>OZ257123.1:3697500-4420999 GCA_965278925.1 Cyclobacteriaceae bacterium | reverse complement strand
TTCGCTGTTGCCAGGGCCTTTCCCAAAAATTCCACCCGTTGCCACGGCAATCATTCCATGCTTTGCCTGAAACGGAAGTTCGGTTCCATTAACAAAACTCATGATCCTGTTTTTTGCAGTCTCACCTCGTACACCAAACTTTAAGGCAATGGCTCCGGCCAGCAATCCCACCAGGATTAACATGGCGAGGTATTTTACCGGCACCCGACCAATAAACATCACAAGCATACAGGTTGCAAAGAGCAACATAGCAGTGGATAAATTTGTGAGGGCAATCAATCCACAGATAACTCCGCACCAGATTAGCATAGGAATGAGTGACTCTTTGATATCATCAATATTCTGTTGCTTCTTGGAAAGCATACTGGCGAGATTGATGATCAGCGCCAAACTTGCAAAATCTGAAGGTTGAAAAGATGTATTGATGATTGGCAGTGTAATCCAGCGAGCCGCATCATTAATGGTAGTGCCGTTTGTGAATGTATAAATGAGCAAAGGAACGCTTACCCAAAGTGCCAGGCGCGAAATTTTAGAATAATAGCGGTAGTCAATTTTATGAGCGAACCACATGGCTGCCAGACCAAGAAACACCATGAACGTATGCTTAATCAAATAAGACTCAGGACTTGCCGAGCGCTTATAAGCCAGCGTGCCGATTGAGCTATACACCACTAATACACTAACTAAAGAAAGTGCAAAAACTACAGCCCAGATTACCCGGTCGCCCAGCAGATTTTTGTCAGCCCATGTTTTTATCTTAACCATCATACCAATGATTTTTCTGTTTCTTTCTTCAATTCCAAAACTGCCTCCCGAAATTGATTGCCACGATCTTCATAATTTTTAAACAAATCAAAACTCGCACAGGCAGGCGATAACAACACAACATCACCCTCTTGAGAAACTTTTAATGCCAATTGCGCCAACTCTCTAACACTTTGGGTTTCGTAGATTTCTTTCACGACTCCACCAAAAGCTTTCTTCAGTTTTTCATTGTCTTTGCCGAGGCAAATCAAAACTCTTACCTTCTCCTTTACTTGTTCTTCAATAAGTTTGTAATCGTTTCCCTTGTCAATGCCCCCCGCTATCCAAATCAGCGGACCCGTATAACTTCCTAAACCATATATAACTGAATCCACATTAGTTGCTTTTGAGTCATTGACAAACTCTACATTTCTAATTGTTGCAACTGACTCCAACCGATGCGGAGCATTTTTAAATGTTTTTAGTCCGGCTTTAATCAATTCGGTTTTTCCACCGGCCAGATGAGTAGCTGAAACGGCCGCCATGGTGTTTATTAAATTATGAGGGCCTTTCAAGGTTGTTTCGCTTTGAGTCACCGAAAACGTATTCTCACCAAAACGGAAAATCATTTTGGTGCCATCGTAATGTGCAGGTGTATTTTGATTCTTTAATGACACGTTTATTTGCGATGACTTTGGTTTTCTTTTCAGAACCTCTGCACCCGTAATCGCATCATCACCATAATAAATAAAGTGATTTCGTTCAGTCATGTTCCGCACCAACTGAAACTTAGAGTCGATGTACTTCTCCATTTTATACTCATAGCGATCCAGGTGATCAGGAGTTATATTGAGGAGAATGCCAATCTCTGGACAAAATGTTTTTGTGCCGTCCAATTGAAAACTGCTAATCTCGATTACGTACCAGTCATGATTTTCCTTTGCTACTTTCCTGGCAAGACTTTCTCCAACATTTCCGGCCAACGCCACCCTAAAACCACACGAATGCATCAAGTGATGCGTGAGCAAGGTTGTAGTTGTCTTTCCATTCGTTCCGGTTACTGCAATTACTTTACCCTTCAAGTACCGGAACCCAAATTCGAGCTCATCAATGATTTCAATTCCATTTTCTTTAGCCCGCTTTATAATTTCTGCTTTATCCGGAATACCCGGGCTCTTAATAATCAAATCTGCTTTCAGAATCTTATCGACCGAATGTGTACATTCTTCAAACTCAATGGCCTCAGCGAGTAGCTCGTTCTTATATTTTTCTTTTATTTCGTTTTGATCAGAAACAAACACGGCATAGCCTTTCACTTTCGCCAACAATGCGGCCCCGGTTCCACTTTCACCTGCACCCAATATGACAACTTGTTTGCTCATCGTAGTTTCAACATGGCTAGTGAAAGAATGGCTAACAAAATTCCTACAATCCAAAACCGGGTTACAATTTTGGCTTCATGAATGTTCATCTTCTGATAATGATGATGCAAGGGAGACATTAATAATATCCTTCGTCCCTCGCCATATTTCTTTCTGGTGTATTTGAAATACGACACCTGAAGAATCACTGACATATTTTCAATAAGAAAAATGCCACACAGTAATGGAATCATTAACTCTTTACGAACCGCCAATGCCAACACAGCAATGATTCCACCTAACGAAAGGCTGCCTGTATCGCCCATGAACACCTGAGCCGGAAAAGCATTATACCAGAGAAACCCTAGGCATGCACCCACAAAAGCTGTACAGAAAATCACCAACTCGCCCAGGTTGGGAATGTACATGATATTTAAGTATGAACTAAAATCAACACGGCCCGAGAGGTAAGCAAAAATCGCAAGAGTCAATCCAATAATAGCCGATGTGCCGGCCGCAAGCCCATCTATCCCATCGGTAATGTTTGCTCCATTAGAAACTGCCGTGATGATGACAATTACCACCAACGTAAAAATAATCCAGGTATAATTTTTATCCAGCCAGGGAAGGAGATCGCTGTAATCAAACTCGTTATTTTTAAAAAAAGGAACGGTAGTTTTTGATGACTTAACATCATGATATTCGAGCCTTCCACCCGTTTCAGGTTGCATCGTTTGTATACTTGCCGTTGTGGCGGGTTTCACTTCACGAACAACAACGCTATCATTAAAATAAAGTGTTAGCCCAACTACCAACCCGATCGTCACCTGGCCTACAATTTTGAATCTGCCAGCTAATCCTTCTTTGTTTTTTTTGAAAACTTTTATGTAATCATCAATGAAGCCAATAAAGCCAAGCCAGAGTGTGGTTGCGATTAATAAAATGACATATACATTATCCAGTCGGGCCATCAATAAAGTAGGAATCAAAATCGCTGCGATAATGATCAAACCACCCATGGTAGGAGTTCCCTTCTTTTGAATTTGTCCTTCCAATCCCAGATCGCGAATATCTTCACCTACTTGCTTCTTTCTTAAATAATTAATGAGCGCTTTTCCAAATGTAATTGTGATGATTAAAGACAACAACGCAGCCGCACCCGCCCTGAATGAAATGTATTGAAATAATCCCGCCCCTGGAAAGTCAAAGTTTTGTTCGATATAGTTGAAAAAATAGTATAACATCAGTTACTAAACATTTTTAGCATTCTTGTTACTACTTCTTTATCATCAAAAGGATGTTTCACTCCTTTAATCTCCTGGTAGTTCTCATGGCCTTTACCAGCTACCAAAATGATATCCTTTTCATTGGCCATCATACAGGCAGTTTTTATAGCCTCTTCACGATCCACCATGATTAGTGTTTTCTTTGCTTCCGTTGGCCCTACCCCCTTCTGCATTTCTTTTATTATTTCCATCGGATCTTCGCTCCGAGGATTGTCGGAAGTAAAAATCACTTTGTTTGAATACTTGCAGGCGATGGCAGCCATGAGCGGACGTTTGGTACGATCGCGATCACCGCCACAACCTACTACTGAGATCACTTGCTCATTGCCTGAACGAAAATGTTCAATGGTCTCCAGTACATTCTTCAAAGCATCGGGTGTATGGGCATAATCAACAATCGCTGTAAACTTTGAGCCGGGCATGATCAGCTCAAAACGACCGGAAGCACCCGTTAAGGCAGAGAGGCGCATCAACACCATTTCCGGATCTTCGCCCAACAAACAAGCGGCCCCGTAAACCGTTAATAAATTATACGCGTTGAAATCTCCAATCAATTTAAACCACACATTGCGTTCGCCAATCTCCAACTCAAGACCTTCGATCGAGTTTGTAATAATCTTTCCTTTGAAGTCGGCCATCTTCTTCAACCCAAAAGTTTGTTTTTTGGCTTTGGTATTCTGAAGCATGATCATACCGCGTTTGTCATCTACATTCACCAAGGCAAAAGCATCGGCTGACAATCCATCAAAAAATCCTTTCTTGGCGCGGATATAACTCTCGAACGTACGATGATAGTCAAGATGGTCGTGAGTAATATTAGTAAACAAGCCACCGACAAAGTGCAATCCCTCAATACGACCCTGATCGACAGCATGCGAACTTACTTCGATGAAACAATGCGTACATTTCTCTTCGAGCATAGTCACCAAAAGTTCATTGATCTGAATAGGATCGGGTGTGGTATGAGTAGCTGGAATATCTTTATCCACAATTCTATTAACAACTGTGGATAACATTCCGCATCGATAACCCAGCGCAGTAAAAAGCTTAAACAACAGTGTCGCTACTGTAGTTTTTCCATTTGTTCCAGTTACACCAATTAACTTAAGTTTTGCGGATGGATTTTTGTAAAAGTTGCTGGCAACAATACCCAACGCCTTTGCACTTTCTTTAACAGTAACGTAAGTAATCTTATCTGAAATTGCTTCTGGAAGTTTTTCGCCCAGCACGGCTACAGCACCGTTTGAGACAGCCCTTTCAATAAAGGCATGACCATCGGATTGTGTGCCCTTCACGGCAATGAATAAAAAGCCGGGTTGTACCTTACGTGAATCAAAGGCAATACCTTTCACCACTACATTCATATCGCCTGAAGTAGATGTGATGTGTACTCTATATAAGATGTCTTTAAGTTCGGCCATTAACCCAATCGTAAATTAATCCGTGTTCCTTTTGAAATTTTAGCACCCGGAGAAAGTGATTGTCCGGTAACTCTTCCTTTGCCTTCAAACGAAACCCGCAAACCAGATTTCTCTAATAAATAAATTGCATCCCTAAACGTCATGCCCATAACATCGGGCACATGATCTTTCACAATTGCATTTTTTCTCCAGACAACGGCACTTCCATTCTTAGCAGCTTTAATCCACTCTTCTTCGGTTGTTGAATGATTGGAAATACCCAGTTCATTGCTCAACATCGTAAGTTCATCTTGTTTGCCTGCGCGGATGGTTGGGAACACCCCTTGCTCAATAGTTTGTTTCTTCTCCATGGCCACATGAAGATTGATGTCGCGTGAATAAATGTTATCAGCAATATCTTTAAACACCGGGCCCGCCACATTATTACCATATTGATAAAAGCCACGTGGGTTTTTTATTAACACAATGGCCGAATACTTAGGCGCATGAGCCGGAAAGTAACCGACAAACGAAGTGATGTATCTTTTTTCATAGCGCCCATTCTCAAGTATCTGAGCGGTTCCGGTTTTTCCGGCTATACGATAATGTGCATTCTTTAAGTTCTTCGCAGTGCCATTGTCTACAACACCTTCCAATAAAAGCTTTAGCTGATTAAGTGTTTTATTAGAACAGATTTTTCCGGTTAACTCTTCAGCTTCAAAATCTCTTTTTATTTTGTCTGCCTTGCTTACCGAAGTAACAAAAACCGGCTTAATCATCTCACCATCGTTCGCAACAGCATTGTATAACGTAAGCGTATGAAGGGGTGTGATCTCAAATCCATAGCCGTAAGACATCCAGGGTAATGTTATCCCACTCCAATTTTTGTCGGATGGACGAGTGATTTTTGGATACGCTTCGCCCGTAATCTGCAAACCAAGTGGTTTTGACAATTTCAACTTATCAACATGTTCTAAAAATTTAGACGGCTTTGTGCCAAAGTGTTTATCCATAAGCTTAGCCATGGCCACATTAGACGACAACTCAAAAGATTGCTGAACCGTAATCTTGCCATATCCACCTTCGTGGTGATCTTTCACCTTACGATTGTAAAATGTATATTCACCATTACCCGTGTTGATCGTATCTGTCAATTCAATATTTGTATCTTCCAGGAGCGCCATCATGGTTACCAACTTAAATGTTGAACCTGGTTCAATAGACCCTCCCACCGCATGATTGAATTTTTCATAAAACTCACCATGTCCATCACTGCTCAAATTTGAGATTGCTTTTATGTGACCCGTTTTAACCTCCATCACAACAACGGTTCCTTCATCGGCATTGTGTTGCTTCATTGCCCTGTAGAGTGAAGTCTCCGCTACATCCTGGAGATTAATATCAATGGTGGTTTGAATATCCATGCCATCAGTAGCCTTCTTGTTGTTACCATCAAACACAGGCTTCCACGTGCCTCCGGCTATCTTTTGGAAAAGGGCTTCGCCATCCTGACCACCTAATACATCATCAAAACTGTATTCCAGTCCAGCTCCCTTACCATCTTCATTTACAAAGCCTACTGTTCTGCGACTCAGGTTTGAGAACGGACGATAACGAACATCCATTTTCTCAAAGATCACGCCCCCTTTATAGCGACCTTCGCGAATGATAGGCCACTTCATCATATCCTTCTTTGTCTGGTAATTGATTTGCTTGCGATTGATTACGATGTATTGCTTGCCGGAGGCACGCGCATCTTTTAACATTTGCTTATACTCCGTAGCTGATTTATCCTTGTAGTATCGCGCCAAAAGCATACCCAACGAGTCTATACCATTTTTGAATATTTCGCTTTTTGCCAGTGTTGGGTCAATGGCTACTTTATAAAATGGCAAGTCCGTGGCTAACAAACTACCATTGTCAGAATAAATATTTCCGCGGGTTGCCTTTACTTTTTTATAATCGAAGTTGATTTCCTCGCTCATCTTCTCCCACTTGGCGCCATCAACAAACTGAATATGTCCGATTTTAGCGGCCACACAAACAGCAAACACCATCACACACAGGAAGGCTACCCGAACTCGTATTAATATGGATCGCTTAATATTCACTTCCGTCTACTACAATTTTAAAAGGTGGATTCAAACTTTCTTTAAGACCGAGGTCTTTGACACGCCTGGCTACTTCACTTTGTTTACTGGCATACATGATGTCAGCTTTCAGCGTTGTGTAATCAGCCCGTAAATCTTCTACTTCGCTTTGCGTTTTATCAATTCTGCGGGTTGCCTTCTCCGCATAATGGGTATTGCTGATGTAGAGTAAACTGAGCAATACCGCAAATAAAATTTTAGGCAGATACTTTACTGGAAATCCTTCTTCAAAATATGATTCCAGTTTCAGTTTCTTTTCCAACCCCGAAAATAGACTTGGCCCTGGAGCTGATGGCTTTACGCGTGCTTCGTTGCCGCGGGGTTGTGGTTCTATTCTAAATTTGTTCTCACTCATATTTTTACCTCACCCCAGCCCTCGCCAGAGGAGAGGGGGTAAGCGCTTACTTTATATTTTAGTTGCTACGCGAAGTTTTGCACTGCGCGACCGCTTATTCTCATTTACTTCTTCTTCCGAAGCCTCGATTGGCTTGCGGTTTATTGACTGGAAAGGTTTGATAGGGTTTCCGTAAAAATCCTTTTCCAGTTCTCCAAACACCTTTCCGGTGTTGATATAATTTTTTACCATTCTGTCCTCCAGCGAATGGTAGCTCATCACTACCAATCTGCCATCCGGCTTCATCACTTCGCCACATTGGTGCAAAAAATCTTCAAGTGCTTTCATCTCTTCGTTTACTTCGATGCGTAGCGCCTGAAACACCTGGGCAAAATATTTATTCTCCTTTCCTCGGGGAGCAATGCTTTGTAGTGCCGTCTTTAAATCCAGCGTGGTAACAAAGGGTTTGTTGCCCCTGGCCATTACAACTGTTTTTGCTGCGGTGCGGGCATTTTTTAACTCACCGTACATTCCAAAAATTTTATGAAGCGATTCTTCCGAATACTCATTTAATAATTTGGCTGCGGTGAGTTTTGCTTTCTGATCCATACGCATATCCAGGGGGCCATCGAAGCGGGTTGAAAAACCACGCTCGGGCGAATCAATCTGGTGCGAGGAAATTCCAAGATCAGCAAGGATGCCATCGACTTGATTCACCCCATTTAATTTCAGGTACTGTTTCATGAACCTGAAATTTGCCTGGCAAAATGTAAAAGAACGACTCTGAATAGTTAACGCCTGTTCCTCTGCGTCATCATCCTGATCAAAAGCAATCAATCTTCCTTCTCTTAGATTTTCGAGAATCACCATGCTGTGTCCGCCTCCACCAAAAGTTACATCCACATAAATGCCTTCAGGATTTATTTGAAGTCCTTCAAGACATTCTTTCAGCATCACAGGTTTATGGTACATTAGCTTTCAAGCTGCAGGCTTTAGGCTGCAAACCCATTTTTATATCAACTACCAATTTTTTCAATGAACTTCGTGAGCATCCTTTGCTCTGTCTTAATCATCGCTTGAAGCCTGTGACTTGCAGCTATAATGGAGCTGGATTCAAAGCAAAAACTTTGAAATCTCATTCTCATCCGCTACTCGTTCAGGTACTTTTCGGCCAGCTTAGACAATTCACCTGGGTCCTGGATCTGGTGCTTCTCGTAGATTGAAGGATTCCAGATCTCTACTTTAGAGCCCGTGCCTACAAGCAGCGCATCTTTGTCGACTTGCGCGTAGGTGAGCATGTTCTTGGGAATCAAGAAACGGCCGTTGTTATCCAACTCTACCGTAACTACTCCCGACAAAAAGTTGCGCTGTAGTTTGCGATACTCTTCGTTGAACTCGTTGAGACCTGAAATTTTCGAGAAGACCTTTTTAAACTCCACCATGGGGTAAACAATAAGGCATTGCTCAAAACCACGCCTGATCACAAGCTCTTGCACCCCGCCTTCGGCCTCGGGCAACTGGCTTTTGATCCGCGCAGGCAGAACTAATCTGCCTTTGGCATCAAGCTTACACTCATATTCGCTGGTGAAGAAAGTCATGACTTTGTAGTGGTTGTCTATTTCTCCTGAACAAACATAAACAACTTCTACCACTTTCAACCACTTTGGCCCACTTTTTTACATTTTGAATCAAAAAATCCTACATTTTTAGTTTAAAATGCCAAAATCATCGAAAACGTAAGGATTTCCTTGAGCACTTAATCTGAAAGAGTTTGGGTATTGGGGCGGCAGGCGAAGCGTCACCTGGTTGTTCATTACAAGTCTGCCCACGCACATGCTACGCTTGCGGGCTTTTCACAGCCAATCCTTGCAGCGAGGGAGGTAACAATTGTCGAATGTAATTTTTTTTAAGGAATTGAAGATGCAAGTTTGGTCAGGCGACCACCAAAAACTGATGGGATTTAAATCCTAAACATATTCGCTCTACTTTGCAAAATGTTGAACCGCCTCATTCTATTTCAACTTAAGACCTATTGCCAAGCCAATATTATGATTTCCTAAAAATGGTGATGACGTGCTAAAAGGACCCTGCTCAACTTCATACCGAAGTTCAGCACTTAATTTAAAAGATTCTGAGAAAGAAAAGGTTTTACCACCACTCAGCATAAATCCCAACTCAAATTCGGACTTTGTGTAATCAGGAAACCCTGAAACATCCTCATTAACTTGGGTATTAAACCTTGCACCAGTACTAATCCCAATGCCCCAATATAATCTTCCACTTTTTTTAGGATAACTAAACCGTAGAGAGTTAATCATTTTAATCCTACTAAAATATATTTCAGCAGGGTAGTTTAAATAAGTTGTTCCATCTTGATTTATTCTTTTATAAAGTAATTCATTATAAAATGAAAGTCTATTCGGTTTATTCCTACTGTATATCTCGTAAAAAATACCGCCACCAAAATTGATTTTATTAAAATCTGAAATCATAAATGAAAATTGAGGGCGGCTAAAAAAAACTGAACTGCAATTCCAATTTCATTTCGCTTTGTAAAAGTCTCTCCTTCCCATATTTCCTCAATTTGATTTCCGTTGCATTTGTTCATTTTTATCAACTTACTCCGAAGAGTCTCCTCATGATATTTTAATTGCTTAAGTGTTGTTTGTAGGTCATTACAGTTACCTGCTCTTAATAACAACTGTTGTTTGAACTTTTCATTAACTCCCATTAAGGTTTTAGTAGCCGGATCCTTATATCTCCTATTTAATAATTCTACAACGCCACCTTCCAAATTTGTGAAAAAATGAGTCCTGCCATTTGAATCAACAAATTTGAACAATCCTAAAGTAGCCCTCACTACTACTTGTAGAAATACGGTATCTCGTGAAAGAGTAACGGGATTGCGATAAGTGGAAAGACCATTGACATTCTGATTTTCTCCATCATACTCTACCGGAAAAACCTCATATCGACTTGGTCGGCTGGTACTAAAGTTTTTAAGTTGATGTGTCGTGAAAATAGAAATCGTGCCATCCTCTCCCCGAAACTCAATTTTCTTTGGGTTTACAGTCCATTCTTTATCATTTACTTCACCCATTAATTCAGTGCCGTCATTTTTTACTATTACACCCTTTCGCCAGTTAGTTTGAGCGTTTAGTCCAACAAGTATTGTTAGTAGCAACAAAATGAGCAATGACCAACTTTTCATTACAATACAGGTTAGGTTTAGGAAGAAATCAGAATTCTAAATAAATATAGAAAAAACTGAAATAATATCCCTTGATTAAATATGTGTTTTAAGGAATCTAGGAAAAATAAATTGCTCCTCATAAATAGTCTTTCAGTCTGATCTGAAAATCTGATACTATAGATTGAGCCTCAATAATACTTCAATCAACAATTTCAGTAATCGGCTGCCCGGTGCAGCCACTAGGGAATTTTATTTTTAGCAAGACCGAAAGCGTGGGTGCTACATCAGTAATGGTATGAAATTGCGAAGAGCTTCCTTTCTTAATACCTACACCATAAAACAAAATGGGTACGTGGGTATCATAGCTATAGCCCGATCCATGCGTAGAACCAGTGACTCCGCTCCAGGCAAGCCAACCCGGTTCTAACACAAAAGCGATGTCGCCCGAGCGCTTGGGATGAAAGCCGCGTACTACTTTTCCGCGAATGCCTACTTCATCCGAATTTGCCTGACGCAGTGTGGTGGAAGGAAAAACCTGCGCTATTCCATCTGTGGAAAGTAAAAATTTTGTAATGAGTTCTGTTGCCACAAATAAATCAATGCCTGATGATTTAGGATCACCGTCAAATGCCTGTTGATTAATAAATACCTGTTCACTTGTAAATTCTTCTATTACTGTTTTACCAGGAAAATACTTTTGCAAATGTTCATTCAATTGGGTTTTAACATACGCGGCTCTGAAGTATCCAGCGGGCACACGCTGATCCTTCATGTATTGAGGAACTTCAGCAACGGCATGATCGGCTGTAAGAAATACGGTGTAGGCGCCCTTCCCAACTTCTTTGTCCAGAAATAAAAACAACTCTTCCAATGTTTTGTCCAAACGCAGGTAGGTGTCTTGTAATTCAACTGCGTTGGGACCCATCGCATGCCCGATAATATCCGTACTCGAGAATGAGATCGTTAGAAAATCAGTTACATCGTCTTTGCCCAATCCCTCTCCTACTAAAGCTTCTTTGGCAAAGTCCGCTACAATATTATTTCCCCAGGGAGTCATGGTGAGCAAGCTATACACACCCATTTTCTTTCTTAACTCAGCAAGGTTATAGGGAAATGTAGGTTTTGTTTTTCCGCTCCACCGGCCTTCATAGGGCGAGTCGTCCGGGCCCGATTCGGTATATTGATTAACGGGTAACAACGTGTTCCATTCCTGATTCAAATAGGTATCGGGTAATTTTTGCAAATTAAATTTAGCAACCCATTCCGGTAATTGTGGTTTGTAGTACGTGCTGGTAATCATCGAACCGGTTTTGCTATCATACCAATAGGCACCATCCGGCAAATGACCTGCCGGCAATACTGCACCACGATCTTTAATAGAAACGCCTACAACCTTGGCTTTCTTTTGGGTAGAAAATTTTAATTCATCTGTAATGGTGGATGATAACATTCGCCACGGAGATATCATTCCGCCTACATCAGTGCCAACAGCTTTGTAGGTTGTATCGCCCACACAATTCACATCCTTTTTTAAATTACGATCGTACCAATCGTTGGCAATAATACCATGAACGGCTGGTGTAGTGCCTGTATAGATGGAAGCATGACCCGGTCCGGTTTCGGTTGGCACATAATTATAATGCGCATTTTTAAGCATAAAGCCCTCATTCATCAAGCGCTTGAATCCTTGTTCACCAAATTTCTTTTCATAGCGGTAGAGATATTCCTGACGCATCTGGTCTACCACGATACCCACTACAAGCTTAGGCTGGTTTTGCGAAACTGCAGACATTGCTAAGCAAGAAAAAAAAACACCTGTTATGAGATTTTTCATAGATACAATAATCACTAAAATAATAAGAATTGCATAAGAATCGACATTAAACTTATGTGAATGGTTGTGTCAGAATCTGATCAGTTAGAATCGCAATAGATACGTTCATATTCTTCTTCTTCGTACGCTTGCCTTCGCACAAGTTTGCCTTCTTTGTTATAATAGAGAACGACATAAATTTCAGCTTCTTCTACACTTTTCATCGTAAAATAAAATGGCAGCTCGGGTGTACCCAGATTGATAATCTCATGAAACGTAGGCGGAATTAACAAGCCCTTATTTTTGCTGATCACACCATAATAATTCTCGCGATGTATTAATGCAAGATTTTCTTCGGGGCTCCTGCGAAGCCATGCAAAATCGCGAATGCGATCCAGGATTACTTCGCTAGTAATAAAATTCAACAAAATCCATTGTAAATTTTTCTTTACCCAAATTTCCGAACCACTCCAGGGCACCACTTCGGTGAACTCAAACTCGGTAATCGGTTTGGTATCCCAACCGATAAGACCATAAAATCCTTCTTTAAAAGCGATGAGATAATTCGAATTGAGTAAGGTTATATTTCGTTCATACTCAGGTTTAATCAACTTACGCGAAGCAAGATCGAACAAACCAAACTTTCTGCTCTTCAATAAAGAAAGTTGACCGCCCTGATTAAAAACAATGGCATCCATCTCAACAGGCACCGCTACTTTTCCATTTCGATCCAGCACACCCTTTTTGTTTCCTTTTGAAACAATAAAGAAATTAACTCCCAACGATTCAACAAAATCAAATTCAGTAGTGAAGAGCTGATCGCCCATAAGATTAAAGACTGCTCGTTTATTCCGATTCTCTGTATAAAAAAACTGAACCGAATCGCGTGCATTGATAAACTGAATTTTCGAATCAGCTTGTAAATCGATAAAGCGATTGGCTGATGTATACACCTTTACTGCATTGTCTAACTGAACAAATGCAAGGCTTCGATCAAACCAGATACTATCGGCTTTTGTTACCAACATTTTTTTTGTCGAGATATTAAATAATTGAAGGCTTCCTTCAGCACTTAGCACAAGCCAATCCCGGTGATACCTAACCCGATGCCAGATTTTGTCTTCCAGATTAGCCGCCACGCCACGCACGATGCTGCCAGTCGCACGCTCTTCGATTAAACCAAAAGGAGTTTTTGTAAGTGTATGACGTTCCAGCGGAATTATAAATTGCAATTGGCTATTAATAACTCCCTCCAAAGAACCATTTCTAACCAACAGTAAATCGTTATCCAACGCCACTACATCATCAAATACGAGTTCTGCATTTAACTCTTGTCCATTGGCAAGTGCGGCTATATTCGGCACCGTAGCGAGAATCTTTTTCCCCAATCGTGTTAGTACGATCACTCCCTCCATTTCCTTTACATCCTGAATATTTTCAATTTCCAGTAGGCGGCCTGTAAGCGTAAATAATTTCCAGGTCTCACCGGCTTTGGCTGCGATATAATTATTACCAACAACTTTATAAAGTTCAAAGCATGTTGAAATAATAATCGTTCCTGACTTATGCATGAGTTGAGCGCAGCCAGCTTTCTCTGCTTTCAGAAATCCAAAGCCTATGGATACAATTGTCGTGGTCGGATCAGCCAACTTCTTTCCACTACGGCTATAAATACCAGACTTAAGCGAAAGGATATCGCTGTTGACGGGCCCGCATTTATAATCAGCCTCAATTTCGTCAAACTGAGGTGCGAGAACCTCGTTGCCATCTTCATCCATGAATCCAAATAATCCATTTTTATAAAAAGGAATCCAGAATTGTGAACTCAATTTGATCACATTCGCAAGTGAATCCGATTCAATTGACTGTGGGATTTTATCATCCGCCTCTTCATATAAATGAAAGAGGATATCTTTTGAAAGCTTAGCGCAGTGGCCATGCGGATATTCATTCAGGTACTGAAGAAATACTGTCGGTTCACCGCTAGCGGTTGTGCGTTCAAAAATCTCCTTTTGGGTAACCGCTGCATACGGGCTTTGCGGGAAGTTCTTAAGGAATAATTTAAAGCTGGTTAACTTCTTATCTCGCGTCTGTTCTTCAAACAATAATTTCTCGTACCGCTCTTTGGCTTCTGTGGCCCGGTGCGATTGTGGATATTGGGCGAGGTAGTTATTAAAACTTTGATGTGTATTTATTTTCAAGGCCTCCAGAAAACTCACTTCGTCACGAAGTTCAATGGCATTATCTTTTTGATGAGCCCGTGGGAATGAAACAATAAAGCGGTTATAGGATTCTTCTGTATTGATTCGCTTGGCGTGCTCGAAAGCAGTGCTATCAATACGTGCGTTCAGTAATTGCAAAATCAGGCTATCAATTGGAAACTTTACCACACGTTCTTTATCGCGTGTCGAAAGTTGTTGATACAGTTTATTCGCCTTAGTGGAGTAGCTAAATGATGAGTCAACCTGAAACTCAGGATTGCCGGGAGTCAGAAACCATACTGCCAGCACATAATTTGCCTCAAGGTTACCTGTGTCTTTGCGCAACGATTTTTGAAGCATGCGCAAAGAACTCTCCCACTTGCCTGACTGGAGTCTGTTAAGGGCGTTTCGCTCTGTATTTAATTGTGCATTGGCATCAACTACAAAAACCGTCAGGCAAACAAATATCAGTCGCGCAGTAAAATTTATCCATGCTTCACCCATCATCTTCATTACTACAAAAATACTGGATTATAGCACACCGCCACGCGTACGTTTGGCCAGATTACTTACACGAATGTCACTAGTATGCGAGTACTATAAGTCTCAGTTTTGATGAAAGGACTCTGAAACAAAACTCAACACGGTGGGAAGTGCTGTGCGCCAATACGTCCAATTGTGTGCCCCATCACGCACCCTAAACTCATGTGGGATTTCTTTCTTCTTCATAGCAATATGAAGAAGTGAATTACCTTCATAGAGAAAATCATCATCACCACAATCGATATACCAACGAACTGCTTTCTTTTGATCATCTTTCACTTCATTAATCAAAGAAATAGCATTATGCTTTTTGAAGTAGGCTTCTATTTCTGCATCGGTACCCTTCTGGTTGCTTCGTTCCAGACCTGTTTTAGCATCGGCCAATGTTAACGGACCGATATAGGCACTAAGCGGACATGCTGATGAAAATAATTCAGGATGATGCAAGGCATACATAAAAGAGCCCCCGCCACCCATCGATAGGCCGGCCACAGCCCGATAACGTTTCTCTGTTTTAATCCGATAGGTCTTCTCGATATATGGCATAAACTCTTCGAAGAAAAAATCTTCATAACGCCAATCGTTTTTCAGATTATTGAAATATCCCATTTGTCCGGTTTTAGCATCCGGCATAATTATAATCATGGGTGTGGCTTTACCCTCGGATATTGCTTTATCCGCAATGTGTAGCACCTCGCCAAATTGAACCCAACCAGTTTGATCATCGCCAGCACCATGCAATAAATAAAGCACGGGATAACTGCGTTGCGAACTTTCATAATCCGGAGGCAGATACACGGCATACTTGCGATCGCCTTTCAGAATCTTGCTGGGCAACGATTGATTATCCATTACTTTGCCTGTTTGGGCTAGCAGGGAAACCGAAAAAAGTAAGGCGGCAATAAATAAGAAAGGCTTTTTCATTTTGAGTTGTTTTATTGAAACGAAAATCACTAATAATGACCAAGGGAACAAATAGTATTATTTTTACGGCAGTAAGACCACTTAAACGCTGACTAAACCCATTTCTTTTGAGATATTTCTTCCATACCGGCTTTGATGGCCACAATTACCGCGGCTGGCAACGGCAAGCCAAAGCTATCAGTGTGCAGGAAGTAATTGAAACTACATTGGGTGAGATGTTGAAAGAGCCAGTGTCTATTATGGGGTGTGGCCGCACCGATGCGCAAGTTCATGCCAGTCAGTTCTTTTTCCATTTGGATATTAAAGATCCCTGGGATTACGACTTGCTGTTTCGTATCAACAAAATGTTACCAGATGATATTGCCATTTTTGAGATCATTCCCATGGAAGAAAATCAACATGCGCGGTTCGATGCCACTCAACGAAGGTATGACTACTTTATTCATACTTATAAAGATCCCCACCTCAACCACATCAGCTCCTGGTATCCGGAAAAAAATCTTGATTTGGATGCTATGAAAAGAGCCGCTGCCTTGCTCACTCATTACTCTGACTACCGCGCTTATTGCAAATCTCCGGATGGTTATCTGCACACCCTCTGCAAAATATCTTCATCTGTTTTATTTACCAGCGAAAAAGGTGATCGGTTGCGTTTTCAGATTTCAGCTGATCGCTTTCTGGGCCGCATGGTTCGCTTGCTGGTAGGTAAACTACTTAAGATCGGGGTTGGAGAATTGAGTCTTGATGAATTTGAAAGTTACCTGATCGAAAAGATCACCCCTAAAACTTTTGATGTTGCCCACCCGCAAGGACTTTTTCTATCGAAAGTAACTTACCCTTATCTGGATATTCCGCCACGCACTGAATTTTCAGCTCTTGGCCATGCCGAAGAGCAGTGGATTAGTTAATCGGAATCGGAACATAATCCTTGGCCCGCTTTTTCAGAATCCCGCGTTCGCGGAAACGATATCCTACCAAAAATTTAAACGTTGAGCTGGCATTGGTAAACTGTATATCCTCAAAGCGAATATCATTTGTTTGAGCCCGATAACTTAACCCGCCAAAAATACGATCACTATTATAACCTAGTGCAATACGAATATCAGCCACCGTGTTTACTGAAATATCATGACGCGTGGATTGATCTTTGGCCGTGTACTTAATCCAATAATGCGCGGGGCCAAGTGAAAAAACACTATTAAGAAAAAATGATCGATACACTAAACTGTATGTATACCCTGGTGCGATGCTGAGTCCAGTATAGCTAAACTGACGAAAGGTGGAAACTGTAGACAAGATTGGTGAATAAATCTGACTCAACACGGAAGAGTCAGCTTGTAAACTTAATGCGTTGAGTGTGCCCGATACAATAAACGAGCCCGCACTTTTTCGTTGTCGTTCGGCATAGTTATAAGATGACTTAAGCGAAAATTTGTTTTTATTGAATGCATACACCCCGTTGGTTCCGGTGTTAATCAATGTGATGTCGGAACGTCTAATAAATGCATCGGGCAACGCGGGCGTTGGAGTGGGATTTGCCACATAGAAACCTGAATAATTCTGACGATAAAGATCGGCCCCCCAATACTTACCAAGAAAGTTAGCCTGTAGGTCGCGCACTTCCGAGGCCCCATACGTGCTGCGGCTTCGTTCATCCAAGGGAACTGCAAATGTTAACTCAGCCACCACTTCAAACAAATACATTCCGAGTCCAACTGTAAATGCGTTGTTGGGTCTATAATTTTGTTTAATGCTTTGATCGAAGCGATTAGTTATTGTGAAAGCGAGTTCACGCTTTTTGATCACCGGCCAGATAAAAAATTTGTCAGGGAAACGTTGCACATACTCACCCCTCAGCGAGTCTGTCTGTGCTGTTGTGGTGGACGCAAGACTACAGAGAAAAATAATCAGAACCGGGAGCCGGATCATGCACTAGAGAATATATTCGCTCAAATCCTTGTTCTTTATAAGACCGCTGAGCTTATCTTTTACCAGTTGTTGATCAACTAAAATGTGAGACTGTGCGTTGATCTTATCGGGAACATCAAATAAAAATTCATTCAGAATTTTGCTCATCACAGTTTGCAACCTGCGCGCACCGATGTTTTCCATTTCTCCGTTGATTTCAAAAGCAGTCTTTGCTATTTCCTCTATGGCTCCTTCATCAAACTGTAACGTTACTCCTTCCGCTTCAAAAAGAGCCTGATATTGTTTAGTCAATGCATTCTTAGGTTCGGTGAGAATTCTAACAAAATCTTCTTTTGTGAGATTGGTTAGTTCCACCCGAATAGGAAAGCGTCCTTGAAGTTCCGGAATAAGATCAGAAGGTTTTGAAATATGAAAAGCTCCTGCCGCCACAAACAACACGTGATCTGTTTTTATTACACCATATTTTGTGTTCACTGTGCTGCCTTCTACAATAGGAAGTAAATCGCGCTGCACACCTTCGCGGCTCACATCCGGTCCACCGCCACCTTTTTTGCCAGAGCCTGATGCTATCTTATCAATTTCATCAATAAATATTATGCCGGCATCTTCTGCTCTTCGAATGGCTTCCTCCTTCACTTCATCCATATCAATAAGTTTGGATGATTCTTCTTCCAACAAAAACTTGCGCGCTTCACCCACCGTTACTTTTCGCTTCTTAGGTTTCTTCGGCATCATGCCACTGAGCATCTCTTGCAGATTCATCATAGAGACTTCGTCCATCATACCTGCTCCTATCATGCCAACTCCAGGATTGCCTCCTTGCTTTACATTGATTTCTATTTTGCGATCTTCCAGCTCTCCGTTCTTTATTTTCTCACGAAAAAGATTTCGGGTGCGTTCGTTCAATTCTATATCGCTTGCCGGAGTGCCGTTGGTTTCTTCTGCCGTTACCGGAAAGCCAGCAGTCTTCGATCGCATGGGCGGAATGAGCGCGTCTAGAATTATTTCTTCTACAGCCTGTGCTGCTTTCTCTTTTACTTCTTCTTTCTTTTTGGCTTTCACCATGTTTACCGATTGTTCAACAAGGTCGCGCACCATACTCTCAACATCGCGACCCACATAACCCACTTCAGTAAATTTAGAAGCTTCTACTTTTACGAAAGGAGCATCGGCTATCTTTGCCAGTCTGCGGGCTATTTCAGTTTTACCCACACCTGTAGCACCAATCATTAATATATTGTTGGGAACAATCTCACCCTGAATGTCTGAACTTACATTCATCCTGCGCCAGCGATTGCGCAAGGCAATGGCTACATTTCGCTTAGCTTCATATTGCCCGATAATGTATTTGTCGAGTTCTTTTACAATTTGCTTGGGAGTAAGATAGGTAGATGATAACATGATGGCTCTTTAAACGATTTAAACTTTCTCTGCTTTTGCCTCTGTCAACACAAACTCAACAGGTTTTGCAACTTTCTCTTTTAACAAGGCAATTTTTATTACTTCATCTACCGTGTCTACATAGTGAAAAGTAAGTCCTTTGATATAGGCTTTTTCAATCTCCAGAATATCGCGTTTATTTTTCTGACTCAAGACTATTTCTTTAATACCACTGCGTTTAGCGGCCAGAATTTTTTCTTTTATACCACCCACGGGCAGCACTTTTCCGCGTAGAGTAATCTCGCCCGTCATGGCAAGTTTGTCTTTTACTTTGCGTTGCGTAAAAATAGAGGCCAGCGACATCAGCATGGTTATACCCGCTGATGGTCCGTCTTTCGGCACCGCCCCAGCCGGCACATGAATGTGAAGATCGTATTGTTGAAATACCTGATGATCAATGCCCAACGATTTTGCATTTGACTTAAGGTACGATAAAGCTGCCATCGCGGATTCTTTCATCACATCTCCTAATTGACCAGAAATAGTAAGCGCACCTTTTCCCCGATTCAAACTTGACTCGATAAACAAAATGTCGCCACCTACTTGTGTCCACGCCAGACCGGTAACCACACCGGCAATATCATTACCCTGATAGAGTTCTTCATCAAAAATTTCTGCCCCCAACGCTTTGATAACAAACGTTGGTGTAATCTCTTTTTCATACGCCTCTTCCATAGCCACTGACTTGGCAATGCTGCGCACTACAGAACCTATCTTTCGTTCAAGATTACGCACACCCGATTCGCGTGTGTAACTCTCAATAACTTTTAACAACGATTCCTTTGAAAACTTGAGTTGATTCGCCTTCAATCCATGCTCGGCAAGTTGCTTCGGCACAAGATGTCGCACTGCGATCTGAAGTTTTTCTTCTACTGTATATCCCGTCAATTCAATGATCTCCATTCGATCACGCAATGCGGGATGGATGGTATCTAATGAGTTGGCCGTAGCGATAAATAAAATCTTTGACAGATCGTATTCAACTTCCAGGTAGTTATCGCCAAAAGAATTGTTTTGTTCCGGATCTAACACTTCCAGCAAAGCCGAAGAAGGATCGCCACGGAAATCCGAGCGCACCTTATCAATCTCATCCAAAATAAAAACTGGATTCGAAGATTTAGCTTTCTTGATGTTTTGCAAAATTTTTCCGGGCATGGCGCCTACATATGTTTTGCGATGCCCACGAATCTCAGCTTCATCATGCACTCCACCCAACGACATGCGGATATAATTTCGTTGCAATGATTTAGCGATTGATTTTCCCAAAGAAGTTTTTCCAACACCCGGAGGTCCGTACAAACAAAGTATCGGGCCTTTCATATCCTGCTTCAGTTTCAGTACAGCCAGATACTCGAGAATGCGAGTCTTTACTTTTTCAAGACCAAAGTGATCCTTATCTAAAATTTTTCGCGCCCGTTTTAAATCGAAATCATCCACTGTGTATTCATGCCAAGGCAAATCGAGCATAAACTCAACGTAATTCATCGCTACCGGAAACTCTGCTGCTTGCGGATTGATGCGGAGTAATTTATCAAGTTCCTTATTAAAATGATCAGCAGCCACTTTCGACCATTTTTTTTCAGTGCCTCGCTTGCGAAGTTTTTCAATTTCCTTATCCGGACCATCGTAACCCAATTCGTCTTGCAGTACTTTTATTTGCTGCCGTAGAAAATAATCGCGCTGTTGCTGATCGATGTCAGTGTGTACCTTCTTCTGAATCTCATGCTTGATCTCCAGCATCTGGATTTCTTTGAGCATGTATTGAAGCAGCAGCGTACCCCGATCAATTATGTTATTGGTCTCCAGAATTTTTTGCTTATCCGGCACATCTACATTCAGGTTAGATGAAAGGAAGTGGATAAGAAACCCCGTGCTTTGAATATTTTCCAAGGCAACTTGCGCCTCTTGAGGAATTTCTGGATTCAGCTTTAAAATTTTTAGTGCTGCATCACGAAGCGACTGCACAAGTGCTTTTACTTCTTTACTTTCCAAGTCAAGCACAGGCTCAACTTGCAAATCAATGCGGGCCGTCATAAACGGTTCGTCTTGCAAAAATTCTTTTATCTGAAACCGATTCTTGCCTTGTATAATGATGGTTGTATTGCCATCGGGCAACACTAGCATTTTTATAATGCGAGCCACCGTGCCAAAGCGATAGAGGTCATCCATGCCGGGCTCTTCGGCTTGCTTATTCTTTTGTGCGATAACCCCAATGATCCGGTTTCCCTGGTAGGCTTTCTTTATCAAGCGAATGGATTTTTGGCGAGTGACAGTAATCGGAATTACTACACCCGGAAACAGTACGGTATTTTTTATTGGCAGAATAGAAAGTTCTTCAGGAAGATCTTCCGGCTTCAGATCAGATTCCTGTTCGGGATTGATTAACTGAATCAATTCTTCTGAATCCTCCTGAACCATGGGTGTAATAGCAAGTGATTTAAACATAATAGAGGTGCCAATTTGACACAAAAAAAGGGTGTCTGCAATTAATATTTGATCAACGCCTTAAGAGTCAATCTGCATGCCAGTGTTTTGGTTATCAGGCAAATTTGTTTCAATTTTCGATTGCTTTCACCAATGATACATTCAACCTCAAACACTCCAAAACCTTGTTTATTAGTGCTTTTAGTACTGGTGATGTGTTGCTCGGTGTCTGTTTACGCGCAAAAGGAGAAAAAGGGTTTTAAAAAAGGTGGCGTTGTAAAACTAAACGACACACTCACTACCTACAGCCAGTCTGACATATTCGATTTTCCGAATGTTAATAAGATAAAATCCTATCGCAACGAGACCAAACTTGAAAAAATCAAAAATCTTGATAATGCAGGTCAGGAAGCTCAGATGTATAACGAACTTAAAAGTTACGTCCGGAATTTTGGCATCGAGAACTTCAGTAAAAATGTAGCCATCATCTGGCGACTGGCCAAGCTCTCAGAAACAAATGGTCCTGCCGGGGAATCGTTGCTGTTATACAAGCTTGTTCTCAAACATCATCAACAAGGACTTAACATTGCAGATATTTATAAACGGTATCAAATGCTTGATCCCGAAAAAAAAGAAAACTATGTACCCCTTGAATTTTATTACAAGTTAGTTGACTACCGAAAAGATATCGATACTTTAAGACCTCCGCATGGAGTGTTGGTAAACATGGGTGATGATATTAATTCACCGAAAGAAGATTATGGCCCCACTGTTGGCAATGTTGACGACCTGATGCTGTTTACATCAAAACGAAATGAACACCGCGACCGCGCTTATAATGAAGATTTGTTTTATAGTTTAAAAGCCGAAGACCGCTGGACAAGTGCAGAACCTTTTGTGAACATAAACTCAGAATACAACGAGGGTTCGGCTTGTATTAGTCTGGATGGAAAATCTCTTTTCTTTTCGCGTTGCAATGCCCCCGATGGAATGGGTAATTGCGATCTGTATTTTGCCACGCTAAAAACTGATAGCACCTGGGGCGAAGTAAAAAATCTTGGGCCGAACATTAACAGCACCGGTTGGGATTCACATCCTTCGCTCACCCATGGAGGCGACACCTTGTTCTTCGCGTCTAATCGGGCTGGCAGCTTTGGATTATCCGATATCTACTTTGCTGTTAAAGATAAAAAAGGTAGTTGGCAAAAAGCGCTTAATGCTGGCCCTATCATTAACACCGTGCAAAGTGAAGTAAGTCCGTTTTTTCATCACAGCTTTAATGTGCTATACTTTAGTTCGAATGGGCATCCGTTAAACTTTGGTGAGTTTGATATTTACAAATCCAATCGTCTTACTAAGGGTTGGAGCGAACCCAAAAACACGGGGCCACTGGTAAATGGCAGCGGGAGCGAATACTATTTTACCATCGATTCAAAATCGAAAAATTTATATTATGCCCGATCGGTAGAAGACAATTTGAAAAACCTTGACTTGCATTCTTTTCCAGTGCCCATGGAAGCACAGCCAGAAGCGGTGACACAACTTAAAGGCACATTGAAAGACCCGGATGGAAAAGTGGTGAAAGGAATTGTATCAGTTATTGATCTTGACGAAGGTGTGGAAGTAGCACCAAAATTTATTCGGGATGATGGCACGTTTGATTTCAGTTTGATTAACAAACGAAATTATCTGCTAATCATTCAGGGCGATGAGTTCTTCCGTATTGAAGAGATATTTTTTCTAGATGGCGATCGTGAAGTAAATAAAATTGCAGAACCGATAGAAAGTAAAATTGCCTTTCAATCGTTAGAATTTGAAAATGGCAAAGCAAACATTTTGACCGAGATGCATAGTGATCTCGATAAGATGGCCAACTTTTTAGTTGATCATCCCACCTTCAAATTAAAAATTTCCGGTCATACCGATTCTGCCGGAAAAGAAGAGTCGAACTTGCGCTTGTCTCAAGCACGCGCTGATGCCATTAAAAAATACCTCACCGATCAATTTCCTATTTCACAAGATCGCATAACGTCTATTGGTTATGGAAGTGCAAAACCCATTGCACAAGAAGTAACGGACGATCACAAACAACTAAACCGCAGGGTTGAGTTTGAGATCATAAAATAGAACACTATTGACCCGATTGGTTTAGCTATGGAAAATTCCTATTTTTATTAAATGGAAGTAAGGGATCCTGAGTTGCGCTATGTCAAATCAAGATTTACTGTCGAAGAGTATCTTGAGTTTGAAAAAAAATCACTTGAAAAACATGAGTATTTTCAAGGTGAAATTTTTTCAATGGCCGGTGCTGATGCCCGGCACAATGTGTTGTTTTCAAACTTGTTTGGAGAATTAGCCCATAAACTGAAAGGCAAACCCTGTAAACCTTTTGGCAGTGACCTGCGCATTTACGTAGAACAAAATGCACTATTTACCTATCCTGATATTTCAATCATTTGCGGAGAGATTGTGCCGTCTGCCCTGGATGAAGATACGGCTACCCAACCTACTGTGTTAATTGAAATTCTGTCACGCTCTACGCGCAACTATGATCAGAATGGAAAATTTAAATTGTACCGCGAAATACCCACGCTGAAAGAATTTATTCTGGTGGATTCACAAGCTATTGGCATTGAAGCCTTTCGAGTTAATCAGCACGGCCATTGGGAGTTAGAAGAATATAAATCTCGGGAAGATATTTTTAGAATTCCGGCCTTATCTATTTCCATTCCCGTGAACGAAATCTATGAGGGCACTAAACTTTAATTGGTTGATCTGGCCTTTACTTGTCCCACTCCAAAACTTATAAACACAGATCTTTTGAGTTTATTCACCCTTCCTAAACCACCTGCTATGAAAAAAATCTTTACTCTTGCTTTACTGATTGCCAGCTTTGCAAGCCTTGCTCAAACTGAAATCAATCCAAAAGTAAAACCCGACCGCGATAAAGAATTTGTTGCTGCTGATCTGAATAAAAAATTCCCGATCTATAAAAAAGTTGCCAGCGACATCTGGTCGTATGCCGAACTGGGTTTTCTGGAAATACAAAGTACCGAGCGCCTGCAGGGAGTTTTGCGCACCGAAGGTTTTAAAATAGAAACCGGAGTATCTGAAATGCCGACTGCATTCCTCGCCAGCTATGGTAGTGGAGGTCCGGTTATAGGAATTCTTGCAGAGTTTGATGCGCTGCCTGGTCTTTCGCAGGATTCTGTTGCTGATCGGAAAATAAAAGTTGAAGGTGGCCCCGGTCATGCGTGTGGTCATCATTTGTTTGGCACTGCATCCATAGCAGCCGCAGTAACTTTAAAAGATTGGCTGATAAAAAATAAAAAAGCAGGCACAGTAAAAGTGTTTGGCACACCAGCGGAAGAAGGTGGGGCGGCCAAAGTGTATATGGTGCGCGATGGATTGTTTGATGATGTTGACGCGGTGCTGCATTGGCATCCATCCAGCGCCAATGATGCCAGTCCGCAATCGTGTCTTTCAATCAAACAAACTATTTTTCGGTTTTATGGTCGATCTGCACATGCTGCGGCAGCACCACAAGCCGGACGCTCGGCTTTGGATGGTTTGGAAGCAATGAACTATATGGTGAATCTGATGCGCGAACATGTGCCACAGGAAACCCGCATTCATTATGTGATCAATAAAGGTGGTTTAGCTGCGAACGTGGTGCCGGATTATGCCGAAGCTGAATACATGGTGCGCCACCCTGATGCGCGCATGGTGGAAGAAATCTGGAACCGGATTGTAAAAGCAGCCGAAGGCGCAGCGAGTGGAACGGAAACGTCAATGAAGTATGAAGTGATCTCCGGCTCCTTTAACCTCGTGCCCAACGAAACCCTCGCGAGACTTATGTACAACAACCTGAAAACAGTAGGTGGAGTAAACTATACCCCCGAAGAAGTTGAGTTCGGGAAAAAGATTCAAAGCACATTAACGTTTAAAGTACCACCGCTAGAATCAGCAACGCAAGTGCAGCCTTTCAAAACGGGCGGTTTCTTTCCGGCCTCTACAGATGTGGGTGATATAACCTGGGTGGTGCCCACCGCAGGATTAGGAACTGCAACGTGGGTGCCCGGTGTGCCCGCGCACTCCTGGCAGGCAGTTGCCACCGGGGGCACAAGCATTGGCTACAAAGCGATGAATAACGCAGCTAAAATTATTGCCATGACAGGCATTGATTTATTTAACAACCCAAGCATTATAGACAAAGCGCAAAAAGAATTGGATGTATATGTAGGGCCTGACTTCAAATACAAATCTATGATTGGCGATCGTAAGCCGCCATTAGATTTTAGAAAGGGGAAACAGTAAAAACATTTAGCTCTAAATAATTATGAGTCGGTCTGTGTGATATAAACCGAGGTTGGGAGTTTTTAATAGTATTCAAATGCTCGAATTTCTATGAGAAGTCTTATCGTTCTATTCCTTGTTATTTTGCCCGGCAAACTGCTCTGTCAATTTGGAGTAAATTTTCATCAGTCAAATATTCCATTTGCAGGTATCAATTACGAATTCAAAGATCGACTAAGACCTGAAGTAAGAATAGCAACTGATTACTTCCTGTCGGATATTGCTGGGGAGATAGTCGTAACCTATGATATTCTCAATAAGGAGGATTATGAAGTTTACGGAGGGCTTGGTATACGAGGTGGAGATTATACCGGATTAACCATTCCACTTGGGATTAATATGTACCCATTTCCAACGAAGAACTTCGGATTTCACATCGAGTTGACACCGATCCTCAATGACGACTCTATTCTACGAGGCAGTTGGGGAATCCGATATAGATTCAAAAAATCCGAATAAGGTTAGTCTTGGTTTTACGATTTCTACTTATTTGTTAGTGAGGAAAAGTCAATAGCTGGTCGAATCCAAGATCAATATGCCTGATTCTAACCGACTTCAAAAGCAAAAAGGGCACCTGCGGATGCCCTTCACTTCAATTCTAAATACAAGAATTAATTTCCAGTGATCAACTTTGCAATGTCGTTGTAAAACACAAACACCATCAGCACAAGTAAAATGGCCATGCCTACTTTCATGGCATTCTCAAAGAATTTTTCTGAAGGTTCGCGACCGCTGATCATCTCATAAAGCAAGAACACCACATAACCACCATCCAAGGCGGGTATCGGTAACAAGTTCATAAATGCCAGCACCATCGAAAGCAAACCCGTCATGCGCCAGAAACGTTCCCAGTCCCACTGGCCACCATAAGCTTTCGCCATGCCGATTGGACCTGAAAGAGATTTTTGAAATGATAGCTGACCCGTAAATATTTTTTTGAACGCCTTAAGTTGAATTACTATTACACCGAACGCGCGCTCGGGGCCTAAGATCAATGATTCACCAAAACTATAGTTGATTACCGCCAATTCACTTTTGTCAATGGGTTTCACCGCAAAGCCAATCCAGTCGTGCCCTTTAAATACAGCACTGAAAGGAACTACTTCTGCGCCTCGTTGCACTTTAAAAGAAATAGAATCTGAAGTGTTTGTTTTCACAAGCCGGTTGATGTCGTCCTGATACTTTACCGGTTGGCCGTTAACTTCAATAAAACGATCTCCTTTCATCAGGCCAACGGTAGCTGCAATGGTTCTCTTCTCCACGCTGTCTTTATACATGTATTTCTCCGTTACTTCATCTACAATGGGTTCCATGCGCGGAGCAATGAAGTTGGCAGCTGCTTCTTTGGAATCAAACTTTTCAATAAAATCTTCAGGGATAGAAATTTTAACTTCCTGACCATCCCGCAACACGGTTAAGTATGAATTGTCAGAAAGAAGCACATCCGGTTTAGTAACGTCCAGAAAATCTTCGAACTCTTGGCCGTTGATTTGAATTATCTGATCTCCGGTTTTTAATCCTATTTGTTCGCCTAACTCGCGGGCCGCAATACCTCCGTGTGTGTTTACATACTTGTTAGGAATATACACATCGCCCAACGCATACGTAATTCCAATAAAAATAATCACGCCAACAATTACGTTCACAATAATGCCGCCAAGCATAACAATCAATCGCTGCCAGGCTGGCTTGGAACGAAACTCCCAAGGCTGTGGCTCCGCTTTCATCTGCTCCTTGTCCATGCTCTCGTCAACCATGCCGGCAATTTTTACATAGCCACCCAATGGAAACCAACCAATGCCATATTCGGTATCACCTTTTTTGTACTTCACCAACGAAAAGTTGAGCACGTTGGCCATGGGGAACAGAAAGTCGAAGAAGAGATAAAATTTCTCAACCCGAATATTAAACATACGCGCTGTTATAAAGTGACCCCACTCATGCACAGCTATCAAAATCGAAAGACTCAGCAGAAGCTGGGCCGTCATAATCAATCCTTCCATCAGTTAATTAGTTCTTTAGCTTTAATTCTAGTTTCCTTATCCGTATTCACGTAGTCCTCAAGGGCGGGACTGGCGATAAAATCCATTTTTGATAAACATCGTTCCACTACTTCCGACATCTGCAAGAACCCGATGCGATCCTGCAAAAACTCCTGCACTGCCACTTCATTTGCCGCATTCAATACACACGGCATGTTTCCACCACGAGCCAGGGCTTCAAATGCGAGCGCAAGATTACGAAAAGTTTCTGTATCCGGCTTCTCAAAGGTAAGGGCCGGGTAATTTGCGAAATCAAACCTTGGAAACGCGCTTTTCAACCTTTCGGGATAAGACATAGCAAACTGGATGGGTAAACGCATGTCGGGCAAGCCAAGTTGTGCTTTTATTGATCCATCCAGAAATTGAACCAAAGAATGAATAATAGACTGCGGATGAACCACCACCTCCACCTGTTCTGCTTTTAAACCAAAAAGCCATTTGGCCTCAATCACTTCAAGCCCTTTGTTCATCAACGTAGCCGAATCAATCGTTACTTTGGCTCCCATCGTCCAGTTGGGATGCTTAAGTGCCTGCGCCTTTGTTACATGAGCGAGGTCTTGTTTCTTTTTTCCCCGAAAGGGGCCACCCGATGCCGTAAGAATTATTTTCTCGATAGGATTATGGAACTCCCCCGTCAGACATTGAAAAATGGCTGAATGTTCGGAGTCGACCGGATAAATGTTCACTCCTTTTTCGCGGGCAAGGCGTGTAACCAATTCACCTGCCACAACCAACGTTTCCTTATTGGCCAAGGCAATTTGTTTTCCGGCTTCAATCGCTTTGATGGTTGGTTTTAATCCCGAATACCCAACCAATGCTGTTAGCACAAGATCGATTGAATCCATTTGCACTACGGATGCAAGGGCGTTCTCGCCAGCAAACACTTTAATATTGAGCGGAAGCAGAGCATCCTTTACTTTATTATAAGACGCTTCATTACCAATAACCACGGCATTGGGCGTAAACTTTTTAGCTTGTTCTATAAGAAGATCGGAATTGTTTTGCGCAGTAAGTACTTCAACCTGAAAGGAATCAGGATGGGATGTGATCACCTCCAATGCTTGCGTGCCAATGGAACCGGTAGAGCCCAAAATTGCAATTGCCTTCTTTTCCTTCATGAGAGATTACTTGATTACCCGCTTATAGTGTGTTTTATTCACTGCCAACTTCAAACGGTTAAGGCAGCTCATTGTTAAAACATAAAGCAACAAAAAAATATTTTTTAAATGAAGAGGTTTGGTTTTAAAGGCTTGCCAGCCACTAACAATCGCCAGCCCAAAGGCTTTCCAATAAAGATGGTAAAAGACGGCTCGCTGGTAAATGCGTGTGGGGTTTGCTTCGTACTCTGCTGAAATCTTTGCTTCAAGTTGAGTAAGGGCCTCGCGGTTATTGATTGTTAAACTATCTGTTCCGATGGTTCTTCGCTGTTGCGATAGAAAAGAGATAAGCTGATCGAGCATAGCAAAGCGGACACTATAATTTCTTCGCGATAATGAATTTGTTACAATGCGGTAATAGTATAAGGGTTCAGGTAAATTTATTGCTTTGAACTTATCGACCAACCGCGCAGCAAGATCAACATCGGCCCGGTTATCTTTAAAATAGGTGCGATAAAATTCGGGTAGCTGTTTTATTGCTTCCGTTCGCATGATGGTGGTTGGCCCATGAAACTGAGGTTGTTGTAAACTTCGGTCGAAAATTACTTTATAGTCTTCTGATAAAATTATGGGTCGCAGCAAAAAACCTTGTTCGTTCATAGCATAGTACGAAGTGCCACACATCATAATTTCCGGTTGCTGGTCCAACAAATCAATTTGTTTTTGCAGCCGGGTGCAATGCGAGGCGTCATCGGCATCGGTAATGGTAACAAATTCTGTAGTTACGTATCGAATGACTTCATTAACCACCGCTACCCGGCCGCGATTGTTTGTATGATAAATTTTTTTGATTCGATTGTCAGTAACGAGCTCAATTCGTTCACGGGTTGAGTCGGTTGATCCATCATCTACTATCCACAATTCAAAATCGCGAAAGGTTTGATTAAGTAAACTTTGTATGGCTTCGCCTATAAATAACGCTGCGTTGTAAGCTGGCATTATAATAGTAAGACGAGGCATTTAGATCAGGATCTGTAGTTACTCAGTTCTTCAGCAATCTTTCTATCATTAGAAAGTCGTGGCATTTTATTTTGGCCACCTAACTTTCCTTGCGATTTCATGTAATCGATAAAGGCACTTTTTTTCACAGGAGTAATGATAAGCGTGCGTAAGATGTTGCCCGAAATCAAATCGTCATAATAAACATTCAACGCACGAAGTTGATTATCCAGCTCCAATGAGAACGCAGCTAACTCTTTTGGCGGATTAGCAAACTCTATAAACCACTCGTGATGCGGCATTCCTTCGGCCGGGGCTACGTTGGGCGCCACGGTAAACTCTACTAATTCTACTTCCGAAAATTTTTGAATTGTAAACTTCATTGCTTTCTCTACTTCTTCACCAATCACATGTTCGCCAAAGGCAGAGATAAAATGTTTGATTCTTCCGCTAACAATAATCCGGTATGGATTTTTAGAAACAAATTTTATAGTGTCTCCAAGGGAATAGCCCCACAAGCCGGCATTGCTGTTGATGATCACGGCATAATTTTTCCCCACCTCAACTTCTTCGATAGAAAGTCTCCGTGGTTTTTCATTGAAATATTCTTCTGTGGGAACGAACTCAAAAAAGATTCCCGAGTTTAGTAACAAGAGCAAGCCTTCGGCCCGTTGCGAATCCTGATAGGCGATAAAACCTTCCGATGCCGGATAAGTCTCAATCGAATCAACTTTCTTTCCAATCGTTTCAAACAATTTGGCTCGATACGGCTCGAAGTTTACGCCCCCATAAACGAACATTGAAAAATTTGGAAATACATCTTTCACTTTCTTTCCGGTGCGTGCAACGATACGATCAAAATACATTTGCGCCCACGGTGGAATGCCGGAGATCAGGGTCATATCGGCCTGAATCGTTTCATCAATAATCTTATCTAGTTTCTGTTCCCAATCTTCGATGCAGTTCGTTTGGTAACTGGGCTTTTGATTGGTGCGCAAATAGCCGGGCACATGATGATTAACAATGCCTGAAAGCCGGCCCGTATTAATGCCTGCCTTCTTATCCAACTCAGGGCTGCCCGAAAGAAAAATCAAACCGCCATCCAAAAATGAAGCGTTTCCGGTTTCATGCACATAACTCAATAACGCGTTACGGGCACTGTTGATATGATTGGGGATTGACTCTTTTGAAATTGGAATATATTTCGTTCCTGAAGTTGTTCCTGATGTCTTGGCAAAATAAGCCGGCCTTCCTTTCCACAAAATATCAGCCTTCCCATGAAGCACTTTTTCAACGTAAGGTTTAAGTTCTTCATAATCGCGGATGGGCACTTGCTTTTTGAAGTCTTCGTAATTCTTGATCGTATCAAAGCCATGATCTTTTCCGAAAAGGGTTCCTTTGGCCGTAGTGATTAGCTGCTCGAAAACTTTCTTTTGAAACTGAACCGGGTTGGAGGTCCATTTTTTTGTTTGACCCTCGATATAAGCAGCAAAAGGTTTGGCAAGCACAGCGCGTATTCCCATAGCTTGCAAAAGTAGGGTTGTAGCCGAAGGTTTCCAATCTCAGAATCCAAAGCAAGACTTCCAACCTTAATTCTCCAAAGTAACAAAGGTTGGAAGCCTTATTCTTTGGCCAGGCAGGTTGGAAAGCTTAACGTGACAAACCTTCCGGATTTATCTTTGGGACAATTTTTGCCAGAAGCAAAGAACTTTCCTGGTTCAGGAAACATCATGGGGTTTCGATCGTTCGACTACTAAACTATTGACTATGAATATCTGGAAAACAGTTATTGTGAGCTTTATCTCTGGCCTGGCCGGAGCCTATGCCTTCTTTTCCTATCAGCAGGAAAAAACAGTGCGTCAGCAAAAAGACAATCAATTTCAGGTCTCAGACTATCAGGCAGCAGAAACCTATCGGCCTACCATTGTTCAAGCCTCAGAAACTGTCAATGCATCCGAAGCTGTTGATTTCAGTTTAGCAGCCTCGAAAGCCACTCCCAGTGTAGTTTTTATAAATAGCATTTCGCAAGGCAGTTCTGCCTACTCCTATTGGGATATTCTTTTTGGGGGCAACGGTTCGCAGACTCAGGTAAGCAGTGGTTCGGGGGTTATCTTTTCGTCAGATGGCTACATCGTTACCAACAATCACGTAATCGAATCGGCAGAAAAAATTCAGGTGCTTTACAACAAAAAATCGTATGAAGCAGAATTAATCGGCACTGACCCATCTACTGATCTGGCTGTTTTAAAAATTAAAGAAACAAACTTACCCGCTATAACTATCGGTAGTTCTAAGAAGCTTTCCGTAGGCGAATGGGTTGTTGCCGTTGGCAATCCTTTATCTCTTTCATCAACCGTAACGGTGGGTATTGTAAGTGCCAAGGGCAGAAAAATTAATGTTGTGGATGATCGTTTTCCTATAGAATCATTTATCCAAACCGATGCCGCCATTAATCCTGGAAACAGTGGTGGCGCCCTGGTAAATAAGAATGGCGAGTTGGTGGGAATCAATACGGCCATTGTATCGCGAACGGGTTCGTACACGGGCTATGCCTTTGCTGTGCCCATCGATATTGTAAAAAAATCTGTAGAAGATCTTATTAAGCATGGCATTTCGCAAAAAGCAATCTTTGGAGGCAATGTTGTTGAATACGATTATCTCAATGCCCGTAAATATGGCCTTGATGAAAACGTGAAAGAGTTTCGTGGGGTATTGGTAGGTAAAGTTGATCGTACCGGGGCTGCGGCCAATGCTGGCCTGCAAGAAGGTGACATCATTACTAAAATCAATGCAGTAGATATCAACAGCGAAAGCGCCTTTGAAGAAGAATTAAGTTATCACTATCCGGGTGATAAAATTACGCTCACCTATGTGCGAAACAACAAAGCCAACACGGCATCCCTTACACTGCTGAATAAGAATGGTGAAACTACTGTGATAAAAAGAAAAATCTACAGTGACGAGAAATTGGGTGCAAGCCTGGAAGCTGTGGACTACGGAGTGAAGGTTTTTAAAATTCAGAATGGCCCTTTAAAACAACTCGGCCTACCCGAAAATTATACGATCATTCAGATCAACCGCAGGCAGGTAAAAAGTCCGGAAGATGTGATTGAATTTTTCAATACCTACAAGGGTCGGGTTTATTTATATGGGATAAATGGTGCCAAGCAGCAAATGCCATTGTCGTTTTATCTGCAGTAAATACTGAGGTAAGTCTTGCTGCTATTCGTTCTCTTCGCAGAATGATTAGGCTAAGTTGATTTCACCGTTACTTCAAGGGTTTGTCATCGCGCACTTGTTGCGCGATCTACAATTCTATTCCTTGCACTTCGTCATTTAGGCTTTTCATGAATGAGGTTCGGAGATAGCGACTCAAGCCCGCTATGACAAACCCTTTGAGGGGAATCCATTCATTGCGAATCAACATGGTAAAAATTGATACGGCAACCTTTGAGATCAGGATTGCATGCGCGACTTGAATTTTTTAGTCAGGTCGTCAACGCTGTTTTTAAAATTTACATCGGTTTTCATCATGTCTTCTACCGATTCGAGAGCATGAATTACGGTGCTATGATCACGACCGCCAAAATTTCCCCCGATAAGGGCTAACGTAAGTTGTGTGTAACGCTTGCAGAAGTACATCGCTACCTGGCGCGGAATTACAATCTCGCGCTTCTTCACTTTACTCTTCATTTGTTCAAGACTAACCTTGAAGTAATCAGCCACCGTTTTTTGAATGAAGTCAACGCTCACATCTGATTGAATCTCTTTTACAATATTCTTCAGTACTTCTTTGGCAAGTTCAAGGTCAATGTCTTTTTTCAAAAGTGTTGCATGAAACAACAATGAATTAAGAACACCTTCCATGTCGCGCAGGTTAGTGTCTACACTATAGGCAAGATATTCGGCTACTTCCGTAGGAATTTCAATGCCATCGGATTGCATTTTGTTGTGAATAATCGCCAGCTTGGTTTCGAAATCGGGCTCTTGTAAGTCGGCCGTTAATCCCCATTTAAAACGAGACAGCAATCGCTCCTGAAATCCTTTCAAGTCGCGGGGTGGGCAATCGCTGGTCATAATAATCTGCTTACCGGATTGGTGAAGCTGATTGAAAATGTGAAAAAACATTTCCTGTGTTTTCTCACGACCTGCTAAAAACTGCACATCATCAAGAATAAGTAAATCTACTTGCAGGTAGTAGTTTTGAAATTCCTGGATCTTATGATTTTGCAGTGCATTTAAAAACTGGCTTGTGAAATCATTTTGATCCACATACAAAACAATTTTTTCTGGGAGGTTATTTTTTATTTCGTTGCCGATAGCCTGCACCAAATGCGTTTTCCCCACACCCACACCTCCATAAAGCATCAACGGATTGAAGGAAGTTGTTCCGGGTTTCTTGGCAACAGCCACTCCGGCCGATCGTGCCAGGCGATTACAGTCACCTTCTACAAAATTTTCGAACCTATAGGAAGGATTTAATCTTGAATTAACCGTTTGCGGATTTAATGCTTTGAAGCTAAACGGAGAATAATCTTCATGCGCACCATTTCCATTCATTGGCTGCAGATGATTGCGCTTCATTCCATTGCTGTTGGGGTAGTTAACCATCAACGGAGGATTTTTTTGATTTCCGCTATCAACTACCACGGAATATTCAAGACGTCCATTGGGGCCAAGCACCTGATGAATGGCACTTCTAAGCACGGGCACATAGTGTTCCTCCAGCCATTCGTAAAAAAACTGCGAGGGTACCTGAATAGTGAGCACATCACCATCATTCTTTAATGGATTTATTGGCTTAAACCAGGTATTGAAATCTTGCTCGTCTACTTCTTTGCGAATTACTTCGAGACAATCACTCCATACGGTTGCGCAGTCAACTACCATGTACTCTTTAGCTTGCTGATTGATGAAAAAGCCCCTATTTTTTTAGGGGCGGGAAGCAAAGGTGTAAAAATTTACAAGAACAAAAAAACAAAAAACAGCCTTGCTTTTGAAGATTTTTTTGGCGTAATGAAAACAGACGAAAATCACAAAAGAATTGCAATACTCATAACTATACGTCAACTTGAAAACCGATTTCAATCGAATTCATGCCACAAAATAATCCAGACTTTACGTTTCCTATTCCTACCCTAGAAGAATGGCTTGAGGTGGCCCGTCAGGAATTGGATGGAGTCGATCCGCTTGAAAAATTAAGCGTTTTAAAAGGCACTTTAAAAATAAAACCATACTATACATCGATTGTAAAAAACCCAATTCAGGATTTTGATCTTAAGCCAGCAACCAACCCCTTCTACGGAGCGCGAAGCTGGATGAACACTCCCCGAATAACCGTTGAAGATGAAAAAATTGCAAATAGAATTGCGCTCGATCATTTAAATGCAGGTGCCGATGGAATTGTATTTGAACCTCGTAAACCAAATCTTCAATTCGATACGCTCTTCAATCAGATTAAACCCGAATATTGCGCGCTCTCACTTCTGATTCGCAACGATTTCCCTGCCTACGCATCTGATTTTAGTGCCTGGACATCTCGTAATGGAATGGCCGGTTCGCTCACAGGAAGTTTTTTTTGGGAGTCGGCACCGACTCATGTGATTAGTTCTATTAAAAAGTATTCAACCCTTGGAATTATTGTTGACCCCCAAAAAAATGCGGAAGACGAAATAGCCATGGCCCTTCAAAAAGCGATTGTCACACTTGATTCATATACGCAACAAGGCAACAACATTAATGATGTAATTGAACAATTTGCATTCTCTGTTTCAACAGGAACAGACTTTTTTTTAGAGATCGCCAAACTTAAATCCTTGCGCAATCTTTGGTACCAGGTACAAGGTGCCTATGGCATTGTTGAACTAAAACCTGTTCACATTCATGCAACCTCTGCCGCATGGATAAGCGAAGAAATTCAACCGCATGGAAACATGATAAAATCTACGATGAGTGCATTGGCTGCAATTATGGGTGGGTGCGATAGTTTAACCATCGAGCCGGAAGATTATAACAACGAAATGATGAAGCGCGTTGCGCGCAATGTTTCTTCTATCCTGCGCGAAGAATCTCATCTCGCAAAAGTAGCAGATCCTGTTGCGGGATCGTATTATCTAGATTCGCTAATCGCAGAACTCTCTGAAAAGGCGTGGCAAAAATTTCAACTGCTAACAGCATGAAACCCGACTTTTCAAAAATAAAATTCAATCAATTCAAACCCGACTTTTCAGCAGGGCAACATCACGCCTGGATTTCACCAGAAAAAATCGAAATCAAATCTTCTCTTTCCAGTGATGATTTAAAAAACAATTCCATAAAGAATTTTTCTGCAGGCACTGCACCTTTTCTTCGCGGCCCGTACGCTACCATGCATACCGTGCGCCCCTGGACGATCCGTCAGTATGCGGGATTCTCTACAGCAAAAGAATCGAACGCCTTTTACAGGCGTAATCTCGCTGCGGGACAAAAAGGTTTATCAGTAGCGTTCGATCTGGCCACCCATCGCGGTTATGATTCCGATCATCCGCGTGTTGCCGGAGATGTTGGCAAAGCCGGAGTAGCTATCGACTCTGTGCTCGACATGAAAATTCTCTTCGATCAGATTCCATTGGATAAAATGTCCGTCTCCATGACGATGAACGGAGCTGTACTTCCCATCCTTGCCTTTTACATTGTTGCAGCCGAAGAGCAAGGAATAAAACCACACCAACTCAATGGCACCATTCAAAACGATATCCTTAAAGAGTTTATGGTGCGCAACACATATATCTATCCACCTGCACCTTCCATGCGCATTGTGGCTGATATTTTTTCGTATTGCTCTAAGCATATGCCGAAGTTTAACAGCATCAGCATTAGTGGTTATCACATGCACGAAGCCGGAGCTCCGGCACATATTGAATTAGCGTATACACTTGCTGACGGATTGGAATACATTAGGGCGGGAATAAAAGCAGGCATTGCGATTGATGATTTTGCCCCGCGACTTTCTTTTTTCTGGGGCATAGGTATGAACTTCTTTATGGAGGTTGCCAAGATGCGTGCGGGCCGGGTATTGTGGGCAAAGATGGTTCAATCGTTCAACCCAAAAAATCCAAAGTCGATGGCATTGCGCACGCACTGTCAAACTTCGGGATGGAGTTTAACAGCACAAGATCCGTATAACAATGTAACCCGCACAACCATCGAAGCCCTTGCCGCGGCCTTGGGTGGCACACAATCGTTGCATACTAATTCATTAGACGAAGCAATTGCATTGCCTACTGATTTTTCGGCACGCATTGCACGCAACACACAATTGTTTTTACAAAAAGAAACCGGTATTACACATGTTGTTGATCCATTGGGTGGTTCATATTATACAGAATATCTTACCGATCAATTGGTAACAAAGGCGTGGGCACTGATTGAAGAAGTTGAAAGTCTTGGCGGAATGACCCGAGCCATTGAAAGTGGCATCCCAAAAATGAGAATTGAAGAAGCGGCCGCTGAAAAACAAGCGCGCATCGATTCGGGAAGTGATGTAATCGTTGGGGTGAATCGCTACCAAACTGATGAGGTGCCGGATTTTGAAATTCTGGAAGTTGATAATACGGCTGTGCGCCACGAGCAAATTGAAAACCTTGTGTTGCTAAAAAAAGAACGCAATCAAAAAGAAGTAGAGTCAGCATTACTTGCGTTGGAACAAGCCGGTGCTTCTGGTGCTGGAAATTTGTTGGAGCTTGCCATTGTAGCGGCACGACATAGGGCCACACTGGGTGAAATTTCTTCGGCCCTTGAAAAATCGTTTGGTCGTTATAAAGCAACTATAAAATCTATTTCGGGTGTATATTCGGGTGCCATGAAAAATCAGAAAGAAGTAACGGAAGTGCGGGCTCTCTCCGATCGCTTTGCCGAACTGGATGGACGCAGGCCGCGCATTCTGATTGCCAAGATGGGGCAAGATGGTCATGATCGCGGTGCAAAAGTGATTGCTACCGGCTTTGCCGATCTGGGATTTGATGTCGACATTGGGCCGCTGTTTCAAACACCGGAAGAAGTTGCGAAACAAGCTGCTGAAAATGATGTGCACGTGATTGGAGCATCCAGTCTTGCTGCCGGACACAAAACGTTGATTCCGCAACTCTTTGAAGCTTTGAAAAAAATTGGACGCCCCGATATTAAAGTAGTTGCAGGCGGTGTGATTCCACCAAAAGACTACGAATTTCTTTTAAAAGCCGGAGTTACCGGAATTTTTGGACCAGGCACACCCGTTTCTGAATCTGCCAAAGTGATTTTAAAAAATTTACTGGGCGAATAATTTCATTATAGTTTATCCAGCCTTCAAAATTCTTTTAGCAGGAATTTTAACTTGGCAACAGCCGAAAGAAATGCGTACTTTTAATTTGGAAAAATTCAGTTTTATGAAATGAGCGTAAAGATTATACCCATGGTATGAGAATCTAAATGCGAATTCCATGTGACTGCTAAAATCAAATTACTTAACACATGAAACAATTTCATACTTCTCTCTATTTGTTGATTTTCTTGAGTTTGAGCTGCGTTTGCGCAGTGCAGGGGCAGGCTAAGTATGATAAAATGCTGAAGTCTGCCGAAACAACCTTCGAAGCCGGAAATTATGCCAAAGCCTTGAGTTCGCTTGAGAAATTCAAAAAGAAGGCCTTTAAAAAATTAGGACAGCAAAACGTCTACACACCTACGTACTACATGCGCAAGGCGAAGTATAATCTTGCCTCAGGCTACATCGAAGAATTTGAATCCAATCTTCAACTTGGCATTAACAACAGCAAATCAATTAATCAGGAAACCAGTCTGTCGCATGGTTCTGTATTGGTTGAAGCTGGTGAACTGCATAACATGAATGGATCGTTTCGTGTTGCCCGCGAATACCTTGAGCAGGCGCGCAAAGTATTGGAAGATGGCGGCTTTATGAAAGATGCTGTGAAGGGTCGCTATAGCCTTGTACTGGCTGAAGCAATGACAGGGCAGGGTTATTTCAGCAAGGCAATAGAAATTCTACAAGAGCAAGAGCGGTTTTATGTAGGCCGGGCTGTAAAGCAAGAAACTTATGTAGATGATAAAGGAAATTTAAAAAGCCGCAAGCTTACGGAGGAAGAAATGCTTGCGCGGTACAATGAATACGCGCGTTTACTAACCTCGTTAGCGAATGCATTTGGAAAACAAGGGAGTTTAAAAAGTGCAGACTCTGTTTTTGTTTATTCAGCCGTGTGGATAAAAAAGAACTTAGGTGAATCAAGTTTTGCGTATGTCCGCAATCAATTTTTTAATGCAAACATGCTGGTCGAAAATGGCAATCAATCGTTGCCCAAAGATTTGGAGTACAGCCGCACGCTCAACAATCTTAAAATAAAACATAGCGCTTCGCACTACCTGGGTATTTCTATCTATGAAGAGTATCTGAAAGAACTACAAAAAGATAATAGCTCAGCCAAATATCTCAACACCAAGTTGGAGTATGAGAAAATGATCAATAAGAGCTATAAATCAACCAGTATTTATAATGTGCGACTTAGGGCGGTAGAGTTTGATGCCAAACTGGATAAAGACAAAACCAGAAATCTTGAAACGCAGGCAACCAATCTGATAGCCAATACAGCTTCACTACCACACGATAATATTGTTACAGCCAACGTAACGGATTTTCTATACGGTCTGGCATTGTATAAAAAGAATTATACGGGTGCTGAAAAATATCTTCAGGATATCATTTCAATAAAAAGTAACTTACTTGGAGCGGATGCCCCTGAAACACACATCGCCCGATTACATCTTGCCAATTTTTATCTGGATAACACCAACAAAATAAATGATGCCGCCAAAATCTATGAAGAAAGCTATACAAAAGTAGTTTCAAGAGAAATTGGTGCCTGGCATAAAGATCATTTGGAGATTCTGAACCACATGGCCACGCTTTATGAGCTTACAGACAAATATGCTTTAGCCGCTACAACGCTTGATAAGGCTGGTTATGTAGCTGCTTCTAAATTCAGCAAAGCTGATTATCAATATGCTGTTGAGTTAACAAATATTGCGCGCCTTGAAATTAAACTGGGGCTTTATGAAAAAGCCGATGAGCATCTTGCCACATCGTTAAAAATCCTGGAAGAATTTCGCAAAGACGATACCAAGAAAATTCATCTGGTACATGCCATCGAAACACAAGCCACACTTTTTGGAATCAAGGGTTTGTTTGATGAAGCCGAAGATGCGCTTGATCGATCAGCCAGAATTATAAGTCGCTCAAAAAAAATCGTGGGGCTTGATGAACTAACTACTGCCCGCGAACTTTCTTCGCTCTTTATTCAACTGGGACGCTATTCCGTTACCGAAGAAATTCTTACAAACTTGATTGGAGAGTATGAAAAACTTTATGGCAACAGCACCATTCGTTTAATTGATCCCTTGGTTGATAAAGGCAGACTTGCGCTGGCTAAAGGGGATTATACCGAAGCCGAACGAATTGCCCAACGTGTAAACAAAATAGCGGTAGATGTGTATGGCGAACGTTCAACCAAAACAGCACCCACCCAAAAGTTATTAGCTGATATTGATTATGCCATTGGCGATTATGATAATGCCGAGAAAGAGATCATTAAAGCATTGGCAAGTCAGGAGAAACAATTCGGTCGCAATCATATTGAAGTTGCCAAATCACTCTCGCAATTGGCGATGATTAAATTTCACAAAGGTGATAAGCCTGCCGAAATCGAAAAGATTCTGGTGGAGGCACGTGAAATCATGGGCACCAAATTAGGTAGGGATAATCCACAGTATGCCGAGATCTTGAAAAATGTAGCTACGCTAAACATTTCTCAAAGAAAATATAATGAAGCCTTTGGTGTACTTACCCAGGCCGAGGGAATCTGGCGTGCAAAGACCGGAACCAAAACAAACATTAACGCAGCTGCTATTTACACCCTTACGGGAGATGTATATTATCAGACTAAAAATTATAAGCGTGCACAGGAATTTTATACCAGTGCACAGGACATCTATGAAAAGTATTTTAGCAAAACACACCCCGAATATGTTAAGATTCTTTCGAAGCAATCAAAAGTCTATTACATGCAGAAAGACTTTAAACGCGCCAAGCGGAATATTGAAGAAGCACTCAATAATTATGAAGCATTCATTAAACAATATTTTCCGGCTTTGAGTGAACGTGAAAAGGCAGAATATTGGAATACCATTAAAGGAGACTTTGAATTTTACAACACCCTTGCCTTTAGTCAATTGGAAGATTTCCGCGACTTGAGTGGCAAAGTCTACGACTACCAATTGCTGACAAAGGCGTTGCTATTAAGTTCTTCTATCAAAATACGCGAGCGAATTTTAAATAGCACAGATGAAAATTTAAAGACATCATATACGCTGTGGATTGAAAAGAAAGAGTTTCTAACCAATGCGCTTTCCATGAGCACCCAGCAGCTTGCTGAAAATGGTATTGACCCTAACGCGTTGAATGCCGAAGTAGAGAAACTTGAAAAGGAGATCAGTGAAAAATCTGAACTCTTCGGACAGAGTTTTGACAACAAGAAAATAAAGTATGCCGATGTCCAAAAATCGATCGCTAAAAATGATGTAGCAATTGAAATGGTTCGGTACCGCCACTTCGATCACTCCTTTACAGATTCTGTAGTATATGTGGCCTTATATGTAAAGAATGATAACGCTCGCCCAAAGGCGATTATCATGCCTGAGGGACATCGCATGGAAACTCGTTTCTTTCGGTATTACAGAAACTCCATTGTTGGTAAACAACCCGATGAATTTTCTTACAAAATTTTCTGGGAGCCCATTCAAAAAGAAATCGGCACGGTTGCCTCCATCTATCTTTCAGCCGATGGTGTTTATAATCAAATCAACCTGGAGGCAATTCCAACTCCAGACGGAAAATACGTAATCGACAACGCTAACATTATTATGATTAGCAATACTAAAGATCTCTATTTGAAGAAAATTAAATCTAAATCCATAGCCACCACAAACAAGGCCACCATGTTTGGCAATCCTACCTTTTACTTAACTGCTTCGGCCAATAAAAAATATCCTCAACTTCCCGGAACGGAAAAAGAAGTAGATGAATTACAGGCATTACTAAAACAGAAAGGCTGGGTGACTGACGAGTTTAAGGAGAAGGCAGCCAGTGAGGAAGAAGTAAAGGCATTGACAAATCCTAAAATTTTGCATTTAGCAACTCACGGTTTTTACACACCTACTGAAAATTTAGATGATTTAGAAGCTCTCACCGAAAGCGATGCCAGTGCAACCGAAAACCCTCTTCTTAAAACCGGTCTATTATTGACTGGTGCAGGCGATTTGTTAAACAAGACCAAGTATAATTACAATATGGAGAGTGGTATCCTTACCGCCTATGAAGCGATGAGTTTGAACCTTGACCAGACCGATTTGGTAGTGTTAAGTGCTTGCGAAACAGGATTGGGAGAAATTTCTAATGGTGAAGGCGTGTATGGATTACAAAGAGCCTTTATGGTTGCCGGTGCCAAAGTATTGATCATGAGTATGTTTAAAGTAGATGATGAGGCTACCCAAAAATTGATCTTGAACTTCTATCGAAAATGGCAAACTTCTGGCAATATGCGACAGAGTTTTATTGATTCGAAGAAAGAATTGCGTGTTGAATATCCTGAACCATATTACTGGAGTGCCTTTATGATGATTGGATTTGATTGATTTAATAATTTGATGTTAAAACTCCTGAAGAGATTCAGGAGTTTTTTTCACCAACTCACCACCCAATACCAGATCATTACCGAACAAACAATCAGCTTTAATAAAGTGCTGAAAAGGAAACCAATAAACGAACCCATCGCGGCTTTAAAGGCATGAGTTGAATTTTGATTGGCCATTATTTCGCCAATGAATGCTCCCAAAAAAGGACCTATGATAATTCCCAATGGTCCCAGCCACAACCCAACTATCAATCCGATAGTGCAACCCCAGATTCCATACTTGCTGCCACCAAATTTTTTGGTACTATAAATGGGCATCCAATAATCCAGTACCGTAACTACTAAAGTAATGCCTGCCCACAGCCAAAGAAATTTTGATTCAAAAGGTGATTGTGACTTTAGTTGCTGAATCCAAAGTCCGATAAAAGCAAGCGGTGGGCCCGGCAGCACCGGCAAGAAACATCCGGCCAGCCCCACCACCATAAAAATGCCACCACCCACTATCCAGAAAATATCCATTGTTTTTGTACTCGCAGAGAAACGGAGTTACCAGCTTATAGTTACATCATCAACCCGATGCCAAACAAAAGAACAAACAACAGGGTAGAAAGTGCCATTTGTTTCAGAAAAGGATCCAGCTCATGCGAAGGGCGATTATGAATTGACAAGCCATTTTTTATTAATAGTGGAAGAGTTAGTAAAAAAAGAAACTGCCAGGGCGAATGATAATGAAGGATCATATAGCCTACTGCGCTCAGCAGCCCACCGGAAAGCAATGCCCAATGATACCTGGCAGCATTTTGTTTCCCTACCCGCACGGGGATAGAAAACTTTCCGGCTGTACGATCAGACTCAATGTCGCGGATATTATTTATGTTCAGAACGGCAATCGAAAACAGTCCACAACTGAGTGCTGGCAATATTTCCATCCAGGAGATAGAGTGCGTAAATAGATAATAGGAACCCATCACACCTACAAGTCCGAAAAAAATAAGTACTGAAATGTCACCCAACCCTACATATCCATAAGGCCGCTTCCCCATGGTGTAACCAATGGCTGCCGCTATACTCAACAAGCCCAAACCAAAGAAGAATGTGAGCGCCCGCCAGTTGTTACCAAACGAAAACCACAACAACAGCAACCCACACCCCAGACTCAGTAAGGAAAAGAGAACAACGGCAGCGCGCATTTGTGTTGCTGAAATAGCGCCCGATTGCACAGCGCGCAAAGGACCTTTTCTACCATCATGATCCGCACCGTTTTTCGAATCGCCATAATCGTTGGCCAGATTGGAAAGCACTTGCAGAAAAACGGTAGTCAGGCAGCAGAGAGCAAATAAAATCGGATCAAACTTTCCAGCCGCTGCCGCAAGAAACCCCGCCATTCCAATACAAGCCAGTGCTAATGGAAGCGTGCGCAGTCGAAATGCATGTAGCCAAGCTTTTGTTTTCATCTCTTTAGGTAACAAAGCAAAATGAAATAAGTTGAATTAGAAAACTAAAAATGTACTATTGAATCGATGTTATCACCAAGGTTTGTTTATTAAAGAAAAACTGATCTCCTTTTTGCCGCCCTAACAACAACACTCCTAAAGGAGAAGTGGGCCCTAACGCTATAAACTCCACACCCTCACATATTAGTTTGCCTGCGCTGATTGCTAAATAGAAATTATTTGCATTTGTAAACACAATGCTTCCCAAGGTTACCCGATCGGCTACACTTGTTTGACTTACTTTCTCTAATGCCAACTTAAGTTTCATTGATTCATTCAATTGTTCAAGTGCCTTTTCCCTTTCAAGATGAGCCATTGCCCTTCCGGTTTCATATTTATCCCCCGCACTACTCTTTTCTTCTGCGTTGGCAGATTCCTGCGCATAACATAAAGCTTGCTGGGCCGTCTCGATTCGCTGGGTTACATACTCCACACATTGCATGTAAAGTGTTGCTTTTAGATTTTGTGGCAAGTTCATTTTATAAGCCGAGTATAGTTTTCAATTTGCTATACCCGGTTTTGCTGATAGGAATTTGCTGTCCATTTCGCAACACAGCCATGTGAGTTTCCTTTTGATACGGCTCAATCTTGGTGATCTGACTTATATGCAGAATATACGAACGATGTACGCGCACAAATTGGTGGACATCCAACGTCTGTTCGTAGAAAGACATTGTTTTATTCTTCAGATAGGTTCCTTCGGCTGTTACAATTTTTACAAAATCATCATCTGCTTCCAGGTACTGAATCTCGTGAACCGGAATGATTTTCACTTTGCTTCCCGTTTTCACAACAATACGGTTGTTTTGTGAGGACGACTGGGCCATTGTTTCCAGCAGGTCTGTGGTCTTAGACGTTACCGGAGCCGATTTATCTAAAAATTTTTGAATTGCTTTTACAAAGCGATCTTCCGAAACCGGTTTAAGCAAATAATCAATGGCATTGGCTTCAAAAGCTTTGAGTGCAAACTCATCAAAGGCAGTAATAAAAATAACAGCCGGCATGGGTTGAATCAATTCCAGCATTTCAAATCCATTGATCTTAGGCATTTGAATATCCAGAAAAATCAAATCCGGTTGGTGCTGTTGAATTGATTTTACACCTTCAAATCCATCGTTACACTCATCAACTATCTCAATCGCTAGAATTTTTTTCAGATAACTTTTTATTATCTCCCGGCTCAAGGGTTCATCATCAATTAATATTGCTTTGATCATGATCGGGCAGGGATTATCAGGTTCACCATAAATCTATTTTCGAGCGTGGTTGTTTTAATTAAATCGTTGCGGGCGTACAGTAAATACAATCTTCGTTTCAATCCATTTAATCCAAACCCACTACCCGAAGTTGGTTGCATGTCTGAATCAAAGGGATTGGATATCGAGATTTCAAGCTGATTGTCAATGATCTTTGTGATTACATCTATTGAAATCTGCCCGGTGGTTCCATACAAACCAAACTTAATCGCATTTTCTAACAAGGGTTGCAAGACCAACGTAGGGATAAGCCAATTCTTGCTTTGCTCATCAACGGTTAAGTTAATTTTTAAACGATGACCAAAGCGAACCTTTTCAATGGCAAGATAAGTTTCAAGATACTCCAGCTCGATCGCAAGCGATACCCACGGTTCATCAGCACGTTTCAACGTAAGGCGCAAAAAATCTGAAAGTTGTTGCACCATCTGCCGTGCCTGATCGGGTTGAACTAAAATCAGTGCGTTGATTGAGTTAAGGCTATTGAATAAAAAATGTGGTTGCAATTGCAATTGAAGCTTTTGCAGTTCGGCTTCTCGTGCGAGATTGGCCGTATCAGTCTCGCGACCGCGCACTTCCAGAAGCTCTTTCCATCGCGAATAGTAGATGGCCCCAATTCCAACTCCGGTAATTACCGTAAATGCAATCATCCATCGCACAGGTGTTGACTTTATAAGAAATTCAAAATAGACCGTTTCGGCAGGAATAATTTGCTGAATAGCTTGCGCAGAAACCCATTGCGCAACAAAAGCAAGCATCAACCCCAGCCCTACTATGATTTGAAAAATGCCTGTCTTAGGCAAATAGTTAAGCAAATTACCCGTGAGTATGGCCGCACAAACTATGCAAAGGTTAAAAATAAGTGAGTCCCATGCAGCAACTGTCCAACTGAATTCAAAATAATGATTCAACACCCACGCATGAAATACTGACCAGAGCAAGGCAGCCCCTACCACAGGCAGGCGATTCACAAACAATAAAGACGATTTAAATTCCAAGTGAGTACTTTTTGTTGTGGTCTAAAATAATAATGAGCAAGTTACTTCAGATTGAGTTATTTTTATAAAAAAGAAATTATTATGAACCCTGATCGGTGGTCAGTTGAACTGGATCAACTAACGCAAAACTTTAAAAATGAATTCGGGGCATTGTCCGAAATACAACTGAACTGGAAACCGAATCCACAACCATGGAGTATTGCCCAGAATATTCAGCACCTGATTGCAGTGAATGAATCGTATTATCCCGTGCTTACCAGCGTAAAGAATAATACTTATCAACCACCATGGCTAGGTCGGTTTGGATTTGTTACAAAATTTTTAGGCAAAACTGTACTCGATGCTGTGCAGCCTGACAGGAGGAAGAAAATGAAAACATTTCCGATCTGGGAACCGGGTGCCAGCAACCTGACCGATAGTATGGTGCGCTTTGAAAAGCATCACCACGAATTAAAACAGCAAATGAAAGGAAGCCTTGATCTGATTAAAAGAGGCGTTGTTATCTCTTCACCTGCCAACAAGATGATTGTTTATAAATTAGAAACGGCCTTTGATATTATGGTAGCGCATGAAAAAAGACATTTGGAGCAAGCGAAAGAGATGAACCAGCTTCGGATCAAATCAACATGAGGTAAAATCGTATCTTTGTTTTCCATGTTAGCCCACACAAACCATAGCATCAGAAAAAACCTGTATACGTGTTTAGTTGCCCTTGCCCTGGTGAGTGGGTTCTTCTCTGGCTCAATTGCTTCTCCTCTTTCGTTTAAACATAAGGCCCAAACAGAATGGATTGCTCTCAAACAGCCCCGTTCGCAAAAAAGCTTTTATAAAAATCATACTGATCAAAGTGATCTCCTCCAACCTGACACTTATCGACTGCTTTTTCAAAACAGCGTTGTGGACCTTAATTTTAAAACCAACCAGAAGCAAGTAGACTCCTTCTCTGTACTGACTTGCTATTTTTCGAAACAGCTTCCGCCTTCTGACGAAGATTTAATCTTTACTTAAGCACCTCGAACAAATCTGTTCATTTAATAAGGTCAACCTGACCTTAACATCTCCATTTATTTAAATCAAATTCCGCTTTGGCGGAGGTTAATAAAGACGTAATGAAACGCTTTAAAAAAATATTGAGAACAATAGGACTCATCCTGTTAATCATTCTGGCGTTGGCTGGAGTAGGAATTGTGGGCGGGCCATTCTTGCCACGAAACAGGCAGGATTTTACCAGAAAAGAAACTACCGTTGAATTGGTAGAAGAAAAATCAGAAGAGTCTGAAAATGAGAAAACTTAATCTCACTCCAAGGTGTCTAAATAAAACTACAGTAGGATTAAACCTTACGAGTCTACCGCTATCTAACCGCGTTGATCTAACTTGGCGTTGTTCATTATTTTCATTTTTGTTCAGGTGCGCATTAAACTTTTTTTAATGATTTGCCTCTAAGCCTGCGAAACAAAACTTCACAACTATGAAAACGCTAAACATCACAAACTCGCTCAACGCCTTACGCGGAAAAATTTATTTTCTCTTCGTGGGCCTATCACTTGCCCTGCTGGTATCGTGTAACAACGATGAAACAACACCCGATTTTTCTCCCGAAGAAATTGAAGACGCTAATCTTGATGCTCTTGAAGACTCGTACTTTGATGATGGTGACGATATGGTTACCGAAGCTTTCACCAGCACCGATGCTGATTTATCGGGTGGAAAAGTAAATTCAGACGAACGCCTGCTGTGCGCCACCTTAACGCGCTCAGGTTCTAAAGGCGATGGAAGTCTGCGCCTTGATTTCGGAGCGGGCTGCACTGACCCACGCGGCAATGTGCGCACCGGAGCTATTGTTGTAGTGCATGAAGGAAGTTGGAATGAAGCCGGCTCGCAGTGGAGCATCACATTTGAAGAATATTCGATTAACGGAATAAAAATTGAAGGAACCCGCACAGTAACAGTAGTGAGCGTAACAGATTCATTGGTTGTGTACGAAGTGGTTCTTGCCGATGGCAAAATTACCTGGCCGGACGGACGTGTAGCAACCCGCGAAGTAAACCGCAGACGTGAGCACGAGCGCAATGAAAATAATATCTTAGATCGTTTGATTATCTATGGAACTGCGCAGGGCACATTTCGCAACGGTCGTGGCTATTCAATAGAAATTTTAGAAAGACTTATTTACCGCAGAGCCTGTGCCGCTGAAGGTGTGATCATCCCTGTAAGTGGTGTGAAGCTAATCAAGCATGGCAACCGCGAACTTACGGTTGACTATGGCGATGGCACCTGCGATAACATAGTAACCCTCACCAATAAAAATGGCAGAACGTTTAGATATGAAGTGAAGAAATAAGAATTGGTATAATAAAAAAGTCCGTCTTGAATCAAGACGGACTTTGTTTTTATCAAAATCCTGTAAAAAAGAAGCAAGCCTGGAAATTGGAATGCATTAGAACCACTTAGTGACTATCCATTTAGCCAACATAACCGGCAGCAGGGCAAAAGGCTGATAGATCAATATCAAAAAAGCCATGGCGTTCTCTCCCGAATCCTCCAATTTCAAAATTCTTAGTATGCCCTGCATAATAATTACAATGAGCAGCAAGTAACCGACAGCAAAACCTATAGAATAAAAGAAGTATTTCCACGGGCTATCATCAAACCAAAGCAGTCCTGCATTGACTATCAGAAACAATCCAAAAGTGCAAGCTGCGATGAGCCACGCCATATCAGCACTCTTTGGTTGAATTACAAAAATTAGTATAGGTGTAAGCAACAAAAATAAGAGCGCCTGATAAGCAGGTTTTTGTATGATCAAATACACATCCATTTTATTCTAGTTAACGTTTTTACAAGCTGTTATTTGCCTAATATAAAAATTCCAAAATATTTTATAACTCAGCAATATACCATACTCACGTTTGACATGACCCTATTAAAAAGGATGAATCTCCTCGAAAATAAAAATGGCATTGCCATTCAAGTCATGAAAACCAAATTCGTTAGTGTTCCAGGGTGTATTGGTTCTTAGTTTATCAGATGTAATTGTGCCGCGTTCAATAAATTCATCAAAAATCGGCTTGAGATTCTTTACATAAATTCTAATAACAGAACCACCTAGCAAAGGATCTTCGATTGTGTCTGCATGCCATTGCAAATGAATGCAGAGGTTGTTCCGATATAAAACGGCATATATGCTATCAGCAAAATGTACTTCGAGACCTAATTTTTGTTTATACCACTCAACATATCGCCTGAGATCGGATGTTGGCAGAACTGGAATTGTTAAAAAATCGGTTTGCATATTTAAGTATGGTGGTAAACCGTAGTAGTAATAGTAATTCACTGGTATTGATTGCACAACACTTAATCAAATATCCTATGGATACCAAGCATATCTGTCATGTTTGCACTATGTTGAATCTGATTTTCCCTAATTCCTCCATTCACAACAGCTTGTCTTAAAATACGAATTATCTCATTTTCATTTGTGTAAAAAACTGGTTCATTAGTTTGTAAAATGCTTCTCACAACCTCTATCACTCTTTTGGACTTTACAATAAATGTGCCGCTGGGAACAAAATTGATATTTTTTAGTACACATTCCCCGTAGAAAACCACGATTGAATAAAATGGAATATTTCCAAATTGATAAAGCTGTTTTCTTAACTCATCTATATGCTTGTTATTTTGCTTTATGGGATTATAGAAAGTATATTTTTGTTTTCCGTAAGCTAAGACTTTAGTCCATTGAGATTGACTCCCATTTCCAAAAATCCAGCCACTATAATCTTTCACTTCAAATACGATAATCCCTACATTGGATAAAACAACCAAATCAATCTGAGAAAACTCTCCTTTACGTTTTTCTACATACAAGTCATGAAAAATATTCTTTTTAGGTAGGCCGTTCTTTAAAAGTTTTAACGCTAGGTTTCTTTCTGATTTAGTGCCTCTTGTAGTATCTGTGACTCTACTTAATAGTATTTTGTCACGTATCTTTCCGTAAATAATAAAAACAACAAAAAGAGCTAAGATCGAGTAAGCTGTTATGAGTATATGTGATACTGTTTGCTGAGCGTCTTGCAATCTTACATCAGGTGTAGTTCTTGCATAACTTAAATATTTGGAATGGGTATAACCAGTTTTTCCCATATACTTAATTAAATACCACTTGTTTTCTTTGGATAAAACTTCAACTTCATCACCTTTTTGTAAAGTAAATAAAACCGAATATTCTGTTCCTGCTCCCGCTCTTACATTTAGTTCTGCCTTAGCTATGTAGTAGTCAGTCGCAAACAAGCATATTGGAAGAACTGTCAGTAGAATCGCTAATAGAATTTGACTAATTCTCATTACTAATTGCTAATTCAATTTATTCTATAACGCGGAATCCCTTGCAGGAGACTCCGCTTGGAAAGGAAGCTAAAGCCAATGACGAAGGAATAACTTTAGCGGCCTGTCTGCGTTCTGTTCAACACACAAAATTAAAACTTCAATTCAACACCTAACCAACACTAAGGCACGTTCATTTTGTTGGGCGCTTTAATTTTTTTCTCCGCTCTAAAATCTCGGTCGCTGCTTCTACTGCGTAGTCCGCGTACCTCTTGCTGTCTCCAATTATTTGTCTGAGTTTTGAGTCCTCGTAGTCTTTAAAATTCTCAAGAAACTCAATCTTCTTTTTTTTCCTGTCCCGTTCTATTTTTTGTTTTTGCTTTTCTGATTGGATGTCGAGGCTAATTGTCGGTAGGAAAAAAACAGACTCTTCTTTATGATTAACCCTTAATTTATTTACAAGAACCATTGGCTCCATGATGAAAGATGTCACAATAAATGCTTTACCGTCTTTAGTCTTGATTCTTGCATATTTGTAATATCTCAAGTACTTACTACCATCATTTTCAATCACTGCAATTTGTTCTATCTCGCTTTTCTTTATTTTAACTTCCTTTCCTTTTTGTTTGATTATCAGACCTTCATTGTCAAATGAAACTACTTTACTCCAATCGTTAAAAATATATTGGATGGTCACTATTGCTTGAGAGCCTACCAGTAAAATAATCAAACCAACAAAATAGATCGCTGGCAGTGCTTTAGAGGTGAATCCATTTGCCCAAAAGTCAAAAATCAATATTAAGATCAATATTCCAGCCGTAAGTCCGGACACAAACAATGGATACTCTGATAGCTTGTAAACACCAATGTCATTTGTTTAAGTTGGTGTTAAGGGTTTAAGTTTAAGTGCTTTTTTGATTGTCCCGGCATAAAACATTGTGACAAAGGCTTCAGTCGTTAACCCTTGTTTGTTGTCGAAGGAGTTAATCGGTATGATGTACTCTCCGCGATGAGTAGGAGTCAAGAACTCAACAATGAAATTATTTTTATCTCTTGCTGAAACAATTAGTATCTCTTTGTCCCTATTCTTTATTGACACAGTTGGAACGGTCGAGGTTAAGTTCTCTTTTGTCCTCTCTTCAATCTTCTCAAATTCTTTGTCCCAGGGGTAGGAATGAAAAATTTTTAGTGCTTGGCCTAAATCAACCGGTCCAACTTTTTCAACTTGGTCAGGATGAAACTCTGCATACTGTAGTTCTAATTCTAATCTCATCAAAAAAAATTATTACGTGCAACATCCGAATATACATAATTGGCTAAACACAAAAAAAATCCCGCAGCACCATGCCGCGGGATTCCTCTCTATTTGCAAGCAGAGAGACCAAGACCTCATCCATCCGCCATTTGGCGGACACCTTCTCCAAAGGAGAAGGGAAGCGGCCTAAAGTTTATTTAATAACGATAATAATCTGGTTTGAATGGCCCACTCTGTTCTACACCAATATACTTGGCTTGTTCTGTGGATAGCTCTTCCAACACCACGCCAATCTTCTTAAGGTGCAGGCGTGCTACTTTCTCGTCCAGATGTTTTGGTAGCATATAAACTTTGTTTTCATACTTATCCGTATTAGTCCAAAGTTCTAATTGCGCCAACGTTTGGTTGGTGAATGAGTTTGACATTACAAACGATGGGTGACCTGTGGCACAACCCAAGTTTACCAAACGACCTTCGGCAAGTAAAATTACCTGGCGACCATTTTTCAAGGTATATAAATCAACCTGTGGTTTTACTTCATCGCGGGTTGCGTTCTTCTTCAACCAGGCTACATCAATTTCATTATCAAAGTGGCCGATGTTACACACAATCGCTTTGTCTTTCATATTCTCGAAGTGGCGCGACAGCACAATACCAAAGTTACCGGTAGCGGTTACTACAATATCCGCTTCTTTCACAGCATCGTCCATTTTCTTTACAGCAAAACCATCCATAGCAGCTTGCAGTGCACAGATAGGATCTATCTCGGTAACGATAACTCGCGCACCGGCACCACGCAACGAAGCCGCAGAACCTTTACCCACATCTCCATACCCGGCAACAACAGCAACTTTTCCAGCCATCATTACATCGGTAGCTCTGCGGATTGCATCCACCAACGATTCTTTGCACCCGTACTTGTTATCAAACTTCGATTTCGTTACGGAGTCGTTGATGTTAATAGCCGGCAACGGAAGTTTACCACTATGTTGACGCTCCACCAACCGATGAACACCCGTAGTGGTTTCTTCTGAAATGCCACGGATACCTTTCACCAGTTCCGGATAACGATCCAATACCATGTTGGTAAGATCACCACCGTCATCCAAAATCATATTCAACGGCTTGCCATCTTTAAAAGCATGCAACGTTTGTTCAATACACCAGTCAAACTCCTCTTCATTCATTCCTTTCCATGCAAAAACAGGAATGCCTGCTTTGGCAATAGCCGCAGCTGCGTGATCTTGCGTTGAAAAAATATTGCAGCTCGACCAGGTAACTTCAGCACCCAGTTCAATGAGGGTTTCAATTAATACCGCAGTTTGGATGGTCATGTGAAGACAGCCAGCAATCCGGGCATCTTTCAAAGGCTTTTTTGCACCGAATTCTTCACGCAGGGCCATTAAACCTGGCATTTCGGCTTCAGCCAATTTTATTTCTTTGCGACCCCATTCCGCCAGGGAAATGTCTTTTACCTTAAATTTTGCTTGTGATGCTACTGTTGCCATAATTGGTTTTAATTTCTAATAAATAAGAAGCGGCAAAGGTAACGGAAAGCCACAAGAATTACCAAGGTAATTTTATCCGCCTACTAACTTACTGCCGCCCGGAGATCATTCTACTTTCAAGCCTTCCACCGGATTTGTTTTCGATACTCTTCTGATTTGCGTAGCCACCACCATAAGCAAAACAACAATCAACATAAGCACTGAGATAATGCTACCCGAATACCCCATCGGCATGGAGTAGGAAAAGAGCATATCTAAATAAGCTTTGGTAAACAAATAACTGATCGGGGCACCAATGGCAAGGGCAATAAGCGTAAGCAACACATACTGTTTCATAATTACCCCTGCCAGATTACGAAGCCCGGCCCCCAATGTTTTGCGAATGCTGAATTCACGCACCCGGCCCGATACGTTGAGTGTAACCAAACCATACAATCCTAAACTTGCCAACATCACGGCCACAAAAGCAATGATGCTATTGAACGCCACAGACTTATCAAGACTAAAAAAATAGTCACTCCACACATCCTCTTGCAATCCACCCTGAAAAGGAATTTCCGGATAGAGCTTTGCCCATTGGGTTTGCAAGGCTGCATAGGTTTCTTTTTCCGTTCCGGCTTTCACCTGTAACGATAAGTATCGGCAATCTTTCTCGTCCACTACTTTAAAAATGGTTGGCTTCATTTTTTGGAAAAAACTTTCCGTATGAAAATCTTTCAGCACACCAATCACCTCATAGTTGAGGCTGTCTATTTTAAATTGGTAGCCGATTGGGTCTGTTAAGTTTAAATTCTGAACCAGCAATTCATTCACTACAAGAGCCTGCCGATCACTTCCAGGATGTTCGTTGAAACCCCGACCTTTGCTGAACTGTAAGCCCAGTGTTTCAAAATAATGAGCATCCACCGACAATTGATTAACCTCATACTGGCGATCGGGTGGTGTATGTAGTACTGTAGTGGAAACACCTCTTCCCAAATGATCATGTGATCCCGAAAGTGAGATAACATTCGGGTTCTGCATCATTGCCGTCTTTATTTGCTCAAAAGCAGCTTGATGGGGTACTGTAACATAAAGTGCCTCTTTCTGATTATACCCCCAACTGCGGCTTCGTTGGTAATGATTATTTTGAGTGAACACAACACCAGCCGTAATGGTAATGCAGGCCAGAATTAGTTGTATGCCTAGAAATACTTTCGTCAGCGGATTCTTTCTGCCAAACTCAAGTGATCCTTTAAAGATTCGGGTTGCATCAAACTTTGAAATATAAAAAGCCGGATAAATGCCGGAAGTAATGCCCGTAAATAATAACAGCATCACAAGAAATAGCCACAGATTTCCATCCCATAATTTCACTTCCAATGGCCAGCCGGTAAATTGCGTAAACCAGGGCGTGAAGATGAACATGCCCAACAATAATCCCACCACCAAAGCAAAGAAGGTAACGACAACGTTCTCTGTTAAAAATTGTATAATGACCCTGGTTCTGCTGGCACCAATAACTTTTCGTACTCCAATTTCTTTCAGTCGTTTCGCAGCCGATACAATCGCAATGTTTATGTAGTTGAAGCAAGCTAGTGTCAGCATAAAGATGGCGATGATGGGCATACCGATGCGGCCCTCTACATTGCCATCTTGCGAAATACAATTTTTTATGTTGGCTGATTTTTCAAACAGCGTGGTCAACGGTTCGAAAGCAAAAGAAGCAATGGGCCAGTTATGTTGTACTTCATTTTGTAAAGTTTTGTACTTCTCCATGCCCGATTCGATAGAACCGATCGAAGCGGGATCTAGTTGAATTAACGTAGCGTTTACAAACTCACTCCAGTCGTTGGTGTTATAGGCAGCGTTAGCTACTCGCGTATTTTCAAAATTGATCAGGAAGTTGAAATCAATGGCGCGCGCTTTGGGAAACGTTGCCGCCACACCGGTAACCATAAATGCCTTCTTGGTTTGATCGCCAAAGATCATAAGCAACTCGCGGCCAACCGGATTCTCCTCTCCAAAGTACTTGATAGACATATCCTCGCTCAGAATAATGCTGTTTAAATCGGATAAAGAACTGGCGGTTCCCCATTTCAATGGAAAGGTGAACATCTCCAGAAAGGCAGGGTCTACATAACGAATACGTTCATGAAATACATTGTCTTCATATTTCAATACAACATTTCCATCTTCTACCCGGCACATCTTTTTGATTTGACCAAAGTCTTGTTTTAACATTTCACCCAGTGGCCTGGGAGTAATGCCATGCTGTTGTAGCGATCCATCCCGATCGGCATAAAATGTAGCCAGAAAAACTTCCTGTTTGTTATGATGGAACTGATCAATACTACTATCATATTCCAAAAAGGCATACACCAGAATACAAATGCCGATGGCAAATGACAATCCGAACACATTAATAAAAGAGCTCAATGGATTTTTCATTAAACTCCGCATAGAAGTTTTTGAATAATTTCTGAAGAGTGTGAAGTGATTTACCATCGGGAGCGCGTTTAATCGTTTCAACAAAATTGGTCGCAACAGTTTTACAATTTCCCAGACATACACTCTCCGGGCTTTCTTCAGGCTATGTTGCTGCACTTGCTCCTGAAAAATCTCTTCCATGTCGCCCTCTATTTCCTCGAGATAGTCTTGCTTCACCACGAGACGAAGAAGACGCAGCGGAAGACGTGGGGGTGTTACCTTATCCAGACTCATATCATTCTTAGTTCATGCGCCAATGTTGGAATGGACTCCCACAATCCAGCACGGATATCTTTCATCTCGGCCAACACTTTGTGTGCATACGAAGTTGTCGTGTAAATACGCTTGCGCTTGCCGCCTCTTTTCAGCGTGGCTTCACCAAATTCAGAAGTAAGAAATCCTTTTTCTTCCATGCGCTTCAAGGCAGATTGTATGGAACCCACGCTTAACTTTTCTTTTAGCCGTGTTTCGAGTTCGCGTTTGATTTCGACACCATAAGCATCTTGCCGAAGAGCCGCTACGGCCAGCAGCACCAATTCTTCAAACTCACCAAGTTTTGTTTTCTTCATGGATATTATTCGTAATTGCAGTTAATATACGTAAAGAACCAAGGAAGGTTTTTACAAAAGTTGAACTATTGGCCGTGGAGTGGGGTTTTTACCTAAATTCATTCAATGACTAAATCCAAAATAAAAATTGACATCGCTTCGGACGTAGTGTGCCCGTGGTGTTACATCGGCAAACGAAGAATTGAAAAAGCAATGACTCAACTGAGTGATCAATTCGAATTTGAAGTCGCTTACCTGCCGTTTGAACTGAACCCCTCCACCCCACCCGAAGGGTTCAATCAGAAAGAATACCTGACAAAGAAATTCGGAAGCGCAGAAAAATATAACCAGATCACTAACCATGTCGCCTCAGTGGCAGCCGGAGAAGGTTTGAAGTTCGATTTCTCAAAACAAAAAAAATCGCCTAATACCCGCGATGCACATCGCATCATTTGGTTTGCTAAACAGGAAGGAAAGCAACTCGCTGCGAAAGAAGCGTTTATGAAAGCCTACTTTGAAGAAGGTATTGATCTTACCAAGCAGGAAAATTTATTAGCCATTAGCGAACAGGTTGGCTTGAATCCAAAACGCATTGCTGAACTTCTTAATTCGGATGAGGGTCTTGCGGAAGTTATTACCCGCGAGCAGGTAAATCAGCAACGAGGCATCAGTGGTGTGCCTTATTACATCATCAATGATCAATACGGAATTTCCGGAGCGCAAGCTGCCGAGGTATTTGTGCAGGCCCTCACACAAATTGGGAATCAACCTGTAACTGCCGAAGGCGAAGCCTGCGATGTTGATGGATCGGATTGTTGATAGTATCTCTTAAGCTACCATTGAACGAGATCGCGGCTCTTGAGACAAGGCCGCGATGACCAAATTGTTGGCAGTTTACTTAAGTAATTCCGAATCTACGATTACAGATGTCCATACGCTGGTGCGGCTATTGTCCATGCGTGTCCAGATGGGTGTGATAATTCCCTTATGTGCGTCAATATTGTTATAATCGCCAAAAAATTTTGTTTCAGTTGGAACAAACGGACTTTCACTTACCTTAACTTCTTTAAAAGATCCGCCACCATCGGTTGAATAGGCCATGTAAACATCGGTTTGCAAATCATCATAGGCTCTGCGATCGTAATACACTATATAGATGTATCCCGTTCCCTGATCAACGGCCATCCAAGGCAAAAACTGATGCTTGCCGGGCGCATCCTGATTGATGCGCATTGGTTGTGTCCACATATCACCTTGATTGGTAGAGCGCATAAACCAAATGTCGGTATCGTCTTTACCATTTTTCTGATCGGCCCACACCAGATACAAACTACCACTAAGGCGGCCTTTGCTGTTGTCGATCTTTAATACAGGCATTCCGTTGCAACGACTGATGCCCGGTATATCCATCGACCAACCGCCTTCGTGTTTTGCAATCAGCAAATCATTGGTAAGCCACATCTCACCACCATCAAAAGAACGATCGAAATAAATATTTCCCTGGTTTGACCATGCCACATACACACGACCCGCTTCGTCTACTGCTGGCACAGCACCTTCGGTGGTGTTATCATCGTCCACACAATCGCCCGGATTTTGGTTGATCTGAATCGGGTCGCTCCATTTTTTTCCCTCATTCGTTGATTTACTAAAAAGAATATTTGAGTGACAATTCGGATCGGTGGAACCATATTTATCAAACTGAGTCCACGTAGTGTAAATGTACTGCTTGCGCGGATGCACAGCCGGCCATTCTTTGTCTTGATCTTTGGGTGGATTGTGACCAATGGAAACGCCACCGTTCCACGTCTTGCCACCATCGGTAGATTTCTGACATACAATACGGTCGAGCCATTCGTCATTACTTCTACCTTGTTTGCTTGGGTCGGCCAAATGGAAAAAATAAATGTCACCTTTTACGTCCGAGATCACGGCCGGATCACCATAGACTCCAAACGGAGACTCAAGTTTTGTTTCAGCCCAGGTTGCACCCCCATCGTGGGTGTAGATGGCACGATCCAACACAACTCCGGCAACAATATTTTTCGGATTCTTTTTATTGATCGTGATACTTGGCTCAAGCGGAGGATAGATGCCATCCACCTGTTCGGCTAACTTTATATTTTTAAACTGTCCAACCGCACCCATACTCACCAGTAAAAAGCAACTCACCAATACTCTCTTCATAGTTCTATTTCAAAATTAGTTCTCGCTTAAAGGTACTTTAAACTTTTCAATACTTCGAGCCAGCGCTGATACCCGAATGCATTCAGATGCAATCCATCGTAGGTATACGATGCCCTTAGTTTTCCCTGATCATCCAGAAATTTACTATAAAGATCAACATAGGTATAGCGTAATCGTTCGGCATAGCGCGAGAGCTGATCGTTAATAATCAGGATATGACTGCCATTATTAAACTGCTGCGGAAATTTTTCGACCGTTTCATTTATGGGCAAAATGCTTTGAACATAGATTTTTGTCTTGGGTGAACCTGCTTTTATTTTTGATACGATCGTAAAAATATTTTCGATAATCGCCTCGTTTGGAATACTCTTCGACAAGTCATTGGTGCCGATAAGAATAAATATACTACCAGGCTTTAGTTTCAAAATTTCATCCATGCGGGCCACCACACCAAATGTATTGTCGCCCGAAATGCCACGGTTGATAACCGTAGAATCTTTCAACATCTTTTTCCAATTGCCGCCTTCTGTAATGCTATTGCCTAGAAATACAATCTTGCCAGGAAGCGTCACTTCTTTCTTAAATTTTTCCAATCGCACCCAATAATGCTCAGGCAAATTAGGCACGGTATCGTACGTCCGCTTTTGTGCGAGCGAGTACGTTGTGATTAAAACAAAACTTAAAATGCAGCAGATCTTGTTTCTCATTTCTTAAATGAATCAATTTTCGTATTCAACTTTTCTCCACCACCAATTTCAACTACTGAAGAACCATACACTTTAATAGTAGCTTTTACAAAATCTTCGGCATTGGCCTTATAAATATTATCTACATACTTCTGTGGGTTGCGGTCGATATACGGAAACCACGTGCTGTGAATTTGCACCATGATTTTATGACCTTTTTTAAACGTATGCAGAATATCCTGCAAAGTAACATTTACATCCGTTACTTCGCCCGGCTTAAAAGGTTCAGGCTTTTCAAAACTGTTGCGCCAGCGGCCGCGAAAAACTTCGTGGCGCACCAACTGCTGATAGCCACCCATTACAATATTAATGGGATTATGTTTATAACTAGGATGATCGTTGGGATACACATCGATCAATTTCACAATAAAATCTGCATCGGTGCCCGACATCGAAACTTTCAGTTTTGCCATAATCTCACCGGCCAGTGTAACTTCATCGGTAAGCGGATCGCTTTCAAAGGTGATTACATCGGGCCGCGTGGAAGCCTGCCGTTGATCATCCGACATAAACCTGCGTGGTGTAAACACAAGGCCTTCGGTTTGTGATGTGTACGGAACAGGCTTTGTCGGATCGCTGATGTATTCAAATTCAGCTTCTGTCTTTGTCGGTTGATTCACAAACAGTTTTCCGTTTTCAGCAAAGTACAATTTCACCGGAGGTATTCCCTTTGGAGGCCACTCCGCAAATTGCTTCCATGTTTTTAATCCACAGTCAAACATATATGCCTCGGGCAAGTCGGGTTTTGTGTTCTCCTTAAGGATGGAATTAAAAAATTTGCGTTCTATTTCGCGCTGGTAAAACGTGGAGATGCTATCCCCAAAGTAAATATGGTTCACGGTCTGAAAGCCACTTTCGCGGGCCCAGTCACCGTGGCTCCACGGTCCCATCACAATGGTATTCTGCGCTGCTGGGCTGGTTGCCTCAATTCGTTTATATATATTGAGTGGGCCGTATAGATCTTCGGCATCATACCAGCCGCCCACCGTCATCACAGCATGTTTAACATTTGTTAAGTGCGGCAGTATACTTCGCTTTTGCCAAAACTCATCGTAGTTGGGATGCTCCACTGTTTGTTGCCAAAAGAAATTATCATGATGATATTTTTCGGTTGCGTTTTTTAGCGGCCCCATGCTGAGATTAAAATCATAGCCATTTTTTGGATTGGTAGTGCGGAATCGACTCAGTTTATCATCGTACCAACTTTTGTCGGTGGGCTTTTCATGTTGATAGCCAAATACCCCAAAGGCCGCAAGGTAACTTTGCAGAAAAACTCCATTGTGATGAAAATCATCAAAGAAAAAATCAGAGATGGGCGCTTGTGGTGAAGATGCCTTCAAAGCCGGGTGTGCATCCGGTATACTAGCCGCAGCATAAAATCCCGGATACGAAATCCCCCACTGCCCTACGCGCCCATTATTTCCTTTCAGATTTTTAATCAGCCAGTCAATGGTGTCCCAGGTATCCGAAGCTTCATCAACGGCCGTCTTGTTTTTACGGTCGTTGCCGGGAATGTTAGGACGCATATTATCAAACTCACCTTCGCTCATCCATCGCCCACGCACATCCTGATATACAAAGATGTAGCCGTCTTTCATAAGATGTTTAGAAGGCCCGAGGGTGCGCCTGTATTTTGTTGCACCATAAGGCGAAACACTGTAACAGGTGCGTTGCATCAGAATCGGATAGGTTTTGGCTTTGTCCTTAGGCAGGTAAATGGAAGTAAACAATTGGATACCATCCCGCATGGGAATGTGCACTTCCAGTTTTTCATAGTTTTGTTTTATATACGTAGAGTCCGGAAGCTGCGCCAAGGCTATTGAACTGAGGCTTAGGCCAAAAAGTGCTAGTACGATTCTTTTCATAATAAGATTGAATAAGTTGAAAAATAAGAAGTTAGCCGCCTAAAGACAATGCCTTTCTGGCAAACGGAAGCAGTCTGTCGACAAATGTGAATTTTCATGGTGGTTTCAATCAAATTAAATCAAACATTCAAGTGCCTTTTGTGTTAATACCACGAAACTCAAACAGAAAAACTATGAAAACACAAAAATCACTCATCCTCGTTGGCGTATTCGCCCTATTTGCTATCCTCGTTACCAGCTGTGGTGACGGTGGAAAAGCGGCTCGTGAAAAATTTACACAAGATTCGATCCGTGTGGCCGATTCATTGACTGCCGTTCAGCGTGTTGCTGATTCAATTGCTGCCTTACCAAAGTCTATTGCCGAGACCGCCATCAATACACCTAATTTGAGCACACTTGTAGCTGCTTTATCGGCTGGCGAACTGGTTGATGTATTTAAAGGTACCGATGCGTTTACTGTATTTGCTCCTACCAATGATGCCTTTGCGGCTATTCAATCAACTGTTGACATGCTTTTGAAAGCTGAGAACAAAAGCAAACTTCAGAACGTATTGAAGTATCACGTTGTTGCGGGCACTGTTAAAGCGGCTGACCTTTCAAATGGTCAGGAGCTGACTACCCTTCAAGGTGAAAAAATAAAAGTAGAATTGAAGGATGGTAAAGTGTTTGTGGGTGGCGCAGAAGTAACCAATGCCGATGTGGCGGTTAACAACGGTGTAGTTCACATGACCAATAAAGTATTAGTGCCTAAGAAGATGTAAGCGATTACGATTTCGACCTTAGGATAAAAAAGCCCTTCCGGATTCCGGGAGGGTTTTTGTTTTTAACTCGTTCCTGGTATTCGAAGATTCAGCCTTTGTGGGAAACTAATATATCGTCCCTACAGGGCTCTGCATTTTTTGAATCGTTTACCAACATGTCGTCCCTACGGGACTTAAGTTTGGCTTTGAGTAGTCCCGTTAGGGACCAGATAATGATAACGTGCTAAATGCAAAGTCAAACCCCTTTAGGGATGAAATATAAACTTCCTTCTTCCTTGGTCTGTGTCTCCACAATCCGAAATATATTCACAATAAGTAAGTGGCCTGTGAGGACATAGACCACTGATAGGATAAACGAAAAGGGATTTCCGTTCACAACTCATTGGGTGATTTTGCTTTTTCACAACCATTTCTGATCTTCTCAACTTTATTTAAATGACCCCCTCTAAAAACTATACGCTATCGGTTGCGATCATGCTGGTGATCGCCAATATGATTGGCACCGGAGTCTTTACCTCCCTCGGGTATCAGGTAGGGTCGTTGCCTTCTGGGTTTGTTATTTTAATGCTCTGGCTGTTGGGGGGTGTTGTGGCCTTGTCGGGCGCCTTCACCTATGCCGAGATTGCCACGGTACTAAAAAAATCGGGTGGTGAATATTTATACCTCCGAAAAATCTTTCATCCCGTGTTGGGTTTTCTTAGCGGTTGGATGAGTGCTATTGTAGGTTTTGCCGGAGCCATCTCGGCTGTAGCCATAGCCATTGGCGAATATGCCACCGAAGCATTGGGACTTCCCACCAAAGTGATTGCTGTGTGTACCATCGTTGGCGTGTCAGCCATTCATTGGTTTGGAGTAAAAACCGGAGGTCGGGCGCAAACATTTTTAACTTCTATCAAGCTTAGCCTGATTTTATTCTTCTACATAGCTCCATTCTTTATTACATCCGTTAGCAAAACAGACATTCATTTTCTTCCGCAGCCCGGTGATTGGGATTTAATTCTGAGTCCGGGTTTTGCAGTGTCGTTGGTGTTTGTAGTCTATGCTTACACCGGGTGGAATGCCTCCGCCTATATTGCCGGCAACCTTGATAACCCTGCGAAGAACTTACCGGTTTCATTGATCCTCGGCACTTTTATCGTAGTGATCATTTATCTTTCACTCAATGCCATGTTTCTTTATACGGCCACCTTTCAGGAACTGCAAGGGCAAAACGATATTGGAAATGTAGTGGCCCATAAACTCTTCGGCACCAGAGCAGGACTCATCTTTTCGGGCATCTTTAGTTTTGCATTACTGTCTACGTTAAGTGCCATGACCATTGCCGGGCCACGCGTTACCGAAGCCATTGGCGAAGATTATATATTGTTGCGTTCCTTTTCTGTGAAGAACCGTTACGATATGCCCTACCTGGCCATTCTCGTGCAAGCCGGATGGTCCATCTTCCTTGTGCTGGTTAGCTCGTTTAAAGAAATCATTCAATACATCTCGGTGAGTCTTTCCATCTTTTCCATGCTTACGGTGTTTGGAATATTTTTCCTGCGCAGAAAAAATCTCTCCACGGATCACTTCAAGGTACCGCTCTATCCTTTGCCACCTTTAATATTCATTGTCTGCACTTCGTGGATGATATATTATGTGGCAGCAGAAGATGTTAAAATCATTTTGTATTCGCTGGGCACCATGGTGCCGGGCTATATGCTGTATTTGCTTGCCACCCGTTACAATAAAAAAAATAATATTACGATCTCATGAAGTATGTTTTTGTTGCCGCTGCACTTGTGTGTGGTGTTCTCGTGCTCTCGTGCACCACTCCCGAAAAAAATGAAACCTCCTTTGTTGATTCTGTAAAAGTCGACTCGTTGGTATTAGACACTGTTGCGGCCGTGCCCTCGGTTGCCCCAATACCAAAAGATACCCTGCTGGATAACTTAGCACGGTTTATTGCCGGCATGCCACAACTGGATTCGAATACATTTTCAACGCTTGAGGGTGATCAATACTGGCAGGATTATAAAACCTCCATGGATAACAGTTGGCAAAAAATGTTTGAAAGCCGGCTTAGCAAAATGGAAGCCTGGCAAGACACCACGTTTTCCAATTTGCAAAACGATTCACTCACACTCTTCTATCCGTTTAGCGGGCCCGACTTTCTGCATGCCAACTATCTTTATCCAAACACCAACACGTATATATTGGCAGCCCTCGAACCCGTTACCGCGGTGCCTGCCCTCGATACAATTTCACTTACCGACCGCGATATGTTTCTGGATAGTCTGGGTCGCTCGCTGCGCGACATCTTTCAGAAAAGTTATTTCATCACCAAACACATGAAGGAAGATTTGAAACGCGTGCGCGGGGTATTACCACCGCTTTATTTTTTTATTGAGCGCTCCGGTCATGAATTGCTGGAACAAAAATTTATTACCCTAGATTCCACCGGAGTGGAAACCGAAGTAGAACTCAAAAAGTTACATTGGCAAAAAACACCGGGCGTTAAACTCGTATTTCGCGATACAGAAACCGGTAGCGTAAAAACATTGTATTATTTTTCTATCAGCATCTCAAATGCCGGGTTGAAAGAACGCCCTGAGTTTATAAAATTTATTTCAGGGCATGCACCGTTTAATACATTTGTTAAGTCGGCTTCCTACCTGATGCATAACGCATACTTTACCGACATCAAACAATTGATTCTGGATAACGCTGAGAATCTATTTCAGGATGATACCGGCATTCCGTATAAAGATTTTAAAAAGAATCTGAATGTGGCCGTTCAGTTTTATGGCGACTATGTAAAGCCCGTAAAAGATTTTGGTGATGCCCGCTATCAGGCCGATCTCGATTCAGCATTCAAAACCTCGGCCACACGCGAGAAGCTACCGTTTTCGTTGGGCTACCATTGGGGCACGGCCAAACAGCATTATATTCTGGTGAGGAAGAGTAAGGTGATGTCAAACCCCTAAGTGTAGCTTCTAAAAATAGACTTACCGCCTGCACAATTCCTTTTCAAGACTTGAGAATATTTCACTTTCTTCCAACATTAATTTCCAACAAATGAAACAACTACTCGGTTTACTCATTCTCCTTAGCAGTGGCTCTTTTGCACAAACCCTCACTGGCTTCAACACCACGAGTGACGCAACCCAAAAACAAGCGGAGGCAGTTTTTCTCACGCAACAGCAAAACGAACGCTACAAAAATCATTTAAAAGAACTTACCAAAGAGCCACACATTGCCGGCAGCAAAGCCAACGAGCGCGTGCGCGATTACATGGCCGAAGTAATGCGCAAGGCAGGTTTGCAGGTGGAAATTTTTCCTTACGATATTTATTTACCCGTTATGCCGGGTACTGCGTATGCCGAAGTGGTGGAACCCGTACGCATTCCACTTAATAATAAAGAGTATATCCACCACGAAGATCCGTTTACCGCTAACCCCGAATTGCCGATTGGCTTTAATGCTTACACCGGCTCGGGCGATGTAACAGCCGAAGTGGTATATGCTAACTACGGTCGCAGAGAAGATTTTGAAAAACTTGCCGCGATGGGCATTTCAGTAAAAGGTAAAATTGTTATTGCCCGCTATGGCGGAAACTTTCGTGGGTACAAAGCCAAGTATGCACAAGCCAACGGAGCAGTAGGGCTCATCATCTTTACCGATCCGGCCGACAGTGGCTATGCAAAAGGACTTGTTTATCCGGAAGGTCCGAACTTTAATGAAAGCAGCATTCAGCGCGGCTCGTTACTTACTGCCGATTGGACGGGCGATCCGCTCACTCCATTTGAACCGGCAATGCCGCTGGATGGAAAAAAGAAAATCGTTCGCAAGAAACCCGAAGAAGTAAGTGGCATGCATTCTATTCCCGTGTTGCCGCTTCCGTATGGATCGGCCAAAGAAATTATTGGCCGCATGCAAGGCAAAGTTGTGCCGTCCGGCTGGCAGGGCGGACTACCTTATACATATCGATTGGAAGGCGGCTCTGAGTTAAAAGTAAGAGTAAGCGTGCAACAGGAAAGAAAGATTCAACGCGTATATAATGTGGTGGGCACGTTGGTTGGCTCTGAATCACCCAACGAGTGGATCATTGCTGGCTCGCACTACGATGCCTGGGGCCATGGTGCTACTGATCCGAACAGTGGCACTGCCATGTTATTATCATTAAGTGAGTCGCTAGGAAAACTCGCGCAGGCGGGCCACAAACCAAAACGCACGATTAAGATTGCACATTGGGATGCAGAAGAACAAGGTGTAATTGGTTCCAGCGAATGGGTTGAACAATTTCGCGATGAACTCAACGCAAAGGGTGTAGCTTACTTTAATGCCGATGGTGCGGTGAGCGGCCGGAATTTTGGTGGCGCTTCCAGTCCGTCACTGAAAAGTTTAATCATTGAAGCCACCAAGGTTATTCCTTATCCAGACTCGGCCAAGAGTGTGTACGATCATTGGCGTAAACAAAGTGCCAATCCTCCTATCGGCAACTTAGGGGGTGGCTCCGATCACATTGCCTTCTACACACACATAGGCATTCCCTCGTGGAGTGGTGGCACTGGTGGACCTTCCATGTATCATTCTAACCATGATACATTCTATTTCTACGAACATTTTTCAGATCCAACTTTTTCCATGGGCCCTTTGGTAGAGCGTGTGTTTGGCATTGCTGCCCTGCGCCTCGCGAATGCCGATGTGATTCCTTATAGTGTTGCCCGCTATGGAGCCGATTTGCGAACTCATTTCGAAGCTTTGCAAAAATCTGTTTCTGCGTACGACAAATCTGCAAGCAAATTTTCGTTCGATGTCTTGTTAACGGCAGCTGACGATTTAAAAAAAGTGGGTGAAGCGTGTGAAGCAGCATTAACAAATGCCAATGCATCTAACAAAAAAGCAATCAACATCGAAATGCTTGCGTTGGAGCGCCAGTGGATTGATCAGGAAGGCATGCCGTTTGGCAACTGGTATAAATCATTGTATGCCTCACCCGATCCGTACAGTGGGTATGCTTCCGCCATCCTACCAGGCTTTCAATATGAGGTGGCCAATAAGTCAACTGCGAACTTAAAAACATGGGAGCAGAAATACTTGGATGCGATTACCCGTTTAAGAGTTAAAATGGGGGCTATAACTAAACTTGCACAGTAAAAAAGTTCTGATCAATCCATTATTCAACCTACAGCCAAGGATTTACTTAAACAAACCGGATTTGATGTATTCGTTGTTCGTTGAATCTTTACCCAGGCAGATGCACTTTTATAATTTCGTCTTTACCAAAGCATAAGCCGATAATAGAGATTCATTGAACCAATCACTAAACGATTACATATAGTTGGCACGTACTATTTCGTAAGTTATCCTTCAGTGGTATTAAACGCAATATTGTTGGCACTATTACGGATGTTTTCAAAATCATTTAAAGATTTAATTTCCCATGAATCCAAATTCTTAGTCGCGTTGAAGCGTCTTTGTTGTTTTCACATTCTCCAAACTATCGATAAGTGGATTCATACCGGCATCATACATAGCGTTCATCATCCATTCAACGAGCCAGCTTGTTTTTTCCGGAGTGCCACCAACGATTGGTGGTGCGGGGTCGTATTCCATATCGAGCATCACACCTTGTGTATACTTCTTCCCCCAGTTATCGTTCAAAATCGCCAACGACATATCCATGCCGGCTGTAACACCAGCTGATGTCCAATACTTGCCATCGTTACTATAGCGTTCATTTGTAAAAGTAGCTCCGTATTTCTTCAGCATCTCCTCGGCTTTGTACCAATTGGTAGTCGCTCTCTTTCCTTCTAACAAACCGGTAGCTCCCAACACCCAAACGCCAGTACACACACCTGCGGTATAAGTAGTGTGTTCGTCTATCTTTCGAATCCAGTCATGAAGCTTTTCATTGTAGGCAGCTTCGATTGTTCCAGTGAAACCGCCAGGGATGATAAGAATATCTAATTGATCAACGGAATCGATCACCGTAGTAGGAACAATCTCAACTCCCATTACCGTTTTAAAATTACCAGGGCTCAATGCGATCAACTGAGGACGCACACCCACCTGCCCAAATACATAGCGCGGCCCCATAAAATCAAGATCGTTTACGCCATCGTACACAAGGATTCCAATAGTTTTAATGGTATGCTTTGGCTTACCTAATATGGCATCCATGATAACAGAATGATTTTCATGCGTGATGGTATCGGGAAGTTCGTTTTTCAGTTTTGAATCTACCTGTGAAAGCTTTTCAAAGGATGTGTCTTTCGGTGTGATTTCTTTTTTCTCTTCCTTGCAGCCGTACACCAGCACTGTCGAAAGAATCATCGTTATGATAAGTTTTTTCATCTTGTTAGAATTTATAATTAAGAGTTAGTCCAAGGTTCGTGGGCGGTTGATGAGTGTATTCTTAACTGTTTTTGAATGGAAGTACTATCCGTACATGTTCCCACTCCATCACAATCTCACCTTCTGTATTGGAAATCTTATTGACCAAATAAGTAAGTCGTTGCATAATACTTTCTTGTATTTCAGGTTTAACAGTAATCCGAATCACATCATCTATAGAATTGTAGTCATCCGCCAGATGTTGTTCCCAATTCTTATTCAGAATGATTACCCAATTCTCCCGGCCTGGTATTGCGAACAATGCGTATTTACCTTTTTTAATTGGTTTGTTGTTAATCGAAACATCCCGGCTGAATTGAATGGTAGTAGCATCATGGGCACCCGCCACCCAAACTTCGTCATATGCCACAAGTCCACCCCAAATTGTCCGGCCCCTAACTCCGGGCGAACCATACTCAATATGGACATGATTCTTTCCCACATAATCCATAGCCATTCTGAAAACACTTGTCTTGAGTGTATCCTTTACAATAATTCCAGTATTCACGCTATCGACATAACTTCTGGGACTTATGGATTGTTTGCTGTGATTGTCATGATGAATTTCTGATTCTTTCGTCTGAGCACAAGAGATTGTAAAAACAATGGAAAATAGAAATAAGAGCTGGGGGAGACGTTTCATAATAAAGGTTTTTAGTATTCAGAGAATCGTTTATCGTTAATAAATTCCTTATCGGTTAAGGTTTTCAAAAAGGCAATAATGTCGGCCTTTTCACTTTCAGTCAGCGCTATACCCAATGATGCATTGCTTTTAAAAATTGGATCCAGGGTCTTACTATCCTTTATTCCCTGGCTGTAATGATCAAGTACTTCTTCCAGTGTTTTGAAATTACCGTTGTGCATGTAGGGAGTAGTGTATTCTACGTTTCGAAGGCTGGGCACTTTAAATTTGCCTCGATCGGCAGAGTCAAGGGTGATCTCTTCTCGACCTTTGTCAAAGCGAAAATCATCGGTAATGCCGTTGTTGCGATAAGAACCATCTGTAAACAAATCGCTAGCATGGCAACTACTGCACTTTTGCTTAAACAACAACAAACCATTCAACTCCTGACCAGTTAATTGTTCGCCTTCCTTACGTACATGTTTATCGTAGCGACTGTTGGCCGTTACCATGGCCGCCATAAACTGACTTAGCGCCTTAAGGAATTCGGCTGATTTTATTTCTTCTACCTGGAAGGCATCCTTGAAAGTAGTTTTGTATTGTTCCGAATGATTTAACTTCTTCAATACATTCTCCAGCGATTCATCCATTTCTTTTGGATTCTCCAATGCATTGAGCGGAACAAAGTCAAGGTGATTAACTCCACCATCCCAAAAGAAAGTCTTCTGCCAGATGACATTACCAATGGCAAGTGAATTACGTTTTCCCAAGTGATCATTTACTCCGTGACTTACACGGTGGCCATGCTGCGTAAATGCCGAAGGTTGCTGATGGCAGAATCCACACGATACAAAACCGTTACTCGACAACTCTCCGTCATAGAAAAGTTTCTTACCCAATAGAAATCCTTTTTCGGTGACGGGATTTTCTTTCAGGTCATAAACGGGAGCAGGGAAATTCGATGGCAGTTTTATTTCCATGATCTCATTCTCTTCCTTAAAAGAAAGCAGCAATATAAACAGCAAAATGCTACCTGCGAAGAATGGGATCGTTGTTCTTGCACTCATTTTTTGGACCTCGATTGATTGACTTCCTTCAATGAAAAAATGTCAACATAGTTATCAGCAATCTGTGTAGATACGGATCCCCACATCACAGAAGGGCTTTTCCCAACCTTCAATGGGTTCTTTCCTTCAAAGAACTTTTTAACATCCACTGCTATGAGAACAATGGAATTCTTTTTGGCGGCAATCTGGAGGGGCTTATCAAACTCAATTGACTTAATGCGAATGTTATTCAATGTCTTGTTATCAAATCCTCCGAAACCTCCAATGTGGTAGAAGAACTCATTTTGCAGTGAATCCGGAGATGCTGGTGAATTTCCTTCCATTTTGAAAAAGATATAGCCAGAATTCCAAGCCCAGTACATGCCTCGCGCACGAGCCCCAATGTCGAGGGCACCTCCACGTTTGTCAGCTCCCTGAGTGCTTCGTGTCCTGTCCACACCAATAATAAATGAAACCGATTTGTACTTTCCTTTTGGAATAGTCAGAGAGATGTTTTTCGATTGGGGTTCTTCTTGCTTCACTAAAAAGTAGGAGCTATCCTGTGGCACTGTGTATACCGAACCGTCTGCGCGGATCAGTTTAATATTGGTCACAAAATAATTGAGAAGTGAAAATGACACTTTCTCACCATGTGTATTCACATAGTCCTTTCTAAACTGTAGCGGCTCATCGCCAAACTTATTCTCAAACGAGAGAACAAGGTTTCCTTCCTGTGCCTGACTAACCAGACAACATAGCATCATGACCAACAGGGCCGTGATTTTCTTTGCGGATAATAATTTGTTCATAGTCTATTGAATTGTTTATTTGATCTTAGATACTGATAGCAAGATATTCTTGATATTGGACAGTGCCTGATCCGGCACGATGCTCACATCATAATTCCACGGCTGATCCTTGTCCTTAAATTCCCATTTTCCGTTTTGATCGGTGAGACTCAGTTGCTTCCATCGTTTGGCTTTCGTGAATTGTAATTCCATGAGCTTCATCAACTGCCCCGGGATCAGTTCCGTATCCACGCTAAGCTTTACTTCCCAGTGATTATTATCCCCTGTATATGAAATTACTTTTTGAGGGAAGGGGGAAAACACGTCCAGATCACGTGTAAGAAACCGATCTGCAAGCTGCGCACGTACAAATCCGTTGTCGTAATTCCATTTGTACTCCAGCAATGTGGCCAATTGTTGAGTAGCTCCTATACCGATGTATTCGGATACTACAAACAACGCAGCATCGATACCGGATGAAAGTCCTGCGGAAGTAATGATATGACCATTGTTGACATAACGCTGATCTTCGACCACCTTCGCTTTGGGAGTAGATGCTCGTAATGATGGAATGGCGGAAAAGAACGTGGTAGCGGTCAATCCATCCAATAAACCTGCACTGGATAAATAGAAGGCACCATTACATACCGACATTATTTTTTCCGATTGCTTATCTTGATTTTTCAGCCATGCCAGGATCGCAGGGTTATCTCTCTTTACATTACCACCTGGCAACACGATGATATCCGCCTTTGGCATGTTATCAAATGAGTAGTCAGGTTTTACCTGTAGCGTACCAGATTTTAAGATCTCAGTGCTTTCTGCCACAGTGAACACACGCGCTCCGGCTGCCCAAAAGACTTCGTATGGCCCCGCAAAATCGATGATCTCTACACCCGGAAATAGCAGGATGGCAACCGTTTTATTAAGTTCATCATTCTTTTTCTTGGTAGGATTTACAGAAGCATAAGAGGGGAATAAAGGCATACCGCAAAATTCACATGTACCCGGAGTACTATGCTTAATCGTATCGCAGGGCAAATTGCAAGGCTGACATTTATAAATAATATTATCAACATTTTCAGTTTTGTTCACTTGGCTCCAGGCAGGTGCTATGAAGAAAAGAAACGCTATAAGGAAAAGAATTTTCATACATGTTAGGTTATAATAGTTAATGATTGTTTAGGGGTAAACTGGATTTTACAATGGCATTCGCTTTCTTTCTTTTAAAAAAATCATTGACATTAAAAAGATGGCACAGACCAGAATGACGATGTCACTCAGCCGGTTCATGTGACGTTTCGTTATTTCATCCATCAGTATAGTCCTTTAATGAATTGATACTTCTTTTCAAGAATATTTTTTGCGCTATGATTCTTCACTTTTTCTTAATCGCAAGTCAAACTTTTCAATAAACGAACAAGTATCAAGGAAAATCAGAAAGCATTAGTTTATTCATAGTAAATCATTTTGGGGTGATAATTCTTAAAAACTAAATGTCAGATGGATTATAAAGCGATCGCGAGATTCCAATTCTACACCCTCCTCGGTATTGAGGCTTTGATGAACCGGGTGCTTAATATTAAAACCTAAAGCCCAGCTACCGAGATAGGTTTCTAGTCCATATGTAAAGAACGTTGCACTACCTCCTGTATTGGCTTTACGAACATCACCGTCCTGATGCTTGGTTGCCTGCTCAAAATAAAAACCAGCATTGGGAAGCAACGACAGTTTTACTTTTTTAAAGTTGTGCCAGTAGAATACAGCGGCACCACTATTGAATTGATTGCCAAACTTATATTCTTCCTTATTTCGCGTATTGATTTTATAGCCCACTTCGGTGTTCACACCTACCTTTCCGTATCGTGCGGTGTAGATACCATTCATGATAAAATCCAAACTGCCTGTGCCCTGTTGAAAATTTGGATTTAATAAAACACCGGCATCGTGTTCATCATACTTACCCGTTGGCAGCTTTATCCCTAAACCTGCTCGTAGTGTGTGCCTGAATTTGGCGGTGATATCTTTACCAGTATTAACGAGTAGCACCTGACCCGATACAGCAATGTCTCCCAGTCCTGAGATTTTAGCGTTTTGTTCATTCCCCACCATCGAATTGAAATGATAAGGAACGAATGTTATCAATTGAACTCTTTGTGATAAGTAAAATCGACCCCACAACTCGGTCCTGGTATACGTATCATTTGAATATTCATCCGGTAACGTACTGCCTTCGTGATGCATGTGTGCAGAAAACTTATTTTGCGAAAACCGTAATCCAATGAAGTTCTTATTGAATTGCGGCAAGATGCCAAAGTAGTTGGCCCCGAGTGAACAGCCGCACACATCACAAGCATTTGCTGAAACAGAAAGCATCAGGCAAAGCAGAAGTAAACAAGATAATTTCTTTATCATATTAATTAGGGTCGCTGAATTTTAAATCTCTCGTAAAGCTTCTGTCTGATAGCGTCTTTAGGAAAGCAATTATTTTTTCTTTCTCATCACTGGTCATGGGTATCCCCAGCACTCCATCCTGCTTTAAAATCGGATCCAAGGTTGATGATTCTTTTACACCCGATGAATAGTGATCTAGTACTTCGGCTAACGACTTAAATCGTCCGTCATGCATATACGGTGCTGTTAAAGCTACATTGCGCAAACTGGGGATAAGAAACTTTCCGGCATCGCCATCAAACTCCGTAATCCGGGCACGACCGGAATCATTAGAGAAAGATGCATCCAATCCATTGTTATGAAAATAACCATCTGAAAATAGTTCGCCCGCATGGCAGGCTTGACACTTCTGCTTAAACAAGGTGAGCCCCTGCAATTCATCATCCGCTAATTTGATCTCACCCTGCCGATACAGATCATAGGTAGAATTGTCAGACACCATCATTACGGTGAATTGAGCCAACGCTTTAAGTATTTGCTGACTATCCACACTGTCTTTCCCAAATGCTCTTTTGAATTTTTCGGGATAATCAGAGGTGCGATTTAACTTATAGACTAAATCCTTTATGGCAATGTTCATTTCAATCGTGCTTTCAATCGCATTGATGGGCACAAAGTCTAACTGATTGACACCACCATCCCACATAAAAAAGTTTCTGAAAGCAAGGTTGGTGAGCGGAGGTGCGTTGCGAGTTCCCGACTGATTGCCTACTCCAACACTAAACCGATGCACAGGATCGGCAAACGATACTTCGTGCACATGACAAGAACCGCAGGACACCGTGTTGTCTGATGATAGGCGCACATCGTAAAACAAGGCCCGCCCCAATTCAAACCTTTCTGGTGTAATTGGGTTATTTGAAAAATTGTAGGTTGCTACTGGAAACTCCTTTGGTTGCTGAAATTGATAAGGCGTTGCCACTTCATCTTGCGATGAACATGCTATTAGCACACATGCCAGAATTACAGCGATCAACTTTTTCATAAACAGCTAGAACAGGGGTCAATCGAACTAACTTAATAAGCGCAGTTTCAGTAACTGATGTACAGCTTACGTTAAGAAATCCGATCGAACCCTGCTATTAATCTTTAATCGTTATGAAGATGATCGAATGTAAATGCATTGAGATAATTATCGGCAACCGTTGAGCACGAAGCCGGGCTATGGCGCATCGCATTCGATGAAAAATCTATTTGATTAGGCGAAGCAAATAGCTTAGCTACATCAAATAAAATGTGCCCGGTTGCTTCACGTCCTTTTTCCACTGTTGCAGTTTCACCAAACAACAATGTTTTTGTGCGCAGATTATTGGCCAGGTTTGCATAGGCTGGATCGGATTTATATCCTCCTGTATGATAAACAAGGCCATTACCCATTTCAGTAGATTGGGGTGAGGTGCCTTCGAAGGCAACAAAAATCCACCCTGAATTCCAACTCCAAAACATTTGGTTGGCAGGGTCAAGAGCACCCGTCTGCGCACCCTGATTGATCTGACTTCCGTCAACACCAATGGTAAACGTAACTTCTGTATACTTTCCGGCAGGTACATCCTTCAATACAATTTCTTCAGTACCAGGTTCTGATTCCTTAATGAGATAAAATCCCTTTGAGCCATCCGTACTCATCGGATCTTCAAAATAGGTACCATCTTCCCGTTTCAATTTGATGTTACTGATATAGTATTGAAATAGGGTTACATTAAAATTTTGGCCTTTTGCGTTGCTGTATACTGTGTTGGCGGTATTCAACTGAAGGTTAGCCGTTCCTACCCGGCTGTCAAACTCCAGTGTAAATTCACCTGACTGAACCGCAACATCTTCATCATTACAAGATGATAGAGAAATACTTAAAATAGCAAGAAAGAATAGAATACGATTTTTGATTTTCATAAATCAGTTAGTTAATAAATTTTAATAATGAATTGATCGTCAAGCCTGATGGAAAGGCAAGAGGAAATAAACATGAAATAAAAAAAGATTAACTAACTGCAGGAGGCTGAAAGATTGGCTGCGGAGGTCTCGACAAAACTTTTTGTTGCTCAGCATAAAGATGTAGCTCTGATAAAAGTTGTCGATCAGGTATCTGGAGATTAAACTTAGCAGTAATGAACAATTGCACTTCGCTTACCTGCAATACCACTGGTGGAGTAGAGGAAGAGTCATCGTTCGATTGAAATATAAGCCCGGAATCAAAATCATAATCACTACTACAGAATTCAATGGGGACTTCTGCAATCAAACCTAGCGTGTGAGCAATCTGAGACTTATTTTGATATAAATAGGATAACACACCAAGTCTTCCTGCACAATGCAGTGTCATTACAAAAAGAATAAGTATGCTTATTACCTTTCTCACGCTGTAAAACTAAAAAATTAAGGGTGATAAATACAAGTACTCTGATTTTTATTAAAAACTCCTTAACCTATAATGTTTTGATAAATCCTTCTTGAATATTTTCAGGTGTTTGCAGGTTTTCACCCCAATAAAACCTTACTCCACTATTAACGTTTGGGATGGATACGGAAACTAAACGCTCCGCTTCCCATGACCGAAAAATCTTTTTTTAAAGCGCGCCTTTATTTTACCGCACTCGCAACCCTTGCCATCGGGTCCTTATTAGCCTGGAATTATTTTCATGGTGGCGTGCCGAGTCATCATATCCTCGCAAAAGAAGAACTACCCGAAATTTCAAACTGGTGGGGTGGATTGTTGATTCCCGTGCTGGCATGGTTTCTCTCCTACCGCGTTCAAACCAGAATTTATAATTCCAAGGCGCCTACTCATACCTCAAAACAAATACGATTTGCGCTCTACGGTTTTGTGGGGGCATTGGTCTACGGAATTTTGGTTGCAACTTCCTTCGCCTTTGAGTACACGGATATAACCGGCAAGATGATGCTGGCACTTCTTCCCCTGGCGTTGTTCTTGCCAATTTATCGTGCTGAATTTTTTCTCGGCTTTATAATGGGCATGACCGTAACCTTTGGTGCCGTGCTGCCAACAGGAATCTATTCTATCTTTGCCACAGTCGGATTTGCAATCCATCGATACATCCGCCAAGGCATACTCTACCTCGCTTCAAAGCTTGGGATAAAATCAACATAATTCAAAATTCATCGTCAATCAACTCTCTGTTAATAACTGCTCCGGCTTTGTTTCCGGCTGCAATTGCCATAGCCACAGAGCGCATCATAGTACAATTATCGCCTGCAGCATAAATGCCAGTCACCGTTGTGTTTTGCATTTCATCCACTTGCAAAAACTCATGTTCGGTTAGTTTACAACCTAGCTTCTCTGGCAGATGGCAATGCTGAACAGAATTGGGTTTTACAAACAAGGCATCCACAGCCACTTCACTCCCACCTTCAAACACAATTTTTTGCACCTGACCTTTCTCGTGAAGAACTTCTTCAATTCTATCTTCAACAACTCCAATGTTTCTGTTGAATAGCTTTTCAGTTTGCTCCACGGTAAGTGCAGACTTGCCGTTGGTGTAGAGCGTAACATTTTTGCTTAGGTTATAAACCAGTTTGGTAATATGAAAAGCATGCTCACCGTTGGATACAACTCCAATCCGCTGATCGCGCACTTCGTAGCCATGACAATATGGACAATGAATCACTGAAATTCCCCAACAGGCATCAAACCCTTTTACATCGTGTGTGTCTTTTAATCCGGTAGCAAAAAGTATTTTTTTTGCATGAAAGATTTTTCCGCTTTTCGTGTTCACTTCAAAGTTTCCATTCTCACCTTTGGCCTCAAGGGCCTCATCCGAAACAAACTGTACTGACTTGTAAACTTCCACTTGCTTTCTGGCTTGCGAAGAAATGTTTGCTGGCGTATCACCATCGTGGGTAACAAAATTATGTGAGTGCGGTGTTTGTTTGTTGCACGGATTACCGGCATCAATAATTAAAACTTTACGCAGCGATCGACCCAAGGCCATCGCAGCAGAAAGTCCGGCATAGCTACCCCCGATTATGATTACATCAAATACATTAGTCGTTTTCATGTTAATTCTGATTTGAGATTGCCTCAACCCTTTTTTTAATCTGCTCTATTCTTTGGTTCAACTCCAATTGGAGTTGAAGCATCTCTTCGGCTGTTACATGCACCGGCTCGTGAGAATGCTTATGCCCTTCATGATCGTGGTGTTCATTACCCGGTACTTCAACCAGATCGTTTTCCCAGGCTTCAATGGCCTTCAGAATCGCGGAAGCCGAATCGGCAGAGATTGTGTTTTGTTTTAAAGTTGTTTCAAGTTCTTCTGCAATCGACAAAGCGGTGTTGTGTATGTCTGTTGCTTCCTGCAACAGCTTATCTTCTTGCGAAGGGGTGCCACATGCCGCTAACAGCAACATCACAAAAAGTTTAGAGCAGTTCCGCATTGTCCAGAATAAAATTCATGTGATTCACATCTTTATCATTTAGGCGAAGCTTTCCTTTTACAGTAATCACCTGATCGGGTTTGAACTTGGGAAGCTTACGCGAAAAAATTACTTCAACAACAGACTCCGGTCCGGCACCACCGCAGAAGAAACATGCTGCATACGGAAACTTTGAAACAATAACCGCATTGCCGTCTAACTCGAAGGGCAGGTAATGCCCGCGCACGGTAATCTCAATTCCAACCTTACTTAAAATTGCCGGATCAAAGCTGGGAACCAGAAATTTCTCTTTGTATTCCGGAAAGTATTTGGGTGCAAAACGCACCTTGGCAAAAAGTTTCCAACCATCCTCCCCTTCCCGAAAAGGCGAAATCAACAAAAAAACAAAGAACAAATATTTCATAAATGCAACTATGTTGCAATAATAACAGTTTTGGTTTACTTGAAGCAATGTTTCAAAAAGAAAATATTTTTAGGTTAGTCTAAATATTTTTTTATTGAGTTCTAATTAAATAAGTTTGTGCGTCTAAAAATGAAAACATCAACAATCATTCTAGTATTATGGTTTACAGCCTTGGTAGGATTTACCCAAACCAACCTGATAAAAGGAACTGTAACCAGTAAAGGCGAGCCCGTGCCGTTTGCCAATGTGTTGATTGAAGGCACCACTACAGGAACCAGCACCAACGAAAACGGAGCGTTTGTACTCGAACGTCCGGCCGGAAAAATTACACTCGTGATTTCAGGGATTGGTTATAAAACGTTGCGTAAAGAAATAACCACCACTACTACAACCCTGCAACTTGAGCTGACGGAAGATGTAGCGCAGTTGGAAGCTGTTGTGGTAACCGGCACCATGAAGGAAGTAACTAAAATGAATTCACCCATACAGGTAGACGTGTTTGCGCCCTCGTTCTTCCTGAAGAATCCCACTCCAAATATATTTGAAGCGCTCTCCATGGTTAATGGTGTGCAGCCACAAATCAATTGCAACGTGTGCAACACAGGCGATATTCACATCAATGGTCTGGAAGGTCCGTACACGATGATCTTAATTGACGGAATGCCGATTGTGAGCAGCCTTGCTACTGTGTATGGATTATCTGGTATTCCCAATAGTCTGGTAAAACGCATGGAGATTGTGAAAGGTCCGGCCTCTACGCTTTACGGATCGGAAGCAGTGGGTGGTGTGATTAACATAATTACCAAAGAACCAGGTTCTGTACCGAAATTAAAACTGGATGCATTCGGTACTTCGGTAGGTGAATATAATATTGATTTAGCATCGGGTATAAAAGTGGGTAAAGCCACCTCGCTGTTTGGTATAAACTATTTCAACTACAATCAGAGGCGCGATATCAATAACGATAACTTTACGGATGTTACGCTGCAAAACAGAGTTTCGCTTTTTAACAAGTGGAGTTTCTATCGGCCATCCGGAAAAAACTTTTCGCTGGCCGGCCGTTATGTAAATGAAAATCGCTGGGGTGGCGAAATGCAATGGACAGAACACCATCGCGGCAGCGATCAGCTTTATGGCGAATCGATTTATACCAACCGTGCGGAGTTGATTGGTAACTATCAGCTTAATTCCAAAACGCCCATCTTCATCGACTACTCCTACAACTACCACTTGCAGGATTCTTATTATGGTATAACAAAGTATTATGCTAAACAGCATGTTGGGTTTACACAACTCCGCATGAATAAAAAATTAGGCAATCACGAACTGCTGGCGGGTATTCCCATTCGCTATATTCATTACGATGACAACACCATCGGCACAGCCAACAGCACCAGTGGCAATCAACCCGATGTAACCTTCCTTCCAGGAATTTTTGTACAGGATGAAATAGCCGTAACCTCTGCCTTTACCACAATGGCCGGCTTGCGATACGATCGCCACAATGTACACGGTAACATTTTGACACCCCGACTGAGTTTTAAATATTCACCCAATGCAAATAATACGCTGCGCCTTACAGGAGGTAATGGCTACCGCGTGGTTAATCTCTTTACGGAAGATCATGCCGCACTAACCGGCTCGCGCGATGTGGAAATCCGGAGCGACCTGAAGCCTGAAAAATCGTGGAACGTAAACCTGAACTATGCGCGCAACATAATTTTAAAGGATGGCTTTGTGAACTTCGATGCAAGTTTGTTCTACACCTACTTCACAAATAAAATTGTGGGCGACTTTTTAACTGACCCGACCAAAATCATTTACGATAACCTGGATGGCTATGCCATCTCGCGCGGGGTAACCATAAATACCGACATCGCGCTCGCCAACAGTATTAAAATTATTTCAGGTATTACGTGGATGGATGTATTTCAGGTGCAAGGCTCAGAAGCCAACGAAGTAAAAGTACCCCAGATACAGGCGCCAAAGTTCTCGGGCACTTTTACCGCAAGCTATACCACACCCAAATCTGCTGTTACATTCGATCTTACCGGCCGCGTGTATGGCCCCATGCATTTGCCTGTTGTCGAAAACGATTTTCGTCCGGCTATGTCGCCCTGGTTTGGGTTATTGAATTTTCAGGTAAGCAAAGTTTTTAATCAAGTTGAAGTTTATGCCGGAGTAAAAAACCTTCTCAACTTTATTCCGAAAGATCCGCTGCTGCACCCCGATGATCCGTTCGATCGGCCCGGAGGAAAATACTTTGACGCCAACGGTACTCCACGCCCCGATACGAATCCGAATGGTTATACATTCGACACCACGTATAATTATGCGCAGTTGCAGGGCGCGAAGATGCAGGTGGGGTTGCGGTGGATGATAAATTAAATTTAGCCAGACGAGGCTTTGCGGAGATTAGCTCAATTATTCTCCGCATACTATCCGAAGAATAACTACTTCACCAATACTGCATCCTCCACAATAAAATTCCCATGTTCCAGATCGGAGTCATTCAGTTTCAGCTTGCCTTTAATACGGATAAACTGGTCACCTTCAAATTTTGCGGGCTTCACTTTAAAATAAACTTCTGCAATAGATTCGGGACCAGCGCCACCACAAAAGAAACACTGGCTATATGGAAATTTTGATAAAATAATATAGGCATCGTTCTCCACATCAATTGGCAAGTAATAACCTTCCAGATCGATCTCCTTTCCAACCTGCGCTTTCAGGTCGGCAGAGAAAGCAGGGAATAAAAAATATTCACCTGCCTTTTCGCTGTATTTAGTATCAAACTTGGTTTTGGCAAAGGCCACCCAGCCATCGGTTTGGGCGTAGGCTGCACTACTCAACACGATCAGTAATGCGGAAAAAAGTACTCTTTTCATTGTCTCTATAATTTCAGCTTCAAAAATAACAATTCAAGTTGGCTTAAGTTCCATACAGAATTGACAACCTTCTGAAGGTCATCAACCTTGAGCAAGTACCTTATGAATATCTGTGCGATAGGCTTGCCAGGAAGGAATCAATGAACATAACACACCCAACACAAGACTCCCGATCAACAAATACAATTCTTCCTGATAAAATACCCATGCGCTTAGTCCGGTCTTCTGACTTTCTTCCACGAGCTGCGTAAAAATAAAGAGCACTCCATGCCCCAACGCAATACCAATTGCACTGCCAAACAGGGTAAAGGTTACACCTTCCAGTTGGGTGGCGATTACTAACTTCGCCCGGCTTGCCCCCATCGATCGCATAATGGCCAAATCATATTTTCTTTCTTTCAACGAATTATAGAGTGCAATAAAAATACTTAACGATGAAATAAAAATAAGTACATACGCAAAGCCTGTCAGCGCCTCAACACCCACACCGAGAATCGAAAAAAGTCGTGCCGCCTCAAAAGCGGGTGAAGCGGCCTGCATACCGGTTTGACCATTTATATACCGTGGAAGTTGAATCGCTGCAATGGGGTTTCGATACTTAATTAATAGTGCTGTAATTTCTTTGGTCGAATCTCCAGCCTCCACGGAAGGCACCAACGAAGAAGGATTGGTTATCTGCGCTTCTTCGTGTGCATGTCCTTCCTCACTATGTTCTTCATGTACCTTCCAAATACTTGAAACGTTGGTCAGAATTAAGTTATCCATTACACCATAGGTTCTTTTTAAAATACCCGTCACCACAAATGGATTTTCTTCATGGGCGTGACCTTCTTTACTTAAACCATGTGCGCTTGCAAATGTATCGCCTATCTTCAGTTTAAGTAATTCAGCCGTTGTAGCCCCTACCACTACTTCCAGATCAGCAGACCACCAGGTGCCTGTTTCTAATTCAGCATTATAGAGTTCAGGATATGCTTTGGTGGTACCCACAATTCTGAAATTCTGATAGCTATCACCCAATGCAAGCGGAACAGCATTTTTTACCAGTCGATGTTTTGCTAATCGTTCGGCTTCATTCAACTTAATGTTGCCTGTGGGAAAATCAATATGAAAAACATTGCAGAGAATCAATTGCAACGGACTACCCTTTGCACCTACTACAAGGTCAATGCCTTTGGTGTTGTCAGAAATTTTTTCTTTCAACTGATTGCTGAACAAAAGCAAAATAGTAATCACTGCAATGCCAAGGGATAATAACAGAATATTAAGTACCGTATTTAGCGGTCGCGCTTTTAGATAACTGATCACAAGCGATAGGAGATTCATCAGAGTTGGATCAGGTTGTTAACTTTACTTTTTAGTCGTTGATCGTGGGTAGCAATAATCAGGATTGCTTGATGTTGTTGAGCTACAGATAACAATAAATCACTTACGCGGTCACAGTTTTTATCATCAAGGGCCGATGTTGGCTCATCGGCAATAATAACAGATGGTTTATTCAACACGGCTCGTGCAATAGCCACGCGTTGCGCCTGGCCCACACTAAGGTTTTGAATCTTTGCATGTTTCTTTTCGAAGATACCCAATTGATTTAGCACTTCATCCACCCGTGATTGATATTGTTTTAATCCTGCCAGAAAGGGAGCCATCAATAAATTTTTTTCTACCGAAAGCGCGCTGATCAAATGATTGCGTTGAAAGATAAACCCATACTGCTGTCCGCGAAAGCGATCCAACGCTGACTCAGAGAGTTTTGTAATCTCAGTTCCATTTACATTTATGCTTCCCTGCTGAGATTTAAGCAATCCTCCCAGCAAGTGAAGAAGTGTTGTTTTTCCACTGCCCGATTCGCCCAATAAAAGAAACTGCGATCCGGTTTGTATGGATAAATCCGGAAGAGAAATTGTCTTTCCCGCTGTGTATGTATAAGATAAATTTGAGACTGATATCATTGAGTTAGAATCCTGTAAAAATAAGCGGTCAGGCATGGAGAACAAGCCTGACCGCCTAAAGTAAATTTAACAAGATCAGCGTTTGATTGGTTCGTAATCTTTAAATGGCGAAAGATTAACTTTTTCCATCATTGCTCTATACTCGGGCCAGGCTGATGCATAGAATTTGTTAACACGATTTACCACCTCATTGATTTTATCCTCGGCTTGTTTGTAAACTCGTCTGTCGGTATCACTGATAGGATCTGTGGATCGGCCAATATAACCGCGTGCGTTTTGTATGTACGATACCGGGGTAGGATCGGGCGAACGAACAATACCCTGGCGCTTGTCTACCTTTCCTAACACAAAATCAAATAATGCATTAACCGAGTCTTTCATCACCTTGGTTTTGTCTGTCACTTCTTTAAGATCTGTTCGCTTGGCATCTTTGATTTTCTTTTCATACTCATCTACAATTTCCAATGACTCGCGTAAACGGTCAGTGGCCTTCGTGGCGGCTGCTGTTAATTTTTGAAGATCCTTTAGCATCGCATATCGCTGTTCCGTTACTGCTTGCGAAGTATTGATTCGAGGATCGGCTTTTACAACAAGTGAAGTTGAGTCTTTCTGATTGCCAAAGCTGAGGCGAAGTTTATAGGTGCCGGGCAACACGCTGGTTCCGCCACCACCGAAGCCGCCACCACCACCCTGACCTTCGCGAGGTTTTTCGCGCGATGGGTTACGTTCGGATTTTTCATTCAGTGCCCAACTCATTCTGAAAAGTCCATTTTCTTCCGGGGTTTTTTGTCTGATAGTATTAATCAACACACCACTCGCATTGAAAATTTCTAGTTTAACAGAATCATATTTTACGGTTGTCTTGATTTCTTTTTTCTCAACAGCAACCGGTTCTGTTTTCTTTTGTCCTGGTTTAGTTGTGGCTACCACAGGTTCCTCTTTTTTCTCAACAGGTTTATTTATCGCATATGATATGAGTGCCCCGGATTGTCTGTTCTGGCCATTGTAAATTGCATTGGCATCAAAGCGCGGACCAGACGGTTGTTGTCTTGCTGCGAGATAAGCATCGGGTGTTGCAAATATTTTTAACGTGTTGCTTAAGACTGAAGCCCCTGACTTTGCCAACTCGCGAAGTGGACGTATATCATCCAACACATAAATGGCACGGCCAAAAGTTGCCAACACAAGATCATGCTCGCGCGGATGAATGACCATATCCATTACGGGAACTCCGGCAGGAAAATCGGCAGTCCATTTCGTCCAGTTCTTACCCTCATCGATGCTCACAAACAAACCATTCTCTGCTCCAAGGAAAAGCAGTTTGGCTTCCGCGGGATCCTGAACAACCGCAAGGGTATAATTATTCTCACCCACTTGTGCTGGCGAAACCAAACTTTGCCAGGTTACACCATAATCTTTTGTTTGAAACAAATACGGTTTGTAATCAAACTGACGATAGTTGTTTACAATCACAAAGGCTTCTCCGGCATTGTGCTTCGAAGCTTGAATTTGCGGAACCCATGATGCCTTGGGCATGCCAGCAATCTTGGGTGTGGTGTTTGTCCACGTTTTACCACCATCCTGTGTAACCTGAACATTACCATCGTCTGTACCAATCCAGATTACTTCTTTTTTTAATGGACTTGGTGCAATGGTTATGATCGTGCAATGATTTTCAGCCCCGGTGGCATCCATGGTAATTCCGCCACTTTCATGTTGCTTTTGTTTAGAAGGATCGTTGGTCGTTAAATCCGGTGAAACAATTTCCCACGTGTCGCCTTTGTTTGTTGACTTATGTAAAAACTGACTTCCATAATAAAGTGTTGAGTTGTTATGCGGGTCTTGTGCGATGGCTGCGTTCCAATTAAAGCGCAATTTTGTATTCACATCCGGATGCGTGGGCTTAATGTTTTTTGTGAAGCCCGTTTCCAAATCATAGCGCGCTACATTTCCGCCTTGCGACATGGCATAACCAAATCGGCTATCGTCCGGATCGGCCACTACATCAAAGCCATCGCCAAAAAGAACTTCCTGCCAATATGAATTTCGGATACCTGCATTACGCCAAACATAGGCGGGCCCAGCCCACGATCCGTTGTCTTGCATACCCCCATAAACATTATAAGGATGATCCATGTCTACATTGATATGATAGAACTGACCAACCGGAATATTCTCAGCAAAGACCCAGGTCTTACCCATGTCGCGGGTAATGTTTAATCCGCCATCATTTCCATCAATCATATAACTCGGATTTTCTGGGTTTATCCACCAGGCATGGTGATCGGGATGTACACCATCATAGGGCAATAAATTCTGAAATGACTTGCCACCATCCTCGCTTTTATTCACTTCCGAAAAAATTGTATACAACCGGTTTTCATTTTTCGGATCAACATAAATTTCAAAATAATAGAAAGGCCGATCGCCAATTTCACTTTTATCATTGATCATCGTCCACTTTTCGCCACCATCAACCGAACGATACAACGCATTTTTCTTAGATTCAATTAATGCATATACAAGTTCGGGCTTGCTGCTGGCAATCGCTATCCCCATACGACCGAGTTCGCCTTCGGGTAACCCTTCTTTGCTGCTAACTTTTTTCCAGTTCTTACCACCATCATAAGTGATATACATTCCCGATCCAGGTCCACCCGATTTAAAAGTCCAGGGCTGTCTGCGATGTTCCCACATATTTGCAATCAACTTATTGGGGTTGGTGGGGTCCATCACTAATTCGCCACAACCGGTTTTGTTGTCAACAAACAAAACTTGCGTCCACGTAGCGCCACCATCGGTAGTTTTATATATACCACGTTCGGGATGCTCGCCCCAGGGCGAACCAATAGCACCTACGTAAACAGTATTAGGATTTTTCGGATCGATAATAACGCGATGAATGTGCCGGGTTTTTTCAAGGCCCATTTTTTTCCAGGTCTTACCGGCATCCAGACTTTTATAGATTCCATCGCCACCATTTAAACTATTGCGCGGGTTTCCTTCGCCTGTACCTACCCATACCACAGAAGGATTATCCTGTTGAATGGCAATGGCTCCGATAGAAAGCGTAGTTTCTTTATCGAAAATAGGTTGCCATGAAACACCGCCACTGGTGCTCTTCCACACCCCACCGGATGCAGTACCGGCATAAATAATATCGGGGTTAGAAATTACAGCATCGATCGCTGTAATCCGGCCACTCATACCAGCCGGGCCGATGGCTCGAGGCTTCATGCCTTTGAGTTTTTCCATATCCAGCTTTTGCGCCAATGCAACAACGCCAGCCAACAAGGCAAAACACAACACAATTACACGTTTCATTTTTATCATGATTAAAATTTAGTCTCGAAAGATAGCCGATGAAGAATCCCCGCAAGGGATTGATGGTATTTGAAACTGGTTTTTTAGGATGGAAAGCCGCTAACGTATTTGAATGGTATTAACCAATCTTATCAGCAAAACTTATTTCCTTGAGATCGTAATGTTGAATGGCATTTGCTGTGCGAATTGCCAACCTGCCGCGCGTGTCAATGCCTTCAATCATTCCTTCAAATGTGGTTTGTGTCGTATTAAATAAATGCCACTCGCCCTTGCGGTATAGCGAATTCAAATAGTCATCTGTTAGCAACGAATTCTTTCCTTCGCGAAGTTGAAGATAGCGAGCTTCAACTGCCTCCAGAATCAACGATAACTCTGCGTTTAAATCAAAATCGTGATGGGTTTCTACAAGCAAAGAGGTTGAGTTGGGTGTTGAGAACAATCCTTGATTTACATTCAATCCTATTCCTACAACTGCAAATTGAATAGTATCGCCCGAAAGAGAATTTTCAATTAATATTCCACAGATTTTGCGATCACCAACAAGTATATCGTTGGGCCATTTAATTCTAACTAAATCAGTAATGGTGCTTTTAACATAATCGGCAACAGCCAATGAAATCACCATCGTTAAACGAAATTGCTGGTCGGGTTTAAGAAAAGTGGGTTTTAAGATCAGGGAGAAGGTTAGATTCATTCCGGGCTCAGAAATCCATTGATTGCCTCGCTGACCACGGCCACTATATTGATTATCAGTAATAATGATGGCTCCCTCAGCAGCAGACCCACGTTGGCTTAGTTCCATAGCCAATGTATTTGTGGAATGACATTCTGGCACAAAAACAAGGTTCTTTCCTACGAAAAGGGTATTGGCAGGGATTTTATACAAGGTATTTGGTTAGCTTTGCAGATTGTACTTGTTAAAAAACCCAAGATAGTTTAATGGCCAAAAAAAAGAAGGGTGTCAGTGCTGAAAAACTCTGCGATGCCATCGTGAAAGGGATGCAGGAGAAAAAAGCTTCGGACATAGTAGTCATGGATTTGCGAAAAGTAAAGAATGCGGTAGCCGATTTTTTTGTGATCTGTTCTGGCAATTCCGATAAACAAATTGAAGCCATCAGCGACTCGATTGATGAGCAGGTTTATAAAATTGTAAAGGAGAAGCCCTGGCACATCGAGGGCAAAAACAATAAAGAGTGGATGATTCTCGACTATATCAATGTAGTATCCCACATCTTCAGAAAAGATCGTAGGCATTTTTACTCACTTGAAAAACTTTGGGGCGATGCCGAAATAACAGAGATTGAAGATTGACCGAACCTATTAATTCTAAAGACGTTATTCATAAAGTAATTTTTTAAAAAGAGAAATGGACAAGGAAAGAGAAAAGAAGATAGTGCCGCCTAAAGTACCACGACCCAATTACCAAATGTGGATTATATTGGCATTGGTAGCCGTTATTCTAGGCATTAGTTACTTCAACAGAAGTGCTGAATTAGTTGAAATACAAGCCAACCGTTTTGAAGACATGGTTCAGGCGCGGGATATCAAACGACTTGTTCTGATCAAGAATGAGGAATTGATAGAGATAACCTTGAAGGGCGAGGCGCTTCAAAATGCGAAATACAAACAAGAGATTGAAAGAAGTAGTCCTTTTGGAGTAAACGCCAATGGGCCACATTTCAAACTTAAGATTGGTTCAATCGATAAGTTTCTGGACAAATACGATCAGCTCACTAAAAATATTCCACGCGAGCAGCAGATAGACCTGCAGGTAGAAGAACGTCAGGATTACACCAACATGTTTTTCAACATTGGCTTTCTGGTGTTGCTGGTGTTTGGTTTCTGGATGTTGATGCGCAGAATGACTGGTGGCGGTGGTCCGGGTGGTCAGATTTTTAACATAGGAAAATCAAAGGCTGCCTTGTTTGATGCAGAAAGTAAAGTAAAAATTACGTTTGCCGATGTGGCGGGTCTTGAAGAAGCAAAAGAAGAAGTAAAAGAAATTGTAGACTTCCTTAAAACTCCACAGAAGTTTACCAAGTTGGGTGGAAAAATTCCCAAAGGCGCGTTACTTGTTGGTCCGCCTGGAACTGGTAAAACCCTATTAGCAAAAGCAGTTGCTGGCGAAGCAGGAGTTCCTTTCTTCTCTTTATCAGGTTCCGATTTTGTAGAGATGTTTGTAGGTGTGGGTGCAGCTCGCGTGCGCGATTTGTTTAAACAGGCAAAAGAGAAAGCACCGTGTATTGTTTTCATTGATGAAATTGATGCCATCGGTCGCTCGCGCGGAAGAGGTCAATTGCCTGGTGCTAATGACGAACGGGAAAACACACTCAACTCATTATTAGTAGAGATGGATGGTTTTGCAACTGATAGCGGAGTAATAATTCTCGCAGCAACCAACCGCCCCGATGTATTGGATTCTGCCTTGATGCGCCCCGGCCGTTTCGATCGTCAGATCAGCATCGACAAACCCGATATCGCTGGCCGTGAGCAAATCTTTAAAGTGCATTTGAAGCCGATCAAAATGTCGAAGGATGTTGACATAAAAAAACTGGCTGCACAAACTCCAGGCTTTGCCGGAGCTGAAATCGCTAACGTGTGTAACGAAGCCGCCTTGATTGCTGCACGCAGAGATAAGTCAGAAGTAGATATGCAGGATTTTCAGGATGCTATCGATCGCGTGATTGGTGGTCTTGAAAAGAAAACAAAAATAATTTCGGCTGACGAAAAAAGAATTGTTGCCTATCACGAAGCAGGGCATGCCGTAGCAGGTTGGTTTTTGGAACATGCCGATCCGTTGGTGAAGGTGAGTATCGTGCCGCGTGGTGTTGCTGCCTTGGGTTATGCACAGTATCTTCCCAAAGAACAATTTCTTTATCAGACCGAACAATTGATTGATGAAATGTGCATGACCTTTGGAGGTCGCGCAGCCGAAGAGATTGTATTCAACAAAATTTCTACTGGTGCATTAAGCGATCTGGAGCGCATTACCAAAATGGCTTATAGCATTGTTACCGTTTACGGGATGAACAAAGAAATCGGAAATATGTCGTTCTACGATTCAAAGCAGAATGATTATACCTTTAACAAGCCTTATTCGGACGCAACTGCAGAGAAAATTGATAAAGAAGTAAAGAAGATCATTGACGATGCCTTTGAAAGAACCAAGAAATTATTGGTTGATCACAGAGATCATCTTGAGATTATCGCCAAGGAGCTATTGGAAAAAGAAATTTTATTTCAGAGCGACCTCGAACGCTTGATTGGTAAGCGACCGTTTGCAAATCAGACTACTTACGAGAAGTTCACCAATAGTCCGACTGCAAAAGTTGAAGAGACTGTGCCAACCTTGAATGGGAATTCGGAAAGCAAACCAATAGAGCCAACCCCTGAGGTAACGGGCGATCTTACAAAGTAAAAAATCAAAGAATAAATTAGTAAAGCCTTTCGGTGAACCCGGAAGGCTTTTTCATTGCTCAGGATTTAGCGTTATTTGTAATGAATGTCTCACACGATTGAACTACCCGCAGGCAAAAAAATTTATTTTGCATCCGATTTTCACTTGGGTGTTCCTGATCACGCCACCAGCGTTGACCGTGAGAAACGCATTGTAGCCTGGTTGGATTCAATAAAAAATGATGCACATTCCATCTACCTGCTGGGAGATATTTTTGATTTCTGGTTTGAATACCGCCACGCCATTCCAAAAGGGTTTATCCGCCTACAGGGTAAACTGGCACAACTGAGAGATAACGGATTGCCCATCTACTTCTTTACCGGCAATCACGACATGTGGCTGTTTGATTACTTTGAAAAGGAAATGGGAATTGTAATTTACCGAGAACCGCAGCTCTTATTAATCAACAACCAAAAACTATTGATTGGTCATGGCGATGGGCTAGGACCCGGTGATAACACCTATAAGTTTTTAAAGAAATTTTTTAATAGTGGTGTTTGTCAGTGGTTGTTTGCACGCCTTCATCCAAATCTTGGCATAAGCATTGCCAATTACTGGAGCAAACAAAGCCGTATCAGCAACATGAAGCTAGAAGAAAAATTTACGGGCGAAGAAAATGAGTACCTCCTCACCTACTGCCGCGAACTGGAAGAAACTTCGCACCATGACTTTTACATATTTGGTCATCGACATTTACCTCTTGATTTAGCCGTGGCCGAGCATAGTCAATATATTAATCTCGGTGAGTGGGTGCACTTCGATACCTATGCTGAATATGATGGCAAAACCGTTGCGCTGAAAAAATTCGAAACGCATGCGTAGAGTACGGATCGCGATTCTGGCAACATTTTTTGTTGGGTTTTTTATTTCGGGTACTGCACAAACCAACTTAAAAAAAATAAAAGAGTGGAAGTCAAAAGGAGTAGACTTGATTTCTGTTGATCGTCTCGGGAATTTCTTCTTGTCGCAGAAAAATGGTAAAATAAAAAAGTATGACCCAGACGGTACGGTACTGGCATCAGTTTCAGGAACTACACCAACCTTGCTGGAACCCTGGTATCACCCAAGCATCTTCGTTTATAAACGTACTAAGCAAACCTATACGGTCTATGGACGAAACTTTGAGAACCCCAACGAGTATGTTGTTGAGCCTGCTCTTGCTATCGAACCCAGTTTGATATGCCCTACGCATGACAACAAGCTCTGGATATTCGATAAAGCTGACCAATCACTAAAAAAAGTAAATCCACTGACCAATGAAGTGATTCAGGAATTCGCATTACCGGAATCTGTTGCCACCACAACTAGTAACTACACTTATTTGCGCGAATACCTGAATCTGATTTTTTTACTTGACAAAAATTCAGGCATCCTGATTCTCAATCATCTTGGAAAAGTTATTGAGTTGGTGGAAGTTAAAAACCTCAAACTCTTTTATTTTTTTGGCGAAGATCTTTATTACCTCGAAAACAATACCCTGAAATTTATTGACATTCTTACAGACCAACGACATGAACTAACTCTGGCATCAGGCACCCAGCAGGCCATCATCACTGACGAGCGAATTATAACCCTCAATTCCCGTAATCGGCTCATTCTTTATACCTACTCAATGGAGGCCCCATAAGCTTTCAAGTGTGTTCATTTTTGAACATCTTTGTACGATTAAACACCAATTTATTTCAAAAAACTGCATTTTCGGACGGCAAATGTAGTGGCACAATTTTTCCTCTATGGTTGATAACTTAAATCTATTCCTGTGAACGAAGGCGGCAAAATCCTGATGATTGATGACGATGAAGATGTACTTCTGGCAGCTAAAATGTTGCTGAAGAAATCCAACCATCAGGTTATTATTGAAAAAAATCCAAACAAGATTCCATTTCTTTTAAACAACGACACGTATGATGTGATTTTGCTGGATATGAATTTCAGCAAAGACACAACCAGTGGCAAGGAAGGATTTGAATGGCTTAAACAAATAAAAGAACGCGATCCTAATGCCGTGGTTATTATGATCACAGCCTTTGGCGATGTTGAGATGGCCGTTCGTGCGTTGAAAGAAGGTGCTACCGATTTTATTTTAAAGCCGTGGCAAAATGAAAAACTGGTAGCTACCATTTCAACAGCCATTAAGCTAAAAAAATCCTATAACGAGGTTGATAAACTTCGTAAAGCGAAACAAATGCTGGAAGAACAAATCAGCCAACCTTTTCGCGACATCATTGGGCAGAGCACAGCCTTGAAAGAAGTTTTTGGACTTATTGATAAAGTTGCCAAAACCGATGCAAACATTTTGATTCTCGGTGAGAACGGAACAGGAAAAGAATTGGTAGCCCGTGCTATTCATCAAAAGTCGATGCGCAATGACAATTCGTTTGTGGCTGTTGATATGGGAGCCATTACCGAGACACTCTTTGAGAGCGAATTGTTTGGACATAAGAAAGGTTCGTTCACCGATGCGCGCGAAGACCGCCCCGGACGTTTTGAATTAGCCAATGGCGGAACCCTGTTTCTGGATGAAATCGGAAACCTGAGCATGAGTTTGCAAAGCAAGTTATTAAGCGCCTTGCAATCGCGACAGATTACGCGGGTGGGTTCCAATCAGGCCATCGAAGTAGACATTCGCTTGATTTGCGCTACCAACATGCCCCTTACTCAAATGGTGAAAGAAGGAAAATTCAGGCAAGATTTATTGTATCGGATGAATACAGTTGAGATTACCATTCCACCATTGAGCGATCGCATCGATGATATTCCCATGCTGGCTAATCATTTTCTGAATTATTACGCTAAAAAATACCGCAAAGAAATTCTTAGCATTTCTTCGGAAGCAATGAATAAGCTTAAAAAGTATCCCTGGCCGGGCAACGTGCGCGAACTTCAACATGCACTTGAGCGTGCCGTAATTATGGCCGATTCATCAACCCTTCAGGAAAGCGATTTTCTTTTTAGTCGGAAAGGAAGTGATGACACAGCGACTGACACGCTCAATCTTGATGAAGTAGAAAAAGCAGCCGTTGTAAAAGCCATTCAACTTCACAACGGAAACATCTCAAAGGCAGCTGAAGAACTTGGGTTAACCCGCGCCTCGCTGTACCGCAGGATGGAAAAATATGGACTTTAATTGGCGATCGCCCTTAGTAACACGGGTAGGAATACTCGTGGCGACTATTGTTGTCTTTGCTTTTGTAGTTGGCTCCAGCGACCGGAGTTATTTCTTGCTGCTTGCCTTAGTGGGCGCCATTGTTTTTCAGGTGGCACAACTCATGAAGGTGGTGGAGTCATCCAATATAAATGTTGCCTCATTTTTAGATTCCATCCGGTTTGATGATTTATCGCAAAGCTTTAAATCGGATAGTGATGACGCCACCGTTCAAAAACTTCATAAAGAGTTAAATGAAGCGTTGGCCAAGCTAAGGCTGGCACGAAAAGAAAAAGATTCAGAGTATCAGTTTTTCAAAAACATAGTACAGCATGTAGGAATTGGTTTACTCACTTTTAAGCGAGACGGCTCTATTCAGATAATGAACAGTGCAGCCAAACGCTTGTTGCGCATTAACAAAGCAGACCGTATAGAAGATTTAAAAGAAGTAAGCGAATCGCTCGTTGACACGTTTGTGAAATTAAAAACCGGAGGCCGTGAATTGCTGCGACTAAAGTTTGGTGACGAGACGGTGCAACTTTCTGTTTTTGCGATTGAACTCACCTTGCGCGATGAAGAAGTGAAACTCATTTCGATGAGTAACATTCAAAGCGAACTGGAAGAAAAAGAAATGGAGGCGTGGCAAAATCTTGTGCGGGTGCTTACCCATGAAATTATGAATTCTGTTACGCCCATCTCAAGCCTGGCCGGCATTGTAGAAGAAGATTTGAAAAGCAGAATAGATAAGCACAGTGAAGCTCCGCTCAAAACAGAAGAACTGGAAGACATGTACTTGTCGTTGCAAACCATCAGCAAGCGCAGTGCTGGTTTAATACGTTTTGTAAAAGAATTCAGAAACCTTACCCATATACCGAAACCGAAACTGGCCGAAGTGCATGTAAAGGAATTGCTCGAAGAACTCGTGATCCTGCACAAAAAAGAATTGGCAGATCATGCGATCAGTATCAGTATGCAGATTAATCCAATCAACCTATTTATACTGGCTGATAAAACAATGATTGAACAAGTGCTGATCAATCTTTTGAAAAATGCTATTCAGGCGTTTGACGAGCAGGTTAACAGACGCATCGAACTAACAGCTTTTTCAAACGAAAAGGGTCGGGCTGTAATTTCTGTAAAAGACAATGGCGCAGGCATTGACTCCGAAGCACTTGAGAAAATTTTCATTCCTTTCTTTTCCACCAAGAAGACCGGCTCGGGCATTGGGCTAAGTTTATCCAAACAGATCATGCGGCAGCATGAGGGAAATATTACTGTTAAGTCAACGCTGGGCGAAGGAACCGAGTTTTTACTCAGGTTCTAAACTTATTTGCTCGTTTATAGAAAATCCCGAAAGATTGTTAGATTTGATGATCAGTATAACCCTATGCAGGACGTTCAAAAGAAAGTACATTCCATCCTTATCGAAAAATTAGGCATCCCAGATTCTGAAATTACCCCCGATGCAAGTTTTGTAAAAGACCTTGGCATTGATTCACTCGATTATGCCGAACTGGTGATGGAATTTGAACAAACCTTTGATATCAAGATTCCCGATGACGATGCCGAGAAAATGCAAACCATTGGGCAGGCAGTAAGCTACATTCAAAGCAAGCTCAAGTAATCCCTTCCTCTTTTTAAGACCGCAGTTCAAAATAACTGCAAAATCGTTTCAGCTTTTCGGTTTCATGTAATAGAAATGGAGCTTGTGCCGCAATGTTTTCTATGGGAGAATAATACCAGCCATTTTTTTCCTCATTCCAGAAAACAACAAACTTGTTAAGCGATAACATCAGCACATCCATTTCGTAGATCTCCTCACCTTCTTTGTCATAAAGACCGGTGAACTGCAACAGAACGTGATCTTTCTTTATCAACTCGCCTTTGTTGCATTCAATGCTATTGAGGCGCATCAAGAGTCTGTTTTCCAGATCCCAGGCTTTAAATTTTATTTTTCGCTTCTTAAATTCCATACCAGAGAAACTTACCTTTACAAACCAGTCGATGCATGGACGAAAATAAGAAGGTATTATTCATTATCAATAAACACTCGGGCACGGCCTATCAATCGGGTGTTGAGGGCCGTATTCTTGCCCGCTGTGCACACCTGAGCCTGGAGCCTTCTATCGAGTTTACGCAAGGTCGCGGGCACGCTACAATATTGGCACAAGAAGCTTCAGCCTCCGGAAAATTTGAGGTAGTGTTTGCAGTGGGTGGTGATGGCACCGTAAATGAAATAGCAAAAGGTGTTTTGAATACAACTCAGATCATGGGCATTTTACCCAAAGGTTCTGGAAATGGACTGGCCCGGCATCTTGGCATACCGATAAATTTTAAAGACTCGCTGCAATACATTGGTTCTGCATCGGTTATCGCTATGGATTCTTTTAAGGTGAATGAACACCTTTCTATAAATGTTTCGGGAATTGGGTTTGACGGCCACGTTGCCGGACTGTTTGGCAAAAATGGAAAACGTGGATTGTTAGGCTATAGCAAGCTCGTGCTTACAGAATTTTTTACCTATCCCGAGTTCAGAACGAAAGTTTCTATTGATGATCAGATTTTTGACGCTCCCGCATTTGTTATTGCGTTCGCTAACTCCTCTCAGTTCGGAAACAATGCACGGGTTGCCCCGCATGCATCCGTGTGCGATGGTTTATTGGATATAAGCTTTATCCGCAAAGTGCCTGTTTATCAGTCTATCGGTTTTATTAATAAAATGTTTAGCGGTCATCTTGATCAATCGATCTTTGTAGACATAAAACAAGGAAAAACAATTACACTTTCATTTGCTGAGCCAATGCCTTTTCATGTAGATGGTGAAGGTATGGAGCCAACGCGTGATTTTTCTATTGAGATTCAACCCGCCTCAATACGCATGTTGGTGCCTAACAATAAGCAGAACTCTGTATAAATACCCCAAAGCGGATTATCCAAAATTTCGTAGTATGCGTATAATTCGGGATTAATAGTTGTCTGAACTCAAAAACCCTCACCTTATGAAAAAACTAATTACCATCCTCAGTTTCATTTTCATTACCACCTGTTCATTTGCTCAGGGATTAACCACACCACCCAGTGGTGATAACCAGAAATCAAAAGTTACTCAGTTTATTGGGCCCGTAGAAGTTTCAATCGCGTATAGTAGCCCGGATGTGCATGCACCCGATGGCACAGACCGCACGGGAAAAATCTGGGGCGAAGTAGCTCACTTCGGATTTATCGATCAAGGCTTTGGACCTTCCAAGGCTGCACCGTGGCGCGTGGGCGCAAATGAAAATACCATTCTCACTGTTTCGCACGATGTTACCATTGAAGGAAAGCTTTTGAAAGCCGGTACATATGGATTGTTTCTGGCTGTAGCCAAAGAAGGACCTTATACCTGGATCTTCTCCAAAAATTCTTCGAGCTGGGGAAGTTATTTTTACGATCCAAAAGAAGATGCGTTGCGTGTAGATGTAATGCCCTTGGAAGCTCCGTATAAAGAATGGCTTACGTTTGGCTTTGAAGATCGTCTCGCTAAGTCTGCCAAAGCCTACATGCGGTGGGAGAAAAAAAGAATTCCCTTCACTATCGAAGTTCCAAATATCAACGAGGTATATGTATCGAAAATGCGAGAGGAGTTAAGAAGTGCACTTGGTTTTAAGCAGGAAAATTGGATTACAGCAGCTCAGTTCTGTGCGCAGAATAAAATCAATCTGGAAGAAGCACTTGTTTGGGTGGACAGATCGGTAAGTGATCCTTTTATTGGTGTCGAAAATTTTACTACGCATCAAACGCGAGCCCTGATTCTGCAAGCCATGGGTAAAGAAGCGGATGCAAACGCTGCTATGGACAAAGCTATTAAAGATCCGTCAGCCACCGTTCAGGCGATTCATCAATATGGAAGAATGTTGTTGAATGGTGGCAAGAAAGAAAAGGCATTAGAGATTTTTAAATACAATGCTCAAAAATATCCACAAGAGAAATTTACACCGAATGTTGGCCTTGCCCGCGGGTATACTGCCATGGGGGATAAAAAGAATGCTCTTAAGTATTGGGATCTAGCCATTAAAAATATTCCTGCCGATCAAAAACAATATTTGCCGCAGTATGAAGCAGAAGTAAAAAAACTGAAGGAAGGAAAATAAGATTTAGTTTTCTGTAGTAAGAGGCTCCGCATCCCGGAGCCTTTTACTTATAACGTCTTTACAATCTCACCCAAAGTTTTAAGGCCCCGCTCAACTCTATCGTTCCAGGGCGTTCCATAACTTAAGCGAAAACAATTTTGAAACTGCCCGGATGATGAAAAAATCTGGCCCGGTGCAATTCCAATATTTGATTTAAGTGCGCGCTTGTGAAGTTTATACCCATCGGCTTTTTTATTCATCTCAATCCATAGTACAAAGCCTCCTTTGGGTTGTGTGATGCGAATGTCTTCCGGAAAGTATTCAGACAAAGCTTGTATGTATCGTAAACTTTGCGTGTGCAACGCTCTGCGCAAATTTCTAAGGTGCAATTCAAACCTTCCATTTTGTAGAAAATGAGAAATAGCAGCCTGCGCCAAGGTGTTTGTTGCAACATTATTCATCCGTTTCAAACTGATCACCTTCTCCTTAAATCTTCCGGGCACTGCCCAACCGATACGATAGCCGGGTGCAAGCGATTTGGAAAACGAACCACAATGCAACACCAATCCTTTTTTATCAAACGTTTTACATGTCTTAGGCCGCGATTTACCAAAGTACATCTCGCCATAAATATCATCTTCAATTAGCGGAATATCCTTTTTCGCTAACATATCCACTAATTGTTTCTTCTTCTCATCCGGTATACAACTCCCTAGCGGGTTATTAAAATTGCAAACAAACAAACAAGCTTTGATATTGAATTTAGGAATAGCTTTTTCAAGGTAATTGAGATCAATGCCCATAACCGGATCGGTGGGCACTTCCACTACTTTTAATCCCAGGCTTTGCATCACTCTAAAAATTCCATAAAATGTTGGGCTCTCAGTGGCCACGGCATCTCCTGGTTTGGTTACAGCCTTTAAGCAAAAGGAAAGTGCTTCCATGCATCCGGCTGTTACAACCACATCGTCTTCACTCAAATTTCCACCCCAGTTAAAACCAAGTCGGGCAATTTGTTTGCGTAAAGCCTCACTTCCCTGAATGTGCTCGTACCCTAAACAATGATCGTGTGAGGAGCGCAACGCGTGGACAACCGACTTATTAATTTTTGCTGCTGGCAACAGACTTACATCCGGTGCGCTGATTGAAAAGGATGTAATCTTAGGCGAACGCAAATCGAAATAGACACTGGTAATCATTTCATCAAGACTAATGGGCATTGCCTCCGTGGCGGGTTCACTGCAAGCTGGCACTTCAAACTTATGTCGGGGAGAAAATTTTACATAATAACCTGACTGCGGTCGCGCTTCAATCAGCCCTTTGCTCTCCAGATGATAATACGATTGAAAGGCCGTACTCAAACTTATGCCCTGTTCTTTGCTTAGCGACCGTACTGAAAGCAACCGATCACCAATTTTTAAAACTCCCTTTTCAATCAGCGACTCAATACGCATTGCTACTTCAAGGTATAAGTGGTCGGGCTTTATTTTAATTGATTCGAGTTCCATACATAGAAATTGATCTGGTCAAAATTAACAAAACTGAAACTGTTTTTTATGCGTTAGTTACTAAAACTTTGAGGCATGGAAATGAAAAAACCTGAGAACCTGCTTTTCGCTTATCTGTCGCTGGCAGCCGTGTGTCTTATTTGGGGAACAACATACCTTGCGTTGCGCATCGGGGTAACACAATTTCCTCCGTTTCTTTTCTCGTTGCTGCGCTTCATGTGTGCGGGGCCCATTTTGTTGATACTCGTGCTTATTGTTGGCAAACAAAAATGGCCGGATCGTAAAACTCTTTTCAATCAGGCAGTAAGCGGAGTTTTTATGGTTACCCTGGGCATTAGCATGGTGGGTTGGGCCGAAGTTTATATTTCAAGTGGCATGGCGGCCATCATTTGTTCGATGATGCCGATCTGGACTGTCTTGATCAACGTGATTGTTACAAAAGATGAAAAACCAAACTGGTTAATCATTGTTGGGCTGGCCACCGGACTTAGCGGCATACTATTAATCTTTAGTGAACACCTTACCGAATTTTCGAATGGAAACTATCAGGCTGGTATCGCGATCACCTTTATCGCTAATCTTTGCTGGGCTATCGGAAGCATCTGGATTAAAAAGAAAAACCAAAATATAAACCCCTTTCTGGGGGCAGGACTTCAAATGACATTCGGAGGAATAGCCCTCGTTCCTCTAAGTCTTTTACTTGACGATTACTCAACCATTCAATGGTCTACGGAAGTTGTCTATTCGTTGATTTATATGATTCTTATTGGCTCCGTGGCCGCCTATGCATGTTATTCGTACGCTATCAAAAAACTTCCCATGACGTTGGTTTCACTTTACGCCTATATCAATCCCATTGTTGCTGTAGTGCTAGGCTGGCTGATTCTGAATGAAAAGTTAAATAATCGCATAGCGTTGGCTATTCTTATTACTCTCGTTGGAATATACATCGTAAACCGTGGCTACCAATTAAAGAATTCTTCGGACAACAAAACTTCAGTACGATCATTCATTCGGAGTTTCAAACTATCACGATGAGCGAAATTAACATTGTTGAGTATAAGCCTGCTTACCAGCCAGATTTTGAACGGCTAAACAGGCATTGGATTGAAAAATATTTCTGGATGGAACCCATTGATGTGGCTGTGCTTCAACAACCACACGAGCACATACTTACAAAAGGAGGATGTATTTTTATGGCAGAATTTGATGATTTAATTATAGGAACAGTAGCCTTAAAGTATGTTGACCCAGCAACTTTTGAACTTACCAAGATGGCCGTAGATGAAAAATATCAAGGATTAAAGGCTGGAAAAAAATTAGCCGTAGCTGCCCTTGATTGGTGTAAAAAGAAAGGCGTAGAGAAAATCATTCTTTACTCAAACACTAAATTACCAACGGCTATACTTTTGTATCGTGCCTTAGGGTTTAAAGAAATCCCGCTAGACGGACCCTATAAAAGGAGTAACATAAAAATGCAACTAGATTTACATTAATATCAACTGACTATGCTTACCAACACGTTGAATACTATTATAACCCGCGATCTTCAAAAGCTGAAGACTGAACTAGAAGCTTACAAAACTGAAGCAAACCTTTGGCGTATTGAAAAGAGTATTGCCAATTCAGCGGGTAATCTGTGTTTGCATCTAGTGGGTAATCTTAACGCTTATATTGGTGCCACACTCGGGCAAACGGGATATGTGCGCGATCGCGATACAGAATTTTCTTTAAAGGATATTCCCCGAAAAGAACTAATCCAAAAAATTGAGGCCACCATTGCCGTTGTCAATAAGGTGCTGCCCACACTTAGCCACGAAACTCTTCAGAACGAATTTCCGCTGCTGGTTCTCAAAGAAAAAACCTCCACAGAGTATTTTCTTGTTCACCTGGCATCGCACCTTGGCTATCACCTTGGCCAGGTAAATTACCATCGTAGATTAATCGACTAACCTGATAAGCCTACTTGCAGATTGAAAAATCGTTCGATGTTTACCTTTAAAAAGAAATATTTATACCTTCCCTTCAAATAATAAACCATGACCACGATTACATCCATCCCTGTAGAACGCGTTTCTAAATCCAACATCTCGTCCGTTGATTTTACTAATCTCGGTTTTGGAAATCATATTTCTGATCACATGCTGGTGGCCGATTATAAAGATGGAAAATGGCATCAACCTAAGATAATGCCCTTTCGGGAAATACCTATGACTCCGGCAATTCTTGCACTGCATTATGGCCAGTCAATTTTCGAAGGCATGAAAGCCTTTAAAAATAAAAAAGGTGAGGTCGTAATTTTTCGTGCACAACGTCATCATCAACGGTTGCTTCGGTCATTAGAGCGTATGTGCATGCCTACGATCAGCGAAGAAATGTTTATCGAAAGTTTATGTGCGTTGGTAGCTGTCGATGCCAATTGGGTTCCGGATTCAGAAGGGTCTGCACTTTATCTGCGGCCGGTTATTTTCGCAACGGAATCTCGCTTAGGCGTTAAAATTTCTGATGAGTATAAATTTGTTGTGCTCACCAGTCCGGTAGGACCTTATTTCGCAAAACCGGTGCGTGTAAAAGTAGAAGCAGAGTATGTGCGTGCAGCCGAAGGCGGTACAGGCTTTGCAAAATGTGCCGGCAATTACGGAGGTGCTTTTTATCCCACGCAACAAGCCAAACTGGAAGGCTTTGATCAGGTGTTGTGGACCGATGCCCATGAACATAAATACATCGATGAATCGGGGGCTATGAATGTCATGTTTGTGCTGAACGGAAAACTGGTAACACCAAAACTCAGCTCATCCATTTTAGATGGTGTAACCCGCAACTCAATATTAACGCTGGCCGATGACATGGGCATGCCCAAAGAAGAAAGAAAAATAAGTGTAGCCGAAATAAAAGATGGGTTTGAAAAAGGAACGCTTACAGAAGCGTTTGGTGTTGGCACGGCCGCGGTTGTCTCAACCATTGCCATCATTAACATTGACGGAAAAGATTATACATTACCTGCCGATAGCATTTCAAGTTTTCAACAACGCGTAAAGAAAAAGTTACACGATCTGCGCATGGGTATCGAACCCGATAAACACAACTGGAATTTTCCGGTTCCGTTGAAGTGATTTAATATCTCTTCTATCTGTATGAAGGCTGCTTTTTTTACTCATCCCAATCAACCCCTGGAAATCAGGGAAACAAAAAAACCAAAACCTATAAAAGATCAGGTGCTGGTAAGGCTGCATAATGCGGCACTGAATCATCGCGATCTTTGGATACAAAAAGAGCAGAATGCTCCTTCGACCGAAGGAATAATTCTGGGCTCGGATGGAAGTGGTATTATTGAAGATGTGGGCGAAGATGCCGATTCGCTGTTGATCGGAATGGAAGTTGTGATCAACCCAAGTTTAAATTGGGGCGATAACTCCATAGTGCAAGGTGATTCTTTCAAGATACTAGGGTTGCCCGATGCAGGTACATTTAGTGATTATGTAGTAATCTCAAAGAAGCAGATTGTGGAAAGACCCGAACATCTTTCTATGCCCGAATCAGCAGCCGTTCCGCTTTCAGGATTAACAGCGTATCGGGCTTTGTTTTCAAAAGCACGATTGCGCACAAAAGAAAAAGTCTTAATCACAGGTATTGGAGGTGGCACAGCCCAGTGGGCCTTTCAGTTTGCTGTTGCCTATCAGGCCCGGGTTTACGTTACGTCAGGTTCAGATGAAAAAATTCAGAAAGCAAAAGCAATGGGCGCCATCTCGGGCTTCAATTACAACGATCCGGAGTGGACGCAAAAAGCCTTGAAAGAATCATGTGGATTTGATATTGTGATTGATAGTGCCGGAGGGCCACAGTTTTCACAGCTACTTGAAATTATGTTGCCAGGTGGCCGGATAGCAATCTTCGGACGCACGGCAGGCAACATTCCTGATCTTTCTGCGCGTCTTCTATACTGGAAACAAATTTCTATTCATGGCACCACCATGGGCACGCGCGATGAGTTTATGTCGATGCTCGATCTGCTGGAAAGCCGAAACATTAAACCCATCATCGACAGTGTGTATCCGTTAAGCCAAATCAACGAAGCCATGCAGCGTATGGAGAGTGGCAAGCAGTTTGGAAAAATTGTATTACAGATTAAATAATCAACCATGAGTACTTTTCCCATCACCGACAAAACGGAAATCACACGCCTCGCAAAACGCGGCTCGTATGATAAAGAAACTGTTTACGCGATCTTAGATGAAGCACTTGTTTGCACCGTAGCTTACTGTAAAGACAACCAATCATTTCAAATTCCCACAGGCTTCTGCCGCATAGAGAATAAAATTTATATCCACGGATCGGTGGGAAGTTTTTACATGCGCGAACTGCGGGATAGAAAACAACCCGTATGCATCAGCACAACATTGATAGATGGCATGGTACTGGCACGCTCGGCTTTTCATCATTCTGTTAATTACCGGTCGGTAGTTATTTTCGGTGAGCCGGAATTGGTTACAGATACCAATGAACTTTATAATGCGCTTGAAGTATTTACAAACAAAATGTGTGCGGGTAGATGGAATGATATACGTAAACCCAATGATGGGGAATGGAAAGCAACAATGGTGCTTGCGATCGACATTAAAGAAGCCTCCGCTAAAGTAAGGGTTGGGCCACCAAAAGATGATGAAGAAGATTATGATTTGAATATCTGGGCGGGTGTGCAGCCAATAAAACTGGAACGGAAAACTCTGATTCCCGATCCGGCTTTAAAATCGGGGGTGAGCATCCCTGAATATTTGAGGTAGCTCGTTTGGGTTTGGCAGTGGAGATTTGGGCAAGATTTGGTATCTTCGCGCCCGAACTAAATCAATCGTTCCACAGTTTATTAATTGATCTCAAAAAGGTCAAATAAACGCTAAAAAACAAATAAAATCATGGGAAGACCTCCTGTATTACCAAAGAAGAAAAAAGACGGATTTTGGCTTGAAGTGCGCAACAAAGGCGCAAAAACAGGTACCATTTTAATTCGCGACAGTCATCAGGCAATGATGCAAGCCGCCAAGCAGTATGAAATGACTAAGGATGTTATCCTTTTGGGCGAGCACAAAAACGGCAAAAAAGTAGACGATAAGGCAAAAGCTAAGAAGGCTAAAGAAGCCTGATCTCCGTTTCTCATCAATCAAAAAAGTTACTCTTTTAGTTTCTTAAAGAACTGATGAGTAACTTTTTTTGTGCCCTATTTGGTTCGTGTGCTCACAAACCAACAACTTCTAATTCTATTTCCTTACTCTGATTTTATTCGCGAAAGCTGGGCAAGCTGTCCGTTTTTTGAAGTGACGGGCTAATGACGGGTGAAAATTGTTAGTTGCTATCTGGAAGCTTGTAACATTGCGACTTAAATCGTTAAGCCATGAAAAAAATATTCCATTATGTTCTGGCTACAGTTTTTATAATGTCTTTATGGTCGGGGTTCATTTTTGTAGCAACCGTAAGCGGTTGGTTTCATCAACCCATTACACATCAAAATACATCGCAGTCGTTTCTTTCGGCAGTTGATACGGAACTTCAAAAACAATTCGTGGGCAATTTTGCAATGGCCACATTCAAGGATGGAATTGTTGAATCCGAAAAGTTTTATTCAGCAGGAAAGCCCGTAGATAGAAATACTGTCTTTCAGGTTTCATCATTAAGCAAATGGATTTCTGCCTTTGGAATAATGAAGCTAGTAGAAGATGGTAAACTCAATCTCGATTCACCCGTAAGTACATACTTAACGCGATGGCAATTACCTCCCAGCGAATTCAACAATGAAGAAGTGACCGTTCGAAGACTGTTGAGCCATACTGCAGGGCTTACCGATGGGCTTGGGTATTCAGGTTTTGAAACCGGACAAGTACAGTCTCTTGAACAATCATTATCTAGTGCCTCGGATGCTGATGAGGGTGTTAGCGGTTCTGTGCGCGTTGGCATTAAGCCAGGCAGCAAGTTTATCTATTCCGGAGGTGGCTACACCTTATTGCAGTTGTTGGTAGAAGAAGTGAGCGATAAATCTTTTGCTTTTTATATGAAGGAATCAATCTTTGAACCATTGGGGATGATTCATTCAACCTATGTTTGGAATGATTCTTCCGCTTATTCGTTAGCAGAATTTTACAATAGTGACAGCACCCGATCAAGTCATCTTCGCTATGCCTCTCTGGCTGCAACTTCATTATATACTTCTTTATCAGATCTGGAATTATTCTTTCAGACACATCTTGAAGGTAAAGGTATGGAGCCTATCGGGAGAAATCTTGTAAAGCCCGAGACTCTTAAAATAATGAGAGAGCCACATGCCCAATCCATGGGAGTAGACATCTGGGGTCTTGGAACGATTCTATTTGCACCGACAGAGGGTAACGATTTTATAATAGGTCACGATGGAAAAAGTACCCCACCCATAAATACAGCAATCCGGCTAAACCCCGAGACAGGCGATGGAATTATTATCCTTGAAACTGGAAATTCTATCCTTGCCACAAAACTGGCAAGCGAGTGGGTGTTCTGGAAAACTTGTAAAGTAGATACACTTCTTTTTCCGATGTTGCTAAACGGAATGGTTCGAACAATTATAATGGGTTGGATCGTGATTATCGCACTATCAATTATCATCAGCGTTCTTAAAAGGATGATGAAGTGAAGGGAAGGGAAATTCTTGCCAACCTATTCTATTCGGTGCTTGGATTGATTCGAAAGATACGAGCCAGCATGTAGGATTGTTTTTTAACTCACTCCCTCAACCCCTTAAAGAACTGATTCAGTAACTCTTTGCTTTCCATCTCTCCCACTCCTTTTTTCACTAATGTTTTAGGATGTAGCAACGGTTGCTTTATAAGCGAGTAGCCACGTTGCACATCACTGGCACCAAAAACCAATTGCTGCAACTGCGCCCAGTGCAGGGCACCCGCGCACATCACACAGGGTTCCAGCGTTACATACAAAGTACACTCATTCAAATATTTTGAACCCAGGAAATTAGCTGCCGAAGTAACAGCCAGCATTTCAGCATGGGCGGTTGAGTCGGTTAGTTGTTCGGTTTGATTGTGAGCACGGCCGATAATTTTATTCTGACAAACCACTACGGCACCTACCGGCACTTCGCCTGCATCAAAAGCCTTGCGGGCTTCTTTCAATGCTTCCTGCATAAAGTATTCGTCTGTGTATAAATCCATGATATAGAATCTACTTAATCCGGATCGTCTTCATCATCGCACGCACATTCTCCTGCCAATCTTCCTTTGAAGATTTTGGACAATTAAACGTAAACACCAATGTGCGGTCGGGCTCTATCAGGTATTGAATGTAGGTGTACCGAAAAACTGGTTGCTGTTCGCCTAACTTCATTTTGTTTCCATTCACCCGCGACTCCAACTCAAAAAAGACCAGCTTCCTTTTATGCACTTCATGAATACCTTCATCAATCATATCAATGCGGTCGTAGAAGCTGCTAAAGCTGGCTTTAAAAAATTTCTGTGCAATCTCCAGGTTTGCATCGGGCCATTGCGTAGCTGAAATGTTAACGCTGAAATCCAGTGTGCGGTTAAGATCGGTATAGGCCGCCAACGGTGCCCGCACAGACGGATATCGCTGCACGATGTCATCTGTAGTCATGGGCGAAAGCTCGGGTGGCAACGAAATGGTAATGCCTTCGGCAACTTTGGTTTTAATCAGTTTATCGGGCGTAAACCCAAAAAGACTAACAAGCGACAGGAAAAGGATGGCTTTCTTCATAGCGGTTCTTTAACGAAAATGACTGGATACGCAGGTATAACGTACAACCTTTATTAATTTGCGCCCCTCAAATTTAAGGAATTTACTATGTTAAGAACTCATACCTGCGGTGAACTACGACTATCTGACGTAAATAAATCAGTAACCCTTACCGGCTGGGTGCAACGAACCCGCGATAAAGGAAGTTTGCTGTGGGTTGATCTGCGCGATCGCTACGGGATAACTCAATTATTTTTAGAGGAAGGAAAAACAGACGCCTCGGTGCTGCAAGCGGCCCGCCAGATTGGGCGTGAGTTTGTTTTGAAAGTTCAGGGTACCGTGGTGGAGCGGATGTCGAAGAATGATAAAATGCCAACAGGCGATATCGAAATAAAAATCACGGCACTGGAAATCCTGAATTCATCCAAAGTACCACCCTTCACCATCGAAGAAAATACCGATGGTGGCGATGATCTGAGAATGAAATATCGCTACCTGGATCTGCGTAGAAATCCGGTGCGCGAAAATTTAATGTTGCGTCATAAAATGGCACAGCAAACGCGCATCTATCTGGATGGGCTCAACTTCATTGAAGTGGAAACTCCGGTGCTTATCAAATCAACGCCCGAAGGTGCCCGCGACTTTGTGGTTCCTTCTCGCATGAACCCCGGAGAATTTTATGCGCTGCCGCAATCACCACAAACATTCAAACAACTGCTGATGGTATCGGGCTTCGATCGGTATTATCAGATTGTAAAATGTTTTCGCGATGAAGATTTACGTGCCGATCGTCAGCCTGAATTTACTCAGATTGACTGCGAGATGGCCTTCATCACACAAGAAGATATTTTAACTACGTTCGAAGGCCTGGTGAGACATCTTTTCAAAAATGTGAAAGGGATTGATATGCCATCCGTGCCACACATGAGTTATGCCGATGCCATGAACTTTTATGGCTCCGATAAGCCCGACACTCGTTTTGATATGAAGTTCAACGAGCTAACCTCATTGGCTCAGGGAAAAGGCTTTCAGGTGTTTGATAGTGCCGAACTTGTTGCCGGTATTTGTGCAAAAGGGTGTGCCGAATACACACGCAAACAATTGGATGAACTCACTGAGTTTGTTAAGAAACCCCAGATTGGAGCGAAAGGTCTGGTGTATGTTCAATACAAAGCGGATGGCACATTCAAATCATCAGTTGATAAATTCTATTCGGCTGATGACTTAAAACTGTGGGCCGAAAAATTCAAGGCTCAGCCGGGCGATTTATTGTTGATACTTTCAGGTGAAAAAGCAAAAACACAAAAAGCACTTGGTGAGCTTCGCCTTAAAATGGGCGATCTGCTTGGCCTGCGCGATAAAAATAAATTTGCTGCCCTGTGGGTGATTGATTTTCCGTTGTTGGAATGGAATGAAGAAACTAACCGGTGGCATGCCATGCATCACCCATTCACTTCGCCCAAGCCCGAAGACATGTTATTGCTCGACAGTAATCCCGGTTCCGTGCGGGCCAATGCCTACGACATGGTGATCAACGGAACGGAAGTGGGCGGTGGCTCTATCCGCATTCATGATCGCGCTACGCAACAACTGATGTTTACCAAGTTGGGGTTCAGTGAAGAAGAAGCAAAAAAACAGTTTGGCTTTTTAATGGATGCGTTTGAGTTTGGCGCTCCGCCACACGGGGGCATTGCCTTTGGATTCGATCGCTTGTGTTCATTGTTTGGTGGGGCCGACTCCATCCGCGACTTTATAGCCTTCCCGAAAAACAATTCGGGCCGCGATATGATGATTGATACACCGTCTACTATTTCGAATGAACAGCTGAAGGAATTAAGTATTTCAGTGAGCGAAATTAAGAAGTAGATTGCTGATTTGATTTATCACATCTTTATACTTCCTATCAGGTCGGAAAATCTGTTAGGAAGGGAATGACTACTACCTTGCGTTATGCGTTAGGGCGGTTACTTAATCTTCTCTTTAAACTTATTCACAGTCAATATTTCTGTTCTGGCATATATTCCTATTTCCAATAAGTCCTTGTCACCGGTAATTAAATAGTTCGCCTTACTCTCTTTGGATAAGGCCAATAAGAAATCGTCTTTAGGGTCACGACAAATTTGTTCAATATTTTTAATCTTGACTTTTTCTGAAACTATGTTCAGAAAGGAAATTAACTCCGCTACTCTTTCCTGATCAAAGTACTTTTGAAGTTTTGGTCGTGCGGTTACAATTTTGATTTCAGCGATCAATTGTTCTGTCGTAATGAGCCTTACCTTCTCTGTAGTGATTAGGTCTTTAAGGTTTTGTAACTCTTTTCCAATTAAAAAACTGATCCAAAGATTAGTATCGATAATTACTTTACTTGGCCTTTGACTTGGCATATAGTTCAGTCCTTACAATTTCCACTTCTTTGTTAATTGTCTCTTGGTCAAGGTCGTCAGTTTTGAAAGCCTTCAGTAAAGTTGTCAGTTTGGTGTCAATAATCTCTCTCTCTAGTTCTTTTGAAAGACGAATCTTTTCTTTTTTGGGTAATTGTCGCACTAAATCCAAAATCTGTTCAAACCCTAAGTCAATATTGTATGTCTCTGTTTTCATATTCACAAATTTAACTATTTCTACTCACTTTCTTGTCGTCCATCGTCTGACGCACAATGTTTATGTATGAAACGAGACAGGTTTAAGAAGCTGTGTTCTGTCCCACACACAGAACCAAATTAAGAAAACCAAATTAAAAATTTACACTTAACCCCGTCATTGATTCTGCGTTTTGTTATGCTGCGTTTTTATTGTCCGCTCTTAAACCGAAGAACCTATTAATGTCACTTAGTAATTTGTCCAACGGCTTGTTTTGAGTCATAGTATTAAAAAATTCATTATTCACTGACTCGTCTATCATCTGTCCGTCTCGAATTTTTAATAAATGAGGAAATCTAGTGTAATTTTTTAGTTTGTAAAGAGCAAGTGAAATCTGGTCCCGAACGTATTTGGATTTTGGTTCTCGTCCGTCCAAATAAATTAATTCAATGTCTTTGTCGAGTTTCGGTATTAGTTCTTTTTCAATAAAGTCCTTGGCGTCCGTACGGTTATTGTAACAGAAAAAGTTTTTGTCCCCGAGTCCGCTTAGGTATTTTTTTAATTCTTTTTCCCTTCTCCATTTAATATAGTAGGTAAAAGGTGTCACAATTATCATAATAGGTATAAGTACCAGTATGAATACTGTCACAATGAGTCCCCTGAGTCCTAGTAAAATCCCATTCAGTATGTTGGTCAGTCTCTTCATTTAAAAATGCATAACATCCGAATATACGCAATTGCATATCCCTTTAATATCTTATAAAAAACCCGTGCAAGCTTTACCGCCAATCGCCCAGCAACACGGCAGCGCCCCAATAAAACGGGTGTGCATATTTTGGATTGTTGGAGAGGCTAACCTGCGCCATCCGGAGCGCATCTACGGCATCCATCGTTTTTATGTTTTTATAAAAATCTCCAATCAATAGCGAAGTGGCTTCATCATCTACTTTCCACAGTGTAGCTACTACACTTTTAACCCCATTTTGCAAAAAGCCACTGGCCGGGCTCACTGGCGAACTTTCGTCCGAGCCTTTGGACACCGCAGTCTGGCAAGCAGAAAGCACCACAATGTTTAAATGACTCATCACATCCATGCCCCACAATTCCTCCAGCGTAAGCAAACCGTCTTCATCTTTGGATGGATTGCTGGCCATGGTAAGAAATGATTTACCAAAGTCTTCGTAGTCGAGGTTGCCGTGGGTGGCAAAGTGCATTACGTTAAATTCATCGCCTGCATATTTTGCTTTGTCTTCGGTGGCATCATCTCGCAAAAAAATCGAAGCACTCGGAAACAATTTCTTTAACTCCACTACTTCACGTTCTGTTGACGGAAGTGATTTATCTGGATTTCCAAATGCCAGAATATTAAACTCGCGCTTTTCAGTGCCGATGGTGCGCAACAACATATCGGTTGAGTTTGCATAGAAGATAGAATATTGGTTGATCAGCAAACTGAACTTTCCATTCTTCAACGTTTTGCCCAGTAATTGAAACGGAATGTAACTGAGCATTCCATTGGGGATAATACACAGCCGCTTCTTATTCAAAATCTCCGCGGTGGCCGGAGCTATCAGGTAGTGATACAATTCTTCAAATGGCTTCAGATAGGGATCGGACTGGCTCACAATCGGCACAGACTCAATCCGCTCGGCTTCTTCATTCTTCAAATTAATTTTATCAAAGCCACCCTGGTTGCTGCGTACAATATTTAAAGCTCCGTTAATATTACGCATCAACTGGGCGCGCGTTATGTTTACCACCTTTGCTATTACGGTATCTGAGGTAGCAATAAAAATATACAACTGAGTTTCGCCCGGCAGATACGAGAGCAACGCCATGTCAGTAGGGATTTGTTTTTTCTTTCCCTTTAACTGAGCCGGTTGAATGCTGTTGTTAAAAAATTTAGACAGTTCGGGCCGCACGTTTATCTGTTGATTCACAAACTTCAGGTAATCGCCTTCGGCAATCGTTTTGGTGCCTTCCAGGTTTTTCAATTTTTCCAGATTCTGTTTTTCTGTTGGCAATGATTTTTCGTTCGAGATTTGTTCTTCGATGCCATCCAGTTTGGCTTTCATGTTCCGTTCCTGAAGCAACGCTTTGTTTTTATCTTCGTTCTCAAACTTTACATCCAGGTTCTTGAATTTAGCTTTCAGGTTGTCTTCATTATTTTTTTGAATGTACCCCATAGCCACATCGGTTTCACCCAACTGCAACAACACATCTACCAGCGCTTCATACACTTTTAGAATATTCTTGTCGGATGAAAATAGTTTTTGCGCCTCTTCCCCACCCGAAACTTTATTCCTGATCTTCTCAATCACCTCCACCGATTCCATCAGGTATTGTTTGCTTTGAGGCAGTTGTTTATTCTCTTTATATAAAATTCCCAACCAATACAAACTTTCCCACAAGGTATTGTACTTACCCATCTCGCGCGATGCGGCAACACATTCTTCCAACAATGGTTTTGCCTTCGCAAAATTTTTGCGTTCTACCTCCAATCGTCCAAGCAGCCCAATACCTGATACATACGAAACCTTCAACGACTTTTCTTTCGAACTTTTCACTGCCTCCGTGAGGTAGTTGGCAGCCTCGTCAAACTTCTTCTCTTCAATTTTTAACCGCGCCATCACGATAAGTGCTTCCATTTTTGGTCGGGTGGCCCCAACCTTATCGCATGTGTTCAACGATTCGCGTAGCCATTTGTCGGCCTGAACAAAATCATTCAAATTGAAATGTGATTCCCCAATCGAAGCCTGAATGATGGCAACATTCTCGTTGAAGTCACCCGCCTTTTTCATTATCGCCAGCGACTTCTCATAATACTCCAATCCCTTCTTATAATCGCCTTGCACGGTATACACCGCTCCGATGTTTGCCAACGGAGCAAGGCGGTTATATTCTGAATTCATTTTTTGATACAGGCTATCCGATTTATGTTGAAAGTCCAACGAGCGTTCATATTCACTTAATTGTTTATAAATATTTCCTAAATCAATATACACGCCTGCCAGGCCCCATTCATTTTCAGTTTTCTGATACAGATTTAAACTCTGCTGGCCGAGGTCCAGTGCTTTTTGAAACTCCCCTAACTCCGACATAATATTGCCACGCACACCAAGCAAATAAGCTTTGAGGGACATGTCTGTTAATGTATCGGCAATCACCTGTGCCTGATCGAGCAGTTTCAGTGCCTTTGCATTATCTCCATATACATAGGCAGCATCGTTACCCATCTCGGCCAATGTATAAGCAATTTCCTTTGCCCGTTTATCTTTCTTATGGAGCTCCAACGCTTTGCTGATGTACTCTTCGGCCACTTTAAAATTTCCCTGTGCGCGGTTCAATCCTTTCATGCGCACATAACAAAAAGCCAGAATGCTATTGTCACCAATTTCTTTGGCTAGCTTGATTGCTTCCTGAAAATATTCGTTCGCCTTTTTGTAATCGTTATCTGCGCTTTGTAATAAGGTGCCTAGGTTAGCCAATGTATAAACCGTGTTGGGTTTATCTTTCATCTTTCGTTGAATCACTAAAGCCTCACTGTATAAATCCTCTGCTTTTTTATAATCACTCTTATTCTGATACCCCCCCGCCAGCGCATAGGTGGACAGCGACCAATTCAAAGAATCCTTTTGCCCTTTGCGGATAGCGATTGATTTTTCAAAATTGCTGAAGGCTTGCGCGTAATCTTTGCTGCTCAAATAACTGGCCGCCAGATCATGATATGCCGCAGAAAGCAGAGTTGAATCATTGATTTGCTCAAGTGCCAGTACCTGATTCTTTAAGGCCTCGCTGCCGGCAATGGGATTGTTAGACTCTGTATAGAGTGTGGCCAGTTTGGCCCACGACTTGGCTACCTGTTCGTAATTTTTACATTTGGAAGCCAGTTCGATAGCAGCCCGGTGCGATTCTATGGCTTTATCATAATCGAGTTTGCTCCAATACGTTTGCCCTACATTGGATAACATGGTGGATGCGCTGACCGAGTCGGGTATTGACATATAAATAGCGTAAGCCTTGCGATAGTTATCGATAGCGTCATCGTACTTTCGCAAATTTTCGCCAATGTTATAGGCATAATCCCAATAGGTTTCGGCTTCATCCGATTTACTTCCTGCCTTCGCATAAAGCTCAATGGCCTGTTTGTAGTAAGTGGCTGCCTTATCATAGTCACTCAATTTCTTATACGCAATGGCAACATTTTCTGCCATGTATCCCGACTTCTTATGCTCATTAAGTTCACCAAATAATTTCATGGACTCCATGAACGAAGTCAGTTGTTTCGTCCTGCTTTTGAAATGATCGGCTGTAAACCCTAAGCGCTCGTAGGTATCGGCACGTTTGTATTTTAAGTTTGATTTGGTTGTGAGCCTTAACGCCTTCTCGTGCGATTTGTAAGCATTCACCGAATCACCCTGATCGCGATATTGATACCCAATATTATTAAGTACCGTTACCTGATTAAGGGTGTCTTTTAAATCAATATAAATCTGTTCTGCTTCCTTATATAACTCTATTCCTTTGCGGGGATTTTTTAAATAATCCAAGCTGTGCAGCAAGGCCATATCCCAAAGTACATCGGCCCTGGTTTCCGCATCATCCGGTTTCACCAACGCCATTCGCTCCTGTAGTTTGGCCAACGCCTCAGCGTATTTCTCGTCATCCTTTAACGCATTGGCCAGACTCTTTTTCGTCTTTAAAAGTTTTTCCTCATTCTTTAGTGATTGATAGATTTTTTCCGATTCAGCATAACTCACAATAGCCATTTGATATTCCTTATAATCTGATGCCAACACGGCCTGATAGTCGAGGGCATAGGCAAGTTTCGCAGGATTATTCCACGAGCGCGCCAAGGCAACAGCCGTAGCAATAGCCGCTTTTGCTTTGGGAAGCTGATTCAGTTTTCCATAATTGATAGATTGGTTGCGTTTTAAGTCTACCATGCTGGCAGTATCATTCAAAGTAACATAAAGCTGAAAGGCACTTTCGTAATTGTCAATTCCTTCTTGATACAACTTAGCACCTTCGGTTTTTACAAAACCAAGGTTCCAGTAGGTGTCGGCTTCGTGGCTTTTATTCTGAGCCTTGCGTGCGGCATCCAGCGCCAACAGATAATACTCCTGCGCCATTGGATAGTCCTCAAGGTCTTTGGCAAGATTGGCAATTGCATCCAGCGAAGTATATAAGTCGCCCAGGTTGGTTTCGGGTTCTTCGTTAACGAGTCGTTTCCTTATTTCAATAGCCTTTTTAAAATGGGTAAAAGCTTCATCATACTGATCACTATATTCGTAGGCCCGTCCTAAAAAATGTTGCGCATATCCTTCACCAAAATCGCTCTTGGCATCTCTGAATTTTTGTGCCGTCTTTTGATACCAGAGTATACTTTGCTCATATTTCTTCTGATCGTCAAATACGAGGGCCATTTCATACATGTGAACCGCTTCATTATAACTATCCAGCAGCTTAGCATCTAAGAAAATACAGACCTGCAGAAGTGATTCTGCTTTGGCATAGTCGTCTTCAGCCCTGAATTCTTTTGCTTCCTTAAACCAATCGTTTATCAGTGTTTTTGTAATCCTGTTTTTATATTGATTAAATCTTTCTTCCATCAACTCAGACTTAACACCGACAAAAAGATTTTTTAATTCAGTGGGTGTTGCCCGATCGCCTGCCAGCGCATAGTCAGAGTATCCTTTAATGAGTGGAATCGTTTGACCCAACGTTTGCTCATACGAAAGTGTGATGTGATACAAATAACTCCATACATCCGTGGTGTCGGTAGCCTGTAATACTTCGTGCAGAAATTTATTTTTATTAAGCCCTTCTTTTACCCGCTCGGTGCTGCCAGATTCTTTTAATTTCTGACCGGCCTGGTTAATCGCCATCTGCATGGCAATAAATTTTTCAGTTCGTAGCCGATGGCCGTCTAACTGGATGATCTCGTCAAATGTATAATACGGCTTCCCTGCCTCATCCGTAAGGTCGATTCCATACGACATGAGGTAGAAGTAGGAACTATGAAAACCAGGTTTTACGGGAATTTTAATAAACAGTATATCGCCTGTGTAAATCGGCTCTTTAATATCAACAAGTGTGCTGGCGCTTTTTGCCGTAACGTTGCTAAGTACAATTCCACTTAGGTAACTACTCTGCTTCCGGTCTTTCTGAATAATGGTCCACAGTTCACCTTCAGCACCGTTTTTTAATCCAATCTCTGAACCCCGATCAATGGTAAGCAGCACCTTATTGCCACCTTTTTTCTCAACGGATGTTATTTTAAAAGTAAACCAGTATTGATCGTCTTGAGCAAACGAATTCTGCGCGAGAAAGAAAAATAATAGAAGGAAGCTATTTCTGAATTTCATGGTACACGATAGGCAAATGCACCCAAAATTTAGTAACATTTTGAATGGTACCGCAACAGAAAGCGAATTAAATATCACATCTCCGTACTACTACGTAGCCTACCTACCTGAAACCCGTAAATTAATTTAGTAATTGGGTGGTTTCTTCAGCGTCAATCGAGATGTCATCTTCACCTACATCATCAAAAGGATTTTCAAGATGATCCTGAATGTTATCCAGACTAACAAGAATGAAACTGTAAAGCACGGGCATTACATACTCCAACGATGGCGAATAATCGCCCACGGTGCTAGCGAAATAAGGCCCGTAGATTATGGGGAAAATGTAGATGAAAACTTTGGAATAGGTGCGCAGAGTAACCGGGGTGCGGTAATTGTGAATGATCTTCATATTGTCGAAGGCAATAATCATTTTACTCACATATTGACTCACCCGCGAGATCTCGCCACTTTGTACACCCTGCGTTCTGAGTTCCATTGTTAAAAGTGACAGTCGCGAAAACAACTGATACATTTTTGCTTCGTGTTCTTTCCACACTGGATCGTGTGTTGTCTTAAACATATCGCGCATCAGCTTCATCATATCGAAGATGATCTGCTTCGCCCTTGCCGACAGGTCATGATCTTTATTCGTTGGCCAATCGCGGGTAACATAATAAATGGCAATGGCGTGGCCTTTGAAGTCGGCAAATCGCTGCAAGGCGGTTTCTCTTCGGGTATAAGCAGATCCGATAGAAAACACCACCGGAAATACGATGGCCACACCCACCAGCATGTCTGGAAATTTAGCAATAAATCCAAACCGATAGCAGGTATAGGTAGAAATCACTGCGAGGGTTGTGATAATAAAAGTCTTATAGTTGATGATCAGGGAAAAACTCCGGATAACTCGTTTCATGAATTGTTTAAAAAGTGCTGAAAATTTCCAAAAAGGAATGAGATTACCAAATTGTTAAGAAGATATAAGTGAGTGCACTTAATTTGTTTTGCTCAATCTTCCAACACTTCAACTTCAACACGTACATTTCTGCGCGCATTGTTGCTGTCTTTGTCATGAATCATTCTGCTGCCACCCCAGGCTTTTATTGTAATGCGATCGGCACTGATGTTATTCGATACCAACCAATCTTTAATTACTTGTGCCCGCTGATACGAGAGATCTTTGGCTGTGCCCGAACCCTCTTTTACATCTGAAGTAAGTTCAAAGAAATTCTTGCTGGGGCCCATCGTAATTATCTTTCCTCGCGCGTTGCCATTCGTGTGCCCATGAAGCTGAATCTTATAGTTCGGATCGGCATTCATAAAATCGAGTAATCGGTCCAACTCATATTTTGATTCTGGCAACATAACAGCGGCATCGTTAAAAAAGTAAACATTGTAAAGCGTTTCAATGTCACCCCGGTGCAGGCGAGCGAGATCAAACTTAATAATATAGTGATTGTCGCGCCATTCTATGTGTTCAGGCAATTGATCTGGCTTTACCTCCGACAAGATAAAATCGTGTTGAACTTTGCGATACCCAAACGATGATCCGATCAAGGTAACTTTACCGGTTTTGTTTTTCGGGTCAATCATCGGAATTACTTCATGGGCCTTTACTTTTTTGATGAGTCGCGAAACATCGCCATCTACTACATCCACATCGCCTTCGATTGGTTCGCTGTTGGTGGGGTTAAATAGATAAAACAAAACCTGCGCTTCTTTCAACGGCACGGGTTCTTTCGAAGCTTCCGGTTCCTTCACCGGCTCCGGCACATTAACCACAACTGGCTCCGAAACAATTTCATCTTTAGCTTCCGCTTTCGGTTCTTCAAACACTATCTCAGCAACAGCTACGTCTTTATTAATTACCTCTTTTGGTTTTACTCCTTCAACTGGTTTTATTTCTGAGCCTGGTGAAGTATACCCTTCTTTCATGATCCTAACCCAGGCATCTGTAAAGCCACCTTCCTTGCGACTCTTTAACATCTCCTGAATCGACTCATCAAAATCGGTGTAATAATCCAGGTAGATATAATAAAACTTTCTGCCGAAATCATACCCGTATTTGGTGTGCAGTCCTGTGCCGTTCAACTTGGCTACATAGGCATCCATATATTTTTCCTGCCCAATGCGATACGCAGCAACTACGATATAATAACCTTTCTGAAGATAGTCGCCTTTGGGCTGAGGATCAGCAAATGAATGGGATGAAAGTCCAAGCAAAACAATAGCAAGGACACTGGCATAGCCGCGCATAGGAGGGTTTTTGGTTAACTAAAGATTATACAAAAAGTTGGTTTTTCCAATGAGAGCAGGCAAGTCTCACTTGACAAGAAACATTTCTTTTAAAAATCCAACGCCATATCCTGTGTGCTGAACAAGCGTGGCGGGTATGCTAAGAAGACTAACTGCAAGAGAGCGGGTAGTCACCAAACAATCCAGTGAAATTAACAACAGGTAGACAGCATACCCACTTATACCGATTGCACCCAACACGGGGAAAAATATTGACACGACCGGAAGCGCCACCAGGCCAATGAAGAAAAACGCAGGGAACCAATGCGTGACTTTGATTTCGCCCAGGTGGGTTTTACCAACCAACACTCTGCCTTTACCAAAATTTGAAACCTGATTGTAAAATTGCTTCAGGTTTGTTCTTCGTTTGTGAAACACATAGGCCTCTTGTATCAAAGCTGACCGAAAGCCTAGTTTTTTAATGCGAATGCTAAGCTCAATATCCTCGGCAAATCGATCAAACTTAAATCCACCGGTCTGTTCAAATACCTTGCGACTGATGCCCATATTAAAACTGCGCGGCTGAAAACCTTTCTGCTTACCACCCCGAATGCCACCGGTTGTCAAGGTGGATGACATGGTAAATCCCATCGCTTGTTGCAATCGGGTAAAGTCATTTCGTCCACGATCGGGGCCACCCCAGGCATCTACCGGGTTTGTTTTCAAAAAATCATCTACAATTTGAAAATAATGACTGGGCAGTACGCAGTCGCTATCGAAGACAACAAAATATTCGCCCTTTGCTTTTCCGAAACCATAATTGCGACTTGGCCCCGGCCCTGAGTTAGGCTTAAAGAAATAATTTATAAGAAGCTTGTCAGCATATCGCTCGTACACCTTTTCACTGGTGATTGATGATCCATCTTCAACAAGGATCACCTCAAAATCTTTATAGGTTTGTTGGATAAGGCTATTCAGCAACTCTGCAACCTCCTGCGGGCGGTTATAAACAGGAACAATTACCGAATAGCGGGGCGAATGCATGCGTTGCAAAAATAGTCAAACGGGGTGATTACCATCAATCTAAATTTACATCGTGCTTATCACTACTTTTCTTACCTTTCACTATCAACACACAAAAATGAAAACTATCCTGATCACGCTCTTCATTTCCACCTCAAGCCTTGCCTTTGCACAAACAAAGGATTATGCCTCAGATACACGTTCGGTTGAATCAACCATTTTTGCTTTGTATGATGTAATCTCCGGAAATCCGGGCGAGCCCCGCGATTGGGCGCGATTTAAAAATTTATTCAAACCTGAGGCGAGATTGATGCCAACCCGAAAAGATGAGCAGGGAAATCTTACTCTTGTGGCCTTGTCACCTGATGAATATGTTGAATTATTTTCGTCACGAATTTCTACTGGCTTTTTCGAACGCGAGTTAAGCCGTGTAACAGAAGAGTATGGTACGGTGGTTCATGTATTCAGTACGTATGAAACCAAAGAGAAAAAAGATGGCCCCGTAACCAACCGTGGCATCAATAGCATCCAATTATTTAAAGATAAGCACCGCTATTACATCGTAAACATTTTCTGGTGTGCTGAAAGTATAGGGTTTACGTTGCCTGATAAATATTTAAAATAAACGGTTTTCCCTATTCTCTGAACAAGCTACTGATAAAGCAATTTGCGCATGAAGAAAATAAAAATTCTTATTGGTATTGTAATAGCAATCGCACTATACGTAGTGCTGGGGATATTTGTGCCGGCAGGTATGTTCAAAACAATTGTTCCGCACTTTGATGGAAATGTAACACAGCTTGATTTACCTATGGCTGCCGGAGCCGAAGATATTACGATTGATCAGCAAACTGGACTGGCTTTTATCTCAGTAGACGATCGAAGGGTTAACATTCAAAATCCGGGTAGTATAGAAGGTGGTATTTTGATTATGAATCTATCCGACTCAACACCTACGCTTAAAAACGTAACGCCCATCAGCTTCAATGATTTTCATCCTCACGGGATTTCGTTGTGGAGAGAACCGGATGGACGCCAATTTCTGTTTGTTGTCAATCATCGTCAAAAAAAATGGGGGCATTTTATCGAACGATTTGAGTGGCGAAACGATAGTCTCATTCACCTCGAAAGTATTGAGGACGTTGATCTGATGACGAGCCCAAATGATGTAACGGCAATAGGCGAGCGATCTTTCTATGTTACAAACGATCATTTCTATAGTGAAAAGGGGTTGGGCCGTACCCTTGAAGATTATCTGCAACGGGCTATCTCGTATGTAAATTATTACGATGGAAAAAAATTCAGAACTGTAGCTACCGGAATTGCCTATGCCAATGGCATCAACCATTCGGCTGATTTATCTCAACTCTATGTCGCTTCGTGTACCGGAAGAAAAGTTTTAATGTATGATCGTAATCTTAAAAGCGGAGACCTTACACTAAGTAAGGAAATAAATGCCGACACAGGTGTGGATAATATTGAATTGGATGACCAGGGTTCGCTCTGGATCGGCTGCCATCCACAGCTACTTAAATTTGTAGCTCATGCAGCAGACCCGGCCAAATTTTCGCCCTCACAGGTTATTAAATTATCGAAAGATCAAGATGGAGAATTTAAGGTGGAAGAAATTTTTCTTAATGATGGAACTTCCTTCTCTGGATCAACAGTAGGTGCGGTGTATAAAAATAATTTACTTATTGGTTCCGTATTCGAAAAGACTATGCTTGTTTGCACTACAAACGTCAACTAGAAAAAATATGAAGTATTTATTTTACGCACTGATATTTATTGCCTCACCGTTGCTTGCGCAAAAAGGAGTTGATCTGAATAAAGTTTCTGAAAAGTATGCCCGGCAATCTTTTAAGGAATTTTATGATTTACTAAGCCTTCCTAACGATGCACATTTCCCCGAAGATCTTGAGAAAAATATTCAGTGGTGCGAAAGTGCGTTCGCAAAAAGAAATTTTACAACGCAGCGGTTAAACACACCCACCATACCCTTGCTGCTGGCAGAAAGAAAAGTAAAAAATGCTAAGAGGACGGTGCTCATCTACATTCAAATAGATGGACAACCCGTTAACCCAGCGCAATGGAATCAGGAAAGTCCGTGGAAACCAACGCTGAAAGAAAAAGATGCCAGCGGCAAATGGAATGAAATTGCCTACGAAAGATTGTACGAAAACTTAAATTCTGACTGGCGAATCTTTGCCCGCTCAACCTCCGATGCAAAAGGTCCGGCTGTGGCTTTTCTGGCTTCTCTTGATGCACTCAGGGAATTGAAAACAGAGCCAAACTATAACATAAAAGTTATTATGGACTTTGAGGAAGAGCTTGGGTCACCCAATCTTCCGGCTGCCGTTACTAAGTATAAAAATGAATTGTCGGCAGACATGCTGATTATTTATGATGGACCCCGCCATATCAGCAATCAGCCTACCTTAAGCTTTGGAGCGCGCGGTATTTGTGAAATAACACTTACCACCTTTGGACCACGCACACCCATGCACTCGGGTAACTATGGTAATTACACACCCAACCCGGCACTGAGATTATCGAAGTTACTGGCTTCTATGAAAGATGATGAAGGCCGCGTAACAATTCCTGGATTTTATGATGGTGTAACGTTAAGCGATGAGGATAAAAAAATTCTGCAACAAGTACCCGATAACGAAACTGAAATAAAAAAATTTCTTGGTATTGCCGAACCCGATAAAATCGGAAACAATTTTCAGGAGTCGCTTCAATACCCAACCCTTAATATCCGGGGTATGGATGCCTTGTTTATTGGCAAAGAAGTGCGCACCCTAATACCTGCAACGGCCACAGCCGAAATAGACATCCGGTTGGTGCCAAGCAGCGACCCGCATCGCTTAATGACTCTCGTAAAAAAACATATTCAGGATCAAGGATATTACCTCGTTGATAAAGAACCCACCGAAGAAGAGCGGATGAAGTATCCAAAGATCGCTTCCTTTCAGTCAAGCTTTTCGTATGCGGCTTTTCAAACACCCTTTAATTCCGAAACCGGAATCTGGCTAAGCAAGGCGATGATACGCACCTTTGGAAAAGAGCCTATCAAGATCAGAACTATGGGTGGCTCCATTCCCATCTCACCCTTTGTAACAACCTTGGGCATTCCGGCTGTAAGTGTGCCTACAGTAAATCCTGATAACAATCAGCACGCAGAGAATGAAAATATCAGGGTGGGTAATTATGTGGATGCAGTGAAAACTTTTTTAGCTGTGTTGTTAGAAAAGCTTTGATTCAAATTAATCAGGTGAGCATGCCAAATAAAATCTTAAAAAAATCTCGCTGCTGGTAACCAGAATCCAGCAACTGATTTTAACTTGCACCCAATGGATAATTTCATTGTTTCAGCGCGTAAATACAGGCCGTTAGGTTTTGAAGAAGTTGTAGGCCAGGAGCACATCACCACTACGCTGAAAAACGCCATCGACAACAGTAAACTTGCTCAGGCACTTTTATTCTGTGGCCCACGTGGTGTGGGTAAAACCACCTGCGCGCGCATTGTGGCACGCATGATCAATGGCTTTGAAGAAAAAGCAGAAGTCAATTCCTTAAATATCTTCGAATTAGATGCCGCTTCGAATAATTCGGTGGAAGACATACGAAACCTGATTGATCAGGTGCGCTACCCACCTCAGTTTGGCAAGTTTAAAGTCTATATTATTGACGAGGTGCACATGCTCTCGAATTCTGCCTTCAATGCGTTTTTGAAGACCCTCGAAGAGCCACCTTCATATGCTATTTTTATTCTGGCTACTACGGAAAAACATAAAGTTATTCCCACCATTCTTTCGCGTTGTCAGATTTTTGATTTCAATCGCATTCAGGTTTCCGATATTTCGCGTCAGCTAAAAAAAGTTGCCGACAGGGAAAAAATAAAAGTTGAGGAAGAAGCACTTCATCTGATCGCTCAAAAAGCAGATGGTGCGTTGCGCGATGGCCTTTCCATTTTTGATCTGATGGTAACGTTTTCTTCGGGCAAAGAAGTTACGTTTAAAGATGTGCTCAACAACTTGCACATTTTAGATTATGATTATTACTTTAAAGTAGTAGATGGATTGCTGGCCGAAAATCATTCGCAGCCGCTTCTTATTCTTGATGAGATTTTGCGCAAAGGGTTCGATGCTCATAATTTTATTGTTGGCTTAAGCGAACACCTGCGCAACCTGTTGGTGTCGCAAGATGCCCGCACAGTTAATTTGATGGAGGTGCCGGATAGCACAAAGAAAAAATACCTTGAACAGTCGACCGCGGCTTCGCCATCACTTTTGCTTTCGTGGCTTAACATTACCAATCAGTGCGATATCAATTACAAAAGCAGTAAAAATCAGCGTTTGCTAGTTGAACTGGCCTTAATGAAAATGGCGCACGTAAACTCGGTGTTTCAAGGCAACGGGGCCACTCCTTCGCAGGAGGGATTAAAAAAAAAAATGAATTAGAAATTCCGGCAACACCTGCCGTTGAAATTATTGGCGCGTTAGAAGAAATTTCTTCTAGTAGCGAAGCTGTTGCAGAGGTTGAGCCAAAACAAAAAGAAATTCCCGCTAAGGAAAGCCGCCCAAAGACAACCATTAATCTTGGGAATATTTTAAAAGGTCCTGCTAAAGAAGAAGTAAAGAAAGAAGATAAGAATGGAACTGTACAAAAGAAAGATGCACCTGTGTCTGAAGCTGAATTACGTGCTGTTTGGGTGCAGTATGCCGAAGGTAAAAAAAACCAAATGGCTGAATATCATTTACTGAAACAGACTTTTTCGTTTAGCAATAATACCGTTACACTGGCACTTACCAACCCAATTGAAGAGCCCGTGCTTCTTTCCATTAAAACAGAATTGCTTACTTACCTGCGCGAAAAACTTGCCAACAATGCTATTCAGGTTGACGCTACCATGCAGGAACATCAGGTAAAGAAATTTGCCTATACTAACAAAGAGAAATTTGAAGTGTTGGTAGAAAAAAATCCTCTTTTGAAGAAATTACAGGAAAAGATGGGGCTTGATCCGGATTTCTAATCAAAAATATTTCCCTGATAGTTTTGCCATTTTCAGAATTAGAATCCAGCCGATAGACCTCAAAGCTCCAATTCCGTTGCTTACTATTAAGTACACAGGCATGGCTATTGGCTTAAGAATTTTGCTTTTACTTCTTTCCGGCTTACTGATGGGCCGCGATATTGGTGCACTTCAAAAAGTTTCTTTCGAGGTTACTGAAGAGCACTCAACTACACAAAAGGAAGAGCCTGGTAGTTTGGAACGTAAACCAGAAATCAGGAAGATGAGCCGACACAGCAGAGTACTTCCTTTATCTCCACCACCTGCATTTACTAATTTTTTTCTAACACCAACAACACGCACCAAAACCCGTTGGTTGCTTTATTGCAGATTACTGATTTAAATCGTTCATCGAGACTTACTACTTTCAAAATTCATTACTCACCTTAATTATAACTTGTATGAGAACCATTCAATTTGTAACTCTATTTATTAGTGTACTCTTCCTTTCCAATTGCTCCGTCATCCGGCAGGGTGAAGTAGGCATGAAACGAAGACTTGGGGTGCTAAGCCCTAATGTTATTCAACCAGGATCAGTGGGATTCAATCCTTTCACCAGCACAATTATAAAAATGCCGATCCGAACTATGAACATGGAAATCAGTTCTAACCTTCCTTCGAAAGAAGGGCTTAATGTGGCGGCTGTAATTTCGATTTTGTATCGCATTGAACCGAACAAAGCACCTTATATAGTAGAGAACATTGGTGTAGGCAACGAACAAAATGTAATCAGCAGTGTATTTCGTTCAACCGCTGCTGATGTGTGTTCGCGGTTCTTTGCCAAAGACATGCACTCGGCTCAACGCGCTAACATTGAAAGAGAGATTGCCACACAAATGTCAGGACTGTTGGTGCCGCGTGGTTTTGTTATTGAAGCTGTCTTGCTAAAAAATATTCAATTGCCTGCCGGTCTTGCCCGTGCCGTAGAAGAAAAACTGGAAGCCGAACAAGATGCCCAACGTATGGAGTTTTTATTAGATCGCGAAAAGCGGGAAGCCCAACGAAAAAGAATAGAAGCTGAAGGTATTCGTGATGCCCAGAAAATTATTTCTGAAGGGTTGAACGATGGCATTATAAAATGGCAAAGCATTGAAGCTTTCCGCGAACTTTCTAAATCTACGAATAGTAAAATCATTATCACAGATGGCAAATCGCCTATGCTGATCAATCCGAAGGAATAAAATGAACTTAAACCGCAGAGTGCACAGAGACACGCAATTAGTTAAGATAATCTTTTGTAAAACTCTGTGTACTTTGCGGTTAAATAAATCTAACTATCAAACCTTCACATAAATTTTTCTCTTATCCATCCAATACCCCGCAGCCCAGCAGGTGAACATCACCCAGAGAGCAAAAAGTACGGAGCCATTATAATCTCCAGCCCACGACTGGAAGATAGTTTGATAAATCCAGGCGTAAAGGGATTGATCACCCACCGAAAATGTCCACATCAAAATCACAAACACTTCTGAAAGTAAATAAATGAATAAGGTATTTTTACCAAACACTTCAAAGAAATAGGTCCACTTGTTGCGTTGGGCGATTTCAATAATAAAAACCAGAATTGATAAGAAGAGCAAATCTATCCCCACGGTAAGCAGCACATACGAGCTGGTCCAGAGTTTTTTATTGATTGGAAACATCAGATCCCACCACAAAGCCACCACCACCAATACGGAGCCGATCATCATCAGTTTGGCAATAGCTTCATAATTCTTTCCAACTCGCTGCAAGAGAAGGCCTGCGGCATAGCCAGCAATTACATTCACCGTAGCAGGTAGTGTGCTAAGTAATCCTTCAGGATCAAAAGCCACGCCCTCACCATGATATAAATGACTTTCACCTACCAACCATAAATCCAATTTGCTTCCAGCATTTCCCTCAATTGTTAAATCTCCAAAAGCGAATAAAATCAATCGATAAAGCACCAACGCCACAATACTAAAAATCAAGGCGCCTTGTAATTTGAAATAATGGATAACCAATGAAGCAATAGCATAACACAACGCAATACGTTGCAACACCCCAAAGATCCGCGTTTCGCTAATAGGCTTTAAAAACCACTCCCCACTTTCATTAATGCCTACGAAAGGAAACCAATACATCAGATAGCCCAATAAGAAAATAATCAAAGTGCGTTTGAATACCTTTTTCAGAAATGAACTTTCGCCCAGCGATTCATACTTTGCCTGCGAAAAACTCATGGCGTTGCCGACAACAAAAAGAAAGGTTGGAAATACGAGATCCGTTAATGTAAACCCATGCCATTGTGCATGAAGCAAAGGCGAATACGTAGTTGAGCTGCCAAGCGAATTCACGACAATCATAAGGGCGACATCCATGCCCCGAAACACATCGAGGGAGAGATAACGATTTTGAGTTAGGGTCATAGGCTAGGTTTGAAAGGTTGAAGATAAAAAAAGCCAGACTATTTACATCTGGCTTCAAATTTCAAGTTGACTTATTTGCATGGCAAACTGTCCACAAGGGTTCGCCACTTTTCCAACTCAGGAATGCCCGGTTTGCGCAAGCCAAAGAATTGTACAATCATCTCTTTGTTCTTATCAAATACTTCAATGCCCGTAACCAAGCCATCGGTTGTGGGCTTTTGTACTACCCACGCGCTTTCAATATGATCTTCACGCAAGTGCATGTTAAAATCAGGATCAAGAATATTCAGCCAGTTCTCCATCACGCGCACGGTTTGAATTTTACCTTGATGAATTTGAAGGTTGCCGCGATTACCGGCAAATACCATAATGGGTAACTTTTCAGTCGCTGCCGTTTCCAGCATATCTTTTAATGCCGACTTATTAATCTGGTAACTAAATTTTCCGTCTGCCAACACAACTGCATCGAGGCGATTAACCTGATGTTTGCGCAACATGCCAAAGAAGTCGTGCGTGTCTTTCATGTTTTCCCAATCCGTTAGCAATGCGTCTTTATCTACCTCACCCAATGATTTACTTCGTGCCGGGCTAACAACTGTAACTTCTATTTCCTGACTTTGTTGTGGTGATGTAAAGTCTGATACTAGTTGATCAAATGCTTGTTGGTTACTGGCGGCTTTATTTCCAGCAGCCTCAGCCACTAAAAATACTTTGGTAACAGCCTGGCCGGCTTCATCAAAAATCTGAAGGCTTTGTTGCACCCCATGTGGGGTTTGCTGGCGCACGGCAAAACCAAATTTCCAGGCAGTAAAAAATACCCGTGTTTCTATTGGCCCAATTACAGTAGCCATGCGGTGCGCAGGCGGCCCCATAATATCTATTTTTTGAAACGGTCCTTTGTGTTCAAGTACGCAACTGTCGTTGCGTGTTAACGACATCACGCGGCCTAACTCAGGAAGTCGCTCAAGAAATTTAGCCCAATCACCCTGTAAAGTCGTAGTGTATTCTCCCACCGTAGTGGCGAGTAGTTCAGCTTCGCTTACACCCAATTCCTGAGCACAATCGCGGATGCGCAACGTAGGTTTTACTTTTTTTAATTCTTCCCACGCAGTGCGCAAGGTGGCGGCTTTGGATTCGGTTACAGTGTTCATAGACTTATAGTTTTTAAGGATGTGGATAAACGTGTTTTATCAGGCACGATATAAGGACAATCCGTACATGGATCGTGATACACATTAACGTGGCAACAAAATGTTTCTTCGATAATGCGCTTGGTGAAAATTTCCTTTGGATTGCCTTGAGCAACTATACTTCCTTCTTTTAGAAAATAAAGTCGATCAGCAAATTGCGCTACCTGATTGAGATCATGTACAATGGCCAGCACACCAATATTTCGGGTGCAGGCTTGCTTAACTAAACTAAATATCAATTGTTGCTGGGCAATGTCTAAGCTAGATGTTGGTTCATCTAATAGTACAAAGCGAGCATGATCTTTGATTTCCCACACTTGAGCTAATACACGAGCCAACTGAACCCGCTGTTGCTCTCCTCCCGAAAGTGACAAGTAATTTCGATTGACCCACTCAGATACTCCGGTCAATTCCATCACTTCATTGAGTATGGAGGGCGCTTGCTTTTTATACTGTTGCCTTCCCATTTCCACCACTTGCTTAACTGAGAATGGAAACTGCATGTGCGAACTCTGCGGCAGCACTGCCCGAAGTGCAGATAGCTCGGCAATAGAATATAACGAAGCCTTCTTACCATTAATCGACACTTCGCCCTGGTATCTATTCGATTCTTGCGATAGTACCTTTAACAAAGAAGTTTTACCGGCACCGTTCGGGCCGGCAATGGCAGTGAATGAACCCGGTATCACCTGCAGGTTTACATTATTCAGTAACTTCTTACCGCCAATAGAAAGGCTTATTTTTTTTGCTTCAATCATCGGCTTAATTCATTTTTTTGTTTTGCCCTAATCAGAAGAAAAATAAAGAAAGGTGCACCTACCAGCGCGGTTACAACGCCTATGGGTAATTCGGAGGGTGCTACGATTGTGCGGGCTACCAGATCGGCCAGCAATAATAGTAGCGGTCCACATAGTAACGAAGCAGGTAACACAAGTCGGTTATCAGATTGAAAAACAACACGCACCAAATGCGGAACAACTAAACCAATGAAGCCAATAATACCAGAGAGTGACACACTTACACCCACGGCCAAGGCACTAAAAAAGATAATTGACTTTTTTACTTTGTCAACATCCACACCCATGTGAAATGCTTCTGATTCTCCAATGGCAATAGCATTCAGTGGAAGCCGGAAAGTAAGCAACCACAGCGTTGAGATAATTAATAAGGGAGCAGCCAACCACAAACTTTGCCAGGTTGCTCCGCCCAAGTCACCCAATGTCCAGAAGGTAAACATGCGGAGTTGATTTTCGTCTGCATAAAAAATTACAAGGCCCATTAAAGCACCGGCAAGTGCATTAATAGCAACCCCACCCAGAATAAGTACAGCCATATTTGTGCGACCAACCTGGGCGCCAATTTTCATCACCAGCATGGTAGTTAAAAACCCTCCGGCAAATGCTGCAACGGGCATCATAATGTTCATGCTTACACTTTCTCGCATAATCGAAAAAGCACCACCAAAAACTATTAAAACCACCACAGCCAGCGCTGCACCACTCGAAACACCAATCAATCCTGGTTCAACCAACGGGTTGCGAAACAAACCTTGTAAGGCCGCACCACTCACAGCAAGCGCGCTACCAATTAGTACAGTCATTAAAAGCCGCGGCAAGCGAATATTAAAAAGTACGGTTTCGTGTATTGTGTTGACCTCGTAGGAAGAGAATAAGCCCACTTTTTTGCCAATAAGAAAAAAAATGTCGGCAGGCGAAATAGTTATTTGACCTATGCTAAGAGTTACTAAAAAAACAATTGCCAGCGCAACCCCTAAACCGAAAAGGATGGTAGTGGTTTTTTGTTGCTTCATGGCAAGTGTGGCCGCTTGCATTTACATTAAGGATTAGTTTGCTGATGAAGAAGCAGAGTCAATTCCTTTACTGCTTCACCTAACCGAGGACCAAAATTTGAGAGTTTGATTCCTTCCATGGCTATCACTTGCTTTTTTTTGCCGGCCGTTGTTTGTAGTACACCCGGAATCTGCAACACGCCCTGCACACCCCCCAGACTTTGTACACCCGACTCGAACATGAGAAGAAAATCAGGATTGGATGCCATTAATGATTCGGTATTAAGAGGCTTGTATCCTTCCACACCTTTAATGACGGACTCTGCACCTACGTAAGGAAGTATGGATGAAAAGGTATTGGTGCCACCCACACTCAATGATGACTTATCGCGATTAAAAACACATAACACACGTGGTGTAGTTTTCGATTTTTTAATGGTAGCATTAGCTTCTGCTAATTCAGCTTCAATTTTTTTTATCAGGATCTCTCCGGCTGAAACTTTATTCAAAACTTTTGCGATCTGGCGAATTAAATCCTTGGTGCCTTCAACCGTGTAAACCCGCTCGATGATCAGCACATTAACTCCGGCATTTTTTATTTGATTGAGCACCGTGCTTTCAACATAATCCTTCTCGGCAATAAAAAGTGAAGGTTGCAAACTGATAATGCCTTCTGCGCTGATGCTGCTTCGGTAGCCAATGGAGGGTAGTTTTTGAATTTCGGGTGGATAAAGACTGGTGCGGTCTGAGGCAAGAATATTGTCGCAATCGCCCAGTGCACAAACCGTTTCGGTCATGGCACTACCCGCAGTAATTATTCTTGCCTGCTTTTGAGAAAATACTGAAAAGCTTAAAATGAGTATAAATTGAAGGAAAATTGCCTTTTTCATTGTTTAGATTATTTCTAAATAATGGCAAAAGAATGCACTATTTAGAATTAATCCAAGTTAAAATAGAATAAATATCTTTTAGAGTTTCACCTTTTGGAAAGGTGATTTCGAATGGGACTAAAAAAACTTTAAACCCTACTAAATCTTACTCCTCTTACCCAGCACATCAAAAACGCGGGTGTATTTTATAGTTAGGCTTCGGTTGTTGATGGAACCGTATTGATACACCTCGTTATAGACTACGAACAATCCTGTATTGGCTTGCTCCAACAAACTGAATCGAATATTTGCTGACCACAAATCGGCCGAACTGTTATACTGAATGAAACTTTGCAGATTGATGCGGGGCCGGAAGGAATAGGAAACCCGGGCCCCTAAAATACTTGCAACAAAATTACCAGACGGGAGATTTACATCATTAACCGCAAGACTAACATCCGAATTAAACTTATCGCCCGAACGCATACCGAGTGTTATGCTATTTATATATCTCGTTCCGCCAAATGATCCACCTAATATTGAACGCGTGCTTACATAAATGGGCTTACTGGGATTAGTTATAATAACAATCTGCGCCTCCTGATGATTGTATGTATCGGCAGGAACCCATACATCTTTCGAGATTTCGAATGCTTCAACAACACCTTCGGTTGTAAAATTAATGCCGGTATGTATTTCAAGGCCATTCACCCAAACCCAATGATTATCCACATGCAGATAACTTGTTTCCAGAAAGTTGTCAAAGTTCCAATAGCTGCGATACGATACGTGTGGTCTTAATTCTAACAATCCGTGACGGCCATTCATTCGCACTTGCTTAAAGACGAGTATCTCAGGTTTGCGGTAGGCAGATCGCAACAAAAATCCCACTTCAGGATTGAAGCCTTCACTCACCTGCTGATATGAAAAATTAAGACGCAGCCCATTCCACTCATAATTTGCCTGCAACCGATACGCATCCGTGTTAATCGAATCACCAGGCGTTATTGTCTTTGAATAGAATCCAAAGAGTTGCGCTTTTTTACCAAAGCCCCACCTTCCATCCACCGCCAAGGTGCGATTGTAATCGTTATCATCAGCACCCATTCCTTCCCGATTCACAAACATGCCACCCACATACGAGCGTTGTGCAAACTGATGACTAACCCTGGCTACTGTAAAATTATTTTGTTGAATGGCTGTAGCTTCATCATCATTCACTTCATCGGTAAACATATTTAAGAGCCCAAAACTTGTATTGTTTATCTTACCAGAAAGACGCCCACCACCAAGGATAGGAACCCGTTGACCCGATGGATCAAGTCCAATCTTGCGACTAAAAAACAAATCGACTTCGCCTGGACTGCCCACCGTAAAGAAGCCAGCATTCTCCAGAAAGAATGGACGCTTTTCAGGAAAGAATAAATTAAAACGATCGAGGTTGATTTGTTGCTGATCAACTTCTACCTGAGCAAAATCAGTGTTGTACGTTAAATCCAATGTAACCGCTGGCGTGATACTATACTTTACATCCATGCCCACAGCCGGCCGATATTCTGTTTCAGAATTTGCCTGAGTATAATCGTGGGTGGCTTGGCCCAACACATAAGGAATTAACTTTAAGTTGCCCGGGCTTTGCAGATTCAACCCTGTGAGGGTGCCCGCCAACGACAACCGTTTCATATCAAACTGAATGGGTAGTGGTGCCCAATAATCAATTTCATTTGTTTTACGAATGTTGCGTTGAAAGTTTATTCCCCAAACCTGATCTTTACCAGATGCAAAACGTAGCGTGCGCAGCGGAATTGCAAACTCAGCACTCCAACCGTAATCACCCGTTGTGCTTTTCACTTCCCATGATGCATCCCAGTTTAAATTGAAGCCTCCCACTGTGCCTGCTTGCATTCGGTTACCTGAAAAATTTCCTTGTCCTTCATTGTCAACCTGCGCATCATATTCTATCCCAATGGGATTGGTGCCAAACATAAATCCATTCTGACTATCGTGATAAGTATCAAGTATAAACAGAAAGCTATCGGTGTTGTCAAGCGTGGCATCTCTGCGAGCATCGGAAACAACTAATTTTTCTGGCTCTTTGTCATAACAAACAACTGCCACATAGAGCGTGTTTGCAGTAAGCGCTATTCGGATTTCAGTTTTCTCAGATGCCGGAAAACCCGAGTTGGGTTTGTTTTGCCAAAGTTGATCGATAGGTTTAATTAAAGCCCACACTTCATCATTTAAAACCTTTCCATCAATCACAATTTCTTTTTCAAGAGTGCCCGCCTGAGCCGTGGGCCGTTGACTTACATCAGGCGAATTGATAATGGTTTGAGCAGCAACACAATGAACTAATAAACTAGCGAGGAGAACACCTAAAAATTTCTTCATGGGCTTGGGTTACTACAAAGATTACAGATTTAATGGTTATCCAAACTCTTGAAGATTCAATAATTATTTCAATGGCCGGAAGCACTTTCCAGTGGCTCAGTACCTTGATCAACTAACTTTTGGAACTCAAACTGTACAGGTGCGATCAACGAACTGTACAAAATCGGATAGGCCGAAGTCTGACAACTCTTCAAAACCAGAAGAATAAATGATTTTGTGTTTGGCTCTCTATTTGTGAGAGGTTGTCAAATCATTAACGCATGAGAACCTTTATAGGATTGGCCCTTTGGTTTATACTATTTGTAATTTGCTGGCCATTGGCATTGGTCATGCTTTTCCTTTTTCCATTAATCTGGTTAATCCTTTTGCCCTTCCGGATTATTGGAATTACGATTGAAGGTATCTTCAATCTGATTCGGGTTATTTTTTTACTGCCTTTCCGGTTGGTGAAGGCAATTTAAATTAATCACAAACTTTCAATTCCCCGACAATTCCTGTTCGCGCTTCTTCCACGACTTATCCAGCAGGAATGTGCCAACCGGAATCAGTGAAGCAGCCAAAGCGACTAAAACAGAAAACCAATTCCACCGCATTGCTTTAATAGCGAGCAACACAACTGCGATGTAAGCCATAAACAACACTCCGTGAAGCCAACCTACAATTTTTACTGCCAAGGGTATCTCCAGAAAATACTTCATGGGCATGGCAATCAACAGCAACACCAGAAAAGATATTCCCTCAGCAATACCTACTATTCGTAAACTTTTTACCCGACTTTTCATTTTCAATTCTTTAAAATAAAAACTGTCCGCAAGCTCACACCTCCGGACAGTCAACCTTCATCTATATTAAATTAGCTTCCCTTTTTAACCAAAGCAAATTCCAATTTTGGTTTACCACGCTCACCACTGGTAGTCAGTGCAGTAAACTTAAGCTTGTAGTAATTGTTATCGGCATCTTTTATTACATAAAAACGATCCGTACGTACAGCTGGGGAAGCACCTGGGCCACCGCCTGAGCGCCACGAGGTTCCAATTTTGGTTTGACTCTGTGCTCCAAAATCGAAGCCAGTTAGATCTGCTTCTACAAAAGCCTCATATGTTTTTACGGATGTTAAAATCTGTGCCACTTGCACACTAAACCTGTTTTGTAGTATTACATCTTGAAAATAATAGGGTACTAATGTAAAATCACTGGCTGCAGGATTACGAAATGTTGAGTTGCTAAATGCAGTCCAAGAAATATCCCAACGGTCACGCTCAGGCTCAACTTCAATCAGGCCATTTGCAAAACTTACATATTGAAATTCAGAAGCTGCGTTTTTAATTATTTGAATCTCTGTAAAAGAGGTCGAATTAATATCAGCATGTTGTAGAGAATACCCGTTGCTTGTGCGAATAATTTTTATTTTTTTCCATCCAAGCGCTGGTGCAGGGGTTCCTGAACCCGAACCGCGATTAATGATGTAAACTTTATTTTCGGCAGCCACTGAAGATATTGATCCAATAGCAGTTTTTGTCAAGTCTCCCGCAGGATCATCAATCCAAGTAAGCGCAGAAGATGTCCATTCTGGTATAGGGCTACTATTAATGGCTGCAAACACGGCTTCCATAGAAAGTCGGTTACGGATAATTGCTGTGTCGGCATTAGTAACAGAGGCCAGATCCGTCTTATCAAGAACATACGCCATCATACCATTTGATGAATTAAGTATAGCACGAAAATCAGCACCTGAACTAAAACCCAAATCCCAGCTTGTGCGTGCAATGGCTGTTTGACGGTTGGCGCTCAAGTCGATAAATACTTTATTGGGATAGGCAGCGCCACCTCCGTTTAGTTCCATCGAACCTGTTGCGGCAACAATCTCGGCAAAACTTAATGTTAGTTGAGTTTTCTCGCCTAATACTAACGATTCAGGAGCCGTTGCTATCGTGAACACAATCTTTTCGTCACCATCAAAAAGTGCGGTAGCTACCTTTTTTACTTTAAACGAAACAGCCAGCGCACCGCTTACTACAGGAATCGTAATTGTACTTGCTGAGGTAGCTGGTTCGGTTGTAAAATCTGTGTCATTAGAGAGACCTGTTGGCTCCACCTGAACAACCAACGATGCCGCTGCTGTTGCTTCGCGCGATAAACTTATATTAATCGTTAATTCACTTTCCGTAGAAGTAATACCCAATGCATCGGATTCAAATTCTACTAGATTGTCTGGTAATTCCGGATCTTCTTTACAAGACGAAAGGAAAATAAGGCCGCTCAAGGCTGCCACTGTTAAACTTGTTCTAAAAAAATTCATTGTTAAAATTATTTATTGACTGAATAGGAAAAACTTAAGAAATAAGATCGGCCGCTACCCACAGGCCGCGAACCATTGCTGGTATGTACTCCCGATGATAAGGTGGCTGTGTTATTTACATTGGTGATGTCAAATAAATTTCGAACCCCGCCCGTCAGCGAAATATGTTTGCCAAATCCTTTCTGTATGCTAACATCTGCCCACTGGAAGGCGCTGATCTCGGCAAGCCTGGCAACGGAGTTATTGTTTTCTGTAATTATTTCATAGAAAGGTGTCTTGCCTGTATACTTATAGTAGAGCAAAAAACTCAAGCCTGTCTTTATAATTTTATAAGATGTTGAAGTTGTAATTTCAGGAGACCATACAAATTCATCAAGGTCATTGAAACTTTCTTCTAACTGATTGAACCGCCCGGTGTAAGCAAAACCTCCGTTTACCTCCCACGAGTTATACTTCACCGTGTTGTTCCACGTCAACCCTTTGGTTTTATACTTGTCGATATTGAGGTAGGTGGTGATTAACGTGTTGCCTGGCTTTTGACCATACCCAATCATGTTATCAATTGTATTGTAGAACGCACCCACTACCGATGTATAGGCTAATCTATTCTCCACTACACGCCAATTCCACGAACCATTGAGGCTGTGCGAAAGTTCTGCCCCTAATTCGGTGTTGCCTTCAATAGCATGGCTCGCATCATAAAAATCAAAATACAATTCCCGCAAGGAAGGTGCGCGAAACCCACGACCATAGGAAAGTCTCAGGTCGTGTTTTTTACTAAGATTTATTTTTGTGTTGAGCGATGGTATTACGGGAGGTGCCTGGTAAACTGTATTGTAAACAACCCTGATACCAGGCCGAATCTGAAGCACAGAATTTATATTCCATTCACCAGAAATAAAAACAGCATAATCGCCCAAGCTCTGTGTGCCTTCTCTAATACGGCCTCCACTTCCATCTTCATAGTTGAGATCAAAACCAGGTTGAAGCGAAAATTTTTCGTTCAACTTATATTGAAAAGTACCCCGGGCGGTAAGGCCATTAAAGTTTGTGATGTCTTGCAAACCACTACCTAGCGCAAGTCTACGGTCACCTGTTGATTCGTTGACGGTGGTAGTTTGGGTTTTGCGTTGGTAGTCTGTAAAGGCAAAGGCACCATTAAACTGAAGTTTACCAGAAAAGGTATGCGCACCCTGAAGCTGATGCATGAATCGGTTGGTGAGATAGTTTTGATCCAGCGCCTCGCCACCTTGAAAAACTCCGGGGTTGTAAATGTCTTCGTTAAGATAATCCAATCGGTAATAAAGGCTCGACTTATCAACATCATAGCCCACCAAGGTGCTTGCCAGATATTGAGTTTTCGGATGCCACTGCAACTCGCGGCCTTCTGCATTGCCTTGCCAGCCACCAAAATAGTTTCGACTTAAATCAGCCCGGACTTTAAAATGATTTTTTGAATATCCGCCTCCTATGCTTTCATTATGAATTCCCTTGTCCCATCCATACTCAGAGCCCACCGTTTCTTCATGCACTTTCACCGAAAGATCGAGCTTGCCATCAACCGATTTTTTTGTGATGATATTAATAACCCCGGCCAGGGCATCGGCTCCATACACGACAGACATTGGCCCTTCAACGATTTCAATACGTTCAATAGAGTTAATATTAATTTGGTTGATATTGATTTCATTGGTGGTGCCTTGTCGACCAACCATAGGCATACCATCTATTAACACTTTAACATTCTGACCTGCCAGTCCCTGCATGGAAAGATTAGAACCACCCGTGGCAAGGTCTTGTGAAAAACGAATGTTGAGTTCTGTGTTCAGTACATCTTGTAAGCGAACAGCTCCTTTGGCAGTGATGCGCTCAAGCGGAATAGTCTTTACCTGATAGACAGATTTTTTTGCGGATTGAGGTTCAAATTGACCTGTAACCACAACCTCTTCCAGATAGGCAGTACGTAGGCTATCCTGCGAAGTAGCTGTTAGCCAGCAAGCAGAAAAACACCATATAAGGAGAGTCATTTTTTTCATGGGCACAAAGATTAGAATGATTCTAAATTAAAAATGCCCTTAAAAGTATAATTAATGCCTTGTGTGATTGAATAAGATCAAGCCACAAAATTTCGGTATTTTTGAACCAAAACAAGCAAAATCAGTTTGATACTGAACTGATAAATGTCATTTTTAAATATGATAGAACTACAAGGGATCACCAACGAAAATAAAAATGACGCTAAAAGTAATCTCAGGACGCTTTTAGAAAGAGAGGATTACACACTTCAAACGATTGAGAACCGGGAGGTTGAAATAACTTCGTTGCGTTCGCAAGTTAACAAGAACATCATCCACTTTTATTTTTGTTTGGAGGGTTCAGCAACGTTTGGATTTGGACCTCATTATGCCCGACAAATTGAAAAACAACGCAATTATTTTTTCTATAACCCCGATACCGACCTTCCCTTTCAATTAACCCTGATGCCCGGCACAAAAATCGTTTCGCTTGCCATTTTACTGGAAAGCTTGCACAAGTTGTTTACACACGATGCGCTACCGTTTTTAAAGCCTGAAAATGTAAAGACTAAATTTTATGACGAGCGAGAAATTCCTTCACAACTTTATGTCGTGCTCAATCAACTGTTTACTGTTACGCTCAGCGAGAATGCTGAGAAGTTATACCATCAGGGAAAAGTGCTCGAAATATTAAGCCTTTACTTTTCAGAGAAAAAAACCGACACTGAGAGCTGTCCTTTTCTCAACGATCAGGAAACCGTACGCAAGATAAAGCATGCGAAGGAGTATCTGCTCAAGCACATGGATACACCACCGGGCTTAAAAGAACTAGCAAAAATTGCCGGCCTTAATGAATATCAATTGAAGGTTGGCTTCAAAGAAATTTATGGAAATACTGTTTTCGGCTATCTTCTCGAACACAAACTTGATCATGCCCGCGTGCTTCTGGATTCGGCAAAGTATCAGGTTAACGAGGTAGCCTATCAGATAGGATACACTAACCCCAGTCACTTCATTGCTGCTTACAAAAAGAAATTTGGGATTACCCCCAAGAAATATTTAATGAACAAACATTAGTGTCATCGCGGGCGGACGTCTCAAACTTCATAATTTGAAATTTTTAATCCGACCCGCGATCCCAATAACGATTAATAAAACCTCAACGGGATTCCGGTCTCGTTTGATTGTTGGCCCTTTAAAAAATTTCTTCTATCGCCAGGAATGAAACTCAGGTGAAAAAGTGGGATTGATTACTAGGGCTTCATAAAGTAGAGCTACTATCTTCTTCGCGTAGTGGTTCTACGCGGGGTTGTGCCAAACAACATTCCAAATACACCCCGCACAAGCTCGCGTCCTATTTGTTTTGTTACCGGTGACGACAACACTTCATCAAAAGTACTTTTCTCTTTGCGAGATGATCGTGTTGATGAGGTTTTAGTTTCTACTTCTTCACGTTTGTTTTCTTCCTCCACTTTCCGTGCTGAAGTCATCTTCTCTTCCAGCATTTCAAACGCGCTGCGCGGATCTATCGTTTCCTTATACTTTTTATTGAGGGCTGATCCATCTAACTGGCTTTGATATTCCTGTTGTGTAAGTGGCCCCATAAAAGAGGCCGGTGGTGCCAGGTGCGTTACTACCGTTTCGGTAGGAATCCCCTTTTCATTCAAAACTGTAATGAACGCCTGCCCTGTACCTAGTTGAGTAAACTGCTGTTCCATTTCATAATACTCCGACTTAGGAAATGTTTTAATAGTTTCGTTGAGAGCTTTCACATCATTGGGCGTAAAAGCGCGGATTACATGATGCACCCGGTTGCCTAGCTGGGCCAATACATTGGCCGGAACATCCTGCGTAAGTTGTGTACAGAAAAATACACCTACTCCTTTTGAGCGGATTAGTCGAATGATCTGGTCAATCTGATCCATAAATGCTTTGGGCGCATCTTTGAATAGCAAGTGGGCTTCATCAAAAAAGAAGATCAATTTGGGTTTATCCAAATCTCCTGCTTCGGGCAATGCCTGATATAATTCCGCCAGCAAAGCGAGCATAAAAGTGGAGAAGATAGCTGGCTGACTTTGAATATCAGATACATTCAACAAACTGATTACACCGCGACCATCTACTTTTTCAAACAGATCATCAATGTCAAATGATTTTTCACCAAAGATCTGATCAACGCCTTGTTGTTCGAGCGCGGCTATCTTTCGTAAAATTGTACTTGCTGTAGCAGGCGAAATTTTACCGTAGTCATTTTTTATTTCTGCAGCACCGGCACCTTCCGAAAGATAATTAAGAACTTTTTTTAAGTCCTTGAGGTCAACAATCGGCAGATCTTTGTCATCGGCATACTTAAATAAAATCATCATCACACCACTCTGCACTTCATTCAGCTCAAGTACTTTGCTTAAAAGTACCGGACCAAACTCGGTAATAGTTGCCCGCATTTGCGCACCTAACTTTCCGCTTAATGAATACAACTCAACCGGATAACCGGCAGCCGTATAGGTAATCCCCAGCGCAGCGGCACGCTCTTTTATTTTATCGTTGTTGACAGCTTCCTTTGCCATGCCTGAGATATCCCCTTTCATGTCGGGCATAAATACAGAAACACCTGCTGCCGACAATTGCTCGGCAAGTAATTGGAGTGTTCGGGTTTTCCCAGATCCTGTTGCTCCCGTAACCAATCCATGTCGATTCATCATCCGCAAAGGCAAATTAACTTTTGCATCCGCAAGAATCTCTCCTTTATAGACGCCAGCGCCCAGATAAATAGATGCATTTGCTGTTGAATACGACTTTGAAATTGATTCAATAAATTTCTGGTTTGACATTTTGCTGCATTTTTAATGATTCAAATTAAACCAAACTTTACCAGCATGAAAAAGATTTTATTTGCCTTATTGTAGCGTTTTCAGCTAATAACGCAGTTGCGCAACTTGTTCTCTACAAAGCGAAGCAAGCAGCCGGAACCGCGGGATTAGATGTTAACTCACTGTCGAAAAACATACTGGGAATGCTAACCAGCAAATTGAAACAGAGTAGTGGTCAAACCTCAAAAGTAGGCGATCTGGTGAGCAAGTTTCTGACTAACAAACAGGCTTTATGTCGCTTTGCAAAGCAAGCCAGCAGAGTATAAAACCAACTTGATGATGAGCAAAAAACTCTGTTTAGTGGGTTGAAGGGTATTTTTAAACCTGAACAACTTACACAGTTTATGAACCTGAAGCCTAAGACAAATGATGCTTCAAATCCGTTGAGTCAATTGTTCTTTAATCAAATATAATTGGAATCTAGCTGCTAAGTTTCTTTTTTAAGAGCCAATCAACCTGCGGATCGTCTCCCATCCAGAAGGTGTGCTCCGAAAACTTTTCAAAGCCCCAGCGTTCGTAAAAACGCTGTGCATTATAATTACGCTCCCAAACTCCCAACCAAATCCAATCATACTTTTTTTGATTTGCATACTGGATTGATTTTTCCATCAAGAGTTTGCCCACCGATTTTCCCTGCGCAGAAGTAAGAACATAAAGTCGCTGAAGTTCCAGAGTATTGTTGCCCAGGTACGATATAACTTCATCGCTCTTGCGCAACCTGACAAAGCCAATGATCGTGTCCGCTTCCCAAGCCAGATAGATAAGAGAATCATTTTCATGAAACTCCTTCTCAAGAATGTTGAGACTATAGGTTTCATTAAAGAAGGCCTCCATATTTTCGGGAGTATTGAAAACCGAAAATGTGTCTGAATAAGAAGAAATCGCCACCTCGCGCATAGCGGGTATATCCTGAAGTTTTGCTTCGCGTATTTCAATCATAGAACGAAGATAAAAAAACCCCGACTGAGCGGGGTTATAAATTCTTAAATCTTAACCAGCTATTTCTTCTCTTCGTAATTCTGGAATGAATACAAAATCCCTAACGAGAAAGCTTGACTAAGCTGTACACCACTGTCTTGATCAAAGTCGTAAAGCAAGATGCCGCCAAGGCTAACATTCACGAATTTATTTACTTTTGCCACCAGGGCAAGATCGAGGCGATGATCAATTGTCTTAGGTTCGAATGTTTCATAGTTGGCAAACATTACATAGCGCCATTTCAGGTTTACATTTTCTGCAATGTCTTTGTTAAATTCAGCCTGCATTTGAAAGGCCAGCCATTCGAAGCGGGTGTTTTCGCCCACGTTTACACCATACGGTTTTAATGGGTCCACCGCATCAAAACGTCCGTTGTTGTCTGCCACAATAGTTACGCGTGGAGAAAAGGGTGACAATGTTAACTTAAAATAATCTACGGGATGGTATTCAAAACCCCAGGCTGAGGTAATGAAGGCCGGAGCAAAAATATCTGAGATAAGGGAGGGCACTTCCACTCCGTTAATATCTTTATCATACTTATACCCCTTGGCAAACTGCGAAAGAAAGTTCACGGAAGTAGTCACGCTCCATTTCTCATTCAAGTCATGGCCTACTTTGGTTTCCATGTAAATCCGGTCGAGAGTTTTGCGGTAGCCCTGGCCCTGGTTGTTAACCATACCATAGAGAAAGTCAAATTGATTATCCCATGAGGTTTTATTCTTCTTATAATTTGCCCGGTAATTGAGCAAACCATTTATGCCAAAGGAGTTTACACCACCCGCTTTCCAGTTGGATGAAAAAGAAGCTTGATTGATGTTAAGTCCGGTTTTGAAAGATTTTTTCCAATTGCTGGTGGAATCAACTTTTATAACCTGAGCGGAAGCGGTTAGTGCCCCGACTGTAATACACACTGTTGTAAAGGCTTTACTAAAAAGGCTTGAATTCATGGATGATTTGGGTTAAGGCTACAAAAATAACAAATATCTTAAACCAAGGTTTAGCTCAGATATTGTTTAGCCTTATCTCATCCAGTGCCACTTCCGTGAGCGGCTTAGTTATAATTTGATAACGTGATTGTTGTTAACGATCTTATCAATATCTCGCTTGTTATCAGAACTGGATAGAATGATAACCTTGCATTTGCTGCGCACCAATTCGTTGAATTTTTCGAATTCATAAAGAAATACGAATCCATCTACAATGGGCATATTGATATCCAGAAAAATAAGATTAGGGATATTCTCCGGATTGCTTTGATGCTCCTTTAAATAATCTAATGCCCCCTTGCCCGAACTTTTAACCTCTACCCTTCTGGCAAATTTTGTGATCTCTATAATTCGTTTACTAATAAAATTGTCCGTGTCATTGTCATCTACCAACAAAACGAGATCAATGGTCTTAGTAGTGGTTTCCATTTCCATTTTCTTGCTTTTCACTCCGCCTAATCAACGTAAGCGCAAAATTATCCTTTTTTATGGCAACCTAAACTTTTGAGTAACCAGATAGGGGTACACGTAAGGATTTAACCAAAAAAGTAAAAAAACAAATGCTAACGGGATAAAATCCTGAGCTTTTCGCCTTGAGCCAGGCTAAAATCTTGCTTCTGATTCCAGTCCATAAGTTCCTTAATAGTGACATTATACTGGCGTGCAACACTATAAAGCGTATCTGCAGGCTTTACTTCATGAACAATAAATGTGGTGGCGGGTACTATGGCTTTGATGTCTGTTTCGGTAGCAGGTGCCTGTGGCTCGAGCGATTTTATCTTTAGAAATTGACCCGGCTTAATACCTGAGCTAATATCAAGATTATTCCAGGTAAGCAAATCCGTAACATTTACCTTATAATCTTTCGAAATTGAATAGAGGGTTTCTCCCTTTTTAACAAGATGAATGCTATCTGTTGCAGCAGGAATAACTGCCGAATCGGTGATGATAGAATTTACCTTCTCTTCTGATTTCGTGGGTTTAACTATTGGATCACTTACAGTAACATTTTCATTCGGTTTCACCTCCCAGGCAAAAAAAGAATCATCCTCCACAACAGCAACGGCCACCACTTCATCGGTTGCCACTGGAATCAAAGCAGGCTCTGAATCTGGTTTTTTAGTGTTCAGCCAGACCAACGTTCCCACCTGCATATTTTCATCATCTGAAATCTGATTTAATTTCTTCAGCCGTTTCATCTGCATTCCATATTGCTGACTAATTAACCAAAGATTTTCACCCGATTTAACACTGTGATTTAGTTGGTTTGATTTTGTTTTCTTCTTATGTAAGAAATAAAAAGCACCTCCCTGCACGGTATGATCAATTGGTATTTCGTTGTATCGCAAAAAATCAGATAAGGATACACCCGCACGATCAGCCAACGCAACAGTCGTTTCACCAGGTGCTGCCTGAATAGCCAGAACTCCGTTTATCTTTTTCTTTTCAAGCTTAGCGGGTAATGCCGACTTTGTCGGCTGTGCCTGCGAAGCCTTTGTAGAGGCAATCATCAACGTATTAAACTCCGGATTCATCTGGCCGCTAGGGATAACAACGAAGTATGGTCTATCGGCAGGAATCTTATCCGTACGCGCCCACTTATTATATTCTTTAAGTGTTGTTTCGTCAACGGATAACTCAGTTGCGATTTCATGCAATGCTTTTGTCGATTGGATTTGGTATGGAACAACCTTAATCTGAGGTTCTCCTTTCACGGCATTTTCAAACGCTACTTTGTGAGCCAGAAATTTCTTCACATACCAATACGTTTCGCTGGTGATTTCCATGTGTCGCTCACCGTTATATTTATCCCCCACCGAACGCTGCACACCCCCACCACCCATTTGGTAGGATTGAAGTGCCAGCAGCCAGTTATTAAATAAGTAATTATTCTTCTTAAGATATTTCGCGGCACCGCGGGTGGCCGAATAAATATTCATGCGCTCATCAATTTCTTTATCTACTCGCAGTCCCATTTCCAGCGCAGTAAAATCTTTGAATTGCCAAAACCCAACCGCATTGGAAACTGAAACAGCATCCGAAATCAATGCGCTCTCCTGAAGCACCAGGTATTTAAAATCATCGGGTAGCCGCTCTTCTGCAAAAACCTTTTCTATGATCGGAAAGTAAGTTTTGGCTCGCTCTACTTTTATATTGAAGTACCGTGGGTGTTGCGTTAGGGCATCCACATCTTTTTGAATTTCGCGTCTGGCATCATCCCGAATGGTGAGTGTCATGTCTGCGAAATGCATTTTATGTGGCACTTCGGGTGTCTGGGCGTATGAGGCAGCACTGATAAAAATAAGTGCAACTGCAAAAAATCTCATTCTACAAAGGTAATAAAATAATGAACAAAGGACAATGACAATGGAGACTTGTAAAGGTTACAAATTCTAATTGTCAATTCTTACGAATCATCATAATGCCATCGCGTAGCGGAAGCAAAAGATTTTCCACACGATTATCCTGATTAATCTTCGAATTAAACTCAACAAGGGCACGCGTGTCTTTATCAACTTTTGATTGTGTTACTTTCCCACTCCAGAGCACATTGTCGGCAAGAATTACACCACCTTTTCTCACCTTGTCAAAAACAAGATCGTAATACAGACTGTAGTTCACTTTGTCGGCATCGATAAAGACCAAATCAAAAGTATAATCTAGCATTGGAATAATTCTGGCAGCATCTCCTATCCGATAATCAACTTGCGATTGAAGACCCGCTAATCGAAAGTATTCGCGTACCCGCGTTTCCAATTCCTCATTCACATCAAGGGTAATCAGCTTGCCATCGGCAGCTAACCCTTCCGCAAGGCAAATAGCCGAGTAGCCTGTATAGGTGCCAATCTCCAAAATAGTTTTTGGTTGCATAAATTTACTGATCATCGACAAGTATCTTCCCTGCACATGACCCGACAACATGCGCGGCATCATCACCTGTGCATGCGTATCCCTGCTGATTTGTTTCAGCAAATCAGATTCAGGTGAAGTGTGCTCTGTGCTATACCGGGCAATATCATCTGGTAAAAACTCCATTTAGTGCAGCGGTTCCATCACCAGACAACTCAATTTTCGTTCGTCAAACATTTCGTTGGCAAGCTCCTGAAGTTTTATAGCCGAGGTGCTTTTAACGCGATCAAAGATTTCTTCCAATGAAGTTACGCGTCCTTGATCGAGCAGGTTCTTGGCCATCATGATCATAAAACTGATATTGTTCTCTTCGGCCATGGCAATCTGACCCAGAATTTGCTCTTTGCTTGAGGCAAGTTGTTTTATCCCCAACGGTTCATCACACAGCTTTTTCAATTCCTGTTTTACCAGCATAATTCCTTTTTTCATCTGCGAGGGTTCCGTACCAAACGAGATAACAAACAATCCTGTATCCGTAAAGGGAACATACTGTGCCCCGATGGAATACACATAACCATGTTTCTCGCGCAAGGCAAGGTTAAGTCGCGAGTTCATGCCCGAGCCACCCAAAATACTGCTGAGCATATAAAACGGACTTCGCTTTTCGTCACTAAACGAATAGGCCGTGCGACCTAGTGCACATCGTGCTTGTTTAACGGGGCGTTGCAATACAACCTCCTTAGGTTTATATCCTGCAAACCGGATTCGCTTTTTCTTTGATGTGGAAGCGGGAATTGCACCGAGGTATTTTTCGGCCAGGCGCATGACCTGCTCCATCGAAATGTTTCCTACACATGAAAATACAATTCGCCTCGTATCCAGATGTTCCTTTACAAAGGACCTAAAATCTTTGCGCTTAAAGGATCCCACAGTCTTCTCTGTTCCAAGAATATTCATCCCCAACGAATGCCCGGCAAAGACAACTCCATCAAACTCATCCTGCAACGAGTCCTCCGGGTCGTCATGATACATGGACATCTCTTCGAGAATAACATTTCGTTCTTTCTCAATTTGTGTGTCTGGAAAAACGGAGTCGAAAGTGATATCGGTAAGCAATTCAATGGCGCGCTCAAAGTATTCATCGCGCACAGAGGCGTAGAACAGAATTTTTTCTTTGTCGGTGAACGCATTCAACTCACCCCCCAACGATTCCAATCTATTCAAAATATGAAACGCCTTTCGCTTTCGGGTGCCTTTAAATGCCATGTGTTCCCAGAAGTGGGCTATCCCCTGATTGGTGGTAGACTCATCGCGGCTGCCGATATCAAGCATGATGCCGCAATGAACAATTTTGGTAGTAGTAACCTGGTTGTGAATAACCCGGATACCATTCTTCAAGGTATAAATCTCGTATTCTCTCATAAGCGAACCACAAATTTAATCTTTAATAATCGATGTGCCACACCCGAACATGAATGCCCGTATGCGGGCAGGGAAGTTGACTTGCACTGGAATTTTTTTGTAAAATCGCAGTGCGCCTACGGCACAATAATTGTCATTAATCTTTTGCTATGGAAACACAAAAAGTAAAAACCTGTTTTACGATCACCTTCTCGGATGATCAGTTTAATCATGCCAAATCGTATGTGGATGATATGAAGCGACATCCGCAGCGGGTATTCTGGCGCGGCAAAGAAGGCAAGTCTGATGATGAATTAATTGTGGAGCAAATTGCGCATCGCATTCTGTCGGGCTTCTATAATAATGATCCTTACAATGCCAGCAAACACATTGTGCGCATGGAGAGCATGAACTCTACGAGGTAAGATAATCGAAGTTAGAGGTTAGAAAGCAGCATAAAAAAACCTCCGCCTTGCGACAGAGGTTTTTACTCATCTTGTTCTTTCATCGGATGGATGTTTTTTTGAACTTGATTTTCAGTACCTGACTATACTCATTGCTGTTGAGCCCATACACCGAGCGCAGGTACTTCTTTGCGGCACGGGCTGTTGACACCACCGAATTCGCTTCTCCATAAAAGATTTGGTGAAGCGCCAACCGGGTGTGACGGAAGTTTGCTCGCGCATCGTTTACCGCCTGATTGAGCCCACGAAGTTTACTTACCGTTTCGTGTAAGCCCACCCTTGCTAAGTGAGCTTCGTTGGGGTGATACTTAGGTTCCAGACTTACCAATTGCACCAACTGAGCAAAATGGTTTGTCATGGCCTCGTACCCGCGTTGCGAAAACGGCCTGTTACCTTCTACAGGCTCAGTCGACTGACCCGAAGCAATCGGATCCCGGCTTTTCTTCCGGCTCGACATCTGGCGAAGGAACACGCGCGCGTCCTTCATGGTTTGTTCACTGGCGCCTAACGCAGCCAGGGCAAAGGAAATACCCGACACCAGTTTTGGTAAACCAGCAAAGGCTATCTCCCGATCATTTGTGGCGCGGCTCATTTCTGACTTAGCCACATTAAAGGCCTCAATCGATTGGCGGGCTTTAACCGACAATTCGCGTAAGGCACTTACCGTGAGGTTGGGCGATCCGGGGTTGTATCCTCCATACCCGGAGCAAAGTTCTACGAATCCCTCGTAGCTCCCTGCGGTTTTGATTGTAGACATAACTTTTATTTAGTTATAGCTTTAATACGCAACTCCTGCACACCATTGTTTTACTTTTTATAAGTATTTATGAAAGTATATTTTTCATCGTTAGCGTAACACAACATGACCTGGCACGTTCACAAGCATTTTTTTACTTAACAGGCAATTAAAGTTTTATTAGAGTCTGCTTAGTGTCAACAAACGTAGGGTTAGCCAATACGCATCACGAGTAGGATCCACAGCAAGTGCGATCCGGTGCATACCTTATCCTCATTGGGTTAGCCATGTTCCCGCATCAGGACCACACTACGTGAGTATTATGTAAATACCGTTCCCGCATCGGGTTTGCATTCGAAGCACAAGAGTACCAATGGTTTTGGAAGTGGGTATGCATACAGTATGTAAAGGGTCTATGCATCTGTGTAGATAGACTAGCCCTGGGTTGAAGTGAGACTGCACAACTACCGAGTTGGGGCACTGAGAATAGTATAATGAGGACATGGTGCATGCACATCAAGTTAGGTTTAGTAGTGAATGTTGGTAACATTAAATGTATTAATGACCAACCAAGACACAAGGAATCTAAAGACATGGAAAAAGAGGGCAAACAAAAGAGCCTGACGGTAGTCAGGCTCTGGATTTTACTTGAGAACTTTAGCCAGTTGACCCTGTAGGTAAGCCAAAGAACAAAGAAGAACTGTATAAAATTATTGCCTATGCATATTCGTGGATGCCAACCATTCCAAATGTTAAGGTTACCACCAACAAAGAATGGAGGAGAATCTCAAAACTTCTAAACACCACTAATTACCAAACTGAAACTCTGAAGGAATTGCTTTCAATATTAATGTTGAAAAGGATGGGGAACTCATGCTCAAGGAATAAGAAATTAGAATTTGTCATTCGGCCACTAAATAAACATCACTGCCCAAGGCATAATTTGGGCTTTCCTAAAATTACTCTAAATCTGCTAAAAGTGAATTTTATGGGCGGGGGAATTTTTGAGTGGCCAACACATCTGCAGATTGCATTGCCACGCCCTTAAACTATACTAATTTAATCCCGTTTGGCTCGAGTGCAATTTTGCGTTGCTTGTACAAAGTACCAATTGCTTTTTTATACGCCTTCTTGCTGATCGAAAACTGCGCATAAACTTCTTCGGGTGTGCTTTTGTCGGTGATGGGTAAAAATCCTTTGTGCGCCTTCAGTGCGCTCAGAATCATTTCGCAGTTGGGATCATTGAAATTTTCAAACCCGATTGGGTGCAACGAAATATCAAGTTTGTTGTCATCCCGGATTTGCTTCACATACCCTCTTATTTTATCGCCTATGTTAAGGGTTTTGAAAATGTCACTCTCAAAGATCAGCCCCTCGTGTTTCTGATTAACGATTACTGAAAATCCCAGATCAGTCTTTTTCATCACGATAATATCTACGGCCTCACCTTCTGCTACTGTGAGTATTTCATTTTTAAGTCGCTTTTCTATTTTATTGGTGGCATAAAGTCGATCTGTTTTTATATCAAGATCAAGGTACACGATATACCATCGGCCTGCTTCCATCTTTTGGCGTTGTTCCCGAAAGGGCACCAGCAATTCTTTTTCCAAACCCCAATCCAAAAATGCACCCACATTACTAACCGAGGTTACCCGAAGCAAGGCGAACTGATGCAGTAAAATCTTAGGCCGCAGGTTGGTAGCAATTTTTCGCTCTTCATAATCGCGGTAAACAAACACGTTGAGAGTTTCCCCGAGCTCAAATCTCTCCGGACAATATTTATTAGGCAACAGCACATCTTCACCTGATTCATCGCCCAGGTAAAGGCCCACAGTAGTATGACGTAAAATAGTTAACTCCTGGTGCTGACCGATGTGTATCAAAGGGTGATAATTTTTACAAAGCTACCCAATTATAGATTAGAAGGGCAGAGCGTTTATCAAAATGGTGATTTTCCACTTAACACAATTACATGCAATAGGATACAAAATAGTGAATACCCTAAAAAGAAAAATAAGATTGGCCATGCAGAAGCACTGCGTTTTGAACTCCACCATCCAAAAATTGCCATTGCCTGCAACCCATGAAGTGTAAAGAAATGTGGTAAGCGTAAATCTCCAACAACCGTACTCCAGTCAAAGAATGGCAAGCCGGGGCCACCATCGGCCGCCCCTACAGTATGTGTTAATGTGCCTGACATAATGCCCCCTGAAATTCCTCCGATTATAAACAAAAAGATACCCGCACGCCATGCAATCAACATGGGGGTTGACAATTTTATCCCTTTTGTGAAAAATAGAATCTGCACCCACACAAGCGTAATCGTGTTAATAAGAATAAAAATACCCATGATGCCAAAGAGCGCACCATCAAATGCCGTTGAAATATTAAAATGTGAGCGTACCCCGCGATAGGCTTGCATAAAAATGGCTGCATTCTCCACAAACATGCAAAGGATGATAATGCCGGTAATCCATTTTACCTGCTTCGAATGCGGAAGATAATTCAACAACCACGCAAACGTCCAGGAATATATAGACACGCTGATGGCAAATTTAGCTGGCTTAATCCAGGCGTTGATGCCTGTAATAACAGTGTCATCTAAAATAATTCCAATACTAGCCACTATCAACAGCACGATGTTAAACCATCCAAAATAATAGAGGGCGCTATTACGCCTTCTTAATTCGGCACGCAGTTCAGAAATTCTCATGAATCAATTTTTTAGTTTTGATCGTGCGGATAATCATATACAACAACAAACCGATAGGCCCAAAAAGAAATGAAAGTATCAGGCAAGGAATAATAATCAAATGATGAATTTCATTTTTTTGACTGTTGCTCACAATCCAGGTTCCTATAAATAAATCAAACGCGAGGTAGTGAACCCAGCCGGCAGTAGCCGCACCCGGATTTTCAAACAGTTTCATTACTCCCGTGAGGCTGCTGAAATTTCCCTCGCCTTCTCCAAAGTATAAAACAATGAGCACCAGATATACGATTGAATACAAAACTGGAACAAGCCCAGACAAAATTAAGAGTTGGGTTACTTTCCAGCGCGGAGCAACAAGCAACAAAAGCCAACAAAACGGCACTACTGAATTGGCGATCGTAAATACGGTTTCTATTTTCATTTGCACTATGAATTAGTAACAAGAATTTTATTGTTTAGTTACAAAAGTGGATAGTACGTCTTAAAAAAAACTTTTAGTAAGGGTAAGATTTGATGCCCTAAAAAATTCAGAGACTCTACACCCGATCCAACACTTTTTTAATCAAACTCTCAACTACCTTATTGGGATCTTTTGAAAACTTAGCTTTGATACGATTAGCAATAATGGCGTTGGCACTTACCACTTCATGCCCCAACATTCTACCAAAAGCATAATAGGCTGAAGTTTCCATCTCGAAATTTGTTAACCAGAAGTTGCCTTTGTTATAATAGTTCAAATCTTCCAACAGGTTGGGATAACGAATGGACACGCGGAGCATGCGCCCTTGCGGAGCATAAAATCCTGGGCACGTTACGGTATTTCCTTTAATCATATCTGTGCCGCAAATCTGGTCGAGCAAGGGTTCGGAACCACGTACCACATAGGGCATAAAAGGAAGGCCTGTTTTCTTCTGAATGTCATGTGCCAGTCCAGTTTCAAAATCATCCATGGGCAGATCATAGAAGTTCATGAGATTATCTAATCCCACGGCATAATCCGACACCAGGTGTGAACCTACCGGAATATCTTCTTGCAACGCTCCGCTGGTACCCACGCGAATGATTTTCAATTTCTTTTTGCGGGCTTTGGGTTCGCGGGTTTTTAAATCAATGTTCACTAACGCATCAAGTTCGGTCAGAAAAATCTCAACGTTATCCGTGCCAATACCCGTGCTGATTACTGTAATCCGTTTACCTTTATATTTGCCAACATGGGTAATGAACTCGCGCTTGTTCATCTCAAACTCTACTTCATCAAAATGCTGGCTCACCATGTACACCCGACTGGGATCGCCCACCGCAATGATGGTATCTGAAATATTTTTGGGCAACAGGTTTAAATGATAAACGCTGCCATCAGGATTTAAGACTAAGTCGGTTTCGGAAATTTTAGCCATACTAACTTTTTATCTTTTGGGCTGGATTTCCAAACACTGTTTCACCGGCTTTTACAGCAGCAATTACTACCGAGCCGGCCCCAATGCGCGCACCTTTGCCTACGGTAACCCCCGAAACAATAATTACACCCGAACCAATAAACGCTTCATCTTCAATAGTAACTCCGGCATTGATGGTGCTGCCGGCTCCCACCTGAACAAAATCACCAAGCAACGAATCAACGCCAACCGTAGTGCGCGCATGAAGAATACAATGACTACCTATTTTGGCACCCGGTGCAAGGTAGGTTCCGTAGTCAATAAAATTTCCATGACCAATACTTGCCTTTAGCGACACTACCGATTGCGAATGAATTGCATTAACAGGCTGCACGTGTCGCACTTCGTGCAGCATACTCACCAGGTTTTTTCTAAGCTTGTTATCATCAACCGCTACAAAGGCTTCACATTTTTTGCCAATCAGTTTTAAAAACCCATCGTTGTCAGTATCGCCCAGCACAACTACTTCATCAATTTCCGTTGAGTGAAGTTTTTTATCATCATCTAAAAAACCATATACGACTACGCTGTTGGTTTCAAAAATTTCTTTTGCTGCACGCCCCAGATGATTGGCGCCAAAAATGATTACCGGGTTTTCCATGCGGCAAAGGTAAAATATTGTGAGTGATCTAAGATCGCAAAAAAGTGATTCTATTAAACAAATATTGCAGCAACAGATTGCGATACGAAATGATAAAAACGAAAAAGGGAAGAAACCCTACACGGTAGCGCGACAAAGTGCCCAGGTTAGGTGTAGATAATGCCAGAAAGATGCATAACAAGACAACATACACTACAACCGAAAAAAACAGCAGTCTATTAGCGGATTGTCGGCTTCGAAAGCAGCCTGCAATCGTTAAACCTAACAACACTAAGTTTTCAATGGAAGCAACAACCGGAATCAAACCGTTAGCTTCACCTATAAAGGGTCGAAACAATCCAGAGATGAGTGCCCATGGGGCGTTGATGAAAATACTACTCCAATTTTCAGTAAGCTGATAATAATGTATAAGTCCGTCCGGTCTTGAAATTTTTACAAAGTCATTGTGGTTGGTAATTAACACATTCAAAAAGCGGCTCAGGTAAAAGTTTGGATGCAAGAGACTGGCCATTGCGCTAAGCGAAAGAAAGATCGCCACCCAACCCATAAGTTTATGGCGCTGCAAAATACCTATACGTTTTTGCAGGATGAAAATCAGTAATGATGTCGTGATCACCGCCATAAACAAAGCCGTCCAATAATACTTCAGGCTCCACGCTACATAAACCGAAACGAGCACAACTGCCCACTCAGCCCAGGATCGGTTCTCTGCGTTCAAAATTTTTATAAACACGGCCGCCAGGCAATACAACCCTGCCAGGGCAAGCGTTTCTTTTATAAGGCCCGAGCTCCAGAATGCTACAGAAGGGAAAAACAAAAAGGCAAAGGCAGCCGCATTTTTTGATTCGTTCAAATTCTTGACAAGCGTACAAAATAAATACCAGCTACTTACAAACGCTATAAAAGAAAAGTAAAGCGCACTAATCCAATAATTGTTATCGCTGATCAATGCGAATACACTAACAATCTTTATGAGAAAGAGTGAGCGCACCTGCGTGTTGGCAAGCAGTTGCCACACGGGATGATTCTGATCTGGGCGCCAAAGAAACTGCATGTATGCCGAAAAATCTTCGCGAGCTAAATCAGCCAATGTGATGGCATCATTAAAAAATAACCAGGTATCGTTGGCCTGATAATAATACATGTAGACGAAACCTAACGCAATGCCCATGCTTAGTTTGAGCAGCAGCGCCAATCCATACAGAATTTTATATTCACCGGCTGACTTTTTAAAATGAAGCCACCCAATACATCCAAGAATGACAACAGCAAACAATGTCATTGCGGTAGATGGGGTTTTAAAATAGCTGTGCCAATGGCGCAATTCAAACAATCTCTGCGCTGACAATAATTATTGTATAATTCAATCAGTCCTTGCGAGTCGAATGCTGTTTTACTATCACAGCCCAGGTTTTGCCACAATCGGGTGATTCTGTTTTTCTCTGCAGGTATGGATTGCAAAACAGATACAGCCCGATCTACCAAACTCCAGTTATCGTGCGATTGGCCGTACGCCACCAGCAATGGCGCTACGGTGTTAATAACAATGTTATCTCGGCTGGCTTCACCAAACTCAGCAACTTTAGTTTTTGATTTTTTACCAAACCTATAATGACTATGCCAATACCCGGAGGTTTGTATTTCGAAAAACCTAACCAAGGATTTGTAATCCGATAGTTCGGTAATGGTGGAGAAAATGTTTTTATGTGTTGTTAGCAAAGCTGCAAACTGTGCAAGCCGAATGGTGGGGAAGTTGGCCGGACGCAATCGTAAAAATTTCCATTGCGTTGGGTGCAATTGCTGATCTATCAGACTATACTTTTTACCAAGAAACTGATATTCAGTAAAGAGTGCCGAAAGGTATTGGTCTTTGGATTTTGTAACCAAAAAACCCGCCTGCCCAAAAAGCAATGCCTCTATCTGTTGGGGCTTATCGCAATGCTTTTGAATTATTTTATACGGCAACGATTTTGAAAGTTGCACGAACGGATCTTTGTTGATTTTAAATCCAAAATTGGAAGCTAGTAACTGGTAAGTTGTTTCTTCCCAATCACCTTTGTTTTGATCGAGTAGCGAATTGATTAGTTTGGCTTTTGACTCAACCCTGCGCATCAGCGCCTTGTCAATCATGGAGTGCCTCACGATCTCATCAACCTGACCGAATGATTTCTCGCACGGAATAGAAGATGGATTGTTGATTAACTTTTGATAGGAATTAATTAAGTGAGGTTCTACTCGATCTTTCAGTTGCAACGTGGGTATGCGGGTGCCATCCTCACGATACACCGGTTTGTTTTCTTCCCATACCACATGCAACACAACGTTCTCATACGCTTTATCCAGATTGTGTTTATGTTCGTACCAACCCGAAGATTGAATATGAATCTCAACACATCCAGCCCAGTCAATTTCACCTACCTTAATTTTTACATGTGAAAAATCAGGGCCTGCATCAGAATTTAAAATCCCCGACTTAAGTACAAGGAGTTGCTCCCCCGCGGTAGTCTTCAGTCCTTTTTTATCAAAGTATTGAAACTGCCAGAGATAATGTAGGAATGACTCGTTCACAAAATAACATTAGGAGTACTGATGTAACAACGTTGACATTTCGGCCTTCAGTTTCTCAGCTTCGGTGCGGGCTGCATTCGCAAAGTCTTCTTTTGCAGAAGCATAGATGATAGCCCGCGATGAATTTACCAACAACCCGCATTGCGAATTCATTCCCGCTTTAGAAACTGCCTCCAGATCACCACCCTGCGCACCAACACCAGGCACCAGAAAAAAATGATCGGGCGCAAGTGTCCGAATGGTTCCAATCTTATCAGCCTTTGTTGCCCCCACCACATACATCATTTGGTCGGCTGAGGCCCAACGCTGCGAAGCAAAAATTACTTCCTCATACACAAAGCGACCATCACGCGTTTCGATCTGTTGAATATCTGCACTGCCGGGGTTTGATGTATGGATTAACAAAATCACCCACTTCCCTGAAAAGTCAAGAAAAGGTTTTACAGAATCTTCGCCCATATAAGGAGCCACCGTAACCGAATCAAAATTCATCAGTTTAAAATACGTGTGTGCATACAGCGAAGATGTATTTCCAATATCGCCCCGTTTGGCATCGGCTATGGTAAAACATTCTTTTGGAATATAGTTAAGTGTTTTTTGCAGGCTCTCCCATCCGGTGGGCCCTAACGCTTCATAAAAAGCAATGTTAGGTTTATAGGCTACCGCAAATTCCTTTGTTGCATCAATGATTTGTTTGTTGAATTCAAAGATGGGATCAGGCAACGCAAGCAAATGCTTTGGAATTTTCCCGATGTCTGTATCCAGACCAACGCAGAGATAGGAGTTCTTTTTCTTTATTTCTTCAAAAAGTTGGTGGCGCGTCACGAAGAGTAGAAGTTAGAGATTAAACCTTGTTAGCAAACATAGAGCTAAACATCAGATTTAAAAGTACAAAAAATATTAAACCCAACTTTTTACACTAGTGACGACTATCTAAAAATAAAGGAGGTCGGCATAAACCGACCTCCTTTATAATCTAACTTCAATTACCTCTATCTTAAATCAATCACCTCCACACCCGGATATTTTTTTACATCGAACGTAAAGAAAGCATCATCTACTTTCACGTTAGGCGTAAACTTGGTAATGGTGTATTTGTATCGGTTTCCGGATTTGTCGAACATCGTCCAGCTTTGAATGCTTTTGTCTTTCTTCACGATCATCATCTTGATTTTGAAATATTGAGCATCTTTTTTCTCTGGCACAAGATCTACTTCTTCGCATAGCACACCCCCTTCTGTTTTATCGGCCAGATATAAATATTTGAAGCCTTTCTTATACATGTCAAAAATTTTGGTAGGATTCACTTCATCTGAACCCGGATCGAAATTGTCGATGTTTACTTCCTTGGCCGAAGGCAGGTACGTCCACACGGTGGTGCCGTTGTTAATAATTTCCTGATCGTCCAGCAGCAAGCGAAATTTATCGCCTCGTACAGTGATTTTTCCTTTAAATTCTTCCTTCACGCCCTCCGATTCGTTGGTAAGACCTGAAGTAAGGTTTGCCTCAAAAGCCGTGATGGCTTTGTACTTTTTACTCATAGCCTCCAGAATTTCGAGAGCCTTAGGATCGTACTGAGAATAAGAGAATGTGGCGACAAAGGTTAAAAGAGTCGCAAAAAGGAGCTTTTTCATTTATATAGATTAGGATTGACTATGCTTTTCATTCAATTCATTCAATAATTGTTCCAAACTCATGGGGTCTTTGATCAAAACCTCACGCGCCTTCGAACCTTCGAATGGGCCTACAATTTTAGCGGCTTCCAGCTGATCTATCAAACGACCCGCTCGATTATAGCCCAATTTTAATTTTCGTTGGAGCAACGAAGTGCTTCCTTGCTGGTGTTGAACCATTAGTTTGGCCGCTTCTTCGAATAGTGCATCTCTTTCTGACAAATCAACCGCTGAAGCTCCACCATCGTCTTCGCCTTCAAATTCAGGTAGCATATATGCCGAATCGTAACCACGTTGCGAGCCAATAAATTCACAGATCCGCTCAATCTCGGGGGTGTCAACAAAAGGACTTTGTAAGCGCACAATTTCAGAGCCGGTAGAGAGCAACATATCGCCCTGACCAATTAACTGATCGGCACCACCTGTATCCAGAATAGTGCGCGAGTCAATCTTAGAGGTTACCCGGAAAGATAAACGTGCCGGGAAGTTAGCCTTGATAACTCCTGTTATTACGTTAACAGACGGACGCTGTGTAGCTACCACCAAATGAATACCAATAGCACGTGCAAGCTGAGCAAGTCGGGCAATAGGCGTTTCCACTTCCTTGCCGGCCGTCATCATCAAATCTGCCAACTCATCAATTACCAAAACAATATAAGGCAAGAACCGATGACCTTCTTTAGGATTTAGCTTGCGCGAAACAAACTTGGCGTTGTATTCTTTTATATTTTTTGCCCCGGCATCCTTCATGATCTCGTACCGGTTTTCCATTTCGATGCAAAGTGAGTTAAGTGTATACACTACTTTCTTTGTATCGGTGATAATGGCCTCTTCGCTGTTGGGTAGTCGTGCCAGATAGTGGCGTTCAATTTTACTGAACAGCGACATCTCAACTTTTTTCGGATCGACCAGCACAAACTTGAGTTGACTAGGATGCTTCTTATATAATAGTGAAGTTAAGATCACATTCAATCCTACTGATTTACCCTGACCGGTTGCGCCCGCTACCAGCAAGTGCGGCATTTTGGCCAGATCAATCACCATCAATTCATTCGATATAGTTTTGCCAATGGCGATGGGAAGTTCTTTGTCTGTTTTTTGAAAGCGCTCTGAACTTAACACGGATCGGATGCCCACCATCTCGCGATTTTTATTGGGCACTTCAATACCAATGGTACCCTTGCCGGGAATAGGTGCAATGATTCGTATTCCTAGGGCTGCCAGACTAAGTGCAATGTCATCCTCCAGGTTTTTAATTCTGGAAATCTTTATCCCGGCTTCCGGCACAATTTCATAGAGTGTTACCGTGGGGCCAATGGTTGCTTTAATACTTTGAATTCCAATTTTGAAATTGGTGAGCGTGCTTAAGATGCGATCTTTATTTTGATTCAGTTCTTCTGCTGTTACCTGAACTTTGCTTGCCTCATACTCATTCAGCAACTCAAGCGTAGGAAATTTATAACTGCTTAAATCAAGCGTAGAGTCATAGAACCCTTGCGTCTCTACCAATTGTTCTGCGAGTTCATCGGTGTCGCTTTTAGGTTCTTCGATGGTAAAGGTTGGCTCTACCGTTTTTTCCTGTTTGGCTTGTTTAACAACTTCTACTTCCAATTTTACCGGATTGCCAACAGGAACATCTTCAGGCTTAACAAACAACACGGGTTCGGGCACCTCCTGCTCAGGCCAATTGTCGCGATCATCGGTATAGGTTGGTTTAATGACGAGATCCTCCTCAGGCAAGAGGGCATCATTACCCATCGGCTTCGGATCGCGTACCTGAAAAGCATGGATGGCCGTAACATTAAAATAATAGATGATAAAAATAAAAAGCGAAAGCACCAGAATCAGAAATGTGCCCCACCCAAACAACCCATCCGAAATTTTTGCAAGCTCATACCCTAACCCTCCGCTGATAAAACCGATCTCGGTAACCCCCGCCATGCTGTGCGTGATATAGCCCAGCAATAAGCTAAGCCACAATCCTGCAAAGACAGAAAGAATAAATGCTGAAAATATTGAAACCAGCTCGCGCTTGAATACTAATTTAAAACCCAACAGGAAGAGCAACGGGGGAATAACAAAAGCCGAGATACCCAACCATTTCCAGATTAAAAAGTGCGAGGTGATGGCACCATACAAACCTAGCCAGTTGTCGGCCTCGCGGCCTGATTCTACAAGACTTGTGTCAAACAACGCTTGCACTACACTTTGGTCCGCTTTGCCCGTAAACAAATACGAAAGGAAAGCTGTAAATAAATAGAGTGCAGTGATCAGTAGAAAAAAACCGAGAGCAAGAGTGAAGCGCGGGTCCTTAAAAAAATCAACGTTAAATCGTGACTTGGACTTGGGTGACTTTACTTTCTTTTCCTTTTCTGGTTTTTTAAATGTGTTGGATTTATAAGTGTTTTCAGCCATCAGTTTAAAAAGTACTCAAAGCTAAGAAAATTGCCCGTAAACATAAATTCCAAATCCCTACCCCCATAAACATGGGGATACTGGTTTCATTATTTTATCATTTGGTATTTTTATAGAAATAATGAATCCGCACATGAAGACACTATCCTTAGCCTTTTTCCTGTTGATCTCAACAAGCGCTGTTTGTAAAATCTGGATTGTAGATAGCAACCCCGGAAATACAGCCAAAGATTTTACAAACCTTCGGGCCGCGCATGACGGAGCAAATGCCGGAGATACCCTATATCTCGCTGGATCACCAGTCAATTATATTACAACAAAAGTTACAATTATCAAGAAGTTGATCATCATAGGGCCAGGATATTTTCTGAATGAAAATGTCAATATGCAAGCCAATGTACTTTCTGCTTTTATTGATAACACAACACCAGGTATATGCGAAGAATTGGAGTTTGCAGCAGGTTCTGAGGGTTCGGTGTTGATGGGTGTTCGAATTTTGGGGTATCTGGCAATCAATGCCAATAATATATTAATCAGACGAAATGAAATTTATCATCAAATTGATTGCGGAGATTTTAGTACTGTTATCGTTAACGGTTCAAACGTTATAATCAGTCAAAACTATATGTACGGAAAGCCTCCTAGAAACAGGGCTGTAATTGAGGTAGCACCCGGTAATTCCGGAATTTTAATTGGAAATAACTATTTGTATAACTTTAGTGCTGATAGTGGTCCCAGCCCAGCATTAGAAACATTTGCATTACTTTCACCATCAACTTCTTCAGTAATAGTATCCAATAACATTTTCTATGGAAGGATACTCATCAGTAATGCTACGGTAGAGAATAATTTATTCAGATTTGGTCTGTTGAGTTTTCCAGCATCTATCGTCAGAAACAATTCAGCTAAATCAGCGGGGTTACCAGAAGTTAACAACAACGAAATCAATGTAAGTGGATTTGATGCTAATTTTGTCGGCACAGGCAGCACCGATAGCCGCTGGCAACTATCGGCTACTTCCATTTTTAAAGGTACCGGAACTGGCGGTGTTGACAGAGGTATGTTTGGTGGACCAGAACCCTATATGCTATCAGGCATTCCACCCATTCCTACTATTTATTCATTGACTGCTCCGGCAGTTGGAGAAAAGAATACGGGCTTACCGATACAGATCAAAGTGAAGTCTAACAATTAAGTTAGTCTTGCGCTACCTGATTTTTATATCGTTTCTTTTCAGCACGAGTGCGTATGCGCAAACCATATCACGTATTGAATATTATTTTGATACTGATCCAGGGTTTGGTAATGGCATAAGTATTCCGGTAACGGCAGCGGCAGACCTGACCCGTGATTTTTCTGTTCCGTTAAATACGGTTGGTGAAGGAATTCATATACTTTATGTGCGTGCCAAAAGCAATACAGGTTTTTGGAGTATGCCCTTGGGCCGTGCTGTATTTGTACAGCGAAATGCTCAGACCGCATCTCTGTATTCAATAAATCGCTTAGAATATTTTTTAGATACCGATCCGGGTTTCGGAAGTGGAATTTCAATACCATTAACATCGGCTGTAGACGTAACAAAAGATTTTCAACTTCCCTTAAGCGTCAATTCGGAAGGCTTTCACACTGTTTATTTTCGTGCCCGCAGCAGCAATGGGTTATGGAGTGTCCCAACTTCAAAACCTGTGTTTATACAACATAACGCACAAACAGCTACTAGCTCAACCCTTAAAAAGCTCGAGTATTTTTTAGATAGTGACCCAGGAGTTGGGAATGCAACGAGTATTCCTTTGACAACCTCTGCTATTGATCAATCCCTTTCAATAGATCTTTCAACGGCCACGTTGGGTTTTCACGTTTTATACATGCGCTCACAAGATGCAAATGGACGATGGAGTTTACCGTTTGCAAAACCATTCTTTGTAACCCGATCAGGGTCAAACATTGTGGCGTTGGAATATTATTATACTGATGGCACTACCCAATCACCTAAAAGAATTTACAACAGCTTTACACCTGGCAAAGATCTCACCATCAATTTTGAAGCTGTGCTGGAAGGACTACTGCCAACTACTTCGTATCAGATTCATGTAACCGCGATCAATGCCGATGGTCAGCGCAGTGACAAAACAATTCATACGTTTGTTACCCCGGCTATTATTTGCGATCCACTATCGGCTCCCACAACTAATGGAGCAAGTCGGTGTGGAAGCGGTGTTGTAACATTAAATGCAGCGGGTGCAACGGGCACACAAACTTATCGGTGGTATACAACGGCAACGGGAGGCAGTGCCCTGGCAGGCGAAACATCAAGCGCACTTTTAACACCTTCCTTAGTTAGTACAACTACCTATTATGTAGCCATCCTGAACGGAACGTGTGAAAGCAATCGAACCGCAGTGATTGCCACAATACTAGATTGCAACCAGCCACCCGTAATTACACCCGCCAGTACCACCGTTACTTCAGATGGTACCGCTACCTTTGATTTAACTTCTCTCATCACCGATCCGGATAATAATCTTGATGCTGCATCAATAGCCGTTGTTACGCCACCACCCAGCAATGCCCTCACCAGCATCAGCAACACTATTCTTTCTGTTGATTATAGTGGGATTAACTTTGCAGGAATAGAAACGTTGACATTACAGGCGTGCGATCTTTTAAACAGTTGTACGCTCCAACTATTCACCCTTGAGGTTACCGCTGAGCTAACAATTTATAATGGGTTATCTCCGAATGGCGACTTTAAGAATGAAGTATTCCGACTCAAGTTTATTGAATGGTTGCCCGATGCCCAGAAAAATAAAGTCTCAATTTATAACCGATGGGGAAGCCTTGTGTTTGATATCGCTGATTATAACAATACCACAAACGTTTTCAGAGGCCTCAATAATAGTGGAAACGAATTACCTACCGGAGTCTATTTTTATAAGATCGAATTTGAAAGTGGACGGAAACCGATAAACGGTTATCTTACGCTGAAAAAGTAGCAACCCTATTTTTCAGCAAACCACACTAACCCGTTGAAACATTTATTTTTAACATCGGCTTTTTATTTTATAGTCGTCATTTCCTATGCCCAGATAAGCAGCACGTTTGATATAGATCGGGATGGTTGGACAGCGCTTGATAACCAGTCGGGACCAAATCCTGCATATCAAATAAGCGGTGGAAATACCGGTGGATTTATTCAGGTAATTGATGGTGTGGTTGGCACTGCCACCTATTTTAATGCTCCCGCTAAATTTCTTGGCGACCGATCTTCTTCCTATGGACTACTCTTGCGTTTCGATTTGCAGGTGAGTGTAACTCCAAACAGCAGTACTGCCGGTGCGCGTCTGATAGGAGGTGGAATTACACTTGTAAAATTACTGCCTGCGTTGCCTGCCGTTGCGCCCAACTGGACTTCATATTCTATGCGACTTGATGCAACAGAAACCTGGCGTGTAGGTGGCAGCACCGGACCTGTTGCCACAGAGGCTCAGATTCGCGCAGTGCTGGATTCGCTCAAAGGCCTTGCCTTTAATGGCGAGTATAGCACCATCAGCGGTGATGGTGGCGGGCTCGACAATGTAATTTTAGAAGAGGGTGCCTTTGATGAAATTGAAATTTTTAATGGCCTTTCTCCTTCCGGGGATAACATAAACGAAATCTTCCAAATTCTCAATATTGAAGGACGGCCCGATACTCAAAAAAATAAAGTCACTATTTACAACCGATGGGGTGATGTTGTGTTTGAAGTAATGGATTATAATAATACCGATCGGGTGTTTAAAGGATTGAACAAAGACGGAAAGGAACTTAGCACAGGCACTTATTTTTATAAAATTGAATTTGAAAGTAATCGTAAAACTCAAACCGGGTATCTTTCATTAAAGCGCTAAAGTGAATTGATTTTATTCATTAACTTGATCCAAAACTTCTCAACCTGAAAAAGTGGTTTCATATATCAATCATACTATTAATAGCAGAAACAGGTTCTGCCCAAACATCTTATATTGACAGTTTGAAGCGTATTGTTGCCTTGCAACGCCACGACACAGTTGAGTTGGAGGTTCTGCTCAACCTGACCAACGAATTTTTGCGTAAGGACCTCGCAGAAGCCAAGCGCTACAGTTTTGCGATTGTTTCCGTAGCCGATACACAAGCCGAAGCAAAATGGTTAAGTGGTGCTTACAATTATCTTGTAGCTATCCATCAACAAACAGGGCGATTAGATAGTGCCAAATATTTTCTTTCACTCACCGAATCTTTGGTAAAACAAAATCCGGATAAAATAAGAATGCGGTACAACTATAATCAGGCTGCCGGACTATTCTATAAGAACCAAGGTGAGTTTAAGCAGGCGCTACCTTACCTGCTTGAGAATGTTAAGATTTGGACAACGGTGGACGAAAATAAAGCCGGCCAGCTACTTAACCTCGGCAATCTTTATTTAAATATGGGTGACTATGAACCTGCTGCTGACTATCATCTTCAATCCCTTCGCTTGTTCGAAACGTTGAAAAACAAACGAGGTCAGTCTTTCTGTTTACACAGTCTTGGCAATGACTTTTTTTTCATGAATCAATTGGCCTCCGCAAAGAAATATTTTGAACAGTCATTACAGATCAAGGAGCAGCTTGGGGACAAGCGCGGTGTGCTGACAACCACAATTAGTTTAGGCGATGTTTACAAAGACATGAATGATTTTAAAAAATCCGAAGCGTACTACCAAACGGCTCTCATAAGCGCCCGTGATATGAAACTGCCCGGTGAAGAAGCCCGGGCATTACACCAGGCCGGCTTGCTTTACAGGCGAATGAATGAAATCGAAAAAGCGCGCGAAAGTTTTTCCAAAAGCATGGTGCTATTCAAACAACTTGGAGACAATGTGTCTTTTGTGAAAACGCAATCCGAATTAAGAAACATCGATCAGGCCGAGCAAAATCAAAAGGAAACGGAAACTCAGATGCTGGGTGGATTAAACACTCTTATCCGCACCGGTGATCGTCAGCAGGAAGCAATTGAATACCAACGACTGAGTGAGTATTATTCCTCAAATAAGAACTATGAAAAAGCTCTTTACTATCTGAAAAAACACGAAGCCTTAACCGATAGTGTGGAAGGCAATACCGTACTGATTCAATTGAAAGAGTTGGAAGAGAAATACAACAGCGAAAAAAAAGAAAGGGAGATTGCCATTTTAAAAAAAGATCAGGAGTTGCAGGCCCTGGAGCTAAGTCGGCAACGAGGCAACACACTCATCGTGGCCATTATCCTTATCTCAGTAGTGATTATAAGCTTTTTGTTAATTAATCGCTACCGCATAAACAACCGGGCACAGCGCACGATAGAATTAGAACGCATGCGCAACAGCATCGCCCGCGATCTTCATGATGATATTGGGTCAACACTTTCAAGTATTAATATCATTAGTCAATTGGCTTTACAAGAAAAAAACGGAAACGCTACCCATTTTCAACGCATTGCCCAACAGTCATCGGGCATGATGGAGAGTATGAGCGACATTGTCTGGTCCATCAACCCACACAATGATTCGCTGGAACAAGTGATCAGCAAAATGAAAGAATTTGCTTCTGAAATTCTCGATCCGATGGACGTTTCCTATTCCTTTACCGGAGAGGAAAATTTATTAACAGTTTCGCTGGATGCTGCGCTGCGTAAAAATCTCTTTCTAATCTTTAAGGAGGCTATCAACAACGCTGCTAAATACAGTGGGGCTACTTCCATTCGCATCGATTTTAAAAAGAAAGCGCACGCCCTTCATCTTGCGATAACGGATAACGGTAAGGGGTTTGATGTTACAAATGGTTCTTCGGGCAATGGTTTGCGAAACATGAAAGAACGGGCAAAAAATATTAATGGATTGCTTGACATAAAATCTTCAGCCCAAAGCGGCACCGAAGTGAGTCTCGTGTTGCCCATCACATGATCAGGGTATTTCGGTGGCTCTGAAAAATACTGACTTTTACAAGGTCTATTAAAAGCTATACAATGGCTATAAAACTACCAGTACTCATTTACGAAGACAATGATCTGCTCCGCGAAAGTGTAAGCAACATGATCCGCACCAGCGACACCCTTACACTGGCCGCTGCATTTGAAAACGTACTCAAGGTGGAAGATCAGGTGAAAACCTATAAACCACAATTTATTTTAATGGACATCGATATGCCCGGCATGAGCGGTATAGAAGCAGTGCAAAAAATCAGGGCCTTTCATGCAACTGTGCCGATTATCATGCTTACCGTGTTTGATGATAACACACATGTGTTTGAAGCACTGCGTGCCGGGGCCTCGGGCTATTTGCTCAAAAAGCATATCTCAATAAAATTATTTGATGCTATCAACGAAGTACTGGAAGGCGGTGCACCCATGAGCCCCAGCATTGCCCGTATGGTACTCGCTTCTATGTTACAAAAGCCCGCGGTTGAAAACCCTTATCAAATGACGGCCCGGGAAAAGGAAATTCTTACCTCGCTAAGCAAAGGCAATAGTTATAAACTAATAGCCTCAGAATTTGCAATCAGTATTGACACGGTGCGCACGCACATCAAAAAGATTTATGAGAAGCTGCACGTGCACTCGCAAACGGAGGCAGTTAGTAAGGCTATTAATGAAAAGCTGGTATGAACACTTACCACAATACACAATCTGTATGAAATCATTTATATCAATAGCATTTGTATGTGTGTTGGCAAGTTGCACCGCAAAAAAAACTTCAGAAAAGCTTTTGCAGGATTCGACAAGGCTAACTACGGCATCACTTGATTCTGCTGTTAATCAAACCAACCCCGAACCCGCAATTGTAATCTCCGACTCTGCAACTCAGGTACTAAGAGCACTGGTCGATTCTCGGTTGGACACAGTTTACAATGCCTTGTCTGACTCAGCAAACTTTTACAAAGTGGAGTTAATTGAATACTATGATGAATATGAAGGGCAAGACGAAATGAAACGGTATATCTGGTTCTTCGATAAGCAATTTTCAATTGCCTATAGTAAATACAGCTATCAAAATGGCGCAATGCAAAACCCAGACATTAAAGAGTGTATCACTCAAAACAATATAGTTACCTGCGTGAAGGAATCAGGTGATTCCAATACTTATGGCAATTTATTGTTTACTATTTGGGATGCAAAAAGTGGGGGTACGCAGTTTGATTGGTCTACCTATAGTAAAGGTGTTGAATCAATTAAACCACTTCTGGAAAATTATAGTGAACAAGTTCAGCAAAATTGGGATTCAAATTTATTAACCCTTCAATCCTTTATTGAATCCGAAGAACCAACAAACGATAATGAAACCTACTTGCTGCTAAAAGAAGTACCAAAACATGCCGATTTAGTTGATTATACGAAAGTGACTATCCCAAAAGCGGTCTATCATAAATTGAAATCAAATTAAAGGAGGGTTTTGAGTTACCTATGAGTCACTGTCAATATTTCATGCAATGAAAATTTTCATCTTCCATCTTCTCCTATGCCCACTACTTATTTATGGGCAAGATTTTCCACAAAAGCCTACTAACTACATAACCTCTTTTGATCCTTTCTATTTAAAAAATTCAGTTTTGAATAAGCAGCAAGAAGAATTGCTGAACGCTAAACTGCGCGCGTTTGAATACAGTACGGGCATTCAATTATTTGTCTACTTAACACTAAATGGCCCTATTAAATCTAAAGATGTTCTAGCACAACAAATTTTTGATACCTGGGGTGTAGGACAAAAGGGTAAAGGCAACGGAGCATTAATCGCCATTTTTACGTCAGACCAAGAATTTGCAATTGCAGGCCACGGACTTAATTCCTTGTTGCCCGCTGATATATACAGGGAGATTCTTGACGAAGAAATGACACCCTTTTTTAATAACGAAAATTTCTACGAGGGTATTGATGCCGGTGTTGATAAGTTATTGTACTACTCCAAACATGAATACGAATCTCCTGGTCTTTTTGACACTTTTAAGGAAAAGGTTCCGGTAATACTTGGTTTTGCCGTTCTGACGCTGCCCTTTATTATAGGTTTTCTAATAAAAATGAAGCGGAGAAAACAACCATAATGTTTTTGATAATTTACAGAATGAAAAAAATCATTCCTCTCTTCTTCCTTGCAACTCTCTCTGCGCAGGCACAGGTTAACACCTACGACTACCTATTCTTTTCTGATCAGATGATAGCCAACACCAACAATTCGGTTCAGTGTTTGCAACGTTTGTATGCCGACTTAAATAAATACAAAGAAAAATCCAGCTTTCAGTTCCGCTATTTTGATTCTTACAATTGTATCAGTCAGCCAGATCAGCGCGCTTATGATAAAATAAAAACCGGAACCAACACTTTTTATAAAACCGTAGGCAATGAACTTTGGAAACTGTATAATGATTGCTACGCAAAGAACGGTGAGATAGTCGCCTACATTCGTCTTCAGGATTACAAAACAGATCTTGATAAAGGTTTTACACTTCTCCGCGAAATGCAGCAACTGCAAATCGCTATGAGTAAGGCCCGCGATCAAATAGCTACCAAGGTTGCAACGGAAGCAAAGGCATTACCGGCATCCAACAGCCTGATCAAACCGTACCAGTTTCTGATGAAGGCAATTCTACATGAGGAAGAGTTGATCCTTAAGCTCTCACAAAATTTTAACGAAGATACTTTTGTAGGTTATCCGCAAGCTGAAATTCTAAAGTCATTTTTAGAAACTGACGAGTTACTAAAAACAGCAAACTTTGCTAACCTGCCGGATCGGAGTTATTATAAAAATTGCGTGGAAGGGCTTCGGCTAATTCAACAGACCAAGCAACATTCGTTGGATAATTTCAACAACACCTCCACACTTGACGGGCAGTATACCAACCAGCTTTACGATAATCTTCAGAATTATTTTAATAACGACATTCTTCATTTCTATGCCAACTTCTGTGCCGAGGGTCGCCTCCCTTATTATCCGATAGCGTTTAGGAAGTATGATTTTGATTCGCCTCACAAGCCGTGGCCACTTACCCATCTTAGTTATTCACCTCCTGCGCTAGATAGTATAACCATCGCGAAACAACCCACTCCCCTACCCGCAGCTGGGTTTACGCAACTCAACACAATTGTTTATTACATTGATGAATGTGTACGCTCTATGCGAAATCTGTATGGCGAATTGCGCAGTGAACAAAGCACATGGAATAGTTTACGCGAAGGGCAACTGCCTTACCGTAATCCTATACTTAAGTTTGACAAGTTTACCACACCTCTCAGCATTCATGCCCTCATTATTAAAGAGAGTAAAAATTTACCAGCACCATACCGCAATAGTCTTCTGGATCGGGTGAATGACCTGCAACAAATAATGCTTGCGCTGCAAGATCACGCTATAGAGTTGAGTAATTACTTGAGTAGCGGGGCCTTTCGGGGAAATGGTATGGACTACCTTGATACAAAACTGAAAATAATCGAAACGTTGTATGCCGAACTTGATGCGCGCAAAGAAAAACTCTTTACCGAAACACGCAAGGTGTATGCTTCTTATCCGCTTCGAAAAACAAACTCATGGACAATTTCGGCTTCGGCCCTGTTGAAAGCCGCAGATGATAGTCGCAGAATATTAAAGCAAATGGAACTGCGGGTATATGATCAGAATGAATCTCAGATTTCTACATCCGCTATTCATGAAGATCAACGAGATTTAATCATTAATCAACTGAAATACATGAATGGAATTGTGCGGATTGGAAAAAACAATGGGGTGTGCCCATACAACCCCTACGAATACATCCCTGGTTATCTAAAAACATTGGAAGAAAAAGTTGTTGACTTTCCCACGGAAGTGGACAACAAAAACAAAACCTATGGCGATTATTTATACATGCACAACAGTATTGTAGAGCAATACAACAAGTTTGCCGAGCTGGGGTTGGGCGGTGATGAATATTCCACCAACGATCCGATGCGACCCGTCAATATACTTTCCTATATCCGGCAACCACCCAGATACGAATATGAAATAATTAAACCCGTTGAGAAAAAAGTGGAGCGTCAAGAGCCCGAGCCTGTAGCCGAAGAGCCGGGCGAACCTATTTCATTTGATGGCTATGCATTTAACAATCTGGTTTTACTGCTGGATGTCTCTGCCTCTATGAATAAACCAGAGCGGCTGCCGCTACTTAAAAAAAGTTTTCGGGATTTGATCCGGCATATGCGCAAAGAGGACGAAGTAAGCATTGTGATCTATTCTGGCAAAGCCATGTTACATTTGCCACCTCTTTCGGCAAGCGATACAACTACAATCATGACTTCTATTGAAACGTTGCGGTCGGAAGGAAACACAAACATCGCTGATGGATTGGCCCTGGCGTATAAAACAGCCAACAAAAATTTTATTGAGGGTGGCAACAACAAGATTATTATGGCCACGGATGGTGAATTTAAAACGAGTGAATCACTTTATAAGCTTGTGTCAAAAAATTCCTCCAAAATAACATTGAGCATCTTTGATTTTAGTCAACTGCCAGGTGCACTCACAGCCATTCAGACGCTAGCCGAAAAGGGAAATGGGAACTATGTAAAAGTCACACTCCAAAACTCCCTTCAGGTGTTGGCTGATGAAACCCGAAAAGAGAAGCAATAGAGCACTAATTCAATTGATCTAAATTCTATTCTACCGACAGCCTGACTAAACCAGCGATAAACTGAATTAAGTTAAGTCAGTAAAGTGACTACCTTTACATGTTCTACATTTTTGGATATGCTGTTTTTAAGGAAGTTTTTAATCATTGCCATCGTATTACTGATAAGTAATAATCTTTACGCACAAATAACGAGCACGTTTAATGCCAACGCCCAAGGTTGGACCACGCCCAATGATGCAGATGCAACCATTGGGTATAGTGCTACTGGAGGCAATCCTAACGGAATGGTTTTCGGATCTCCCTTTTCGTTCAATCTCGGTGCAGGAACAATTTATGTGCCCTTTAACTTTGTTGCGCCCGCTGCTTATCTCGGTAATCGTAGTGCTTACTATAATGGCACATTGCGTTACGACATTCAGCAAAGTACAACAGGAACACCCAATCAATATGCAGAAGTAACTATTGCAGATAACTCAGGAATAACCTTATACTATTTTCCGACCACCCCTAACCAGCCCGCAGCTGCTCCCGCATGGACAACCTATTCAGCTGTATTTAATAATGCCTCAGGCTTTTGGAAAACAACGAATAGTGCTACCGGGCCATTAGCGGCAGAAACACAAATTCAAAGTATTCTAAGTGATCTTGCGACTTTACAAATCCGTGGGTTATACCGCGATGCCAATACTACCAACAGACTGGATAATGTAATTTTTACACCGCCCATTATAATTAATACCCAACCTCCGGCCAATACATCAGTATGTGCAGGAACACCTGTAACACTAGCAACGGCCGCCTCCGGCAACCCTGCGATCGCGTATCAATGGCAAATAATTATTTTAGGAGTTTACACAAACCTGAGCAATGGCGGAAACTATTCAGGAGTAACAACCAACACGCTCAGCATTAATACCACCGATGGAACAGCCACTGGCAACTACCGCTGTACCATTTCAGGAACCAACGTAGTAAATGCCAATACCAACAATGCTACAGTAATTATCAGCACAATACCCGTTGCACCTACCACAACCGGGGCGGCATCCTGTACACCGGCTGCACTTACGCTTACGGCTTCGGGGCTGATTAACGGACAATACCGATGGTATACTACCGCAGTGGGCGGACCTATTCAATCTACAGCAAGCACATACCTTACACCTCTTCTTTCTTTAACAACAACCTACTATGTTTCTATTTTCGATGGTGCATGCGAGAGCACAAGAACTCCTGTAATTGCAACCATTAATACGCCCCCCGGTGCTCCTACCAGCACAAGCGCAGCGCGATGCGGAACAGGAACAGTAACACTTTCTGCCGCAGGTGGCACAGCCGGCCAATATCGTTGGTATACCGTGCCAACGGGTGGAGCCGCGATTGTCGGACAGACTAATGCAACTTATCTAACACCATCGCTTACCATCACAACAACTTTTCACGTTGCGATAAATAACGGAACATGCGAAAGCACGCGCACAGCAGTAGTGGCAACCATTAACACACCACCGACAGCACCAACGGTTACAGGTGCTGCCCGATGTGGAACGGGAACTGTTACGCTTACAGCCACAGGTGGCACAGCCGGTCAATATCGTTGGTACACCGTGCCAACGGGTGGAGCCGCTATTGCCGGACAGACTAATGCAACCTATGTAACACCATCGCTTACCATCACAACAACTTTTCACGTTGCGATAAATAACGGAACATGCGAGAGCACGCGCACAGCAGTAGTGGCAACCATTAACACACCACCGACAGCACCAACTACAACGGGGGCAGCGGCATGTGGTACATCAACTGTTACGCTTACAGCCACAGGTGGCGCAGCCGGCCAATATCGTTGGTATACGGTGCCAACGGGTGGAACCGCTATTGCCGGACAGACTAATGCAACCTATGTAACACCATCCCTTACCATCACAACAACTTTTCATGTTGCGATAAATAACGGAACATGTGAGAGTACACGCACAGCAGTAGTGGCAACCATTAACACACCACCAACAGCACCAACTACTACCGGAGCGTCAACCTGTTTGCCGGGGAGTGTTACACTTTCTGCTTCTGGTGGATCAGCCGGCCAGTATCGTTGGTACACAGCACCCACGGGCGGAACAGCTATTGCCGGACAAACGAACGCAACGTATTCTACACCTTCTCTCCCACTAACTACTACCTATTATGTTTCGATTAACAACGGAACCTGCGAGAGTGCAAGAACTTCCGTGATAGCAACAGTGGCGGCACCGGGTTGCGACAATGAACCTCCGGTTATACAAGCAGTTCCTGTAACAACACAGATTGGAGGTATTGTAACTGTAAATCTGGTTGCGCTTATCAGCGACAGCGATAACAATGTAGATTTCTCTACTCTGTCCATTGTAACACAACCTTCCAGTGGTGCTTCTGCCAGCATTGATGGAAATTTTAATCTCATTCTAAACTATAATGGCCTTTCCTTTTTAGGTATCGAAACGATTACTCTTCGCGTGTGTGACACGTTTGTTTGCACCAATCAGGTATTTTCGATTGAAGTAGTAGGCGATATAGAAATCTTCACGGGAATATCGCCAAACAATGATTTTAAGAATGAGACCTTTCTTATCCAGAATATAGAGGAGTTAGATGCTACCCGGCAAAATCGGGTATCGATTTATAACCGCTGGGGCGATATGGTTTGGGAAGGATCTAATTATGACAACCAAACGGTGGTGTTTAAAGGCAAATCAAAAAACAATGATGATCTTCCTTCCGGAACATACTTCTATAAAATTGAATTCAGCAGTTTAAGAGAAACACAAACCGGATACCTGATGCTCAAGCAGTAGCACTCTGAGGCAATAAGGGTACCCGAAGTTTCAGTTGAAAACCCTCTGATAAAATTCTACCAACGCTCAGGTACTACAAGCCAATTGATTCCTATTCCCTTTTTTCCAATCTTCGTCCTTCACTTCACGATTAGAAAGAATGAGAGTAAAGATTGTAGCCGCGCTTGCATTAACAGTCATGTTAGCCTGCGAGAAGAAATCAGAAGATGAATCGACCTACCAACGAAAGTTTATCACGACCAATCCAGACCCGGCTCCACTTTCACCGGAGGAGAGCATTGAAAAATTTCAATTGCCGCCCGGCTACAGCGTAGAGTTAGTAGCCAGCGAACCCATGGTGCAAGAGCCTGTCGCCATTTCGTGGGATGCGAATGGCGTAATGTATGTGGTGCAGATGAATACTTACATGAAAGATGCCAACGCCACGGAAGAGTACGAACCTACCAGTCGTATTATGCGCCTCGAAGATTCTGATAGTGACGGGCAGATGGATAAGGTGAGTGTGTTTGTTGATAGCCTCGTGTTGCCACGCACGGTTTTGCCTGTGGGCGATGAAGTACTTGTAACCATTACCAACGTGCAACATGTGTGGAGTTATAAAGATACCGATGGTGACGGCAAAGCCGATCAGAAAAGAATTGTGTATGAAAATAACACCATCGACTCGCGCAACCTCGAACATCAGAATGGTGGATTTTATTGGAATCTCGACAACTGGATTTATCCTTCGCGCGATAACCTGCGCTACAAATACAAAAACGGAAAACTGATTGCCGACACATTAGTGGATAACATGATCGGCCAATGGGGCTTAACAGCAGACAACTACGGAAAACTTTTTTACTCTGAAGCCGGGCCGGGTTTGCCAGCTGTGCAGATTCAACAAATGCCAGCTTACGGTGCATTGAACTTCAAAGATCAATACTCAGAAGATTTTACCTACCTGTGGCCGGTTATCGGAAACGTAGATGCACAAGGTGGCCCACGTGCCTTGCGCGAAGACAGTACGTTGGTACGGTTTACTTCGGGTACAGGTCAATCAATATTCAGAGGCGATCGTTTACCGGGTAACATGGTGGGCGATTATTTTATTCCTGAACCTGTTGGTCGCGTGATCAAACGTGGAAAAGTAATTAACCAGAATGGAAAGATACGAATTGAATCTGCCTATAAAGGTGTGGATTGGCTCGCTTCCGCGGATATGAACTTCAGACCGGTGAATACCTACACCGGACCCGATGGTTGCTTTTACATTGTGGATATGTATCACGGTATAATTCAGGAAGGCGAATGGACGCCACCCGATTCTTATCTCGGAAAAAAAATTGTTGAACTGGGCCTTGATAAAAACAAAGGCATGGGTCGCATCTATCGCGTAGTGCATAGAGACTTTAAACCCGATCGTACCAAACCCAACATGCTGAACGAACCAGCAAAAAAACTTGTCGAATACTTATCGCATCCAAATGGTTGGTGGCGCGATATGGCACAACAAACCATCATCATCCGAAATGACAAATCGGTTGTATCTGATTTGAAACAACTTGTAAGTAATGGTTCACAACTAGCCCGCATCCATGCGTTATGGACATTGGAAGGTTTAGAAGCATTGGATAAAGAAACACTTGCTGTTAGCTTGCACGATGCGGATGCACAAGCACGTAAAAGTGCAGTATGGGCCAGCGAATCATTCATTCAACAAAAAGATACGGGAGTAATTGCCAAGCTTAGCGAGTTAGTTTCCGATAGCAGTGCCGATGTACGCATACAACTTATGTTATCGTTGCGCAGTAGTAATACTGCTCAAGCACAAACAATTGTAAAAGAATTAGTGGCTGCCAATGCTCAAAATGAATTGATGCAATTTTCGTACAAGATGTTTGAAGAAGCGAAAGTGCGCACCGAAAAAGAGTTGGCTCAATTAAAAAATTTAAGTCCGGCTGACCGTGCATTGGTTTCAAAAGGATCAGTTCGGTACAAACAACTTTGTTCCAATTGCCACGGAATGGATGCCAAAGGAATTTTAATTGGCAGCAACCCTATGCCCGCACCACCTTTGATTGGCTCGGCTCGGGTAACGGGCGACAAAATTGCATTGATACAACTTATGTTAATGGGTTTGCAAGGGCCGGTGGACGGCAAAGAATATCCTAACAACATGCCCCCTCTGGCGGGTAACAGCGATGAGTACCTCGCCTCAGTGCTCAGCTACATCCGCAACAGCAGCGACTTTGGCAACAAAGCTTCGGTTATAACTGAAGCAGAAGTAAAAGAAGTTCGAAGCTTTACCACCCATATGCCGCCTGGTGGAACAACACTGCGTTCACTCGAAATCGGAAAGCTTGGTCGCGCAGAAAATAAGAACTGGGATGCGAAGCGGTAGCAGTACTATGATGCACTAACCCCTCACATCATTATGTGATTTACCAGCGCTCAAATGTTACGATCTTTATGGTTATGAAAACACTCCTTTTCGCAGTATTGGCAATTCTTGTGTTGACTTCGGCACACGCTCAAATTACCAGCACCTTCGATACCGATGCGGATGGGTGGACATTTACAAGTGTATCCACTTCCATACCTGTTACTCATCAACCTGCAGGAGGAAATCCTACTGGATACGTTTCTGTAACGTATAGTTCTAACGCAAGTGCTACTGTTCAAAATTGGATTGCCCCAGCAAAGTTCCGTGGCAATCAATTAGTTCGTTCGCTCGGCATGCAGCTGAAATTCGATCTGCAACAATCGCAAGCAGGAACAGGTGCTGGCTTTGATGTTCTAATAAGAAATGGTGGAAACTTCATCTACCTATCTGGTATAACTCCAAAGCCTAATGTTGCCCCAGCTTGGTCTTCTTACTCGTTTACTCTTGATGAAACCGGAGGTTGGTTTTATTCAGCCGGAGCGACTGTTGCCAGTCGGGCTCAGATTAAAAGTATTCTTGCCAACGTAACTTCAATCGAAATAAGAGGAACCTACGCCACCAACGCAGCCTACACCTCAGGCTTAGATAATGTTGTACTTGAACAAAGGTTGCTTTCTCCTGCTCCTGTGGCAACTTCAATATCTTCCAATTCGGGCAAACCGGGTGATGTTATCACTATTAATGGTTCAGGTTTCAACTCAACACCATCCAACAACAGTGTCTCATTTGGCACGTTTGCTGGCACAAAAGCAGAAATTCAATCTGCATCTACCACTCAGCTTACCGTAGTTGTACCTCCGGGTGCCGTGTATGGTCCTATTACAATCACCAATACCGTTACGGGTCTTACAGCCAAAACACTTGCTCCCTTTAACCCTGTGTTCGATGGCGGAGGAAGAGTAATTCCTGCGTCTTTTAAAAATCGATTTTCAATGGCAACGATTGATAACGAAGGTTGGTTTGTTGGCGATATTGATGGAGATGGTTGGGAGGATTTTGGAGTAGCAAATAACAACGCTGATGATGCTATTGACATTTACCGTAACCTCGGTCTTGGTGGCGAACTGTCAGCAGCATCTTTTGCCGCCAAATTTACGATACTTGTTACAGCAGGTTCAACCAATGGAGCTGGATTATGGTTTGCTGATTTAGATGGCGATGGTAAGTTAGATGTCATTACCTCTACCAGCACTGGTGCTGGAGCTTCCTTTATTACATTTCGAAATGTCAGCACAATCGGGAATCTTGCCTTCGAAACCCAAGAAGCGTGGGCCGGTGGTAGTGACGAAACGCCTATTGCATTAGTAGCTGACTTGGATGGAGATGGCCGTCCGGAAATCATGGGTGGTGAGGGCGCTGTATGTGGCTGTGTGCGCACCGATTTTTGGTTTAACCAAAACCTAAGCACTCCTGGTGATATTGAGTTTAGCAGTGCCATAGGTATTTACAATAATTCCGTTATAAGTGGCTTTGCTGGTGCAGCTTCAGGAGATCTTAATAATGATGGCCGAGCTGAAGTTATTGTTAGCAGTTTCTTTGGCGATCGATTTACCGTTTTACAAAATACATCTACGGTAGGTGTTCCGACTTTCCTCAATTCATTTACAATAATGACGGGTCAATACAACCGAAGTATGAGAGTGGTAGATGTAAACCTTGATGGAAAAAATGATTTGGTCTGGAAAAAATCAGGAGGTGGTGTTTATATCCGAATAAATACGGACATCGATGGAGTATTAACCGATACTGATTTTGCAACCGAGTTTATTCTCATCAGCGACTTAGGCGCTGATGGCGGTATTTCAATAGTCGATTTTAATGGCGATGGTAAACCAGATATTGCCATCACAGACTCAGATGGTATGGGTGTTTTTGAAAATAATTTTAACGGTGGAGTTTTTGGGATAGACACTTTCATTCCTGCATATCAGGTTTTTGGTGCCAATGCCGGAAGCAGCACGAGTAGCCCTGTGGCGAGTGACCTCAACCACGATGGCAAGCCTGATTTTTTAATTGCAGGAAATGGCATCACCATCGTTGAAAATAAAAATGTGGTGGGTCCACAAATAGCAATAAATACAGTATCGCCTTTAATGGGCCCGGTGGGCAGCACTGTAACTATCACCGGAAATAATTTTTCAACAACACCACCCCTCAACAAAGTTTATTTTGGCGCAGTTGAAGCAACTGTGTTAACCTCCACTGTCACAGAACTAACCGTAAGTGTACCCCCTGGTGCAACATACGCCCCGGTAAGTGTTCGCGTAGGCGAATTAAGTTCACGCTACCGGCTTCCTTTTGTTACCACATTTTCCTCGGGAGTTACGTTTGACAATACCCATTTTGCAGCACCCGTAAATTTTACATTTGCCAACGCTAACTATGATATTGAGGTGGGTGATCTAAACCGTGATGGACAGCCTGATATTCTTGCCGAAGCAAACGGTGGTTTTGCATTTCGAAATTCACATCTATCTGGAGCTATCACTATCACTTCTTTAATACCAGACGACACGCTGTCTGTTAACTCATTTATTAATCCCCGCCTTGAAGATTTTGATGGCGATGGTTTTTTAGACGTGGCATCGGTGAACGGATTAGCTCACAGAAATATTAGCACATTAACAGAAATTTCTTTTCAACCTTCCATTATACTTGGTTTAGGTGCAAGCACCATGGATATGGCTGATTTTAATAATGATGGAAAAACAGACATTACTGTTACCGTAGATTTAAGTGGCACTGGTGATCTGGTAATAAAAGAAAACCGTTCGAATACAGGGGTTTTTACAACTGGTACTTTCGGATCATTCTCATCAAATTTTATTTACACCAAACCAGCGGCTAACGGAGGGGTAGTAGCTGAAGATTTTGATGGCGATGGTTTTGCCGATATCGCTACCACAAATTCTCTTACTGATAACATAAGTATCTATCACAATGCAGGTTTATTAAAAATATCAAATTCCCAGTTTGGCTCTCGATTAGACCTTGCTGTAGGTGATAGCCCTGGAAGAATTTATAAAGGAGATTTTGATGCTGATGGAAAGACAGATTTAATGCTGTACCATGCAGGTACAAATTCCGCGTTACTCACCATTTTTCACAACACCAGCACTGCGGGCAACATTAGTTTTACAAGAATTGATTTAACCAATCCCAGTGCTACAACCGTTGCCACCGTTGCCGATTTAGATGGCGATGGCAAACCCGAAATTATTACCACCAGCGAAACGGGAAATCGTTTTTCGATTTTCAAGAACATTCATGCAACTGGTGCATTAACAGCCGCATCGTTTGCAGCTCCATTTAACACAACCGTAACAGCACCGCGAGGAATCACAACAGGGGATTTGAACTTAGATGGCAAGCTCGAAATTATTCTCACGCGTGCTGCAGGATTATTAGTCGTATATGAGAATTTAATTCCAACGGTCTCCATTTCCATCACTACTCAACCAACTGCCGTAGCAGTTTGCGATGGAGCGACTGCTTCATTTACCACCGCTGCAACGGGCACAACCACCCTCGCTTATCAATGGCAGTTTTCAACCACACTTGCAGGAATGTATACTGATATAAATAATGGAGGTGGTTATAGCAATGCAGGCACCGCCTCACTTTCCGTAAATACTACCGGAACCTTTGGTGCCGGTTTCTATCGTTGCAGAATTACGGGCGATCTGGCAGCAACTGTGTTTAGTAACGCTGTAGAACTTACGATCAATGCCATTCCTGCAGCACCTACAATTACTAATGGTTCTCGTTGTGGTGCGGGTAGTGTTACACTTTCTGCAACAGGCGGAGTTGATGGTCAGTATAGATGGTACACCACAGCTACTGGTGGAACTGCCCTTGCAGGAGAAGTTAACAGTAATTATGCTACACCATCACTTGCAACTACTACTCCTTACTTTGCTTCTATAAACAATGGATGCGAGAGTACGCGCACTGCTGTGTCTGCTAACGTTAATCCTCCTCCTGCTATTCCAACCATAACATCAAACATTACGCTGGTTGCAAACGCAGTAACCATTTGCAGCACTACTTCTCTCACTCTTTCAGCACCCAATGGGTTTTCTTCCTATAGTTGGTCTACAGGGGCAACTACTTCTCAAATCAGCGTAAGCACCAGTGGAAGTTATTCGGTAACGGTAACGGATGGTGTGGGCTGCACAAGCCCGGCATCGGATGCCATTACCGTCACCATTGTCCCTGCTCCGTGCACCAACTCGGCTCCGGTTATTAATTCAGCTACTTCGTCAACTAGTATCGGGGGGCAGGCAACTATCAATTTATTAGATTTTATTTCTGATGCGGAAAATAATCTGGTGCTCTCTTCATTGATTGTTTTACAACAACCCGGTAGCGGTGCGGTAGCTACCATTAGCAATGGCATGCTCACAATTAATTATTCCGGTATTTCTTTTACAGGAAAAGATCAATTGACCATTCAGGTCTGCGATGCATTTGGTGAATGTACCGATCAACTACTTGAAATTGATGTTATCGGGGAAATAGAAATCTATAATGGACTTTCGCCCAACGATGATGATCAACTTAATCCAATCTTTCTCATCCGTTACATCGACTTGTTACCCGACACTCAAGATAACAAAGTCACCATCTATAACCGCTGGGGAAGCAAAGTTTTTGAAACAGAGAACTATAACAACACAACAAACGTATTTCGTGGATTGAATGACAATGGAAATGAACTGCCTTCAGGAACATACTTCTACAAAATCCTATTCCAAACCTCCGGAAAAACACTCAATGGGTATCTGGTGCTGAAGCGGTAGTAATTCTTAACTTAACCTCACATGATCATGTGATTTCCCACTATCGTTTATCTTCTGATTTTTAAGGGTATGAAAAAAACCATTCTTCTACTGTGCTTCGTCACACTTAGTGTTGCAACATCTGCTCAAATTACCAGCACGTTTGATACCGATGTTGACGGATGGGTGTTCTCAAATAACGGCACCCCGGTAACGGTTAATCACAATGCCAGCAATGGTAATCCGGGTGGGTTTGCTGCCACAATTCCCTATTCTTCAAATGCAACTGCAACTTCACAAGGGTGGTTTGCTCCCGCTAAGTTTTTAGGACCGCACGCGGTAAGATCCTACGGAATGAATCTACGCTTTGATCTGCAACAGGCTTTTGCCGGAACTGCATCAATTATACAAGGTGATGTTCGCATTGAGACTTCTGGAGGATTTGATATTGTATTTTCGCTCCCTGCAAAACCTGCTGTAGCTCCGTCATGGTCATCGTACACAATCAAATTAGATGAAACAGGTGGATGGAGAGTAGGCTCTACCAGTGGCGCTCTGGCTACAAAAACTGATGTAATCCGCGCACTCTCCGACATTATTTATCTGGAAATTCGCGGCACCTACATTACCAATGCCGCCAATGTAGCGGGTATTGACAATGTGATACTGGAACAAAAAACATTAGCCCTTGCTCCCGCTGTAACTTCTATTGCGCCACAGAGTGGAATTCCCGGAACGAGTTTATCCATCAATGGAAATAATTTTGGTGCAACAGTCGCACAGAACGCTGTTTACTTTGGCACAACTAAAGGTACCATAACTGGTGTAACAGCTTCGCGGATTGATGTAATCATACCGCCAGGTGCAAGGTTTGGCCCGATAACGGTTACTAATTTAACCACAGGGTTAACCGTACAATCTCATCAATCTTTTTCACCGCTATTTGATAACAATAAAGATTTTGGCGGGCGAATAATTCCTTCTTCGCTCGACTTGAAAGACGATATTAATTTGCCTGCCGGATCTGGAGGCATAACGGGATTAGACCTTGGCGATCTGGATGGTGACGGACTGGTGGATATAATCGCAACAGATGTTAAATCAAGTCCTACTGCTTATCAGGAACTTTTAGTTTTTAGAAACCTGGGCGTAACCGGTGATATTAATGCTTCCTCGTTTGGCCCTAAAGTAGTATTGGGCCAAAGTGCAGAAGATTGTAAAGCGGTGGATCTGGATGGCGATGGAAAACTCGATATCGTAGGTCATTATAGTGCCGGCTTCACTCATTATTTTATTACCTATCGAAACATCAGCACACCCGGTACTATTGCATTTGAAGCGCCAGAGTCTTTTGTAGATGCTGGCAATATTGGTGATCTCCATGCGGCCGACCTGGATGGCGATGGCCGACCTGATTTGATGGGGACTCATCCAAGCGTTGGATTGTTCTCTTACTTTTATATTGCGCAAAACCTGAGTACACCGGGTGATATTTTATTTAGTGCTGTAGTTGCTCCCCATCCAATAATTACCAGCTCACGCGAAATTAGCACGGGCGATCTTACCGGAGATGGCAAATTAGATATTGTAATTTCTAACGGTGGTGCATTCCGCATTTTTCATAATCAATCAACACCCGGAACTATTTTACTAGCTCCTCCCGTGCTGATTGATCCAACTAATAACGTAACAAATGTAGAGCTTGCCGACCTGGACAATGATGGCAAATTGGATTTAAGCTGGGCAAGCGGTGTGGCAGCCAGTGCTGTTCGTATCCGGAAAAATATTTATAGTGGTGGTGTGTTAGATAATTCATCTTTCGATCCGGAAGTGGTGATTACCTCGCCCGCGTTTGCACCTAATTACCTAACCGCATCTGATATAAATGGCGATGGTAAGTTGGATATGGTTACAACCAATGCACTAAACCTTGGGATTTTCGAAAATGCATTTAACGGTACGTTAAATGCAAGCTCTTTCAAAGCCCCAGTGCTTTTTCAAGGAACTACTTTTAATACAAACCCGTTGAAGCCAGTTGTTGCCGATCTGGATGGAGATAACAAACCTGATGTAGTAACTGCCACAGCCAGCAGTACAACCAGTCTTCAGATTTTTATTTTTCGCAATACAAGTTTTCCGGTACCAATCATAAACTCGGTTACACCAAATGTTGGCGAAGCAGGAACCTTGGTAACGCTTTCTGGAAATTTTATGAACACAGGATCTGTAGATCCCACCATTAAATTTGGTTCAACGCCCGCTATTGCCGGAACAGTAAGTAATACTTCGCTCACTACATCCATTCCAGCAGGTGCAACATCCGATAGAGTTTCAGTAACCCTTCATGGGCTCACCTCTTATAGTAAACCGTTTAGCGTTACCTTCCCCACCGCACGCTCGATTAACGCGGCATCATTTACTGCACCTATTGAATTTGCATTAACGAATGCTTTTGTAGATTTTACTGTTGGCGCAGATAATTTAACTGTGGCCGATTTTGATGATGACGGTAAAACGGATGTGGCGGTAAACGATAACAATACGTTTCGTATTTTCAGAAATACGGTAGCTTCGAATGGCGATGCAATTACAACAGCATCATTAACCAGTATTGCTACTACCTATACCGGTTCGGCTCACGTAACAGCATCTGATATTGATGGTGATGGCAAGGTGGATTTATTTGCCAGTGGTTTTATTCATCGCAACAATAGCGGCACGACTGCCGATGCTATTTCATTTGAGCCAAATGTGCAGCACATTGTAACGGGCACCACAGGCATATTGGCTAATCATGATTTTAACCACGATGGCAAAAGTGATATTGCCCACACAGGTGGCAATCTGTATCAGGTAGAAGAAAATGTTTCGCGCAAAGGTGCGTTTACCTTTTTAGGAGGTGGGGTGTTTAGCACGATTGTTAATTCATCCATTAGCGCTGGTGCGGGCGGGCAACCTGAAAAAATTATTGCCGATGATTTTGATGGTGATGGCTATGACGATATTGCCTTTGGCGTAAATGCCGGAGCTGATTTTTTATCGGTGGTGCGAAATACAGGATTGAACCTGCCTCTCGCACCTGCACAATTTGAAGTGGCTCTTACATTTCCCGCACTTGATTTACCGTGGAGCATCGCCTCGGCCGATTTTGATGGTGATGGAAAACCAGACATTGTGCTGGGAAATAATAATGCAGCCTTTATTTCCATTTATAAAAATACAAGTACACCAGGGTCAATCAGTTTTTTGGCCAAACAAGATATAGCCGCACTTACCAGAGCTAATGAAGTAAAGGCTGTTGATTTAGATGGTGACGGTAAAGCAGAAATTATTGTGGCCCATAAGCCAACTACAACTGCAGGTTCTTTTACCATATTTCAAAACACGAGTACAGTTGGTACTATTTCATTTGCTGCGGGTATAAATTATCCATTAAGTCGGGCACCGCTTTCACTTGCCATTGCAGACCTAAATAAAGATTCAAAACCCGATCTGATTTTTACCACTAATGGTGCCACCACAGATGCATTGATGATTTTTGAAAATAAAATTTCTTTACCAATCCCAACTATTACATCTTTCACCCCTGCTTCGGGACCAATCGGTACAACTATAACTATTACCGGAACTAATTTTGATACCACACCACCAAACAACATCGTTTACTTTGGTGCAGTACGTGCAACGGTAACGGCAGCCACTACTACGCAACTGACTGTTACAGTGCCAACAGGTGCAACCTATCAGACTATAACTGCAAGTGTTGGCGGATTAACTGCTCATGCTCCCCGCCCATTTGTGGTGACATTTGTGGGAGGTGGAAATTTTGACGCTTGTTCATTCGGTCCACAAGTAAACCTTAGCGCGAATACCGGTAGCGTGACTCGCCCCGTACTCGGAGATGTGGATGGCGATGGGAGACCAGACTTGATCACGTCTGATTTCAACAACGACTTTATATCCATCTTCAGAAACATCAGCTCACCGGGTACCATTACGGTAGGCTCATTCGAAAGCGCTGTTAACTTAACTTCTGGAGATTCACCTCTTGGTGTAGCCTTTGGCGATCTGGATGGTGATGGCAAGCCAGATATAGCTGTGATTAATTATCTGGGCGGCCAACTTTCGGTATTTAAAAACCTGAGTACACCCGGTGTAATTGCCTTTGCTCCAAAGGTTGATTTTTCAGTCCCCACTTTTGTTGCCGATGCGCAGATTGCGGATATCGATGGAGACGGAAAGCAAGACATCACTCTCACTAATTTCTCATTAAGCGGATTGATGGTTCTCAGAAACACGGGTACTCCCGGAGTCATCAATGCTTCTTCATTCGCGGCAGGTGTTACCTTCCCGACTGGACCCAACCCCTATCCGTTTGCGTTGGGCGATATTGACGGAGATGGAAAATTAGATGCGGCCGTTCCCAATGGCAACCAGCACTCGGCTTCTGTGTTGCGAAATACCAGTACACCCGGAGCGGTTTCCTTCGCCACACAAATCGTGTTGATCACAGCGCCAGGAACACCACCAACCGGACAAGGTGCTTTCTATACGTCTTTAGGAGATTTGGATGGCGACAACAAACTGGATTTGGTAGTAACGAACAACACCACATTTAGCATTTCCCTATTCCGAAATACCAGCACTTTAGGATCTCTTTCGTTTGATCCAAAGATGGACTTGTTATCAACTGCCGGCTCATCTTACCCCCGACTAAGCGACTTGGATGGTGATGGGAAAGTTGACCTTGCGGTTGATGTGGGTACTAGTACTTTTGCTATTTACAAAAACACAGGAACATCTGGCATCATTGCATTTAATACTCCTATTGCTTTTGCTAAAACAGGAATCTCCTCTCAACTATTAGCTGGTGATATTGATGGGGATGGAAGAAATGACATTCTTTCTTGTTCGGTCAATGTCCTGGCATTTCGAAATTTGATTGGCACCATACCCCAACCAACTATTACATCCTTTACTCCAACAAGTGGACCCGTTGGCACATCCGTTACCATTAATGGAACTAACTTCAGTACCACGCTTACCAACAATATCGTTTCGTTTAACGGAACAACCGCTGTAGTCACTGCAAGTACTGCCACCAGCATAACTACTACTGTTCCAACAGGAGCAACAACTGGAAAAATTACGGTTACCACAGGATGTAATACCGCAACCAGTGTCGCAGATTTTACGGTAGGCCCTGTTCTTGTACCCACCATCACTTCCTTCACCTCAACCTCTGGCCCCATTGGCACAACGGTAATTATAACCGGAACTAATTTCAGCACAACTCCTGCTAATAACACTGTTACCTTTAACGGAGTACCCGCTGTTGTAATAGCGAGCACCGCTACCACTTTAACCGTTAGCGTTCCCGCAGGTGCCACCACCGGAAAAATTTCAGTAACTGTGGCGGGTAACGAAGCCACCAGCACAGATGATTTTATTGTCACCACTGATAATCTGAAAATTGAAATCTACAATGCCGTATCCGCTAATGGCGATGATAAAAATCCTTACTTTAAAATTGAAAACATTGAAGCATTAGAACCGCAAAACACGGTAAGGATTTACAACCGTTGGGGAAGTAAAGTTTTTGAAGTTGAAAATTACGTTGAGGCAAATGCTTTCCGAGGTCTCAACCAAAATGGAAATGAGCTGCCCTCTGGCACCTATTTCTATAAAATAATTTTTACATCCACAGGAAAAACACAGCAAGGGTATTTGGTATTAAAAAGGTAAACAAGGAGCTATTATTTGCATGGTTCAAGATCTGTCTCACATCATTATGTGATACCATCCTCGCCTGATTTTGATCAGATTTGATGTATGAAAAATCTCTACACCCTCCTCTTTTTTCTTGCTTCTTTTTCAGCTTTTGCACAGCAAGATCCATTGTATTCGCAGTATATGCTCAATCCATTGGTTATCAACCCTGCTTATTCAGGGTTGAATAACAACCTCAATCTTATGGTGGGTTACCGAACGCAATGGACCGGCTTCGATGGCCACCCGCAAACCATCAACGCCACCGCGCACACTTCGCTTGTGAATAATAAAGTCGGGCTTGGTATTGTTTTTATGAACGACAAAATTGGAAACATAACCAACACCGAAACCAATCTGACCTTTGCCTACAAACTAAACTTGAACGAAACCACGTTTAGCTTTGGCATGCAGGCCGGATTTCAAAATTACCGCACCGACTATTCGGCACTAACTGTATTTGATCAAGGTGACTTTGCTTTTACCGGAGGCGAGCGCGGCACCCGCATTAATATGGGCGCAGGTGCTGTACTAAAAAGTGAAAAATTCTTTGTTGGACTTTCCATGCCGCGTTTACTTCCCTCTACGTTTGAAAATGGCGGCCAGGAATTTGAATTATATAATCAACATTTTTATCTGGCCACGGGGTATGTTCATTACCTGAATGAACACGTTCGCTTAAAACCCTACGTATTGTTGCGTGGAGTTAAGGGTGCTCCCGCTACGGTAGACATTGCTTTTAATCTAAACTTTAACGCCATCCATACCGCAGGTTTATTCACCCGCAATTTTAATACCTATGGCATACTACTACAAACATTGCTGAAAGAGCAATATCGTTTTGGCTATGTGTTTGAAGTACCCACCGGTAAATCTGTTGGCACACAATTCTTGACACATGAAATAACACTGGGCATTCAACTATCAGCGTTCAGTTTTCATGAACGGTCGTTGAGCAATTTTTAGTTTATTAAATCGCTTTATGGATATGAAAAAACTAACTGTGCTCTTTTTTATTTTAGGTTTGTCTACCTCTACAAGTTTGGCGCAGGAAGCTCCTGTTATTGAGTGGGCGAAATCAATGGGCGGTACACAAGGTGATTTTGGTCAAGATATTGCCATTGATGCTTCCGGAAATGTTTACAGCACTGGAATTTTTTGGGCGACCGCAGATTTTGACTCAGGCCCTGCCGTTTTTAATCTAACTACACCCGGAGGAGATCATAATGTCTTTGTGTCAAAGCTGGATGTCAATGGAAACTTTGTTTGGGCAAAATCTTTGGGAGGAAGTAATACTGACTATGGTCATTCAATAGCAGTCGATGCCAGTGGCAATGTGATTACAACTGGTTATTTTTCAGGTACCGCAGACTTCGATCCGGGACCTGCCGTATTCAATCTTACATCTTCAGGAGCAAATGCTGATATGTTCATTTCAAAACTGGACACGGATGGCAATTTTGTGTGGGCGATCAATATTGGAGCAAATTTCATTGAATATGGGTATGGTGTGACTGTTGATGATGCTGGAAACATTTACGTTACCGGGCTTTTTCGTGGTGTCGTTGATTTTGATCCGGGTGCCGGAGTTTCCAATCTTACTAGTATTGGAACTGCAAACAATACATACATTTTAAAACTAGACACGGATTCTAACTTCATTTGGGCAAAATCCTTTGCAGGGTCTATGAGTAATTATGGAAGTGATGTTTTTGTTGATGATATGCTTAGTGTTTATACTGTCGGGTATTACATAGGAACAACTGACTTCGATCCAGGCGCAGGTGTTTCTAATCTTATAGCCTCAGGTATTGAGGATGCTTTCATCGTAAAATTAGATATGAGCGGAAATTTTATATGGGCAAGATCGATGGGCGGAACCAGCAATACCCGGGTAGAAAACATCACCGTGGATGCAGGGGGAGCAATCTATACTACGGGATTCTTTGTTGGTACAACAGACCTTAACCCTGGAGCCGGAACAGATAATCATACCGCTGCTGGAACGACTGATATATTTATATCTAAACTGGATGCAAGCGGAAATTTTGTTTGGGGAAAAGCTATGGGAGGTGTGAGTAATGATTACGGATTAGGAATTGATACAGATGCGCTCGGAAATGTTTATACCTCAGGGTATTTCCGTAACACGGTTGATTTTGACCCAGGACCAGGTGTTTTCAATATTACTTCTGTAGGTGGCTATGATATCTTCTTATCCAAATTAGATTCAAATGGTAATCATGCTTGGACCGTGAGGGCTGGAGCTAATACAACGTATGATGATGCCGCTAATGCTCTTACTATAGATCCTTCCGGCACAATTTATTTAGCCGGTAACTTTGCTGCGACTGTTGATTTTGACTTTGGTACGTGTGCCTATAATTTAATTTCTGCAGGTGAAAGTGATGTCTTTGTTCAAAAAATTAAACTCGGTACGGTTGTCTCTCCACCAACCATTACATCATTCACACCCACCACAGGTCCAATTGGTACTTCTGTAGTCATCACCGGTACTAACTTCGGTACGATACCCGCTGAAAATTCGGTTGCATTTTTTAACAACAGACCAGCCACGGTCACAGCAAGCGATGCAACAAGCATCACTACTTCAGTACCCGCAGGAACAACAACCGGTAAAATATCAGTAACCACAAATTGCATTACTGTAATTAGCACAACTGATTTTACGATTGGTGCAACTTTATTACCCACCATTACATCGTTTACACCCACCTCTGGTCCCGTTGGTGCAACTGTGACTATTACCGGAACGAACTTCAGCACAACACCTACCAACAACATCGTTGCTTTTAATGGAACAGCAGCAGTTGTTACTGCAAGTACAACTACTTCCATAACTACCTCTGTTCCAACCGGAGCAACAACGGGCACGATCGCTGTTACAGTTGCCGGAAATACAGCCACTAGTGCAACTGATTTTACTGTGGGAACCTCGCAAAATTTCATCACGCGCTGGAACCTTGCAACTTCAGGCTCTGGTGCCACACAATTATCCTTTGGTACGGCTACCAGTGGGGTAGTTAACTATACCTGGCAAGAACTTTCTCCGGGCACGGCAACAGGCAGTGGCTCGTGGAGTGGTGCGACACTCAGCATTACAGGTTTACCTACAGGAGCTACCATCCGCCTGCAGATTTCACCCACCAACTTTCAACGTATCATTATCAACAATGGAGCAGACCGCAACAGGCTTACCCAGGTAGAACAATGGGGTAGCACAGCCTGGACAAGCATGCAATTAGCGTTTTATCGTTGTGCCAATCTGCAAGTAACAGCCACCGATTTACCTAACTTATCGGGTGTTACAGATATGTCACAGATGTTTCGTGGGTGTACAGTCTTGAATTCTCCGGCCAACATAGGTTCTTGGAATACTACGACAGTAATCAACATGTCTGGTGTTTTTTCCGATACCAATACCTTCAACCAGGACATCGGAGCATGGAATACCACAACTGTTACCAATATGAGCGGTATGTTTACTAATGCCCTTGCATTCAACCGAAACATAGGGACCTGGAATACTGCGGCCGTTACCACTATGGCATCTATGTTTTCTGGTGCCACTGCCTTCAACCAAGACATCGGAGCCTGGAATACCTCATTCGTTACCAATATGAGCGGTATGTTTAGTGGTGCCATTGTCTTCAACCGAAACATAGGAGCCTGGAATACTGCGGCCGTTACCAACATGAATAGTATGTTTTTTAGTGCCTATGTCTTCAATCAAAACATCAGTGGATGGAATACTGCGGCCGTAACCAACATGAGTGGTATGTTTGGGTATGCTTATGCCTTCAACCAAAACATTGGTACATGGAATACCTCGGCTGTAACCAATATGAGCAGTATGTTTATTGATGCCTTTAACTTCAACCAAAACATCGGTACCTGGAATACCTCAGCAGTTACCACTATGAGAAGTATGTTTATTGATGCGTATGATTTCAACCAAAACATTGGTGCGTGGAATACTTCGGCAGTTACCGACATGGAACGTATGTTTGATTTTGCCACTGCCTTCAACCAAAACATCGGGGCCTGGAATACCGCGGCTGTTACCAACATGAGAGGTATGTTTGCAGACGCAAGTTCCTTCAACCAAAATCTGGGGATATGGACATTGAACCCTGCCGTTAACTTAAGCAACATGCTAAACAACACTAGTATGGATTGCAATAATTACTCTGCTACATTAATCGGGTGGAGCACAAATCCTTCCACACCTAATGGAAGAATATTAGGAGCTACCGGAAGGCAGTATGGCACCAATGCTGCTGCAGTAAGAACTAACTTGACTACTACAAAAGGATGGACAATTACAGGTGATACACCGTCTGGAACTGCTTGTGAATTGGTGCTTATACCTACCATCACCAACTTCACTCCTGCCAGCGGCTCTATTGGAACAACAGTCACCATCACCGGCACAAACTTCAGCACTACCCCTGCGAACAATACGGTTACATTCAATGGAACAACAGCCGTTGTTACGGCAAGCACAGCAACCTCCATCACCACCACCGCACCCACGGGTGCATCCACTGGGAAAATTTCTGTCACAGTTGCAGGCAATACCGCAATCAGTGCCGCAGATTTTATTGTTGCAAGTGTTGCTAACGAACCGCCCATTATTCAGCCTACGGCTACAGCGGTGCCTGTAGACGGAATCATAACGATTGATCTATTGCCTTTGATCAGCGACCCGGATGACAATTTGGATTTATCAACCCTGAGTTTAGTTAGCAGCATAACTGATGGAGGTGCCACTGCCACTCTTGTAGGGGCAACGCAGTTAGAACTAAACTATGGCAATGTTGCCTTTGCCGGCACCGATCGTATTTCGATATCGGTGTGTGACTTGCTGAGCGCGTGTACAGAACAAGAACTGTCTATCGAAGTATCCAGTGAAATCAAAATCTATAACGGACTTTCGCCAAACGATGACCAATTAAATCCAATCTTCCTTATTCTTTACATCGGCTTATTACCCGACACTCAAAATAACAAAGTGTCAATTTACAATCGCTGGGGAAGTAAAGTATGGGAAGGAACAAACTATGATAATGATCAGGTGAAATTTGATGGTGAAACCAACAGTGGAAACGAACTTCCTTCGGGCACATACTTCTTCAAAATAGAATTTGCCGGTGGCCGAAAAACGGAAACTGGTTATTTATCACTAAAGCGCTGATCTGTTACCAGATGTCCTACGCATTATAGTGTAGGACATCCCGTACGTAATATTTCGTTTGAAATACTCCAATCAGGGGCTTTTAGGCATAGCTAAAAACAGGCTATATTCGTGACCTCAAATAATTTAAAAATGAAACTACCTGCTCTACTTATGTTTGTGACTGGCCTTGCGTTTGTCACCTCTTGCACACCAGAAAAAAAAGAAAGCTCCGAAGAAGTAAAAGCTCCAACACCTGAAAAAATTGCTAAAGAGTTAACTGGCAACCGTATTGACAATTACTATTGGATGAAGCTTTCTGACGAACAAAAAAACGCTGAACAAAAGGACGAACAAACACAAAAAGTAGTCAACTATCTGAATGCAGAAAACGACTATCTCAAAATAAAACTCAAACACACTGAGGGATTGCAAAAGAAAGTGTATGATGAGATCATCAGCCGTATCAAACAAACCGATGAATCGGTGCCCTACAAAGACAATGGTTTTTGGTATTACACCCGGTATGAGCAAGGGCAGGAATATCCAATCTATTGCCGGAAGAAAGGAACGCTGGAAGCAGCGGAAGAAATTTTGTTGAATGTAAATGATATGGCCAAAGGCCATGATTATTATTCAATCACAGGACTTAGTGTGAGCGAAGACAATAATCTACTTGCTTACGCGGAAGATTCTGTAAGTCGCAGACGTTATACTGTTTATGTAAAGGATTTAAAAACCGGAAAATTGGTTGAAGAACCCGTGCCTAATACGGAAGGTCAGGTAACATGGGCGAATGATAACAAGACTTATTTCTATACCAAAAAAGATTCAACTACGCTGCGCTCGCGTTGGATCATCAAACATAAAGTTGGCTCACCGTATAAGAATGACCCCATTGTATCCGAAGAAAAAGATGAAACTTTTTATACTGGCATTTACAAAACCAAATCAAAGAAATTTTTGGTGATCTGGGCTGGCAGCACACTTACCAATCATTATCAGGTTTTGGATGCCAACACACCCGATGGAAAATTCAAAGAGTTTACTCCGCGCGAGCGTGGTCTTGAATATTCAATTGACCATTATGGCGATAAATTTTATGTAGTTACCAACCTGGAAGCACAGAACTTTCGGTTGATGGAAACGTCTGAATCAAAAACAGCGAAAGCTAACTGGAAAGAAAAAATTGCACATCGCAAGGACACCTTGCTGCAAGGCATCGAAATTTTTAAGGATTACTTAGTATTAAGTGAGCGCGCGCAGGCCAATACGCTTATGCGAATCATCGAACAAAAAACAGGTCAGCAACATTATCTTAATTTTGGTGAGCCCGCCTACACTATCTATCCATCCATCAACATTGATTTTGATACGGAGTTATTGCGCTATGGATATACCTCACTCACTACACCAAGTTCAACGTATGATTACAACATGAAAACGAAGGAGCGTAAACTCCTAAAGCAAACAGAAGTAGTAGGCGGTTATAACCCTGAAGACTTTCAAACCGAAAGACTATGGGCCACCGCTGAAGATGGGACACAAATACCGATGTCAATCGTGTATAAAAAAGGAATTAAAAAAGATGGCAGCAATCCTACCCTTATCTATGGATATGGTTCGTATGGTTCCAGCATGGATCCTACCTTTTCAATCACCCGCTTAAGTTTACTCAATCGTGGATTTGTGTATGCGATCGCGCACATTCGCGGTGGTCAGGAAATGGGCCGCCAGTGGTATGAGGATGGAAAGATGTTTAAAAAGAAAAACACATTCACCGACTTCATCAATTGTTCTGAATTTCTTATTGAAGAGAAATTCACTTCACCCGAAAAACTATTTGCCTCCGGTGGCAGTGCCGGAGGTTTGTTGATGGGTGCCGTAGTAAACATGCGGCCCGATTTATATAAAGGTGTAATTGCTAAAGTTCCGTTTGTGGATGTGGTGACAACTATGGAAGATGAATCGATTCCGTTAACCACCGGTGAGTTTGATGAATGGGGAAATCCAGAAAGCCCTGAATCGTATATGTATATGTTGGAATACTCACCCTACGATCAGGTGAAGCCACAAAACTATCCAAGCATGTTGGTTACAACGGGCTTTCATGATAGCCAGGTACAATATTGGGAGCCGGCTAAGTGGGTAGCCAAATTACGTGAGTTAAAAACCGACAACAATACCTTGCTACTAAGAACTAATATGGAAACCGGACATGGTGGCACCACCGGCCGATTTAAAGTTTATGAAGAGATTGCTCAGGAGTTTGCATTTATGTTGGATCTGGCTGGGATTAAGGAGTAAAGTCAGGGAAGAAGTGATCGATTAATCCCCTTCACCAACCCAGGCCCTTCATAAATAAAGCCGGTGTAGATCTGAACCAGATCTGCTCCGGCTTTTAGTTTTTCAATAGCATCTTCAGAAGTCATAATACCACCCACACCAATGATGGGATAATCTTTGCCAAGTTTCGATCTCAAGAAAGTTATTACTTCAGTTGCGCGCTTGCTTATTGGTTTGCCACTTAAGCCGCCATTGCCAATAGAAGAAATAGTTTCAACATCCGTTGTTAATCCTTCACGGGAAATAGTTGTATTAGTCGAGATAACGCCATCAGTTTTAGTCTCAATCAAAATCTCAACCACATCATTCAATTGAGCTTCGTTCAAATCAGGAGCAATTTTTAGTAAGATCGGTTTTGGTTTTTCCTTCTGTTGATTTAACCCCTTCACCGAGTTCAACAATTTTTTTAGTGGTTCCTTTTCCTGAAGCTCCCGTAAGTTAGGAGTGTTAGGCGAACTTACATTCACTACAAAATAATCTACATACGGATAGAGTGCTTCAAAGCAATACGTGTAATCATCAACTGCATTTTCGTTGGGTGTGATTTTATTTTTTCCAATGTTACCACCGACAATTACATCGGATTTTCTTTTTGAAAGTCTTATAACAGCCTCATCCACTCCCCGATTGTTAAAACCCATACGGTTGATCAGGGCTTGATCTTTGGGTAATCGAAACAACCGGGGTTTATCGTTGCCGGGTTGTGGTTTTGGCGTCAGGGTTCCTATTTCGATAAAACCAAAACCAAACGCGGCCAGTTCATCAATCAACTTCGCATCTTTATCAAAGCCAGCTGCAAGCCCCACTGGATTAGGAAATGTTATGCCAAATAAGGTACGCTCAAGTTTGCGATCGCGGATTAAAAATAAACTTCTGAATAAAAAGGGCACGCCCGGTACATGACCCAAAAATTTTAAAATCTTAAACGTAGTATGATGAATAAATTCGGGCGGGAAAAGAAAAAGCAGCGGCCGGATAAAAAATCGATACATGCTATTTCTTCTTCGCTTTCGCTGGCTTAGGATATTTGCGAAAACCCTTTTCTACAACTGCACCGATCACATTCTCGGCATTGGCAGAAATCATTTCTATGGTTGCATTTACCCGCCACACCATTAAATTACTTTTATCATTCAAATCAATTACGATGTTTCCCATCCGGTAATCACGCAAATAATTTCTTTCCATCGATCCTGGAGTTAAGCCCATCGGTCCTAACGTGTTGGCATCACTTTTTGCGAGTGTGCCCACTGCATACGAAACCACTAAGTCGGCAGCGGAATCAACACGGGTTAGTCCTTTCATTTGTAATTCCTTCGTTACTGCATCCTTTAACCATTTATCTACCTGCTCGGCAGATACCTGACGTTGATCTTTGGGAGTTGTTAACTCGCCTTCGCCAAAACTAAATGTTTTATACGGAGTGTAGTCCCGGTTTTTATCATACTCCACTTTAAACTCCTGTGCCCAGGCAAAAGATGTGCTAAGCAGAAGCGCGGATAAAACAAATTTCTTTATCATAGAACAAAGGTAATGAAACTGATGCGGGAATAATACAGTGCAATCTATATAAGAATTTTACATCAACTTCGTGGATGAAACTCCTGAATTACCTGCCGTAGATAATCACGATCGAGGTGAGTATAAATTTCTGTAGTCGTAATCGACTCATGCCCCAACATCTCCTGCACGGCACGCAAATCCGCACCGCCTTCAATTAAATGTGTGGCAAACGAATGTCGAAACGTATGCGGACTAATAGTTTTCTTCAGCCCAATGCGGACGGCCAGGTCTTTGATAATCATAAAAATCATCACCCGCGATAGCTTCTTCCCTCTTCGGTTAAGAAAAACATGACTCTCTGACCCTTTCTGCACGGGCACATGTACGCGAATTTCCTGCAGGTAAATCTTTACATACTTTAGGGCATCCTTACCAACGGGCACGAGGCGCTCCTTATTCCCTTTTCCAATCACCCGCAAAAAGCCAACATCAAAATATACATTACTCATTTTCAGATCAACCAATTCAGACACGCGCAGCCCGGAACAATAAAGTATTTCGAGCATGGCCCGGTTGCGCCCACCTTCTGGCTTCGAGAGGTCAATGGCTTCTAACATGCTTACAATCTCATCGTAGTCTAGTGTGTCCGGCAATTTTCTTCCCAACTTCGGACCTTCAATCAGAGCCGTGGGGTCTTTCTCAAGCATTTCTTCAAACAACAAATATTTATAAAACGCTTTGATGCCCGACAAAATACGCGCCTGACTAAAGGCACTCATGCCCAACTCGTTTATAAATTGCAAAAATGCCTGCAGATGTTTGGCCGAAATAACCAGTGGACTAACTCCTGCATACTTCATTTCAATAAACTGCGCCAGTTTCTCTACATCACGCACGTAGGCCTGAATGGAATTATCAGAAAGTGAGCGTTCGAGCTTTAGGTAGCTGCCAAAATGTTTGATATGACTTTCCCAATTCTTCATCAAAACTTGATTACTTGTCAGACTGAGCCTGTCGAAGCCTGCATAATGAATAGAAGGGTGTTTCGACTTGCTCAACACGACAAGAGCTTTTAAATACATTCAATTTAGAAGCACAAATGTGCAAATTATTTACCTTGTGGCATGAAGATACAAATCATCAACGGGCCTAACCTCAACTTGCTGGGCAAGCGCGAACCAGAAACCTATGGAAAACTCTCCTTCGAAGAATATTTCGAGCAGTTAAAATCGCGTTTTGCGAATGTTGACCTTCATTACTATCAATCGAATGTGGAAGGTGAGCTCATCAACAAACTTCATGAAGTGGGGTTTAGTTACGATGGCATCGTACTAAATGCAGGTGCCTACACACACACTTCGGTTGCCTTGCACGATGCCATTGCTGCCATAAAAACTCCGGTAGCAGAAGTACACATTTCAAACGTGTATGCCCGCGAAGAATTCCGCCATGTGAGTTTGATCACCTCAAAATGTGTTGGCCTGATTACTGGATTTGGAATGGAGGGGTATGCGATGGCAATTCAATTCATTCAACAATCTAAGGCAAACCGTAAATAAAAAAGCCTATTGCTGTCTTCAACAACAATAGGCTTTATGACTAACAGACTTCAATGACTCAGTCTGTCTGACATTTATTTTTTACCGGGGCCATCCATGCTGGTTTCGGTTGGCACCGTGTTTTTAGGAAGCCAGCTTCCCTCAAATTTGAATTTTATTTTTCCCTGATAGTCGCCACTATAAAATGCTACACGATCCAAGGTAGCGTTCACTTCGTTTTGATCAAGGTCAGCCGCTTCGCGCAACATCATGACATACGTCCACGCATCTTTCTTGGTAATCCAGGCACCGAACAGTGTGTGGTTTATCTCCAGCAAATTCTGAAAGAAACCTTCTTTGTTTTTGTCGGGCACTTCTACCAGTGGACTCATCACCTGAAAATACCAGCGGTCGGGGTTGTTTTGAAAATTGAATACATCGATCCACACGGTGGCACCTTTATACGTGATTGCCCACTGACCCGGCTTTTGGCCACGGCAGGCTACAGGATCGACATTGAGGCCTTTGAGGCTAGTTTCTACTAAGGTAGACGTTTGATTGAAATCCATATTGAATTGGGGTTTGGTTTCTGAAAATGAACTTGCAACGAGAATCCAAGATATAGATTTGAGAATATTCTTCAAATACCGAATCGAAAATTTAGCGTGAAGATTTTGTTGCGCTGCATAGGAGCAATCGTAAATAGCGCTTGTTAGGTGCTGCCTTTATGCTATTGTCCGTTTATTTTTTGTTTAACATAGTCTTCAAATGTCATCGTCCCAACTTGCGGTGCAATTATGTCGTGTTGCATTACTTCAATAAAAAAGGCGAACTTGTCAAACGTGTTTTTGCTAAACAATTTCATAATTGGTAATGTCATCTTGAATAGTCCGAGAGGAACTGTTTTAATACTTTTTTGCTTATTAACTTCTTTTTGAACAATTTCATTTAGTTGCTTTCTTGTATAGATAGTTTTTCCGCCAGCCTCTGTAATACTTTTTTGTTTATTAATTGCTTCAACCGTTATTTTAGCAAGGTCGCCCTCATATATTGGATTTGTTCTCTTGTCGCCTTCGCCTATGTTAACGAGTTGTCCTTTTTTAGCCATTTCTATCATATCAATAAATGCACTAAAAATTGCAGGTGGCTTAACTATTGAATAGTCTATTCCCGATTTTTTAAGCAGTTCGGAAAAGTCGTGATGTACTTTAAAGTACTCCAAATGCAAATATTTTTCTGAATGAAATGCGGAAACGTAAATAAATTTTTTAATCCCGGCTTTTGCCGCCTCGTTAAGGATGTTCGCATTTGTAGAGTAGTCAACCTCTCTAAATGTCGATTTACTTTTGTCGTTAGGAGATACGCTTTTACCTAAAGCGGATATAACTATATCTTGGTTGTCAAAAATATTTCCAAGTGTCGCTCTGTTGTAGACGTCAGCAATAATATATTTTAAAGTAATGTAAGCTAAAGATTTAGTTTTTACCTCACTTCTAACTACAATAGTCAGATCATAGCCTTGCTTGACTAATTCCTTGGCAATTTCTTTTCCCAGATTTCCTGTTGCTCCAAATAAAATTACTCTTTTCATTTTTAATTAGTATCAATACATGTCGCTGTCAACGCCTAGCTATAAGACGTATGCGTTTAAAATACCTACATCTTTGTCCCACGTTGCAAACGAAATTTAACAGCACACATGCTAAGAACCTGCACAACAGCATATGTTTTATAGCTGTTGTTGGTGGCAGTGCTTCTTTCATCTACTATTTTTATCCTGTTCTTTATCTTTTCAATCTTGAATGTAGATAAGCAATCTTCCCACAAATTACCGCCCTGTTGATAAGTCTGTATTTGATTGTCTGTTAAACTTAGGTGAATTTGTCCCTGGTCCTACAATTATTTTGTCACCTCTTAATCTGAACCATTTAGCAATTGAAAGTCGAACACCTAACTTTAACAGAATCCAAAAAGGAAAAAATGGAACCGCGTAAATGTAGTCCGGTGCTTTGGTCAAAGTAACAGATTCGATTTGTTCGTCCTTTAGTCCAATTGCGAAGAGCTTCTTCATTGTCCTCATTCGAATCACTGCTCCCTTCTTCGTACATTCAAAATGAGTCTTAATTTTATTGTTCTCTTGTTCGTAAAATTTCAAGATCGATTTATGGCCGTCCTTTAGTCTTAAATGTCCCAGTCCGAAATTCTTAATAGCCAATCGTTCTTGAATAGTAAAAGCGTCACCATACTCGCGAACCATTTCTCGCGTCAATTCCCCGTCATCTGCTAATTCAAATACTTTCATCTATGTTTCCTGAAGCATTGCCGGCAACAATCCAATATATGCAATTGCATATATTTCTACTATATCCATTGGGAAATTTCCCACCTATTGCAGCAATTGTTCTACTTTTGGCATTCAATGCTATTTCCATGATCTCCTTCTACCCAGGCCCTTCGCGCGTTCACAACGAAATTCCAAACTATGTAGCGGAGGCACATAAAAAAGGTATCCTGAGCATGAACCATCGCAGCGAAGAGTTTATGACGCTTTGCGAGAAAACCGTTTCGCTGCTGAAAGAAAAACTTTCAATCCCCAAAAAATACACGATCTACTTTACCTCTTCGGCTACCGAGTGTTGGGAAATTCTTGCGCAATCGCTCGTGCCCAATCAAAGCCTCCATATTTATAATGGCGCCTTTGGCGAAAAATGGTTTGACTATACCAAACGTCTGATGCCCGATGCGCGGGCACATACTTTTTCTCCTGAGGAATTTTTTCCATGGGAGGAAATTAAGGTTGACAACAGTGATCTTATCTGTATTACACAAAACGAAACCAGCAACGGCACACAGGTGAGTCAGCGAATGATCTCTGGGTTGCAGAAAAAAAATCCCGACACGCTGCTGGCCATTGACGCCACTTCCTCCATGGGCGGCATCCGGCTCGATTTTACAAAAGCCGATGTATGGTTTGCTTCTGTACAAAAATGTTTTGGTTTGCCGGCTGGTTTGGCGATACTGGTTTGTTCGCCAACGGTGATAAACCAAATCAAATCAAAAAATGAAAAGAAGCATTACAACAGTTTGTTGTTTATCCACGAAATGATGAACACGTGGCAAACACCCTTCACACCGAATGTGCTAGGCATTTATCTATTGATGCGCGTGCTTCAAGATTCAAAACGAATCGGGCTAATCCACCGAAAAACTATAACGCGATTCGAAGCGTGGAAACACTATTTTGAAGACAATAAAAACCTGAAATTGTACATTCAAAATCCGGAGGTGCGCTCTTACACCGTGCTCACCCTCACCGGAAAACCGGCACTGATTGCGGAAGTGAAAAAGAAAGCGAAGAAAAAAGGTTTTCTTTTAGGCGAAGGGTATGGCGCGCTAAAAGAAACTACTTTTCGGATTGCAAACTTTCCTGCTCTTAAAAGCTCAGAGATTAATCAGTTAATGAAGTTTCTGAAAAAGTATAAATGACTATTTCAAAATTCAATCGGTCATCGCGGGCTTTGACCCGCGATCCAGTCTTCTTGGTAAAGAGCTGGATGCCGAGGTCAGGCCCGGCACACCTCAACTCGATCTATACGCCATCTCATACACCGACTTTACGTGCGGCCCTAAAAATACGCGCGCGTAAATACGAATTATAGCTAACCCATCAATGATAAAACTCAGCGAAGTAAACAACGCCAGCAACACCTGGTCTTCGTGAATGTGTGTAAAGATTAAATCTTCACCCACAAAGGTGGGTGTGATCGGAAACCCTGACAGACCCAAGCAGGCAAGCAAAAATGCGAGCGCGAGTTTCGGGTGTTTATACGAGTACCCGCGAAACTGATCAAGATCAATCGTGCTCTCCAATGTTTTCAGTCTTCGAAGAATAAAATAGCCCATTAATCCCAATACAGAAATCCCGCTGAGATACAGTAGCGTGTGATTAAACTCAAAATGCTCGTTGAACGAAATAGAGAGCGCCACCCAAAAGTGATTGAGGATAACCAGAATCCAACTCATGCGGGCATGGGTACGTTCAGTAAAAGCTTTCAGCACCATCATCAACCCGATGATTGAAAAAATGATCGGCAACACTTCGTGAAGACGAGGTGGCACAAAATCTTCAAAGTAAAAAAGCAAAGCCCCGAGCAGATAAGCCGGAATAAAAAATGTAAGCACTTTGGGTGTGGTTAGGTAGCCCAGCTTTCGGCCAGCCCACTTCACAGGGTTCCATAAATATTTATACATGATCGAATCAAGATTCCATTCTTTCAGGCACAGCATATAAAGAGAATATTCCAACCGTTTCGGTAGTGAATCTTCGTGCGTTTTCATTCGCGGAACAAAATTGTAAAACTGCTCACGAATCTGATAGCTCACTACGGAAGGCGAAACAAGCAATTGATACGTTCTTAAAAATGCATTGCCGGCAAAGTGAAACAAGGCTAAGTACTCAAGCCCTGCAGCTACTTCAATAAAGATAATTCCGATCTGTGCAATGGATGAATAGGCGATCTGACTTTTTACTGACGACTGCACGCGTGCAATACCTGTGGCCACTAAACTTGTCGCTAACCCAAGGATGCCGATAAGAATGCGCACCGAAAACTGATGCTCCCAAAATGGAAATGTGCGAAGCAAAAGAAACACCCCAATGTGCACCGAGAGTGAGCCATAAAAAATTGCACTTGACGGAGTTGGCCCTTCCATAGCGCGCGGCAACCAGGTGGAGAAAGGAAGCTGAGCCGATTTGGCTGCGGCCGACAGTAAAATCATCAGCGAAATAAAAATTCCGATCCAGCTATGAGTAAGTAAATGTTCATGCACCAAATCATAGTTATTCAATTTCAGGAACGTGATATTTTCATGAAACAAGTGATGGCTCATCCACATGGCAAGGATTAAGCCAACATCGGCAATTCGGTAAATGGAAAATACTTTTACTGCATTTTTTACGGGCAGGTAGCGATCGCGATAAAAGGCGATCAGCAGAAAAGAAGAGATGCCGAGTATCTCCCAACCCAGAAACAATGTTTCAAAGTTGCCCGAGAAAATGATAATGTTGTAGCCCACATAGAAAAATAAAATTGTGTTAAAGAAACGTTTGTAGCCTGATTCGCGGTGCATGTAGTAGCGACTATAAACCGTTACCATGAAAGTGAGCAGCGAGCCCACAAAAAGATAGGTTGCTGTGATCTTATCGAAATAAAAATCGATCAGAAACTCATAGCCCTCCGTTCTATAAAGTACAATCTCTTTCAGGTTTAAGGATGGATGGCCATTAAACAACCAATAAACAGCAAAGATCTGAAAGAGCACCATGTGCAAACCCACCGTACCAAAAGCGATTCTGGACAAGAGCGTTTCTTTTGAGCGCGGAATAAAGAGGCTCAACAAAAAACCAACCAGTGGAATAAAAATAAAAATCTGAAGTATGGAATTCATAACCGTTTAGGAAATTAAATAAACCGGAATATTTTCTGTGTGCGATTCAAGCAGCGGAGTAATGTCAGGAATGGTGTCAATATGTGGCTTAAGTGTTTTGTAGGGTGCAAAGTTGCCATCCTTAAATTGTGATAGTTCGTGCGTTATCGGATTAATCACCACCAGGTGCACCCACTCATTAATAAACCACTCGTATGTTTCAGCAGCCTTTTGAATTGTTTGAAGAACAACGTCTGGAAAATGTTCAACTACGATCATAAGTCGAACAGGATCGTGCGCTTCAATCATCTGACCAGGGAGCCCGGGCCGCAGATCGCCATCAATACCATTTGCCACTCCAAAAAGGCCCATCACATTGTGCGGAAGTTTTGTGCCCGCGCCTAATTTTTGATTATCGACCCGCGAGAAAAAATACTCGAGGTTAATACCGCCACACACCGGAGCCGCTGCTTTCAGAATGTTAAAAAGATATTTTCCTTCCGGATCAACTTCATAATCGAAAGAATTTAGAAACGATCGCCTGTCCAGGAAAAGATGTTTGGTGAGGCTTCGTCTGCCAACAATACAAAGTGAGTTGGTAGCATGATTTAGCTCAGGCCGAGGTTCAAAAAGCGAAACGGAACGGATTTTTATTTTCTTATGAATTTCTTCGGCACTTAAATCTGTGTTGATGGATTCAAAGCGTCTGGAGCGTTCTTTCGAATTTAAATCTAACGCATTGCTAAATGTAACTTCGTTGGCTTCATGACTTTTTTTATTTGCTGGCGAAAGTGAGTCTTCGTCAAAAAATATAATCTCATCGCGGGTAGTATCGTGCAAGCCACCCACAAACTGAGTTGACTCAGGAATCTCCAATCCTTTCGTTCTTAGTATTTCGCGAACCTTTGGATGATTGGCCATATAACAAATAACACGCGAGTTAACCGAACCAGCCCGGCCCGAACAAGCACCACAATCATACGCTGCATAATGCGGATTGTTTACGCTGCTGCTCCCATGTCCTACTACATATACAATCGGTGCGAAATTTTTTACAAGACCAATGCTTTTCAAGAGGCCTTCCACCCGCACCGCCATTTCGTCAATGGTAAATCCTATCTGAAGATTCTTTTCAAGATGGTTAATACTTTTGTTTTCAATGGTAAGTTTAGAGTGCTTTTCCATGTGCCGGAAGGACGAGGCCATAGCCGGACTTGTTGATGGCTTGAAAATATTTAGAAAGAGTCGGAAGGCTGACCAAAAACCAAGTGTTTGTGTAATCAGCGCACCCTGAAAAAGTGAATGTGAGCGCTTTCCAAAGTGCGCATCTTTCTCATGCTTTCTTCGCACCCCAACTTCTTTAATAAGATATTTTGGCGTAACCGGTGCTGGGCAAAGTTTTGTATAAAACTTTCCATGATCGGGTTGAAAGAAAAACTCTACTCCAAAAAAACCGGGTGTACCAAATGTTTCGCAGTCAGCATCAAACGCTTCCAGGTATCGTCTGAAAGAACATTCGCGGTCGTCAATACAAAACATAGCTTGAAATGTTTTGCTTTTCAACTTTCCATTCGTGTGAACTACACTCTGAATACCCTTCAGCACTTCATCATAATAGCTCCATTCAAAAGCTTCCTGCCAAAGTGTAGTAACTTCATCTAACTCTGTTTCAGGAACGGGCGCAAAAATATCTGTAGGTGCTCCGTTGATAATATTACATAGTGGCACCCACTTTTCACCAAAGTGATCATCAAGTGCATCTATTTCCAACAGCAACTCAAAAGCAATCAGATCGTGCATTGAAATCTTCTTATGATCGAGTAAGGTTTGTGGCTGATCTTCTACCGTAGACACCATGCCCGACCAACCCTGATGAGAAAACTGTTGATCAAAAAGATAATCTCTGTATAAAGATTCATCGCCTACCAGAATACTCAGCAAAAAGGAAATGTTGGTTTTTCCATCGATCAAAAGATTTCTGGCGCGTTTGCTTTTAAAAAAACTGGTGAAGCTTATGCGTTCCAAATCGCGCATAGACGCAAGAAAATCTTTATCTGAAACAGGAAAATTCCAAATGGAAATACCTTGATCTAAAAAGGAACAGAGAATGCGAAACAATAATGGATGCACCAACGAATCAAGATCAATACGATACTCACGTTTCCAGTTTGCGCGCAAGGCGCCAATTCGGGGCAGAGACTTATGATATTCACCCGTTAGCATTTTTTCTTTCCATGCACTCAGTAGATCAACGCCCTTTCGTTGAACAATTCTCCGATCAACGATTTTGGTGTTGATTTTACCTTCTTTGAATAATGCCCGATATTCTGAAAGAGAAAGAGAAACGCGATAGCCAAAAATTGCCGATGCATTGTAAATAGCCTTGCTGAAATTCAGGTTCTGAAAAGCATGCAATGTATTGTGGTGTATAAAATCCTTCAGCGGAGCCTGAGCCGGCAAATAATGCTTTAGGTCATGAAGAACTTCATGTTCATTAAACGTAGTTTGAGAGACTTTCATAAATGTGTGGCAAGACGGCCACCTTTTAATTCTTAAAAAAGGAATTGACGCACGGGTTGCAACGAACCCATAAAGGAAAGTCTAAATCAAACTAGAATGTATCTCTTGGCGAGATAGAGTGGAGTGCTTCCACCAAAGCAAGTGGTGTGATTGTAAGAATAGCGATGCGAATCATCAAGAGTAACAAAAGAGAATTCCGCTATTACATAAATCAGCGCAGGCTGAGTAAGTGAGTTGTCAGTCCCTTTCTCTTCCTTCTCCTTTTCTTCATAGAGAAGCAAATCTGATTTGGCTGGTGTACTTGATGTTTTAGTAACGCTGATATGCTTCGAACTGTCATCGACATAAGCGTATGCCAACCGCACTACCACAGGGGTAAACAAAAGGAAAACCAACAAGAAGCTGGTAATTGTATAGAGGCCCTTTCTCTTGTTCATCGAATGCAAAGGTATCAATTTCCTGATTTCCAAAAATAATTATAGCTACAACAACCCTTTCAAGGCTCAGCATTCAACTTTCTTATCTGCATCGGCAGATCAAAAAAGCCACAAAACAATCGGTTGTTGCGCGAAAAGAAGCATGCCGTTAGGAAGTTTCAAATAATAAATCAGACATTTGTTAAAACATTCTGGTTTTATGCCTTTGCGGTATAACAAGATTTTGAAATTCTTCGCCATTCTGCTTTTCAGTTTTGAGATGCTGGCACCAGCCGTTTTACTTGCCACGCCCGAAGCAACCAATTCTGCGAATTCAAAAAACCTGAATGAATTAAACCGATCGGTTGATTTTCTATCGCACCTTATTTTTGAAGAAGTGAGCAGCGAAGAACGCGAAGGAAAAAATGAATGCCTGATCAGCGTATGCTTCATAGAATTATTCAGTGAGCTTCAGAAGTTTCAACCAGTACAAATTACATGGTCGCTTCCGAAAGAACATTTTGATACCCAGCCGCCCCTCTTCACACTGCACGGGGTTCTCTTAATCTGATCTCTATTCTTTCTTCACAGCCCTTGCTGTGACTTGTTTACTCATACTCTAATGAGCAAACACAATCTGTTTTAAATCATTTACAACCGTGTCTGATTTTTTTTCAAGACACTTTACAGAAAACAACTATGAAGACAATAGAAATTCCGAAAGAAGGACTGGAGGGATTCAAACAAAACTGGACTGCAGATGCAGTTTCTGGTTTTATGGTTTTTTTGCTTGCACTGCCCCTGAGTTTGGGTATTGCGAAAGCCAGCGAATTTCCACCGGCCATGGGTGTGCTTACTGCTATGGTGGGTGGGCTGTTCGTTAGTTTTTTTGCAGGTTCACGACTCACCATCAAAGGCCCTGCTGCCGGGCTTATAACTATTTGTGCGGGTGCCGTAATGGAAATGGGTGGTGGCACCGAAGGCTGGCATTTTGCGTTAGGTGCAATTCTGGTAGCCGCTCTTATTCAAATTGTGTTAGGCTGGTTGCGCTTTGGTTCGCTCAGCGATTTCTTTCCACACTCGGTAGTGCACGGCATGCTTGCTGCCATCGGGTTGATCATCTTCTCAAAACAGATTCACATTTTGTTGGGTATCGATCCGGCCACGTTGAAAGGAAAAGAACCGTTGGAATTATTTCAGATGATTCCGGATTCCATCATCCATGAAGACCTGCGGGTAACCTTAATCGGTATCATAAGCTTGATTATCATTTTTGGTTTGCCTTTGTTAAAAGGAAAAGTATTTAAAAAGGTGCCGGCCCCCGTTGTGGTGTTATTAGTAACTATTCCACTCGCATTATTGATGGACTTCAAACACACCGAGCCCGCTTTTGACATGGTGAAGATTGGTAACTTCTGGGGCGACATAGGGTTTAATGCAAACTTTGGGATGATTGGCACTTTCGTATTCTGGAAGTATGTGATCATGTTTTTGTTTGTCAACAGTCTTGAATCCTTACTTACTGTAAAAGCTATCGACAGCCTGGACCCCTGGAAAAGAATTTCAAATCCGAATAAAGATTTAATGGCCGTAGGTGCAGGCAATGCGCTGTCAGCTGCTCTAGGTGGATTGCCCATGATTTCGGAAGTAGCGCGTAGCTCAGCCAACATTTCTTTTGGGGCACGCACCCGATGGAGTAATTTTTTTCATGGTCTATTTTTATTGATAGCCATGCTGCTTTTCATTCCGGTTATCGAAATGATTCCAAACACTGCCTTGGCAGCCTTGCTGATTGCAGTTGGTTATCGCCTGGCATCGCCCAATGAATTTTTCAAAACGTATAAAATTGGCTCCGAGCAATTAGTCATTTTTGTTGTTACTGTGTTGGTGACTATCTCAACGGACTTGCTGGTTGGTGTAGGTGCAGGCATCCTGATGAAATTTATCTTTCATCTACTTAATGGTGTACCCTTTCGCAGTCTCTTCAAAGCTCATTACGAATTTAGCGACCAAGGCAACGAGTATCTTATAAAAATCAAAGAGTCGGCTTTGTTTTCAAATTTGTTAGGGTTTAAAAAAATATTTTCTGCCATGGACCACAGTAAAAGGATTGTGGTTGACTTTTCAGATGCTCATTTGCTGGATCACAGCTTTATGGAATACCTTCATCATGTTGAAGATGAGTGCACACAGGCCGGAGGTGCGCTTGTTTCCATTGGATTTGATCGCTTCAAACCGTTTTCAAACCATCCGCTCGCAGCGCGTAAATTTTCATTGGATCATCAAAATAAAATTGAGATCAAACTGAGTCCTCGTCAGTTAGAATTAAGAAAGTTTGCCGAGAATAACGACTGGATGTATTATCCGCAAAAAGTAAAGAGTGGAATCAAATACAAAGACTTTCCTATTCATACCGGAAATCAAATTCCGTATGAGGAAAATATCCTCAGCAAATACATTGAGAACGCCAAGTTGGAGAGTTCTGATATTACTGTGCATGAAGGTGCGCGTCAATCCCTTGTTGAGTTTCAGCTAACTATTGTGCAGGCTTCTGAAACCGATATACTTATTCCCGATTTTGCCCTTGAGCCTGAGCGACTTTGGTCTCAACTATTTGAAGGTATTTCAGGCAAAGACATTGACTTTGATAGTCATCCAACATTCTCAGAAAGATATTATCTGAGAGGGTCACACGAAGTAGCTGTGCGCGATTTTTTTACTGAATCTATTATTCAGTTTCTTGAAAACCGGGAAGAGATGCATATTGAATGTCATCGCAACCGATTAATTTTTTACAAGAAACGTGATCTGTTAGATCCATCCGAGATTCTGTATACAGCAAAATTTGCAGAAGAGTTTGTGTCTTTAATCCACCAAAAGGCAGAACAAGCCGTGTAAACTAAATTTCAGGGAGTGATTTACTTCACTCCCTACTTTTAACCTAACTTTAAAAGCTATGAACAAAATTCTCGCTTCACTGGCTTTCCTATGCTTGTCTTGTTTTATTCAAGCTCAGGAAAAACCAAAAGAAATAAATGAACTAAAACTATCTCTTAACGAGGAAGGCAGTCATTATATCAAAGCCACCTTCCTGAACCAGGTTTGGTTTCGGTATAATGAAAGCAACCCCGGCACCCGGGTACTTAATGAACCAACCAACAACACGTTTGACATCGGGTTGCGTAGAACTCGCTTTCAACTGTATGGTCAACTAACCGATCGGGTATTTTTTTACTTTCAATTCGGTAAAAATAATTTTAATTTCTTATCACAAAATGCAGGTAACCGAAAACTACAAGCATTTTTTCATGATGCGCTGGGCGAATACCGTGTAACGAAGGGAAATGAAAAACTGATTTTGGGTGGTGGTCTCACCATTGCCAACGGTCTTTCACGCTTTAGTCAGCCGAGTGTTACTTCCATCATGACGATGGATGTGCCTGTGTTTGCACAAGCAACAGTTGATCAGACAGACGAATTTTCGCGGAAGCTAAGTGTGTATGCCCGCGGGCAACTGGGTAAGTTTGACTATCGGCTTGTGTTGAGTGATCCGTTTCCTATCACCACCAATGGACAACCCTTGCCAGCACTTTCAACCAACGCAACGTTTTCGCAACATGGGCACCACAAACAATACCAAGGATTTTTTATGTACAATTTCTTTGATAAAGAAGCTCATACTACTCCTTATATGACGGGCACCTACTTAGGCAAAAAGAAAGTATTAAATCTTGAAGCTGGTTTCATTACGCAAGCCAACGCCACGTGGACACGCGAAGGTATCGACACAACATATCACAACATGAACCTGTGGTCGGCAGCATTATACTATGATACTCCACTGAATGCTGAGAAAGGAACTGCTCTAAACGCCTATGCAGGTTATTTTAATTATGACTTCGGGCCTGGCTATCTGCGTTACAATGGCATCATGAATCCGGCATCTTCTGTAAGTGGATCTTTTCCTGTTGGAAGTCAAGGAAATGGTTTTCCCATGTTTGGAACCGGAAAAGTCTGGTATGCACAACTTGGCTACCTGATGAAAAAAGATTTGTTGGGGGAAGGAAACGGAGCTTTGATGCCGTATGCTTCGTTGATGACTGCCAACTACGAACGGCTTGATAAGCAAATGAACGTTATCGACCTTGGAGTAAACTGGCTGCTGAAAGGGCATTCCAGCAAATTTACACTCGACTTTCAAACCAGACCCTGGTACGAACAGGCGGGAACAGATCTGATCCGAAGTGGCAGAAAAAGTCAGGTAGTGTTGCAATATCAGATTTTCTTTTAATCAGTTGGGACTAACTCAAAGTCAATCCTAACTACTCATACAAGGTCAACCGATTATTGTTAATTTTGCAGTTCAATTATTCACATGGACTTCAAAGAAATTTTTTCGGTATCGCTTATTCTTTTTTCAGTCATTGATATTATAGGCGCTATTCCCTTTATAATAACCATTAAAAAACGAGAAGGAAGAATTCACGCAGAGAAAGCGACTATCATTTCGGCTGTGCTAATGGTGGGTTTCCTTTTTCTGGGGCAATCTATACTACAACTTTTTGGACTTGATGTGGCCTCGTTTGCCGTGGCAGGTGCGATTGTGATCTTTATCGTAGCGATGGAAATGATTCTGGGCATGACGTTGATCCGGGATGATCCGGATGGGCAAGGCTCAGGTTCTGTTGTGCCGCTTGCATTTCCACTTATAGCCGGAGCGGGCACACTCACTACTATTCTTTCGCTTCGTGCAGTGTATGATCAAACTAATGTTCTTATCGGCATTCTTCTAAATCTGCTCTTTGTTTATCTGGTGCTACGTTCTTCATCCTGGTTGGAAAGGAAATTAGGCAAAGCTGTATTTGCTGTGCTTCGCAGGGTGTTTGGTGTGATTCTTTTAGCAATCGCGGTTAAGATTTTTAAAGATAATGTAAGCTTTCGATGATTCGTATCTACACCGATGGAGCAGCTCAAGGCAATCCCGGGCCCGGTGGTTACGGCACCATCCTTAAATTTAATCATCACGAAAAAGAACTTGCCGAAGGATTTCGGCTTACCACCAACAATCGGATGGAGTTGTTGGCCGTAATCATCGGGCTGGAAGCAATCAAGAAATTTGGGATGCCTGTTACCATCTATTCAGACTCAAAATATGTGGTAGACTCAGTAGAGAAAGGTTGGTTGTGGGGTTGGCAAAAAAAGAATTTCGCCAAGAAAGCAAATGCCGATTTATGGCAACGTTATATCCCCCTGCATCATAAATTCAAACCTAAATTTGTTTGGATAAAAGGTCATGCCGGGCATGCAGAAAATGAACGTTGTGATCAACTGGCTGTAGCGGCAGCAACGGGTTATGATTTGCAGGTTGACACCTGGTATGAGGAAAATCAAACTACGTTGGAATAGGTGATTACAATGAATCGCGTATCTTTAATTTTATAAATCAAATCCTTTGTCTACAGAACCTGTCTCCATCCATTTTTCATCGGGCAGCCTCACTGCATTAAACATCTGCCTCGCTATAATTATGTTTGGTGTGGCCCTTGACATTCAATGGTCACATTTCACCCAACTGACTAAGCAAAAAAAAGCAGTTGCTACGGGGTTAGTGGCCCAAATAATTTTATTGCCATTACTTACCGTGATTCTCATTTCCGTTTTACCCATTAGCACCGGAATGGCGCTGGGCATGTTATTAGTGGCCTGCTGCCCGGGTGGCAATGTTTCAAATTTCTTCTCGCAGTTAGCGCGTGGTCATGTAGCTCTTTCAGTTACTCTTACTGCGTTTTCATCATTGGGTGCTTTTATCATCACACCCATCAGTTTTTTCTTATGGGCTTCGCTGTTTCCATCACTCACCACAGAAATCAAAACATTTGAAATCGACTTCAGTTCGCTTTTAATCAATATGGTTTTGATTCTCTTCATTCCGTTAGTGCTGGGCATGCTGGTAAATGCTTACCTGCCTGCTTTAAGTAAAAAAATCTCCGGCCCAATTCGTTTGCTCTCTATGCTGATGCTTACCGGGTTTATAATTATTGCTGTTATTAATAATCAGGAAGGCTTTGCTGTGTACCTACGTGATGTTTTCTGGATTGTACTCCTTCACAACGGACTTGCCTTGTTGGCCGCTTATTATTTTAGTGCCTCCTTAAAAAATAATGAAGCCGTAAACCGAACGGTTGCTATTGAAACCGGAATTCAGAATTCGGGCCTTGCGCTAATCTTGATTTTTAATTTTTTTGATGGAAACACCGCCATGGCAATTGTTGCTGCGTGGTGGGGCGTGTGGCATTTGATTTCTGGTTTTGCATTCTCTTCGATTATGCGTAAGCGAAATCCTAATCAAGTTATTCAATCCTGAAACAGAGGTGGTTCAGAAAATAATTTATTATACTCTAAAAACTTACTGCACCATTGCGCTGTGGTTCTATTTTAGTCGCTGGCAAATTCTTCGGCAATCACCCATTCCGGAAGGGCCTGTAATTTTTGTTCCCAACCATCAGAATGCTTTTTTAGATGCAATCTTGTTAATCTGTAGCACGCAACGAACTCCCTGGGCGTTAACGAGGGCCGGAGTTTTTAATAAGCCATTAGTTAAAAAATTTCTAACCCTTATTCACATGATGCCCGTGTATCGTTTCCGCGATGGGTTTGGCACACTACGAAAAAATGATGCCATGATTGAAAATTGTGTTGCTCTTTTGAGTGCGGGAAAATCCATCCTAATCTTTGGAGAAGGTAATCACAACTACCAATGGTATCTCAGAGATCTACAAAAAGGTTTTGCCCGGATTGCCCTTGCTGCCGAAGAAAAAAATAGTTGGAAGTTAGGCGTTAAAATTGTCCCAGTTGGTATTCAATACGATTCGCATAATGATTTTCGTTCGCGTGCCCTTGTTACCTTTGGTCAGCCCATTGTGGTAAATACTTTTTGCAAGCCCGCTACACCCAGCAATGTTGATCTGCTGTTAAACGAAACAGCCACAAAACTTAAGTCCTTGATACTTCACATTAATCCTGATCAATATGAGGCTAAAGCAAGCTACTTGACCTCGCATCGGATAGTAAAAAAAGATTTGGTAGAACAACTCAACTCTGATCAGGCAATGGTCGATCAGGATTTATCCCCTGAAGGCATTCCAGTGAATGCAGAAAAATCTTTTACGAAATGGTTTAATCCCATCTTTCTTTACCACTACGTAAATCATCTTTTGCCACATCTGATCATTCGATGGGTATTGAGAAACAAGGTGTCTGATCCGCAGTTTACGGGTTCATTGAAATACGCACTCGGCATGGTGTTAACACCTGTATTTTATGTTTTTCAAACTGTACTTTGTTTTTTACTTACCGGCTCGGAAATGATTTCTCTACTATATCTTTTATCACTTCCTATCAGTGTTATACTAAGGCGCTAGTTTTATTTCCTGCTCAGCAAGACTTATCCCCAGCGTGCTTAACTCCAGTAACACAGGGTTATAAATTTCTTTAACAACAGGCATCACCACACCCCGGCTCAGTATTTTTCCTTGCAACAAAAGTTTGGTGGCAATACCCAATGGCAAGCCAACCGTTTTTGCCATCGCTGTGTTAATTTCATCCTCTCCTTTTGCAGTCAGGTAGGCCTGAATCTCTTTTTGCTTTCCGTCTTTTTCAAATCGAAACCTATGCCACATCACAATGAAGTCCTTCTCACCTTGCTTCAGTTTCCACTTCTTATTCAGAATATGTTCCAGCACCTGCGCAGGCGTTCCTTGCTGCAACCCAATATTTTCGTCTGAGAAGAATCCGCTCCATTGCAATTTTTTCATCACTTCATCTTGTGCGGAAAGCTGAAAGGTGGAACAAAGTTTTTCTTCTACCGACCGAGACGGATGAAAACCCAAAAATGAATTAATAAAGTCACGATGCGATAGCCTGGCTACGTTTTCCATCAAATAGCTATCAGCGCAACAGCCCAGTTGCACCAGAACATTCCATGCGTTGCAATATCCTTTGTTGCGCAAGGTACCACGCACCATCGTTTTGATTCCCTGCAGGCCATAGGTTTCTAAATATTTTAATGAATCGCGGTTGGCATATCCTTCATAATCTCCATACCCCGGAACGTTGATGGGTGTTGTTCGTGTAAAGAGTTGCTGATAGGGAATAAACTTATAGTGACCTTCCTGCAAAAATTTTGCTGTGCCTTGTCCGGCCATAACCACGTTGCGTGGATTCCACGTGAACTTATAGCGCCACGGGTTTCCTGGATCAGTTTCTGGTGCTATCAATCCTCCGGTAAACGATTCAAAGGAAGTGAGCATCCCACCTGTGGCCTTAATTTTATCAATCACTTGCATCGCACTCATGTGATCAATTCCCGGATCGAGCCCACATTCATTTAAAAAAAATAAATTTCTGGATTTTGCTTCGGTATCAAATGCTTTCATCTGATCAGAAACATAGCTTGCGGTTAATAAATGCTTTCGTTCTTCAAGGCAAATTGTAGCCGCAAGAATATGCAGGTGTGCCGGCAACAACGATACCACAACATCGGATGCTGCAATTGCTTTGCGACTTCGCTCTTTATCTTCAATATTAAACTCTACGGTTCTACCCGATGCAAACCCTGCAATTCGCTCGCGGGCCATCGGTTCAGATAAATCTCCTACCGTAACGGTCCAATTATGATCATCTGCTTGCTGAAGCAAATACCTGATTAACGATGATGACGACCGGCCCGCACCCAGCACCAGAATATACTTATGTTCCATAATTCGTTCAAGAAAGTATAAAATAAATGAATTAAGAGGTAATATTTCCGAACCACCTAACGGTTTATTATCTTTCTAATTCGAGAAACTACCTAATCGCCATGAAGGGATTTGAGACTTTTAAATCTATCGAAGAACTTGACAATGAGTCAAAGTATCTTATCCATAAAGCTAAGGAAGCAGCACATCAGGCCTACGCCCCCTATTCAAAATTTCATGTAGGTGCAGCCCTTATTCTGGAAGATGGAACTGTAGTAACGGGCTCCAATCAGGAAAATGCTTCTTACCCGCTATGTATGTGTGCCGAACGAGTAGCACTTTATGCCGTTGCTTCGCTTCACAATGGTAAGAGAATTATGAAAATGGCTATTGTCGCGCATAAAAAAAATCACAAAGAGCTTTCCGCTGCGGCTTCGTGTGGGGCTTGCCGGCAGGTGATGGCCGAGTTTGAAGGAAGACAACAAAAACCCTTTGAAGTTATCATGCATCATACCGACAATCAATGGATCAAATGCGCCTCGGCAAGTGCTTTATTACCGTTTGCGTTCTCCAAAGAAAATCTTGAAGAATAGGATTTTCGTGTAGTCGGAACTGCTTCACACTTATTTCATAATTTTACCCAGAATTGAACTTAACATCTACCTTGTGCAAACACTTATCATTCCAGCCGCTGAACTTACCCCTGCCATCAACCTCAATAAAGAAAAGGGAATCTTTTCGATAGAAGGTCGCTCTTTATCCGATAATCCGACAGCCTTCTTTTCACCCATAAGTAAATGGTTAACGGAATACGGCAAAGATCCAAATTCAACTACTGCCCTTACCATCAAATTTGAATATTACAATACCGCTACTGCAAAAGAGATGCTCGACTTGTTTAAGATTCTGGAGGGCATTCCGGGTTCGAAGATCGTGTGGCAATTTCTGGAAGATGATGAAGACATGGAAGAATCAGGACAGGAACTTGCCGAACTGGTGTCCGTTCCCTTTGAATTTCAACCTTATTAATTTAAATAGCATAGTGAATTTTTACCTGCACCCATTGAGCCAGACGATTACTCTATGAGTGAAGAAATACTCAAAGCCCTTACACAACTATTTGCCATTATCACCAAACAAGATGGTGGAGTAAGTGAGAACGAGCGTCAATTTGTAATCAATTTTTTCCAGCAGGAACTCGAAAAATCAGCCGTTGACGGATACCTGCAACTCTATGATTCTATCTCAGGTTATCATGCCCAACCTGAGCAGCACGTAGATGATAAAAGTAACAAACTTACTTCTGTTAAGGATTCGATCAAGACACTGGCCATCTGCAAAAAAATTAATAAGACACTCACCCAAAAGCAAAAAGTAGTTGTTTTAATAAAGCTTTTAGAACTGGTTAGTTCCGATAAACACTTCACTCCTCAGCGCATGGAGATTGTAAATACGGTATCCACTGTATTTAATATTGTGCAAGAAGAATATAAGTTGATTGAAGGCTTTGTTATTTCTGAACAAGTATCTACACTGAATTTTGATGACATTCTAATTGCCGATTCCGGAACTCAAAAAGCTGCCCCACTTCAAAAACACATTCATGCGCACGTAGCCGGCCATCTGGTTTTTATGCAGGTAAGCAGTGTAGGAATGTTCTTTGCAAAGTACCTGGGCGAAGATGCAAACAACCTGAATGGTTTTATCATGAAGCCAAACAGGGTCTATCTGTTTTCGCATGGCAGCACTATTAAAACCCCAGACGGTGGAGCGCTGTACTACAGCGATCTGATTGCGGACTTTAACAATGAAATTCATACTACTAAATTATCCTTCATTGCCACCATCGATGAATATAAATTCAGCAATGGCGTAGTTGGCATTCGCGATGTAAAAATAGCCGAAGGGCCCGGCAAGTTGATTGGTATTATGGGCGCTAGTGGTGCAGGCAAGACGACACTACTTAATATTCTTGCCGGTCTGGAAAAACCCAGCATCGGAAAAATTAAAGTCAATGGTTTTGACATTCATAAAGACAAAAAGAAAGTAGAAGGAGTAATTGGTTTTGTTTCGCAAGATGATCTTCTCATTGAAGAACTTACGGTATATCAAAACTTATTTTACAATGCCAAACTTTGTTTCGCGAATCTGAAAGAACCTCAAATTCATACGCTGGTGATGAAAGTGCTGGCCGATTTAGGTCTTGATCATCGCAAAGATTTGAAAGTAGGCGGTGTGCTTGATAAACAAATTAGTGGCGGCCAGCGCAAGCGACTTAATATAGCCCTTGAACTTATTCGCGAGCCTGCTATTCTATTTTTAGATGAACCTACATCTGGATTATCTTCCCGCGATTCGGAGAATGTTATTGACTTACTGAAAGAACTTTCGCTGAAGGGAAAATTGATCTTTGTCGTTATCCACCAACCTTCGTCCGACATCTACAAGATGTTTGATAAGATGGTGATCATGGACACAGGTGGCTTCCCTACCTTTTATGGAAACCCGGTTGAAGCGGTCACCTACTTTAAAAAAGCCACACACCAGGTGGATAGCAACCGTGGGCAATGCGAGGTATGCGGTAATGTAAATCCAGAACAAATCTTCAACATCATTGAAGCAAAGGTTGTAGACGAATATGGGCAACCTACAACCAAACGAAAGGTGACACCCACACAGTGGCATGAAATGTTTAAAGGCAACTTTAAACAAAGCCGCATTGAAGATATCAAGGATGAACCTCCACGCAGTTTACACATTCCCTCGCGTTTTAAGCAAACCATCATTTTTACCACCCGCGATTTATTATCCAAGCTTAGCAATAAACAATACCTGTTAATCAATTTATTAGAGGCACCCTTGCTGGCAACCTTGCTCGCCTTTGTGATAAAATACAAGAGCGCACCCAACGGCAAAGAATATATTTTCCGCTACAACGAAAATTTTCCAGCCTTTATGTTGATGGCCATTATTGTAGCTCTTTTCATGGGCCTTACAGTAAGTGCTGAAGAAATTATTCGCGATCGTAAAATCCTTAAACGGGAGTCGTTCTTAAATCTGAGCTGGAACAGTTATCTATCATCAAAAGTAACTATTCTGTTTTTGCTCTCGGCTGTGCAGACGCTGCTGTTTGTAACGATCGGAAATCTGATTCTGGAAATTCATGGTATGACGTGGGCATTTTGGCTTGTATTGTTCACTACCTCATGCTTTGCCAACGTGATTGGTCTTAATATCTCTTCCGCATTCAACTCGGCAGTTACTGTATATGTACTTATACCTCTGCTGCTGATTCCACAGATGATTTTGAGCGGGCTCTTATTTGACTTCGATAAACTCAATGATTTACTAAGCACGAAAGGCAAGGTGCCGCTGGTGGCGGACTTAATGACATCGCGCTGGGCGTATGAAGCAATGGCCGTTCATCAATTCAAGAATAATGAGTTTCAAAAACCTTACTACGAATATGAGCGTGCCGAAGCGAGTTCAGACTTTAAGTCGGCATACCTCGCTGACGAATTAAAAAAACGCAATCAATTTTTGGTTGACAACCTTGGAAGTGAAAATGATTCGATACAAAAAATAATCGCTATCAATAAAAAAATCTTATACACCGAACTTAAAAATGAAAATTTTAAAGAAGGTCTTGCGGCCCTTGATCTAATTGACGTATTCATAAAGAACGGCTACACCAAACAAGTTTACGAAACATTGGAATTGTATTTCGATGCTTATAAGAAATACTATCAGAAACAATATAACATCAGTGCCGGGTTAATCGAAAAGAAAATGACTTTTTACGAAAGCCAGGGATTTAACATTCAAGAAGAGAAGAACCATTATTTCAACGAGAGCCTTTCAGACTTGGTTAGAAATACATCAGTCAAGGATAGAATAATGGAGTATAAAGGATCTTTGATTCAGATGATTAATCCAATCTTTCAAACACCTAAACCCAAACATATTGCCGACTATCGGGCTGCGTTTTTTGTGCCTGAAAAGAACGTATTCGGTGTTCTGGTAGATACATATCTGTTCAATGTATTGGTAATTTGGGCAATGACATTACTATTCTACATCACCCTGTACTTAGAACTGATGAAGAAGGGTGTAAGTATTTTCAGCAAATTCAATCTTTCTCTGAAGAAATAGAGCACTTCGGGCTTTTGCTTGGGTGGGCTTAATTCTTATTTTTGTACACAATCAAAATTCCGCCATGAGATTTATCCTATTACTTGCAGTTACAGCATGTTTGCTTAGCTGCTCATCGGGCAAAAAGCCAGACGAACAAGCCTTTCTGCAAAGTTTAGATTCTGCAAAAACAGCCGGGCCAGGGGTTGATGAAGAAGTCATTAATGCTATACTGGAGCAGATACCTAGTCCGTTGGAGATTTCTGTCTTGCTAAAGGAGTCGGGTTCTAAGTATAACCCAAGTATGCTTAATTCATCCACCAACCTGCCGAAGTACAATAGTAATTTCAAAAAAGCATTGAACCTGGGTATTTATGGTACCGACTTAGGATACACAAACATCTACGGCCAAAATCAGGATGGCATAAAATATATCTCCTCTATAAAATCGTTGGCCGATGAATTAAATATCGGTCAGTTTTTTGATGTTGAAACAATTGGTCGATTGGCAACGAACAGTAAAAATCTTGACTCGTTGTTGTTGATTACAACCATGAACTTTAATCACATCAACCATTACTTGCAATCGCAGAGTCGCGATAATTTAAGCGTTCTACTCCTTACGGGAGGTTGGTTGGAAGCCATGCAAATTACTTGTCAGACAGCTGCAAAAAATCCTACCAACAAGGAACTTCAGGAAAAAATTGGTGAGCAGAAAATAATCCTTGAACAGATTCTTTTGCTCTTTTCTTTTTATAAAGACGATGCAAACATGGCTGGCTTGTCAACAGATCTTGAACAGTTAAAAACAGCCTTTGATAAGATCAATATCAATTATACCTACAAAGAATCCACAATGGAAATTGTAGATGGGATTGCTGTTATTAAAGACAACAGCTCAACCACCATCGACATCACGCAGCAAAACGTGGACGAGATTAAAGCGATCACTGACTCAATCCGAACTAAAATCACAAGCTAATTAAGAATACTACCCTACTATGAAAAATTTAGTTTTTATATTGCTTTTTACATCTTCCGTGGCCGTGAGTTCAAATGAACTTATTGATCAACAATGTAACGCAGATAACCTGGCCACCGACTGTATACCGAAGTTAGCCTCCGGATTTAACTTCCTGAAAAGCTACAAAGTAAATGGCGATGCCAAAGATAAAGTGGAGTACAGCTATGTATTTACAAAAGGCACGCAATACATGATTAATGTGTGTGCGAATGGGTCGTCAACAGATGGCATTGTGGTTAACCTTTTTGATAAAGAGCGGAATAAAGTTGCATCCAGTAAAATTAACGGCCAATTTGTTACCGCCATTGCATACCCGTGCAACGCTACCGGAATTTATTATATCCAATATACATTTGACGAGCCTTCCAGCCATTGTGGCGGAAGCGCACTGGGATTTAAGCGATAGAATAATACGAACATTTTAAGCGGCTATTGGATTTACCGATAGCCGTTTTTGTTTTTATAAATTGCACTATGACTGAACAAGAAGTAAGCTTTACTTTTAAAGCCCGCTACTATAAACTTGGGTTGATTACACCAACCACCAAAAAGATTTGGTTTGTAATTCATGGTTACGGGCAGTTGGCCCAATTCTTTGTTAGGAAATTTTCAGATCTCGAAAATCCTGAAACGTGTATCATCGCACCCGAAGGTCTTTCACGTTTTTACCTTGAGGATATAACCAGCCGCAGCCAAACCGGCAACAACAAAGTAGGCGCCACGTGGATGACCAAAGAAAATCGTCTGGTGGATATTGAAAACTACCTCACATACTTGAATACAATTTATACTGAAGAAATCCCGAAGGGTTTTAGTGGCGAAGTAACTCTATTTGGATTTTCGCAAGGTGCAGCAACTGCATCACGTTGGGCGCTAAGTGGGGTAAATTTTCAAAAACTGATTCTGTGGGCCGGCATTTTTCCACCCGATATGGACTTTAGAAAAGCATCCGATTTATTTAAATCCAAAGAGGTAATAGAAGTGCTCGGAAAACAAGATCCTTATCTTACCGATGAACGACTAACCGAGATGACGCAGTTAAACGATCGGTTGGGTATAAAGCCTAGAATTGTATCTTTTGATGGTGGCCATGAAATTAATCCGGAGATTTTAAAACAACTCCATTAAACTCCTAAATCTCCACCTTCCGAAATTTCTACCAGCAGCACTTTTACTTCGTCTGCTTTCGTGTGCTCGCCCATCTTCTCAAAAGACATAACCAGATTACGCAGCGCTCTGCGAACAATCTCCAGACTGGTGCACGGCTCAAAGAAAGATTGTTGTGGCACCAAATGAAGTTCATGAATATAATTTTCTATGTCTTGCTTGGAAAAAATCAGGCCCCGGTTAAACGCATTAATATAAAACTGATGATTGTCATCTTTATAGGTAAGAATAAATAGGTTGGGGAGATTTACCCCCTGCACGGGAAGTTTCAGCTTTTGTGCTATCAACATATAAATTACACACAAGGTGATCGGATTGCCCTTGTGAGTTTCTAACACCACATTGATCATTGAGTTGCCGGGTGAGTGGAAGTTTTTTGTATTTGCACCAAATTTGAGTTTACTGAAAATCACACTATTGATAACCTTAACCTGATCATAGGCATATAAATCAGGGCGAAATTCGATCCATGTATCGTAATAGATTTTCTCGATCTCTTGTTTTAGTTTTTCTAATTCAATATCCGGATATTGATACGTAGCGAGAATCCACATGCCCGTAAGCAAATCCTGATCGGGTGAAGCATACCATTTTTTTAATCGTTCGCGTACAAGTTCGTATTGTAGCGTATGAATCAATTCTTCAATTCGGCTTTGCACATCCGGATTGAGATTGCTCTCCCACTCTTTTTCCAAAAAAGGTATTGCATCGGTGCCTAAGGAAAGAATTTTTTCCTGCACATGCGAAGAAATCTGTTTATCCTCATCATCTAACAACGAAACCAATGCTTTTAACTCACTCTCAGTCATTACTGCAAGAATATAAAAAAAATCAACTCCATGCTCACGTTGTCAATGAAAACAAACTCAGGTTTGAATAACTCCTACATTATACTTCTCTACAGGTGCATGGTTAGCGGCCGAAATCCCTATAGAAATAACAGTACGTGTTTCTAGCGGATCAATAACACCATCCACCCAAATTCTAGAGGCGGCATAATAAGGACTTAATTGTTCATTGTAGCGATCCGTGATTTCCTTAAGCAATTGATCCTCTTCTTCTTTGGTAATCGTCTTGCCTTGGGCTTTCAATGAACTAACCCGTATCTGAAGCAACGTTTTAGCTGCTGAACTTCCGCTCATTACTGCAATTTGTGCTGTAGGCCATGCATAAATCAATCGCGGATCATACGCTTTGCCACACATGGCATAGTTGCCGGCTCCATACGAATTGCCCACAATGAATGTAAACTTAGGCACGGTGGAATTAGCCATGGCATTAACCATCTTGGCACCATCTTTTATTATGCCACCTTGCTCGGCTTTACTGCCTACCATAAATCCGCTTACATCCTGTAAAAAGATAAGTGGAATTTTTCTCTGATTGCAGTTCATTATAAACCGAGCTGCTTTATCTGCAGAATCTGAATAAATAACTCCACCCATTTGCATCTCGCCCTTTTTTGTCTTCACAACTTTGCGCTGATTAGCCACAATACCCACGGCCCAACCATCAACACGGGCAAACCCACACAAAATTGTTTTTCCATAAAGCGCTTTGTATTCATCAAACGCTGAATCATCCACCATGCGTTTGATAATGTCCAGCATATCATACGGCTTTGCGCGATCGGCCGGCAGCAAGCCATAAATTTCTTCTGGCTTTTCTTTCGGTGGCGTTGATTTAACCCGGTCAAACCCTGCTTTATCAAAGGAACCTACTTTATCAAATAAATCTCCGATGTGATCCAGGCAGGCCTGATCGTTAGGAAATTTATTATCTGTAACCCCTGAAATTTCGCAGTGTGTTGTGGCACCCCCCAATGTTTCGTTGTCAATATCTTCACCAATAGCGGCTTTCACCAGATAAGAGCCTGCTAAAAAAATAGAGCCTGTCTTATCAACAATCATCGCCTCGTCTGACATGATGGGTAGGTAAGCTCCGCCCGCTACACAGCTTCCCATGATAGCGGCTATCTGAACAATGCCCATCGAAGACATCTTTGCATTATTTCTGAACTGGCGGCCAAAGTGTTCTTTGTCAGGAAAAATTTCGTCCTGCATTGGCAAAAAAACTCCGGCACTATCCACCAGATAAATAACAGGCAATCGATTTTCCATGGCGATCTCCTGAGCCCGAAGGTTTTTCTTTGCCGTTATCGGAAACCAAGCACCTGCCTTTACGGTAGCATCGTTGGCAACAATCACACATTGGCGGCCTTTAACAAAACCAATTCCGGTAATGACACCACCCGATGGGCAGCCACCCTGTTCTTTGTACATACCATCGCCCGCGAAAAGACCCACTTCAAGAAATCCAGAATCTTTATCGATCAGGTATTCAATCCGCTCGCGTGCGGTTAACTTTCCTTTTTGATGTTGCTCGTCAATTTTCTTTTCGCCACCGCCCAGCCGGGTCTTCTTTGCCTTTGATTTTAGTTGAGAGCAAAGCTGCTTTAGCTGGTCCTCGTTTTTATTGAATTCCAGATCCATCGTTCAGCAAAATATTTGGTGTATAAAAATTATTTCTTTTCCTGCGCCTTTTTCTCTTCTTCCTCTTTTCTGCGGTCGCGGTCAACTTTCTTTTTGCTCTTGCCAAGGGGAGCCAAAAAATGTTTGGGGTTATCGTCAAAATGCTTGGCAAGTGTATCGAGACTCATCAACAGCATATTAAGATTTACATAAAGCGAATCTTCAGTAAGTAATTTACCTACTGTGCTATTTCCCTTGCCTACTTTATCGAGTGTTTCGTTTAGTTTGGTGAGTGTTAACTTAGCTGTGGTAACAGTTTCGTTAAGCTCCAATCGCTTCAAGGAATCGGAAAGGATTCGAAAGTTTTCAATGGTTGGCTTTAATTCCGTTAACGTACCATTTAAGTTTTCCGCCACTGCTTTGAAGCTTGCCGAAAGATCTTCTACGTTACTGTTGGTAGTTACCAATGCCTTATTGATTAGATCGGGTGTAACCTGAAGCTTGGCAAACATAGCATCCAGTTGTTGCGAGTTCTTGGTTAAGTTGTCTAGTATAACATTAAACTTCCGCAGTGTAGTTTGAAGGTTGTCCGCTACCGGAGTTGCTGTTTCTGATAAAACATCCAACATGCCCTTAGCTACTTCGGCATGCAAGGTATCTTTTGGATTGAGGGGTACTTTTATTTTACCAATGGATAGTAAGATGGACTTACCACCCAGAAAATCGCTGTTTAAAATCGCTTTTGTAGAATCTCCCAATTGAATATCCGAATCGATCATAAGCTCTACCAACACTTTATTTTGCCGGCTTTGCATTATGCTGATGCGGCTTACACGCCCTACGGCAAATCCGTTTATAAGCACTGGGTTGGAAACCGCCAACTGATCGATGTTATCATAAACAACATAATATTTATTGGTGGTAGAGAAGAAGTCAATCCCCTTTAGAAAATTGAATCCGAAATAGAGCAGTACTATAGCCATGGCCACAAACAGGCCCACTTTAAATTCTTTGTTCTTCACGGATCGTTAATTTATTGATTCAATTTCTGTTTTATATTCTTTAAAGGCACGATAAATACCCGAGGCCATCAAGTCCTGACCATTTTCACTGGCAAGAAATTTCTCTTCTTTATCATCAGATAAAAAACCAGTCTCAACTAAAACACTGGGCGTTGTCGTCATCCACAAAACAAGAAAACCAGCCTGCTTAACACCCCGGCTCGACCTACCCACTTTGGATTTAAACTGATTTTCTACCAATTGAGCAAATCTTAAACTATTCTCCTGATAAGCGCTCTGGTTCAATGAAAACAGGATATAAGATTCAGGACTGTTGGGGTCAAAGCCTTCATACTTTTCTTTGTAATTCTCATCCATTAATATCACCGAGTTTTCACGTTTGGCCACATCAAAGTTACTCTTATCCTTATGTAAACCCATCACATAAGTCTCTGTTCCGTACGCCCTCGCACCTACGATAGAATTAGCATGGATACTTATAAAAAGGTCGGCTTTATTTTTATTTGCCAGATCTGCCCGATCCTGAAATTCAATGTATTTATCTGTTTTTCGAGTGTATAGAACCTTAACCCCTGCAATATTATCTTCAATATACTTGCCTGTTTTAAGGGCAATTTTTAAGACTACATCCTTTTCTTTCGTGTTTTTCTTTCCAATTGTACCCGGATCTTTGCCCCCATGACCGGCATCGATTACCACCGTGCGTACTTTAAAATTCTTTTGAAATGAAAAAAGAGGCAGAGTAACCAGGGCCGATGACTTCTGAATAAATTCTCTCCTTTTCATATCCGATTATTCAATAATAAGGTCGATGGAAATTTTAGCAAGGTTATTGCTATCAAGAGGAGCTTAGTTCCTATATTCTTCACTGTCTTGCCGATGTCTGAGGTATTTGCAATAACTTTACGCAAAGTTGTGAATTTTTCACTAAAAGCTAAACCCCTGAAATTCAAATCAGAGCCAGTCGGTATTGTGTTTCGTTTCATCGTTGTGCTTTTCTTCGTTTTTCTCTTCTCTTCCGGCTATGGGCAGGTGGAAAAACCTGTTCGCGCTCCTGCCGGCCGGCTTCCAGTTAAGCAAGACACGCTAAAAGTTCCAGATGCAACCTCTAACAAAAAGGATACCGTAGTAGTTGCCACCGATTCGGTCAAAAATCAACAGAAAAGTGATATTGAAACAACCATCACGTACTCAGCACGAGATTCCATCAATTCAAACCTTGAAACTAAAATTATAAAGCTGTATGGCGATGCCAAGGTAAAGTATGGTATTATTGAATTGCAGGCCGAAGAGATTGTAATTGACTATGAGCGCTCAACCATTACAGCCCATAGCCGTGCCGACTCCACGGGCGAACATATCGGATACCCCATTTTTATTAATGGCAACGAGAAGTATGAAACCAAAGACATGGTCTATAACTTCAAATCAAAGAAGGCAAAAATCACAGAGGTAGTAACAACTCAGGGCGATGGTTTTTTGCATGGTGACCTGGTTTATAAGAATGAAAAAAATGAACTCTTCACCATTGGCAATGCTTACACCACCTGCAACCTGGCTCATCCGCACTTTCGTATCATCTCTAAAAAAGTAAAAGCAATACCGGGCGACAAAATGGTTTCCGGACCATTCTATATGGAGTTTAATGATGTGCCTACTCCGCTGGGATTTGCGTTTGGTATTTTTCCGGCTCCTAAAAAAAGTGCCTCGGGTATAATTGTGCCTTCGTATGGAGAAGAGCGAAGAAGAGGCTTCTTTTTGCGTGGTGGTGGCTATTTCTTTGACGTAAGTGAGTACATGAAATTTGCAATTACGGGCGACATCTACTCCAAAGGTGGCAGTGCCATTTATTTAAACACCAATTATAGCAAACGCTATCATCATACGGGCGCGTTCAATTTTACATTCACTAACAACGTAAACAACGAAACTATTGAATCACCCTCCAACACAAAAGACTTTCGGTTGTTGTGGAGCCACAGCCCACAGAGTAAAGGCACGGGTCGCTTCTCGGCTTCCGTAAATGCAGCCAGTTCTACCTATAACAGCAATAATTTTTTAGGAGTTAATTCTAATGCTCAATCCTCGCGCATTGATAACACCACTCAAAATCTTAGCTCAAGTATAAATTACAGCAAATCATTTCCGGGCACACCTTTTAGTTTGGGGATTAACCTGCGGCACAGTCAAAATCTTAGTACCAAGCAGGTTGACTTACCACTGCCAGATGTTAGTTTCAATGTGAATAACATTTATCCATTCAAGAATGCAGAGAAAAGTATGTTTCTACAAAATATAAACATCCGTTACTCGATGAATGGAACCAACCAGTTAACCAATAACCTGGGCCGTATTGCCAAGGATGAAAACGGAAACGCTATTGACAGCATTGCGCCTTTCACCACCAATAACCTAGGGCTGTTTTTTAAAAATGCAAAAAAAGGTATTCGGCACAACGTGCCCTTGAGCACTTCTTTTAAGTTATTGAAATTCTTAACCCTAAGCCCGAGCTTGAACTATGACGAACGCTGGTATTTCGAGAAATTAGACTGGAGTTATGATGACTCCACGCGCGCATTTACCTCTACAAAAATTAATGAGTTTAACCGGGTTTATAATTATGGTGGCGGTGCTGGTCTCACCACACGTATCTACGGAACATACCTCGCTAAAAATCCAAACAGAAAAATCAAAGCTATTCGCCACGTGATAAACCCTTCAATCGGGTATAGCTTTCAACCAGACTTTGGCGCGCCTAAATATGATTACTACCAACCCTTTACAACAACTGATGGTGCCGGCAACGTAACAGAGGTATTAAAATCGCGGCACGAAGGTTTTATTTATGGATCGGCCAGTCCTGGAAAAAGTAGCTCGTTGGGTTTGGGGATCAACAATAATATAGAATTGAAAGTGCGTAGCGAAAAAGATACGGTAGATAGAAAAATTGCATTGTTCAATACGCTTTCGATAGGATCTTCTTACAACTTCCTTGCGGATTCTTTCAAGCTTGCAAACTTTGGATTATCGGCCAACACAAATATTCTGAACGATAAGATCAATTTGAATTTCAGTGCTACGCTTGATCCTTATGAATATCGAATGATTATAACCGATTACGAAGATCCGGAAACTCAAACAGGTCCTATTTATACAGAACGTAGAATCAGTCGCTATGTATGGAACACGGGCAAAATTGGGCGCATTACACAGGCCAACTTTTCGTTCAGCACCAACCTGAATCCGAAAGGACAAAAAAGTGATACCGAAACCAGAGATAAAATCGGGAAATCAGAGCTTTCTGATTCTGATAAAAATTTTCTGCTTCAAAATCCAGATGCTTATGTGGATTTTTCCATACCGTGGAATTTGCGCATCAGCTACAATGTTGATTACAGCCATCAGGCTAACCAATCGCCTTTGATTACACAAGCTATTCGGTTTAGCGGAGATTTATCGTTGACTGAAAAGTGGAAGATCGTTTACAATTCAGGCTATGATTTTGAGAACAAAGCTTTCACGCAAACTCAGCTAAGTTTAAATCGCGATTTACATTGCTGGCAAATGAGTTTGAGCTGGGTTCCGTTTGGCACCTATCAATCGTATAATTTTTCGATTGGCATTAAGTCAAGTATGCTCAGCGACTTAAAGCTAGATCGCCAACGGAGTTTCTTTGATAATTAATACCGCAACAATACTACTTCAACCAACCCTCAATCTCCTGTAGGGTAGGATTCTGAACCGTATCTAACTTTAGTTTTTTTCGCATCCCAGGAATATCGTTGAAGAGTTTTGTGGCTTTTATTTCTTTCAACTGAGCCACCGTTGTTATTCCCAATTTCTGAAGTATTGGTATTAATTCAGCACGCATGCCCAACACCTCAAAATCGGCATCCGCACTAACCTCGGCATGCTTTTCAGGTTTCATCTGCGGAAAGAAAATTACATCCTGAATAGACGGTGAGTTGGTCATCACCATGGCAAGCCGATCGATACCAATACCTAACCCCGCAGTGGGCGGCATCCCATATTCAAGGGCGCGTAAAAAATCTTCATCGAGCGTCATGGCTTCTTCATCACCACGCTTGCCCAATTCAAGTTGCTCTTCAAAGCGTTCGCGTTGATCAATAGGGTCATTCAATTCTGAGAATGAATTACAAATTTCTTTGCGATTACAGATGGCTTCAAAGCGTTCAACCAGTCCAGGTGTGGTGCGATGCTTTTTGGCCAGCGGAGACATCGTCAATGGATAATCCGTAATAAATGTTGGTTGAATCAAATTAGGCTCGCACTTCTCGCCAAAAATCTGATCAATCAGCTTACCCTTGCCCATCGTATTATCGGCTGGCACATGTAACTTCTTACATGTATCGCGTAACGCAACTTCATCCATATTCGAAATATCAATGCCTGTAAAATGCTGGATAGCTTCATACATAGTATAGCGCTTCCACGGTCTCTTAAAGTCAATCAGGTTCTCACCTACCTTTACTTGTGTAGTACCGTGCAAATCCATAGCAACTTTTTCAATCATCTCCTCCACTAGATCCATCATCCAGTAGTAGTCTTTGTAGGCTACATACAATTCTACTTGCGTGAATTCAGGATTGTGAAACCGCGACATGCCCTCATTGCGGAAGTCTTTAGAAAATTCATACACTCCATTAAACCCACCTACAATCAATCGCTTTAGATACAACTCATTGGCAATGCGCATGTAGAGCGTCATATCCAATGTATTGTGATGAGTTTTAAAAGGCTTTGCTGCCGCCCCGCCATAGAGTGGTTGTAAGATGGGAGTCTCTACTTCCAGATATCCTTTGTTGTTCAGATACTCGCGCATGGAGTTAACCAGCTTCGTGCGCTTCACAAATGCATCGCGCACTTGAGGGTTTACAACCAGATCCACGTAGCGCATGCGATACCGCTGCTCAGGATCGGTGAATGCATCGTGTAAAACTTTATTGCCTTGCTCATCCACTGTTTCTTTCACGATGGGCAACGGCCGCAGGGACTTCGATAAAATTTTGAAAGCCGTAACGTGAATGGAAACTTCTCCGGTTTGAGTTGTAAATACAAAGCCTTTTACGCCAATAATATCACCAATGTCCAGAAGTTTTTTGAACACCGTATTGTATAAAGTCTTGTCCTCACCGGGGCAAATATCATCTCTGCGAAAGTACACCTGAATACGACCCGTTTCATCCTGCAATTCGGCAAAGGAAGCGTTGCCCATTACTCTGCGCGACATAATGCGGCCGGCAAGTGAAATGTCTTTATACTCAATCTTTTGATTCAGGTAGTTTTGATGGATCTCCGCTGCTGACACATTGATCTCAAATAGTTCGGCCGGATAGGGATTGATCCCCAATTTGGTGAGTTCCTGTAAGCTTTGTCTGCGGATAATCTCCTGTTCGCTCAACTGCATGACGAGTTTATTTTGAGGGGCAAAAATAGTGAATTCAGACCTTAATTAATTGACAATTGAAAATGAGCACTTGTCAACTCGTGCTCATTAAACTGCATTGACGTTTTTCCTTCGCACTAACTCCTTGCGAATCATGGTAAGCTCGCGGCTGCTTTGGCCTGCCACCGAGGTGTTCTCAGAAGCACGTCTGATTAAATATGGCATCACTAACTCTACAGGTCCGTAGGGCACATACTTTACCACATTATAACCCGCCTTTGCAAGATTGAACGAGATGTTATCGCTCATGCCGAGCAACTGAGCAAACCACACACGAGCATCATTATTTTTCAGGCTATGTTTTTCCATCAGTACCGTCAGATACTGATTGCTGTATTCGTTATGCGATCCGCATATGAGACTTACCCGTTGTTTGTTATCGATGCAAAATGCCAGCCCCTTATTAAAGGAATCGTCAGTAGCCTGTTTGTTGGGATGAATGGGATTTGTGTAGCCCAGTTGTTGAGCCCGTGCGGCTTCCTTTTCCATATAGGCACCGCGCACCATTTTTACACCCAAATAATAGTTGTGCATGGCTGCATCGTGAAAGGCATTGCGTAAATTTTCGAGCATATCACTGCGATACATCTGAAAGGTATTATAGACAATGGCTCGCTTTTGATTGTATTTCTTCATCATCTCATACACAATCGCATCTATCGGGTTTTGAATCCAACTGTCTTCTGCATCCACCATCACGGGCACATCATACTCAAAGGCCTTTGCACAGATTTTTTCTACACGATCGCAAAAATGTTTATAGTCTTCCTGTTCATCGGCTGTTAGGTCTTTTTTACTCTGCACTTTTTCGAGCAAATCCATGGTGGCCAACCCCGTGCACTTAAAAACTGTAAACGGAATGGACTCATTGCCTTTGGCCTTGTCCAGGGTTCTAATAATCTCTTCTGTTGTGTGATCGAACCCCACTTCGCTTTTTGCACCTTCGGCAGAAAAATCCAGAATGGCACCTACATGAAATCGACTTAAGGTATCGATGGTGCGCGTTGTCTGATCGATCGTCTCTCCACCACAAAAATGCTCGAATACAGTAGCCCGTATAAGTCCTTTAACGGGTAACCTAAGTGCCAGGCCCATTTTTGCCAATCCGGTTGCTACCCCTGATACCCACGGGTGGTTGACGATTGAGAAAATAAAATTGGCTTTCTTTAACTCACGGTCACTTTTGTAAGAGAAAGCAACTTCAGTATCGTCAAAATGTACTCTGGACTCGGCTTGCATACGCTTACAGTTTGGTGCACAAATATAAGATTGCCTCAGATTTTTAATGGGGTAGGCATTCTAAAGACAGGAATTGACTTAATTTGTTCGGAAGTAAGTTAATATTCAGTCGCTATAAATAACATGTCAGCAATCTCCATTCAATCCAACCCGCATAACTTAATAACTCAATTCCTTGCGGGAAAACCTTACTCTACTCTGGGAGTTCTTACGGATGTAAATACGGAGCAATTTTGCTATCCTATTATCAAAGACAGCCTGCCACCCCATAAGCTGATGGTGATTGCTGCAGGAGAAGAAAATAAAAATCTCGATTCGTGCCAGGTGGTTTGGGAAAAACTCACCAGTTTTCAATTTGACAGACATTCGTTGCTTCTGATTTTAGGCGGGGGCGTGTTGGGCGATCTTGGAGGATTTTGTGCCGCTACCTACAAACGCGGAATAGATTTCGTTCTTCTACCCACAACACTTCTCGCGCAGGTGGATGCGAGCGTGGGTGGAAAGCTGGGGATCGACTTTCAACAATTCAAAAATCATATTGGAGTATTTTGTGAGCCTGCCGCAACCTTAATCTGTCCAGCGTTTCTGGCAACATTGCCCGAAAGGGAATTACGGTCAGGCTTTGCAGAAGTAATAAAACATTGCCTGATCTCCGATAAACCAGCCTGGGGTGCACTTAGGAAAAAATCTTTAAAAGAGCAGGATTGGAACTCGGTGATCTCACATTCGGTAAACTTCAAAAAATCGGTGGTGGAAAAGGATCCGAAAGAAAAAGGTCTGAGAAAGATCCTGAACTTCGGCCATACCATTGGGCATGCGGTGGAAAGCTACTTTTTGCAATCAGGCCACCGCATTTTTCATGGGGAAGCCATCGCCATTGGCATGATTACGGAAGCATTTATAGCCAACAGAAAAAACCTATTGAGCAAAGAAGATCTTACTGAAATTGTGGACTATCTGAAGCAGGTCTACCCGGCTATTACACTACCTGCCAGTAGAAAATCGATATTGGAGATAGTGAGCCAGGATAAGAAAAATAAGGGCAATAAGATTTTAATGGCCTTGACCGAGGGAATTGGTCAGGCTATATGGGATGTGGAGGTCAGCCTTGAGGAAATTGATGCTTCGCTTGATTATTATCAGTCGTGTTACACATAGTGTACGTCTGAATCGTCAATATCTTGCTTCGATTTCTTAGTGAACGACTGCTTCAAATCATCAGCAGTTTTAGAAACAAACTCTTTCGTTTTTTTTCCACGATCACCCGTTAGCAACCAGGCTGCCAGCAAGGCACCGCCCGCTACGCCCAATCCAATCATTACTTTCTTTGTTGTTGTCATATTGTCTTCAACCAAATTCTAAATTAAAATGTTTCAACGAACAGAAAAAATCTCTGATAAAAATTACTTTTAACATTCACTTTAACGATCATTCTTTTGACATCGTATCTCCATCTTGCTAAAACCCCGCGGCTCCTTGGCACCGCTCATAAATTATCTTCTTCCAAGAGTATCAGTAATCGTGCCCTCCTGCTAAAGGCCTTGAGTGGGAACCAATCAGTTGTTAGCAACCTTTCAGATGCCCGCGATACGCAATTGATGAATCGGTTGGTTGGCAGCGAGGAGAAAACAATTGATGTGCTTGATGCCGGAACCACCATGCGGTTTCTAACAGCCTACTTTGCTGTTACCAATAAGAATAAAATCCTTACGGGAACGGCCCGCATGAAGGAACGCCCCATCGGCATTTTAGTAGATGCCTTGCGGCAACTTGGTGTTTCTATTGACTATCTTGAAAAGGAGGGCTTCCCGCCAATTGAAACGAAAGGATTTGGCCCTCAAAAAACCAGCGAACTTACTATCCCTGGCAACGTGAGCAGCCAATATATTTCGGCCTTGATGATGGTGGCTCCCACCCTTCCTAGAGGCCTCACACTTCAGCTTACTGGAAAAATAGGGAGTGTGCCCTACATTCAGATGACTGCCGCTTTGATGGAACAGTTTGGCGTAAAAAGTAGTATTGATTTAAAAGCGCAGGTGATTCGGATTGATTCGGCTTCTTATCGTGCGGCACATGTAGTAGTTGAGGCAGACTGGTCGGCCATCAGCTATTGGTATGGTTTTACCGCATTGGCGGATGAAGCAGAAATTGTATTACCCAATGTATCCGAAAAGTCGTTGCAGGGCGATCGGGTTATTGCCGAGATCATGGAAACATTGGGCGTAAAATCTATTTTTAAAAACAATCAACTGATACTTACAAAACAAAAGGCAAACGCAGAACTGAGTTGGAATTTTAAAGATTGCCCCGATCTGGCTCAAACTGTTTTGCCCGTATGTGCAGCAAAAGGAATCAGTGGCGAATTTACCGGACTGGAAAGTTTACGCATCAAGGAAACTGACAGGATTGCGGCTTTGCAAAATGAATTAGCGAAGATTGATGCCCAACTTACCGAACCGGAATCAGGTACCTGGAAACTCATGCCTGGTAAAATTTCAGGTCAGCCAATCACAATAGAAACCTATCATGATCATAGAATGGCCATGGGACTGGCCCCGTGGGCAACTCAAACCGAATTAAGAATAGAGGCTCCGGAAGTAGTTAATAAATCGTATCCAGGATTTTGGGAAGATCTGAAGTCGGTAGGCTTTGTCACTCAAAGTGATTAACCTGCGTAAATAAAAAAAGCTGCCCTCTCAGGCAGCTTTTTTTGCTATTAAAAATTTCTATTAAAAATAGAATAAAAGATTAATTGATCCACTTAGGTTGTCCAGTCCAAGACCAATGGTAGTAGGTCCGCTGGTATAACTATCAATATTAGTTTTAAGAACAGTGTTTGTGTTATTACTCCATTGCTCAGTTTCAGTAAGTGTTCTTCCATTCGACCTTACAGCAATCATGTAACCAAATTCACCGCCTAACGAAATTCGGGGTGCAAAGAAATATTCAACGCCAACAAAACCACGTGCACCAACCATCAAGCTACTTCCGGTCTTTCTGTTGATTGTGCGAATGCGGTCTCCATCCGAAGTAAATCCGTTATAGTTATTTCCAAAGTTGTTGGTGGTTGGGGATGTGAAATCAGCGGAGATCTGATTACCATATTGGAATTCGGCATTCTGACCTGCATAGCCCAAAACTAATTCGCCACCATAAAAACCTTGAAGGCGGGTAGAACCCTTTCTTTTCTCAATACCAGCAGCCAGAATAAAAGTCTGGTTGTTTGTATTTCTCCAATCTTCGGTAAAGGCTGGGAATTCAGGATCAGAAACTAATTGATCTTTTGTAACTACAACCTTATCAATAGTAGTGGCTACACTTGCATTAAATCGGGCTCTGTAATGCGTGTTCTCGTTTTTAACATACTTGCCAAACACTGCAATGTTATTTCCAACATTGGCAACATTAGATGCATAGTTAAATGTGGCTGAAGAATTAAACGTATTTCCGTTTAAAAAATTACCCGCGTATTGCAAGAATGGAGAGGCAGATATACCTAATCCCCACTCTTCGGTTTGAGGGAGTATTAAAATACCCTTCTTGTTTTTTAACGGCTCGGTCTCGGTAATTACGTCTTGTGCTGATACCACGTAAGTGCCAGTTATAAGACATAACAATATTAATAGTAAGTTTTTCATCAAAATATGTTTTTAAGTAATTAAGTATATACAGAATTAATCGAAATCAACTACTTCAGGCTGATCAATTTCAATGTTCTGAATATACGTAGCACCTTTCACTGCGTTAAAGATTGTTCTTGACTCACGCTCATTATAAATAGCTGGCTTGTTTACATAATCACCTTCTCCTGCATCAAACACGTTGATTTCAACTGTAAAATCTCCCACTACAATTTCGATATTGCGTGGCCCACCAATTTTTACAGTTACAGAATAAGCTCCTGAGGCGTTGGTTCTTACCGTTTCAGCAAGTACAGCACCTGTGTTGGCATCAAGAATAAATACAGGCACGTTTGCAGGAACAGTCTCTAAAGGCTGGTCTCCAGCATCTTCATCTTCATCCAAATCACTAGCAATTGTTCCGCTGATCACAACATCTCCTAGAGGAATAGGGTTCTCTGAGTTTTCATTCGTGCAGCTTGCAGCGAAAACTGAAATTGCAACTAGTACTAATAAAAGCTTTTTCATAGTTTGAAATAATGGTTAAAAATTTGTGATGCGAAGAAATCAACTTTCATCGTTAAGAAAAAATGCAACTTCATACTCCTGATAAAATAAACGATCAGTGAAATGATATAATCGCCCAATGGTTGTATAGTCTGACAGACTGTTGACAGCACTTCGTTTGGTTGATATGAGGTTGAGCCGAATTAAAATTATCGGACAAAAATAAATTGCATTTAGTTATACACACATCGGTTACCTTTTGTGATTCATCTCTTTTGAGATTGATAACCTGACCAACAATAAAAAAGCTTAACGCTAACTCAGTTAACGTTAAGCTTTCAAATTATATAACTTTACTCTTATTTAAGATACCTAAAATCGTGTCCGGGTTTTGTTTGCAGCAACACTTCATAAATCAGGTTAATTACATTTTCTACATCTTCTTTATGAACCGTCTCTACAGTAGTATGCATATACTTCAGAGGAAGTGAGATCAACGCAGAGGCAACGCCCTCTGCGGAGTATGCAAATGAATCTGTATCCGTCCCTGTTGAACGTGACACTGCCTGACGCTGGAATTGGATTTTCTTTTTGTTGGCAACATCAATAATCATCTTCAGTACATTGTTTTGTACTGCCGGACCATAGCATAGTACCGGACCCGCTCCACACTTCAGGTTGCCGCTATCCTTTTTATTATACATCGGTGATTGCGTATCGTGTGTTACATCTGTACAGATGGCCAGATCGGGTTTCAGTCTGCGCGAAATCATCTCGGCTCCACGTAAGCCAATTTCCTCTTGCACTGCATTCACTATATATAAACAGAATGGCAATTTCTTTTTATTCTCATGCAGTCTGCGCGCTACTTCCGCAATCATGTAGCCGCCCATGCGGTTATCAAGTGCGCGACCTGTCAGATAGTTTTTATTCAGTTCCATCAACTCATCCTGAAATACGGCTACCGAACCAACATGTACACCCATGGCTTCTACTTCTTTCTTTGATTCCGCACCGATGTCGATAAAAATATTTTTTAATGACGGTGTTTCTTCCTTGGCAGCATCACGAACGTGAATAGCCGGCCAGCCAAAAACACCTTTCACTACTCCTTTGCTACCATAAATGTTCACGCGCATGGAAGGTGCGATCTGATGATCTGAACCGCCATTTCTGCGTACATAGATGTAGCCCTCTTCGGTAATGTAATTTACAAACCACGAGATCTCATCTGCATGCGCTTCGATCACCACTTTGTAAGCACCTTTGGGATTAATGATCCCCACGGCAGTGCCATACACATCCACCATATAGTCGCTGATATAAGGTTTCAGATAATCTAACCAAATCTGTTGCCCGCTTTGCTCAAAGCCGGTGGGTGAAGAATTATTCAAATAATCAAACAGGAATTTTTTACTTTTTTTGTCCATGATACAAGAATTTTAAAACGAAACAAATCTATCGAATTGAATGAAGTGAACCTACTTCTCCAACTCCTCAAAATCAATATCCATTACCGCAAACTTCTGCCAGCCTACAAAATCAAAATGCCACCATTCGCTGGCGTTTACCTTGAAGCCATGTTTTTCCATCGCATCAATTAACGTCTTGCGGTTTTTTCGAATAACAGGATCAGCTACGGGTGTTGTTGGCCAGGCCTCTTTCTTAAACGAATCCCATTCAGTAGGCATTTGCAATTCTTTTCCGGTCTTGGAATCAATAATGGTAAGATCAAGCGCGCACCCACGGTTATGCCGTGAACCCTTATAGGGCGAAGCCACATACGTAGTGTCATGATAGGTTTCATAGAACATGACGGTTGCCGAGTAAGGTCGATACCCATCAAAGATTTTCAATTCCAGACCTTGTTTCTTTAAATCGGCCTGAATCTTTTTTAACGCTTCGGCTACAGGCTTGCGGGCATACGCACGAGCCAGTGTATAAATCTTTGTTCCTGTAAAATTGTTGGTGGTTGCATACCCGATTTCCAACAAAAGGCCGGGAATAAATTTTTCGAGGTTTACCAATTCATTATCGGGGTTTGTTTTTACACTAGCCTGATACTCCGTCAGCTTCATAGGGTTGAGACCGTATTTGTTTTGAGCCAGAAGGGTGCAAGGAAAAAGTAGCAGGATGAGGCATTTCATAAATCTAAAGATAGTTGAATTTACTATTCTATCTCAGTGAAAATTTCTAACCACAGAAACACAGAGAAGCGCTGAGAATACTTAACTTTCAACATTCCATCTACCTATGAAAATCTTAAAACGAATTATTCTTGGGCTGCTTGCTCTGATTCTGATTGCAGGCGTTAGCCTCTATTTTTATCTGAACTCCACAAAACCAACCTATTCAGGCGAGCTTACGTTGGCGGGATTAAAAGAGTCTGTTGAAGTTTTATATGATGATTACGGCATTCCGCACATCTATGCCCAAAATGAAGAAGATGCCTACTATGCACTCGGCTATGTGCATGCGCAGGATCGGCTTTTCCAAATGGAGATGATCAGGCGTGCTGCCAGTGGTCGCCTGTCGGAAGTACTCGGTAAAGATTTACTGAACGTAGATAAACTCTTTCGCACGCTGGGCATCAATAAATTCGCTAAAGAACATGCCGAAAAATATTTAAGCAGCGACACAGCCTCGTTTCAGCGGGCGGCCCTCGCCTATCAAAAGGGTATCAACCAATTTGTCAAGACTGGAAAAACTCCGCTCGAATTCACGATCATCGGCATCCCAAAAACTGAATTCAATCCCGAAGATATTTACAACGCAGTGGGTTTTATGTCATTTGGATTTGCCGAAGGGTTGCGCGTTGACCCCGTGCTTGAAAAAATTAAAAATGAATTGGGTGCTGAGTATCTCAAAGATCTGGCGGTTGAAACTCCGGCCAATGCCGTTCGAATTAAAAGTTTTGACGGAGCGGGAAAAAACAAAGCCACTGATTCATTGATCAGCTTTTTAAGCGATGCGCTTGAAAAAATTCCGGTGCCTCTATGGCAAGGCAGCAATGGCTGGGCGGTGGCGGGCAGTCGCACAGAATCTGGTTTCCCTATTCTGGCCAACGACACACACATTGGCTTTGCACAACCTGCCGTATGGTACGAAGCTCACATGGAATATCCCGGCTATCGGTTTTATGGACATCACATTGCAGGCATTCCGTTTGGTTTGTTAGGGCAAAATCATTTTGCCGGTTGGGGACTTACCATGTTTGAAAATGATGACTCCGATTTTTTTATTGAAGAAACCAATGAAGGAAAAGTAAAATACAAGGGTGAGTGGATCGATCTTGAATTCCGGAAAGAGATTATCAAAGTAAAAGACGATGTTGATTTTGAATTAACGATTCCCATCACGCCTCATGGCAACATGATTAACGGCATCATCGACTTCACGGAAGACATGAAGCCAACTTCGTTGTGGTGGTTGCTCAATCACGAACCAAACCAGGCCTTGCAGGCAGCCTATCAACTTAACCATTCTCAGAATTTTGTTGATGTTCAAAAAGCAGCCGCACTTTTTTCAGCACCCGGCCTTAACCTGATGTATGCCGATGCGCATGGTAACATTGCGTGGTGGGCCGTGGCCAAACTTCCTATTCGTCCGCCACATGTTGCACCCAAATTTTTTCTGGATGGTGCCAGTGGCAACGATGAGTATCTGGGGTACTACGATTTTTCTAAAAACCCACATACTGTAAATCCACCGTGGGGGTATGTGTACTCAGCCAACAACCAGCCCGACACCGTTGATGGGATTTTATTTCCCGGATATTATTATCCGCGAAGCCGGGCCGGAAGAATTGAGGAGCTTATCAAAGAAGAAAAGAAATGGACGTTGAATGACATGAAGAATGTGAACCTGGATGTTACCTCGCACATGCATGCCGATATTGCACACGAGATTGCAGCTATTCTTAAAAGTATTAATAAACCGGAGCATGCTGCTATTGTGACCCAGCTTTCAAACTGGAGGGGTGATCATGGTAAAGAACAAACCGAGCCTGCTATTTATTACAACATGCTTTCGCAAATTATGCGGCAAGCTATGGCCGATGAAATTTCGCACAAGGCATATGAATCGCTGGCAGCAACCTCGCTATTAAAAAACAGTTACGAACAATTTATCGGCAACGAAACCTCACTATGGTGGGATAATAAAAATACTGAGGTAAAAGAAACCCGTACGATGATAGTAGAAAATGCTTCGATTAAAACCATTGAATTATTGACATCTATCTGTGGAAAAAATCCTGACGATTGGAAATGGGGAAAGATTCATACGCTCACACACAAACATGCCTTTGATGCTGTGAAGCCCTTGCGCTCTTTCTTTAATTCAAAGACGTTTGAAGTACCTGGTGGTAGCGAAGTAATCAACAACCTGCATTTTGGTCTTGACACCACGGGCTATTTTGATGTAGATGGTGGCCCCGCCTTGCGCAAGATCACCGACTTTGGTGATCTCGAAAACGGAGAAACTGTTTCGCCCTCCGGGCAATCGGGCAATGTGATGAGTGCTTATTATAGTGATCAGGCTGAAATGTTTGCTTCCGGAAAATTCAGAAAGATGCTGATGAACCGAAAAGAAATAGAATCGAAAGGAAAAGCACTATTACTAAAACCCGAAGGCAAATAACCATGAACCTCGATCTGCTTCGAAAGGAAACACCCGGATGCGCTGAAAAAATTCATTTCAATAATGCAGGCGCCTCGCTGATGCCGCAGGCTGTCATCAATGCAATGACTGAACACATTCGATTGGAAGGGTTACTGGGTGGCTATGAAGCAGCCGATCTTAAAGCAGCAGAAGTTTTAGGGTTCTATCATTCCGCTGCGGAATTAGTTAACTGCAAAGCCACCAACATTGCTTTTACCTCCAGCGCTACCAACGCTTTTGCCCGGGCACTTTCCTGCATTCCTTTTAAAGAAGGCGATTCGATTTTGCTTGCCAATGAAGATTACATTTCCAATCAGATTGCCTTTCTCTCTTTACAAAAGAGATTCAACATCAAAATTCTTAGGGCTGCCAGTCTCGCTTCAGGTGGCGTGGATGTAAACGACATGAAACGGTTGATGGACACACATCACCCGGTGTTGGTTTCACTTACACACGTGCCCAGCAACACCGGATTAATTCAACCCGTGGAAGAAGTGGGCGAACTTTGCGCTAAACGAAGCATCTTCTACCTCGTAGATGGCTGCCAATCGGTGGGGCAGATTCCCGTAGATGTAAAAAAAATTAAATGCGATTTTCTAAGCGCCACGTTGCGCAAATTTTTACGCGGACCGCGCGGTGCCGGTTTTTTATATGTGTCGGATAAAATCATCCAACAAAAACTTGAACCGCTATTTATTGACATGCGCGGAGCCGACTGGCTAAAAGTGGATGAATATTCGCCTCGCATGGACGCCCGCAGATTTGAAGATTGGGAATTTCCATATGCACTGGTGCTGGGCAGCAAGGTTGCAATTGATTATGCACTGGCTGTTGGCATCGATAAAGTTTTCAAACGCAACACAACGCTGGGCAACCTGGTGCGCACCGAAGTAAAAAAGCTGGGTTTGCGTTTACTTGATGTGGGCATTGAACAAAGCAGTATCATTACCGTTGAAATCCCAAATCATAAAGCATCGGATGTGCTCACTGCCTTGCGAAACGAAAACATAAATACTTCTGTTGGCTACAAGCACTTTGCGCTGATCGATTTTGAAGCCAAGCACGTAGACTGGGCGTTGCGGATTTCACCACACTATTACAATACGGAAGCTGAAGTAGAAATACTTATTTCAGTACTAAGAAAAATAATCGAATGAAATTTAAAGACGCACTGCTCAGTACCCTGATCATTGAAGTAGGCATTGCGCTGCTGGCTGTAATCAATTATGGAACCTCGCTCGAATCGTTGCAGGCAGTTACCCGATTTTCGGGCCGGGCTTCGCTCGTTATTTTTAGTTTTATCTTCTTGTTCCATAATCACCGGTTGCTTAATGTAAAATCGATTCTCTCCGATAAATACTTTTTAATCTTTGCCATTGCGCATGGCATTCACCTGATCGAACTATTGTCGTTCGTATACCTTTCGGGCTATGCGTTGATACCGATCCGGCTGGCGGGTGGGGTTTTAGCTTACGTATTAATTTTTGCCATGCCGTGGATACAAGCACAGGTTGAGAGCAATAAAATCTCAGTCAAATTTTTCTCTACGCTTTCGCTGATCTACCTGTATTATGTGTGGTTTATCTTTTTTATGAGTTATCTGCCGCGCGTACGTGGAACATTGACCAACGTGGGTGGATCGTATAGTGAATTTGTTGTGCTGCTGGCGTGGGTATCGCTGATGATGGGCTTGAAAGTATCAAGCCTGCTGGCAAGAAAAAGAATCCGGTAGAGGGTTAACTCTGCCAGATTCTGATTGAAATTATTTTGTCCAGTAATCGACTACCGTCACTTTATCAAGATGCGGCTTTAAAACTTCTACAAATGCCTGATGATCGGGATGCACAAGATAATCATCACGGTCTTTATCGCTGGCAAAGCTTACAAAGAAGCAATGGGTAAGGCCTTGATTGAGCCCTTCCGGACTTGAGTTGGTGCCCCACTCATAATCTTTGATCAGATCAATTTTGCCGGCCAGTGCGCCAAAGGCATCTTCTATTTTTTTAACTTCTTCGGGGGTGGAGGTATCTGTAAATTTAAAGAGCACAACGTGGCGAAGCATTTTTTGATCTTGCATAGGTTGGTTGGGTGAGCACGCTGTGAAGAAAGCACAGACCGTGAGCGATAAGGCAATTAGAATTTTTTTCATAGCGAAATATAGCATTTTTAAGAGCCGCACGAAAAAGAGAATGCAAAATTTCACGGCTCATATTAGATATATATATGCAATTGCATACATTGGATTGTTGGCGGCAATGCATTTTTTTTGACGAACAGTTATGATTCAGAAAGGAATACAGTGGAGTTTCTTATTGACAATACTTTGGTGTTGCGGGACAAAGACTCAACAGTCGACAAATGACTTGAGGACTAAAGTTAAAGACATCGTTTTAATCAATGCCGAGACTATTGACAGATGTCAAATGGGGGAATTGATTACCTCATTATCGAAGTGTAACCCAAAAGTTATCGGGATAAATTTTCTGTTCGTGGGAGTGAAAGACAAGAAATGTGACTCGACTCTTAGGCAGTCAATAACAGAGTCAGAAAAGGTAGTGCTGGTTGAAGGTTATGAAAATGGGACTCATATCGAATCAGATAAACTTTTCTCACACCCAGCAATGTTGACGGGACTAACTGGATTAGCTCAAAACGAGAATGGAGTAACAGATTCTTATTACCGACTGACTGAAAGAGCTGAGTATAGTCTTCCAATGCACGTTGCTCTTCAGTACGACACAAATCGACAAAGCGAAATTGCAGCGAAATCATTTTACAAGGACTATCCAATTAATTTTTATCACCAATTACCGGAGTTTGAAATATTGAATTACAAAGAAGTTTCATTAACAAATTGCGACCTGTTGACTGGAAAGATTATTCTGATCGGCTACTTGGGACCAGGAGACGAGAATTTGTTCAAGACTCCGGTGACAAATAATTCTTCGGACAAAACATATGGGACAGTAATTATTGGCAACATAGTACTAGACATTTTAAAAGACATAGAATAGAGTTGAGTAGAAATTGCACAGCCGCCAACAAAACGCATAGCCACTAGCAGGTCAATGTTAATTTGCAGTTATCACAGAAAGGTTGGCTTTACACGTGTGACGCAAGCCCTGAACAACTCAGACCAAAAGAAATAAAGATGAACAACCTGATTAGAATTTTAACAATCGCACTTCTGGCAAGTACCACATGTATTGCTCAGGATGATTTAACCGATAAGCTAAGACAACCTGTTCGCGGGTTACCGCGCACCGATCTGACTGCGGTTAAAATGAGTAGTGATACTATTGCAAAGTTAATTCAACTAATCAACTCAAATCCGCCCAACGACTTTAGGGGAATTGTAGTTATAAAGGATAACAAATTAGTTGTTGAAGAATACTTTAATACGTATTGGAGGGAGACCATTCACGACATCCGATCGGCTGGCAAAAGTGTAACGTCTTTACTTTTAGGAATTGCCATTGACAAAGGGTTAGTCAAAAGTACCGAGCAAAGTATCTATGATTTTTTTCCAAGCCCTAAGTTTATTCGTCCCGCCAAAGACGCACATCAGGATATCAAGATTAAACACTTGCTTGCCATGTCCTCTGGTCTCAGCGCAGACGATGACGATGGTGATTCACCTGGCGGTACCGGAAACTGGCTAACCGATGACCAGTGGGTGAACTTTGCAATTTCTCTGCCGATGATTTTTAAACCGGGGCAGAAATTCGTTTACAATGATATCTGCCCGATGCTTGTGGGCGCCATCATAGAAGAGACATCAGGCAAAAAGCTTTCGGACTTTGCAAAAGAAAATCTTTTCTCTCCGCTGGGCATCAGGGAGTATTACTGGTACACGGCTCCGAATGGTAGCACCGGACCGATGGGAAATTTGTACCTGTCGACATTGGACTTTGCAAAAATCGGACAACTGGTAGTCAATAAAGGTCAATGGCAAGAAAAAACGATTGTCAGCTCGGCATGGATCAATGAGATGTCAGTAAAACAACTTGACATAGACAATCCGTTTGCTAATGCGTATGGATACTTTTGGTGGCGTAGCACAAAAAACGTCAATGGAAAAAAATATGATTGCATCTACGCATCAGGAAATGGAGGCAATGTGCTGTTTATCGTACCCAGTGAAAATTTAGTGGTGTGCCTGACATCCAGTGCATACGGGCAAGGGTATGGACATCACAGAAGTCGTAACATTTTTGAATACGTATTAAAGTCATTGAATAAAAACTGATTTCAATTAGAATACTTCGCTGAGACGCAAAGCAATGAATTCATACGCTCAATCCCGCGCCAGCGTTTGCACTTTGGAGGCCGGAATTAACATAGGCACCACAGCAAATAAAAGGAAGATACCCGCAAAGGAAAAGATGGTAGAAGCTCCGGCAAAGAAATCGCCTGCAGCATAAATGCCGAGGATAAGCACCACCGAAAAAGGCAAGGAGCAGGCCAGCACATTCATGGCAAAGTCAAGGTCAAATACTTTTTTACCGGGCTGAGCTTTGCTCAATTCATTTACAGAAGCCATGTGCGCATAAGGCCAGAAGCTGCAGGCGCTTTGCGGAAACACTACTACTAAAAGCGCAGTTGCCAAATCGTTGATGGGAAGTATCAGAAGCAGCACACCCGAAACAAGAAATGCAATGGCCGATCGGAAAAACAAAAATGAAAAGATAGTTCTTACCTGATGGAGTGTGAGCTTGATGGAAATGCCGATAAATAATAGCACCATCGGAGTCATCATCAAACTGATTTTATCTACACTCAACCTGATAAATGCCGGCATCGAATTGTAGCCCAATCCAAGACAAAGCATGACTACCGATACAAGAATCACGATGTTAACCGGTTCATTAACCAACGACATCAGTAAGCTTTTTATCCGTTCGCGTTTGCCCTGAGTTTCAATTTTATTTTCGTGTATGTACCATTGCATGGCAATGAGGTAAGCGATGATTAACACAAATATTTTATTGCCCAGATCGGCCAGCGCAGCAATGGCCACCGTGCCCTCGCCACTGTATTCAAGAATAAACGGAAAGCACGACAGCCCCGGTGCCAATGAAGGAATCAACAGAATCAGTGCCCGGTATTGGTTTTGAGGAATATTAAAGATGGATTGCATGGGCAGCTTACTCACCAGCAGATAAATCACGATATTAAAAGCCAGTGCCAATACCGGAACGATGATGAGTTCAATCGAAAAATCGATTTTAAGCAACGCAATAAAAATGGTGGCCGGTAATGCGAGCCCCAGAATGATGGTGCGAATTCCATCTCGTTGTTCTTTTCCTTTCAGCTTGCCGCGGAAAATATACCCGACCAGGATCAACAACAACAGCGATACGGTAGTGCTTACCGAATTCATCTTAGCTTAATACAGTCTGTAGACTCTTGGCGAATAATTTTAGTTCGTCCAGTGTGCCCATGCTCACACGCCCATACGGCTTGCCTTCAATTTCAAAACCACGGATGCCTACGCCCCGCTCCGCCATTTTTGTAACAAAATCTTTTGCTGGAATTTGTAGTGGAAATAAAATAAAGTTGGTTAAGGATGGAATTGGATTTAATCCGGCCTTGGTTAACTCCTGAAAGGTGAACTCGCGATTTTCTTTTATTGTCTTGCGCGTGAAGTCCTGAAATTTATTATCCTTTAAGCTGGCACTCGCTGCTTCAACGGAAGTAACACACAAGCCCATTTCGGTGCGAACCAACGACTTGATCATTTTAATTCGCTCGGGTTTGGCAACCATGTAGCCTACACGCAAGCCAGCCATACCGTGAATTTTAGAGAAGGTGCGGCATACAATGATATCATATCCTTCTGACACCAACCCTACGGTAGTTTGCGACTGTGGATTATCAAGTAATTCCAGATAAGCTTCATCCAAAAACACAGGTACTTTAGCACTTACACTCTTACAGAATTTCTTCAACTCATCAATCGGTGTAAGTGTGCCCGTTGGGTTATTGGGGTTGCATACATAAATCAGTTTTGTGTTTTCATCAACGGCCGCAGCCATCGAGTTAAGGTCGTGGGCATAGTCTGCCGTAAGCGGAATATTTTTCCAGGTGGCCCCGATAGAAGTAGCCGTTTTTACTAGTGATAGATAAGAAGGATCGGCAGAGATAACATTGCCGCCTTTCATACAAAAAGCAAAGGCCGTTTTTTCAAGGATGTCAGTAGAGCCCGCGGATAACAAAATATGCTCGGGTGTAACACCTTCCAGTTCGGCAATCTGCTCTACAATTTTTTGTGCGCTGTTGTATACGTATCTGTTTCCTTTGCTCGCGCTATCGGCAATGGCCGCGATTGCTTTTTTGGAAGGGCCCCACGGATTTTCGTTGGCCGACAGGCGGGCTTTGATTTCAAGCTCCTGCGCGATTAGAAATTCTTCAAACAAACTATAGGTGCCTTGATAAGGCTTCATGCCAAAAGCAGGCATGGCTTGGAGGTGCGATGCCAGCGAAGCACCGGTAACTATGCCGCCCGCAGTAAGCATGCTTTTCTTCAACCAGTTTCTTCGGGTAAGGATGGGTGTCATAGAGTTTATGTTTGGTGGATGTTGGATATACATTACTATTTAAGTGTAAATGCACTGAATTCCGAAATTTTATTTTCCGATACCGATTGCATTGGTGATGAAAATTTGACTTTGTTTTCCGTCACCGTTTGCAGGGCTTTCTGAACTTAGAAGAAGGCTGCAGAGAACAAACCGAATGGTGGATAAGGGAACTTAAGAAAATGAAGTTTCCATTGACCTGAAACGAAATACAAATTCGACCGGCCCCTGAAAGACAATCAACTTATAAAGTTGTTCAAGGAGTCTTTTAAAAATGGAAATAATTTGAATGAAGAATGTATCAGATCGTAGTAAGAACGCTTACATCCCCATCATTACAAAGGCACCCCAGTAATAAGGTTCTTTGTATTTAGTCATTAACTGAAGCTGCGCTTGCTTAAAGGCTTTGGCTTTACTGCCTCCTTTGGCCAGGTTGGTATAGAAGTGTGTCATTAATGCTTGCGTGGCTGCATCATCTACTTTCCATAAACTCATCACCAACGCTTTTGCGCCTGCCACCTGAAACGAACGTTGCAATCCATATACACCTTCTCCGGCACGCACATCACCAAGGCCAGTTTCGCAGGCACTCAAAATAATCAGATCGGTACCTTCCAGATTCAGGTTCATTGCTTCATAGGCCGTGAGCACCCCGTTGTCGTTGCTCTCCAGGTTTGGCATCACCTCTCCTTTCAGCGTGGGCGATGCACCTGCCAATAAAATTCCTGAGCGCAGTAACGGATTATTTTTTGCATTTTCAGTGTGCACTCCAGCTGAAGCTTGCTCTACATCCGGCTGAAAATATCCGTGCGTTGCAATATGTACCAGGCTAGGTCCCTTTATTGTTTTTATGGTAGCCTCGGTTGCCAACTTTTGTAGATAGGGTGTTATCTGATAGCCACCCGCTTTCAGAATTTTAGAGATGTTATCAATTTCTACTTTCGTGCCGGGTAAGGCTGCTACTGCATCGCCACCATAATCAGGAAAGCCGAGCAGAAAGGCGCTCTTCTTTGATGCTACAAGCTTTTGATTTTTTAAAGCAATTACATCTTTTGAGTTGCCTACGAGAATGATATCATACCGATTTAGCAGATAATCCCCGTCAGGTTTTTTTAGTGTGTTTAAACTGATCTGACTATACACGCCATCGGCAGAGATGTAGAGTGTTTTCTTTCCGGCTAAGGCAGGCTCGATGCGCGCCCAAAACTGATCGTACGAATAGGTATCTGCTGATTTTTGTTGAATAGCATTTCTATAAAACTTCGCATAGCGGGTTTCAAGTTGATTTCCATTATCGAGAACAATCAACTTTGGAGAGGCTATGCCTTTGGTGAGCACCAGCGCAGCATACTTTGATTCCGCTATAAAGTCTTTATCAAATGTGCGGATGTGAATAAATTCAATGACCGCCTCCTGATCTCCCAACAAAGATGCTACTTGTGTAAAACTCAATTTTTCATTGGAATAGCCTTGCGAGAAATCCGTTGAGCGTTGCGAGAGGGAGCGCTCCATGTCATTAGCTTCTTTCTCCAGCGCAAGCAAATCAATTTTCTGATTGGTTAGGTCTTCTTTTGAAAGCGAGTAGTATCGCGCAAGCGTTTCCTTCTTATCGAGCCACGCTACATAATCTTTAATCAACTCACTGTTGCCACTGGCAAAAATTGCCTTCTTGATTTTGTTGGTCGAGTTAAGTAGCAATCCTTTAGTGGCGATCTGATAATCGTACATGGTTTGTATCGCGGCTGGATTATTGGCACTGGCGTCAAGACAATAATTATAGTAGCGTTGAAAGCGAGGTCGCAGCACATCCCAATATTTTGTTTTCTCAATTTCACTCATTGGAGGAAAATAGCGATTGATAAAATCAAGCGACTTATCCATGGCAATTTTATAATTGACATCGGCTTTCGCGAGATCGCCCTTCTTCCAATACAAAATAGCAAGGTCTTCCTGCGATCGTACATAGTCAGGGTGGTTTGTATCGAGTACCGAACCACGAATCGTTAATGCCTTGGTGAGATTTTCTTCGGCCTCGGCCCAGCGACCTTGTGTGCGATAAAAATTGCCAAGGTCATTAATCACTTTAGCATAGTTAGGGCCTTCCTTAAATCGTGTTAGATAAATCTGGGCCGATTGCTTTAGGTAATCTTCTACTTTATCCAGTTTATTCATTTGAATGTAAAGCAGTGCGAGGTTATTGAGCACGCCCGCATAAAATGTTTTATCTCCTATCAGCTTAAGCGATTTTTCCAGATTTAGATAAACCGCTTCAGCTTCCTCATACTTTCCTGTTTGCTGATAAAGCAACGCCAGGTTTGATTGAAAGCCTACTTTGTTTCGCGTTAGCGTTGTCTTTGATTTTAGTTTCTCTAAGATGGCGATGGCCGAATTGAGTTTTGTTACGGCTTGATCAAGTCGCCCGATTTCAGCTAGCAGTATAGCGTGGTTGTTTAGCACAATCGCGTATTCCTGAGTTTCGTTGCCTAATTGATTTTGTACCGTAGTGAGAGCCTGTTCAAAATAATTTTCCGATTCATTGAACTTGCCCGTCTCCTGATAGAGCACGGCAATATTATTTAATGATGCCGCATAGGCCTTACTATCTTTACCCAACGTTTGTTCCCGAATGGAAAGAGCCTCGGCAGTAAAATACTCGGCTGAGTTATATCGCCCCATGGTGGCATAGAGCAAACCAAGATCGGCATGTACTTTACTGTAATTTATATTGTCGGTGATGCCCGCGGTTTCATAACTAAGTTTTGCATCCAAAAAATACACTTCGGCAGGTTTATACTGACGCACCTGATAAAAATTCTCTGCGGCATCTAAAATGGCCCGCGATTTCTGTGCGGGAGTTTTGTCTTTCTCATCTTTAAATAAAAAGTTTGAAGCTGCATACGCAGACTTTGTGAGGGTTTCATCAAAATCTCTGATGTTCATCATACCCGAATTGTCAATTACCGTGATTGCATAATTGAAATCAGTGGAATCTAATCGATCGCGTTCAGCATCTGCTGTGCCGGTTGCTTTACCCTTAGCGAGTGTTTTACCCTTTTGAACAACTTTATTTTTTAAATTCTGAAGTTGCGCGTTGGCACCAGAAACAACAAATAAAAAAGCGATACCAAAAATTAGATACTTCATATAGTAAGATCAAAAACTGATTTTAAAAACTATCACTCTCCCGATAGGCAGCAATCAATGCCAGCTCACCTTCTTTGCCTGGTTTGGCGTTGCCATGTTCCATGCCCATAATGCCACGGTAACCTTTATCATAAATGTGCTTAAAAATATTTTTGTAGTTAAGTTCACCCGTGCCTGGTTCATTACGGCCTGGGTTATCACCAATCTGAAAGTAGGCAATCTCGTCCCAACAGGAATTAATGTTATTGATAATGTTGCCCTCGTTGCGCTGCATGTGGTAGATGTCGAACAAAATTTTGCACGATGGACTCTTCACAGCTTTGCATATCTCGTAGGTTTGATCAGAAAAGCGCAGGAAAAGATCGGGGGTATCGCTCAAGGGTTCTAATACCATAGTTAACCCAGCCGGTTCCAGAATCTCCGCTCCTCTGCGCAAAGCATCAACCACATTGGCTGTTTGAATACCCATTGGCATTCTGCGTTCAAAAAATCCCGGCACCACGGTAGCCCATTTTGCGTTTACACGTTTGGCCGCCTCCACCGAAAGTTTGCAGGTCTTTATAAAATTATCTTTGAACTCTTGCTTGCCTGTGGCCAGAGAGGTTTTCCAGTTGTCGCCTCCATCAATTACAAATACACCCATCGTCATGCCCAGTTGTGCAAGGGTTTTGCCGATGCGCTCCTGATATTCAACCGGGCGGCCAAGTAATCCGTTGTCTTCAATGCCTCGAAAACCCTGATCGGCCATAAACTTTATCTGTTCAATAAAGTCGGCCCCCGCATGATTTTTAAACATCCCATCGTGTGGAGCATATGCGTGCTTGAATGGCTTGGGTGCGAGTTGATTAACTGTGCCTGATGCTGAACCGATTGTGAGGGCTGAAACAACTGAAGTAAGGCCCGCGTGAATAAAATTTCTTCTTTTCATTATTTGCTTTTGTTGAAAGATAGCCAAGTTAAAAACATTCCTTCAAAAATACCCTGATTGCCCCAGCCAGTTTTTAACTTGCCGACATGAAAATTTACCGCAACTTATCGACTGCCGTGGTGGAAGGCCTTCACGAAATCTTCGTAAACAAGAAATATGCCGATAAAGTGATTGAGAAAATCCTGAAGAGTAATCCGAAATGGGGCGCGCGCGACAGACGTTTTATTGCAGAAACTACTTACGACATCGTGCGGTGGTATCGCTTGTTTCTGCATGTATCAGAAGCTGAGGAGCATGACTTCTGGAAATTGCTGGGTGTTTGGTGCCTGTGGAACAATACAGAATTTCCGGACTGGGCCGAGTTTGAAGGGCTGAATAGAAAAAAGATTGAAGCCCGCTACAATGAAGTGCAACAAGACCGAAAGATTCGCGAATCCATACCCGATTGGCTCGATGAATTAGGTGAGAGAGAATTAGGAAAAGATTGGGATAAAGAGTTGACAGCGCTTAACGAAGAAGCAAAAGTGGTTTTGCGGGTAAACACCTTAAAGATTGATCGCAAATCACTTAAGACTCAATTGGAAGAAGAAGAGATTGAAACCGAAACGCCTGCAGAATTTCCGGATGCGTTGATTCTGGAACAACGTCAGAATATTTTTACGCGGCAGCAATTCAAAGATGGCTTGTTTGAAGTACAGGATGCCGGCTCGCAACACATTGCTCCCTTTTTAAAAGTAGAACCCGGTCAGCGTGTAATTGATGCCTGTGCAGGGGGGGGTGGAAAAACTTTACACCTCGCTTCATTAATGCAAAACAAAGGTCGCATCATTGCATTGGATACGGAAGCGTGGAAACTTGAAGAACTAAAAAAACGTGCGCGCAGAGCCGGTGCCGGAAACATTGAAACCCGCATAATTGAATCTTCGAAAACAATAAAGCGTCTAGAAAATTCTGCCGATCGTTTGTTACTGGATGTGCCTTGTTCGGGAGTAGGAGTAATAAAGCGTAACCCCGATGCGAAATGGAAATTGTCGGTTGACTTTATTGAGCGCGTTAAAGAACTACAACAACATATTTTAACTGATTACAGCACGATGGTAAAGCCTGGCGGACTACTTGTGTATTCCACCTGCAGCTTGTTGCCTGTCGAAAATGAAAATCAAGTCCAGGCTTTTTTAGATTCACACAAAGACAAATTTGAATTGCTCGAAGAGAAGTGGATAAAACCGTCTGAGGGCTACGATGGATTTTATATGGCGTTGATAAAGCGGAAAGCTTAGTTTAAAGTTTTAAAAATTAAGTGATGTTAAGGCAAGGATTGAGCATCGTTCTGATTAGTGTCTCAAGTCCGCTATATGGTCAGGATTTTAAAACTTACGATCAAACCATACCCGGAACATCGCTTGCGTTTAAGATGGCTGCGATACCCGCAGGGAAATTTAAAATAGGCAGCCCCATTACAGAACGTGGTCGCAATGAGGATGAAGCTCCACAAAAGCAAATAACACTTAGTGCCTTCTGGATGGCCGAGCATGAAGTAACTTTTGCTGAGTGGGATTTATACTTTAAAGACAACTCGCTACCCCAAAGTAAAACCATTGATGGTATAACCCGTGCCACTCCACAATACATCGACTTAACCTGGGGCATGGGCCGCGATGCAAAACATCCCACCAATAGCATGAGCCATACCGCAGCCATGATGTTTTGCAAATGGCTTTATATTAAAACCGGATTCTTCTATCGGCTGCCAACGGAAGCTGAATGGGAGTATGCCTGTCGTGCCGGAAGTTCAACCACCTACCCTTTCGGAAATGATGCCCAGAGCTTGCGCGAGTACGGCTACTTTAAAGATAATAGTGCAAGTAAGTTTCAACATGTGACTCAATTAAAACCCAATGCCTGGGGCTTATACGATATGCTGGGCAATGTAAGCGAGTGGACCATCGATCAATATGATGCGGCATATTATTCAAAAGCATCCGAAAAAAATCCAATCACTGTGCCTGCCTCAAAACATCCTAAAACGGTAAAGGGTGGTTCTTACTTAGACGATGCGAGTGAGTTGCGTTGTGCCAATCGTATTGCTTCCCATTCCAACTGGAACATTCGCGATCCGCAAATTCCAAAAAGCAAATGGTGGCTTACCGATGGCATGTTTGTAGGCTTTCGCGTGGCACGACCACTCGTACAACCCTCCAAGGAAGAGATTGAAAAGTTTTATAACTTGTACTTGAAGTAGTTGCTGGCTACTCACTGCTGGTTTCTGGCAGCGCACAACCAGTAACTAGAAACCAGTAACCAGTAACTAATTATGAAATCTACCCACACGCGCAGAGAGTTTGTAAAAAAAACCTCACTCATTGCCGGAAGTCTTGCCTCACTTCCATTTATTACCAAAGCTCAAGCTGTAAACACTTCCGTGGATGATGCGATAAAAATTGCATTGATTGGCTGTGGTGGGCGCGGCACCGGAGCGGCCATGCAAGCCTTGCTTACCACACAAAATGTAAAACTTGTGGCTATGGCCGATGCCTTTCGCGATCGCGTTGATCAATGCTTTAATGTATTAAGCGATGCTGATAACGAAGAAGGCAATGTTTCGCAGCGTGTGGCTGTACCTGAAGAAAATAAGTTTGTAGGTTTTGAAGGCTACAAAAAGGCAATTGCGCTGGCCGATGTAGTGATCTTAACCACTCCACCCGGCTTTCGTCCCATACATTTTGAAGAAGCTGTGCGCTTAGGTAAACATGTGTTTATGGAAAAACCAGTTGCTACCGATCCTGCCGGAATAAAAAGAGTTTTGGATGCAGCTATAATCGCTCGTCAGAAGAAATTAAATGTAGTAGTGGGTCTGCAACGTCACTATCAAAATTCGTATCGCGAATTATATAAAAAATATAAAGAAGGAATGATTGGCGAAATTGTTTCCGCGCAAGCGTGGTGGAACAATGAAGGCGTATGGGTAAATCCGCGCAAGTACAATCAAACCGAAATGGAATACCAGATGCGCAATTGGTATTACTTTAATTGGTTATGTGGTGATCATATTGTAGAGCAACACATTCATAACCTTGATGTGATTAATTGGTTTAAGGGAGGCTATCCCGTAAAGGCGCAAGGTATGGGCGGCCGAGAAGTGCGCAAAGGCAAAGAGTTTGGCGAAATCTTTGATCATCATTATGTTGAGTTTACCTATGCCGATGGTACCGTTTTAAACAGTCAGTGTCGCCACATTAAAGGCACCATGAGTAAGGTGGATGAATTTATTATGGGAACGAAAGGCAACATTTATTTTGGTGCCGCCAATATGGTTGACCGGAAAGGTAAAGTGTTATACCAATACGATCGCACCAAAGAAAACAATCCGTATCAAACGGAACACGATGAATTATTTGCAGCCATCACCAAACGCGAATACAAATTTGATGATACTGAAAATGGCGCAAAGAGTACGATGACCGCGATACTAGGTCGCTTAGCAACTTACTCAGGTAATATCGTTGAGTTTGAGAAAGCTTTAAACTCCGGCCTTAGTATTATGCCTACGCAGTATGACTTTAATGCATTACCACCCATCGTTCCGAATGCCGATGGATTTTACCCTGTGGCTGTGCCCGGAGTAACGAACTATAATTCTTAACACCACTTATAAATTTTGCTTCATACAATTCCCGAAAGATTTGCACCTTTCGGGAATTGTTATTTTAGAACACGTGAAGATTATCAACTCATTCTTTTCAGGTCTTTACATCTTCTGGGTGTTTCTGGTGTTTACCGTTTTTATGTTGGTGTTTTTGCCGGGTATTATACTTCCCGCATTCTTTGGCCAGCATGCCGTATCCGTTACTTATTTTTTTATGAAAGCCTGGAGTTGGGTGTTTAGCATGCTCACCTTTATCCGCTACGAAATGGTTGGTCGCGAGAATATTGTAAAAGGCAAGGCCTATATCTATGTGAGCAATCATACTTCCTTTTTGGATTTGCCCGGCATTGCCATGACAATTCGTGGCCAGTTTCGGCCACTGGCAAAAAAAGAACTTCTTAAAATTCCGGTGTTTGGGTGGATTGCACGCGCCACCTGTGTTATCGTTGATCGCACCAGTAATGAAAGTCGCAAAAAAAGTCTCGATCATTTGCGCGAGATTTTAACTATGGGCATAAACATTCTCATCTTCCCCGAAGGCACTCAGAATCGCAGTAAAGAAGTTCTGCAACCTTTTAAAGATGGCGCCTTTCGCATTGCTGCCGATACGCAGAAATCACTTTTACCGATGGTAGTTCTGGGAGCCGGCAAGCTGATGCCTCCGGGTACCATTCGCTTAAGGCCGGGAAAAATCAAGATTGTAGTAGGACCGGAAATAACCATTGAAGTTGATCAGGATACACTTGCCATCAAACAAAAAGCCTTCGCCATTATGAACAAGATGATAACGCAACATAGTTAAAATTTTCTTCGTACTTTTTACTCCTAAATTCTTATCACCATGAATCAGTCAACCTCTAAATCTGTAGTGAACGCACTTACCATGATTTACTTTTCGTTGGTGATGGTGATGGCAGCCTTTGGACTGATTGTGTTATACCTGAATTATACGGGCGGCATTTCAACGGATGCAGATCCTGCCTTTGCACAATTGTTAAGGTATATACTTTTTGCTGTGCTTCCTATCGGGTTACTATCTGGATACTTTATCTTCAAAAAAATCATTGCAACCATCCCATCAACAACTTCTCTAAAAGGAAAATTAGGATACTACCAAAATGCTGTACTAATACGGTCGGCTTGTTTTGAATTGCCAGGCATAGTGGGCGGTGTGGCTGCATTAATTACAGGCGATAATTCATTCCTGCTCTTCACCGCGTTGGTCGTTGTTATGTTTTTTCTGGTGCGGCCAACCGTTTACACCATCACAGCCGACCTGAACCTGACCAGTCAGGAGCGCGCTATTCTGGAAAATCCCTCAGCACCTTTAACATGATTCAAAAATGATCCGGTCGTTACTCATTGTTTTTGTAGGAGGTGGTCTCGGGAGCGTAGTACGATTTGGTCTTGGTAGGTGGATTAACTCTTTTTATACAGATCAATTTCCATTGGGCACTTTGCTCGCCAACGTAATTGCCTGCTTCGTACTTGGCCTTGCAATCGGATTGGCCGATCATCGTCAGATGTTTTCTACTAACACCCGTTTGTTTCTTACCGTTGGTTTTTGTGGCGGATTCAGCACCTTTTCAACGTTTAGTGCCGAGACATTAACTCTGATACAGACCGGGCAACCCACACAAGCTCTTCTCTATACACTTATCAGTGTAGTCGTTTGCCTGAGTGCAACCTTTGGAGGTTTATACCTCGGGCAACACTTGTAAAGATTTTTTCCACAAGTTTTCCACTTTAGGTAAATATTTAATCAAAAGTCGTAAGTTTCTATTTCCTAACGACTTATGAGATCGAAACTTACTTGTTTCTTACTTCTGCTTTTGCCCCTTATGGGGATGGCGCAAGCGCGTCAGCAGGTAACTAACCTGGCCGGCTTCGATGTTTCGGTACCCAATTTTATCGTTACCTCATCCATTGGCGAGCCTGCCATTCTCACGTTAGCAAATTCAAACTTTATTCTCACGCAAGGATTTCTTCAACCCGAAATTCTTCCGTGCAAAGACCTTGCGTTTAGTTATTACCCAAATCCTGCCAAAGGAGAAATTACCATTGAAGCTTATGGATGCGAAGTGCAGGTGCAAGGCATGGAACTTTATGATTCATGGGGCCGATCGATAACACTCATCAAACCAGGCAAAGACAACAAAGTGCAACTGGGCGATATAAGTCCTGGTGTATACTTTATTAAAATAGTATTGACCAATGCGGAAAGTAAAACTATAAAAATTGTAAAAGTGGGGACTAATTTATGAAGAGACTTCTACTCCTTTGTCTACTGGCTATACTCACAATCTATCAAACCTCCGCGCAAGCGCCTAAGGGAATCAACTACCAGGGCGTGGCTCGCGACAATGAAGGCAAACCGATTATGTCGAAGAACATTTCGGTGCGCATAAGCATTTTAAAAAATGCCGTTAACGGTGACGTTGAATATTCAGAAACTCATAAACCTCACACCAATCAGTTTGGGTTGTTCTCATTAATCATTGGGCAGGGAACTGCGGGCACAGGATCGTTCGCCTTTGTAAGTTGGGCTGTAGGCAATAAATGGTTACAGATAGAAATTGATCCGGAAGGCGGAAGTTCATTTCAATTGGCGGGCAGCCAGCAATTGATGAGCGTGCCATACGCATTTTACTCAGAATACTCAGGCAACGGTGGAAATCTAACTGCAGGACAAGGTATTTCTATAAGCGATGGTGTGATCTCAAACATGGGCGATGCCGATAACAGTGCTACCAACGAATTGATAACAAGCGCAAGTCTTACGGCTGATAAAAAACTACGCATTACCGATGCCGGGGGAACGAAAGAAGTAGACCTGAATGTAATTGCCAATACGGACAATCAAAGTCTTAGCCTCACGGGCACTACCCTTGCCATCACAGGTGGCAATTCAATTAACCTTGCATCGGCCATAACGGATGGTCAAAATTTATCATTGGGAAATTCTGCAGGCACCAACCGAACCATCAACATTACAAATGGAACCAGCGTTACGTTAGATGTTGCCGACAACGATAATAGTGTTACGAACGAAATTCAGGCGCTCACCAAAGCAGGCTCTACTATATCGTTGAGTAACGGGGGTGGTAGTGTAACCCTAAACGATGACAATGCTACGAATGAAATTCAAACGCTAACAAAAACAGGTGCTGTGATATCGTTGAGCAGTGGCGGCTCTGTAACATTAAATGATGACAACGCGACCAACGAAATTCAGAACTTAACTCAGGTGCTTACGGTAAATCCGAATGCCGGGGGCATCCGCATTCAGAATGTGGGTGCACCTTCTGCCGCTACTGATGCCACAACAAAAGGCTACGTTGATACTTCCATTGCCAGTGCCATTGCAACCAACTATGCTTTCAAAACAGGTTTTAGTTTTTTAAATAGTGGTAGCATCTTTAACGATTCACCCATTTCGCTAGCCGAAGTGTTTGATGATTTTAATGTTGTGGCCACCAATCGGTTTACGGCCCAAACAGCTGGTGTTTATTCCTTTACTGTTTCGGGCACCTCACCGCTGGGTGGTGCTTTGCTTAAACTTCGGATAACTTCGGGCACAACCAGTCTGTACGACATCAAACAGACACAATCATACCCGGTAGTAACTATTATCAATTACATGGACTCGAACATTTATAAGTTAAATGCAGGCGATACCGTTGAGTTGGTAGTAACTAGTGCGTTGCTCGGTCAGCGTGTGGATGGCATCCTGTTTGGTTACAAACTATAAAGGCACGTACGCTACCCGTTTGGTTTCAAAAAATTCTTCGCTGAAATAATCTGATAGATTGTAAATACTGTACGGGCATTTCAGTTCATCCATTTCCTCATCCAGATCGCCACCCTTTAAATATAAAATGCCGTTGTCAAGTGTGTGCGTAGAGTCCTCTTTTATTTTCGTGTGCACCCAGCCATAAAATTCCTTCATTCGCGTAACGGCCCGGCTCACAATAAAATCATACGTGCCCCTTATTTGCTCAGCACGGATTTGTTCGGCTCTCACATTTTTTAAACCAAGCTCTTTTGATACCTCCGTAACTACAGTAATCTTCTTTCCGATTGAGTCTACCAAGTGAAAATTGGTTTCTGGAAATAAAATAGCCAAGGGTATTCCCGGAAATCCACCGCCAGTACCCACATCCAATACATCGGCCTTTGGATTGAATGACATGACTTTGGCAATGCCCAGCGAATGAAGCACATGATTGGTGTAAATGTTTTCAATATCCTTGCGTGATACGACATTGATTTTATCGTTCCATTCTTTATACAGATTAGCTAATTGATGGAATTGGGTTTTCTGTTTTTCAGAAAGCGTAGGGAAATAATGGATTATACTGGTTGAATCTTGCAAGAACCTGAAATTAAAAATTGATTAGATACTTCTTGTCGCTGGAGTGCAATTTATAAATCAAATTCAAAGAAATCACCAGTAAAGCTACGTTACCCAATGATTTTGTAGTAAAAACAACATACGACCACTGGATGAGCTTTCGTTTTACCAATAAACGAGGTATTTTTGTCCATGCAATTCCTTCAAAGAAAAAGAAAATACTTTGCGCTGCTGTTTCAGGTAGTGATTGTGTTCTTCGTTTTCTTTTCTGCCAGTGTTAAGCCGGACAATCAGGTCAACACAAACCAGCACACTAAAACATTCTGTATTAGCCCGGCCAGCTCGGTCGTAATTCGGGGTGCCACCGAGCAGTTGTTTCCTTCACTTTCTCTACTTGATAATCAGAACCTGCTTGAGAAAATCTGGCAATCGGCTGAGTTGATGCACACCGCCATTGGTAAATCGAACGCTGCTTTAAAAATTTCGATCAGAATTTATAATTGCTTCTACGCACTCACAACCATTCACGCCCCATAGCCTGATCTGAGACAGAAAAAATCTGTCACTCCTCAATTCAAATTCAATTATTAACCGCAAAGTTGCCTCTGGGCACCGCTTTGTTCAATACTACTTTTATGAAAGAAACTTTTGAAACTATCAAACGACTTTGGTTTGTTATATTAATGGGTGTGCTTCTTCTCGCATTATTCGTTATCTTGAAAATGTCTTAGCAACGGCGTGGAGTCATATACCAAACCGTTTATGACTCCACTTTTATAAAATTGAAACATGACGCTGTCGGTAGAAAATATTCTTTTGCTTGGTTCCATTCTGCTTTTCATCAGCATTGTGGCCAGCAAAACTTCCCTGCGGTTGGGTATACCCACACTTATCTTGTTTCTGTTGGTGGGCATGCTGGCAGGCTCTGACGGACCCGGTGGAATTTATTTCAATGATGCAAAAATTTCTCAGTTCCTGGGTGTTGTTGCATTAACGTTTATTCTTTTCTCGGGCGGACTAGAAACAAAATGGGAAAGTGTTAAACCTGTTGTGCGCCAAGGCTTATCTCTTTCTACCATTGGGGTGCTCCTTACTGCGTTGCTTGTAGGTTTGTTCACCTCCTATGTATTGGATTTTACTCTTTTAGAAGGATTACTGTTAGGTGCGATAGTTTCATCTACCGATGCGGCTGCCGTTTTCTCGATCTTACGGTCAAAAAATGTTGGCCTGAAAGGTAATCTGCGCCCCACGTTGGAATTTGAAAGTGGCAGCAACGATCCGATGGCCTACTTTCTTACCATCAGTATGATCTACCTGATCACCAATCCGGAATCCTCCGTGTTGTCTTTGATTCCGAAATTTTTGAAAGGTATGCTCATCGGGGCCGTATGTGGTTTTGTTATGGGTCGCCTGATGATCTGGCTCATGAACAAAATTAAACTCGACATTGCCGGGTTGTATCCAGTGCTTGTTTTATCGCTGGTGTTTTTCTCTTTTTCGTTTACCGATTTCATTGGTGGCAACGGCTTTCTGGCGGTTTACATTTCAGCCATCATTTTAGGAAGCAGCAATTTTATTCATAAAAAAAGTTTGATCCGGTTCTATGATGGCATGGCGTGGCTGATGCAAATCATCATGTTTCTTACCCTCGGGCTCTTGGTGTTTCCGAGCAAACTTATTCCAATTTTAATACCGGGTATTCTGATCTCCGTTTTTCTTATTCTTGTTGCCCGCCCTATCTCCGTCTTTGTGTCGCTGGCATTTGCCCGTGAGCTCAATGTTCGAAAAAAATTATTTCTTTCCTGGGTTGGCTTGCGTGGGGCCGCACCCATTGTATTTGCTACCTATCCTATGCTGGCAGGAGTGCATTATGCCGATACCATTTTTAATCTCGTATTCTTTATTTCTGTTTCGTCCATACTTGTGCAGGGCACAACGTTGCCCATTGTCGCCAAGTGGCTGCATGTAAGTGTTCCAAGCGCCATCAAACGAAAGTTTCCGATTGACCTTGAGATGAATGATGACTTGAAATCAGAACTTGTTGAGCTGGATATTCCAGATACTTCACCCGCTATTGGAAAAGCCGTTGTGCAAATCGGATTACCCAGCACAGCTTTAATTGTTTTGATCCACCGCGATGGAAAATATGTTACCCCTTCCGGGGAAACGATTATCGAAGTGAATGATCACTTGCTGGTAATGGCCGACACAAAAGATACCATAGCCGAAGTCTTCAGGGCGTTTGGAGTGAGGGGGGATTGAAAATAAGAGATTGCCTATATTTAGGTATTGGCTCTAGTCAAAACTGAATAATGAACTTACTACGCAAACACTGGTATGACATAGGTGCTCTTCTTTCAGTCTTAGTTTTCCTTTATATTTTTATAAACCACAGTAATCTCACAAATTACCAGACCTTAATGTGGTTAAGTTTAGTTTCTCTCTTTTTACATCAATTAGAAGAATATCGTATTGCCGGGACTTTCCCAGGAATGGTTAACACCCTTCTGTATAACAGTAAAATGCCAGACCGCTATCCCTTAAACACCAATACATCATTTTACGTAAATGTTGTTGTGGGGTGGACACTCTATTTTCTAGCCGCGATTGTTGCAGAGAATGCTATTTGGCTGGGCATTTCAACACTTATGGTTTCTATTGGCAATACAATAGCGCATACAACCTTGTTTAATATAAAAGGTAAAACATTTTACAATGCTGGCTTAGTTACAAGTTGGTTGCTATTTGTACCCTGCACATATTTTTTCTTTACAATCATTCACAGAGAACATCTTGCAACAAGGACTGATTATTTTATTGGCATCCCCCTTGGCATAATCATAAATGTCGTTGGGATTTTAAAACTTATTGATTGGATGGCTGACAAAAACACAACCTATATTTTTGAAGACAGAAATTTATTACCCAACGATAGAATGAAAACCAGACCATGATCTATATAACTCAACTTATTTATCTTATTGCCGGGCAAGAAAAAATTTTCGATCAATTTGAAGATATTGCCATTCCGATAATCGCAAAGTACAACGGCCGGCTTTTAGTGCGGGTAAGGCCTACGGAGAATTCCTTTATTGGCCCCTCATCAGACAAACCTTATGAAATACACCTGGTTGAGTTTGACACCGAACAGGATTTTGAAAATTTCAAAAAAGATGAAGAACGAAAAAAGTTTTTGCATCTAAAGGAGCAATCTATAAAGGCATCTATTTTAATTCAGGGAACGAAGCTATAACAATAGGATCATGAAATTCTAAAAATAAAACCTAATACTGTTTAGAAGAATGGCTAACCAGAGTAGTAAATATCAGATGTTATGAAAAAAACTCTTTTACTTGTTTTGTTTGGGGCCGTTGCTGCATTTGGGCTAGCTCTTTTTGTCATCCTGAGTAAAGCGGACGAGACAAGGGAAGCAAGCAATACAAAGACTACTAGTTACGAATTTCAGAACGGTGATATAATTTTTCAAACTTCTAAGTCGAGTCAAAGTAAAGCAATCCAACTTGCAACGAAATCGAAATACAGTCATTTGGGAATTATTTATAAGACTAATGACCAATTTTATGTTTACGAGGCGGTTCAACCTGTTAAATTGACAAAATTAAATGACTGGATTAGAAGAGGAGAAAACTCTCATTATGTAGTGAAACGATTAAAGGATAGCGAAGCAATTTTAACTGATGGGAGTCTGAAAAAAATGCGGGACTATGGAGAAAAATTTAAAGGAAAGAACTACGACATCTATTTTGAGTGGTCAGATGACAAAATTTATTGTTCGGAACTTGTCTGGAAAATTTATAAGGAATCATTGGGAATAGAGATCGGTGAGTTACAAGAGTTGAGAGAATTTGACTTAACCAATGAAATCGTCAAAATCAAGATGAAAGAGCGTTATCCAGACAAAATTCCATTGGACGAAAAAGTTATTTCACCATCGGCAATGTTTAATTCGGAAAAATTAGTTACGGTTAAGAAAAACTGAAATAAACAAATCAATTCTTATGAATACAGGATTCTTGGTTGCCATTATCATTTCGATAATGATCTCTATTATTGTAGCAGCTTGGGTTCTTACTATGACTGAAGACAAAACAGGCAAGGGCTTAGGTATACTCTAATCATCTCACTGCTGCTGTTGCATCTGCATATACGCGATATACGAATTGCGGGGCACACCTTCGGTTGTTACGGTGCCACTGATAAACGTGGGTGTAGGATCGGCCAGTTGTTCTTCGGTAAATGCTTTGGTTCCAAACTGCACCGTAACTTCAAGCTTATGTTCTACCGCACCTTTATACGTTCCTTTTACCGGAGTGCAATCACTGAAATTCCGTCCGGTTGCTAACCGCACGTGTCGTTCGCCTGCCGGGCATTTATTAGTTGGGTCAATACCAATCCATCCTGTGTCGGGCAGCCACACTTCAACCCACGCATGGGTGGCACCTTCACCTCGCCATTCACTGCTGCCGGGGCAAATGTAGCCGCTGATGTAGCGACCCGGCACACCCATCAGGCGCAACATATACAAAAGAAGATGAGCAAAGTCCTGGCATACGCCCGCACGTAAATTCCACAGCTCGTCTACACTGGTCTCGATGTTGGTTACACCTTTTTTATACTTGAACTCCTTATAAATATAATTCGATAACTCCAGAATGGTATCCAGCGGATGCTGCACTTTACCAAGTATCTCGTGGATGGCGGCTTGAACTTCTTTCTGACAGGCAGCTTCTTCCGCTTTCAAATAATCGTGATACAGAAGTTGATTTTCCTCACTGTTGATCTGCTTCCACACATCTGTAGCCGAATCCCATTTTTGAGGCTCGTTGTGTTTCATCATCTCCACAGCCAGCATGCTATCAATGACCAGTTCAGAATGTGGTGGCAAAATGGTGAAGAAACCAGTCAGGTTACCAAAATAATCCCGGGCTGTGCTCACCAACGGATTCATTGAGATGTGCAACTGATGCTCACCCACCCGCTGATGCTGATCGTTGAGTGGGTAGAGTTTAATCTGGTTGGCCGAATCAATAACCAATCCTGAATAGATATAATGAGTGCGGTGGCGAATATAAAATAAAGGCATGCGACTATTTACGAATAACCAAAGTACAAGGAAGCCAGCTTTTGACTCAGCTCTTTTATTTCAATGCGGGTTTTTAAAACCAACTCTTTTATTTTTTCAAGATCGGACTGAGCATGGCCTCCATAGCGTAAATTGCTCACCGCCCGGCCCAACAGAAACTCCAACTCTTTAAAATGTTCGGGCAAAGAAATGGCGTTCAGGCGCTTGAAATATCGCTCCATTTGCAGGAGGCAATAAAACACCGAATGCGGAAACTGCGCATTCATAATCACCTGATGAACTACGTTTTCGGTGGATAATACATTTTTATAATACTTGGTGTGAAACTCATATCCGGATAACGAATAGAGCAAGTACTTCCATTGAATCACTTCGTTGCCGCCACTCTCCAACTCTTTGATTTTTAATTCCAGAATATCCAGGTTTCGAAGCAATCGCTCAATGTATTTTCCGAGATTCAAAAACGTATAGCCCTCACCCCGGTTCATGGTAATATCTACTGTTCCATAAAAGAGTGTGCTTTCGCGAAGCAGATTATCAAATGCTGTAACCGGATCGTTTTCGAGTAGCAGTTGTTCTGTTTGTGGATCGCGGATTAAATGATAATAATCATTCATACACTGCCACACTTCTTTGGTAATGTAATCTTGAACGGAGCGGGCATTTTCGCGGGCCCGAACGATGTTCGTAAACACACTTGAGTTGCTTTCTTTATTCAACAGCAAGTGATACAAGGCCTCGCGGTAGGTGGGCATAGTAGTTGTCGCTGAAACCGATGTGCCCAAACCTTCAATCCAAAGCTGCCAATCAAAATTCTGAATCTCATCCTGCGAAGCAATGTAATTGGTGCGCAAAGCACGCAGAATATTATCTGTGCGCTCCATATAGCGGGCCATCCAAAAAACTGAATCTGCAACTCTGCTTAACATGCTTATGCAATTATCCTAATATCCATGTGTCTTTACTACCCCCCCCTTGCGATGAATTAACTACCAACGATCCTTCGCGCAAGGCTACGCGCGTCAGGCCTCCCGGCACAATTTCAATACCCTGCGATCCGTACAAAGCGAACGGTCTTAAATCTACATGCCGGGGTTGAATTTTATTGTTGATAAAACACGGCACCGATGACAAGCTAATGATAGGTTGCGCAATAAAGTGTCGTGGATTTTTCTCCACTTCCTTCCGGTAATCTTCTATTTGCTTTTTATCTGTCACCGCGCTGCCCATCAGCATACCATAGCCACCGCTCTCGTTGGTTTTCTTAATTACCATCTTGCTGATATTTGAAAACACGTGCTGCAAATGCTCTGGATTTTCCATCGCATAGGTGGGCACCGTTTTTAAAATCGGTTCTTCGTTGAGGTAATATTTAATCATTTGCGGCACGAATGTATACACCGCTTTATCATCGGCCACACCATTGCCGGGCGCATTTACAATCGCTACGTTTCCTTTTACATACGCATAATAAAGACCCGACACACCCAAAATACTATTCGGATTAAAAATCAGTGGGTCAATAAACTCATCGTCTACTCTTCGATAGATCACATCCACCTGCTTGAGACCGGCCGTAGTTTTCATGTACACTTTGGCATTATCCACCACCAGGTCTCTGCCTTCTACCAACTCAATACCCATCAGCCTGGCCAGCGTAGTGTGTTCAAAATAGGCCGAGTTATAAATTCCGGGAGTTAGTAAAACAACCGTAGGATCACTCTTTTGCTGGTTGGCCAACGACAAGAGATTTTTAAGTAATAAATCCGGATAGTCTTTTACCGATTTCACATTGCTCTTAGGCAACAAGCCGGGGAAGATCCGATACGTCATGTTTCGGTTCTCTAACATATACGACACCCCCGAGGGCGTGCGCAGATTATCTTCTAATACATAAAATGAACCGTCGCTGTCGCGGATAAGATCAATGCCTGATATATGAGTATAAACTCCAAAGGGAACATCCACACCAACCATCTCGCGCAAAAAATTGGGGCACGATTGAATTAATGAAGCCGGAATAATTCCGTCTTTGATAATAAACTGATCGTGATAAACATCGCGCAGGAAAATATTGAGTGCTTTGATGCGCTGTTTTATTCCCTGTTCAATGTGCGTCCACTCGGTAGCAGTTATAATTCTGGGAATGATATCAAACGGAAAAATCTTTTCGATGCCTGCGCCATCACTATACACGGTAAAGGTGATTCCCTGACTCATGAACAGTTTCTTGGCAAGCTCATCTTTCTTTTCTAGTTCCGAAGGCGGAATCTTGCTAAGCGCATCAAAGAAAATTTTATAATGAGTTCGGATATCTCCCTCCAGACACATTTCGTCCCAGATGTGGGGCTTGGTTGAATATTCTGAGAGCAGGGCTGCAAAAGACATTTTATAAATATACCAACTCGAAATCAGGAAGCAAGTTTTCATCAAAAATGCAGTGCATGAAATCGATTGCGTACAAAAAATAATGCCGGGTACCCCTATCCGGCATTAACCATTAAACAACAATACTAAACAACTAATATTAGCAGCCGCTTGCGCGGAACTCAAAATTTAAACCCAACCGAAACCACCAGGGATCGGCCATCCGAAGGCCAGATACCCGGACCGGGATAGAACGATGGGCGCTTAGTGAAATACTGCGCATTGGCAACGTTGTTCAGATTCACCCGCACAGTAACCTGATTCAAAATCAAAAACGTAGAATTTATGTCCAACAACCCATAGGCAGGCACGATGCCCACAGCCCCATTGGCAGAAGGTGTTTCTGTGTTCAGTGCATCGGCATAACTCTTCCCCACATAACTATATAAAAATGACACACTCGCTTTTTTCCATTTTGCAGTAAGGCCATTGCGGGTGATAACATCCGGAACACTCTCTAATCGATTGCCGGTAATCTCAAGATTTGTATCGCCCGACCGAATCTGAGCATCGGAGTATACACCTCTAAAGAAGGAAGTAGATGTAAACAAAGAGAGCGAGAAGTTCTTATAAAGCCGGGCATCATACTCCGCAAAAATCTCCGCCCCTTCGGTAGTAGAGTTTCCGATGTTGGTGCGGTATAAGTAGAACTGTGCATTTTCATCCGTCATGGCTTGTGTACCCATCCGATCGTTGTATTGCAAGTGAAAGAGGCTTACATCCCACCGAAGTGATTTTGTGTTTCCGCGAAATCCCGCCTCCACATTATAGCCAGACGCATCACTTAATTCTTTGTCTACTTGCTCATAGACAGAAGTTGGAATGAGGTCTTTGAAAATAACAGGACGATAAGCCTGCGACCACCCTGCGTAAAATGCACTGCCATTTTTTAACTGATAGTTTGCACTGATGCCAAGCAAGGGGAATTTATGCTGTATTGTATTTTCTACATTATCCGGATCATAATAACTGATGGCACCACTCATAACGGACTCGCCTAATTCAACGCGTGCACCAGGAGTCAGTGACAGCTGTGGCAATAGCTGAAATTTATTTTCAACGAACAGTGCCACATTCTTTGATTTCAAATGCATGTCGCGACCAAACGTTGGATCTGTAATTGTCAAGTCAAAATCTGTTCCTGTAGTTCCCTTTCCTTGTTGCCTGCGATGGAGATCGTTATTAAAAATCTGAATGCCTCCTACAAGGTTGCTCTCCTGATTAAATAGCTGATAGCGATGAAGCAATCTAAACTCAGATGTATAACTATTGAAGTTATCGATGTCTACCTGTCGTGCAGCATACTGCAACGTTACCGGATCAATTACATCTTGCACATCGGCAGGTTTATCAAACATTACACTGTTGCGATAGCCAAGCACGGCAGAGGTAAGCCACGAAATTTGTGTACGCGCTCCTACACTCCAGTCCATACGGAAGGATGGAACATAAATTTCCGGATTGAAATAATTTCTTGACCGGGTAGATTGTTTTGGATTGGCCAAAAACATAGCATCTGTCAATTGACCCGGCATTTGATATACATAGTTCGATCGGCTTAACTCAGTCGTAAACTTTAGCTGTGAAGTTGGTGAATAGATAAGAAGCAAAGATTGGGCATCGTAATCTGTCTTTCCATTATCGCGATAGCCATCCGAAACCCGCTTTGTGAAATAGGTGAGATACTGAAATTTGCCAACAGTACCGCTGGCGGAGAGATAAGTACTCATCAACCCAAAGGAGCCAACAGATGTTATGCTTTCCACAGAAATAACGTCCTGCGTGCTATCTGGTTTTTTGGTAACATAATTAAGCATGCCACCAAACTGAGCCCCATATTGTAATGATCCTGTTCCCCGCACCAATTCAATCCGGTCAACGGCTTCCATCGGAATGCTATAATGACTAGCCGGATACCCATACATATCAGAATTAGTGATGGCTCCATTTCTGCGAATATTAAATTCCCACCCACGATGCGGATCGAGTCCACGGGTAGAAATATTCATTTGATTGCCGCTTCCATCCATGTCGTACACAAAAACACCCGGCACTTTGGCGAAAATCTGACGACCGGTTTTTTCTGCAATGTTGGCATTGAGACTTTGAATATTGATCACTTCGTTTTTCATTCCTGCCCACACGTTTGTGCCTTGCAGGTTGGGCAGGCGCTCAAGATCATGCAAGCGCTGCGCTTTTATTTCTACTTCTTCTAATCGTTTCGATCGAATGGTATCGGCTTGAGGCTGCGCCCATCCGTTAGCTGACACAAAAAACAAAACTATAAATAGAACAGACTTCATTACCAATCACCAATTTTAAAAATAATGCCGGGTACCCCTACCCGGCATTAACCCTAAACAACAATTACTAACAACAATTAAAATTTATACGTCCGCTTACGCGGAACAATAATGACTTTTATCAATCTGCTCCATCTGCTTGTGCGCGGGTAATTGTGTAGGCAGCAACAGCGCGGCCTTGTACCAATCCTGCTTCCGAATCAAATCGATAATGAATGCCCCCATAAATTCTTGACTCAGCTGCTTCAATCGCCCAATCGCGAACAGCACTTGCTTCCGTTGGAAAAATGTAAGCCAATACTTCCGCGGCTGCGCCTGAGAATGTGCTATGGCCTGATGTGTAACTAGGAAAATTTGGTGTTCCCAGAATTGTTTTAAACCCATTCATAGTTTGAATTGGGCGCGGATAGTGATAATAATATTTAGCATCCCAGCACGCAATGCCTGCATCCATCACCGCCATGTTTAAATAAGCGAACGTACGCGCGGCACGAAGTGGATTCATTTCATATTTGATAATATATTCTTTGGTGCGTCTGTTCCAATGACCCGGAGGTGTATACGTTCCCAATCCATCAGACCACCAGTTGGCTATTTTGCGTTGGTTTGTAGTAAGTTTCTTAGCAAAATCTCTTAATTCTTTTGCGTCAGTTTCAAATGCAACAGAACCAGGTGTTGGAGGCGGCACCGGGCGAACGTCTACTACATTCGGAACGCTCCACATGGTTACTTGTCCAAACCTGGGAGTAAGTCCAACCGGACGCTGTGGTGATTCCTGATTATCCCACGACCAACCAAAGCGATCAAATGCTTCTTGCTTAATCGCATCAGATATCGGGCGTGGTGTTTGGGCTGCACCCATTTTATCCGTTGATGCGCGTGCCAAAGCTGCCGTTTTTACAGCTGTGCCAATCACAGTACCTGCTTCAATATCGCTGGTTGTATTAGCGCCCGACCATTTTAAACTATTTAAATGTTCTTCTGCGAGCCCGTTAAGATAATCATGCTCCAAGGGGAACATGGCTTTCAGAATATCGCGCGATACAATAGCAATTACAGCACCATCGGATGGATAGGAAGGTAATGAGTTCTTTTTATAGGCATACGGAATGCTTGCATCTGTTTCGTAGGGTGCCGGGCGGTTATATTCATACTTATAATACCATGCTGTAATCAAGCCGTCAAACTGAGCAACACTTAAGTAAGCAAGCATGCGGCTGGTATACGGTGGATGCGCAAAAGGAAATGGTGGCGGACCAGCAGGAGTTGCCGCGCTGGGCAATGTGTAGGTTCCATCCGGATTGGGTGGAGGGATGAGATTATACTTTGCAGCAAGCTCAAGCGCTATTTCGTTCCATCTGATTAATGGATTGTTGGTCCAATACTCTACTGCTTCTACCTGACTTCCGCTTAAATTCTGCGCGGCCGATTTAAGTTCTGCCAACTCAGCCTGATAGTCGGTAGAATTAACGGCATCCGGTGCATCAATTACAATCGTATTTGAGCTGGCCAACAAAATAGGTTGCCAGCTTCCGCCATCTTCATCCAGATCTGAAAATTCATATGATGAAAATTTGAAATGAGTTGGAAGTTCATTCTCACAACTGATTATCGATCCTATAATCAGTACTAGGCTTAAACTAAATGCTATTATCTTTTTCATATTCGTGAAGATCAAAATGTAAATTGATATGTAATTCCTCCGCCAAAGCCAGTTGCTTTGCCCATGTTTCTACCTTCCAGCACCTGGTTATAAGATGCCATCAGGCTGAAACCTTTTAGCGGCTCTATTGATTTTAAATAATACTGAGCAAAGAACCCAGCCTGAGTAACTTCCATTTTATTAGTAGGTTGCGGCATATTCCATCTGCGAATATCATCTCCATCTACGCTATTCATAACGTTGTAGGATGCTTCTACGCGAAGGCTTTGTTTTAATAACCAACCGCCCAGTATAACCTGATAGTTTACAGCATTTGGCACTTCCATAAATGTGGTGTAATAACTTCCGTTATTGTAATAGTAAGGACGCTCAACTTCTGTTTGGCCGCGCCACACATAGGCAGCAGAGGCACGTAGATAAATCATTTTGTTAAACTCATACTGCCCGATAACACGACCCGTAAGTTCCTGAGTGCCCAACCCTAAACTGTAGGGCATGTAGTCCGACAAATAATTACTCATGGGTGTACCGAACTGAGCTACCACCAATGCAGAAACCCGATGCTTTCCAAAATCTTTTTTAATGGCTTCGTATTTCACAGCCACATTCACATCCTGAAAGCCTTGCACACCCGCCAACTGACCACCATCTGATTTAGTGCTCACATAAGGTGTGGAAAGCAAAACATTCAGCTTGTCTGTAATGCCGTAGGCAATCATGGGCATATATGTGGCACGGGTAAATGTGCCAATGTTTTCGTTGGTGACGAGATTGGTGCCTTCCCAATATTCATCCCAGGTGCCTTGATCATACATAAAGGCAAAACAGATTTCCTTCTTTTTCATCATAATGGCATCGGAAAAGGTTTGGCTGAGCGCAAGGGTCGCAAAGCCCAGGATAAATGCCTGTAACAGTAGAATTTTTTTCATGCAGAATTGATAGTTGGTTTTGAGGGTTTGTTGATCAATTGCTGGTGAAGCATTATCTGATTGTGAAAAAACACAAAAAAAGAAGCTATGCGCACCAACAACACTCTGAAAATCAGAATGTGGGTAATCCAGAAATTGGATTAATAAGATTTAAACCTGTGGAGGTGGACTATTTAATTGAATGAAAAGAGTATTGTACTCTTTTGCCTGTGTGCCTTGGGTTAGCACATGATTCCAGCCATCACTGCCAGTTTGAAGTGTGATGGCACTTACGATATAATCTTTGATTAAACTCTGAACAGTTTTAGAATTGCTTTTCTCACTAACCGGCTTATCCGAAAAAGTTTTCACGTAATCAGCAAGGGCTTGTTTGACGTCTTGAGAAGCATTGTCTTTAACACACACTATATATAACGTGTCGCGTTGCAATTTTTGTTTTACCATCCGGTATGTTTCACCCTGATGCTCAAATTCTCCATCTACCCGCGAGTATTCGCGTGAATCTGTTGCATAGGGAATGGTAAGCGGAACTTTAATTGTTACTTCTTGCGTGCGCGAGTACTCTTCGTTATCGAAACGTGCCTGCATTTCGCGTGCGTTCTTAAACTGTAGACCTACAAAAACGCCATAATATCCCAGCACATTGAGCAGGAATAAGCAAAGCATAAATAAGGTAATAGTTCTTTTCACCGCTTTAAAAGTATGGAAATCTTTAAATAATCAAAACGCGTGGCTCTAAAAAAACTGAAAGAGTGAGATTTCACCCATAAAAACAAGAAAATGGATTGACCACGATCGCCTCCACAAATTGAGTAATTCTGCTAAATATGCTCCTTCTTATTCTTAATCAGGTCATACATCAACTCGCGGGCGCGATGAAGTTGAGCCTTAACAGTTCCGAGCGGTGCCTCTAATTCAACGGCAATTTCTTCGTAACTGAGTTCGTGGAAATATCGGAGGCGCACCAGCTTTTGATACTTGGATGGAAGCATGTTTACAAACACCTGGATGAGTTCTTCCTTTTGCGCTTTAATAGCTTCATCCTGTGGATTGAGATTACCATCATCTTCTACATCAATACCTACCGACTGGCCGTCATCATCCGTAAAGGTATTTTGAATACTAAGTGTGTGCAGTTTCTTCTTTCGGATAAAATCAATGGTGTTGTTGGTGGCAATGCGAAACAACCACGTGCTAAACGTGAAGTCTTTTTTAAATTTATGCAAACTGCGGAAAGCCTTGGAAAAGGATTCCATAGTAAGGTCTTCGGCATCGTCAATATTGCGAACCATCTTCAACACCATATGATACACCGGTCGTTTGTAGCGTTGAAGCAGCTTTGCGTACGCCTTGTCATTTCCCTCCACGGCCATGTCAATTAGCTTGAAATCTTCAAGTGCTTTCGGGGAAAATCGGCTGTCTTCTAGTTCTTCCATTGGATACGTTTGACCACTAAGGCCCGCAGGCCGGTGACAAGATAATAAAAGGCGAAAATAAAATCTAAAAAAGGTACTTTCCACGGCTCAAAAGCCCCACCCAACTTGCGTGAGCCTCTATAAAACAGCAGACCTAGCAATATCCATCTTAAAAAGATGATAGTCGCTATTAGGTAGACCACATTGCTAAAAAAAACAAATGGCACAACCAAAAAGCAAGTAAGCAACCAAGTGCCTGAAAAGAGTGCCAGAATTACTTTGTCAGAAAATTTGTAGCGTTTCCCCACGCTCAGGTGCCTGAGTTTTTGATGAAGAAAATCAGGCCAATTTGTTTTTGGTTTTGAAATCGTGATCGCATCTGCGCCAATAGAAACAAATGTATTTTGTTTTGTTGCCTGGCGGTTTACAAACAAGTCATCGTCACCCCCAACAATTTCGAGGTGCGAGTTAAATCCTTTGTTTTCAAAGAACAGTGACTTGGTATATGCAAAGTTACGCCCTACGCCCATGTAAGGTCTACCCAGATTAGCGAGGCTGATCATTTGAATTCCGGTCAGCAACGATTCAAATCGGATGAAAGCATTAAGCCAACCGGCTTGCTTTTGGTATGGAGAAAAACCCAACACAACCTTTGTATTACTTGCATAGTGTTCCGTCATGCGCCTGATCCATTGGTTGCTGGTTGGGCGACAATCTGCATCGGTAAATAATAACCATTCGTGTGTTGCCGCCTTTATACCTAAGGTTAATCCAAATTTTTTACCACTTACGTGATCAGGTTTATTAACCACCCTAACCATTTTTATCTTGTTGTTATCTATCGAAAGCTGCCGCAAATAATCGTACGTACCATCGTTGCAGCGGTCTTCCACAATTATTATTTCAAACTCAGGGTGATCCTGTGCAAGCAATGCAGGGATCAGTTCGCGAAGGTTTTGCTCTTCATCGTGGGCACACACAATAACAGAAACAGGATGCGGGGGTTGAGCGGGTTGATTTGATTCTTTATTGAGGCCAATCAAAAAAAGGATCAAATAAAAGATCTGAAAGGTTACAATTAGAATACAAAAGATGGCAAGAATGGACAAGTGCGAGTAGCGTTTAGCAATAAACGGACAAATATAAACCCAGATTGTTCATAAGAATAAAATGATTGGTTGTTTTACTGACCTAGTAGAGCAACCTGACTCAACATCCGATTTGGAGAGGGCAGCACCTGAGGCTAACTTTACACCCGCATGAAATTCAATCTCACAGCTACTGATCCGCAATCGAATGCCCGGGCAGGAGTGCTTACCACCGATCATGGTGAAATACCTACCCCAATCTTTATGCCTGTGGGCACAGCCGGATCGGTGAAGGCCGTTCATCAACGAGAATTAAAGAATGATATTGATGCGAAAATTATCCTGGGCAACACCTACCATCTTTACCTCCGCCCCGGCTTACCCTTGTTAGAGAAGGTCGGTGGACTTCATCAATTCACTGGTTGGGATCGGCCCATGCTAACAGATAGCGGAGGGTATCAGGTGTATTCGCTTGGTGCCAACCGAAAGATCACTGAAGAAGGTGTAATTTTTAAATCGCACATAGATGGCTCGAAACATACCTTTACACCTGAAGGTGTGATGGACATTGAGCGCACCATTGGCGCTGATATTATTATGGCCTTTGATGAGTGTACTCCCTATCCATGCGAATTTGGGTATGCAAAAAAATCTATGGAGCTTACACACCGTTGGCTTACACGGTGTGTAGATCAGGTGAATTCAACTCAACCCCGGTATGGATATAACCAAACGCTGTTTCCAATTGTGCAGGGCAGCGTATATAAAGACTTGCGCATGCAATCGGCTGAGTTTATTGCGAATCAGCAACAGCAGGGCAACGCCATTGGCGGGCTCTCGGTTGGTGAGCCTCATGAAATGATGTATGAGATGACTGAGCTCGTGTGCGGCTTACTTCCAAAAGATAAACCACGATACCTGATGGGGGTTGGCACACCTGAAAATATTCTAGAGTGTATTGCGCTAGGCATTGATATGTTTGACTGTGTAATGCCAACCCGCAACGCCCGCAATGGCATGCTGTTTACATCGCAGGGCATTATTAATATTCGGAACGAAAAATGGAAGGATGATCTTTCGCCCATTGATATGGAAATAGGTGGCTACGTAAGTACTTTCTATTCAAAAGCCTATTTGAGACACCTGATCATCTCAAAAGAAATTTTGGGCGCGCAAATTGCTTCCATCCATAACCTTACTTTCTACCTTTGGCTGGTGCGCCAAGCCCGACAAAAAATAGAAGAAGGATCTTTTACAACATGGAAAAACAGTATGGTAAAAATAGTCTCGCAACGCTTATAGATACTTTTCCGATTCAATGACCATTCTCGACCGATACATCATAAAGAAAATTCTCACTACATTTTTTTATGTGGTGTTAATTCTGGTGGCCATTATTTCGGTGATTGATTTAACCGAAAAGATCGACAAGTTTGCAACTAATAATTTAGGCTCGCAGCAGGTACTTGGTTATTATGGCGACTTCATTCCCTGGATTGCCGGCCTGATTTCACCCATTACCGTTTTCATTTCAATCGTCTACGTTACTTCGCGCATGGCGGCCCACACCGAGATCATTGCCATTTTAAGTAGCGGAGTTAGCTTCCGAAGATTGTTGGTTCCGTATTTTATTGCAGCCGGTATTATTGCCAGCATTAGCTTTTTTTTAAATGGCTGGGTAATTCCAAAATCAAATCAGGAGCGACTGGAGTTTGAAATGCAATACTTTAAGAAGAACAACATGTTTAGCCGATCGAATATCCACATGCAAATTGAGCCCAATGTGTATTTGTTTTTGCAATACTTTAATAATCAGTCGAACACAGGAACACAATTTTCGCTTGAGCGCTTTAAAGACAATCGACTGATCGAAAAATTTTCGGCCGAAAATATTGTTTGGGACACGGCCAAACTAAAATGGACACTTCGCTACTGGAAACGTCAACATGTTGACAGCATGTTTCAGGTGCGGCAAAGTTCATTTGCAAAATTTGGAAATAAAGGAGATGCCCTCGATACCACCTTATCTATCTCACCAAAAGATTTTGAAACTAATGATCGTGGTTACGATGGCATGACCATCAACGAATTAAGTAACCATATTGAAAAGATGCGCTTCCGGGGTTCTACAGGTGTAGAATCCTATGAAGTGGAGAGGCATATCCGGTTCGCTACACCATTCACCATTTTTGTACTTGTGTTTATGGGTGTTATTGTGTCTTCGAAAAAAAGTCGCGGAGGTACAGGTTTTCAAATTGCCCTCGGATTTATGTTGTCATTCATTTTCATTCTATTCTTTACCATGACTCGCACGTATGCCGAAACCGGATCGTTGCCTCCTTTTCTGGCTGCGTGGTTGCCCAACAGCGTGTTTACTGTTATTTCGTTGGGGATGTATAAATATGTGCCACGGTGATAGCCACTACCCGCGATTATTTTAAACTTCATTTTATTGTTTTTCTCTGGGGCTTTACGGCTGTATTAGGAAAACTCATTTCAATTCCTTCAGTCGAAATGGTTTTCTATCGCACCCTGCTGGCAGCAATTGGAATGGGTGTGTTGATGCTGATTTGGCGAACCTCTTTTTCAGTTTCAGCAAGTGACCTTAGCAAGCTGCTTCTTACAAGTCTTATCGTGGCTATTCACTGGATAACATTTTTTGTTTCTGGTAAAATTTCAAATCCTTCAACCAGCTTAGTCGGTTTTGCAACCTGCTCATTTTGGGCTGCCTTCTTCGAACCAATCGCAAACGGAAAAAAGATACAACCACTCGAAGTGGGATTGGGTGTTATTGTTCTTATTGGCCTCAGTATCATATTGGCTTTTGATTTTCAATATCCGATGGGCTTGTTCCTTGGTGTAATTTCCGGTATGACGGCTGCACTTTTTAGTGTGATTAATTCGAAGTTTGTCCATCGCATTCATTCGCATACCATTACCTTTTATGAGATGGTGGGTGCGTGCCTAACCGTTCTGTTATTCATGCCGGTTTATAAAAACACATGGGCCCATGGTGAACTGCACTTAATACCAACGTTTCAGGATTGGATTTACATTGCCATCATGGCGTGGGCCTGTTCGGTATACGCTTACTCGCAAGCAATTACCTTAATGAAAAAACTCTCTGTCTTCTTTATTCAACTGGCGCTGAACCTTGAGCCCGTGTATGGCATAGTACTCGCCTTGCTTGTGTTTGGGCAACAAGAAGTGATGAGCCTGACTTTTTATGTGGGAACCCTTATAATTGTGAGCGCTGTAGTCGCCTATCCTTTCTTAAAAAAGAAAACAGAATCTCAGGGCAACACTCCCGCCCAATAGGTTCCTTCAAACTCCTTTTTTAAATCAACGGGCGAATTAAAAATTCCAAAAACAGAAGCACCCGATCCGCTCATGCTGGCATAAATAGCTCCGTGTTGATAAAGTTTTTTCTTAAGCGATGAAATAGCCGGATACTTTTTGAAGACCGACTCTTCAAAATCGTTGACGAGTAAATTCTTCCACTCTGCCAATGGCAATGCTAAAATTTTAGCTAGTCGCACAGGTGGTGGTTGTGGTTTTACCCCGGCATACGCTTCGGCTGTAGAAACATGGATGTCAGGTTTTATCAAAACCAAAAAGAATCCTTTCAATGTTAATGGAGTTTCTGAAAGCACTTCTCCACGGCCACTTGCCAGCATCTGATTATCACCTACAAAAAAAGCACAATCACTTCCCAGCCTGCTGGCATAGTCGCGTAATTGTGCCGATGATAACTGTAGATCGAAAAGGGAATTCAAAGTGCGCAACGCAAAAGCCGCATCAGACGATCCACCGCCTAAACCAGCTCCAAAAGGAATCGCTTTATGCAAATGCATTTGAATAGGTGGCAAATCAAAATCGTTACGAAGCAACTGATAAGCCTTTACACACAGGTTATCTTCTTCCCTTCCGGGGATCGCGAGACCGGAAAAAGAATTTGAGTACTTGCTTGCTTTAACGATTTCAAGAATATCCGTCCACGGCACCGGATAAAAACATGTTTCAATGGCATGATAACCATCGGCACGCTTAGAAATTATCTGAAGCCCAAGATTGATTTTGCAATGCGGGAAGGATACCATGCACAACCATGCCTATTTCACCGCAGTATTCAGTTGTTCCTGACTTACACCCGTTGTAGAATAACCTCCATCGTGATATAAGTTTTGCATCGTAACCATGCGGGTAAGGTCGCTGAATAGGGTAACACAATAATTCGCACAATCTTCTGCACTTGCATTGCCCAGTGGCGACTGCAATTCGGCAAAATCATAAAATTCACTAAATCCTTTTATGCTGCCTCCTGCTTTGGTTTTAGTAGGCGATTGTGAAACAGTATTTATTCTTACTTTTTTCAATTTACCATAATGATATCCAAAACTACGTGCAATGCTTTCAAGCATCGCCTTAATATCTGACATATCTGTATAGAATGGATACGCGCGTTGCGCTCCCATATACGTTAAGGCAACTACACTACCCCATTCGTTAATGGCATCGAGTTTATAAGCCACAGCCAGCATTTTATGAAACGACAACGCAGAGATATCTGCACCTTTTTGATAGTAGTCGTAATTAAGCGCAGTGTACGGAATATCCTTCCTCATGTTCACACTCATACCAATGGAATGTAACACAAAATCGAGCTTCCCACCAAGGTGTTCCATCGAATCGGTATAGAGCTTTTCAATTTCAGCAACACTGGTAGCATCGGCAGGAATAATTTTTGATCCAGTCTGTTCTGCCAGCTTATTAATTTCACCCATACGCATAGCAATGGGTGCATTGGTCAACACAAATTTTGCGCCTTCTTCATGCGCGCGTAATGCAACTTTCCAGGCAATGGAATTTTCATCCAACGCTCCAGTAATAATTCCCAATTTTCCTTTCAGTAGATTATAGGCCATGGTCGTAATCTGTTAAAGTTTGAGCACAATATTACGAATTCCCCACAATTGCCGCTATTTTTGACGCGCATGAAAAAAGAAGCAACGGCACCAATAGGAATCTTTGACAGTGGTATTGGCGGGCTTACGGTGGCGCACGCAATTCGTCAGCTTCTGCCACACGAAAACATGATCTACTTTGGCGACACAGCACATTTGCCCTATGGTGATAAATCGGAAGCCGCCATTCAGGCTTACTCCATTAAGATTGCGGATGTCTTATTGAAGAAAGGATGCAAAGTGATTGTTATTGCCTGCAACTCGGCCAGTTCGGCAGCCTACGAATTATTAAAAGAATATGTTCAAAAAGACGCGCACATACTCAATGTAATCGATCCGATGGTGGATCTGGTGAGCACTAATTATGGAGGTAAGGTGGTGGGATTAATTGGAACCAAACGAACCATTCAATCTGGCATTTACGCGCATAAAATAAAAGAAGCAAACACAGGAATCACACTTCAATCGCTGGCTACGCCCTTGCTGGCCCCTATGATTGAAGAAGGTTTTTTCAACAATCAAATCAGTCACGAAATTATAGCGCAATATTTGGATGATGCTGACCTAAAAAATATAGAGGCTCTCGTGTTGGCCTGCACACACTATCCGTTAATAAAGAAAGAGATCAGTGCATTTTATAACAATACCATAGATATCCTCGACTCGGCCGTGGTTGTGGCGCAAGCCCTCCAAAACTATCTTGAGGTCAATCAACTTCTGAATGCGGCACCAGAACCTACTCATCACTTTTTTGTTTCTGATTATACTGAAGCGTTTGAGGCATCAACCAGGCTCTTTTTTCAGGAGAAAGTTACCTTGGAGCGTCATCCTCTTTGGAATTGAACTCAAGTAAAAAACCGAGATATGTAGGGTTTTGGTTAATTCGGTATGTTTTAATTACCGATAATGCATGACCTTTAACCTCCAATTAAATAGAAACCGTGCTCTCGACTCTCTTCTTCATACTACCCTTTCTGGTGTTTTACACCGTAGCAGTGGTGTATGCTGAACGGAAAATTTCTGCCTTCATGCAAGACAGGCTTGGGCCGATGGAAGTAGGTTATTACGGTGTGCTTCAAACTGTTGCCGATCTACTCAAACTCCTTCAAAAGGAAGACATCGTTCCTGCAGCAGCCGATAAAAAGCTTTTCAAAATTGCCCCCTTGTTGATTTTTAATCCAATCTTCTTAGGGTTTAGTGTATTACCCTTGTCTCCAGCGTGGTCGTCATCACCCTTTTCATCAGCCCTATTCTTTTTGCTAGCCGTTGTTTCGTTGGATGTTATCGGCATTGTGGTTGCAGGCTGGGCTTCCAATAATAAATATAGTATGCTGGGCACGCTACGGTCTGCAGCGCAGATTATTTCGTACGAAGTACCACTCGGCATTTCAGTTCTGTGCGCCTGCGTATTGGCTCAGTCGCTCGATCTTCAGGAAATTTCCTTTCAGCAAGGAATCTTAGCAAAGGATCAAACCAACTATCTGTTTGGAATAAAATCGTTAGGTGATGTCACGTTAACGGGTGGCTTTTTAACCTGGAATGTTTTTCGGATGCCGGCACTCTTTTTTGCCTGGCTGATTTTCTTTATCGCATCCTTGGCAGAAAGTAATCGGGCACCATTCGACTTACCCGAAGCGGAGTCTGAATTAGTGGCGGGTTTTCAAACCGAATACTCTGGATTTCGCTGGGCCATAATTATGCTGGCCGAGTACGCGATGATGCTTCTGATGAGTTTTGTAGGTGTAATTTTATTTTGGGGAAGCTGGAACACCCCATTTCCTAATCTTGGTTCATTTAGGTTAGCCGATTGGACAACCGGAATGCCCGGCTCTTTGAGCTTTCATGCGTGGGGAATTTTTTGGCTGATCTCAAAAACGCTCTTTACCGTAGCGTTACAAATCTGGGTGCGCTGGACCTACCCGCGTGTTCGCCTTGATCAACTTACTTCCTTAAGTTGGAAATTTTTAACTCCCGTGGCGTTAGTAGTATTACTTATTTGTTCACTTTGGAAATTGTTGCTATTGTGATTCGAACGAGAAAAAACATTTTGATTTGTGTACTGGTGTTGGTAACAACAGCGCACCTCTCTTATTCGCAACAAGTTAATCTTGATAGTCTCGAGAACACGCTGAAAGGAACCCTGAAAGACTCCCTGCGCCTCACCACCCTCATCTTGCTATCCAAGGAATATCAGTACAAAGACCTGCCGCGGGCTGAAAATTTTTCGAAGCAAGCTTTTGACATTGCTGAAAAAAATAATTGGCGTTGGGGAAAATCAAAAGCTTACGCACAGGAAGCTTTTCTGGCAACTATCAGTGGCGACTATACTACCGCCATGAAGTATGACAATGAAAATCTGCAGTTGGTGATTGCGGGTGGTGACAGTTCGGCCATTGCCGAATCGTTAAACTTTTTAGGTAATGACTACAGCGACATTGGAAAATATGATGAAGCCTACTATTACTTCACCCAATCGTATCGCGTAGCACGAGCGATCGAGGATTCTCTTAAGATGACGGTAGCTATTTTCAACATCGGCACTGTATTGAACGAGTTAGGCCAATACGATCTTGCACTCGAACACTTTAGGGTAAGTGCAAAAATAAGCGAGCTGATTGGTGATAAAGATGGGCTGCCGTATACGCTTGAAGCGGTTGGGCATGTTTACCTCAAGCAGAAAGAATTTGAAAAGTCTGAAGAGTCTTTGATAAAGGCCCTTCATAGCATTCGCGAACGAAAGTTAACCGTGATAGAACCGCGGGCTATGAAACGTTTAGCACAGCTCCATTTTCAAAAAGGTGATTCAGAACGCGCCCGTGCCTATTATGACACCGCGGCTATGCTCTATCGTCAATCGAGCAATGAATTTGGCGTAGCTGAAATTAATTTGGGTATCAGCAGGATCCTGATCGATCAGGAAGGGTTTGAAGAAGCAAAAGGATTGATCGAGCGCAGCCTCGAAACGGCAACACTTTTTAATGCTCAAAAGATGGAAATTGAATGTAATAAACTTCTTTCTGAATTGGCTGAGAAAAAAGAAGACTTTAAAAGCGCGTTGGCGCATCATAAAAATTTCAAACAACTGGAAGATTCTTTATTCAGTCAAAAGATGATTGAGAAGATTTTTCAGGATCAACTTCGCTTTCAAACCGAAACCAAAGATCTTGAAATAGCTGCACTTAGTAAAGCCAAAACGGTACAAGATAATGAATTGAGGCGGCAGGAGTTTCTCAGAAACTTACTGGTGGTGGTAGTAGCGCTCATCGCGATTTTGCTTTTTAGCGTTTACCGCAGTGGTCAACGCAGAAAGAGAATCAACAAGTTATTGATTGAGCATCAGGAAGAAATAAAGAAACGCAGTATCGAACTGGAGCAGTTAAATCAGGTGAAGGATAAGTTTTTCTCCATCATCTCCCACGATCTTCGATCACCAATTAATGCATTATCCGGTTTATTAAACCTGGTAGATAACAACCAGATAACACAAGAAGAGTTCACACACCTTACCAAAGAGCTGAAAGTTCAATTTAATCATACCCGTACCCTCATAAACAATTTATTGGATTGGGCACTTTTGCAAATGGACAAAGTGACTATTCAGTCTGAAAGAATTAAACTCTTTACAATCGTTGAGGAAAATTTTAAGCTGCTAAACTCCTTGCATCTTAAAGAAATGAAATTAGTTAATCTGGTTTCCCCCGAGACAATAGGCTGGGGAGATATGAATATGATTAACCTGGTGTTCCGGAATCTTATTCTCAATGCAATAAAATTCTCTGAAAACGGTGGAGTGATTGAAGTATCAGCTACTTTGAAAGGCGATTTTTATGTTGTCGCTGTAAAGGATAATGGTGTGGGCATTCGGCCAGAAGTTCAGAAAATATTATTTGATAAAACCTCTGGCTACAGCACGCGAGGTACAGCAAACGAAAAAGGCACCGGGTTGGGGCTAATTCTCTGCAAAGAATTTATTGAAAAGAATGGCGGTCAAATCTGGCTGGAAAGCGAAGAAGGCAAAGGCAGCACTTTTTATTTCAGCATAAAGAAGGCATAGTACGTTCATTACCCATTTTCCTTCTATTTTTGTTAGTTATAGAATGGAAAGAAAACTCACCTATTGGGCAAATCTTAAGTTAACAGTTAAAACTCTGGGGCAGGGTCTTTCCCTAACCTTCACGCACATCCTCAATGCAAGAAAAAGCCGCAATCCTATTTCTATTCAGCAAGCAGGTTATTTTGATAATCAAACAGGTATTGCCACCGTACAATATCCATTCGAAACTATTCCGGTACCTGATAATGGTAGGTACAAACTTCACAATGAAATTGAAGATTGCATTGTGTGCGATAAGTGTGTAAAAGTTTGTCCGGTCAATTGCATCACCATCGAACCGATCCGTTCAGTCGAAGAATTTGGAAAAACCTCGGATGGAACACCAAAAAGAATTTATGCTGCCAAATTTGATATTGATATGGGCAAGTGTTGCTTTTGCGGTCTTTGCACTACGGTATGCCCCACCGAGTGCCTGATTATGACAAAAGAATATGACTTTGCCACTTTTGATATAGCTGAGCATAATTTTGAGTTTGGTAACATGACTCAAAACGAGATTGAAGCAAAGAAAACAGAATGGGAAGCTCATCAAAAAGCAAAAGCCTCAGCAACTACTCCAACACAGTCCACAACTTCAGTTTCTTCCGGTGTTGTGAAGCCGGCTTTTAAACCACGCATAACTCCACCATCTCCACCAGAAAAAACAGAATGACAATAGAAGATATTATTCTTTATGTATTCATTGGCTCGTCAGTAGCATCTGTGCTGGTGATGATTCTGAATCGGAATATTTTCTATGCCGCGCTCAGTTTACTTGTGTGTCTTATCTCGCTGGCCGGTATTTATGCGCTGCTACAGGCTGAGTTTCTTGCGATCGCACAACTGCTTATCTATGCCGGTGGTGTGTTGGTGTTACTTATTTTTGGAATTATGCTCACCAACCGAATCTCAGGAAAACCGCTGCACACAGACTCGCACAATTGGTTTATTGGCATACTGCTGTCGGTCAGTTTTTTCGCATTAATACTTTTTTCTTTCCACGGCACAAAGTTAACTGATGTTGAACCACTACCTGCAACAAACCATCTTGGTAATGTTGGAGCCGAACTGATGAGCACCTACGCAGCACCCTTTGAAGTAAGTGGTCTTTTGCTGCTTGTATGCCTGATCGGAGCTGCACTTACCGCTTCATCTTTTAAAAAGAATGTAAATGGCTAAGTCAGATTTACTTTTCTATCTAAGTTCTTTTCTTTTTTGCTCAGGTTTATTGATTGTATTCACTAAAAAAAATGCAATCATGATTTTGCTGGGCATCGAACTTATGCTCAATGCGGCAAATCTTAATCTTGTTCTCTTTAATTCTCAAAAGATTGGCTTGGACGGACAACTGTTTGCCTTGTTTGTGATTATCGTTGCGGTGTGCGAAGCCGCAGTAGGCATTGCGATCATATTAAAAACATATCATTATTATCACACTTCAGTACCTGATCAAATCAGCGACCTAAAAGAAAAACCTTGACAACGTCCGTGGTTTCATCACCTGCTTTTCTGTGGGCGCTGATCGTACTCAGTTTGCCACTCGCTTCAGCGGGTATTAGTTTTTTGATCAAAGAAAAAATTTCGTGGCTTGCACCCGTTATAAGTAGTTTGTTACTGCTTGCTACATTCATTACCTCCATTATACTGTTTTTTTCTTTGGATGGTCAAGTGTCTCAACAAACACTCAACTGGTTTTCTATCGGCATAAAAACAATACACATTGGGTTTTTACTTGACGAGCACGCTCTTCTAATGGTATTGGTGGTGTCGTTTGTTTCTTTTCTCGTGCATTTGTTTTCTGCAGGTTATATGGCCGGTGACAAAAGTCTGGTTCGTTACTTTGGCATGTTGGGTTTCTTTACGTTTGCCATGCTTGGACTAGTGATGAGCAGCAACCTCTTGGTAACATTTTTCTTTTGGGAATTAGTGGGAGTTAGTTCGTATCGTCTCATTGGCCACTGGCATGAAAAGACCGAAGCAGCCGAAGCCTCCACAAAAGCTTTTCTTATAAATAAAATAGGGGATCTCGGCTTTCTTGTTGGCCTTATGATATTGTGGTCCGTTTCTGGAAATCTGGAAATAGCATCACTCTACCAAATCTCATCTCCCTGGCTAACTACAGCGGGCGTTTGTCTATTTGTTGGTGTAATGGCCAAGTCTGCACAGTTTCCGTTTTTCAATTGGCTACCCGATGCTATGGAAGGGCCAACACCTGTATCTGCATTAATTCATGCGGCCACTATGGTAGCGGCAGGTGTATTTTTGTTAATACGGATTGAGCCTGTCTTCACTGCGGATTGTTTAGACTTCATTTCTGTTATTGGAGCTATAACAGCCATGCTTGGCGCGATTGGAGCACTCTTTCAGTTTGACATCAAAAGAATTCTTGCCTACTCCACCATTTCTCAACTAGGCTTTATGGTAATGGCCATAGGAACCGGAGCAACGGAAGGTGGATATCTCCATTTGTTACATCATGCTTTTTTTAAAGCTGGTTTGTTTCTCGGGGCCGGGTCAATCATTCATGCCATGCATCAGGCGCAACATCATGCTCAAGATTCTATCGATGTGCAGGACATCCGTAATCTCGGTGGCTTAAGAAAAAAATTGCCCTTTACATTTCTAGGCTTTCTCATTTGCGCGGCCGCCCTGGCGGGATTGCCTTTAACTTCCGGTTTTATTTCCAAAGAAATGATCTTATCAGGTATGAGTGTGTGGGTTGGTTCACCTTTTTCATGGAAATGGTTTATTCTGTTATCAGCGTGGTCAGTCACGGTTCTCACCCCACTCTATATTTTCAGGTTAGTGTGGTTTACGTTCTTCGCCACACCCAAGACGGAACTGCAACCGCAGGAGGTTCCGGTTATTATGAGAATACCGGTGATTGCTTTGGCTCTGGGTTCGGTAACTTTTCTCTTTACATCCACCTCGTGGTCGTTAACTTCGGTAGTGGGTCAGCTAAGTACATTCACACAGCACGCTGATAGCACAATCACATTTGTGTCAATCGCATTAATTCTACTTTCGTTGATCACAGGTTATTTTATTTATCGAAAGGGTCAAACGCATGCGCTATTGAATCCACAGGTTTATCTTGATTGGTGTAACACCGTTGTGGTAAAATTTACAATGTTACTTTCATCCATAACTGCAAGATTTGATACCAAATGGATTGATGGATTTGTTCACGGAGTGAGTTATGTTGGGGTCACGTTGGCGTATGTTACGAACTGGTCGGATCGAAAATTATTGGATGGGCTAATTAACGGTACTGCCTCCACCGCAAAAGGACTCGGGAGTCTTACACGGTCTTTAGCGAATGGAAAAATCCAGTCATACTTGCTGTGGGCTATGGCCGGGCTCATTATTTTTATACTTTGGATTTTATACTGATGTATTTGCTTTCACTTCTGATATTCTTTCCCATTGTTGCCGGTTTGGCTGCCATCTTAATCCCGTCACGGTATTCAGGAAGCTTTCGAATGCTGAGTCTTGCTGTTAGCTTGATTCAATCGTTAATTTTGATCTTCATTTTTACGGAATATAATTCCGGATCAGGATTTCAACTCATTGAAAAAATTCCATGGATCACACTCGACCTCGGTACGTGGGGAATTTTGCAAGCCGAATATTTTGTTGCCCTGGATGGTTTAAGTCTGCCTATGGCCGCGCTATCGGTCGGCATTCTTCTTATCGCTACCATTTCATCGTGGACCATAGATAAAAATAGAAAAGGCTACTTTATTCTATTACTGATTCTTAATGGAGCCATCATCGGAAGTTTCTGTGCATTAGACTTCTTACTCTTCTATGTATTTTTTGAATTCATGTTGTTGCCCATGTATTTTCTCATCGGCATCTGGGGTGGACCGAAAAGAGAATATGCATCCATCAAATTCTTCCTCTACACATTACTGGGATCTATCCTGATCCTGATTGTAATTGTAGGACTTTATCTTTCTGTTAAAACTCCCAATACTACAGACCGCGTGGTGCATACATTCAATGTGTTGCACATGCAGGATACTGCTAACCTGATTCCAGGATCAGCACTTGCCTTGGATTCAACTTCAATACTTGGCCCTTATTCTTTCAGATTGTGGGCATTTCTTCTATTGTTTATAGGCTTCATCATCAAACTTCCGGCAGTTCCTTTTCACACCTGGTTACCGGATGCACACGTTGAGGCACCCACACCTGTTTCAGTAATTCTGGCCGCGTTGCTTTTGAAATTCGGAGGCTATGGATTGCTACGTTTTGCGTACCCAATTTTTCCAGATGCAGCAATTTATTTTAGCTGGCTGGTGGGTTTTGTTGGATTGGTTTCAATTATCTATGGCGCACTCAATGCCTTATCATCCAAAGATCTTAAACGATTGATTGCATACTCCTCCGTATCGCACATGGGTTTTGTGCTGTTGGGCATTGCTTCGGCAACCGTGGAAGGAATTACCGGTGCAGTTTATCAGATGGTAAGTCATGGAATTATTTCGGCTATGTTGTTTCTGATTGCCGGAGTGTTGTATGATCGCACCAACGATCGATTGATCGAAAATTATTCAGGCTTAGCCGTCAAAATGAAAAGTTATACGGCTTTTGTACTGATTGCTTTTTTTGCCTCGATGGGGTTGCCGGGTTTCTCGGGCTTTATGGGCGAGGTGATGATTTTCTTTGGTGCATTTCAATCCCATAACGTGAATGGATTACTTCCCGCGTGGATGGCCATCACGGCCACGTTGGGGTTATTGTTAGGTGCTGGTTATTATCTATGGACAATCCAACGCATGTTTTATGGAACCTATGCAGTACGAAATTCTTTAAACGACTTAACCGATCTGAATCGAAGAGAATATCTTATGCTTTTACCGCTTGCGTTAGCAGCATTACTTTTCGGAATACTTCCACAATTGTTATTGAATTTTATCAACCCGTTTGCCACGGAATTTGTAAGCACCTGGTTTCCGTTCGAAAAATTTTTAAATCCATAGTCGGGTATGGAACTGAAGCTTACAGAAATTTCAGATAGTGTAGTAAATATGTTGCCAGAGTTAATTCTGACAACATCTTTAATCGTATCTATTATTATAGGATTGATTCTTACCAAGAATCGACAAGCAATCCTTCACGCACTTGCACTGGTTACTTATTTAGTTACTTTCCTCATCGTTATTCAACGGTGGCCATCGCAACCCATCCCCCTCTTCGGTGGCATGTTACGATTGGATGATTTTTCTTCGTTCTTCAAACTGCTTTTTCTGAGTGGTGGATTTTTAACTATAGTCATTTCTACAAAGAAAAAGGAGGCCACAGCATCCGAATACATTCTTCTAATCAACGCCATCGTGCTTGGATCTTGTTTGCTGTCCATGAGTATGCATTTTGTAATGGTTTTGTTATCCCTCGAACTTGTTTCCCTTAGCTCCTATTTACTTGCAGGCTTTGGGTTTGATAAAAAAAGCTCTGAAGGAAGCCTCAAATATTTTTTATTCGGTACGGTGGCCACTGCTTGCATGATCTATGGGTTTTCTTTGATCTACGGCTTATCGGGCACACTCGATTTTTCTTCGAGCCAGTTTGTTTCAATACTGTCAAATTCATCATCAACGTTAGTGTTGATAGGATCTTTCCTTATTCTAGCTGGTTTTCTTTTTAAAATCACGGCTGTGCCGTTCCATCTATGGGCACCCGATGTGTATGAATCGGCACCTACACCCATCGTGGCATTCTTATCTATTGTTCCAAAGTTGGCCGGACTAGCCATCCTGGTTAAAGTTGTGTTGGCGGTTAATTTATTTGGGCAATCGGGCTATCCCTGGCAAACCATCATCTCGGTTATCGCATTGGCTTCTATTGTAGTCGGAAATCTCTCAGCCTTGGCTCAAACTAATCCCAAGCGCATGCTCGCTTACTCATCGGTGGCACAATCAGGTTTTTTATTGATTGGGCTTGCAACGTTAAGCCAGGAAGGCATTCACTTTTTGATGTTCTACTCCGTTATTTTTCTGCTGATGAATTTTCTGGTTTTTTCAACCCTCAATCAATATGAGCAGGCTGGGGAAATTCAATCTGTTAATTCTTTTGCCGGATTGGGTAGACGCGAATTCTTTCCGGCATTCTCCATGCTAGTTGGTATGGTGGCTCTTACCGGATTGCCCCCCACAGCTGGCTTTACCGCAAAACTTCTGATTTTTAGTTCGCTGTGGGCTTCGTACTCAGAAACTTCGACAGGTATTTTACTTATCCTTTTTGCGACCGGGCTCATCACCACCGTGATAGCACTCTTTTTTTACCTCAAAATACCCTACTTCCTTTTCCTGAAAGAACCTCCGGCAAACGCTCCTTCAACAAATAGTTCTCGTTCAGGCAATCTTTTACATCTTATTCTGGTTATTCTGTTAATCTATCTTTTCATTCAACCGGGTGTGTTGATGGGATGGATTAATCAGATTACCTTTGTGCTTTAGTTACTTGCTGAAGTTAAGGTTTGGTGAGTACAGGCGACTTGAACCAACAAATTTATGAGTGATTCCATCCTTCATGAATGCGGCATAGCCCTCATTCGCTTGCGCAAGCCACTTTCCTACTACATCGATAAGTATGGCCCCACCTATGCCATCAACAAGATGTATATTTTGATGGAAAAACAGCACAACCGCGGGCAAGATGGAGCCGGAATCGCCAACATCAAGATTGATCAAAAACCCGGATTTCGTTTTTTTAGTCGTTACCGATCTGTAAAAAGTCAGCCTGTTGCCCACCTCTTTAAAAAAATCGGAAAGAAATATCAAAAGGCCCAAAAGGAAGGAAAAGAAAAATTCAGAGATGCCAACTGGTTAAAAGAAAATGTTGCCTTCAGTGGCGAAGTATGGCTTGGACACCTGCGCTATGGAACGCACGGACTTAACAGTATTGAAAACGTGCACCCCTTTCTCCGTCAGAATAACTGGCGCAGCCGTAACCTGGTAATGGCTGGCAACTTCAACATGACCAATGTAGATGAACTCTTTAACGTGCTGGTGGATTTAGGTCAGCACCCAAAAGATAAGGTGGACACGGTAACCGTGATGGAAAAAATTGGTCACTTCCTGGACCTTGAAGTGCAGAACCTGTTCGAAAAATATAAAGACGACTATAGCAACAAGGAGGTATCAGACATTATCGAAACGGAGCTCGACTTATCGCGCGTGTTAAGAAGGGCCTGCAAAGATTTTGATGGTGGCTATACTATGGCGGGCCTTACGGGATCGGGCTCTGCATTTGTGGTGCGCGATCCATCTGGAATTCGTCCGGCTTATTATTATGCCGATGATGAAGTGGTAGTGGTAGCTTCTGAAAAGCCAGCTATAAAAACTGCTTTTAATGTTAACTATTCGCAGATAAAGGAAATCCAACCAGGCCATGCTCTGATTGTAAATAAGAATGGCGAGTTTCAACAACAAGAAATTCTTAAACCCTTCGAGAAAAAATCCTGCAGCTTCGAACGAATTTATTTTTCACGCGGCACCGATCCGGAAATTTATCAGGAACGCAAGAAACTCGGCAAGTTGTTAGTGCCGCAGATATTAAAGGCTATCAACTTCGATCTCAAAAACACCATCTTCTCATACATACCCAACACGGCAGAAACTGCATTCCTCGGTATGATGTCGGGCATCGAAGATTATATCGTTAATAAGCAAAAAGATATTATCATTGACTCAAAACCTTCGGTAGATTCTCTTGAGGACATTCTTTCGTTCCGACCCCGGATTGAAAAAATTGTAATCAAAGATGTGAAGCTGCGAACGTTTATCACCGATGATGTTCATCGCGATGATATGGTTGCGCATGTTTACGATACCACCTATGAAGTCGTAAACAAAGGTAAAGACACCTTGGTAGTGATTGATGACTCGATCGTTCGGGGCACTACATTGGAGAAAAGCATTCTCAAAATGCTTGATCGCCTTCAGCCTAAAAAGATTGTCGTAATTTCATCCGCACCCCAAATTCGTTTCCCGGATTGCTATGGAATTGATATGAGCAAGATGGGTGACTTTGTTGCCTTCCGTGCCGTAATACAACTTATTAAAGAGCAAGGAAAAGATTATTTGTTGGGTGAGGTGTACGAATTATGTCGACAGGCCGAACAAGACGAAGTGCCCACCAACCATGTAAAGAAATTGTATGATCAGTTTACGTACGATGAAATCTCTGAAAAGATAACTGATATTGTGCGTCCAGCCGATATGAAAGCCGACCTGCAGGTGCTCTTCCAAACTGTAGACAATTTACATAAAGCAATTCCCGGCCATTCAGGCGATTGGTATTTTACAGGCAACTTCCCTACTCCGGGAGGCATGCGCGTAGTAAACCGTTCGTACTTGAATTATATGGATGGGAAGCTTGTGCGAGCCTACTGACATAGTGGTTTACGGCAAATAAAAATCAAAGACGACTTCATTCATACATTTGAAGTGGCCCTTCGGGCAAGCTTCATGGCCAATTTTTGAACAGGGCCTGCAATTCAATTTCTTATTCTCCAACACGGTAAACTTTGTGCGATACGGATACATGCCAAATTCGGGAATGGTATTTCCCCAAATCGAAAAAATTTCCTTTTTAAAAGCGGCCGCAATGTGCATCAGCCCGGTGTCGTGCGTAAAAACATAGCGTGCTTTCTTCACCAGACTAGCAGACTGATTTAAATTGAATTTTCCACAGGAATTATAGATAGTAGTTTTCTTATTCAGTTCGGCAAGCCCCGATTCGAATTCGCTTAGTACTGGTCTTTTAAAGAATTGGCTAATTTGTTCTCCGATAGCAAAATCATTCTGATTGCCTAACAACACAATAGGTTTGTTTATTTTGTCGCACAGTTCAATCATTCTCTTTACCGTCAATTTTTTTGTGTTGTGCTGTGCGCCAATGGCGTAAGCAACATAACCTTCGTGATGGGTTTCCGGCAACCATTCCAACGGTACTTCGTCTTTTTCAGGAATAAAATAATCGAGCCCAAGTGCATCCGGCTTAATACCCAGCATTTGCACTGTTTCCATGTATCGATCCACTATGTGTTGAGATGGCAACTTGTTTATCTTAAAGTTGACCATCAGCCATTTTTCGAAATTGAGTTTATTAAAACTGAAGGACTTTACCCGAAGAGCAGTTTTTATAATGCGGGTTCGCAGGTTGTTGTGTAGGTCGACAATAACATCGTACTTCTCTTTTCGGAGCTCAGCAATCAGGGGCGATAAATCTTTTTCAAGAAAGAATGACTTATCAAGATAAGGGTTGGCTTCAAGTAAACTCTTATGCTGAAGTTTTGTTACATAATGGATTTCAGCGTCATTAAGTTGAGTCTTTAGCGCACGAACCACCGGAGTGGTAAGTACAATATCACCAATCGAAGAAAAACGAATTACCAGAACCTTCATTAAATTTCGTATCTATGAAACTGTGGAAAAATACGAATACAATTCGCTATTTTAGGTACTTTCAAGGACTTAACTAAACACTAAACAAATTTCAGCATTGTTATGAACTATTGGCTAGTAAAAACAGAACCCAGCACTTTTTCCTGGGACGATCTCGTTCGGGATAAAAAGGCAGTTTGGGATGGGGTGCGGAATTTTCAGGCCCGCAACAATCTGAAGGCAATGAAAAAGGGCGATTTGGTATTTATCTACCACAGCATGGAGGATAAAGCTGTAGTAGGGATTGCCGAAATTTCGAAGGAATTTTATCCAGATCCCAAAGACAACAATTGGGTAGCCGTTGACCTTAAGCCAGTTCGAAAACTAAAATCTCCAGTAGAGTTGGCAACCATTAAAAATGATACAAGGTTAACAGCAATGGTGCTGGTGAAAAGTTCGCGGCTTTCCGTGCAACCAGTTAAAAAAGAAGAATTTGATTTTGTTATTGGTTTGAGTGAATGATATATGCAAAAGCGATTTGACATTGGCCAACACTCTATTGCTCTTTGGCAAATATTGCTGATTGTCTTATGCTTTTCAACAGATGGTTTTACCCAAAGTGTTCAAATAGGGCGCTTCGAGCGAGAACAGAAAAATACCGATCAGGAATTTATTCTGATTTCGATGAAAGATGAGGGGATTGCCCTTGTTCGCGACAACGAAAAATACAAAGATGGAAAGCAGTTGTGGCAAGTGATCCGGCTTGACACAACCCTTCAGGAAATATGGTCGATTGAGTTAGATATTGAAAATCGCCTACGGCTTGTTGGGTATGAATACAAAGACAATCTCATCTACCTTTTGTATCGAACAGGCGAGCATGAAGCAGCCAGCTTAACGCTCTTCACCATTCATGCGGGCACGCAACAAATAAATCGGTACACGATTGAGCAGGAATTGTCTTTTAAAGTAACTCACTTTAGTGCGTTGGCCAACAGCATTGTTCTAGGCGGCTATGTAACCAGCGAACCCGCAGTGTTGTTGTACAACCTGAATGATGAAAAGATGAAGTTGGTACCGGGTTTTTTTGTTTCCGATACCGAGCTGCTCGATTTGCGGATAAATACAAATTATACGTTCAACACACTAATAGCTGATCGAAATACCAAACAAGCTAAGAGATTAGTACTAAAAACTTTTGATGGCAGCGGAGCCATGTTGTTGGAAGATGTTATCGAAATCGATTCAAAAAAAACAATTCTCACTGCCATGACTAGCACCTTGGTGAACGATGAAATGTTGATTGTTGGTACCTGGACAGAAGGAACCTCCAAGCAGGCCAGTGGAATTTTTACTTCTCTGGTAGATCCATTTTCAGATCAGCCAATTACCTATTATGATTTTGGGCAGTTCGATCACTTTCTTGGCTATCTAAAGGAGAAACGCGTAGCCTCATTAAAGGAACGGTCGCAACAAGCGAATAAGTTGGGTGAAATTCCAGATTTTAAAACCTACGCAGTTCCGCTGCGGGTGGAAGAACAGCCCAATGGGTTTGCTTTGCTTACTGAAGTGTATCAGCCATCAAGCAGTTTAAATTCTTATCCTTATTGGAACAATAATTTCGGCACTCCTTCCTATGGATATACACCTTATGGATATAATCCATTTATGAATCGGTACTACAATGCCCCTTATCAATATAATAACAACACTCCAGCCGGGGAAACAAAAATGCTCTATGCTTCCTTGATGCTCTTTGATTTGCGTGGCAAACTAACGGGTGATTACGGATTAAAACTAGAAGACAAAAAATCTGCCGGCCTTGAGCAGACCTCAGATTTTATATACACTAAAGATCATGTTGCGCTTGCCTATAAAAAAGAAAAGGAAATTAATATCAATCGCATTCTGTCAGGTGGAGTAGTTGAGTCCGATACGCTCCAGGCAAAACTTCCAAACGAAACTGATTTCATTCGAAATGATTCTGAATATAATAGCACAATACGATTTTGGTATCGAAACATTTTTTACGTTTCGGGATACCAGAGTATAAGAGATAGATCAGGAAACGCTGAAGATCCAATACGGTATGTTTTCTACATCAATAAGATTGAAGTACGGTAAGTTTCTTCTGTTGTTCTTCCTGGCCCTGCCGGGGTATGGGCAAGTAGACCAACTGGCTCGCTATGAATTGATGATCCCCGACAACGATGACAACGAAAATTATAAGGTAACTTCGTTGGAGGAAAGTGGGTTGTTAATCTACCGCAGGTTACCGGGACGGACCGAAGATCAACTTGAATTAATTAAGATCGATACAACACTGAAAGAAAACTGGCGCGGCTACATTACCCTTCATAGAAGCCTTATCGTATCTCATATCAAAACAAAGGATCAACTGATCTTTATCTTATTAAAGTCTGGTCCCATTATGGCCGGAGATTTTCAGGTGGTGGCTGCAAAAGTTCAGGATGGTTCTTTCGGGGTTTACACTATTAAGAATTTGATTCCTTTTAACCCCACCGATTTTGTAGTTACCAATCATGGCATTATGATTGGTGGGTATTTCAATTATCGACCCTTGGTTCTTTATTATAGTTTCAAGACACAACTTTCTAAAATTCTTCCCGGCTTTTTCAACGAACGCGGAGAACTTAATCAGATAAAGACCTACCCAAATGGTTCGGTAGATATAATCTTAAGTGCCAATAACTTTGAACGAAAAAAATGTTTATGGATTAGAAATTACGATGCGGAAGGAGACCTGATTAAAACCACGGTGCTTGAACCTGAGGTAAACAAGAATCTGATCTTTGGCCGATCGGTAAAAATGCCCAACGATGCACAAGTGGTAGCTGGAGTATATGGAAATAAAAACATCGAATACTCGCGTGGGATATTTGTAGCCGAGATAAACGAAATGGGTGAATACACCATTAACTACCACAACTTCGGAGACCTTGAGAATTTTTTCAACTACATGAAAGCCGGGCGACAAAAGCGCGTAAAGGAAAGAATAGAGCGAAGAAAAGTGAAGGGCAAAAAAATCCGGTTTAATTATCGGTTTTTAGTTCAGGAAGTGGTGCCTTACGGAAATCAATATATTATGTTGGGCGAAGCCTTCTACCCAAGATACACTTACAACAACAGCCGCGGATATGGAGGGATGTACAATCCGTTGATGCGGGGGGAACGAATCTTTGACGGATATCAATATACACATGCTGTTGTGATCGGATTTGATTCGCAAGGAAAACTGAAGTGGGATAACAGTTTTGAAATCAATGATGTTAAAACCATGGAGTTGCAGCAATTTGTAAAAATCGCGCCCGATGTAGATCGCATCGTGCTGCTTTATATGTTTGAAAACCTCATCCGATCCAAAATTATTAAAGTCAATAAAGTAGTAGAGGGAAAAACGGAAGATGCTGTTAAGGCCAAATTTCAAACAGACTTAGTCCGTCAAAAAGATACAGAAACGAGTAAGTTAGATTATTGGTATGCACAGCTTTTCTACGCTATGGGCATTCAAAAAGTGCGAAATCAATTAGTGCCTAAAGAAGGAGCCTATCGAAGAGTGTTTTTTATCAACAAGCTTAAATATCAGTAGAAAGCCATTCCTTTTTGTTACTTTTGCGCAGGCGTATGCAGAAGAAACTTATCCTTGATTCGGACCTGCTGGACATCACCCTCAGCCGCCTTTGCGAGCAACTGATTGAAAATCATGGTTCTTTTGAAAATAGCGTGATTCTGGGTCTGCAACCCCGTGGTATTTTTTTAGCCGAACTTATTCAAAAAAAACTATTGGCACTTGCCAAGGTAGAAGTTCCTCTGGGGTATCTCGATGCCACATTTTATCGTGATGATTTCAGAAGACGCGACACCCCGGCTAAAGCAAGCGAAACAAGAGTATCTTTTGTGATTGAAGGAAAGTATGTGATCCTGATTGATGACGTGCTTTTTACTGGCCGCACCGTGCGGGCCGCGCTGGACGCCATGATTGCTTTTGGACGCCCAGAAAAAGTAGAGTTGCTTGTGTTGGTGGATCGCACTCACACCCGCGATCTTCCGATTGCCGCTGATTATGTAGGTAAATTTGTAAACACCATTGAATCGCAACGTGTACTGGTTGAACTGGTAGCACAAGGGCATAAGCAAAACAGGATTTGGTTAATCAATAACAAGGATTAAACGCAATGTCAACTCTCAGTCAACGACACTTATTAGGCATCAAAAACATCACAGCAAAAGACATTGAATTAATTTTTGAAACGGCCGATAACTTTAAGGAAGTTATCAACCGCCCGATAAAAAAAGTGCCCTCCTTACGGGACGTTACCATCGCCAATATCTTTTTCGAAAACTCTACGCGAACCCGGCTTTCTTTTGAGCTGGCCGAAAAAAGACTCTCGGCTGATGTGGTAAATTTTTCAGCCTCCACCAGCTCGGTAAAAAAAGGCGAAACCCTGCTCGATACGGTAAACAATATCCTGGCCATGAAAGTGGATATGGTGGTTATGCGCCATGCCAGCGTAGGTGCTCCGCACTTTTTATCAAAGCATATAAAAGCAAATATTGTGAATGCCGGAGATGGCACACACGAACATCCCACCCAAGCTTTACTGGATACCTTTTCGATTCGCGAAAAGCTGGGTGAAGTGCAAGGCAAGAAGATTGCCATCATCGGAGATATTTTACATTCGCGGGTAGCGCTCTCCAACATCTTTGCGCTTCAAAAACTTGGGGCCAAAGTAATGGTGTGCGGTCCGCCCACGCTGCTTCCAAAATTTATAGGCTCGTTGGGTGTGCAGATAGAACTGGATGTAAAAAAAGCACTTGAGTGGTGCGATGTGGCTAACGTGCTTCGCATTCAATTAGAGCGACAGCAGATAAAGTATTTCCCTTCACTGCGCGAATACTCACTTTATTATGGCATCACCAAAAAAATGCTGGAGAGTTTAAAAAAACAGATTGTGATCATGCATCCAGGCCCCATTAACCGGGGTGTGGAATTAAGCAGTGATGCAGCCGATTCGCAACATTCAATCATTCTTGATCAGGTTGAAAATGGAGTGGCCATAAGGATGGCCGTGCTTTACCTTCTGGCTGGCGCAGCCTGATTTTTCTATCTAAGGCTAACTCCCGTTAGCTTCCTTCTTTGTATTTTTGCACTTCAAATAATTCATTTCATTTATGATTTACAATTCAATCATCGAAACGATTGGCAATACGCCCATGGTGCGGTTGAACAAAGTAGTGACGGGAGTAGCTGGAACCGTGCTGGCCAAAGTAGAATATTTCAACCCCGGAAATTCTACAAAAGACCGGATGGCGCTGAAGATGGTTGAAGATGCTGAGAAAGCCGGCACATTAAAACCGGGTGGCACAATCATAGAAGGAACTTCCGGAAACACAGGTATGGGCCTTGCCCTTACGGCCGTGGCGAAAGGTTATAAATGTGTTTTCACTATGGCCGATAAACAATCGCAGGAGAAAATTAATATTCTCCGAGCGGTTGGTGCAGAAGTGATCGTGTGTCCTACCAATGTTGAACCTGATGATCCACGCTCATATTATTCAGTGGCCCGAAAACTGAATAAAGATATCCCCAATTCAATCTATCCAAATCAGTACGATAATCCTTCCAACGCACAAGCGCATTATGAAACTACCGGGCCTGAAATCTGGACCCAGACTGGTGGAAAAATTACCCATTATGTTGCTACTGTTGGCACGGGTGGCTCCATGTGTGGCACTGCCCGGTATTTAAAAAAACAACGCCCTGGCCTGGTGACAGTCGGCATCGATACGTATGGTTCGGTATTTAAAAAGTATAAAGAGACGGGCATCTTCGATAAGAATGAAATCTATCCGTACCTCACAGAAGGGTTTGGTGAAGACATCCTTCCAAAAAATGTTGACTTCGATGTTATTGATCACTTTATAAAAGTGACTGACAAAGATGGAGCCATTGCCGCCCGCAGATTATCGCGCGAAGAAGGATTGTTTGTAGGTTGGAGCAGTGGCTCGGCCTTACATGGTGCTCTGGAGTACGCCAAAGATAATCTGAAGAAGGACGATGTGATGGTGATTCTTTTACCCGACCACGGCACCCGCTACCTAAACAAAGTGTATAACGACATGTGGATGAAAGACCATGGCTTTTTAGAAGAACGCACTTACGGAACGGCCCGCGAAATAATTGCCAGACGAAATGGAAAAGATAGTCTGCATACTGTATTTAAAACTTCTACTATCGGAGAAACAATTCGCATCATGAATAATGAGGGGGTTGACCAATTGCCTGTAGTGGAAGGAACTGAGTTTGTGGGTAGTGTAACTACCGCTGCGTTGATCGAGAAAATTATTTACGATCCCTCGTTGAAAGATAAAACGGTAGGCGAAATTATGGATAAGCCTATGCAGATTGTGGCACTCGACAGCACATTGGATGTACTCTCTTCGTTGCTCAATAAGAATAACAAAGCATTACTTGTTCGTGATGAGATGGAGAAAGCCCACATCATTACGCAACACGACATCTTAAAGGCGATGATGAACTGATTTAAATCAGGAAATAGTGAAAACAAAAAGGCCTGATCAATCCGATCAGGCCTTTCTACTTAATAATGATCTTATTACCGCTTGGTAATTTCTATTTCAATCCGGTCGTTGTACTGCGCAAGCGTACCGCCACTTGGATAAAGTGGAATCTTACCACCTTCGCCTTTGATATCAATGCGGGAAGATTCAATGCCTTGGCTAACCAAGTAAGCTTTTACGGTAGCCGCTCTTTCAGTAGTAAGTTCTTTCGCAGAGAATTTGCCGATTTTATTCTTGGATGGATCTAAAGCAAAGAAGTTTGTACTTGTGCCCAGAATAGAACCTTCTTTATCGTTGGTGCCGTTGCAATGGCCATGTACTTTAATTTTATAACCAGTAGATTCCTTCATCAGATCAACAAGACCATCTAATTCATTTTGTGCTGCCGGATCGAGGATGGATGAGTTACGGAAGAAACGCACGTTGGTAAAGTCGATATAATCACCGCGCTTCACACGACCTAATTCAATGGGGATAACAGATTCGCCTTCCGGACCTGTTTCGGGGCTCGGATCTTTATAACTTAAAATGAGACTTACCGGTTGAAACCCGGCTGCCTGTGTTACAATTACATAATTGCCGCGGGCATTTTGAGGCGCTTCGATATAGACAATCTCATTGGCTTTAAATACCTGGTAGCGTGTTGCGTTTGTTGATTCTTGTACGTGAATCTCCCCTACAACAGGAGTGCCGCCATCCTGACTTTCCAATTTAAACAAGAATGGTTTACCGGCCGGTTTTTTTACAACCGGCTTTTCTTCCACTACAGGTTTTTCAACCATTACTGAATCTATCTTTACTTCTGCCGAGTCTTTCTCAACGGGCTCAATGAGTACCGGAGGTTTCTCTTCAATTGGTTTTTCAATAGGTTTTTCCTCTTCAACCACCACCGCCTGGCCTTCGCCTAATTGGCCTGTGAAAACCCACGCATCTTTATACGCAGTCTCGGCTCGCATGCGGATAGCAAAGGCATAAGCTTTTCTTTTTTCCGTAGTTTGAAGCAGGTAAACATAATTCCATTTTTGCCGTGGGTTAATTGCATACTGGGCACTAAACCCTTTTTGGTTGGCCTGATTGGTAAAGCGGACCGCATTATCCAGTTTAGAAAAAACTCCTATAACAACGTAGTAGTTTGGTTCGGGCTGAGTTTGTGCCGATACCCGCAAGAACGCACAAAATACTAGTAAAAGAAGGGTAAAAATAGGTTTACGCATACCTGGGTTTTTGGTAACAGCACCCAATTTAATACTTTCTGTAAGTAAACAACAAATTTTACTTTTCGGATCAGGGGCTAAACAATAAAAGTATGCTGGTTTTGGCTATCAGTTATCCAGAATCTCAATCTCTACGCGCACGTTGGCTTGCGCTGATGAGTGATCAACTTCATAAATGGGTTGTTTTCCACCCCAGGCTTTTACCTCGGTGCGGCTAGGGTCTATTCCATTATCAATTAAATACTTTCTGATTAACAGCGCCCGTTCCTCCGACAATTTCTTGGCAGAACCATGCCCTTCCTTGTTGTCCTTATTCAATTGAAAGAAATTTTTACTATCCCCCATAGAAACGATTTTGCCTGCTGAGTTTCCATTGGTATGCCCATGAATTCTGATTTTATACTTTGGATTTTCCTGAAGCATCTCCAGCAAACTGCCTACTTCATAGCGCGACTCGGGGCGCATAACGGCCGCATCCTTATAAAAATAAACATTGAACATGATGGCCTTATCGCCTTTCTGAAGTCTTACTAATTCAAATGGAACAGTTATTTGATTGCCCTCCGCTTTTACACCATCGGTATCTTCAGGGGTATTATAATTAATCGGAAGCTGCAATTTCCTATAGCCAAATACTTCACACTCCAGCAACATATTACCCGAGCTGTTTACGGGTTTAACATTTACCCAATCATTGCCACGGTATGTGCCTGCCTTACGATTTTTATTGGCCGCATCGACATCAAAAATATCCACATCGCCAGCTAGGGTATCGCCATCAACCAGTGCAGTAATCCGAAATAGAAATGGTTTTGTATCAGGTTTTTCTTCTACCGTTGGTGGTTTAACTTCAGCAGCTTTATCTTCTTTCTTTTCTGCTTCAGTGTTCGACTTCATTTTCACTTCCGTTGAAACCGAGGTTGTATCAAGCACTATTTTTTTCTCTTCATTCAGTTGCTGCAAAGCTTCTTTTCGTTCTACCTCGTTGATCTTAACAACCTGAGGATTGCCCCCTAACAAACCCGAATAAAGCCAGGTGTCGTGAAAGGGTGATTGCTTTTGAAGTTTTACTGTTTCGTTGATGGCTTGCTGTCTATCTTCCGTGTGCAACACATATACATAGAAAAGTTTTCGGGTTGTGTTTAAGGCATACTCCGCTGCATAGTTTTGTTTTTTTGCATTCTCGGTAAATTCAATCGCATTGCGCGGAATGGCAAACGCCCCGATCACAACATACAACGATTCATCGGTGTGGGGTTTTTCTTGAGCTAGCGAGGGAATTGAAATTAATAGTAAAGCAAACAACAGACACTGGCGGTGCATAGACTTTTGGTTAGGTTAACAGTCAAAAAATTAGTCTGACTAGCTTAAAAAATAAAATGGACAAGCATAAATTGCCCTATTTAATAATGAAGGTAAAAATAGTTTTGTTTCTGTGCAATGGCTTGTACCAATTTATAAGTTTTTGCATAAAAGTCAAAGGATGAAGGCAAAGTCACTTGCGATCAATAACCGTAAACTTTTGTTCTAGTACTATCCCTTGTTCATCAACCAGCGTGAGCAAATGCTGGCCTGGTTCGGGAGCTAACGCCAGCCGATGGGTGCCATGGGTAACCCCCAGATAAGTACCATCAAGATGCCAGAATACGGCCGTGGAAGATTGGCGATGAGCCGCTTCAAACAAGGCGCTACCCAGTTTACCATCCAACTCGCGTGGAATAAAAATGCGTGCATTGGGTTTAGGATAAATCAAGTCCATGGAAGCTACCGAAGCGGGATTAACACAATCTCTTCTGAATGGTGGCAATAATTTATAAGTCAGGTTTTTTGTTTTGTAATAATATTCCTGAACGGGTGGCAATACAAACCATGAAACGGATTTTATTTTGCTGGTCGATTCACAATCGGCATGCACTCTATACTTTTCATCCTGCGAAAGATGAACCTGTTGATGAAAGCGACACGGAACACTTTGTAAGCCAGCCTGCGGCACCCACATACTTTTCGTTTCTGGACAAAACGTTGTGGCACGCATACCACTGCGTGTGCAAATCTGAATTTCAGTTAACTCAGTTAATGGAACCTGAAACCATGCGTTGCCCGCAAGTTGTGAGAAAATATCGAACATGATAGGCGAAGCTGATTCTGTTCCGGTAAGACCAGGCCGACCTTCACCGTCAGCATTGCCAACCCAAACACCAACTGCATATTCACCATTAACGCCCACAGCCCATCCATCGCGCAAGCCATGACTGGTGCCGGTTTTCCACGCAATCTTTTTTGTGCTGTTGAACATGCGCCACCCGGTTTCTTCACCCGGTCTATACACTTCCTTTAAAGCATCGAAGGTGAGATAAATGGAAGCGGCACTTAACCAAGAACTCTCTTCAGGATTAACTCTTTGCGCAGAATCTGATTGCAAATACTTGGGCGAATGAAAATCACTTTTATCATAGCGGTTTTTACCCGGCACCTCGAAAAAATTATTTAAAGTCCGAGCCATGGAAGCATACGCACCTGTGATGTCCCACAGTGTGCCTTCGGCTCCACCTAGTATCAGCGCAAGTCCATAATGATCGGGTGGTTGATTTAGGGTGGTAAATCCTATTTGTTTGAGCAACTCATAAAACTTTTCGTAGCGATAGTCGCGCAGTTGATACACAGCCGGAATATTCAATGACCGGATCAACGCCTGATCAGCAGGCACTGCCCCATCGTGCTCTCGTGTAAAATTTTTGGGCGAAAATCCGTTGATCAACGTGGGCACATCGGGCTGTAGCGTGCCCGGTAACAGTTTGCCCTCGTCCAACATGGCAGCAAACAAAAAGGGTTTCAGAATACTACCGGTACTTCTGCGTGCTTGAATAATGTCAACCTGTTCGCCATGCTCGCGACCAGAAGCTGCATTGCCCACGTATGATAGCACCCGACCCGTTTTTATTTCCATTACAATGGCTGCAGCATTAAATATCTGATTGCCCTTCAATCGTTCGTGATGATCAGCTATAATCTGGTTGACTCGTTCCTGCAAAGGAAGTTGCAGTGTACTTCGCACCCGCGTTTGCGCATGACCTTCTTTGATAGCACGGGTGAGTAAATGATACGCACTGCGCGGCAGCGGCACCGGGTTTTCAGGAATAGCTTCTGCCTGCGAAAGTTCGAGCGTGGTTGAATCAATCTTGCCCAATTGCATAAGTCGTGTTAACAGCCTATCCCGTTTTGCTTTTAATTCTTCACGATTTTTTCCCGGATGAATGAGGGATGGATTGTTGGGGAGCACGGCAAGCAAAGCTGCTTCGGCCAAACTCAGTTCGGATGCATCGCGGCCAAAGTAACGCCAGCAAGCTGCTTCAATGCCAACCACATTGCCGCCAAACGGAGCGTGAGCCGCATAGAGCGAAAGTATTTCTTCCTTCGATAAACTAAACTCAAGCCGTGTGGCCAGCCATACTTCAATAATCTTTTCAAAAAACGTGCGCGACTTATTTTTGCGCGCCAACCGGATTACCTGCATAGTAATTGTGCTGCCGCCACTTACAATTTTTCCTGCTTTCAGATTCTGACGTGTAGCACGTGACAGTGAAAGTACATCTACTCCAGGATGGTTGTAAAATCTTTTGTCTTCAAAAAGAATAAGGGCATCTTTAAATTTTTCCGGTACCGTATTGCCTTCCGGAAAACGCCATTGACCATCATCAGCAATAGTAGCCCCCAGTAATTTTCCAGAACGATCTTCTAATACCGTGGAAAATGAATCGTGAAAGAGTTGGTTGGGGAGTGAGAAATAATAAATCAGCAGCAGCACGAAGGTGAACAGCAGATAGTAGCGATATTTTTTCAGTACGATTATCACGAACCACAAACATACTTTTTAAAAAGTAGATTTGATAGATCAATCGCCTTCTCTAAGTTATCATCATCTGCTCCGTAGGAGCATCCTGTTTATAGAAATTCAGTAAATTTAACAATTAGTGGCTCCATCGGAGCCTCCTAAAATTTACATACTATGGCGAATACTTTTTCACAAATCTATCTACAATTTGTATTTGCTGTAAAACAAAGAGAATGTCTAATTCCGAAAGAGCATAAAGCGGAGTTGCATAAATACATAACTGGTTTGGTGCAAAACAGGAAGGCTAAAATGCTTGCCATACATTGTATGCCCGATCACACACATTTGTTTGTTGGGTTTAAGCCCACTATACTAATTTCAGATTTCGTCAAAGAAGTTAAAGTTGAAAGCAATGAATTTATTAATGATAAAAAATGGGTTAAAGGAAAATTTAATTGGCAAGAGGGCTATGGAGTATTTTCTTATTCACATTCTCAAATCGGCACTGTGATTAACTACGTTCTAAACCAGGAAATTCATCATCACAAGAAATCCTTTAAAGAGAATATCACGAGCTGCTAAGAAAATTTGAAATACCCTTTGAAGAGAAATATCTTTTTGATTTTGTTGAGTAGGGGGCTCCTAGGGAGCCAACTCTATTATCGATACTACGGCTATAAACAGGGTGCTCCTACGGAGCAGAATGCATCAATTTTAAAAATTGAACTTTATTGCTCAACTTTCAAAATGGCCGAACTTAAAAGAGCTTACATCTCCTACAGGTAAGCAAATGAAGCTTTGTAAGCCGATTAAACTCCAGTAGTATCTAACGAGCATTACCATTATAGCTTTCCACCTTTCACATTCTTAGCAAACCATTCTTCTTCAGAGTCTGCTTTGGTTTCGCGGGTGACTGAGCTTTCTACTTTTGCGCGGGCCTGTGCCATCGATTTGGTTACCATGGCATGCTCTATGGCTTCATCTTCCTTCATCCCCAATTTGTCAAGCATGTCGACTATACGATCGGAACCAAAAATTTTGAATGATGGATTGTCCAGCGAAGAGCAAAAAATTATCTCAGATTTCGGAAACGAGGTGTTCAATTTTTGAATCACCGGTTGCTCTTTGGTTGGTAATGGATAATGTCCCGCAAACAAGAACGCAACCTTTGTTTTAGCCGACCAGGCGCTGATCAAACTCATCATGGCCGAAGATTGAATCATTTCAACATCACACAGAAAAAGAACTTTTTCCTGACTGGCTGCTTCGCTAGTTTGATTTGCATCAATCTGAAAATAGGGAACATTTGCGTGACTAAGAAAATCAATAACCTCTACTTGCGTTTTGCGAAAGAACGTAAACACAATAGCAATTTCGTTTTGCGTGAGTGCTTTCAGAGCTTCGGTAATCATGCCTCGCCAAGCCATCGGCTTATTGCGCCATACTTTATCGGTGTAGGTTGGCTTGTCGGATTTTAAAAAAGAGAATAAGCCCATACTATTTTAATTTTGTTTTATATTCAGATTCATCAAACCCTAATAACACAACTTTATTCTTAACCTCAAGAAGTGGACGTTTAATTACACTTGTCTTTTCCAGCATCAATGCGATGGCAGCTTTTTCGGTGGTGATTTTCTTTTGAACAGCTTCATCCAACTGCCGCCACGTAGTACCTCGCTTGTTCACCAGACTCTCCCACCCTACTTGCTTACTCCAATCAGTCAGCTTACTTGCCGTAATGCCAGATTTTTTGTAATCGTGAAACTCAAACTCAGTTTTGTTTTTCTTCAGCCAATCCAACGCAGATTTGACAGTATTACAATTTTTGATTCCGTAAACGATCATGATCTTCCTGTTTAGTTCCGAAAATTAATCGTTTCCGATAAACAATTCACCAATTTCATAAATATCAAATGCGGCTGCATGCTGGGTGTTGGCCAATAACGCTATCACGAGATTTTTATCAGGATAGATAACCAGCCACGAACTGCTGCTAAACGAATCGCCTGCATGGTACCAGATGCGGTGGCCGTTGCGGTCTACTCTCGTAAACCAACCCAGCCCATAACCGGTTGCCTTTCCATCTTTTGTTTTCTGAGATTGAAACAACAAATCACGCTGCTTTGATGAGACATTCTTATCCTTCAAAATCTGATTTCCGAATTTCACCAGGTCCTCAGCAGTAGATAGCAATCCACCACTGGCATATTTGTAACTGATATCGCCCAGATCGTTGGGTTGCCCCGTAAGATCATAAAAAGTGCTCCGGTTCGGTATCGTCAAAGTAGCATCATCGCCCATGGTAGAGGACATTCCCATGGGCCCAAAGACAGACTCATTCATATAATCGAGATAATATTTACCCGTTATCTTTTCGATTAATGCCCCCAACAAATTCCAGCCGTAACTGGAATAGTGAAAACGGGTGCCCGGCTCAAACAACAAAGTATCATCTTTAAAAATATTCAGCGCATCGATTGAGCTGTTATAATGTTCGGTGCGGATCAGATCATTGAGATTTTCTTCCTGATAATCGCGAATGCCTGCGAGGTGGCCCCCCAACTGTCGCGCTGTAATCGGGTGTTTCTTTGCCGGAAATTGCGGCAGGTAATTTTGAATCGGTGCATCTAAATCTAGTTTACCTTCAGAAACTAATTTAAGTAACGCCAATGAGGTTACGGATTTCGAAACGCTATTAATCCGAAATTTTGTCTGGGCGGATACAGGTGTTTGCAATTGTGAATTGGAATCTCCAAACAAGCCTAACCATTTTGTTGCACCGTCTTTACTTACACACAGTTGCATACCGTTAACACCGGTTTCGTCAATAAATGTTTCAACCAGTTTGGTTGCCTTGCAAATCATATCCTTATCGGAACAAGGCTTGGGTTGTTCTCTTCGTGTAACTGGTTGATTACTTACAGAAACCATCGCAGTTACAATGCCGCGCACCTTCACCCACTCGGCAAAACTGGTTTGTCGGGTGTAAGCCGTATATCTTTTCGCAGCCCACTCTTTAGAGGAAATTGCAATGAATGTACCCGGCAAATCAATACCGCCTCTTTTAATCATCAGGTGTGGTTCCTTCTTTCCTTCAAACTCAATGGTGTCAATTACTAATCCGTCAGGGTGTGCCTGCATAAACTCGCGATAGCCATCGGCAATCACCGTTCTGTCATGCTTATCGAGAATTTGTTCGAACGTAACAAAGAATGGTTTTGTAATGAGAATCTTTAAATGAGATAGATCAACCTCCAGCCATCCCTTTCGCATGGTTGATTCCACGACCACACTCTCACGCAACAAATCAGCACCCGGCTGACCATTTGTGCTGTCTACTTCATTAAGTCGAACCCTGAATTTAAATGCAGGCAAATTATTTCGCAGAATTCGTAACCTGGCCTGCTCCAGATACACCGGAAACTGCAGACCTTGTTTCATGAGTTCTTCCGTATTCTCAATCAGCAATGCTGTGGAGTAACCTGCATATAACGTATCCGTTTCCAGTACACCACCGCTTACATCTTTGTTGCCCATTTGGTAGACCTTGTTCTTTTCTCGCTTTGCGGATATAACAACATCATTAAGCACCGCAGGTTGTTCGTGAAGCAAAATGGTGTGCGGCTGATCGGAATTAAGAAAACGAATTGGTATTATCTTTTTACCATAACCCAGCGCAGAGAAGAGAAGCGTGTCGCTTTTCAGCTTTTCAGGAATACGAATCGAAAAAGTGCCGTCAGTATTGGAGATTGTACCAACACTACTACGCATAATACCAATGTTGGCATAAGGTATGGGAGAACCATCCTTTTGATTAAGAACCTTTCCGTTGATTATTGATTGCGAAAAAGTTGAGATACCGGGGAATACAGCTATCAGGAAAAAGAAACCGACCCTATTCATTATCAGATTAAAATTCGTTTGGGTCCGGCTTTTCTTAACAATCCTTAAGCTTAGTAATACTATGGATGATTCTTAACCTAAAAAAGTTTTCTTCTCTTTAGCGTTTATAAACAATAGCCTCATAAGGTCTTAACGTAATCGATCCATTGTCGTTAGGCGCAGGAGTATCCATGTAATTAGACAATATTACTTTCGCATCAGAAGATAGTGAAACCTGAGCCACTGAATTTGATTCAGAAAAATTCAAAAGAATTAAAAACCTATGACCTGCTTCTTCCCGAGTGTAGGCATATACACTTGGATTGCTCTTATCCAACAAGGTATACTTTCCATAAACGAGAGCAGGGTTTGCTTTGCGCAGACTCGTCAAACTCCTGAAATAATTGAGACAACTGTTCGGATCATTCTCTTGTTGAGCCTGATTGATCTCATTATAGTTCGGATTAAGTTGCAACCACGGTGTGCCTCTCGTAAATCCTGCGTTTGATGTACTATCCCACTGAAACGGTGTGCGACCATTATCGCGGGATTCAAATTTTAAGCGCTCCAGAAATTTTTGCAAGTCACCGCCTATGTTCTTTTGATTCTGATATTCATTGAGCGCGGGCATATCCCGATAGTCTTCTATTTTTTCAAACCTCGCATTGGTCATTCCCAATTCATCGCCATTATAATAATACGGTGTGCCGCGCATGGTCATAACAAACGTAGACAACATTTTGGAAGACAAGTCTCTAAACTCCGGACTATCATTTCCAAACCGGCTCACCATCCGAGCCTGGTCGTGATTGGCCAGAAAAATTGATAACCAACCCTTGCTCGCAAAGGCACTATCCCACCGACTAAATACTTCTTTAAAATGCAGCAGGCTATACCCTTCCATCTTTGCAATGTCTACGCCTTCGAAAGCGTAGGCCATGTTTAATTCCTTGCGTTCTGCATCCACTAAGTTATGGGCGTCCTCAAAAGAATTTCCGGTACCTTCGGCAACACTCATCACATCATACTTACTAAAGACCTGCTCATTCATTTCTTTCAGGTAACCATGCAAGCCCGGTTCCATCGCATAATACTTTACAAAGTTCTTTTCATATCCTTCCGGGAAAGCCGGGAACAGGGTGTCTTTGGCTGCGAACTGAAACGCATCCAATCTAAAACCATCAATGCCCTTATCAGCCCAGAACTTCATAATGTCATACACTTCTTGCCGAAGTTTAGGATTCTCCCAGTTTAAATCAGGCTGTTTGCGCGAGAAGTAATGCAGGTAGTATGCGTTGGTCAGCGAATCGTACATCCACGCATCGTGATTGATATCAAATAGACTATAGCGCGGGGCAGGCTTGCCGCGATCGGCATTCCACCAATGATAATAGTTGCGGTACTGACTAGTTCGTGAACTGCGACTTTGTCTAAACCATTCATGTTCATCGCTGCTGTGATTGACTACCACATCCATTACCAGTTTTATGTTTCGCTCATGCAGGCCTTTCAACAAAGCATCGAAATCTTCCATCGTGCCAAAATCCTTCATGATACTGCGGTAATCGCTGATGTCATACCCGTTATCATCATTGGGAGAACTGTAAATGGGGTTAAGCCAAACGGCAGTAACACCCAAACTCTGGATATAATCCAACTTGGAAATGATTCCTTTCAAATCTCCCACACCATCACCATCACTATCTTTAAAACTACGGGGATAAATCTGGTACACGATTGCTTCCTTCCACCAGGCGCGGTCGGTAGAAAGTTCTCTTTGAGGTTGACAGCCTATTATAAATGCAAGTAACGCGAGGGCGAGTAAAGAGGGTGAGATTGATTTTTTCATTGGATAAGTTCTTTGTTTGTTCTTAGCGGAGTCTTCGCTTTACCAATCAATAAGATAAATTTTATTTAAATAATTCTATTTCTGATTCGTGGAGTTCGAAGGGAGACTCCGCGAGGAATTGAAATGACCCAGATAAACTCATCTTTATTACAAATTACTGCACCATTCTTTTCACCACATCCACCACTCTCCCCTTCTTCCTCGCATACACAGCATTGTCGTACATCGCTTCGCAGCTTACGGCTGGCAAATAATAACTGCCGGCATAACTGGCGGTGAGCAACACCTTAAATGTTTTGCGTTGGTTGGCACCCAAATCAAAATACGTGTACACCCGGTCGTCACGGATGTCCTGGTACGTGGGCACATCGCCTGTGATGCGCGCACCATCATCACCCGTAAGGCGTAAGTTGTTGATCTCCCAACCCGAAGGAAAAATCTGGTTCAACGCCAGGTTTTTATAAATGCCGCGCATGCCGGGGTTGAACACCGTAACCGTAGCCACAAACGCAGTGCCCTGCTCCAGTTGTGCGGGGTCAATCACTCCGCCATCAGAGTTGGTGTAGCTGACGTTGATAGAAAGATTTTTCTCGCCATCTTCTTCTGCTCCACGCGCAGGCACACCTTCTGAAATCACGCGCACGAAAAGTGTTCCTTTGCTGCCGCTGGTGATTTTTAAGTTGCCGGGTTTTACACCATCCGCTGCAAGCGAAACCTGCGCAATGGTTAACTCGGTGTTGGCCGTAACTTCTTTGCCGTTGTAGCTATAGGTAAATTTCAAATCACCTTTCTCGCCCCCGGCATACGCGCCTACGGATTTTAATCCCCACGCCAGCGTCTGTGTGCTCATCCAATACGATGAGTTACTCAACGCTTCTGAAAGTTCTTTCACCAACTCAAATGCCTTCACGCGATCATTCAACAATAATAAAGTCTCCAGTATGATGGCTTTGTCGCGCTGGTCTGAACCATACGAGTAGGCCATCTCCTGATAGGGCTTCACCTGCATAGGTAATTTCTCGATTAATTTTTTTGCCGCTTCGGGCTGGCCTGCTTTTATATAGGCAGAAGCCAACATCCAGGAAGCCGTAGCCGGCATACCCGTTTGCTCGCGTAAGCGGTTCATGGCACCCAATTCCGGATCGCCCGCAAGGGCCAACGTATACAAGCGATATGCCTGAATGAGTTCGCTGCTGCTATACTCCTGATTTTTGCGCCAGCCCTGAGCTTTGTTCTTCTGAAATTTTTTCCAACGCTTCATCATATCATTGGGTACATAATATCCTCTGGCTTCGGCTTCAATTAAAAAATGTCCCGCATACGTAGTTCCCCAACTATCCGAATCTTCGTGACCGGGCCAGTAAGAAAATCCGCCATCGCGATTAACAAAAGTTTTCAATCTCTCAACACCGGCTTTCACATTGCGCTGAATAACATTTTTCTCTTCTTCGGTAAGTGCCTTCACTTTATCGAGGTACAATTGTGGAAACACCGATGACGTAGTTTGTTCAATACATCCATAAGGATATTGCAATAAGTAGCGCATGCGCTGACCGAGATTAACCGGAGGTAAACTGGAAACTTCCAGTATCGATGTATTGGTGCCTGCAATACCCACCGGAACGACAGAACCCGTCCAGGTTTTACCGGCTTCCAAAACCGCATCCAATACTTTCGTTACCGGAGGATTTGGATTACGTACTTCAATTTCAATTTCATCAGTGGCTGAATAATTACCCGATGTTGCTGTTACCAGAAATTTTGCAATGCCGGTTTCGCCTTTCACGAGCAAACCAAAGTCGAGTGTTAGATCAGTTTCGTCACCCATCGCAACCGTACGCGAAGCTTCATCGGCAATCGTTACCGGGCCACTTACTTTAATATCCACTTTTACATTCTTGATATTTTTTTCACTCGTAAATAATGTGATCGGCAGCTTCACTGATTCCTCCGGACCTAACACGCGCGGCAACGTGGCTAACACCATCAGCGGTTTGCGCACGGGTGTTGCCTTCTCCGTTTTTCCATAGGCGCCTTCATAGCCTGCAACGAGCATCGTTTTTACCGACCCAATGTATTGCGGCATAATAAAGCGATGTTCATTGCTGCCGCCATCTAATGTAATCGGGCCAAAAAATTTCACTACAGGTTTAAAGCGATTCGCTTTGGCATCATCTTCTTTAGCTGTGAGTTCGGCATCACCTCCTAATGCAAGTAGGCGTTCCATGCGGCCACCAAAAGCGCCCATCACTTCATCATATATGTCCCAGGTTTTTACACCCAGCGCTTCGCGCGCATAAAAACGACTCCATGCATCCGGAGTTTTGAAGCGTGTGAGATCGAGTAACCCTTCGTCCACCATCGCCAATGTATAAGTCATCTTGCGTTTCGATTGCTCGGATACTTTGATCGCAACTTCCTTTCCAGGCTCGAGTACATCCGGCATCGTGATTACCGGATTAAGATGTGTTTCGGGATCTTCTACCTGAATAGGAATGATCCCATACATGCGAATAGGTAGATCGTTAACCGTTTGCGCATGCGGTTGTAACAACGTTACGTTCACAAACACATTGGGCGTCATCTCTTTGGTGAGATCAAAACTAAATTGATTGTCGCCCTTTTTGGTTTCAAGCCAATACGTTTGCAGCACCCGGCTTCCGTTTTCGATGCTGATCAACGCGCGCCCATTATCACTTCCGGGAATCACGAGGTTTGCTTTCTCTCCGGTATTGTAAATTGGTTTATCGGATGAAAATGAAAGCATGGTAGCCCCTTCGCCTTCATTTCGTGCGCGTCCGGCCCAACCCGGCCAATCGATATATACTACTTTGCCGGTACTATGGCCCGTTTCGGGATCGTAGGCTTTAACAAAAAAGCGACCCCACTCCGGATATTTGATTTTAAAATTCCACGATCCCTTGCCGTTGTTGGTACGAACTTTTCCTGTGGTGATAGGTTGCGAATAATTACCCGACATATAATTGACTGACCCTTCCGAACTATCCCACCACCAGCGCCAGTCAATTTTATAAATCGATAACTCAATCGTGCGCGAAAGTGGATTTCCATCGGCATCAATTGTAACCACATCTACACGATGAGTAGTGTCCGTCAGCAACATGCCGCGAGCTTTATCGCCCAGTGGCAATCGGATTCCCGTGAGGGATGCATAGGGATAAAACGGAATGCTAAACCGATCAATGCTAAAGTTGCCGCTCTCCTCAAAAACTTTTCCACGAAAGACTGCATTCAGTGTGCCTGGTGCGGCTTCACTCACTTCGAGGTTGGCATTTACAACTGCACGGCCGTCTGCATCGGTGATGCCATCAAAAATAGTCTGCGACTCGCTATAAAAATTTAGGGACGGATCATCAAACACATATTCCTTATACTGATCGAAGCTGGTGGTGCCTTTGGTAAGAAGCACATCGAACTGAGCGCGTAGATTTTTTCCGGGCGCACCGTGAAGCCAATTCACTTTCAGATTTCCGGCTACCGAACTATTTGCTGCCGAAAGTTTATCCACACCAAAATCAAGATTTATTTTTAGCCTGTTGGGTTTCACCATTTCAATTTTTAGTGGTTGAGTAAACTCTGCCCCACCCACTTTCACCCGACCCAACCAATTGCCCGTTGGCGCATCGGACGCTGTGGCGGTTGCGAATTTGTAAAAGCCATTTTCAGAATTGGATCGTACCAAACGCGCTGTTACTTGTCCTTGTGGATTTTGCAATTCAAATACTACCGGATGTGCTGCTGGTAATAATTTATTCTTGTCTTCAAGAACGAAACTCAGATAGAGCGAGTCACCCGGCCGCCACACACCACGCTCGCCATAGATAAATCCTTTCAATCCTTTGTTTACATACTCGCCACTTACGTTGAAGTTGCTGAGCGAAAGCGATTCGCCACCCAGCAATTTTAAATAGCCGCGCTGTGGCCCGTTCTTAGCAATCAGTACAAAAGGATTTTGTTTAGTTTCGATTATCGCTTTCCCATCTGCCCCGGTGGAAGCGGCACCGATTAATTGTTGCTGATAATCATAGAGTTCGAGTTGCACACCCGAAAGTGGTTGCGTTGTTTTTAAATCATTCACTACAATTACAGTGTTGCCATCGCCTCCACGTTTGGCCAGCAGGCCTAAGTCGGAAGCAACTACATTGCGCTTGATATTCCGGTTGCCTGTATAATAGGACGAATGACATGGATTATCGCGCTGTTCCCATTCATAATCTTCACCATAATAATAGTCTTCATAACTATCCCAATAGCTTTCTTCCGAATAGCCTTCCTCCTCTTCTTCCTGTTCAAAAGAATTTTGTGTATTCGCATTGCCACTTTCTTCTCCTTCTTCACACACGTAAGCGAGATACGATTTCTTAAATCCGATACGCACCTGATAAATAGCGCCTGGCTCGGCATTGATAAGCGTAGCGAGGTCAAGCGTAAAACGATTCCACTTACCTAAATCGGTTACACCTGAACTTTCCAACGAAACAGTTTTCTTCAGTACCTGCTTGCCTACGCGTCTCATCTCCTGATTTCCATCATAATCATTCACTTGCAGAAATTGGAGTACGTTGCTTTCAAATACTTTAATGATTTGAACATCTACACTCTTTAGATTAACAGCTTCAAACGGCATGGTGAGTCCATCGCTGGAAGGCAACACACTTCCTTTACCTGTGAAGCGCACCGCAGGCAGTACTTGTTCGAAAGCAACATCAAACGTGGATGTGGCCCCCATCTTATAATTCAAAATATTTTTTACACCGGTTTCAATCGTGATGGTGCGGGCACCGGTTTGGCGCACCGGAGGAAATACCCGAATCTCATTATCCTTGATTTCAAAATCAAGACTGTTAAGTTCTGAGATGCCAATCAACCCTTCCAGGTTTTGTGTTTCGTTAAGTGGATCAGAGAATTGAATCACTACATGCTGGCTGCTTCCTTGCTCAACGCGCACAGTGGTAACTTTAAAATCACCCAAAGCCGGAATCTCCACTTCACGGTCTTCATCATGCTCAACACCTAATCCGGCACCAAGAAAAGTTAAGTTCACTTTACTGGCTGCTTCTTTGCGTGCTACATCTTCAACCGTAAAGGTGTGTTGCTTGCCTTCGGAAGTATGGGCCCAGTTTACTTTAAGAGAATTGCCATCTTGTTGTGCATTGAGTACTTTTTCTACCAGTGCATTATCGGCAAAGTCGGCTGTGTATAACACGCCTTCTATTTTCTGACGCTTAAGATCGGTCTTAACATATGGTTTGATGTTATCAACCGTAACTTCAAAATTTTGCGGAATAACTTGTAGGGTATATTCGAACGTGTTGAGTGCTTTCGGTACTTCAATAAGCCGGGCCAATTGAAAATTGATTTCGTAAATCTGTCCGGATGTTAATCGGGCAGTGGGCCGGAATTCCACCGTGCGCCTGTCAAGCCAAAAAGTTTTGCCTGCCACCGAAGGGTTGAGATCAAAAAGTTTTACGGTCGTTTCCGATCCCACCGCCAACGAATCGACTACATCTTGCGAAAGCACAATGCGGATGGGTGAACCTGAACTGATTACTCCGGCCGTGTAGGAAGAAATGTATTCGCCAAAAGCGGGATTGATGGCTGAATTAAATGAGGTTTTGGCACTTTTTACTGTAGTGAAATAAAAGACTGCTGCCGCTGCAGCAACTACGGCAACAATACCGATAATAGCTTTTTTCATGGTCCGGGTTTGAGTTAATGGAGTACATGAAATATCGTAAAATGATCAGAGAAATTGTTAATCGGAGGGTTAATTTTTCTGTATATCCAAAATTTGATCTACAACCATTTCAAATGAAACTTTAAGTCTTTGCTGAAAAAGATTATCAGCTACTTTTTACACGACACTCCGGTCACATATTTCTTAATTACTTCAATTGGTTTGGCAACCTCACTTCCGGCAAAACCTTTTATGTCACTATAACGGATTTGTTTCTGATAACTTTCCAGAAACTCACCTGACAAGGGCAGGTAAGACCAATGCCACTTCTCTTCTTCATAGCCTGTGCGGCCGTTGGTTTTGGATGTATACGGCTGACAAAACCCATATTCGGCAGCATGTGCCGTAAGCCATTGATAAAGAGCTAATCCTTCCCCGCTTTCAAAAAAACTATTCTCCAAAGAATTCAAGTCCATGTCCGTTCCCCAATGATGACGCGAAGTGCCGGGCATAGAACTATACAGTAAAATTAATCGTGCCCGTTCTTTTGGATCACGAACCGTGGTGAGATCCTTTCCTTCAACCTGAACTTTACCATTCCACTTGTTCTCCCAGATTCTTTTTTGTGAATCAAAATTTCGGGTGGCTGAAATGATAACGAGATCAAGGCCTTCTTTCTTTGCTGCGGCACTCATTTTTGTGAATGCCGCATAGGTTTCCATGCGCAGATAAGCACCCCTTGCGCTCCCGCGCGTATGTTCATCCAAAAGCTTTGAAAATTTTGGGTGCGTGGTTGGATCAAATTTCCCGAGCAGGTAATTTTTGTCTGGAGTTTGGGCTTGAACACCAAAGGCCAGAAGGCTAAAGAGTATAACTAATTTCATTCTCTTAATTCCATTATTTAACTCCTCCCCTCTCCACCGGAGAGGGGCCGGGGGTGAGGTCACACCCGCTCCGCAATCTTATTCATCACCTTCGTCTGCACCTGAATAGATTCATGGTGAATCAATTTCAGTAAATCGTTGGTGAACTCTTCATTCAATCCCATCGCTTTGCAAAGTGCAATGCGTGTTTGTACAATTTCTTCCCACCTATTTACCTGAAGGATAGTTACGTTGTTTTCTTTCTTGTACTGTCCAATCTTTTCAGAGATTTTCATCCGTGCCGAAAGCTTGGACATGATCTCATCATCCAACTGATCAATCTGATCACGCAAAATACTGAGTGTATCCTTAAAAGTTTTGTTATCGGTGGTTTGGGTGCGCACCACCAACTCGCTGATGATTTTGCCGAGTGTAGCCGGAGTTACCTGTTGTTTGGCGTCACTCCACGCACCATCAGGATTGATATGACTTTCAATCATCAAGCCAGCCATATCAAGATCAAGTGCTTTCTGCGAAATGAAAGCAATCAAATCGCGGTTACCAGCAATATGACTTGGGTCGCAAATCATATCGAGTTCGGGCACACGGGTTTTTAGTTCAATGGCAAGGTCCCACATGGGTGCGTTGCGAAAAGGTCCTTTTTCAAAAGAAGAAAATCCGCGATGAATGGCCGCCATTTTGGTAATGCCTGCTTTGTTCAAGCGCTCGAAGGCACCTAACCAAAGTTCAACATCCGGATTGATAGGATTCTTCACCATCACCGGAATATCAACACCTTTCAATGCATCAGCAACCTCTTGAACCGAAAAGGGATTTACAGTCGTGCGTGCGCCAATCCAAAGAATATCAACTCCTGCTTTCAAACAGGCTTCAACATGGGCAGCGTTGGCAACTTCAGTTGTTACTGGCAATCCGGTTTCTTGCTTGGCGCGCATAAGCCACTTCAAGCCTTCTTCACCAGCACCTTCATATTGGCCAGGCCGGGTGCGGGGTTTCCAGATACCGGCACGGAGTGCATGCACTTTTCCGGTTGCAGCGATTTGTTTTGCAGTAGCTACCATCTGCTCTTCCGTTTCAGCGCTGCAAGGTCCACTGATAATTACCGGACGATCGACTTTCATCCAGGAAGAAATAGGCTCGAGTTGTAATCCTTTCTTTGTCATGATTGCTTAAAATTAACTGTATTAATTCAGATTTATTTTGTGGTTAGATTCTTTCTTTTGTTCTGAGGTAGTTTGTTTATCTGCTTGACTGTCTAATACCCTGCGGATTTCATTCGCCTTTGACAGAATGCGATGCAATTCTTTTGTATCACGCTTCATCAAATGATAATGAAATTTCTGAAGATGCATGATATACTCCAACAAAGCCTGGCTTAGATACTCAACGTTCTGTTCAAAAATCGGAGCCCACATATCGGGCGAACTTTTAGCAAGACGCACGGTAGAGGCAAAACCACTACCGGCCAGATCAAAAATATTTTTTTCGTCCTTTTCAATATCCAGCACGGTTTGCCCCAATAAAAAAGAACTTACGTGCGATAGATGCGACACATATGCAACGTGGCGATCGTGTTCTTCTGCTTCCATGAAAATGGTTTTCATTTCAAGGGCCTCAAACACTTTCATGGCAACCGCCAGAGTTGACACCGAAGATTTGTCGGACTCGCAAATGATATTTGTCTTGCCTTTAAATAATCCATGAAAGGCAGCCTGCGGACCAGAATTCTCCGTACCAGCAATCGGGTGAGCCGCTACAAACCGATCGCGCTTAGGATGGTTCGCAACAATTTTACAAATAGAGCTTTTTGTTGACCCGGCATCAATCACAACAGCATCTTTTTTAATGGCATCCAACACGGAAGGTAAAAATGCATTCAATGCATTAACAGGAATTGCCAGAATAATCAGATCTGCCACTGCAATGGCTTTATCTTCGGTAAGAATTTTATCTACCAATCCCAACTCAACTGCCTTCACCGCATTTTCAGAATTCATATCAACACCGATCAATTCGGTTGCCACTCCGGCTTTGCGCAAGCCCAATGCTATAGACCCACCAATTAATCCTAATCCAATTATTGTTGTTTTCATTTACGTTAGACTTGAGATGTTAGACTTGGGATGTCAGACTTTTCCGAAACAAACTTTTGAATCCGAGCAAAAGCTTCGTCTAGTTTTTCTTCAGTGGCGCAAAGTGAAATGCGAATATACCGGGCACCACCTTCACCAAAAATAAAACCAGGTGTAATAAATACATGCGTATTATATAACACCTCGTCAATCCATTTCTCAACATCATTTACATGATCGGGGGCTTTTGCCCAAATGAACAACCCCGATTGATTTTTAGAGAAGGTGCATCCGAGTTCTGATAAAATTTTAGTAGCAGCCGTTCTTCTCTTTTTGTAAATCGAATTTAGTTCATTAAACCATTCCACTTCATTCTTCAGTGATTCTACCGCAGCCTGTTGTAATCCTAAAAACATGCCCGAGTCCATATTGCTTTTTACCCGTAACACAGCATCCACATAGTCTTTATTTCCTGCTACCCAACCTATACGCCAGCCAGCCATGTTGTGTGATTTACTGAGCGAGTTTAATTCCAACGCAACATCTTCTGAGCCTTCAATAGATAAAATACTAAGGGGCGCATCATTTAAGATGAGTGAGTATGGGTTATCATTAACAATCAAAAAATTATTTTTCCTGGCTAGATCAACAAGTTCTTTCAACTCAGCCTTTGACGCAACTCTACCTGTAGGCATGTGCGGAAAATTAACCCACATGATTTTTACTTTCGATAAATCGCGTTTCTTCAATGCCTCTACATCAATTCCCCAATCTAAGGATTCCTTCATTTCATACGTGATCACCCTGGCGCCTACCAATTTGGCAACTGATGCATAGGTGGGGTAACCCGGATCAGGGATGAGTACTTCATCGCCTTCATTCACAAAAGCCAGCGCAATGTGCATTATACCTTCCTTCGAGCCCATCAAAGGAAGAATTTGTGTTTCTGTATCTAACTCAACCTTGTACGTAACGTGATAAAAATTCTGAATCGCTTTGCGCAGTGCAGGTATACCTTTATAACTCTGATAGCCGTGGCTGCTTGCCTTTTGCGCGGTAAGCGTAAGAGCTTCAATTGCCGATGCCGATGGAGCAAGATCCGGACTGCCGATACCTAAATTAATTATAGGAAACTCTGCTGAATCAAGACTACGCACTTCTACCAGCTTTTTGCTGAAGTAGTATTCTTCTACATTGGCGATTCGTGTTGCTGTTTGTATCATAAATTCTTTTCCTTTACCCTTCAAAATCTCATCCGGCCTACGGCCACCTTCTCTACGGAGAAGGGAAACGGCCTAAAGTTTTTATTTATATTCAATTTTTGCTTTTTTGTATTCACCCAAAATATTCAGGTTGCGCACTTGTCGTAACACATCGCGCAACGCGAGATCATAATTCTTACGCTTCTTCCACTCCACATCTATGTGAATGGAATATTCACTCGGTTTACCAATAATAGGAATCGACTGAATTTTTGAAAGATTGATACTATTGTTTTTGAAAGTCATCAAGGCATCGGCCAAACTCCCCACTTCGTTGGCTACTTCAAAACACAAAGAAGCTTTATTAGTTTCTGGCAACGCTTTTGTTTTTCGGGCTAAGATTAAAAAGCGAGTAAAGTTCTTTTTGTGAGTTTCAATACGCTTCTCTAAAATCTGTAGTCCGAATTTTTTTGCGGCATACTCATTTGCAATGGCAGCGGTGGTCATTAATTTATTTTCCTTGACTTTGCGAGCCGACAGTGCAGTATCATCACTCTCCATCACTTGCACACCTGATAGTTTATGCAAAAAATCGGTGCATTGCCGGATCGCCATTGGGTGCGACTCTATGTTGGTGATTTCATTCAGTTTTACCCCCGGTAGGGCTAGCAAGTGCATATGAATGGGTAGATACACCTCTCCGATAATAGAGAAATGATATTCCTGCAATAGAAAGTAGTTTGGCAAAATACTTCCCGCAATAGAGTTTTCGATAGCCATTACTGCAAAATCCGCTTCACCTTTCTTTAGTGACTCGCACAAGGCATGAAAGGAAAGACATTCGATCGTTTGAATCGGCTCAGTAAAATGAGTAAGCGCAGCCACTTCATGAAAGCTGGTCGCAATTCCCTGGATTGCAATTTTTAATTTTTTCTTCTTATTCATAGCTATCAAAACGGGTTCAAATAAAAAGTCCCGGCTTTACCGGGACTTTTCTGAGTTTCTTTGTCTTTATCTATTAACAAACCGATTCTCTTTCAAGTCCCGCGCGGGATTGATAAAAAAAGTAAAAGAAATAAAATCGGCTGTTGAACATGTTTCTTAAATCTGCATCCAAGAAAAATGAAAAATTTCGCTTCTGCAACGTCTGAGGCTAATATTTTTAAAATAACCATTTAACTAACCCTTGTTAGTTTATTTAAGGGTTGAGCGTCCTGATGAAATCAAGTATCTTTGTACGATTGAAACCGGATTTATATGAAAAACTTAAAAGGTCTAATCATTATCGCCCTCTTCGCTATGGTAGCCTGTGGAAAGAGCGGAGAACATGAACATTCTCACGATGAAAGTGCCACGGAAGACGGTCCCAACCAGGCACTCTATGATCAGGTAATGGATGTGCACGATGAAGTAATGCCCAGGATGGATGAGATTATGAAACTGAAGCGTGAACTTCAGGACAAAATCGCGAACACACCGGATATGGTTTTGGAACGTAAAGCTCAACTCGAAAAAATGATTTCTAACCTCGACTCTGCGAGCAATGCTATGATGAATTGGATGCATGAGTTTAATCCTCTTCCCGATTCCTTGGATAAGGAGAAAGCCCGCGAATATCTGGAGTCGGAGATGGAGCGTATCAGAAAAGTAAAAACGCTTACGCTGGAAACAATCGACAAAGCGAAGGAAGAAGCCACCAAAAACTAATATAAAATCCCGGTTTACTTCCGGGATTTTTTTTGTCGTTTTGCCAGGTGTTGATGTGGTAATTCCGTTTTTGATTTTTTGCCAGCCTTCTCTTTCCTTTTTTGTTCCAGGCGAATATTGTAGCGGATGGCTTGCCAGTATTCACCACCATAGCCAACAAAAACTTCCGATCCGGCCTCAATATCCTTTGTTGCCTCAATGTAACAGCGTCTTTTCACCGTTACATATTCCGAATTGTTTTTTACGCCTTCAATCTGCACGATACCACGGGCATCGTTTGCATAGTGAGCGATCCCTTTCTTCGTTTTCCAGGCATCGATACAATATTTATTGCTAAAGAAAAAAACGTAGCCATTTCGCTCTTCAGCCATTGCCTCAACTTCTTTCCAGGTAACGATCTGTCCCTTATACTCTACTATCCGGGTTCCTTTCGGGATAAATACTTTTGTGAATAGTCCCTTCCCTGCTCCCGGCAAGGTTGACTTTTTGATGATCATTTTTTTTTCGAGTAGTGCCATAAATTCGGTCGCGAAGATAGCTGAAAATAAGAACTGAAAAAGTGTTCTTGCGTGGAGTTAGAATCAAATCGCAGCGATCGATTTAACGAGCAATCGAATGCTTACGAGAATAACAACAATGCCTACCAAAATCATCATGCGCTTGATAGGAAGTTTGCGTGTAAGATGCGCTGCGATAGGGGCGGCTATTATCCCACCCAAAATTAAACCTGCAATTATTTGAATATGACTAATACCGATGGTTGCAAAAAAAGTGAGTGAACTTGCAAGCGATACAAAAAACTCAGCGAGATTAACAGAACCAACCGTGTAACGGGGATGTCGGCCTCTTGCTATTAAGGTAGTTGCCACAATAGGTCCCCAGCCTCCGCCACCGATTGAATCCATGAACCCCCCAAACGTAGCAAGTGCCGGAACATTTTTTGTCTTACGTCTCTTTTTGGTTTGCATTAATGCCTTGCGAATGATTGCGAGACCCAGCACCAGAGTATAAACCGCCACGACTGGTCTGAGGATATAATTATACTCTTCCAATGAATATAAAATATAGGCACCTGCAACTGCACCCAACATGCCCGGTATCAATAAACTTTTGAACAGCTTCTTATTTACATTTTGAAATTTTAAGTGTGTAAGTCCCGATACGCCACTGGTAAAAATTTCAGCTGTGTGTACACTGGCGCTCGAGGCGGCCGGTGAAATCCCGAAGGATAATAAAAAGGTAGACGCACTAACACCATACGCCATCCCTAACGATCCATCAATCATCTGCGCAATAAACCCACCCAACACAAACAAAAGAAATTCCGGGCCAATCAATGAACTCCAATCGTAAGACTTCAATGTATCGGCACCGTAAAAAAGAAGCAGGATGATTGCGATGGAGAATATTACGCCCAGCAAAATCCAGATATGACGAGGCCTGCTCCGCGGCTCCACGGGCTCGGGGATTTCATCGTAAACAAGTTTTTCTTCTTCCTCTATTGAATCAGGCCTCATTATTCAGGGTGGCGAAAGTCAAGGTTATGAAACACAAAGAAACGAATAGCGTCAATATGAACATACTTATTTACTTCAGGCAATTGCTGAAATACATACATATACCCAAGTTGGGCATTTAGGTGGGATGTAAATTGATACCCTAAACCGAGAAACAAACGGTTTTGATCAAAATAATTTACCCGAATATTCTTACCGGCATTTATATGAATCTCGTCATTGAGAAAAACAAAAGGCGTTTTGGGCTCAATGGTTTTTCCCTTTAGGGGAATTGTAAATGATATATTATATCGGAATCGCCAGTTGAAGCTGTAGTCGTTTGTCAATTCGCCAGCTTCTACATTTCTGCGAAAGCGTTCCTCTACTCTGAGATATTGCATCATTATAAATCTATTCTTCTTTTCAAACCATTGTATTTGTTGCCACGGACGATGCTCAGGAACATTTGGGTTATTGTTTATTCCATATTGTGTTATATGTGCATACCCAGTTGTCAGTCTGACTACATCAGTTAAATAATAGATATACCCGATACGGGCAATCGTTAACCCCGTGCGATCAACAAAATCATCCGTCAGTCGCCAATGAAGATCGATCCATAACCCAGACTTCTTGGTGATGCGTGTTTGATTAAAGTATCCAAGCCAGGCTTGCTCACGATATTCTGTTTCTTTCTCTTGTGCCAAGACTGGAGATAAAAGATGAACCATGCAAACCGTGAAAAAAAATAGTATGGATGATTTTACCATCAAATGTCGTAAGTCTTTATACGCGAGCTAAAATAATACAAATTGAACAATTGCATCCACTTCAATCTCGGGCATCAATAGGAGTGACGCAATGTTATTCCAAAAGTTCTGGGGTCGCCCAGCACGGCACCATAATGGCCAGCGTTACCTCCTGCCGGCAACAGCTGTTCATAATAATCCTTGTCGAGAATGTTTCGTGCCCATACCGATAAAGAGGTTCCATTTGAGATCCTGAAACCAGCTCGCGCATTCAGAAGCGCATACCCTTCGATATTTAAATACGCTGATGGCGATGGGCTCGATGAAAAATCGGATCGGTAATAAGTATCAAACGCAAGGAAGAATTTTCCTCCCTGACTAAGAAAATCCGCGGCTGTGGTAAACTCGCCACCCACAGAAGCCGCCCACTTCGAGAGACCCGGAATATCACCACCCGAAATGTCTTCAAAGGCTACCTGCACGCCATCTATCACCCGACCTGTTTCTTCAAGCGGCAGAGGCGCATTGGTAAACTTTACATACTTACCCTCGGTATAGGCTGCTGCTCCGTAAAACGAAAAGTGTTTGTTCACTTTAATGTTAGCATCCAACTCAATACCTCGCACATTCACCTCTTCAGCGTTTGCAATGTAGCCTCGGTTAACACCTAATTCCGGAGATTGAACATTGGTTTGATAATTTTTAATGTCGGTATTGTGAAGCGTTAAATTCAATGTGGCATTACTAATAGGCGATGTCTTTACACCAATTTCAAAATGTTTTACATCCTCCGGTTTTATAACTGCCAGATCGGTGGCTGGTTGACCATTAATTGTTGGAAGCCCTGCTACGTTAACTCCCACCGGTTTGAAACTTGTTGAATAAGTTGCAAAAGCATTCAACCGCTTATTAGCTCTATAAGCCACGGTGAGTTGATACGTGAGATTATTTTCTTCCGCATCCGCCACGTAAGCCTGATTGCTATACACTCCGTTTTTAAGCGCGAGTAAAGCAGGATCCGTGGTTTGAAGGCCTCCGTACGTTGTTCGATTGTACACCACATCCTTTTGGTCGTAATTAAAACGAATGCCCGGCAACAGATGCAAATGATCGATTAGCTCCCAATCAATATTGGCAAAGGCTGCTGCACTAATGGATTTAATTGATGACTGGGTGCTGATGCCATACCCTTCAAATAGACCAGGGGTTTCCCACAAGGCACTGGTTGAACTTTTTGAAAACCTCCATTGCGCTGAACCTGATTCTTCGGTACCGTTAATTTTAACTTCCTGATCAATGTAGAATAACCCAACCACACCACTTAAGCGAGGAGAAAACTCACCAGCATACCGCACTTCTTGCGACCAATTCTTGTGGTCAGCAGGATTCTGTGATTTCGAAAGTGCCTGCAAGCCTGTGAAATCTCTATCGTTTGAAGGATCCCAATTCCAGTAACGCCAGGCAGTGGTTGAAGTTAATGTGCCTGGCCCTATTTTACTGTCAACGTTGAACGACACTCCACCTAAATCGTTACCCGAATTCCAAGGAGTGTCATGATCAATTTTTCGATCGAAAGCATTTTCACTTGGCAATGTGTAGTTTAAGTCCGCTATGATCGCATTAAATTGGCGATAGGCAGCACGCTTTGTTTGAACAACACCTGCAACCACCTGAGCGTATCCATCAGGTCGCTGTCGCGAAGCATCCGCAACCAATGTGATAGAAATATTATCGGATGGTGTGAATAACAGTTGACCTCGAAAGCCAAGGTTATTAATATCATTTGTAAATTTTCCGATTCTTACATTCTCAATTACACCATCGCGCTGCGTGCCTGAGAATGACACACGAGCAGCAAATTTTTTACTCAAGGGGCCCGATACAGAAGCCTTAGCCTGAACATACCCGTAATTTCCATAGCTCACTTCAAAGTCAGCACCTGGAGTAAAGCTCGCTTTGCGAGTTGTAATATTAAACGCACCTGAAGTCGTGTTTTTTCCAAATAATGTCCCTTGCGGCCCACGCAATACTTCAATCTGTTCGATGTCAATAAAATCAAAAGTTGCGGCCGCGGGTCGGGCATAGTAAACTCCATCTACATAAAAACCAACTCCTGGATCAAGACCATCGTTGGTGAGCCCGAACGGTGAGCCAAGACCGCGGATGTTGATACCCGTGTTGCGGGGATTGGATGTATACAGTTGAACAGAAGGAATAAATTCTTTTAGACGATTAACATTGAACGCACCAGCATCTTCAATAAGTAGCCCATCCACCACAGAGATTGGAATGGGAACTTCCTGTGCCGTTTCATTTCGTCTTCGGGCAGTAACAACAACCTCTTCCAGTTCGCTATCATTGATAAGGACTATCTCCAGTACCTTCTCCGATAACTCAAAAATCTGAAAATCCTGAGGCTTAAACCCTACAGAACTGATTCGTATTATAAAGGGTACCTTTTCGCCCGATGTTAAACTGAATTGACCGTTGGCATCAGTAACAGAATAGATGTTGGTACCTCTTATTACAACAGTAGCTGCTTCCACCGCTACTCCTTCGCTATCTTTTACAACACCCGTTAGCACACCTTGGGAAAGGGCTAGTTTACTTATTAATGAAACGAGCGTTATTACCAGTAATTTTCTATTCATAGTAAGTTGTTTTTAGTAAGCCTAATATTTTGTTTATATACTCTATAGATTTAGTAGAGTAATACAAAAGTATACTTTTATCCCGAATTCCAAATACACTCAAAACAAAAAAGCACCTGAAATCAGGTGCCCTTTGGAAAACAAAAACTTGTAAGAAGTACTATACCTTGATTTCTACATCAACTCCACTTGGCAATTCTAGTTTCATAAGTGCGTCAACTGTTTTGGCACTGTTTGAGTAGATGTCTACCAAACGCTTATAGGTGCACAATTGAAACTGCTCGCGTGATTTTTTATTTACGTGTGGTGAACGTAACACGGTAAACTTCTCTTTTTCTGTAGGCAATGGAATAGGACCACTAACCACAGCGCCTGTAGCTTTTACTGCGCGCACAATTTTTTCAGATGACTTATCAACCAGGTTGTGGTCGTAAGACTTGAGTTTGATTCTAATTTTCTGATTCATAATCTAAACGTCTTTTAGATATTATTTTGTGGCAACAGCGCCTTTTACTTCTTCAATTACTTTCTCGGCAAGGTTTCTCGGCACTGGTGAATAATGAGCGAATGTGAGTGTTGCCGAAGCACGACCTGATGTAAGCGTTCTCAAATCAGTGATGTAACCGAATAGTTCCGCTAAAGGCACATCAGCCTTAATCACTTGTGCACCGCCCCGAGTATCCATACCCTTCATCACTCCTCTTCTTCTGTTTAAGTCACCCGTTACAGAACCTGTATATTCATCCGGAGAAATTACTTCAACACCCATGATTGGTTCAAGCAACTGAGGAGCACACTTGCGGGCAGCTTCTCTGAAGCCTGTGCGGGCAGCTAATTCAAATGATAATGAATCAGAGTCTACATCGTGGAATGAACCATGGAACAATCTTACCTTCATCGAATCGATTGGGTATCCTGCAAGAGGACCATTCATCATCGACTGTTCAAAACCTTTTTGAATAGCTGGTATGAATTCGCGCGGAATTACACCACCCACAATATCGTTTTCAAATTCTAGACCGGGCTTATCTTCAGGGCCCATCTCGCGGGGTCCAATTTCGAATACGATATCGGCAAACTTACCACGACCACCTGTTTGTTTCTTGTAAACCTCTTTATGCTCAACAGACTTAGTAAGTGATTCTTTATAGGCAACCTGAGGAGCACCTTGGTTGATCTCTACTTTGAATTCGCGCTTCAATCTGTCAATAATAATTTCCAGGTGCAATTCACCCATCCCACGAAGGATAACCTGACCTGTTTCGTGATCTGTATTAACGCGCAACGTAGGGTCTTCCTCTACCAATTTAGAGATAGCCATACCCAACTTATCGGCATCGGCTTGTTTCTTAGGTTCAATTGCATAACCAATAACGGGCTCAGGGAATACCATTGATTCAAGAATAACTTTGCGCTTTTCATCACACAAAGTATCACCTGTCTTAATGTCTTTAAACCCTACTACAGCTCCGATATCTCCTACCGGAAGTCTGTCGATTTGATTTTGCTTATTAGCGTGCATTTGAAATACACGGGAAATTCTTTCCTTCTGTTGCGTGCGTGTATTGTACACATACGATCCGGATTCCAAAACACCCGAGTAGGCACGAATAAAACACAAGCGACCTACGAATGGATCAGTTGCAATTTTAAAGGCCAAAGCTACAAATGGTTCTTTTTCGTCAGGTTTGATTTCAACGGGTTCATCTGTGTCAGGATTAGTACCAATGATCACGTCTTTATCCATCGGTGATGGCAACAACTCCATCACATAATCCAACATAGTTTGAACTCCTTTGTTTTTGAAAGAAGAGCCACATACCATCGGCACAATCTTCATACTGATGGTTGCTTCACGCAAGGCCTTCAATATTTCAGCAACTGAGATAGAATTAGGATCAACAAAATATTTTTCAATTAAGGTTTCGTCAACTTCTGCTACAGCTTCAAGTAGTTTCTCGCGATACTCCTTCGCTTCTTCCACCATGTCATCAGGAATAGGAATTTCCGTAAAGGTCATACCCTTATCACTTTCGTTCCAGATGATGCCCTTGTTTGCTACAAGGTCAACCACACCTTTAAAGTTCTCTTCGGCACCGATTGGGAGCTGCAACGCAACTGCCTTGCTACCCAACTTTTCTTTCACCTGCTTAACAACGCCCAGAAAGTCCGCACCTGAACGATCCATCTTGTTAACGAAACCGATACGGGCAACTTTGTAATTATCCGCCAAGCGCCAGTTAGTTTCTGATTGTGGTTCAACACCATCTACAGAACTAAACAAGAACACCAGTCCGTCCAATACACGCAGTGAACGATTCACCTCAACGGTAAAGTCAACGTGACCGGGTGTATCAATAATATTTACGTGATAATCGTTAGCCTTGTACTTCCAATAAACTGTAGTAGCAGCAGAGGTGATTGTTATACCACGCTCTTGCTCTTGCGCCATCCAGTCCATGGTAGCAGCACCATCATGCACTTCACCAATTTTATGGTTTACCCCGGCATAATAAAGAATACGTTCGGTAGTAGTTGTCTTGCCTGCATCAATGTGAGCAGCAATACCAATATTTCTGGTGTATCGTAAATCTCTGGCCATGTAGGATTAAAATCTGAAATGTGAAAATGCCTTGTTCGCCTCTGCCATACGGTGCGTATCATCTTTCTTTTTGATAGCAGCACCTTCTCCTTTGGAAGCAGCTAATATTTCTGCAGCCAATTTATCCATCATCGTTTTTTCACCACGTGAACGAGAATAGTCAATAAGCCATTTAATGCTCAAATTAACTTTGCGTTCCGGACGAATTTCTACGGGCACCTGAAACGTTGCTCCACCTACTCTGCGGCTTTTAACCTCAACGGCAGGCATCACATTGTTCATAGCACGTTTCCAAACGTCCAAACCAGGTTCACCACCCGCTTTCTTCTCTACTTGCGCAATGGCATCGTAGAAAATATTATAAGCAACGCTTTTCTTTCCCTGTTCCATCATGTAGTTAACAAACTTGGTTACCAAGGTGTCACCAAATTTAGGATCAGGAAGTAAGTATCTTTTCTTGGGTTTCGACTTTCTCATAGCTCAATAACTTATTTTTTTCCTTTGGCTGGAGCACCTTTTGCAGCAGGAGCTGCGGCACCGGCTTTCGGTCTTTTAGCACCATATTTTGAACGGCTCTGCAAACGGCCGCTAACACCCGAGGTATCCAATGCACCACGAACTATGTGGTAACGCACTCCCGGAAGATCTTTTACTCTACCTCCGCGGATCAACACTATTGAGTGTTCTTGAAGATTATGACCCTCGCCAGGAATATATGCATTAACCTCCTTATGGTTGGTTAAACGTACACGAGCCACTTTTCTCATGGCCGAATTTGGCTTTTTAGGGGTTGTAGTGTACACACGTGTACATACACCCCTGCGCTGGGGGCAAGAATCTAAAGCAGGAGATTTTGACTTAAAAGTCAATTTCGTTCTGCCTTTTCTTACAAGTTGCTGAATGGTAGGCATTTATATTTTATTTTTAAACCCTTCAAAAATAAGGACTGCAAAGGTATTTAAAGTAAAATAGGATACAAAACCTTGCCTGAAGAATTTTATACCCTATTCACTTCAAAAAGCCATAATTTGATTAAGCCTCACCAATCGTTCCTCCAAAATTCATAGGAAATTGAGGTGCTTCATTAGTCTGCTTAATCGGCCCAAAAGTGGCTTCATACTTACTAATATTGTCTTTTAATGCTGCCAATAATCTTTTGGCATGCTCAGGAGTAATGATAATTCTGGATTTCACCCTTGCCTTTGGCACACCTGGCATCAACCTGATAAAATCGATAACAAACTCACTGTTAGAGTGAGCGATCATTGCCAAATTCGAATAAATGCCTTCAGCAATTTCTTCAGACAATTCAATGTTTATCTGATTTTGGGGCGGGTTATTTTTTTGCTCTGCCATAAAATTTTAGTTTTCGATTCGTCAATAAAATCAATTAGCCAATGGAACACCATCGGCTAATTGATTAATCGGCAATTGACAATTCAATTAGTCTTGTAATTCCCTCTCTTTTGACTTACGATCAGGAGCTTCAACCAATCTCTGATATTCTTCTTCAGAGTTTACGATCATATCGTTTAGTCTTCGTTGGCCAGTACCAGCCGGAATCAGATGACCTACGATTACGTTCTCTTTCAATCCTACCAGTTGATCTGCCTTACCACGGATGGCTGCTTCACTCAACACCTTCGTAGTTTCCTGAAAGGATGCAGCAGAAAGCCAGCTTTCAGTCTTCAACGATGCTTGCGTAATACCCTGCAAAGTAGGTCTTGAAACAGCTGATAGGGCATCGCGTACATCAACAAGCTTCTGATCCTTTCTCTTCAGTGAAGAATTTTCATCGCGCAACTCCCGTGGTGTAATGATCTGCCCTACTTTAAAGCGTTGTGAGTCTCCAGAGTCCATAACAACTTTCTTATCTAACACTCCATCGTTCTCTTCACGGAACTCAAACTTATCTACATACTCACCTGGCAAGAACGTAGTGTCACCAGAGTCGATGATTTCAACCTTCTGCATCATCTGACTAACAATACATTCAATATGTTTGTCATTGATCTTCACACCCTGTAAGCGATATACTTCCTGAATCTCATTCACAAGATACTCTTGCACCGCTGTCGGGCCTTTGATTGAAAGGATGTCTGAAGGAGTAATAGCACCATCAGACAAAGGCTGACCGGCTTTAACAAAGTCATTATCCTGAACAAGTATGTGCTTAGACAATGGCACTAAGTAACGCTTCTGCACTCCGTCTTTTGACTCGATGAAGATTTCACGATTACCACGCTTGATACCACCATAGGTAACAACACCATCAATCTCACTTACTACAGCCGGATTTGAAGGATTACGAGCTTCAAACAATTCTGTTACCCGAGGCAAACCACCTGTGATATCGCGTGACTTGCCCATGGTGCGAGGAATTTTTGCAAGTACCTGACCCGCTTTAATCTTCTCGCCTTCTTCCACTGCTAAGTGAGCACCTACCGGAATGTTATACCCTTTAGGCTCATTCTTGCCTTTTACTATAATAGCTGGGTTTTTCGTCTTATCTCGAGTATCTGTGATTACTTTTTCGCGGTGACCAGTTTGCTCATCCGATTCCTCCTTATAAGTAACTCCCTCAATAATCGATTCGAATTCGATATCTCCATCAAACTCAGATAGAATAACTGCATTGTATGGATCCCAATAACAAAGCTCCTCACCTTTCTCAACCTTCTGCCCATCCTTCACTTTAAGGAATGTACCATAAGGAACGTTATTGCTAATAAGTGCACGCTTTTCTTCATCCAAAATTCTGATCTCACCCGTGCGGCCCATTACAACTTTCACTTTATTGTTATCGCGGTCAGTTGTATCAACTGTACGGATACTTTCGAACTCAACGGTTCCGGAAAATTTAGCTTTAATGTTTGCATCAACAGCAATGTTAGAGGCTGTACCACCCACGTGGAAAGTACGAAGTGTAAGCTGCGTTCCGGGTTCACCAATCGACTGAGCAGCAATAACACCTACTGCTTCACCAGCCTGAACCATCTTGCCCGTTGCCAGGTTCCGTCCGTAACATTTTGCACAACCCCCTACTTTTGTTTCGCAGGTTAATACCGAACGAATCTCAACTTCTTCGATGCTTGTTTCTTCAACGCGTTTGGCAACTTCATCGGTAATCTCTTCGTTCGCTGCACAAATCAACTCATCGGTAAGTGGATCATAAATATCGTGAACTGTAACACGGCCAAGAATACGTTCTGACAAAGGTTCAACAATATCCTCGTTGTCCTTAAGAGCTGTTACTTTCAAGCCGCGAAGCGTTCCGCAATCTTCTTCTGTAATTACCAAATCCTGAGCCACGTCAACTAACCTACGTGTTAAGTAACCCGCATCAGCAGTTTTCAAAGCCGTATCAGCAAGACCTTTACGCGCACCGTGTGTAGAGATAAAGTACTCCAACACATCCAACCCTTCTTTAAAGTTAGAGAGGATTGGGTTCTCGATGATCGACCCTACAGAACCAGCGAGATTCTTTTGAGGTTTCGCCATCAATCCACGCATACCACCCAACTGACGAATCTGCTCTCTTGAACCTCGAGCACCAGAGTGCATCATCATGTAGATTGAGTTGAATCCTTGTTGATCTTCTTCCAGCTGCTTCATCAACGTGTTGGTGAGAAGCGTGTTGGTACGTGTCCAGATATCAATTACCTGATTGTAACGTTCATTATCTGTAATAAGACCCATCATGTAGTTGTTCCATACAGAATCAACTTCTTTCTGAGCATCTTCTACTAATTTTTTCTTTTCAGCAGGCACTTTTACATCGCCTAAGCCCATCGACAAGCCGCCTTTATAAGCCATCTGGAATCCAAGTTCCTTAATATCATCAAGGAACTTAGCTGTTTTAGCCTGACCAGCTAACTTATATACATCGGCAATGATGGTCTGTAGTTTCTTTTTTGTTAAGAGTTCGTCTACAAACCCAACCTCCTCGGGCATAACCTGATTGAAAATTACACGACCCGTTACAGTCTCAGTCATTTTTCTTTCAATTACTCCGGTTTTCTTGTCGCGAATGTTCACACGAACTTTTACCAATGCATGCTTAGAGAGCTTGCCTTCATTGTAAGCAATGATAACCTCTTCGGAAGAGTAAAACTTTTTACCTTCTCCCTTCTCACCTTTTCTACCCTTTGTAAGATAGTAAAGACCCAACACCATGTCCTGTGAAGGCACTGTGATAGGTGCACCGTTAGCAGGGTTCAAGATGTTATGTGATGAGAGCATCAACAACGAAGCTTCAAGAATTGCTTCCTGACCAAGCGGCACGTGAACGGCCATCTGGTCACCATCAAAGTCAGCGTTAAATGCAGTACATACTAACGGGTGAAGCTGAATCGCTTTTCCTTCAATCAACTTAGGTTGGAACGCCTGGATACCCAATCTGTGAAGTGTTGGAGCACGATTCAAAAGAACAGGATGTCCTTTCAATACGTTTTCCAAAATATCCCACACTACAGGATCTTTGCGATCAACAATTTTCTTCGCAGACTTTACAGTCTTTACAATACCTCTTTCAATAAGTTTGCGGATAATGAACGGCTTGAATAATTCAGCCGCCATATCCTTGGGAAGTCCGCACTCATGCAATTTCAATTCAGGGCCCACTACAATTACAGAACGGCCTGAGTAGTCAACACGTTTACCAAGCAAGTTCTGACGGAAACGTCCCTGCTTACCTTTCAACATATCACTCAACGATTTCAATGCACGGTTTCCATCGGAACGCACAGCATTAACTTTTCGTGAGTTGTCGAACAATGAATCAACCGCTTCCTGAAGCATACGCTTCTCGTTACGAAGAATTACTTCGGGAGCTTTAATATCAATCAATCTCTTCAGGCGGTTGTTACGGATAATAACACGTCTGTAAAGATCATTCAAATCTGATGTTGCGAAACGACCACCATCCAAAGGCACAAGTGGACGTAACTCTGGTGGAATTACTGGAACCATTTTAATGGTCATCCACTGAGGTCTGTTTTCAACACGCGTATTTGCTTCTCGGAAAGCTTCAACAACTTTCAAGCGTTTCAACGCCTCAGCTTTACGTTGCTGCGATGTATCGGTAGCTGCCTGATGACGCAATTCATACGAAAGTTCATCAAGCTTAACACGAGATAACAACATCTCAAGCGCATCAGCACCCATCTTGGCGATGAATTTCTTAGGATCGTTGTCATCCAACATTTGATTCTCGCGTGGAAGTTTATCCACGATATCCAGATATTCTTCTTCCGTAAGAAAATCAAGGCGGTTAATACCATCTTCTTCTTTAGTACCAGGCTGGATCACCACATACCGTTCGTAATAGATAATCTGATCAAGTTTCTTTGTTGGTAATCCAAGCAGATAACCAATCTTATTCGGCAACGAACGGAAATACCAGATATGAGCCACTGGTACCACAAGTTCAATGTGGCCCATGCGCTCGCGTCTTACCTTCTTCTCGGTTACCTCTACACCACAACGGTCGCAAATAATTCCTTTATAGCGAATACGCTTGTACTTGCCGCAATGACATTCCCAGTCCTTAACTGGACCAAAAATCCGTTCGCAGAATAAACCACCCATCTCCGGCTTATACGTGCGGTAGTTGATGGTTTCTGGCTGCGTTACTTCACCATGCGAACTTTCCAGAATTGACTCAGGAGAAGCTAAGCTGATGGTAATTTTAGAGAAGTCGTTGTTGATCTTTTTATTTTTTCTGAAAGACATGCTAGTGTAGAGTTTTCAGTTAACTAATTCATTTTACTAGTGGGGATTGGTCATTAGGCATTGGGTGACTCCTCGATGCCTAATGCCAGATACCCATATTAATCCATCGTAATCTCAAGTGCCAATCCGCGAAGTTCATGTACTAATACATTGAACGACTCAGGGATGTTAGGCTTCCTCATGTTCTCGCCTTTAACAATCGATTCGTAAGCCTTCGCTCTTCCAATCACATCGTCAGACTTAATCGTAAGGATTTCTTGAAGAATATGCGATGCTCCGAATGCTTCAATCGCCCACACTTCCATTTCTCCGAAACGCTGACCACCAAATTGCGCTTTACCGCCAAGAGGTTGTTGCGTAATAAGTGAATACGGCCCGATAGAACGTGCGTGCATTTTATCATCAACCAGGTGACCAAGCTTTAACATATAAGCAATGCCCACTGTAACAGGCTGATCGAATTTCTCTCCAGTCAAACCATCGTACAAGTACGTTCTACCAAATTCAGGAAGACCGGCCTCCGTCAATTCAGCGGATACCTGATCTAACGAAGCCCCGTCAAAAATTGGTGTAGCATATTTTCTTCCCAGCTTCTTACCAGCCCATGCAAGCACAGTCTCGTAAATCTGGCCCAAGTTCATACGCGAAGGTACACCGAGGGGATTCAAGCAAATATCTACCGGAGTTCCATCTTCAAGGAATGGCATATCTTCTTCACGAACAATACGTGCTACCACGCCCTTGTTACCGTGGCGCCCTGCCATCTTATCACCCACTTTCAACTTGCGTTTCTTGGCAACATATACTTTTGCCAATTGCACAATGCCTGCAGGAAGTTCGTCTCCGACTTCAAGTGTAAAACGCTCGCGTTTAAATTCACCAGCAATTACATTTCGCTTATTGAGATAGTTCTTTACAAGCTCAGAGATCAAATCATTTGTATGATCGTCTGTTGTCCAGGCTTCAAGGCTGATGTCAACAATCAAGTTTACCTCTTCAGGCACATTGTAATTGCTTTCATCACGGTAAATATTCTTATCCGGGAAGAGATTGTTTTCAATCACCTTCGATGAGAACTTCACTCCTTTGGTAATCAATTCATCACCAAACTTATGCTTCACGCCCTGGCTGGTTTTGCCTGTCAGCAATGAAGTAAGTTTTTTAACCATGTCGTTGCGTAGCTCGGTAAGCTCTTTGCTATAGCGGTTTTTCAACGCATCCAATTCTTTCTTAGACTTGGTGCGCACATCTTTGTCGCGTTTTGGTCTTGAGAATAACTTGGTATCGATAACCACACCTTTCAGCGATGGAGGTGCCTTCATAGAAGCATCCTTAACATCACCTGCCTTATCACCGAAGATAGCTCGTAGAAGTTTTTCTTCCGGTGTTGGATCCGTTTCTCCTTTCGGAGTAATCTTCCCAATAAGAATATCACCTTCTTTTACTTCTGCTCCAATGCGGATGATACCATTTTCATCAAGATGCTTTACAGCCTCTTCACTTACATTCGGTATTTCAGAAGTTAATTCCTCCTCACCCCGTTTTGTATCGCGCACTTCCAATTCAAACTCTTCTACGTGAATGGATGTGTACACATCTTCACGAACAACGCGCTCAGAAATTACAATCGCATCTTCAAAGTTATATCCCTGCCAAGGCATGTAGGCTACCAGCAAGTTGCGACCTAACGCCAACTCACCATTTGCTGTTCCATAACCCTGACATAGCGGCTGTCCCTTAGAGACTTTTTCACCCTTTCTAACCAGTGGAGTGAGGTTGATGCATGTGTCCTGATTGGTTCTTCTGAACTTAATCAGTGTATACGATTTCACTTCATCATCAAAGCGAACCAATTCTTGCTCTTCCGAAACTTCGTAGCGAACTACAATTTTCTTTGCATCCACATATTCTACAACTCCATTGGCTTCGGCCAAAATAAGGGTGCGCGAATCAAGCGCTATACGACTTTCCAAACCAGTGCCAACAATTGGCGCTTCTGGCCTTACTAATGGAACCGCCTGACGCTGCATGTTAGATCCCATCAAAGCACGGTTAGCATCATCATGTTCCAGGAATGGAATCATTGAAGCTGCTATCGATACGATTTGATTTGGAGCAATGTCCATGTAGCGGATGTCTTTTGGTTCCACCACAGGGAAGTCTCCCTCAAAGCGAGCTTTTACCTTTTCGTTTTCTAACTCACCGCCTGCTTTAATTTTAACATTTGCTTGCGCAATGTTATGAGTGTCTTCTTCTTCTGCAGTTAAGAAGATCACATCTTTTCCTTTCACTTTACCATTCTCCACTTTCCGATAAGGCGTTTCGATAAAGCCCATCTTATTCACTTTAGCGTGAACGCAGAGAGACGAAATCAAACCGATGTTCGGACCTTCCGGAGTTTCAATAGTACACAAGCGGCCGTAATGTGTATAATGCACGTCTCGAACCTCAAATCCTGCGCGCTCTCTTGAAAGACCACCGGGACCAAGGGCAGACATCCTACGCTTGTGCGTGATCTCTGCCAATGGGTTAGTCTGATCCATAAATTGAGAAAGCTGATTCGTACCAAAGAAAGAATTGATTACGCTCGATAACGTTCTTGCGTTAATCAAATCAACTGGTTTGAAATCTTCATTGTCACGAACGTTCATTCTTTCTTTGATTGTTCTTGCCATACGGGCAAGACCAACACCAAATTGAGAATATAATTGTTCGCCAACTGTTCTTACTCGTCTGTTGCTTAAGTGGTCAATATCATCAACCACGGCTTTTGAGTTGATCAAACCAATCAAGTATTTAACAATAAGGATAATATCCTCAGTTGTTAATACTCGCTGATCGAAGCTAAGATCAAGTCCTAACTTCTTGTTGATTCTGTAACGACCAACTTCACCCAAGTCATAACGCTTTTCGCTAAAGAATAAACTCTGAATAATATCGCGAGCTGTTTGTTCATCAGGAGCTTCCGTATTTCTCAATTGACGATAGATTTGTTCTACCGCTTCTTTTTCTGAGTTTGAATTATCCTTAGCAAGGGTGTTGAATATAATGTGGTAATCAGCCACGTTCACATCTTCACGATGAAGAATAATTGACTTGACACCCGAATCCAAAATAGTATCTACGTCTTCTGCAGTAATCACGTGATCACGCTCTAATAACACTTCATTACGGTCGATGGATACTACTTCACCTGTATCTTCATCTACGAAATCTTCCGTCCATGTTTTCAAAACGCGAGCAGCAAGTTTGCGACCTACTGTTTTTTTGAGGGTGTTTTTATTCGCCTCGATTTCTTCAGACAATCCAAAGAGATCAAGAATATCTTTATCGGTACCGTAACCAATAGCACGAAGTAAAGTGGTTACCGGGAATTTTTTCTTACGATCGATGTATGCATACATAACTGCATTTACATCGGTAGCAAATTCAATCCACGAACCTTTGAATGGGATAATCCGGGCAGAATAAAGCTTGGTTCCATTAGTGTGTTTACTCATGGCGAAAAACACACCTGGAGAGCGATGCAATTGTGATACAATCACGCGCTCGGCTCCATTAATTACGAACGAACCCTTTTCGGTCATGTAGGGAATATTTCCCAAAAACACTTCCTGTTCGATGGTTTGAAAATCTTCGTTATCTTCATCATTGCAAGTAAGTCGCAACTTAGCCTTTAATGGCACCGAGAATGTAAGACCGCGGTCGATACACTCATCCACATCATACTTAGGCGGATCAATGGTATAATCCACAAACTCTAACACGAAGTTCTCGCGCGAATCTGAGATTGGAAAGTTCTCTGCAAATACTTTGAAGAGTCCTTCGTTTTGACGCTTTTCGGCAGGCGTTTCAATCTGCAAAAAGTCCTTAAATGATTGAAGTTGAATATCCAGAAAGTCGGGATACTCAAGAACCTTCTCAATAGATGAGAAGTCAATCCTGTTATTTACTGTCTTCTTTGCCAAGGTGCTTTAGGTTTAAATTTCCTAGACCTATTATAAAAACTACTATTAGATACGGCCATTACTGGCATAAAATAGAGATAGACCCCAGTCTCAAGTAATGAGAATGGGGTCTGAACTTTTCTTTCAGACGGTACCCTTCGCCTTTCAAGAAGATTATTTCAACTCGATTTCGGCACCAGCCTCAACGAGTGTCTTCTTAAGATTCTCAGCTTCGTCTTTAGGTAAGCCTTCTTTGATTGTTTTAGGAGCTCCATCAACTACATCTTTAGCTTCTTTCAAGCCAAGACCAGTTAATTCTTTCACGAGCTTCACGATTTGAAGTTTATTAGGGCCGGCAGCCTTCAATACTACATCGAAGTTAGTCTTTTCAGCAGCAGCCGCAGCAGCGCCACCACCAGCAGCAGGACCAGCTACAACAGCAGCCGCAGCGGGCTCGATGCCGTGAGTTTCTTTCAAGTAAGAAGCTAATTCATTTACTTCTTTTACGGTAAGTTCTACCAGTTGATCGCCAAGAGATTTTACGTCAGCCATGATTTGTAAGTGTTTAATTTTTTGTTCTTGTTAATAATTACTGTTTTCTTTCTTCCAAAGCTTTCACCAAGCCAGCCACGGTTTGCTTACCGCTTAACAGGGCAGACAATACGTTCTTTGCAGGTGATTGCAACAAGGAAATAACTTCGCCAATGAGTTCATTCTTAGATCTCAACTCAACCAGCGTGTTCAATTGATCTTCTCCTAGAAAGAGGGTCGATTCAATGGAGGCACCTTTAAAACCCGGTTTACCTTCCAGTTTTTTTCTGTACTCCTTAATCACTTTTGCTGGTGCATTGCCCACCTCTTTCGAGAAGATAACTCCAGAAAAACCTTTAAGAGCTTTAAACAATTCTTCATAATTACCTTCCTGCTTTTCCAATGCTTTGCGGATAAGTGTATTTTTGTAAACACGATATTCGACACCTGCATTAAAACACAATCTGCGGAACGCATTAATTTGCGCAACCGTTAACCCTGATGCATCGGTAATATAGAAATGATTGTTCTGAGAAAACTTCTCAGCCAATTCATCAATAATGTGTCCTTTTTCTTCCTTGGTCATTTTTACTAAATTTTATAGACCTACAATCGAGCTCCTATCCACTATAATTCCTGGACTCATCGTGGAAGACAGAGAAATACTTTGAATGTATGTTCCCTTCGATGAAGCAGGTTTTAACTTAACTACCATGTTGATAAGTTCAGCAGCATTATCTTTGATTTTGTCTGCGCTGAAGGAAGCCTTACCTACGCTAGCGTGAATAATTCCTTGTTTGTCAATTTTGAAATCTACTTTACCCGCCTTCACATCTTTCACAGCTTTTCCAACTTCAAGGGTAACCGTTCCTGATTTCGGGTTAGGCATTAAACCGCGAGGTCCTAATACCTTACCTAATTTACCAACCTTAGCCATAACGGTAGGCATAGTAATAATTACGTCAATGTCTGTCCAGCCTGCTTCGATCTTCTGAATGTAATCTTCAAGGCCTACATGTTCAGCACCGGCATCTTTTGCTTCCTGTACTTTATCAGGACTGCATAGAACCAATACACGAACTACCTTACCCAAACCATGCGGCAGAGAAACAACTCCGCGAACCATTTGATCTGATTTTTTTGGATCAACACCCAAGCGGATGTCAACATCCACCGATGAGTCAAACTTTGTGAAAGAAATTTCTTTCAACACCTTGGCTGCATCTTCCAAAGAATACTCCTTCTCCGGATTGTATTTAGCGAGAACCGCCTTTCTGTTTTTTGTCAACTTTGCCATTGTGCTTATTATTTATCCCAAGGGGCATTTCCACTTACTGTTACACCCATGCTGCGCGCAGTTCCTGCAACCATTTTCATGGCCGACTCAACTTTAAATGCATTCAAATCAGGCATTTTTATTTCAGCGATCTTTTTAATCTGATCCCATGAAATAGATCCTACTTTAAGACGGTTGGGTTCTTTAGATCCTTTTTGGATTTTAATTGCTTCCATAATCAGGATGGCTGCAGGCGGAGTCTTGATAACAAAGTCAAAAGACTTGTCATTATAAATAGTAATAAGCACTGGCAGCACCTGCCCTTGCTTATCCTGGGTTCTTCCATTGAACTGTTTGCAAAAGTCCATGATGTTCAAACCCTTTGAACCCAATGCAGGACCGATTGGAGGTGCCGGATTTGCCTGACCACCTTTAACCTGCAATTTCAAGTAACCTGTTACTACCTTAGCCATTGTATTACTAGTCTAACTTTTCTACCTGCATATAACTAAGCTCTACCGGGGTGTTTCTTCCGAAAATCTTCACCATCACGTTAAGCTTCTTCTTGTCTTCAAAAATCTCTTCTACAGAACCCGTGAAACCACTGAATGGACCATCCATTACTTTCACTGATTCACCTTTGATAAACGGGGTCTCCAACTTCTCTTCAAACTGATCGATCTCATCTACCTTACCCAAAATTCTATTTACCTCTGACTGTCTCAAGGCAACCGGATCTTTAGAAGTGGCACTAGAGCCGTTGGTTCCTAAAAAACCAATAACCCCCGGAATATTGTTAACTGTGTGGTACGCCTCTCCATTCGAAAGGTCAGCCGAAACGAGAACATAGCCCGGAAAGAAATTTCTTTCTCGCACGCGCTTTTTTCCATTTCTCATCTCATATACTTTCTCCGATGGAATCATTACCTGTGGAATAAACTCGACTAGTTTAGACCGTTCAATTTCAGTTTCCAGGTACGCTTTTACTTTCTTTTCCTGGCCGCTGATAACGCGTAACACATACCACTTTAATTCTCCCATCTGGTTTCTCTTTAGAATTCTTTATAAAACCAGGCTAGGGCATTCTTAAAGCCTAAATCCACGAATCCGATTAGAATGGCAAATATCAATGAGGCAACCAGTACCAAAATGGCGCTGCTTTGCAATTCGCTGAATTTAGGCCACGAAACCTTATTACGGATTTCGTCAATGGACTCTAAAATATAGTTCTTAACTTTTTCCATCCATTTTACTTATTGCCTTCCTACGCAATTTGCTTCGGAAGATTTTGCACGGGTGGAGAGACTCGAACTCCCAGCCAACGGTTTTGGAGACCGCTACTCTACCAATTGAGCTACACCCGTAAACTTTTTCAGTTCAGCTCCCTTTCAAATTGCACCCGTGAAACCCTCAATTCAAAAGGACTGCAAAGGTAGAATAAGAGCCAAATAAAACAAAAGCGTTTCTAAGAAAAATCTCAGAAACGCTTTATTATTGATTATCAGTTAATTACCCTGTTTTAGCTTAAGCTTTTCGGGCAATTAGAAATTTAGTCAAGAATTTCAGTTACCTGACCTGATCCTACTGTGCGACCACCCTCGCGGATAGCGAAACGAAGACCTTTCTCCATAGCGATCTTGTTAATCAAAGTCACCTCAATGGAGATGTTATCACCAGGCATAACCATTTCTACTCCAGCAGGAAGCATACACTCGCCTGTTACGTCTGTCGTACGGAAATAGAACTGAGGACGGTATTTGTTAAAGAATGGAGTGTGACGACCACCTTCTTCTTTTGATAACACGTAAACTTCACACTTGAATTTTGCGTGAGGTGTTACAGAATTTGGCTTGCAAATAACCATACCGCGGCAGATTTGCTCTTTTTCAATACCGCGTAACAACAAACCTACGTTGTCACCAGCTTCACCTCTGTCAAGGATTTTACGGAACATTTCAACACCTGTAATAGTAGAAGTCAAGTTCTCGGCACCCATTCCAAGGATTTGAACTGGATCACCAGTCTTAATAATACCTCGCTCAATGCGACCTGTAGCTACGGTTCCACGACCTGTGATCGAGAACACATCTTCAACAGGCATCAAGAAATCTTTGTCAATCAAGCGAACTGGAATTGGAATATGGTTATCTACCGCTTCCATCAATTCTTCAACTTTCTCTACCCATTTAGCTTCGCCATTCAAGGCACCAAGAGCTGAACCTCTGATCACGGGCATAGTATCGCCAGGGAAATTATACGCAGACATTAATTCACGAACTTCCATTTCAACCAGGTCAAGCAATTCGCCATCGTCAACCAAGTCAACTTTGTTCATAAATACAACCAGCGCTGGTACACCAACCTGACGAGCCAAAAGAATGTGCTCGCGGGTTTGTGGCATTGGTCCATCAGTAGCAGCTACCACAAGAATAGCACCATCCATCTGAGCAGCGCCAGTAACCATGTTCTTCACATAGTCAGCGTGGCCCGGACAATCTACGTGCGCGTAGTGTCTTTTGTCGGTTGCATACTCAACATGAGATGTATTGATTGTAATACCTCTTTCTTTTTCTTCAGGAGCATTGTCGATTGAAGAGAAGTCGCGAACGGCTGCAAGTCCTTTCTTTGAAAGTACCTGAGTAATTGCAGCAGTAAGAGTTGTTTTACCATGATCTACGTGGCCAATAGTACCAATGTTCACATGGGGTTTCGAGCGGTCAAAATTTTCCTTTGCCATATTTGAAAATCTAGTTAAAGTTTAAAAGTGTATAGTTTATTTAATAAGTTACTATTCTATGCTTCTACAAAGAAGCTCTACACACCCCAAACATTTTAAGCCTTTCGAATAAGGGTTATTCGTTGAATTTCCGATTACTTGAATAATGGCGCTACCCATCCGCAATCAGACACTTCATTCAAAACAATATTTCAAAGTTCTTCTATTCCGATCGATACCAGAATAGATTCTGTCTTAGTGAAAATCGTCAAACAACTCTCAATGAGCAGAGCTGTTGAAGGGAATTGAACCCTCGACCTCTTCCTTACCAAGGAAGTGCTCTACCCCTGAGCTACAACAGCGTTGAGCGGGAGACGAGGCTCGAACTCGCGACCTATAGCTTGGAAGGCTATCGCTCTACCAACTGAGCTACTCCCGCTTAAATTCAATTCAAAATTTGAATTCTAAATATGAATTTTTGAATTCCTGTGGGGAGAACAGGATTCGAACCTGTGAAGACATAAGTCAACAGATTTACAGTCTGTCCTCGTTGGCCGCTTGAGTATCTCCCCCAACGATTTTTTTTAAGATTATGAGAACGTTTTAATCGATCATTAAGACCTGTTTTTCAATTTTTTCAGCTTTCGCTAAAAAAATAGGAGTGCAAAATTATACGGAATTTCGGTTTAGACAAACTCAAGTGGCTATTTTTAAATGTAAGGAATTGCTCAGAATGAGGTTTAACCACTACATAATTACCAAATCCTTCACTACATCGGCCCCAAACTCCTTACGGAGAACTTCAATGACTTGGCTTTTATGGATCGAAAGATCGTTTTTAAGAGCCGGGCTCTCCAATTCAACAAAAAGAACCTTGTTACGGATATAAAGCTTTTTGGTACGCTTTGCGACAGATTTTCCCACAAGCCTTTCCCAGGAACTCAACAGGTTGGCCTCGTCAAACTTTGACTTTATGTGATACCTATTAAGCAGTTGCTGGATAGCTTGCCCAATGTGCATCGTATTGCCCTCGTCATTTGTGTTTTTAGCCATTCTTTGTTAAGGTACCATTTTCTAACACATAAATGTTTGCTTTTATTCCAGCCTCTTTCAAAATCTGTTCACTTCTTCCCTGCCGGGCATCGGAAATAAAAAGTTGACCAAAGGTTCCCTGACTAACCAGTTTCATCAATTGATGAATGCGGAAATCGTCAAGTTTATCAAAGATATCGTCCAGCAAAAGTATTGGTTTCAGTTTTTTCTGCTCGGCAAGAATCTGAAACTCGGCCAGCTTTAATCCAATCAGAAATGATTTTTGTTGCCCTTGCGAGCCAACGCGTTTTAACTCCTGACCTTTAAGTGTGAAGAGAAAATCATCTCTGTGGATGCCCACAGTAGTTCGTTGAAGAATAAGATCACGGGGAAGATTCTTTTTTAAAAGCGACTGAAAGTTGCCCTGAGTAAGATCAGATTTATATTGAATGTCTGCTATTTCTTCAGCTTCGCGAACCAGAAAATCATAATGCAGTCTGAACTTAGGAGTAAAACCTAGCAACAATTCACCGCGCACCTTATGAATATAATCTCCGGCCTGAGTGATTTTTTCGTCATAGCTTTCCAGCAGGTCGTGATCTACTGTACCAGTTTCAGAAAATGTGCGAAGTAAACTATTTCGCTGCTTAAGCTGATGAGTATACACTATTAGGCTATCGAGATAGTGTCTGTCCAACTGACTGATCAACGTATCAAAAAATTTTCTTCGTAGTTCAGATCCATCCCAGATCAATTCAATATCCTGCGGAGCAATCAGCACGATTGGATATTTACCCACATGCTCAGAAAACCTGAGATAGTCTTGAGAATCTTCGCGAAGAATTTTTTTTTCACCCTGTTGAAATGAACAGACCACTTCTTTTTGTTTACTCGCCAGATCAAAAACTCCTTTTATTAAAAAGCCGGTTTGGCCTGTGCGAATATTCTGAAGATCATACGGATTAACAGCGCTCTTGGTGAATGACAAATAATAAATCGCATCCAGAAGGTTGGTTTTACCGCTACCATTTTTTCCTAAAAAACAATTGATCTTTCCCTCCAATACAAGATTAATCTCCGCGTGGTTTTTGAAATTGAAAAGTCTTAGTTTTTGAAGGAACACGGTCTTAATGGTAAATATTCTTAATTAAGCGTTTTTGCTATTTGGCGATTGGCAAAGGGTGGCGTATTTTCGCAACTCACATTTTGAATCAAAATTAGCAATTATGGCAACTACAGCCCAAGCTAAAAGCACAAGTCCAAAGAAAGAGAAGAAAGCTTACTCGAACGAAACCTACATGTTCTGGTTCGAGAGTATGCTGCTGATGCGGAAATTTGAAGAGAAGACCGGACAGCTTTATGGTATGCAGAAAATCCGTGGGTTTTGTCACTTATACATTGGCCAGGAGGCTTGTGCAGCCGGAGCGGTGAGCGCACTCCGAAAAGGAGATAAGTACATTACCGCTTATCGCGATCATGCACATCCATTAGCACTAGGCACAAGCCCCAATGCAATCATGGCCGAGATGTATGGCAAAGAAACCGGAGTTTCGAAAGGGAAAGGTGGCTCCATGCACATTTTTGATAAGGAACATAATTTCTTTGGCGGGCATGGAATAGTTGGGGCGCAGGTACCACTTGGTGCCGGAATAGCTTTCGCTGAAAAATTTAATAATACCGGTAATCTTTGCATTTGTTATATGGGAGACGGAGCTGTGCGCCAAGGGGCATTTCATGAAGCCCTTAACCTGGCTATGCTGTGGAAGATTCCCGTAATTTTTGTGATTGAGAATAACGGTTACGCCATGGGCACTTCCGTGAAACGCACCTCTAATGTTCATGAATTGTATACACTCGGTGAATCTTACGATATGCCTTCCGAGCCGGTGGATGCGATGAATGTTGAAGCTGTTCATGATGCCGTGGAACGCGCAGCCGAACGGGCTCGTGCCGATGAAGGACCCACCTTGTTAGAGTTCAGAACCTATCGTTACAAAGGCCACTCAATGTCCGATCCGCAAAAATATCGCTCCAAAGAAGAAGTTGAAGAATATAAACATCGCGACCCTATTGAGCAGGTGCGTCAGACTATTCTTGAGAAAAAAATTGCTACAGAAAAAGACCTCGAAGCAATCGAACAAAAAGTGAATGCACAGGTGGAAGAAAGTGTAAAGTTTGCCGAGGAATCACAATTCCCTGATCCTTCTGAAGCACTGAAGGATATTTATTTCGAACCGGGTTACCCATTTATCATGGATTAATCTCCTTTTGTTTAATAAGTTCGAATTCTTAGTTTTGCGTCCCGCTTAGTAGGCGGGACTTTTATTTTTACAGAACATGGCAAAGAAAGTAGAAAACAAAGATTTATTAGAGAGCCCTGAGGTAATTCAGGAGAAACTGATTGGCATCGAAACCTGGTTTGAAAGAAATCCAAAACTGGTTATTGGTATTGCCGTTGGTATTATGTTGGTTATAGGCGGCTTTTTTGGCTACCGTTACTATATCGGCAACCAGGATGGCATTGCTCAAAATGAGATGATTCAGGCTGTGCGCTATTTTGAATCTGATAGCCTTAACCTCGCGTTGAACGGAGATGGAAATAATCTTGGGTTTCTTCAAATCATTGAAGATTATGGCCGAACGAATGCAGGAAATTTAGCCAACTTCTATGTCGGAGCGATTTACATGAAGCAGGCAAAATTTCCGTTGGCTGTTTTTCATCTTGAAGATTTTAGCTCCAACGATTTGCTTGTGCAAGCCCGTGCCTATAGCCTGATGGGCGATGCTTATATGGAACAAAAAGATTTTGAAAATGCCGCCAAGTATTATGATAAGGCGGCAAGTTATAAACCCAATAAAGAATTTACCCCCACCTATTTAATGAAGGCCGCATTAGCGTATGAAAAGCTAAATCAGAATGATAAGGCCAAGGCTGTTTATCAAACTATTATAGAAAAATATTGGGAGTCGGCTGAGCTTCAAAATGCCCGAAAGTTTAAGGCGCGTTTGGAGAGCAATTCCTAGAGCGATAGCTAAATAATTCTTAAAGAAGGGTCGCGTAAAGCGATCCTTTTTTATTTCTATTTTTATAGTAAATCTTTGAACCATGAATACGACAGCTATTAAAAAGGAACTTCACGGCTACATTGATACCGCTGATGACCGGTTCCTCGCATTAATCTATGGAATGATTCTGGCTGATAAAACTGAGTTGGAAATCCCTGACTGGCATAAGGAAATTGTCGGAGAAAGATTGGACGATTACAAACGAAACCCTCAGAACGTAATTTCATGGGAAGAAGTCAAAGCGCAAATAGAGAAAATGAGATGAAATATTCGCTGGTTTTCTATTCGCAAGCCAATCAGGAAATCATTGAATCTATCAGCTGGTATAATTTAGAGAAGGAAAACTTAGGATTTGAATTTTATGAAGAGCTAAATGCTCAATTATCTTTATTAGTCAAAAATCCCAGACAATACCCCTTTCGTTTTAAGAACATCCACACCGCACGAATCAAAAGATTTTCTTATTTAATCTATTTCAAAATTGAAGAGAGAATACTTCTATAATAATATTAGGAGTTTTACATACAAGTCGCAATCCACAAACAATTAAAAGAAGAAATTAATGGCCGGCACACTTAAATCCGTTTCAGTAAAGAGTAAAATCGATTTATCGAAAAAGAAATTTGCCATTGTAGTGGCAGAATGGAATGAAGAGATTACAGAACCTTTATATCAAGGCGCGTATCAGGCATTGATTCAACTAGGTGCAAAGAAGAGTCATGTCACTCGTGTACACGTGCCGGGCAGTTTCGAACTTCCGCTGGCCGCACAATGGATGGCAGAGAAAAAAGATATCGATGCAGTGATTTGTTTGGGTTGTGTAATTCAGGGTGACACCGCACACTTCGACTATATCTGCCATGGTGTAACCTATGGAATAATGAAAGTGAGTTTAAAAACGAATAAACCCATTGCGTTTGGCGTGCTAACAACGCTTAACAAACAACAAGCAATGGACAGAGCGGGTGGTAAACTTGGCAATAAGGGTGAAGAGGCTGCGCTTACTGTGGTGAAGATGCTTGAAATCTAGCCTCCTATGATTTATAATGAAAGAGGGAATCAAAATGATTCCCTCTTTTGTTTTTAAACGAGCTGTGTCATTTACATACTCTTCACAATCTCATTGGCAAACTCAGAACACTTGAGCAACGTTGCACCTTCCATCTGACGGTGGAAATCGTACGTTACTCGTTTCGTAGAAATTGCTTTTTCAAGACCGCGGTTAATAAGATCAGCGGCCTCCTGCCAGCCCATGTATTCAAGCATCATAACACCCGAAAGAATTACCGAGCCCGGATTTACTTTATCTTGACCGGCATACTTTGGTGCTGTGCCATGCGTAGCTTCAAAAATTGCATGCCCTGTGATATAGTTAATGTTTGCACCCGGTGCTATACCAATGCCTCCTACCTGCGCAGCCAAAGCATCACTAACGTAATCACCATTCAAATTAAGGGTAGCAATTACATCAAAGTCTTCGGGGCGGGTTAAAATCTGCTGCAGTGTTATGTCCGCAATAGAATCTTTGATCAAAATTTTTCCCGCTGCCAAGGCTGCTTTCTGCTCGGCATTGGCCGCTTCTTCACCTTTTTCCTTTTTTGTTTTTTCCCACTTGCTCCAGGTGTACACTTTATCGCCAAAGTGTTCTTCCGCCACGGAATAGCCCCAATCGCGGAAGGCACCTTCTGTATACTTCATAATGTTGCCTTTATGAACAAGCGTTACAGATTTCCTTTTAAACTTAACCGCATACGCAATAGCGCTATGAATTAAACGAACGCTACCGCTGTAACTTACAGCTTTAATACCAAGGCCCACCTGCACATCGTTGTTTATGTTGGTAGCACCCACCATCTTCCAGAATTCTTCTGATCTAGCCTTCGTATTGAAACGAATCTTTTTGAATTCTTTGGGAAACTCTTTCTCAAGAAAATCCAAGACCTTTTGTGCTTCTGGTGTGCCTGCCGCGAATTCGATACCGGCATAAATATCTTCTGTATTCTCACGGAAAAGAACCATGTTAACTGCACCCGGGTTTTTCACCGGAGAAGGAACTCCCTGATACCACCGAACAGGGCGAAGGCACACATACAAATCTAAGATCTGGCGCAAGGCTACATTTAATGAGCGAATACCTCCGCCCACAGGCGTTGTAAGCGGCCCCTTTATGCCCACCAGATATTCTCTGAAATCATCAAGAGTTTCGTCAGGAAGCCAGTTACCGGTTTTGTTAAATGACTTTTCGCCAGCCATCACTTCCTTCCAGTTTATTTTCTTTTTGCCGCCATAGGCCTTGGCCACGGCCGAGTCAAAAACATGCTGCGAAGCACGCCAGATATCGGGCCCTGTTCCATCGCCTTCAATGAAAGGGATTGTTGGATTGTCAGGAACCGTAAGTTTTCCGTTGCTGATGGTGATTTTTTGATCGCTCATTTTCTTATTAATTAAAATTGAAATCGAATTTTGATTGGGCGAAAATAGAAATTATCAAGGTAATTAAAACTACCCCTCAATACTTCTCTTCCTCGCTTGGAAAGTCGCGCGCCTTTACATCGGCAACATAGTTACCAATTGCCCCTGTAATTACAGCATGGAGGTCGGCATACCTGCGCAAAAACCGTGGCTTAAAGTCTTTCGTTATGCCTAGCATGTCCTGCATTACAAGCACCTGGCCGTCCACATCGGGGCCGGCCCCAATTCCTATAACAGGTATGGTTAGTCTGGAAGCTACCTTTTTTGCTAATTCGGCCGGAATTTTTTCCAGAACGATGGCAAAGCATCCACTCTCCTGCAAAAGTTGAGCATCCTCTAAAAGTTTGTTTGCTTCTACATCTTCTTTGGCGCGAACTGAGTAGGTACCAAACTTGTAAATCGACTGTGGCGTTAATCCCAAATGGCCCATCACAGGAACACCCGCGCTTAGTATTCGCAATACCGAATCTTTTACCTCGCTACCACCCTCCAGCTTTACAGCATGCCCGCCTGATTCTTTCATGATGCGAATGGAAGACCTCAACGCTTCGCCCGAACTTCCCTGATAATATCCAAAAGGAATATCTACCACTACCAGCGCCCGCTTTACAGCCTTCACGACAGACGAAGCATGATAAATCATTTGATCAAGTGTGATTGGCAACGTAGTTTCATTACCTGCCATTACATTAGAAGCTGAATCGCCTACAAGAATTACATCAATGCCTGCACCGTCAACAATGCGCGCCATGCTATAATCATACGCTGTAAGCATGGCAATCTTTTCGCCCCGGTTCTTCATTTCCTGAAGCTGATGGGTTGTGATCTTTTTTATGTCTGGCGATTTGTGAAGTGACAAAAGATTTTTGTTTAGATCAATGAAGATAGACGGCAGATTTTTTACCTAGAATAACTTCTACATGGTCATTTAACATGGTTGTCAATTGATATCCTGTATAGGTGGGTGTGATCGGAAAGGTTGTGTGGCTTCTATTAACCAACACGGCAACTTCAATTCTTTTTACTTCTGTTGCCAGAAAGGGTTTCATGCCATAGGCCAATGTGCGACCTGAATTGAGAACGTCATCAACAAGCACAATAGATTTTTTTTTAAACTCTTTGGATTCAACATCCAGAACAACATCCGATTGCTGTGGCGCCAACTTGTCAAGAGAAACTTTTACCACCTTTAATTGAATTTCAGAAATACGTTCGAGTTCAGTGGCGAGAAGTTTTGCAAAAGAATATCCCTGACCATCAATACCCGCCAACACAAGTGTTTTCTCTTTAAAGTTGTTTTCAAAAATCTCGAATCCGATGCGTCTTATCTTTTGATTGACTTGCGCGGAATCCAGAATTAATGTTTTAGTCGATTCAGAGACGCTCATGGCAACGGAACTACTTTGCTGTCTTTAAATGTAGAGAGAATAACGGTGGTATGCATATTGTCAACCACTTCTATGTTGGTAACTTTCTCGAGCATCAGGTTTTGATAGGCGGGTATATCCGGGGCAACAATGCGTAAAATAAAATCTGCCTGACCCGTAACGTGATGACATTCTATAACTTCATCGATTTGCTGAATCGCACTCATGAACTTAGCAATATTTTCTTTGTTGTGCCCCTTCAGCGATACCATGACAAACGTGGATACACCAAGCCCAACACTCGCCATATCAATTACCGCATGATAACTTTTTATGATGCCTGAGTTTTCAAGTTTTTTAACGCGCTCTAAGGTTGGGGCTGGTGACAATCCAATCTCCTGAGCTAATTGAGCGTTGGTTATGTTTGAATTGGTTTGTAAGATTTCTAAAATCTTACGGTCTGTGGGGTCAAGTTTTTGCTTCATTCAATACAAAGAATATGTTTGAGGTTCTTTCGTTAGTAAAATTAGAATAAAATTCCGGGATGGCACTATTCAGTTTAAGAAGATTCTTGTATGCGAAAAATGATTACCGAACTACAGAGAATCGAAAATTCCGGAACAAATTACCGGATGAATATGAGACGAAATAAATTCCTGGAGCCAGGTCACTTACGTTTACCATCACCTGATTTAACCCGGGAAGCAGAGTGTTGTACTTCTTATCCATAGCAAGTTGGCCGGAGGAATTATGGATAGTTATCTGAAGGGTCTGTTGATCTTCGTTCACCCAATCTAAAAATAATTGACTTTGTACCGGGTTAGGATAAGGTTGCAGATAGGTTGATTCAGCATTCAGATTCACGCAAGCACGATTATCAAATTGATAGCGATCGCCCGCAATTTGCACTTCGGCACAAGCGTATAGCAGATGGAGTGGAAGAATATCAACTGTCAAAGTTTGAGTAATCGACTGGTTTGGAAGAATAGTACCTACTATTTTATCGGTTATAAAAGCCTTGCCCGATAAATCCAACACTACATCCGGATTTATTAAGGCGATGTTACTCCTATTCTCAACAGTTACTGTGGCTCTTTTTCCTCCAGTTGGTGTTGAGGTAAGAATAAAATCGGTTAAAACTGCATTGATCTCGGGTACAACAACATCAATTCTTTTAGTGAAGCTATCCGAACACCCGGCATTGTTAATGGCAATCAACTCTACCGGATAATTACCCAATTGATTAAACACAAACGAAGGCGAAAAATCGCTAGTTGTTGTATTCTCCGAATTGTTGAACTTCCATAAATATGATGTAGCTTGAGCAGAGCTATTTGTAAATCCCACAGTAAGTGGCGCTGCCCCTGATTCGGTAGAAGGCGAAAAGTGTGCTATGGGTGGCTGACTAATCGTTACCGATTTGGCTACCGAATAGGTACACCCCGACTGTCGGGTTGATGTAAGCTTCACGGGATAGTTGCCGATAGAAACAAAAGTATGTTGAGAGGGCGAGCCTAAACCAGTGGTTTGTCCGGCAAAATCCCAGGCCCACGCTATCGCGGGATCAGCACCCCCAACGGTTGTCTCCTGAAAAACTGAAACTTTGCCTGCGCAGGTACTTACTGAAGAAAAATTGGGAACAACAGGAATTGGCACCGTAATCGTTTTTACTTTTTGAGCCACACAATTATTGTTGCCCGTAACGGTAAGCATCACTGTTTGATTGCCTGTTGCATTAAATGAATGGGTTGGATTTTTTGCTGTATAAGAACTGTTTTGTACTGACCAAAGCCAGGCTTTTACGTTGGTGCCCGATGCATCGGTAAATTGTGTTCCTTGATTTAAACAAGCTGCAGCACTTGTAAAATCAGCAACCGGTGAAGGCGAAATTGTTATTGTTTTTTGAGTGGCACCCTTGCATCCAAAGTTAGAAGTGACTTCCAGCGCCACCTGGTAATCTCCCGCTTCATCATAGATGTAGTTTGGATTCTTCAGCAATGAAGTTCCATTATTAGTATCTCCAAAATTCCACGACCATGAAGTAAGATTACTATCTGTGAGAGGCGGTGTTAAATCATTAAATTGGGATGGAGAACCGGCACACGAAAATGGTGGTAAATCCAGTGAGAAGTTGGGCTGGGGTTTTGAGTAGATTGTAATCTCTTTTGCAATAAAATTCTGGCAACCTGAAAGGTTGGTTGCTTGAAGAGTAATATCGTACGATCCGGGATTAATAAATTCGTGAGTTGGATTTTCCTGTGTGGATGTAGTGCCATCATCAAAGTTCCAGAAATAATCGACAACCGCTCCAGTTGTTGAATTGGTAAAATTAACCTCCACATTCACGCAACTGCTTGAAAAAGTAAAATCTGTAAGCGGGCCAATCTGTACAGAACTTATGTTCCTTATCAATTCACTCTCGCAGCCTGGGATGGTGGACTTCAACTTAATTTCCTGCGGTTGATCGGTTGAGAATTGAGTTAATAAGTCAAAGCCTGATGAAACAACTATTCCATTTAAACTCCACTCCCAAATGGGATTGGAGGCGATATCAAAGGTAGAGGCATTTTCAAAACTATACTCTTGATTGGTGCAGAATGGACTCAAAGCAGGCAAGGAAAAATCAGCGGTAGGTTTGTTGTAAATTGTTACTGCTTGCCGTACCAGGTTTTGACAACCATTAGTACCTGTTACCATAAGGGTAACTGAAAATTGATCTGCTGTGGAAAAAACATGTGTGGGATTGGCCAGCGATGAAGTACCCGAATCTCCAAAATTCCAATTGTATGTTGCTATTCCACCCGCGCTACTCTCTGAAGAAAAAATAACATCGTTATCAATGCAAGAATTTTGAGTGGAAAAACTAATGTCGGGTGCTATACTCGTTGACACCGAAACACTTTTGGTTACCGAACTAATTGCACCGTTTGCAGATGTTGTTACAACTGAAATTTTCTTAATTCCATGGTTGGCATAATTAACGAGAGGTGGATTCTCTTCGTTGAAAGTAGAAATGTTGGCATCACACGAAGTCGGGAATGTCAGTCGCACAAGCCTGTGATTTGCCAGGTCGATGGTAAACCCAAACCAATCGGAATTAACCTTGATCAATTCCAGAGCAAAATTTTCCCCTGAAATGCCAAAGGTGCCGAGGTTTGTGCCAATGCCAGCCTTATCAAGTATACTCTCGCCAAAAGCAAGTCTGTATTGTTCGCCCAGAGCAGATTGAATAAAAGCAACATATTCACCACCATCCACAGCTATCGAAACATTTGTTGGAAAATTATACGAAGTGAAAAACGTTATCTCTCCAACTTGAGGCGGCTGAGTGATTCCATTCGTAAAATCGAGCCAGAAAACTTTGCCATTTCCATAAGAAGTTACAAGACCAAACCAACGATCGCATTCGCGCGTAATAGTTATGCCGCGTAATCCTGAACCACCGGAAATTGAAAAGGCATTTACCGTTGGCGAATTCAGAATTGAACTTCCAAAATCAAGACGTACTATCTCGTCAGTTGCGCCATTGGTTATAAAGGCAGAAAGCATTCCACTGTCCTGATGAAGATAAATTCCATTGGGTGTATTGAAAACATTAAACGAGCCCAGGTTTTGAATAGAGGGAGTTGATTGAGGATTATTACCAAAGTTCAATCGAAGCAATGTATTAACTCCTGTGTTTACTACTAATCCGTACAAATTATCAGCTTCCTGATACAATTGAAAATCATATGCACCACTTAACTGACCCGATGGATTTCCTAGGTCGATAATTGTTGGATTATTCGCTAAACTATTTCCAAAGTCAAATCGGATCAACCGATTGGGGCTTGAGGCTTGATCAATAGTAAATCCATACCATAAAGATTCATGCTCTATCAACCGAATAGATCGGGTGCGAAATAAAAGATTATTGGAAGCAGCAATAGTTGCTTGCGGAGTTAATGCTAAATCACCACTACAAAAGTCCCAAGTGTAGGACGTTGCTCCCACAGTTAAATTTTGAATTTCAATTTTTTGATTTAGACAAACCGCTGAACTTACCACGAAATCTGGCGCAGGACATTGTGCAAAGCCTTTGGCAAAGGTAAAAAGTAACAACAAGCTTATCGTATTGCGCATACAAAAAATCTCTGATTAATCGTTGTATGAGCAAACGAGTAACCTTACTTTAAACTGCAAATATCGGTTATTCAATCAAACCATTATAAACAGCGGCAAGTCTTTCAGAGCTTTTTTTTAAGCCAAACTTTTCAATTGCTGTTATGCTAGCGGTATTGGCCAAACTATTTCTAAGTTCGGTATCAGAACAAAGCCTTACTATTACTTCGGCCATGCGCGAAACATCCCGATTGGGAACGAGTAGTCCTGTAATTTCATTCTCAATAAGATCGGCCGGACCCCCGCTATAAGAAGCTATAACTGGAGTGCCGTACACCATCGCCTCCAGACATGTCATAGAGAAAGATTCTGATTCAGAAAAGTTTAAAAGAATATCTGATGACTTAATGAGCAACTCACTATCAACAACAAAATCACTAAACAAAATACGATCTGCTATTTCCAGTTTTTCAGCCAATTCAATCAATTTCTTTTTATAAACCAGATTTTTCTCTAAACCCATATCACCACCTGCAAAAGTAAGGGAGCAATTTTTTATTCTATCATAGACAATTTTAAATGCCTCCAAGGCGAAATTTTGTCCTTTACCTTGAATATAATTAGCTAAGTATAGAAGCTTTATCTCTTGCTGGTGCGACATCGGGCGAATATGATTTTCATGCATGGGAATTGCATCATGAATTATTGTGAGTTTGGGTGAATGGCTTCTATTGATACTTTTTACCACAGCATTTGATACACAAATTATCTGATCAGCATACTTGAAGATCAGTTTGATCCAGAGATCATAAAAAGTTTGAACGTACGATCCGCGCATTAAACGAATATGATAAACAACCTTATACGAAGGCCAAAAGAATTTAATTACAACCCCGCAGAGGTTATACAAATCATTTACATGAATGATTGAAATTTTCTCTCGCTGGCAAAGTCGGTGAATGCGAATGGAATTTACGAACAGGTAAGGAAAATAGAGTACTGCCACAACAAGCGATCTTCTTAGTTCCAAGAACGGAATTACTACCAGATTTTTCGTTACTTGATTTTTTAGTGTTGAGTTATTGGGGAGGCAAAAGAAAAATTCAAATTGGTTGCTCAGATATTCAGAAAACGCATATAGTGACTTAAAAGCTCCGGTGTAGGCTTTTGAATTTTCGATAATTAAAATGCGAGGTTTATGCTCCATTGCAAAATCAAAGGTTCAGAAGTTTGTGCCAACTTGTTCCCATTCTTTGAATAGAAAATTCATTTGCACGAACACGGCCAGCTTCAATATATTTTTCTCGCAACCCAGAATCTTCAATTAACCTGCAAATGGCAAGAATCCAATTTTCTTTTGCGCCTTGAACGGTCCACGCTGGAACGAGAATTCCATAGGTAGAATAATCAGGCCAGCCTGATGAATTATTTTGTTCGGTCATAATTTCGCGCGGCCCATAATTGCAGTCAGACGCCACAACCGGAACACCCAGTCCCATTGCTTCTACAAGCGTGTTTGGCATGCCTTCATTAAGAGAGGGCAGAACCAACATAGACGCTCGACTCATAAACTTATATGGATTAGGCTGATACCCTAAAAACAACACTGAAGTTTCTTCAGCTATTATGTGATTATCACTTACAATTTCCTGATATAGAATTTTATTGCGCCTCAAAATATTCATTACAACTTCTTTTTCGGGGCCATCGCCAATGAGAGCAAGTTTCAATTTATAGTGGCTTCTTAACAAGTCTGGCAAAATCTGAACAAAAAGATCAATACCCTTTTCAACTGCCAGCCGGCCTGAAATTGAGAGTACTGAATTGTCTTTAAAAAAACGCTCAATCGGTTCATCTATATCAACAGTTGCCAATTGCGCTAATTTTTCAAAGTCATAAAAATTAGGCATCACTTCAAAGACACTTTGACTTAAACCAAAATAAATTTTCAGTTCTTCTGCAATTCGGCTATTAACCACTAGTATCTTATGTGCCTTTCGATAAAAAAATGGAATCAGAATTTTTTTTCGTAAAAACCCAACAACTCCCTTTATATTTTTGTCAAACTGTTTTGACCCATGAACATAAAAAAGAATCTCTTCGCCAACTGAAGAAAGTAAGTTTATGTAGTCAGCTCCTTCCAAAAAACTAATGGAAGTATTTGGATTATATTTTTTCTTAATATCTCGGAGTCGCTTTACGCGTTTAAAGAAGTTAATTATTTTTCCAAAAAAGAATTCAGAACCCGAAACTCTTAATTCCATCAACTCACCACCAAACTCAAGTTGTACAAGATTCTTTTTATTAAATACAACAAGAAGCAACGTACAATGTGGCTTTAACAACAGGCTTAATCGAGAAAAGGAATTTTGCGCCCCCCCAAAGTCAAGGTTGGGAATAAGAAGCAAAATCCTTTTCTGCTTATCCATTTCCAGTACGGAATATTTTCCGGGTTTTTAGTTGGATGACTTTCTTCTTAACTGCCAGGTACTTTCGAGTAGAAATTATTGCAGCGCACTCGGCCCGTGCCAAGGTCAGATAGTGTTCTGCTTTTTCTATATTGTTATCTATCGAGAAACACAAGGCTATAAAACAAAAATTGCGAGCTACAAATTTTTTAAAATCCGTACCATAAAATTTAAGCACCTCGCCATCTGCTGTAAGCGTATCTATTACAAGGTTCAGCGATAACTCAACAGCCTCCGCATTTAAATTATTTAAACTTCGCTTGGGATGTTCAATAATTACATTGGTGACTGAGTTATCAATCATAATAGGATAGCGTGCAGCCAGTCTCAACCACAAGCACCAATCCTCAGAAATAATTGCGTCACGACTGGGGATAAAATTTATTTGCGACAAGACCGGTCGACTGATAAAAAAACTGCTGCTTATCAAAAAATTATCGTGTATAATTTTTTGATTGATTGACGTTGTGTTACCGGAATTGGTTTTCACTAGATCTCCATTCTCTTTCCTAATTTCAAAACCAACATGTAAAAGTACTGGAAAGCTGTGTTGCTTTAAATTCTTTGAAGCAGAATCTAAGTGGTGCGGGTAAAAATAATCGTCCGAATCAAGAAAGTTAACATAACGACCACGTGCTTTAGCTATTCCAAAATTGCGCGCTATGCTCCGTTCTTCATTTTCTTTAAAAAAATAGTTGAGTCGTTTGTCATCCCACTTTTCAATCACATTTCGGGTATTGTCTGTGCTGCCATCATCGACAACAATGAGTTCAAAATCTTCAAAAGTTTGTCTTAAGATAGACTCAATCGCCTTGTCAAGATGATTTGCCCGATTGTAAGTTGGGAGAACGATGCTGAAAAAAGGTTCCTTCATAACCACTTGGAAAATTCAAGCCACGTTTCATCCGCCAGTCTTCTGTTTCTTTCTAAATCCCGATCCACCAAAGCCAGACGTTCTGAATAATTATCCTTTACCTGTTGCAACTGCTTGAAAAGTTCTGTTTCCGTTATAGGTTCATTTACAATCGAAGCGCTTTGCGAAAGCAATCTGGAAACTTCCGTTAACTTATGTGATGTTGTAATACAAACTGATGGAACACCAAGGATTGAGCCAAGAATAGCCCCGTGGGCTCTTGCTGAAAAGACAATATCCTGCGTGGAGATTTCATTCATAAAAGCAGGCAAAGAAATTTCGTTTGGCCTCCAGGTAATAAAAGAGTATGCCAATTGAAATTCCTCGATATATTGAATGTCCTGATTTTCGTCAAAGGAGAAAAAAGTTACCTTCATTCCTTCCTGAAGCAAGCGATCTGCAAATTTCTGAAATACCTTAAAACGTGCAGCGTTGCCTTCGTGCCAATCTAACAAAATTATCCCAATCCGATTTTGAAAATCGACCTTCGGCCTTGGTTTGATTTTGTTTGTTAACCAATACGATGATAAAAATGCGACATCTGCACTAAGGTTTTTTACTCCCGAAAACTTAAATTCTTGAAGTAGGTTAAAACTGGTTGCGTCTCGCACAAATAAAACATCCGTTGAACCAATCTCAACTAAATGTTGATATAATAATTTTGATTGTGGTGTGTAGGGGCCAATTCCCAAACCAAACCCAGCTCTTTTTTTAAACTTCAATCGTCTCATTCTGCCGGATGCAATCCGTATCAAAGTGTCGACTTGAAATAAACCTTTCGTGCCAACGAGATTGCCTGCCCAATTAATAAATGCCTTTGTTAATCCTCCAACGCTATAATCGAAATAAACACCTCCACCACCATCAACAACCAGATCGAACTCACCACGGAAAGTCCAATCAATTATTCGAACGTGCTCACCGAGAAGCATAAGAATATATTCATTGTAATTTTCTTGACGTTTAAAACCGCTCAGGTTTTTAGTGAAATTTGAAAAAATAAAAAATTGCGCTGTTGGAAATTTCTCTTTCAGCAAACGATACATTGTAGTCATCAGGATATCATCGCCCAAATTGCCGAAACCATAGTATCCCTTAATTAATATCTTCACGTGTTAGTCACTTTAAACCACATGAAATTTTTTCGCGATTATACATCTTACGCTTGCTTTCGATAAATACAGGATGTGTGAATTTCCAGAGCCCGATTACCCAGTTTGTTAAATTTTGTTACAAAGCCGCTGTTTAAAATGGAAGGTGTGCTAACAGCTTTGTATTGGCCAGTGACAAAGAGGTCTGTATCTTCAAAGGCAAAGTTGCTATTGTATATAACCAGAAGTCCCCCTGGTAATAGATTTCCTGAAAGCATGTTTACGGTTTCTTGAAATTTTTGAAAAGGATAAATTTTCTCGCAGTTCTCCACATCTTTTGTGTCCTCCCATCGACATAAAACAGATAAGCAAAAAATTGCATGATAAGGGGCTCTGGCACCTATATTTTCTGCAGAACTGTAGATGAATTTAATTTTATTATCCAGATTTTTCTTTTCTGCCCTAGCGATATTTCTACGGTTGATATCAACACCTAAAATGTTGCTGGTTGCGAAATGCGTTCGAAGAGAAAAACATTCTTCTCCCGTTGAACACCCAAATGAAAGAATAGAAATTTCACCTGCCTCAAAATTCATTAATGCCTTGCCTGCTTCTACAAATAATTCCGGGTAGCGATTTTCTGAGGTCGTTGACGTTAGTTGATGCTGTTCCGAATAGAATCTTCTAAAAAATTTTGAAAACTTATTCTTTCCAATAATCCATTCATTGGCGATTCTGGTTATGACTTTTACGCTCAAGTTTGCGTCCTTCATGCCTTCACCCATATAACGAGGCTAAATAAAATACTTACTACTAAAAAATCACGAATCAACATCTTGCGATCGGCCTTCACCATTCCGAAGAGCCAAAAAAGTTGTGTCGCATACCCTACCATCACGGCCATGCTAAACCCAATAACCGAAAAAAAGATATTTCCATTTACAATACCCCACATAAGCCCTGCAAACTTAACTCCAATAAAAATTAAATTAATAACAAAGTTAATTCGCTCCTGATGCATAATTCTAAACAGAACGGATAAGGGATTTGCCGGAACACTAAACACCGCACCAATTGCCAAAAAAGAAGCAAATACTCCGGCTTGCCGCCATTCTTCACCAAATAATATCACAAATATCCACTCACTTAAAAAGGCAAAAACGACCAACGGGATTAAACTCAGCCAAAAAAAACGTTTGTAAAGAATACTCACTATTCCTTTTAGCTGATCGGGTTGATGACGATGCACTTCGGCCGCCTTTTGTAAAAAAACGGTGGTAGAAGATGTAACAATAATTGAGATGGGCATCATTACCAAACTACTGGCAAGAGCAAAATATCCAACCACTGCCTGGTTAAATGCAATCGAAAAATAATAGATCGGCAGTTGATTACTCAGGTTATTGACAATCATGCCTGTAGTAACAAAATAAGGATAGATTCTAAAATCTATAAGTGTGGCCTTTATCGATACCCACGATGTAGGTTTGCGGAATACGCTGAGCTCGTTTCGGATAGAACGGTTCAGCTTAATTAAACTCTCGAAGGGATAAGTCAATAAATTTCCAACAATCATACCCAATGGCACCGGGCCCGCCAGCAAACCCCAAAAGAGTGTAAGTCCTTTGCTTGTAAGCACAGAAAAAATTTTACTGATGGCGCCACGCTTAAATTCCTTGCGCCTGATGTTCCAACCCAAAAGAATATTATCCAGACCCATAAAAAAAATATAGACCGGAATCATAAAAGCGAACGGTGCCAACGTATCCGCATTGAAAAAATTAAGAATAGGTGTTTTAAAAAAATAAGTAAATAAGAATATCAAAGCTGTGAAAGAAACTAAGGCAAGAAATGTAAGCCGCACCAGATTATGAAATTCGGTTTCATTTTTTGCAGCAACATATCCGGCCGGAAATTGAAGGGTGGCAACCGGGGCAATATTATTTGTGATCGAAACAAAGAGTGCAAATAACCCATAAACTGCAGGGCCATAAATGCGGGCAATAAACGGGGTAAAAATAAAGCCTAAAACCTGCGCCAAGGCCGTGCCCGAAAACGCGATTGCAAGATTCTGAGCAAAAGAATCACGGGTTTTAAACCCGGATTTAATTTCATTAATGTACTTACTCACCTTGCGGAGCATGAAACTGCCACTTAAAATAGCTTTAAAACTTCAAACATCGCAAAATTAATTAATAAGCCGGCTGTCACTCCAAACAATTAGTCAGATTGAATTTATAACTCAAAAAAAAATTACACTTTGCGCAAAATTTAAAACTATGCCGAAGTCCCTTGTTACGGGCGGTGCCGGATTTCTAGGAGCCCATGTAGTGCGCGAGTTGCAAAACCAAGGGCATGCGGTTTTTGTTCTGGACGATCTTAGCGGTGGATTTGAGGAGAATTTACCGCAGGGTGTTCAATTTATTAAAGGGAGCATTATAGATCATAAACTTCTTGAACACTTATTTGCCACACACCATTTTGATTATGTTTACCATTTAGCCGCCTACGCTGCCGAAGGATTAAGTCACTTCATTAAACGATTCAACTATACTAATAATCTGATTGGTAGCGTCAATTTAATTAATGAATCTGTTAAACATAAAATCAAGTGCTTTGTCTTTACGTCATCAATAGCAACGTATGGAGCACTGCCTCCGCCCATGCGCGAGGATATGACACCTGTGCCCGAAGATCCTTATGGCATAGCCAAACTTGCCGTTGAACAAGACTTGCGGGTAACTCATGAAATGTTTGGATTAAACTATGTAATATTCCGACCGCACAACGTATATGGAGAATATCAGAATCTTGGAGATCGGTATCGGAATGTTGTGGGTATTTTCATGAATCAACTTATGCAGGGCAAACCACTTACTATTTTTGGAAACGGAGAGCAAACCCGAGCCTTCAGCTATGTGGGCGATATTGCTCCTATAATCGCTTCGTCTGTCCATAATACGAAAGCCATGAATGAAGTCATTAATATTGGGGCCGATCAAAACTATACGGTTAACGAACTTGCAACCGAAGTAATAAAAGCGATGGGCATAAAAGGCACGGTAGCGCACATTGAATCAAGAAATGAAGTTGTGCATGCCTGGTCAGATCATACTAAAAGTCATTCGATTTTTGGCAAGGTTAATTATACGCCCTTAGCCATAGGCCTAAAGAGAATGACCACCTGGGCAAAAGCAACCGGAATTAAAGAAAGCACTCGATTTGAGAATATTGAAATCCTGGAAAAACTACCTCCTTCTTGGTTAAAGGAAAAATGAAATCAATTTTATTTCTTGATATGCACCGTGAGGGCAGAACTCCCTCGCAGAGATTTCGGTATGAGCAATACTTGCCACTTCTTAGGGCTCAAGGTTTTCGCATTCATCATTCGTTTCTTTTAAGCGAGACAGATGACAAGCTCTTTTACTCCAACGGAAATTATATTGGCAAAGGGCTGATTCTTTTGAAAAGTATCGTAAAGCGCTCAGGTGATTTGATTCAAGCTCACAAGTACGATTTCATTTTTATTCAGCGTGAAGCATTTATGTTAGGCACTGTATTCTTTGAACGATTTTTGGCAAGGTCAGGCGCTAAGCTTATTTTCGATTTTGATGATTCTATCTGGCTGCATCAGGTTTCGGCCTCCAGCCCAAATCAAAATTTGAATTTTTTGAAGAAACCTTCAAAGACTTCAGTCCTTATCGCGCTGGCTCATACCGTTGTTGCCGGAAACGCATACCTGGCAAATTATGCATTGCAATTCAATAGAAATGTTCGAATCATTCCAACCACTATTGACACCGAACTTTACACACCTATAAAGAAACCAACATCGTCTATAGTAAATATTGGTTGGAGCGGAAGTAAAACAACAGTAGATCATTTTAAAGAAGCAATTCCAGCACTGGTGAAATTAAAACAGAAATACGGAGATAAAATTATGTTTACCTTAATTGGCGACCCTAACTATGAGTACAAAGCACTTAACATAATAGGAAAGGCGTGGAGTCCTGAGCATGAAGTAACAGATTTACATACCTTTGATATTGGCATTATGCCGCTACCAGCAGATGAATGGTCAAAGGGAAAATGTGGCCTCAAAGGACTTCAATACATGGCACTTGAAATTGCAACCGTCATGTCTCCGGTTGGTGTGAATGAAGAAATTATTGAGTCTGGTAAAAATGGGTTTCTTGCATCCACCCAAAACGAATGGGTAAGCCATCTTAGCACCCTCATCGAACAACCAGCACTCAGACAACAAATGGGTGTCTTGGGTAGAAAAAAAGTTATTGACTTTTATTCTGTTGCCTCAACCTCAGATAAATTTTTATCCTTGTTTGAATAGTTGAGTATATAGCCCATTGCTAAAACATAAAAAGGAAGCAGGGGAATTTTATATCGAGCCAGCGTACCAAAATTAAAAGTAGATACACCTACAGCAAAGGCAAATGTAAGGCTGAACACAAGGCAAAAAATTACAGTTGGTTCGCTCAGAGCTTTGAAAAAAAATAACCGCTTCCGCAATAAAACATAAACCGTAAGCACAATCAGCACAAGGCTTTCAAAGGCAGACAACAACATTAATGGGTTTCTGATTTCCCACAGATAGGGTCTAAACAAGGTAACGTTTATGGCCTCCGGCACCTTACTCAGCATTCCGCTAAAGGTTCCATCCAACTCACCCAAACTATAACCGCTTCCGGCATCGCGTCCTGTGTAAAAGCCAATATCATACGCTGTGATTCGAGCCGTGATCGCCAATCTGTCTAGGGAATACCGTGGGTCATCTTCTCCTATAAGGACAATGGCATAATATCCTGAAAGAACTAATGTTGCTACCGCAAAAGGTGTTACCAGCAATTTAAGCATCACCGATTGAATTTGAGTAAGCTTCTTAACGTAAATCCAAAGAAGAACAGCCGGCAGATAGCATAGCAGGATATATTTTTTTACAGAAAATAAAATCCATATGCTAAGCGCAAGTATAACAAGGGTCGTTACCGAGAATTTTCTTTTTAAGAAAAGATAACTGATTGAATATGTTAAAGATCCGATAGCGGCAAAAGTAAGGGTATCTTTCATCAGTCCGGAGCCCCAAAAAATAACCGAAGGAATAAATAGGGTTGCCATTGCCTGCCAGAGATGTAATGTTGGTGTGCGATTGTAAAAAGTTAAAAATAGCATCCACCCACCAGCAAAAGAAAGGAGTGCGAAACAAATAGCCGTAGCCGAATAAGAAGAAAATGTAAACAGATCGAAAAATGCAGCCACCTTTACAATAAAGTAAGATGCCGGATCTTGAAAAAAAATAATTTTGGAAGCATACTTGTAAGTGCCCGGAGAATATTGACCGTTGGAAAGTAATAATTCCCAAGCCTTTATGGGCGAATCAACAAAAGCTTCCCATATATGCCGGCTTCCATGTGTATGAAAATTATAAGTGTCGCCACCTGCATAATAAAACTGATACAGCAACCCAACAGCAAGTGCGCCTATGACTTTTAAAGTAAGCGCTGGGAAGAAATATTTTTTAGTAATGGCATCTGTTACATAGGGCCGAATGAAATATCCAGCCATGCACACGATAATAATTAGTATTGGTGTAACAATTAAATCGCGCAGTTCCATGTTTTATTTTCTTCTGATCCAGAACGATCCAGGTCGCGCTTCCGGATTTTTTGCTACGGCTGGTAGCGCTTCCGTCACCTTGGACTTATATTCCAACCTTAAATAATTTAAAGAACAAATTATTTCAAAATTATCATTACCAATCAAAAAGGCGAATAACAAATATTGTTCATTCCACATTCGAAATTCATTTTCAAGCCATGCTTGAGGATATTCCTCAGGAATAAAAATATCGTGAAAATGAATCCATACACCAGGGTTCAAGGTTGGAAGTACTTCTAGCAATAAATAAGTAACATCTCCACCGGGTCGTATAATGTGCGAAGAATCTATAAAAAGAATGTCGTCTGTTTCAAGCTTAGAGAATATATCGATTGACAGTTCTTCAACTTTTTTCCGGATTAGTGTAACGGGTTGTGCTTCCAGATAAGGCATCTCGTAAGGTTCTATGCAAGTCAATTCGCATGTATAGTATTGCTTTGCTTTATTTTTTTCAATAGCCTTCAAAGCCAACAAGGTTGAATAACCACTTCCTACTTCGAGAATTCGTTTTGGTTTATTCTTTCGAATGATGGAATAATATAGCTCTGCATCACCACCACCAAAAGAACCATTTTCATGGTAAAATTTGCCGCCAGTATTGCCACGCATCGGAATCTCAATCAATTCATTCGTAAAGCGAAGGGTGCTCAAGAAATTTAACTGAACCTGATCATTAAAATTAAGATGGCTTCTATAATTAGTAACTCTAACTTTTCGATAATCAAACAATGGATCGTAGTAATGATCTACTAACGGAAAGAAACCGAGTTTTAGAAAAATATTTTTTGTAATCGGCATTTGTCTTAGTGACCAATACCTGACTATACGAAACCATACTCCAGATAGTATTGTGAGAGGAAAAAAAAGTATGTCAAAGGCAGGCGCAGCATTGCCAAGCCACCGGATAGTTTTTTTTAATGGTCCTTCGTTCAAATTCATTATCAATCCCCCTTCTCCATATTTTTCAATCTTTTCTTGGCATCTTTAAATGCCTCATCTTTACGACCCGCTTTCTTCTTCACCAGCGTAAAATATTTTTTAGCCTCTGCTTTGTTACCTTGTTTTTCATGTATCTCACCCAGCGCAATTAAAGAAAAAAGATAATACCCGGATTCAGTAGCTCCAATCTGCTCTGCATAGTTAACAGCAAGCTCATAATATTTTTTGGCATCGTCCAGCTTACGCTGATTTTCATATAACTGCCCCAGAAAAAAAGCGGCATAACGGCCACTGGTTGCTTCGTAGCCAACATCCGCGCTATCGATTCGCATCAGGATTTGTTTCGATTGTTTTTCCATTTCAGGAAAAATGCCACGGGCATAAAGCATGCGTGCATAGTACCGATGAAAATAGGGATTGTCGGGGTAGGTCTGATGCAAGTATTCAGAAATCTGAAACGCGCGGGCCTGATCGTTTTCGTAACTATTCAAAATTCGCATAAGCCATACCATCGCTTCGGTGCGGGTATAAAACGCATTGTACGAAACCTCTTTCAATTGCTTTAGTCCCAACTGTTTGTCACCCTTTCTAAAAAACCACATAATGGGTTTAAGGGAAGAGTAATTTTCGGGCACCCACACAGAAAAATAATTATACAATCCGTCACCAAATAATAACTCAGGGCTTAAGTAATCCTTCTCGCGACACACTTCCATATAGTTCAATGCCGACTTGCCCTCCACGGCAGCTTTGGTCCAGTTTTTTCGTTCCTCATCCGAATACAAGCGACCTTTAAACCCGTGGGCGGCCGCTAAAAAGAAGGCGGCTTCAATTTTATACTCAGGCGTTTTCTTATATAAATTTTCAGCTACCCTGATGGTGCTGTCCATGTAGGCAAGAAACTTTTCATCATATTGAGTTGCCTTCGTGTTGGGCATAATCTTCCACCACTCACTAAGCCCTAATAAAAAATACGGCAACGGATGCCACGAATATTTTTGTTTAAACCAACGAAACTGCTGCTCGGCTTTTTCAAACTTAAAGTTGTACAGATCGTTAAGGGCATCGCTGATTTCAATCTGCATAGCCACGTTGGTAATCAACACAATGGTTGTGTCCTTTTTGGCTTGCGCGAAAGAACGATTACACCACGGGGTTAAGCCCACCAAAAGCAATAGAACAAGTACTGGTTTAAAAAAAAAGAATCGCATCCCTATTTTACTTTTCAAATAAACAAAAACTTACCTTCGCATCCACAAAAAACACCATGTCCCACGAAACTGAGAGTTCATCCCTGTTTTCATCTGATAAAAAATTGACTTTTATCATTCTTTGCCTTCTCTCCATTCTACTTCTATACATTAAAAAATCATTTATAGAATACGAAACTGCCGCGTTTGAGTTCCTGCAAGACCGACCCGAAGGTGCCGTTTTAAGAATTATCAGTGCGCTTCAGTTTTTTTCAATCCCATTAATCTACCTATGGAAATTTACCGTAATCGGTTTTATAATCTGGGTGGGCAGTTTCATGTTTGGCTTTCGTATAACGTTTAGCCAGTGCTGGAGTGTGGTAATGGCCGCTGAATTTATTTTTCTGATTCCGGAGTTTTTAAAAATAGGTTGGTTTATGATTGTGGAGACCGATCCAACCCTGCCTGAAATCCGAGCCTTTTATCCGTTCTCCTTAATGAATCTGGTTGACTATACCTCAATCGAAAAACGCTATGCCTACCCCCTCAGGGCTATCAGTATCTTCGAGATTTTTTATGTGCTTGTGATGGTAAACGGAGTTCATTACTATGCTAAACGACAAAAACAGGCTGCCTGGTGGATTGTATCCACTTCCTACATTCTCGTTTTTATTCTGTGGCTGGTCTTTTACATGATTGTCTATAAATAGCAGACAAGGTGGTCAATGGGTAGTCTGTTCAACTTTTATCATTCCATTTACATCTCCTGTGGCGAGGGATGTATAGACTGATTTTTTCTCTATTTTCGCCCTCTAATTCAAGTAAAAAACAGGCTGGAGATCTCACCAGACCACTAAAAACAAACTTTAGCACATGAATTTTCAGAAAGCGAATAACATTACGGGTTGGTTAGCATTTGCCGTTGCCCTGATAACCTACTGGCTCACCATGGAGGAAACAGCCAGCTATTGGGATTGCGGAGAGTTTATCGCTGTTTCTTATAAGTTACAAGTGCCGCACCCGCCCGGAGCGCCCCTGTTCTTATTGATGGGTCGCATTTTTTCTTTTCTGGCTTTGGGCGATGTAACAAAAGTGGCCTACTGGATCAACTTCATGAGTGTGCTTGCCAGTGCCTTCACTATTCTTTTCTTGTTTTGGTCGATCACTCTTTTTGGTCGCAAAATGATGGGTATTAAAAAAGATGCAGACATTACTGAGACCAACACCTGGGTGCTAATGGGGGCCGGACTGGTAGGTGCGCTTGCCTATACTTTTTCAGATTCATTCTGGTTCTCTGCTGTCGAAGCCGAAGTATATGCCATGTCTTCATTCTTTACTGCCTTTGTAGTATGGGGGATTTTAAAGTGGGATGTAATTGAAGATGAAAGCAAGGCTAATCGCTGGCTGTTACTGATGGCCTATATGATGGGGCTTTCGATTGGAATACACTTGCTTAACCTGGTTACACTTCCCGCTCTTGGGTTGATCTATTATTTCAAAAAATTCAAACCTTCTACATGGGGAATTATTGCCGCCCTCGTGCTCAGTGGCGGCATTGTATTATTCATTAATGATTTTATTGTGCCCGGTTTGCCCACCCTGGCAGGTCACTTCGAAGTATTCTTTGTCAATACACTGGGATTATTCTTTGGGTCAGGTGCCCTTGTGTTCTTTATTCTCCTGATTGCAGCCCTCATTGCCGGCATCTATATCACACAGAAACAAAACCGCCCGGTGTTAAATACCTTCATTCTGGCAACTACATTTATTCTGATTGGTTATGCATCGTACACCATGGTGATCATTCGATCAAACTATGATACACTCATCAATGAAAATGCACCAAAAGATGTAATGAGTTTTATCCGTTACCTGAAACGCGAACAATATGGCAGCAGGCCGTTACTCTATGGCCCATACTTTACAGCTCGCCCCGTTGATGTAGAATATGGAGCTCCGGTTTATACCAAGGGTAAAGACAAATACGAAATTGCCGATCGTAAATTTACGTACGTATATGAGCCCGGTCACGAAACCATTTTGCCCCGCGCCTGGAATTCGGACCATGCCGAAACCTATCGCAACATTCTTGGACTTCAGGAAGGTGAGAAACCTTCTTTTGGAAAAAATCTCTACTATATGTTTCAGCATCAGATTGGTACTATGTACATGCGTTACTTCATGTGGAATTTTGCGGGGCGCGAAAGTGATGAACAAGGTGCGGACTGGCTGAAGCCTACAAAATGGTTTAGTGATGTGCCCGCTGCTTTGGCTGAAAACAAAGGCCGGAATAATTTCTTTATGATTCCCTTTGTGCTGGGTTTAATCGGCATGTTCTATCAATTTGTAAAAGACACCAAAAGTTTTGCTGTTGTAGGGCTTCTTTTTGTGATGCTGGGTGTGGCTATTGTGTTTTACTTAAACTCACCACCCACCGAACCCCGCGAACGCGATTACATTTATGCAGGTTCGTATTATGCCTATGCTTTCTGGATCGGGCTTGCTGTAATTGGCCTCTTCGAAATAATCAATTCGATTCTTAAAAACGGAAAGACAGCCGCCATTGCAGCAACACTCATCGGGCTCTCTGCACCCACACTTATGGCTGCTGCTGGCTGGGGTGATCACAACCGGGCCAATCGTTTCTTCTCTGTTGATTCTGCCTCTAACTATCTCAACTCCTGTGGAGAGCAGGCGGTGATTTATACAGGCGGGGATAACGATACATTCCCGCTTTGGTATGCGCAAGAGGTGGAAGGAATCCGCACTGATATGCGAGCTGTTGTACTTAGTTATTACAATACCGATTGGTATATAGATCAAACAACACGCAAAGCGTATGATTCGAAGCCGATACCGTATACACTTACTGCCAAACAATATCGTCAAGGCGGGCCAAATGATGTACTCTATTTTGCCGACTTCAAACTAAAAAGTATTGACGCCAAAGAGTTTATAACCTTACTCTCAAAAGACTACCAGCAACTTCGCGATGGCGATCGCAACGTGGTACCTAGCCGCGTGTTTACACTTAACATTGACAAGGAGGATCTTCGCGCCCGTGGCATCATTCCAAAAAATCTGGATAGCTTGTTAGTAGATCAAATGCAAATCCGTTTGTTAAAAGGTGCTCTGGAGAAAAAAGATCTTGCTATTCTTGATTTCCTGGTGACTAACAACTGGGAGCGTCCTATTTATCTTAACAACACATCATTATCTCAGATAAATATTGATCTGAGTCCGTATGCCGTACAGGAAGGTAATGCCTATCGCATTTTACCGGTTCGTAACCCACGCACCGACCGAGAGTATCTGGTTGATACTGAAAAGACCTATGACAACATGATTAATAAATTTAAGTACCGTGGTCTGGATGATGAATCTATTTATTTCAGTGAAGACTACCGCGGTTTTGTGCTTAACCACCGTAGCGCCCTCAACTCCTTAGCAGAAGCGCTCATTGATGAAAATCAAATGGAGAAAGCTAACAAGGTGATTGATTTTTCTCTTACCAAAATGCCAGATCGTGTGATCCCATACGATCATACAGCCGCCACCACAATCGATTTGTTATTCAAGTTGGGTCAAAAAGAAAAAGCAATAGAACTAACTAAAATTCTCGGTGATCGGGCCGATGAAATGTCTACCTATCTGATTGAAGAAAGCTCGGGGCTCTCGCAGGAGCTTAGACGAAATATCTTTATTCTCAACTCTTTGCAGCGCACCCTTTACGAAAACGGAGAGATGGAACTAGGTAAGAAGTACGAAGATGCGTTTAATAAACATCTTAGCAGTTTGCAAGTGGGCGGAGCTGTTGACCGTGAAGACTATTAATTTCACTCTCCTCTGGGGAAGGTAGGGGTGAGGTTACTTACGAGCAATCAAAAATAAATCAAGCGCAGTTTCGGCTACCTCTGTGAATGGATAGTCGTGCTCGCGTATGCTCATCACCAATTCGTCCGAGGCGTCCTTTAGCTTATTCCGGTTCAGGCGGTTCATAAATTCATATGGCATACGTAATAAAGCAGCCGGAAGTTTATGTTGAAGGTCTAACACATCCCACCGCATAAGTCTGTCAACTGACTTTTTATTGCGTGCATGATACTCCATTACTTTTTCATTCCCGGTGATGCCCTTCATGGTTACATCCGAAAAAAAACGCTTTGCTAAATCAGTTAGTTCTTGCGCTGTGTACTCACGAATGTGCCAGGGGTTGCGCGACAAAGACATGGGTCGGTTAGGTGTGGTAAGTAAAGCTGTCCCACCAGGCCTAAGCACCCGCTGAATTTCATGTAAGAAAAGCGAATCGTTCTGAATGTGTTCAATCACCTGAAAGCTGACGATTGAATCAAAACTATTGTCTGCGAAAGTTGAAAGTGGGGGAATATTGCCGCTATAAAACTTTGCCGTGGGATATTTCTTTTTCAGGCCTTCAATAACGGGTTCAATTTTATCAATAGCTGTATAGCTGGCAACATGAGGCAGCAGCCAATCAATACCCCTGCCCTCTCCGCAGCCAACTTCAAGCACATTTCCCTTTACCAGATCGGCAGCTAACACATAGGCCCGCAAAAGTCGCTGATGGATGGGATTATCAGAAGGAATTGATTCAGAAGTTATTTCTGTGGTGTAAATAGAGGCCATACGAAAATTTAATCGGGCAAAAATAACTCAATCCATTAAAATTATCGTTTTAACTTTAAATGTTGAAAAACTCCACCTATGAAAAGGTTTTTAACTCTGCTTCTGTATTTGTCATTTTCCGTTGCTCTTGCTCAACCGTTAACCAGTCTCAATTTTCGCGAATTTTATAATCCGGAAAGCGAAACTCAATTCTCCTTTCAGGTTATTAAGGAAGCTGGTCAACTAAGGGTTCATTATCAGTTTCAGGCAACTCAATTTCCTGTCGAAAATTATTCAATAGCGTGGGAAAAACGCGAGTCATATACTCAAAGGGAAGGCGCACTTATTGCATCCGACAGCACAGACGTGCTTATTGGTAAGGTAAAAAAAGGGTCTTTTAGTTTTCCTATACCTGCAAAATCATGGTTGCTGATTGCCCGTGTCACAAATATTGAAACCAAAACGAGTTGGATTTATTACAAACTTATTGAGCCAAACTATCCGGTAAACGGCTGGATTGAAAAAGGAAGTGATCGGGTAACAAAAAATTATCTGCCCATGGGCACGGACTATCGCGTGCAGAGCACCGATACAAATCCTCTCTTTGTTTCTTTTTACAAAACTGATTTTCCTGCGGCCTCACCACCTTTTTCAGAACGCGAATCGATACCAGATCGATTTATGTTTTATGACTCATCTTTTCGGGTTAGCCCAGGTAGCACCATTACACCAAAGAAACCTGGCTTATACTTATTTCAAAAAGATACTAATGCAGCCGAGGGGTTTGCCTTTCGTGGTGTAAACGACACCTATCCCAAGTTTTCTAAAATCTCGGACCTGATTGAGCCCATGATTTTTGTTACCACGCAAGATGAATATGCTCAATTGATGAAAGCCGATGGCGACAAAGCAAAGTTTGATAAAGTAGTTTTGGATATAACGAATGATAAAGATCGGGCTAAAACTTTTATTAGAAATTATTTTAAACGAGTAGAGTTGGCCAACCTGTATTTCAGTTCGTTCAAAGCCGGTTGGAAAACAGATCGGGGAATGATTTACCTCGTTTTCGGATTGCCCGATGAGGTAAGTGTAAATGATGGAAGCGAAGTATGGTATTATAAGGCTATAAAAACGCGTTTCAGCTTTGTTAAAAGTGGCAGTGTGTATGACCCGGAGAATTATGTGCTGCTTCGCGACAAACGTTTTATGGAAACCTGGTTTGGCCAGGTTGATCTGCTGAGAAAAAGTCGGTTTTAACTACGCACCTTTCTCTATCTTTGAACAAATTACTTCATGGAAAAAACGGAAATGATCTTCGGCACCCGTGCCGTGATAGAAGCCATCCGCGCCAAGCGCGAAATCGAAAAGATTTTTGTTCAGGCAGGGCTCAATAATGATTTGATCAAAGAACTTATTCAGGTAGCACGCACCAGTGGCGTGCCGTTTACGTTTGTGCCACAAGAAAAGCTCAATCGTTTATCAACAAAAAATCATCAGGGGGTAATTTGTCAACTGGCTGCCGTTACCTATGCCAATCTGGAGGGTATTATTGATCTGGCCTATCAAGAAGGTCGCCAACCTTTTTTTCTGATTGTGGATCGTGTTACAGATGTTAGAAACTTTGGTGCTATTGCACGCACGGCCGAGTGTGCCGGCCTCGATGCAATTATTATGGGCGATTCAGGAAATGCCCCTATCACCGGTGATGCGATGAAAACTTCGGCTGGAGCGCTAAGCCATTTGCCGGTATGCCGTGTTAAAGACATGAAAAAAACGATTCAGTTTTTGAAGGAAACCGGAATTCAGATTATTGCTTGTACGGAAAAAGGAAACAAATCATTGTATGAACTTGACCTGAACACCCCGCTAGCGTTGGTGATGGGATCGGAAGAAGATGGTATTTCACCACAACTGCTAAGGGATGCCGATCACCTGGCGAAAATCCCAATGAATGGGAAGATCAGTTCGTTAAATGTATCGGTGGCTGCCGGTGTTTCTATTTACGAAGCTATCCGTCAAAAGACTCACAAATAATCGTTTCCGTTTGGTTTGCTTTTCAGGTCGTTAACAAACCTGCGAAACCATTCTTCTTTATCTTTTTCGCACACGATAAATACATTATCAAACGCGCCTACCAAATACCCATTAAGGCCCTGCACTACAACAAGTTTATCTTTAGCCCCTTTGATTACGCTGTTGCGGGTTTCGTAAATCATTGTTTCGCCATCCACAGCATTGTTGTTTTCATCTTTTGCCGAGTTATCGTGTAACGAATTCCACGAGCCCAAGTCCGACCACGGAAACGTACTTAGCCAAACATAAACATTATCGGCTTTTTCCATAATTCCATAGTCAATGGAAATACTCTTCGTTTGTGAATAAGCCGTCTCTAATGCATTCTTTTCTTCGGCAGTACCAAAGCGCAGCGCAGCTTCTTCAAGTGCTTCAGTCATTTCGGGCAGGTATTTTCGAAATGAAGATAGTATTGCGTTCACACCCCAAACAAAAATCCCCGCGTTCCAAACAAACTCACCACTTTCAATAAAAGTTTTGGCGAGGGCCAGCTCGGGCTTTTCTGTAAAGGTTTTTACTTTTTTCAGAGCGTTTTTTCCTTCTATGTATTGAATGTATCCATAGCCTGTTTCGGGGCGAGTGGGTTTTATGCCCAAGGTGATAAGCTTATCCTGATCCTTCGCTTTATCAAAACACTTTTCTATAGTTTGCTGAAACTCCAGTTCATTTAAAATAAGATGATCGGAAGGGCTCACCACCATCACAGCATCCGGGTTGAGTTTTGAAATCTTCAGCGCAGCAAAGGCAATACACGGAGCGGTATTTTTTCGCATCGGCTCAGTAAGAACCTGGCTTCGATCCAAATCCGGAATCTGTTGATGTGTGATCTCGGCATGTTCATCGTTGGTAACAATGAAAATATTTTCTTTAGGACACAGCGGCAAAAACCTTTCGTAACTTGACTGAAGGAGAGTTCTGCCAATGCCTACCACATCTAAAAATTGTTTGGGCTGTGAGTTGCGGCTATAAGGCCAAAAGCGAGTACCAACACCGCCAGCCATAAGCACTACATAAAGATTTTTGTTCATGGGATATTCTCCAGAGGTTAGGAGTAATGAATAATTAAACGATTCCTTCTTTTAGCAAATCATGAAGATGAATGAATCCGGCAACCCGGGTTCCATCTTTTACAACCAACTGTGTTATGTTGTTCTCCTGCATTACCTGCAATGCCTTAACGGCAAACTCTCCTTTATCGATCATTTTAGGGGTGCGTGTCATGATGTCTGCCGCCTTTACGGACGCAATATTACTTTCTTTCTGCAGCATTCGCCTCAAGTCTCCATCAGTAATTATACCCAGCAGATTTTGTTCATGATCAACTACCGCGGTGGCACCCAATCGCTTGGAAGAAATCTCAAGGATAACATCTTTGAGCGGTGTAGTGAGAGTGACCAACGGCACCCGGTCAGTTGAAAATACGTCTTCCACTTTTAGGTAAAGTTGTTTACCCAGTGCACCGCCCGGATGATATTTAGCAAAATCTTCACTTGAAAAATCACGTAGCTCCAGTAAACAAATGGCTAGCGCATCGCCCATAGCCAAATGAGCGGTGGTACTGGTTGTAGGGGCTAGATTATTAGGGCACGCTTCCTCTTCAATAGTTGCATTAAGAACATAATCGGCATGCTCGGCCAGATACGAATTCTTATTACTAACCAAAGCAACAAGTTTGGAGCCTCTTCGTTTTAAAAGTGGCACTAATACTTTGATTTCAGGTGTGTTTCCGCTCTTGGAAAGACAAATTACAATATCATCACTTTGTATCATCCCTAAGTCGCCATGAATAGCATCGGCAGCATGCATAAAAAGTGCAGGTGTGCCCGTAGAATTCATAGTGGCCACAATTTTATTGGCAATGATGGCGCTTTTACCAATACCGGTAATCACTACGCGTCCCCTGGATTGGAGTATTTCCCTTACACAAGCCTCGAAATCGTTGTCGATATAATTAGTAAGATTTTCAACCGCCCGGGCCTCATTTATTAATGCGTCTTTGGCGATTTGTTTAATATTTTTTGTTATATTCAATGTCTTGTGAGATTAAAGAAAGACCCAAAGATAAGTAAATCAGAATTTTATTAGTTGATATCATGATAGTGGCAGAAGAGAAAGATGAATTAAAGGTAAAACTCAAGGAAATATTCGGGTATGGCCAGTTCCGGGGCAACCAGGAAGTGGTAATTAAAAACATTTTGGGTGGCAGAAATACGTTTGTGATCATGCCCACCGGGGCTGGCAAATCGTTATGTTATCAGTTGCCCGCCATGATTAAAGATGGGTTGGCAATTGTAATATCACCCCTTATAGCCTTGATGAAAAATCAGGTGGATCAGTTAAACGCTTACGGAATTAATGCCCGGTTTTTGAATTCCACACTCAGCAAAGGGGAAATCACCCGATTAAAAAAAGAATGCGTTACCGGAGCTGTTAAACTTCTTTATGTAGCGCCTGAATCGCTCAACAAAGAAGAGAACATTGAATTTCTACAAAAGGTAAAAGTATCTTTTGTGGCCATTGACGAAGCACACTGCATTTCAGAATGGGGCCATGACTTCCGCCCTGAGTATCGCAAGATTAAAACCATGATCGCCCAATTGGGTGATATGAATGTGATCGCACTTACGGCCACCGCCACACCCAAAGTTCAGATAGACATACAGAAGAATCTTCAGATGGAGGAAGCAGATGTTTTCATCTCTTCGTTCAACCGCAAGAATCTGTATTACGAAGTGCGGCCTAAAAAAGAAACGAAGAAACAACTCATCCGCTTTTTAAAAGAGCATAAAGGTAAGTCGGGTATTATCTATTGCCTCAGTCGTAAAAAAGTTGAGGAGATTGCCCAACTTATCAACGTAAACGGATTTAAAGCAGCTCCCTACCATGCCGGCTTAGATCCGGATGTGAGAATGAAAAATCAGGATGACTTCCTGAACGAAGAAGTAGATATCATTGTGGCAACCATCGCCTTTGGTATGGGTATCGACAAGCCGGATGTTCGTTTTGTTGTGCATTACGATGTTCCTAAATCGCTGGAGGGCTATTATCAGGAAACAGGCCGGGGTGGACGCGATGGTTTAGAAGGCGTGTGTCTGATGTTCTACAGCCACAACGACTTGACTAAACTCGAGAAGTTTAATAAAGATAAGGCTGTGCAAGAGCGCGAAAATGCGCGGGTACTTTTGCAGGAGATGGAATTTTATGCTGAATCACCTGTGTGCAGGCGAAAACAATTGCTCCATTATTTTGGCGAAGAGTATAAAGAAAATAATTGTGGCTCTTGCGATAATTGTGTGCATCCACGTGAGCGCTTTGATGGAACCGAATCGGTTAAGATGGTGCTTGAAGCGGTGAAGCAAACCAATGAACGCTTCAATTTAAGTCACTTAGTAAATGTAATCCGTGGCAAAGAAGATGAATATGTAAAAAGCTATGGTCACTTCGATTTAGCCATCTTTGGAAAAGGTGATCAGCAAGATGAAGATTTCTGGAAGTCGGTCATTCGTCAGGCGCTTATTTATCAATATTTAGAAAAAGATATTGATAACATTGGCGTGTTGAAAATTTCGAAGAAAGGTTTTGGCTTTCTCAAAAAGCAACATCCCATCGAACTAGCCCGCGACCACGACTTTACAAGCGATGTAGAAGATGAAGAATCATCCGAACGAGTTATTGTCAACTCCAAATCGTATGATGAGAAGCTCTTCGAGATGCTGAAGACACTGCGCAAGAAAGTTGCCAAGGAAAAAGACTTGCCTCCTTATGTGATCTTTCAGGATCCTTCCCTTGAGGAAATGGCAACCACCTACCCTACTACCAAAGACGAGTTAGCGTCTGTCAACGGGGTGGGCATGGGCAAGGTCAATAAATTCGGAAAAGAATTTCTGGATCTGATTCAAACGTATGTAGATGAGAACGATATTGAAACTGCTTCTGACATTGTTGTTAAGTCGTCCGTTAATAAATCAAAAATTAAGATCTTTATCATTCAACAAATAGATCGTAAAGTTGAGCTAGATGAAATTGCCGATTCGAAGAGTATAACCTTTGATGAGATGCTTACCGAGATTGAAAACATTTGCTACTCGGGCACCAAGCTCAATTTGGATTATTATATTGATTCTGTCCTTGATGAAGATAAGCAACAACAGATCTACGATTATTTTTTAGAGTCTGAAACCGACAGCATCGAAGATGCCGTAGACGCATTGAAAGATGAAGACCCTGATTTTACGGAGGATAACCTTCGATTGATGCGGGTAAAATTCCTGAGCGAATACGCCAATTGATTTCTGGCTGACATAAACCATTTGAGTCTGATCACAATTGTGGTCAGACTCTTTTTTTTACTACGCTAAGACTCATTATCCATGCTAAAGTATCTCTGCGTAATAGTATCTTTGGTTTTTCAGGATCGTATGAACATACTACTTATTGGAAATGGCGGCCGCGAACACGCTCTCGCATGGAAAATCCGACAAAGCGCTTTATGTAAAAAACTATTTATCGCACCGGGCAACGCAGGCACAGGCCAGGTTGGCGAAAATGTATCCATAGCGATTGATGATTTTGACGGACTCGGAAAATGCTGCCTCGATAAAAAAATAGATCTTGTAGTAGTTGGTCCTGAAGTTCCGTTGGTAAAAGGCATTCGGGATTATTTTGAAAGTAATGAAGCCCTGAAGAATATCGTGCTGGTTGGCCCAGGTAAGCAAGGCGCACAACTGGAAGGGAGCAAAGATTTTTCAAAGCAGTTTATGATTCGCAATGGCGTGCCTACAGCAAAAGCCCGCACTTTCTTATCGCACGAAAGTGAAGAAGCGATCAACTATCTAACTTCCTGCACGCCACCACTCGTTCTCAAAGCCGATGGTCTGGCAGCCGGCAAAGGAGTTATCATTACGTCTTCAGTAAAAGAAGCACAGCAGGCCATTAAAGAAATGCTGGAAGAAAAAAAATTTGGTGACGCCAGTTCGAAAGTATTAGTCGAAGAATTTCTGGATGGCATTGAGCTTTCTGTATTTGTTCTGACGGATGGGGTAGACTACGTTATTCTGCCCGAAGCCAAGGATTACAAACGAATTGGTGATGACGATACGGGGCCAAACACAGGCGGCATGGGTGCGGTTTCACCAGTGGCTTTTGCTGATACCGTCTTTATGAAAAAGGTTGAAGAGCAAGTGATCAAACCTACCATCCTGGGATTGAAGAAAGAAGGCATTGCCTACAAGGGTTTTATTTTCATTGGGCTAATGAATGTAAAAGGCGAACCCCAGGTGATTGAATACAATGCCCGTATGGGTGACCCTGAAACAGAAGCGGTAATGACTCGCATCGAAAGCGACTTTGTAGAGTTGCTTGATGCCTGTGGTCGGGGAAAATTGAAAGGCAAAAAAATTGCCATCTCACCCAACTACGCAGTAACCGTGGTGATGGCTTCAGGAGGTTATCCTGATCATTTCGAAAAAGGCAAAGTGATTTCGGGAATTCCTTCAGCCGGAAAGGCGCTGGCATTTCATGCAGGAACAATAAGTAAGGATAAACAGATTTTAACCAGCGGGGGCCGTGTAATGGCCGTTACCGGGATGGGCGAAAATTTAGCGGAAGCTTCCGAAAATGCTTATGTAACTGTCAGGCAAATTAGCTGGGAGGGTGTCTATTTCCGAAACGATATAGGCCAGGACCTTGCAAAGATTGAAAACGACCTAATAAATTGAATGTGAGCTCGTTTGTCAATGCCCTGCTAACCGTATACCTTTAAGGTTTAATCTTTACCTATCTATACAGATGAGCTGCGCTTGCGGAACTAATAAGAAGGACGGAAAAGTATCAGGCTGTAAAAATAATGGAGCTTGCGGCACTGGTGGATGCAATAAGATGAATGTCTTTGATTGGCTATCGAACATGGATATGCCTATGAAGGATCGGTTTCAGGTAGTTGAAGTTCGGTTCAAAAATGGCCGCAAAGATTTTTATCGCAATACCGAAGCGCTCTCATTAACCACCGGTGATGCCATCATCGTTGAATCCCAAACCGGGCATCACCTAGGGCATGTTTCACTACAAGGCGAACTGGTGCGCTTGCAAATGCAAAAGAAGAAAGTAGCTAACGATGAAGAAATCCGAAAGATTTATAGACTGGCACATCAAAAAGATCTTGAGAAGTTTGAAGAAATAAAGAAGCGCGATCTTCCAACCCTTTATCGCACTCGCGAAATTATTCAACAGTTGAGGCTAAACATGAAGTTGTCGGATGTAGAGTATCAGGCCGACAACACAAAAGCAACTTTTTTTTACTCGGCAGAAGATCGGGTGGATTTTCGCGAGTTGATAAAACTTCTCGCCACAGAATTTAAAGTTCGTGTGGAGATGCGTCAAATAAGTCTACGGCAAGAAGCTGGAAGAATTGGTGGAATTGGAGTGTGTGGCCGTGAGCTATGTTGTTCTACATGGTTAACCGATTTCAAAAATGTGGCTACCAGCGCTGCACGCTATCAAAATCTTTCTTTAAACCCGAGCAAACTTTCCGGTCAGTGCGGGCGCTTGAAGTGTTGCCTGAATTACGAACTGGAAACCTACATGGATGCGCTGAAAGGAATACCCGAAGTAGAAGCTCCGTTACTAACTGAACGTGGGGAAGCCAGGCTTCAAAAAACAGACATCTTCAGGCGAATTATGTGGTTTGGTTACAAAGAAGATAATAACTGGTATCCGCTAAATATTGACCGTGTTAATGAAATTCTTGAAATGAATAAGGCTGGAAAAAAACCGGTCAGTTTGCAAATCAATGAAGAGGAGGTAAAAATACCGTTGGCAAAACTCAATAGCGATCTTGAAAACCTGGACAGGAAATTTCAGGACAAGTCGAAAAATAAAAAGCGGAAAAATAAAAATAGAAGTAAAGATCGAAGGAACCCAAACCAGCCAAACAGAAATCCGCAAGCGCGCAATAATCCTAACGCACCCAAAAAGGAATGAAGTATATTTTTTTACTCTTGTTTGCATGCATGCTCCTAGCAGGATGCGATTCGAACCGTGTATTTGAAGACTACGCAGAATTTGATGACCGCACATGGAGGATTAATGACCCTGCCACTTTTGAATTTCAAATTGTTGATGCTTCTAAAAAGTACAACCTGTATTACAATGTTCGCAATTCACTAGACTATCCTGTTCAGCGGATCTTTATTAATTACTCGCTACGTGATTCCGTTGGCAACGAAATCATTAAACAACTAAAGTCTGATTTCCTTTTCGAAAAAGATGGAAGACCTTTAGGGCGAAGTGGCCTGGGTGATGTATACGACAATCAGTTTTTACTACTCGAAAATCAAGAGTTCACAAGCCGAGGCACCTATCGGATTAGGTTAGAACAATTTACCCGGCAGGATACGCTGAAAGGAATTTTGGCCATTGGTCTGCGTGTAGAAACGGTAGATACCAAATAAAAAAATGGGGTTGTTGCGAACCCCATTTTTATTAGAAGAGACATATCGTCTGTTGGCTTACGTTTGATTGCGCCTCTTCCGAACCTGTAAACTAAACTCAAACAACCTAGAAAAAAACTATGTAACAAATGTAGTTGCGGAGTCCATTTTACTGGTCAGGATGTCATTAGAAAGAAATTAGAAACCTCCTAAGCCGGACTTAAAATTACGCTGACCACGGTTCCCGTTCCGGGTGTCGATTCGATACTGATTTTACCTTTATGAATGGAAATAATCCGCTGACTTAGTGGAAGGCCCACACCATACCCCTTCACCTTTGATGTTGCATCGGTACGAAAAAAGGGCTGAAAGACATTTTCAAGATCCTTCTCCTCAATGCCTGGTCCACGATCTGAAACTCTCACAATCAAATCTTGCTTTTGGCAGGTAAGTGTTACCTGCGCCCGGCCATCACCCGAAAATTTACACGCATTTTCTATAATATTTTGAAATGCAGTTTTTAAAAGATAGGGATTTCCGTTTACATACAATCGATTTTCATCTTCGGGCATCTCAAGAATCTCTACCTCTACTTTATAGTTCAAATCAATGGCGTTAATGCTCTCACGTGTCTCCCAAAGAACTTCGTCTAGCCTAACTTTAGACATGGTAAAAGAATCCGATTCGCGGGTGAGGCGAGCCAGATCCAACAAACTATTTGAAAGATGATTAAGTCCTTTAATATCCTCTAATACAGATTCAATTGTCTCGCGATATTCTTCTTTTGATCGTTCGTTTAGCAGTGTAACCTCCAACTGCGAAGTAATGTTGGTGAGAGGGTTTTTTAATTCATGAGAAACATTTGATACAAACATCTTTTGCATTTGAAATGCTTTCTCAATCCGCGCAAGCAACCCATTGAAAATAAAAATCAATTTCCCCATCTCATCGGGGTGCGGGCTCTCCTCCAGACGTTGACTTAAATTCTGAGGCGAGATATTCTGAACATCATCAATGATACTTTTTATCGGTCGCAATGCCCGGCCTGCATAAATCCATCCGGAAATAGAAACCAGAATTACCAACACAACAAAAAAAGCAATCAGAATGCGTTGCAAATCCACCAGACGATTAAATCCTGTCACATCCTCTGCGGAAGCGATGATCACATATTCCTTACCGCGATCTTTGAATGGAATGCCTGTTACTGTATACTCAAGATGTTTTAATTTCTTCTCTCCTTCAATTTTTACCTCCTGAAACAATTGCTCATTGATTCCAAGTTTTACTGTATCGCCACTAAGATAAATCTCTTTGCCTGCTTCATCATAAACCCGAATACTCTCACGATATAAATTATCGCGTTTGGCACGATCAATGACTTTAAGAAGTATCGTATCTACCTGCTCAACTTTAATCAGCAGAATAGCAGCTGTTATTGCTTTTTCACGAAGCCTTCTTGAAAAATCCTGCTCGGTAAACTGTTTTGTGAAAAAATAGATTGCAAAAAAAGACAGTAACACAATGGTACTTACCAACACGGTAAATTGTAACGTAAGTCGGGTTCTTATTTGCACGTTAAGCTTCCTTTAGAATATACCCCATGCCAAATTGAGTATGAATGAGCTTGCTGCCAAAGTCTTTATCGATTTTTTTTCGTAAATAATTTACATACACCTCAACCATGTTGGTGCCCGTATCAAAATCAACATTCCATACGTGTTTGGAAAGTTCGGCTCTGGGAATAACACGACCCTGATTACGCAAAAAGTACTCAAGCAACAAAAACTCTTTTGAGGTTAACTCTATACTTTTTCCGGCACGCATTACGCTCTTTTTGTTTATGTCTAATACCAGGTCAGCAAAGCGTAGTTCTTTATCATTTTGTGGCACTTTAGGTTGCCGCTTGGTGAGCGAACGAATACGGGCCAGCAATTCTTTAAACTCAAAAGGCTTTGCCAGATAGTCATCAGCCCCACTGTCCAACCCTTCAACAACATCATTTGTTTCGCCCAGGGCGGTAAGCATGAGAATTGGTGTTTCAACTTTTGCAGCGCGCAGTTCCCTACATAAATCGCGGCCATTTAACTCCGGCAAAATAACATCTGTAATAATCAGGTTATATTGATTTCGAAAAGCCAGATTTTTTCCTGACTTGCCATCTTCAGCGGTGTCTACAGCATACCCATTCTCTTCCAATCCTTTTTTAATATACTGAATGGTTTTGCGTTCATCTTCAACTAAAAGAATTTTCATTTACCAAAATTAAAATATTATGTGTTGTAAATTAGAAAGTTGTTTAAAAGACATCTTCTAAACACTTTAAAGATTATAGGAAACTCTACGCAAAGGTATGGATAATTAGATAGACGATAGCACCGGCAAAGTATCCACTTGCCGCAAGAAGAGTAATCCTCTTTAGGTACCACACAAATTCTATTTTTTCCATGCCCATGGCAGCCACTCCAGCAGCCGAACCAATCACCAACATACTTCCGCCTGTACCTGCGCAATAAGCCAGATATTCCCAAATCATATGATCCGTTGGGTACGCTTCTAGTGTGTACATTCCCATACTGGCAGCAACAAGAGGCACATTATCAACAATCGCTGAAAGTGCTCCTATTAACGTAATGATAATTCGATTATCCCCTATTGATTGATTAAGGTACTCTGCAAAGTTAGCGAGTGTTGACATAGATTGAAGTGCCCCAACAGCAAGCAAAATCCCCAAGAAAAACAAAACACTTGGCATATCAATTCGGCCCAATGCATTGGCGGCTGTGTACTGCTTCTTAATCGACTCATCCAAATCGGGATTAATAAATTCGGAAACAATCCAGATAACGCCAAGCCCCAGCATCATACCCAGATAGGGAGGCAGATGGGTTGTTGTTTTAAAGATTGGAACTGAAATCAAAGCAGCAAGGCCAAGAAATAACATCAGATTACCACTTGTTACATGGCTATCGGATGTATCCGTATCAATCTCTGGAATTCCTAAGGTTCCTTTCAATGTAAAGTTTAGGTAAATCAAGGGTACAAGCATACAGACTATACTAGGCAGAAAAATCGCCTTGATAATACCATATGCAGAAATCTGACCACCAATCCACAACATGGTTGTGGTTACATCGCCAATTGGCGACCATGCACCTCCGGCATTTGCCGCAATAATTATCATACCTGCAAAGAATAGTCTCATTTCCTTATTGGGAATTAGTTTTCGCACCAGCGAAATCATAACAATTGTAGTGGTTAGGTTATCCAATGCTGCCGACAGAAAAAATGTTACCCAGCACACTATCCATAAAAGTCTTTTCGGATTTTTAGTATTTATGTGTTTTGTTATAAATCTAAATCCATGATGCGCATCAACCAACTCTACAATTGTCATCGCCCCCATCAAAAAGAAAAGAATCTGGGCAATTTCATTTAGGTGATGACCCAGCGATTCAACAACATATTCTGTATGTATTTGGCTTGCCGATAAGAGAGAAAAATTAGCATGCGATTTTAATTCGTTTATAAAATCCATATAATGCTTACTTGTAAGAAGGGTTTCGGTAGGTTCTGAAAGTACAAAGAGCGTCCAACAAAGAACACCGGTAACAAGCGCACTAGCTGTCTTATTTATTTTGATTGGGTGTTCAAGGGCAATAGCAAGATAACCGAGAACAAAAATGATAATTATTAAAAATTCCATTTATTAAAATACGTTTAATGATTAAACTGATACTAAAGAGTAATTCTTTAGTTGATGAAGGTTAGAGGAGAATTATTTAATCAATAAACTAAGGGGCATTCGGGGAAATGATCGCGCGAAAAAGAGCGCCAAAAAGATTTACAAAAATGGGAGCTTCTGTTGAGCTAGATTTTTCAGTGCTCTGTATGTCAGGATAATTGTTAAAAGGAGAGCCAGCCAATAGATTTATGCGAATAAAACACGCAGAGGATTGGTTGCTAACGGAAGCTAATTCTCTAAAATAAGAAGTCTTTTCACTACGCGAATCCTTTGCAGGTAAGCTAGGCCAACATGTGCTGCTGTACACCAACCCTGTTTGATTAATCCGGAAATTCTGATGTTGAGGAGCAGATAAATCAGTCGTGCTCGCTGAGAATAACATCACACATGATGTAATCAATATTCCCAAAAGAAGCTGATGTCTTTTCATTTTCTTTAAAACCAGATTCCTGAAAAATACAGGAATTAAAAATGCAATGAAAAGAAAGAGATTAGAATCAGATTAAAACATAGGTATTACGAAATATAAAAAAAGGGCTTCGGAATCCGAAGCCCTTTAGCCAAGCGAGTTTTTTTAAGCAACTGCTTTTGTTGCCGATTTTTTCACAAGCTCTTTACTTTCATCAAGGTCAAGTACTACAGGGGCCGCAATGAAAATTGATGAGAACGTTCCCACGCCAATTCCTATAAACAACGCAAACGAGAAACCTCTCAGCACTTCGCCACCAAATATTAACAAGATAATCACCACAATTAATGTAGTGCCCGATGTTAAAAGAGTTCTGCTCAATGTGCTGTTGATTGCATCATTAAATACCTTGGCGCGATCGTGATTAGCACCAAAGCCGAGATACTCTCTGATCCGGTCGAAAATGATTACCGTATCGTTAATCGAGTATCCAATTACCGTAAGGATAGCGGCCACAAATACCTGGTCTACTTCAAAGGATAAACCAAAGGCTCCTGCAATACCAAAGGCAGCAACCACAAACAAAGTGTCATGCACAGTGGCTACAATTGCCCCTGCACTATACGTCCAGCGCTTGAAACGAATCAAAATATATACGAAAATCAGAATCAGGGAAACCATCGTTGCCTCTACTGCTGACCCTTTGATATCGTCTGCAATCGTAGCTCCAACTTTTGAGGAAGACGAGATCGCGAAGTGACTATCATCAACTTCATCATTTTCGGTGTATTGTTTTCCATTAAACTTTTGAACACCTTGAATCAGTGCATTCTTTACCTTTTCATCTGCTTCTTCTGATTCATCATCCACCAGATAAGAAGTTGTAACCTTCATCACTTCATCACTATCGTAGTTTTTTACTTCTACACCGGCATTTTCAAAACTCTCGCTAAGAGCAATTTTCATATCGGTGGCTACTACAGGATTATTGAATTTGACAACATAAGAACGACCTCCTTTAAAGTCAACTCCAAAATTCAAACCTTGAAAGGCAATCAGTACAAAACCAATCGCTACAATACCGCCTGAGAATAAATAAGCTTTTTTACGAAAGCCGATAAAATCAAAGGATGATCGCTTGGTAACGATTCTTGCTAAAGGTGTGTCAAATGAAACATTTGCTTCATCCCCCTTGCGCACCATCCATTCGACTATAACCCGTGAAATGTAAACCGCAGAAAAGAAAGAAGTAGCGATACCAATCATCAACACAATAGCAAAACCTTTCAACGGTCCCTGACCTAAAAAGAAAAGTGCTGCTGCCGTAATCATGGTTGTTAAGTTCGAGTCGAAGATGGTAGTAAAGGCTCGTTCGTATCCTTTGTTAATAGCCTCTCTAAGTTTTCGGCCCATGCGCATTTCTTCCTTGATTCTTTCATAGATCAATACGTTTGCATCTACGGCCATACCCATCGTGAGCACGATACCGGCAATCCCTGGCAAGGTTAATGCTGCGTTGAACTGTGCGAGAATTCCCAGAATAAAGAAGATGTTAAACAACAATGCAATGTTTGCTACCCAACCACCCTTGGAATAATAGGCCACCATAAAGATTACTACTAATCCAAGACCACAAGCCATTGAAATCAAGCCTTGGTTTTGAGCCACCTGGCCTAAGCTTGGGCCAACAATCGCTTCTTCAACAATACGGGTCGGTGCAGGAAGAGATCCAGCTTTCAATACATTTGCCAAGTCTTTGGCTTCTTCCAATTCAAAGCTACCTGAGATCTGTGAATTTCCATTGGGGATTTCGCCTTGCACATTGGGTGCGGTATAAACATAATTATCAAGCACAATGGCGATTCTTCCTTGTGGTTGCTTAGCCGCAGCAGCAGCGGTGATCTTCGCCCAGCTTCGGGCACCGGCAACATTCATCGTCATACTTACAGCCGGTCTTGCAAACTGATCGTAATCCAAACGCGCATCATTGATTACCTCTCCGGTTAGCAAGGGTTTTCCATTGCGACCTACATTCACAAAATTAAGTTGAATGTCTTCAACACCGGGAGTAATGTTAGGATCTGATTTTACATCCCAAAAGAAACCAATAGTACGCGGCAAAAGACTACGTACTTCCTGTCTTCTTAAAATTTTATTAATCTCAGAAGTATCTTTTACCTGATACAAAAATGGTGCGCTTTGACTACTTAACGCAAAGAGTGGAGAAGAAGTAGCCAGTCGAAGTGAATCCAATGAACTAACCGAGCTATCACTTAGCTGACTCAATTGTTTTTCGAGCGCTGACTTTGTTGTGTCTGCATCTGCTACGGCCGTTAAGCTTTGGTTTGTATCTATAATCGAAAGAGTTTTCTTGTCGTTTTGTTCTTTTAATAGAAACTGATTGATTGCACCAAGCGATTGACTCAACTGCGGATCGAATGGTTCCACAACTTCCCAGAACTCAAGGCGGGCTACCCCTTGCAATAATTTACGCACGCGTTGCGGGTTATCAGCACCGGGAATTTCAATTTGAATTCTTCCCTTTTCCTGAAGCCGTTGAATGTTTGGTTGTGAGGTTCCAAACTGATCGATACGGGTTTTTAAAATCGTGAAAGAACGATCAATAGCACCATCAACTTCTGTGTTTAGAAATGTTAATACAGCGTCATCCGTGTCCGTTAGTTTTACCCGATCTTTATTTGCTGCTGATGTAAATAGTGAAGCCAACGTTTTGTCGGGATTGGCATCTTTAAATGCTTTATAGAAAAGATTTACATAACTGTCGGTGCTGGTCTTTTGCATTTCTCGTGCCTTCTCAAGTGCAGCGAGAAAAGTTGCATCTTGATTATTGCCGCTTAATCCTTTTATAATATCAATCGGAGAAATTTCAAGCACAACGTGCATTCCCCCTTGTAAATCGAGACCAAGGCTCAATTCGTTTTCCTTCACTTCTTTATACGTGAATTCGGCACCGAAGAGATTATAAACAGGTTGGTTCCACAACGAATCTAAATAGCTTTGTTTTTTTGAAAGATTCAATTTGCCACTTTGATCCGTGGCATAACGGATAGCATCTTTCTCAACATTCTGAGATATGAATGTGAATGATAAATAATAGAGGCAGAGCAAGGTTATAATTATGCCCAAGCCAACGACAACACCTTTGTTACGCATAAGAAAATTTGATTAGAGAATTATTTGATTAGAGAATAAAATATAACCGCGAAAACAATCGCAGCTCAAAGAAATAAAATTGAAGATTTGATTAGGGCGCGTTAGGCGCGATGATAACCCGAAAGAGAGTTTTGAAAAGACCTGCAAAAATAACCTCTGTGCGAGGAATGAAATTTTGAAGGTGTTGAGGTTCACCAAGAATTTCAAGAATACTAACCGGCACTTGTTCATCTACCCGAACTACACTGGCTTGTGGTACAGCATCCGCTGGAGCGGAAAGGATAATTTTCTTATCAGACTGTTCACCAGTTTGCTCAGTGGTCGCTTTCTTTTCTTGCGAATTTTTGAGCGAATAGGAATGAGATAATATAATCACAAGCGCTGCCACCAAGCCCGCTGCTATTAAAAAACCTCTATAAATTGATCTATTTCGCACTTATTAAAATTGGAAGACCACAAAAGTAGGGTTTAGAAATTAATTTGCAACATCCGTGAGCCGGGATTTAAGATACCCTACCAAGACATCCAAGGCACGTTCAAATTTGCTGTTATTAGGGATTACCAGGTCAGAATGATGTTTTAGAGGCTCAATGAGTCGCTCATAAACAGGCATTACATGATATTGGTATCGGTAAAGAACATCATCAATATCATAGCCACGCTCAACCTGATCGCGCTTGATGCGTCTTCCCAGTTTTACGTGATCTTTGGCTTCGATAAAAATACGTAAGTCGAGTTCGTTCGAGATCTCTTCAAAATATTGAACAAACAAACCTTCTACAACAATAATAGGCGCTGTTTTAAATTCAAGCATTGTTGTGGGTGCTAACGGGTTATTAAATGTGTATTCCGTTTTGGTCACATTCTGCCCGGCCTTTAGCTTAAGTAAATCATGCTGAAAGGATTCTCGATCAATAGAAACAGGAAGGTCAAAATTCTTGATTCCATTTTCATCAACAGGTTGTTGATCACGGGGCTTGTAATAGTTGTCTTGCGAGATAAGGCAAATCTGCGCTGGCTTAAAGCAAGATGACAATCCCTGAAGGAAATATGTTTTTCCAGAACCGCTGCCCCCCGTAATACCTATCGTAAATGGTTTATTCATGACTTACGGATGAAGGTTTACGTCCTTTCAAATAAGCAACTAATTTTTTAAAGGCACGCGCGCGATGGCTGATAACGCTTTTTTCATCGAGGCTCATCTCGGCCAGTGTTTTTGAAAATCCATCTGGCAAGAATATAGGATCGTAACCAAATCCTTGCGAGCCTCGTTTTTCATCAATAATTTTTCCATGAACCTCGCCTTCAAATTGCCGGATGCCTTCTGGGGTGATTAACGTAATTATCGTGCGGAACCGAGCCTTTCGATTGTCCTTTCCCTCCAGATTACTTAGGAGTAAATTCATATTATCTTCCGCGTTGCGCTGTTCGCCAGCATAGCGGGCAGAAAATACTCCGGGTTCGTTCTTTATTGCTTCAACTTCCAACCCTGTATCATCGGCAAAACAAGACGTTCCGAATTTATGAAATACATATTCGGCTTTTTGAAGCGAATTACCCTCTAGTGTGTCTTTATCTTCCCGAAGTTCTTCTACGCAACCAATTTCTTTCAGACCCAATAAACAAAATGCATCGCCAAGGATTGCCTGCACTTCCTTTACCTTATGTTCATTATGTGTGGCGAAGCAGAGTGTCATGTTTACAGTATCTCTACTAGTTCTATTTCAAAGATAAGATTCGCGTTGGAAGGTATAACACCACCGCCTCCACCCCCAACACCATATCCATATCCTGAAGGAATATAAAGTGTTATTCTTGAGCCCGCAGGAATAGAAGGCAATACAATTTGCCAGCCCAAAAGTAGCCCGCTTAAGGTAAATGTTGTCTCTTGTTCCTCCCAATCAACCTTATCAGGATCAGGATCAAATATGGTTCCCGTCTTCATCAATCTACCCTGGTACTTCACTTTAATGCGGCCTTCTAAACAAGAAAGTGTACTGCCCGTACCTAACTGAATGATTCGGTAACGCACATTATTCTTTATTTCAGTATCGGTTATGGAATTGGCAGCTAAATATTCAACAATAAGTAAAGAGTCTGATTTTAACTTTGTCTGATCAGCTGCTGTAATTTTGTCGTTAGACACCTCTTTTGTACACACTGGATCATCATCACCCTTGCACGCCTCCAAAAAAACACATGCACTTGCGATAACAATGAATAAGAATTTTTTCATTCCGGTTTTACTTAACATCAACCATTTCCAGATCAAATTTCAGAATCGAATTCTCGACAATAATTTCACTTCTTTTTTGTGCGCCATACGCCATTGTAGAAGGAATAAAAACAGTCATTTTAGATCCTTTATTCATTAAGCTAAGGGCTTCCTCCCATCCAGGAATAACTTGCTGATACCCCAAGGTTACTTCATAAGGCTCGTAGGGTTTTCTCGCTTCGTTAAATACATTGTGGGCACGAGCTATTGCTTCAATACTGCTGTCAAAGCAGGTTCCATCTAACAGATAGCCAGCATAATTTACTCGCACTGCCTGACCGGGCCGTGGATTTTCACCTTTTCCCGGTTTGGTAATGATGTATCGGATTCCAGAGGGGGTTGTTTGTGCAACCAATGATTTTTCTTTCAGGTAATTAACAATAATAACTGTATCCTTGGCCAATTGCTCTTGTTGAGCCAACATTGCCTTTTCATTTTGTTTGGCAACGATATCGTTTTGGATAGTTCGCGCCTGCTCTTCTGAAACGATATCCTTAACACCAATTAGAAATGTAAACGACCCTGTTGAATCAACACCGGGAGGTACTTGTGTACGAAATGTTTTATCAAATAACGTTTTGGCTGGTATTTGAAAGGTTACGCTGTCTCCTTTTGAAAGTAACTGAAAAATTTCCAATACGCCATCGCCTTTTGGCACACTATCCTGCGCCATCACCATGGTTGGGAAATCATTTTTACGGCTATCATTCCACACCGAGTCCTTACCATCTTTGAAAAGGAAATCCATGATAATAATCTGGCCGGTTTGGGCCACTACACCATCTCCCTTACGTATCACCGTATATTTAAGACCCGAGGGGGTTTCTTTACTATCCGAACAGGCTCCTACTATCACCATACAGATAAACAGCAAAACTGAATTTTTCATTTTATAAAATTAAATTGTTTAGTTACTCTTTAATTAACAGACTTTGATACTCAGGCAATACATTCAAGAATTTCTTCAAGGTGCCATCCAACGAAAGTTTAGAAGATCCGCCCGAAGCATTTCTATGACCTCCTCCTTCAAAATGTTTTCGCGCCAATTCATTTACAGAAAACTCTCCTAACGATCGGAGTGATAATTTTATTTCTTCTTTGCGATCGTACATCAACACCGACATGGTTACACCTTTAATAGACAGCCCATAATTTACCAGTCCTTCCGTATCGCCCGTTTGTGCTCCGTAGTGCTTTAATTCTTCCTGACTCAGCGTCATGTAGGCTGTTCGGTATTCAGGCAGCACTACTAATTTTTGACTCAACACATATCCCATAAGGCGCAGACGTTCCAACGAACTTGTATCATAAATCTGTTGGGCAATGGTATGCGGATTAGCCCCAAAATTAACAAGCTCAGAGGCAATCAAAAATTCCTGCTGTCGTGTGTTGTTGTGCCTGAAGCCACCGGTATCGGTCATTATTCCGGCATAGAGGCATGTGGCAATCTCTTTATTAATTAATGATTTTTCACCTAGCTCTTCAATCAATTCAAAGATAAGCCCGGCTGTAGATGCTGATGCTGTATCCCATTGTTCGAAGTCGGCAAAAGCTTCTGGTTCCAGATGGTGATCAATCAGCACTTTTGTTGCTGTTGATTTTTTGATCATGTCGCCTAAGCTGTTGATTCTACTTAAACTTGAAAAATCAAGACAAAAAATGATCTCTGCATTTCGAATTAGCTCGGCTGCCTGTTGTTCAGGTTTTGGATTATCTTTCAACAAAGCTATTACCGAATCATTGCCGTGCATCCAGGCAAGAAAATCGGGATAATCGCTGGGTGTTATTACTGTTACCTGATGGCCTTTCTTTTTAAGAAATCCGCTCAAACCCAAAGATGAGCCAAGGGCATCAGCATCTGGCTTAAAATGAGTGGTGATTACAACCCGTTTTGGCTGACTGATCAATGTCTTAAAGGCCGGTAAATTTTTCATCGAAGGGGCAAAAATGGCAATTTTAATTGGGAGTGCATAGCCTTAAATTGATACCTGAGAGCCAAATCGAATTATCGTAAAAAACTATAGACTTCGAATTATGCACTACGGACTAAAAGCCTAATTTTGCGCCCAAATAAGCAATCAGAAACAACTAAATTCTATATAAAATGGCAGGAAACAGAACTTTTACGATGATTAAACCCGATGCAACCAGCGCAGGCAATGCAGGAGCAATTACCAAGATGATTGAGGAGGCTGGCTTTCGAATTGTGGCTATGAAAAAAGCTCAGTTGAGCACTGAACTGGCCGGCAAATTTTATGAAATACACAAAGCTCGCCCGTTCTATGGCGAACTTGTGGCCTATATGTCAAGCGGTCCAATCGTGCCGATGATTTTAGAGAAAGAAAATGCAGTAGAAGATTTTCGCAAACTTATTGGAGCAACTGATCCCAAGAAAGCAGCTCCGGGTACTATCCGAGCATTGTTTGCCAAGTCAATCGATGCCAACGCAATCCACGGTTCAGACTCAGATGAAAACGCTGCGATCGAAGGCAACTTTTTCTTCTCACAGTTTGAGAGATTTTAATCGTTACTGGTTTCTAGTTACTGGTTGCTGGTTAGAGCCAGTTGCCAGTAACAAGAGACCAAAAATCTTTTTATAGAACTATTTTATTTCTTCCGGGTTATTTCATCATTAATCAACTTATGAGCACAATCAATCCTACCTATTCCGAAAAATTTGAAACCCGCCACAATGCTCCTGATGCTAATCAACTAGCAGACATGCTAAACGTGGTAAAGGCAAAATCGGTAGATGAGTTGATAGAACAAACTGTGCCGGCCAACATTCGATTAAAAAAAGCATTGCAATTACCCGCGGCACAATCTGAATTTGAATTTTTGAAAGAGTTTAAAAAGATGATGTCGAAGAATAAGATTTACAAATCGTATCTCGGCACAGGTTATTATAACTGCATAACCCCTGGCGTAATTCTCCGAAACATTCTTGAAAACCCAGGTTGGTATACGGCTTACACGCCTTATCAGGCAGAAATTGCCCAGGGCCGCATGGAGGCATTGATCAATTATCAAACTATGATCATTGACCTTACAGGAATGGAGATTGCGAATGCCTCGTTGTTGGATGAAGCTACCGCAGCAGCCGAAGCCATGCACTTGTTATATGCTTCGCGTAAAGCCTCGAAGAAAAATGCAAACACCTTTTTTGTTGATGAGAATACGTTTCCGCAAGTAATTGATTTACTGAAAACCCGATCGGAACCTATTGGGGTGAAACTGCAAATTGGAAATGTTGCCTCGCTTGACATTACCAACGCAGATTTGTTTGCCGTCTATCTTCAAAACCCCAATAACAATGGCGAAATAAAAGATCATACAGCATTTATTGAATCGGCTCACGAGAAAGAAGTCTTTGTGGTGATGGGTGCCGACCTGATGAGTTTGCTGTTGATGAAATCGCCTGGTGAAATGGGAGCGGATGTAGTGGTTGGCAACTCGCAGCGTTTTGGTGTGCCCATGGGATTTGGCGGTCCTCATGCGGCTTTTTTTGCTACCAAAGATGAATTTAAAAGACAAATTCCTGGACGAATCATAGGAATATCAATCGATGCTCAAGGAAATCCAGCTTATAGAATGGCTTTGCAAACCCGTGAGCAACACATTCGCAGAGAGAAAGCAACTTCAAACATTTGTACTGCACAAGTATTATTGTCCGTGATGGCAAGCATGTATGCAGTCTATCATGGACCAGAAGGTTTAAAAAAGATTGCCGGAAGAATTCATGGGTTAGCACAAATACTTAGTAGTAACCTTGAAGCACTTGGATACAAGCAATTGAATGAAAATTATTTTGATACACTAAAGATTTCAGGTGTTGACGCTGAAATTGTTAAATCATTAGCCGAGAAGCAAGAGATGAACTTCCGCTACTTTACTAATGGAACCATCGGAATATCTTTAGATGAAACAACTACTCTTGAGGATGTTGAAAAAATTCTTCATGATTCATTCCCTTCAAAAAAACCACTCGTTCCCGGAAGAGCTGCTGTGTTGTCATGGCCCAAGAATTTAATTAGGACATCTTCATTTCTAACCCATCCTGTTTTTAATTCGCACCATTCCGAGCACGAGATGTTGCGCTACATTAAAAAATTAGAGAACAAAGATTTGTCGATGGTGCATTCGATGATCTCGTTGGGCTCATGCACTATGAAGTTGAATGCCACAACGGAAATGATTCCGGTGACCTGGCCAGAGTTGGGTCAGATGCATCCCTTCGCACCAACCAACCAAACTATTGGCTATCAGCAAATGATTACTAATCTGGAAAATTGGTTGAAAGAAATCACCGGGTTTACCGGAGTGTCGCTACAACCCAACAGTGGTGCACAAGGTGAGTATGCAGGCTTGATGGTAATTCGTGCCTACCACGAAAGCCGGAAAGAACTTCATCGCGACATTTCGTTGATTCCCGCATCGGCACACGGCACCAACCCGGCTAGTGCTGTAATGGCGGGCATGGAAGTGGTAGTGGTTAAGTCGGATGCTGACGGAAAAATTGATGTTGCCGATTTAAAAGCAAAGGCAGAACAATATAAAGACCGACTCTCCTGCCTGATGGTTACCTATCCATCCACGCACGGAGTGTTTGAAGAATCGATTATCGAAATCTGTGAAACGATTCACGCCAATGGCGGTTTGGTTTATATGGATGGCGCCAATATGAATGCGCAGGTAGGACTCACTTCACCTGCCAACATTGGTGCCGATGTCTGTCATTTAAATCTGCATAAAACATTTTGTATTCCACATGGTGGGGGTGGTCCTGGCATGGGGCCAATTTGTGTTAATGATAAATTGAAACCCTTCTTGCCTGGTCATGCAATTGTAAAAACCGGTGGCGAAAAGGCAACTACAGCGGTATCGGCCGCGCCCTATGGCAGTGCCAGCATTCTGGCTATTTCGTATGCTTACATTGCCATGATGGGAGGCGAGGGATTGACCAATGCAACCAAGCTGGCAATCTTCAATGCCAACTATATCAAAGAAAGACTAAACGGTCATTATAAAATTTTATACACCGGAACAAAAGGAAGATGCGCACATGAAATGATTGTTGACTGTCGCGATTTCAAAAAAGCAGGTGTCGAAGTAGAAGACATCGCCAAGCGATTGATGGATTATGGTTTTCATGCGCCCACGGTTTCCTTTCCAGTAGCAGGAACTCTTATGATCGAGCCAACCGAAAGCGAACCGAAAGCCGAAATGGATCGCTTTGTGGATGCGTTGATCGAAATCAGAAACGAAATTCGTGAAATAGAAGAAGGCAAAGCAGACAAAGAAAATAATGTTTTGAAGCGCGCACCACATACTGCAGCTGTTATAACAGCCGATACCTGGACACTTCCTTACACCAGACAAAAAGCCGCGTATCCGTTGGCCTTTGTTAAAGAAAGTAAATTCTGGCCAAGTGTAAGTCGTGTAGACAATGCCTATGGCGATCGTAATCTGGTTTGTAGCTGCCCACCTATTGAAGAGTATTCCAAAGCAGAATAACTAATTGATCATATTCACAACCTAAAAAATATGCCAGCATCTGGCATATTTTTTTTACCTGCACGATAAGTACAAAACAAAGCCGTATCTTGGATAAATAGCATCCACCATTGAATTCAGTAAAAATTGATTCGAATAAACTACCCTGGTGGACATGGGTTGCCCCCTTTGTTCTGATTCATGCAGCCAGTCAGATTTCGTTAGTGTTTAAGTACGATCAAGGTGTAAGCACGTTTTATCTTCCTACTGCTATTGCCATTGTGCTTGTAAATTGGTGGGGGTTGTGGCGTGTGGTTCCCGCCATGTATATGGTAGTCATCTTAAATTCCTATTACTGGGGTGTCGAAGACTGGCGTTTGTGGCCTGTTTTTTCATTCTCCGAAATTGTAGGCGTGTTGGTTTCCTTTTACCTATTTCGGCATCTCGGAAAAGGCAACTACTGGCTGCCCAATACCAAGAATCTTATTCGCTTTATAATATTCGCACTACTGATTCCCATCACGCTCGAGTTAATACTTTTACAGCTCACCCTTATTTATTTCAGCCACCAAGTATGGGATACCTTTGGTGAATTATTTCTGCGCAACTGGTTGGGCGAGTTTATGGCGAACTTTGGGATTTCGATTCCACTTCTCTATTCGATTACACCTTTTATGCAACGAAAGGGTTGGTTGTTAACGCCCCCCAGTCAGCTATTGACATTGCCTGTTCACCGTTCACTTCTTCAGAATATTGAACGAGGGGTTATCTATAGCGTATTGATCGCGCTGGCTTTTCTTATACCCTTTGAAAAATACTGGTTTGCCTATGGTATTGTGTCACTGTATGTGGCCATTCGGTTTGGTTTTGGCGAAGCCGCCTTTTGTAATCTCTTTGTCTTCGCAATTACCTATGTGTTGCCTACCTTCATTTCAGGTTCGCCCGATACATTATTCAGTTCTCCTGAAATGTTATACTCAATCTTTCTTGGCAATTTATTGCTCTCTCTTTTCGTTGCGATTACCGGGCGCGTGATCACCGACCTACAGTTGATCAAAAAACAACTTCATCTTCAAAACGAAGAATTAGAAAACACGAATAAAGAACTAGATCGCTTTGTTTATAGCGCTTCGCATGACCTGAGTGCTCCCTTAAAATCGATTCTTGGATTAGTCACGATCAGTAAAATGGAGTCTTCACCACAATCGAGTGGCCTCTATCTTAATGAAATCGAAAAAAGTGTTTTAAAGTTGGATTCCTTCATTGCCGAAATTCTGGACTATTCAAGAAACAAACGTCTTGATATTTTAGCCGAGCAGGTGAAGTTGCGTGAACTCTGTCAGGAAATTTTAGATAACTTAAAATACTCTGAAGACTTCGTCAATTTAAGTATTGACCTAAATGAACTGGAGGCCAACACCATCCAACAGGATAAAGTCAGGCTCAAGATTATCCTTAGCAATCTCATTTCCAATGCTATCAAATTCCAGAAGAGAATTCCAGGACATCAGCCAACGCTCAAAATTTCTTCGAAGCGCAACGCAGCCAATACAATGATTTATGTAGAAGATAACGGTGAAGGAATCCGACCCGAGTTGAGCTCTAAAATTTTTGAAATGTTTTTTCGTGCGTCCGACAAATCAAAAGGATCGGGTCTTGGGCTTTACATTGCTAAAGAATCAGCACAAAAAATTGGTGCTAAAATCAGTATGAAGTCAGAGTATGGAAAAGGATCAAAATTTACGGTAGAGGTTCCGGAATTATAAAGTTTTTACTTGTATAGAATTCTACTCTATTGAGTGAGGTGTATTTTAACTACTTCAATCCATACTTATCAATCAAATACACCAACGCTGCCATCGAAGCTGCACCAAGCTCCAATTCACGTTTATCAACTTTATCAATAATGTCTTCAGCTGTGTGATGATAATTAAAATACCTTTGCGAGTCGGGTAGGAATCCAATCAGAGCTACTCCTTGATTTGCCAACGGACCAATATCAGCACCCCCACCTTCCTGGCTAAAATCTGAAAGTCCATAGGGTTCTAACAAGGGTTTCCAACTGCGCACCCGCTCGTTCGCTTTTGCTTCGGTAGGCACAGTAAACCCGCGTGGCACAAATCCACCACGATCGGATTCTATCGCAGCAACGTGTTTCTCTTTATTTTTCTCGGCTAGTTCGGCATACTTGAGTCCACCCCGTAAACCATTTTCTTCATTCATAAACATAACTGCGCGAATGGTGCGCTTCGGTTTATAACCCAGTGCATTAAATAACCGAAGTACTTCAATCGACTGCACGCAGCCGGCACCATCATCGTGTGCGCCTTGGCCAAGATCCCACGAGTCGAGGTGGCCACCCACTACAATAATCTCATCTTTATATTCACTGCCTCTGATTTCTCCGATCACATTATAGGAAGGCGAATCCTCCAGCGTAACGGAATGATTCTCAAGATAGACCTGCACCTCTTTATCATCTTTCACGAGTTTACTCAATTGCTCGGCATGTGCCGTGCTGATCGCCAGAGCTGGAATTTTTACAACATTTGGAGCGTAGCGCATGTTGCCCGTATGCGGATAATCCTCCAGGTTCGAGCCCATCGAGCGAACCAAGGCAGCAACTGCTCCATACTTGGCTGCCTCCGAGGCACCGTTAGCCCGTTGCTCTACAGCACCACCATACGCTGAAAACGTATTTATTTTTGTGGCATCCATCGGTCTGTTAAAGAATACAATTTTTCCCTCCACATTTTTGGTTCCCAATGATTTTAGCTCCTCAAAACTTTTCACTTCCACAATTTGTGCAGTAATACCTGAAGGCCCCGTGCCAATGGATCCGCCCAATGCACAAACATTAACAGAAAGAGTACCTTTCTTCGTTGAAATTATCCGACCAATTTCTTTTGATCCACGCACCCAATGTGGCACCATCACAGGTTGCAGCCACACCGAATCAAAACCATAATCTTCCATTACATGGCGGCTCCATTCCACAGCAGCCGCTGCACCCGGTGACCCGGAAAGACGCGGGCCGATGTTGATAGAAAGATCATGAAGCATTTTGTAGGATTGACCCTTACTCAAGGCTTCATCAAAAATTTGTTTGATTGTGGTTTCATCGGCAGTTTGAGAAAAGCCTGCCAGACTTATCAGCAATGAAAATAAAATGCAACTAGATTTTATCATGGTTTATGTATGTTAAATTCTTATCCTGTGGGCAACTGTCTGAATCCATACAAAAGCAACAAGTACAATCAGGCGCAGCATGATCACAAATACGCACTATTTGCGCAACTGTAAAAGCTACTTTTTTAGCGGGTATTATCAAATTGAATTTAAACTACCCTTTCGAGGTTTAAAATATTCATTCAAACGTTTGAAAGGCAATGAATTACAATCGAACTTAGTAGAAAATATTTTTATGGCATTTCTGTTTGATTCATTTGAAGGGTGGAAAGCGTATTGCACAACTAAAAATAAAACGGTGGTGCAGGCGGTGTTGGATTATGAGCAAGAGCAAAAAGGCCGAACCGAACAACAGATTTGGGAAGGCCTTGGCAAAGCCTGGGTTGTAATGAAGGATGCCGTGCACACCGGCCTGGAAGAAGACATGACTTCGCGGTCGGGTATGATCAACAACGGAGCAAAAAAAGTTTATCGATATCCGAAAGCCGTACTCTCAAAAGAATTTCAGAATCTCATCTCACGCGCGCTTGCTGCCAAAGAAGTAAATTCGTGCATGGGTAGAATTGTGGCAGCACCCACAGCAGGCGCGAGTGGCATTATGCCGGGTGTGTTGTACACATTACAAGAGATTCACCACATCGATGATAGAAAAATTTTAGAAGCGATGCTGTTGGCGGCAGGCATTGCACTGATCATGGAACAAAAGGCAAGTATTGCCGGAGCCGTAGGCGGGTGTCAGGCCGAAACCGGAACGGCTGCTGCGATGGGTGCCGGTGCCATTGTGTATTGTTTGGATGGCGACATCGATCAGATTTTTAATGCAGTGGCCATCACGGTGCAATGTATGTTGGGATTGGTTTGTGATCCGGTTGCAGGATTGGTGGAGGTACCGTGTGTGGTACGCAACGCAAGTGCTGCCGCTATTGCAAATAGCTCAGCGCAAATTGCTATGGCCAACGTAAGTAGTGTAATACCCGTTGATGAAGTAATCGAAGCTATGGGCGAAATTGGTGCGAGCATGGAAACCCGCTATAAAGAAACTGCACTCGGTGGATTAGCCGCCACCAAAACCGGGCAGGCCATTAGCAAAAAAGTGTTGATAAGAGATATTGAGATTATGCCGGATGAAGAAGTGAAGTAGTCCACTTCTCTACACCGGCTGCATCCTATTTATTAAATTCATCACCGCATCGTAGCCAAAGTAAACCGCACAGGTTAGAATGACTGACCATATACAGGCGCTGATAAACATATAAAGAATTATCTTCTCACGGTTTGGGCTTACACTCACTGCTATTAATGTGCCACCAATGGGTGAAAGAAGAATGGGTGTTAGCGCGGCAACACCTGCCAATCCATACTTCTTTAAAAAATTAGACTTCTCTTTCGGAGGCTTGTCTGCTTTCGGTTTAAAGAAGCGCTCCCAAATTCTTTTCCTAATGAATTCACCAAAGTAAGTAAATGCCACTACCATCGTCATCATGCCTGCCACAGTCACGATCATGCTGGTAATAATGTGCAGGCCGGCAGCCTTCCCTCCAATGGGCCCAAAAAAAAATTTTACCATGCTCCATAGATACACTGTACCTGCCTTCAGTATCTCGTCCCACATAAATCACTTCAGATTTTCATTTCCAAGTCAACTGCCCACATTAGAACTTCTTACCAAAACTTAAGTCACCGGCATCGCCCAGGCCAGGCACAATATAAAACCGATCGTCCAATTTTTCATCTACCGAAAACGTCCAGATGGTAAAAGGTAAAGAGCAATTCTCCTGCACATACCTAACTCCTTCCGGGGATGCAATCAGGGTGGCTATATGAATGTGGATTGGAATACCGTGAAGTATTAGTTCATTCACAGATTTAATAATCGACTTTCCCGTGGCCAGCATGGGGTCAACCAGAACAACTTCTTGGTCTTTGAGATCCGGTGCTGCCAAGTACTCAAGATGAATCTTTATATCCACAGCATCTTCTTTGCGATAAGCACCAATAAAACCTGAGTCGGCCCGATCAAAAAAATTCTGGAAGCCCTGAAAATAAGGAAGGCCAGCTCGCAGTACGGTAATCAATATGGGCTGTGTCTTTAAGGTGTTTGCGAGGGTGCTTGTAAGTGGTGTTTCTATTGGTTGCGATTTGTACTTCAATTTTTTAGAAATCTCATAAGCCATAATTTCGCCCAACCGTTCCAGATTTTTGCGAAAGCGTAGCCGGTCGGTTTGAATGCTTGCATCACGCACTTCCGCTAAAAATTGATTGGCGATCGAATTTTGCTCGCCCAAATTGATCAGATTCATGAATTTATTTTTCTACTTGCATTCAAAACAACACTCCAAAATTTACGATAAAGTTGCAGAATATGGTTACTAAGAAAAATAAAAAAACTAAAAAGCTATCGGTGCCGGGTTTAGATACATCACTCCTGAAGCAACTCTGCGAAATTCATGCACCATCAGGCGCAGAATCTCCTGTGAAGGAGTTCCTTATCAACTATATTAAGAATGAACAGAAAAACTGGAAGCACAGACCCCAACTCATCCGCGGAGAAAAATTTCAGGATTGCCTGGTTCTTAAATTCGGTAAACCGCGCACGGCCATTTTTGCCCACATGGATTCCATCGGTTTTACCGTGCGGTATTTTAATCAACTTCTTTCCATCGGAAGTCCGGATGCTGAAACTGAAACTCGTTTGGTAGGTAGTGATTCCAAAGGGCCGATTGAGTGCGCGTTGGAGTTTGATAAAGAGAATCATGCGTTTTATAAATTTGGTCGTGCTATTGACAGAGGCACTACACTCACGTATAAAATCAATTTTAAAGAAAGCAAAGAGTACATTGAAACGGCTTATCTCGATAATCGACTCGGTATTTACAATGCATTGAAGGTAGCGGAAACATTAAAAGACGGTCTGATTATTTTCAGTTGCTGGGAAGAACATGGTGGCGGTGCCGTAGGGTACTTAGCTGATTATATCTATAAAAAATGGAACGTGCGACAAGCGTTGATCTCCGACATCACGTGGGTATCGGATGGTGTTGAGCATGGAAGGGGCGTTGCCATTTCATTGCGCGACCGTAATGTGCCACGCAAAAAGTTTGTTGATAAGATTGTCAACATCGCAATCAAAAACAAAATTGATCATCAACTAGAAGTAGAAGGTTCAGGCTCCAGCGATGGTGGTGAGTTGCAGCGTAGCCCGGTTCCGTTCGATTGGTGTTTTGTTGGTGCCCCCGAACAACACGCACATACACCGCACGAAAAAGTGCATAAGCATGATATTAAAACAATGATTGAATTGTACAGCGTTATTATGAAGGAGTTATAAGCGCTTAAAAAGCGATCTTATGACTCAAGAGTTGAACATTGATTTCGCCAATCGACTTGGGTAACTCTTTGTATTTGCCACCCTGCAAACTGTACCCAATTGCTTCCTTTGAAGACGGATCAATAATCCAATATTCTTTAACACCAAATCTTTCGTACAGGTTCTTCTTGGTTATCGTATCGTGAGACTTAGTGCCGGGTGATAGCAACTCAATTAACAAATCCGGTACCCCATGAATGTGGCTTTGAATAATATGAGCATTTGACTTCAAAACAAAAATAATGTCTGGCTGAACGGCATTGGATTTTTCATCTAAGTATACATCAAAGGGAGCAACAAAGACTTCACCAAGATTATTTTCTTCCACATAACTGTATAATTTACTAATCAATCGAGATATCGTGCGTTGATGATTTGTAACAGGGGAAGGGTTCATATAAATTACTCCATCGATTAGTTCCGCTAAAGTACCCTCAGGAAGCATTTTATATACTTCCATAATAGTTCTTGGGGGTCGCTCAATTATCGCTGACATATTTCAAAGTTACAAAATTCATCTATATTTTGCACTGTATTAACTCCCCTACACCCATGGCTACCAATCGCAGAGACTTTATTAAAACAACAGCCGTTGCCGGGATCGGCCTAAGTATTCTTCCTTCTCATGTTGCTTTTCCGAAAGACAGTGCCACAAAGGTGCGGCTTGGCTTTATCGGTGTTGGGTTCCGTGGCCAAAGTCATCTCGAACTCGCCCTTAAACGCACCGATGTAGAAGTTGTAGCACTCTGCGACATTCAACAATCGATGATGGATATGAGTTTACAATTGATAAGCAAAGCTAATAAGCCAAAACCCACCATTACAGTAGATGGCCCGTGGGGTTATCGAAAAATGTTGGAGAACAAAGACATTGATGCCGTAATTATTTCAACCCCTTGGGAATGGCATTCCATCATGTGTCTGGATTCGATGAACGCAAAAAAATATGTTGGTTGTGAAGTGAACGTAGGGATGACGGTGGAGGAATGTTGGCAACTCGTACATACTTCGGAACGAACCGGCATGCCTTTGATGATGTTGGAAAACGTTTGTTACAGACGCGATGTTATGGCTGTTATGAACATGGTTCGTCAGAATATATTTGGTGAGTTAGTTCATTTACAAGGCGGCTATCAACATGATCTTCGTGAAATTAAATTTAACGATGGCAAAACAAATCCTGGCGTAGGTGCTGAATTTGGTGAGAAAGGTTTTTCTGAAGCCCAATGGCGTACGCAACACTCCATCAACCGCAATGGAGAACTCTATCCCACACATGGCGTAGGGCCTGTCGCCATGATGATTGACATTAATCGGGGCAATCGATTTACGGAATTAGTTTCCTACTCATCCAAGTCCAGAGGATTGCATGATTACATTGTAAAAACCGGTGGCGAAACTCATCCAAATGCTAAGATAAACTTCAAACTTGGGGATGTGGTAACTACCATGATCCGAACAGTCAATGAGGAAACTATTTTATTACAACACGACACCAATTTACCACGACCGTATTCACTCGGCTTCCGGGTGCAGGGCACAAAGGGAATCTGGATGGATGTTAATAAGTCTATCTATATAGAAGGAGAAAGTAAAAAATCCCATCAATGGGAAGATGCAAAAGAGTGGTTGGATAAATATGATCATCCGCTATGGAAAAAATATGGCAACGATGCAAGCGGTGCCGGGCATGGTGGCATGGACTGGTTTGTATTAAATGCCTTTATCGAATCCGCGAAACGAAAAGTCAACACCCCACAGGATGTATATGATGCAGTTGCCTGGAGTGCCATCACACCTCTTTCTGAGAGTTCTATTTTGTTGGGAGGCGAAAGCGTTGAGTTTCCGGATTTCACGCAGGGCAAATGGATGAATCGTAAAAATGATTTTGCTGTGGGTGATGATTATTAATAATCTCACCTACACCTTAAACGAGTGAATTTTGTTTTCATTTTAACTTGGTACAATTGGAGGGCTTTCCGGTATCCTCATGTTGAACTATTGTACATTGCAGGTTGCGCCATTATTCTCTGGTTGATAATTCAAGGGGTGGATTTTTTAAGTAAGCTGTTCAGAAAAAGAAAGAATAAATAGTTACCAGAGTTCTTATTTGACCGTATTGGAGTTTGGTAAAAATTTTCCGCAATCGGTTTAACCCGCGTAGAATACTAATAACCTTACACCTGGCCATCTTTTGAAATCGTGCTGCGCTATCTTTGCAGTACAAATTTTTACTATGAATGAGATTCAAATTTTGGGGTTAGCAGCGGGTTCGTGTACTACCATTGCTTTTTTGCCGCAGGTGATTAAAACCTGGAAGAGTGGTTCTGCAAAAGATTTATCGTTGGGTATGTTCTCCTTCTTTTGCTTTGGTGTTTTGCTTTGGTTGATTTACGGAATCATCATCAAAGATATACCTGTTATAGTAGCTAATATGCTAACGCTTGTGTTAGCTTCTTCACTACTTTTTTTCAAACTACGGTTTAAGGAGTAGTAATTGTTGCGACAACCTTGGCAACATTATCAACTTGCCAACTCCCGAACAATCTCCAAGGCGCGGTCAATCTCCGCTTCGCTATTAAAAATGTGCGTACAGTGACGAACACCAAACTCGGCACCTGAAGCTCTTGGTCTCATGCGACCGCGCGTCCAGAATTCTTCTTGCAAGGCAGCGCCAGTCATTCCCTGAATGTTATACACGGTGATTCCGGCACACATAGCTTCCTCCTCGGGCGAAAAGATTTTTACTTTATTTATTTTACGCAACCCACTGCGTAACCGCAATCCTAAAAACTTAATGCGGTCATACACTTTTGCCGCTCCAATTTCAGCATGAAAATCAAGTGATGCCTCAAGACCTTTGAGTACGGGAAAATTACCAGTACCGCGTTGTGTAAACCGAAAACCTTCATCTTCATGGTTATCCCAGCGTCCGCTAGCTACTGTAGTCCAGATTTCTTTCATGCGATCTGCCTTTACATACATAAATCCAGTGCCGGCCGGGGCACCCATCCATTTATGAAAACAACCTGCATAGGCATCGCACCCAATATCGCGCACATCAATAGCGATCTGACCAACGGTTTGCGCTCCATCCAGAATTGTAAAAATACCGCGCCTGCTAGCCTCTGCACATAATGCTTTCACGGGAAGAATAGCACCACTACCCGAAATCATGTGCGAAAGCATTAGCACTTTTGTTTTTGGTGTGAGTGCTTTAATAATTACATCATAGGCTTCCTGGGAATTTTTTATTGGCTTAGGTACAACTACTGTTTTAAATACAACACCATACCGTTTCTCTTTTAACAAAAAGCCACTTTGTCCGCCAGAGTGCTCTTGGTTAGAGGTAAGGATTTCATCTTCGGGTTGAAGCGTAAGGCCGTTGGCAAGATAACTCATGCCATTGGTCACGTTATCCGTCATTGCAATCTCAGCAGGCTTACAATTAATAAGGGCTGCAACTTTAGTACGAATACCCATCAGGTTGTTGTAGCCGCTGATAAATTCTTCTTTGTTATCGTCCTTATAGGCCCAGTCGCTTACATGCTCGGCAATGTGGCGCAGGTGCTCACTCATTTTATCAACGACTACTCTTGGCATTGCTCCAACGGTGCCTGGATTAAAAAAAACGTTATCCTTTGAAAGCATAAATTGATCCCGAATCTTTTTCCAATATTCGGGATCATTGGCCAATGGCATAGAGGTGCTCGCTACCTGGGCGGAAGAAGCAAGCGCAGGAATTGCAAGTGCTGTCAGTCCAAGAGACTTAATTACTTTTCTACGGGATATCATAGCAGATTCAATTTAGTGAACAACTGTGTTACTAAGGTAAATGAATATTCAGCTAGGTTACAACCGCTGATGGAAGTTCGTGGTAAGATGTCACAAAACTTACCGTTTGATTTGTATAAACGACAAAGGCGCAAGCCAAAGGTTATTCACCCGGACTTGCGCCTTATCGTATCAGAACTCTCTGAATTACTTCACGTGCTTGTTAACCACCTTGGCTAACTCGAACATAGAAATTTGCTTTTTGCCTGCGAAAAGAACTAACAATTTTTCATCGGCATTAATCATTCTTCTGTTCTTGTTATCCTGAAGTTTGTTCTTCTTGATATACTCCCAGATTTTTTTGATGATCTGAGTTCTTGGAATTGGTTTGCTACCTACAACAGCCGCTAGTGCTGCGCTAGGATTTAGTGCGGCCATAAAGGCGGCATTAGGTTTTCTTTTTGCTGCCTTCTTAGCTGCTTTTTTAGGAGCTGCTTTCTTAGCCTTCTTAGGGGCTACTTTTTTCTTCGCTGCTTTTTTTGCCATAGCGTAATTTGAATTTAAGTGGTTGGTAAAATTATAGTTTAAAAAAATCTAAGATGTTCTTAGAATGCTTTGTGTCTGGGTATGTATTACTGTAATGATGCCTCAAAGCTACGAAACTATTATTAATCTACGAGCAAAGTGAGGTGTTTTCTCTAGGGAAATTTGAATTTATTACCATACCGAGTTGGTTGATGTTATCTGATTCTCCTAGGGAAACTGATAAATCAAGAAGTCTAAACGAGCGTTTACGTTGTTAGTAATAGCGTCTACTTCAATTAAGACTTGAAGCATTTTCCCTATGAAAATCAAAGTGCATACCCAACAATTGCTACTACATGACAAGCCGTGCCTGCCAGCACAAAAAGATGCCAGATGAAATGACTATAGCGGATTCGGTGGTCGTTGGCAAAGAAGAAAACACCAGCCGAATACATCAGTCCCCCTGCAAGCAACCAAAATAATCCCCAGAATGGAAGCGAAGTATATAATGGTTTTGCTGCTATCAGAGCAAGCCAACCCATGCCTACATAGAGCGCGATAGAGAGTTTACTGGTACCAACTCTGCGCACTGATTTAAGAATAACTCCTCCTATAGCAAGGCTCCAGATTATTCCGAATAAAGTCCAACCCCAAACGCCCGACAGTACTCCCAGCGTAAATGGGGTATAGGTGCCGGCTATCAAAAGAAAGATTGCGCCATGATCGAATACCCGGAAGATTCGCTTTGCTCTGCTCTGCGGAAAGGCATGGTATAAGGTGGACGAGAGATAGAGGATCATCATGGTGGCTCCAAAAATACCTGCCCCAACAATAGCAGCTGCCCCGTTGGGCACTGCCTTTACAATAAGTATTGGTGTAATTGCCAGCGCAGCAAGAAACCCTACTCCATGACTGATGGCATTGGCGATTTCCTCACCTAATGTTTGTTCGCGACTCCAGTTTATTGATTCATTCATATCCTTTGTTAACAGCTACTATAACTCAGAGAATTGAAGTATAGTTCTTTTTAAACGCAGCAACACTTGCTTTTCGTATCAGGGAAGTTTCTTGATGACCTGAGGATTTACACATTGAAGAAGACTGCCTGTTTTATAATATTCTATAATGTTCTCAGCGGCCAGCCGCGCCATGCCATTACGTGCCTCTATCGTTGCTGAACCAATGTGCGGAAGCACGGCTGCGCTTGACATTGACAGCAAAGGATTTGTTGGCTGCATGGGCTCGGGATTGGTTACGTCCAGGCCAGCGCCCCAAATTGTTTCAGTATTCAATGCTTCAATAAGATCAACTTCATTATGAACTGAACCCCGCGATGTGTTAATAAAAATTGCACTCCGCTTCATTTTGCTAAAGGCACTCTTATTAAAAATTCCCCTCGTTTCGTTGCTCAACACACTGTGCACCGATACCACATCACTTTGGCTCAACAGATCATCGAACGAAACCCATTGTGCATTATAAAGTTTTTCGGCCTTTTCATTCCGGCTTCGGTTGTGATAAATCACTTTCATGTTATAAGCGCCCTGACAGCGCTGCGCCATCACCATCCCGATTCGGCCCATACCGAAGATGCCCAGTGTTTTTCCGGTGAGTTCAATACCCAGATTTTTTAAAGGCTCAAACTGCTTCCATTCACCTTTCGGAATTGTCTTATGCAAGTGAAACATTTTTCTGGATACTGCAATCATAAGCCCAAAGGCAACATCGGCTGTGGCATCGCTCAGCACATCGGGTGTATTGCCGATGGGTATGCCTCGCCTGGCTGCCTCGGCCACATCAATGTTATCATACCCAACGGCAAACTGTGCAATAACATCCAAGTGGGCACATTGACTGAAAAAATGAGCATCCATTTTATCTGCGCCCAATGAAAGTAATGCGTTCACTTGTTTTGCACGATCAATCAATTGGGGTTGCGTCATCGGGCCCGGCCCTTCCCACACACTTACTTCAAAGCCAGACCTCGTAAGCAACTCGTAGGCAACGTTGGGTATAATGCGCGTGATAAGAATCTTTTTTGACATGCTCTAAGACAATATCTGCAAAGGTAGGTTGAAAGAATCTGAAAAATCAAACTGATCCTTGTTCAATCGCGGTCACCTTGTGTTTTTAATAGATTTAAAATTGTTGATTAAAGAAATTATTCACCATTTTTATAGTGATCAATCTCACCTGTAAATCATTCTACACCATTAATTAATTGGTATGAAAAAGTTAGCCCTTCTATTCTTTTGTATTACTTCTTCGGTTGTCGCTCAAAAAAATCCAACCGATTATAGTGATGCTTTTCGTCTACTCGATACCTGGATGGAAGCCCAGTATGATTATCAAAACTTACCTGCGCTTTCTGCATCAGTAGTAAAAGATCAGGAAATACTATGGAGTAAGGCCTATGGATCGAGTAATCTTGCCAATGGCGCGCAAGCAACAACTGCCACCCGCTATTCAATTTGTTCCATTTCTAAATTATTTACAGCCGTGGCCATCATGCAACTGTATGATGAAGGCAGGCTGCGGCTTGACGATCCGATAGAGTCAATCCTTAAAGACTATAAATTAAAACAGCAATTCAAAGACAGCGCACCAATTACCATTCGCTCGCTTCTCACTCATTCATCGGGGTTGCCCCGAGAATCAGATTACCCCTATTGGACGGGCCCGGATTTTCCATTTCCTACGCAAAGTCAAGTCAATAATAAATTAAAAGATCAGCAAACATTATATCCTGCCTCTACTTATTTTCAATACAGCAATCTTGGTCTTACGCTCCTGGGCGAAATTGTAGAAAAAGTTTCTGGTAAAAAGTATTCTGATTATGTGGAAGAAAAAATTCTCAAGCCACTTCAGCTTACAAGCACACACCCTTATTTAGCTAAAGATGAATGGGGCAAAAAACTGGCTGTAGGATATAGCGCAATAAAGCGTGACGGAACCCGCGAGCCCGTAGAATTATTTGATGCTCGGGGTATTACTGCGGCAGCCGGATTTTCATCTACCGTAGAAGACCTTGGTCGGTTTGCATCCTGGCAATTTCGGTTATTGGAAAAAGGAGGAACTGAACTTTTAACATCAGCAACTCTAAAAGAAATGCATCGTGTGCAGTGGATTGATCCGGATTGGACAACATCATGGGGACTTGGCTTCTCTGTATCCAAGCAAGGAACCACTACTATGGTGGGTCATGGCGGTTCGTGCCCAGGCTATCGCAGCACGTTGCAATTAGATCCAAAAGGAAAAATGGCTTACACGGTAATGATCAATGCAGGTGGCGAAAGTCCGGAGTTGTTTGCCCGTGAAATACGGGAAGTGATTTCCAAAATCCCTGGCCAAAGCCAGGTTTTAAAAACAGGCATTGACCTGAACAAATTTGCAGGCACATACTCTTCGCAGCCCTGGGGTTCAGAATCATTGGTTACCCCGTGGTATGGCGAACTGGCTGTGCTTGATCTTCCATCTACCAATCCGGACGAGGGGATGACCGTTCTCCGCCATGTAGAAGGTAATACTTTTAAGCGAGTGCGGAGCGATAAAACGTTGGGCGAGGAAATCGTTTTTGAAACCGATGCAAGCGGAAAAGTAACACGAATGCTGAGACACAGTAATTACAGCGCAAAAATTAAATAAACGTATCTATTTACCTGATCAACATTTTGACCGCTTCACACAATCAACGCCCTCTTATTTAAAAACGAAATCACCGATTCTGAATTTATTTATATTTAAGGATGAGAAAAATCTACCTCCTCACTTTCTGGTTGCTTGTTAGTTTGCGAATTACAGCACAAACAATTCCACTGCCCGAACATCCCCGGCCTGATTTTGAGCGAACCCAGTGGCAAAACCTGAATGGCGTTTGGCAATTCGAATTTGATTCGCTGGATCAAGGAGTAACCAATAAATGGAACGAAGGCAACACTTCGTTTGCGCACAAAATTACAGTTCCCTTTCCGTGGGGTTCACAACTATCGGGTGTAAAAGACAAGGCGGATATTGCCTGGTATAAAAGAGAAATCACCATCAACCCCGAATGGAAAAACAAAAGAACCTTCTTAACAATTGGTGCTTCGGACTGGGAGACTACCGTGTGGTTGGATGGAAAATTATTAGGTACACATCAAGGTGGTTATACACCATTCTCTTTTGAACTTACAAAACATGTTACGTTTGGTAAGTCGCAAAAATTAGTTGTTCGTGCGGATGATAAGCGAAGAGATTTTACACTCTATGGAAAACAAGGCTATGGCAACGCCCGTGGCATCTGGCAGACTGTGTATGTGGAAGCGCGAGGGAATGCGTATACAGAGGCGATTCACTTCGCTCCTGATCTAGACAAAGAACAAGTAACTGTTACTGCCTATTTGCCAGAAGAAGCAACGGGTGACACTAAACTTTCTGTGTTAATTAAAAATTCTTTGCAGCCAATCTCAAAAGAAGTAATTATCCCAAAAGGAAAAGATAAACTTGTTTTTTCGATTGCCATTCCTCAACCCCATCTTTGGTCGCTCGAAGATCCGTTTCTATACGATGCCGAAGTTAAGCTGGGTGATGATCTTGTCAAGACCTATTTCGGCATGCGTAAAATCTCGGTCGTTAATCTTCCCGGCACCGATTTTCCCTATGTAGCGTTAAACAACAAACCTATTTATCTTCAGCTTACGCTGGATCAATCGTATCATCCGGAAGGGTTTTATACTTTTCCTACAGATGAATTTATGCGTAAAGAAATTGAGCTTGCAAAATCGATTGGTCTGAACGGCATTCGGCCGCATATAAAAGTGGAGATTCCACGAAAGTTATATTGGGCCGATAAACTTGGCGTGCTGGTAATGGCCGACTTACCAAACAGCTGGGGCGATCCGGATGCAAAAATGCAACGCGAAGCTGAAACAACATTTCGCGCAATGGTGAAGCGTGACTTCAATCATCCCGCTATTTTTTCGTGGATACTCTTCAACGAAACCTGGGGCTTGCGCACGCATGTAGAAGAAAACGGGAAACGGGTTGGTCACTATCTTCCGGAAACACAGCTATGGGTTTCATCCATGTATTACCTCGCCAAATCCTTAGACGCAACCCGCCTGGTGGAAGATAACTCCATTTGTTGTGGTGCCGGCCATACACAAACTGATATTAATTCTTTTCATGATTACCTGCCCGGCTGGGAATGGGAAGAACATTTGAAGAAGCTAACCGAAAATTCGTTTGATGGAAGTACGTTTCAATTCGAAGCAAGCTTTAAGCAAAGCAAACAACCAAAAATTAATTCTGAGTTTGGAAACGTGTGGGGGTATGAGGGCAGCACAGGCGATGTTGATTGGAGCTGGGATTATCATCGCATGTTGAATACGTTTCGGAAATATCCGGAAGTAGCCGGATGGCTGTATACCGAACATCATGACGTGATCAATGAGTGGAATGGGTATTGGAGGTTTGATCGCTCCAATAAGTTTACTGGCCTCGAAGAGTTAATGCCCGGCATGAAACTCAACGACTTTCATGCAGACGTATATCTTTCTACCGGCAACGAGATTTGTACAACCGTGAAAGGCGGAGAGTCGGTGAAAATTCCGCTCTATATTTCTTCGATGACAGGCGTGGATTATGGAAAACAGTTAAAACTTAGCTATGAGGTAACGTTAACGAATGCCATCGGTGAAACTTCACTTATTAAACAAGGCACAAGGCAAGTTGAGTATCAGCCTTACATCCAAAAAGAAATAGAATCCCTTACGCTCGAGATGCCAAGCACACGTGGGCTAGCCATCGTTACGCTTCGGTTGGAGGATGTGAAAGGCACAGTGCTCCATCACAACTTCGTGCACCTTGAAGTACTTTCAGAAAGCAAGCTTCCAAAAACAGAAGTGCTTTCCGTAGCTCCCGCTGCTTATACAAATTCGAAATGGAGTGTAAAGCAGTGGAATGTATTAGAAGGATTAAAAGTTAACGGAGCCGGTAGTGGTTTTTTTGAATACACCTTTAAGGTTGATAAATCAGTCAATGTAAAAGAAGCTTACTTCCTGATTGAGTTGTCGGCCAAAGAACTCTTTGTAAAGGATAGTGATCAAAAGGAAAAAACCGATGTGGATTTTATGTTGGGCGCCAAGGCTTCACCCAGCGGCAACCCCAACTCCTATCCCATGACGGATGAGAATTTATTCCCATCCAAAATTAAAATTACCGTGAATGGCGAACCCGCGTTAACAACAACTTTACAGGATGATCCGGCCGATCATCGCGGAGTTTTATCGTGGCATCATCAATTGAAAGATCGCAAGTTGCGCGAAGCAGGCTCGTATGGTTATCTCACGAAAGTGCCAATCTCCAAAAAACAATGGCAGAGCGCACTTCAAAAAGGCGAATTGGTTATCCGCCTTCAGACAGAAGGCCAAGGTGGAATTGCGGTGTATGGAAAATCCTTCGGGCGCTATCCGCTCGATCCTTCGGTGGTGATGAAACTGAAATAAGGAAGCGTGATAATTTAGGAGCGCTGAATTTCAGCAAAGATTAATTCAAGTTCTGGCTTCGTGATGCCTAGCTTGTCTTCCAGTCTTTTAAGCATGCTGTCTTTCTGATTTTCATCAAACATAAAGTCTTCATCAGAAAGGATAGGAAATCTTCTTTTCAGTAAGATTTTTTGTTCACGCCAACTTCTTAAAATATTCATGATTTAGTAAAGGTATGCAGAAACTTTTGCTGTATAGAAACAAAACGAAGATTTTCATTTGTAACCCCATTTATTTTTTTCCAGAACCATCTTGGTACGAGCGATTCAACCCCCTTTTTTGTTAGCCGCAAGGCATTTATCTCTCTGCCAACCGCTCATCAAGTGTTTTTACGTGGCTCCCCGATTTTTTCGGAATTTGATCCATCGCATACTCACTCAGGGCTGTAATGGTAAGGGAAGGATTTACGCCCAGGTTGCAAGGCATAATGCTGCCATCCAGAATGTAAAAATTCGAATATCCATGAACGCGAAACTTATCATCTACTACTCCTGTGTCAGCCGACATGCCCATGGGGCAACCACCTAAAATATGAGCCGTAGATGAAAGTCCAAAAACTACTTCGCTAAAGGCGTTGTGGGGCACCCCGTTTACTTTTTTGGCGTAGCGATACAAAGCCTCTTGCCCGATGGGAATAAAACTGGGCACCTTTTGTCCACTTTCGTTTTTCATAATCAGTTTAGCGCCTAACATTCCCCTTTTAAGTTTCAACTGCATAGCATTCGGCAATGATTGCATGATCAGAAAGATAATGCTGGTTTGTGCTACTTTAAAGTTGAAAATGGAACGCAAAAAATTCCTGGGTTGAGTAATGATATTGCCCAACATTTTCAGCGTTCGAACTACGGGAGTTCCGTTGCCCGCAGCCATCACCGCCAGTCGGGTCATCGCTCCTGATCCATCCGGAAACTTGCAGAGTTCGATGTGGGTGTGCTCATCCGGATTAAAAACTGAGCTGATAGCAATTCCATGATTTAGTTTCCGATCGGCAGCTACCACGCCCGAAAGCATTTCGGAGTTGGTTAAGATATTATTGCCCAATACTTCAGATAGAGCAGGCAATGTTTTATATACATGCTTTTGTCGCAGCAATAAATCCATAGTGCCCAACACCCCGCCACTCATTACGATGCCCCTTGCATAGAATATTTTTTGCTGCTTCCCAAACCAAGCGGTACTCTTTTCTGTATGAATGTGATACTCCTCATTTATACGTTCTATTTTTGTTACCAGCGTTTCTGCCAGCACAGTGGCGCCAAACATGTTTTCTGCAAACCACAAATAATTTTTATCCAGTGTATTTTTTGCATTATAGCGGCAGCCCACCATGCACCCCGCACATTCAATGCAGCCACTGCGGATTGGCCCAAGACCTTTGAAGTAAGGATCAAGTTCTTTCTTTGAGGCTCCCTGATATACCCCAACATAATCTACACGTCCGTACGAGGTTCCCTGCCCCATATCATCGGCAACAGATTTCAGAATTTTATCTTCCTCATATTCTTTGGTAAACTTTTCGCTGCCGAGCATGAACTTAGCGCGCTCGAAGTAAGATGCCAACACCGATTTCCAATCTTTAAGGTGCGACCAGATAGGATTTGAATAAAAATTTTCGCGTGGCATCATGTGGGTGTTTGCATACACCAATGAGCCCCCGCCTACTCCAACTCCAGAAATAATAAATACTTCTTTAAAGAAAGTTAGTTTTTGAAAGCCAAAGCATTTGAGCAACGGCAACCATAAATACTTACGAATGTTCCAATTGGTTTTCGGAAAATCATTCGCCTGCCACCGTTTTCCTTTTTCTATCACCAGCACCGAATAGCCTTTCTCGGAAAGGCGCATGGCTGATACCGAGCCGCCAAAACCAGAACCAATAACGATGTAATCAAAAGTTTGATTCATGCCTCCTGAGGTCAGCCTTCCAAAATCCAGGTTTCAGCTTCCCTGACATCCGAAAAATATTCAACCAGAATATCATCATCAAAATCATCTACGTCCTGAAAAGTTTCGAACATAGAGGTAACTTTTTTCTCTACAATAATTGCATAGCGTTTTACACCCAAATCTACAATCTGAGGCATGTAGATGTGATTGATCCAATATTGAATTGTTTCGTTTGCCCGAAATGGGTAGTGACGCGAATCCACAATCACATTTGTGATCGGATACTCAATGAGGTAGTCAAGAATTTTACTGATTTCTGTTTTCACACCCTCCTCATCAAGATCACTTGAATTTGGAAACCAGGCAACCCGCATCAACTTTTTTGTCGGCTCTATATCAATAGAAGAATAGGGACTGGTGTAAACAAACATGCTCATAAGGCAAAAATTATTTGTTGAATATACACAGTCTCTTCAAAAGGTAAGGTAGAAAATTTATAAATGGTTGGTGAGTTTGAAATCCGCTACTAGTAATACCGCATCTTCATAGTCACGGCTTTGTTGCCTTCTAAATAAAACCGGAAATCGGAATAGACGGGCCTGCGAAGTGCTTTATGATAATAGTCAGAAAACGCATGACCTTCTTTTGGAAAAACCCAGCCCAGGTCCAGTTCCCAATTATCATTTTCGTCATCGAGCAAGGCTATACCCATTGTTTTAGAAGTGAAGCCATCATAGGTTGCGGTAAACGTATTGTTCACCACTTCGGACTTGGGAACGGCTATTCGCAAAAATCCTTTATCGTGCGGGAAGGGCGTGCTCTCATCATAAAATTTAAATCGCAACACCCCATTGGTGTTACGAATATTCGTGACGGTAATCGTGATGGAATAAGTAGGCGTCTCGCTGGAAGGCCGCGAAATGGCTTCGTTTTCCATGAAGACTGAATACTTGTCGTTGGGGTTCTGGGCGCGAAAGGTTTTGGCAAGTGATAAATTATCTTGTGCCTGAGCAAAAGCAGGTAGCAACAATCCAATAAGGCAAACAAATTTAACCAGCACCTCTGAAAGGTAGCGAAAAAATCCATGATAGCAGTTGAACTGTCAAATAATCAGGGTGCACGGGCTGAACAGGTAAAACAAATTTGATGGTGTTCATTATCTTTACCAGCCTATGCCTCCTAAAAGTAACGAAGCTGCCTCGCAACGCTCGAAAGATATTATTATCAGCTCGGTTATTTCGATTATAATAACAATCGTGTTTGGGTATTACTTTTTGTACGTAGGCATTCGCGAACGAAAACCTACTTTTTATGTAGACCCCACCCGCACCACCATTCTGGATAAAGAAAATGCTGCCAATGCCCCTTTGCTGTTATTAAAATCGAATGGCGACACAATCACTTCGGATGTAACTTCTATTTACTTCTATTTTTTTAATCAGGGCGAAGAAACCATCAAGCAAGAAAACATTTATGCTCCGCTCAAAATCGTATTGAGCGACAACGCTGAAATTCTTGATTTCAAAATCCTGAAAGTTGCGCGGCCCGTATCGGGTATTGAAGTTACCCGCGACACACTTGGCAATTCATTAGCTATCAACCTGAAAGCACTTGAAAAAGATGATGGCCTGGTGGGGCAGATTATTTTTGAAGGAAACAAAAACTCAGCCATACAATTGGAAGGTGGCATTGATGGTGTTAAACAATTTGAAACTCATCTTTTAAGTATCGATCCGCTTTACTTTTTGGGTGCGGTTGTCATTTTCTTAATTGCCGCTTACGTGTTTTTGATTTTAAGCAGGCGTAATCCCAAAAACTCGCCCAAGCTACTTTTCTTCTTCTCGGCCATTCCCATGCTTTATCTTTTATTGATGTTGTATAAAACCGAATGGTTTATCACGCGCGATTTACCTGAGACTCTTCAACTCGAACAATATCAGAAAGGGGAAACCGATTCACTCTTTAGCATTCCGGCCTGGTTTAAATAAATCCATCCGAATCTCTAAATCATCTGATGGTATCTACCCGCGTTTTTCAAGAAAATGAATACTCAATTGTAAAGTATGACGGAGTACCCGAATCTATAATTCCATTTCTTGAAAAAACTAACTGGGGAAGTGCCGGTGCTGTGTTTGTGCGTAAGAATTCCAGCGAACTGGTTCGGCTCTTGAAAAAGCCCGCGTTGTTTGCTGTACATCAGGATGAAAAGATTGTTGGAACGGCCATCTTCTGTTATACTACACCTACCGTTGCCGGGATTCCTCATCATTGTATTATCATCCGCTACTTCGCAGCTTCTGATTCTATTCGTGGTAAGAAAATAATGAAGCACTATGCGGGCAAAGTAATGGAAGTAGTGCGCGAAGCGGAGACTGAAAAAACAATTTATGTTGGATGCATCGAGAAAGGAAATGCGCGCTCGTACAGAGTTGTAGAAAATGCAGGCTACGAACTGTTAGGTCTTCTGCGTGTAAGTGCCTTCAGTCGGTTTTTTCCCAAGCATCAGAAAAATATTTTCCGGATTCAAACGGAGGACGAAAAAGAAGAAGTGCTACAGCTCCTCAGCAAACAGTACCAAAAGCACGTGCTGGTACATTTTGATTATTTGTTTCTTGAGGATAATTATTTTGTGATTCGTGAACAGGGCGAGATCGTTGCCGGATGTCAGTTACACCGCGTTCATTGGGCTATAAACCGCATGCCAGGGCTGAAGGGTAAAATTATTATGCATGTGTTGCCCAATATTCCCCTTATCAACAAACTCTTTAACCCAAAGCAGTTTCAGTTTCTTGCTTTTGAAGGAATCTATTTTAAGCCAGGACATGAGCACACCTTGCAACTCCTTTTTGAAGGATTGCTGCAACAAGAGAAATTGAATTCAGCGTTGTTTTGGATGGGTGAACATTGTCCGTACCGGGCAAAGATTCATAGGCATGGTAATCTTGGACTTATGCAACACTTTGTAAAAGACTCCGGGGTGTACGTGATGACCTCCTATCGCAATATGAATCAGCAAGAAATTGTCAGTTTAAAATCAGGCCCCTTGTATGCATCGGCTTTTGATTATATTTAATTTGCCTGGCGGGGATTTTTAATGTTGACTTTGTTTTTAAAGCGTAAACTAACTTATATTCTATGACCACACTTGATATTTGCCTGTTACAATGGAGCACCTACAATCGCAGAATGCAAAAGACACTAGATACCATTCGCGAAGAAGATTTTCACAAGCCCATTGTGCCCGGTGGCAACTCTGCTTCGTGGTTGCTGGGCCATCTGGCGGATACTGATGATGCCTTGTTAGAATTGTTTGCAATCAGAAAACGCATGTTTCCGGAATTAGCAAAGGTGTATCATCACGAACGAGGTACCAACCAAGTCGGTCATTTATCAAAAGCTGAGCTTAGTACAAAATGGAATGCCATTACTGCTGAACTTGACAAAGCATTCGCCTCGATGAGCGAACAAGATTGGCTCGGTCGGCATCAGGCCGTAACTGAAGAGGACTTTAAGAAGGAGCCACACCGCAACAAACTAAATGTGCTGCTAAGCCGGGTATCGCACAAAGCATCGCACCTGGGGCAAATCGCGATGCTGCCCAAATAACTTTACCGGATAACCTCTTGCCTTAAAATCCGTTCCGTAAACAAAAAGCCACTATGAAAATATTGTTGGTAAGTTTTCTTTTCCTGCTGATCAATCCAGAGGTTCAAGATCAGGAACTTTATGTGTGTATGCCCTGCGGCTATGACTGCGATGAAGAAGAGCATACAAGTCCCGGAACGTGTCATGCTTGTGGTATGGCCTTAGTTAAAAAGGGGAGCATTAAATTTACTAATGTAAGCGTAGATGATTTTTGTAAACGGATGCGATTAAACCCAACGGCTGTGTTGTTGGATGTGCGCTCGCCAGCAGAGTTTAATGGCACATTGAAGGAGCGACCCAGTTTTGGTCATTTCAGTCGGGCCATTAATATAAATGTGGAAGAACTAGAAGCGAGAATTGGTGAGCTTTCGAAATACAAGAACCGCGAAATCCTTGTGTATTGCAGTCAAAGTCATCGCAGCCCACGGGCCAGTTATCTATTAGGCCTGCAAGGATTTTCTAATGTGAAAAATATGAGCGGTGGCGTTTCCACATTTACACCCCAAACCAGTCCGGACTGCCTGAAAAAAGAATTTGTATATCATGCGCAATAGCTAAGGGTAAACAATCAATTACTCGATAGTTCCTTCATTTCGTCAAGAAAAAAATACCATACATCAAGATGACTATTGAACGCATCGCTGTTCGATAGACAGGGCCGTATATTCAACTATGTTTAACTAAAACTAAATACGGCCATGAAAACCATGATGAAAATTTTAGCAGTCAGTGTAGTCTTCTTTTCCTTTGCACCCCGGTTCGGAGGTGAGTATTATCAGATCCATGTAAACAATGCCTTGCGTGTTGAACAAGTAATTGCCCATGTGCACGAGTTGCCCACGCTCACCTTAAGCGCCACCAGCCTTGAACAAGTAACGGTTCTCTACGATCATTGCGGACAAACCGGAAAGAACCGATCGCTGACTCTCCTTAACGAACAAGGCAACAATATAAAAACCTGGCATTTTAAAGATAGCTCCTTAAAAAAAATGGCATTGGATACCAAAGAAATTCTTGCGCTGATGAAAGTGAATTCAAAACTGAAATTAGTCTACACGTCTACTGAATTGCCGAAAGGAAGAATACTGACAGCTTTAGCATTAGATAAAAGCGAGCGGGGAAGTTAAATACTATAAAGATACTTGATGTTGGCGATAGTCAGCATCAAGTACTATTTCATATATTTTATAAGTTTTTAATATGATAAGAGTTCACTACTTTGAATCATCTTATTTTTATGAAAAACTATCTGCTTCTCCTTGTCATGCTCACCGCCTTTCCGGTTCTTGCTCAGCAACCCCAACCAGCAAGTCTTCTCTATCCGGTCAATATCATAAACGTGTTGGATGGAAGCGTTCAGAAAAATAGTGCTATCCTCATTGAAGGTACTGCGATCAAAGCTATTGGCAAGTACTCTCAACTAAAAAAACTGAGTCCCGCCTCCATTCGCATTGACGGTAAGAGCAAGTTTGTGATTCCCGGCTTGTGGGACATGCACATTCATTTGGAAGGTGCCGAACTGGTTGAAGACAACAAAGCCCTGTTGCCTGTTTTTCTTGCCTATGGTATCACTACCGTGCGCGATTGTGCCAGCGACCTTGGCGAACAAGTACTTGCGTGGCGCGAAGAAATTAAAGCAGGCTCATTAACAGGGCCCACCATATTTACTGCCGGGCGTAAACTGGAAGGAAAAAACTCTATCTGGAAAGATGACCTTGAGATAGAAAACGAAACTGAGCTCAACCTCATGCTCAATAAACTCGATGCCTATGATGTTGACTTTGTAAAGATTACGGAAAATACCTTGCCGGGTGATTTGTTTTTAAAAAGTGTTGCCGCTGCTCACGCCCGTGACTATCGCGTATCGGGCCATGTGCCCTACGATCTTACTATTCGTGAGTTGATTGATGCCGGGTTTACCAGCATTGAACATCTTACTTATCTTTTGCGAATGGGCAGCGATGAAACGCAGATCAAAGCGGACTTGCTGGAAGGCACACTAACTAAAGGCGAAGCAGAAGCCCGGTACACTTCAGGCTTTAATCAACAACGGGCGATCGAAAACTATACCCAGCTAGGCAAGACCGGAGTTTTTGTGTGCCCTACCCTGATTGGTGGAAGACAACTTGCTTATCTTAATGAAACGGATCATTCAAAAGATGAATTTCTTTCTTATCTCACCGAAAAATTTGTTTCCAACTATCAGTGGCGAATAGGCCGCATGGCCAACGAAACAACAGACCAACGGCAGCAACGAAAAAATCGATATCAACTTCTGTTAAAGCAACTACCACTCATTCAGCAGGCGGGCATTCAGATTATTGCCGGTAGTGATGCAGCCGCTTTAAATACGTATGTGTATCCGGCTGAGTCGTTGATTCAGGAGTTGGAGATTTTTCAGGAAGCTGGTCTATCTCCACAACAGATTTTACAAGCAGCGACCATAAATGGGGCCCGCTATTTTGGTGTTGAGAAAACTACCGCAACGATTGATGCGGGCAAAGTTGCCGATCTGGTGTTGTTGAATGTCAATCCCTTGAAAGACATCCATGCCATTCGCAGTATCTATGGCGTGATGACACGGGGAACGTATTATAATCGCGAACAGTTAGACAAAATGCTGGCTACGGCCCGCGATAAAAAAGTGGCGCTCGACAGGCAAAGAAAATAAGAACAAAGCTGCTGACATAGGGTTGACATAAGAATCATTTTCTTTGAAGAAAAATAGTATGGAGCCACTGAAGGAAATGTTCGGACCTGTGTTCTACAAAAAACTTGCGCAAGTCTTTTCAGTCGAATACAAATCCTTTTCGCAAGAAAAATTTCTAAAAGATGTTCTTGGCCCCCTTGGTGCTATGTCGTTAAACGAACGCATGCATCACACTGCGCACGTGTTGCACCAGCATCTTCCTGCGGACTATGAAAAAACCATTGCGATAATGAAAGCGGTGATCCCGCAATTAACGCCAGGCTATACCAACTTAGTTTTTCCAGACTATGTAAGTCTTTTTGGAACTTCTCACTTTTCCACTTCGTTGGAAGCCCTGAAATTTTTTACGCGATTCGGCTCTTCCGAATTTGCCATCCGCACATTTCTTAAACTTGATCTTGCTAAAACATTGCCAATCATGTATCGCTGGTCTCACGATGATGATTTCCATGTGAGACGATTAGCCTCGGAAGGAAGCCGGCCCCGGCTGCCGTGGTCGTTTAAACTTGATGCCATCATTCAAAAGCCTGTACTTACAACTCCCATACTCGAAACCCTGAAGGCAGACAAGGAACTCTATGTGCGCAAATCGGTAGCCAACCATCTGAATGATTTCTCTAAAGACTCGCCTGAGCATCTGCTGCTGCTGATAAAAGCCTGGGACAAAACAAACCCAAACACTGCGTGGATTGTAAGGCGTGGTTGTCGATCGTTACTCAAACAAGGCGACAAAAAATCGATGGCGGTATTTAATCTTACCAAAGATGTTAAGGTGGCGCTAAAAAAATTCAGCATCAATAAATCATTGATTCGCTTGAACGAGGAACTTGTCTTTCAGTTTGACCTTGTATCAACAAAATCATCTGCGCAGCGGCTCATGATTGATTATCGGATTCATTACTTTAAAAAGTCGGGTGTGCAACTGCCCAAGGTTTTTAAGTTGAAGGAAATAGAGTTGAAGGCGGGCGAAACCGTTTCTATCATCAAGAAGCAACGCTTTCAGGATTTTACCACCCGCAAACATTATAGTGGTGCCCACCTGCTGGAAATTTTAGTTAATGGTGAAGTGGTGCAGCGCAAGAAGTTTGAGTTTAAGAGATAAACATAAATCCTACTTCCTAGAATTAATTTCTTGCTGAATAGATTTTAGATTTTTTATGTTGACGGGTATAACCGCAACCAACGCCAGCACGGCCACAAACCCAGCACTAAATTACTTTTCGGTAAAGGCCAAATAGCTTGGCCGCTATCAATCCCACAATCATGACCCCGATAAAGAAACCGATAATACCTTTTAATTGGTTTGCTTTCTTTTGTAGTTCTGCTGTTGAGAGTTTTTTAAGTAGCTTGCATTAAAAAGAGCCTGCCGGCTCTCACCAACAGGTGGAGCAGGCAAGCGTTGACCTGCGCATAAGTGTTACGCAGAATCGCCTGGCTGATCAGTGTGCTGGCTATCGCGGGTATTCTTCTGCACGGTGATGGCGCCAAACAAACTAAGGGTAAACGACATCGCATAAAAACCTTTTTCACTTCTGATAAGGGTAGCATTCCATAAGCCAACAACCAACAACACAATAGCAAGCACGGTCGAAAACCAGGCCAGACTATAATAAATGTTGGTGACCGGAATTCCTTCAAGTTGATCGCGCACCGCCTTTTGTAACGAGATGGCCGCAAACAAACCAAACATAAGCACCGTAAAATAATATCCTTTCTCATTCAACTCCATGTCGGCATTCCACAAGCCAATGATAAAAGCCAGCACACCCGATAACAAGGCTACCCACGATGCTGCAATAAATGCGTTTGAGGGTTTTTGATACACTTTGGTTTCCATTTTTTAATTGGTTTATGTATCAAAGGTATTTGGCAAGTGCCTTTGTCTATTTGACATATGTCAAATTAAGAGCGGGTTTTAAAACCTCATCTACCCTCTTTAGAAAGTGAAATTCAAACTTTGTTGCGAATGCGACTCAACGTTTCCTGTGTAATGCCAAGGTAGGAAGCAACGTATCCCAGCGGAACACGCTGCAGAATATGCGGGGCATGGGTAATCAGATTATCATACCGCTCGCGGGCTTCTTTAAAGTGATTGCTCACAAACCGTTCTTCCAGCATCACATAATATCGTTCGTGCATGATGCGACCGAGGCGCTCCATATCCGCATGCTTATGGTAAAGCTGTTGCAGGTGTTGGTGCGAGATAGCCCACAAGGTGCTGTCTTCCATCAGCTGAATATTTTCCATACCCGGCTTGCGGGTGATGAAACTAAAGAAAGAAGTCACAAAATTATTTTCGAATGCAAACCAATAGGTAATTTCTTTTCCATCCAGATTATAAAATCCGCGCAGGCAGCCTTGTTCCAGAAAATAAACGTGATTACATACTTTACCCTCGATGGCGATAAAAGAACCCTTAGGAAGCTCTACCTTTTGCAGCACTACGCCCATGCTTTTCATTGCTGCATTGCCCACTTTACAATACTGACGAATATGTTCGAAGAGGGTTTTCATAGTTTAGAAACTGATCTGCTAAAATAATTCTCGTTGTTTATTACGTGGCAAGGATTTATCTTACTAAAAGATCTGAAATAATCGTTTGGACACACAACTGTTTAAGGTACTAAAAACTTCCAGCTTATGAATTCACGTAGAATATTTTTAAAAAAAATTAGTGCCGCGGTAACATTACCACTGGCACCTGCTCTTGCTAACGCATACATTCCATCACCCGTGTTGTGGCAAGGCCCCGTGTTGAAAGTGGCCATCATGGGCTTAGGCAGTTATGGCACCCGCGTAGCCGAAGCTATGTTGACTTCCACCAAGGCAAAACTTACTGGCGTTATCAGCGGCACACCCTCCAAAGTAAAGGCCTGGCAAGCTAAGTATGGCATTGCCGAAAAGAATTGTTACACCTACGAGAACTTCGACCAGATAAAAAACAATCCCGACATCGATGCAGTTTATATTATCACGCCCAATGCGCTTCACCATAGCCAGGCACTGCGTGTAGCCAAAGCCGGCAAACATGTAATCTGCGAAAAGCCCATGGCCTTGAACGCGCAAGAAGGGCAAGAGATGGTAACGGCATGCAAACAAGCCAACGTAAAATTACTGATTGGCTATCGCATGCACTTTGAAGCTAAAACACTTGAAGTGGTGCGCATGCGGCAAGCAGGTGAATTTGGCAAGCCTTTATTTTTTCAAGGCCTTACCGGCTTTCGCATTGGCGACCCAAGCCAATGGCGACTCTCCAAAAAATTGGCAGGCGGTGGTGCCATGATGGACATAGGCATCTATTCAGTAAATGGTGCACGATATATGTTGGGGGAAGAGCCCATCTGGGTTACTGCACAAGAAACTAAAACTGATCTGGTGAAATTCAAGGAAGGTGTAGATGAAACCATTCAGTTTCAATTTGGCTTTGCCAGTGGTGCTGTAGCTTCTTGTCTCTCCACTTATAGCATGAACAATCTTGATAAATTCTTTTTAAATGGTGAAAAGGGATTTGCTGAACTACAACCTTCTACCGGATATGGACCTATTCAAGGCCGCACCCATCTGGGGCCGCTTACGCAGCCGCATATAACTCATCAAACTACTCAGATGGATGAGATGGCAGAAATTATTTTAAATAATAAAAAGCCAATCGTTGCTGTGGATGGCGAAGAAGGAGTAAAAGACATGAAGATTATTGACGCGATTTACCTGGCGGCTAAAACAGGTAAGCGAATTGATTTGAAACTTTGAGGGAAATAGATGATATAGAAGACATAGGCAAGCACGAGTGTAACAAAGTGCAAGTCGTTAAAGGTTGACAAGTGAAGAAAGATGTACTAACTAAAATGAAAATACAAGTGAAGGATTCCTATTAGCAAGGATCCTTCACTTAAGGCTGGTTAGTGGTGAAGAATCTCCTACTTATTTGATTTCCTTAGTGTTTGAATACTCTACATCTTATCCGCTCTGGATTGGTAGCGGTTGCATGGCTGGAGAAAATGAAAATAACGCTACGAAGCACAAGTCATTAAGGAAAATGGAAGCATACTCGAAAAACTACTCTAATTAAAACACAACTGTTAAGCGAAGAATGAATGGCTTCTTAGTTAGATTTTCTTAATAATTGCTACTGACCAACTTTATCCGCTCTGGATAGGGCCTGCCTTTGGTAGAGCAAACCCAAACAACATAAGTTATCAATCCTGAGCGCCCTTAACCCACTTTCCTTTAAAGCAATCAAAGCTTAACACGAAAAATGTATTTAATAAAAACACCAGCACTAAGCGAAGGATCTCCTAATAGTAAGATGATCTGACTAAATATTAATTGTAACAAAATTCGTAGATTAGAAGATGCTCCCCGTTGCGTATGTATACATTCTTACCAATAAACATCATACTGTACTTTATGTAGGAATGACCACTGATCTCCGCACCCGCTTGTGGGAGCATCAGAAAAGGATAAACCCATCAAGCTTTACAGCCCGGTATAATGTAGTAAAGCCAGTTCATTTTAAAGGTTTTGATTCTGAAGAAGAAGCGCTGGAGCGAGAGCGTTATATTAAAGGAAAATCAAGAAAATGGAAAGAAGAATTAATTGCAGAGACGAATCCGGAATGGAATGATTTTACAGATGCAATTATGAATATGAGTCCTTGAGGCAACAGAATATTTTTAACTTTTTAATAAATCTAATAATAACAGCAGTAATTTTGATTGCTCCAATTAAGTCATCAAAGCTTTAGGTTTGATCGGCTTTTATTAAATAAGCGAAGGTTATCCTAATTAGCTGGGGATCCTTCGCTCAAAGGAAGTTAGTGATGAAAATAGTCTAGTCTATCTAAATTTTCAGACTGATTATTACTCAGTCATCTTTAGCCGCTCTGGATTGGCTAACGGACTGGTAGGGCTGCCTAAAATAAAAATAACATTTCCAATCCTGAGCGCAACGATGCACTATCCAATTAAGTCAATCAAAGCTCAACATTTGAAGGGCAATTTATTAAAACAAATAACTAAGCGAAAGATCTCCCAATTTAGCTGGGGATCCTTCGCTCAAAGGAAGTTAGTGATGAAAATAGTCCAGTCTATCTAAATTTTCAGAATGATTACTACTCCGTCATCTTTAGCCGCTCTGGATTGGCTAACGGGTTGTGGGTTGGTGAAATTACCAAAATAATGGCAGCAGCATGATCATATCAAAGCTTAGCATAAGCGGTGTTGAACGTTTCTCAAAGCCGTGGAGCAGCTGGCTTCAAAGGCTTTTCAAAATTGTTGGCTCCCTTCACCTTTACCTTTCTTCGAAACACTTTATCGTGGCAGGTGGCATAGAGAACATCAAAGTTCGGCCCACCAAAACAAAGATTAGAAACCTGGCCTTTGGTTTTAGGTAGCGGAATGATGGCATTCACACGACCAAGTTGGTCCAACACCTGAATACCGCTCAGGCTGGTAACATACACTCTTCCATCGCGATCGCACTTCAGGCCATCGCTCCACGCATTTTCATCTACATCGCGCACATGCAACCATCCGAATTTTTGTTTATGCAACAAAGTGCCATCAGGTTGAATCTGGTAAACCCAAACCCAATGCGAGGTAGACTCGGTTACATAAAGTTGAGTTTGGTCGGGCGAAAGACACACCCCATTCGCAAACCGCAGACCTTCATCAACAATAACCCGTTCACCAGTAGGTTTAATCAGCAATAGTTTGCTGGGGCGCTCGCGACCATCGGGCGATGTCAGATAGATATTACCATTGAAAGCAACCGTAAGATCGTTGCTGGAGATTTCATCGGCTACTACTTCCATCATTGCATTTTTATAACGCACTACTTGTTTCGATGGTGGATCAGACCAGCCCCCGGTATTGGTGAGCATCTCTCCGGCAGTAGTAAATGTAGTGCCGCTGGCTTTTTTGGAATCAGCAATAAACACTACAAGCTTACCATCAGCTACCTTATAAGTTTTAGCATTGGGAATGTCTTGAAAGAAAACTTCACCTTTATTATTAACAGCAATTCCTTCCGTGAACGAATAACCTTCGCCAACTAATTCCCAATCTTCATTCGCTATCAGGATGTCATTCAGAAATGGGTTCTTTGTTGCTGTGGGTGTAACAGGTTTCGGATGGTCGCGCCACAACCAGCGCATCGCGTCAGGAAAAATGGCGGTGCCATGCGTGCCGTTGTGTGCGCCTTCGCCCCATACATGTTTTACGTCATACCCCGCGAACGCCAGTGCGCGTTGCATCGACTCGTTTGCCTTCCACCAATCGCCTGCATAAATGTTGAGATCATTGGAACCATCTTGCATGAAGATGCGAATAGGTTTAGGTTCATGTTTGCGCACCAATATATCATATCTGTCGGCACCACGAAGGCCGGTGTATGTTCCGATAGCGCTAAACACTTTCGAGAATTCTTCCGGCCGTTCCCACGCTACGGTAAAAGCACATACTGCTCCACTGCTGCTACCGCCTATGGCACGGTCGTTACCATTTTTAGATAAAACAATCGCGCGACCATCGGTTGACTTTTGTGATTCTACAAAGGGAAGAATTTCTTCCATCAGGAAGCGGGCGTAGTTATCATTTACGCCATCGTATTCAAAACTCCGGTTGAACCGATCGAGTGCTGTTTCCGGATTTTGAGATAAAACTTTTCCGGGTGTGATGAAGATGCCGATGGTGACGGGCATTTCTTTACTGGCGATCAGGTTATCAAAAACCGTAGGCGCTTTCCATTGCACGCCATCCTGATTTACATAAACACACGCGGGCTTGTCGGCCCGGTATTGTGCGGGAATGTAAACACTCACCTCACGCGAGGTGCCGGGAAATATTTTTGAATTCGCAAAGGTAAATTTCAAAATCTCACCTTTCGGAATACCTGTTTGCTCCACCGAGGCTGGATCAACCGGATACGTTTCGGTGTTAGTTTGCGCAATCGACTTTCCGAAAGCGATGAAGAAGAAACAGGCTACTATTATTTTCATGATGTTCAGCGTGTGATTTGGTAAAGCAATTTATGAAAATACAGGGGGAACTCCGACCCACAGTTTGCATAACGCTGGTTGCACTATATAGTGCTGTTCGCATTCCCTTGCAATTCCTTTACATACTGGTAATGCCTGTATCATGAGCCCGTGCTACACTTGTATTCATTTATACCAATCATGCCCGATTACCTTAACCCCGCTATTCCAACAGGATTATACCGATATAAAATTCCCATCATCCAGGCAACACCCCAAACTGTACAAGGCTATGGTACTCTGGTGGATGATCCATCACAGCATCGCATTGAAATTACCCGTTGGCCTGCGCAAGGCACACGACCCGTTGACTTCGGTCATGTTACTATGTTCAAAGTGAGTTTACCCTATGATTCTAAAGTAAGAAGAATTTTGGATTTCAATAGTCTTACCTCATCTAAAAGTTCACTCTTAGAAACAGGTTAGGTGTAAAACCCAATCCCGGCTGTTGTATTGTCCTTAATTGCGAAAACTCAATAAGCTGATAATGCTGATTAAGAATGTTCCTTCTATCCAACACATTCCATAACGAAACTCCTGCGTGGCTGTTGATTGATTTTCCTAAATAAAAATACCAACTCGCTGATACATCTACTCGAAAGTAGTTTTTCAGACTTACTGCATTAGGTGAATCGTAATTGATTACTCCTGAAATTACTTCATTGTCAAGAACAACCGTTGTGGGCCGGCCGGAATGCCAGTTGGCACCGCACGATAATTCCAATTGCTTTACTCTATAGCCAACTCCGCCATTCAGACTATGGCGAATATCCAGGTTGTTAAGAAATGAGGGTGGGATAAGATCTGAAAATCTGTAAACACTTCTAGAAACAGAATAACTGAGCCAGGAATTAAATTTTGAGTTTTTATAATTTGTCAGGATATCCACACCTTGTGTATAATAGTATCCCGTTGTGCGCACGTTTTGAAACTGGTTTTGAAAACCCTGGCTAGAGGTAATTACGCCATCTACATTTTTATAAAACAAATCGGCACTCACCAGCCATTTACCTTTATTAAAATTTAACCCGGTTGAAACTTGTCTACTCTGCAATATGGGTACATCGGTACCATTGGAAAGCAACCAGCGTCTCTTTTCCACACCTAAGAAATCGTTTTGAAGATCTATAACCTGTACACTGGTTTGAGTCTTCATCTCGCCCTGTACTTCGGCTGAAAAATACTTTCCTATCTTTTTAGTGAGTACCAGGCGGGGCTCGGCCCGAAATGTGTTGGTTTTAGAATAATGGTTGGCACGCAACCCAAATCTAACCTGAGTACGTTCCGACTTATCGTAGAATGTTGCCTCCGTAAAAACTGCATGGGTACGATTAACTTCCTTGCTAAATCTGCTAAACACCGGATTATTGATCGCATCGGAATTGGTAATTCCACTTTCAAAAAACTGATACCCCGTTGTAACCAGAAGCTGTGGATGGGCATTCCAGAATGCCGATAATCTCATCCCTGCATCCAAAATCTGATTACCCTGCGTAAGTTGTTGATTAGCCAACGTGTTTTGATTAACAGCATCCAGTGAATACCCTGAAATAAATCCCTCCAGGTTTGTTTTGATTTTATCGGTCCAAAGCCGCGTGTGCGTCAGGCTGCTTCCATAACTATTCTGCCTGAGGGTACTTTTCCGTTGATCCGGTGTTATACCCTGTGCTCGTTCTTCATATTCGAGCAGGTTGGTAACATTAAAAAAAGTTGCCCTTACCTTATCGCGTGGTGTTGCATCGTACAGCACCTTTACATGTGTATCAAAAAAATTAAAATCCTGACTTTGTGCTATTGTATTGGAAGGGTTTGCTACTTCAGTATAAGTAAAAGCGCGTTTAAAATATTGTTTATAGGTGGGCGTTTGCCACACGGAAGGAAGTGATCTTCTAGCCGCCAACTGGATTGATAACTTATTATTCATCGGTATGTGAACATTTGCATCTGTATATAAAAGATTTATTCCGGCACTACCGCTTAGTTTACGATTAACCTGATCTTCGGCTTGAATAACAATAGTACCCGATGCACCCTCTCCGTAATAGGCACTGGTGCCATTCTTAATCAAACTTACTTTTGAAATAACATGTGGGTTAAGTCCGGAGATCAATCCAAAAAAATGACCAGTTTGATAAACCCGGATTCCATCCAGCAATACCAGGTTTTGATCATTTGTTCCTCCGCGAATATTTAAATCTGCAGAGGCTTCGGCAATACTTTTTACTCCGGGAAGATATTGTAAAGTTTGTAACGCATCGGGTTGTGGATGCCCGGGTAAAATACCCAATATTTCCGGGCGTAAAGTAATGGTACCATCAGCCCGTTCTTCAATTCCTGATGCAATCACATCCATTACGGTAACTTCATTCAGCATGGTAAAGTCTGGCTTCAGGAATAACGAAGCACAATCTCCCTGAACTGAATCAGCCGCAAGGAGCAAGGGTTCAAAGCCCAGCATTCGAATTACAAGTTGTCCGGATGAAGCGCCAAGTTGAAAATAGCCGGAAGGATTAGTAGTCGTGAAGGCCTGGTTGAGTTGTATGGTAGCGCCTGGCAAGGGTTCACCTGTTTCGGCTGAGTGCACCGTGGCACAAAGTGAATCGTTAACTTTTATGGAAGACTTACTGATAACAATATAACGCGAGTCCAGTATCTGAAACGCCAGGTTTGTTTGTTTGCTGAGATGGGTAAGCGTGGCCTGCAGGGAATTTTTTGATGCCGGCATATCTACATCAACTCCTGCTATCCAGTCATCGGCAAACGTAAATACAACCTTAAACTGATGCTGCAGTTTTTGTAATACAAAACGCAAAGGTTCGCGTTTAACTTGCTGGGCCTGCAGCGGCATGCCGATGATGAATAACAAAAATACAAGGCAGATAAACCTATTACTCTGCATGCATAAACCTGATTTCTTTGCCGGTGGTCTGATAGTGCAAGTTCAAAGGCAAAGTAACAGACTTTAGCGCAGTTTCCAGATCGTGGTTTGGAAAGCGCCCTGTAAATAATTGTGTGGTATCAATATCGGTAACCTCAATGCGAACATCATACTGGCGTTCGAGTTCATGCAACACCTCGCTGTAAGGCACACTCGTAAACGAAGTTTCCTGCTGCTTCCACGAGGGTTGGGTGCCTGAAAGTGCAATGGGCACAGGTTGTTTTTGTATTTCCCGATAGGCCTGATTAGCCACAAGTTGTAACGGGCTTCTGGTAGTCTTTACTTCCACTTTACCTTCAAAACAACTTACTTCAAAAAAACCTATCCTGTCTTTCACATTAAATAGTGTGCCTAACACCGTAATCGTTCCTGATTGTGTTACAACCTGAAACCGCTCGCCTTTTTCAACTTCAAAAAAAGCTTCACCAGTAAGGTTAACGATTCGGTTATCCTTCCACTCACTTTTCGAATAAGAGATACTGGAGCCTGCATTTAAGGTAACGCGCGATTTATCTGGCAATGTTACGTCAACCATTTCGCCAACTGCTGCCTGATACGTTACAATCAGATCTGCTTGTGTGGGTTGCAGAAAATAATATGAAGCACCAACACCAATAATCAAGATAGCGGCAATACGCCAAACCGATGGCCAGTTGATTGAAACTACCTTAGCGGACCTTTCTTTACGTGATTTGATTTTATTGAATACTTCTTGTTCATCCAGCGGTAAAGGCTTGAACCGTTGCAGGGCATTATCCATTCTTTGCAGGCCACGAAAGGTTGCAGTCTCTTCAAACGAAACTTTCTCGTCTGCGCTAAGCGAACCCGACAACCACTTTTCTATGTATTCACGGTCTTGCATAAACCCTTTAACTGTTAATAAAACAGGTTAACGATAAAATCTCCTACCCTGCCAAACTAAATTATTCCAATTTTCTGCTGTAGGTTTTCCAATGCTTTGTAGATCCGCTTTTCTACTGCCTTTTGTGAAATACCCAGAATCTCTGCAATCTCCCGATGCTTCTTCCCTTCCACACGGTTCAATAAAAAAGCCACACGCTGTTCTTCGCTCAATTCTTCAATAGCCTTTTGCAGGCGGTTCATATATTCGTTCTCCTCTAATATATAGTGTGGCGATTGATTGGTAAGCGTTATTTGTTCCTCTTTCTGATAATTCAGGACGGTTTTTTTCCGTGCCAACTCATTGAGCATCTGGTTATTTGCTACCGTAAATAAAAATGCCCGGGCCTTGTCGGCCGAAACGCGCTTACAGTTATCCCACAATTTGGCGAAAGCCTCCTGCATCAGATCTTCCGGATGATTATCCGCTCCGTATTTATAATACAGAAAATTATAAAGGTCTTTGGAATGCGCTTGAAATACCCTTCGGAATAAACTCTCCTCACAAATGTGCTGCAATTCTTCCATGCCGTGTCTTGCGATTATTCAAGTAAATCAGAATTACCAAACTAAAAAACAGATGGGGCCACATTAATGTTAGGGTACGACCATTTCAAAACTTTTTTGTGAGGCTGGGTAGGAGTTTCAGAAACTCACCTGTTTTATGTATGTAACAAGGAAAATGGCTAACTATTGAAATCATGAAACTTCTGATTAAATGGGTACTGGTGATTATGATGGGCCTTGCGCTGCTCACCGCCTGCCAGCAGGAGGAATTGGTTATTTCACTACCTCCGGATGGTACTACCGTTACCAAAACCGATGCGGTGGCTAACCTTCTTTTTCGGGTAGCCAAACAAGATGGGTCTGTCGATAATATTCTTGACAAGGCAAGTTGTATTACGTTGGTATTTCCCGTAACCCTTGAAACAAATGGACAAACCATTACGGTAAACAATCTTGATGACCTGGAAGATATTGAAGACTTATTTGATGACTCGGGTGATGATGATGTGGATTTTGTGTTTCCGATTCGTGTTGTGTTGTCCGATCATTCCGTTATCACGGTACAAGATGAAGATGAGCTGGATAATCTGATCAATCAATGTGAGGATGATGATATTGAGTGCATCGATTTTAAATATCCGCTAAAGTTTACCACGTACGATGCCAACAATCAAGTGGCAGCTACTGTAATCATTTTGGATGACAAAGCCTTGTACAACTTCTTGAACCAATTAGAAGACGATGAATTTGCAGGACTTGTGTTTCCGGTTACGGTGGTATTATCCACGGGTGTTGAAATTATGGTAATTGATTTTGATGAACTAGAAGATATAATTGACGAAAGTAAGGACGACTGCGATGAAGATGACGATAATGATTACAACGATGATGATCTGAGCGAGGATAATCTTGGTACGTTGTTAACAACCGGAACCTGGATGGTTACCTTGTTCATGGATGAAACCGATCGCACAGCCGAATTGCAAGGGTACACCTTTACGTTTCAAGAAGATAAAAAGCTATTGATCGTAAAAAATTCCATCAATTATCTAGGTGATTGGGAAATTGAATCAGACGATGATGAACTGGAACTTGATATTTTAATAACCGGAGAAGAGGTATTGCATGCCATCAGTGAAGACTGGGATGTAATTGAAATTACCGCTATGCAAATCAAACTCTCAAAACCGGAAGATGATGACGATGAAAGCAAAACTTTGATTTTTAGAAAACTTTAAAATTTAATTAAACAACTAACTATTTATTATGAAAACTAAATTGATTGTAAGTCTGATGTTGACTGTGTTGGTATTCTGGAGTTGTGATGATAACAGTCTGGCTCCCGAAGGTTTACAACTGAAAATGAAAGCGACCACCACTTCTTCCCGCATCAATAGCTCCGGGCGGATACAAAGTACCGGGTATAGTTTTGAACAAGCAATGATTGGAGTACGGAAATTTGAATTTGAAACAACCGAAGATGATGATCTGGTTGATGACAGCAATGAAGTAGAGTTCGAAGGTAGTTATGTAGTCGATTTGATTGCCGGTACCAGCAACCCTGAATTTGTAAATGGTAAACTATTGCCTGGATTCTACGAAGAATTTGAAATAGAATTGGGAAAAACTTTAGCCAACGGCAATAGCGTATTCATCGTGTTTAAATACAAGCCAGCAGAGGGCGACAGTGTAACGGTAGAGTTTTCTTCTAAAACCAGTTTAGAGTTTGAATATGAAGATGATAACGGTTTCGAGATTCAGGAAGGCAGTTTGAAAAACTTTCTGGTGCTTTTTAACCTGGATACATTATTTGCCGGAATTGACCTGAGCCAGGCAACTGTAAGCGATGACGGAATCATCCGGATAAACGATACTACCAATACCGCTCTGGCAAACATCGTTAAAAATAATTTTGAAGACTCCTGCAAAGGTGGAGAAGATGATGATGATGACGATGATTTTGATGATGATGATGATGATGATGATGATGATGATAACGGATAATCTCCGAGTTCCAATGGCATCCATTTACAAAGGAGATCGGGTAACGCTACTTAGTGGTAAAGAAGGTGAGATTCTGGATCAGGTTGACGCTGCCCTTCGCACGTATCGGATCCGGTTAATTGAAAACAATGAAATTGTCTACTTCGATGACACCAAGTTCAAACTAAAGCGAAAACATTTTTTAAACGTGCTGTTGAGAAGGTGAAGAAAAAGAGGTTCCTGATTTCTGGAACCTCTTTTTTTTGTAAGGTGAGGAGCCCGATACGTTGTGTTTTAGTATCTTTCCTTCATGACACTTTCACAAGAGCAAAGACAACATGCAATTGAGTTAATTGAATCAGGCGAAAAGCTAGAGGCAGTCCGATACTTTCAGCAAGTGTTGACTATTGATGCCGAGCATGCGCTTACCCTTACCGAAAAACTTGAATATGAAATTGAACATTCTCAACCGGTTGATAATGACCTGAAAAAGCAATTTCAACCTACCCCTATTCATGTTGGCAAGTTGGTAGGAGCCATATTTATGAGTATCGGGATTGTTCTGGTAAGTATAACGGCATACCTTATCTACTCAAATCAAAAATTTGAAGTCCGGGCTAAGCCAGTTAAAGGTAAGGTGATTAATTACCGGAGCCACGTCAGCAGCCATGACAATGGTTCAACCATGCTCTACTCACCGGTGTTCAGCTATGAGGTCAACGGAAAAACTTTTACGTATTTCAGCACAACCAGCTCTTCGGACAAAGACTATACGGTAGGTGAGGTAATTGAAATTCTGGTGGATCCTGATGATCCTGAAAATGTTTTAGTAAATAGTTTTATGGAGAAATGGTTTTTATCCGTTTTATTAGGGTGCATGGGTACGGCATTTACGGGGATGGGTTATGTTGCCTACCGAGCTATGGGTAATAGAAAGTAAACTATCTTAAATAAAATCTTTGAACCCTACCTGCCGGGCCTTAATCCGCTTTAGTTGCGCTACAATCAAAAAACTGACAATAAATAAAAGCAACCACGCATTTACTTTGCCGGGATGTACGAGTTTCCAGTTGTGTTGTTGATTGGGATATTGCCAGGCACCCAGAAACGTTGCTATGTTTTCGGCTATCTAAATAAAAACCCGGTTAATGCAAACGCCACCACTATGGGCATTACAAATTGCTCGGCTACTATCTTAAAGTGTACGCGCGTGCGCCAGTAAACCATTAATAACCAATATCGCATGTAGTAGGTAAAATGGTGGATAAAAAAATCACCTAGATCAAACTCCCGATTACAACATTTATCCATGTAGATGGAAAGTTTTCTAACTGCAAGTGCAGCCTGCGCCATGCTTGGGTTATAATGCTACCTGTTGGCAGGTTAGGTATTCGGAAATTCAATTTATATGTTTCGATTTGATATTTACACTGTGGACGTTATATATCCTGTTAACGAAAAGTTAACCTACTTTTCAGAAATGCGCGGTTTTGATAATGATGCCATCAACTGCAATACAGCAAAATAATTAGTATCTTTTGCATCAACATCTGGAGATTTTCAAGTCTCCTGATCAGCATTTACATAGGAAGGAATTATTAATACTGCTCAGCTTGAAAGCAACCCTAACGACCGCCTTAATATGACACCTGACCAATTCACAAAAGAATTTGAAACTTCGAGGCCTCAACTGAAATCTTACATCTTGCGGATAACGGCCAGTGTAGAAGATACCGAAGATATTGTACAAGATACCTATATCAAGGCCTCTCTTAAACTCGATTCGTTCAGAGGTGACAGCTCTGTTAAAACCTGGATTTTTACCATTGCCTCGAATATTGCAAGAGATAATTTGCGCGCCAAGAAAAGGTGGCCCGAAGCGGTTACGGACATTTGCAGGGAAAAAGCTTTGGCTAATCCCGATTACTTTCCACAAATAGCCAACTTGATGCAAACCTCGCCACAGGCAACCTTTGAGATAAAGGAACATGTAACCTTTTGTTTAACCTGCATTGCCAAGTCGCTACCCCTGGAACAACAAATTTGTTTACTGCTAAAAGAGATTTATGATTTTAAAGTCTCGGAAATAGTTACCATCCTGCAAACCAGCGAGGCAATGGTTAAATACTATCTGCACACCAGTCGCGCTAAAATGATTCATCTTTATGAAGGACGCTGTGCCCTCATCAACAAAGAAGGAACCTGCCATCAATGCTCTGAATTGAATGGCATCTTTAATCCCAGACAAGATTTTGAAGTAGAAAAGAACAAAATAGAATTTGCGAGAAAAGCCGATGACCCTAACCGCGAACACCTTCTTGACCTGCGCTTTAAAATCATGAAAGAAATTGACCCGTTTCATTCCAGCGGTGCCCAACTTCAATTGCACCATATTCACCACAATAGAGATGTAATGGAAAATTATTCTGAAAAAAGTGAAGAATAAGCCTATCGTTTTGTTTTAGCTAATCGTCAAAAGGGTATTATCAACCAAAAAGAAATAAAATGACACCTTTATCTTCGAATGGCAAGGCCATTACAACCAGAAAAACCTTCAGTCGCGAAACAGCCGTTAGTATCGACATTCAAGCTGACCCAAGCATCATTTGGGCCTTGTTAACCAACGCAAATGATTTTCCACGGTGGAATTCAACAGTGATTTCAATTGCTGGAACCATCGCACAAGGTGAAAAGATTAAGCTGAAAGCAAAACTTGACCCCAAGCGGGAATTCAAATTAACAGTGAAAGAATTTGAGAAAGATCAACGGTTAGTGTGGGGCGATGCCATGGGTAAACGGGTTTATACCCTGAAATCAATTGGAAATAATCTGACTAACTTCACGATGATTGAGAAAATTGGTGGACCTCTTTTTCCTTTGTTTGCCAAAATGATACCTCCCTTTGACCAAGCCTTTGAGCAATACGCCAGAGACTTAAAACAGGAAGCAGAAACTATTTCAAAAACAAAATAAAATTTTTATGGCTTACAAGATCGGAACAAAAGAAAAACCTTTGGTATTAAAAACACCACCCCTAACCAGTGAATACACCATGCACGTTGATCAAAAAGATGGCGCTGATGTTTTGGTTTGCACCGTTGGCAAAACTGTGTTGCTCTACAACATCAATGTTATACATGACCTGCATACCATGCTTAAAAAACATGGTGACTGGATGGACCTGGGAAGCGCAGACGAACAAAAACCAGCCAAAGAAGGAACTGTTGAAGCCTGGGGCCGTTCTCCAAAAAATCCTGCAGGCGGTTGGTATGGACTAAAAAAAGGACTTCGTGGCCGGGTAGGTATGTATATTCCACCGTTGATGGAAGCACTCGGGCTCGCAGAAGTGACCCATGATGCCAAAGGGAATAAAATGAAAGCGAAATAACAGAAATCGATAGCCGGCAACCGACCCTTTAACCATCGTTGGTGTAAGGTCTTTCATTGTCGACTTTAGGAATCGGTGCGTTGTTGTGATTACTGATCCACTAGCTCACGTTCCTATACGTTTTTGGTTCTCCTTTAAAGAAAACAAAATCTTAAAACCGCGGCAATACTTTGAACACATAGTAGGTCTTTATTTACATTACATGTACCGTAATCGGGAATGTGAAAAACATCAAGGCATAAAAAAAATCTTTAATAACTATGGGGAAATTTGTTATCAGTACCAGAAAGGATGGGGAGTTTCAGTTTAACCTGCATGCCAGTAATGGCGAAGTAATTTTAACCAGTCAGGGTTACACCACCCGTGCCGCGTGCGAAAACGGAATTGCCTCGGTGAAGGCAAATGCCCTTGATGACAGTCGATATGGCCGTGAGATCAGCAGCAACCAAAAACATTATTTTAATCTTAAGGCCGGCAATGGTCAGGTTATTGGTACAAGCCAGATGTATGAGAGCCGCGCTAACATGGAAAACGGTATTGCTGCTGTGAAAAATAATGCACCAGATGCAGTAGTAGAGGGGTAGCAATGGTTGATCAGTATGTTTGTTGGATTGGATGTGTGCTGATGCAGCGTTGAGTTCACCAATTTATTTAGTAACGCTTTCCTTGTCTTTTGGTGATTTCTTAAAGACCTCAGCGATCTTTTAACATTGTGTGGCCGATATGAACATAACACGACTGATGCTAAAGTTTGTTCATTCTTGTGTTCGGTTCAATTTTCTTCTTTTCTTTCGCATCTTACGTAGTTCGTCAACAATTCCATCGAAATCTTCTTTTTCAATAAATTTTTCTAGTTGGTCCATACTCCATGTTTCATTATGATCATGAATATCTTTCTCAATCTTGGCAGCCCATTTTCTAAGCGTCTTCTTGGTGTTTTCTTTCATGGTATTTTGGTTGAAAAAAGGTGTGATGAAATTAATTGTTGATGGCACTACGAAAGGGTTATTGAAATTATGTTTATGTTAAGTATTGATCACTATACCTATTAAAAATCCTACTGCAGGGTGCTCGTTCCTGTTTTGAAAATTAAATGCTGGGTTGTGTACTGAGTTTGAATAAAGATGAATTAAGTTGATCGCTCAGTATTACGTTTAGGGGTCGCTCAGGATTGTTTCAGAGATCCTGATAGTGATCCGAAGCTAGATACAAGAACTTTATTCTACTTTTTGAAAAACATTCCCGAACCGGCAACGTGATCGTTCTCGCGCCAGTTAGGGTGCCAAAAAGTGCGCTTCGTTCCGGCTGTATCTTTATCCTGAGTTACAATATTCACCCGAACGGTTTGCCAGGTTTCGCCTTGCAGATTTTTAATATAACTGAGTGGTATCGCCAATTCAAATGAATAGCCTTTCTCATGCCGAATGCATTTCCAATTGAGCGCCTTCTCTTCTTCACCTAAATCCCAAGTACTATTTTTTCCGAGTTCATCCTCGGGGCCAGCAATAAAGTAAAGCGAATTTTTAAACCAGGCCTCGCCCCGGTCACCTGCGCTTTTAGTAAGCGGCTGGGCATCTACTACAAAGCCAACAAAGTCTTGATTAAATGTCGGCAATGCGGCCGGTGCTATGATCTCACTATCGGTAACCTGAATGGCCAGATATAAGTTAGCGTTGTCGTAAGTAATACCAAACCGTACGGGTTCATCACCAGGCAGTGCATACGAAAGTTGCCACTCATTTAACTTACCATCTATTTGTATGGTTTTAGTAGTTTTGGTAAGTTCATAGCGTTTCAATGGACTCACATTGAAATCAAACGGAACAAAAAAATCTGCACCTGCTTTGGGTTGTCCCGTTACGGCTACTTCGGCTTTTACTTTTATAGGGTTAATAGATTCTATCGGCTTAGGTTTTCGGGCTTCCAGATCTAATGCTACAAATTTTACGCTATTGGGTTGCACTACCACTTCGGGGGTGGAAAAATCTGTTTTAAGATCGCGCGAAAAGCCAGTATTAAACTTCACAGTGATGGGTGTATCAAATGAATTGGTAAGCCGAAACCGAACCGAATCTTTTTTGAATTGTCCTGTTACATACAAAGGCTCCACGCGCACCACATCACTCGCCCATAGTTTGGTTGTAAAGGCTTCAACCTTTTCGGTATGCAATTGTGCATCGAAGACACCCTCCAGTTGCAGATTGGCTAACACAGGCCCTTGTTCGGTCATTGTTATCCAAACAAAATGATCAAATTCGCCAAACTGTGGCCCGCGCAAGGGTGAAGCCCCACCAGTAGTGGCCAGCATATAGTAACTTGAACTGTTGCGATTGTATTGTACATAATGATGGCGATGCCCCACAAACACGGTGTGCTTCCGGTTTTGTAAAAGTTTTTCAACATCAAACCAGCGAGCGGGGTCTGCATCTTGTACCCATAATGGTTGATGCATAAAAAGAAATGTCCACTTTACTTGTGGGTGGGCATCTAAAGTTTTTTTAATCCAATCGTACTGATCGGCTGAGATTGTACCTCGACCAGAGCCTCGCGTTTGGTCTTCAGAGTTAATGGCCAAAAATAAAACATCTTTATAAACAAATGAATAATGTGTGGGGCCGAGGCGTTGCTTCCAGATTTTTTCCTGCACAGGATTGGTGAGGTCGTGGTTGCCCGGCACATAGAAGAAAGGCATATTGAGTTGATTAACAAAACCGTCAAACTCATCCCATTGCCGATGCAACTCAATTGTATCGGTTGTATAGCCTTCAATCAAATCGCCCACACTCATCACAAATTCGGGTTGCAACAGATTGAGTTTACGAACACCATCTTCAAACACCCCCGGCCGATGGCCACCGGTACGATCGGTTACGATAGCAAATTGAAACTGGCCGGGCTTATCGTTTATGGTTCGGTTTGTCCAGGGCTTGGCTCCAGCAGGTTGAGTAATTTTTAAATCAGGATGTACTAATTTTTGTTGCGCCAGTACACCAACAGATGCCAGACACAGTATGAAGACTACACAAACTATGCGCATATTTTTTTTATAAAGATAGGTGTCAAATCGTATAACAAGGAGTTAAATAATCGTTATGAAATGAGTACGGGTTGGGTGTGAATCACCTATTTTTAGGTGCATGTTTAACCGATTTTTCAAAACGTCTCAGTTTTACGCCATCTTGATGGTGTTATTAGTTGTGCTTGTGTTGCTATCACTACTGATTGTTCCGGCACCTTCGGTAAGTGAACAGTTCAATATAGATGAGAAGAAATACGAACAACGCCATGGCCTGGTAGAATCATTCCTTGCGTGGCCGGAAAACAGGGATTGGCCTTTAGCCATCATAAAATTTGATGCTAAAACAAAAACGCCACACGAACGTGATACGCTAAAATTAACTAAGGAGTGGAATACGCTGGCCCGGCTTGATTCTGTTACCTTATTTTATGCTGAAAGCAAGCTTGCTTTTGCCATAGCCGATGTTGACAAACTGAACGCAAAACGCAACACACTTACTAGTTACACATCGCGGTTCGCTTTTGTGTGCATTTGCTTTTTCTTGTTTGCTATTTTGATCGCCCTGATGTATCAAAGTCGCTTTCAGGTACACCCTGCGCTTGTTACTATTATTACGATTGGACTGGTGTTACTCTATATGGCTTTTCTTAGTTACCGGCAGGACGAATACAACCAGCAGGTTACGCGCGTAAGACCTGCCCGAGGCTTGATCCATCACACGATTCGTATGGAGGATTATTCATCCGATGGTGGATCAACCTGGATTACGTTTTCCGGAATTTCGGTGAAGACAAAGAAGGAGCCGCTTTTTACCTCTATGTATATGGATGGAAATCCAGGCGACTCTGTAACTATCTGGCTTAGTAAAAACGAGCGACTCGCTTTTATAAATAACGTTTCAGAACCTGAATACTTTTTTACCGTGGCGGCATTTGCTTTCGGCTTTCTTTGTTTTTCAGTCCTCTTGTATACCACTTGGTATTGCCTTTCAGCAGAAAGAATTCCAATACTTAGAATTCTTCACTCAATTCAGGTTGGGGGAGGGCTGTTGTCAGGCCGTAAACGTGGTTATGTAAACAGGTAAAATTTATATTTCACACAGGCATTGTAATCATCACTCTTGTTCCTGCTAAGTATTCAGAATGAATATGAATGGAGCCTTTCATACTGTCTACCGCTTTTTTTACCAAAAATAAACCAAGCCCGGTTCCTTCCGAATTTGAATTGGCCCGGTAGAACATTTCAAATAATCTCTGCTGGTACTCGTCTTTTATTCCCTGACCATTGTCCTCAACAAGAAGAAGTAATTCTCCCGCTTCTATTTTTGCTGTAAGCTTAACAAATGGATTTTGCCTGGAATAGTTATGATACTTAATGGCATTTACCAACAAGTTGCTAATAATCATTTTCCATCGATCGCGATCACTCGTTACACTTACCTGATCAATATCAATTTCAAAACTGATTTTCTTTGCCTCAGGAATAAACTCAACCTCTGCCCAGGTTTCTTCGGCCAATGGTTTCAGAAAGAATGAATACCTGACTGGCTCTTGCTTTACATTTTTTACATAGACATTGATTTCAGAAAGAATTAACTCTAACCGATTGATCCTGTTTTCCATCATGGGGATGTAATTCTGGCATTCTTCTTTTTGCATTTTCATTAGCATCAAAAGCCCCTTGATCGATTTTACGGGAGCAACAAGGTCGTGGGAAGAGCGGTATAAAAAACTATCCAGTTCCTCATTGGTATCGGCCAGGCTCTTATTCATTTCAATTAACTTCTGCTGTTGTGCTTCAATGGCACGCGTTTTTTCAGAGACTAGTTTGGTTAGTTCGTTCTTACTGGCACGCAGGTTATAGGTAAGCGCAAAAATTAATAAAGCAACAAATCCAATTGATATAGCAAGGTGTTGACTATAATCCACAAAAATTGAATACCACGGTTCATTAATGGTAAATGATAAGGTGGTTTCTGGTAGTTCTTTACTATCTAACAGACTCTTCACCCTAAACGTGTATGTGCCATTGGGAAGGCGGGTGTATTTTTCATAATTACTATGAGCCGAAGCCCGCCAGGTGCTATCGTATCCATCCAGCCGAACGAGGTATTGATGATCAACCATATAGGCGATGGCAGGGGTGGCCATTTTGATTTGTAAAAAATTGGGGCTTCGTTCAAAATACAATCTGCTTGCTGACGTTGGCCAATAAATAGTGGAATCATTATTAACCGATAAGGAAGTAATGACCGTTTGAGGCTTTACTTCGTCTCTCATTGAAAATGCGGGTTGAGTTGCCTTCAGATCTATGACGGAAATGCCATAATCCGTTGCAGCCCATAGTTTCCCAAAGCCATCAAGTTTAAGATCTGAAACCCCATTGGAGAGCAAGCCGTTATCCATTGTAATTTGTTCGATCACGTTTCCCTTCAAATCACTAATAACCACCCCATTGTTAAAGGTGCCCATTGCCAATACACTATCACTTATCAGATAGGCATGGTAGAAGGAATTATCGATTGTCAGCTGGTTTAATTTTTGGGTGTAGCGGGCAACGCGGTTTGTAGGGAGATGGTGAATAAAGACGCCATCGTATGGTGTAAAGAGTAAATGATTATTTCTATTTAGTTCAAAAATCTGAAAAGTAGATTCGTACGATAAGGGAGATTGATCCCAAATCTTTTTTAATTCGGATCCCTGCAGGATATATAAACCCTTACCAGGTGCTCTTTTTGAAAAATATTCAATCCCACCCACCTCATATATATAGGTATTCGGCATTTCTCGTTCTGTGACAACATCACCTCGCACAACAAAATGGCGATCATCGGCCATAAAGGTCACTTTATCTTTGCTTGATAATATCTGCCAAACCTGTTTAAATGGTCGGGCTCGAGAAACAGAGTCCGACAAGCATACGTATTGATAGCGGGTGTCGTGATTTTTGATCAAATACCCGAAGTTACCAAACCCCCCTACCCAAAGCCGATGCTGCCTGAAATCATATTCGAGGGAGGTGACACCTGCCTCGTTGATCGAAATCACATCCCAGGTTTCGCCATCATAGACTACCACTCCTTTATCCGTGGCGAAATAAAGAATACCCAGATGATCAGAAGCAACTGCATAAATAAATTCACCTCCCTTACTTATTTCAGGGCCATAACTCTTAACATACTTTTGAGCAATTTGTGAATAGCCTTTACTAACAAGAGATAAACCTATCAAGAGATACCAAAAAAATCGCATAGCCAAAAAGTGGCACAAAACTAATAAAAATCATCACACTCTAGGTGCAAGCCTGAAAGACCTAGAAAGTTGAGAGTTGACTTTTATAAGCCTGGAGTTATTTCACCTCATTCGTGAAATTGGCAGCCGCCAGTGCGACCACGAACAGCCGCTGGCTCTCCACTACCTCCAGCATTATTTGCGGTAGAGAATAAGACTAACGTTTAGCGTATTTACTAACAAATGAATTCCATTTCTCTTGTAGTGGTGGTATTGACACTGTCTCTAAAATCAAACCTGCACGGGATTGCGGGTCTCGTTGATGGCTGAGATAAATTTAAGAATTACTAACCGAGAGCCGCGATCTCGTTTTCTTAAAAGAATCCCACCTCACTACTCAATCGGGAGAAACCCGAAAGGAATAGCTGCGACCTGCGCTGAGATAACCGGATGCGGCCCAACTATTTTCGATTTTTTATGTGCAGCGCGCAAGTAGTTATTCGCGTGCGCATCTTTGGTTGCATCGTTGAAGGTCACTTCGATGTGATTATGGCCCAGCAGCTTTAAAATATTCTCCACGTATTCTTTTGCTTCGGCTTCAGCCTGAATCAAAATGCGGTTTGTTTCGGCACGGTGGCGCGTGGTATCCATGCGCTCTTTAACAATAGCACCTACATACGTGCTTATCTGTGGATATAAATCTTTGCCAGCATACACTTGAAAGGCACGCGTTTCGCGAACCACACTATTATTAATATGATACACAGGTTCGTTTAGTACCGCGGAGGGTAAAATCACGGCCCGGATTGAATCCCCCTGTCGCACCAATTCTATCTCATTCAAATTCAGGTACGCAGTAATGGTTACGGGCATCTGAACGATGGCGCGGATGGCTTTGCGTTTGTCATTTTTCTTGTGTAGAAAAAATAAATCGGTGTAGGTATGTTTTACCAGATGAAGTTCGCGGATAGAAAGTATCTGCTCCAACGTAAGTTGTTGCGGTTGACTTGTGTTTGATGATTGCTTGCGAAACTCGCGATACAGCAAGATGCCGAGCGCAGCTCCGCACAGGAAGAGGAAGGCGGGAATGTAGTTGGAAGTTTTCATGGTTAGTAGAAGTTAGTGGTTGGAAGTTGGAGATTAGAGGTTGCCGTTAATTTTAGTAAAACCCCGCACGTTGCCGTGCGGGGAAAACTTATAAGCTGACACACATTAGAACTTACAGGTTTGAAGGTGTAATGAACTTAACAGCAACCAGCGACTTGAACTCTTCACTGCGCGGACCGAAGGCTGCCTTCACTTGCTGCTTCACGGCACGCAATGTTTCGCGTGCGCTTCCGCTTTGGGTGTAGAGCAGATCATTACGATGCTGGCGGGCGTTCTTCAGTTCTACAGAAGTTCGTACTACGGCTGCATTTTTCGCAATGAGGTCACTCAACTTCGCCTCCAAGGCATCCATCTTCAAGTCTGCGATGGTGGGCTGATAAAGTGATTCCGTGCGCAACGTTTGCAGCAGCTTGCTGAAATGCTGGGTTTGGGTGCCATAGTCCAACCCTCTGGCCTTTGACTTCTTTGCTACTTCTTCCGCAGAAGAATCCGGAGGCGCGGGCACCGGATCGCGACTGATTCTGAAGCCTACCAACTTGCGTTGAATGTAACGTGCATCATCTACAGTTTGAACAAGCACTCCTGAAGACTTAAGCTCGCTGATGATGCGGCCAGCAAGCTTGCCAAGGTCTTCGAATGCCACCTCGCGATGGTTAATCGCGAACTCATTGTTTGTCTTGGCTACCTTGATCGCATCCAACGCACCGTGTGCATTGTTCATCAAAGTAACTAGCGACTCAATTTGAAGGTTTTGTTTTCCGGGGTTATAGTTGCCTCCCAACCCGGTGCAGACCGCGATGACCTGGTCAAAGTTCTGCACGTTTTTGAAATGTGACATAACAATAATTTTTTAGTGTTATGTGCTTAATCACGCATTGCAGGTCATCGCGTTGTCTTTTTTTAATCAATTTTCACAACTATATAGTTGATAAAACATGTAACTGAAAAGGGAGTGGCACGTTCTTAAACACTTTTTCTTAAAAATGTAAAATTATTTTTTTGCTTTCGCAGAACGGCTTTAAAGGATGAGTCGTCTGACCACTTAAGTGGTCTTGACGACTTGTTCATCCAAAGAGATGCCACGTCAAATGTGTAGCGATAGGAGTTCTCTCATGGAGTGGTGCTCGTTCAAATCTGTAGCGATGGGAGTTCACTCATGACGTGGTGCTCGCTCAAATGTGTAGCGATAGGAGTTCTCTCATGAAGTGGTGCCAGGTCAAATGTGTAGCGATAGGAGTTCTCTCATGGAGTGGTGCTCGTTCAAATCTGTAGCGATGGGAGTTCACTCATGAAGTGGTGCCAGGTCAAATGTGTAGCGGTAGCAGTTCACTCACGGTATGGTGCTCGTTCAAGTTTGGTATGGTAGCAGTTCATTCACGGAGTGGTAGGAGTTCAAGTTTTGAATCTACAGTTGATACCCTTTACTCTTTGCCATCACCTGTTGTATTTGCTCCACACTCATGTATCTTTCACGTTCCGGTTTTTTTACCTGCGGTGAGTCATTAAGGCGCATGGCTTTAAAACCTTTATCCAGGTATTGTTTCCAGGCAATTAACTGGTAACCCAAACCTCTTTCTACATTGACACGATCGGTATTGTTTTCATATCGATCCATAAAACGTGCGGAAATATGGGCAATAGCCAGGCCCGCCAGACCGGGCCCGGTGCTGTTTTTAAAGGATATAATATGACTTAACTCATGACCTACAATACCTACCTGACCATTCACACCAGCATTTGAGAATTGGGGAAGTGTTCTTCCATCAATTGAGTCATACATCGTTACCAGATATTTTCGCTTACTGCCTTTTCTTAGCAGGCCACCCATGGTAGGCCGGGTATCGATTATTCCCTTTTTACTCTTCATGATTCGAAACTTAATTTTTGTGTCTACCAGTTCTGGAAAATATGATAAAGCATAAAGTATTTGTTTTTCGTACTGCGGTGGCATTTCTTTATTTTCTCCAAATTCCATTTTCAACTTTTCAAAGTTTAGCATAACAGAATCTGTAACATCTGGCACTGGCTTTTTAAAAGGTACTCCTAATTGGGCCATACCCATGGTTGGTACTAACAGGAGTGTTCCTAAAAGAAGAAGCTGTAATCCTGGTCTTGCCTTTTTAGAGAATTTTCTCATTTGATTAAGTTTTATACACTCCTGCTGAGCTTCATGTCTCAATTTAATTTTAATTGGTTATAAGACAACAACGGTTAAAGGCAAGAATACTTAAGTTAAGTTCTACATTAAAAGTGGAAGGGGACTCAGCGAAAAGTAGAACGCAGAGTCCCCGAGGCAGGAGACTCTGCTGAGACATTAAACCGTTGCGGGATTGCGGGTCTCGTTGGTGGCTTGCTGTAAATTAAAGAGTTTCTCCTCGCCCGCAATGACACGCCTTCATTCAGGTGTCATCGTGGCCGAGTGAATACACATGATAAATTGAAGAATACTTAACGAGAGCCGCGATCTCGTTTATCTTGGCGAAGTCGTGTGACCACTTTAAGTGGTCTTGCCGGCTAGACAATCCACTCTTTTAGTTACTTGGTAAAAATATTAAGCTTATACCCCAACCCCATACCTATCCAAAACTCTTTGTAGTAATTCCAATTTCTACCTGCCGATGACAATGGAATATCCCATCCACCTAATAATCCCAAGTTAATGTCACGATAAGATGCCATTAAGCCAAATCCAAAAGTTAATCCCAATTCAGTGCCTGGTCTATAAGTTTTTATATTGGTAGTTTCTGGAGTTAAGGAAATCAACGTTGGACTTAAGAAGGTTGTTGTCATATATGATACACTATGGTGTATTTTACTCTTATCATGATAGAATCTGGTTCGGCCCCATTTACGCCCAATGTATAGTCCAGCATTGAAATCTTTTATTGCCAGGTTAGGGATTGAGTCATTCTTATCACCTCTAAAATACTTATAGGGTACCGTTGTTAAGCCATATTCCCAGGTAGCATACTTCAACGATAGATAAGTTACAGCAGTATTCATTTTACTACGCCTAGGCAGTTTTATAAAATAATAATATTCATCGGATAAATCATCTTGAGAATTAACGTACTGGTCTAAACCAGCGGCTGAATCATTTCCCGTAATACCCCAAATGTCAACTTTAAGTACTCCATCATCCGTTTGAGAAATACTTGCTTTAAGATTATTTCTAAAAATCCTATTAAACGGCCTTTCTATAAAATTTTCATTTTCAAATTCGTAGATACTTTTTATTACGTTATTAGATCCACCCACTTTACCGTACGTGATAACATAGTGCCTATGGCTATTAGTTGTCTTTCTTTGTAACTTATAGTGAAATCCTGCTTGAAGGGGTTGCGCCATTGAATGAAGAGAGTACGCAATAAAGAAAGCAGATGTAATAAATATTTTCATTTTGGATTTGGGTTTAAGAACTTTATGAAAGTTCATTCGCTTTGCTGTAATATCAAAACTTTAGAAGAAACTAGGGACATAGGTAATACCAATACGAGATGGGTATAGATCATTAAAGTCAGGTTTCGTAAAGTACAATTTCCATGGTGAGGCTGAATTTATTCTAATTTCAATGTTGTTTTCAATTTACCATTAGCAATTAACAATAAGTCCAAACTCTCTTGATCAATATAAAACCCCGGAATTATCATTTGTTCGAGGTTGCCATTTATTAGCAAGTTATCAACTTCTATATTTTTCAGCTTTTCATTAATCAACTCAAAGTACTTGGTGTAATCTGATTGATAAGAATACTTTAATTGGTTTTTAAGTTCATCATAATAAAAATTGTCAATCAAAAATGGTAATCCATTGTTAACCAAGAAGCTGTTTGTATTGGGTTCAATTCTAAAATCTTCAATAAATACTACTTTGCTTAAAGTGTCAAGCGCAGGCAAAGCAGTAAAATATAAATCTCCCTTAAATTTTTTGAACCTTACCCTGCCATTTAAATTTGCTTTGATTAATAATAAACTTGTATTATTTAATCTCACTCCTTGTAAATCAACAGAATTTAATTTTACTCTTATACCTCCCTTTATATATTGCTTACCTATGATTTCCTTTTTTACTACCTCTTCTAAGGAATTAAAGTTAATGTTTGTAGGCAAGTAAATATTGAATAACCCTTCTGTACTTTCACTCAGCGTGAGATTAGGTAAAGGGCTACTATACTCGTGCGGCTTTTCTAAAACAACTTCAAGCTTGCAAGCTAACCCTACTGCGAGGCGAAGTTTGTTATCTTTTGCATTAAGATTCTCAAAAATTATTTTTTGCGGCTCTGATTTAAGCCAAAGGCCTCCAAGCTTTATTGGCTGTGAAAGCTGGGTCCAGTATTTTGTTACTTCTTTTTTAATATCATAGTGTTGAACGATTTCTTCAACTTTCTTATCTATCTCTTTTTGGTAGTCAAGAATGAATTTTTGCAGGGGCTTTTCTAATTTGTCTTTGATGTCAATATTTATGCGAATAAGATTGCCTATTAAATCTATGTGTAAATGAGTATCCCCACTCACACTACCCTTCAAATAGGTTGCCGCCTTGATCGTGTAATCCTCGCGCATCGTTAACTTAACTCTCAACTCAATATCAACTGTTGGAGAAGAATCACCATGCTCAGTTTGTCTAACCCCTGGTGTTGCACAACCACGTCCAAAAGGATTGGGAGTTGAGCAACAATCACCATGTCGCCAAAAACCTAAACAAGCAGTATAACTTCCTTTAGCACTTATATCTATAGGAACTTTAAAAATTAACTCATCTCCTTGAGCACTAAAGACAACAGGTTTGTTTCGGTAGACTTGAAAAGAATATCGAGTAGTGTTACCTGATCTTCCATTGCCGCTTTCTATTTGACCACTTGGTAATTTCTGATTTAAATACTCACTAATCGAATTTAAGTCGATTTCAAATGGCAAAGTAATTTCAGAACTTAATCTCTCGGGTCTTTCTGGCAAATTTCCAGTAATTGGTTTGTCTGGAATTAATCTTATGGTATTGCAAGCAAAAAGAAAAATTACTAATACTAGTACAATTGATAACTTCTTACTTTTTGCCATACTATTTATTTTTAATGGTTTCTTTTGAATGAATAAACCCACCGACATTCCAACGAATATATAGGGCGTTTGAACTAAAAATCAGCAAGAGATAGAATCTGGCAACGAGGACTTAGGAGATGGCAGATTGGATCAGAATTCGGCAACGGCTACTTCACCTTCCGAAGGTTCCACAAGCCGATACTATAAAAAGCGTAAGTAATAATATTAATGATGTTATTCAAGAACCAGATATTCTGCGAGAAGAATGTATTCAGAAATCCCATGATAAAAAAAGTGCAAAAGCAGTAAAAAAACATACCCAATAAAATCCAAAAATCAGATCTTGTTGTAATGGAGTCTATTCTTTCAACCATTTCCAGTAGTACAAAGCCCGCTAAAAAGGCAACCGAAATTTCATAGGAAGTATCAAATATCTGACTGGACGTATCATTGGTTGGGAACAAGGACGGGAAAAGTAAAACAAAAGCCAGCCAGTAGGTTGGTGTAATTATGAGAAGTGCCTTACTGATCAATTTTATAGAGTGAGATGGCGTGCTCTGAAATACAAACCAATAAAAGAAGAGTGCCTCAATAAGAGAATAAATGTTAAAGATCAATGGTAAGTAAGTTGTCTTACCAATTTGCACGAGCGTATACATCACGACATCGGTCGTTAACCCAATCAGAAGAAATAATAAAAACAGCCGGGCATATCCAGCTGTTTTAAGATTCATTAGACAAAAGGAAATAGGTATTATTATCGAGACGATCGAAACGATCTGAATACCTACTGAGAAATTACTCACAACGACAAGTTACTGATGAGGTGGTGGCGGAACCGATTTTTGAAGGAGGGGTTCTCCGCCCCTTGCTCTTGAATTGGTTTCAATTGTACTACCATCCGCCCGAATTCCACTAAGAATTGGTCTGTAGTAATTAGGTTTATGAGACGCATCCCAAGCAAACCCCATATAGTAATACACGTAATTCAAGTCAGGTGCTTTCAAAAAGTTTTGATAGTCACTATTATTTCGAAAAAAATATTGGCCATAGCGACATAGAGATTCGTTAGCATCAGGAGAAAAATCCATCATTAATACTTCGAAATTGCGCACAAACTCTAATAATGTAGTGGCATCAATTAGTGGCATTGCGCCAGTTGAAATATTTTTTTTCAATAAAACATTAGCCTTCACCGTATTTTGATCTGTGTTGGTTTCAGTGTACTTCGCAACACCCATTGGCATTATAAATTTGCTGCCAGGTAAATTGTTTCGAAGGGGATCATTGATGGAATCAAATTTCTGTACCTGTTCGCCAACTAAAAAAAACCGAGGATATCCATTTGTCCCACCCGGATTGTAACAAGGCCAAAAGACAATACCTACATTATTAGGGTCAGTTATTTCAATATCCTTAGCATTAAAATATCCCCCAACTCCCAGGCGCTTGCCAATAATCTCAAGGAATGGCTCTTTCAATCCATTTGAGATCATTTCAATTCCCTTATCCATTGGAAGGGGATCGCTTTTAATTATTACAGCATACTTTTCAAGACCAACTGTTTCGATTGAAACAGTTGGTGATATTGAAGTTTTTTTGCCTCCGCATGAAAAGCACATACCAAGCAGTAGAAGTGAAAGTAAATAAAGTGGTTTCATATTATATTTTTGGGTTATGGTTATACTCTGAACTTTAAACTTCCATTGTATTTTAATCCCACACCAATCCCCCGCGTCAACTGATACTGTGCCTCCCTCGGTGACGAAATGGTAATTGAATACGAACCTCCCACCAAGCCCTTCACAAACCAATGCACAATATAGTCTTGCCCTTCTTCCAACTCTACCGTTACTGAATCGCTATTCTGCATAATCAACTCATTATCCAAATACAACCACAAGGTGCCCTGCGCTATAAACGTTGAGACTATCAGCTTCGCCATCTTTCTTAATTCACTAGCGAAAATAACAGCTCACCCACTCACCCGCTATCACCAATCAGATTCCGGCTGCCAGCAGATAGCAACCGGCATGAGCCCATCGGCATCCGGCTATTTTAACAACCTCAAAAACTCATCCTTGCGCCTGCGCGAAACATCTACGTGGCTGCCATCCATCATTTTTACTACGCCCCCCTCGCCTTTGATGTATTCGATAATATAATCGAGGTTAACGAGGTGCGAATTGTGGACGCGAAAAAACCGGTAGTCGCCCAGCATCTGCTCGCACTCTTTGAGTGTGCGCGAGACAATAATCTTTTGCTTGTCGAGCGTGAAGAATGTAGTGTAGGTATTATCCGATTCGCACCGCACAATATCTTTCACCAACACAAACAAAAATCCCGTAAACGTAGGTAAGGCAATGCGGGCCTGCGCGGGCCGCTGCAGGTTGGCCAACAAGTGCTTAATGTGTTGTGTACTATCACTGATTTGTTTTCGCTGCCTGAATTTATCGAGTGCTTCATCAATATCGTGGCGGGTAACAGGCTTCAGTAAATAATCAACAGCGGCTAACCGAAATGCTTTGATGGCAAACTCTTCAAAGGAAGTAGTGAAGATAATCTCGAACGGAATGTGTTCCAGTGTCTGCAACAGGTCGAATGAAGTATGGGGCGGCAGCATCACATCGCTAAACAACAAATCGGGTTTTAGTTTTGGCAACAGTGCCCGTGCTGTTTCAATATCAGCAGCGTGGCCTACCACTTCTATATCGGCCACCGTGTGCAGGTGTGTTTGCAAATCGGCAAGCGCCTGCGCATCGTCTTCGAGTATAAAAGCGCGGTACACCATCGTTACATGATTGGAATTACTAACGTTACCTGTTTGCCGGCCACTCCATCGGTGCGATCGGCCAACATAAAGCTGGCTTGCGTTTGATGGAGGTTATTAATCAGGTTAAAGCGTTCGCGCATCAACATCGTGCCCATTGAAGATTTTTTTACGGCCCCGGATAAATCGGTGGAAACAGGCGTGTACACGGTGCCTTTGCCCTCATCTTTTATAATACATTGAAGGTGGTGGTTGGGGGCCGGCAAAAAATGCAAATCCACATGACCACCCCCGGCAAGACCATGCCAGATGGCATTCTCTACAAAGGGTTGGATCATCATCGGTGGGATTTCCAGTTGTGCGGCATCCAGTTCGGGTGCTACATGGATGTGGAATGTTAACTCGTGGCCCATGCGCAACTGCTCCATTTCCAGGTAAATGCGGTTGGCAGCAATCTCATCGGCCAGCGGCACACTGCGCAACGCAGAACTTTCGAGCACGTGGCGGATGAGACGCGAAAATTTAATCAGGTATTCACCGGCTCTGGGGCCATCGTTGATAAACATATAATGATGGATGGAGTTGAGGCAGTTGAAAATAAAGTGCGGGTTAATTTGTGCGCGCAGGGCTTTGAGTTCGCCTTCGGCAAGACTCAGTTTAAGTTCGGTTTCTTTTTGTTTAAAGAAAGCCTCGCGCCTGGCGCGATAAAACACAAACACGATAAACGAAAAGGCTACCACCACGGGCACGAGGGCTAGCAACACGGTGCGTTGTATGAGTTCACTTTCCTGATCGAGGGTTTGCTGGTTGAGGGCTGACTGCAGATTTGTTTGCGCCTGCCAGGTTATAAACCCACTTGAACTTTTGCATAAAAACAAGCCCGGCATTTGCCAATTGATTAACTCCATCATAGACAGATAAAAGGTAAGGAGTTTTTTTTGAAAAGGAATGGCGATGTAAGAAAATACAAACTTTACAACAGGATGTTACTCTTCGGTAAACATATTCATTCGCTGATTGACCATGCAGGTTAAGCAATAGTCTCCCACCTGATTGTTGATACTTTATGTGCGGTATTAAAAATCCTATTCTTTCTGTACTTCGACAATGGCTGCGCTAACTTGTCGGATAGCTAGGTGTTGAATGGTTCGTTGTGGATACGAAACAAGGCTTGGGAGATCACCGTATTAAAGCCAGAAGCATTAAAGGAAAGTATCGGAAAGATCTGGGAGCGGGTAGTGAGAAGATAGCGATGTAACATACGTACAAGAAACTTGCTCGTTGGTGAAGCAGCCCACATGCTCACACCATCACCAACGAGGGTAAGCCAGACAAGATATTTCTCAACTAGAAGATCAGGCTGAAACAGTCAAGCATAAACCAACGTCATTAAATCAATCTAGACTTTGCGGGCAAAGTCGAAAATTGCTCCAATCGCAACGCCAATAGCAAGCCCCATGGCAATACTTAAAGAAGTATTTCCCGAAGAAATACCATACGCGGATCCAAATGCAACTCCAAGAGCAGCTCCGATTCCAATACCAATCCCTTTTCCTGATTTTTTAGTTTTGTCTTCTGTCATATCATTACGTTGTTGTCGTGTTGAAAAATTGTCAACTAGCCCTTAAGTTAATTATGTGTCGTCAATACGTTCCTGGTTCTGTTGCCATTGTATTGAAAATTTACATGTTTTTTTCGGAAGCATTCTTTAGGTCAGCAGCGTATTGTTCAAAATTCGCTTTGAAGTCAGGTAGCGATCCTTTAATCATGGGCAGCATTATGCCTTTAAAAACTTCTGTCCTTGTAAAGTCTGTCGATCCATCCTGCCTGGTTTGCAGATCAAAAGTCCGAACCCCTGAAAACATTGGCGCGAAACCGTCTTTCCAAATTAGCGTTGTGGGGGTTTGTTCTGCTACTGTAAGTTTAAATGTCCTTTTCGGATCCAGCTTTGAAACAAGCCTGATTGTTTCACCTTTTTTAATGTCACCGTCAACAGAAATAACTGTCGAGTTCCATTTAGTAAAGTTCTTAGAGTCGGTCAACAGGCCCATAATTCTGGTTGCAGGTGCTTTAATGTTAGTCGCAACGGAAGTTTGCATTTCAAAAGTCGTGGCCGATGATATTGCACCTATATTTCCCATACTGATTTTTATAGGAAGTTAACTAATTCGTATTAACTTAATGTTAAGTCTGTGCGTTCCGAACATTATCGGCAACATCTATATTACAGACGTTCCATGCCTTATATCTTATTCATTTATGCAATATGACCACTTGCAAAAATAAAAATAACGTTTCCAATCCTGAGTACATCAAGACATAACCCAGTAAGTAAATCAAAACTTTTGTGGTTCGTGCGGACACGAACCAAGGCCTGGCTTCCTGCACATTGCTTCATACCGAGATGACAACCAGTTCATGGCGAAATGACAACTCCTTCATGGCTTTGTTCCTCGCAGTTTTACTTTGTGCGTCTTCCTCGCCTATGAAATGTCATCGCGGGATTGGCAAGTAACCCGAAGAGCGAAGCGAACGAAGCGCTCAATCAGTGCCGCCTGCCTTTGCCGAATCCGCCCGTTGGCGGAGAAGGATCTCCCAATCGTTAGGGGATCCTTCGCTTAAAGCAGGTTAGTGATGAAGAGTGTATTCTTTACTTAGCTTTTCCCTCATGATAATGTCCATCATTCTTATACGCTCTGGATTGAATACTAAGCTTTGAAAAAGTGGTATGATTAATAAGAAGAGTGTTGCTTGATGAATCGGGACACAGCTTCGGTGCGCTGGTAGTCATGCGTTTTTAAAAGTATCAAGTATTCATCTATCACCGCAGTGCTGGCGAGCGTTGGATAGTTGCGATTCAAATACTGATAAGCTTCAAGAAATTCCGGGTAAAGTTTTTTCGTTTCGAAGTCGAATGCGGGCGTATTGTCCATACCTTCCATTAAATAGTGCAAGTAATCCTGGGTGTTGTTCTTTGCAAATTGCGCAAAGAGGTGACCGGGATGTTTTGCCTGGAATGAATCCCAAAAAGCAAGACGCACAACCAATTCCCTGGGAGTGATTAACAGCATACCATCTTCGGCAAGATCCTGATTTGTTTCAAGTTCAAACTGGTCGTAAAATTCCTGGGTAGCTGGTGAGAGATGTTTGTAGAAGAATGCCCGAATCGGCTTTGTGCTACGACCAATATAAATAAACCCCTCGGTTGATTTTAATACCAGCCCATATTGGTTGAGTTGATTTTCGTATTGCAATCCTTCGGGCTCGTGGAGTGAGGCATCGGCCCAAATAAGAGAACTGATTTTTTCATAGTCGGGTCGATTTATTAATTGATTATAAAGGGTGTCGATAAGTAGTACCTGGTACTCGAGGTAGGCATTAAATGCTTTATCATTTTGGTCGGGGTACTGTTTATCGAAATGATCGCGAAAGATTTCCAAAGCATGTAATGAGGAGGCAGGCGTATGCGGCAGGTGTTGAAGGCTATCGAGATAGGCTGGCAAATTTATTTTTTGCGAAACATTTACCGGGGGTACAAGCTCATGCTCCGGAGCCGGTTTAGTTGCACAGTTAATTAATAACAGAAATGCGAGGCACCAAAGTTTCATTGAATGAAGGTAAACAAAAGCAATGAGAGTAAAGAAAGAGTCTGACGGGTTTGTATGTTTTGGTTTAGAAGAAAATAAAAAGCACAAGCTTGACGCTTGAGCTAGAGGGGAAGGGAAGGGGTTATCCGGGATCATTCATCGTGCTATCATCTTCTGGGGTTTGCCAGGGTGTATTTTTGTTTTTACCTCTGAAAACAAAAACCAACAGCACGGTTATCAACAGTATCAGACCGATGTACATACTATAAATATAATAAATTTCAGATTTGGTTGCATCACAGAATCCGCTTCACGCAATAGTTTGAGGTTCACGTACCAAACTCAATACTCTTTTGGAATCAAACCCTGATGGGATTGCGGGTCTCGTTGAAGTGTATACTAAATTCAAATAGCATTCACTCGCCCGCAATGACACCATCTTCTTTCGGGTGTCATCGCGGCCGAGTAACTACATGATAAATTGAAGAATACTAAGCGAGGGCCGCGATCTCGTTTTATTAAAGAGATTCAAACCCTCACGGGATTGCGGGTCTCGTTGATGTATTGAGTAAATCGTAAAAATCCCGCTCGCCAGTAATGACAAAATTTGAAAGTGTCATCGCGGCCGAGTGAATACACATGATAAATTGAAGAATACTTAACGAGAGCCGCGATCTCGTTTTATTAAAGAGAGTCAAACCCTTGCGGGATTGCTGCTCGCCCGTAATTACAAATCAAATCGCTGGGTCATCTGTGCACGTTCGCGGTTATCGGTCACTACCAACCATCACAATTTATTCAACACAAATTCGGTTACGGCAGCCTTACCCTTTACCAGCCAGGCGATGCCAAATAAAATAAGCATGCTGGTCTCCATCCAAAATACGAAGCTACCCGTTGACGGTTTGTTAGCATCCGCCATCAGCATGTTAACTAGAAGGATGAGCAGCATCGCGAGAATGCCTAGGCCACAAGACAAATAAATTTTTCCTTCAGCATCGTGTCTTAATGTTTTATCATCCTTCCTTCTGAAGTTGACGATACAAAAAACAGACATGGCAACAAAAAACAAAGCGGCAAAAACCAAATGCAAAGTACCCGCTGCATCCGAAGAGACAAAAATGTGAATGTTGTCTGTTATCTTCTTGTCTGAACCCGTTGGAAATATAACAATCAACAAGGCGCATACGGCAGCAAATTTTGAAAGCAAGCCATCCGAAAGCCAGGCAAACTTGTCCTTTGTTTTCTTTTTGGCATGGCCCTGATAACAAAAGAGAAAAATAGCCAGTGTAATCAGAACGCCTGTGAACAATGGCCCGGCCGCAGTATAATAAAAGTGACTGATGGAAGATTTTAGGTTGGCACCTGCTTCGTACTCACAACTAAAGTCTTTGTTTACAAAAGCAGGGTTGTTGAGCAGGTTGTTCTCATTCACAAACCCATTGACACCCAAGCACAGAAACGGAAGGGCGATGCCCAAAATGCCAATGAGCTGCCGTAAGGTGTGGTAGGAGATAACGTAGGTATTGGTTGAGGCCATGCTTGTGTTTTATTTAGTCGTGTACCTTGGCGGGAGACTCTGTTAGGAAAAGATGACCCTTACTCTGGTTTAAGGGAAATCAGAATCATTGACCATTAACAATTACTTCTTCCATTTTAAGTATAATTTCTTTGCATCATCCTGATGCGTTTGACTCCTGGTCTTTATCCACGGTTCAAATCTTAAATACATATCCAAATAGATATCATCCATTGCATCTTGAATAAATTTTTCATTCACACGATCATAATCAATTGAAAGGCGAACTTGTTCCCAGTAGTTAAATACGGTTATGATCGACTCTCTTAGCTTTTCGTCTTTAGCTATTTCAGCTAATAAATCATTATTTGAAATTGTGTCTTTCTTCTCCTTAATCTTTCTTGTAAATCTACGGGCTTCAAGCAAGGTTGAATCTTCCCATTTTTCCATTAGTCTAAATGAATTCTCATTTTTTTCGAACGCAATTTTGCTCTCGTTTATTTTGTTATTCTCTAAGCTTTGCCAAACGTTCAGATAGGTTGGCATAATAACACCCAACCCACCTAATATTAATAACGCGGTTTTTATCAATTCGAGAGTTTTATCAGGCGCATTATAATTCGTGTTTACACTTAACATGAGACCGATTCCTCCTAAAATCCATAGAAGCGTAATCACAATAAAGATTACCCATTTAGTCTTATATTTTTTCATATATATTGAGTTAAAGTTTTGCTAATCGCTCAAATATGTTGAAGGGTTATTCTTCCGTTGCTGTCAGTTGCTTACCCGCAAATGTGCCGTATGCTTTGCCTGACACCTCCCCACGTTTATAGTAGTCAGCTAACATTTTTAGTGCAAGGTCAATGTCGCTTTCATCTTCGATGAAAAGTTTGCCGTTTTTAACTTTGAGCTTATCACCATATTGCTTACATACTTTTTGCATTTTCCTTATCGTCTTATCATCCAAGTCTTTATAGTTCCCGATTCTTGCAAGCCGAGCTAACTTTTTATGGATAGACGGGTTTACTGATATTTGGTTTGTGATTATATCAAGGCCTTCAATCATTTCCGTCTCCCCTAATTCTGCAACTACATTTGGTGGCTTGTTCTCTAAACTCCTCTTCAAGACCAACGATTTGTTCAAATTGAGTTTTTCTAGCAATGTAAAATGTATCCTCATAATAAAGACAATCAACTTGCTTATCGAGGTTTACAGTTTCCCCTTCAATCAATTCAAGTTTTTGACTATCTGAATTAAATATGGTTCGAATTGTTTTTTTCAGGGCACTTCTTTTGTTTCCGTCCCTTTCATCTATAGCAACCTTGCCAGAAAGTATTTTTCTGAACGTATAAATCCAATCGGAACTCTTATTATAAAATCCAACGCAATAAGCCCATAGTTCTTCTTCGACAATCAATTTTTCAAGATTCTTAATTTTTGGAAGTTTTGATTTTAGTTGGTTGTTTACCACATCAGCGAAGGACATAGCCTTATTGGTCATAGAATAAGTAAATAGTTGTTGTGTGTCATCTGTCACCACGTCATACTCGTGAAGCTCTGTTTTTCTTCTTATAAGAATTTCTAATTGTTCTTGGGTTAATGTGTAAAGATGCTTTCGTATCTCATCATTAATATCAATTTGATAGACTTTGAAATCATACTTATCCATAACTTTAGTAGTCTTTTTTACATCATTTTTTAATACTCTGGTTATGAAGTAAAGGAAAGTATTATCAACCTTGATTTTTTCAAGTCTTTCAGAAAGTTCGGTTAGTATCATGGCATTAAGTTATTATCGGTTGCAAAGTAGAGTTTATGACCTATCTCATATATTTTAATATTCGCCTCATCCTGCAAGTACTTGTTCCGTGAAATGATTAATCCGTTTTTACTTTTATTATTCTCAATATATTCAACTTCATAGATTGAAAACTTAAAACTTAATAACGGGTTGATTAAAAGTAATGATGAGTTGATATAAATTCTATAAATAATGGCCATTAAGAAGAGTACAGAAAGGCATTCATACCATCCATTGAACCCTTGAAAGAGAAACGGTATTATGTATGTGGCTATATAGCCGATTGCTTCACTGTTCTTATTCTTTACATCTTTTACCGTGACTGGATTTCCATTTTTTGCAATATCTTCTATGTTCCCCAATGTTTGCCAATAACCGAGTAGACCAATTATTGATACAAGTATCAGGATCGAAGAGAGACCAAATTTGAGAGCAAAGACATTTATAGCCTCTATTGATAAACCTGCCCAGTTGAGAAATTCCCAATTTTCTGAAACTTGCCTTGCAACGATAAGAATGAATAGTGGGAAGTATGATGATACGAACAGGGCAAACTGTGCAAGCCCATGAAGTTTATTAATATCTGTCTTACTTTTTGCCAATCTTCAATTACTCAAACTTATTTTAGGACGCGATAGGTTCTGCTGGGAATGTATAGTTATTATCTTTCTTACAAAGTTTAACATTTATATGCTAAAGTCTTACAGTTAGTCCACTGTTGGGTCCTGGAGGCAATCCTAAAGCGGTATCAGTTCCCATGCTAGTTCTAAGATCAATAAGCAACTTATTTGGGTCGACATTTGTGCCAATCATCATTTCTGATTCTGGTCGTGGATTGTCAGACTGTCTAGCTCTGTATACTGTCAGACGTTGGTTAGCCTCCATTGCTCTCAAGCAAAGTGCTCTTATGTAAAATCTATTAAATTCGCTCTCGGCTAAAGTTGTATGAGCTGTATCAGGTACTTTCACTTGCGTTACTCCTGTCTTTGTTTTTCGTTCCTCATGAGTCTTAAAGCAATTATTTCCTCTTAGGTCAGTAGCAAAGGATTGTTCATCACCAAAAGTCAATGCTTTACTAAGAATTTGTGGATACAATTTTTCTCCAGCTTCATTGAAGCGTTTGCTCAAGTACAATTGTTTATTGGCGATGTCCCTGTTAACTTCATCCAACATCAATTTTCTTGTCTCTTGGTCTAAGTTCTTAAAGTCAAATTTCATTTTTTAATTCATTTAAGTGTCAAATTATCGAAGGAAAATCTGCTGGAAACGATGTGCAGTTACCCGAAAGTGGTGATTTCTACGCAATTCACTAGCACGTTAAAAGAATTGAAGGAATGTCGCACCAAATTTTACTGTAATCATTCCGCCATATTCAATTTTATTAGAGTCATCTGTCCCTGCGGTTCTAATGCTCAGAAAGGGGGTAACGCCAATCTTAACATTTGGATTGTCTTTGACTAGAGGGTAGAAAAACACCCAGCTTTCAAATCGTAATCTTCTCAAATTGTCAAATGGATTGTTTGTGCCCTTTTTGCCTGTGAAGTCATAATAAACTGTTGGTGAATAGCTGAAACTACCCTTTCCTGAATAGATTTGTAATGCCAACGCAGGTGAGAATGTTGACTTTACACTTGGTGCGTCAATTGTCAAGTTGGTAGTTGAAACCACCCCATTGGTATTTGGAGGGTTTACAACTCCCACCTCTGTTGCTGCTTTCCAATCGTATGAATACCTAAGTCTAAATTGAGGGGAAAATTGTTTAGCCTCACATGCTCCTTTTGAAAAGAAACCTATGTATTTCATTTCAAAAGCATACGAACTCTCAGTATTTATAAGCTCATTAGTTTTTGCACCTGTTGGATAATACTTAAATTCACTTGAGCCATATTCAAACTGTACTCCTATGGAATGTCTTGCTATACTGCCAGTTTCAGCAGTATGGTCCGTAGTGTATTGGACAGCAAGTATACCCCGCCAAGTAGATGAAAACCTATCTATTTGCAAAACATTGTCAGACTTTGTTGTTAAAGGCATTCTTATAGTCGGTCTAAGAATAAATGTTTTCCCACCCTCGACATTTTCCCAATTGAATTCGGGGCCAGCTTCAATTTGTCCATCTTTTATCGAAGTTGTACCATTAATGAATGGTAGTATTTTGAATTTAGCGTCTTGGGCAAATCCAATCGTTGGCAGAAGCATTATAATGCTATAAAGTAATTTCCGTTTCATAATAACCCCCTTTCAATTTTAGTGTTAATCCCTGATCATCTGCCGTTCCTGGTAAGTCTATGCCAACCTTAAAAGAAGCATTGCCTATTCCAACAACTCTGATTTTAATTCTGACTTGTGAGGTGGGTATTTTTCCTGTCCAAGTTCTCTTTTTTGTTCCATCCGATTGGATAACTTTTGTTCCATTGATGAAAGCATAGAATAAGGTTAGTCCGCCACTTATTGGCTCAATTGTTAATGTGAAATCTCTAACTGCTTTCGTTGAAAGTGTTACTTTTTTCTTCTTTGCCATATTCTTCAACTTAATTATTTCTATTTGCCATTGGTGATGTGCTTGCTATACGAATTCGTTTTTAAACGGTTTGGTATATTCTATTCTTAGCATTTCCCGCCAGAAACAAATATGGCACCAGTAATTTTTGAACATTCGCTCTGCGAAATGGGAGCACAGAATTTTTGTCCGCTCGGTGTGACCCAAACGCATACACCACCAGTCTCTTCAGCTGTCTTTTCCGCTCCTAAAAGTGTCATTGTGTTTTCTAATGCTTTTAAGGCATCTTCATTTGAATTTTTCTTAGTTTCCATTTTATTGATTGTTTTAAGTTTTACTTTATTTGGTTTGCATTCTACGTTTTTACTTTTTTAAAGTATCAATCTGGATGGTTATGAGTTTTTAAAATTATCGTCAACCCCTTTAATTTTCTCCAAATCTATTTCGAGTTTTGTTTGACCATTGTCACAAACTGCCCCTACCGTAAATGAACCATAAGCAGTAAGATTTAGCGTAGCTTTTCCTTTTACTACATTAATTACCGGATTAGGATTGGCAAATGACGGATGGAGATGGAACGCTACAAACCCTGTTAAAGGATTGCCTTTTGGATTAAGACTCTGAACAATAAGATCAATTGAATAGTAGCCAGAGTCTCCAAGTTTTTTAACCTCAGCATTCAATTCGCGACCCTTAGCAATCGGCTTTCCACCCCATTTGTCTTTTTGAGGATCGTTATTGTAATAACCTTTATTAGTTTCTATTGTTTCCCTGGCTTGATTTTTCGGTCGGCTATCACCTAACAAAGTCTCTCCTTTGCCTCCAACCCCAACGGACGCAGTTTGTTGAGCATTTACCTCACGCAAGGCCTCTTCCTTTACTTCTATACTATTACCTCCGATATTAATACTCTTTATTCTGGGCAAAAGAAAAGCAACTGCAAGGAGCAATCCCGACAGCCCAAAGTATCCCATGGCAGTTTCATAGAATTTCTGAACACAATCTTCACAAGGTTTGGGTGAAGTAACTGTAGTGGTGGTTTGCTTTTTTAACGCAATACCAGCCGAATCAACCTGAACTACCACTGTTGAATCAATTGTCCGATCTGTTACAATACTATTGGTGTTTAAAATCAGGCTCAATGCAGTTACTATCAGAACAACTGAAAGAATGAAAATACTTGTTTGGAGAAAATTATTCATAGTTAATAGCTGACTTATCGACTTCACCTAACACAAACTTACTTGCTACAACAGCAACCCAATTACTTTCCGTATGTCATCGGGTAAAGTAGATTCATCAAACTGAGCTTTGCCACCCTTCTTTCCAGACCATTCAACTGTGTAAAGAAATCCATCACGCAGTAAAGGATTGGTTTTTCCCTTTTTCGGCTTTGGAATCTTTAGAAGGCTGGTAACGGATGCCTGTAGGTTGGCAGGAAGGTCTTGCAAATCAATCTCGCGTTCAAGAATCTGACCGGCAAAACCTCCTTCGCGTTTGAGTTTTAATTTCATAGTCTATCGTTATAATCCAACCTGCGCAAACGCCTTGGTAGCATCAGTCACCGTATTGGCTGGTACTTTACCCTTGCTTGCCAATGATTTTGCGTTTTTTAATAAGGCTGTTTTGAATTGCTTGAAATTCGTTTGAGTGGAAAGTGTCTTCATCGTTTCAAACCATAACAGCCCGGCTTTTTTTGTACTGATTGCCATAGATACAAGGTAAAAAACTTTGTTGGGAATTCCGCTGTTTATGTGCACCCCATAATTATCTCCAGAGCCTGCATAATAATTTCTCATGTGATCCGGCTGCGGATCTTTTCCCATTAGTGGATTATTATAGGCAGTGCCAGGTGCTTTCATTGAACGAATGGCCTGGCCTTGCAGTGTTGGCCCCATGATGGTATCGCCAATTAGCCAATTTGATGTACGTGCAGTTTCACCGTTTAAGTGTTGTTTAATTACAGAACCAAAAACATCTGCGAAGTGCTCATTGAGAGCCCCAGGCTGTTTCAGATAAACCAATCCACACGTTGTTTGAACTACACCGTGAGCAAGTTCATGCGCAGTTACATCTATAGAGTTAACAAAGCTTGTAAATACACGACCATCACCATCGCCAAAGGTCATTTCATCGCCATCCCAAAATGCGTTGTTATAATTCTGACTGAAATGCACATTTAAGACCAAGTCTGATCCTTGATTATCCCATGAGTTATATCCATAGTTTTTTTGAAAATAGTCACGCACCACACCCGCATAATCATAGGCTTTATTGACAGTTGCGTCTCCTCTGATAGGGCCATTACCTTCCGATCTTTTTAGGAGTAAACGCTGGCGGGTAGTGTTCTGGCTATCGTAAACCAGTCTTCTGGCTTTAGCAGGAATGACAGAGATTGCTGCAGCCCAAGGGGCAACGGCATTTTTGTCATCCCGTTTATTTCTGAAGTTAAGACTTATTTTACGCGTGAGGGTATTCTTAACCTTTAACGTTTTATTGAGTTTATTCTCAACAAAGGGCGGAACAATTGAGCAATGACAGGTGCACATGGTGTTTAATTTTTAAATGCTTACTCTTCAAAGGATTTTCAGCGACCTCCTTACTTAAGAATTATAGTTTGATATTTGTAATCCTGAATTCAGGAACTGAGATATCCTCGTTGATGGATAACAGAATTGTTTTTTTCTTGTCTTTAGCCTGAACTACTTTCTTAATTAACTTCAATGGACGGGTATCTTTGTAAGGTTCTTTGGCTTTCGGAAAGGTTAGTCCCGAAAGTTTCTGAACTGTTTTCATGTTTATCTGAAAGGTTTCTGCATCCTCATAATCCATGAACAGTTTTTTTTCTGGTGCAAAAAAAGTATTTAACAATCGAATCTGAGTTTTGGAGCGGGCAATACCGTTATCAATTAACAAGTCTTCCTGACCCATCAAAAAGGCAACTCTTGACAAACTCTTGCCATCAGTTGAATAGTACACCACCTTCCAAAAGAGCACCGGGAGTTGAACTGTTTGGCCATTAACCTGAGTTACAAACTCAGGGTCATCAGGTGAAATAACCGGACCCGTAAAAACGCAAATTCTAAGTTGATTGGGAACGGATTGCTTGGTAAGAATATAGGTTTCCAGGCTTGCCCAAATTCTCTGGTTTAGAGCTGCATGCTGGGGTACACAATTAGGGAACTGGAATGTACTTCGGGCGGCCTTCTTAGCTTCGCTGTTACTCTGACCCCATTGAGGGTCTTCTCTTTTGGTCATATGACCTCGGTCAAAATAACTCTTAGGAGCATCGTAAAGCTTTTGTCCCCATTGAAATCCTTCCGCTCGACTGTCCTCCTCCCAAACATCTTTACCACCATCAAAAATGTCGGCACGTTTAATCTTTTTAAAAAGGCCGCCATCAATATTAGTTGCCGTATAGAAAGGAAACTTACGGGATTTACTTAGGGCAACGCTGAAGTGATCATAATGAAGTTTCCCACTATCACCTACCATAGCAAGGTCTTGTTGCTGACTTGTACTAAGAGTTGGCCAGTTCACTGAAAGGCTTTTGCGGCTAGGGTCGATAAAATCAGGTTTGAATCCGTTTGCTGACATATTAATTTAAGTTCACGCCTACTCTTCTTCGGATTTTCGGCTTACTCCGTACTTTCAATTGCAAGATTCTAGTTTGGTTTTACTGTGACGTTGCCAGCAACTAAAGCTCCAGTACCGTACGCTATCCTATTGCCGTTTCTGTCGTGTATTGCAAACCCTGTAATCTTTGGCGTTTGACCGTTTCCATTGTCTGCTATCATAAACCAAAATCGTAATCCCTTTGGTTGGTTGCTCAAATTAGTTTTGATCTTTCCTTGCCCTGTAAAAAATATTGTGGGGTTGTGCTTGCCGAATGAATTTACCAATTCAATACTGGTAGATGTGAATACTCCTTTAACCGAATCACTAAGATCAATCTTGAGCTTTAGTGTTCCAGTCGGATAATCATCGGTTGCTGGATAAAATTGCACAAAACAGCTAAACTCAAATGTACCCGATGAGGCTACATCTTTACGGGAGTCGATAAAAACTTTACCAGTTCCTTCTGCCTGGCTTTTACTTGAAACATGGAATGCAGGTATAGTCATAGTATTTTTCTTTATGCCTACTCTTCTTTGGATTTTCGGCTTACTCCGGTTTCTCTTTTTAAGTCAATTACAATAGCACGCGATGGTTAGCATTTTAAAACCCTGAGAAGTTGTATAGAGATCGTAGTGAGTAACGCATGGCGTGGCAGTACTCAGGCAGAATATTGGATTACACCTTATTTTCCCGAATCTTCCAGTCCAAATTAAATTTGCTTTGCATGTTCGTTTTGTTGACGAATCTAGATTGGGTTCTTTATAAGTTGGGCATCCTGGCCTCGGGTTATTAGCACAATCACAAAGTTCTTTGAACTTAGGGGGGCATTTTAATTGAAAAGAAGCAATGCTGTCTTTTGCAATAACTTCTGTCGGAAAAAGACTATAAAGAGGTTGAAGAGGTGGGTGAATAAGATACTGACCATCTATAGTGGGTGAAGAGGTAATTAATAAGGATTGTGCACTGTTCCGTAAAGTTGAGTCTCTTACACCCATTTCTTTTAACTGATTGAGAAGACCAGTCAAAGCACTTTCATCGATAGAAATAAATCTTGCTAACACTGGGTTTTCAGATAGTTGATCGATAGGAACGATTTCTGTTGTGATGTTGGACGCTTTATCATTCGTACACCCCCACAAAAAAAATATTAAGACGTATGTACCAATTACTCTAATTAATGATTGTCGTGTAGTCATGGTTCACTTGGTTGTGCCTACTCTTCATCGGATTTTCGGCAGCCTCCGAAATCATTTAAATACTTCAATTGTTATATGTTTTTTCTCTGAGTTTATTCATTTCCTTTTCAATTGCACCAAACGATAGCTTCGGATATGACTTTGGCAAATCTGAAATTGACTTGATCTTACCGTCTGTAATTCTGCATATCCCCTCGAATGTTTTAGTAATCTTTTTTATTCTTAGTTTGTGGAAATCCACTTGATCCTGAGTTAGAGGGCTTTTATTATCACATTGCTGTTTTATTCTATCAAAGAGAATTCTTACCTGATGAAGACATGCCTCCACTTCGGAATAGAAAAGACAGATTTGCTCAGTTTCCTGCTTTGTTAATAGATAAAATTTTGATAAATAAGTATCATAAAATTTATTGGCGATTATTACGAAAGTTGGAGCCTCATTTATTGTTACACCAACCTTAAGCCAGTGATGATTTTCTTTGTTGAGATAAGAATTAATCATGTTTGCGTTATCTAACAAGTCATTAATTTCAATTACCAAACCGTCAATCATGCGACTTCTCACTCGAATCGATTGAATAATCCATAATAATAGGCCAACTAAAAGTGGAGCGGCTATTGGTATATAGATTGAATCTGCCATATATGAATTTAGTTTCCGCTTTCGCCTACTCTTCTTCGGATTTTCGACTTGCTCCGTTTTGTATCTTCAATGAAGCCTGATCTGTTTTGAAGTATCCAGAAAATGACAAGCTGCCTCTTCAAGTAAGGTGAGGTCGTGGGGGTTGAAACTTTCCCCGGCAATTGCACTGTTCAGCAACTCAAGCCGCTGCACACACCGCAAGCGGTTGGCAATAGATTGCGCTTCGATTTCGCCCACCATAAACGCCAACTTGAAATAAAGTTCTTCACTCAGCAACTCTATCTGCCTTGGCTTACCCGGCAAGCCGTTGTTTAGTTGCTGGGCGGTGTCTTGCAACACATAGCCGATGTGCTCGAGTAAGTCGGCCAGCCGCACACGTTCGAAGGTGCTCTTGCCCTCCAGTGTTTGGGGAAGCTTGCGGATGTCGTTGCCAATATGCCAGATGTCGCTAATCATGATGCGGGGGTGTAAAGTTTCAGGGCCGTTTCCGTCAGGTGATTGGCAGCCGTCTGCAATAAGATAAGTTCGCGCGCATCGATGAGGCCCGCGGCCAGCTCGTGATATAATAATTGGATGCGATGCGTTTGATTGAATTTATCGGTGAGTGTCTGGGCACGCATGTGGCCCAGCACGGGCTCAATCTGAAAATGAAGTTGATAGCTGAGTTGTTCCAGTTTATAACAAGTGCCTTTGGGTAGCTGACCGGCCTCCAGCTTTTCGAACAACTCATGCAGGGCTTCGCCCATGCGGGTGAGCAGCGAGGCGAGGTTCTTACGATCTGCTTCTGCTTGCAACCGTAAGGCCGAAGAGAAATAGAAAAGCTCGCGACTGGCCCGCAACAAGTCGATGATCAATGCCAGCGACACGTGTGGATGCGAAAAAGTCTTTTCAGAATCTGAAACGGGCATGGCGGGGGTGTTGAATTGCATGCATCGAAGGTGGGGCTGCGCACAGCAGAAAGTCAACGGGAATTTCCCCGTATGGGGTACGGGAATTTTCCCGGTGCAAAACGGGGAAATCCCCGTATCATTTGATTTAAGAATTAGGCATCTTTGGCCGGAACGAGAAATTTTTTATTAACCCAACCCAAAAAACAGTATGGCAACACCAACAGTACAGGCATTCAAATTCATTTTTGAAGCCAGCAAAATGCAAGAGTTATTAGATACGAAGCCCGGCAAGGTAGTGTGTGTGGTAAGTATTGAAGAGGCAATTACAAGAGAAGGCAAGAAAGTAGGCGCATTGAAGATTGTTGCGCGTGGCCCCGAAACAGAAGTTAAAGAAGGTGGATTTACAATTGAGGGCTGTCCCTATCCGCCTTGCGATGAATAGGTATTACAGCAAAAGAAAAAATAAATGAAGTACCTGATTTCATATTTGCTTGAACCAATATCCTATTTTCTGTTTTTTACTGCCCTGGCATTCTTTAGTTGGAGAGTAGATTCAAAAAAAAAGTATTGGGTGCTGACTGGCTTTTATCTGGTTGGATTCTTCGTACTGTTGAAGATTCTAACCCCACAGTACTATAATGGATTTCTGTATAATTTCCTATATATGTTTACAAGCCTGAGTTATGGGTACTTCTTTATGGTTACCCTAAGGGGTAAACTAAAACAATGGCTCATCATACTCTGTTGCACAACAACTCTGATTTATTATATTATTAATTCCCTGATTTTAGGAGAGAGGCTTTTTGATAGCCTGGGATATGTAATCTCATCAACAGGAATTGTTATTATGGTTTTCATGTACCTCCATCAGGTAATGAATAGAGTAACGGAAAAATCAATTACACTCAATTTCGATTTCTGGTTTACCGCTTCCCAGTTAATCTACCATCTCGGGGCGTTTGCCATTTTCCTTACGTTCAATCCATTAACCCAAAAAGTATTGCCAGAAGAATATTTTATTCATGAAAACCGAGTAATTCTTACATACCTGTGGGGAGTTCACAATGTTCTCTTATTTTTAGGTAGTCTATTAACCTGGCTTGGTCTTTTATGGATAGTTTATCGCAAGAGGTCTACGTTATCGTAATCGGTTGCGCTTTCTTTGTACTGGTGGCCATCGGCATTATTTTTCTTGTGTTGATCTATCAAAAGCGGCAATTGCGCTACATGCTCGAAAAACGCCAGCTTCAAAATCAATACACCGAAGAGTTGTTAAAAACACGCCTCGAAACACAGGAGCAAACCTTAAACACGCTCAGCAAAGAAATCCACGACAACATCGGGCAGTTGCTCAACAGTTCTAAAGTGTTAATCTCCGTAGCCCAACGCAGAATGGCCACACCCGAAGAAACTTTGCAAACAGCCAACGAAACATTGGAGCAGGCTATTCTCGAATTGCGCACGTTGAGTAAGTCGCTAAGCAAAGACTGGTTAGCGCAATTTGATTTTATCGAGAACCTGAATACGGAAGTTAAACGCATTAATGCTGCGGATGGCGTTCGCCTTACGGTGGCGAACTCAACACACCTTACCATGTCGAAAGAACGACAGTTGGTATTGTTCCGCATTGTGCAGGAGGCTTTTCAAAATGCATTAAAACACAGCGAAGCCAACAACATTAAAATCTCAATTGAACAACCCAACGGACAGGTAGAAGTGCGCATTGCCGATGATGGCAAGGGGTTTGAGAAGTCTGGCCCTACCCGCGAAGGATTTGGCATCACCAACATAAAGTTACGCACCGCGTTGATGGGTGGCACCGTGCAATGGAACGCGCTGCACCCCGGCACCGAAGTAGTTATTCAACTTCCTACTCAAGGCTAGCGATGAACATCAAGATAGGGCTGGTAGATGATCATCAACTGTTTAGCAAATCGCTTACGCTCCTGATCAATAGTTTCAAGGGCTTCGAAGTAATCGTCAATGCCCGCAATGGAAAAGACCTGCAGGAAAAATTTGAAACCCGCATTGAATATCCGGATATCATGTTGGTAGATGTTGAAATGCCTGTGATGAATGGACATGACACGGCACGGTGGCTAAAGAAAACACATCCGGCCATCCGGCTCGTAGCGCTATCCATGAATGCGCAAGAACAAATCATCATCGACATGATCAAGGCGGGCTGTTGTTCGTATCTGCTAAAAGAAACCGCCCCCGAAGAACTGGAACATGCCCTGCACGAAGTGTATCTCAAAAATTATTACAATTCTGAATTGAGTAAAACGTATTTATCTACGTTGATGAATAACCAGGAGGGACTCATTCATTTGAGTGAACATGAGCGCGTGTTTCTGAACCTGGCGTGCACCGAACTTACCTACCGGCAGATTGCCACACAGATGAACCTTACCGAGCGCACCATTGATGGCTACCGCGAGTCGATCTTCAAAAAATTGCATACGCAAAGTCGCACGGGCATGGTGCTGGAAGCTGTGCGCAGAGGGCTGGTGAAGATTTGAGGTTAGAAGTTGGAAGTTAGAAAATAGAGGTTGGAGATTGGAAGATGGAGAAGACAGGTGGTAGGTAGACGCCAGCACCAAGTGGTAATTATGGCACCTGTGAAATTCTCTTAAATGCCATCGTAAAATAGTGCAAAAATCTTATGCACACCCGAATCATTCTACTAATTCTTGTCGCCACTGCTTGCAGCCCGATGGTGCCCCTTTATCAGGAAAATGTGGTACAACCCAATCCACTGGCTACGGTGCAGACCGATGCAGTTACTATTCATCTTCAGCACCTTCAAAATCAATACGGCCATTATGTTTTTGATCTGGAAATAATCAATGATTCAGACAATGAGATTTTATTTAATCCGAATGCAGTGAGCTATTATGCTTCGCCAAAACTGTTTCCAGTGCCCGATGCCGCACAGGATGTTCATGCGCAATCCTACACCCATTCGCAACTTATTTATAAACGAAAGTTTGCCCGCAAGCCTGAGCATGTAAAGGCCATCTTTCAAGAAAGGGAAAAGATGCTGGCTACATTACAAACTATTTCTCTGGTGATCAGTGCAACGGCTATTGTATATGATGCCGTGCAGGACACCAAGGATTTTAAAAAAGAAAACTTTACATCTAAGGATGCCAGCCGTGCGTCCAATCGCGATGCCCTCGTAGCATCAACTTTAGTTTTGCAAGACGGGCTTTACGAGGCAAATACCAGTGCCCGGGAAGAAAATTTTTATCTCCCCTATGAAATCTTTCCAGAGACAACAATTGAAGCGGGTGGCGGCCAGCGCGGAAAACTTTTTCTTCCCTACGATACAAGCTACCGGTATACCCGAATTATCATTCCCATCGGGTACACCGATTACGTTTTTGATTTTAAACGAAAAAGTGCACAGGGAAGGGAGTAAGATTGAGTGATGCCTCAAACGTATTCATTCCGTTTTGCGAAAAATTCGTAACTCGCAGGCATGTCTTTATTTGTTGCCTCTTTAAATTCCGGAAGTAATGGCAATTGCTATTACGTAGGCAATGAAACCGAAGCGGTGCTGATTGATGCGGGCATCAGTTGCCGCGAAACAGAAAGGCGGTTGAGGCGGCTTGAACTTAATATCGCAAACGTAAAAGCAATCTTCATTTCGCACGAACATGCCGACCACATAACGGGTGTTGCACGGCTCTCACAAAAATATGGACTGCCTGTATACATAACTCCGCGCACCGAACAGTTTTCAAATCTTATGATTTCTGAAACGCGTGTGATGCGCTTTAAAGCCTATGAGCCAATACTGATTGGTAACTTAGCGGTGAAAGCCTTTCCTAAATTTCATGATGCCCACGATCCGCATAGTTTTATTGTCTCGTCCTGTGCTCATACTTCCGAAGAAGTGGTAACGGTGGGCGTGTTCACCGACATCGGCATTGCCTGCGAACAGGTGACAAAACATTTTCGCCAGTGTCATGCTGTGTTTCTGGAGTCCAACTATGATGAAATCATGTTAGAGCACGGCACCTATCCGCAGGCGCTCAAGAATCGCATTCGCGGGGGCAGAGGACATATCTCTAACAAACAGGCGCTGCAATTATTCAAGGACCATCGGCCTGCGTTTATGAGTCATTTGTTTTTATCGCATCTTTCGCACCATAACAATTCACCTAAGCTGGTGCAATCGTTATTTGATACTCATGCTGGTAACACAAAAATCATTCTTGCTTCGCGCTACCGCGAAACGGAAGTGTTTGAAATTCAACACAAGGTTGTTAATGAGCGTGTGAAAATAAAAACGAAAGGTTTTTCGTATCAGTTGGATTTGTTTGGGTAGTCAAAAGGAATTTTGCTCCGCGGCCGCATGGCCGCGTCCCACGCATCGGAGCTAAATTAAATCTCACGCCATTTCATCCGCACCGCCCGCGATTAAATTAGGCTCCTTATGTGGGGACTGGAGTAACAGATAGTTACCGGGCATTTTAATTTACTGCCTTTAATGAAAGAATATTAACTAAGCTTCTCAGGCAAAGAAAATTAATGGAGATGTCATCAAGACTAATTCTCCAGGGCCTTGCTCACCTTTCTGTACACATACGAATGATAAATGTGTCTGCGGGCAAAACGATCGGGTGTATCCGAGTTCAGAAACTTATTATAAACAGAATGCAAAACCCCAAAGTATTCGTAGCTGCTGCCATCGGCAAAATTGATTTGCAACGTCTGCGATTTAAAGATGAAGTCAATAATTTTTGATGCCGTAATTACTTCGGTGTATTGCTCTTGTTGCTGCGCATGGGTTTCCGGGGCAATGCTCACCAACAAATGATACGCTTCGATAAAAGCTTTACTTTTTTCTTCTGCTTCTAATTTGGCCTGCTCATCATGAAATTTATCCGGATGCCAATCCTTCATAAAATTTCTATAGATAGTCTTTAATTCTTTCAATTCAACTGCCTTATCGACCCCCAACAGCTTTCTTGATTCAATGATTTTTTTCATGCGGGCGCAAAAATATAACTTTTGTCCCTAAATAGGAAGCGGATAATAGAAGTTGGAGGTTAGAAGCCAGACGTTGAATGCTGAAACACCAGAAGAGGCAACCTCACGTATCAATTTTCTCTTCTCACAAACACACCCGAAAAATTCGGCACCGGCTTTTGTTCATGATACACCAGTTTACCATTTACCCACACCGACTCTACACCCGTAGAAAGTGCAGTAGAATTTTCGATGGTCGCATTGTCTTTAACCGTGGCCGGATCGAACAAAACTAAATCAGCAAAATAACCCCGTGCAATCAACCCACGATTTTTAATGCCTACATGTTCGGCCGTAAGGCCTGTCATTTTATAAATCGCTTTCTCAAGCGACATCAATTTTTGTTCGCGCACATACTTACCCAACACACGCGTAAAGGCTCCATGTCCACGCGGATGTCCACTCATCGCACCATCCGAACAAATATTGGTGTGTTCCCAATTCATAAAATTACTGATGTCAACTTCACTCATGGAGGTAGCTACAATTGTACTTCCCTTGCCCGATGCTTCTGACTCGCGGATGATGCGTAATAAAGTTTGAGCATCCGTCTCTGAATTTAGCTTTGCAATCTCCGAAACAGTTTTGCCTGTATAGGTTGTGTTGGCCGGATACCGCACCATCACCGAACTAGCCGGATCAAACAATTCGCGCGTGGCAAACTCAGCACTCGCCAAACTGTTAAAATCTTTTTTTGGAAACAACACCCGCGGGGTGGAGTTCCACATTGGATAGGGATACACATCAGCCGTAATGTTTATGCCTGCAAGGCGAGCTTGTTGCAATTTGTTTAGAATAGAAACAGACGTGCCCCACTTGCTGCGCATGGCAATTTTAAAATGAGAAATCTGCACCGGTATTTTAGCAAGACGGCCGATTTCAATAATTTCATCAACAGCTTCGTCAAGGCTCATGTCTTCGCTTCGAATGTGGCTGATGTAGCGGCCCCCTTTTGATGCGGCCACTTTAGCGAGCTCCACTACTTCATCACGATTACTATAGAAGGCAGCTTCATATTCTAATCCGGTGCCAAGGCCCAACGACCCTTTGTCCAACTCGCGGGCAAGAAGTTTCTTCATCGAATCAATTTCAATGGCGGTTGCTTTTCGCAGCACATCATCCTTCATAAAGTTTTCGCGCAACCAGGCCTGGCCTGTATATGTAGCAAGGTTTACACTGATTGGTTTTGCTTTTATTTTTAGAAGTATGGTGTCGACCGGCACTGAGCCACCATCTTGCCCCACCACAATAGTAGTAATGCCTTGATTGGTTGCTGCGCGACAAGAAGGATTCTCTTCGAGGCCCCAATCGTGATGACTGTGACTATCAATAAAACCGGGAGCAAGAATTTTACCGTTACCGTCAGTGACGGATTCGTTGGGAAACGGTGCGAGCGAACCAATGTCTTGAATTTGATCGTTCACCACACGCACGCTTCCAGCAAAGGCGGGCAGGCCGGTGCCATCAATTATGCTTACGTTGGTGATCAGGTGTGTTGTTGGCAATGTGATTGGTTTTTCTTCCCAGATATTTCTGAGCAGACCATGTGCACGAAAGCTCGAAGAGTTGTCGAGCAAAATCAGGGTTTGATTTTTATCAATGTATCGGATAATGATGGTACCAAAACCAACCCAGCCTCCGGTATGTGCAACGGTTTTGCCTGGCTCAACAATGCCCCACCCAAACCCATACTTGGTTTGTACACCATTATTTAATTTACCAGGCGTTATCGCTTCCTGAAACGTAGATTTCTTCAAAAGCTTTTCAGTGTAGAGAGCCTGATCCCACTTGTATAAATCCTCTACTGAAGAATAGACATTGCCATCGCCTACAATACCATCAAACCGGATAAGATCATTGAGTACCGACTTGCCACCTTCGAAACGTAAACCAAATACACGCGAAGGTGGGTATGCTTTCATCTTTAAATGATAGACATAACTGTTACTCATCTTTAGCGGGCCCGCGATGTATTGCTTAAAAAAAAATTCTGCTGTGGTGCCAGATACTTTTTCGAGTACGGATGCAAGGGTAGTATAGTTCGTATTGCAGTATTGCCATTGTTCACCGGGTTGAAACACGAGTGCAGGTTTTTTAGCGGCCAGCAACGCGAGCATCGATTGATTGGTGAGCGTATCCAGTAAGTTCATATCGCCCGCAGCAATGTCAAAATATTCGGGCAGGCCTGAAGTTTGATTCATCAACTGGCGAATGGTGATGGTAGCGTATGGAAAAATGGGTAAATACTTTTGAACCGGATCATCGTATTGCAACTTGCCCTGATCTTTCAGCATCATGATCATCATGGTGTAAAATTGTTTCGACACCGAAGCAAGATTAAAGGAGGAAGCTGTTGTGAGTGGCGATTGCGTTTGTGGGTTTGCTATCCCAAATGCTTTCTTGTAAAGAACTTTTCCTTTCTCGCCAATAAGAACGGTGCCATTAAAAAGCTGGCGCTGATGCAAGTACGTAAGTACCGAATCGATGCGGGCGATTTTTTTTGTGTGTTGAGAGAAGGCAACAACCGGAAATAGAAGTAGTAAAAAGAAAAGTTTTTTCATCGGAAATTAGATTATGAACCGGATGGTTAATATAGTGATTTTATAATATACCTAACCCTCACTGGATTGCGGGTCTTCTCGCCAATGCGAGACCCGCAATGAACACTCCCTCAATATGTCATCGCGGCCGAGTGGACATGCATTGCAATCGATAAAGGAAATTTAAGTTGACTTTCTTCACTATAACCTTCTATAGCATTCTTTTAAAAACTTATCTTTGGGGTTCCGCTGCGCGGAAACCTATGGGAAACATTAAAATCAAAGACCTCGAATTCAAGAAATTCATTTCAGCCTCAAAGATTGAAGAGAAAGTTTCTGAACTGGCTGCTCAAATCAGTCATGATTATAAAGACAAAACTCCGGTGTTCCTTCCCATCCTCAATGGATCCTTTATGTTCGCCTCAGACTTATTAAAAGAAATAAAAGTGCCGTGCCGGGTTTCGTTTGTAAAAACATCTTCGTACGCTGGCACGTCAAGCACGGGTCAATTAAAAACATTAATTGGACATGATGAAAGTTTGTTTCAGCAGCACATCCTGATTCTTGAAGACATTGTTGACACCGGGCTTACGCTCGATAAGATTATCGAAGAACTTCGCGATCGCGGGGCCAAATCAGTAGAAGCAATTTCGTTACTACGCAAAAAGCCAGCCCGCGAAAAGAAAATTGATGTAAAGTATGTGGGCTTCGATCTTGAAGATGAATTTGTACTTGGCTACGGGCTCGACTACGATGGCCTTGGCCGCAATAACAAAGACATTTACAAAGCGCTGGATTCCTCCGGAAACTAAATAAACTCAGTAATTGATTTGAATTCGATGTTTTATCGGCAATTGTCTATGCTTGGCTAATTGTCCAATTGATCCTTATCTTGCACTCCCTTTAATCTAAACGAAGAACCTACATGATCAACCTCGTTCTCTTTGGCCCGCCTGGTGCAGGCAAAGGCACACAAAGTGAAAAGCTTATTCAGCAATATGGTTTTGTTCATATCAGCACGGGTGACCTCTTCCGATGGCATACCAAAAATGATACCCCGCTCGGCAAACGCGTAAAGGAGATTATGAACAGCGGAGCGTTGGTGCCCGATGAAATTACAATCGCCATGTTGAAAGAAGAATTGGATAAAAATCCACAGGCTAAAGGGTTTTTGTTTGATGGCTTTCCACGCACGGTGCCACAAGCAGAAGCGCTCGATACCTTTATGAAAAATAATGCATCGGCTATTCATCATGTGGTGGCACTGGATGTTACCGAGGCCGAAGTTCGGGCCCGGATTGCCAAACGTAGAACGATAGAAAACCGGGTGGATGATGAAGAAGAGAAATTGAACAAACGAATCACCGAGTACTTTACAAAAACAATTCATGTGTTGCCTTACTATAAAAACCAAGGGCGATTGAATACTGTCAACGGCATTGGCGCCATTGATGAGATTTTTAAAAATATTTGTTTAGTGATTGGGTAGCCATCTGATATTTTTTATTCTTAACTAATTCCAACTTGTCATCGCCCAACTTTATTGATTACGTAAAACTCAATGCACGTTCCGGGCATGGCGGTGCCGGGTGCAGGCACTTTCATCGCGAAAAATTTATTGAGAAGGGTGGCCCCGATGGTGGTGATGGCGGCCGCGGTGGGCACATCATCCTTCGTGGCAACGCACAACTGTGGACGTTACTTCACTTAAAGTTTCGCAAACATGTTTTTGCTGAAGCCGGCAAACCGGGTGAATCACAAAACTCAACAGGTGCTTTTGGAAAAGATATTATTCTTGATGTGCCGCTTGGCACCGTAGCCCGTAGATTCGAAACCGAAGAATTATTCTGCGAAATAAATGAAGACGGCCAAGAGATTATTCTGCTACCCGGTGGCCGCGGTGGAAAAGGAAATTCTTTTTTTGCCACCTCAACAAATCAGGCACCGCAACATGCTCAGCCCGGTGAGCCCGGTCAGGATGAATGGGTAGTACTTGAGTTAAAATTATTAGCCGATGTTGGACTGGTTGGTTTTCCGAATGCCGGCAAGTCAACGTTACTATCCGTTGTCTCAGCGGCCAAACCAAAAATTGCTGACTACGCCTTCACTACCTTAACGCCCAACCTAGGTGTTGTAAAATATAGAAATGAACTTTCTTTTGTGATGGCCGATATTCCCGGCATCATCGAAGGCGCAGCCGAAGGCAAAGGGTTAGGGATCCGTTTTCTCAAGCACATTGAGCGTAACTCCTTGTTGCTTTTTCTCATTCCTGCAGATGCAAAAAGTATTCAGGAGGAATTTAACATCCTGCTAAACGAACTGCGCAAATACAACCCTGAGTTGCTGGATAAAAAAAGAATTCTGGCAATCTCGAAAAGTGATATGCTCGATGACGAGCTGAAGCGCGAGTTAAAGAAAGAAGTGCCGAAAGGTATTCCTTCGGTGTTTATTTCATCCCTCACCAATCAAGGCATTACAGAATTGAAAGATTTGATTTGGAAAGAGCTTCACTAAGCCATCAGTATTTCGTAGGGAATCCCCAATCCTTCATGCAGTGATTTAATCACTTTTTTTGAGAGTTCTCTTTTCCCACTGAGGAACGAAGACACAAGGGTCTTACTTCCATTAAAATACTTTACAAGATCTTTTTGATTTAATCCCCGCTCCTCCATTATATATTGTATAGCTTGGGCGGCATCAGGAGCGTCAATTACATAATTTATATTTTCGTATGCCTCCACGAGAGTCGAAACAAGATCCAACTCATCAAATTCTTCACTTCCCTCCTGTGGATTGTTGGCAATAAGTTCATCTATTCGCTTTAGCGCTGCACGATAATCTTTTTCAGTTCTTATAGGTTTAATATTCATGTCCTTGCCCTTGGTTAAATTGTTTTTGCATCAATCCGATCATATTGTTGATGGGTGCCTACAAATCGAATAAAGAATTTTTTATACTTAAAAACTGCATACACTAAAATTCGATATTTATTTCCCTTGATGTTGAATACAATCCGGTTTTCTCCAACAACACTAGCGGTTGAAAATATCTCCTTAACATCATGCGTATCCCTCCAGGCTGCATGTTCAACAATTTTATACCAGGTTTTCAAAGGTACCTCGGCATCTGCGTGCTTCTCCCAAAAAGATTTTAGTGTACTTCTGGTTATAATTCTCATTCAACTATGCAAAGCTAATAAAAGTTCACAAAATGTAAACTACGCGACATCTTGGCAAGATTCAACTATTGGCAAAATTCTTGTCATTTTGCACCGAATCAAATAATGTTTATGGAAAATACTATTCAGCCAGATCAGGAATTAGAAAAACCGAGCGATTTAACCGTTGAACCTCCTGTTGGTCAGACTGATGAACCGACTGTGACAGAACTAAAGGAAGAAGCTCCTGATCCGTTGAAGAAAATGCAAGACGAATTGGCAGAATCAAAAGATAAGTACATCCGCCTTTACGCAGAGTTTGACAACTTCAGGCGGAGGTCTGCAAAGGAAAAGCTTGAGATGATTCAATCCGCCAATGAGCAACTCTTGATTTCCCTGATTCCTGTGTTGGATGATTTTGAGCGGGCCGAAAAATCGTACAAGGATAAAAATGATAAGGAGTCGGAAGGATTCTTTCTGATTCAGAATAAATTTAAAAAGACACTGGATCAATATGGTGTGAAGCCCATGGAAGTTAAGGCTGGCACAGACTTTAATCCAGATCTTCATGAAGCCATCACGCAAGTACCAGCACCCACTGAAAAATTAAAAGGGAAAATTGTGGATGCTGTCGAGAAGGGCTATCTGTTAAATGATAAAGTTATCCGGTTTGCTAAAGTTGTTGTCGGAAGTTAGAAGTTCGATGATGGAGGATAGAAGTTGGAAGTTAGAGGATAGAGCTTAGAAGTTAGAAAAATTGAGCGTGTGAGTTTATGATTAGGTCCTATAAAGATTTAGAAGTGTATTCACTATTCTATACATTGGCTATGAATATATTCAAATTAACAAGAGATTTTCCGAAAGAAGAATTGTATTCACTAACCTCTCAACTAGTTAGATCATCCAGATCAATCAGCGCTAATATTGTTGAAGGATGGGCTAAAAGAACATACCCGAATAAATTTAAAGTCCATTTGATCGATGCTTTGGGGTCAAATGCAGAAACACAAAATTGGATTTCCTTTGCAAAAGATTGTGGTTATTTAACCAACGATAAATTTCAAGCATTTAATGATCGAATTGAACAAATAGGAAGAATGATGACAAAACTTCATCAAAATTGGAAGGCTAAACTTCCTTCCTCCAGCATCCAACCTCCAGCATCTAACCCATGACAAAAAGAGATTACTACGAAATACTAGGTGTTAGCAAATCTGCAACCCCGGAAGAAATAAAGAAAGCTTATCGCAAGGTGGCTATTCAATTTCATCCCGATAAAAATCAGGGCGATAAAGCAGCGGAAGAAAAATTTAAGGAGGCAGCCGAAGCCTACGAAGTATTGAGCAGTGCTGAAAAGCGAGCGCAGTATGACCGCTTCGGTCACTCACGCCCAGGTCAGGGTGGTTTCCAGGGTCACGACATGAACATGGAAGATATCTTCAGTCAGTTCGGAGACATCTTTGGTGGCGGCAGTCCGTTCGATAGCTTTTTTGGGGGTGGCGGAGGTGGAAGAACCCGTCAACGCAAGGGATCGAACTTGCGCATCAAGCTCAAGCTTTCGTTAGAAGAAATAGCCAATGGTGCAGAGAAGAAAATTAAAGTAAATCGCCTCGTTCGGGCCGAAGGAGTAACCTTTAAAAACTGTACGACTTGCGGGGGCACGGGCCAACTGCGCAAAGTTGTTAATACCATGTTAGGCCAGATGGTTTCTACAACCACCTGTTCTGCCTGTAACGGTGCTGGTCAACTGATTGACAAACGGCCGGCCGGAGTGGATAACTCTGGCTTGGTTTCAAAAGAGGATATGCTTTCCGTAAAAATTCCGGCTGGTGTTAGCGAAGGCATGCAACTCTCCATGTCAGGCAAAGGAAATGAAGCCCCCGGTGGTGGCATTCCTGGCGATCTGTTGATTCTGATTGAAGAAGTTGAAGACAAAGAATTAAAGCGCGATGGAAATAATCTGGTCTATGATCTGCACATCAGTTTTATCGATGCAGCTATTGGCACGAGTGTAGAAGTACCCTCGATCGGTGGCAAAGTGCGGATCAAAGTTGATCCTGGTACGCAAAGTGGAAAAATATTACGCCTTCGCGGCAAGGGCTTGAAGGACATTAATGGCTACGGGGCTGGCGACCAACTTATATATATAAGTGTCTGGACTCCAAAAAAACTCTCCAGCGAAGAGAAGGCCAAACTTGAGAGCTTAAAGAACTCGCCCAACTTTCAACCCCAACCTGATGCTGGCGAAAAAGGCTTTTTCGAGCGCATGAAGGAGTATTTCGGGTAATTTGAAAATATTTTCAAGGTTTATATAACCCAACTTGCGTTAACCCGTATAAGTCCTTTACGGGTTATTTTTTTGTCCTTACTGGCCACTAATCAGGCTTAGTAGTTTGAATGAAAGTATACCCTTTCTTACATCGCAAAACATTAACCTGAACTAACGCGTAAGATATAGACATGTGGAGACAGATTGTTTTGACTTTATTCGGTAGTAGCGTAGCCGTAGGAGTGTGTGGACAGATTAAAAAGCAATTTTCGGTTGAAAAAGCCGATGAGTGCGATCGGGTTGAATTAAAACTTAGTGCAAAAACAGGCAACTGTTTTATTCGTCCCAGCCAAAATGAAGACATTCTTAATATCTATAGCAATCAGGATTTAGAAGAATACACCCATACATTCAGCAACGAAGTAAGCGGAACAACCTGCGCTGTTAACCTTTCACTTGAGCAGGAGACACAACGTGGAGTAAGCCAAAAAATATCATACCGGGTCTTTGGCTCAGAAGAAAACCCAACCGACAAATTCTGGAAAGTATATCTCTCTGAATCTACCTCTTATTCACTCGATCTGGATTACGGACTGGGCAACGCCAACATTGATCTTTCGGGTTTGGCCGTATCAAAACTTAAAGTGAAAACAGGTAGTGCTGATGTCAACATTAGTTATGCTTCCGGTTTGGAAAATAAAACCGACATGGATACTTTTTTTGTGAAAGTTGATATGGGTTCTCTTCATGCCCGCGAACTAAACCTGGCGCGTTCCAAAGTGGTGGTGGCCGACATTGGTTTTGGCAACATGTTTTTAGACTTTGGCAACAAGCCAGCCATAAGCAATCATATTATTGGTAGTGTGGGTGCTGGCAATCTGGTGATTCAACTCCCTGCAGAAGATGTGCCCGTGCTGATAACAATCAACGATTCGTGGTTGTGCAGCATTAATCTTTCACGCAGCTTAAAAAAAATCGGACAGAACCGATTCGCCAACGCATCGTACACAAAAGACAGTAAAAACGCCCTTGTATTTGATCTTGATGTTTCGATGGGTAAGATTGTGTTCCGCGAAAAATCTATTAACTAGTTTATCTCCTTATTCTATATTTTTTTGTTAGGCATCAGAATCTTCTGGTTCCCTGTAATTCTATTGCTATTTTTGTTACTAACATTTACTCACTAACCTAACCAGCTGTGAACGCACTTATTGCAAAGGATGTAACTAAGCGTTATGCAAATCATACCGCGCTCGATTCGGTGAGCATCACCATCCCCGAAAAAACTATTTATGGATTGCTCGGGCCTAATGGTGCCGGTAAGACTACCCTCATTCGCATTATCAATCAGATTATCAATTCCGACCAAGGTTCGATTGAAATTTTTGGTGAGCGCTTACAGGAAAAGCATGTGGGCATGATTGGCTATTTGCCCGAAGAGCGTGGACTCTACAAAAAAATGAAAGTGGGTGAACAACTGCTTTACCTGGCCCAACTAAAAGGCATGAGTAAAAAACAAGCGATGGATCGGATCAAGATCTGGCTTGAGAAATTTGAAATAAAGGACTGGTGGCATAAAAAAGTAGAAGATCTCAGTAAAGGGATGGCGCAAAAAGTGCAGTTCATCAGCACGGTGATGCACGAACCCAGGCTGATTATTCTGGATGAACCTTTTTCGGGTTTCGATCCGGTAAATGCTCAGTTAATCACAGAGAAAATTCTTGAGCTCAAAGAAAATGGCAGTACAATTATTTTCTCCACACATCGGATGGAAACCGTAGAATCGTTGTGCGATCACATTGCGTTAATCAATAAGTCAAAGAAAATTCTTGAGGGCCCTAAGAAGCAAGTTAAAGATCAGTATCGGTCAAATACATTTCTAGTGGAACATCGTGGCAACAACTTCCAGCTTCCGGCAGATCGCTATGAGTTGATAAAACAACAGCCGATAGAAGGTGATCTATTCTCTTCGTCCATCAAAGCCAAGGATGGCATTAAAGGCAATCAGGTGATTCGCGATCTCATTGACATTACAGAAGTACATTCCTTTCAGGAGAAGTTGCCGAGTATGGCCGATATTTTCATCAGCCTTGTAAAAGGCGAAGGTGACGAAGCGCTCAAAAAACATTTACAAGAAGCTTAATTCAATAATCTAGCTATGAACAAAATTTGGTTAATTATTCAGCGCGAATTTCTGACACGCGTGCAAAAGAAATCTTTTTTGATTGCGACTATTCTGGTGCCGCTGATCATTCCTGCTATTATGGGTGGCGCTGTTTATCTTGTGATTCGGGAAGCCGAAACGGCCAAGCCTGATAAGCTTCATATACTTGATGAAAGTGGAAAATTTAAACTTGAAACGAGTAAGCGATTTATCATCATTCCGGTAAGCGGTCCTATTGATGTGGCCAAAAAAGCCTATGGCGAAACGGATGATTTTGGATTACTCTACATTCCGGCCACCAATGTTAACGATCCCAAGGGCATTACCATCTACACCAAAGAAAGCCAGAGCATTGAAAAGATTGGAAATATTGAATCGATGCTCAATAATATCGTGAAAGACGCCAAGATGGAGCAATACAATGTTGACAAAGAAACCTTAAAAGATATTCGAACCACCGACATTGATTTCAAGCAAATAAATCTAAGTGAAACGGGTGAGGAAAAATCGAGCAATACCTTCCTCCTTTATGGAATAAGTATGGGGCTCGGTATTATGATCTACATTTTTGTGCTGGTGTATGGGATACAAATCATGACGGGAGTAATTGATGAAAAGACTTCAAAAGTTGTGGAGGTGATTGTCTCGTCAGTTAAACCATTCCAACTCATGCTTGGAAAAATTCTGGGCATTGCCTCTGTTGGGCTTTTGCAGTTCACCATCTGGATCGTGCTGATGGGAGTGGTGAGTACAGTTGTACTTGGCTCTCTGGGGTTGAAAATGCCGCAACAGCAAGCGATGGAACAAGTAACTGCACAAATGGATGATGAGGCCAAGGAAGAAATGGAAAGTCAGGCTAAGGGCTCGGCTGTGGCTGAGTTTATGGAAAATTTAAGTCAGATACCTTTTACAAAAATTGCCATCATTTTCCTTTTCTATTTCTTAGGGGGCTACCTGTTGTATGGGGCTTTGTTTGCGGCTGTCGGCTCAGCGGTAGATTCACAACAAGAGGCACAGCAATTTCAGTTTCCAGTTACCATACCGTTGCTGATCGGCTATCTTGGACTGTTCATGTTTGTTGTGCGCGACCCGCATGGTTCAATTAGTTTTTGGTTATCGATTATTCCGTTCACCTCTCCGGTGGCTATGGTGGGCCGTATTGCCTTTGATGTACCCGGCTGGCAGTTGGCACTTTCAATGATCTTGCTGGTAGGTGGCTTTCTCCTTACCACTTGGGTTGCCGGGCGAATCTATCGCGTTGGTATTTTAATGACCGGCACAAAAGTAAGTTACAAAGTATTGGCCAAGTGGTTTATGATGAAGAGTTAAAAAAATATTTAATTTCTTTTCCATTCCGGTATTATCGGAATGGTTCGATTTATATTTCCACTGCAATATTTCATTGCCGTGGATGTCGAAAAACGAAAGAGTAGACATTTAATTAATAGCTATTATTATGGAAAGCTTAACAAAATTTACCGACCAATCGTTATCAAAAGAATCAATGTTAAAGATTCGTGGAGGTGATGTTACTAGACTTTTATGTCAAGATGTAAACTCCGGAAGTTATAACTATTATTTCTATAACAATGAGACAGGTTCATTCAGGAATCTCCTCGGTGTCTCAGTAAGCTTGTGTGATGTTCAAAATTGCGGCTGCGGCCCGCAATTGTAACTTAACCAATTATAATTTTCTTGTTGTCTTTAGACTTACTGAATAATAATTCACAGAAATCCCTAGTTATTAAATTGACTAGGGATTTTTTTTTACCTTCAATTCTTATATGGCTAAGAAAACACAGTTACCTGCCTCCATGGAATTTTACCAGGACAACACGAAGTTGAAATGGATCATTCTGGCCGTGTCTGTGCTTATCAGTGCCGGGTCAATCTACTATACCAATATTTTAGTGGAGCAATTGAAAGAACGGGAAAAGCAACAGGTTGAGTTATTTGCCAACGCGTTGGAATATGTAATTAATGAAGATTACAATACCAATGTTGTTTTCGTAACACAAGAGATTATTAATAAGAATAACTCCATCCCGATCATTTTGGTTGACGATAAGGGTGATGTTGTTCAAGTTCGTAACGTAAAAATCGATTCTTCACAATCCGCGACAAGAGTAAAAAAGCAATTGCACGTAGAACTCGCACTGATGGAGCAGACCTACGAGCCAATTCTAATAGAGTTAAAAGATGCTACGAAGAACAACGAAGTTTTTGCCCGCCAAAAACTGTTCTACAAAAATTCCCTTCTTTTAACCCAACTTATCGCTTTCCCCTATATACAACTTTCTGTGCTCGCTATCTTTGGATTCATCTCGTACCTCGCGTTCAACTATTCACGCACGGCCGAACAAAACCAAGTATGGGTAGGACTTGCCAAAGAAACTGCACATCAGTTGGGCACGCCCTTATCATCGCTGATGGCGTGGGTTGAAGTGTTGCGCGATGATCCGGATATAAAAAACAAAGGCATTGTTGACGAGCTCGACAAAGACGTGCGCAAACTGCGTGTTGTAACGGAACGTTTTTCCAGCATCGGATCAACACCCATACTGAAGGATGAAAATATTTATCTATTGATCAATAATGTTGTTGGGTATTTGCAACCAAGGGTTTCTTCCAAAATTAATTTTGAGGTGTATACGCTTTCAGAAACCATTCGTGCGCGGGTGCATGCACCTTTGTTTGAATGGGTAGTCGAAAATCTATGCAAAAATGCCGTTGACGCTATGGGAAGTTCGGGCACCATTGCTATCAAGATTTTAAGAGGCAGCGATCAAAAAGTTTTTATAGATATCTCAGATACCGGAAAAGGCATTCCTAAAACGATGGTGCCAAACGTTTTCAAACCCGGATTTACGACCAAAAAAAGAGGTTGGGGTCTGGGCCTTGCGCTGGCCAAACGCATCATAGAAATGTATCACGAAGGCCGGATTTTTGTAAAGTCATCAGAAGAAAATCTGGGAACAACTTTTCGCATTGAATTAAAAAGTACACAAATCTGAAAGCACCCTCAGTAGCTGCATTATGGGTCTGTAAATCAGAGATTTATAAATCAATTGATCCTAATTCTATTCCTTAATAAAAGCGCCATTCCAGTTTGTATTAACCTTTCAAAAACCTACTTTTGCGTCCGGATTTTTGAGCCCTTTCGGTAAAAGAGAAAATCCAGCTAATTCGATAATCTTAAAATTCTAATAGTCAATGGCCAATAGCGGTAGAATAACCCAAGTAATCGGTCCGGTTGTAGACGTTGCGTTTGACGAACCCGGCTCCAAACTCCCCAACATTCTGGATTCTCTGGATGTAATTAAAGCAGATGGCACCCGCGTGGTGCTTGAGTGCCAGCAACACCTCGGTGAAGATCGTGTTCGCACCATTGCGATGGACGGAACCGAAGGATTGGTTCGTGGTATGAAAGTGATTGATACCGGTTCTCCGATTCAAATGCCTATTGGCGAAGATATCAAAGGTCGTTTGTTCAATGTCGTGGGCCAGGCCATTGATGGTATTAAACAACCTGCCGGAAAAAATACATTGCCTATTCACCGCTCGGCTCCTTTATACGAAAATCTTTCTACCTCCACGGAGGTTCTCTTTACAGGTATTAAAGTAATCGACTTGATTGAACCTTACTCAAAGGGAGGTAAAATCGGTTTGTTTGGTGGTGCAGGTGTTGGTAAAACTGTATTGATTCAGGAGTTGATCAACAACATCGCCAAAGCCTATGCCGGCTTGTCAGTATTTGCTGGAGTAGGTGAGCGTACACGCGAAGGAAATGATTTGTTGCGCGAGATGATTGAAGCGGGTATCGTGGATTACGGTCCTGAGTTCATGAAGTCATTGCATGCTGGTGGATGGGATTTATCTACTGTAGATACAGAGAAACTGAAAGATTCAAAGGCAACTTTTGTGTTTGGTCAGATGAACGAACCTCCAGGTGCCCGAGCCCGTGTTGCACTTTCTGGTTTAACCGTGGCTGAATATTTCCGCGATGGAGATGGTCAGGGAAAAGGAAAAGATATTTTATTCTTCATTGATAACATCTTCCGCTTTACACAAGCAGGTTCAGAAGTATCTGCCTTGTTAGGTCGTATGCCTTCTGCCGTGGGTTATCAACCAACGCTGGCTTCTGAGATGGGTGCCATGCAGGAACGTATTACCTCAACCAAGAATGGTTCGATCACTTCGGTGCAGGCGGTTTACGTACCTGCTGATGACTTGACTGACCCTGCTCCTGCTACCACCTTTGCGCACTTGGATGCAACCACTGTATTATCGCGTAAAATTGCAGAATTAGGTATTTACCCTGCCGTGGATCCTTTAGATTCTACCTCACGGATTTTGCGTGCTGACATTGTTGGTGAAGAACATTACAACTGTGCACAGCGGGTGAAGTTGATTTTGCAACGTTATAAAGAATTGCAAGACATCATCGCCATTTTGGGCATGGATGAATTGTCGGATGAAGATAAACTTATTGTCTCGCGCGCAAGACGTGTGCAGCGTTTCTTATCACAACCCTTCCACGTGGCCGAGGCCTTTACCGGATTGAAAGGCGCGCTGGTAGATATTAAAGATACCATCAAAGGTTTTAACATGATTATGGATGGTGAAGTAGATCACCTTCCTGAGATGGCATTTAACCTGGTGGGAAGTATTGATGATGCCATAGCCAAGGGCGAAAAGATTTTGGCTGACTCAAAAGGTTAAAAAGTATGCTACTCGAAATAATAACACCAGAAAAGAAAATTTTCGAAGGCGAAGTAACTTCGGCCACCTTTCCAGGCGAAGACGGACTATTTCAGATTTTGAATGGTCACGCCCCGCTGGTGAGTTTATTGAGAGCTGGCATAGTAGAATATAAATCAAAGGAGATATCGCAACGTGTGCAAATAACCGGAGGCGTTGTAGAGGTGCTAAAAAATAAAGTGATTCTTTTAGCTGACGGAGTGAAAGATTAGTACTCGTTACATTTCAAAGCATAAAAAAACCCGGTCTCTAACCGGGTTTTTATTTTTAACTAAATTAAGTTTATTGTCTTACCAGCCATTTTACAAAAAATACCACACCAATTATGAAGGCGATACCGCCTATGATCCAAAATACATCACCACCGATAATTGTAGCCACCACACCTACAGCACCAAAGATGGCAGCTAACTTCAGATCGTTATCCATTGCTTTTGTGCCCTCGGTAGATTTAGGAGACAGCTTAGCTTTTTGATCTTTTACGTACGTCTTTACCTCGCTGCGCAAGTGTGTGCGAAGAGTTTTACGTTCTGCTTTTGTCATTTGCACATAGGTCTTGCGAACTTCCGTTGAAGAAGTTGTTTCTCTTTTAAGTTCAACCGGTGCCGAAGAGGTGCTTGCAATTAATTCCGGAGGCGCAACAGGAGTAGTTACTGGAGTTTCAACATCAGCAGCTTTCACAGGACGATAACCAGAAGGTGAATCATAAGAATTGAAACTGGCTGTATACTTGGGGCTTGAGCAAGCAGCGAACATAACAGCAGTTAAAAATAAGTAGACAATTTTCTTCATAGCAACTGGGTTTATTTTTTAAAGTTAGAAATTATACGACCAAAAAAACGTTTCTCAAATTCCCAAAAAAAACGGAACTGACCAAAGACAAATCCATAAAACAACAGAAAAGCATTATAAACAGGAAAAATCAAGATCCAGTAAAGTATGCTAGCCCACACGGGCTTATCTCCTGTCGGAAACCAATATTCAAATAAGGGGCGTTTTATTAGCAACACGGTAAATCCGGTGCAGGCAAATACAAGGAGTATAATAACCACTTGCCATAAACTCTCCACCTTCCAACGCGACTGCAATTTATTCAACCAACTCATGCATTTAATTTAAGCGTCAAGATAATAAAGCAGTTGATCAGGAGAATGGTTTCCATACATCATTTTTTGGCAGCGTTGCTGAAACTGTTAGCGGTTCTTTTTTTACTGGATGAATGAACTGGAGTTGGCGAGCATGCAACCCAATGCTGGCATCGGGCAACGGTCTATCATATCCATATTTTACATCGCCCACAATCGGGCAATTCATGGAGGCCAATTGCACCCTGATCTGGTGGGGCCTTCCTGTTATGGGCTTAACTTCTAAAAGATAAATTCCCGATTTGCTACCAATAATCTTATAACTCAACTCCGAGCGTTGTCCATTTGCATTTTCTCTTGAATACGCGGTGGTTTTATTCTTCTTTTCATCCTTCACCAGCCAGTGTATCAATGTGCCTTCTGGTTTGGGTGGAATTGAACCGACCACAGCCCAATACGTTTTTTGAGTTTCCTTGTCGCGAAACAAAGCGTTCATCCGTTCCAACGCTTTGGAAGTACGTGCGAACACAACCACTCCGCTCACTGGCCGATCCAATCGGTGCACCACCCCCAGAAATACTTCACCCGGTTTTTGATACTTGTCTTTGATATACTCTTTTCCTATTTCAACAAGTGGCTTATCGCCTGTAGCATCTCCTTGCACCAGAGTTCCTGCGGGTTTATTTACAATCAGCAAATGATTGTCTTCGTAGAGAACAGGGAGTGAAACCATTGGTCAAAGATATTCAATCAAATAAAGTTTTGATCATCAGGAATATCTATTTTAGAGAAACCTTTCTACCCATATTATGACCAATCGTCTGACACTTCTATTGTGTTACTTCCTTTGCGCCTGTGGCAAGCCTTCTTCGCTGGATACACTAAAAAAAGAAATCGAATCAGAACTAGGTGCACAAAAGGGAGTTTTTGCTGTTGCCTATAAAAATCTTCAAACCGGAGAGACAGTTCTAGTCAATGAACATCAACTGTTTCATGCAGCCAGCACCATAAAAACTCCCGTGATGGTAGAGGTTTATAAACAAGCTGCGCAGGGAAAATTTTCGCTTAAGGATTCTATTCTTATTAAAAATGAATTTAAAAGTATTGTCGATGGCAGTTCGTATTCATTAACACAAGAGTCTGATAGTGATACACTGATCTATGATCACATTGGTGAAAAGAGAACTGTGTATTCATTGATGTATGATATGATCATTATTAGCAGCAACCTGGCTACCAACCTGATTGTAGAGTTGGTGGATGCAAAGAATGCAACACAGACTATGCGCAGCATCGGTGCTAAGGATATTCAGGTGTTGCGGGGCGTGGAGGACACTAAAGCATACGAAGCTGGAATGAATAACCAGGTAACGGCTTACGATCTGATGCTGCTATTTGAAAAGATTAATAACGAAGAGCTGGTGAATGCCGAAGCCAGCATGGCTATGATTGATATTTTACTCGATCAGCAATTCAACGATATTATCCCGGCCCTCTTACCGAAAGAAGTTAAGGTAGCACATAAGACGGGTTCCATTACCGGAGTGCGCCATGATTCTGGAATTGTATACTTGCCTGATGGCAGTAAGTATGTTTTGGTTCTGCTATCTAAAGATTTGGAAGACGCTGATAAAGGCATCGAGGCAATGGCTACAGTTTCAGAATTGATTTATAACCACATCGTAGTCACTGAGTAAATAAACTCAATCTTTGAATTCAGAGGTGAAGTGGAAGCTGATATCCGGAAAATTATCCTGCACCATTTGTAACCACGCACGCGACTCAGCCATAAACACCAGCTTATCGTCTTTGTCGCGTGCAATATGTCGCTGTTTAGAATCGATGAATTCCTGAAGCTTCCGCTGATCTTTACTGCTGATCCAACAAGCTTTATAAATATTTTGCCCGGCAAACTCTGCCGATGCGCTGTATTCATTTTTCAACCGAAACTGAATTACTTCAAACTGCAGAGCACCTACTACTCCCACCACTTTTCGCTTCCCAAGTTCATAGGTAAATAATTGTGCCACGCCTTCTTCCATCAACTGAAGCAATCCTTTTTCAAGTTGCTTCGTTTTCATAGCGTCCTTATTAATTACTTCTTTAAATATCTCAGGCGAAAAACTTGGAATGCCCGTGTAAATTATCTTTTCGCCATCGGTAAGGGTATCTCCGATTTTTAAATTGCCCGTATCATAAAGTCCAACAATATCTCCCGGCCACGCTTCATCTACCGTTTCACGATCTTGCGCCATAAATGCAGTAGCGTTTGAAAATCGGATTGCCTTATCATTTCGTACATGATGATAATTAGTAGCTCGCTCAAACTTGCCCGAACACACACGCAAAAAAGCAATCCGGTTTCTATGCTTAGGATCCATGTTGGCATGAATCTTAAAAACAAAGCCTGTAAATTTTTCTTCTCCGGGTTTCACAACACGCAGGGTAGTTTCGCGCGGTATGGGTGGCGGTGCAATTCGTATGAAGGTGTCGAGCAATTCCTTCACACCAAAATTATTTACTGCGCTGCCAAAAAATACAGGCGCTACTTCGCCTTGTAAATATTCATTAACATCAAATTCCGGATAAACTCCTTCTACTAATTCTACATCGACTCGCAGCTGATTGGCATAATTCTCGCCCACCAACGAATCTACTTCTGCACTACTGATATCCGAGATTTCCAACGTTTCTTGTACTGTAATTTTACTGGGTGTAAAAAGGCTTAGATTTTTCTCGTAGAGATTATAAACTCCCTTGAATGTTTTACCCATGCTAATCGGCCAGCTTAACGGACGTACACGAATGGAAAGTTTTTCTTCAATCTCATCCAGCAAATCAAACGGATCCTGACCTTCGCGATCGAGCTTATTGATGAAGCACAAAACCGGAGTGTTGCGCATGCGGCACACCTCCATTAATTTTTCAGTTTGCGACTCAACGCCTTTCACACAATCAATCACCAGAATTACGCTATCAACCGCGGTGAGGGTGCGATAGGTATCTTCAGCAAAATCCTGATGACCAGGGGTATCGAGCAAATTGATTTTGATGTCTTTGTAATTAAATCCCATCACTGAAGTAGCCACGGAGATACCCCGCTGCTTTTCAATCTCCATCCAGTCGCTGCGGGCATGGTCTTTTATCTTCGATGATTTTACAGCACCTGCTTTTTGAATAGCCCCACCAAAAAGAAGAAGTTTTTCTGTGAGGGTTGTTTTTCCAGCATCGGGGTGACTAATGATACCAAACGTTCTGCGTTTGGCTATTTCTTGTTCGAGCGTCATAAAGTGGGCGCAAAAGTAAGAGAATTGCTAGTTTTCTTACTCAGGCTGAGTAAGCTCCTCAAAGAAAATTGAAAAATCTTGGGGAAGGTCCATCAAGAACTAATCGTTGTGTAATGTTTAGAATCCGGCACAGAAGGCGGAACCTTACTGCCACTCTGGCACATTTTTCATCGAAATACCCCTTGGCACAACCCTTGATAATGGGTCTGTGCTAACTCAAACATTGTAATTCAAAAACTGAACATATCATGGGAAAAATCATTGGAATAGACTTAGGAACCACCAACTCGTGCGTATCTGTAATGGAAGGCAACGAGCCTGTGGTGATTGCCAACAGCGAAGGCCGCAGAACTACGCCTTCAATCGTAGGTTTTTTAGATAACGGAAAAGGCGAACGCAAAGTAGGTGATCCTGCCAAGCGCCAGGCTATTACCAATCCAAAAAACACCGTATCGTCAATCAAACGCTTCATGGGCAAAAAATTTGGTGAAGTAACGGGCGAGAAAAAAATGGTATCGTACGAAGTTGAAAGTGGCAATAACGACACGGTGCGGGTTCGCATTGGCGATCGGTTATATTCTCCACAAGAAATCTCGGCTATGATTCTTCAAAAGATGAAGAGCACCGCTGAAGACTATCTGGGTACTACTGTAACAGAAGCCGTTATCACGGTGCCTGCCTACTTCAATGATGCCGAGCGTCAGGCAACCAAAGAAGCCGGCCAGATTGCTGGTTTAGATGTAAAGCGTATTATCAACGAACCAACGGCAGCTGCTTTAGCCTATGGGTTGGATAAGAAAAACAAGGACATGAAAATTGCTGTGTATGACCTGGGTGGTGGCACATTCGATATTTCAGTTCTTGAACTAGGTGATGGCGTATTCGAAGTAAAGTCAACCAATGGTGATGTTCACCTGGGTGGCGATGACTTTGACATGCGTATAATGAATTGGCTGGCCGATGAGTTTAAAGCTGATAAGAACATCGACTTGCGCAAAGATCCGATGGCGTTGCAGCGCTTAAAAGAAGCTTCTGAAAAAGCGAAGATCGAACTCTCCAGCTCTACAGAAACAGAAATCAATCTACCTTATATCACTTCCGTGGATGGAGTGCCCGAACACTTAGTGAAAAAACTTTCGCGTGCTAAGTTCGAACAGTTGTGTGATGATTTGATTCGCAGAACCCTGGAGCCTTGCCGCAAAGCTGTAGCCGATTCAGGTTATTCTGTAAGCCAGATTGACGAAGTAATCTTAGTAGGTGGTTCTACCCGCATTCCACGCATTGTGGATGAGGTTGAAAAGTTCTTTGGCAAAAAACCTTCGAAGGGCGTAAACCCCGATGAAGTAGTTGCTGTGGGCGCTGCTATTCAGGGCGGTGTACTTTCTGGTGATGTAAAAGATGTGTTGTTGCTTGATGTAACTCCACTATCGTTAGGTATTGAAACCATGGGTGGCGTGTTTACCAAGTTGATTGAATCCAACACAACCATCCCATCTAAAAAATCAGAAGTATTTTCAACCGCTTCCGACAATCAGCCTTCGGTTGAGATTCACGTGTTGCAAGGTGAGCGTGAGATGGCTCAATACAATCGTACCATCGGTCGCTTCCATTTAGATGGAATTCCACCAGCACCGCGTGGAGTGCCACAGATTGAAGTAATCTTCGATATTGATGCGAATGGTATTTTGCACGTGGCTGCAAAAGATAAAGGCACTGGCAAAGAACAGAAAATTCGCATTGAAGCATCTTCTGGTCTTACCGATGCGGAAATTCAAAAGATGAAGCAGGAAGCTCAGGCAAATGCTGAAACCGATAAGAAAGAAAAAGAACGTGTAGAAAAAATCAACCAAGCCGACTCGCTGATATTCCAAACTGAAAAACAGTTAAAAGAATTTGGCGATAAACTTTCTGAAGGTAACAAAACTTCCATCAGTCAGGCGCTTGAGAAATTGAAAGAAGCGCATAAGAGTCAGGATCTGGCCGCGATCGAAACCGCAGTAAACGTACTCAACGCAGCGTGGCAGGTGGCATCTCAAGAGATGTATGCTGGTGGCTCGCAGCCAGGCGGTCAGCCTAACGCAGGCACAGAAACAAATGCTAACACAGGCAACAACTCAGGTGCGGGCGATGCGCAGGATGTTGAATACGAAGAGGTGAAGAAGTAATCATTTAGAAAACACTCATTAACAAACGAGCTTCCTGAGAAATCAGAGAAGCTCGTTTTATTTTTATGATGGTATTGTTGCTTGTCATAAACTAAATCGGCCTCTTCCAAACAACCGTTTGTGATAACTCAATCAAAAAAGTTTAGCATAGGTCGCTCAATGTTAAATGGTCATCTTTATCTTTACGGTCCTTAAAAAAATATTATGCTGATAGTAAAGTTTGGCGGCACCTCGGTGGGTAAGCCTGAGCGGATGAAGAAGATTGCCAATCTCGTGTTGAGCATGCCGGGGAAAAAGATTGTGGTGTTGTCAGCACTTAGCGGCACCACCAACACGCTGGTGCGCATTGGTGAACACCTCATAGCACAGCAACAAACCGCAGCTCAACAGGAGATAGCCGATCTTGAAAAACACTATCAGCAATTTATTAAAGAGCTTTACGAAAGTGAAGCTTACAAAGCCATTGGGCAGGAAATTGTTAGTCGTTATTTTAGTTTGTTCAGATTATTAGCAGCCGGAAATCCTGAAAGCTATCGGGGTGATGATCGCACCTATCGCGAACTATTGGCACAAGGTGAATTAATTTCTACCGAATTGTTTTATCATCACCTGCAGGAACGGAAAGTCTCAGCGCGTCTGCTGCCGGCTTTACACTTTATGTCCATTGATGAAAACCAGGAGCCCGAACTAGAAAAAATCAGCGACCGTTTAAAACCAATTCTTGAAACGCTTAACAACGTTGATATTCTGGTTACGCAAGGTTATATCTGTCGCAACCATCGCAACGAGATCGATAACCTGAAGCGTGGCGGCAGCGATTACACTGCCTCGTTAATTGGTGCTGCTATTCGCGCGGAAGAAATTCAAATCTGGACGGACATTGATGGCATGCACAATAATGATCCACGCATTGTAAAAAGGACCGTGCCTATTGCTGAACTTACATTCGATGAAGCCTCGGAGCTGGCTTATTTTGGTGCAAAGATTTTACATCCCTCCACCATTGTGCCCGCCCAGAAATATCACGTGCCGGTGCGTTTAAAAAACACGATGGATGAAAAAGCACCCGGTACAATCATCAGCGATAAAGGTAGTCGCGGACAATTTAAGGCTGTAGCAGCAAAAGATGGGATCACTGCTATTAATATTAAATCATCGCGAATGTTGCTGGCCTACGGCTTTTTGCGCAAAGTGTTTGAAGTATTCGAGCGCTATAAGACTCCCATAGATATGATTTCAACCTCAGAGGTTGCCGTGTCTGTAACGATTGATGACAGCAAAAACCTTTCTACTATTCTCGAAGAGCTAAAAGCATTTGGCACCATTGAAGTAGATGCTAACCAATCCATCATTTGTATTGTAGGCAATATGCTGTTAGAAAAAGAAGGTGTACTGAAAGATGTATTTCAATCACTGGCTACCGTTCCCATTCGCATGGTATCGTATGGCGGCAGTCAGAATAACATTTCCATTTTGGTAGACACCAATCAAAAAGACAAAGCCCTTAATCTTTTAAACGAAGGAATTTTTCATTTGTAGTCAGGCAACTTTAGAGAGTTCTGCGCTATTAATCAAGCTACTATTTCAACTAGTAGTCGTGTAGCACTTGGTAATGGGTTTTTATAATGTTACCTTAACATTAAACCTCAATTAACCCTATTATCTATGAAAAAAAATCTATTATTCATTTTGGTCTTTCTGGGCAGTCATTATCTGACAGCCCAAACGCGCACCATTTCCGGCACGGTAACCGATAAAGCAGATGGCTTCTCTATTGCCGGTGCAAACATTGTTGTTAAAGGCTCATCAACAGGTACTGCAACCGATGTAGATGGAAGATTTTCACTCAGCATTCCTGCAGATGCCAAAGTAGTGGTTGTTTCTTTTATCGGTTACATCACGCAAGAAATTGCTCTCACAGAATCGAACAACCTCGCAATCAGTCTTGAGGGGAGCTCAAATCAACTGGAAGAAGTTGTTGTTTCTGTCGGTCGTGGCTCGGAACGAACGATAACCGATACCCCGTTGCCTATCGACAACATAACATTTGCAGATCTTCAAACATCCGGGCAGATTTCGTTTGATAAAGCGCTTCAGTATAGAGTTCCATCATTTAATACGGTAAACACACCCGTGAATGATGCCACTTCTTTATTTGACCCCTACGAAATAAGAAATCTTGGCCCCAGTCGCACGCTGATTCTAATAAATGGAAAGCGTAAAAATCTTACCTCATTGGTATATACACAAACAGGGCCAGGCCGCGGAGAAACGGGTGCAGATTTATCAGCTATCCCAACCGATGCCATTAAGCGGGTTGAAATTCTTCGCGATGGTGCCTCCGCCCAATACGGATCGGATGCCATTGCCGGTGTTATGAATATCATCTTAAAAGATCGTTACGATGCAACTTCAGTTTCACTCAGCACGGGCTCAACACTCAATTATGGCGGATTTCAATATGGTATTAATTATAATAGCGGAGCCAACTTCGGAAAGAAGGGGTTTATTAATTATCACATGTCGTTGAACAAACAAGAAGCGGCCATAAGAAAAGATAAGATCGATGCATTAAGCGATGCGAGAGATCTTAGCTGGAACAACTCACCTTCAGAAATTTCTCAGGTACAGTCTTATCTGCAGCAGTTTCCTGATGGAAATAATAAAAACGGAACCCCTGACAACACCTCTGCCAAGTTTCTTATAAATGGTGCAATCCCGGTTAACGAAAATTCGGAAGTATATTTTAATGCAGCGTATGTTTATAGAAAGACGATAAGCAATGCAAATTTTCGTCAGCCCTATTGGAGAGTTGATCATGGATTGTTGCACGTTGCAAATCCAAGTGCACCGGATTATACCGGAGATCAATACGGAGATGTAGGTAGCCAGATTCAAACTGAATTTGAAGCTGACAAAGCAGCCGGTGTTTACCGAGGATATATTGGATATCAGCCAACCTTTGAAGGCGATCTATCTGACTACAATGGTACGATTGGTTTCAGGTCGCAAGACCTTAGTGGCTGGAAACAAGATATGAGTTTAACCGTTGGTGGCAATAAAATGCTTTTCACAGTTGACAATACTGTGAATCGTTCTTTACTATCTAATAGTCCGGTTTCATTCAAGCCCGGAGGTTTTGCTTTTAATCATGTGGTGGGTAACATGGATTTTTCCAAGTCGATAAAAGACAATTTATTTATAGCCATTGGTTCGGAGTTCCGCACAGAATCGTGGGAATTGATTGCCGGAGATACGGCTTCTTATTCCGGCCAGGGTGCTAACTCTTTTCCAGGATTTCAGGATCGTAACGCTATCAAAGCAACCCGATTTAATATCGGTGCTTATGTAGACTTGACATGGGACATCACAGAAGATTTTCTGATTGGTGGAACTTTCCGTTCGGAGAATTATTCTGATTTTGGTGCGGCCAATGTATTTAAAGTAACATCGCGTTATAAAATTGGTGAGAAGTTTATTTTAAGAGGTGCAGTTTCATCAGGCTTCAGAGCGCCTACATTACATCAACAATACTTATCGTTAAGTCAGGCGTCATTTTCTGGAGGTGATATCGTAATAACAGGATTAGCTAATAACTTCAGTCGCGAAGCCAGGTTGCTAGGTGTTCCAAAACTGAAAGCCGAAAAATCCAATAATATCTCTTTCGGATTTGGTTTTAACCCAAACAGGAACTTCTCTTTAACGGCCGATTATTATTCGATAAATATTACAGACCGGATTGTTTATGGTAGCGAGGTAAGCAATGCCTTTGTTGATAATATTTCCTTCTTTGTCAATGCTGCCGAAACCAAAACAAGTGGTGTTGATCTTGTGGCAAGTTATCGCAATATCGCAGTTGGCTCTGCAAGTTTAAGTTTGAATCTGGCCGGTAACTACCGGATTAAAAATGAATTAGTAGGCGGCTTTCAAGCGGTGAATGACAACGTAAACGGATTGCCTATCTACAGCCAAACCAGTGAATCGTTGCTTACTACGAGCCGACCCAAATTCAAATACATTCTGGGAGCTGATCTGGTGAAAGGAAAGATAAGTTTTAACTTAAATAACACATTGTTTGGACCGACTCAGTTTAACAATGCCGATCTTAGTTCTGATCTGCAATTAGAATTTTTAACAAAGGTGTTAACTGACCTTGGGGTTTCATATAACTTTTCTCCTAAAGCCTCTATTTCGATAACTATTCAAAATTTGCTGAATGTTATGCCGGAGTTCAAGTTAAAAGCTATGAATTCTAATGGTGAAGCAATCTTAAGTGATCCATCGCAGGTGGCAGAACAGATAAGCTACATAACTTTTAATGGCCGATACCCCGTGTTAACCTACGATGGTTCGCACTTTAGTCAGATGGGGGCTAGTTATTTAGCGCAGCTTACCTACAAGTTTTAATTTGAATTATCTCGAGAAGCTGGTTATCCGCACGATGGCCAGCTTCTCTTTTTTAGTTCGCCCGAAGCCAACCCTGAGCCACGAACTTTCACTAAAAAAGGAAAAATTGCCGTTTATCCGGTATTAAAGTCATAATCGAATTTTAATAATCGGAATTATTTTTTTCGCCTATATTTACCATAGACCTAACTACCAGTTCTATGGAAGCACTTGTAATTATTGTATTCGTAATCGGATACATCGCTATCGCCCTCGAGCATCCCATTAAAATTAACAAGACAGCTTCTGCCCTGCTGGCAGGTGTAATCTGTTGGACGCTCTTCGTTCTTTCAGAACCCTCGGCAGCAGTAACCGAAAGCAAATCGTACACCTCATTTTTAGAAATTCTGAAAGTTGAGTTGGGAGAAAAATTTAATGCGCTTTCCTCCGGTGAACTGTATCGTGAGTTTGTAACAACCGAATTATCGCACCACCTCAGCGGCATAGCGCAAATTCTTTTTTTCCTTTTGGGTGCTATGACTATTGTTGAGTTGGTGGATGCACACCACGGCTTCAAGTTTATTACGGATCGCATCAAAACTAAAAACCCGAAAAGACTTCTGTGGATTATCTGTTGGGTTACTTTCTTTTTATCGTCTGTGTTGGATAACCTGACTACCACAATTGTTATGTTATCACTCGTAAGAAAACTTATTCCTGACAAGGAGATGCGATTGTTTTTTGCGGGAATGATTGTAATAGCTGCCAATGCCGGTGGCGCGTGGACACCCATTGGTGATGTAACTACTACCATGCTTTGGATTGGGGGACAGATCACAACAGGAAACATTATGATAACTCTGTTCTTGCCCAGTGTTGCGTGTATGCTTATCCCTTTAATTTATCTAAACTTCACGTTAAAAGGTACGTTAGGTGAAACGCACGAACAGCAAGTCAAAAATACCGACACTACAGTACGATCAGGGAATCTCATGTTATTTTTAGGAGTGAGTGCGCTAATTTTCGTGCCTATTTTCAAAACCTTAACACACATGCCGCCATACACTGGTATTCTGTTGGGGTTAGGTGTCTTGTGGGTTGTGTCTGAATTAATCAATCCCGATTTGGATGAAGCTATTAAGAAAAACTACACGGTGGCGGGAGCTTTAGCACGAATAGACGTGCCAAGTGTTTTATTCTTCCTGGGTATTTTGTTAGCCGTTGGTTCATTGGAATCAATGCAGGTGCTAAGTCAACTTGCAACATGGCTCGACCACTCAATTGGTGACCAACGAATTATCGTCACGTTGATTGGATTACTATCCGCAATAGTGGACAATGTTCCACTCGTAGCAGCCAGCATGGGTATGTACGATATGAATATTTATTATCAGGATCACCTGGTGTGGGAATACCTGGCCTATTGCGCAGGTACAGGTGGTAGCATTCTGATCATTGGCTCAGCAGCAGGTGTTGCTGCCATGGGCATTGAAAAAATAGATTTTATCTGGTATTTGAAGAAAATCTCATTGTTAGCCATGTTAGGCTACTTTGCCGGGGCCATTGTTTATCTGATCATTCAACCGTATCTGGCAGTGCATCCGCCTGTGCATTAGTAAAAGCCACGAATACTCGAATAAAATCATTCGTGTAGTCGTGGCTTTTGTTTTTAAAATTAAACTAGCTGTTTCAACGCAATCTCAAATGACGTTTGGGCTACGTTAATTTTTGCCTGACTTATCTTTCTTGTTTTTTCGAGGGCGTTTTTTATCGTGTGCGAGATATCTGAAAAAATCGCTTCATCAGTCATGTTAACTTCGCGTTCCATAAAATAGGCAAACACCCGGGCCATGCCGCAGTTGGCAATAAAATCCGGGATAACCGAAATTTTTTGATCGGCATATACCCCTGTTGGCCCAAAGAAAATCTCCGGATCAGCAAAGGGCACATTGGCACCGCACGAGAATAACTCTACCCCCGAAGTAATCATGCGATCAATCTGATCTTTAGTAAGCAATCGGCTAGCCGCTGCCGGAATAAAAACTTCAAACTCAAGGTCCCAGATTTTTTGATTCACAATTTCAAACGACAAAAGTTCTTCCGTTACTAATCGGTTGCCTTCACGGTTCACCACCAGATTACAAATTTCCTGATGCGAAAATCCAGCCTGATTGATTAACCCGCCTTCGCGCGTAAGAATGCCAACGATCTTTACACCCATCTGCGAAAGATAAAATCCTGCGGCTGCACCTACATTTCCCCAACCTTGCACAACGGCCCGTTTCCCTTCTAATTTTCCACCCCAAAGTGTATAGTAATGTCTCACAGCTTCAGCTACGCCATAACCCGTGCACATGTCGGCAATCGTATATTTCTTTTGAAGCGTTGGGGTGTACTTGGCATCTTCAATCTGTTTAATTACGCCTTGACGAAGTTGACCAATTCGATTTACTTTTTGGGGTTCCGAGGGTTTGTAGTGCCCGGTAAAAACACCTTCCTGCGGATGCCAGATGCCAACGTCTTCGGTGTGCGGTATCACTTCATGTATTTCGTCTACATTCAAATCACCACCGGTTCCGTAATAATATTTGAGTAACGGCATAACGGCTGCATACCAGCGATGCAGCACACCTGCTTTGCGCGAATCGTTCGGATCGAAATTAATGCCCGACTTGGCACCACCAATCGGAGGCCCGGAAACCGTGAATTTTATTTCCATGGTTTTAGCCAACGATTCCACCTCTCGTTTATCCAACCCCACCCGCATGCGTGTGCCACCACCGGCCGCACCGCCCCGCAACGAGTTGATAACAACCCAACCTACTGCTTCCGTTTCACTGTCCTTCCATTCAAATACTATTTCAGGGCGTTTATTTTCAAACTTTTCAAGAAGGTCTTTCATCCTATAAATTTTATCGCGTCAAAGATATTTAAAATCACGGTTGGAACTTCTTTGCTTACTTTTGAAGTCCTTTAAAGAATATGAATCTTGTCATCGACTCAGGTAATACACGTTTTAAGGTTGGAGTGTTTGATGGCTCCGCACTTATTCAAAAAGATTTTTTTGCTGACGCAGAAGGGTTAAAAAATTTCGTAGCTAAAAGCTCCTTCGAAAATGTTCTTGTAAGTTCAGTTAATCACAATCCTGACGAAATTCTTGCGTGGCCATCAATAGCCGGAAAAAAAATTAAACTTACAGCAACAGTAGGGCTTCCAATTACAATATCATATGAAACACCGCACACGCTAGGTGTGGATCGCCTTGCTGCAGCCTGTGGTGCCCTGGAATTGTTTCCCAACCAAGATTGCCTTGTAATTGATGCGGGTACCTGTATTAACTATGAATTCATAAATCGCGATAAGCATTATTTGGGTGGTGGCATCTCACCCGGCATTGCCATGCGATTTGAAGCCATGCATACGTTTACTTCACAGCTGCCGTTAGTAAAGCCGATGAAAGATGTTAAGCTTATCGGCACCAGCACTGAATCGTGTATGCGCAGTGGTGTTATTCGCGGCATACAAGCAGAAGTTGATGGAATCATTAAAGAATATAAAAACTTATACCCCGGCTTACGGGTGATTTTATGTGGTGGCGATTATTCGTTTTTTGAAAACAGCCTTAAACACCCCATATTTGTGGCCCCTGATCTTGTTTTGATCGGATTGAACCGGATTTTGCGCTATCATGTTGAATTATAAGAAGATTTCTCACTACCTACTTGGTTTCTCTCTGCTCCTTTCGGCAAGCGCGTTAGGTCAAACAGCTATGAGCCCCTTTTCGTACGTTGGATTGGGAGAGTATTATGGAAATGCGCTTGCAAATAACCAAGGTATGGCTGGTGTGGGTATTAGTAATCCACAATATTTCTATTTGAATAATCAAAATCCGGCCTTATTAATTTTTAATCGATTTACTGTTTTTGAAGCCGGTTTTATTGGCGAGCGAAGAACCGTGAAAGGAAACGGAATTTCAGAAACCAATGGTGATGGAAATTTGAATTACCTGTTGATGGGCTTTCCGGTGAAGTTGGGTAAATGGTCTACTTCATTCGGGTTAGCGCCTTACTCTGCTGTGAACTATCGCCTAAATTATACTGATGAAATAGAAGGAAGCACCAATACTGTTGACGTGGTTGAGGTTGGAAGTGGTGGAATCAATCAGGTTTCCTGGTCGAATGGAGTGGCCTTGCATAAGAATCTTTCTGTGGGAGTTAAAGCTCAATATTTATTTAGCTCTATTGTAAATGAATATTCAAATATACTTTCTACAACCACTCAGAATTTCGACTACTACTCAACAATTTATGAAAGAACTTATGTAAAAGATTTCAATTTCACAGTGGGGCTCTCCTACCATAAAGATTCTTTGTTTAACAAAAACTACAAATTCAATGTGGGTGTAGTCTATGATTTCAAAACCGATCTCAAAACAAGATACACATCGCGCATTGAGCGGAGAGATCTGGCCGGAAATCCTATCGATTCAACTACGTTATCAAACGAAGTACCAGGCTCTATCACGTTGCCTCAAGTGCTTTCGTTGGGTATGTCTTTTGGTAAGGGTGAAAAGTGGATGGTGGGAACTGACTTTACTCTTTTAAATTATTCTCAATTTCGAGATTACAGAGGACAGACTCAGGGAGCAACGCAAGGCTGGCGCGCTGCTTTAGGTACTGAATTTACACCCGATCCAACGGCACTCGGTAGTTACTTAAAACGCATGACATACCGAACAGGTGTAAGCTATGATAAATACCCCTATTTGATAAATGGCATGCCTGTTAAAGATTTTGGCATTAATTTTGGGTTCTCCTTGCCAGTCGGACGTGCCTCAAACCTCGACTTAGCTCTTAAAGTTGGAAAAAGAGGCAATCTGACTGACAATACAATTGAAGAAAACTATTTTAAGATTTATTTTGGCGTGACTTTTAACGATCAATGGTTTATCAAGAGAAGATTTGATTAAATTTAACTAGAACAATGAAAAAGAAAATGAGACTATCGCTGCTTGGATTATCCTTCATAATCCTCACTTCAGTTACTGGTTTTTCTCAGTGCAAAGAATTTAAATGGCCTGAAGATAAAGCAAAAGCCGAAGAGCAGGTTGCTATTTATGGCGATGCTATGAAGCAGGGAAACTTCCGGGGTGCAACCGCTGGCATACAGTGGATGCTTAACGCAGCACCACAATGGAACACTAAGATTTACATTGATGGAACTGAAGTTTATAACAAATTAGCTTCAACTGAAAAAGATCCTGTTAAAAAACAAGTTCTTATTGATTCTTTATTGATGCTCTACGACATGCGTGTTACCAATTGTGGTGACGAGGTGAATGTTCTCAATCGTAAAGCACTTTATGCATTGTCCTTCAACGGTCAAAACAAAGCTAAAACGGCTGAGGTTTTGGCTTTATATGATAAGGTTTATGAGGTAAGTGGCAATAATGTTTCAGACAATAACCTGGAAGCCTACATGAAGGTTGTTCAATTGAATGTTGCTTTGCTTAAAAATTTAAGTGAAGAAGAAATTCTGAAGCGCTACGATAAAATTTCAGAAGTGATTGATGCCAAAATGAAAAAGGCGCAGGCAGAAAATAAACAAGATGTTGTTGAAAAGCTTAAAAAGAGCAAAACAGCTATTGACGATATCCTTCCTAAGTGTGGAGTTAAAATTGATTGCGATTTTGTAAGAAAAAATCTTGCTCCCAAGTTTAAGCAGAACCCAAGCGATATTGTGATGGCAAAAAAGATCTTTCAATTTATGACCATGGGAGGTTGTATTGACGATCCGCTTTGGTTGCAAAGTGCTGAAGAAGTTCATAAAGTAAGTCCGGATTATGGGTTGGCTATCAACATGGCTAAAGTGTATGCTAAAAACGGAAATCTTGAAAAGGCAGAAACGCTCGCCAATGAGGCCGTTGAGTTAGCAACTACACCTGAAAATAAGACTGCTTCCAATATTCTTGTGGGGGATTTATTAGCGCAAAAAGGTAGCAAGTCTGCAGCGAGAGAAGCCTATAAAAAGGCGGGTGGTAAAGAAGGCTTTGAGAAAATCGGGGATTTGTATCTGGGTTCTTTCAAAGATTGTGCAAAAGGCTCAAGTTTAGCTGAAGATCGCCTGGTTTACATAGCCGCTTATGAAATGTATTACAAGGCTGGCGATCAGCAAAAAATGAATCAGGCCCGCGCTCAGTTTCCTTCCGTAACAGAATTGTTCGAGTTAAACTGGAAAGAGGGTGAAAGTAAATCAATCTCTTGCTGGGTAGGTGAAACCGTGGTATTGAAGACAAGAGGAAAAGAGTAAAAAATTAAAGTTCATTGAAGGCTGGCTGAAAAGCCAGCCTTCTTTTTTTATGGTTACCGGAAATAGATCTAAAACAAAATCACAAACCTTGCTGGCAGTTTTTCTACTACTAGCTACTTTGATTGTTGGTTGCACAACGCCTGAGGCCGCTAAACCCGTTTTGTATGAAGGTCCGCTAAGCGAAGGCGAAGACATAACCATGCACTATACAGAGAAAGAAGTAATCAAGGTTATTCTCAAAGCCAAAAAAATCTTTGAATTTCAGAATGGCGACCGCGAGTTTCCGGAAGGCATTTATCTTGAGTTTTATGATGAGTTCGGAAAGATCAGTTCCACACTCCGCGCAAACAGCGCTTACTTCTTTAAGGACGAAAATAAATGGCGTGGTCGTGGCGATGTAGAGGTGATTAACACCGCCAAGCAAGAACAACTTAATACCGAAGAGCTATTCTGGAAACCCGACACCAAGAAAATCTTCACCGATAATTTTGTTATCATTAAACTTCAAAATGAGGTTATCTCTGGCACCGGCCTGGATGCCGATCAGGATTTATCAAACTATAAGATTAAAAACCCGGAAGGAGAATTTGTTGTAGAAGATTAACCAACATCAATTTGACCGAGCTGACTTCATGAAACTGATCGATATTCTCTTACTCTCTCTGGCAGCCTTTTTTATCATCATCGCCATTTACGAAATAATGGCCGTGGGCATAGGCCAGGCATACTGGTTGGTGATGATGGCTGTTATGCTCTTTTTCATTTACACTTACCGCAAAAAGAGATAGGCTTTTTACCTCGATTTTATGGCCTAAGCACCTGAATGTCAGATGCTAATTAATTAGCGTATTATTAAAACTCTCCTTTGTCTAATTGATATAACGGGTTAAATTTGCGGTTCTTTAAACAAAACGGTGGGCTAAACCGACCAAGTCGCTAAAAACAGATAAACTATTCAAAACTTTATAAATTTCTTATGGCACTGATAGGATCGTTGAGGAACAATATGACTAAATGGGTTGTCGGGCTAATTTCCCTTGCCTTGGCTGCTTTCATTTTGGGGGGGGATCTACTTGGCAGTGGACCAACATCAATTTTTGGTAACGGTAATAACGTAGGCGAAATCGGTGGCACTACCATTACGCTCGAAGAATATCAAGCGGCCATTCAAGAACGCGAAAACAACTACATTCTGAATTTTGGTCGCCAGCCTGGTGATCGCGAAAGACCTTTGTTGCAACAGCAAGCCTGGGATCTTTTAATTGCCCAAAAGGCAATCAAACCTGAATTTGAAAAAGTAGGGGTGCGTGTTACTTCCGAAGAAATCTGGGATATGATTCAGGGGAGAAATATTGACGAAAACGTAAAGTCTTCTTTTCTGGATTCGGCAGGAAATTTTGATCGCAGCCGTCTACTTGATTACATCAATCAGTTTAACTCACCTGCTCCAATCGACCCGCAAGCATTGGCTGGTTGGCAAGAAGCCAAATATCGCTGGACAACTTTTCAGCGAGATCTTGGCTTGGGTCGTGAACGTCTCAAGTATGAAAACCTGTTGATGAAAACTAATTATGTTACCGAAGCCGAAGCTGAAAGGGATTATCATACGCAAAATGATGTTGCTGAAGTTAAATATCTCTACGTTCCATTTTTTGTTGTGAGCGACTCGGCTGTTACAGTTTCCGATAGCGAATTGAGAGATTATTACAATCGCAACAAAGAAAAATATAAAGTTGAACAGACCCGAAGCCTTAGTTACGTTTCGTTCCCAATCCAGGCATCGGCTGCTGACTCCGCTCAACTCCGTCAGGATCTTGAAAAGTTAGCCGCTGATTTCAAAATTGTTACTGAAGACTCCGTCTTTGCTGCTTCCAATACCGATGGCGCTACACCATTCACTAAATACTACGCATCCACACTACCCTCATTGTTAAGTGATCAAAAAGAAAATTTGACACCCGGCTCAGTATTCGGCCCTTATCTGGATGGCGCATCCTACAAAGTATCGAAGGTGGTACGTGTAGGAAAAGATACAGTAGGCAATGCTAAAGCAAGTCATATTCTTATTCGTTGGGATGCAGAAACTGATGCTGCCAAAAGTGTAGCCAAAGAAAAAGCAAAGAAAATTCTTGCTGAAATAAAATCCGGTGCTTCCTTCGCTGCCAAAGCACGCGAACATGGCACAGATGGCACAGCCTCGCAGGGTGGAGACTTAGGCTGGTTTGTATCTGGCCAAATGGTAGGGCCGTTTGATCAGGCTGTGTTTAAAGCAACCAAAACAGGAATTTTAAATGATGTAGTAGAGACTGAATTCGGGTTTCACATCATCGAAGTTACTGGTGTTGCTGATTACACCTCTTACGCAGTGGCTACTATTGAACTTGCTATAGCGCCCAGTGAAGAAACTCAAAATAATGCTTTCCTGAAAGCACAAACATTCGCCAGCGACCTGGAAGGTGTTGATGCCTTTAAAGAAAAAGCAAAAGCTGAATCTGTAGTTGTAAAGAATGCCAGCGATTTGAAAACAACAGACCGGAGAATCAATGATCTTGGTGATGCCCGCGAAATGATTACCTGGCTTTTCCGTGAAGCGAAAACAGGAGAAGTATCTGACGTATTTGATCTTGATACAGATTATGTGGTGGCCGTAATGACGGGAGAAATGGAAGAAGGGTTCCGTTCATTTGATGCTGTTAAAGAAGAAATTACTCCAGCCGTTCGCAACGAAGTGAAAGGAAAGCAGATCATTGAAAAATTAAGTGCGCAAAAAGGCACTCTGGAAGAAATGGCCAAGGTTTTCGGTTCGGATGCTACAGTTAACTCATCTAGTGATGTGAAGCTAAACTCCAACACATTGCCAAGTGTGGGCCTCGATCCGATTGCCGTTGGTAAGGTATTCTCGCTTGAGAACGGTAAACGCTCTGAGCCTTTTGCTGGTGAAAACGGAGTGCTGGTTGTTGAGTTGCAAAATAAGACAATAGCTCCTGCTGTGGGCGATTATACCATGTTTAAAAATCAATTGCTGCAAGGCCTGAATGGAAAAGCTGCCTACAGCATTTCAGAGGCTCTTAAGCAAGGAGCAAACATCGAGGATAAACGATATAAGTATTTTTAATTAAGAACAGTACCCATTTTCAGCGTCCCGGATTAACGTTCGGGACGCTTTTTGTTTACTATGGATGAACAATGGCTAGATAAGTTCCGCACACAACTCGAAAGTCACTATGCGTGGCCTGAACTTTACACCTTTAAGTTTATTGTACCTAAAGACAAAGCGGAAGAAGTGAAAATTCTCTTTCCTAGGCATGTTTCCACCGAAAAGCCTTCTAAAAATGGAAATTATACCAGCATAACTTTTATAATGATGATGCCATCCAGTGAGGCTGTAATAGAAATTTATAAGGCTGCCGCTAACATTGAGGGTATAATCGCACTTTAATTCATATTCCAAAAATCCTACGAAGCGTGCCTGCTTTGTCCTAACTTTAGCAAGTCAATTCAACATACAACTCTATGTGGGTAAAAGAAAATAATCGGCTCAAGAAGACCTTTACGTTCAAAGACTTTCAACAAGCATTTGGCTTCATGACAAAGGTTGCCTTGGTGGCAGAGAAGATGAATCACCATCCTTATTGGACAAATGTTTACAATGTTGTTACATTCGAACTCTCCACACATGATGCGGGCGATATCGTTACAGAAAAAGATACGAAACTGGCTGATGCCATTGATAAATTAGCGTAGCCTTGGAAGCCAGCAAAACATCTCTCTACCTTATTCCAACCCCGATTGGTAACCTGGCTGACATTACCCTGCGGGCATTGGATGTTTTGAAATCTGTAGACACCATACTGGCCGAAGACACCCGCACCTCTGGCTTTCTGCTAAAACACTACGAGATCTCAAAGCCGCTTCAGAGTTTCCACATATTTAATGAACATAAAACTCTGGCTGGTCTTATTACCCGCATGCAACAAGGTGAGGTGATGGCGCTAATCAGTGATGCCGGCACACCAGGCATTTCCGATCCCGGTTTTCTCTTAGTTCGTGAAGCATTAAAAGCAGGTTTGCAGATTGATTGCTTACCTGGAGCAACCGCGTTAATCCCAGCGTTGGTGAAGTCAGGATTTCCTACCGATAGGTTTGTCTTTGAAGGGTTCTTGCCTCATAAAAAAGGAAGACAGACGATGCTAAAGAGATTGGCTGAGGAAGACCGAACGATGGTGCTCTACGAGTCTCCACATCGGCTTATAAAAACGTTAGAACAGATTTTTGAATTCTTTGGCTCCGAACGGTTGGTATCTGTTTCGCGTGAGTTAACAAAACTTCATGAAGAAACTAAAACAGGTACCGTTGTGGAAGTATTGGAACACTTTAAACAGAAAGAGGTAAAGGGCGAAATTGTACTTGTGATCGATGGCAAAAAAGAGTAGCGATCTGATTTATAACCCCTGGAGCCTTTTTGCTCTTGCTGCTGTGCTCCTTTCGGCTGGTTGGCTTATGAAGCCCTTTCCGGTTTTGATTTTCGCAGGCTTCGCTCCGCTGTTTGCAATTACGGATCAGGCAAAAAATCACTCGTCACCATGGAATCGATTTGAGTTGATTCTTCTTGCTTTGGCGCTTGCTTTTTTTGCGGCTCAGCTATTCGAAACCACTTTACTGGTGTTTGTGCTGGCACAAGCGATTGTTTTCACGCTCACCTTTGTAGGGTATTCATTCGCGTATCAAAGTTTAGGTTCGCGATTAGGAAAATTTACTGTTATCTTTTTTTGGTTAGCACTCGAGTATATGTTTTTAAAACTACCCTGGATTGATAAAACTATCTTTCTTGCCGATGCCTTGCTGCTTCAGCCCAAGTGGCTAAACTGGACCTTCCAATCTGGGTATTTAGGTGCATCGCTTTGGATACTGTGTGTTAACCTCGTTTTTTATCTTTCGTTCTTTTACAAGAAAGTATTTAATGCTTATCTTTTTATCTTAGCTATCCTGATGATTGCTGCACCCATTCTTATCTCGTATCAAGTAGAGCATGAAGGCATAAGCCGCGCACAGATGATTCTTTCCTATTCGCAAGGTACTCTGTCAAGCACCTCTTACGACAAACAAGGTGAGCTCATTGCAAGAAGTGCCGTTTGGATTTCGGTGTTAATACTTTTGTTATCCTTTGTAAAAAATAAAACAAGCAAAAAATGAACTTGCCATTATTAGAACGGGATGTAATTGAATTGTGTACAGAGGTAGGCGAATTCATGAAGAAAGAAAACGAAGGTTTCGATCTTTCGAAGATTGAGCAAAAGGGAAGCTTCAGTAATCTGGTTTCGTATGTTGACAAAGAATCGGAAAAAAGACTAGTTGCCAGGTTAAGTGAGTTACTTCCTGGCTCTGGTTTTCTGGCAGAAGAAGGTACCGAACTGGTTGGCACAAATGATTATCAATGGATCATCGATCCGCTTGACGGAACTACAAACTACCTGCATGGCTTACCACTTTGGGCTATCAGTATTGGGCTGCAGAAAAAAGACCGCACCATTTTGGGTATTGTTTACGATGTAAGTCACAAAGAGTGTTTTCATTCCATCGAAGGCGGACCTGCTTATTGTAATCAACATGAAATTAGAATCTCATCTATAAATAAATTAGAAGAGAGCCTGCTGGCAACCGGATTCCCCTACTATCACTCCGACAAGAAGGAAGATTACCTTGAGATTATAAAAACCTTTCTTGAAAAAACGCACGGCATCCGCAGACTTGGCAGTGCTGCCATTGACCTTGCTTATGTAGCCAGCGGCAGACTCGATGGTTTTTTTGAATACAGTCTAAAACCATGGGATGTAGCCGGTGGTGCTTTTCTTGTGCAACAAGCCGGTGGCATTGTGACCGACTTTTCAGGAGGCAATAATTATTTACATGGAGGTGAGTTGTGCGCGGCCGGAAAAATTCATACTGAAATGCTTACCGAAATTCGGAAACTTTGGTTCAAGTAATTTTATTCTGATCGCAATGACTGTGTCGGATTAGCGATGGCAGCCTTCATCGATCTATAACCAACTGTTACTATTGCAATTAGCAAGGTAATGGCAAGTCCACCTAAAAATAATTCTGGCCCTACCGGTATTTTATAGGCAAACTGCTCGAGATATTGGTTGGCCGCATACCATGCAATTGGTGCTGCCACGCAAAATCCAATCAGTATAAGCTTGATAAATTCTTTGGAGAATAACATCAGAATACTTTCAACGGATGCACCCAAAACCTTTCGTACACCTATCTCTTTGGTCTTTTGATTGGCCATAAATACCGTTAAACCAAACAATCCGAGGCAACCAATAAAGATGGCCAACGAAGTAAAGATTAATAACATAACCGACATACGTTGCTCGCTTTCATAGAACTCACGAATTTGTTCATCCAAAAAGCGATAGGAATAAATGTACTCCGGATAGGTTCGCTCCCATTTAGCCTGCACCTCCTTCAAGGCATCTTGCAGTGATTGTGGATTTAATTTTACCGAGAGTGTATAGTAACCTCGAATCTGATTAAGCATGATGGTAGCTTCCAGTGGATCTTGCAACGACACGGTGTGAAAATTTTTCACAACTCCACTTACCGGCAGTGTTTTGCCCCACATGCTAATATTCTTTCCGATAATATCTTCGGGATTAGCAAAGCCTGCTACCTGCGCTAACCGTTCGTTTACCACAAATGTCTGAGCGGTGTCTATATCGGCAACCCCTTTACCTGTTATCAATTTCAAACCATACAAATCAATATAATTTCCATCGATCTGTTTTACCTGAGTGCCATAGTGCTTATCATCGCCTTCTATTGTAAAATCTGTTGATGATACACTGCCTGAAGAAGGTGCCGTGCTACTTAAACTCGCAGCTTCAACACCCGAAACAGTTAGCAACTCGTCACGAAGTGTACGCATTTTACTAGTACCACCATTTGCACCAGCTTGTTCACCCACTGGAATATTGACGGTAATAACCGCATCCTTGTGAAAGCCTAATTCTTTATTACGCAGATAATTCATCTGGCTGATAAGCACCACTGTTCCAATAATCAGCAATTGCGAAATCACAAACTGAAGCACAACCAAACTTCTGCGCAGATTAAAACCCGAAGAGTGAGCCGCGCTGAGTTGATTTTTTAGTGCCTTGACCGGATTAAATGAACTTACTACCACAGCTGGGTAAAGGCCTGACAGCACTGAAACAATCACCAGCGTTCCGATGATAAATACCCAAAGCGAAATATCACTTGAAAAATTTAAACTTAGCGTTAAATCCATAAAAGGATTGAGAAAACTCAATCCAACTTCTGCCAGCACAATTGCCACCACAATAGATACTAAGGTTACTAAAAATGTTTCGCCAAGAAACTGAAAAATCAATTGATTTCTTGAGCTCCCCAATGATTTACGAATACCTACTTCTTTTGAACGCTTAACCGCTTCGGCTGTGGTAAGATTTATAAAATTGATACAAGCTGTAAGCAAGAGAAACACCCCGATTATACTAAGGGTTAGTAGTGAAGCATCACTTACCGTATTGTAATTGTAGTTACCGAACCGATCATCGAAGTGAATTTGATTGAAAGGTTGTAAAACAAATGCGGTGTTATCGCGGTTGCGGGTTGAATCACCCAGGTACTTGGTAACAAAGGTGGGCATGCGGGCTTCAATGTCTGCTATGGAACTACCGGCTTTCAAGGTAAAGTAACAATGGTCATCACTCCAGATTCCCGTCCAGGCACTTTCATCTCTGCCTTTCTTTACAGTGATATAAGATGCCAGAATATCGAAAGGAAAATCAGTATTGGAAGGATAATCTTCCATTATGGCTGTTACACGAAAATCTTTATCATCGTAACGAAGTACCTCGCCAATGGCATCTTCTTTTCCAAAATACTTGATTGCTGATCGTTTTGACAAAATAAGTTCATTCGGTTCGTCCAATCCCTTTTCGCTATCGCCAATAAGAATTTTCCGATCAAACACTTTAAAGAAGTTGGGTTGCGCGTACGCTACTCCACGTTCTTCATCGTATTTCTTTGGCTCACTGCCTTCTTGCGGGATTACTATAAAGCTTCCATTCCGATATGAGACAAAAGTTACTTCTTCTGCTTCAGGGAAATCGTTACTAAATACTTCAGGAAAGCCCGGATATACTCCCGAAGTATAATTTTTTCCATCATTACCATCGGATTGCACATTGGCACGGTAGATACGATCGTAATTGCTATGGTATATGTCAAAACTTTTATGGTAGCGCACCAACAAAAAAAGAATCAGGCTGGTAGCCAGACCCAGTGTAAGTCCGCTGATATTCAAAAAAGTTGTTCCGCGTTGACGAAGCAGATTTCGGAGGGCTGTTTTGAAGTAGTTTTTGAACATATTCTATGAGTAATTATAGATTGGATGCTACCAGACTCTTAATAGTTTGAGTGGTATTCCAAGATTTATGCCATCTGGTATTCAGCTTGAATTTCAGCTTTTAGTTGAATCTATTGTCCAGAATCACTGACTTTTGTCCGGATACGGACGCATTCACTCCCTCAAGCTTTCGTGAATTAGTTCTATTCGTTAACTTTACTTCATGCTTCAGCAAGTTATTATTCTGGTTCTCTTTATTGGCGCAGGTGTTTATCTGGCGAGACTGGTCATTCGGTCTTTCAATGTAAAAAATGCTTGTAATAGCGGCTGCGGAAAATGCGGGGCAATTGATTTGCAAAAAATTGAAAATGAAATAAAAACAAAAGGGCTTTAAGCTTCAGCCCACACCTTGGTTCCTTCTGTGCAGTTTTTACACATTTCTATTTCATCGCGCGAGCGCAAGATTGAAGCCCTAAAAGAATTATACTTTTCACTTTGCCAGATTTCTTTAAAGGATTGTTGTTGCAAGTCACCCATCACATAATGGGCATCTTTATCAAAACAACAAGGCACCACTTTACCATCCCAAGTGATTACACAGCTCTGCCACATTTTCCAGCAATGGTTGAGTAATTCATTTTTGATGGCGTACGTGCCATCGTCTTGCTTCTGATAGCGGGAATACTTTTCGATAGTTGGAATTAAATCAGAGCCATTTTTATAATCATAGATCTGCGCTGTTTTGAGCACTACGTGATCTACTCCAATCTCACGCGCTAAACGATTCACTTCTTCAATCTGATGTTCGTTTGGCTTCACAACTAAAAATTGAAAAACAACGAAAGGTGTAAGTGACTTCAATTCTTTTTTCCAACGAATGATATTTCTTGCTCCTTCAATTACTTTATCAAGTTTACCACCAACCCGGTAGGCTTCATACGTTTCCTGGGTAGTGCCATCCATCGATATGATTAATCTGTCCAATCCAGACTTGATTGTTCTCTTCGCCATCTCATCATTCAAATAATGGGCATTGGTTGACGTTGCCGTATAAATTTTTTGCAAAGACGCATACTGAACTAAATCCAAAAATTGAGGATGCAAATACGGCTCACCCTGAAAATAAAAAGTGAGATAGGAAAGTGTTTGAGCTAACTCATCAATAGTCTTCTTGAATAATTCCGCTTGCAACATACCGGTGGGCCTCGTAAAAGATCGTAACCCGGATGGGCACTCAGGACACCGAAGATTACAAGAGGTAGTAGGTTCAATAGCTATGCTCATGGGCATAGCCCAGTGCGATGCCTTCCCTAAGAGGCGGGAATACTGATAGCTGGACAAAACCTTGCCCGCATTAACAAGCCGGGCCGGGGTCATCTTTTTTGTTAAATTCCAACTATCGTAAAAACTTCCTATCATAAGCGATGCTTTCAAAATTACCGTTTACAAACCGATTGTCTTATCTTTAAACGCACTTATTTCTTACTATGAAGAAAGTCATTTTATTCACGCTGCTTCTTGTCTCCACGCTAACGCAGGCTCAAAATCTTCAATTAAAAGAGACTGCTCAGATTTCTATAATCACCTTAGGGCCAACCCCTACCGAACTATACGCTGCCTTTGGTCATAGCGCTATTCGTGTTTACGATGCTGATCAACAACTTGATCTCGCTTACAACTATGGAGTATTTGATTTCGATCAATCTAATTTCTATCTGAACTTTGCACGTGGATTTTTGTATTATAAATTAGGTGTCTATTCTTATCCGGATTTCAGAAATCATTATATCTCCCACAATCGGTTTGTTCATGAGCAGATACTAGCATTAACAGTGGATCAAAAACAACGAATTTTTGATTACCTGGAATGGAATGCAAAACCGGAGAATCAAACCTACCGATACGATTATTTTTATAACAATTGCGCAACCAAAATCAGAGATGTACTTGCCGAAACACTTAAAGATGATTTAAAATTTGATGGCTCCTTCATCACCACAAAATATACCATTCGGGAGCTAACTGATTTATATTTAGAGCCGCAGCCCTGGGGTGATTTGGGAATTGACATTTGTTTAGGGTTACCGATGGATAAAAGAGCCTCTGCCTACGAATACATGTTTTTACCAGACTATATCGAAAACTCTTTCGATCACGCAACCCTTAACTCAGTGCCCGCGGTGAAAGAAAAAACTTCTGTCTACGAAGCCACGCCCGAAGCCACAATTTTCAGTCTTTTTCATCCATGGATAGTTTTCGGAGGCTTCCTGCTTATTACCATAGTCCTCTCGTATTTTGATTGGAACAGAAAAAAATTATCAAAATGGTTTGACGTACTCGTGTTTTCAGTTGTTGGCTGGATCGGCTTGTTGCTTTTACTTCTGTGGATTGCAACCGATCATCAGGCGGCTGCTAAAAATTTCAATCTGCTTTGGGCTTTTCCGATACACGCATTCGCTGCTATCTTTTTATTTAGGAAAAAATCTCAGCCTTGGTTGATTAAGTATTTCTTCGTAACCGCAATTTTGTTAGCCATCGTATCGATATTTTGGTTTGCTCTACCGCAGCAACTTAATGTTTTTCTGCTTCCGGTTGTGGTCGCGCTCATGATGCGCGCCTTGTTGGTTTCCAAATTATTAGTGAGCTCATCTTTTGAGAAGTCAAAAAAATAGCTATTCGTAAGAATGGCTAACTCAATCCTATTAAAACAACTTATCACATGTGAATTGGTCGGTTTGCAGTAGCTGCTAAACAAGCCTCCTTCACGGCCTCCATGTAAGTAGGATGCGCATGTGATGTGCGTGCAATATCCTCCGCAGAAGCACGAAACTCCATAGCGGTAACTCCAGCTGCAATCATATCAGCGGCACGCGCACCAATGATATGTATGCCTAAAATTTCATCGGTAGATTTATCAGCAAGTACCTTTACAAACCCTTCCAAATCCATAGACGCACGCGCACGACCCAGCGCTTTGTAAGGAAAGTTTCCAACTTTATAGGCTTTACCATCAGCCTTCAATTGTTCTTCGGTGTAACCAACGCTTGCTACTTCGGGCCATGTATAGACAACACCGGGTATCAAGTTGTAGTTGATGTGGGGCTTTTGTCCGGCAAGTTGCTCGGCTACTAACACACCTTCTTCTTCTGCCTTGTGAGCGAGCATAGCGCCACGAATTACATCGCCAATAGCATAGATATTATCTACACTTGTTTTCAGATGATCATCCACTGGCACTTTTCCTTTGTCAAGAGTGATGCCTACTTTCTCCAGACCCAGTCCGTCTGTATAAGGTCTTCTGCCTACACTCACCAAACAATAATCACCTTTAAGTTCAATGGCCGCGCCCCCATTTTTGGGTTCTGCTTTCAGAACCACTTCTTTGCCTTTGTTTTCAACGGCCGTTACTTTGTGGCCCATATAAAATTCCATTCCCAACTTCTTCGTGGACTTCATCAGCTCTTTACCTAATGCTAAATCCATGGTGGGAATTAAACTATCCATGAACTCCACAACCGATACTTTCGACCCGATGCGTGCATAAACAGAACCTAATTCCATACCAATTACTCCGCCACCAATCACAATTAAATGTTTTGGAATTTCTTGAAGTTCAAGCGCTTCTGTGCTTGAAATTATTCTCTTCTTATCAAAGGGAGCAAAAGGAAGAGGTGTAGGTTTTGATCCGGTGGCAATAATTACTTTCTCGGTGGTTATCTGAGTTTCTTTACCATCCTTACTTGTGATCTTTATTGTATTCTTATCAATAAAAGAACCAACCCCGATGTGAACTTCTATCTTATTCTTCTTCATCAAAAAAGAAATGCCATCCACATTGGATTTCACAACACCTGCCTTGCGTTTAATCATCTGAGCGATGTTTGCTTTGGGTTCGCTGATGTCGATACCATGTTCTTTGAAGGTGTGGCCGGCATTAAAAAAATGTTCGGAAGAATCAAGCAAGGCTTTGGAAGGAATACACCCCACATTGAGGCATGTGCCACCAAGTGTATCATACTTTTCGATGATAGCTGTTTTAAAACCAAGTTGTGCGCAGCGGATTGCAGCTACATATCCACCCGGGCCTGAGCCAATTACGGTTACATTGTATTGCATAGTAACAATTGTGTTTTTAGCATTTAACCACAGAGGCGCAAAGGCCGCTGAGTTTTTGTTTTAGAATAAAAATTAAGAACATGGATCAAGCTCTGGGGTTTTCTAAACACCCAAAATCAAACGTCCCGGATCTTCCAATAACTCTTTCACGCGTACAAGAAAGCTCACCGACTCGCGACCATCTACAATGCGATGATCATACGATAGGGCCAGGTACATAATCGGTCTAACGACAACCTGACCATCCTTTACAACAGCTCGTTCGACAATATTATGCATTCCTAAAATAGCCGACTGTGGAGGGTTTAGAATGGGTGTTGAAAGCATAGACCCAAACACACCACCATTGGTAATTGAGAATGTTCCACCTTGCATTTCGTCAATAGAAAGTTTCCCATCGCGACCTTTCGTAGCCAGACGAACTACTTCCGCTTCAATCTGATCAAACGAAAGTGCCTCGGCATTGCGAATCACGGGCACTACCAGACCACGTGGTGTAGATACCGCTATCGATACATCGCAATAGTCATGATAGATAACCTCATCACCATTGATTTGAGCGTTTACGGCAGGGAACTCTTTTAAGGCTACACACACTGCTTTGGTGAAGAAAGACATAAAACCTAGGCCTACACCATACTTCTCTTTAAACTTGTCCTTGTATTTAGAGCGCAGCTCCATTACGGGTTTCATATCCAATTCGTTGAACGTAGTGAGCATGGCGGTCTCGTTTTTTACCGATACCAATCGTTTCGCAATTGTTTTACGTAACGAAGTCATTTTCTCAGAACGTTTGTTGCGTCCTCCACCGGAGGTGATAACCGGAGGAACAGAAGCTGATTTTGGGCTCTCTGTTTTTGCAGCTGTAGTGCCTTGCGCTTTGGTTGCATCTTCTTTTGTGATGCGCCCACCTACACCCGTACCTGCAACTTGTGAAGCCGGTATTCCTTTCTCATCCAGAATTTTTCCTGCCGCGGGTGAAGGATGACCTGATGCATACGTTTTGTCTCCGGAAGCTGCAACAACGGTTGGTGTTGATGCATTTGCTGTAACAGGCGCCCCACCTTCGGTGATCTCAATTTTACAAATCAAACCACCAATAGGCAGCGTTGTTTTTTCTTTGGCAACGATTCTCAAAATTCCATTGGCTTCTGCAGGAAGTTCGAACGTTGCTTTATCAGACTCTACTTCAGCAATTATCTCATCCAATTTTACAAAGTCGCCATCCTTTTTAAGCCAGGTAGAAATTGTTACTTCCGTGATTGATTCTCCAACAGCAGGAACTTTCATTTCTTTAACTCCACCCGTTGCCTTAGGCGTTTCCGATTTTGTTTCACTTACTTTTTTTGACTCTTCCTTGCCCGTTTTAGATTCATCACTTTTGGAGGCAGCTCCTGATTCGTCAATCTCGCAGATTAACTCACCTATGGTCGCTGTGGCTCCTGCCTGCTTCACAATTTTTAGTTTGCCCGCTTGCGGTGCAGTCAGCTCGAAGTTAGCCTTCTCCGATTCCAGATCAGCAATTATTTCATCCATCTTCACTACATCGCCATCCTTCTTTAACCACTTTGCAATGGTAACTTCTGTGATTGATTCCCCAACGTTAGGTACGTTTACGTGTGCCATGTAATTATATTTTATTGTGAGTGTCTGGATTAAATTTCAAAAGCTTGTGATACAATTTTCTCTTGTTCAATTTTATGAATCTTTGAATAGCCGGTGGCCGGAGAGGCGCTCGCCTTGCGTGCTACCAACTGCACGTCTGTATCGGGCAACATACGTTTTATGAATGACCAATAGCCCATGTTCTGAGGCTCTTCCTGCATCCACACCAACTTAGCACCTTTATATTTCTTTATAATTTTATTCAACGCCTTTTCAGGAAATGGATACAGTTGTTCCAATCTCACAATAGCAGCATCTTTTATTTTCTTTTTCTGTTGTGTTTCCTGCAGGTCATAAAATACTTTGCCTGAACAAAGTACAATTCTCTTCACATCTTTTCCAGTCGCATTCGGGTCATCAATTACTTCGCTAAATGTACCTGCTGTAAACTCGCTCACAGGCGAAGCAACCAAAGGATTTCGCAAAAGCGATTTAGGTGAAAACACTATACAAGGCTTGCGAAATTCCCACGCTACTTGTCTGCGCAACAAATGAAAAAAGTTTGATGCTGTGGTGACGTTTACTACCACCATATTATATTCAGCCGCTTGTTGTAAAAAGCGTTCAGGTCGTGCACTGGAGTGTTCGGGGCCCTGACCTTCATATCCGTGTGGCAGCAACATCACCAAGCCATTCATTCGTTGCCATTTTGACTCGGCACTTGAAATAAACTGATCAATAATTGTTTGGGCTCCATTCACAAAATCACCAAACTGTGCCTCCCACAAAACAAGTGCATGTGGTGTTGCCATCGAATACCCATATTCAAAACCCAATACACCAAATTCTGAGAGTAATGAATTATAAATATGAAGTTTCACCTGCGCCTTGTCAATATTGTTCAACCCGCAATACGCTTCGTTGGTGTTAGCATCCCAAAAATAAGCATGGCGATGCGAGAAGGTTCCGCGTTTTACATCCTGCCCTGACATGCGCACAGGAACTTTATCAAGAAGCAATGATCCGTAGGCTAGAAGTTCCGCTTCGGGCCAACCCAATTTCTTTTCTTCAAAAAAAGCAGTCTTCCGATCCTTAATAAGCTTTTCAATTTGCTTAAGCGGTTTAAACCCTTCCGGGATAGTGGTTAATGCTTTCCCAACTTTATCGACAGCTTCTTGAGTGATAGCTGTTTTAGGAGATTGATCAAAATCTTCGGGCTTGGCCTTGCGGAGTAATTCCCACTCTTCTTCAATTTTCTGAGGCTTATATGGAAGTGGTTTTTGTTTCACTTCGTTGAGCCTGTCCTGAAGTTGATTACGAAAGTTTTTATCCATCTCATCTGCCAGCGATGCATCCACACCTTTCTCCACCAGCTTCTTCACATATATTTCGCGTGGGTTGGGGTGCTTGGCAATAATATTATACAATTTGGGCTGCGTAAATTTTGGTTCATCACTTTCATTGTGTCCATGCCTGCGATAGCAGAGCAAGTCAATAAAAATATCTTTACCAAATTTCTGGCGATACTCCACCGCCAGGTTTGAGCAGAATGTTACCGCTTCGGCATCGTCACCATTTACGTGCAGTACGGGTGCATCAACAATTTTTGAAACATCCGTACAATAAATAGCCGTGCGGGCATCATCAAAATCAGTGGTGAAGCCTACTTGATTATTGATAACAAAATGAATGGTACCTCCGGTATTATAGCCTGGCAATCCTGACATCTGTACTACTTCATAGACAATTCCCTGACCTGCCAACGCTGCATCACCATGAATGAGAATGGCCATCGCTTTACTCAAATCGCCCTGATATTCATCATCAATCTGGCCGCGTGTATATCCAATTACAAGCGGATCAACTGCCTCGAGGTGCGAAGGGTTTGGAGTAAGTTTTACATAAATTTTCTTTCCGGAAGGGGTGTTGATGTGGCTGGAGTATCCTAAATGATACTTTACATCGCCATCGCCCATAGTTAAATCCGGATTTACATTTCCTTCAAATTCGGTAAAGATTTGTTCGTATGTTTTGCCCAGAATATTTGACAACACATTTAAGCGGCCACGATGAGCCATTCCAATCACTACTTCTTTTACTCCTAGTTCAGCCGATTTATTAATGATCGCATCCAGTGCTGGAATTGTGTTCTCACCGCCTTCTAATGAAAACCGTTTTTGACCCAAAAACTTGGTGTGCAGAAAATTTTCAAATACTACTGCTTCATTCAATTTGGATAGGATACGCTTCTTCTCATCCAGATTAGGATTATGCTCGTAATATTCTTTTTCAATTTTCTGATAGAGCCACGCACGAACATCATCGTTACGAATAAAATTATATTCAAAACCGATGGCCCCCAGATATAATGCTTTTAATTTCTCAATGATTTTGCGAAGGCTTGCGCGCGGCATTCCAATCTCGGAGGCGACATCAAACTCTGTATCCAGATCTGCATCACTTAGGCCCACACTCTTATGGTCGAGATTTACGTTATGATTTCTCCGTTCTCTAACAGGATTTGTTTTTGATTTCAAATGCCCAAAGGAGCGATATTGAAAGATCAGGTTACGAACCTGAGTTTCCTTGATGGAGAGTGTATCTGTGGATGAAGATCCATGGCCATTTTCGCCAAAGCGTTGTTGCGAAAAATCGTAGCCTTCAAAAAACTTCTGCCATGTTGGATCAACAGAATTTGTATCTTTTTTGTAATTCTGATACAGTTGGTCAAGGTAGCCAACGTCTGCATTCGAGATGTATGAAAATTTGTCCATGTTGATTTTAAAAGAAATCAAATGTAAAAAGGGGTGATAACATAAAAAAACCTAATAATCGCTTATTCAAATATAAAGTTATTGACACTTTCCATGCCTTTCTGGAATCAACTAATTGGTAAAATTAGAAAATAGGCTACCTTTGCAATCCTTAAAAATCGGACGAGATCCAACATTTAAAAAACTAAGAAAATGGCAGTAAAAATCAGATTATCCCGCAGAGGCCGTAAAAAACTAGCACTTTACGATGTAGTAATAGCCGATGCCAGAGCACCGCGCGATGGTAAATTCATTGAAAAAATAGGCACTTACAATCCGGCTACTGTGCCAGCATCTATTGTTTTGGACGATGCTAAAGCGTTTGACTGGCTGATGAAAGGTGCACAACCTTCAGATACGGTTAGAGCCATGTTGTCGTACCGCGGCATTACACTTAAGAGACACCTTCAAATTGGTGTTATTAAAGGTGCTATCACACAAGAACAAGCCGATGCAAAACTGGCTGAATGGTTAAAATCAAAAGAAAATAAGATTCAATCTAAGATAGATAGCATTTCAAAAGCCAAGCAATCAGCCGCAAAATCGCGCAAAGAAGCCGAAGTGAAAGTAAAAGAAGCGCGCGCAGAAGCAATCCGTAAAAAGGCGCTAGTGGTAGAAGTAGCTCCGGCTGTTGAAGCTCCCGCTGAAGGCGAGACTGCTACTGAACCTCAGGCATAACCTCACTTAACTAATAGTCAAAATGCCAATGCACTGTGTTGGCATTTTTTATTTCTTTTAGTTTATCGCATTCAACATGGATAAGAAATCCTGCTTCAAAATTGGGTATGTATCCCGAACTCACGGCCTGAAAGGCGAAGTAACACTGATAATTACTGAAGCAATTAATTTGGAGTTGCAGAAATCTCTTTTTCTTGAAATCAAAGATAACCTGGTGCCATTTTTTATTGCTGAATTATCAGATCGGGGCGATAAAGCATTTGTAAAGTTTGAGGATATAAACTCAATTGAGCAAGCAACTGCCCTAAAGGGGTGCAGTATTTATGCCGAGAAAACAGTGCGACCCAAGTTAAAGCGTGGAGAATTTTATGACGATGAGATTATAGGTTTTCAGGTAGAAGATGAAAACTCTCAGCCACTGGGCCTTGTAACCGAAGTCGTTCAATCTGGAACCAATCGGTTGCTCGCTATTAATTATCTGGGAAAGGAAGTGTTGATTCCGATCAACGGCCCCTTTATTAATTCGATTAATAAGACCAGAAAGAAAATTGTTGTGCAACTGCCCTATGGTTTTCTTGACTTATAGCATTTCTTACCTCGCTGGTGTAATTTAGCTTTATGCGCATCGACATTATAACCTGCCTTCCTCGACTTATCGAGAGCCCGTTTGCCGATTCTATATTAAAGCGCGCTCAACAAAAAGGAATTGTTACAGTTCAAATTCATGATTTGCGAGATCACGCAAATTCGAAACATAGAAACACTGATGACTATACTTTTGGCGGAGGCGCAGGCATGGTGATGATGATTGAGCCGATTGACACTTGTATTACTCAGCTAAAATCAGAACGAGTGTATGACGAAGTAATTTATATGAGCCCGGATGGAGAGCTCTTCTCACAGCGCATAGCGAATGAATTAAGCCTCAAAGAAAATTTGATCTTGTTATGCGGTCATTACAAAGGTGTTGACGAGCGTGTGCGTGAGCATCTGATCACTCGCGAAATCAGTATTGGCGACTATGTGCTATCAGGCGGAGAGCTTGCCGCGGCTGTGGTTTCTGATGCTGTTATAAGACTTATTCCAGGTGTGCTTTCGGACGAAACCTCGGCCCTTACCGATTCTTTTCAGGATGACTTATTGGCGCCCCCTGTCTACACCAGACCCGCAGAATATAAAGGATGGAAAGTTCCAGACGTTTTGCTCTCTGGCCACGAGTCGAAAATAGCCCAGTGGAAACACGAAAAATCATTGGAACGAACTAAAAACCGCAGACCTAACCTTTTAGAGGGGTAAAACTCAAAAAATCTGCACACCCATCTCCTTTTTTTGGCTTTTACGCCTATATTTGCAGTCCATTTTAAAAACCCGAGCGTCATGGCCGATTTGATAAAAGAAGTAGAGAAAGAATTAGCTGCAAAAAGGACTACAATCACTGCTTTTAAGCCTGGTGATACTATCAACGTACACGTAAAAATCAGCGAGGGTAACAAAGAGCGTATTCAGCAATTTCAAGGTGTAGTATTATACCGCAGAGGAAAAGGCACGAATGGTGAGAGCTTTTCTGTAAGAAAGGTTTCTAATGGTGTGGGTGTGGAAAGGATTTTCCCATTGCTGAGCCCAAGTATTGATAAAATTGAATTTTTGAAGGCTGGTAAGGTTCGCAGAGCTAAATTGTTCTATTTGAAGGGTCGTCAAGGCAAGTCAGCCAGAATCAAAGAGAAATTGGCTGTTTCGAAATAAATCGAATTATAAAACATTAAAAACCCCCATTTCAACTCGGTTGGAATGGGGTTTTTTCATTAGCGCCTCATAACATACATTACATTGCAGAAAATAGCTTAGAAACCTATATTTGCCGCTCACCTCAAAAGAAATTATGGCAAAAACCAATGTTAGCGCACTACTAGGTAAAGACGCTGAATCTCTCCTTACCCACAAAAGCAAAACCATTTCTAAAGAGCAGCTTCATTTACCCGGTCCTGATTTTGTAGATCGAATTTTTTCGATTTCAAACCGAAGCACCCAAACAATACGAAGCCTGCAAACCCTCTTCGATCATGGTCGGTTAGGTGGCACCGGTTTTCTTTCTATTCTACCTATTGACCAAGGGATTGAACATAGTGCGGGCGCTTCATTCGCAAAGAATCCGATTTATTTTGATCCTGAGAATATAATAAAACTTGCTATTGAAGGAGAATGTAATGCGGTAGCTACTACGTTTGGAGGATTGGCTATGATGTCGCGCAAGTATGCACATAAGATTCCATTCATTGTAAAAGTTAATCATAACGAACTACTCACCTACCCGAATAAAGCCGACCAGATTATGTTTGGCTCAATAGAAAATGCATGGAACCTTGGTGCTGTGGCCGTAGGTGCAACCATTTATTTTGGGTCTGATAATTCTACCCGCCAAATTCAGGAAGTAGCCAAAGCTTTCGATAAAGCGCATGAACTAGGCATGGCAACTATTCTCTGGTGCTATACCCGAAACAATGCCTTCAAAAAAGATGGCGTTGATTATCATGTGTCGGCAGACTTAACCGGCCAGGCTAATCATTTAGGGGTAACTATTCAGGCCGATATCATCAAACAAAAGTTAGCTGAGAATAACGGTGGTTATAAAGCGCTTAACACCGGTGGTAGCAGCTATGGAAAATTAGATGAAAAAATTTATACCGAATTAACATCAGATCACCCAATCGATCTTTGCCGTTATCAGGTAGCTAACTGTTATATGGGCCGTGCTGGGCTTATCAACTCCGGTGGCGATTCAAAAGGTTCAAGCGATATGGCTGATGCAGTACGTACTGCCGTAATCAACAAGCGCGCAGGTGGTATGGGCTTGATCTCAGGCCGCAAAGCATTCCAGCGGCCTATGAAAGAAGGTGTTGAAATTCTGCAAGCCATTCAGGATGTGTATCTGGATAAGACAATTGACATAGCGTAGTTGTTAATTTGACGATGATATAATTTGAAAAATCTCTCAGAGAGATGTTTTAGGTTTTCATTTTCAAATTTTCAATTGAAAAATTTTCAAATTGAATTTTATGCCTTGGTTTAAACGTACTGACAAAGGAATCTTAACTCCCACCGAAGCGAAACGCGAGGTGCCCGATGGGTTGTGGTTCAAGTCTCCGGCTGGAAAAATTGTACACACCCGCGAACTTAAGAACAATGCGTATGTGGTGCCCGAGGAAGAGTATCACGTAAAAATTGGTTCACAGGAATATTTCGAAATCCTATTCGACAATAACGAATTTACTGAGTTGGATGCAGCTATGGAATCGGCAGACCCGCTGAAGTTTACCGATACCAAACCTTATCCGAAAAGAATTAAAGAGTCGCAAGCCAAAACAAATCTTAAAGACGCTGTACGTACTGCGTATGGTAAAATGAATGGGCTGGACATTACCATTGCGTGCATGGATTTTAGTTTTGTGGGTGGCTCAATGGGTTCGGTAGTAGGCGAGAAAATTGCGCGTGCCATGGATCACAGTCTCAAAACCAAAAAGCCCTTCCTGATGATCTCTCGCTCAGGCGGAGCCAGGATGATGGAAGCCGGGTTATCGTTGATGCAGATGGCTAAGACCTCCGCTAAAATTGCTTTGCTCGATGAAGCAAAGATTCCATACATCTCGTTACTTACTGACCCTACAACGGGAGGTGTAACTGCCTCTTATGCCATGCTTGGTGATTTTAATATTGCTGAACCCAACGCATTAATAGGTTTTGCCGGGCCTCGTGTGATTCGGGAAACTATTGGAAAAGATTTGCCAAAAGGATTTCAGAGTGCTGAATTTGTATTAGAGCACGGCTTCCTGGATTTCATTGTCGATCGCAGAAGCTTGAAGAGCAGATTAACTACACTGTTTAAAATGCTTAGCTAAAGCAGGATCAAAATATTTTAAGGGTAGTTCATTTACAAACCATCTCTTATTTTGTTAGATACAATTTGTTCTTCAAAACTGCGATAGCTTTCAAATGGATTTTTGAGCTTATTTCCAGGTTGAAATGTTATGAGTTAATGGCTAAAAAGCGAAAGCTATATGGTCTCCTGCTAATCCATTAAAGACTTGAACTCTGCTTAACATTACTGTGTATTAAACAAAGAGGCTGCCCAGATAATTCTGGACAGCCTCTATTACTAAGGAATTTGCAATCCAATTATTCCAAACACAAATCCAATTTAATTGGACCAGGAGCTGGTGTGACTATGTTAGCAACAACATTTCCCTTCGGTGAAGTTATTTTAAATACGCACTCAGAGTTAAAAGCATCATTGCTCCAATTAAACTTCAAAGTTTGAGTTCCCGGTGGAACTGCGATTATTGTCTGCCCGGATGACCCACCACCATCTGGTATTTTTACCTGGTGAGCTTCTGTGCCATTTATAACAACACTTATAAAGCCGCCTTGCCATCCATCTCCGTATGTGTCCTGCATATCAAAAACCCAATTTCCTGGAGCGTTGGCAGGCGCTATGTCTGTAGCACAAATTACAGACAAATTAATTGCGCAATTGGCACCTGGAAATTCTGTGCAAACAGAAGGCGCCCACTTATTAAACACACGCCCATCATCGGTTGTGTACTCCCATCTGATTTCGATCTTGTCATCCCACATAAAACGCTGAGTCGCATTTCTTTGCGGTTTGTCAGGATTCGTGAACACATTCACCAACCCATTTCCATAGTCAAAAGTAGAAGCTTGATATAGATTATACAACTGAGCCTGAGTAACTGAAAAATTAACCGCAGTGCGGTTTGCCGGCACAGCACCTCCCTCAAATGAGGTTAGTAATTTTCCGGTTTCTCCACCATGAGCTGCCACTTTAGGGTTACCATCCAAGTCAATATAATTTTCATTAAACAAAGCAAACACCTCTATCTTAGTAACTGTCAACTTTTTGTCTATTGAAATCCATTTCAGATCGATATCAATATCCTGATTTGGATCGTTGTATAGGAAATCTGAATTGGTACTAGTAACATCCGCAAAACCATGCACAGCACTTTCCCAATCGGGTACCACTTGCAGGCTTTCATCTTTACAAGATGTTATGACGCCTAAAGAGACGATCGCTAACACCAGATATATTTTCATTGCTTTCATATTCATTCGCTAATTAAAATTGGTACTTAAGAACATCCCAGAAAATAGCATCTGACGGACTATCATACACCTTAGCGGGTGTACTTGGATTCAAATTCAGCTCGTCTTGCGCGTAGGGCAGACTCAATGCGAATTGACGAGGCGTTTCAAGTGGGGCTTGAATATCATTTGGGTATCCCGTTCTGCGGAACGTGTTATATAACTCAAACCCATTTCCATGATTTGCAAACCAGGCTTGCTTCATAGCATATGAAAGTTTTTGAGGTGCTGTTCCTGCGGCAGGATACCCTGAAGTAATCCCTGAAACAAAATTTGCTTTTGTCTTATAGGCGATAGGGAATGTCCACGTGGTTGGATCGGTGCTTCCACCTGCAGCAGCACCCAAAAGAAACACTTTATCAATCTGAGCATTCAAAGCACCAGTAAGAAGTTGTACATCGGTTGAAGCTGAAGTAACCCCTAAGGATATTTTGGATTCAAGGATATAAAAATTAACCATCCATGAAGTGATCATCGGGAAAATTCCATCACCTCTTCCTTTATTACCACCTCCCGCAGCAGCGGCACCATCCCACACACCTGCAGCAGGGTAGGCTCCTACGGTTGTCCTCAATGGGTTGTCGTTTGGAACACCAGACGGATCTGCGCGATCCCGCCCAAAATAACCAGCCAAATATTTTGCTCTGGAGGTTGAAAGATTTTCAGGATCAACACCAAACAAACCATTCGTAACGCTGGGACTAAGTACGAAATAACCATATACACAATCTGTTCGCTGCGAACATGGTATTGTTTGTTTATCTGTAGGATCAGCAGGATCTAAAATAGCCTCTGTTTGACGGTGGAAGTAAAATGGGGTGCGAGGATCTCCTGCTTTTAACATCTCATACATAAATTGATGAGCATAGTAAGAAAATGCAGCTTCACCACCCGCATAACCATTCTGATACCAAGGGTGGCGATCATCAGGATTTTGCAGGTTTCCAAATTTAAATTGGAAATCATCAGCAGCTGTCAAAATTAAATCACCTTCAGTGACCAAGGCCTGAATTTTAGCAGTAGCGGATGGATCAACTTTGCTTGTTTGTAACAACAATCGCAATTTCAAGGATTTTGCTGCTTTTCTCCAGCGCCCCATTTGGGTGGTATAGGCACCAGCAGATGATGCTGCTAAACCATTACCATATATTACATCACCTAAAATACGTACCGGACTTGTCAAGGCAATATTAGCAACAGCATCATCGCACAGCTTAATAAGGTCGGCATAAATTAGCGCCTGATCATCATACTCGGGAGTCTTATTGCTAGCACCACCAAAAGCACTGAAATATGGAACATCACCCCAAAGATCTACCATTATACTAAAATAATAAGCCTTTAAAACCTGGGCAACTGCCAGATAATGAGGATTATTCCCTTGCTCAGTTGCGGTGAGAATAATTTGTTCCAGATCATTTAATGGACCACCGTATAAGAAGTTCCACGTACCATTCCATGTGCCGTTGTTCATGTTATGGTCATCTGTAGATGTGGTATGAGCCATAAACCCTGACGTTGCATTATTCAATCCACCCGCGAAGGTGGCAGATGCATCCAACATTACATTGGTTAGCAACAGATCTAAGGATGCCTGAGCAGGGTTGTTAGGATCCGTATTTATATCCAGGTCAAACAGGTCGCATGACGAAACTGAAAATAGTAAAACTACCGCCAGTATCAATCCACTTCCTTTCTTTTGAAATATTTTCATAATCGAAAAAATTTAATTTGATTAATTAAAAAGTAAGTGACACGTTAACTCCAAAACGCCTTGTTGTTGGAGCCGCTCCATACTCAAATCCTTGCACGTTTGAAGATGAAATAACACCCGATGCCTCAGGGTCGAAATTCAAGCCCTCAAGCATATTGGGAGCATTCCACCACAGGTTGCGGCCTGAAACAGAAACTTTGGCTGAACCAAAAGGAGTTTTTGACAGCATTGACTTAGGAACTGAATACCCAAGGGAAATTTCACGCAAGCGAATGGTAGTTGCATCGTAAATATTTACCTCAGTTTGGCCATAGGCACCCCATCCGTTAGTGAAATGTGAATCAAACGCAGTTACGGGGATGGTGTTCCGAATTGTATTGCCATTATCATCCAAAATAGCTTCAAAAGTTTGGGGACTTCCCAAGACACCTGGCACAATACGAAGACCCTCACGATCAACACTGTTTGCCAATTGACCTCTCAATAACAGAGATGCCGCTGAGAATGAGAACAAGTCTCCACCCTGCTTCCAATCAATTAAGAAACTAAACGTAAAATTTTTGAAAGAGAGTGTGTTTGTCCAGCCCAATGTGAAATCAGGGTTTGGATCGCCTACAATTTGCTCTGTTTCAAGACCAAAAGGCATTCCTGTGTCAGGATTAATTAGCAGGTTGCCCTCGGCATCTCTGGCGTTCTTACTACCAAAAATTTGTCCGTAAGGAAAGCCATTTCTATGTATAACCTGTCCATACCCGCTACCAGGACCACCAATGATGATTTCACCCGTAGGACCCGCGTCAACAATTTCAGAACGGATTCTGGTAAACGCTACGTATGAATTCCAGGCAAAACCATTTTCAAGTTTTATCGGGTTAAGATCTAAACCAATCTCCCAACCTTTATTAGTCAATTCTCCTACGTTTACTATCTCTTCAGTGAACCCACTTGAGCGAGCCACTGAAGCTCTGGCAATCTGGTCGGTTGAGGTACGTGAGAAATACGTTGCATCTATTCCTATTTTACCATTCAGCAAAGTCAATTCAAGTCCACCCTCTGCCTCTGTAGTAAATTCAGGTCTCAGGTTTGGATTACCAAGAGTATTGTTCAACGCAGCACGGTTTATTGGGGATCCTCCTGATGGAGTAAAGGGCGTAGAAAGTGCATAGACAACTCCGGTCAGGTAAGGGTTTGCATCATTCCCAACCTTGGTTAACCCTGCCCGTATCTTCAGACGATCAATAAAAGACGGAAGTTCCATAGCATCACTAAGAATGAATGCCACATTGGCGCCAGGATAGAAATAGCTATTATTTTCTTTTGGAAGCGTGGATGATTTGTCATTACGACCAACCAGGTTTAAGAACAAGTAATCCTTGTAAGAAAGAGAAATATCTGCATAAATTCCATTCAGTCTTCTTAAGGTTGAGTAATCATAGTCCACAATTTGAGTAGAGGTTGCATCGGTGCGATTCAACCCAGCCGAAATAATATTATTACCCGTTACTTTTCTAGCCGAATATTCGCGCTGGTTCGCATTATAACCAACCAAAGCTCTCAGGTTAAAATCCTCAGTTAAATCCTTATTAAAGGTAACAATCAGGTTATAATCCTGTTCCGTGTTGGTAAGATCTTCTGTATAAATACTACCATTTGGTACCTGAATACCTCCTTTGCGGATAACGTTTCTGCGGCTTTCGCTGTACGTATTAACTCCCCCTTTCAACAATACGCTTAACCAACTGGTAATATCGTAATTGGCAGTAATGTTACCATACACACGATTTACATCACTCGTGTACAAATTGTATTTAGCTACCCAAAGTGGGTTATCCAAAGCACGGTAAAAAATATTGGAACCATCAGCAGGGTTTTCGAAAGGAAGACCATTCAGGTCAAAATTTCTAGGCAAATAAAATAAGCGAGCATACATGGAGGCACCGCCACCGCCATCGCCACCAGCATAATCTGTAAATGCGCTGGCACCAGACTGGGGTGACTGCTGACTTGTGTTTGCATAGTTAACCGTACCAGAAAGGAATAATCCATTGTCCAATTGGCCATTTCCACCAAAACTAAGCGTTGTGCGGGTTGCTTCTGTATTTGGCACAATGCCTTCTTGCGTCATGCGTGATGCCCCTGCATTAATATTTGCTTTATCTGAACCTGATGAAATTTGGATAGCATTTTCAAAAATTCTTCCATCCCTGAAGAACCCACCAATTATATCATGTGGTTCAATTGCATAGGGAGCAGAAACTGCAGCTGTCGATGGATCGTTATCATGATCTTGAGTGAATTCTGGAAAAAGACCAGGGTACCGGTTGTTGATTGGATTCGGAGCTGTTCCATCCGGATATGGGGCACCCCCCGGATAAGTACCATATATTTTTGTGTAGCTCGTTCCATACTGAGCATTGATAGCATCTACATGATTGGGGAATGGAGCTCCCCAGTTTCCAATGAAACCACCATTATAAACTTGATTAGAACCCTGGGTATAAACATCTTGGTAGTCAGGAATACCTGAAAGCTGATCAACGTTAAAGGATGAATTATAAGTGATTTCCAATCCTTTCTTGGCGCTTTTCTTAGCAGCCTTTGTTGTTATAATTACAACGCCATTTGTTGCACGGCTTCCATAAAGAGCTGCAGCAGCTGCACCTTTAAGTATTGATAGACTCTCAATATTATTTGGATCAATGTCAAATGCACGGTTAGAAAGTACCGTGTTTTGACTTGCCCCACTGCCCGTATCGTTCGTAGAGTTATCGAAAGGGATGCCATCAACAATAAACAATGGCTGTGTGTTACCAGTCATTGAAGACATACCACGAATGTTTATCTTAGTGGATTGACCAGGCGCACCACCTGAGCCCGAAATATTTACTCCCGGCATTTTTCCTTGCAAAGCACGAAGAGGGTCAACTTCAGAACGTGATTGTATTTTGTCTGAGTTAAGTGAAGTAACAGAATAACCCAAGGCTTTCTTTTCACGCTCAATACCAACGGCCGTTACAACCACTTCGGTTAGTTGCTGCACATCAAGCCCAAGCCCAATGTCTACCACACTACGCTCACCAATTGCAACTTCTTGCGTTTGAAGACCGATAAAAGAGAACACTAAACTGCCACCAGAGGCTGGTACAGTTAGTTTATAGTTACCATCGGCATCGGTAACCGTTCCATTCGTGGTTCCTTTCAGTACCACATTCACTCCGGGCAATGACGAACCATCTTCTGTGGCCGTCACTCTACCAGAAACCACCCGATCTTGCGCCCAGGCACTGAGCACAAAAACGAATGAGAAGCATAACAGTAAAAACTTCTTCATAGGTTAAGGTTTAGTTAATAATTAATAAAGGTTAGGCCTTCAATTTACCTCTTTATTAAGAAAATAAAAATATTTTGAAGTAAATGGGTTGCCGGGAAGGCAGCACAATCGATATCAGGTGAAAAAATTAGTTTGATTTAGAAATAACTCCTCTCAACAAATAACCAATTGAGTGAAATCATCTGGAATCTAGCCAAAGATCAGCCTAAATAGAAATCCCCGACCGAATTATCAGTCAGGGATTTCAAATCGGTAGGTAATTAACTAATAACCAATCAAAATGGGCTTATTTATCTAGTAAGAGTGACTCTTACTCGCCTAGTCCATGAGCAGTAACCATTTCTGCGGCCATATTCATCAGCATCGTCATCAATACCAATTGTGAGAGACTGCCCAGCAGTTAAACCATCCTGTGTAGTAGTATATGAACCCCGATTTTGAACCGTTGCTTGAGGTAATCCAGCGGCTAGGTTTGTATTTCCAGCAAAGGTACCTGCAACCGGAGTTACTAAATAAATCTCTCGTTCGGTAGTACAATCGATCCCCGTATTCTGAAGCGGTACAAAAACAGCTCCGTTCTCAAGGTTTATTCGCATCGTTATAGTCTGACCCCGATAGCCTGTTACAGTAAATTCTCTCTCGGTAGATAAACCCCCAGATGGGATGGCTAACGTTACAGTTTGAGTTGGAAACAGAACTTCATTGAGGCTTGCTGGGTAGCTAGTTTCATGCAATGCTGCGGAGTGATTAGGTGACCAAATAGCATTTTGCGTTAGAGTATAAGCACCGGTCCATGCACCAACTTGTAATGATCGAACAACAACTGTATAGGTTGAAGGAGCACTATAAAATTGTCCTGTTGTAATATTAGCAGTATTGTTGTTCTCTGCAACATTAGTTCTCTGTGGGTTTGTTACTGAGAATTTGCGACCATCTTTCAAAACAATTTGCCAACGGTAAATTATTTGATCTGCAGCTACAAGAGTTCCTGGATACACAAGGCCTGCTGAGCCTGAAGGCCAGGTAGCAGGAGGTGCAGCGCTGATACTTGCTAATGCTGCCTGAGTTTCAGTTGCCGTAATTCTGATTTTAGCTCGCGTATAATCTGAGTAAGTCGGCTCTGGTACTTTTGCAAATTCAGTACCAGAAACGGTTTTTATAAGAGCTTCTCCGGTCACCCCTGTTCCGCGTCTCATAGAAACATAAAACTCAATTCCTTGTAAATTTGTGCCGCCAGCTTCATCAACTGCCTCATAAATTACATCAAAACCTGAATTTGCAAGGTCATTTAAATCAAATACGTTCGATGTAATTGAATACATCCTTAAATAGGCCCCCACAACGCGGTCGTTGTAAGGCAAGGGATATAAACTTTCATCCCGGCAGGAAACACCTACTCCAAGAAAAAAGAGAATAATCAGCCAGTTATATTTCTTAAAATTCATACTGTCGAAATTTTAATGAGTTAAAAGTTAAGGTCAGTCGCGTTAGTGTCCCAGAATATTTTGCCAGACAGTGATGTCTTTTGCTCAACACTTGAATTTCGAGTGGCAAAGTTTGCTGGATAATAGAATGACCTAGGAAAAGCTCCCGGATCTTCATTAAGTGCGGGCTGCATTCCTGTAGGAAGCCCGGTTCTGCGATACAAGTTGAACGCTTCAACCCCATTGCAATATGAAGCAATCCAATACTCACGCGCGATATAATTCATTATGTTATCATTGCCTACCTGAGCATCAAAAGCAGCAAGTGCTGCAGTGATATAGTTTGTAACATCTGTTGTGTAGGTTGCAGAAGGGTAGAACGTGTTGAGTGTAGCTGCTTCAGCACCTGAAGCAACCAATGCCCGAACATCATCAAAGGAAGCCTGAATTCCATTTTGGAAATAAGTTTTGGCGGTTCCTGTTGTTCCTAAATATAAGGTAGCCTCAGCCAGCATAAAGTTGACAAATGACCGCATCATAATTGGTTGTATTCCAGCTCCTCGCATACCAACGCTAGCCGTTACACCAGTATTTACGTTGGCATCGAAACGACCCCCAGCCGGATAGGCTCCCCATGCAGAGCGAAGGAAGTTATCAGGAGGAATACCTTGATTATCCACATGATCACGACCCCAATAACCACGGTCAGTTGGGTAACAAAATGTACGCGGCAAACCAGAGGCACTAAAGAATGCCGGATTCGTGGGATCCGTACTGATTCCAGGTGGAACACCAGCCTTCGAATTATAAACAATGGCGGTACCTGTTGAAAAAGGGTAGTGTGCTGGGGCTGCCGCTGCGGTGACGCACCTAATATTATTTGGGTCTGAGTTATTAGTGCTTGTTTGGCGGTAAAAATAAAAGCGAATTCTAGGGTCTCCAGGGGCACCATTCTGCTGAGCACCATAGCCATGAAACATTTGCCAGATGAGGTAATTAGACATGTAGTTGCCACCACCCGCTGGATAGTTAGCAATGAACCTAGGATGGCGTGAATCCGGATCAGATTGACTTACTCCGTATTTGAAAGTAAAGTTCTGAGCAGCAGTTGAGATTAATCTGTTCTCGGTGAGAAGAGCATTAATTCCTGTAGTTGCTGCAGCCGCATCGGTTAAGCGTAGATTAAGATAAATCTTAAGCTTAATACTATTCGCAAAACGAACCCAGCTATCATAATTGTTTGAATAATATAAATCCGTGATAGCTGGCGCTGTTGCATTAAGGTAACCACCTTGCGCAACCGTAAGGGTTGTTAAATCTTCCTTTGCCTTATCTAATAAAGATATAGCTTCATCATAAAGATCTGCCATAGCGTCTACCGTTGGGTTAAACTCATCAGACCCTTGTAATGCAGTAGTATAAGGTACATCCCCAAAACTATCTACCAGCAACAAGAGTGTGTAGGCGTTTATTATGCGCGCCATGCCAGCATGTCGTGCAAGGCCATTCGCATCTGCAACTTCAATCAACTGCTTACCATCAAGCAAAATACTCGAGTAAGCAGTGGACCATGTTCCATCAAACGACTGTGGATTCCAGACATTTGAGTAGGTATTTCCGCCAGAATTCATTTGGCGGGTTGGTATCATACCGTTTGAACTTACGGTATTAAACAAACCAGCCAAGTTCCGTTGCATAGAGTTTAGAATTAAACTCGGTAAGGCTTGATTTGGCTGAACAGCATTAATGTCTTCGCGCAAGTCTAAACTACACGCTGAACCAAGCCACAGACAAACCAATATTATTAGGGTTTTTGTCAATTTCATATTAATAATTTTAGAATTAGAATGTGAGCCTTATTACTGCGCCATATCTACGCGTGCTTGGTCCGGTCAGGTAATCAAAACCAAGACCATTATCAACACCCTGACTTGATACCTCCGTATCGAAGTTTACTCCCTTCGGTACGTTCACAGCATTAAACCAAAGATTGTTTCCGTTCAACGTGATTGATGCATTGGTAAAAGGTGTCTTGCTCAACAAGGTTTTTGGCAAATTGTAGGATAAAGAAACTTCTCTTAGCCGTATTGTTGTCGCATCGAACATGGCCACTTCATTATAACCAAAGAACTGTGTGTTAAAACCATAATCAGATGCAGTGATCTGAATATCGTTAGGTACATAATTCGGAGCATCTGTAGTACCAATATTCTTAACACCTGGAAGAATAAAAGTTAAATCGTGGTTGAAATCTACATCCGTTGAGGTGCCCCTGCCTATTACTGCAGAAGCAGTAGATGAGTAAATCTTTCCGCCATGTCTATAATCGAACTGGAACGACAAGGATAGCCCTTTGTAATTGAAGGTATTGAAAAGGGAGGTGACAAACTTGGCATTAGGGTCCCCTAATTCTCTTAAAATAGGATCCAATTCATAAAGCCCAGCAGAACCAACCACGCGGTTACCATTAGGGTCTTTTAAGATGGTGGATCCTTTAATTATATTGGTAGGTCTTCCGGCAATCGCAAAATTTCCCCGATCTGTAAATCCTGAAAGCACCACCTCGTCAATACCACCACCAAGTTCTTCAACCTTTGGTCTTACGACAGTGTAATTCCAAGTTACATCCCAACTAAAATCTCCAACACGTACAGGTGTAGCATTTAAGGCAATCTCTATGCCCTTATTACTCAACTTGCCAATATTTGTAGCTGTTGAGGTATATCCAGTTGCTGGATCAATTGGCGCTGTTGTAATTAAATCTCGTGTTGAGCGATTATACACTGTAAAATCAATCCCGATTTTATCCTGAAGAAATTTTGCCTCAAAACCAAGCTCAATTTCTTGTTGGAGCTCTGCTCTCAATACAGCATTTCCAAGAAAATCTGATACAGTCTGTTCACCATAGATTATTCCGCCTGCGTCAGCAAATCCCCGCAGATTTTGGTTCACAATAGAGCGGGTAGAATAAACTCCTGGAAACCCTGCTGAAGTGCCGTAACCTGCACGCAACTTCAACATCGTTAGAGTGTTAGACTTTAGATTAGCAAATGCTTCGGTAGGAACAAACGATGCACTTACACTTGGATAGAATAATGAGTTATAACCCTCTTCTAAGGTTGACGTCCAGTCATTACGACCTGCCAAGTTTAAGAATAGATAATCCTTATAATCAAACGAGAAATCACCATAAAAACCATATCGTTGCTGTTCTGTAATACGATAGAATGATCTTCCATCGAACGCAATGCTTCTCGATGAGGATGTCTGAAAGTTTCCATGATTCATCAGTCCAAATACAGTTTGGTTTTCTGAATAAATTCCATCCCTATGCGACTTATCATTTCTTGCATTTCCGCCAATTCGAGCGGTCATCGAAATATCTGAAGTTAAATCCTTTGATATTGAAAGAATCAAATCATGATTCCAAATTGTATTATTGAATGTTTGCGTTTGAAAAACACCGCGATCAATAACGTTGTAAGTAGGTCCAATTCCCTTGTTATACTCCCGACTTTGACGCTGCGAATAAGTATCATAGCCAACTCTATATGCTAAACTTACGTTGTCGTTAAAATCATAAGACAAAGTGGTCGCATTAAAGAAACGGTCAGTAACGTCAGTCTCTTTCATATATTTAGCAACCCAAAGTGGATTAGGTATATCATTGCCGCCTCGGTAATAAATACTCTTCTTCTCAAGTGGAGTCTCAAATGGTAAATTTAAAAGATCCACATTTCTTGGTGTATATAAAAATTGCCCATAAAGTGAAGGGACGCCACCAAAAGAAGCTCCACCACCTGTTGCTCCGTTAAGAGGAGGAGACTGAAAATCAGTATTAGCTATTAATATTGACGTTTTAATGGTTAATTTATCAGTAATTGCCGCTGTAAATCCTGAAGAAATATTTAAACGCTTCAAATCATTACCTGGAGCATATCCTTCTTCATTTGTATAGGCAACTGAAGCATTGTAGCTAAGTTTTTCTGAGCCTCCTGCCAAGTTAACTGAAGTATTAGAAACTAGACCTTTTCTGAAAAAACCTGAAGGATTAGGCTTGGCATCATAAGCTTCTCGTTTGAAGAAATATTCTGGATAAGCGTTTCTGAGAGCCGCATCCGATAGAAATTGATAAGCATACCCAACAGAATCTATTTCATCAAAATGAGGACCCCAGTTACTAAAAAATTGTCCATATAATTGTTGAAATCCATTACCATAACTATTTTGAAAAGTTGGCAATGAGGCTATCTCACTAATAGATAAAGATTGCTGAAAACTGATTTCAGATTGTTTTCTCTTACCGCTTCCAGACTTTGTAGTAACCAAAATAACTCCATTTCTTCCTTGATCACCGTATAAAACAGTTGCAGCAAGACCTTTCAGAACGTTAATCGTTTCAATGGTATTTGGATCAATATCAAGAAAACGACTAGTTGCAACAGCCGAACCTCCAGTGGTAAATCCAGAGGCACTATTCGTTGCTGAATTAAAAGGAACTCCATCAACAACCCATAAAGGCTGTGTACTACCTGTTAAGGATGAGTAGCCACGAATGTTGATGCTTGATCCTGTTCCAGCCGCTCCACCGGTTGGTGTAATCACAACGCCTGGAACTTTGCCTTGAAGTACACGCGATATATCGTTCACAGGACGAGCAGCCAATTGGTCTGCTCCAACAGAACTTACAGCATATCCCAGTGCTTTCTTATCTCTGGCGATACCTTGACCCGTTACAACAACTTCTCCGAGTTGAGTAACATCCAATCCCAAAGAAAGGTCGACAGTTGATCTGTCACCGATAATAATTTCTTGAGTGGTTAAACCGATAAACGAGAAAACTAAGCTACCTCCGGAAGTGGGGATAGTTAATCTGTAGTTACCATCGGCATCGGTAACTGTTCCATTCGTGGTTCCTTTCAGAACTACATTCACTCCGGGCAAAGATGAGCCGTCTTCCGAGGACGTCACTTTACCCGAAACCACTCGGTCTTGCGCCCAGGCACTGAGCACAAAAACGAATGAGAAGCATAAAAGTAAAAACTTCTTCATAGGTTAGGGTTTAGGTCATAGGTTAAATAACAACCACCAAATTAAATTATAATTTCTTAACACAAAACACTTCAAAATGAAATAATTTTAAAACATCATTCCGCTATCGGTTGCTTTGCCCCAATATTCTATTGTTCCCTTACCTAAAAAATGATTTTTTAGCCTCCAACACAAGAATTCGATGCGAAGAGTGACCAATTCATGTGATTAAAAAATAAAACTTCATTAAAAACAAAAAGCACCCCCAAAATTGGGGATGCTTTTAAATTTTTAAGTGTCTTTTGAAAAAACTAGGCCTCGGCTTGAACCGAAACAAACGACTTATTTGCTCTGCCTTTTTTGAAAACAACAACACCCGGAGTGAGTGCAAACAAGGTATGGTCTTTACCAATGCCTACATTGCGACCTGGGTTGTGTTTCGTACCGCGCTGACGCACGATAATATTACCCGCTATAACTTTTTGACCACCAAAAATCTTAATGCCTAACCGTTTGCTTTCCGATTCGCGGCCGTTCTTTACTTTACCTTCACCTTTTTTATGTGCCATAACTTAATTCAAGATTAGAAATTTAACATTCAAGATTAAATCGATTATCCAATGCTTTCGATCTGGACTTTCGTGAATTGTTGACGATGACCGTTCTTCACAGCATAGCCTTTTCTTCTCTTCTTCTTGAAGATGATCACTTTGTTACCTTTAACGTGCTCTAATACCTTACCAGATACTTTAACACCTTTTACAGTAGGGGCGCCAACTTCTACACTTCCATTATTATCCAGAAGAAGAACTTTATCAAACGAAACGTTCGAACCGGCCTCTGCTTCCATTTTTGGAGCGTAGATATATTGGTCTTTAGCCACCTTAAACTGTTTTCCTGCAATGTCTACAATTGCGTACATGCTTAATGATTTTTAAAAATGGACTGCAAAGATAGGGTAAACACCCTGAAAAGCAAAAGAAGCTCCCAAAATCGTTAAAATCGCTCTGGATGTAGCTTTTTAAGGGTATGGCTGGGTTTAGATTTAATAACCTTATCAAGAGTCGGCTGTGGGTTTCTGTCGTTTTTAATAGCCACTTAACCTGCGGCAAAAAGAGCTTTGATAAAACTGGGTTGGGAGCTTCATCCCACGTGTTGCAGCCATGCTTTTCAAAGTTGCCAACAACCAAAACCACGAATCATTTCACGCACTTAATAACTAACATTTTTTAACTTCTTACCTAACAATTTGCGCATCAAAAAAATATTATTTTTTTTCATCTCATGCATTGATTGACGCAAAAAAATTAAATCTCCTATCTACCAAACACTTACATGAAAAGTAAATGTTCAACTGTCATTTGATATGAAAAACGTCCCTTTGTTTTTCCTTCATCATTTCGAATATTTGTCGATGCTGTAGTTTTAGAATGATGGTTGTTCACATCGTCTAAGCTCTCTACAAAAATTAAACAACTACAAACAAGGACCCGCACCCGTTTTTGTTTGTGAAAACATAAAGAACCTTTAAAAATATTTTAAGATGAGTCAATCTGTACACGAAGAGCCTATTCTTAGAGAGAACAAAGATCGTTTTGTTCTCTTCCCAATCGTACAACCTGAGATCTGGAAGTTTTATAAGCAAGCAGAAGCCAGCTTCTGGACTGCCGAAGAAATTGATTTGAGTCAGGACATGAAAGATTGGCTTAACCTCAATGACGGGGAACGTCATTTTATCACACACGTGTTGGCTTTCTTCGCTGCCAGCGATGGTATTGTAAACGAAAACCTTGCCGAGCACTTTGTGGGCGAGGTACAATATACCGAAGCCAAGTTTTTTTACGGGTTTCAAATCGCCATTGAGAATATCCATTCTGAAACATACTCTCTTTTAATTGACACCTACGTAAAAGATCCCAAAGAAAAAGACAAATTGTTTCATGCCATTGATACGATGGATTGTGTGAAGAAGAAAGCCGACTGGGCGTTGAAGTGGATTTCGCAAGGAAACTTTCAGGAGCGTTTGATCGCATTTGCCGCTGTGGAGGGCATCTTCTTCTCAGGCTCTTTCTGTTCTATTTTCTGGTTGAAGAAACGTGGCTTAATGCCCGGCTTAACTTTTTCTAATGAATTGATCTCCAGAGACGAAGGATTGCATTGTGATTTTGCCTGCCACTTGTACACCAAGCATATTGTTAACAAAATGCCTGAGGAAAAAGTAATTGAGATTATTAAAGATGCCGTTGAAATTGAAAAAGAATTTGTGACCGATGCATTGCCTGTAAACCTGATCGGCATGAACGCTGCACAGATGCGTGAGTATATTGAATACGTTGCAGATCGTCTACTGAACGAATTGATCGGTAAGAAGATTTACGGAGCGACCAACCCCTTCGACTTCATGGATATGATTTCGTTGCGCGGCAAAACCAACTTCTTTGAAAAGCGGGTGGCCGAATACCAGAAAGCTGGTGTAATGAACAGCATGGAAAAAGATTCTTCGCCTAAGTTTTCACTGAATGAAGATTTTTAATACATTCGACTACATTTTTTAAACTTTCTATTTTCACCAACACAACCCTATTATAAATGCTCGTATTAAAACGTGACGGACACCGGGAGTCCGTAAAGTTTGATAAAATCACGGCCCGTATTGAAAAACTCTGCTATGGTTTAGATCCCAAATTTGTCAACCCAGTAGAGGTGGCCATGAAAGTGATTAATGGTCTGTATGATGGTGTGTCAACGCAGGAATTGGATAATCTCGCAGCTGAGATTGCCGCTTCTCTGACTACCAAACATCCGGATTTCGCCAAACTGGCGGCTCGCATTGCGGTTTCAAACCTCCACAAGGTTACCAGCAAGTCCTTCTCCAACACCATGAAGCGACTTTACACCTACGTGGATCCAAAGACCGGACAAAACGCACCCCTGATTTCGAAAGAGACCTGGAAGGTGATTCATGAGAACGCTGCCGAGTTGGATGATGCGATCATTTACGATCGGGATTTCAGTTACGATTACTTCGGCTTCAAAACCCTGGAACGATCGTACCTGATGAAGGTAGACGGTAAAGTAGTGGAACGTCCTCAACATTTGTTAATGCGTGTAGCCGTGGGTATTCACGGTGAAGATATCGCTGCTGGCATTGAGACGTACAACCTGTTATCTGAGAAGTGGTTTACGCACGCAACTCCCACCCTGTTCAACGCAGGAACTCCGAAGCCACAACTTTCATCATGCTTTCTCCTTACGATGAAGGACGACAGCATCGATGGAATTTATGATACCTTGAAACAAACTGCCAAGATTTCTCAATCGGCAGGTGGAATCGGCCTTAGCATTCACAATGTGCGCGCGAAAGGCTCTTATATTAAAGGAACCGGTGGCACATCCAACGGCATTGTGCCAATGCTCCGAAACTTCGATATGACCGCCCGCTATGTAGATCAGGGAGGTGGCAAGCGCAAAGGAAGTTTTGCAATTTACCTCGAACCATGGCATGCTGATATTTTTGAATTTCTGGAACTGAAAAAGAACCACGGCAAAGAAGAGATGCGCGCCCGCGATCTATTCTATGCGATGTGGATTCCGGATTTGTTCATGAAGCGCATTGAAACCAACGAGTCGTGGTCACTCTTCTGCCCGAATGAAGCACCCGGCCTGGCCGATTGCTATGGCGAAGAATTTGAACGCCTCTACGAGAAATACGAGAAAGAAGGAAAAGCCCGCAAGCAAATCAAAGCACAAGACCTGTGGTTTGAAATTCTGGAGGCTCAAATTGAAACCGGTACTCCCTACATGTTGTATAAGGATGCTGCGAACAAAAAATCGAATCAGAAAAATCTGGGTACGATTAAGTCGAGCAACTTGTGCACTGAGATCATGGAGTATACTTCACCCGATGAAGTTGCTGTATGTAACCTCGCTTCGATTGCGCTGCCTAAGTTTGTAACTGAAGACGGTAAGTTCGATCACCAGAAATTATATGAAATCACGAAAGTAGTTACCCGCAACCTGAACAAGGTAATCGATGTGAACTACTACCCCGTGCCTGAGGCAAAGTACTCAAACATGCGCCACCGCCCGATCGGCATTGGTGTACAAGGATTAGCGGATGCGTTTATTTTATTACGCATGCCTTTCGATTCTACGGAAGCACGTGGTTTGAATACAGACATTCATGAAACCATCTACTTTGCTGCCATGGAAACTTCTATGGAGTTGGCTAAAGTGAATGGTGCCTATGAAACGTTCAAAGGCTCACCCGTATCAAAAGGAATTTTCCAGTTTGATATGTGGGGTGTTACGCCAAGTTCAGGAAGATGGGATTGGGAAAATCTTAAAAAGGAAGTAAAACAAAACGGAGTGCGTAATTCCTTGCTGCTGGCACCGATGCCAACGGCTTCTACTTCACAGATTTTAGGTAATAATGAGTGTTTCGAACCTTATACTTCAAACATTTATACCCGCAGAACCTTATCCGGTGAATTCATCATTGCCAACAAGCACTTGATGAAAGATCTGATCAGCCTCGGTTTGTGGAGTGAGACTATGCGCCAGAAGTTAATTTCTACCAATGGCTCGGTTCAACCCATTGCTGAGATTCCTCAAAACATTAAGGACATCTATAAGACTGTGTGGGAAATTTCTCAAAAGTCAATCATTGACATGAGTGCCGACCGTGGTGCTTACATCTGCCAGTCGCAGAGTTTGAATATTCACTTAACAGATCCAAACTTTGGTAAGCTTACCTCAATGCATTTTTATGCCTGGAAGAAAGGATTAAAAACGGGTATGTACTACTTGCGCTCAACGGCTGCTGCTGATGCGATCAAGTTTACACTTGACAAAACTGCTATGCAGACCCCACATGTTGCAGAGACAGTTCCTGCAATGTTGACCGTTACCGAACCAATAGCCGCTTACTTAGCTGTTAAGAATGAAACACAACAAACCATTCCATACGAGCAAGTTGATTTTGATCAGAAGCGTGCCGACATGGCTTGTTCACTAGACAACCCGGATGCGTGTGAGGCGTGTGGATCTTAGTGTCCAAATATTTGAACTTCAAAACAAAGGCCCCGCAAGTTGCGAGGCCTTTTTGTTTCTCCAAAAAGTCTCGTTTACCTAGAAAGGTAAATCATCGCTTGCGTTTGTATCAGGCATAAAAGTTTCATCGGATGGTGGTGGCACTTCACGATCGGCCCCACCGGTTTGCTTGGCTATTTTCCATGCACGCGCATCGGTATACCAGCGGCCATTATATTCCCGGCTTTCGAGATTAACCGAAGCTGTAATCTTATCGCCAATTGATACCTTATTCTCATCTACTTTTTCGCCCCAAAGCGAAAGACAAACTTTTTTTGGGTACTGACCCGGAGTCTCTAAAATAAACTCCTGCTTTTTCCAGACTCCGTTTTTTCCTTGTCCTGTTTGGAGGGGTAACAGCGCTACCACGGTTCCACTTACATCCATTGCCATGTTATAGTAGTAATTTTAATTTAAGATTAAGATCGGGCAATACATCCAGCCCATCTAGTTGGCCTTCAAAATCTTCGAATGATTTAACCACGCCTTTGTTTGAATAAATCCACGCCTTCTTTGCTATCGGATCAATCAACCAGCCTAATCGGCAGCCATTAGCTATCCAGTCGTTCATTTTTTCTTTTTGTTGTTGAATCGAATCAGAGGGCGATCGAACTTCGATCACAAAATCCGGACAAACAGGTGCAAATTTTTCCTGTTGTGCTTTTGTTAACGCTACCCATTTATCTCTTGCCACGAACGCTGCATCAGCCGAGAAAACAGATCCGTCAGGCAACTTAAAGCCTGCTGATGATTCGAATAAATATCCAAGTTCTTTCTGTCCGTCTAACCAATTAAGTAATTCACGGTTGATCCGCATCAAAATATTAGATGTTAAACTTCCTGACGGTGACATAATTACTAATTGACCTTGTTTATTGCGCTCAATTCTAAACCAATCATTGGCCGCACAGAAATCAAAAAGTTCAGCATCTGTGAACTCTTGATTGATTGGGAATTTAAGTACGATCGGCTCCATGAGTATAAATGTACAAAAAACTATAATGCCCCGGCTTTAATCTCTTCAACAATAGTCGGATCCAGTAGCGTAGACGTGTCACCCAGATTAGCGGTTTCGCCTTCAGCTACTTTGCGCAAAATTCTGCGCATAATTTTTCCGGACCGGGTTTTCGGAAGTCCGCTTACAAACTGTATTTTATCAGGCTTGGCAATCGGGCCAATAATTTTGGAAACCAGTTCCCTGATTTCTGAACGTAACTTTTCCTCTTCGAGAGGCTTGTCATAACAAATCACATACGCATAAATGCCTTGCCCTTTAACATCATGTGGATAACCCACCACAGCCGATTCGCACACTGCCGAATGTTCATCAATTGCGCTCTCAACTTCTGCCGTGCCCATATTATGACCCGATACTATAATAATATCATCCACCCTTCCGGTGATGCGGTAATAACCATCGTCATCGCGCTTGCAGCCATCTCCTGTAAAGTATTTTCCCGCAAAGGTTGAGAAGTAGGTTTCTTTAAATCGTTGATGATCGCCATAAATGGTACGGGCCATGGCTGGCCAAGGAAATTTAATTGTCAGTCTTCCTTCCACCCCATTGTTTACTAATTCATTACCACTTTCATCCATCACCGCGGGTTGCACTCCCGGTAACGGCAAGGTGGCAAAAGCAGGTTTAAGTTTTGTCACGTTTGCAATGGGTGAAATCATAATGCCTCCGGTTTCGGTTTGCCACCACGTATCAACGATGGGGCATTGCTTGCGCCCGATATGTTCGTGATACCAATGCCAGGCCTCTTCATTAATGGGTTCACCCACGCTTCCTAAAATTTTTATCGAAGTAAGGTCATACTTCTGCACAAAGCTAAGGGGTGCCTTCTCCAATGAACGAATTGCTGTTGGTGCTGTATAAAAAATATTCACCTGATGCTTTTCGGCTACCTGCCAGAAACGACCCATGTCGGGCCACGAAGGAACGCCTTCGAACATTAGGGTAGTTGCACCTGTTGCCAGCGGGCCATAGAGAATATAAGAGTGGCCTGTAACCCAGCCTACATCGGCCGTACACCAAAAAATCTGACCTGGCTGATATTGGAAAACAGTTTGAAATGTATAGGCCGTATAGATGAGGTAGCCTCCACACGTATGAACCATACCTTTCGGTTTGCCGGTGGAGCCCGATGTATAGAGAATAAAAAGTAAATCTTCGGAGTCCATTACTTCCGGTTCACACACGGGCGATACTTTTTGGATTTCGTCATGCCACCAGAAATCGCGGTCTGCTTTCATTAAAATTTTACTTCCTGTTCGCTTGAAGATAATTGCCCGTTCAATCGTTGGGCACTTCAAGAGTGCTTCGTCTACAATAGATTTCAAATCGATTTTTTTATCACCGCGATAGGCACCATCGCTGGTAAGAATCAATTTACACCCCGCATCGTTAATTCTATCGACAAGAGAGCCAGCAGAAAATCCGGCAAACACTACCGAATGTACCGCACCGATACGCGCGCAGGCAAGCATAGCAAATGCTACCTCGGGAATCATGGGCATGTAAATGCAAACCCGATCACCTTTTTTAACGCCCTGATTTTTTAGCATGTTGGCTACACAACAAACCTGATCGTGCAGTTGCTGATAGGTAATGTACCGCGACTCTTCCTGCGGATCATTCGACTCCCAGATAATAGCCGTTTGATTTGCGAGCTGTGGAAGATGACGGTCAATGCAATTTTCCGTAATATTTAATTTCCCTCCGATAAACCATTTCACTTCAGGTTTGCTAAAATCCCAATTAAGAACCGTAGCCCATTTTTTTTGCCACACAAAATCTTCGGCTACATCAGCCCAAAATTTTTCGGGTTGCTGTACACTTTCGGTATAGATTTGTTGATAGTTGGCAGGGCTCGTGATTTTTTTCATGCGATAAGGTATCCGGTAGATATGACCTCTAAAATGGAATTCTTAACGCAGAATTCAAAGGTCGTTTGCACGAATGGCTAAATCATATATTCAACCGCCACGGCTAACAGCGAACCAACAATAGCCACGGCTAATTTTTTGGCATTAAACCGATGCTCGGGACTGCTCTCAAATACAATAGTAGTAGAGATGTGAAGAAAATTGCCGCTCACGAGCGCGTAGAGGTAAATCAACCCGGTGTCGGACAGAACCTTGCTTTCTACAAAGTATGAACTGATCAGCAAACCAATTGGAGCTGCTAACGAAAAGATAATCAAATGCGGTAAGGCTCGTTTCTTTGAATGAAGTTGCGAAGCTAATACCGTCATTAACGCAAAGGCTGCAGGTGCACGATGTAACGCAATACCTAACAATACCGCATTTACATCGTACCCAAAACCCATGGTGACGGGTTGCGCCAACATACTACCTTCTAAAAAAGCATGAACGCACAAGGCCGTTAACAATACAATAGCAGATACTGCATGATGAGCATGAGAATGTCCGTGGTGGTGATCATGTGTATGTATATGCCCGTGCTCAACACCTGAAGTAAAATATTCTAACAATTGTTGCAGGAAAAAGCCGGCCAGCACAAATAAACCTATCAGCTCTACTTCCTGATGTTGACGATACAACTCCGGTAAGATGTGGGTAACCGTAATAGCAAACAGGTATGAGCCTGCAAAAACCAGTAACAACTTAAAGGTGTTTCCCTTGGCCGTTGGCACCAGATACACCATGAGCCCGGCTACAAGTGGTGTAAAAAAAAGTACAAGTAATTTTAATGTCATAAACCTTTACTCGAAAAATTAAGAGGGGCAGATTCTTTCAAGGATTGATTTTTAATTGCTTACGAATATTATCGGTAGCAAAGGTAGCAATACCTTCGGGAGTTGAATAGATCAGAAACACATCCAACTCCGGATGTTTTTTTATTAGTTCGATGGCTTTCTCATGCCCCATCACCATAATGGCAGTGCCCCATGCATCGGCTGTGGTGCAATTTTCGGCAAACACCGAGGCGCTTAAAATCTCACGCATTGCAGGATACCCCGTTTGCGGATCGATGGTGTGCGAATATTTCTTGCCATCTACTTTGCGGTAGTTAAAATAATTGCCCGAAGTGGTAAACGATTTGTCTGTCAACGATACGTAGGCTTTAAAGGATTGATTTTCTTCTGTTGAGTTTGGGTCGAGAATCCCTAACTCCCAGGGTTTTCCTGATTGAAGGTTTATTCCACACGCCATACCTTCTCCTCCTAACTCAACCAACATGTTTTTAATTCCCTTCGACTTTAAAAAATCGGTGATCACATCGGCACCATAGCCTTGGCCTATCCCCCCTAAGTCCAACTGCGAACGCGCGTCCAGTTTCCACACACTATCCTGATTAAATCGAATCTTTTCAAAACCAATGATGTTTCGGATTGAATCAATCATCGAGCTGTCAGGCCGTTGAATTTTTTTATATCCAAAGCCCCATAAATTCACCAACGGCATTACGGTGGGGTCGAAAGCTCCTTGCGAATCCGAAAATACTTGTTGTGCAATTTTTATAGGTGGCAATAAATACGGAAGCTTAAACTGAAAACCTGTTGTCGATTTATTGAATAGTGAAACCTCAGACGTTGGGTTATAATTATTGATCGATTGATTAACAACTATTAGTAACGAATCAATCGAATTTTTAAAATTCCGTTGCGTATCATCAAAGTAAGTAATGTGATAGGTAGTAGCCATCGTTTCTCCTTCTATCCGCACCGGATTTGCATTGGGCCGTTGTCGCCATTTATACACAATCGCAACGGCCGCCAGCACGAGCACAGAATAGAGCGCATTTTTCCAACGATTGTCCATACTTTATAATTGGGGTTGCAAGTTAAAAGCCTTCGTCATACTGTAAACTGTTTTAGAGGTTTATTTGCTTAACTTTCCCACACAAATACACATGCGCGAAGATTATTTAAAAGGAGATACAGAAGGACTAAATCCGGCAGAAAAGGAAATTGAAAAAGCCTTGCGACCACTTTCTTTTAGTGACTTTACAGGACAACAAAAAGTAGTCGACAACATTAAGGTCTTTGTGCAGGCGGCCAAGCAACGTGAAGAATCACTGGATCATGTTCTCCTTCACGGTCCTCCGGGCTTAGGCAAAACTACCTTGTCATTTATTATTGCCCATGAGTTGGATTCGAGTATAAAAATTACTTCAGGACCCGTATTGGATAAACCGAGCGACCTGGCCGGCTTGCTCACTAACCTGGAGACCAACGATGTGCTTTTTATTGACGAAATCCATCGGCTAAACCCAATCGTAGAAGAGTACTTGTATTCTGCCATGGAAGATTTTCGCATCGACATCATGCTCGATTCGGGACCGAATGCCCGATCGGTTCAGATAAGTCTAAATCCATTTACATTAATAGGCGCCACTACTCGCGCAGGGTTACTTACTTCTCCTTTGCGCGCACGCTTTGGCATCAATGCCCGGCTTGAGTATTATGACGCACAACTGCTGACAAAAATTGTTAATCGGTCTGCCGACATTTTAAAAACCCCGATCGTTGCCGATGCTGCTTTTGAAATTGCCCGCAGAAGTCGTGGCACACCTCGCATCGCTAATAACTTGTTAAGACGAACGCGCGACTTCGCACAAATAAAAGGCGATGGCAACATAACCATTGCCATTGCACAAATGGCGCTCAAGGCTCTTGATGTAGATGAGAATGGTTTTGATGATATGGACAATCGCATCCTGAGCACCATTATTGAAAAGTTTAAAGGTGGGCCAGTCGGTTTAACCACCATTGCCACTGCGGTGGGCGAAGAAGCCGAAACTATTGAAGAGGTGTATGAGCCTTTCCTGATTCAGGAGGGTTATATCAAGCGCACCAGCCGTGGTAGGGAAGCAACAGAAAAAGCATACAAACATTTAAAAATTGTACCGCCAGTATCTTCGCGTGGGCCGGGTTTGTTTGATTAAACTTTAATTAGCCACCAAGACACAAAGGCACTAAGGAGTTTTACCAAAATAACTGAACAGGAAGAAGTAATTGGCAAAGCGATAGTTAATGCTGCCCATAAAGTTCATAAAGAACTAGGCCCCGGATTACTGGAGAAAGTGTACGAGGTTTGTATTACACATGAATTACGGAAAGTACACCTTACGGTATCCAGACAAGTTGATATCCCTATACAGTATGACGGAATTGTTTTTGATGAGGTTTACGATTAGATCTTTGGTTGAACAAAAAGTAATTGTTGAAATAAAGGTCGTTGATCAGGTGAATTTTAATGTTCCGATCATAAAACAAGGTATAAAGCGAATCATTATATAATTCTTCGTGACTTAATGTCTTTGTGGCAAAATCAATGGGTAGACTCCAAAATACAAGTATCTTAAAAAAAATTGCCACAGAACTCGGCTTTACGTATTGCGGCATAGCAAAAGCTGAATTTCTGGAAGAAGAAGCTCCCCGCCTCGAAGCCTGGCTTAAGCGCGGCTATCAAGGCAAAATGGGTTACCTGGAAAATCATTTCGACAAACGATTAGACCCCACGCTACTTGTACCCGGTGCAAAATCCGTAGTTAGTCTTCTCTATAATTATTATCCCGAAAAAGATCTGGCGAAAGAAAATCCTGAAAATTTAAAAATCGCAAAGTATGCTTATGGCGAAGATTATCATCAGGTTATTAAGGATAAGCTTAAAATCTTTATGCAAAGAATTCAGCACGAGATTGGGAAGGTAGAAGGACGCGCCTTTGTTGATTCCGCACCAGTACATGAACGGGCGTGGGCACAAAAATCCGGGCTAGGCTGGATCGGCAAAAATGGCCTATTGCTAAACCGTTCAATGGGAAGTTTCTTTTTTCTGGCCGAGTTGATTATTGATCTTGAGTTAGAATATGATGGGCCCATTAAAGATTATTGTGGAACCTGCACGGCCTGCATGGATGCTTGCCCAACCGAGGCCATACCCCAACCTTATGTAGTGGATGGCAGCAAATGCATTTCCTATTTTACCATTGAGTTGAAAGAGGAGATTCCTGCTTCCGTAAAAGGTAAATTCGAGAACTGGATGTTTGGCTGCGACATCTGCCAGGATGTGTGCCCGTGGAACAGTTTTTCAAAACCGCATAGTGAGCCAAAGTTTTCGCCCCATCCTGATTTGGATAGCATGACTCAAACGGATTGGTCTGAGATCACAGGCGAGGTCTTTCAAAAACTATTTAAAAATTCAGCCGTGCAGCGCACTCGCTATGAAGGCTTGAAACGAAATATTGAATTTCTCCAATAAAAAAAGCCCCGATCTTTCGGGGCTTTTTGATTAGATTTTTTTCAGCGAAAACTTAAGCTCTTACAAAACAGCGATTTAAAATCGCCTCATGCTCTCTCGAAAAATTGGCATAGCACCAATTTTTGAGCTCCTGTACTTCATCGGCTATCAGCATTTTGATAGCCTTGCGCAGCTCCTTTTCAAAAAGCCGCGCATCAAAACTCACCCGACTAAGGATGTGTTTGGCATAACTTAGCATCTTCATTTAAAAAATTAAAGTACGTTTAGCAATCTACCGCTTGCGTTGCAACCATGAAAATACAAAAGCAGTTTAAGAGTGAAAAGAAGAATTTACTTTTGTATCATGCAACGAGTTGCGGTTCTATTTGCAATATGAAATTTATAGCCAGAACGACCCTTTCTATTATTTTGTTGTTCTTGGCCCTGGCAGCCCAGGGTCAGGATAACATTCAAATCACCTTAGGGCCTGATGAAATAGGTGAAAATCAGGCCTGGACGATCTCAGTGACGGTAAATAACGACCGATTAAAAAGTTATGAGAATTTTCCAGACCTGGATGGGTTTCGAAAACGCGGCACCTCCACCCAGTCGCAAACCAGTATTGTAAACGGGCAAGTAAGCTCTTCGCAGAGTATTGTAATGACATACCTCCCAACCAAGCAAGGCACTTTCACCATTCCTTCTTTCAAGATGAAGGTGAACGAGCAAATTATTTCCGTTACCGGGAAAAGAGTAAAGGTGGGGCCTGCCGTTCAAACTCAGCGCGATCCATTCCAAAGCCCGTTTGATCGAGACCCCATGAACGATTTTTTTGGCAGGGGCGAAACCGAATTTATTGATATTAAAGAAGATGCACTGCTTGCCCTCACTACAAGCAAAGACGAAGTATATGTTGGCGAAGGTTTTACAACCACGTTGTCATTTCTGGTAGCTGACAATAACCGCGCACCCATGCAGTTTCATGAGTTGGGTAAACAACTCTCCGACATCCTGAAAAAACTTCGTCCTGCCAATTGCTGGGAAGAGAATTTTAATATCGAAAACATTGAAGGCGAACATGTCGAAATTCAGGGCAAAGGGTATACACAGTATAAAGTCTATCAGGGTACATTTTACCCGCTCAATACTCAACCGGTGCAGTTCGCCAGCGTGGGTCTTGAAATGATCAAATTTAAGGTTGCAAAAAATCCTTCCTTCTTCGGACAAAATCGTCAGGAAGATTTTAAAACATTTTATTCAAAAGCGCGCACGATCAAAGTAAAAGAACTGCCTCCGCACCCGATGCGCGATGCCGTGGCCGTAGGCGATTACCGACTTGATGAGAAAATTGCGGCCACTGAGTTAGAAACCGGACAAAGTGTATCCTATGAGTTTCGTGTTTTTGGTGAAGGAAACATCTCCTCGATAGAAAAACCCGTACTGACAAAAGATAACCTCTTCGACTTTTACGAACCCAACATTCGGCAAAGTATAAACCGCGAAGGCAATCGCGTGGTGGGTACAAAATCATTCAACTATTTTCTGATTCCGAAAGAGCCGGGCACATACAAACTGGGTGACTATTTCTATTGGGTGTTCTTCAGCCCAACCACAAAAAAATATGACACGCTACGCTCCAGTTACACACTTAACGTGCAGGGCGAAAGTCAGAAAAATCAATTCATTGAAAGTACCGATCTCGGATCTTTCTATGATCGCATCGATGCTACCGACAATACGTTACGCGCTTCGCAAACGCATGACTGGACAAAAGTTGGTTTTAACATTTTTATTGTGGTAATGCTCGCAGCTTCCGCGTATCTTGTTTTTCGGAAATAAGTTGAATCTTGAATGAATTCTTACGGCACCCTTTTTAGAATCAGCACGTTTGGTGAATCGCACGGGCCAGCTATTGGCGTAATCGTGGATGGCTGTCCTGCCGGATTATTGATTGATGAAGTTTTCATTCAATCTGAACTCAATCGCAGAAAACCAGGCCAATCAAAAATTACTACGCAGCGAAAAGAAGATGATGTATTTAAAATACTATCTGGTGTTTTTGAAGGTCAGAGTACGGGCACTCCGATTGCCATCGTAATTGAAAATCAGGATCAGCGCAGCAAAGATTATTCGCATATTCAAAATACATTTCGCCCTTCGCATGCCGATTATACGTACGAAGCCAAATATGGTGTGCGTGACTATCGTGGGGGTGGCAGAAGTTCTGCACGTGAAACTTCTGCCCGTGTTGCAGCCGGAGCTATTGCAAAATTATTGTTGAAGAAATCGGGGGTTGAGATAAATGCCTTTGTATCGCAAGTAGGAGAATTGAAGGCACCCGGTTACACGCAACTTGATCTTAGTAAAACCGAAGATAATATAGTGCGTTGTCCTGATTCTGCCACAGCCGAAAAAATGATTGCCTTAATAGATCAGGTTCGATTGGATCGCGATACCGTTGGCGGTGTGGTGACATGCGTAATAAAAAATACGCCTGTTGGATTGGGCGAACCGGTGTTTGATAAACTTCATGCCGAACTTGGAAAAGCGATGCTCAGTATAAATGCTGTAAAAGGATTTGAATATGGAAGTGGCTTTGCGGGTGTAACCTTGCGCGGCTCGCAACATAACGATGAATTTGTGAATGAAAGCGGCAAGATCAGAACAAAGACAAATCACAGCGGGGGTGTGCAGGGCGGCATCAGCAATGGCGAGGATATCTATTTTAATGTAGCCTTCAAACCTGTGGCCACTATTATGCAGGATCAAACTACCGTTGATAAAGACGGCAACGAGGCCATTGTGTCTGGTAAAGGTCGGCATGATCCGTGCGTGGTGCCACGTGCTGTGCCCATTGTAGAGGCCATGGCTGCCTTGGTGCTTGCGGATTTTGTTCTGCGCGCAAAGACTTCCAAACTCGTTTGATTTTACCTCACAGGGTATATAAAGGGAGTATTACATCCATCATTTTTAATTTATATTGCCATGCAGTGCTGGATAGCAGAGTATTTCTGCTTGCTTACTTTTAAAACGAATAGACATGGAATTATCCTCTACGCCACCCAAGAAAAGCAAACTGACTTTATACATTATCATCGCGTTGATTGCCGGCATTGCGATGGGGTTTGTATTAAATAAAACATATCTCGATCAGGAAAATAAAACCCTTGCTACTGTACAAACATCCATTGATCAGGCAAACGAAAGTCTCCGCACACTTACCGATAGCACCGCGCGGGCTCAACTTATCGAAGTAAAAAAAGGGTATAACAAAGAACGAAATGCTATTCTTTCTGCCCGCGATAAAAAGGTAGAACCCTTTTCCATTCTGGCTGATATTTTTCTTCGTCTTATTAAAATGATTGTTGCCCCACTCGTGTTTACCACACTTGTGGTTGGCGTTGCCAAACTTGGTGATATTAACTCGGTAGGTCGCATTGGCGGCAAAACCTTGCTGTGGTTTATTGGTGCTTCGCTCATGAGTTTAGTATTAGGAATGGTTTTAGTAAACATTTTTAAACCGGGCATCGCCATGAACCTGCCTGTGCCTGATGTAAGTGAAGACACCGGTATTACGCAGGTAGGTTTATCGTTAAAAGAATTTTTATATCATGTTTTTCCCAGCAGCGTAATTGAAGCCATGGCGAAGAATGAAATTCTTCAGATTGTTGTGTTCTCGTTATTTTTTGGAGTGGCCACGGCTGCTATTGGCGAACAAGGCAAGGTTGTTATTACTTTTATGGATGCAACAGCCCACGTAATTTTAAAAGTTACAGGATATGTGATGAATGTTGCTCCGCTGGCGGTGTTTGGCGCCATGGCTGCCATCATTGCAAAGCAAGGTCTTGGCATTTTAACCACCTACTCTATTTTTATTGGGGAGTTTTATTTCGGATTGGCTGTGTTATGGTTAGTACTGATTGCCGCAGGCTATTCGATGATTGGCAAACGAATTATTGGTTTGATTAAACGAATGAAGGAACCTATTCTTTTAGCCTTCAGTACCTCCAGCAGTGAAGCAGCTTTTCCAAAAACAATGGAAGAACTTCAAAAATTTGGCTGCAAAGATAAGATCGTAAGTTTTGTGCTTCCCCTGGGATATTCATTTAATCTCGATGGGAGTATGATGTATATGACCTTTGCTTCGCTTTTCATTGCCCAATCATATGGAATAGACTTAGCCATTGCTACACAAATTTCTATGCTGCTTATTCTTATGCTTACCAGCAAAGGTATTGCCGGTGTGCCCCGTGCCTCGCTGGTTGTAATTGCCGGAACACTCGCCACGTTTGATATTCCGGAAGCCGGACTTGCTTTGCTTTTGGGTATTGACCCTCTATTGGACATGGGTCGTAGTGCCACCAATGTAGTCGGTAACAGTGTAGCTACTGCTGTGGTGAGCAAGTGGGAGAATTCGTTAGGTGAGCAAGTTCCCTAATCATAAGGCTCAGTTCGGAACTTAAATTCCGTATTTTTGTTCCTGATTAAAAGAATTGAACAATGTTAAAGGCTTCTCCAAAAAATATCCACATCTATCTTGAATCGAACCCAAACCCGAATTCGCTCAAATTTGTAGTGAACGAGATTCTGATTCCGGAAGGAATGAGTTTTGATTTCCCTACTCCAACCGAAGCGGAAGAAGCCCCCTTGGCACAAGAACTATTCATGTATCCCTTTGTCGATCGGGTGTTTTATATGAGCAACTTCGTTACCGTCACAAAAAAAGAAGACGTGGAGTGGATTGAAATTCAGGAAACTCTTAAAAACCACATCAAAACTTTTTTGGAATCCGGAAAATTGATTCTGGATATGAAAGCCCCTGTTGCCCCTGAGCAAGAGGAGACTGAGACCGTTAAAAAAATCAAAAACATTTTAGAGGAATATATCCGTCCTGCAGTAGAGCAAGATGGCGGGGCTATCACGTTTCACTCATACCAAGATAAAAAAGTAACCGTAGCGCTGCAAGGTTCGTGTAGTGGTTGCCCTTCATCAACTGTAACGTTAAAAGCAGGTATCGAAAATCTTTTCAAAAGAATGATGCCGCAGGAAGTGGAAGAAGTTGAGGCGCTAGGATAAACTTAAAGTCAAAAGTTTAAAGCAGAATTTCTATACTTTAAACTTTTAACTTAAAAACTTTCAACTCTTAACCTCCCTTCAGATACTTATCTAAAAATTTCAGTATCTCCTCGGAAGCCGTAATGTTATTCTCTTTTTTAACAAACCCGTGGCCTTCATCAGGAAATATCACATACTCCACCGGCACGCCATTTTTCTTAGCGTTAGCTACAATTTCATCCGACTCTATCTGTAATACACGCGGGTCATTGCTTCCTTGCAACACAATAAATGGTTTTGTGATTTTATCAGTATGAAAAAGCGGTGACTTGTTATAAAGTGCTACGGAATCAATTGAATAAGGATCACCCAACTCCACATACAATGCTTTCCTGCCTGCTTCCCACCATGGTGGAATACTTTTCAACGTGCGAATCCAATTAGTGACACCAAACAAGTTTACACCAACCTTAAATTCCTCGGGTGTGAATGCGAGTGCCGCCATGGTCATGTAGCCACCATAGCTGCCACCTATAATACCTACTTTATCCATGTCTATGTAGGGAAGTGTAGCAAGAAACTTTTTAGATTCTACACAATCGCGTAAATCTTGATCACCATGTTTGCGATCATCTGCTGCAAAGAATGTTTTTCCATAGCCCGAACTTCCGCGATTATTAACGGCCAGAATCGAGTACCCATGATTTACCAGATGCTGAATCATGGGTGAATAGTTCAAGCGGGTTTGACCCCCCGGGCCCCCATGAATAAATAAAAGGGCCGGTACTTTTTCTCCCTCCTTCAATCCTTTTGGTTTATAAAGCAACGAGGGTATCTCCAAGCCATCAAACGACTTAAAGCGGATCACTTCACCTGCTACCAAATCAGTGGGCTCAATTTCTTTTGACATGGAGTTGGTCAATTGTTTCACCTCTTTCGTTTCGAAATTGTAAACAAACAGGTTGCTGGGCGATTTGGAACTACTCACATAAAACGACATTAGCTTCTCGCTGTCTGAAATATTCACCCCCGTAATATCCCCTGCAGGCAATCCTTCTACTTTCAAGAGTTTGCCGCCATCCGATTCATTGTAAATTTTTATCTCCGTGCGGGCATCATTGTTAATTGCCACTACTCTATATTTTCCGTTGCGCGATAAGCTTGAATACATAATATCCCAGGGCGCTTCTTCCAGTTTGGTTTTTGTTTTCGTAGCAATATCATAGCTGGCCAAATACATAAACTCATTTCCTTCGTTGGTGAGGTAGATCAGCTTCGTACCATCCAAGCTAAAATACTGCGCACTATATTGCACATCGCCTTCATGCGCTGACAACAATTCGGTTTTCCCCGATTGCGTATCCAACAAATACATGTTTGAATTATTCGTGGTGATTTCTTCACTCAACGCCAGGTAGCGATCATCATTAGAGATCGCAGTAGGGTCTAATCCTTTTCATTTTTATAAACGACTGTGCTGGGATAAACTTTATCTTCAGAAGTTCCATCAATCTGAACCGTATGTAAATCAAAGAATCGCTTATCGCGACTGTTCGATGCGTAATACATAAGTTTTTGATTGTAACTCCACCCGTAAAACTGTGCTTTGGCTGTTGAGTCCTGAATCAGATCTATTACATCGCCACCAGACAACACATAAAGATGTGTAATTTCGTTACCGCCTTTATCGCTACCGTATAGAATGCGATTGTCTTTTGGAAAATAGCCATAGGCGGAAATAGCATTGTCGGTAGAATTTGTCATGGCAGTTTGCTGACCTGTTTTCAGATCAATTTCAACGGCATTGAAAATTCCAGTTTCCTTGCTGCTGATAAGCAATTTGGTTTCATCTGGTGAAAAGGAACCTCCGTTAATCTGAACAATATCCATGAACTGAGCCATGGAGTATAACTTGGGCGGAGTTTCCGCTTCTTTGGGTGTGCATGCGGCAAGCCCGGTCAGCAACAGCAACCAGATGGATTTATGTTTTTTCATAGTTTTAATAAATTGAGTTACTTGTTTACAGTCGATAAATATAACTGGTTTTCAAGGTCTATTCATATCTTTGAAGTATGCGATTACTGGCTTTACTGATTATTTTGCTGCAATCGGATTTTTCTGAAGGTCAATCGGTAACGGTTATGAGTTACAACATTCGGTTGGATACGGAAGCCGATGGTATAAATCAATGGAAAAACAGAACCGACAAGGTTGCAACGCTACTAAAAAAATACAATCCAGATCTGCTGGGCGTACAAGAAGCCATGCACAACCAGATGATGGACTTACAAAAAGAACTTCCGGACTATGCGTTTGTTGGCGTAGGCCGCGATGATGGAAAAGAAAAAGGAGAATACTCAGCCATCTTTTATAAGAAAGATAAATTTGAGATGTTGAAACAAAATACCTTTTGGCTCTCTGAAACCCCAGAAGTGCCCGGCAGTAAAAGTTGGGACGCAGCCATTACACGGGTTGTAACCTTTGCTGTGCTAAAGGACAAATCAAGCGGAAAATCTTTTATCTACTCAAATACACATTTTGACCACGTTGGCAGAGAAGCCCGTAAGCAAAGCGCCACCCTTATAAAAATATTTTTAAAAGGATTTATAGACGGTTCCACATTCAATAAACTTGAAAAAGAAATTCCGATCATTATCTCCGGTGATTTTAATTCTGAACCTATTGATGCTCCGTATCAAACCATGATTGATGGCGAACATTTAAAACTAATTGACTCCAGACCACTCGATAACCTTACTGGAACTTTCTGCGGGTTTGAACTCAATAAAATATCCTGCCGAACCATTGATTATATTTTCCATTCAAATCATTGGAAGGCATCTGCATACAAGGTTATTCAGGATAATGATGGCAAGTATTATCCATCTGATCATTTGCCGGTGGTTGTCACCCTGCATCTGAATCCATAATATCGTGCTTACTTTATATTTTCTTCCAGAATTTCTGTGGTTTCGTGGTAGATAATTCTCGCTTGATTGCTGTACGCATTGCCAAGAAAATCCTGTTGAATGGTGAAATAGTTGTATAAGAGAAATTCCCCGGCTTTGGTTTTGGTGGCAATGGCAGCACGTTGTGTGCGAGCCTCGACAACACCCGTTATCTCGTTCCTGATCGCCTTCCAATCGCGATCCAATAAATTGACTTTGATGATTGTTCCACTCCAGCCAGCATCTTCAAAGGCTTGGCGAAACAATCGCTCCGTCTCAGCATTCTGGATTAATGCAGGAGGCATTTTTGTGTTCTTCACAAGTTCAGCCCCGCGATCTTTTCCTTTGGCAAGGACTGTTTCCAAAGAGCCCAATCGTTTAACCATATCAGCAACTTTTGAATAGCCTGCCTCCAGTTGTGCTTTTTCAGCAAACGGACCTTTGCGCAACGCATCCCAATGAGCGTGTTCATATTGAATCATGTGGTAGTAAGCGCGTGCAGGTCGCTCGTCAACAATCATGTTCATATTGTCTTCCCAAAGTTTTACATTTTTGTCTATTGTTTGCAGATCAGCCTTAATCCGTGGCAGCGCATTATTGATAATCGCTGCATTAAATTTATCGGTCGGGTCAACATTCAAAGCCACCATTTCGGCAGTCTTAGATTTATAAATCTCGATTTCCTGCAACTTACTTTCAATTTCCTGTTGCGCCACGTTGGTTTTAACCTGATACAAAAGCTTGAACAAAGCTGCCACATCATTGGTGGCGCCCCGTTGGGTTTCACCACCATTGCGTGCTACTTCATAAGATTGCTGCCACTTTGATAACTCTGTTTCTAAAGGTGATACATCATAGCCCTTGTCCTTCATCTTAATATTATTAATGGCTGTGGCCGCAGCGCGACTATTGGTTCCCAGAATATTCAAATCAGTGGGTGCTGCCTCCATTTTTTCCACATACTGCCAGAATTTTTTGATATAGCTCTTCGCGGGACTGGCCTCATCTTTTTCTTTGCTACCCTTAAATTCATTGGTCATTGCCTTTGTTTCTTTCGTGGCAACTTTTACCTCGCGGGCTGTGTTTTTAACTTCGCGAGCGCCTTCTCTGAGTTTTCGTAAATCGTCTTGTGCCATAGCATTACTAAGGGTTGATATAACAATGGAGATAAATAAAATATTTTTCATGGATTAAATGATTACTTCTTATTAGAGAGCCAACCTCGCAAGAGGTTGGTGATCGAATGTGAAACCGTAGTGGCTATGGTTCGTACAAACTGACGCAGGATAGTTTCCAAACCCAGCTTGCGTAACAGATTATTTTCTTTGGGTAGGGGCTTGGGTTCCATACTTACGTTGCATTAACTACTTAATAAAAGTAAACACATGGTTACCCGCTACACTTGAAACCCGACCAAGTGCCAACGTGCCCTTAGCCCGGGTAAGCGAAAGTTCTAAATTAGTTGCCGTAACTTCCGTTACGGTGATCTCCTGTCCATCGCTGCGCAGTATCTTCTTACCAGTGTTATCTGAAAAACTCCACGTGCCGCTGGCTGGCCACACAACTCCCCCGTTGGTTGTACTATAGTTGGTGTTGGTGAATGAAAGTGTAAGCCCGGTAAACAGCGTGGTTTGATCCGTGTCATCTATCGAAACAGTTTGAATGCGCCAAGCGTTGGCTAACAATAAGCCCTTCACACGATCCGTTTCCGGCTGCGGATCATCTTTTTTACAACCAGAAAATAGCACAAGGCCGCTAACACTGATTGCAACGAACAAGGTGGTGATAATATTTTTCATACTGGATTTCTTAAAGGATTCTATTTTTTTATAAAACGAATTGTAGTGACGGTGCTTTGTGATTTTACTTTCAACAGGTAAGTGCCAGCATAGTAAGAAGAAACATTAAAGCGGGCTTCTGTTCCTGATTCTTCTTTCGATTCAATTTTTCTTCCATTCAAGTCAATGATGCTAACTTCCTTTTTGCCTGATTCATCGCCTAATGAAATGGTAAGCCAGTCAATAACCGGATTGGGATAAATCCCTATTGTAGTAGTTGCCCGATCGATATCGCCAGTTACGATCAGGGCCTGATCGTTTGAAAATTCACTCGTGCAATCATCAACACTTACTTGAACTTTATAAATACCTGGCTGAGTGGCACTGTAGGTGGTGCTGGTCGCTCCCGCAATAGCTGTTCCATTTCTAAACCATTGATTACCCGCGGTGGAGCTGCTCGTAAGTGTGGGCGAATCTGTGTTCGTGTTGGTAACAGCAATTGTAGGTTTGTCAGGTTTTATACAAAAATTTCTGTCTACTGATGGTGCCATATCATAGCTGACATCACCTGCTTGGGCAGCAGTAATAGTTACTCGTCCTGCACTAAGCAACGTTACCTGATTTCCGGAAAGAGTAACTTTAGTTGACGTAGTTGTAAAACTAACCGGCAGACCAGCTGAAGATGTTGCCGTTAAATTAAATGCCGCGTCACCAATTGTTTTATCAGGCAGAGCTGAAAAAGAAATTGCCTGCTGGCCTTTTACAAACAATAATCTGCTATACACAAATCCGCCACCGTTGGCTCCGGTAAAGTCTTGCTTTTTAGTAAGCATGCTAGTAGCCGGGTCGTATTCAAAAATAATTCCTCTACCATTTGTTCCTCCATAGGTGGTTGCCCCGTACAACTTTCCATTGGGTGACAGCGCCAAACTTCCCTTGGGTTCGATTCCCGCAGAGGCCGATCCACCAAAATCAAATTTCTTCGTGTAGGTATTGAAGGTAATATCATATTCAAATAACACACCCTGTGAATTTACACCGCCAAACCGGGTTACTCCATATAACTTTCCATTCGGTGCCTGGATCAAGCCACCTTCGGGGGTTTCTCCATTTGCTCCGCCTAAATTTACTTTCGCTGTAATGATGTTTGTGGCTGGATCGTATTCGAATAGTTTACCATAAAGATTTCCACCCGAGCCCCCATCGCGGTTCAGCCCATAAAATTTTCCGTTGGTCGCTTGTATCAATCGATCGTAAGAACCAAACCCCGTGGTTGCGTAATCAAAATCTGCTTTTTTAGTAAACACATTTGTGGCTGGATCGTATTCAAAGATGACTCCGTAACCTCCTGCACCACCCGAGTAGGCAGTGCCATACAGTTTATTATTCGATGACAGTACAAGGGTGCCACTAGGCTCGGCTCCGTTGGTGTCGTCAAAGTCATGCATTTTTGTGTACACGCCAGATGTTGGATCAAACTCGAAAATCGTTCCATCATTGGTGGCTCCCCCCCTTGGGGTTAATCCATATAATTTTCCATTGGCTGCTTGAGTCAGGTCACCTAGTGGGAATGAGCCTGTGGCCTCTGTAAAATCATGTTTTTTTGTAAATGCGCTAGTGATCGGGTCTATTTCAAAAATGACACCCTTATCATTTGTGCCCCCGACTTGAGTCATTCCATAGAGTTTGTTATTTGAGGCACGCACCAGTCCACCCAGTGGGTAGGTTCCTAAGGGAGATATCGATAGATCAATCTTTTTAGTATAGGTGTTGGTGCCGGCATTATACTCAAACAGAACGCCCTGGCCTACAATGCCTCCGCTATACATCAACCCATAAAAATTTCCATTGCTGGCTAATAATAAACTTCCAAATGGCGCAGTGCCCGTAGCATTTGTGAAGTCTAGTTTCTTAGTATACGTATTTGTGGCCACATCGTACTCGAACAACAATCCCTCAGATGTAGCGCCTCCTGCAGTTGTCATTCCATACAACTTTCCATTGCTGCCTTTCACCAGAGTGCTATAGGAAAATGATGCATTGATGGCATTAAGGTCAATTTTTTTTGCAAAGGCATTGGTGGCAGGATTATACTCAAAAATGCTTCCGTTCACAGGCGTTACCCCATAAAGACGATTGTTGCTAGCTTCCGCCAAATCGCAGTAAGGATACGAACCATTCGCGGCAGTAAAATCTATTCTTTTGGTGAGCGTATTGGTGGCCGGGGCATACTCAAACAAAACCCCTTGACCGTTGGCACCACCATTTGTTGTTAAACCAAAAACTTTGCCCGCACTGGTCACCATCAAGGTGCCATATGGATTTGCTCCGTTGGTAGCACCTGCAAAATCGATTTTTTTTGAGTAGGTGTTGGTGGCCGGATCGTATTCAAACAATACACCAAAATTATTGGCGCCTCCAAACACAGTCATGCCATAAAACTTTCCATTGGTATGTAGGTAAAGGCTATTGCCATAAGGCGATGAGCCTGTCGTGGTTGCAAAGTCAATCTTCTTAGTGTAAATGTTAGTGGCTAGATCATACTCAAAAATTGCCCCCAAATTGTTTGCCCCACCTGAAGTAGCAATTCCGTACAACTTTCCGTTGTTGGCGAGCGTAAGCCTGCCCATCGGAGCCTTTCCGTTTGGTTGTGAAAAGTCAACTTTCTTGGTGTATACGTTCGTAGTCGGATCATACTCAAATAGAACTCCTGAATTATTGATTCCCCCATATTCAGTAACCCCATATAGTTTTCCGTTTGTCAGTTGTGTAAGCTGCACCCCGATATACGGTCTCGCTCCATGATTTAGAAAAGTAAAGCTTTGCTGTACCGACAACCCCGTGCCATCTGGTGCCATTTTAAAAATAGTGCCTGCATTATCAGTTCCTCCACCATTTGTCATGCCCCAAAAAGATGGGGTTTGAGCTTGAATGTGGTTGAGGCCAATCAGAAATAAAACAAAGAATAATAATTGCTTAGGATGCCGTAAACGTGTTTTCATTCAGTAAATCCATTTTTAGTCGTGCTAAACTGATGGATTTATTGCTTGAAATATTGACCTATGAGTATCGTCAGTCGATGAATGAGAATCTGCGGGGAATGCTTGAGGATCTGCTATGCAAGCTTTGAAAGTTCTTGAAGCAGTAGGTCGCGCTTGCGCGAAGATACTGGCACTTCACTACCATCTTTCATTTTTATACTTCCTCCTTCGCGCTTATTGAATTGTTGCAGTTGGTTTAGATTGATCAAGTGACTTTGGTGAACACGTATAAATTTCAGGGGCGTCAATAATTCGTCATACTCTTTCAGGGAACGTGAAATTATAATGGGAGATTGATCTGTAAAATAAAACGTTGTGTAGTTATCTGAAGCCTCGCACCGAATAATTGAATTTACCGAAACAATATAGATGGCATTCATGTCTTTTAAAACAATCTTGCGATCAACTTCTTTAGCGGGCTGAATACTTTGTTTCAACACAGCCATCATTTCTTGCCACGGCTGTGTAACTGATGATCGAATCCGCGCAAGCGTAGCTTGCAATTCGTCACTATCAACTGGTTTCACTAAATAGTCAATTGCACTGAAACGAAAAGCCCGTAGGGCAAAATCATCACGACCAGATACGATCACTAATTTAAAATCAATTGCAGGCAACTGCTTCAACAAATCAAAGCCCGTTCCATCCTTCATCATTACATCCAGAAACACTATTTCCGGATTAGTACTTCTGATAAGCTTCAATCCTTCCTCCACCCCGGCTGCTTCGCGTATCTGCGCTAATGGTTCTTGTTGCAGAAGTAACGAGCGCAATGTAAACCGCGCATCGGCTTCGTCATCAATCAATACAATATTCATGGTTGCAAATTACGAATAGATTGGCAAAATTATTTGCACCCGCGTGCCTGTGCCCGTTGATAAATTTTCTATCGTCAATTGAATAGGAGTTTTGTTTGCCTTGTTGAGCAAGTCAATCCGTTCGCGAATGATTTTTGTGGATAAAGATTGTGGGTTGTTCGCATTTTTTTGAATGCCATTTCCATTATCCCTGATCTCCAACACAAGTTGACCATCCCGGGCAGTAAATGATAATTCAATCTTCCCATTCTCAAGGTGACTTACACCATGTTCTATGGCGTTCTCAACAAACGGCTGGGCAAACATGGGTTGGATTTTTGAATCTGCTATCGAAAGGTTTTTATCAATTTGGATTCGGTATTCAAATTTATCTTTGAAGCGAAGTTTCTGAATGTCCAGATAATTTTTCAACAGATCAATTTCTTCTTCGATGGTGATCAGCTCTTCACGCGAGTATTCAAGTAACTGACGCATGAGCCGGGAAAATTTAGTGAGGTAATTGACCGCCTGCTCGGTATTGTTCTCCATCACAAATCGCTGGATAGAAACCAGGGCGTTGGAGAGAAAATGTGGATCTAATTGAAATCGCAAGAATCTATTTTCAAGCTCCAATGCTTTTTGTTGTTGGCGCAACGTTCGTTGACTATAATAAAAATAGATTAGTGCCGCTGCAAGAATTGCTACTATTGACAACCCAACAATGAAATAATTTTTTTGTTTGATTTCAAAACCCTGGAGCGCAGTTTTTTGTTCCAAATTTTTAATCTCGCTATCCTTTAGCTCGCTTTCGTATTTTGTTTTTAATTCTTCGATGCGTGCAAAATTTTTCTCATTGATAATGCTGTCTTTGATTGAGTTATAATTTTTATAATACGTTAAAGCTGCCAGATACTCTTGCTGATGGTTCTTGATCTCGTATAAAATAAGATTGGCTGATCGTTGGTCATTTAATAGGTTGAGTTGTTTCGCTTCTGTCAACGATTTTAAAGTGAGTTTTTCTGCTTCAGTCCATTTCTGTTGACTGATCAGAACTTTTGCTTTATCCAGCGAAGTGGCAATCTGAGTAATTGGATTTTGAGCCTTGTCGGCATACCCGTAAGCGAGATCAAGGTAATAAATAGCAGAATCTGGCAGCACTGAATATAATGTACTCTTCATGCGGTAAGCATTGCTTAACAACTCATAAAAATTAGTAGTTAAACCCAAACGGATTGCTTCATTCAAAAAATAACGCGCACTGTCTTCTTGTTTATCTTCCGTGTATAACGATCCCAGATTGAAGGCCGTAGCTCCTTGCGTTAGCTTGCTGGCGTTCATGATGCTGAATTTGTAACTCAGCTTCATGTATTTTTTTGCCTCAGCCTGATACCGGAGCCTGTCATCGGCCGTACCTAATCCATTTTCTGGCGAAGAAAGCTCTCCATACAATCCACTTAAATTTAAGTATGACTTCAAGAGTTGCATCGGCACTGCACTTTGTTCCGCCAAACGACTGCTCTGTAATGCATAATCGAGTGCTTCGGTGTAGTTACCTTGATGATGGTAGACAGCAGATATGGTTCTGATTAAGTCCGACTTTATTCCAATCCACGCTGGTTCAGCTTGACTATCAATTGCCTCAAAACCTTTCAGGAGGTAGACAGTTGCCTGATCATATTTACCTAAGGTAAGCAGTCGCGAACCCATGCCAAGACAAGTAATAGCGATGCCGGGTATAAACTTATTTTTTTCAGACTTAATTAGAATAGCTTTTGATCGTGTAAAAAATTCTGTTGAATCAATCCGTGTGAAAGACTGGGCTTTATACGTTTCTGCCATCCATTCTAACTTCTGATCTTTCAGATTGCCGGATAACTTAAGTAGAGCATCTGCATATTTGCCGAGCGAATCGTATCGGGACGAAACAAAAAATGACTGGGCTATGGATGCTATCAAATCTGCCCGCTGGCGAGCATCCGTTGTTTGATCTAATGTATTTTTTAAACTATCAAGCGGGGATTGCGCTGAAACTGAAATGAAGGCGAACAGGATTAAGATAAAAACAAAAGAGACTCTCATTGCTTTGTAAATCCAAAGTAATAGATTTTTAAAGTGAATCCTACTTTCTGTTAGCCAGATAAACTCCACCCAGAATAGCAGCCATACCAATAAAATGGCCTGCTATCAGTTTTTCACCATCAATAACACCCCACATTACGGCTACAATGGGCATGATGTAAGTTACCGAGCTCGCAAAAAGTGGCGTTGAAAGACTCACTAATTTTACAAATAAAAGATTTGCTACAGCAGTACTCATCAGTGCAAGTAACACAACAAATCCAAAAGCAGTCCACGCACCTGGCACGGTGGTTAATGTAGTGGTAAAATCTGTGAAGAGAAAAAGATAAGCTGCTCCCAGTGGCCCAATGAATAAGAGCGAGATACTTGTAATAGCAAGTGAACCGAGGCCTATAATTTTAAACTTAATCCAATTCAGGTTTGCTCCGTACAGCGCACAGGCCGCTACAATTAACAATGCATATATATTAAATCCTGTTATGGAACCTCCCGACCTTGACAGGGCAAGCAGGATAGTTCCGCTAAATGAGATGATGATTCCTAAAATTGCAAACCCACTAAATCGTTGTGTAAAAAAAAGTGCACCCATGATCATCGTCCATAGGGGCGATAAGGTATTTAGGATACCGGCCAGCGAACTGTTGAGTTGCGTTTGTGCCCATGCAAACAAAAAAGCAGGAAAAAATATTCCCATCAATCCCGACATAAGAAGTTTAAAATGATCACCGGCTTTTAATTCTTTCAGTCGTGGAATAGCAAGAGGTAATAGAAAAAGGGAAGCTGCCGTTACGCGCAAGGCACCCACAACATCTGGTGCAAACACTTTAAGACCTTGTTTTATTAAAATGAATGAAGTGCCCCAGATGAGGGAGAGAACAACTAATAAAATAACAGCTGTATAATTTTTATTCTGAGGCATATTAAAAAAAGATGCGCGCAAAGAACGCGATTCCAAAAAGGAATTCAAATCCGTTTTCTTGCTTTAATTCTTAGGCAACTATTGTCAAATCGCTAAACGTTTCAGTCACCTCATCCAAAATCAAATTGACTTCTTCGTGAGTGAGTGCTTCCACCAATCGGGTGCGGAAAGGTTTAAAATCGGGCGTGCCTTTAAAGTAGTTTGTATAATGCCTTCGCATTTCAAAAATGCCAAGCTTGTCTCCTTTCCAACGAATTGAAAAATCAAGATGCTTGCGTGTAGTAGCTACTCGTTGTGCCATATCAGGTGCGGGAAGTAACTCTCCCGTGGCTACGTAATGTTTGATTTCATTAAACACCCAGGGCGAACCAATCGCGGCCCGGCCTATCATTACACCATCAACACCGTATCTATTTTTATACTCCAATGCTTTTTGTGGTGAATCAATATCGCCATTACCAAACACCGGAATGTGCATGCGAGGATTCTCTTTGATTTTTCCGATCAGCGTCCAGTCGGCAGCGCCTTTATACATTTGCACACGCGTGCGACCGTGTATAGTTAACGCTTTAATACCAATGTCCTGCAAACGCTCGGCTACCTCCACCACATTCTTTGTGTTATCATCCCAACCCAAACGAGTTTTAACAGTAACAGGCAGATGAGTTGCCTTCACAATCTCAGCTGTCATCTGCACCATCTTGGGAATGTCCTGCAACAACGCAGCACCTGCTCCGCGACAGGCAACTGCTTTTACCGGGCAGCCATAATTAATATCGATTAAATCAGGATTAACTTCAGTAGCAATCTCAGCCGACTGCACCATGTTGCCAATATCGCCACCAAATAGTTGAATGCCTATGGGGCGTTCATATTCAAAGATGTCGAGCTTCTGCCTGCTTTTCGCGGCATCGCGAATGAGCCCTTCGCTGGAGATAAACTCGGTGTACATCAAATCGGCACCTCCCTCTTTGCAAACCGCACGAAAAGGCGGATCACTCACATCTTCCATGGGTGCGAGCAGAAGCGGAAATTCGCCTAGTTCAATTGTGCCGATCCGTGCCAAGTTTGATATTTAGCTTAAAACTCCGTTGTTTGCGACCACAAAAATAACCCTTTTGTTTGAATGTCTGAACTGACAGGGATTTCCCAACGGCACCCACTTACATCCGTCATATTTATCTTGCTTACAGCCGCTTTGGGCTTTGTGATTATCGGGCCCTTGATTGGGTTCTTTATTGCCATGCCCTTTTATGAAGGAAGCATTTTTGATTTAACAGAGAAGATTTCTAACCCCACTCAATACCCCGAAATCAAGTTGCCGATATTAATTATGCAGGGATGCGCCACGCTTATCGGTTTAATTATCATCCCCGCACTTTACCTACGCGCCATCGAAAGGGTTAATCCGGTAGACTGGATTAGAACAAAATCATTTTCATGGGTGATGTTGGTAGTGACTGCCTTTATCGTGGTTTTCTTTATGGCAGCAAACTCGGTGTTTATCGAATGGAATTCTTCGTTTACGTTTCCTGAGTTTTTGAAAGACTTTGGCGAATGGGCACGCCAACGCGAAGACCTTGCAGAAAAACTCACCAAGTTCTTCGTGACGTTTGAATCGAATGGAGATTTTTTATTTGGCCTGATAATAATCGCTCTGCTACCCGCTATAGGCGAAGAGCTTGTCTTTCGTGGCATGTTACAACCCGAGCTTTTCAGGGCAACAGGAAATCATCATGCCGCCATCTGGATCTCCGCTATTATTTTCAGTGCATTCCATATGCAGTTTTTTGGATTTGTGCCGCGCCTGTTACTAGGTGCATTGTTTGGTTATCTGTATGTGTGGTCTGGGAATTTATTGATCCCTATGTTTGCACATTTTATAAATAATGGATTCTCTGTGTTCATGATGTACCTCTATCAAAAAGGTCTTATAACTACCGATATGGAATCGCCCGAGGCAGCACCCTGGCCCGTAGTAATCGGATTTACTGTGGTGTTTATTGCTTTGCTCATCTACTTCAAAAAATATTACGAAACCAAAAATCAATTGGTGTGACCACCTCTTCAAAATTCAGCAACCTTACGCAACGTTTGATCACCGCTTTGCTCGGTGCTGCAGCCATTGTGTTTGGCATTGTGTTTAGCGAGTGGACCTACTTTGTTGTATTTTTTATCATTTGTTTCTTCAGCCTCATCGAATTTTATAAACTCTCTGGCTTGGATGGCATGGTGCCCCAAAAAACATTAGGTACGCTGAGCGGAGTGTTAATCTTTTGTTTGTCCTTCTTTATTGAACGGGGCGATATCTCATACCGCTATTACTTCTTAATTTTTCCGATAGTCTCTTGTGTGTACATGATTAAACTCTACAAAAAATTCGAGCGCAAACCTTTTACCAATATTGCTTATACTTTTCTGGGGATATTTTATGTGGCTATACCCTTCGCACTTTTAAATATTGCCACGTTTGAAAATCGCGTGTACGATTACCAGATAATTTTTGGATGCCTCTTTATTTTATGGGCCAGCGATACGGGTGCTTACTTTGCGGGCTCCTTGTTTGGCAAACGAAAATTGTTTGAACGCATCTCACCAAAAAAATCGTGGGAAGGTTTTGTGGGCGGGGCAATACTGGCGTTTGCTTTTGCCTATGGCATGCCCTATTTTTTTAGTTCGATTGGCCACGAACCCACCATTAAATCGTGGCAATGGATGGTGATTGGTGTTATTATTATTGTCGGTGGCACGTTTGGCGATCTCGTAGAATCGTTGTTAAAGCGCAGCATTGAAATTAAAGACTCGGGCACCAGCCTTCCCGGCCACGGTGGTTTTCTAGACCGCTTTGATGGCTTATATATCTCCGCTCCGTTTATCGTGGCGTTTTTGGAAATCTTTTGACTCTCGCCCAATACATCTTATTGATTTGCATCAGATTAGAGATAACAAGAGGTTATTCTGCTATAATCCTTAAACTAAGTTTAACATTCGCTACGTCATATTTCGTGCCTTACAACCGTATGGGAATTGCTAATTTATATATCTTTGCAACCGATTTCGAGGCATAAAAAATAAACTCCCATTGAATTGTAAGCCTCCAAACGTAACTTGAAAATCTCTACAATTTTTATATGGCATACATAGAACCTGCTCCGCTTCTCGACAAGGAAAATCCTTTTGAAGCGATGATGTCGCGGTTTCATACCGCTTCGCAAATTCTGGGCTTGGAAGACGAAGTTTACAATGTATTAAAATCACCCGCCAAACAAGTGATTGTTTCCTTGCCTGTTACTATGGATGATGGCAGCATCCGGGTATTTGAAGGCTACCGGGTAATTCACTCTACTATTCTGGGGCCCTCCAAAGGAGGTATTCGTTTCGATCCGCATGTAAATCTTGATGAAGTAAAAGCACTCGCTGCCTGGATGACCTGGAAGTGTGCCGTGGTAGATATTCCTTATGGGGGTGGTAAAGGTGGTGTAACCTGCAACCCACGCGAAATGTCGGCCGGTGAAATTGAACGTTTAATGCGTTCCTATACACAATCTATGATGGATGTGTTTGGTCCCGATCAGGATATTCCTGCACCCGACATGGGTACCGGCCCACGCGAAATGGCTTGGTTAATGGATCAGTATTCCCGTAATAAAGGTATGACAGTACCCGCTGTGGTTACCGGCAAACCCATTGTAATGGGCGGCTCGCTGGGTAGAACAGAAGCAACCGGTCGCGGGGTAATGGTTTCTACATTGGCTGCGATGGAAAAATTGAAAATCAATCCTTATAAAGCCACCTGTGCTGTGCAGGGTTTTGGTAACGTAGGTTCATGGGCCGCTCGTCTGTTGGCTGAGCGTGGATTAAAGATTGTTGCTGTAAGTGACATCTCTGGAGCTTACTACAATGAGAATGGAATTGATATTGATGCCGCCATTGCTTATCGCGATAAAAATAAAGGTTCCCTCGAGGGCTATTCCGAAGTGCAAAAAATTGCCGGTGGCGATTTGCTTACCCTCAACGTTGATGTACTTGTGCCTGCTGCAACAGAAGATGTAATTACAACTTCAAATGCCGGAAAAATTCAAGCGAAGTTAATTGTGGAAGGTGCAAACGGACCTACCTCATCAAAAGCCGATAATATTATTTATGAAAAGGGAATCAGTGTGGTGCCCGATATTTTAGCGAATGCCGGGGGCGTTACTGTTTCTTATTTTGAGTGGGTGCAAAACCGCCTGGGATATAAATGGACTGCTGAACGTGTGAACCGAAGAAGCGACCGGATTATGAAAGACGCTTTCGACAACGTTTATAAAACCGCGGTGCAATACAAGGTGTCGTTGCGTATTGCTGCGTATATGGTGGCTATCGATAAAGTAGCCAAGACGTACAAGTTCAGGGGCGGCTATTAATTTCTGCTTTTTGCCGGGGGTTCTCAGTTAGATTAATTTCAACTAACTTTGAACCCTCGTTTATTTTATCTGATTTAAAATGACAATTCACCGCGAAGGGCGCACACTTCTATTTGTTTCATTGGTTGTATTGTTTGCCATCAACTGGGCGATAGGATATTATTTTCCAACAGCCATCATCGCACAAAACATTCTGATCGGTGTGAGTCTTTTTTTCTATCTGATCATTCTTCAGTTTTTTCGCATTCCGGTTTTTCAGGTTACTAAAAATGAAAAACAAATTTTGGCTCCTGCCGATGGAAAAGTTGTGGTTATTGAAGAGACCGAAGAGCCAGAGTATCTGAAGTCGCGAAGAAAGCAGATTTCGATTTTCATGTCACCTATCAATGTGCATGTAAATCTCATGCCGGTGTCGGGTAAAATTTCGTACGCAAAATATCATCCTGGTAAATACCTGGTAGCCTGGCATCCTAAGTCCAGCACAGAAAATGAAAGAACTTCCATTGGCGTTAAAATGAATAATGGCACCGAGATTTTGTTTCGTCAGATTGCCGGAGCGTTGGCGCGAAGAATTAAGTGGTATGTAAAAGAAGGCCAGCCCCTGCAGCAAGGTGATGAATTTGGATTTATAAAATTCGGCTCGCGGGTAGACATTTTTTTACCCTTAGACGCTAAAGTTTCCGTCAAAATTGGTGACATAACAAAGGGTGGAAAAACCGTGATCGCAGAATTCTAAAACTGACAAATTCAGTCAATTATCTGCCTTTCATCAGATTTTGGTTGGCTAACGCCTGATTTCAGATTCCTAATTCATATCTTGCTGAAATTGAAAACAATAGAAACTTACGTTTGTTGCTCTTGTGGGTCTCTCAACAATCGTTCGTAGAAACTTTACACTATTATGAGTATCAACCTGAATCTAAAATTCTCTACCAACCAGAAGGATTTTTTTGTAGTCCTTAATCAGCGGGTTAATGCCTATTTTAAAAACAATAATATTGACCGCACCGCCAATACAGAAATGGTTATCAAAACCATTTTTATGTTTTCACTTTACCTGATTCCGTATTTTCTATTAATCGATGGCATTACGTCAAATGTTTGGGTAATGCTTGGCTTATGCGCAGTAATGGGATTTGGTATGGCCGGTATCGGTCTTTCCATTATGCACGATGCTAACCACGGCTCCTATTCAAATAAACCCTGGGTAAATAACCTGCTTGGCCTGTCCCTTAATTTGGTAGGTGGTCACGATCTCAACTGGAAGGTTCAACATAACGTACTTCATCATACATACACGAATGTGCATGACGTAGATGAAGATATTAGCCCACGTGGAATAATACGCATGGGCCCGGAATCGAAGTGGCTACCCATGCACAAATTTCAACATTACTATGCGTGGTTTTTCTATGGATTAATGACCTTGGTATGGGTTACTGTAAAGGATTTTTCAAGGCTCATTAAATATCAGCGCGAAGGATTGGTTAAAAAACAAAGAACCTCGGCCACCAAAGAGTGGATTGTAATGATTGCTACTAAAATTATTTATTTCACCTACATCGTTGCAATCCCTATGTGGTTGCTACCCGTAACTTTTGGGCAGGTGGTGATTGGCTTTCTGGTGATGCATTACATTAGTGGTTTTATTTTAGCCATGATCTTCCAACCTGCGCACGTAATAGAAGGAACTGAATATCCTATGCCTGATGAACAGGGGAATCTTGAAAATACCTGGGCTATTCATCAACTGCACACCACCACCAATTTTGGCCACAAAGAAAAACTTTTCTCGTGGTATGTTGGCGGGTTAAACTATCAGGTTGAACATCATCTGTTCCCTAATATCTGTCATGTACATTATCGCGATCTTGCAAAAATTGTTGAACAGACCGCCAAAGAATTTAATCTGCCTTACAAATCAAAAGAGACTTTTTTTGAGGCGGTGGTAGCTCATGCGCGTCAGTTAAAAATTCTGAGTGAAAAACCCAGAGCAACGGTGAATCGTGTAGCGGTTGCTGCCTGATCTTTCCTATTGCAGAATTTCTTTAAGCACCTGCAACGATTTCATTTCTGTAAGATTATCTACGTGACCAGAATAAAATCGCAACAAACTGTTCAATAGGGTTTGTCGTTGGTGGTAACTCATCACAACGTGAGTTGTATAGTCTGCGGCCAAAAGACTTTTAAGTACAACCTCATCTTCAGCATCCATCCAGTGGCCGCCAATTATCTCTTCGGTTATATTTGGGCCAAAGCCAAGGTGTTTGCTTAACCCTAATAAAAACAACAGATGAAAATTTTCTGGCTTATCCTGATTATCTAATATCATTAATGAATTTGAAATAAATTCAAAAATTTCCGTTGTGTGACTTTGTTCTTTTACTGACTTATTAAGTACCTCATTAATAAACATAGCAATGGCTGACTTTCTGATTTCGAGCTGAAGATGTTGAAATGGGTAATAACACTTCACTTCTTTTATCCGGAGAATATTTGCATTCTCTTTATGATATACTACCAGATCGAGTAATGTGAGAGGTTGAAAAAGCGCAATCTTACTCCGCTTTGAGCTACTGCGAACACCATTTACCATGTAGCTCTGCAATCCAAATAGCTCAGTGAAAATTGAAACTATGATAGATGTTTCACCGTACTTGGTGAATCGAAATACTACCCCTTTGGTTTTGTGAAGCACTTAGTCTTTGCGTTTTTTCAAATCGCCAAAAAAAGCCTGTCGACTCCGGGCTTCATAAGAATCTTTCTCACCTAAAAGTACCCGAGTCTCGTTGGCGTTAAGCCTAAAGGAGAAGGAAGCCAACTCACCGGTGGAAGCACAGATAGCGTGCACCTTGGTAACAAACTCTGCAACAGCCAACAGATTGGGCATGGGGCCAAACGGTTTTCCTTCGTAGTCCATGTCAAGGCCAGCCACAATCACGCGTTTGCCACTGTTGGCAAGTGTATTACAAACTTCAACGATGGCATCGTCAAAAAACTGAGCTTCATCAATACCCACTACATCACAGTCGCCTGCTAAAAGAATTATGTCGTTAGCAAAATTCACCGGTGTAGATCGGATTTCGCGCTCGCTGTGCGAGACAATTTTTTGATCGTGGTAGCGGGTATCAATGGTGGGTTTAAAAATCTCAACCTTCTGTTTGGCAATGAGCGCTCGATTTAATCTGCGGATCAACTCTTCGGTTTTTCCGGAAAACATACAACCACAGATTACTTCAATCCATCCGCTTTTACCCGGTCGGTTACTTCTGCCTAGTTGAGGTTCAATAAACATAATGCAATTTAGGATTTAGTAGTCTGCAAAACAGGCCTGGTCTACTCCGAATATTTTAGGTGAGGCAATTTTGTTTCGTCTGGCACTCGAATTCGGCAAAAACCACGCACTGAAGTCTGGCATGCTAACCGTTCGTTGTCGGCCAACTCGCCTTTGTTCCGATAGCTTACTTCGGCACCGGAAAGTGGAGTCAGTTGATCTTGGCCTTCCAATACAATCATCTTGCAGGTGGTGCATCTTCCCTTTCCGCCACAGGCATGCATCCAGTCTATATAATTCGATTGAAGTAACTTCAGTATGGACGTTATATGTTCTTCAGACCACACTTCTTTTTGAGCCAAATTTTCAATTACTATCTTTACCATAACAACCAACAAACCGATTGAGTCGGATTAACAAGAATACAAAAATATTAACTCATGGACGAGAAGATTAGCCTGAAGGCGGTAGAGCACTATGCAATTCAATATGCCAATCAATTGGCTGATTCCTTCTTTTCAAAAAAAGAGAAAATAACAGGCCCCGAAATACTTTCCTTGTGCGAGATAAAGCAAGTAAACCTTTTTGTGATTAGCGATTTGTTAAACGCCTGGAAACAGGAAAATCAGAAACTTAAAAGTCCTTTTTTTGATTATCAGGCTAAGCCCGTAACGGAAGCATTAATGCAGTTTCAAAATACATTGAGCAATCACATTCTGATTGGGAAGCATGATTTTTTACCGCTTCTAAAAAAAGGTGTAAGCAAAACATTGTACCTAATTCTTGCTCCCTACGATTTTTACTCTGAAACACTGGATGGGAAAGGCAATGAATTTATTCAGACCACTGAATTAAAGAATAAAGTAAAATACATTAAGATCAATCGAGCCCCCCTTGAAAAACTGGTTTCGCATCTGGATGAAAAAAAATCAGAAACAATCTCTGGAAAAGAAGCCTTTGCCTTGCTAGATCACATTCTGGAGGAAGTTAGTTTTACACCCGAAGATTTTGAGCCATACCTGGCGCACTTCAACAAGCTTGCACCCTTATCGATTGATACCTTGTTTGATGCCAAACAGGAACCAATCAAACCAAAACCGGAACCGGTCGTGGTGCCCGTTGTAAAACAGGAGGCTCCTGGTAAATCAACTGTTGTTCCACAGTCTGTTGAGAGCAAACCAACGCTGGCGGATAATCTGGCAAAACAAAAAGTGACGCGACTTAAGGAAAGCCTTACCATCAACCAAAAGTTTATGTTCACCAAAATTCTTTTTCATGGCGACTTTGAAATTTTTTCTGACGCTATCGACAGACTTGATCGGTTTGATAACTTAGCGCAGGCTCTACGATTTCTTGAAGAAGGATACCCGCATTGGGACAGAGAAAGTGAGGAGTATGAAGAGTTTATTGAAATTGTACAAAATCGATTCAGCTAAACTTGACTTGAATCTTAAATACGTTGCAACACCTGACTGCGGTGCGCATCCAGCTTAAGCAAAATAAAAAGCAGGATTGTGAAACTCCACAACGATGATCCTCCATAGCTAAAGAATGGAAGGGGTATCCCGATTACAGGAAATAGTCCGATGGTCATGCCTATGTTCACTGCAAAGTGAAAAAAGAAAATACTCGCTACCGCATAACCATAGGTGCGGGTAAATCTGTTTTTTTGACGCTCGGCAATAAAAACAACGCGCAACAGAAGTGCCATAAATAAGGTGATCACAACAAAGCTGCCTACCCATCCATGTTCTTCTCCTATTGTGCAAAAAATAAAATCCGTGCTCTGTTCCGGAACAAAGTCAAACTTTGTTTGAGTACCTTTTAAAAAACCTTTTCCAAAAAATTCACCACTTCCAATCGCTATTTTAGATTGAGTTACATTCCAGTTTATCCCCATGGGGTCAAAATTTGGATTCACCAACGCCTCAAGTCGTTTCTTATGCCGCACAGGCAACACATTATTGATTACATAATCAAAACTTTGAATCGTTATAATGATCAATAACGCACCTGCACTCAAAGCCACAATTCGCTTGACTGTACGTTTTCCAAAAAAAATAATTACAGTAAGCACAACTACGATGGCGCCATATAAATACCATTGGTTTTCAACAATTAAAGTAAGAATTGCAATGAACGCCATCGACACGCCAACAATGAGAAGAAAGGGCGACATGCCTTCCCGATAAAAAACCAAAAGAAAAGATGCAAACACGATAGCTGTTCCAAAATCCTTCTGCAAAAGAATTAGCCCCATGGGAACAATGATAATCAATAGAAGTGTTGCCTGACTGCGCGTATTATCCATCTTGAATCCGACAGATCCGATAATTTTAGCCAGAACAAGTGCCGTAGCAAACTTTGCAAACTCAGAGGGCTGAAGTCCAAATGACCCTATCCCAAACCAAGACTTATTTCCACCTACTTCTTTTCCAATAAAGGGTATTAGTAAAAGTGCAAACAAAATAACACCATAGAATAGATACGCAAACGTTTCATAAAAGCGCATATCAATAATGATAATGGCCAGAATGATGATAAAAGAAGCTGCTATAAAAATAAGCTGCCTGCCAGAGTTTAATGACATGTCCCAGATAGTCTGATTGGCTGTTTCATCATACACTGCTGCATAAATATTAATCCAGCCGAGAGCAACAAGCCCAACGTATAACAACACAGTTACCCAGTCTAAGTTGCCTGATATATCAACTTCCCTTTTCATTCAAACTTATTATTCAAAACATATTGCTCAATATGCGGACGTTTGGTTTGACCAAACAAATATTTTTCTATCATCAAACTTGCAATTGACGCTGCAGCCCTTGCCCCTTGGCCGGCATCTTCTACGTAAACTGAAATAGCGATTTTCGGATTGTCGCGTGGAGCAAAGGCGATAAACACAGAGTGATCAAAAAGTGGGGGCGCGTTTTGAACAGTTCCTGTTTTTCCACACACAATTACGTCAGCCAGTTTTGCTCGTTGACCTGTTCCTTCCCGCACCACTTGTTCCATCGCATCAACCGCCACAATGAAATAAGATGAGTCTATACTTGTATAATGTCGCTCCTGATATTGGGGTAATGGCTTTCCGTTTTCACCAATAGATTTTACAAGGTGTGGTGTGTAATAATAACCCCTGTTTGCAATGGTAGCTGCGAAGTTTGCCATTTGTATGGGCACAACAAGGTTCTCCCCCTCACCAATGGCCAATGAATAAATATTGGAAAATTTCCATGCCTGACTTTTATATGCGCGATCATAATATGCTGGGGTGGGCACAAGACCTTCCTTCTCGTTTGGCAAATCAATACCCAGCTTTGTTCCAAAGCCAAAACTCATGATGTGCTTGTTCCACTCGGCAAGGCCTACACGCGTATCCCCAAACGGATCGTTGACAACACCTTGGTTGAGCATTCGTCTCAAAACATTATGAAAATACGGATTGCAAGAATTGGCAATCGCCCCACGAAGGTCTTCGTTGGTGTGGTCGCCATGGCAATTAATAATCGAACGATCACATCGAATGCGGGTATCAGGTGTGATTACTTTTTCCTGTAGAGCCGTCATGGCCTGAGCAATTTTAAAAATTGAGCCAGGCCTGTATTGAGCCATGAGTGGTCGATTGAAAAGCGGTTTTAATGTATCATTACTAATCTGTTTAAAATTAGAGCTGTAATTTCTGCCGGTAAGTAAGTTAGGATCGTAGGAAGGGCCGGACACAAGCGACAGTATTTCACCCGATGAAGGCTCAATGGCAACAATACTCCCCGACTTTCCATTCATCAAAAATTCTCCATACTGCTGCAAGTCAATGTCGATGCCTGTAATAAGATTTTGGCCGGGGACCGATAGCGTATCGTACTCGCCATTTTTGAACGCGCCCTTTTCAATTCCTTTCACGTTGCGCAGTTTAAACCGCACCCCACGCATACCGCGAAGTTGCTCTTCGTAAAAAGCTTCGATACCGCTTTGCCCTACATAATCGCCCTGTTTATAAATTTTCGTTGCATCGCGGGTAAGATTCTCTTTGCTGATTTCACTTACATAGCCCAAGGCGTTCGCCAACGAAGGTGCTGCATACGAACGCGTAGTTCTTGCCTGAACATAAAACCCGGGAAATTCATCCAGGTTGTCCTGCACTTTTGCAAAATCAATAGTTGATAGTTGATTCAAGAAAAGCGTAGGCTTGAAGGGAGAATATTCCTTTCGGGCTTTCATCTCTTTAAATCGTGCACGCAACTCCTCACGGGAGATTTCAAAAACGGAACAAAACCTGGCAGAATCAAACTTCTTTACATCCTTAACAACTACCTCGAGATCATACTCGGGCGAATTGAAAACAATCAGTTTTTTATTTCGGTCGAAGACCAAGCCCCGGAAGGGGTATTCTACCTGGCGCAAAATGGCATTTCCATCCGCGAGCTCCGCATAACGATTGTCGAGTACCTGAATAAAGAAAAGTTTAACCAGAAAGATGATTCCTACCAGCACAAATACAAATTGCAAAATCTCTTTTCTTCCTTCGTTCATGACCGTCTGCGCTGAGGAGATAGATACTGAAGCAAAATGATTACTGCCATTGTAAACAGTAAGCTGCCAACAATTTTAAGCATCGTGAACCAAAACATAGCAAACCCTGATGCCTCCACGAAAAACAAAACAACGTGATGAATAAAAATCAAGGGTAATGAATAAACTAAAAACCATTGAACACCATTCGCCATGAGAGTTGCCGAAGAATTAGCGTCATAACCTCCTTGTGGAGTAATCGTGCCCAACCAATAGTTTCGGAGATAAGCAACTAACACGGTGGCCAGTGCATGCAATCCCATACTATCATAGAATATATCTATTGTAAAGCCGAGTACAAAGCCAACTAACATCAGGATTAGTGAGTTGAGCTCGATAGGAAGTAACAGAATAAAGGCAATGTATAAAAAACAGAAGGCTGAATTAAAAAGAACAAGGTTGCGCAGTACCAGTACCTGCACAAGCACATACAGAAAAAATAATATAAACTGTATAATTGCTGATCGACTCATTTCGGCTCTCCAATGGTTATAAATTCCAACGAGTCTTTTTCGTTTTTCAAACGACTCCTAATTACTTCTACAAAAGCAAGCCTGCCAAAATCCTGCGACAATTCTATTTTTATATCCCAGAAAGGAGTTTCCTCTTTCAGATTTACCTTGCTGATAATCCCAACCAGAATACCTTCCGGAAATACAGCATTATAACCAGACGTAACTACCGAATCTCCGACTGCCGGTTGTGCATGACGTGGAACAAACAGTAGATTAGAATAACGCATATCCAATCCATCCCATCGCACAGACCCAATCTGATTGGTCTTTTTAATAACTGTGGAGACTTGTTCATCTACGTTAAGTAATGAGATCAGCACTGCATAGTGTTCTGATACAGACTTAACCTTTCCTACAGCACCCACATCACTAATGGCAGCCATGCCCGGAGCAAGGCCATCGGCTGAGCCTTTATTAATCGTAATAAAGTTTTTGTAAAGGTTCGTTGAATTAGCGACCACTTTGGCACTTACAAATTCAAATTGATTAATTCTGGCCGAATCTTTTACCACATGAATACTGTCGCTAAGCAATTGGTTTTTTTTCTCAAGCTCAGAGCGCAGCACGGCATTTTCACGCGCCAAGGTTTCGTTTATGGTGCGTAGGGAAAAGTATTCGCGGGTGCCTTGCGAAAAGCCCAGCATGCTTGCCGATATCCGATTTGAGGAATTAAAATATTTGGTGCTTTGATATTGATTGTTTTCAACTATCAACCAGGCACAAAACAACTCCAGCAGTAAGAAAGTAAAAAAGGCCCGATACTCGTAAATAAAATTTAAGAGTCGCTCCATTCATTAAGTCATCAATATTTTTCTGTAGTGCTCAAGATTTTTCAAGGTTGCCCCGGTGCCTCTAACCACAGCACGAAGTGGATCATCGGCCACATGAATAGGCAATTTTGTTTTTAACGAAAGGCGTTTGTCAAGGCCGCGTAACATCGCTCCACCACCCGTTAGGTAAATACCTTGCTCATAAATATCAGCTGAAAGCTCGGGAGGAGAAAGTTCCAATGCTTTCAATACAGCTTCTTCCAGCTTGGAAATGGATTTGTCTAAAGCAAAGGCAACTTCGGAGTATGAAATCTTTATAGTCTTGGGGATGCCCGTCATCAGATCTCGACCCCGGATTTCATAATCATCCGGACCATCATCAAGTTCTGTTAATGCCGACCCTACTTCAATCTTTACACGTTCGGCAGAACGTTCACCTATCAACAGGTTATGTTGCCTGCGCATATAATCAAGTATGTCGCGGTTGAACGTATCGCCAGCAATCCGTATTGACTGATCACAAACAATTCCTGATAAGGCAATAACAGCGATATCGGTAGTGCCACCACCAATGTCTACAATCATATTGCCCACGGGTTGTTCAATGTCAATACCTATTCCTATTGCTGCGGCAATCGGTTCGTGAATCATGTACACCTCTTTTGCATTGGCATGTTCGGCCGAATCGCGCACAGCACGTTTTTCAACTTCGGTAATAGCTGAGGGGATACAGATCACCATGCGCAATGACGGTGGAAAAAGCCTGCGGCCTGTGTCAATCATTTTGATCATTCCACGAATCATCATCTCTGCTGCATGGAAATCAGCTATCACACCTTCTTTAAGTGGACGAATGGTTTTTATATTATCGTGAGTTTTCTCATGCATCTGCATGGCTTCGCGGCCAATGGCAAGTACTTTACCACTGGCACGGTCTAAAGCAATAATAGACGGTTCATCGACTACGACTTTGTCTTTATGAATGATCAGCGTATTGGCGGTTCCCAGGTCGATGGCTATATCCTGAGTAAAGAAATCAAAAAGTCCCATTCGTTCCGGAAGGTTAAAAAGTTATAAAGCCCGAAATTACAGAAATATTCCGGGGAATTTTAAATGTAAACAGTCGAAAAACTTACAGCGTATTAATGCTTAAAATGCCGAACACCCGTAAAGACCATCGTCATGTTATTGTGATCGCAAAAGTTAATCGAGTCCTGATCTTTGATTGAACCACCGGGCTGAATCACCGCCTCAATTCCATGTTGATATGCAATCTCTACACAATCCGGAAACGGGAAGAAGGCATCTGACGCCATCACTGAACCTTTGAGATCAAATCCAAAAGCTCCAGCCTTTTCGATGGCTTGCTTTAGTGCATCTACCCGGCTGGTTTGACCCACACCGCTGGCCAACAGTTGACCATTTACGGCCAGAATAATTGTGTTCGACTTTGTGTGTTTACAAATTTTGCTGGCAAAAAGTAATGCCTGCACTTGATGAGCTGTGGGAATGCGCTTGGTAACTGACTTGAGATCTGTCACAGAATCAGTTTTAAGATCAAGGTCTTGCTCAATAACACCATTCAGCAAACTTTTGAATTGCTTTTTGCCTGTTAATATCTGCTTCTGGTTTAAGATAATCCGGTTCTTTTTGGATTTAAGTAACTCAAGGGCTTCAGGTTCAAACCCAGGCGCAATCAAAATCTCAAAAAATAGTTTGTTGATCTCTTCGGCTGCCGCCCGATCAATTTTTTGATTCGTTGCCAACACGCCACCAAAAGCAGAGATCGTATCGGCCTGGAAAGCTTTGAGGTAGGCTGTTTTTACATCTGCCCCGATTGCAACACCACAGGCATTGGTGTGCTTAATGATCACAAAGGCTGTTTCTCCTTCAAACTCCTTAATTAAATTGATGGCTGCGTCAACATCCACCAGATTGTTGTACGAAAGCTCTTTACCGTTCAGTTGATCAAATAAGCTTTCTATAGCACCATAAAACACTCCTTGCTGGTGTGGGTTTTCGCCATACCGTAAAACCTTACCTTGCTGTAGACTCGATTTAAAACTGGGTAATTGTTGCTCCTGATTGAAATACTGAAAAATGGCGGAATCATAATGAGAGGTCACATCAAATGCCTTTGCAGCAAATCGTTTTCTATCAGCAAGGTCTGAACCGCCCTGCTTTGCTTTGAGCAATTCAAGTAGTTCCTGATACTGTGTTCGTGCCGAAACGATCAGCACATCATTAAAATTTTTGGCTGCTCCGCGTATCAACGAAATACCTCCGATATCAATTTTCTCAACGATATCTTCTTCGTTGCCTCCTTTAGCCACAGTTTCCTCAAAAGGATACAAGTCAACTATTACCAAATCAATAGGTGTAATCTTAAACTCTTCAGCTTGCTTTACATCACCTGAATCATTACGCCTGTAAAGGATTCCTCCAAAAACAGCAGGGTGGAGAGTTTTTACACGGCCTCCGAAAATGGATGGATAACCAGTCAGTTTTTCAACTGGTATAACCGGATAGCCAAGTTTTTCAATAAACTCATGGGTGCCTCCGGTTGAAACAAACTCTACACCTTGTTTGCCAAGAAAATGAATAAGTGGTTCGAGATTGTCTTTGTAAAAAACAGAGATCAGGGCTCGGGTAATTTTTTTTGATGACATGGTTGAGAATTGAGGTGCAAAAATGCAGGAATAAAGTGGAAAGAGCCAAAAGATTTCGCGCAAAGCCGCAAAGTTCGCAATGGTGATTTTACAGGTTGTTTACTATGCGTTGAATTCCATCTTTAATCAAGGCCTCATTGAAGTTGACGAGCAACCCCAATTTTAACTTTGTTAACCAAAGATAAGTCAATACCTGCTTTTGGTGTACCGGGGCTATTGCCTCCACGGATTTAATCTCAACGATTACTTTCCCATCAATAATCAAATCTGTTCGGAAGCCGATTTCCATTTTAATGGCTTTGTAGATAACCGGTAGTTCCTTTTGACGTTCAACAAAAAGCCCCTGTTGAATCAATTCAAAGAGCAGGCACTCCTCATAAACTGACTCAAACAGGCCAGGCCCAAGCTCTTTATGATTTGATAACATGAATTAACAATTATTTTAGAGAGTTCATTTTCTGACATAGGCTTCTTAGTTTCATTTAATCCTAAAATTAATACGACACACAAAGGCGAAAAGCCAAGCAAAAAAATTTAACTTAATCAACCTTTGCGATCTTTGCGACTTTGCGTGACCAAACTGATATCCATTGCGTGAAACAAAAATATGAAACTCTTCCTACACCTCGAGCTTGGAAAATGGCAGGAGTCGGGCTATGAAAAACCTCTCCTCACCTATGCTTCTTCGCTTTCGAGCAACTTGATTGGGGCTGAGTTTGACAATCAATCCGAACCCTCCATTGCGGATTTGGTTATCAAGCTGTGCGATCAGATGAATACCATCTTCATTTTTATTCGGGCGCAATCGGAAGAACCACTCGGAGCCACTCTAAAATTGTTGAACCATTTGCTTCGTACAAATCAAAAGATTCATTCGGTAGTACTTTCAGGAAATCATCCTAACGTTGAAAAATTGCTGCTGTTACTTCAGGAGAGGTTGATAAAAGAAGAGGATACCGGGAAAATAAAAACACTGATTAAAGAATTTGCGTCAGCTTAATCCTGGCAGATAGTCGCGCTCTTCAAAAGCTTCCGATTCTATTGAAAAGTCGTCTGCATCCATAAAGGCCGGAAACTTATCGCGATACGATTGCAGTGCATGTGCATTTAGTGCCATCGTTTTAATGGCTTCAACACTTTCAACGGAAAAGAAAGAATCGCCTTTTGGTCCGATAAAGGAAGAATAACCATTGTACTCAATTCCATTACCATCAAGCCCAACCCGATTTACGCCTACAGCATAACTCAGATTTTCTATGGCTCGTGCTTTTAATAATGTTTCCCAGGCGGTGGATCGTACCATCGGCCAGTTGGCCACATACACTAACAAATCGTACGATGGTTTTTTTAATGAAGCATTCCAGCGATTGCGACTCCACACTGGGAAACGCAAATCGTAACAGATTAGCGGACAAATTCTCCAACCCTTCCAATGTCCGATAAGAAGACTCTCGCCTGCAGTAAACACCTGCTGTTCTTCCGCCATTCTAAACAAGTGACGTTTATCGTAAGTTTTATAGTTTCCGCCTGGTTCCATCCACAACAGACGATTGTAAAACCGATCATGCACATTAGCAATGAAGCTTCCCAAAATGAGCGCTCCCGTCTGATCGGCCATCTGCTTCATCCACTTAAAGGTGCGCATGTTCATGTGCTCGGCCAGCTTTGGTGCCTTCATGGTAAAGCCGGTGGTAAACATTTCCGGTAGCACAATCACATCTGTGGATTCGCCAATCTGCCAGATTTTTTCCTCAAACATGGCCAAATTGGCTCCAATGTCTTCCCAATGGAGGTCGGCCTGAATGATGGTGATTTTTAAATCTTGCATACGTGTGGAAAACGGACTGCAAAGAAAGCAATCCGGGGTCAAATTTTGAATGCTTTACTGAATAAAAACCTGTTAAAGTTTTCGGAGTATAGCCCCGGCTTTTTCAAGTGTCTCTTCGCCTTTGGCAAAACAAAATCGAAGAAGTTGGTGGTCTGTTTTATCACTATAAAATACCGACACCGGAATGGGTGCTAGTTTTTTCTCTTTCGTCATCCATTCTGCCATTTCAACATCAGCCAGCTCAGATACAGAATGGTATGATAAAACCTGAAAGTAGCTACCAAAACAGGGTAAGGGTTGCAGCGATGAGCCTTTGATCTGATCCAGAAAAAAATCGCGCTTTTGCTGATAAAATTTCCCAAGGTGAATGTAGTTGTCTGGGTTGATTAGAAACTCGGCCAGCGCCAACTGAACCGGTGTGTTAACACTGAAGGTAATGAACTGATGCGCCTTGCGAATTTCTTTAGTAAGATATTCTGGTGCCACGGCATAGCCCACCTTCCAACCAGTGGCATGAAACGTTTTTCCAAAAGAAAAAACAGCCACACTTTGCTTAGCAAGATTTGGGAATCGTAAAACGCTTTGGTGCGACTTTTTATCAAAAATAATGCGCTCATAGACTTCATCACTTAACACAATCAGGTTATGTTCTAACGCAAGATTCTCCAATGCTTTTAAATCGGCTTCGCTTAGCACAGCTCCTGTTGGATTGTGTGGCGTGTTAATCATAACCAACTTTGTGCGGCCGGAAATTTTCGACTTTACTTCTTGCCAGTCAATTGAAAAGTCAGGGGGATTCAATTTAATATGAACCGGAATACCTCCATTCAGTCGAACGGCCGGATCATAGGAATCATACGAGGGATCGAACATGATTACCTCATCGCCTGCTTTTACCAATGCAGCAATGGTTGAAAAAATTGCCTCCGTACCTCCGGCTGTTATCGTCACTTCAGTTTCAGAATCAGTAAGTCGTTGGTAAGTTTTAGCAACCATATCCGCAATGGAATTTCGGAGTGCCGGTGCCCCGGCCATTGGTGCATATTGATTGTGTCCTGCTTTCAGATTTTTATAGATAAGTTCCACCAATGCGTCCGAAACCGGGAAGTCAGGAAATCCCTGCGAAAGGTTAATGGCCCCTTGCTCCTGTGCCATGCGCGACATAACTGTGAAAATGGAAGTGCCTACTTCAGGGAGACGGGTGTTAATAGTCAGCTTCAAAACTTGTATTTAAAGACTTTATTGACGCCTTTGGATTTCTATCCTATTACTTTCTCAGCGGAGCTAAAATACGATAGTCAGTGTCTACATCGCCCTTACTTATGTCTACCAGTTTTCCTTTTAGCATTCGCTTCTTGAGTGGTGTTAAATAATCGAGAAAGAGTTTGCCCTCTATATGATCATATTCGTGTTGGATGATGCGGGCTTTCATGCCATCAAACTCTTCTTCAAAGGCGCTCCAGTTTTCATCAAAATATTTGACCCGAACTTTTTCTTTCCGTGCCACATCTTCCCGGATATTGGGAATACTCAAACAGCCTTCTTCAAAATCCCATTCCTTTCCGGTTTCATTTAGTATGACTGCATTGACAAAAACTTTTTTAAAGTCTGCAAGGGTTGGCTCATCTTCCAGCGTAGTGCCATCTACTATAAACAAGCGAATACTTTTACCAATCTGGGGAGCGGCCAGCCCTATTCCATGGGCAGCATGCATGGTTTCGTACATATCAGCTACAAGATCTTTCAGGTCTGTGCCGGCTTTAATATCAATTGCGCGCTTTCGTAATACAGCATCGCCATAAACCACTATCGGATAAATCATCAACAATAAAAATTGAGTTACAAAGGTAGGCTACCAGAAACAAATTTTAAGAATCAGATCAACGAATTTGAGGTCAAAGACCCTTCATTTGCAGATAATCCTGCAAAATAAGTGTGGCACTGATCTTATCTACATTGCCTTTCACGCGCCTATCCTTCTTCTTCATGCCCCCGGCAATCATGGCCTTTTGGGCCAGCGAGCTTGTAAATCGTTCATCGATGGTTTGAATTGGCTTTTCGGGAAATGTTTTAGTGAATGAATCAATAAACTTTCTGACGGCCGGGGCAGTCTCTGAATCGGTATTGTCCAATCGCCTTGGCATGCCAATCACTACTTCGTCTACAGCCTCTTTCAGAAAATATTTTTTCAGGTAATCAATAAGGCTTGCCGTATCGACAGTCTCTAATGCGGTGGCGATAATTCTGAGGGGATCGGTAATCGCCAACCCTGTGCGTTTGGTTCCAAAGTCAATAGCAAGAATTCTTCCCATGGGGGATTTGAGCGTGGCCTAATTGAGTTTTGACTTTTCAAAAAATTTCCGCTTCACCTCATTTTCAAGCGCCATTGCTTTTGGAAAGAGAATTTCATTTTCAACCCGCGCGTGTACAATAAGGGTTTTTTCGAACTGAATGAGTTCTGAATAGATGACCTTTACATGCAAAGGTGCATCGGCACTCAGATAATAGTCTTTGGTAATTTTTCGAATACCCTGCATTTCATCGTCATGGGCTTCATGCTCCATGGCGCATTTTTGCAACGAGTGCTTCTCCATCAACTGATAGAGTGTGGAAGGGTTAAAATATCCGCGCGAAGCTCTTTCCAAAATGCGGATGTATTTAAAAAGCGTGTCTTCCTCTTCATAAATATGATGGATAAAGTCTTCCAGAAAGAGTGGAAACAAAACCTTTAAATCACGCTCAACCAAATTATACTCATCATGATTTGCCTTAAAACTATTTACAAGCCTGCCTATGTAAGGAAGCTTATGCTTTACAAAAAGGTAATGCGAATGCTTAAGATATTCAATAATCAGATCTACAGGATAGCTGATTAGCGGTAAATCAGCTTCTTGAAAATTCTCTCCAGGCGCCTCTAGTTCGCGTACGACTATGTCTACACTTAAACCTTTCTCCTCGCAAACCTGTTCTAGAGTTTGTTCTGTGTATTCGTAAAATTTAATGCCGAAATAGAATAATACGTGAGCGCGTATATTATCCTGATCCACCAACTCCGCAATTCTTCGACTTTTTAAGGCAATTTTTTCCATCAATATGGTAAATATAGTAAAGTCATTTAGCTAAAATCGAAGGCTAACAATTAATTTGGAAGCCCGTTTAAAGAACTATTATCGTAACAATTTATTATGGAGGAACAAAAGAATTCATCGTACCAGATCAGTTTACCGCTTATTTTATGCATTGGACTGGCAGGTGGGGTGCTGATTGGGGCCAGCCTGACAAAAAAATCCGGTTCGGGCGACATTAGTAACGATGTGCAGAAGTTCAGAGAGGTACTAAGTCTGGTAAACAACGAGTATGTTGACGATGCCAAAACTGAGGTACTAGTGGAAGACGCCATTCAACATATGCTGGGCAAATTAGATCCGCACTCCTCCTACATTTCAGCACAAGATCAGGTTGCTGCCAATGAAGATCTGCGCGGAAACTTCGAGGGAATTGGTATTGAGTATAATATTTTTCATGACACCCTGGTTGTTGTGGCTGCGCTCAGTGGTGGTCCGTCCGAATCGGTTGGTCTGCGTTCGGGCGATAAGATTGTAAAGGTGAACGATACAAACATTGCCGGCATTGGAATCTCTAACCTGGATGTGCAAAGACATTTGAAAGGACCGAAAGGTACAGAAGTAAAAATTGAAGTGATACGAAGAGATGCCAACGAGCCCATTCTGTTCACAATCATTCGCGATAAAATACCACAGTTTTCAGTCGATGCCTCTTACATGGTTACACCGGATATCGGATACATCAAGGTGAATCGGTTTTCTCAAACAACGCATGAGGAAATGAAAGAGGCCATCAGCAAATTAAAAAGAGAAGGCATGGAAAAACTCATCATCGACCTTCAGGGAAACGGGGGCGGGTATCTCGATCAGGCCGTGGGGATTGCCGATGAATTTTTACCGAAAGGAGAAAAAATTGTGTTCACCAAAGGTCAGGAAACCAAATACAACGAAGAACATTTTGCCAGTGAGCAAGGTGATTTTGAGCAAGGCGATCTGATTATTCTGGTTAACGAAAGCAGTGCTTCTGCCTCTGAAATTGTTGCTGGTGCTTTGCAAGACAATGATCGGGCTTTGATTGTGGGTCGGAGATCGTATGGAAAAGGATTGGTACAACGACCTTTCAATTTAAATGATGGATCTGAAGTACGACTTACCATCTCAAGGTATTATACACCAAGCGGGCGCTCGATTCAAAAACCTTATGATGATCTGGATGAATATGAAAAAGATATTTCAAAACGGTATAAGCATGGCGAGTTCTTCTCCGCTGACAGCGTAAAATTTAACGACTCGCTCAAGTATGAAACTCAACACGGAAGATCGGTATATGGTGGCGGTGGAATAATGCCCGACTATTTTGTGCCTTTGGATACAACCTCGGCCAGTAAGTATTTCAATCAACTTTTCAATGCAAATATCCTACGGGAATTTGCCTTCACGTTTGCCGAACAAAATCAAGCTCAATTAACAGAGAAAGGCTACAAAGCCTATCTTGAAAGTTTTGAAGTAACCGATGCGATGCTTAGTCGGGTGGTTGTAATGGGAATCAAAAATAAAATTGAAGCTCAGGCCGCAGACCTAGCAAAGAACAAACGCCTCTTCCAGGTGTATTTAAAAGCTGAGATTGCACGCAACGTATGGGATAATCAAAGTTTCTATCCGATCATAAACGAAACTAATGAAATACTTCAACAAGCTATCAAGATGTTTGACCGCATTCCGGAATTAAACAGAAGCAAAATGTAGAATTGCTTCGACCGCATCTTTAAAGAACTCACCTCGGATTTTGTAAAGAGGTGAGTTCTTTTTTTGTATCTTCACCTTACAATTTTTATATCAATTTTTCACACTATGTACTACCACCGTCTTGGAACAATTCCGCACAAACGACACACACAATTCAGGCAACCGGATGGCAGTTTGTATAAAGAAGAACTGGTGAGTTCCGAAGGGTTTTCAGGAATCTATTCCAATCTCTATCACATCAACGCTCCTACACGCATCAAAGAATTAAGAGAACCTGTTAAGTACGGGCCCAAGCTTATTCAAGAGTATGCCTTGCGACAAACACATTTGAATACGTCAAAAGTTACTACCACGGGAGACGATTACCTTACAGCGCGCAGGGTGCTGCTTGCCAATAGCGATTGTTCGATCTCCATTTGCTCACCCACTCAGCGCAAAATGGATTACTTCTACAAGAATGCCGAGGGCGATGAAGTTTTGTATGTGCACGATGGCAAGGGCTCATTAATCACCCAATTCGGAAAATTGGAAATCCGGCAAGGCGATTATGTGGTAATTCCGCGCACCGTAATTTATAAACTGGAATTTGAAGCTGGGCCGCTCCGTTTATTGATTATTGAATCCGCCTCGCCTGTTGAAACGGTGAAACGCTATCGCAATGATCTGGGTCAACTGGGTGAGCACGCTCCGTATTGCGAGCGCGACATGCGGCCGCCCAATGAGTTAATTACTGACACCCGTAAAGGTGAGTTTCTGATGAAGATCAAAAAGCAAGGTTACCTTCATCAATACATCTATGATTATAGTCCACTGGATCTTGTAGGTTGGGATGGATTTTTATGGCCCTACGCATTTTCCATTCACGACTTTGAACCCATCACCGGGCGCATCCATCAGCCACCCCCAGTACATCAAACTTTTCAGGCTCATAATTTTGTAATCTGTTCTTTCGTGCCGCGCTTGTTTGACTATCATCCGTTGGCTATTCCGGCACCTTATAATCACAGCAACATTGATAGTGATGAAGTATTGTATTATGCCGAAGGAAACTTCATGAGTCGCAGGGGTATCGAGCGCGGTTCGTTTACGTTGCACCCCGGTGGCTTGCCACATGGCCCGCACCCTGGCACGGTTGAAAAAAGTATTGGCGCAAAAGAAACTCACGAACTGGCTGTAATGATAGACACCTTCAAGCCATTATATCTTACCGAAGATTCTATTCCATTCTTAGATAAAAATTACCCTATGAGTTGGACGGATAATTCAGGTGAAGGATTTAATGAAGTGAATACACCTTAATCTTAACTCATACGAATATGAAAAATCTTATTTTGCTCCTTGCGTTAGTAGGTAATCTTTCCGTTCAATCGCAAGACCTTGCCGGTGCTTGGCAAAGTGGGCCCGATGAAAATCGTTCAGTCATGATTGTGGCAGGTAAATTTTTCTCCGTAGCAGTCTACAATGCAAAAGACAAAATTTACACAGGCACCTATGGCGGAATCTGGCGATTGGAGAAAGATCAATTCGTTGAAGTTCAGGAATTCAATACCCTTAAGCCTGAACTCATCGGCACAGAAAAACGCACAACCCTTACCTTTCAAAAAGGTAAACTTAGTTTTAAAGATGGCGCATCATTTACCCGACTTGATAACGGAACACCGGGTTCACTTTCAGGTGCGTGGTTAATAACCGGACGAATGGGTGATGACGGCACCATTCAGAAAAGAACCCCGGGCGCACGCAAAACCATGAAGATCTTATCTGGTACACGCTTTCAATGGATTGCTTACAATAACGAAACAAAAGAATTTTTTGGCACAGGTGGCGGCACTTACTCAACCGTTGATGGCAAATACACAGAAACGATTGATGTTTTTTCGCGTGATAATAGTCGTGTGGGCGCTAAACTCGAATTTGATTTTTCACTTCTTGATGGTGGCGATTGGCGTCACAATGGCAAAAGCAGCAAGGGTGAACCTATTGACGAAATCTGGTCGAAGCGCGAGAAGATTGGAATCTAACCATTAGCAAGACAATTGATGGAAAACTTTTCATTGCCTATACAAGTGCGCTGGTCAGATATTGATCAGAACCGGCACTTGCGCCATTCTGCCTATTATGATTATGGAGCCACCGTGCGTATTGACTGCTTTTCAAAGCACGGCCTCACCAATCTGAAGTTTGAGGAATTGAGAATTGGGCCCATTCTCTTTCGTGAAGAGGCAATCTTTAAACGCGAAATAAAATTTGAAGATAAAGTAACCATTGATCTTGTAGTCACAAAAGCAACAGCCGACTTCAGTCGTTGGAGTGTTCGGCATCACTTTTACAAAGAAGACGGAACGTTATCAGCCATCATTAATCTGGATGGCGCATGGATTGATGTACTAAAACGAAAACTTGCCGTGCCCGATGAGTTTATTCAAAAAGTATTTGATGACTTTCCCAAAGCTTCAGATTTTGAAGTAATCTCTCTCAATAAATAACTATTGATTTATCCACTGCTCAATTACACGTGGATAATGCGCATGTTCTAATCGCTGCACGTGCTCAGCAATTTGTTGTGGTGTATAAGTAAAATCGATCTGGCACTTGCCCTGAAATAAAACTCTTCCTTCATCATACTTTTCATCCACTTCATGAATGGTAATTCCGGCTTCGGTTTCACCTGCGGCCTTTACAGCTTCATGCACGTGCATACCGTACATACCTTTGCCACCAAACTTTGGTAACAATGCAGGATGAATATTAATTATTTTGCCACGATACGCCTGCACAAGATTGGACGGAATGAGCCAGAGAAATCCAGCCAGCACTACATGTGTTATGGCAGCGTCTTTTAACCAACCAATCACTTCATCGCTTTCGCGGAATTGGCCACGGGTAAAGATGCGTGAAGGAATCTTAAAGTTTTGTGCACGTTGCAATCCAAATGCTTGTGGGTTGTTGCTTAACACCAATGCAACTTCAACAGAGGGGTGATTTTTAAAGTAAGAAATAATTGCTTCAGCATTCGAGCCATTGCCCGATAAAAAAATAGCCAAGCGTGCACGTTGATTCATGGTGCAAAGAAAAGAATTAAATAAACACCATACTCATTACGCCTAACAACATGATCACTTTACACCATTGGCTAAGCCAATAAAAATCTTTGCGTGTATCGGCCCGAATTAATCGCATGAGTAACAGACCCAAGGGAATGAAAAGAAAAATCAAAAAGTAAAAAAGCGGCAGTTGAGAATACACTGCATTAAGCAGAATTACCGATGAGGCAAGCAATACAAGCAAACCGTAGATAAGCACTTTTGTCTTCCGGATACCCCATACAATAGGCAGCGTTCTACATCCAAAAGTATTATCTCCTTTCAAGTCTTCCATATCCTTAACTATTTCGCGAATTAATGTCATGAAGAATGCAAAAAGCGCATAGATGACCACCAACGAACTATTGATATTGTACATGATCGTAACCAACACAATTGAAACGCTTGTGAGCCAGGCGACTACAAAATTTCCTATAAAAGGTTGCCGCTTAAGGCTGTTTGAATACACCCACAATAAAAAGGCTGAGAGAAAATTGATGACACCGAGTTTCCAACTTAACGCAAAACCAAGCGCTACACCAATAATAGAAAGGATGCTATGAAAAAGTAATGCATACCTGCGAGTGACACTCTTGCCAATAACCACTCTATCAGGTTTATTGATTAAGTCTATTTTTATATCGTAATAATCATTGATAATATAGCCTGCCGCTGCAATGATGGCGGTTGAGCTCGCCAAAACAAAAAGCCTCCAATCAAAAAGTAATTCGCGATCAACCAAAAAAACGGTAGCCATGTATTGCGACAAGCCAATAATCACCAGATTCCAAAACCGGGTAAGGCGCAGCAGGGCACTAATGGTAAAAGGCTTATGGTTCTCGTTGGCCATTGGTGCAAAGGTAAACAGATACTTGATACCGGAAGCGAGGTGTTAGAACCAGTATCAAGTATTATACATCAAAACCTGAGCGCCAGCATTGCATGATAGTTTCGCCCGGCTTGGGGGTAGTAGAAATTTTGCCTGTATTGTGTTGCCCCACCCAGATATCCGTACGTATATCCATTCGAGGAGTATGCAACATCAAAAATATTGTTTGCCAACACACTTATCGAAACTTCGTTCATAAAGGATGGCTTCAGGGTATAGGAAAAACGCAAGTCATTGATAAAATAAGAGTTGATGCTTCTGTCATCATTCGAAGTATTATCCAGAAATTGTTTGCCCACATATTTAGTTAGCAAGCTTACTTCAACATTTTTTATTGGTGTGTACATCAACCCCGATCCCGCAATTACATTTGGTGAAAAAGAAATGTCTGTATCAGAATAGTTATTAACCACCTCATTGTATTCATCAAAATTAGTTCCGTAGTCGTAGATCACCTCGTCAAAGTTTTTAATCTTGTTTTGACTTAGCGTAAGATTAGCATTCCATTGAACTCTTGACCCCAGCCTTATCGAACCCTCCAGCTCTATTCCGGTGCGGTAACTCTCATCTACATTCGCGCGAACAATAGCGCCCACATCATTTAATTTTCCGGTGGGCACCAATTGATTTTTATAGTTCATCAGGTAATAATTAACATTCAAAGCCAGGTTATTTTTTTTATATCTCCATCCTGCCTCCACATTCCGCAAGCTTTCATGTTTTGGAGTTGTTCCCGCAAGGGCATCAATAAAATCATCCCGAACTGGTTCGCGGTTGCCAACGGCATACGATGCATACCACTGTTGCTCAGTCGAAGTTTGATAGGTGATGCCTAATTTTGGATTGAAGAAATTAAATTGTTGATCGACCGCAAAGTCAAACTGCCTGTTCTCTTTTCCAGAAGCCTGGTATGAAACACCGCGATATTGTAAATCCAGAAACCCCGCAATCTTCTCAGTAACTTGAAAATTGTTTTTCCAGTAAACCGTAAAATCGTTTTTCTTTCCGGCATTGAAATAATATTGGTAATCCTTAGGCACCGCTGAAAGCTGAGCCCAGATAATTTGCCCGAAGTGATCGCCCTCATATTTGTTCCACGCACCGCCAAGAATTGAATTCAGTTTTTCCTTTTCATAATTGACAGAATAGGTAAGTCCATAAAAATCATTATCAAGCCAACGCCTGCGCACCAGATCAGTTGATGAAATTGTTTCACCACCGATCACTACATCGCTCAATCCATAATCCTCAAAGTCATTGTCGTATCGGAATTCTTCATAGAAGCCCCGACCGTATGTATAATGGAGTGCTCCGTTTGCTGTTAGCGATTCTGAAAAACGATGCGAGGCATGAATTTGATAATGATCTTGCGCATAATTATCCACCTGATTTTCGTAGGTGTAAATATTAAACTTGCGGCCCGATGACAATAGATTATCAATTTGTTCCTGATTCCAACCTTCCGAAGCAGCTGTTTCCAGCATGGCGGCTTCGTCATTGTTCAATCGCGATTCTGGCACACCATACCAACTTTGATAGGTGATTTCCTTGCCCCCAAAGACAATCGCTTTGATCATCGTCTTCTCGCCATAATATCCACCCGCTAAGTAATGCGATTTTAAATCAGAACCTGCCCGATCAATAAATCCATCGGAGTTGATTTGTGAAATACGACCATCGAAAACAAATTTTTCATTGATTAGGCCTGTACCAAAAGATACCGTATGTCTTCGTGTGTTGAATGATCCAAACGAATTGATCAGATCGGCATAAGCCACATCGTTGCGTGTATTGGTTTGCAGATTAACGCTCGCACCGAAAGCACCTGCACCATTGGTTGATGTGCCTACACCTCGCTGAATCTGTACACTTTGGGTGGAAGATGCAAGATCGGGTGTGTTCACCCAAAAAACACCTTGACTTTCGCTATCATTAACCGGAATGCCATTGATGGTTACATTAATTCGTGTGGCATCGCTGCCGCGGATACGCAATCCGGTATAACCAACACCGGCACCGGCATCTGAAGTAGTCACTAAAGAAGGAGTCCAGTTTAGTGTTTGCGGAAGATCCTGACCAAAGTTTTGTTTTTGTAACGTTGCCTTGTTGATAGTGGTGAACGTTGTCGGGCTCTTACTGTCTACCCGCGTAGCCGAAACAATTACCTGATCCGTTAGCCGCACATCCTCTTCCAATAAAATAGCCAACCAACCAGTTTGATCTGTAGTTAACTGCAACGACTGAGTTGTGTAGCCCACAAAGCGGATCTCAGCATCATAGTTTCCGGGTGTAATCTGATTAAACAAAAAATACCCGTTCTCATCCGCAATCGAAAACCTGCCCGATTGCTTAAGAAACACTGTAGCACCCGCGAGGGGTTGCAGAGTTTGTTTGTCTTTCACGTAGCCGCGAATGACTTGTTGCGCCTTCGCGCTCCACGACAACACAATTAGTGCCGTCAACACATAAAATTTTAACATGTTTATTTTAGTTTAAACTTGCAGAGCACACTGGGGAATGTGATGCGTACGTTTAACTTTTGCCTCCCTTCGTCCGCATTACCGGCATCAGGTTCTATGGGTATAATCTCAGCCCGTTAATTATCACCTTCGCTAAAGCTATGGTGATTAGATGGCACCCCTGCCACGATTTTTTTTCGTGACGGGTCAAAGGTAACGATTGCTTTAGCTACTTTGCAAGTGTGCCAAAATCTACTCCTTAACCAACAAACTACATGTATAAGGCTACTGTAAACGATAAAGTTTTTGAAATTGAGACTGATGAATCTGGCCTTCTCGTAAATGGTCAACCGCAAGCCTGGGATTTGGTGAAGATTGCCGATGGATACTTCCATATTTTATATCAAAATAAAAGTTATCGGGCCGAAATGATTAAGACCGATCCGGAAACAAAAACATTCACCTTTAAAATCAACGGTAACAACTATACAGTTACCCTAAAAGATAAATTTGATTTGTTGTTGGAAAAGATGGGGATGAATAATACAGCCAGCAGTAAAGTAAATAATGTTAAAGCTCCCATGCCTGGATTGATTATCGACTTAAAAATAAAAACTGGCGACACGGTAAAGCAAGGTGATGCCCTGCTGATTCTGGAAGCCATGAAAATGGAGAACATTCTGAAATCACCGGGCGAAGGAATTGTGAAGACAGTGAAAGTGAAGAAGGGTGATAGCGTTGAGAAGGGCCAGATACTTGTGGAATTTTAACACTACCTCTTAAATCCCGGCAACGCAAGTTTGAATTTTACGGCCAGCAGGCGAATAATCATTATCACCATGCTGGAAATAATCAAGTTAGCATTCCGACTGATTTCAAAATTGAGCAACATCAAGTATAGACAAGCTCCGGCCAGGCAGGCGGTAGCATAAATCTCTTTGCGGAAAAGCACCGGTGTTTCGTTGGTAAGAACATCGCGGATCACGCCACCCATAATAGCCGTAAACATTCCCATAATAGCTGCTATCTCGGGCCGCACGCCAAGACTCAACGCTTTCTCCACACCCAGAATTGTAAAGAAAGAGATTCCGAGTGCATCGAATAGCAGAAATGTTTTACGCAAGCCGATCAAAAATCTGAAAAAGAAATAGGCCACCACAGCGCCAGCAAGTATGACGTAAAGAAAATTTATATCACCAATCCATACTAAGGGATAGCTGCCCAGCATGATGTCGCGCAAGGTGCCACCACCAATGGCGGTTACAAAACCTGTAAAGGTGGCCCCAAACATATCGTTATGATGATCGCGGATGGCCAGTGCTCCCGAGATGGCGAAGAAAAAAGTTCCGAGTAATTCGAAGGCGTATTGAAGAGTCATTCTTTTGTAAGTCCCGCAAAGGTAGGCAGCTGACAGTTCCAATACAGGTAAGTGCTTTCAATCAAATAAAAACAGGGTAAAATCCTTCAAATCGTAATATATTTACAAAATTAATTTCTGAATAGGTTCTCCATGAAATACAAACGCATCCTTCTCAAACTCAGCGGTGAAGCGCTGATGGGCTCTAAAAACAGCAACATCGATCCGGCTGTACTTGAACAGTATTCCGAAGAAATAAAATCGGTGGTAGAGCAAGGATTGGAACTGGCAATTGTAATTGGAGGTGGCAATATTTTCCGGGGTGGCCAGGCTGAGGCGCTTGGTATCGACCGCGTGCAGGGTGACTACATGGGCATGCTGGCTACAGTAATCAATGCCATGGCATTGCAAAGTGCGCTCGAACGCCACGGGATGTACACTCGCCTAATGGCAGGTATAAAAATGGAACAAGTTTGCGAACCGTTTATCAGACGCAGGGCAATCCGGCATCTTGAAAAAAGGCGCATTGTTATTTTTGGTGCGGGTATCGGAAACCCTTATTTCACCACGGATTCTACCGCTAGTTTACGGGCCATCGAAGTTCAGGCAGGTGTTGTGTTAAAGGGTACGCGCGTGGATGGTGTGTACGATAAAGACCCTGAAAAATTTAGTGATGCCGTGCGTTATAGCCACTTGAGCTTTCAGGAAGCTTATTCAAAGAAATTAAACATTATGGACATGACGGCCTTTACGCTATGTCAGGAGAACAAACTACCGATTATTGTTTTTGATATGAACAAAAAAGGCAACCTGTTGAAAATTGCCCGGGGCGAAGAAGCCGGAACTCTTATTAGCTGATAAAAATCTTATGTCTTGCGACTAATGTCTTAATATTTAAGAATTATGGAAGAGATAGAACTGTACCTCGAAGAAGCCAAAGATCAGATGCAAAAAGCCATTGCACATGTAACGCATGAATTGGCAAAAATCCGGGCGGGCAAGGCAAACCCAGCCATGCTCGATGGTATACAAGTTTCATATTATGGTGCTATGAGTCCATTGAATCAAGTGTCGTCTATCACCTCGCAAGACGCACGCACGTTGTTCATCAAACCGTGGGAAAAGGGTCTGATTCCAGAAATAGAAAAAGCCATTATGAACGCCAACCTTGGTCTTACTCCACAAAGTGACGGCCAGCAGGTGATTATTAATATTCCCATGCTTACTGAAGAGCGAAGAAAACAATTGGTGAAACAATCCAGTCAGGAGTGTGAGCAGGGTAAAGTAAGCGTTCGAAGCATCCGCAAAGAAACAAACGAACAACTCAAGAAAATTAAAGGCGTATCGGAAGACGATGTAAAAAATGCAGAAGATACCGTTCAAAAACTTACGGATGATTCTATTCTAAAAATAGATTCCCTGCTCAAGAAAAAAGAAGCCGAGATCATGACGGTTTAATTTGAGAATTAAACCATTTGAAGATTTGAGAATATAAAACCTTTGATACTATTCCATTTTCAAATTATCAAATCAATTCATTTTCAAATTAGCTATGTATCCCATTCTATTTGAAGTTGGCTCCATCACTATTTACACCTATGGATTTTGTATAGCCGTTGGTGCATTGCTGGGTTTTGGCTACATGTATTGGCAGGGCAAAAAACAATTTGGACTTACGTTCGATCAAAGTAATAACCTGTTTATCATGTTGGTGGTGGCCGGAGTTGTTGGTGGCAAGTTGTTTATCATTTTTGAAGACCCTGCACTCTATTTTTCGAATCCCAAAAAATTAATTTCAGGAAGTGGCTTTGTATTTTATGGGTCATTGCTATTGGCGATACCCATCATGCTTTGGTATTTTAAAAAGATTAAAGTGCCGGTGCTCGGCATGTTGGATGTAATGGCTGTGGTTACATGCATTGTGCATGGCTTGGGCCGTCTGGGTTGTTTTATGGCCGGTTGTTGTTATGGAAAACCAACAGATAGTATTTTTGGTGTAACGTTTACTAACCCGGTATGTCAGGCAGAGCCATTACATACTCCGCTACACCCCACCCAACTCTACGAGGCCTTTTTGATTTTCATCTTAATGACTGGGTTGATTCTGTTGAAAGCAAAGAAAAAATTTGACGGTCAGCTTTTTCTGGTCTATCTCATTGTCTATGCCATTGGTCGTGGTGTGCTTGAGTTGTTTCGGGGCGATATACAGCGTGGTTTCGTTATCGAAAATGTGCTTTCCAATTCCCAATTCATTTCTTTGCTGGTAATTTCAATTGCCGTTTATTTCTATTTTAGATTAAAGAGAAAGAGTACCTTGCTTAAACATTAATCGTAATGCCATGGAATCAGAAAGCTTCGTAAAAAAGACAGCCCGCACAACCATGAAAATCATAAAGAGAATACTCATCATTGCCTTGCTTCTGGGAATTGGAGTTTTGGCGTTTATGTATTGGGGTGTTTACGAGCGTGGCGTAATGGCCGGCAAAGTATTGCGGGTAACGGAAAAGGGGATGGTTTTTAAAACCTACGAAGGAAAAATAAGCCTGGAGTCATTCGGAGCCCTGAAAGGAGTTAGTCCCGTGGCCGAAACGTTTGATTTCTCGATTGAAGCTGATCAAACAGAAGTAGTTCAACAACTTCAGGAAGTAGCACTCAGTGGCGAGAGGGTTAATTTATATTTTGTAAAGAGGTATATGAAGTTTCCCTGGCGGGGCGACACCTCGTATTTTATTGAGAAGGTAGATCGCGAGAAATCAAACTGAAATGCGCAACTCCACGATCATTCTTTATGGCTCATATGGCTACACAGGAAAAATAATCGTGCAAGAATGTAAACAAAAAAGTCTTTCTGTAATTCTGGCTGGTCGCAATCGCGAGTCACTTCAAAAACAAAGTGAAGAAACGGGGTATCCGTTTGAAGTAGTTGAAATTTCTGATTCAACTGCCTTGAAAAATTTGCTCAGCAAGGGAAGCATAGTTATTCATTGTGGTGGTCCTTTTCAGCGCACGACAAAGGCTATGGCCGATGCCTGCCTCGAAACAAAAACACATTACACCGATATAACAGGCGAGCATGAGGTTTTCGAATTGCTTGCCGGTTATGATCAGAAAGGGAAAACTGCGGGCATTACCATTATGCCAGGCACCGGTTTTGATGTTGTTCCCTCCGATTGTCTCGCCCTGCATTTAAAAAATCGTTTACCCTCGGCTACGCATCTCCAACTAGCTTTTACCATGTCAAAAGGTGGGCTCTCACGAGGCACTTCTAAAACTATGACGGAAGGTCTTGGTAATGGAAGTTTGATACGCAAAGACGGAAAACTGACACCCATCAACTTGGGTGAAAAAGTTTTAGAAATTGATTTTGGTTCTTTTAAGACTCTTACAATAAATATTCCGTGGGGTGATATCTCTACCGCCTGGCGAAGCACAGGAATTCCCAACATTGAAGTGTACACAGGTGCAACCGCTTCGATGATCAAGAATGCAAAGATGAGTAAGTACTTAAACTGGTTCTTGCGGATGCGGTGGGTGAAGAATTACATGCTTAAGAAAATCGATCAAAAGCCAGCTGGCCCAAGCGAAGAAAAAAGAAGTACCGGGCGGAGTTTCCTCTGGGGAAAAGTTTGGGATAGTGCAGGCAAAGAAAGTATAAGCACACTTGAAACCGTAAGTGGCTATACCTTAACCGCAAAAACATCGGTTTTGATCGCAGAAAAAATACTGAATGGAAATTTCAAAGCGGGGTATCAGACTCCGGCCATGGCGTATGGTGCAAATCTTATACTGGAAGTTGAACAGACGGAAAGGAATGATAAATAATGTTTCCTAAATCATCTCTTCAGCAACAAATAACCAGTTATACGTTGACTACCATTGCCCTTATCAAGCACATAATAGTAGGTGCCTTCTGCTAATTCTTTTCCTGCACCGCTACTACCATCAAACGTTCCATTTGAATTATCATAACCATCTTTTTCAAATACCTTATTTCCCCATCTATCGTAAATGCTTACGCGATTGTTAGGGAATAAAGTAATGTTACGGATGTTCAGAAAATCATGCTTGCCGTTTTGATTGGCTGTAATAACATTAAACACTTCGGGTTCTGCGTCACCCTCACCCACTAAGTTTAGTGTGTAGGCAGGAATATCTCCATTACTTAAAATCGTAATCGTACCCGTGCGCTGCCCTAAATCAGTTGGTGCAAATCGAATGGAAAGCGTTTCTGAATTTCCTGGATCAATTGGAGGTGGTAAAGCGCTGGCCAAACTGAAATCTCCGGTTACTTCTACATCGGTTATTACAAGGGTGGCTGTTCCGGTATTGGTAATCTCTAAATCTTTGAGTTGATCAACGCCAACACCGGTAGTAGAAAACTGAACATTGCTCCCGGTCGGTGTACCTGCCCCTTGTGCAGCTATTTCAATAGTGGGTTGCGGACAAAGAAACTGGTCTCCGGTAATAATCCAGTTGTTAGGAGAGCTTGTTAAAGCAGAACGAGCAGCTAGACCACTGCAATACCTTAAACCAACTGCACCAAGCGTTACATTCGGCTGCACAGTTTGTGTTGACCAACCTATGAGAGTGGCATCGTAGTTGGCAATGGAGAGACCGGAGTTATTAAGCATGCCTGTCATGTTGGTTACATTGCTTACGTTCCAGTTGCCAAGATTTTGGTTGAAAGCAGATGCCCCATCGAACATCAATAACAAATCCGTTGCATTGCTTACATCCCAGTTGCCTATAGGCTGATTGAAGGGAGTACTCGCAAACATAACCCGCATATCCGTCACATTACTTACATCCCAATTGCCAATAGGCTGGTTGAAGGAGGACGCTAAATTGAATAGGCCACCCATTATTGTTACATTGCTCACATTCCAGTTGCCAATGGGCTGGTTAAAGGAACTGGCCCTTTGGAACATACCTGACATACTCGTCACATTACTTACATTCCAATTGCCTATGGGCTGGTTGAAGGAACTGGCTAATTGGAACAGGGCTAACATAGTCGTTACATTACTCACGTCCCAATTACCAATAGGTTGATCGAATGCGGATGCACCATTGAACATGAAATTCATGTACAATACATTACTTACGTTCCAGTTGCCAATGGGCTGATTGAAGGAGGCGGCTCCTTCGAACAGGCCAGTCATATCAACCACATTGCTCACATCCCAGTTGCTAATGTTTCCGTTGAAGGAAGTAGCCCGAGCAAACATATAACTGATATCCGTCACTCCTGAAAGATCAGGTGCATCGATGGCGGAAAGAGTTAAGTTGCTACAATCCATAAAAGCCCGCTGCATCGAAGTCCAGTTAATATCACCCCATTGTTGTATTATTAATAATTTTTGCGGATCTCCACCGGAACCAAAAAAAATGCGGGGGAAACTCCCATTAATCTCCACTCGGTAAGTTCCGACTGAAGGAAATGTAATGGTTGTATTACCAGTCTGGTTACTAAGCGTACCGTTAACAGTCGAGTTTCCTACTCGTTCCCAATAGATATTGTAATTGTAACCCGTGCCTGTGGTGGGTATAGTAATTTGATTTGTAGCAGAAGTTCCTGGGTTATCTGTTTTCCATGTGGTGATGAAAGGCTGCGCAACCACTGTAACACTTAACACACTAAGCACTATGGTAAGTAAAAATGTCTTAGACTGTAGGATTATTTTTGCTTTCATGGTCTATTCACTTAAAAATACCTAACCACTTTCTGCTGTGTACCCAACGGACTAAATGCGAGCAGCAATGAAACTTCGTGTGTACCAAAATTCTGGCTAAGCAATGAATTGGTTGGTAACTCAAAACTATAGGCCAACCGTAAGCGTTGACTTACCTGAAACTGACCGTTGGCACCCAATGCATCAAAATTTCGAACTGTAACTCCCGCCCAGATGGTTTCCAAAAGCAACGCATGCAAGCTAACATCTAGTGCCTGCTGTCCATTGGGCATCATGCGTAATAAGAAAGATGGTTTCAGACGCACAAGGCTTTTAAATGTATTGTTGATGATGAATCCACCACTTATATAATAGTGACGCATGTAACGGGTACTGGCTGCCATACCATCATTTACCTGTACATTCAAAATGCGAGGCACGGAAACTCCTACATAAAATTTTTCAGTACGAAAAAAAATACCAGTACCTACATTTGATCTACTGAACTGGGTGCGATTCATATCCAGACCATCATCATCCAGATACTCCAAATTCAGCTTGCTGTAGTCATACCGATAATTGATCAGGCCACCCTGCACCCCTAAAGACAATACCGTTTCTTCTTTAGCTATAACTTTAAAGGAAAAAGCAACCTGTCCTTCCTGCGAGGTGTTGATACCAAGCCTATCATCAACCACCATAGCTCCTACTCCAAAACGCTTACCAACCGAAGATGAAAAGGAAAGAAAATTAGTTAATGGCGAACCTTCAATACCAACCCATTGCTTACGCGAAATGAGATTGAGCGTAACATCTTTGTATAAACCCGCATAGGCAGGGTTTATCATCAATTGATTATAATAGTAGAGATTGTAGAGTGGGTCTTGTTGGGCGTTAACTTCGGATAAAGTCAACAAAAAAAGAAACAGCCCCAAAAGGGCTTTTCGGTAAATACAGATCATAGGCCAGGCAATTAGACGGATGAATGTAAGCAATCTATTCCAAAAATAGAATGACTAATTCATACTAGTTGTCTTTAACAAAAAAGCAATCGTCAACCTAAACTCTCATAGAGAAATGATAACAGCGTCTCGAATTGCAGAACAAGTAATGTACCCTTCAGGCAAAAAAGTAAAATAGTTTGGATCGACTGTGTAAATGTCCTATTTGGCGAATGTCAGTTTTATCTTACCCGTCAAGTTTTTTATCTCCTCTTCTGATAGCCAAATTCCCCTAACCATGATACCATTTTTATCTTGTAGATTTTCAATTTTGTCCAAAGGGTTAGAATTTAATAATAAAAGGTCTGCCCGTTTACCTACCTCAACTGTACCAAATCCTTGTTCATAGCTAGTGCAGAATTAATAGTCATCATTTTAAGAACATCAAAGTTGGAATTCCAATTTCATTCATGATTTTAAGTTCTTGATGTAACGAATATCCAGGAATCAAAAACGGAAGACCACCAGCGTCAGTCCCAGCAACTAGCTTTGCCTTTGAATTGCGTAGATTCAAAAGTATCTCCTTATGAATTTCGAAATTGCTTGTTCCATACTTGTCAACGATTTCGATGAGTTCCTCTGAAGCACCATTTGCTCTCTTCCTCCACAATTCCTTCAAACTACCGGGAATCAATCCTGAAGTTTCGGCATAACTAATTACTTGAGCTGCTCCTAATCTTGAACCATTCAGGTAATGATTATATATGGTCGGACAATTCCACGTTACGGATTTGACAGTAACTTCGGCATAATTGTTTCGGCAGTAATTTTTACTTTACTACCATCCCATTCGAAATATCCCGTAAGATGTTCAATAGTTTGCTGTCCAAGTTCAGTAGCTTCTGATATTTTTATTTGATCAGGGACATGACCAACAACTGCAATGTTTTGCTTCTTTGCTTCGTCAATAATGGCTGTGTAAACATCCCTGTTCAGACCATCATATACCTTGATAAAATCATAATCTTCCTTCTTATGTGTTTCCACTATTTCTCTTGCCAGCTTCGCAGTCGATGCATAAGCAAAATATTTATCCGTGACTCCATTAATTATTTGCCCATACTGATATAGAGTAGGAGCTAAGACTTCATTGTTTCTTATTCTTTCACGAAGTACCAATTTTTCCGGGGAGCCATAAAGATCTCGTACTCTTGTTACTCCATTAATTAATAGATGCAAAATTCACAAATTTTTCAAAGGAAGCCCGTCAAATAAATGAACATGCATGTCAGTAAGACCCGGCATTAGGAATTTACCTGTGCCGTCAATAATTATTGCATTTTGATTTTTGTATGTCAGTTCCTATTTTCTGGATAATCCCGTTCTCAATTAGAACACTTCTATTATTTAGCAACTCTGGATCGTTCATTGTTAAGATGCTAACATTTTGAATTATGTAAGTCTTGGGTTTAAACTGTCCAGATGATTCGGTCAATATATTGGCGATTGCAGTTGACTCCTTTTTTGAAATTAACTGTCCGCTTGCAGTCAAGTAAAACAGGAATGCAATTGACGTCAGTGTCAACGGTTTAATTTTTAACATTTTTTTGATGATCTTAGGGTGCGGCCTACTTTATTCTTGGCAATTGTGCTCATCTATATGGTATTGGTCTATGTTTCTTTGAAGATTTTTTTATCTACTCCGTTCCCGAAACCAAAAGCTTTTCCAGTTCCTCCTTTTCTTTCATGTTGATGCCATTTTTTTCCGTGGGCTTGCTTGCATCTAAAACATTGGTTCGCGTCAGTATTACAGGTTGGTTTCTATAAACAACTTTCTCCGTAAAGATTGTATCAGGTTTTGAGGCTACAAAAATTGTATCGTGCACAACAAGAGGCTGAAAAGTTTGCGGCTGTGGGTTTTCACCTTCTGACTGTCCAATCCACCAACCGAGGCAACCAAAAAGAACAGACATTATAACTGCACCCAGTGAAGGTTTAACCTGCCAATTAAATTGCCACTGTTTCTTTACTTGCTTATTTCTCAAATGCTTAATCAAGCTGGCAAGAGCAATTGAATCCGGAGCATCAATCTTACTTTTTAAGAAATAATTCAGAATTTGAGAATCGGCCTTGCGCAGGTTTTCATACTCTACTTCAGATTCAATCCATTGGCTCACCCAAAATTTTTCTTCAGTCGAAAGCTGAGCGAACGTTTTGGTTTGCAACAAGCTATCCAGTTTATCAATATCAGCAGGATGTATCATATTGTTCCTTCTTTTAAAATTGTTCTGTATTCATTTAGCTCCTTGCTCAATCCCTTCCTTAGATAAAAAAGTCGCGACTTTATAGTGCCCACAGGTATGCCGAGAATCTCGCTTATTCTGGCAAGATCAAATTCTTGTTCGTAACGTAGTAAAAATAAGGACTTGCTTTCATCATCTAATGTTTCAAGTAAAAAATCCAACCTGTTTTTAAAGTCACGCTCATCAATGAGTTTGTTTAAATCGGTGTTGTTATTTCGCTCAATGGAAATAACAACAGATTCTTTGTTTCCTCTTTTTCTATACTCATTCTTACACATATTATGAGCAATTGAAAATAACCAGGTTGAAAATTGGCGCGAAGCATCAAAGCGCCCCGGGTTATCAATTAACTTAATAAATAAATCCTGTAAAAAATCCTGGGCTGTGTTTCTATCACGCCAAAGCATGCGCGTAAAATAGCGCATCAGAGGAGCGCTGTAACGCTGGTAAATTTCTGTCAGCGCCACTTCACTCCCCTGATTCACCTTTTGCATCAACTCCTCATCCGTAAGATGAGAGAGTTTTTTTTTAAAAAACAGCAAGTCTATTGTTCTATAATTTCCATGAAAACTCTAAATCCAATGGCGGCATCCGGATTCGAATAGGCATTGACGCTTCGTATTGTAGACTCTGATGGCGGATGATTCCAGCTACCTCCACAAGCCTTCCCCTTCTCAGAAATCATTTCAGCAACATTACCTACTACATCATACAATCCAACATCGTTCGGAAAATACGTTTTTGTTGGGGCCATCATAGCCCAGCCATCATTATTGCTCGGCACGTTGCCTCTATACCCCGGACAATCACATGGCTCGGATTTAAAGTTACCTAAATAGCATTTCTTGTGGTTGAGTGGAGAATTGCGCAAACCAAAGTAACGGAACCAAGGGTATTGAATTTCCGGATCATTAAGTGATACCTTCTTAACCTCGGCATCTTTGTCGAATTCAGAGCCCTTGGGGGTAATCTTTACTTCAACTTCTTGTTCGTCTAATCGCCATGAAGCAGGATTTTTTATTCCAGCGGCAGCAATCTGCCACTCATCAAACGTAGGCAGTCTGAATTTAACTTTCTTAAACTTGCGCTCTGCTGCATTATTGTATTGCTGTGTAAGCCATTCACAATAGGCAGTGGCGGCTTCATAAGAAATATTAACGGCAGGATAACGATTAAAAAACTTATTCTTTTTTGTTTCAGTGCGAGGCAATGTGTAGTTAGACATAAAGGAAAGGGCCGGCTCTTCGTATCGGCTGAAATCAAATTTGTATAGCTCATGTAAATCCGTAAGCTTATTCACCTTGAGGTATTGCAAAAAACGGTTGTACTGTGCATTCGTTACTTCGGTATTGCCTGCATAAATAACATTTGAGACCGGACGAAAATCACCTTCCCACGATTTAACTTCAATAGCAAACGGGAAATAAGGGATTGCCTCTGACTTGCTACGGTTTAGAAAATTATTAACCAGTTCTTCTTTATTGGTCGTGGCTGCTATTCTGTAAACAAGTTCCCCAACTTCAACTTGTTTTTCTTTTTCGCCACTCTTTTCGTACTGTTCGTAAAGTAACAAAAGCGGAACAAGATAATTTGAGCTCAACACCTTTCCGGTATCAAATTGACTGGTGCCATTAAAATCAACAGAAAGATAATCCAGCAAAAATCTCTTTTCCAGGTTATCTTTAATCAAGGAAATATTATCAATTCGGGTTGTGCTTAATTGAGAAGCCAGCCCTACTACATAAAGTTGATCTTTTAAATCGGCTATGTTCTCCTTTGATAGTGTTAACGCATAATAAAATTTACGCTCAGGATTTTCTACAGGCAGCGCGGCACATAAAAGTTGCTTGAAATTAGCAGTGCCTTCCGAAACGGTGGAGAGCACAAGCCTGGCAGTTTCAAATTTAGTTTTGCGATAGTCGGTATGGTTCACCATGTCCAGATTAAGAACCGTTACATCGGGCCTTACATTCCACACATCTTGCAACGCCAACAATGGCAGCGTAGTGTTATCGCCTTCGGTAAATAAAACCGATCCATCTTCAACGGACATTAACACGTTGTAGCTATAACTGAGCAGCGAGGCCGAGAGAATTCCCGCTTCGTGCATTTTTTTTGCAAAGCGTATCCTACTTTCTTTATCACCCTTAAATTCACCAGCCAACATCAACAACCCATACGAACCCGAATGCTCTGGTCTTAACTCATAAGCCTTTGTTAAGTGTTCAAATGCTTCTGCACCAACGCCTGCATGCCAGCCCTGAATCAGGTGATACTCAAATGTGTTTGGAATTGCAGCCGTCATTTTTTCAACAATCGCATTCAACTGTTGATCATTGCGCTGTGCAAATCGGGTTGCCGCATAAAAATTAAGCCAGGCGTCAGCCTCGGTTGCATGACTCTGAACATAAGAGCCCCATTCCGACATCTGCTCAGTATACCAGCTAACTGGTTTTAGAATTTTTGTTTTAGGATAAATTTTCTCGGGAAGAGCCTGAGAAACGAGGGCAATCAATAACAAAGGAATGCAAAGAATTTTTTTCATAGCGACAGTTTTAATACCCTGTACACCTGAACTGCGGATTGGTTCAATTATTTTAAAAACAATTATATATGATACACCCATTCCCGATACTGACCGTCAACGGGATTAAAATCATCGCGCTTTTGGAAATGCCAGTCTAGAATTTCGAGTTCGTTAATCCGGTCAAGTTGCAGATTCCGATAACCCTCTTTGCCTCCAGCTTTGGTGAACCCTATTGTTTGCCAGCATACGACCACAATCTGGTTTTTAGTAGTGCGTACCACTCCATACGGACATATCGTTCGCGTAAGTGGTTCGCCTTCCAGCAGCACCCTACAAGCTAGTTTATCTTCAGAAGCTTGCCAGAGTAGTTGGGTTGTTTCTTCAATGGTCATTGTCTTATAGAATACTTATACCCTCTCCTACCATTAGGCAACCGATTGGGGTCAAATCTATACCTTTACCCGCAACAAACTTTTCAAATGCGGGAGCTGAGTCTTTATCCACACACACTAATAAACCTCCACTAGTTTGCGGATCGCATAAGGTCAAAAAAGACTCAGCACCGATGCCTGTAACATTTTTATCATAGCTCTGCCAATTGCGCATCGTATTATCAGGATAAATCATTTTACCTGTATAATAACTTATGTTTTTAATAAGCGGGATTCTAGCGTATTGAATTTCTGCTGCCAGATTACTTCCTTCGCATATTTCAATCAGGTGACCCAACAATCCAAAACCGGTAACGTCTGTCATCGCATTTACATAGGGAAGTTTACCAAACTCAGCACCGATTGTATTTAACTCAGTCATTACACGCACGGCCTCAGCAACATCATCGGCTTCAGCCAGCCCACGCTTTTGCGCTGTGCTGATTATACCTACCCCCAAAGGTTTAGTGAGATAAAGGACATCCCCAACTTTTGCTGTGTTATTTTTCTTTAAGTTTTTCTTCTCAACAGTTCCGGTAACAGCCAACCCAAAAATTGGTTCGGGACTATCAATACTATGGCCTCCCGCCAAGGGTATATTGGCAGCCTTACACACTTCCCGTGCGCCATCCAAAACCTGTTGTGCTAACTCAGCCGGAAGCTTATCGACAGGCCAGCCCAAAATAGCGAGTGCCATAACCGGAGTACCGCCCATAGCATATACATCGCTGATCGCATTTACAGAAGCTATTTTTCCAAATGTAAACGCATCATCTACGATCGGCATAAAAAAATCGGTTGTGCTGATGATGCAAGTACCATTATCCAATTCATAAACAGCCGCATCATCTTTCGACTCATGGCCAACCAACAGGTTTGCAAAGGCTACTGATTTAAAATCAGAATGCAGAATTTTATCCAGCACAGTCGGGGCAATCTTGCAACCGCAACCTGCACCGTGTGAATATTGAGTGAGTTTTATTTCGTTCATATATTTAATACATGTTTATGTGGTAAGAATTTTACCTACAAACTCATCTACATTGACACCATTCCATAAAAGAGAACCCCTAACCATTATCTTACGCTTTTCAATACTTCGCAAATAGGCTTTATCGTAGTAAGTAAGCAAAATATCAATTACAGAGACCATGTCACCTATTGCTAATTTTTCCTTGGCATGTTTATAATGTTGACCACCTAGTTTGGTTACAATTTTTCCCATGATGGCTAAAAACTCTTCTCGGTTTGACGGGCCGTATTCTTCAACCAGGCGTTGCACACGTACTTCTTTCTCAACATCCATCTGAATCAATGGACTCTGCGCCATTTGCTTCCAGAAATCATGCGGTAAGAATATTTTTCCAATTGCAATCGATTCATCTTCTACCCAAATTCGTTTGGCAAGATCCAAGGCTAAAATTTCTTCAAATAATTCATTTTGAAATTGTTCGGTAGTAGGCTGCGGTGGCATTAATAATCCACCAAATGCAGAACCCTTGTGATTGGCCAAACCTTCCAGATCCAATACTTGTTCGCCCTTTGCTTTTAGCGCTCGCAACACTTCGCTTTTTCCACTTCCCGTGCAGCCGGTAAGCAGAACCAGATTCATTGATTTTTTAAAAGATTCTAAGGCCTGAGTACGATAAGCTTTATAGCCGCCTTTCAGTGCATGTGTTTTTACACCTGCCATGCCTACGAACTGGCAGAAGTTGTTCGAGCGCATGCCACCGCGCCAGCAATGCACCAATAGCTCTTTGTTGTCTGTTACTTTTTCCGCTTCATTAATAATATCAAGTAGTCGTGGGCCCACCAGCCGAAAACCCGTTTTGATGGCTTCTTGTTGACCCTTTTGTTTGTAATCGGTTCCTACGGCAATACGCTCTTCATTATTGAGCAGAGGAATATTGATTGCAGACCGAATATGGCCTTCTTGAAATTCGCCTTGCGACCGAACATCAACAATGGGCAATTTTTTTCGTAGAACTAAAAAGTCCTCAATCGAGACGGCCATCGTTCAAAGTTCGCGAACGATTGTGTAGTTAACCAACCTGAAGTCAATTAATCATTAAAATTTATGGTGATGCTGGTGGCAATGCCTACGCGGAAACCGTAATTGAGATACTTACCATCCTGAAAGGCTGCAGCGGCCTCTAATCGGAAGATTCTTAAAATGCCGTCAATCCCATAACCTACTTCTGTATAGTTCTTAGAGGTAGGTGTTGCCAAGTAATTCACAAAAATATTTTCTGTTATGCCCGTTACACGCACTATCGGAAAGCGTGTAACCAAAAATTTACGGAAATGATAATGAGCGTTTGCCGAAAAATATTGATCGGCAGTGCTGTAGCGATAGTAATCCAAAAGCCTGAAACTTCCTACAGGGTCTGTTGTTACAAACGGTGTAAGATTACCGATAAAGTGCTTGTAATCCATAAAGTAAAGTCTATCGGCCGTTAGAAATTTACCGGCTTCCAATGCAAGATCAAGCTTACCTCTTATTCCAAGTTTAAATGAATTCTTAACTCCAATTTCAATCTGATCAAACGTTACCTCACTATCCGCAATGCCAGAAAATCCCTTTCGATAATTAAATGTAAATAAGGGTGAAGATCCGTCTACACGGGATTTCGATCCATTGCGAATTCTATATTTCTGCCACGGGCGGGCTTCAAAACTTACTGAGCCAATAAATGCACGGTTGGGATTAAATGAAGTACCTGGCAATTCCAGGCTAACCGGTTCATTCAGTGTGTATTGATCTTTATTTGCGTTGAACAAAGTGTAGTTAGAATTATTGAATAGCTCTGATCGCCTGGCCCAGGTCCAGTTGGTGCGGAATGTGTACTTATCATTTATCCGTTGTGTGTAGTTAAGTTCAACAAAGTTACGTTCGTAAATCTTCATGTAACTGTCCCCTAAAAAAAGTGAAGTAAGTGTGTTCACTAAAGGATGAATGGGGTCATCGGAATTGAATTGCTCTACGTATTGGCCACCTTCAAGCGTAAGCCGCTTGTTTTTAAATCGGTAATCGACCCGCAGTTTACCTGAAAGTTTATCGCGCGAAAATGCGTAGCGGGCAATTGGACTTATTTCTAATCGCGAGGTTTGAGGTTTCTTATCTTTATCCAGACTGTCTCTTTTTACCCAACGCTTGTAAAGACTCACGCGATAGATAAGATTAAATCCCTCCACGGAATTAAATCCACCGTAAGGTGAATGTATGCGAAAGTCCGCTGTCTTTCCAATTCCATAGTTATCGCCTGTTAACAGATCCCAAGGCTGAAAACCTTTCTTGCCCTTCTTAGAATTTCGCAATGTATCCCCTTCATCCTTCTTTCGTTGCACTTCAGTGATACTGTCGTTTACATGATAGCCGCGTTGTTCTTCCTTGGTCAACGGGGTGGGCCGCATTTCAACCCAGAATGTTGAATCCTTTTTATAGGCCAGAGAATCCACCGAATATTTAGTCTCTGAAATCACTTCAGGTTCTTTCTGTTCTTTGGTTTCTTGCTTCTCGTATTCGCGAATGAGTTGGTTTAGCTCTTTTCGTGTTACTTCTTTCCCATCGCTTAGTCGCTCCTGAAGCTGTTGGCCCTTCTTACTGAATTTTTGTTCAACTTTTTTTGCCTCTTCTTTTTGAACCTTCTCATCAATAACGGTCATCTCAAGTTGCAAATCGGGGTTGAGGGTAATTTTATAATCTTTCATTGTGGCCAGGTATTGACCTTCAAACTCAAACCCAAAAACTTTTCCACCTACTTTAAATTGTTGCGAAACTGGCAACCATGCCTTTTCTTCAATAGGATTGTAAAGTTGTTTGATATGAAAGTTGATACCCATTTTTGAGGCCGTCAAATCCAGGCTATGAATAGCCCACCAGTCCTCAACAATATAAATAAGGCCCTCAAAAACATTATCTCCCCTTGATCGCGGTGTCACCTTAATCTTACTTATTTCGTAGGTCCTGTCCTTGAATGAACCTAGGTACTCAAAGCGATAGTATGAAAAGGATGCCGGTGAGAGTGGTGAAACTGTCTCAGCAATTTCAGGCTGATAGAAACTCCCAAAAATATAAGAATTGGGCGAGGTGTTTTTATTGTCGCCATTTGTATAAACGGCTATTACTTTTTCTTCAAACTTATTAGGTCGTGTATACTTGATTTCACTTACGGACTCAGAAATAAAAACCCTGTCTTTGGTAATGCCTTCTTTCTCTAATGCTTTTTTAGCAAGCCACGGATAATCGGTAAGCTGACCTTTACCTTTTATATAAACCTTGGCTGAATATGAATCAATTTGTTGGGTATGAAATTTTGCTTTGGCAATTGCCTTGCGCATGATTGTATAGGCCGGATCTTCCTTACCAGCCCTTACAATCACATTCTGTAAAACAACAACCTGAGTTTTTAATGTCAGGTTGATTTCAATAAAATCAGTTCCTACCTCAACAACCCTGCTTATTGACTCGTAACCCAAATACTGAAAAAGAACTTCGTAACGACCGGGGGTCAACTGCACCTCATATTTTCCTTCAAGATCAGTAGCACTACCCGTGCCGGTTTGTTTTACAAAAATGGTAGCATACACCAACGGCCCCACATCATCTCCTTTAATAATACCTCGAATTCCACCACCATAAGTCTGGAAAAAGATCACGGCTAAAAAAACTGTAAGTGCTGGTCTCATCAGTCGCATAGACGCAATCACTTGCAAGAGGGTTGTCATGAAGTTGGAATTACCTGTAAAAATCCTTCAGCCGGATCATTTGTTCTACCGGTTCTGGAACGAGATAATGGATTGATTTATTGTTTTTGATGCAATTGCGGATATAGGTTGCCGAAATGTCAAGCAGTGGGGCTTCAATCATTTTCACATTGGCATGACGCGTAAACTCGGAATTTGTTACGTTGGGCCTGGGGTATACATACAATCCAAACTGATTTAGAATCTCGTCATGATTCTTCCACTTAGAAAAATTTTCGAGATTATCCTCACCCATAATTACCTTAAACTCCTTGCCGGGAAATTTTTCGGTCAGATAAGCCAGGGTATGTATGGTATAACTTGGCTTAGGTAAATTGAATTCCACATCTGATACTTCCAGTTTATAATGATCGGCAATGGCCGCTTTCACCATATCGTAACGATCAAATTCATGTAGCAATCCCTTGCTGGGCTTGAATGGATTTTGTGGCGAAACCACAAACCATACTTTATTCAAGTCCGCATTCTCGGCCATAATATTAGCAATAATCAGGTGGCCTATATGGATAGGATTGAACGATCCAAAAAAGAGACCTATTTTCTGTGCTGAGTTCATGACTATGGTGTAGTCTTAAACTGATCATAAAGGCTCTGGGCTTCCGCCAGAGATCTATTCAAATCTTCATTCACCAACACTCTGTCAAATTTATCCTGAAAAGTCATTTCAAATTTTGCTTTGAATAATCTTCGCGACAAACTCTCTTCGCTTTCGGTGCCGCGCTCCATCAGGCGGGCTTTCAAGATTTCTATGGATGGCACTTTTACAAATACGGCCAACGCTTTATCGCCAAAATATTTTTTAAGATTGATACCGCCTTTTACATCAACATCAAAAATTACATTCTTGCCTTCCTTCCAAATACGATCGATTTCCGTTTTAAGGGTTCCGTAAAAATTGCCTGCATATACTTCCTCCCATTCAATAAACTCTTCGTTATCAATTTTCTGCTTAAAGTCTTCGGGGGTAAGAAAGTGATAATCTTTTCCATCCTGCTCGGTGCGGCCGCGCCTGTCGCGCGTGGATGCCGAAATAGAAAAGCCGAGGTCTGAATTATTTTTTAAGAGATGCTTAACTATAGTTGTTTTTCCGGAACCCGAAGGCGCAGAAAAGATAAGCGCTTTGCCAGCCATCAGGAGGGAGTATTTTGGCTGATTTGTGTTTTTATTTGTTCAATCAAGTCTGCGGGTGCAGGACCTCCACAACAGCGGGTTTTCAAAAGTTCCTTGAGTGTCATATCCAGATTATATGATTTAAAGCAGGGCATGCATCTGTCCATGTGAGATTTAAAATACTCTTGCTGTTCATAGCTTGCTTCTCCATCAAGAATCAAGTGCAGCATTTCCATGCACGATGGCTTCTTGCCGTCTGATTGAAGAAAAGGGTTAAGGTTTGTCATAACTCGGTATTTTTATAGCCCATTGACTTGGCGTATTCACTCAGTTTCTCTTTGAGCAGATTTCTGGCCCGATGCAATCTACTGCGCACAGTGCCAATAGGGATGTCCAGAATTTTTGCCATCTCTTCGTATTTAAATCCTTCCAGATCGCATAAGATAATTACCGTTCTAAAATCCACATCCAACGAATTCAATGCATTGGAGATCTCATCGCCAATCATATCCTTCAAAGCCTCTACCCGTAAATCGGGAGTTATCTGCCGATCTACATCTTCCGAATTATAATACGCCTCAACCTCCTGATAGTCTACCTTCGAAGGCTCCTTCGTCTTCTTACGATAGTCATTAATAAAGCTGTTTTTCAAAATGCGAAACAGCCAAGCTTTGGCATTAGTTCCTTTTTGGAACGATTCTATGAACCTGTAAGCTTTGAGGTAGGTATCCTGAACAAGGTCTTTAGCATCATCACGGTCCAGTGTTAGCCGATAGCCAAAATTATACATGGAGCTAATATGAGGCAGAAACTCATTATTGAAGATGTCGTTCTTCTCCTTTTCTGAATAATGTTGTTTAGGGGTTTCTTCCATGAAGGGTCAAAAATAACAAAAGAAGGGGGATAAAACAGATGCACTTTATCTGACAATTTTATAGTTTTTGTATTCGCCAATACGATAGCCTAATATCATACTAACTAATCGCTTCACTTTTTCCTTTGCGGAATATCGTCTTAACGATAAATCGTAGTCGAATGTCCAGTTTTTTCTTTGTATCCGGTTAGCCATCACAGCCGGATGTTCTTCTTCAAAAAGTGTTAGTGAATCTACCTGAGAAAAATCGAACTCATCCTGTTTAGCAACTTGTTGCTCAATAGCAGCATCATCTCGATAAAACCGATTCCATGCTTCGATTTTGTTTTGCATTGTTCGTGGATTTTTTACCCATCCATAATGATAGATGGTGGCATTAATCAATTTTACTAAAAGTTTTTGATTCGGTACCTTCCTGAACCCCTGGGCATCCTTATATGAAAAGATGCTATTGTCTTTACGTACTACTCTTATTTCCCTCCGGTACCATCGCCAGGATTCACCCACGTAGTCATAAGACCCGTAAAAGTGCTTATACTCAAACAATAAACCATCAACTTGTTTATTGTCTTGGTAAAGTATCATTGCATCCCGAACCCGGTCTATATATTTTTCGTGCAATACCTCGTCCGCCTGAATATAAAAGCACCAATTTGTATCTGATGAGAGGGCCTGAAGAGCTTTATCCGTTTCGAGCGCAAATGTGCGGCCACCTACTCGTAAGGTGTCATCCCAAACCGTTTCGATTATTTTAATTTTTTCAGATTTTATATTCCTGATCAATTCAAGTGTATCATCTTCTGATTTTCCAACCGCCACTATAAATTCATCGCACAATGGCAACACGGAAGAAATTGACTCCACGATTGGGTAATCATATTTAATGGCATTCCTTACTATGGTGAACCCACTTACTTTCATCCTAACGGTTTGGTCTTGCCACGGTAGCAAACTGGCGATATTTTATATCGCTTAACGTTCCTAACAAAATGATATTCCAAAATAGTGGTTTTATTGATAGGGTGGCATTAATTCCTTCATGAGTTACTATTTCATACCCCAACTTTTGATACATCTTGCGGATGCTATTGATTGTAAAAAACCGATAATGCGTTTTATCCATAATGCCATTATCGGTATAGTCCCAATTTTTGTTAAAGACAAAATCATAGAAGGTTCTGAAAAATCTGATATTAGGAATAGAGCTAACAACAATACCTTTTACTGTAAGCTTGTCTTTAAATTTTTCAAGAACGGTATAAGGATCAATCAAGTGTTCCAATACATCGTTGCACACAATCACATCAAAATAATGATCTGGGAGTTGATCCAGATGCGACATGATATCTCCTGAAAAAACTTTGTCCAACTTACCTTCCGCAATTTTTGCTTCTTCGGGCGCATATTCAATTCCCCAAACTTCTACACCTTCCTTTTTAAGGGCAGTCGCAAAATTTCCTTCACCACATCCAACTTCCAAAATTTTTGATGCCGCTGAAGGAATATACTTTAGCATCTCCGTACGAATTCCTGAATAGTACTCGCTTGGTTTTGCCATAAAATCTATAGCCATAAAAGTAGATGTTTAGCGTTTAGCTTAAATTATATTATTGCGGACTTATGTTTTGTTTGAACCTCAGACTATGTTTCAGATGTGCTCCGCCTGCTACAAAAAAAGCTAACTCGACATACCCTATATTCTTATAAAACTTTCTTAGCAACTTGAAGAAATACAAAACCTGAATGCCCATGCGGTAGGGTACATTATAATTCTTCGAATAATAGTATAAAAATGAAATGTAAAATTCTTTCAGGAAGGGAAGTCTTATTGAACTGTCAGATGTTGAACTCTTATTTTCAAAATGTTGATACTTTGCTTCCGGAACAAGATACGTATAATGGCCCTTGCGACTAAGCCGAAGAGCAATATCTTCTTCCTCGCAATACAAAAAGTAGTTAGTATCAAATCCACCGATCTCTTCAAAACTTATAGCCCGCATAAACATAGAACTACCATTAACTAAATCAACGCGAGTTGGTTTTTCCAGTCTCTTGTATTTATCAGGAAATTTTCGAGGGTTAAATAAACGTAACAAACCTGAACCAAACAATTTGAGTGTTAGTGTGGGGAAATACCGAAAATTGTATTCGTATTGATTGTGAGCATTGAACATTTCGCCTGAGCAATTGGCCGCATCTGGATTGGAATCCATAAATGCCGACAACACACCCAGACAATCATTCAATAAAATTGTATCATTATTCAAAAAATAATAATAGTTCGCATTGGCCACCTGCACACCCATCATATTAGCGCCAGAAAAACCAACATTCAACTTACTCCTGATCAACGTTATTTCTTTATGATCCCTCAAAGCGATAAGCTTTTCAAACTCTTCAACACGAGAGTTATTATCTATTATTATTATCTGATAGGATATAGCAGCTGAATATTTTTGTATTGACTTTACACAGTCAAGTGTATATTGGCTTGAGTTATAATTGATGAGAATTACGGCAACGTTAAACTTCCTCATACTTTGAGATAAGCGGGCACGCCATGACCATTAAACTTCGTTTCAGAAAACGAATCAATTCTATATTTTACATCTTCCACTGTCAGCGATTCAATGCACGCACAATTTCTGCTTCTTCTGCAAAGGCTACATTCATCCTTTAAAACCAGATGATGAGCATTCAGCCCAACCGGCATCCACCTACCAGGATGAATTGGTTTCATTGGTGAGTACAGACCCAAAGTATAAATACCCAATGCTGCTGCAAGATGTAAAACTCCCGTGCTGCATGCCAATAATCCATCCGCCTGACCTATAAAAGAAGTAAGTTCATCAAGGTTAAGCTTGCCGGTAAGGTCGGTAACATTAGGATGATCCAGTAACTCTGGCTTTTCCTTGCGAATAAGATCTCCTTCGGCTTGTAAGCCGGTTACAAATATTCGGTATGATTCGATCGGAAGAGAAAGTACAAGTCTATAGTAATTATCTAACGGCCATTCGCGGGCACTCCCTTTTGACTTTGGATGAATGATGAGATTAAATCGATCTTTATTTAATAATTCAGAAAAATCTTTTTTTTCAGGTTGTAATCCGTAATACGGAATAAGTTCACTAGTGTCTATATCTCCGTTCAATTTAAATGGTTTCAGGAGTTTAAAATTAAGTTGACTTTCGTGCAGGGTTGACTTCACGCGTGTAAACCCAACGAGGTGATTGCAATAAAGCCAATTGTACCACCGATGTGCTGTAGCCACTCGGTGTTTAATACCGGCTTTCGAGGCGACTTCTGCTAGCTTCTGATCAGGATAAATAAAGATAATTGTATCGGCCCTAACCATCGATAAAATATTAACATCTTGTATTACCTCCTCGCGATCTAAAAACTGATCAACAAAAACACATCGGCTAATTATAGCTTGTGTGTATTTTTTACCAATGAAAAAAATCTTAAGGTCGGGGGTTACTGATTTCAAATATCCTAAAAGGGGAAGCGTGAGGATTACATCACCCAGGTTATCCGTTCGGCTAATCACCAAACGCTTGCCCATCATGGCCTTGTGGTTGGCTTCATATAATTTTGCGTACTTGTAAAACACGTGGTTACTCACGGCCTTCGCCACCATAAGTCCTTCAAACCCATCCAAAAATCCACGCTTAAAAACATAGCTCTTTATAAAAGCAAATATCGATCGGATAATAATCTTTGAAACTGAACTTGATTTTCTTCCAACACTTTCACGGGCAAAAATTTCCGAGTAGCTCTGAATCTTGGTAAGCGTTTCGGACGAATCTGTATAGGCACGATGAAGGATATCTCCTTGCAGGTGCATGACTTTAATTCCGCGTTTGATAATGACCATGTCGTGTGGATTCTCGCCACCCCACAAACCAATCCGCCTGTTCCAGAGTCGTATTTTTCGATCGGGATACCAGTTACCATGACGAATCCATTTTCCGCCATAGTTGGATAACCGATTCATTCGATACGCTTCATAGGGCCACCGTTCCTTTATATCAAGTATTTGCTTTGTGAGCTCCTCTGAAAGGTATTCGTCTGCATCTAATGAAAATACGATGTCGTAAGTTGCTTGGGTAATCGCAAAGTTTTTTTGATCAATATGACTTTTGAATGGATGTTCTACAACCCGCACTCCCTTCTCGTAACAAATTTCTTTTGTGCGATCTTTTGAAAAAGAGTCCACAACAACAATTTCATCAGCAACAGCAAGCAATGAGTTTACGCATCGCCCTATGTTTCGCTCTTCGTTGTAGGTAATAATTACCGCACTTATCTTAACCATGGTCTTAAATCGTTCCCAATTTCCTCTTAAATCTGTTTGTTACCAAAAGTGTAAATCCCAAAAACGACAAAAACCCACAAAATATTCATCCTGTGGGTTTTTGTTAAAGTTTGATGATCATTTTCCAGCCAGCTGGTTCAGGGTTTTAACCATATTTATAAATTCAATTCTATAGCCCTCCTGATCTTTTCCTTTTGCGCTTTTGGCCAACTCGAGAACATCAGCATATTGAAATTCCCTTACATACTCTGAGTCCCGCAACACCATTCCAAATCCAGCCACAGCCGCAGACCATCTAAAATTCTCCGAGGTTTCGTTCAAAGGAATGTTCTCATCCAAAAGCGGATGTACAATAAGTTTGCTTACCTCCCCAGTTGGGGTTTTGTAACGAAATTTCACTGTCATTATTTCTTTCGAAGCAGAAGTTGTCACATCCACTTTATTTCTCAGGTACTTTAGTTCATCAATCTTTGAGAATTCACTTTCAACACCAACCGGAATAATTTCATAAAGGGCAGTTACCGAGTGTCCGGATCCCAACTCACCAGCATCTTTGCGGTCGTCATTAAAATCTTCATCGCGCAACAAGCGGTTTTCATAGCCAATCAACCGATATGCTTTAACCCGGGCAGGATTAAATTCAATTTGAAGCTTTACATCTTTGGCGATAGTAAACAGAGTGCCACCAAATTCATTCACCAATGCTTTTTGCGCTTCCAAGATTGAGTCGATATAGAAATAATTACCATTCCCTTTATCCGCAAGAATTTCCATTTTGGAGTCTTTGTAGTTGCCCATTCCAAAACCCAAAACGGTAAGAAACACACCTTCTTTCCTTTTCTCTTCAATCAAATTCTCCATTCCTCCATTGCTCGATTCGCCTACATTAAAGTCACCATCAGTGGCTAATATCACCCGGTTATTTCCTTCTTTTTTAAAATTTTGCTTTGCGATTTTATAAGCCAGATTGATACCCGCACCTCCGGCTGTTGAACCTCCCGCCTCCAGATTATCCAACGCCTCCAGAATTGTTTTTTTGTCGGCACCAGATGTTGACGGCAACACTAAACCTGCTGCGCCTGCATACACTACAATGGCAATGCGATCCTGATCACGCAATTGCCCGGCTAGCATTTTAAACGATGATTTCAGAAGAGGCAATTTGTTAGGATCATCCATAGAACCTGAAACATCAATCAGAAAGACAAGGTTGGAAGGTGGTAGATTTTCTTTAGGCACATTTCTGCCCTGCAACCCAATGTGAACGAGCTTATGATTAGAGCTCCAGGGAGCGGCTGAAATTTCCGTGTTGATTGAAAAGGGATCGTTACCGGTTGGTTGTTCGTACTCGTAATCAAAATAGTTGATCATTTCTTCTATGCGCACAGCATCTTTAGGTGGCCTTTGCCCGCTGGAGATAAATCGTCTTATGTTACTATACGAAGCTGCGTCTACATCAATAGAAAAAGTTGAAAGTGGATTTTTTACTGCCTCATGAAAGATATTTTCATTAACCCCATCATATTCTTCGGTATTGTAGTTTGGCTGGTTCCACTCCCTCTCAACAGGAGCACTATACAAAGCATCTCTTTTTACCTTTCCAGCACCACGTATTCTTACACCCGATACGGCACCAACTACAGATTTCATTTCAGTATGACCATATCCTGTAACTATCACCTCATTCAATTGAGTCACATCCGTTTTCATAACCACATCAATCCGGTTCGAAATTCCAATAACAACCTCTTGTGTAGCCAATCCGATAAAAGAAAAGACCAGCGTGCCACCCTTAGTGGGAATTTTAAGCAGGTAATTACCCTGGTGATCGGTTACCGTTCCTCTTGTTGTTCCCTTAAGAACAACATTAACACCCGGCAGGCTGATGCCATCATCAGCGGAAGTAACTTTACCGGTGATCGTACGATCTTGTGCTGAAAGCAAATTCCCGATAAGGAGAAATACAATCAGGCTTAGTCCTATCTTTTTCATAAGCATTTTGTTTTAATTTTTGATGCTATGATTCAATCACCAATCATTTTCCATAAAACATTTAAAAAAATTATTCTGCTGCAAAGCGTGTGACCCTTAACCTTAGTACCTTGAAGGTTTTAGAAATAGCTTGACAGATTCAGAACTACTTTATCAGTATAAAAAAGACGGAGAGCTCGCTCACCTTGGCGAACTGTTTTCGCGGTACAAATCACTTGTGTATAGTGTGTGCCTCAAATATTTGAAAGACCGGGACGAATCGAAAGATGCTGTGATGCAATTATTTGAAAAATTGATTCAAACACTCAAACATCACGAAGTAGACAATTTTAAGAGCTGGCTTTATGTTACAACCCGTAATCACTGCCTGATGCATATTAGAGCCAGAAAAGGTAAATTCACACAGGAATTTTCGCACGAGGTTATGGAAAATCAATTGTTGCTGCATCCGGAGGACGAACCTGAACTGGAGGGAAACCTGACCAAACTGGAGAAGTGCATAGAAACTCTTGTAAACGAACAAAAACAATGTATTCAACTATTCTTTTTACAGGAAAAGTGTTATAAAGAAATTGTACAATTTACCGGATTTGATTCAAACCAGGTGAAAAGTTTTATTCAGAATGGGAAGCGGAACTTGAAAATTTGTATAGAGCGCAATGAATAAGTGGGAAGACGATATACGTAGATACCTGAATGGAGAAATGTCTCCTGAGGAGCAACACGCACTTGAGAAGAAGGCGTTACATGATCCGTTTTTGTACGAGGCACTTGAAGGTGCGGGCTCTATTTCTGAAAAAGAATTTTCGAATGACTTGAATGACCTTACCACTAAGCTTGAAAAGAGAACCAAAGAAACCCCAGCTGAAGATTTTCTTTTTGTCGCTGCTATGCGATCCGCTGCGGGGACCGAACGCTCTAGTACACCTAAAGTAGAAAAGAAAACTCAACATCGTTGGTTCTGGCCTTTGCGCATTGCCGCCTCTATTACCCTTTTGTTAGTTGCCTATTTTTCCATAACTCCTTTATTCAACAACAAAGACAATGAGCTGGCTCAACAAAAGCCTGCTGAAATCGAAGAAAAAAAAATTCAAAAAGATTCAATCAACAACACGATTGCTGTTAACCCTAATCCAGAAATCGTGACCGGTGAATTGAAGGCTAGAGAGCAAGCTAAAAGCAAGACTGAAAAAGAAAAACAATCCATAAAACCAAATGAAGAGTTGCCCCCCCCATCCCTTGCAGTAGCTCCGGTACCGGTGCAACCAGAAGAGACTGACAAGGAGATAATCGAAGGTCGGGTTGCAGATGTAATTGAAGACAGTCCGGTGGTTGTGGCCTCTGAGATTAAGAAAGCCGAACCGAAAATTGAACCGATACAAGGAGCTGCCGCAAAAAGAAGTATTGTTCAAAATCTTACATCCAATCAGAAAATTATTCAAGGCAAAGTAGTTTCTGCCGAAGATGGCACACCACTACCCGGAGTAAACATTGTGGTGAAAGGGACAACAATCGGCACCGTTACCGATATGCAGGGAAACTATCAACTGATCAGCGATTCTCAAGAACCCACATTGGTTTATTCATTTATAGGTTTACAATCGCAGGAAATAAAAGCTACTGATCAAAAAGAACTTAACGTACTTCTCCAATCCGATGTATCGCAACTCAGCGAAGTAGTAGTAACAGGGTATAGCCCGGTCAAAAATGATGGAAGTCATGAGCCCGTGATAAAACTTGCCGAACCTGCTGGAGGAAGGCGAGTTTATGATAAATATCTGAAGAACAGTTTACAGTATCCACAACAGGCTTTGGAAAATAAAATTAAAGGGCGAGTTACCATCCAATTTACAGTACTGACCGATGGCTCGCTATCAGACTTTAGCGTATTTCGCGGCCTTGGCTTCGGATGCGATGAGGAAGTTATCAGGCTCGTAAAAGAAGGACCAAAATGGTCGCCCACTACCGAAGACAATGTGGCTGTTGAGAGCGAGGTGCGAGTGCGGGTAAAATTTGCGTTGCCGGATTAATCGCTGGCAAAACTACCAACCCTAAAATTATGCAAGCGGCTGGAGGTTTTACTTCGGCAATTCATTATTCTTTATACTTTTAGGGATTGTTTAACTCTATCCATACCTTTTTACCATGAGCCTATTCATTAAAAAACCCTTGGAGCAATTAATGTCACAAGCTGGAGATTCAGACAAAGGACTGAAACGAACGCTGGGAGCCGGCAATCTGATTGCCCTGGGCATTGGGGCTATTATTGGAGCAGGTTTGTTTGTGCGCACGGCCGCTGCCGCTGGCGAAGCCGCAGGTCCTGCCGTTGTGGTGTCTTTCATCATCGCAGCTATTGGGTGTGCTTTTGCCGGACTTTGTTATGCTGAGTTTGCCTCAATGATCCCTATTGCAGGCAGCGCTTATGCCTATGCCTACGTTACCATGGGTGAGTTTATGGCCTGGGTTATTGGCTGGGCGTTGGTACTAGAATATGCACTTGCCTCAGCTACGGTATCCATAGCCTGGAGTGAATATCTGAATAATTTGCTGGGGGGAGCCATCCCCTATCAGTTGTGTCATTCTCCGTTCGAGTCATTAAATGGTGTAAGTGGAATTGTGAATTTGCCAGCGTTGGTAATTCTCGTAGTTCTTACCATGATCTTGATAAAAGGCACCAAAGAATCGGCCAACTTGAATGCCATAATTGTGTTTGTTAAAGTTGCCATAGTACTTCTTTTTATTGCCCTCGGATGGGGCTTTATCAACGAAGCTAATTATACACCTTTCGTTATTCCACAGTCAAGCCCAGACCATGATGCATGGAACAGATTTGGGTGGGGCGGGGTACTGGGTGGATCGGCCATTGTGTTTTTCGCCTTCATTGGCTTTGATGCTGTTTCAACAGCCGCTCAGGAAGCTAAGAATCCTAAGCGGGATATGCCGATAGGTATTTTAGGATCCCTTGTTATCTGTACGATCTTATATGTTCTGTTTTCTTATGTGCTTACCGGAGTCGCTAACTGGGAAGAATTTAAAACGGCAGGCAAGGAAGCATCCGTTGCCTATGCAATTCAAAATTACATGCCTGGCTATGGCTGGTTGGCTACACTGATTACGGTTGCAATTTTAGCCGGTTTCTCTTCCGTCATTCTTGTTATGCTCATGGGCCAATCGCGTGTATTTTATTCCATGTCAAAAGATGGATTGGTGCCTAAAGTATTTTCTGAATTGCATCCAAAATTTCGTACCCCATTTAAAGCTAACTGGTTGCTATTAATCTTTGTTGGTTTGTTTGCAGGTTTTGTACCCGGAAGTATTGCGGGTGATCTTACAAGTTTTGGTACGCTGTTCGCCTTTGTGCTTGTTTGCGTAGGTATTTGGATACTGCGTGTAAAAAATCCGGATGCGGTAAGACCATTTAAAACACCGCTTGTACCACTGGTTCCAATACTCGGAATAGTTGTTTGCTCGGCAATGATTTTTTCGTTGGATAAAGAAACCTTGATCTCAGCTATGATCTGGATGGCCGCAGGACTTGTTATTTACTTTACCTATAGTAAAAAGAATAGCTATCTGCGCAAGGAGAATAAAGGTTAATTAATAACCTCATCACTAATTGTAAGGGTAGAGCCTGATAGCTGGGTGCGATAGCGGTGCAATGGTCGCCAGGCAGAACCGCCTGTTGGATTACCATCACTAAAATTGAAACTTGAGTTGCAGCAGGGGTCAATCATAAAGAACCCTGAACTGTGAACGTTCACCGTAGCACAGGCTTCGTTGGGGCGAAAAGAACAATTGCGTTCGTAGGCAAAATAAGTTGACGAGTTTACCCGATAAAGAATAATTCCGCGCACACCGCCTGTAGTCAGCTCTTTAACGCCACCATCGGTTTTTAGGCTAGAGTATTCTGTGAACCCTAATTCGATAACTACATCTGCAAAGGGAATCATAGGAATAGGATCATCCGAAAGATCGCGGGTACACGCAACCAAACTTAAAAGAATCAACCAGAATTTATTTTTTTGAATAATCATAAAAGCCGCGGCCTGTTTTCCTTCCTAATACTCCTGCATTGATTTTCTCAAACTGAATAACACTCGGTTTAAATTTAACTGCCTTATTGAACCCTTCGTAAACAGAAGCTGTAACGGCATAGTTCACATCAATTCCAATCAGATCCATAAGTTCAAACGGCCCCATTTTAAAGCCCGCAGATTTCATGAGTGAGTCAATTGTTTCGTATGAAGCAACCTCTTGTTCCAAAACTTTTAACGATTCAACATAAAAATGACGCGCCACCCTGTTAACGATAAAGCCTGGAGAATCTTTCACTCGAACCGTAACTTTTCCTAAGGAAGAAGAGAATTTCTCCATTACCACCACTACTTCATCTGAAGTTCGCTCACCGGAGATAACTTCAACAAGTTTCATCAGGTGGGCCGGATTAAAAAAATGCAATCCTACACACCGGGATGGCTCTTGAAGAGCTGAGGCAATTTGAGTGATCGATATGGATGAGGTATTTGTAGCGAGTATGGTGTTATTTGTGTTAATCCTTTCTAACTCTACAAACAGTTCTTTCTTTACTTCAAGATTTTCAACAACTGCCTCAATGATTAAATCAACCCCAAGATCATCAAGTTTATTGGCAAGTTTTATTCTGGAGAAGGATTGATCACAAACCAATTGAGTAATCTTTCCCTTCGCTACAGATTGTTGCAGGGTTTGTTTAATGGCATTATAGGAATTATTTAAAACTTCACGATTAACATCAAATAAACTTGTCGCATATCCCGCAAGGGCACACGAAACAACAATGCCCTGCCCCATAGTGCCTGCGCCAAGTACGGCAACTCTTTTTATAACTCCAGAATTAATCAAAATACCGCTTTAAACTGTTTCAGAAAGCGAAGATCATTTTCTGAAAAGAGACGAAGATCATTGATACTATAACGCAACATGGTGATGCGCTCTATGCCCATTCCAAACGCAAAGCCAGTATACTCTTCGGGATCAATTCCACAATTGCGAAGTACGTTAGGATGAACCATACCCGAACCGGCAATCTCAACCCAGCCCGAATACTTGCACACGTTACAACCTTTGCCATGACAGATGAGACAAGATATATCAATTTCTGCGCTGGGCTCTGTAAACGGGAAGAAAGAAGGTCTGAGACGAATTTTGGTTTCTTTTCCAAACATCTCCTTTGCGAAATGAAAGAGTGTTTGTTTCAAATCGGCAAAACCTACGTTCTTATCTACATATAAGCCCTCTACCTGATGAAAGAAACAATGTGCTCTGGCGGAGATAGCTTCGTTGCGGTATACTCGACCAGGCATAATCGCGCGAAACGGAGGTTTACGATCCTTCATCAGTCGAATCTGAACATTGGAGGTATGGGTACGAAGAAGCACATCCGGATTTTTCTCAACAAAGAATGTATCCTGCATTTCACGGGCGGGATGATTCTCAGGAAAATTCAAGGCTGTAAAGTTGTGCCAATCATCTTCCACCTCAGGACCATCTTCAACATTAAAACCAAGCCGCTCAAAGATTTCGATTATGCGATAGCGCGTTAAGTTTAGTGGGTGATGACTACCGGTCTTGTTGAGGGTGATTGGGAGAGTGAGATCAAGGTTGATATATTGCTCAGATTCACCTGATTCTAGTATCTCTTGGGCAATTTTAAATTTCTCTTCCGAAAGTTTCTTTAGTTCGTTTAGAGACTTACCCACTAACTTTTTTTGCTCAGAAGCAAGTGATTTGAGTTCGTCAAACAGCAACCCTACCACACCCTTTTTGCTGATAAATTGAAGCCGATACTGCTCCAGATCCTCTTTCGACTTAATCAAAAACGAGTTGATCTGCTCTTCCAAAGACTTAATTCTTTCCTCCATGTGTGGCGCGATTTTGCTGAGCTTTTCTTAAGGCATAATTAATAGTCAAGCAAACAACCAAGGCTATACCAATTATTACCCAATCTCCCTGCTTTCGCAAAAGTAGTGCAATTGTTATAAAAAAAATACTGATGCCTGCTATGAAAAAAACAGACTTAGCATGAGAAAATCCCAGGTTTAAAAACTGATGATGCAAATGATTGCGGTCTGCCTTGAAAGGCGATTGTAATTTCCGAAGTCTCAAAATAATCACTCGCAACGTGTCAAAAATGGGAATGATAAGAATGCACACTGCGGTAGCCACCGAGGATGTGAACTTATAGGTTGCTTCAACCGGTAATTGATAATTTATATTGATAAACAGAATAGTCATATAAGAGATCATAAAGCCAATCATGAGCGCTCCTGTATCCCCCATAAATATTTTAGAGGGTTGCCAGTTAAAAAAGAGAAATGCCAGTAGGGCTCCAGAAAAACAAAAGGCAATATATCCGATAGCTATACTTTCAACCAAATAGAACCAGACCCCAAAAAATCCGAGAATGATCACTCCCGTGGTTCCTGCTAGTCCATCTAATCCATCAATTAGGTTGTACGCATTCGTTAATATAATGAGAACAAATACACTTATTAAAATACTCACCCAATTCGCAAAAACATAGTCACCAATAAATCCGTAGGTTTTTGATAAAACTGTTTGATCTAATAACACCAAAATCAAAACAGGTAAAAACTGACTGTATAGTTTTTGTTTTGGAGTAAGGGCCAGTATATCATCCCTTAGGCCAATAATAAACATAAGAGCAACTGAGATAAAGAAAAAACGCAGCGACACCCATTCATCAAAGGATAAACAAAGTGTTAGCGAAATGCCAGCACCCATAAAAATGACTACACCACCCATAGAAGGTATAAATGAAGAATGAATCCTGTGATCTCCTGATGAATCAAAAAGCTTCCATTGTCTCAGAATCTTGATAAAAACAGGGAAGAACAAGAATGAGATCAGAAATGAAATGGCGGTATAGAAGATGATGCGTGTAATAAATTCAAAAAGCTTTGTCGCTTCCTCGTATTAAACTAACAACAGTAAGGAAAATAATTTTTATATCAAGCCAAAAGGTCCAGTTTTCGATATAGTATCGATCTAACCTTACCCGGTTCTCCATATCTGCGAGTGTTTGTGTTTCGCCTCGGTAGCCCATGCACTGGGCGAGACCGGTGATGCCTGGTTTTACGTAGTGCCGGGCCATTAAATTTCTAACGCGTGCCATAAACTGTTCATTTAGTTTAATTGGATGAGGCCTTGGTCCAATCAACGACATGTTGCCAATAATTACATTAATAAATTGAGGCAACTCATCGATACTGGTTTTACGCAAGAAAGCTCCCACTCTGGTAATTCTTGGATCCCCTTTAACAGCTTGTTTTTCGTCTGCCTGTTTGTTTGGTTTCATAGTGCGAAACTTAATGCACCCAAATGACCGATTCTTCATACCGTTGCGTTGCTGGATAAAAAATATTGGTCCCTTAGAGTCAACCTTAATGATAAAGCCAATGATTGGAATCAGCCAAGATAATATAAAAAGTCCAAACAAGGTGGCAAATACTAAATCAAAACACCGCTTCAAAAACTGATTCCTAAATTCATCTAACGCCACCGTGGCCACATCAATTCCGGGTGATCTATCAAATCTATCCAACTCTATGGTTCCTTGATTTTGGTTTTCCGACTGCAAAATCAGTTTCACTTTTATTAATGAATTCAGTCCAAATTGTATCAATTGATCAAGTTCAGATTCTTTTACTGATGGGGCACAGCAAAAAATTTCATGAATCTCGTATTTTAAACAAATTTGCCGAATTTCTTCCAATGGCATCACGCCATCGTCAAAGTCAACATACTCTTTAAATTTATATCCAAGATCAGGATTCATAAGATAAAACTTCCTAAGCTCTTCCGATAAAGTGTTTCGTCCTATCAATAAAAAATTATAGTGTGAAATATCTCCAACGGTTAGCTTACGCAGATAGTAAACAAGAAATCGATAGATGAAAAAAATTGGTGTAAAAAATAAATAGATGAGCCCAATTTGATAAAGGCCATACTCTTTATCAAAGAAAATTACGAGCGATCCAATAACAAGAAGATGGATCAAAAGAAATGAAAATTGGTTTCTTAAAATTTTAACAACACTCCACTCTTTAGATAAACTATAGGGTGCCGAAACCATAACTAAGAAAAGCCAAGCCAAATTTGAGTAAATAACCAAATACGAAAAACCAAGTACATCCGTTATCCAAACGGAATTGTCATAAAAATAAAAAGCTCCTAAAATTGAGAGGTTAAGAAGCAAAATATCAATAACAAAAAATATTGATTTAAGCAGGCTCGACATTTAATTCATTTCTTATTTTATTACCGCTTGTTACCTTGCTTGTTGCTTTCATTTCGGTCATAAAGATCTGATGAAGCAACGCAAAAAAAACTACACCCTGAAATCGACCCAGAAAGACTTCTGTAATCCCATATATCAAAAAAGGGAATAAAGACAAGATGGATAAGACCGTATTTGTCTTTACGGCTATGTAGAGCGGCCTACCCAACATTATAAGTAAACTAAATAGCCCCAAGAGACCGTTGCTGAATAAAAGCTGAATAAACTGATTGTGTGCATTATAGCTCTCTCGCGCAAACACTGCCATGCTATGAGTTGTGTAGTACTCATTCAATGCAATTTTATAATCACCTGTGCCAACTCCCAAAAAAAAATTAGAGTTTGCTACAATTGCTGATTTCCATAAAATGGCCCGTTCCCAGGAATCATTCAATTCCAATAATTGGAAATTCCCTTCTGCCAATGAAACCAGAAACATACAGGCCAACATAAAGAGAATGCTTACCACAACCTTCCATGTGTCTCTGTTCTTTTTTTCTGTTAAAAATTTAAGAATGAAAAAAGAAAAGACAAATAGCATGCTGATGAACGCGGTTTGTCCACCTGTTAAAATCAGAATGATAAAAAGAAATAATAAAAGCAGATATTGAAACAGTATTTTACGTTGATTCTTACCATAATACAAACCATAGAGCACTATGGTAATCGCGAATATGATATAATAGGCCAGGTAGGTAGGATGAGATTCAATTGTTTCCGTAAAAGTCTCAAAAAAGAAAAACTGAAGATTTGTTTCTTGTGTGTATCGATAAAGGGCATACAAGAGACATACTAAGGAAGCTACCATAACACCCAATAAGAATGATCGAAATATTCCGTCTCTGATTTTAGTATCCAATGACCCCAGTCGGTTTAAAATCAGTGGTATTGCCAACAAACTAAAATTAGTCTCCAATACTTTAAATCCGGTGGTTACATCGGTTGAATAAAAAAGGCCAGTTAGCAAAACAAACAGATACAAAAAAATATCAATTGCTTGACGCCAGATCTTGGATAGCGGCTTCGGTAACGTGAAGGAAATTAATAGCGCAAAGAAAAGTAGTCTTACACTAACAAATGAGGAGATCGGAATGGTAAAGACAAATAATTGGAATATTTTAAGAAAAAAAAATTCTCTTTTTCGCCAGATTAATTTGAAATTCAAAGGGTTAAAAGAAAAATATGTGCCTCGCATAAAGATGTCAACTATTTTGCAAATAAACCTTCCTCTTTACAACCCTCCATAAGCCCTTATGTGTCCGATTTAAAATGGGATTTTAAAGCTTATTAAGCTAATCTCTTACTAATAATGACAAATTTCTCATTTTAATCAAAATTACTAAACAACTTTCAGCAAGATTAGAATGATATTTGCAACTTTGCAATCCGATCAATTTACACATTGAAAGTCAGAAAGAGTTCTATCATTTTACTGCTTATAACCCTGTATGGTGTAAACTATTTCATTTTTGAAAGATTATTTTTCTTTAATGAGATTTTAAGCCTGCTTGGATTGCTCTACTTCATCAATCACTCCCTTCGTAGAAATTATAAATTCTATTACCCTCAAAGTACAATTTATCGATGTGTGTTATTATTCATTTTAGTATGTAGCCTGTATGCTGCGGTTAGTTTGGTTTTTAAAACAAGTTGGTATTATTATTTTCGGAATCTAAGCATCATTTACTCCGTATTTGCCTTCTTTTTGGGTTATCATTTATACGAGCAGCAGTTCGAATTTTTTAACCGTGCCCGTAAAAAAATTTATGGGTATGCGCTGGTTTCCTTTGCGATTGGAGCTCCCGGGTTAATTGATAGAAACGCTTATTCGTATTGGTTTGCCCTTCTTCAAAAGAATTGGAAATTGCTTTCTGTTTTGCTGTTCATTCTTCTGTTCATTCTGTACGTGCTTTCGTACACTTCGCTTACCGTTATCATGATTCTACTTTTTATTCTCGGAATACGGTTATTCATACAAACCTATCTACAATTTAAGGTAGTTCTACTTTTTTCCATCTTGGCTTTTCTGACACTCGCAATCCTGGCAATGCCGTATTTAAAATTATACAGTTATGACAATCATAAGTTGTTTGGAAATGTTGAATATGTGTATTCTCATCATCCCTGGTTCTGGATAGACCCCAACAGTAGTTGGCGGCTTATTTTCTGGTATCGGACAGTCGTTGAAAATTTTCCTCAAAACATGGTTGGTATTGGTATTGGCACTCCTCTTATACCTTATTTAGAAAACGTGAATACCACAGGCTTACCTTTTAATGATGAATATATTGCTCATGTTATTGGCACTCACAATACCTTTGTTACCATGCTGGCAAGATTTGGCATTCTATCTGTGCTTCTGCTGCTCGTGATCTATCGCACAATATTTCGCGAGTTCTTTCTGTTTAAGCAGTATTATGCACATCATAAAAATGATATGGGTTTATTTTTAAGTTTTCTAACACTAACCGTTGTAGGGTTATTCAATCTGGTAATCGAATCACCAACCCTGGCGGCACTTTATTGGATCTCCCTCGGATTTGTTGCACGCGCCATTCAACATCGCCAACAATTGGATCGGGATTCAATACATTCAACAGGTCTTTTAACAACTTGATGCACCAAATTTTATAAACTTTAAATGAGTATTAAATTATTTATACCTCCTATTATAACAGCTCTTCTCTATAAGATGCAAGCAGCATTTAGGCGCACCTACGCGATTGGTCTGTATCGGATAAAAATTCCGCCTCATATTGCCTTACCTGATATTCAAAAAAAACACACACTGTACGATAGGTTTCTTCCTGTTCTGGCAAAACATTTAGATAGTAAAAAGCTAATTATTGATGTAGGCGCAAACATCGGAGATACGGCTATTGCCATCCTTCAGCAATGTCAAAATCCTATGCTTTGCGTGGAAGCTTCTGATTATTTTTATTCCTATTTAACAACAAATATTCAGCTACTTAATGCAAATGATGCAGGTCGTATCACTACAATTAAAAAAATGGTTGGCACCGGAGTATTAAGTGGAGCTCTGAATCGCTCAAACAAAGGCACAGCCAGTTTGCAGGTTGAGGAGAATACCCAATCTCAAACGCACACCCCAGTGGATGAGGTGGTTAGTAATGTTGCCGAAGTTATTCTATTAAAAGTGGATACCGATGGATTTGATTTTGATGTGATTCAATCTGCAGATAGAATTCTCTCTCAATCACAACCTGTTCTTTATTGGGAAAACGAAATATCTCAAGATTTTCAATTTGAGGGGTATAGTCAAATGTATACAATGCTCCAAAAGAAAGGGTATAAGCACCTGTTCATCTTTGATAACTATGGAAATCTTATGTCGGAAGAGTCCGGGTTTGCCGTTCTTCAAAACATTAACTCATATGTATACAGTATGAAAAAGAATAAACATACCAGAACCATATACTATACTGATGTACTTGCGTGTGCTAACAATCACGTTGAAAGAGTAAGAAAGTCAGTTGAGGAATATAAGAAGGAGTGGATCCATAAATAATCCATCTAAAACTAAATTACCTCATCCCCTCCTGTCAACACATTAACTACCGTAAGGCCTCTCATTGCATCTAATCCCTCACTGCGAGAAAGAAAAGTTAGTGAATAATCCCGGCCACGACTTTGTCGAAATTTACTTTCCTTATAAGCCGATTTAATATCTATCTTCTGAATTTTTTCATTCAAAAGATCATTGCGCACAAAATACGCGTTATTTCCGGCTACATTACATCCTATCAGTGAGTATCCTTTGTTCTCAGCCGCATAAACTAGAGCCGGAAGGGATGCACCAAAAAACAAGTTGCTGTAATGCGCCTTTGTTCTGTTAAAGTCTCTTCTATAAGGTACCGTAATGGGGCGTTCCCAACCAAAAAAACTATTATACTCCATAATTAAAATGGAAGGATTTAGGATAGAGAAATTAATCTCCTTCAGTATGTAGTAATCATTTCCATCGAGATCAATATGCAACAGCCCAATATTTGAAAATCCTGTTTCGGATAATAATCCGTTAATATTATCCTTATCAATCCACACTGATTTACAATTTAAATCATACTTAAAAAACCAACTCCGGTTTCTTAAACTTTTCATATGCTGAGACGATCCATCCATGACAAAGCCCGACCAGTTATTATTCATCATTAAAAATCGTGTATTCGATTCCAAGAAGTTCTCAACTCCAAATTCAATAAACGTAGTGTTCTCAATCGCTATATTCTTTACGAGATATTGAATAATTCCATCATCGCCCCATTCGCTGAATATCTTAAATTCATAATCATTAATGTTGCGCGAGTTAATAGACCATTGTTGTTTAGAGAGCAGAGCCCCTAATGCAAGCAATTTTGGATCGTCTGCTTCTCTGTTAATTAACTCAGCAACACGCCCCATAAAACTCACAAGTTGTTTAAGCATTCTTTTGATCATAACTTTCAATTTACTGCTATAATTAACTAGTTATCAGATTAACCAATTCTTTGACTTCAATTTCATCCATGCAATTGCTTTGCGGAAAGTAACAAACTTTTTGGAAGCATGGGTTGCACGGAAATTTCTCCTTTTTATGTATCATTCTACTTCCCTGATTCAACGGATACCACATCGTTGAATCACCTGGGCCAAACAATGAAACGACTGGCTTATTTAAACACACGGCCAAGTTCATAGGGCCGCTGTCCAATCCTATAAATCTGAGACAATCACGCACTAAAACAACCAGCTCATCAAGTGTAGTCGTTATAAACCGAATCTTATTCCGTTGCGTTATCAGGGTCTCAACCCGGGTTAAAATTTCACCCTCAGAAGGGCCGCCCACGACAACTATTTCAAAATTGGTGCTAAGTGTTAAATGATCAATCAAGCTAGCCCATTTTTCCTCTCGCCATCGCTTAAATTCCCAACCGCCACCCACGTGAACTAAAACATAACTTGAAGCAGCCGGTATTACAATTGATAATCTATCAGGTTTGTATACGGGAAATTTAATTGGAAATAAATCAGACTGTTTTATTTCCAGCAATGAAAGTAATTCTACATTCCATTTATAACGATGCATATGGTTGCTGGTGAGCAATGCGTTGGTAAGCAACAGCCCCGATAAAACTATATTTGAATGAAGATATTTTTTATAGCCCAGACGAGTGTGGCAACCAATTAATACTAATAATATTTGTGATCGAATGTCTCCGCGCGTATCAATTCCGATATCAAATTCGTCCTTCCGGAATTTTACAATATTCTTCAGAACTCCCCATACACTAGCCAATTTATTGTTTTTAACTCCATACCCTGACCATGTAAAGTCCAGCGCCAGCACCTGTGTTATTCTGCTATCAAATTGAAGAATTGAACCGCTACTCTGCTTTGTCAACACAGTAATTTGTGCCTTTGGAAATTTAGTTAATAATGGATCAATGAGGGGCGTAAGGGAAAGTACATCGCCCATTTGGAAAGGCTCAACCAACAGAATTTTTTTTACGGCTTTTCGTGGCCGCTGAATTAAAATAAAAGGCAACAATACAATCCATGCAACCCATTCCAGTATTCCGGTTTTCCAACGTTGACTTATTTTATAGGAGTAAGGCACGAGTCTCTATTTAGTTCGCGTTAAAAATTGTTTCATCAGCAAATAAGAAAACATCGTGTTTGTGGTAGCATATCGTTTAAACAATCGCTTTGGTTCCTGAATAAATCGATAAAACCATTCTAATCCTACCTTCCTCATAAACTCAGGGGCTCGTTTTGCATGGCCGGAATAAATCTCAAAAGCCCCACCTACACCCATCAGGCATGCGTTAATACGGGCGCTATTCTTTGCCATCCAGATCTCTTGTTTCGGGCAACCAAGGCCAACAAAAACCAAATGTGCACCTGATGAGTTAATTTGCTCAATCATGCTACTGTTCTCATCTTCAGTTAAAAGCCTGAAGGGAGGAGAGATCATTCCGGCCACTCTCAGCTGAGGAAACGAAACTTGCATGTACTTACTCAAAGATTCCAATACCTGTTGAGTTGATCCATACAGAAATACTGACAAATTATTTGACTCACAAGCCCGAAGGGCATCCGCCATGAAATCCATTCCGGCAATTCGATCTTGTTTAATTCCGTAGAGCAAGTATAGGGCAAAGACCAACGGCATGCCATCGGCAAAAGAAAATGTGGAATCATTAACCATCGTGCGAAATGCAGGAGACTTGTGAGCTTCTATGGTCATATGAACGTTTGAAAAGCACGTGTAGGAAGGCGTGTTTGATCTTCCCATTGCTACCACTTTTTTCAGTGCTTCTGAGTAATTCAAAACACTTATATCAAGACTTATCACACGCTTTCTTAACTCATCAGAAGTCATATGCCGGATGATCGAGATTGTTCTTTTTGAAATGATGGTTCATTGAAGCAAAAAATAGTAACCAGAAATGCCATTAATAAAACCCCTTTATTTGTTTCAAACATAGATTCGGTAAGCATCGCAAACATAAGGCAACTTAATAAACATGCTACTATCCAAGTGTATCGAAGTGTGAATAATAATCCAATCAGTGAACTAAGCCATACGGCAAGACCAATGATTCCAAAGGTTACTAATGTCTGCAAATACTGATTATGCGTATTGAATCTATTATGACGCGAAGCAAAATAGAATTGTCGATTATGGTAAGCAGTTTGTAAATTATCCTGACCATCGCCCGTGCCAACTCCGAACCAGGGGTGCATCCTTATTACATCCAACGAACACTCCCAAACAGCTCTTCTAACAGCAAACCCATTCCAATCTCTGCCAAGGGAAGCGTCTTTATCCAAAGGAATTTTATTATCCTCAGTTGCTATTGCTTCAATTACTTTCGTTTTGAGAGTTGGAACAAAGAATGAAGTTGCTACTATTAAAAAAAGACTTGTAAGCAACCCCACAAACAGATTTCTGTTCTTGTTCAATCGTATGGTGTAAGCACCTATCAAAATTATCCATGCAATTACTATTTGCATCACACTCAACAGAAAGAGAAAGATTGAAAAGAAAACAATCAATCCAAGAATAACAGGTTTGCGATTGAGCCAACCAGAGAGTGAAAGAGATCCCAGCCCAGCTTCGGCAAGTATCAAAATTGAAATGAGACATAATAAAGCCAGAATGTAGGGGTATAAATTAATAAACTCACTCAATCCATGCGCAAAGAATCTTTCCACACTTCCGTTTTGCATCCAAAAGATCGATGCATCCAAAATTGAAATAAGGCACGCAAATCCAACTCCTGCTAAAACAAAAGTTACTATCCATTTAAATTCATTTTCCCATGATTGCGCAGTCGTTCCAAAAACCAGTGGAAAAATTATAAGCAGTGATTTTTGTTGTAGTCGGAACCAACCTTCATTAGCATTTTGAGTATACACCATGCCGGCCAATGCTATCCAAAATAACGTTGAAATCAATAGTGCTCGTTTCAAGTTAGACCCACTAAATTTCTTTTGCATAAAAACCAACCAAAAAAATAACAATCCAATAGTCAGCATTGAATTGTAGCTCGCTTTAAAAGGAATAGAAAACGCCAGCGCACAGCATAGATAAAGAAATATTTTCTTTTCTGCTTTTATGGGAATTGTAATGAATCTTAGTCCATTCTTCATGCTGTATTAAACGAAAAGATTTAACTATCACTCACCTTCACAGGTAATGTAAATTTATTTCGAGAAAAAATTAATAGCAATAATCCAATCAATCCAAAACTTATCAAATACGTTAATAAGCTCTCTTCAAAAATCAATCTGGTCCCTATAGGCAACCCAAGTGCAAGCAAGCAGGCAATTAAATAAGACAATCGGTCCCAAATAGCCTGAGGTTTAAAAAAAGAAATGGCCAGAGCACAGGCAAAAAATGTTTCGCCCACCAACAGGCTTATCATAATTACATCAACTGCTTTAGAAAACTGAATAGTCACTAAAAATACCAGTACCGATACCCCTACAGACCCTATAGCTATCTTCATAAATTTTATATCGTTATTTTCCAGAATTGAACGGGTGGACGAACTGTAGAAAATACTAAAGATTAATGCAGCGATACCAAGTAGTAAAAAGAATAAATGATGGGATGTGAATTGTTTACCAAACAAAAGAGAAATGATTGTATTCGGGAAGATTGCAAGCGATCCAAAAACAAGAACCCCGATAAGTATCGAGATTAAATCAATACTCAGACATACCTTTTCCTCGGTCATTCTTTGAACAAAAGCTTGCTGAATAACCCGAATCGCTCCTTTATATACAAGGTAAAACTTCAGCGCCAGAAAAGATACAACCAACTGCTCTTCGTTAAAAAAGAATTGGGCAAGTAGTAAAATACCTAAACCAAAATAATACAGGCAGATGGTAATAATTCCTAAAGGAAAAGTTTTTAAATATAATTGAAGAGAGTCAAACGATGGAAGATAAAAATAGGAAGTCTTTAAAAAGAAGGAAATGAAAATATTTGTTAGAAAGTAAATCAAAATAATTGCAGCTACATATAGAATTAAAAGATGCTGCGGCCAATAAAATACTGAAATAATACCAATGAGGAGTGGCACCAGCACTCGAATAAATGCTACCATTGCTCCTATTACTGAAAACCCACGCGCATAAAGGGCGTAATCACTGCTAGCCGCCAATATGGGCGCCAATAGAAAGCAGAGGTAGACAGGTTTTGAAAAATATAAAATAGAGAGTGCCATTAACAGAATGGATAGCGTAAGCCTTGCCGTTTGTGCTTGTTGCAGTTTCTCCTGCCAGTTTTTATTGAGTGATATGTGACGAATGGCATCGGTTTGAAGGCCAAACCCTATTAACCCAATCATTAACTGGAGTAATGACTCCACTTCGGCAATGCCGGCCATCTGGCCTACCTGACCATACCTGGCCATTGATTTTAGTACCAAAATTGAGAAAGCATGCCCCAAACCTGTAATGGCAAATAGAAGGGTGATTCGCTTAATCATGCTTTATCTAAGTACTTCTATAAATTCTGATAAGTAACTTGGAACAACACCAACCAGGTAGCGCACAAATCAAATTTGACCCCCTAGCGAATTGTTCATTATAATCGGATTTAAACCGTCCTCCAATGATATAGCCGGCATCCAACCCATGGAAGTAATTTTTGACGCATCCATCAGTTTCCGTGGCGTTCCGTTTGGTTTAGTGTGATCAAATTTTAATTCTCCATTAAAACCTGCTAGCCGTTTGATTAAGTGAGTTAACCCATTAATTGAAATTTCCGATCCTGAACCTATGTTTACAAACTCTAAATCAGAATAATTTTTCATCAAAAAGAAACAAGCAGTTGCCAGATCATCTACATGCATAAATTCGCGCAATGGACTTCCTGTTCCCCAAATAGTAACCGATGGAAGATTATCGCGCTTTGCCTCTACAAACTTCCTGATCAAGGCTGGTATAACGTGCGAAGTATTCAAGTCATAATTATCATTCGGCCCATACAAATTCGTTGGCATCGCACTAATAAAATCGCAACCATATTGTCTTCGATAACTTTCACAAAGTTTTATTCCTGCAATCTTTGCAATTGCGTAGGGTTCATTGGTCTCTTCCAAAAATCCGGACAACAAATACTCTTCTTTTAACGGTTGAGGTGCCAACTTTGGATAAATACACGAGGATCCTAAAAACAAAAGTTTTTTTACTTTGTGAACGTAGCTCTGGTGGATTACATTGCTCTCGATCATTAGGTTTTCATAAAGAAAATCGGCCCGATATGTATTATTAGCAAGTATGCCCCCAACCTTAGCCGCGGCCAGAAATACATATTCTGGTTTTTCTTCAGCAAAGAATTTTTCCACAGCAACCTGATTACGCAAGTCGAGTTCGGAGGAAGTTCTTAAAACCAGATTTTGATAGCCTTCGGCTAGTAATTTTCTTACAATGGCTGACCCCACCATGCCCCGATGACCAGCCACATATATTTTAGAGATCGCTTCCATTACTCGTGGTATTGGAAGATTTTGTGCCCACCTTCTTTCAGGTAATGATCACGCTGGAATAATTGAAGGTCGCTATTCACCATTTCGTCTACTAAACTATCCAGATTATATTTCAATTCCCATTTCAAGTCACGCTTTGCTTTTGTCGGATCACCCATTAACAATTCTACTTCCGTAGGTCGGAAATATTTCGGATCAATCTTCACCACCACATCACCAACCTTTGCTTTCACTTCTGGATTGGTAATGCTGGACACAAAGCCCGTTTCATTTACACCATCCCCTTTAAACTCAATGGTTATTCCCAATCGATTAAATGCTTTGGTGATAAATTCACGTACAGTGGTGGTGACTCCGGTAGCAATCACAAAATCATCCGGTTTATCATGTTGCAACATCAGCCACATGGCTTGCACGTAATCTTTGGCATGACCCCAATCACGTTTGGAATCAATATTGCCCATAAACAAGCATTGCTGTAATCCGAGAGCAATCCGGCAAGCACCCCGGGTAATTTTGCGCGTAACAAAAGTTTCTCCACGCAAAGGAGATTCATGATTAAACAAGATACCATTACTTGCAAAAATATTGTATGCCTCACGGTAATTTACGGTAATCCAATACGCATAAAGTTTGGCTACCGCATAGGGCGATCTTGGGTAAAACGGAGTTGTTTCTCGTTGAGGAACTTCCTGAACCAATCCATAAAGCTCTGAAGTAGATGCCTGATAGAATTTTGTTCTTTCAGTTAACCCAAGGATTCGGATTGCTTCTAGTAATCGTAAAGTTCCAATGCCGTCTACATCAGCAGCGTATTCAGGAGAATCAAAACTAACTTTGACGTGAGACATAGCACCCAGATTGTAAATTTCGTCTGGCTGAATTTCCTGCACTATCCGAATTAAATTTCCAGCATCACTTAAATCACCATAGTGTAATTTAAGTTTTACATTTTTTTCGTGTGGATCCTGGTAGAGATGGTCGATTCTGTCCGTGTTAAATAACGAACTTCGTCTTTTCAAGCCATGAACCTCATAACCTTTTGAAAGAAGTAGTTCTGCCAGATAAGCTCCATCCTGGCCAGTAATACCTGTAATTAATGCTCTTTTCAACTTAATGTCAGTTTAATTTAAAGTACACTTATGATTTATTTAGCCAAATACCAATCAATGGTTTTCATAATCCCACTCTCAAAGTTCTCTTGAGCCTTCCAGCCCAGTTCATTTTCAATTTTAGTAGCATCAATGGCATATCGTCTGTCATGACCGGCCCTGTCTTTTACAAAGGTAATTTGATCTGAGTAAGACTTGCCATCTGCTCGTTGGCTTTTGTTATCCAAAATCCCGCAAATAGTAGTGACAATCTGCATATTGGTGCGTTCGTTTCTGCCCCCAATGTTGTAAGTCTCTCCTACCTTGCCTTTGTGGAAAGCAAGTTCAATGCCCTTAGCATGATCTAAGACATACAACCAGTCTCTCACGTTCAGGCCATCACCATAAATAGGAATTGGTTGATTAGACAATGCTTTACGGATAATGGTTGGAATGAGTTTTTCATTGTGCTGCTTGGGGCCGTAGTTATTAGAGCAATTAGTAGTTACCACGTTTAAGCCATACGTATGAAAATAACTCCGAACCAATAAATCGCTACTTGCCTTAGAGGCTGAGTAGGGGCTATTTGGCGAGTAGGGCGTTTGTTCCGTAAACAGACCCGTGTTTCCTAAGGTGCCATAGACTTCATCCGTAGAAACGTGCAAGAACCGATTTTCTTTACATTCTGGTTTCGATTCAAAAGGTGTATTCATCCAGCGTTTTCGGGCCACATCCAATAATGTAAATGTTCCGTTGATGTTGGTGCGAATAAACGCTTCGGGTCCTGAAATAGAATTGTCTACGTGCGACTCGGCCGCAAAATGAATAACTCCTGAAAAGCTATACTTTTCAAATAAAGATTCTATAAAGGTTCGGTCACAGATGTCTCCCTTTACAAAGGTATATCTCTTATTACCTTCTACTTCTTTAAGATTAATGAGATCACCAGCATAGGTGAGCAAATCCAGATTTATCACATAAAAATCGTGATTGTTCTCCAAGAAATGAGGTATGAAATTCGAACCGATAAAACCTGCCCCACCAGTAACGAGTATGTTTTTCATGTTATTCCTAAAAATTAAATTTTGCATTATCTAACCATGGATGAATTTTGTCTTTATCCGATAAAATAAGTTCTTTGCTATCAAGTACCCAATCTATATCCAAAGCTGGATCACTGTAAAGAATTCCACCATCTGCCTGAGGGTGATAATACTCATCACATTTATAAAACACTTCGGCTTGTTCACTTAACACGACAAATCCATGCGCAAATCCTTTCGGTACCAAAAGTTGTTTTTTGTTCTCGGAAGATAACTCCAGCGGAAAATACTTACCAAACGTGGGTTCTTCTTTCCGAAGATCAACGACCACGTCCAAAATAGAGCCTGACAATACACGCACCAATTTAGTTTGAGCATAGGGTGCATTCTGAAAATGAAGGCCTCGCAACACACCTTTTTTCGAACTCGATTGATTGTCCTGCACAAAATTTAAATCAATCCCCGCTTCAAATAAAGTTCTTCGGCTGAAAGATTCCATGAAATAGCCGCGGCTGTCGCCTAACACGTTGGGTTCTAAAATAAATAAGCCCTTAAACTCTGTGGAGATTACTTTCATACTATTCTACCGAATGAACTTTTCATTAACGATTTTCATCAGGTATTGACCATACTGATTTTTTAACAAAGGTTTGGCTAGCTCAATAACCTGAGCTTTGGTGATGTAACCTTTTCGGAAAGCAATTTCCTCCAGACAAGCAACCTTTAAGCCTTGACGCTCTTCGATGGATTCAACAAAATTAGATGCCTGCAACATAGATTGATGTGTGCCTGTATCCAACCATGCCATACCTCGACCTAAAAGCTTTACAGTTAAGGTTTTTTCATCCAAGTAAATTTTATTTAGATCTGTGATTTCTAATTCGCCTCGTGGTGATGGTTTTACTTTCTTCGCTTTCTCAACCACAGAGCTATCATAAAAGTATAATCCGGTAACAGCATAATTGGATTTGGGTTCTTTCGGCTTTTCTTCAATGCTTAAAACATTACCCTCATCATCGAATTCCGCCACACCATAGCGCTGTGGATCATTTACATAATACCCAAACACGGTTGCACCATGCTTAATCTGGTTGGCTTGTTCCAACAGTCCGGAAAATCCATATCCATAAAAAATATTGTCACCCAACACAAGGCAGCAGGAATCACCTGCTATAAACTCTTCGCCTAATAAAAATGCTTGTGCCAGTCCATCGGGAGACGGCTGTATTTTATATTGAATGGAAATTCCCAGTTGACTCCCGTCACCCAAAAGATTCTCAAAAAGCTGAATATCGGTTGGCGTTGAGATAATTAAAATCTCTTTGATGTTAGCCAGCAAAAGAACGGATAGCGGATAATAAATCATCGGCTTATCGTAAATCGGCAAAATTTGTTTTGAAATAGCCTTGGTGAGAGGATAAAGTCTGGTTCCAGAGCCTCCGGCTAAAATAATCCCTTTCATTCGCTTAATTAAATAAAGTGCGAATTTAAGAAAAGGCTTCGATCTATTCCTTAGCGGGTGTTGCGCATTTTATGGACCAAGTCAATAGAAGGTTTGGCATCGGCTAGACCAAAACCCTTTCCGGATAAAATGTGCTGATAGCTGGTAGTGTGCAGATCTGTAAATCCATCGCTAAATTCAATTTCCGTTCCATCCATTTTAAGCGAGCGATATGTTCTCTTCCCTGCCTGCTTCACTGATTCGGGCAAGTGGTCTTCATTGATGCTCAAAAACCATTTCACACGGGCATTTGATAACTCCAGATAGCCCGAAGCATGATCTGCTTCGTACTTTTCAATTTTCATTTCCCCTACAGGGCCAAATACCCATACCAGCATATCAAAAAAATGAATACCAATGTTCGTTACAATACCGCCCGACTTAGACTCCTCTCCTTTCCAGCTGTGGTGATACCATTTACCTCGCGAGGTAATGTAGGTAAGTTCAACTTCTGCACGCACCTCACGATCGGTCGACATAATTTTTTCGCGAAGCTTTATAATAGCTGGGTGTAGCCGAAGTTGCAGGATTGTATAAATTTTCTTTCCTGTCTCTTTTTCAATATCTGCTAGCGCATCAACATTCCACGGGTTAAGCACGAGTGGTTTTTCACAGATAACATCTGCCTGCTGACGCAAGCCAAAACGAATATGTGAATCATGAAGATAATTGGGTGAACAAATACTCACGTAATCGATTTTTTTTCCTTGCCTTCTTACCTTGTCAATGTGCCTGTCGAAGCGCTCGAATTCTGTAAAAAAATCTGCATGAGGAAAGTAACTATCGATAATGCCAACGCTATCAAACTTATCCATAGCAGCCACCAAAACATTTCCTGTGTCTTTGATCGCTTTGAGATGTCTTGGGGCTATAAAACCTGCTGCTCCAATCAATGCAAAATTTTTCATGATTTTAATTTGATTACGCTACCTTGTTCTAGCTTATACTTTTCTTTACTCTCGTAGCATTCCGCTACGCCATCATTATTAAATGACAGCTTATGGCCAAACTCACTTATCCAACCAGTTTGCCTTGCGGGATTTCCAATAACCAAAGCATAATCAGGTACATTTTTGGTAACTACTGCACCGGCTCCTACAAAGGCAAATGACCCAATATCATGACCACAAACAATGGTGGCATTGGCGCCAATCGATGCTCCTTTTTTCACCAGCGTTTTGGTATATTCGTTTTTTCTATTAATCGCGCTACGGGGATTTATAACATTAGTGAATACCATCGATGGTCCAAGGAAAACATCATCTTCACAAATCACTCCGGTATAGATAGATACATTGTTCTGCACTTTCACATTTTTACCTAACACCACTTGAGGAGAGATCACTACGTTCTGCCCAATGTTACAATTTTCACCAATAATACAACCAGGCATAATATGCGAGAAGTGCCAGATTTTAGTGCCCGCACCTATCTCACAGCCTTCATCAATCACAGCTGTTTCATGGGCAAAGTATGGTTTGGATTCAGCCATGATTTGGGTAGTGTTTGATGGTATTGCAAATGTAAGACAATTGCTCTTCGTTCATTTCTGTATGAATGGGTAAGGAAAGAACGGTTTTGGAGAGTTGTTCGGTAATTTTGAAAGAACCTTCGGGATAGTTTGGTTGCTCGTACGCCTTTTGCAAATGAAGAGGCACAGGATAATAAATCATGCTGGGTATACCCTTACTTTCCAGATAGATTTTAAACTGATCACGATCAATACCTTTTGTTTTCAGCGTGTATTGATGAAATACATGCGTAGAGTTGGCAACTCTGGTGGGCGTTTCAAGAAAATCCAAAGCGGACAATTCGTGATCATAAAAATCGGCTACTGCGTTTCTGCGCTTTTCATACTCATTCAGATATTTCAATTTTACATTTAGTATAGCTGCCTGTAATGTATCCAGCCTACTGTTTACACCAATCACCTCATGATGATACTTTATCTTCTGTCCATGATTGGCAATCATTTTAATCTTCTCAGCTAGCAACTCGTCTTGTGTAAAAATTGCTCCACCATCACCAAAACACCCGAGATTTTTAGATGGGAAAAATGAAGTGCATCCAATCGTACCCATCGTGCCAGCTCTTTTTTTCGTGCCATTCGAAAAGGTGTACCAGGCACCCAATGCTTGCGCCACATCTTCAATCACATGTATTTGATGTTTTCTGGCAATGGAAAGAATGGGTTCCATGTTAGCACTCTGGCCATACAAATGCACAGGCACAATGGCAAATGTGTTGTCTGTTATTTTACTTTCTATTTGGTTTACATCAATGTTAAAACTATGAGCATCTACTTCCGTAAATACAGGTTTCAAACCTAACAAAGCGATTACTTCTGCGGTTGCCACATACGTATGTACCGGCAGAATAACTTCATCGCCCGGTTTACAACCCAGTGCCATCATGGCTATTTGTAGTGCATCCGTGCCATTGGCACAGGGAATTACTGTCTTAGAATTAAGGTAAGATGCGAGGGATTCAGAAAACAATTTTACCTCAGGGCCTTGAATGAATGCAGTAGAATCCAATACACCCAAAATGGCTTCATCAATTTCCTGTTTGATTCGCAAGTATTGCGTGTGCAGGTCGGCCATCCTGATTTTTTCCATACTCACTTAAGCAATGTTTCTTAGCTTTTTCTCCCATTGCCAGGCATGCAATAAGGATTCACCTAAATCATACTTTGTACGCCAGCCGAATGCTTTGTTTATTTTGTGGGGATTGGCAAATACTTTTTCAACATCCCCTGGCCTCCGGGGCCCAATGGCATAGGGTAAATTCACTCCGGTTACTTCAATAAATTTCTTTACTAACTCCAGCACCGATACGCCAACTCCAGTTCCCAGATTAAAAGCTGCAAATACGCTTTTGTCTTCCTGTTCCCTTAAATAATCAATTGCTTTAACGTGGGCTGTGGCTACATCACACACGTGAATAAAATCACGAATGCACGTTCCGTCTGAGGTGTTGTAATCCTCACCAAAAACTGTGAGTTTCTCTCTTACTCCAGCTGCCGTTTGCGTAACGTAAGGCACCAGATTACCGGGTACTCCAATAGGAAGCTCACCAATCGCTGCGCTGGGGTGTGCTCCAATTGGATTGAAGTAGCGAAGCGAGATTACTCGAAACCCATCAGTAGAAGCGTCTTCCAAGATTCGCTCACACACTTGCTTGGTAGACCCATACGGAGATTCAGCCTTCTTAAATGGAGCTGACTCATCAACCTGAACTTGATCTGGTTGACCATAGACCGTACAGGATGAAGAAAAGATGAGATCCGTAACTTGATATTTCTTCATGCTTTCCAAAACAGCTATCAGTGAGCCCACATTATTTTTATAGTAGTTAATGGGTTTGGCTACCGATTCATTAACCGACTTATAAGCAGCAAAGTGAATGACGGAAGTAAACTTTTTTTTTGAAAATAAGTCATCCATCGATTTTGAGTCCAGGCAATCAATTTTGTGGAATTCTACTTTCTTACCAGTTATGAATTCGATACCCTCTATCATCATGAACTCGCTTCGTTCTAACGTGTCAACTACGGTAACCTGATAGCCAGCCTTCAATAGTTCAACAACTGTGTGTGAGCCTATGTAGCCAGCTCCACCCGTTACTAATACATGATCCGAATCTTTCATTAGAGTCGAGCAGTTACTATAGATTTATCCAAAAAACCTTTAACATCATAGATGATTGTCTTATCATTCTTAATAGCAGGCCAATCAAGTAATTTAAATTCTGTATGGCTTACCGCTAGCACAATGGCTGAATAGTTTCTATTTAATTCTTTAATGAGAGCCAGCCCATATTCATGCTTCACTTCTTCATTATCGGCATGTGGGTCATAAACCTCTACATCGGCACCAAAACTTTGAAGTTCACGAATTACATCGATGGCACGGCTATTCCGAATATCAGGACAATTCTCTTTGAATGTAATACCCAGCACCAGCACCTTAGCTTTGTTCACAGGCAAATCATTCTGCGTCATCAATTTGATCACTCTATTTGCAATATGAATACCCATGTTGTCATTAATCCTCCTGCCAGCAAGAATTACCTGAGGATGATAACCGAGGCTATCGGCCTTGTAAGTCAGGTAATAAGGATCAACACCAATGCAATGACCGCCCACTAGTCCGGGCTTATAAGGAAGAAAATTCCATTTTGTGCCTGCAGCGTCAAGCACCTCATGAGTATCAATGCCCATTTTTTCAAAGATCAGAGAAAGCTCATTTACAAAAGCAATGTTTATATCGCGTTGTGAGTTTTCAATAACTTTTGCCGCCTCCGCTACTTTGATCGAGGATGCCTTATGCGTGCCCGCTTTAATTATCCTTTTGTAAAGTTGATCTACTTTCTCAGCTATTTCGGGTGTGCTGCCGCTTGTCACTTTCTTAATGTTTGGCAGGCGATGTTGTTTATCTCCAGGGTTGATACGCTCGGGTGAATAACCACAGAAAAAATCGACATTAAATTTCAGGCCGCTGAATTTTTCAAGCACTGGAACGCAATCCTCTTCCGTACAACCGGGATACACGGTAGATTCATAGATCACAACATCTCCTTTCTTTAAGGCTTTACCTACAGTTTCACTTGCCTTAATCAACGGGGTAAGATCGGGAGTTTTATATTCATCCACAGGTGTTGGCACAGTTACAATAAAATAATTAACCTGTTTCAATTCTTGTGGGTTGGCTGAGAATCTTAATCGCGAAGCCGCTGTCAATTCTCCTTTATCAACTTCAAGAGTTCTGTCAAACCCCTTTTTTAGTTCTTCTATTCTTGATTGATTGATATCAAAGCCAACCACATCAGTAATTTTTCCAAACTCAACCGCCAGTGGCAAGCCCACATATCCTAATCCAATAATTCCAATTTTTTCCATTTCTATAATTTGACCTGATAATAATCCAGATACCAATCAATAAATTTTCCTACCCCTACTTCGATGGGTGTAGAGGGCTTAAAGTCAATCTCGTTTACCAAATCATCAACGTCTGCAAGTGCATCTGGCACATCTCCTTCTTGCATAGGCAAAAAGTTCTTAATGGCTTTCCTTCCAAGTTTTTCTTCAATAATTTCAATATATCGGATTAATTCAACCGTGCTACTATTGCCAACATTATATAGTCTGTAAGGCGCAAAGCTTGTGGCAGGGTTAGGATGTAAACCATTCCAGTTCTTGTCTGGTGTGGCGACTTTAGGGATTAATCTCACAATACTTTCGACCAAGTCATCGATGAAAGTAAAGTCACGCCTCATTTTTCCATGATTATAAACATTGATAGGCATACCTGCTAAAATAGCTTTGGTAAAAATGAACAATGCCATATCGGGTCGGCCATAGGTGCCGTAAGCCGAAAAGAACCTAAGTCCTGTCGTGGGAATGTTGTACAAATTCGAATAAGCATGAGCCATTAACTCATTCGATTTTTTGCTTGCTGCATACAATGCCAATGGATGATCAACACTATCATGTGTTGAGAAAGGCATTTTTTTGTTGGCTCCATATACCGAGCTCGAAGAAGCATAGATCAAATGTTTTACTGGATTATGCCTGCAAGCCTCAAGAATATTCAGGAACCCCTGAATATTACTTTCTAAATAAGTGTACGGGCTATCTATTGAATGTCTCACTCCGGCCTGAGCAGCCAGGTTCACAACATATTCAAACTGACTTGACGAAAACAATGAATCTATTTCTACTTTATTCTGCAAATCAATTTTATGAAACGAAAAACCCGGAAGATCCATTAAAATCTTCAATCTTGATTCCTTTAACCCTACATCATAGTAGTCATTCACGCTATCGAGGCCAACCACTTCATATCCCTGTAAAAGGAGTTGTTTGGATAAGTGAAACCCAATAAAGCCTGCCGCACCGGTAACTAAGATTCTTTTAGAGATCACAAAAGCTAAAATTTGGGCACAAAAGTACGTCAAATCTGGTTAGATTTGCGCAAATCTTTAAACCTTTCATTCATGACTGAGAATCAAAAATCGATAAACACGGATGAGATTGATTTGGTGGAGTTGCTTACAAAGGTGGTGATCAGCATCAAGAATAACAGCAAACTTATCCTTACTGTTTTAGTAGTAGGCACAATTCTGGGATTGATATATTATATGTTCGCACCTAAAATCTATGAAAGTAAGTTATTAATAAGTTCAGATATCCTTACCGAATCGTATAGCAAAACTTTGGTATCAGATCTTAAAAAATTGATTGAGGAGAAGAATTGGACTTCACTTGCATCAAAACTAACACTTTCAGAAAATCAATCAGCCTCACTTACCGATATAGAAATAAAAAGTTCGCTTGAAAAAACTGACAACATTAAAGAGCAGGAGAAAAACTATTTGACGGTCATTTTTAGGAGCAAAGACAATACAATTTGGCCAACCCTACAAAGTGGATTAATCTCTTTTTTTGAATCAAATGACTTTGTAAAGGTCAGGGTTGATCAACGTAGAAAGTTTTACAGTCAGATTATTGAGAAAATTGATAAAGAACTTATTGATTTAACCGAACTCAAATCCAAGATTACCAATGTTCAAATAACACAATCGAGTAAAGACAATCTTGTTTTATTCGACCCAACAACAGTTAATACCAAAATTATAGATCTTAATAAAGAAAAGCTGCACCTTCAAAATTCGCTCGAAACAGTTAATAGCATTCAATTGGTGGATGGATTTACTGTATTCGAAAAACCTGTCAGTCCTAAACTGTCTGTCTCAGCAGGGGCTGGTGCTTCATTTGGTCTTCTTCTTGTCGTGCTGATTCTTGCTTTTCGGTCTCTCAGTAAAATCGTAAGCCTATCAGAAGAAAAACTTGCAAAATCTTAGACAACTCTTCCTCAAAGAACTTACGCTTGAACTCAGGCGCAAGTCTGTACTCTCAGGCTTGTTATTATATTTGTTTAGCACGGCATTCATCTGTTATCTCACCTTTAGCCTGCGTCAAAATCAAATTACCCCTTTAGTATGGAGTGCTTTGTTTTGGATCACCATCCTCTTCACCATCATTAACACGGTAGCCAAAAGTTTTATCGGAGAGAAAAAGGGCCGCGATATTTATTATTATTCCATAGCAGCGCCTGAAGCCATTATTCTTTCAAAAATATTTTACAACTTTTTATTAACGCTCGTTCTCTCATTTACAGGGTTTCTACTCTTTGCTATCTTCCTCAAAAATCCAATTTCGGATCTTGGGCTTTTTAGCGTTGTGTTAATTCTCGGTGCGTTGGGTTTCTCTTCAGCGCTCACGCTACTTTCTGGCATTGCCGCTAAAGCTAACAATAGTCATATTCTGATGGCCGTGCTCAGTTTTCCTATTGTAATCTCTGTTCTTCTAATTGCAGTAAAAGTGACTAAAAATTGTATTGATGGCCTTGACCGATCCGTAAGTACAAACGACCTACTAACTCTATTCGCAATAAATTGCCTGGTAACCGCAGCATCATACTTGCTCTTCCCGTATATTTGGCGCAGTTGAGTTAGAATTCTACCTGCATTTCAGAACCATGAAGACCTGGTTAAAAGTATTGGCAATCATCTTACTCCTGTATACGATTGTTGCTGGATTTCTTTTTGAGGTTCCCCGGCTAAATATCGTAAATGAAACTATCCGAGCACTATACTTTCATGTGCCAATGTGGTTTGGTATGGTTGTTTTGTTTCTGGTTTCAACCCTTTACTCAATCCAATATTTAAGAAACCCTTCGTTCGATAAAGACATCTATGCGGTAGAGTTCGCCAATACAGGTTTATTATTAGGATTGCTCGGAATTGCAACAGGGATGATCTGGGCAAACTATACCTGGGGTTCTCCCTGGCATGGCGACCCTAAACAGAATGGGGCTGCTATTTCACTCCTCGTTTATCTTGCTTATTTTGTATTGAGAGGTTCTGTCGAAAATGAAGATCAAAGAGCCCGGCTGAGTGCAGTTTATAACATCTTTGCATTTGCAGCTATGATTCCACTGATCTTTATTATTCCCCGAATGACAAGTTCAATGCATCCCGGAAGCGGAGGAAATCCAGGCTTTAACATGTATGATCTGGATAGCAATATGAGATTGGTATTCTATCCAGCAGTAGCGGGTTGGATTTTATTGGGCGTATGGGTTGCTTCTCTGAAAATTCGGGTACGTTTAGTTAATGAGAAATTACAGAATCTGGAAAATGAATAAGAAACTAACACAGTTAATCATCCTGTTTTCACTTGTATTTGTTCCCTTATTATCATTGGCTCAAGCCGTTGAAATGGCAGACACACTTCGCTCGGAAGGAAAAATTTATGTTGTTGTCGCTATTGTATTGGTGATTTTTGCCGGATTAATAGGCTATCTGATTTTGTTGGATCGGAAAATCTCACGAATTGAAAAGAAACTACCTGAAAAGAAAGCGTAAATCATTTGTTAAAATCTCTGATTTTCTAATTCTAATCAAGCTTTTGACTGTAACTTTGAGTTTTAAAAAGTTACTGAATGAAGAAGTCGCATATAATCGCAATTATTGTCATTGCAGCAGCAATAGGTATTATTATTAGCACCGCAGGCGATGCCAGTACCTACGTCTCTTTCGATCAGGCCTTCCAAATGGCCTCCACCGGAAATAAAACTCAAATTCATGTGGTTGGCGGTCTAAAAAAGGATACTCAAGGCAATATTGTTGGACTTGAAAAAAGTCGCGATAATTTGTCCTTCTCTTTTTTACTTGTTGACGAGAAGGGTAAAGAACAGAAAGTATATTACAACGAACCTATGCCGCCAGACTTTATACGCTCAGAAAAGGTAGTGGTAATTGGTGCTTACCAAAACAATACGTTTCTGGCTAGCAAAATTTTGTTGAAGTGCCCCTCAAAGTATGAGGAAGAGAAAATAAATGCGAGCCTTTGATCGGTGAGAATAGTTTGTACATCTAAGTTTTTAAAATTCCTCTAATGCATTACTTCATTGGTGACCTGGGTCACCTTTTTGTTATTGCTTCGTTTGTAACTTCATTGATTAGTGTGTTCGCCTATTGGAGAGCAACCCGTACACTCAATGAAACAACCCACCAGTGGTTGATCAACGCACGCACTGCCTTTTACATTCATCTGGTAGCCGTAGTTGGCGTAATCTTTTGTTTATTCTTTATTATCCATCAACACTATTTCGAATATCATTACGCCTACAGCCACTCTTCGCTGCACCTGCCTGGTCAATATATGATCTCCTGCTTCTGGGAGGGGCAAGAAGGAAGTTTTCTGCTTTGGATTTTCTGGCAAGCCATTCTGGGTGTAATTCTGATTAATACGCAACGCACATGGGAAGCACCAGTCATGGTAGTGTTTGGACTTGTTCAAGCCTTTCTGGCCTCTATGATTCTTGGTGTTGTTATTCCGTTCATTGATTTAAAACTAGGAAGCTCGCCTTTCATTTTGCTTCGCGATGCGATGGACGATCCTATCTTTTCGCTCCAGCCAGACTTTATTCCAAAAGATGGTAATGGACTAAATGCATTGCTACAGAATTATTGGATGGTTATTCACCCGCCCACCTTGTTTTTGGGTTTTGCCTTAACCTTAGTGCCATTTGCTTTTTGCATTGCCGGCCTTTGGCAGAGAAAATATTCGGAGTGGATAAAGCCTGCATTGCCATGGGCTTTGCTTGGTGCAGGTGTGCTCGGATTGGGCATATTAATGGGCGGTTATTGGGCATACGAAACTTTGAATTTTGGAGGCTATTGGAATTGGGATCCGGTTGAAAATGCTGTGTATGTACCCTGGCTTATCTTGATTGCATCCATCCACACAATGATCATTTATAAAAACAGTGAGACGGCACTCAAGAGTTCTATCATTCTAAACATTGCAGTTTTTGTTCTGATCCTTTACTCAACATTTCTTGCCCGCAGCGGAATTTTAGGAGACGCCTCCGTGCACTCCTTCACTGATCTTGGATTATCAGGTCAGTTGCTTATCTACATGCTATTCTTTACGATTGCGGCTATCGTTTTGTCGGTAATCCGATGGAAAGAAATTCCTTCCTCAGAAAAAGAAGCGTCAATCTATTCGCGCGAGTTTTGGATTTTTCTTGGCGCCACTACGTTGTGCCTCATGGGCTTTCAGGTTTTGCTTCCCACATCCATTCCTGTTTATAATAGTTTGATTGAAGCTTTTGGTGGCGAATCCAATCTTGCGCCACCAGCCGATCAAATCGGATTTTATTCGAGGTTTCAACTTTGGTTTGGTGTGTTGGTGGCGTTGATTTCAGGCACCGGTCAGTTCTTCTGGTGGAAACGCATGGAGAAAGAAAAGCTAAAAAAAGAAATCATTCCTCCTATCCTTATCTCATTGATTGTATTCGTGATTATCATTGTGATTGCAAAAGTTTATGAGCCTTCTTATTTAGTACTTACTCTGGCCGGTGTGTATTTAATTATCTCAAACCTGAAAGTACTTGCCTCTGTAACAAAAGTAAATGCGTCTTTATCGGGTGGGGCGCTGGCGCACATTGGTGTGGGCATGATGTTGATTGGAGTTCTGTTTTCTTCAGGCTATTCGAAAGTGGTTTCACTGAACAACACCGGCATGCTTATTTCGAAAGAGCTACCTACAGAGTTTAATCGCGACAATCTTTTGTTATTCATCAACGAGCCTCGTACCATGGCAGAGTATGAGATTGAATATCTGGGCGAGCGTGTTGAACCCAGAAACGTAAACGGCTTTGTAAATAAAAACGATATTGACCTTACACTCGATCCGTATAAAGTTGTTGCCAAAAAAGATATAGAGTATAAGGGAAAGAAAATTCTGAATGCTAAAGATACCTTCGAGATTAATCCTGAAAATACATTCTATGAAATCGAGCTTAGAAAAAATGGTGCGGTAGCGGCAACTCTTTTTCCACGGGTGCAAATAAACCCAGCCATGGGTGGCTTCATTGCCTCACCTGATCTTAAACGAAGCATAAGCCGCGATCTTTATACTCACGTGTCTCTTCCGATGAATCGGGAAGAAGAACCGGAGTGGAGTGAGTTGGAAGAAGTTCGTGTGCGCCTAAACCAACAATTTTTTGTAAACGACTATGTAGCCATGTTAGAAGAAGTTGTTCGTATCTATGAATATGAAGGTTTTAAATTTTCTGACGAGGACGTTGCCGTGAAAGCTAGAATCAAAGTAACAGGAGAGCGCGATTCATATTATGCTGAGCCTATTTTTCTGATCAAAGATAAATCACAAGTTGGTCGAATCTCCTCAGAGGTCAATGACCTCGGAGTGAAAATTACGCTGCTGAACATTCATCCTGAAACGAATGAGTTTTCGTTGGGCCTTAACACCCGGCAAAAAGACTGGGTGATTATTAAAGCCATGGAAAAACCGCTAATCAATGTGCTGTGGCTTGGCACCGGAGTGCTGATGGTTGGTTTCTCGATGGCAATGGTGCGAAGATTCAGAGAGTTCAAAAAAATCAAAGAGTAAGTTTTTTCATTTCGTTTAGCGCATACGCACAAGCTCTTGCCGTCATTGCCATATACGTTAGTGATGGATTAACGCAAGCCGAGGATGTCATAAACGAGCCGTCTGTTACAAACACATTCTTCACTTCATGCATCTGATTAAATCCGTTTAGCACGGATGTTTTAGGGTCTCGGCCCATGCGCGCACTTCCCATATCGTGATTGGCATTTCCTGGAAACGAAATTTTTGAATAGGGGCGGACGTTCTTATAGCCTGCTGTATCCAGCATTTCAGCCATTGCATTAGCCATATCTTGCTGCATCACCTTTTCATTTTCTTTAAACTCTACATCAGTAGTAAGAGTAAAGCGGCCCCACTTGTCTTTCTTCTCCTTGTTTAGCGTAATCCGATTCTCCTGATAGGGCAAACATTCGCCAAAGCCACCAAAGCCAATTCGCCACTCGGCAGGTTGCTGCAGTTTTTCTTTTAGTGCAATTCCAAAATCCGCATCTTCGGTTCCTCGTCCCCAGCCACCCCGACTGGCTCCACCCTGGTAGCCAAAGCCACGGATGTAATCTTTTCTTTTCTCGCTAAGATTTCGAAAGCGCGGAACGTAAACACCATTCGGCCTGCGACCAAAGTAATACTGATCTTCAAATCCCTCCACGTCTGCATCCGCGCCAGCGCCTTTGTGATGATCCATAATATTGCGCCCTACCTGATCACTTCCATTGCCAAGGCCATTAGGAAATCGTGTACTGGTTGAGTTGAGTAAAATAAAAGCAGTAGCCAACGTGGCTGCGTTTAGAAAAATTATCCGCGAATAAAACTCAATCACTTCGTTGGTTTCAGTATCCACAATCTCAACTCCGGTTGCTTTGCTTTTACCTTCGTCATACAAAACCCGGTTTACCAAAGAATTTGTACGCAACGTAAGATTGCCTGTTGCAAAGGCAGCAGGCAGCGTGCTGGCATTAGTACTAAAATAAGCTCCGTATGGACAGCCCCGATGACACAAATTCCGATATTGACAAACGCCTCTTCCCTTTACGGGCGATGTCAGATTGGCTACTCTGCCTACCGTAATTCTTCTGCCTGGAAATTGTTCTTCTATTTTTTTCTTAAAATCTTCCTCCACACAATTCATGGCCATAGGCGGTTGAAACTTTCCGTCCGGCAAATGCGGAATGCCTTCTGCTCGTCCGGAGATACCTACAAATTGTTCAACATAATCATACCACGGAGCAATGTCTTTATACCGTATTGGCCAATCCACTGCAATGCCATCGCGTTTATTTGCTTCAAAGTCAAAATCACTCAATCGATAACTCTGTCGGCCCCACAACACGGATCGCCCACCCACAATATCCCCGCGAATCCAGTCGAAGCGTTTGGTCTCTGTGTATGGGTTTTCAAGATCGTTCACATAAAAGTGTTTGTTATCTCCGCTATACGAGAAGTGTCTGGTTTGAATGTAACTCTTTGCTCTATCTTCCTCCGTTAATCTTCCGCGATGCTCCAACTCCCACGGAGCGAGCGAAGTGGTTGGATAGTTCGGATGCTCAACATTTTTTCCGCGCTCCAGCATCAGTACTTTTAATCCACCTTCGCAGAGTTCTTTGGCTGCCCAGCCACCACTAATTCCTGAGCCCACCACGATTGCATCGTAGGTATTCTCAGCTTTGCCTTGCAGGTTAATATTCACAGTAGAAAGATTATAAGTTAAATTTTTCGAAAAAGAAATTAAGACGATAACCTTCTGAATAAAAGTAATCATAGGAGACTTTAAATCCTGAAATACTCGTTATTTTTGCCTGCCTTTGCCGAATCCGCCATTTGGCGGAGCAGGCAGGCTCGGTTTATCCATACCCAAACAGCCACTATGCCTAGAGATCGCAGTATTCGCTCCGTACTAATTATCGGTAGCGGCCCTATTATTATTGGTCAAGCGTGTGAATTTGATTATGCCGGGTCGCAGGCTTCGCGTTCGTTGCGCGAGGAAGGCATTGAAGTAATTCTGATCAACTCCAACCCGGCCACCATTATGACAGACAAGGTAACGGCCGATCACATTTACTTGAAACCCCTGGAGAAAAAATCCATTCGCGAAATTCTGGATAAACATCATGTGGATGCTGTGCTGCCAACCATGGGTGGCCAAACAGCCCTCAACTTGTGTATTGATTGCGAGAAAGCTGGTATTTGGGAAAATTATGGAGTTAAGATTATTGGTGTCGATATAAAAGCGATAGAAACAACCGAAGATCGCGAGAAATTCAGGTTGAAGATGCTTGAATTGGGTGTAGGTGTTTGCAAAGGTGCCACGGCTACTTCCTTTTTGGAAGGAAAAGAGATTGCACAGGAAATTGGTTTTCCACTAGTTATCCGTCCGTCCTATACACTCGGTGGCACCGGTGGTGGATTTGTTAATACACCCGAAGAATTTGATGCCGCACTCAATCGTGGGTTGCATGCTTCGCCCATTCACGAAGTGCTGGTGGAGCAAAGCATCATGGGTTGGAAAGAATATGAGTTGGAGTTGCTACGCGATGGAAATGGCAATGTAATTATCATTTGCTCCATTGAGAATTTCGATCCGATGGGAATTCATACTGGTGATTCAATCACGGTGGCACCTGCTATGACGTTGCCCGATACTGTATATCAAAACATGCGCGACCTGGCCATTAAGATGATGAATGGCATCGGAAAATTTGCCGGTGGTTGCAACGTTCAGTTTTCTGTTAATCCGGATAACGATGATATAATCGGAATAGAAATTAATCCGCGTGTATCGCGCTCTTCAGCACTGGCTTCAAAAGCAACCGGTTATCCTATTGCTAAAATCGCAGCCAAACTCGCCATCGGTTATAATCTTGACGAACTAACCAACGCAATTACAGGAACTACAACAGCTTACTTTGAACCAGCCCTCGACTATGTGATTGTTAAAATTCCACGCTGGAACTTTGATAAGTTTCAAGGTGCTGATCGCAAACTTGGTCTTCAAATGAAGTCGGTAGGTGAAGTGATGGGCATAGGCAGAAATTTTCAGGAGGCTTTACAGAAAGCATGTCAGTCTTTGGAGATTCGTAGAAATGGTTTAGGTGCCGATGGAAAAGAATTGACCAAGCAGGCAGACTTGCTACAAAGTCTGGAACACCCAAGCTGGAATCGCTTATTTCATATTTACGATGCCATGAAGTTGGGCATCTCCATGAAGACTATTCAGAAGCTGACCAAAATTGATAAATGGTTTTTGGAGCAGATCTGGGAATTAATTGAGCTTGAAAACGAAATCGAAAAGTATAAGCTCGATTCACTTCCTAAAGAGTTGATGCGCACCGCCAAAGAAAAAGGGTATGCCGACCGACAGATTGCGCACCTCATTGACTGCCGCGAAAGCGAAGTGCATAAGAAGCGTAGAGAGATGGGCATCAACCGGGTTTATAAAATGGTGGATACGTGTGCCGCTGAGTTTGACGCAAAGACCGCTTATTACTATTCTACTTTTGATGTTGAGAACGAATCCGTTGTTAGCAATAAGAAGAAAGTAATCGTGCTGGGTTCCGGTCCCAATCGCATTGGCCAGGGAATCGAATTTGATTACTCATGTGTGCACGGAATTTTAGCCGCTAAAGAAGCAGGTTACGAAGCCATCATGATTAATTGCAATCCCGAAACGGTTTCAACTGATTTTGATATTGCTGATAAACTTTATTTTGAGCCAGTTTTCTGGGAGCATCTGTGGGATATTATTCAACACGAAAAACCAGAGGGAGTTATTGTTCAGCTAGGCGGACAAACCGCACTAAAGCTTGCTGAAAAACTCAGCAAATACGGAGTGAAAATCTTAGGCACCTCGTATGAAGCACTCGATCTGGCCGAAGATCGTGGAAGTTTTTCAACGCTACTAAAAGATTTAAACATTCCTTACCCAGAGTTTGGGGTTGCCACTGATGCGGATGAAGCACTTGAAGTTTCAAAGACCATTGGTTTTCCATTGCTGGTTCGCCCTTCGTACGTATTGGGCGGTCAAAGCATGAAGATCGTGATCAACGAAAAAGAATTAGAGAATCACATCTTAGATATCTGGAAACACTTACCGGAAAACAAAGTACTCTTAGATCACTTTTTGGATGGCGCTATTGAAGCCGAAGCTGATGCTATTTGTGATGGCGAAGATGTTTATATCATTGGCATCATGCAACACATTGAGCCAGCCGGCATTCACTCGGGAGATTCGTATGCCGTGTTGCCACCCTATAACCTCGGTGATTTAGTTATCAAACAAATTGAAAGTTTTACCAAGCGCATTGCCCTGGCATTAAAAACGGTGGGCCTGATTAACATTCAGTTCGCCATTAAGAATGATAAGGTCTATATTATTGAAGCAAATCCGAGAGCCAGCCGCACCGTTCCGTTTATCTGTAAAGCGTATGATGAGCCTTATGTAAATTATGCTACCAAGGTTATGTTGGGCGATAAAAAAGTGAAGGATTTTAACTTCAGCCCTAAACGGCATGGCTACGCAATTAAAGTTCCGGTGTTCTCTTTCAATAAATTTCCTGAAGTAAATAAAGAACTTGGTCCCGAAATGAAATCTACCGGTGAGGCTATTTACTTTATTGACGACTTGATGGATGATTATTTTATGAACATCTATGCCGAACGGAATTTGTATTTGAGCCGGTAATTGGTCATGATGATCCAAACTAATACCTTTATAAAAGCGTTTAGAAAATAAAGGAACAGAATTATGAGATTTTTCATCATCCTCGGGCTGGTAGCTTACGTTTTATACAAAGTAGGTGGTTTATTTTTCAAAGCCGGGGCTGCCTCACAATCGCGCTATCAGCAACGCAGGCCACAGGATGTAAATAACAACCCCGATGCTGCACCGAAAAAAGATAAGCGCAACGGTTCCGTCAAGGGCGGAGACTACATAGACTACGAGGAGGTTAAATAAATAACTTCCGTTTGGCCATTTCTTCAAAGCAAGAACATTGTGAGTAAAATCCATTTCTATAAATATCAGGCCACTGGCAACGACTTTGTGTTGATTGACAATCGCACGGGCGATTATGCTTTCTCTAAAACACAAATTGAAAAAATTTGCGATCGCAGATTTGGTATTGGCGCTGACGGACTGATGTTAATCGAAAAAGATCCTACACTGGATTTTAATCTGGTATACTATAATAGCGATGGCTCGCAGAGTTTGTGCGGCAATGGTAGTCGTGCCGCTGTAATGATGGCCGCCAAATTAGGAATGCTGACTACCCACACTAAGTTCAACGCCTACGATGGCACACATGAGGCCGACTTATTAACCAACGATATCGTGCGACTTAACATAAATGCTGTTAAAGACACAAAAAAAATTGGTGCAGATTTTTTTATCAACACAGGATCACCCCATCATCTTAGGTTTGTTACCGATGTAAAAAACTATCCTGTGTTAGAAGAAGGGCGCAAAATCCGCTACAGCGAAACATATGCACCAGCCGGAACCAATATAAATTTTATTCAGCGCCTTGAAAACAATACCATCTTCGTTCGCACGTACGAACGCGGTGTGGAAGCCGAGACACATTCTTGCGGAACGGGTGTAACAGCTGCTGCTTTAGCGGCTTCTTTTCATGGTTATACGTCACCGGTTAAGGTAAAAGTGCTGGGTGGAGAACTCGCTGTTGAGTTTAAATCCGGACAGGCAGGCACTTTTCACGATATTTTTCTGGTGGGCCCTGCCAAAATGGTATTCGAGGGCACTCTGGAACTATAATTGCACCCCGAAATCCTTAAATTTACGGCCCATTTGACTGGTCAACACTGGTTCATTATCGATTAAGGCGTTTCATGTCCTGAATTTGTTCTGAAATAGAAGCCACAAATGACAAACGACTACCCATGTTAAAACTGCTTGCAAAAATTTTTGGCGACAAATCCCAAAAGGACATTAAACTGATGATGCCCCTAGTTGAAGAAACTAAAAAAGAAGGGGAGCGTCTTGTTTCTATATCAAACGATGAGTTGAGAGGCAAGACAATTGAAATTCAAAATCACATCAACGAAAAATTAAAGCCCACCGATGCGCAGATCGCTGCACTTCACAAGCAAATTGCCGATCAGCCCGAAATGGATCTGAACGAAAAAGAGTCCGTCTTCAAGCAGATCGATAAACTTGAATTGGATCGGAATAAAGAGCTTGAAAAAGTTTTACTCGAAGTATTGCCAAGAGCTTTCGCTATTGTTAGAGAAACTGCCCGAAGATTTAAAGAGAATGAATCGCTGGAAGTTACTGCCACCGAACTTGACATCCGGCTTTCAGCAAAAAATCAAAACATAAAAATTGTGGGCGACAAAGCTCACTGGTCGCGCCACTGGATGGCAGCCGGAAACATGATCACTTGGGATATGGTGCATTACGAAGTTCAGATCATTGGTGGTATTGCACTACATGAAGGCAAAGTATCTGAAATGGCAACGGGCGAAGGAAAAACACTGGTGGCGACCTTCCCTGCCTTTCTGAATGCATTGGCTAAACGCGGTGTTCACATTGTAACCGTTAACGATTATCTGGCAAGACGCGACAGTGAATGGATGGCGCCATTGTTCCAGTTTCATGGGCTCACAATTGATTGTATTGATAAGCACGAACCAAACTCGCAAGAGCGAAGAAGCGCTTATCAGGCTGATATTACCTATGGAACCAACAACGAATTTGGTTTCGATTATCTGCGCGACAACATGGCGCGCGAACCTGAAGAACTTGTGCAGCGAGGCCACCATTACGCCATGGTTGATGAAGTGGATAGTGTGTTGATTGATGAAGCACGTACCCCTCTGATTATTTCAGGGCCGGTGCCACGCGGAGATGAACATGAGTTTTATGATCTGAAGCCACGTATTTCCAAACTGGTGGAAGCACAGAAAAAATTAGTGAATCAATATCTTAATGATGCCAAGAAGCAATTAGCCGAAGGATTGGATAAAGATGGAGGTCTGGCATTGTTTCGCGCACATCGGGCCATGCCTAAATACAAACCGTTGATTAAGACGCTGAGCGAAATGGGTATGAAGAACGTGTTGCAAAAAACCGAAAACTTATACCTGCAGGATAACAAGAAGATGATGCCTGAGGCCGATAAGCCGCTCTACTTTGTTATTGAAGAAAAAGACAACAGTGTTGATCTTACAGAAAAAGGAATTGATTTGATAACGGGCGAAGGTGAAGATCCGAAGTTTTTTATCATGCCCGAAATAGGTATTGAATTAACGAAGATTGAAAAAGATACAAGCATCAGCACGGAAGAACGCTTGAAGAAAAAAGAAGAGTTGATTCGTGAGTACACAACCAAATCGCAGCGCATACACAGTGTAAACCAGTTGCTAAAAGCCTATACACTTTTTGAAAAAGATACTGAATATATCATAGTAGATGGAAAAGTAAAAATTGTAGATGAACAAACCGGGCGTGTGCTGGATGGCAGACGCTACTCCGATGGATTGCATCAGGCCATTGAAGCAAAAGAAAATGTGAAAGTGGAAGATGCGACCCAAACGTATGCAACTATCACACTGCAAAATTATTTTCGCATGTATCACAAGCTAGCCGGTATGACGGGTACTGCCGTTACCGAAGCGGGCGAATTGTGGGACATCTATAAGTTGGATGTGGTGACCATCCCCACCAACAAACCCATGACACGCAAGGACAAAGATGATCTTGTCTATAAAACCGTGCGCGAAAAATTCAATGCAGTGGTGGAAGAAATTGTAAGGCTAACACAAGAAGGCAGGCCCGTGCTGGTAGGTACCACATCAGTAGAAATTTCAGAATTGGTGAGCCGAATGTTGCAGATCCGAAAGATCAAACATCAGGTGCTAAATGCAAAACAACATCAGCGTGAAGCAGAAATTGTAGCCGAAGCAGGTAAGCCCGGCACCGTTACCATTGCTACCAACATGGCTGGTCGTGGTACCGATATTAAACTTACTCCCGAATCGCGCGCAGCGGGTGGTTTGGCGATTGTAGGTACCGAGCGTCACGAATCGCGAAGAGTGGATCGTCAGCTACGAGGACGTTCCGGTAGACAAGGTGATCCGGGAACCTCGCAGTTCTATGTATCATTGGAAGATAACCTGATGCGTTTGTTTATGCCCGAACGTATTGCCCGCATTATGGATCGCTTGGGATTGAAAGAGGGTGAAGTAATTTCTCACTCCATGGTGACTAACTCGATTGAACGGGCTCAGAAAAAAGTAGAAGAAAATAATTTTGGCATTCGTAAGCGCTTGCTCGAATACGATAACGTAATGAACTCGCAACGTGAAGTAATCTATAAGCGAAGAAGAAATGCACTGCATGGCGAACGCCTCCAGTTGGATATTCTCACCATGTTGTTCGATACCTGTGATGATATCGTTTCGAATGGAAAAGCTGGTGAAAATCTTGAGAACTTTAAATTAAATGTGTTGAGTGTTCTGGGTTTCGACTTCTCACTTTCGCAAGAAGAGTTTTCAAAATCAGATCAGGCAGTGCTGAGTGAACGCTTATACGAAGAAGCGCTGAAGCATTACGATCACAAAAATAAAGTTGCTGCCGAAAAATCGTATCCTATTGTAATGGATATTCACCGCACGCGTGGGGCTACCATACACGACATTCAGGTTCCGTTTACGGATGGCGTTAAACAAATTGGCGTGTCGGCCAATCTTAATAAATGTGTTGAGTCAAAAAATAATGAACTCATCAAGTCGATGGAAAAAATGATTACGCTCGCCATCATCGACCAACAGTGGAAAGAACATTTGCGCGACATGGATGACTTAAAACAATCCGTGCAGAATGCAGTGTATGAACAGAAAGATCCGCTGTTGATTTACAAGTTCGAAGGCTTCGAGGCATTCAAACGTTTTATCAGCAAAGTGAATGAAGAAACTATTTCATTCCTGATGAAAGCAGATATTCCGATTCGCGATGCCGAGCAGGTGCAGGAAGCACGCCAGGCAAAACGCCAACGGCTGAGTGAGAAGAAAGAAGAGTCGCGTTCATTGTTACAGGGTGGTGGATCGCAACCACAGGCCCCACAGCGCCCGGTGGAAGAAAAAGTGATGCCTGTAAAATCTGAAAAGATTGCCAATAGAAATGATAAGGTATCCGTACAATATCCTGACGGGCGGGTATTAAAAGATGTAAAGTTTAAAAAAGTAGAAGACGATATAAATGCTGGCAGATGCATTGTTATTGAAGGATAAACTATATGAAAGGTCAATAGCCTCGGTGAGTTGACCTCTTCATATTTATTTGTAGCCACAGGTTGGTGTTAGTTTTGTATCTTCACGAATGAGTATGAGAAAAAATATCTTTCTGGTCGTATTTTGTCATCTGCTGTTGGGCTGCGTTGCTCAAAAAAACAGTGGCGATAAAAGCCATTACGAAAATCTCTCGGAGCTACGGCCGAAAGTAACGGTGCCTGTTGATACTCCTCGAAAAGATATTTCACAGTCAACCAAAGTATCACCTTCAATAAAACCAACTCATACCGTTAACGAAAAGGTGGATGCTGTTTTAGATAGCATCGATCGCTATAATCTTGTGCGTAGGTTTGTGGATGGATACACAATTCAAATCTATTCCGGGCAAAACCGGGAAGATGCGATGAATACGAAAAAGAAAATGACCACCGACTTGCCCGATCTTACGGCTACTCTGCAATATCAGCAACCTAAGTTCAGAGTTACAGTAGGTAAGTATTATACTAAGATCGAAGCCCATCCAGATCTGGCCCGTTTACGCACCAGTTTTAACACCGCCATTCTGGTGCCCGAAAAAATTGCCATTCGGTAGATAACAGTAGTGTTGTCAGTTTAAATAACTGGCTTTAATTACTTATAAAGAAAACCATAAACACACCACCAGGCTGGGTTTTGGAAACATGCGTATATTTATGTGTTGTGTTTTATTATTTCGGGACAAATGAGTTTCAAATCACATCTTTACGACAGACAAGAAATCGAGGAGAATACAACAACTAACTGGCCATTATTCTTTTTGCCACTTCTCACGGCACTACTTGGGTATTTATTGACTGACTTAAACGAGACGCTAGGGGTGACTATTTTGATACTTAGTATCATTGGAATGTATTTCAATTTATACAAAGACTGGGGGAATAAAGAGGAAGAAGGAAAGTACCTTGGAGAAATAATTTTGACGGCAGACCTATTCACTCTAGACAAGGATGCGGTTAAGACTTCTGACATAAAGGACGTGAAGATTGCTATTGGATATACAAAAGGGCACAAACATTGGCATCGCTACGGATATACTGTGGACAGTGGAACAAGAAGCAGCCTTGAGTTTGCAATCAACGGTTTAAGAAGGCATTATAATTTTCAAATCTTTTCCGACAGACAAGTAAAGGACTTAAAGATAGTTCTTGCGGGACTTTACGAAAAAGGGATATTTGTTAAAGAATTCTACCTAGGTGAGAGGACTTATCTTCTTGAAAATTTGGACTACGAGGACATTCAGGAATTTAAGAAGAAGTACAAATTGGGTTAAGAAATAACAACGCGCAGCAAAAATGTTTATGCAAGGTGCTGTGCAGATATTCAGCGTAATTTCATAATTTAGTTCTGTAACGTTGGGACAAACTTTATGAAGAGCCCCCTTCTAATTCTACTACTTAATCTATTCGCAGCGGATTTTGTTTATCCATGTTCGGCTATTGTTTTGAAAAACAAAACGCAACTCTTTTTAGCCAAGAACTTCGACTGGACTTACCGCGAAGGAATACTAATCAAAAATCTAAGAGGCACAAGCAAATCAGCCTACTTTACCCATGCTGGCACACCAGCCCAGTGGATAAGTAAGTATGGAAGCATCACATTCAATCAAAACGGCAAAGAAATGCCCTATGGCGGCATGAATGAAAAAGGCTTGGTGGTAGAAATGTTATGGTTAGAGGTTACTCGCTACAACATCAACGATGAAAAAGAATATGTAAACGAACTGGAGTGGATTCAATACCAGCTTGATAATTTCGAAACTGTTCAGCAGGTACTTGACCAGTTAAACGACTTAAAAATTTATCCGATAAAAGGCAAAATTCACTACCTACTTACCGATGCCAGTGGTGAATCTGTCATTATAGAATACCTTAGCGGAAACCCGATAGCCTATAAAAAAGAAGCAAATGCTTGTCAGGCTATTACCAACGGTTCGGTCGCATATTCCGAGTCATTCAAAAATCAACTAAGAAGAATCCGGAAAAATAACACCGCTCCCTCATACCGCTATTATCACTTGGAGCAGCATATTTCAAAAATTGGCAACCAACCCGAGCTCACTGAATCGTATGCTTTTGAAATCTTGAAAAGTGTTACAATACCGAAAGGCGACTTTAAAACAATGTGGAGCATTGTTTATAATGTAACTGAGAAAAAAATTTCCTTTTTTACTGACTCACACAAAGAAATCAAAACCATACATCTCGCAGCATTAGATTTTGACAGCGCGCTGGGCTATTTTAGTTTAAACCAAAGCGAACAAATAAACCTTAGCAACCAGCTAAAGGCTTTCACGGAGCCAATCAATCATTCATACGTATCGCCTTCGCTTATTCACCTGGGGTTTGATGAACGCGTAACCCAAGACATCAGTCAACATCAATTTTTACAAGGTGACCAAACTACCAGTGTTTTTGCCAACACTTATTTTCATTTTGAAATTTCCGTTCCTCTGGTTGAAGAGAAGCAAACTGGTTTTTTAGCGGTGATGGATAGTGAACAAAATTTTAACAGCTGCCAGGCCGTAACGGGTGGTTATGTTTATGGAAATATTGCTAAAGGGCAACTCGCAATTCATATCTATGGATTAAAAAATGGAACTTACTCCATGCTTGCCTTTATTGATGACAACAAAAACAGGAGACTGGATTTTGGCAAGCACGGAGAAGCAGTGGAAAAGTATGCCACGTTTAGCAACACCCTCCTTACAAAAGAACAGCAACCCAATTTTTTTAATACTTCGGGTACGTTCAACAAGAACAACGCTAAGATTTCAGTGCAATGGAAAAAGTAAACTACATCCATGAATAAGACTACCTTAAAATCTATCTGGGCTGTGTTTGCCGGATTTATTTTTGTGGTGATTGCGTCTATCGCCACCGACATGCTCCTGATCTCAACCGGAATAATGAAACAGCCTTTCGACTTAAACTCAGTAGTGTTTATACTTTTTGTTGTTTTTTATCGCTGCCTATTTGGCATCATCAGTTCATACCTAACAGCAAGACTATCGCCCAACCGACCGATGCGGCATTCACTTGTTGGTGGCGGCCTTGGTTTTGTTATCGCCACCTTGGGTGCCATTGTTATGTGGCATCAACCACCGCAATGGTATCCGATTGCACTCATCATCACAACGTTGCCATGTGCCTGGTTGGGTGGGAAGCTTTTTATCAAGACCACAAAAGGTAAACAACCATGAAAGCAAAACTCACAGACAGTGAACAGGTAACGGAGCATATCAAAAAACTTGAGCTCACTATGGCCAAGACTGTAGAAACGTTGCGACAAATCATTTTAAGCACTCATAAAGAAATTGGTGAACGCATTAAATGGAACAATCCAAGTTTCTACTATACGGGAGAAATGAAAGAGTTTGATCCCAAAGAATATAAAAGAGAAATTGCGGTTTTCAATTTGTTTAAAGGGCGAATCATGCTCGTTTTTCCTAGTGGTGCAAAAGTCAACGATGCATCTGGTTTATTGGAAGGAGATTATAAAGATGGACGAAGGATAGCCATCTTTACCGATCTGGCCAATGTAAAATCAAAAGAAAAAAAGCTGCGAAAGGTGATAAAAGGTTGGATGTCATTGGTTGATAAATAATTAAGAAAGAAAATAGAATCAGATTGAAAATGAAATCCGGCAGACCAACCACAGTCACTCCTTTTTTAGTTGTGAAAAATGGCGCTAAAGCCATTGAGTTTTACAAGTCTGCCTTTGAAGCTCTCGTTTTAGAAAGATATGATTTGCCCGATGGAAGGGTAAACGCTAAAATTGCAATCGGGGGTGCCGAATTATGGTTTGGGGATGAAGAACCTGAATTTGACAACTTAAGCCCAGCCACTATTGGTGGCAGTGCTGTTCGTATAGTTCTTACAGTCAATGACCCCGATACCCTGTTTGCTCGGGCATTGCAAGCCGGTGCCTCTCAACTCTGTGCAATTACAACAGAAGAATATTGGCGGATTGGAAAATTGAAAGACCCCTTCGGGCATATTTGGGAAATAGGAAATCCCTTGAGTGAATGAAGTGAGTTTACAAATTCCTCTTCCTTAAATTTCTTTTTCAGGAATCATCCCATTAAGTAACGATTTAAACCAGAACTCAATATTTTTACCTTTAGAGATATTGAGATGGAAACTAATACAGAAGGAAAATGGGAAAAGCGCTGGCATCCCTTGCGCGAGGAGTGGGTAGTGTATTCTGCGCACCGTAACAACCGGCCCTGGCAGGGAGCTGGTTTAATCAAAGCCAAAGTATCACCTGCGTATGATCCGGCCTGCTACCTGTGCCCAAGCAATGCTCGCATACATGGCAGCGCCAATCCGCAGTATAAAGAAGTATTCATTTTCGAAAATGATCATCCCGTTGTCGGGATGGAAGCGCCCGAAGTTCAGCCACCACTCAATGACAATGAACTCTACAAAAAAGAAAAAGCTCAGGGCATTGCAAAAGTTGTTTGTTATGACCCACGACATAATATCACGCTATCGCAAATGAAGCTGGCCAATGTAATCAAGGTGTTCGAATCGTTTCAAACCGAAATGATCAACTTTGAAAAGAACCCGGCCATTCATTCAGTATTAATTTTTGAAAACAAAGGCGAAGCTGTAGGGGTAAGCAATTCGCATCCGCACTGCCAGATTTACGCAACCGATTTTCCATTTAAGCTGGTGGGCCAACAGATCAGCATCGCTGAGCAATATCAAAACGAACATCACAAAAATATTTACGAAGAGATAATTCAAAACGAAAAAAAAACAAGTCTCAGAATTCTTGCGGAAAATGATCATGCTATTGCTTTCATTCCTTTCTTCGCTCGGTATGCCTACGAAGTAATGATTTTTCCAAAAAATCATCATCAGAGTTTGATTACGCTTTCACCAGCAGAGTTAGCCGGCCTCACGGCTGTGTTTCATCAGGTAGTTCGCAGAATGGATTTGAACTTTAATATGGACTTTCCGTACGTAATGTCCGTAATGCAGGCCCCTGTGGATGGCAATCAATATTCCGCCTTCCGCATGCATTTGTGGCTGCAACCACCCTATCGTCAACCCGGATTAATAAAATACCTGGCTGGCCCTGAGATTGGTGCTGGAAACTTTATGGCCGATACCATGCCTGAAGATAAAGCAGCAGAATTACGAAACATAAATCTGAATGAGTATTCGCTTGAACGCTGATGACGAAAGGGGCTCCTAAAATTTTTGAAGCTTCAGCACCTGGTCGCCTTGATGTAATGGGTGGCATTGCTGATTACTCAGGCTCATTGGTGCTGCAAATGCCGATCGAACAAAAAACATTTGTTCAACTTTCCTTGCGGGATGATTTTTATTGCACCCTCGAAAGCCAGATCAGTACAGGAGAAATACTACTCACTCAGCTTGATTATCGGGACCTGCTACAGAACAATAAAATCAACTATGCGTTTGCGCAAAGAAGATTTAATCAATTGGAAAGCAATTGGATGGCATATGTTCTTGGTTGTGCGCTGGTTTTGCAAAAAGAAAAAGGTATTGAGTTTACCGGTGGCGATTTCAAAATACAATCACACGTTCCGTTAGGCAAGGGCGTATCTTCATCAGCGTCTGTCGAAGTTGCTACCATGAAAGCCTTTGCGCTTGCCTTCGATTTATCATTTAAGAATACAGAATTGCCTGTGCTGGCACAACGGGTAGAAAATTTTGTCGTTGGCGCTCCTTGCGGATTAATGGATCAGTTAGCCTGTTACCTCGGTCAACCAAAAAAGATTTTACCGATCGTTTGTCAACCTGATTTAATTGAGAGTTCTATTTCTATTCCGGAAAACATTTCCTTCATCGGCATTGATAGCGGAGTGCGACATTCTGTCTCTGGCGCATCGTATAGCGATGTACGTTGCGCTGCCTTTATGGGGTATTCCATTCTTTTAAAGACACTCGGCATTTCAGTAAAAGAAATAAGACACGCAAAAGCAAAGGGAGAATTTTCTTCACTCCCCTACAAAGGATATTTATGCAACATTCCTGTTGAGGAATTTGAAAAAGGTAGTCTCCATCGTCTTCCCCATACAATTTCTGGCAAAGATTTTTTAGATGAGTATGGTGTATCGATTGATAGGGTTACTTCGATTGATCCGACAAAAATCTATCAGATAAGAAATTGCGTTTCGCATCCGGTATACGAAAACAGCCGCGTTAAACAATTTAGAAACCTACTTCAATCGTTAAATGATACATTCGATCAATCGAATCTGAAAACGATGGGCGAACTTATGTTTCAGGCGCACGAAAGTTATTCGCGATGCGGGTTGGGCTCCGATAGAACTGATGAACTGGTGGCGCTTGCCAAAAATGCGCGCGGAGTTTACGGAGCAAAAATTACCGGTGGCGGAAACGGGGGCACAGTATGCTTGTTGGTGGATGCCGAAGGAAGAGCCTCCGCCAAAAAAATTCATCAGGCGTTGTGTGAAAAGTATCAACAGGAATTAATCTTGTTTTGAATCCTGGTGTTGGCATGTTCACGAACCCCTGAAATGAATCTAATCTATAGCCTAAATTCAATCCAGGCGTTACACCTTTTATCAATCAAAACTTAATGGGTACCTTTACGTTACAAATTAACTCATGGCACTGCTGGACAAAATTAAGTTACTCTCCGAAACCTATCACAAGAATACGGTTGAATGGCGCAGGCATCTGCATGCAAATCCTGAATTGTCATATGAAGAATTTAATACCGCAAAGTTTGTAGCCGCACAATTAAAGGCGTGTGGTCTTGAGCCTCAACAAATTGCCACCACCGGCATTATAGCGCTTATCAAAGGAAAAAATTCTGAAAAGAAATCCGTTGCCTTGCGTGCGGATATGGATGCCTTACCTATTCAGGAGATTAGCAACGCATCATATAAATCTACCAAATCAGGTGTGATGCACGCCTGTGGCCACGATGTACATACTTCTTCATTATTAGCAACCGCTAAAATTTTACAAGAGGTAAGAGATCAGTTTGAAGGAACAATTAAACTAATCTTTCAACCCGGTGAAGAAAAAAATCCGGGCGGTGCCTCGTACATGATTAAAGAAGGTGCCTTAACAAACCCTGCTCCCGCCTCCATCATAGGTCAACATGTAATGCCGCTGGTGCCTGTTGGTAAAGTGGGCTTTCGCGAAGGTATGTATATGGCCAGCAGTGACGAAATCTATTTAAAGGTGATTGGTAGGGGTGGCCACGGAGCTGCGCCAGAGTTAACCATTGATCCCGTTGTAATTGCATCTCATATTATCATCGCGCTTCAGCAAGTTATAAGTCGAAATGCAAGCCCCAAGCAACCCACAGTTTTAACCTTCGGGCGGATAATTGGTGAGGGTGCAACCAACATCATCCCCGATGAAGTGAACATAGCCGGCACCTTTCGTGCACTAAATGAAGACTGGAGAAAAGAAGGGTTACAGAAAATAAAAAAGATGGCCGAGTCAGTTGCCGAAGGTATGGGCGGCCGCTGTGAGGTAACCATTTCGCATGGCTATCCTTACCTGGAAAATAATCCAAACGTAACACGCAGAATAAGAGCAGCGGCAGAAGCTTATGTTGGAAAAGAAAACGTGGTTGATATTGACCTCACGCTTGGGTCTGAAGATTTTGCTTATTACTCGCACGTGATACCTGCATCTTTTTATCGGTTAGGAACACGCAACGACTCGAAAGGTATTACATCGTATGTACATACACCCACCTTTGATATTGACGAGGATGCTTTGAAAATTGGGCCGGGATTAATGGCCTGGATGGCCATTTCAGAATTGAATGCTTCAAATTAAGTAATTGTTACCTCCTTTCTTCTTGCTAAACGGTCAGTATATTTACAAGCAACGTGATAGAGCAATCAAATGAGATCGGAAATTCCCCGGCATCGCCTGCGCGCTGGAAAATTATTCTAAGAAACACAGCCTTCATTGTCGCTGCGCTGCTAATTTTCCTTTTCACATTGGACCTGATGATCGCCTCGCTGCAGCACCTTGGTAAAGATGCTGCCGACATTATCATTCTGGCAACATCCAACCCCTTCACAGGATTATTTATTGGGCTATTAGTAACAGCTCTTATTCAAAGCAGTTCGGCAACTACCTCCATGGCCGTTGCTCTCGTGGCTTCCGGTTCAATTACTCTGGAAGGCGCGGTGCCTATTATTATGGGCGCAAATGTAGGCACTACCATCACCAGCACGATTGTATCGCTTGGCTTCATCACTAAGAAAAAAGAATTCAGGAGGGCTGTTACCATCGGCACCTACCACGACTTCTTTAACATACTTACCGTAATCATACTTTTTCCCTTAGAATATTATTTTGGTTTTCTATCAGGGCTTGCTCAGTATCTGGCCACCACGTTTTTCAATCAGCCCATCGAATACACGCAGCGAACTTTTTCTTTGCTAGGATCGGGATTCACACCGATAATTGATTTTATCGTTACCCTGATTGACAATGGATTTATACTGGCTATTCTTTCCATTGGCCTGTTATTCGGCTCTATTCTTTTTTTTAGAAAGGTTCTTTCGCAAACGCTTGGGTTCGGATCGCAAGAGCGTTTTCAGCAATTCTTTTTTAAAAATTCAGTTAAGTCTTTTGGGTGGGGATTGCTAACCACAGCTGCAATCCGATCCAGCACCGTTACAACTTCGTTGGTGGTGCCCTTGGTTGCCAAGAAAGTAGTTAAAGTAAAGGCGGCCTTACCCTTTATTCTGGGGGCTAACATCGGCACTACGATTACTGCTTTTATCGCAGCCATGTTCAATTCGAATGCAGCCATTAGTATTGCCATTGCGCATTTTCTTTTCAATGCTATTGGTGTGCTTATTTTCTTTCCGATTCCTTATGTTAAAGAACTCCCGCTTTTCCTTGCCGATTGGCTAGGGAGACTTACGTTACGCTATCGGTTAGCAGGATTTCTTTATTTGTTACTCACTTTCTTTTTTATACCCTTTTCGCTGATCTATTTTAATAAGGATGCCGTAAAAGTGCAAGAGCTTTCCTATCGTTACGAAGATCTTAGAACACAGGAAAAAAATTTCTACAAGCTGGTTGTGAAAACCTATCATAACCAACCGCTCAGTAACTGGATGATCTATGATTATAACAACGAACCAAAAGCAGACCCCGCAAAAATTCTTTCGGTTTACAAACGAAATAACGTTCTCATTATAAACAACGAATTGTTTGAACTCCACAAGCTTGGCTTTTGCCGTGATGGTGAAGATGAGTTTGGCAAATACAAGAATTGTATCATTCAGATAGTTCCCAAACTTATTCTCTCACCTTCGCTTTCTGCCGACTCGGTATACATTTTTGAAAAAGAATGGTATCAGCCTGATCGTGTTGACTCAACAATTGCCCGGTTGTACATAAGTGCCACGCTCAATCTTCTGGTGAGGAAGGAAACCCTGAATAGACAGGGCATCCTGCTTTCGAAAGATGAACTGTTCGAAATAAAAAAGAAGTAAATACTGAGGGCACTCGTTCCTCTGGAAAACCCAAAATGAGTATATTGCCCATAGTAAGCATATGGACGGAATTAAAGACACTCTTTTTAAGTTTCTACGACTGGATAATCTGGTCGAAAATCTTTCGGGCTACCTGGAGGCCCGGATTGAATTAATAAAAATTGAAATCCGTGAAGACGTTGCCAAAGCCATCGGCCAAACAATTGTGCTGGCGAGCATTGCCTTGCTCGGTATCCTATTCTCATTATTTTTTAGTGTAGGATTGGCGCATTATTTAAACATGTTATTCGACAATCCTTATCTCGGCTATTGGATTATTGCAGGAGTATATGGGCTACCGTGCTTGTTGTGTGTTATCTTCAGAAAGCAAATCGGAAAAGCAATAGAGAAGCAAATGATGGAAGTTATCAAAAGCAAAGGGAAGTAGTATGGAACTATTGGAAAGCCAGGATCCGGAAAAGAAACGCCTTATCGAAACATCAGCCAGGCATAAAATGGAACTTCAAAAAGAAGTAAAGGCGATGTCTGACAAGACTGAGAGTGCCGTTAAAAATGCGTTGATTATTGGTGGAACGTTAGCCATTACTTATCTGATTGTTAGTCAGCTGGGATCTTCAAAAAAGAAACGCAGAAAGGCTAAATCAAAAATTTCCAACGAAGAAAGTGAAGAAGTTCTAGAAACAGATCACGATTCGTATTCACCACCCTCGTTTTTATCACAACTTGGCGATCGTGTTGTAAGTCAGGCTACTGTTGTTTTGTTAGATATTGCCAAAGAGAAGTTGGCCGAATACCTCGAAACCAGAAAAAATAAAGAATGAAAATTCTTGAAACTCTTCAGGAACGCCACCGGGTTGGCAAAAAATCAATAGCCGTTCTCGTTGATCCGGATAAGATTGAAGACCCCGGGCGATTAACTACGCTTTTGCGGTTGGCAACTGAAAACTGTGTTGATTTTTTCTTTGTGGGGGGTAGTTTGGTTACAACGCCTAACCTATCGGATGTAGTAAAGCAGATCAAAGAAAATGTTTCACTTCCTGTTATTCTTTTTCCCGGAAGCTCGTTGCAAATCGATCCTTCGGCAGATGCCATTTTGTTTCTATCTCTCATCTCGGGCAGAAATCCGGATTTGCTCATTGGCCAACACGTTGTAGCTGCACCGATTTTAAAAAATAACCGGTTGGAAATAATGCCAACTGGTTACCTCTTGATCAATTCAGGAAAAACAACTTCGGTTGCATATATCAGCAACACCACTCCTATTCCGGAAGACAAATATTCATTGGCAGCCTGCACCGCTCTGGCAGGTGAGATGCTAGGATTGAAATTAATTTATCTGGATGCCGGTAGTGGTGCTGAACGTGAGATAAGTTCTAAGATGATTAATGCTGTTCGAAAATCAGTTAGTGTGCCATTGATTGTTGGTGGTGGGATTAATTCAAGTCAAAAAGCATTTGCTGCATTAGAAGCTGGAGCTGATCTGATTGTGATTGGCAACGCCCTGGAAAAAGATCCAAACTTATTGATCGAAATCAGTGATCGTGTTTATGATTGGAACCAGAGTTTAGAAGCGAAGAAAAATTAAAACATCGGCCGTTCTATTTCAAAATCCGTAAAGCCTACAACCTCTCCAGGTTTTGCGTCAATCTTTTCAACCTTTGCCCAGGCAGGCCCTTGATTGCACCATTTAATAAACTTGTAAACTACTTCTTCGGGTGCCTCAGCCTCGATGTATACATCTCCATTCTTTTCATTGCGTACAAATCCGCGAATACCCCACTCATCGGCCTTTTCTTTTGCCGAAGCGCGATAGTATACTCCTTGCACCTTTCCTGAAACAATAATTTTGAAGTGCCTTACCTCCACGGCTTTTCAATTATACGGCTACATTAAAAAATATAATCCGTACTTAAAAAGACTGACTCGCGATTTTGAATAATTGTGCTGATGATTTTTTTATTATCCTCGGTACTTTTGGTAGCCACCAGCGTGCGGATGGAGAAAACCCGAAGTGCATCGGCCACTGATAGGGTGCCTTCAGCTGAATCCTTTCTTCCATTGAACGGAAAATTGTCAGGGCCGCGTTGGCATTGAGTATTTAAGTTGATGCGACCCACCTGACTCGAAAACGCATCAATCATTCGGGCAATTGACTTTGAATCTTTACCGAATAAACTTAGCTGCTGGCCAAAATTTGAATTGAGCACATACTCAATGGCCTCTTCTTCATGCTCGAAAGGAACGATAGGCACTACCGGCCCAAACTGCTCCTCATAATAAACTTTCATCTTGCTGTTTACAGGGTAAAGAACAGCCGGGTAAAAAAACGTATGCAACATTTCTCCACCACCTGCATTCATAACTTTAGCACCATGTTGTTTTGCATCCTCCACCAGCCTGATTAAGTAATCTGTTTTGCCAGGCTCGGGTAAAGGGGTTAATCCTACACCTGCTTCCCATGGCATGCCCGGTTTTAGTTTAGCAATTTCATCACAGAGCTTCCTTGTAAATTCTTCTACAATGGTTTTATGAACGAAGAGGATCTTCAGGGCTGTGCATCGCTGACCATTAAAAGAGAGCGACCCCAAAACACATTCACTCACTGCATTGTTCAAATCAGCATCGGGCAATATGATGGCAGGATTTTTTGCATCTAATCCTAAAATAGATTTAAGCCGATGGGGTTTTGGATGAAGTTTTTTCAACTCATTAGCGCCTTTGTTTGTGCCGATAAAGGCAAACACATCAACTTTGCCTGTCTCCATCAGTGAGCCTACGGTCTCTCTTCCACGACCATAAATAATATTGATTACGCCCGCAGGGAAGCATTGCTGAAAAGCCTCGAGCAACGGACGAATTAATAAGACTCCATACTTGGCAGGTTTAAACACAACCGTGTTACCCATAATAAGTGCAGGAAATAGCGTGCTGAAGGTTTCATTGAGGGGATAGTTATAGGGCCCCATACATAACGCTACTCCCAACGGCACTCGCCTGATTTGCGCCATTATGCCTTGCTCAGTAACAAACCCTGACGATTTACGATCTAATTCTTTTAACGAGTTGATGGTATCTAGAATATAATCGCACGTGCGATCAAATTCCTTTTCAGAATCTTTTTGTGATTTGCCGATCTCCCACATCAACAGGTTTACAACCTCTTTTCTTTTCTCGCGCATTCTTATAAGAAAACTCTCCACGTGTCCAATGCGCTCAGCTACTGACATCAATGGCCATGCCCCATGTCCCTGATCATAAGCACGCACCGCTGAGTCCAACGCTTCAAGAGCCTCCTTTGAAGTAAGTAAGGGCGTACTGCCAATAATCTGTTGTTTCAATTCATTTCCCTCGCGAACAAAAACCGGACTTGCAACCGGGCTCATGTCGCCTTGCCATGTAATCATTTTTCCATCTAGCAAATATTCCCGCTGTTCCATATATCCCGAAAGGGCCACTGAAGAGGGAATCTTATTTTGAGTTGGAAATACATTAGTTAAAGAATTACTCATGACTTAGTTATTAAGATTGATTGGACGTGACAAGAGAAACACCTGCAGAGGTGCCAAGGCGATCAGCACCGGCTTCAATAAGTTGTAGCGCAAGATCAATGGTTTTAATTCCACCGGAAGCTTTGATGCCCACCTGAGGCGGCACTGAATTACGCATTAGTTTGATGTGATCAACTCTAGCACCGACCGAAGCAAAGCCTGTTGAAGTTTTTACAAAGTCTGCACCGGCATCGGCACAAAGCTTACAAGCTTCAACAATTTCTTCGTTCGATAGATAAGCAGTTTCGAGAATAACCTTTAGAACTTTTTGGTGATCGTGAGTCAGTTTACTACACTTGGCTATTTCAATTTTTGTCCAGGGAATTCCTGTTTTAAAAGAGGAGATATTTAATACAACATCAATTTCATCAGCACCATTATCAATGGCTCGTTTAATTTCATCCAGCTTGGTCTCCGTCATGCTATAACCAAGCGGAAAGCCAGCCACTGTTACCAATAAAATTTTCTCCTTACCAATTTCGCGCTGAGCTCGTTTCACCCAAAAAGGAGGCACACACACGCCTAAAAAACCATATTGCTTTGCTTCGTCCACCAATTGATCGATGGATCGGATGGTGAGTGTCGGGCTCAGATTAGTATGCTCAATATATTCCGCTATGTTCACCGTGCCTCGTTTTCAACGAGAAGGTCGAAATTACTTTTTCTGGATCACATTTAATAAATCAATCCAAAAATGAAGTGTGTTTTCAATGGCGGATTCCACACTCTTTGCAATACTTCATCTTGTGAATGGGATTTCGTTTGGGAGGTCGTTTATGCCCGAAGTATAGCGGATTGGAGTATTGGGGCGCTGCCATTTTTTTTAGTATGCGTTGCTTGTCTTTTGCAACTTTTTCGATGCGAGCGTAAAATTCGTATTGGGCTGTGTGTTTTACTTTTGCTTTCTTTAGTAAAATTTTCTGCCGCTTTGACGAACGATGAGCTCGTTTTGCCTGACTTGCATTTATTTCAGACTCATCAGAATTTCTGTCGCCAAGAATAGTTTGTGCGTTCGACAGCCACGGGATGCAGGATACCAATAGACAATAAAAAAACCTCACCAATAGTTTTTGCATAGCAACCTCAAAACGACTGGTTGCGAATTTTATTTTCCACCGCAGGGTGAACAACCCAATATGGCGAAAAGGTTAGATGTAATGGAGGTAAAAAGAATAGGATGAAGCTTACCGAGCAAAGTAGTAAAACAGATAATATAATAAGGTCGCTATCCCGGCTGCCAGTAATAAATAGCCAAATACCCGTGCGCGTTGAAAATACCCTTTAACGGGCATGATGCTTCTTTTTCTGCGCTCGATTTTCAAGACTAGTATTCGATAAAGAATCTGGTAACAAAATAAACTACCAAACAAATCACTACGAGCGATACTAATGTGCGGGCTCTGTTGTGATAAAATTTCAATGGCATCATTTTCATAACTATCTGATTTAGATGAATTTAATTTAAATGTAGTAAAATTTACTTGAAATATTGAAGTAACTGGGTTGATTTCCAGCAGAAGGCGATAAATGCATCGCTTTTGGGGTTGAATTGATCCGCACGGTAAGAAAGTAACCCCATTTAATTTCGGTCATAAAAAAATCCCCTGAATTCAGGGGATTTACGATCAATCTGGCTTGTTTGGATTTTACAAGTGAATAACCTCACCATAAGCAGCTGCGGCTGCCTCCATAATGGCTTCACTCATAGTAGGGTGTGGATGAACAGTTTTGATTATTTCGTGGCCTGTAGTTTCTAGTTTGCGCGCAGCCACCACTTCTGCAATCATTTCAGTTACGTTAGCGCCAATCATGTGGGCGCCTAAAAACTCACCATACTTAGCATCAAAGATCAGTTTTACAAAACCATCGGCAGCACCAGCAGCCTTGGCCTTGCCCGAAGCTGTGAATGGAAACTTACCTACCTTAATTTGATAGCCAGCTTTCTTTGCTCCTTCCTCTGTAAACCCAACTGAAGCTATCTCGGGCGAACAATAAGTGCATCCTGGAATGTTATTATAGTCAAGTGGTTGTGGGTGATGTCCGGCAATTTTTTCAACACAAATAATACCTTCGGCAGACGCAACGTGAGCAAGCGCCTGTCCCTTTGTAATATCTCCTATGGCATATACATTCGGGACATTGGTTTTATAGAAATCATCAACGATTACTTTTCCCTTGTCCGTTTTAACACCTACTTCCTCCAAACCCAGATTTTCCAGATTCGTGGCCACTCCTACAGCAGATAGAACTACATCCGCTTCAATTTTAATTTCGCCTGTAGGTGTTTTCACTGTAGCTATGCAACCCTTTCCTTTTGTATCAACTTTTGTTACCTCTGAATTGGTGTAAATAGTAATACCTGCTTTCTTGAATGACTTTTCCAATTGCTTGGATACTTCTTCATCCTCAACAGGTACGATACGCGGTAAAAACTCCACGATTGTAACATCTGTTCCCATTGTTTTGTAGAAATAAGCGAACTCGACACCAATAGCACCTGAACCAACCACCAACATCGTTTTCGGGCGCTCAGGTAATACCATGGCTTCGCGATAACCAATAATTTTCTTTCCATCAATAGGCATGGTTGGTAACTCACGCGAGCGACCACCCGTAGCCAGAATTATATGCTTGGCTTCATAGTCGGTTTTTTTGCCAGCAGCATCTGTAACTTCTACCTTATTGCCCTTCTTTAATTTGCCGTGTCCGGCAATCTGTTCGATTTTATTTTTCTTGAATAGAAATTGTACCCCTTTGCTCATACCTGCAGCTACATCGCGGCTTCGCTTAATAACACTGGCATGATCGGGAGTTGCCTCTTTAACATTGATTCCATAGTCGGCAGCGTGTTGAATGTATTCAAACACATTGGCACTCTTCAACAAAGCTTTAGTAGGAATGCAACCCCAGTTAAGGCAGATGCCACCCAACTCTGCTTTTTCTACAACGCCTACTTTCATGCCCAACTGAGAAGCACGAATTGCTGCTACATATCCGCCCGGGCCGGAGCCGATCACGATGAGATCATAATTTGCCATACTTATCTTCTATTAAATTGTTCTTTTGAGACTTTTTGAAAGCACAAATTAACCCATTTATTAATGGTAAAAAAAGTTAGTTTAGCACTGAAATTATCTTTGTCAGACCTATGGAATTAAAGAATTCTCTTTTGCTTGTTGCGGGTTCTGTTGCCGGAATCATCGGCTCGTTTTTAAAAGTGACTCGGAAGGAGGAGAATTTTTCAGTGATCTTGGAATGCGGTTCTTAATTGTGTTCTGTATTAATATTGTACCCAAATTTGTAAAGAAGAAAAAATGAAACTACTTCAAGGTAAAAACGCTCTGATAACCGGAGCCTCTAAAGGAATAGGCCGAGCCATTGCACTGCGCTATGCCGAGCAAGGTGCCAATGTCGCCTTCACCTATTTATCAAGTGTAGAACAAGGGCAGGCTTTGGAGGCTGAGCTAGCTGCCAAAGGTGTAAAAGCAAAAGGCTTTCGTTCGGATGCTTCCGATTTTGCTCAAGCCGATAAATTGATCAACGATGTAGTTACAGAGTTTGGATCACTCGATATATTGGTTAACAATGCAGGCATAACACAAGATAATTTGTTATTGCGCATGACCGAGGAGATGTGGGACAAAGTAATTAATGTAAATCTTAAATCGTGCTTCAACACAGTGAAGGCAGTAACAAAGCCCATGATGAAACAGAAGGGCGGGTCTATTATTAATATGACTTCTGTTGTGGGGTTGAAAGGCAACGCGGGTCAGGCAAATTATGCAGCATCGAAAGCAGGTATCATTGGCTTTACAAAATCAGTTGCACTTGAGTTAGGCTCACGTGGTATTCGTTCCAACGCCATTGCTCCGGGTTTTATTGAAACTGAAATGACTGCAGTACTTGATCCTAAAACAGTGCAAACCTGGCGCGATGCCATTCCGCTTAAGCGTGGAGGTAAACCAGAAGACATTGCCGATGCATGTGTGTTTCTGGGATCAGATATGTCCACCTACATTACCGGTCAGGTGATTCAGGTAGACGGTGGGATGCTAACCTAATCCACTTTCTCTTAAAGCGAGGCTCTGCCAGTACCCATTTGAAATACCAACACTTAGCACACTAAGTTCTTCCAGTATTTTACGAGATATACGTAACGTTTATGCTATTTGCGTGTTGTATCTAGGTTTCCTAAACCCTGCTTAATGCGCACAATATTCGTCTTCGTACTTCTCGCTTTAACCTGGTCTTCATTTTCACAAACCAAAGCGATCGATAGTTTACAAACTGCGTTATCTTCGGCAAGAGGCGAAAAAAAAATACAGGTACTTATTGATTTATGCTGGGAGTATCGGCTTACAAACGCTGATAGTGCTAGAAAGTATGGACTGGAAGGGCTTGAACTGGCCCGTAAAAACAACCTGCAACTCTTAGAGGCGGATGCGCTTCACAATATTGGAATAACACTCGAAGCACAAGGTAATTATCGTGAGGCCTTAACCTATGAACTTCAGGCGCTCCAAATCAGAAAAAAAATTGGTGACGATTTTAAAACTGCCAACACCTTAAATAACCTAGGGATTATTTTCGATGAAATGGGCAATCCCAAACGGGCATTGGAAAACTATTATGAAGCCCGTAAAATTTACGAGCAACTGGGCGATAAATCTAAAATTGCCATGGTGATCAGTAACATCGGCATCGTATTGAAAGCGCAACGCGAATACGAAAAGGTAATTGGCTACTACCATGAAGCCCTTAGTATCTATAAAGAATTAAAAAACGATTTCGGCATTGCTGCCTGTCATGCTAACCTAGGTTCGGTATATTATTTTACGCGCGCATACGATAGTGCGCTCCATTATTCTCTTTTGAGCTCAGAAGAATTCAGAAAACAAAATGTGATGCAGTTTCTGCCGACAACGTTGAGCAATGCCGCGCAAGCCTATCATAAACTTGGCAACTTAAAAGAAGCCAAAGCAAGTTTATTGGAAGCACAAAAACTCAACGAACAATTCGATAATAAATTCGATCTGGCCGAGGTGCTTATCAATTTAGCGGCAGTCTATCGCACCGAAAATAATGTTAAAGATGCCCGCCTGCTGGCATTGCGTGCTCTGTCGCTGGCCGAATCAATACAGGCAACAAAAATAATTATGGATGCGCACCTTGAACTCTCGGCCATTGAAGAGACAGGGGGAAACTTCAATGGCGCTTTGCGTGAATATAAATTATTTAACCAGCAAAAAGATTCTTTGTTTCAGCAGGATAAAACAAGACAGATGGCAGAGCTGCAAACTCAATACGAAACGGAGCAAAAAGAACGGCAGATCATTCAATTGCAAAACGAAACGCTTACTCAAGATTTGGAATTACAACGCACACGCACCATCGTGTGGTGGATAATAGCAACGGTAGTATTTGTTAGCATCGTTGTGATTGGAATACTAAAACGCAATCAGTTTAAACTTCGGCTTGCGCGAGCAAGGGAACATGAAGAACTACAGCGGCAGCGATTTAGTGCGGTTATTGAAGCCGAAGAAAATGAACGTGCTCGGGTGGCAAAGGACTTACACGATGGAATTGGTCAGTTACTTTCTTCTGCTAAGTTAAGTCTTACTGCCGTTACCCTCCCACCCAACGATGTACAAGCGCAACTACTAAATAATTCCATACAAGTGCTTGACCAGGCCACACAGGAGGTACGTTCTATTTCGCACAACTTAATGCCAGCCGCGCTTATGGAGCTTGGATTGCAAGAAGCGCTGGAAGATATGATCCATAAAATAAATGAATCCAAATTGATGAACATAAAGTTTAGCATGGTTGGCATTGAAGCCCGCTTGCTCGCTCCTATTGAGGTGGCCGTGTATCGTGTGGTTCAGGAAGTAATCAACAATATGATAAAACATTCGAAAGCCGACCAGATTGAAATAAACTTAATAGGAAAAGAAAATACGCTTCACCTTTCTATTTCCGACAACGGAGTGGGATTCGAAAAAGAAATGATCACCAAAAGCAAAGGCCTGGGTTGGAAAAGTGTGTTCTCGCGCATTGCCATGCTGAAAGGAAACATTGTAGTCGACTCACAACCCGGCAAAGGCACCAACATCAACATTCAATTTGCGATTGCATGAACAACGCACTGAACATTTTGCTGGCTGACGATCATAAAATTTTTGCCGAGGGCTTGGCAGCCGTGCTACGTATTAAATTTCCACATGCAGTCTTTGAAATAGTGCATTCAGGAGAAGATGCCTGGGCGCGTGTTGAATCAAGTCAACATTTTCAACTAGTAATCACCGACATTTCTATGCCAGGCATAACCGGGCTTGAGCTTGCAACGCGCATCAAGCAGCAACACCCTACTATTAAAGTGCTTATTCTTTCCATGCACAACGACAGGCAAATGGTGGCGGCCGCGTTAGCAACCGAGGCTGAGGGTTTCGTGCTAAAGACTTCATCCGCACAAGAGATAGCCAATGCCATCAACGACCTGCTCAACGATAGCACACATTATAGTCGCGAAGTGTTGCAGGTTATGCTTGGCAAAGTAAAAGATGAAAGGCAAGCTGCCTTGCAAAATCCACTGACCGACAGAGAATTAGAAATTTTAAAACTGATTCTCGAGGAAAATAGCAATGAGCAAATGGCCGAAAAACTTTTTATCAGCAAACGCACGGTGGAAACTCACCGCAGCCACATCATGGAGAAAACAGGCTGTAAAAATTTGATCGCCCTCTACAAGTTTGCTATCCAAAAGGGTCTGATCAATCCATAAATCGGTATTGATACGGATACAAAATCGGTATTGATGCCGATGTGTACCGGTTTCATTCTCTTCAGTTTTGTGTTGATAAAAACACAAAACTATGAGTTCAAGAAGATTCCTATTTGCACTTTCATTGCCACTGTTAATTGTGACTATTTCTGGCTGTGATCTTTTCGAAGATATTACCAAAACAGATCTCGAAAAAAATCTTTCCAACCTGGCTAAAGAATGGACCGTGGATTCTGTGCGCATTCAGGAATATGACTTCATCCAAACCACAAATGCGCCCCCACAAACACCGTTGTTAAGTGACACCTTATTACCCATAAAAAAAATGAATTTTTTACGTATTGGGGATGCCATCGGAGGCACAATGGTTCAAACCAGTATTGAAAATGGCGTGGAAGTAACTAATGAATTTCGTTGGCAATATGTTGACTACCTAACGCTATACTATCCTAACCCAAATCCAGGGCTTAGTGATGTAGATGTTATCTACACAGTAATAGAGCTCACAGAAAACAATCTTCATTTTATGCGTGAAGAAAATCTCGTGGATCAGGCTTCCGGTGTGCGCTATGGCTCGTTGAAGCGAACTTTTAAAATGCATAAATGATCAGGTGCCCTGCACCTTTAAAAATTTCAAACAACCAATCCCAAAATGAAAATCCCAAAATACATTACTCTCCTTTTCGTGTGCGTAACACTAAACTCCTATGGCCAATTAGGTAAACTAAAACTTGGCGGTAAAAAAGAAAACGCGGAAACCACTCCAAGTGATTCTACCCAAGCGCCAACCAAAAAAGCAAAAGGTGGTAGTAACCTGATGGGCAAAATATTAGTGAAAGTTGCTAAGGTTGCCGGATCTGCTGGTGGTAGTGCCTTTGGTATGGTTACGACTACCGATAATTTGGATGAGGTAGTTATGAGTGTGGGTACTATGCACAACTTGCGTGATAAGTCAGTTGAAACAGCAGACATGGCTTTCTTTGGCGATTGGCTTTCCGGTGGCACAATGACGTTCTTCTCGTTTACTCAAAAAGCTAAGGCAGGCGTAACCAAAGTAAATGGTGAGATAACAGTAGATGGCAAAAAAGTAGATGGTGATGGCATGGGCATTTATTCGGATTTTTCTGCCCCAGATCTTAAAGCACAGAAAAAAATCAACATCAAATCTGCCAAAGGTCAACAAGTTTCATTTAGCATACCCGCCCCCACACAAACATTTACGATACTATCTATTAATGGACAAAAGGGAGAACCTGCCATCGATTTCTCAAAAGATGTTACGCTTGAGCTAGCCCTCGGTGAAAATGTAGATAAGAATGTGCCTATTCAGGTTAATATTACTGCGCGTGTGCTGGGCATTTCAACACTATACCCGGTTGGTACTTTTGCACCGGCAACAAAAATTGTTATCCCCGCAGCCAATTTCAGAAACATCGGAATCAATCCGAGCAACGATAAAATTGCCAATTACAACAACATCTATTTAGAATTATGGCGGTCTGAGTATGTAAAACCTATAGACCTTACGGGAAATCTAAATATCAGTTCGGTAGGCATCATGTACACTGATGGAAGAATGATTAATGTTACAACTCCTCCTGCTGTGTTTATGGGGATTAAATACAAAGGCACTGAGAAGTTTGGAAAAAGTGGAATCGATTACAACTTCTTAAAACCAAATGCTTATTACAGTCGTCCCACATCGCAACTTAAAAAAGCAGGCATGTTCTCACTTACCATTATGGGCACTACCTACAAGCAAGGAAAGACTACCTCCTCTTCTTCCTCCTTTAGTGCAGGCGGAACTACCTACACCACAACCACAACCAGCACCGCCTACGCAACATTTCCACAAGTGGCCAACGAAATTTGGGACGAGGTATTGGAAGGCTTATACACCGACTTCACAAAAGTGGTTGAGATAGAATTAAATACTCAGTTTGTTCCTGTTGAAGTGATTACGAACACCAACGCTTACCAGACTATTACACCTTATGCACAGGAAGACGAAAACACCACAACAGAATTTCAACGTTCATATAAAAATACAGTAGTGTTGCAAAAGTTTGTTCCTTATTCCGCCATGACGGGCGGTGCCAGTGAGATAATGAAAGAAGCTGGTGTTAATGCACTCTTCAAATTATTGCTTGATGTTAAAATTGCGTTTGACAAAGGTTCCCCCGTGATGATACCCACCCTAACAGTAGAATTGCTTGGCATGCCTAATGGTGACCCTATACAAGGAGCGCTGGCCCTGCCTACAAAATATTTTGAAGGTGAATTGGTGGGCGATGGTGTTCGCTACCCGGCAAGCAACAATCTTTCAAAAGAAGACCTCGACAAAGTAATTCGTAAATCAAACCTATTAGAATTGTTTCAACGAAGCTTACGAGAACTGAAGGCCAAAGAACTTGTCAACCCCGATTATGAAACGGCATGGAATACATCGTTCTACAAATAATTTCAGAGGTTAACCATATTTATAAAGAGTAGTGTGACACATGTCGCATTACTCTTTAGTGAACTAACACCCGTCAGCAAAAAAATATTTTAACATTTTTTTTAATGTGTACTTGGAAACTCTACTAAACTGGTATACGTTTGTGTCATCATAGTCGGTGAGGCATTTTGCAAACCCGATTTATAAAGAAGCGTGGAGAGTACAGGCTCTTTGAAACGCTAGCAACCAGTCCCAAAAAGGAAAAACGGTGCTAAATCCTGCTCCCGGCAAGGTGCCGAGGAGAACTATAAACTGGTAGCGTAACATGAAACATCTTACTTCCCTCAAAAGACGATCAGGTCTTCAAAGCCTGAGAAACTTACTCGACAGAATTTTTCAAAACCTTAATCTTGCTATTCAACAAGCGTGCACACCTGTTCCAACGGGTTGTATGTGTTGTTGTTGGTAATTGTTGCTGTTACGTAAGCGTAGCGCTGTCAGCAACAAACTAACCTACGACCCTGTCAGGTGACAGGCAGTTTTGGTCACGGTTATGTCAATCATTCTAAAGTTTTGAACTAATTCATCAACCTTAAAAATATTAACCATGTCAAGCTTACTTAAATTCTCAATACAATCGAAAAGCGAAACAGCTGCGCGCACAGAAATAGAAACCCGCGGTTTTAAATTAATTGTAGACGAACCTGCCGAGTTGGGTGGTACTAACCTGGCGCCAAATCCGGTAGAGTATATTCTGGCTGGCTATGCCGGCTGTATCAATGTGGTCGCGCATCTCACAGCCAAAGAACTTAATATCGAACTTCAGAATTTACAAATCTCCATTGAAGGTGATTTGAACCCGGCCCGTTTGTTTGGTACTTCCTTTCAGGAACGTGCCGGCTATCAAAACATAAACATATCGTTGAAAACCACCAACCAGATTGATGAGGCTTTAAAAAACAAATGGCTTCAGGAAATCGAAAATCGGTGTCCGGTTAATGACAACCTGCGTAATGTAACGCCTATCAACTTTTCATTGAATTAAAACGTGGTCTGTGTTCGCACAGACCACAACTAAAAAACAATTAAAAAATTATAAACTTTAAAATTCATTTATTATGTCAACACCAAGATTCGAAACCCTTCAATTACATGCAGGTCAGGAAGCAGATCCTACAACTGGTTCGCGCGCTGTGCCTATCTACCAGACGACTTCATTTGTGTTCAAAAATGCCGAGCATGGTGCCAACCTGTTTGCCTTGAAAGAATTTGGTAACATTTACACCCGCATCATGAACCCCACCACTGATGTGTTTGAAAAACGTATCGCTGCGTTGGAGGGTGGTGTAGCTGCACTTGCTGTTGGCTCGGGACAAGCTGCTCAATTCATCGCGTTGAATAACATTCTTCAGGCTGGCGACAACTTTGTTTCCACGTCTTTCCTCTATGGCGGAACTTACAATCAATTTAAAGTTGCTTTTAAAAGACTGGGCATTGATGTACGTTTTGCTGAAGGCGACTCTGTGGAAGCTTTCGAAAAACACATCGACAAAAAAACCAAAGCACTCTATTTGGAAACAATTGGAAATCCAGGCTTCAACATTCCTGACTTTGAAGCGATTGCTGCGTTGGCTAAAAAACATGACTTGCCTTTGATTGTAGATAATACATTTGGTGCTGGTGGGTATTTATTTCGTCCATTGGAGCATGGAGCACACGTGGTAGTGGCCTCGGCTACAAAGTGGATTGGCGGTCATGGTACTTCCATTGGTGGTGTAATTATAGATGGTGGAAATTACAATTGGAACACTAAAAAATTTCCACAGTTCAGTGAACCTTCAGAAGGTTATCATGGATTAAAGTTCGGAGATGTATTCGGAATTGATAATCCACTTGGCCTTCCTAACATTGCCTTTATCATTCGCGCCCGCGTAGAAGGCCTCCGCGATTTTGGATCTGCCATCAGCCCGTTCAATTCGTTCCTGTTTATTCAAGGTCTTGAGACATTATCACTCCGTGTACAGCGCTCCGTTGACAATGCCCTTGCACTGGCTCAATGGTTAGAGCAACATCCACACGTAGAAAGTGTAAACTATCCGGGTCTTACTACCAGTACCTATCATCGCTTAGCGAAAAAATATTTACGCAATGGCTTTGGGGGTGTACTTTCATTCACGGTAAAGGGAACCAAGGAGCATACTACTGCGGTTATTGATAGCCTGAAGTTGGTAAGTCATTTGGCGAATGTGGGCGATGCCAAAACGCTAATCATTCAGCCTTCTGCCACCACACATCAACAATTGTCGGATGAAGAACAAATTTCATCGGGTGTGTTGCCTACCTTGCTGCGTGTGTCTGTTGGCATTGAGCATATTGATGATATCAAAGCTGACTTCCAACAGGCCTTTGAGAAAGTGTTTGCCAAGGAACTTGTTGCCTAACAATTATTGATGTTAAAGACAGATTCAATATTTCACTTTGCAAGTGAGTTCGAGTTGGAGTCCGGGGGAATTCTCCCGGGCTTTCAACTTAAATACACTACCCTGGGTCAGCTTAATAAAGAACGCAGTAATGTGATCTGGATTTGCCATGCCCTTACGGGAAGTTCGGACTTTACCGATTGGTGGGAAAGTTTCTTTACAGAAGGTAGTCCCTTTGATCCGCGTGATTTTTTTATCATCTGCGCTAATACGCTAGGCGGATGTTATGGCTCAACTGGACCACTCTCCATAAATCCGCAAACCGGTAAACCTTATTATCATACGTTTCCAGAAATCACTAACCGCGATTGCGTGCGCACCTTTGATTTGCTACGCCAGCATCTGGGCATTTCAAAAATTCATACGCTATTAGGTGGCTCGTTGGGTGGCCAACAGGTTTTAGAGTGGGCAATTCAACAACCAACCGTATTTGATCGAATTATTCCTATTGCCACCAACGCGTTTCATTCACCGTGGGGCATTGCCTTTAACGAAGCGCAGCGCATGGCCATTGCTGCCGATGCTACGTGGAAAGAGGATGACGCCCGGGCCGGAATAGACGGAATGAAAGCGGCACGCGCTATGGGTATGATTTCATTTCGCACATATGATACGTATTTGCAAACGCAACAAGAGAAGACAGCAGATAAAACGGATGACTTTCGAGCTGCTTCGTACCAACGCTATCAAGGTCAAAAATTAGCGAATCGATTTAATGCATTCACGTATTGGACGCTGACAAAAATTATGGACAGCCATCATGTTGGTCGTGGGCGAACCAGCGCTGAAGCTGCTTTGAAAAAAATAAAAGCCAACACGTTGGTGATTGGCATTGATACCGATTTGTTGTTTCCTATTCGCGAACAAGAATATTTGACCCGATACATTGACGGTGCCACGCTGGATGTACTTACCTCGTTGCATGGCCACGATGGGTTTCTGGTTGAGTTCGAACAATTTAAAAACAGTGTGCGCAAATTTTTGAAAACAGAAATAAAGAAAGAATCGATTGTATGAAGAAGAAATTAAAGATAGGATTGTTTGGTTTCGGTTGTGTGGGGCAAGGTTTGTATCATGTGCTAAACGAAACACACGGTGTAAAAGCAGAGATCAAAAAGATCTGTGTAAAAAACAGAGATAAGAATCGCATTATAGATGCTGCGTTTTTTACTTACCATGCCGATGATATTTTGAACGATCCTGAGATAGATGTGGTGGTAGAATTGATTGATGATGCCGATGCTGCATTTAAAATAGTAAAGAAATCGGTGGAGAACGGTAAACATGTAGTTACGGCAAATAAAAAAATGTTGGCCGAGCACCTTCAGGAAATCTATGATCTGCAGCAAAAATATAATCGATCCATTTTATATGAAGGGGCAGTTTGTGGCAGCATTCCTATTTTGCGTAACCTGGAAGAGTATTATGACAATGATTTGATCACCAGTATCGAGGGCATCTTCAATGGTTCTACCAATTATATTCTCACCAAAGTTTTTGACGAGAAAAAAAGTTACCTCGAAGCCCTAAAGGCTGCTCAGGATTTGGGGTTTGCCGAAAGTGATCCGTCCCTGGACGTAAAAGGCTTCGATCCTAAATTCAAACTCACCATCGCCATCGCTCACACATTTGGCGTTTTTGTTAAACCCGAAAACATTATCAATGTAGGCATCCAGAACATTTCGGCTGTCGATCTCAAATATGCACGCGAAAACAACCTCACTATTAAACTGGTTGCCCGTGCTTATAAAATCAATGGAAATATTTTTGCCTTTGTGGCCCCGCAGTATATTCCGGGCGATCATATGCTTGCTTCCGTACGCAACGAATACAATGCTGTATTAGTTGAAGGTGCTTTCGCAGAAAAGCAGGTGTTTATCGGAAAAGGTGCTGGCAGCTACCCAACGGGTTCGGCTGTGTTGTCAGATATTTCTGCGTTGACCTTCGACTATCGGTACGAATACAAAAAATACACCCAAGGAGACGGACTTCCTTTCTCTAACAATGCATTGCTCGATGTAATTATCAGTTTCCCGGAAGGAACGCTTGTTACTCATCAGGATTTTGAAACCTTTAAAGGCGGCTATCAGGGCAAGGGCTACCAATATTTGCAAGGAACTGTAAGGCTCGAAAAGTTGAGGGAATGGGCCGAATGGGATGACGTTAGCGTGATTCTGGCGCCTCAAATCAACCTGGTTTCTGGTAATCTTCAGCAAAAGGAAGCGCGTTTGTCTGCCTGAAGTATCTTTTCAGATAGACTTCTTAAACAAAGTAAGGCATCCGTAAAGGTTGCCTTTATTTATTTCCTTGATTTAAGGCGAATTTTAGACTCTATTGGATGGAGTCTTTTAACTCCGATTCCTATATTTGTAACCCAAGATTAATCTACGTTTATCCATGTTAATTCTTACCTCTATTGTCGCTTTCACCGCAGTAATCCTGCTGTTGGTAGGCCTCTTGATTTTTGCTCAAAAACAGTTGGTGCAGTCGGGCCCGGTTAAAATTGTAATCAATGGCGAAAAGACCATAACTGTTTCGGCAGGCAGTTCTTTGTTAAGCACGCTGGCGAATGAAAAAATCTTTTTGCCTTCAGCCTGTGGTGGTGGTGGCACGTGTGCTATGTGCAAATGCGTGGTTGAGTCAGGTGGTGGCGATGTGTTGCCAACTGAAGTTGGTCATCTGAGCCGTATGGAACAAAAAGAACATGTGCGCCTGGGTTGCCAGGTAAAAGTGAAGCAAGATTTAACTATTCGTATTCCTGACGAAATCTTTGGTATCAAGAAGTGGGAGTGCGAAGTAGTGAGCAACTATAACGTATCTACCTTCATTAAAGAGTTTGTCGTAAAACTTCCACCCGGTGAAACACTGAAGTTTGAAGCCGGTGGTTACATTCAGATTGATGTGCCAACGCTAACGGCCGATTTCAAAACCATGGATATCACTCCGCATCCTGAATTAGGCCATAAGCAAGATGTGTTTAAGTCAGATTGGGATAAGTTTAAGCTGTGGGATCTGAAGATGAAGAATGATGAGCCCATCTTCCGCGCCTACTCAATGGCAAATCATCCTGCCGAGGGAAATATAGTGATGTTGAATATTCGAATTGCTACACCACCGTGGGATCGCGCCAACAACAAGTGGATGGATGTAAATCCTGGCATTTGCTCTTCATATGTATTCTCACGAAAGCCTGGCGATAAGGTAACGATCTCGGGTCCTTACGGGGAATTCCATATCAACAAAACTCAGCGCGAAATGATTTACATCGGTGGCGGTGCTGGTATGGCTCCGTTGCGCGCTCAGATCTTCCATTTGTTCCATACAGAAAAGACCAATCGCAAAGTATCGTATTGGTATGGAGGTCGCTCCAAAAAAGAATTATTTTATACCGAGCACTTCCGAAAAATTGAAAAGGAGTTTTCGAATTTTAAATTCTACATCGCGCTTTCAGAGCCGCTGCCTGACGATAATTGGAAAGTAAACAAGAGCCTGGACGATACCGAAGGAGATGGCTACGTTGGTTTTATCCATAAGAGTTTGTTCGATAATTATCTCGCCAATCATAAATCACCGGAAGATGTTGAGTTTTACTTGTGTGGCCCACCTCTTATGAATGCAGCCGTTTTAAAAATGCTTGACGACATGGGCATCCCTAAAGAAAACGTACGCTTTGACGACTTTGGGGGATAGTTCGCTAAGGCTTTATTGCATACAAAGGAGAGCACGGCTCTCCTTTGTTTTTGCAACTAGGTGATCTAGGTTCATTTTTCTAGCTTTGTTTAAAGACTACTATTCATGGACTTAACCATTTTCTTTTCTCCGCTCGAAGAATCTATCTACAATAAATCCTATTCTCCAAACTCTCTTTTCAAAAGCATTAAAGTTTATGGCGATCGGATGCCCGACTTTAAGGGCGCGCACATAGCTCTCTTTGGTGTGAAGGAAGAACGTGGCACCGTAACCAACAAAGGCTGTGCAAAAGGTCCGGATGAAATTCGAAAAAAATTATACAACCTTAAAAAAGGAGGTGGGGCATATCGCATCGTTGATCTTGGAAATCTCAATCAGGGCATTGATCTTGACGAAACGTATGTGCGTATCAGCGAGGTATGCCGCATTTTGCTGGAGAATAATGTGATGCCGGTGATTTTAGGGGGTACGCATGATCTTGACTATGGACAATATCGAGGTTATGAAGAAATGGAGAAACTGATCAATCTTCTAAACATTGATGCCTTTCTTGACCTTGAAGACAACAAAGAAACTGCGCCTGCCAGCCAGCACATCCATAAAATTCTTTTGCACGAACCAAACTATCTTTTAAGTTATACTCATTTAGCACATCAACTTTATCTGATCGATCCAGCGTCTGTTGCTATTTTGGAAAAACTTTATTTCGAAGCCTTTCGTGTAGGACAAATGCGCACGAACCTGGCCGAGATGGAACCTGCTATTCGCAATGCAGACTTACTTTCATTTGATATCACCGCACTTCGATCTTCCGATGCACCGGGCAACGCCAATGCACAACCCTTTGGATTGACGGGTGAAGAAGCCTGCCAGCTTTGCTGGTATGCCGGCATGAATGAAAAACTTAGCTCGGCAGGATTCTATGAATACAATCCTGATTATGATGACGTTAGTAAAAAAACCGCTTCGGTGATTGCCACCATGATCTGGTATTTCATTGAAGGATTTTATCACCGCAAGAATGAACATAATTTCAGGAGTAACGATTTTTTAAAATATGTTGTCTCTATGCCGGTAGAACCAGAAATCATTACGTTCTATAAAAGTAAGGTGACGGAAAAATGGTGGTTAGAAGTTGCCTATCATCAACCTGGTGCGCGTTATACCCGCAACAGTATTGTGCCCTGTAGCTACAGCGATTATCAAACCGCCACCAAAGGAGAAATGCCCGAGAGGTATATCAGTACACTGGCCAAACTGATCTGATCAAATGAACAAGTTAATTTCTGTCTCTATCGTTAGTCTTCTCCTAATTTCATGCGGTGGCAATCTGTCTGATCCTCAAAAAATAATTGATAAAGCCATAGAAGCATCTGGTGGCGAAAAATATTTAAACTCAACAATAGAGTTTGACTTTCGCGATCGTCATTATCGCGCTATTCGCCAAGGTGGAATTTATTCTTACGAACGAATTACAAAAGACTCCACTACAACCACCCATGATTTTTTAAACAACGATGGCTTTCGCAGAGAAATTAATGGAGCTCAAGTTGAGGTAGCTGATTCTATGAAGACCCGCTACAGTGCCTCGGTAAATTCAGTTTTGTATTTTGCCTTGATGCCCTATGGACTAAATGATGCCGCTGTTCAAAAGAAATTTTTAGGTGAAACTTCACTTGAAAACAAAGAGCAATATGTAATTGAAGTAACCTTTACCCAGGATGGCGGTGAAGATCACGAAGATGTTTTTATCTACTGGATCAACAAAAAAGAATTTACGATCGATTATATGGCGTACTCCTTCGCAGAAAATGATGGCGAAGGTTACCGCTTTCGCAAAGCCTACAATCCCCGAACGGTAAATGGGATTCTTTTTTTCGATTATATCAATTACAAACCAAAAGGCGAAGCTAAACTTACCGATCTTGAAGAACTGTTCGGCAAAGGTGAACTGGAAGAACTTAGTAAAATTGAGTTGCTGAATATTCAGGTGCGCTGACTCCGCAGCCTAGCTAGTTGAGCCGCAACAAAAATCAGGGCAACCAACGTAACAACCAGCACAATTTCAAAATGAGTATTGGCCAGGTTAAATCCACTTGTGATTGCTTTGTCGACATTGTTTAATCCTATAAGCAACGTAGTTCCGAAAATTCCCATCAACACAAAATCGTACCATGTGTCATGCTGATACTCGCGCGGAATTATTTTAGAGTCATTTACCAACAGAATTAAAAAATAAGCTAGCAAGGGAAGCACAAAACCATTCAAGGCCTGCACCGTTAAAATCACCGGTATCGGTTTAACTCCACTCACTCCAAAAATAAATCCGGTAAGTAATACAGTCATCCACACGGCCTGAATTGATTTTTTGTTTTCGGAGCCAAGCACGGTGGTGGCTATTAACGAGGCCGCGTATGGTGATGTAATGGCTGACGAAAATCCAGCGGCAAACAATCCAATTCCCAAAGCCCACGAACCAACGGCACCTATTTTGCTCTCGAGGTTAATAGCCAGTTCGCTAAACGAAGAAAAATTTCCAGTCAACGTTCCGGCAATCATAATCCAGGCGGTAATAAGGCCGCCAATAATTACTGAAACCGACAACCCTACACGCATCAATGGCACTGTGTTTCCTTTGCTTATGGCCGAGCCTATAAAAATATTATAAGGCACTATGGTAGTTCCAACTAGTCCGAGCACCAGCAACTCACTACCTATCGGAATAGCCGGAACCACCGAAGCATATAAAAAATCTGACAAGGAGAAATCAGCTTGCAATGCCAACACCAGAAAGGCTACTCCCATCATTCCCACCAGAATTGTCATTAAGATCGAAATCGTTCGACTGCCGCCTTTCCACAAAACAATGCCCGCAATAACTGTTATGATAATTGTGTAAATCTTTCCATCACCAGGCACCAAAAGTGAAACACCCGAAACAGCCCCCAGAATGTTACCTGCCTCATATGCTGCACAGCCCAACAATACAGGCACCGCTACAATCCATTTAATCCAGCGGCCGTTGCCCGCACCATACTTGTTAGAAAGTGTTTGGCCAAAGGTTAAGCCGCTGGCAATAGTAATACGAGCCGATACTTCTTGCAAGAAGATACAGGCAATCGTTGCAAACATAACAGCCCACAACAATTGAATCTGATAGTGTGAGCCTGCAGTAATAGCGGTGGTGATGGTGCCGGGCCCAATAAATGCAGCAGAGATTACCGACCAGAGAATGACACTTGAAAGTTTGCTTTGGGGGTTCACAGCTATTTAATTTTTTTAATATTCATCAAGGTAAAAAAATAACTGCAAAGCAAACGGCACAAAAAAACAAACCCCGGCTCACACCGGGGTTTTCCTCACTCGCCTAGCCCACTTTAAAAACTCAGGTTCTTTTGTTTTGCTTTTTCTTTAACGGTGCGTATCATGGCTGCATCGAGCATGGTATCTTGTTCGGCCGGTGCGTGCGTGGTGATGTACTCGTGGCGTTGTTTGTTCAGGCTTTGTATTTCTTCCTGAATCTTTTTACGCTCGTCAGCCTTCTTTTGCACGTACACTTTACGTTGCTGCACATTCATACCTTTCATTTCTTTAGGCAATTCATTGTCTTTAGCTTTGGCAATGATCTCTTCATTATCTTTAGCAGCATCTACCAAATCCCAACTTGAGTTGCGGTAGGCATGAGTGCTTTTGGAAATCGCCCGCTCTACTTTGTTGGCTTCGCCATAGCGTCCGGCATTGCTATCCTGGGTGGCTTGCATTTCTTTTTTAGAAACTCCGCTGGAGCCATAATACACATAGGTATTGTTTAGCTTATCGTTCAAGGCGCTAATGCGTTCGTCATAAGGTGAAGGAATGTACACGGTTTTTTGATTTTGTTCGATGCTCATGTATGAACCACTGGTAAGATCAGCACCATCTTTCCAGTTGCTGCGCATGCCTTCTTCAAACTGACCACAATAAATTGTATTCACCACAACACCTTTTTCGCGGGCTAGTGAACAGGCAGTGCGGTAAGCAATGCCACCTTGAGTAAAGGGTTCGTTACCCGCGATAAAAATCATTTTCAAATCATTAGCGGAAGTACTCCATGCCAACTGGTTTAAGGATGAGTTGATCACATGACCACAAAATTCATTACCGCCATTGGTTGAGAGTGAAAATAGTTTTTCGGATATCAGGTCAAGATCATCAGTAAGACCACTAACCTGCCGAATGTACCCTTCTGCTGAGGAAAGGTTGTCGTTGCCATACTCATATAAAGCAATTTTGATGTTGGGTCGTTTGCCATCTGCGCACTTCGCTGCGGCCAGTTCATTTACAATTTTCCAAAGTTGCGATTTGGCCTGATCGATAAGCCCGTCCATACTATTACTGGTGTCAAGCAAAAGCGCTATTTGAATGCTTTGATCCTTTATCGGAGGTGTAAGCGTGCGTGGAATGGTTGTGAAGGCGCTTAGATGCCACAGTAAAATAATTGATACGAGTGTAAGTATGCGGTTCTTAACCTTACTTACGGGAGCGAGTGTTGTTTTCATAATTTTGTTTTTGGTAAAGTTTACGCGAAAAAGCAGGGCGGGGTACCTCAACTTAGTGAAGGCTACGCGCGGTTGGGTGAACCGTGCTTCTCACTAAGGGAAGAAGTAGTTTCAGCCTTTTACAGTCAAAAACCGTATTATTTATTGTATTAACTTTCAGCCTTTAACCAGAAATTGGCAATGAAATACATCTTGCTTCTCATTTCAATTCTTGCAGGCAGCTTGCTTGCCGTGAATTGTTATGCGCAAGCAGATCAAAAAAAAGAGTCGTATAAAAGTTTAAAGAGTCGCTCGTCACTCACCAGTATCGAACAATTGTTGCGCGAAGCCAACGAACTAAAACAAACAAACCCGGCACAGGCGTTAAACAATGTGCAGGAAGCACTCGGTATGAGCATTGCTCAGGACGATGAATTTAATGAATCAAAATGCTACTTGCTGCTGGGTGAGATTAACGAAGGCATATCGGAATGGGGCCTTGCGTTAACCAACTATGAAAGAGCATCTCAAAAACTTACTACCAACTACAGCCGCACCGAAGAATATCAGCTTGCTTTACGGGGGTTGGGAACCATGCATCTTAGGCTCGCAAATTATCCGGACGCGCTGCGTTATTTTCAGGATGCCCTAAAACTACCCCTTAGCAGTATTGAAATTGCCGAACGGCAACTTGACATTTCGGAAGTATATTATCAAATGGGAAATTATGTCCAAGCGCTGAAAGTGGTAACTGAAATTAAAATCAATTCTAAAGTCAGTAACGAATCTCTTGATTCAAAAATTCAAAACCAGAAAGCAAAAATCTATGCACGCACTAATGAGGTAGACAAGGCCAATGATTTTTATCAATCCTCACAACGTATATCGCGCGCTTCAGGAAATGCAGCTCCAAAAGAAGATGAAATTGCCCTGCAAAACACTAAGGAAGAAATTTCAGATGCTTTGCGAGAACAAAAGCGCTACGATGAAGACATCACCTTACGTAATCAATCCATTGACTATAACCTTGAATCTAACAACCTCAATGTTGTTTCAAAAGATAAGATTGAACTAAGTAAATCTTTGGCTGCAAAAGGTGAGACTAATAACGCCATTCGCGAACTGGAAGAGGCGGCATTACTTGCTGATACGATCAACAACCCGGCCGGGCAAGCCAACGCGTATCTTACGCTTGCTGAGTTATACGAAAAAAATGATCGCCCTACACAGGCGCTTTCCACGTATAAAAAATATAGTGATGCGGTAGCGAAGGCCGAAACGCAACAGATACTGGTGCAACAAGAAAAAGCTGAACTGATAAAAAAGCAGCGCGAGATTGAAGAGCAAAGCAGCCTGATAAGCATCGGTCAGCAGCAAGAACAAACTACCCTGCAACAGCAGCGACTAATAATTTATGGATTGCTGGTGATTATTGCAATTGTGATAGTCACTTCCTATTTCATTTTTAAGAATGCACAGGCCAGCAAACGCGCCAATCAATTATTGGCCCTTAAGTCGTTGCGTAGCCAAATGAATCCTCATTTTATTTTCAATGCCTTGAATTCTGTGAATCATTTTGTATCACAGAATGATGAACGCACGGCCAACAAATTTCTTTCAGAATTTTCGCGCCTGATGCGCCTGGTAATGGAAAACTCGCAGGAAGATTTTATTCCCCTGCATAAAGAAGAAGAAATTATTTCGTTGTATGTAAAACTGGAACACTATCGCTTCCGTGATAAGTTTGATTACCAGATTCGGGTCGATGAGCAACTCAACAAAGAAACGATCGAACTTCCCCCCATGCTCATTCAGCCCTACATCGAAAATGCCGTCTGGCATGGCTTACGCTACAAAGAATCAAAAGGAAATCTTGACATCCACATCAGCACGGATGAACAGGGCTTAAGGGTAGTAATAGTCGATGATGGGATTGGCCGAAAAAAATCTGCGCAGCTAAAAACCGAGAACCAGAAAAAACAAACTCCTACCGGACTAAAAAATATCGAACAACGATTGAATATTCTCAATACAATCTATAAAACCCGGTATCGTGTAGCTATTGAAGATCTTCCTGATGAGACAGGCACCCGCGTAACGATTTCAGTACCTACGCAAAACGGAATGCACGCATGAAAGCTGTAATTATTGATGACGAAAAAGACAGTCGTAACATACTGGCCAGTTATCTGAAAAAGTATTGTACCGATATCACCGTGTGTGGCTTTGGCGAGTCGGTGGCTACCGGACTGGAGGAAATTAAAAAATACCAGCCTGACATAGTTTTTCTTGATATTGAAATGCCTTATGGCAATGGTTTCGATTTGCTCGACAAGATTGATGATATCACCTTTGAAACCGTTTTTGTAACAGCCTTCGATAATTATGCTATTCAAGCATTGAACCAGAGTGCTGCCTTCTATCTGTTAAAACCTATCGACATTGATGAACTGATTAAAGCTGTTGACAAGATCCGCGATGAACGTAGCGCACAGCAGTATACCCAACACGCAAAACTTCTGATTGAAAATAAAAAGGCAGGTGCAAATCAGAAAATAATGTTGCCCACGCTGGAGGGATTCGAGATTGTAAACATCAACACAATTTTATACTGTGAAGCGGCTGACAACTTTACCAAATTCTATTTCGAAGAGGGTCCTTCCCTGCTGATTTGTCGTACGCTTAAATACTTTGAAGATGTTTTAAGCGGGCATCGTTTTCTGCGCATTCATCGCTCCTTTCTCATTAACCCTGATTTTGTGGTACGATATTCGAAAGGAAAAGGCGGCTATGTAACGATGAAAAACAATCAGGAACTAGAGGTTTCGCCCACCAAGAAGAAAGAGTTTCTGGACTTATTTGGTTAAAACTTCCTTAACTTTGAACATGCGAATTTTATTTTTTCTTTTTATCGTTCTGGCTGCTTGCAAACCGTCTAATAAAATTGGCGAACTGGTAGGCGTACCCAAAGAACGACCTCTTGAAAAAACTTATTGGGTGCTTACCGAACTGGATGGCAAACCTATTGTTACCAGCAACGAATCAAAAAAATTGCACCTTCTTCTTGATCCGGAAAGCAAAAAAGCGAGCGGCTTCTCAGGATGCAATCAGTTTACTGGAAGATATACACTACAAGGAAAAAAATTAAGCATGATAAACCTTGCCTCCACACGCATGTTCTGCCAGGAGACGATGGAGATAGAAACCCGTATGCTGCAAGTACTTCAGGAAGTAGATGAGTTTCAGGTAACGGAGCATGAACTCTTCCTGATCAAGGGCGATAAAAAACTTGCCAGCTTTCAAGCCGATGTAAAAACTACGTACTAAGCTTTATAAATTCTTCTTCAGGATTTATTTAAGATCACATCGAGTCGATCATTAACAAAGTCTGATTCCGTAGTTGGCAAATCCTTTATTCTGCCCTTAATGTCAGCGTTTACACGTGCTAAATTTTCGATGCGTTGTCCTTCAAAGCTATGTTCTTCTAACTTCAACAGATGATCGTACGGACCTTGCGGTGAGATTAGTTTTACGAAAACAGGTGCTGTTTCTACAGCGATAAACAATAAAATAATAAACCAATTAGTCCACCAGATTGCAACACTTTGCTCTGCCAATCGCGTTAACGCTTCCATGCGACTTGCCGGACCGTCTATTGCTTTTCGTTCGAGAGATGTAATCTCAGCTGATGCTGCCAAATCGCTGGCGGCAAGTTGCCTTAGTTTATCAGCTATTAGTTGATTATTTATCCCTACTAATTGATCTAATTCTGCGGCTGCACGATCTGCATCGGCCTTCTTTAATTTATAAATCGGGCCGGTATTTCTTCGCATACTGCCTCCGGTTCCATCGGCTTCCTCCCGGGCTAGTCGATCCAATTCATCGCGCACAGTAGTCTTCAATACAATTTCATTTTTCAACGCCTCAATCTCTTCATTCAGTTTTTCATGATCGGTTTGAAACCGGATTTTTGTTTCATTCTCCTGACGCGCATACGCCTGCTGCTTCATTATGATCAGCTCACTTTGAATTTCTTTTTCAAAGATTTTTAATTCCAACGGCTTGGCAATGACTAACGAGATAATAATAGCAAGAATAATTCGCGGCAACGCAGTAAAAAATTCTCGGTTGCTGTTTCCATCTTTTCGCATACTGGAAACAATGTAACGATCAAGGTTAAAGATCATCAGCCCCCACACCAAACCAAGGGCTGCGGCAATCCAATAATTATCAAATACCGTGTATAATGCATAGGAAGCCGCCAATGTTGCAAACAATCCGGTAAAAAAAACCGTAGCACCAATCCCTACATATTTACTGGATTCCGATTCACACTTTTTAAGAATTGTTAGGTGCGCTCCGGAGCAAAGCCAAAAGAAATGTTTTAATTTTTCCATGCGGTAGTAACGCGGAAGAAGTAGGGTTAGTATGGCAACCTCACAACTAAAGTGCCATCAATAAAAAACTCTAATCACATGAAAAAAATTGGAATTGAAATTTACGTTGTACTATAATGAACAGCCAAGTGTTCGGTATTAGTACCAATAGTTCACATACTCAACGCTTCACTATCGTTTGAATTTCTCACGCAATTGTGCAAGCTTATCTTCCATCGATTCTACGGGCTTGGGGCTTGGCTTGTTGGGCTTGGGCCGCGAAAGTTTTTCTTGTGGGCGCTCGGTGCGGATTGGTGGATTGTTTCCGAAGGGATCACTTTTTAAAGAAAGCGCAATGCGCTTGCGCGGAACATCCACTTCCAACACAGTTACTTTTACTTTTTGTTGTACGGCAATTGCTTCGTTCGGATCTTTTACAAAGCGATCGCTTAAATGACTGATGTGTACCAGTCCATCCTGATGTACCCCAATATCAACAAAAGCTCCGAAGGCTGTTACGTTAGTTACTATACCGGGCAACGACATCCCTACTTTCAAATCTTTGATTTCGTGAACACCCTCTTCAAACGAAAAGACTTCAAATTTTTCGCGTGGATCGCGACCCGGTTTCTCTAATTCTTTCAGAATGTCTGTGAGTGTGGGCAGGCCTACGGTATCGGTTACATATTTTTTCAGATCCAGTTTCTTGCGTTGCTCTGCACTCGTCATTAAATCTTTTACGGTGCAACCCAGATCGGATGCAAATTTTTCCACCAACTCATACCGTTCGGGATGTACGGCACTGGAGTCCAACGGATTTCTGGCATCGCGAATGCGCAAAAACCCAGCGCATTGTTCAAACGCCTTATCACCAAGCCTGGGAATTTTTCGCAACGCCTGCCGATCTGCAAAAGCACCATGTTGATTGCGATAGTCTACAATACTTTTTGCCAACTGAGGTCCAAGACCCGAAACATAACTTAGCAATTCTTTGCTGGCCGTGTTTACCTCTACCCCTACCGAGTTTACACAACTCATCACCACATCGTCCAGCCCTGCTTTTAGTTTGATCTGATCAACGTCATGTTGATATTGACCTACGCCAATCGATTTAGGATCAATCTTTACGAGCTCAGCCAACGGATCGGTTAACCTGCGGCCAATCGAAACAGCTCCGCGCACGGTAACATCATGATCTGGAAATTCTTCGCGCGCAACATCCGAGGCAGAATATACCGAAGCACCACTTTCATTCACCATCACAATCAGAATTTCTTTCGGAAGCCCAATACCTTTTACAAATGTCTCTGTCTCACGACTGGCTGTGCCGTTGCCAATAGCAATTGCTTCGATTTTAAACCGATCGCACAAACCCAAAACAATGGTAGCCGACTTAGCAGTTTCGCGCTGCGGCTCATGCGGATAAATAACTGTATTAAATAACAATGCGCCTTGTTCATCCAAACATACCAACTTGGTACCCGAGCGAAACCCTGGATCAAGGGCAAGCACCCGTTTCTGCCCGAGCGGAGAAGCGAGCAATAATTTTTTAAGGTTGGAAGCGAAGACATTTATCGCTTCGGCATCGGCTTTAAGTTTTGATTCAACACGCACTTCTGTTTCGAGCGAAGGTTTTAGCAAACGTTTATAGGAATCTTTAACAGCCAGACTTACTTGCTCAGCCGATGCTGATGTTGACTTTACAAATTGTTTTTCGAGCGTTTGAATAACCTGTGCTTCGGCCGGGGCAATATCAAGTGTAATAAACCCTTCCTTCTCAGCCCTGCGCATAGCAAGCAATCGGTGCGAGGGTACTTTCTTTACCGGCTCCTTCCACTCAAAATAGTCTTTAAATTTTTGTGCTTCCTCGGTTTCTGCTTTTGATTTAATTACAGCCGCTTCCACAACACCTGCCGCCCAAAACAACTCGCGCACACTTTGTCGTGCTTCCTGATTTTCGTTAATCCATTCGGCTATAATGTCCCGTGCCCCATCAAGCGCTTCCTGTTCGCTCGTCACACCCTTTTCAAGATCAACAAAACCTATAGCTGTTTTAATCAAATCGACTTTACCTTGTTCAAAAATTGTCAGCGCCAAAGGTTCCAGACCTTTTTCTTTGGCTATACTTGCGCGGGTTTTGCGTTTTGGTTTATACGGAAGATAAATATCTTCCACCTCATTCAACGTAAGTGCTTCTTCAATAGCTTTTGCCAATGCCGGTGTAAGCTTCTCTTGTTTTTCAATTGATTTAAGAACAGCCTCTTTTCGTTTATCTAATTCCGCCAACTGCTCATAGCGATCACGAATTGCCATCAACACAACTTCATCAAGGCTGCCTGTTACTTCTTTTCTATACCGGGCCATAAAAGGAATGGTGGCACCCTCGGCTAACATTTCAACTACACGCTCTACCTGTTCAGGCTTTATATTCAGTTCAGCCGCAATCTTTACAAGGTTCTTTTCCATGAAATATAAATCGAATAAATAAATTTAATTGGGGCGCCAAACAACAAAATATTTCCGATACTTCAACAAGAAATTTCAGACTGGCAAAATAATGGAAAAAGTTGATCCTCTTCCGGGTTCGGAAATTACAGAAATATTGCCTCCCAATTTCATCATATTTTCTCGGGCAATGTATAAACCCAAACCAGAACCGCTTGAGTTAGAGGATGCTTTGTAAAACATGTTAAAGATTTTTTCCTGATGTTCAGCAGATATGCCTTGGCCATTGTCAGAAACACGAATGGCTATCTCGTTTTGATTTGTTTCTATTTCAACCTGAATAAATTTCTCCTGCTTAAATTTATCATGATAGCGGATAGCATTTGCAACCAGATTATTCAGGACTACTTTTAATCGGGTAGCGTCCGTTATAATTTCGGAAGTTGGGGCAACTTTTACGTTAAAGGAAATTTGCTCAACACCTTCCGTGAATTTTAGTCCTTCTACGGTTTCAAGTACTAGGCTCTGGAGATTAACTTTTTCGCTTATCACCTCCGTGCGTGCATTTCGTGAATAATTAATTATGTCGGTGATAAATTTATCTAACACCCGCACCCGGCCCTTCATCATAGCAAGATAATCCTTCACTTCGGGCAAATGCTGGCTATATTCGGCTATGTTTATAAGCCCGGCTATTGAGCTCAGTGGTGCGCGCAAATCATGCGAGGCGCTATACACAAAGCGATCAAGTTCCTGGTTGGTTTTTATCAGTTGTTCGTTTTGAGTTTTAACCCGAGCTTCACTTTCGCGAAGATTAGTTTCGTTCTTATGATTTATCCAAAGCACCAGATAAAATAAATACGAGCAGATTGCAACAAAAGAAACTACATTGATTATAAAAAAGGAGGTAACCTCTGTATCATTAAAGTTGCGCTCCTGAAGTGGTGAGAGGTCAGAGAAGAAAACCGAAAAATATAAGGTTAACGAAAAGGCTAAAAACGTTAGTCCCAAATATTTTTCCTCAAAACCAAAAATAACAAGAGCGGCAAAGGCAGTAACTCCTAAATACATATGAAACCCGGTCTGTGTACTTTCACTGGAGGCAACACAATAGATTGCAATATTAAAAATCAACAATCCGAAAATAGCCGCTGTTCGATGGTAGCCCGTCTTGTTCAGTATCAGCGTTATTACCCCTATTAAAAGACAAACCGCAAAAATTAAATTAGGAACATCGGTAACTATGATTAGATCCAATAACCAGTAGGTAATTGTTACCAGAATGGCCATCATTGAAAGATGGGTGATGAGTTTTACCCGTTGCTCATGAAATCCAGTTTTTGTGCTTGTAAAAAGCCGAACCATAGTAAGCAAAAGTCCGAAGGCGGGATGAGTTAGAAATGAGTATAAGTCTGGTTGGCAAATATACAATTATAGCGTGTACGAATAAACAGAATTGATAAATTGCTGAACTTACCCACTTCAAATTCTTCCGTATGAAACGAACTGTTTTTATTCTCTTGTTCTCCATAGTATCCCATATTGGTATTGGTCAGAAGAAGAGTAAGCCTATCCCAGCTCACTACTTTCCGGATAGGGAATGGATTCGAAAACAACCGGAAGAAACCGGATTGGACAGTCAGAAACTAAAAGAAGCAATTGATTTTGCCATTTCGCACGAATCAAAAAGTCCGCGCAGCATGGAGCAAAGTCATTATCAGACATTCGGACGCGAGCCTTTTGGCGATGCTATCGGCCCTATGAAAGACCGGGGTGCGCCTACCGGAATGATTATCAGAAATGGTTACATCATTGCCGAATGGGGCGAACCCCTTCGGCCCGATATGACACATAGTGTTACAAAGAGTTTTCTTTCGGCCACAGTAGGATTGGCCTATGATCGGGGCTTGATAAAAAATATAAACGATACCGTTTACCACTCCATGGCCCCTATTCATTTATATACTGCCGTGGAAACCATGAATAAAGCCGATCAATTTGGTAAACCTGAACTGATAACTCTCTTCGACACTCAACACAATCGCACTATTACCTGGAATGACCTGCTTCGCCAAACCAGCGACTGGGAAGGAGCATTGTGGGGTAAACCCGATTGGGCCGATCGCCCGGCTGCCGACCCTAAAGAATGGCTAACCCGAAAAAGAAATGTGCCTGGCACCGTCTATGAATACAACGATACTCGTGTAAACGTACTTGCTCTTGCCACACTGAATATCTGGCGCAGGCCATTGCCACAAGTACTAAAAGAGAATCTTATGGATGAAATCGATGCTAGCAGCACCTGGCGCTGGTATGGGTATGATAATGCGTGGATTGTACTAGATGGAAACATAGTTCAATCAGTGAGTGGTGGTGGCCATTGGGGTGGGGGTATGATTATTAATGCGCATGACATGGCCCGCTTTGGGTATTTAACTTTGCGCAATGGCATATGGAATGGTAAACAGCTGCTTTCTGAGCAATGGCTATCATGGTCAGCAACACCGACACCCGCTCAAATTGGCTATGGTTTTATGAACTACTTTCTAAACACCGATAAAAAATATTTACCCTCTGCACCGACAACCGCATTTGCGCACATTGGCAATGGAACAAATATGATTTATGTTGATCGCGAGAATGACATCGTTGCCGTAGTTCGCTGGCTCGACAACAACTCGTTGGATGGATTTGTAAATGCTCTTCTGAAATCTATCAAATAAAAAACGGTGGCCTGATAAGCCACCGTTAGAATATCTTGCTTCTTTTTTTAGAGAGAGCGGATCTTAATAGAGCGATAATACACCGGAGCTCCATGATCTTGCAATGAGATAGCCCCCACTTTGAATTTATTCCAGCCCGGATAGTCAATCCATTTGCTTTCTGAATATCGTTTTTTGTACTCCTCACCACTTTCATTAAATTCAACAGTTTTTTCGCCATTGAGATAATGTTCAACATGACCATTATTATAAACAATGCGACTGGTGTTCCACTCACCTACGGGCATTATCTTTTTTGTATCGGGCGCTTCAAACATATCGTAATTGCTGCCAACTTTTTGAGCGGGTTTTAATTCGCCACCTTTCCAGCCGGCATCGTCCATTACCTGATATTCCGGCCCGGTTTCGTAATCACTGTTATACTCAGGGCTTTCTACTACGTGATAAAGAATTCCGCTATTGCCGCCAGGGGTAATCTTCCATTCAACAACTAATTCGAAGTTTCCAAAAGTTCTGGTTGTCATTAGTGACCCGCCATGATCGCCAGAGCCTTCGCCAAAACCTGTGCCATCACAGATAATCACCTCATCCTTTATTGTCCATAAGGGGCCAATCGTATCGTGGTTGTAGCGTTTCCACCCATTAAATGTACTGCCATCAAAAAGAAGTTCCCAGCCAGCAGCTTTCTCTTCTTCGGTTAAGGCATTGACAAGTTCGGTTGGTTCTGATGTTTCTTCTTGTGTGGCTGCCTTCTGGCACGAGACAAAAACAATTGAAATCAAAATGAGGACTAAATAGGTTTGTAGATTTTTCATAAAACTGGTTTTTAATTTTTAATGTGATCCTTAGGTCGTGTGTATTATCATTCAAGTCAACTCTATCAAACTACTAAATAGCAGTACTTCGGCAACCCGCTGAACCAACCCACGCATGGGTAGGCTTGGAATTGAAATTAAAATTGCACAAATCAGAATTACTCCTGCTATCACTTTAGATTCAAGAAACAACAAAGGTTGGTTTGATTGAAAAATAAAATATGCCCCACCTAAATACTCAACACCACCCCCAAGATTATGAATTTGTTGACTGGTGCTGCCGCTTGTTGGCGAGCCCACATCGCAAGGAAAAAATGCAGCTACGGCATAGCCAACTCCCAAACAAACTGCTAATCCTTGAACGAAAGAATTGGTGAGCAACGCTATAACAAAAAGTATGACCCCTGACGGTAGAAAAACTCCATAATTAACAAGCCTTGCATGCTCAGCGCCACGCTCACCCAATTCACTAATGGTGTGTTTGATATGGTTGTATGATTTTCTTTTAAACCCCCAATAGATGATGGCACCCGCAAGAAACAGGCTGACACCGTAAGCAAGAACTGTGACCAGGCTCATAGTACATTGTTCAATTGCTCTTTAATTTTTTCTAACTCTTCCTTCATCATCACCACATGCTTCTGCATTTCGGCATCATTGGCTTTGCTGCCAATGGTATTGATTTCGCGGCCAATTTCCTGCGCTATAAATCCCAGTTTTTTTCCATTCGATTGCTTTTCACCCATCACTTTCAAAAAATAATCTAAATGTGTTTTGAGTCGCACTCTTTCCTCGTGGATGTCTAGCTTTTCAATGTAAAAAATAATTTCCTGCTCCAGCCTATTCGCATCAAATCCTTCGTTACTAAAAAACTCAGTTATATTACCTTTTATGCGGCTCCGGATTTTTTCAACGCGGGTCGGGTCGATTTTTTCTACTGCCAATAATTCAACCAGTATAGTTTCAATGTAGTTGGTAAGTTTTACTTCCAGCGACTTACCTTCTTCAGCACGAAAGTGCTCGCATTTATCAATAGCCTCTGTCAACAATTTAAGCACGTGCGCCCACTCAGCCGGGTCGAGTTCTTCTTTGCCATTATTTTGAACAACATCTGGAGAGTTTAGCGCCATCTGAAAAAGTGAATCATAGCCGGCATTCACTTTATCCGCCAGTTTTTTTAATTCCTGATAATACGAGTTGAACAACGCTTCGTTATACTGATGACGGATTTCTTGTTTCAACCCCGATTGAAAATCTATACTGAGAGAAACTTTTCCGCGTTCGAGTTTATCGGCAATCAGATTCCGAAGCTCTAATTCTTTTTCAGAATATTTTTTAGGCAGTCGAAGGCTTAAATCGAAAAATTTGGAATTCAGACTTTTCACCTCAACAGAAAGTGTACCTTCTCCTGAGTTGAACACAGACTGACCAAAGCCGGTCATTGATTTAATCATACTATACGATAAAGCTGATGATGGATAATCATCTGCGAAGGTATCTATTTTTTATTCAATCGGGGTTTCACTAAAAATCAAAACCCAGTGTAACGGATACGCGCGGATCTTTTACGGTGTAATTTTCTACCGGCCAGGCGAGGTCGAACTTCATATAGTATCCAAGCATCATGGTGCGCAAGCCAAAACCATAGCTATAAAGCCACGGATTAAGATATTCGTTCAATTCAATCAAGAAAGGGCTTCCTGAGGGATCATCAGGCACAACGCGTTTGCGCACACTGTTCTTCGTATTAAAAGGAAGTGCACCCGTCCACGAAGTTCCAATATCATAGAAGGCAGTAAACTGCAGGTTGCGAAAGAAATTAGAAGTAATGGGGCCACTCGACAGCGCACGAATCAGAGGTATGCGTAATTCCGCATTCGCCATAGCCACACTGTTTCCATATAAGGTAGCGTAGTCAAATCCACGCAAGCTGGTAGCAAATTCTGAAAAAAGAAGATTTTCGTTAAACGAACCCTCTGCAGATACTAATGGATTTTGAAGGCCTTCATAATTTATACTGTTCCCAAACCAATTATCCATTCCTCCTAACAAATATTTTTTGGGGGAGTTACCAAAAAAAGACCCGGTAAATCCGCGTACCGCAAAAACAATTTCACGATAAATTTTCTGGTAATGTCTTACATCAAGCGAAACCTGAGAGAAGGTCTTTTGATTATTGCCAAGCGCTTCGTAATGAATGGCACTTAGTTTTGCGCGGGTGCCTTCAATAATATTCATACCTGTAGCCAATGAGTTGTCATACACAACTTCGGCTTTGGCGCCTGTATAAAATTGTTGTTGTGAGGGCCGGAAAACCGGGCTTCCTGATGGCACTTCAAGGCCACGGTCTACAAATTGTGTAAAGCCAATGAAAGGTTTTATGGATACTCGGGTGCGCACCGACAAAGGCAATGAGGCGCCAAACTCAATTTTCTGAAACGAGTATTTCTGGTCTTCTACATCTGAAATGCTCTCCTGTGGAGTTTGCCAGAAAATAACTTTTCGATCAAACCTCACACTATAATCAATGCGATAAGGTAAGTATTGAAATTCAGCATGCACATCGCCACTCTTAAAATCAAAGGCCGTTTGTATTCCGCCCATAATCCGATAGTTCTCCAACATATCATTCATCTGCGCTTCCAGTTTCATGCTGAAGCCCCGAAGTGGGTCAATAACAAAATTGGTAACTACATTCTCGTACGTAAACTTAGGCGAATAGGGGAATGGCCCGGTAACACGATTTGACTCGCGGGCCTTCATATAGCGAGTAAGAAAAGTTTCGCTGGGCTGCTTGGCCTTTACAACTTCATCTTCAAAAACATAGTCATCGGTGTTCAATGGCTTTTGCTTGGGCTCAACTGGTTTCAGTGTGTCTTTGGCTATTGTTTCTTCAAACTGATAATCGTCAACGTTGATTGTATTCGATTTGATTTCAGCTGTGTCCTTTTTTATCTCTTGTTGCGATGGCTTTTGTTGAGCTGTGTCTTGCTTTTCTTTTAGTCGTGCATTGATCAAGTCTTTTATTGACATGTTTTTAACCGGCTCCTGCTTTCTTTTTTCTGAAACGCTTTTTGCCTGCTGAACTTCCTTTCTGCGTGAGGCTGGTGTAAATATCTGCCTGTCGAAATTAAAGTTGTTGATAATAAAAATGTCTTCGCTCAATTGTTTTGTAGTAACCAAGGCAAGCGAACGATTATAAAAATCAAGGTCAAAATCTTTTAAACTAGAATTAAAATTAGTGATCTGAGAATAAATGCCGGTTTGGCGATCGAACTTAAACAAGTTGATAATGCCACGCTGATCGCTCAGATAAAAAAAGTTGTTCGCATCCAGAGCTTTAGGATGGTAGTCTTTACTGAGTGTATTGGTAACGCGCGAAACTTCTGTTGTGGTGCTATCCAGGTTAAAGAGGAACAGATTGTAATTAGCAGAAAGCTTGTTATAGTTGGCAACTTTCGTTGAAACAGAATCGGTTGTGCGGTTGGATGAGAAGACAATTGTGTTGGAGTTTGGAATGAAGGAAGGATCAAGATCGTCAAACAAATCGTTGGTCAATCGTCTGGTTCTATCTCTGCGACTACTGATCAAAAACAAATCGTTCTGACCCATCAGATCGGCACTTAGCACCGCCAACCTTCCGTTGCCTGAAAAATTAAAACTACGGATGTTACTGAAACGATCCAGTTCGCGTGGCAATTTACTTTTGGTTACAAGGTCATACAGCCAAAAAACATACTGACCATTTTTTACTCCGATAACACCCAGCGTATTTGCATCTGACCAGCTTAAGAGGGGTATGCTATAATCTACTGCTTGCCTTATTACCTTATTGCCGCCATTTAGAATTACGGTCTCTCGTCCGTTTTCGAGCGACTTTACCCGCACTGTAAAAGCTCCGCGGTCGTTTTCTGCATAGGCTACTTTCTTACCATCCGGGCTGATTTTAACAGTAGTGTACACAACCGTCTTTTTATGTTTGACACTAAACAAGGCTGAGTCTGACGGAGCCAAATAGCTTTGAGCAACACGCTTTTCCATGGAAGAATAGTACTCTCTCCATTCCATCATCAACTGCTTGAACGGTATGCCCAGGGTGATGAGCACACTCTTCTCTTCATTGCGAATGATGCGTGTATAATTAAGTATGTTGTTGATGCTGCTCTTGCCATATTTCTCAACAATAAAATTCCATATTGATTGGCCCACCAGTGCAGACTCGCGTCCGCTTAGCTTCAGTGCTTTATTCACTTTTTTGCTTGCCACTAACTGGCGTGCAAAATCATCCATTTCTTCATTCCAGCCTTTCGACACGTAAAGTGAAGCTCCATCAACAAACCAATCGGGTAAATTCAGCAGCACCGCATTCTGAAACATGTCTTTAAGGCTGCCGCCAAACATCATTTCGTTCAGCATCAGATCTGAGAATTTGAAAATCAATTCTTGTTTAAATTCTGTGAGTGTACCCGGATGTGCAATCTCAACATACGGTTTAATGAATTCCGTTTCTCCTCCCGAATTAAACTGAGTTTGGTTTAGCCCGATATTACTTTGCTGCAAATCGGTAACGGAGCTATATAAAAAGACTTTTGTTTTTTGATACGGATAAAAGCCAATCAAATCGGTAATCCGATCAAACTCAGTTTCAAGATATTCGAGCGATTCCTGAGCAACCTTTTTGCGATCATCATAATAATAAACATCAAAGTTCTCGGAACTCAGGTAATTCCAGCGAAACTGCTTGTATTGAATTCTGTTTTTACCGAAGGTTTCTTGTGCTTGCTGACCATGCGAAACCTCACAAAAAGTAAAAACAAACAAACTGACTGCTAAAAATCGAAACTTTCCTCTCATACTACTTCACCGGATTTCGAAGATAACGATTTAAACCGCTTAATATTGACTTCTTTTTGTATTTCACCATTTCCCAAAAGCCAGCTTGCCAATTGGGCTGAGAAATAGGGCGCCAGGCTTACGCCCTTGGTTCCCAAACCGTTAAAAATAATAACATTTTTTGATTCTGGATGCTCCCCCAAAATGGGTCTCCGGTCGGGCGTGGTGGGCCTAAAACCCCAATCTTGTGAAATAACTCGATACGGCATTTTGATCAGGTCGTTCAGTTTTTGTGTTAACTCTGCACGCGCTTCATTGGTAGTGCCTTCGGTCAGGTTTTTTGTTTCGTATGTGGCCCCAACCCGATAGTGATTTTCAGCCAGCGGAACTATATAAACACCACGGTTGAAAATCAGTTCCGGTGCTTGCTCCAATTCAATTGTCAACGTCTCACCTTTTAAGAGTCGGACTGGCACGTTACCAAATCGGTGAGACTTCAAAAGATCAACGCCATTGCAAAAAATTATTTTAGCGGCTTCCACCTCTTTGTACGAAACTCCATCGCTGTTAACAAGCAGCAATTGTTCATCAAATACCTCTTGTTGATAGGCATGATTTGCATAAAGAAATTCCTTTACGGAATGCATAAACTTTACAACATCAAGATAGCCGCATTGTTTTAGTAAAATGCCACCCATTGGATCATTAACCTGTTGAAACTTGCTGGAAGAAAAAATCTTGTCAACATAGTGTTGCATTCCAGAATCCGCACTAATTCCCATCCACTCATTTTGCTCTTCGATAGTTAAAAATGGCCTGTAAAGGGGTTGCGAATAAAAGAACTTTTGACTCAAACTATGTTCAGCGTGTTGATAAAAATTATACAGTTCCGGAAAAATAGTGTCGACCAACCAAGTGCGAGTAAGCAACTTTCCTGTGATGGGATTAAACAAACCAGCCGCCACGGCCGAGCTTCTGTTTTGTTTAGGCTGATCGAACACGACAATCCGTTTACCCTGCGCCAGTAGTCGCAACGCTAAACACGAACCAGCCAGCCCCTGCCCCACAAGTATAAAATCTATCTTTTGAATATGTATTCTGTTAAAGAGTTAAAAAGTACACTTGCAAATAAATGAAGAAGCAGATACAAACCTTCGGTTAACCAACCTGTTTTTAAGAAAAGCCGTACTTTTACATACTATTATGGTTCAGATTCACTCTTTCACTTTTAATCCGTTTAGCGAAAACACATATGTGGTGTATGATGAAACAGGAGCCGGGGTTATTATCGACCCGGGTTGCTATGAACAAACCGAAAAAACAGCACTTACTAATTTCATAGAAACCAATCACATTAAAGTTAAGTATCTGCTTAACACACATTGCCACATCGATCATGTGCTGGGCAACGATTTCATCAAAGACAAATATAAGGTTCCGTTTTTGATTCACGCGCTGGAGCAACCCGTTTTAAAAGCTGTAAAAGCTTACGCGCCTTCTTATGGATTTGCCATGTATCACGAAGCAGAACCCGATCAGTTTATGAAAGAAGGTGACAAAATTATGTTCGGCACCACCCAACTTGCGGTTTTGTTTTTACCTGGTCACGCACCTGGCCATGTTGGTTTTTATGATAGCGCGTCTAAATCTTTACTAAGCGGAGATGTATTATTTGAAAGGAGCATTGGCAGAACAGATTTGCCTGGTGGTGATTTTAATACACTAATTAATAGTATTCATAAAAAAGTATTTACGTTGCCCGATGATGTTGTGGTCTATTCCGGTCATGGCAACCCCACCACCATAGGCGAAGAAAAGATTTCTAACCCGTTTTGTGCGCTAAGCCTTCTGAAATGAGTTTGCTACGACATGTACCCAATGCACTAACAAGCGCAAATCTCATCTGCGGTTGTTTAGGGATATTGAGTGTATTCAATTACCCGATAGAGCCCGCCTATTTTATCTGGGCTGCTTGTGTTTTTGATTTCTTCGATGGCTTTGCTGCCCGCTTATTAAAAGTCTCTTCACCGATTGGAAAAGAGCTAGACTCATTGGCTGACATGGTAAGTTTTGGAGTTCTTCCTGCTATGGCCTTATATCGCTGGATTGAACTTAATGCTGATAGTGGGTGGATGCAATTCACAGCAATTATGATAGCAGTTTTCTCAGCCCTGCGCCTGGCAAAATTTAACATTGATGAAACTCAATCCGATTCTTTTATTGGCGTTCCCACACCTGCCAATGCCTTGTTTCTTACTTCACTCATTTTTCTTCCAGAATTCTTGCGAATAGCTGTTTTTACCGGGCCTGTATTGGTGAGTATAACGATTGTTTTTTCGTTATTGCTCGTAGCGCCTATTCATCTGTTCGCATTAAAATTTAAAAATTTCCAGTGGCCGGATAACGAACTAAGATATGGGTTTCTAATACTGTCTGTCCTTTTACTGGTATTTTTTCAAGCAGGGGCTTTACCCTTTATCATACTATCGTATATAATTGTCTCGTTAGTAAGCAGGGCGTTGGGTCTACAGAAAAATTAGCAAGTGGTGATTCAAACAAAAAAAGCATTTGTGGCGTTTGCGCTATACTTTCTGGGTTTGTGCCTGTGTCAGGCACAAACCCCTTCGGTGCTTAGTTCCGGATCCTGGGTTAAATTTTCTGTAACGCAGAATGGCATCATGAAGATTGATTACAATCAACTTCGTAGTGTTGGTATAAATCCTGATCAACTTGATCCGCGAAATATTAAAATATATACCGGACAAACCGGAATGCTGCCCCAGGCAAATAATCAACCCCGAAAAAATGATCTCTCAGAAATAGCCATTCAGGTAGTTGGCGAAAATGACGGACGCTTTAATACCACCGACTACATTTTGTTCTTCGCACAGGGGCCTGATAAATATCAATACAATTTACAAAAGCAGATTTTTGAATATGAAAATAATCTCTTCTCCGACAAGAATTTTTATTTTCTTACCGTAAGTACTGATGCTGGTAAACGAATAACGCAAAATGAAAATACACCTGGTAGTTTTCCCCTCATTCAACAATATGACGACATAGCTTATTACGAAACTGATCGCTTCAATATCTTAAAATCAGGACGCCAATGGTTTGGCGAACAATTTGATGGCAACACAGAAGCAACTGTGCGGTTTGATATTTCGGGTGTTATCGAAAATACTGATTTCAAATTGGTTTCGCATGTGATGGCTCAATCGATAACGCCTTCATCATTTCAGGTTTCCGTCAACAACAATCCTGTACTTGCACAGCCTGTTTCAGCAATTCCCAACACCAGCTATGGCATTAAGGGTGTTGTAAAAGCTGATACGATTACCCTCAATTCAAATTCTGTGGCGGCTCCGGGGCGCAACACACAGGAGGTAAAGTTTCAGTTCACCAGAGGCAGCAGTGGGCTTTCCATCGGATATCTCGATTTTTTTGTGCTCAGTCTGAAACGAAAACTTGCTTTGTATGGAGATCAGACTTTTTTTCGATCCTCTCAAAGTGTTGTCAATTCCCAATCAACATTTGAAGTTTCATCCACCGCAGGTAATAGCAAAGTTTGGGATGTATCATCGCCTGACGAAGTAAAAGAGCAACTCGTTTCATTTGCAGGTGATAAAATAAATTTTTCAACTAACACAGATCTACTAAAAAGTTTTGTTGTGTTTAATCCCGACAAACTCAAAGCTCCCACATTCGAATCGCTAATTGCCAATCAAAATCTTCATGGCATCTCGTCACCCGAGTTGATTATTATAACCCATTCAGACTTTCTATCGCAAGCCAACCGGCTGGCCACTGTGAGGCAAAACAATTCAGGCATGAGTGTTAATGTGGTTACAACTCAACAGGTATTCAATGAATTTGCCGGTGGAAAGCAAGACGTAACTGCTTTACGGGATTTTATAAGAAGTCTTTATCTGCAGCCCGGCTCGCAACTAAAAAATGTTTTACTCTTTGGTCGTGGTTCTTATGATTACAAAAACCGTGTGCTGAGCAACACAAACTATGTTCCTATTTATGAATCCCGAAATTCATTAAGCCCCCTCGAGACCTACGCATCTGATGACTATTTCACCTTTCTGGAATCAGATGAAGGGGAATGGCGCGAAAGCCCGGCACAAAATCACACCCTTGACGTAGGCATCGGTCGTTTACCAGTAAAAACATTAGAAGAAGCCCGGTTGGTTGTAGATAAACTAATCGAATATGATACAAATCCTTCTGCGGGTGAGTGGCAAAATGAAATTGTCTTTGTTGCAGACGATGGTGACTTTAACATTCATAATAGTCAGGCCGATCAATTGGCCAACTCCATCGAGGTTCTCAATCCAAACTTTAATGCTCAGAAATTTTTTCTCGATTCGTTCGAGCAAGTTGACAAACCCAGCGGTCAATCAAGTCCTGCAGCAAGCAAAGCCTTAGACCTTGCTATTCGTAAAGGGGCATTGATTATAAATTTTACGGGGCATGGTTCAGAGCGCGTGTGGATGGATGAACGAATTCTTGATGAAACACTCGTGCAAAGTTGGAAGAACGGTCCGCATTATTCACTATTTGTAACAGCTACCTGTGAGTTTGGTCGCCATGATGATCCACTTCAAATAACAAGTGGCGAACTTACGCTACTTCAAAAAAGGGGTGGCTCGATAGGAATTGTAACCACGGCACGCCCGGTAAACTCCAGCACCAACTTTACTTTGAACAGGGCTTTCTACGAATCTCTATTCACAAAAGAAAACAATAGCTTTCGCACATTGGGTGCAGTTTTTAAAGACACGAAAAACAATAGCACCAGTGGTGTTGCCAATAGAAATTTTTCTCTCTTGGGAGACCCCTCGATGAAATTGGCGATGGCAGAAAACGAAATCATTTTTGACGAAATAAAAACCGTTGGTGGATCAAGTGAATTGAAAGGCTTGTCGAATGTTATCCTTCACGGGCATCTTGAAAAAGAAACAATGGCACAAACAAATTTTACGGGCGAGCTTACGCTTACTTTATTTGATGAAGAAGTTTTTCGTGCTACCAAAGGTGATGAGAACCCACCCTTCAATTTCTCAGAACGATCAAACATTCTTTTTCGAGGTAAAACTTCTGTATCACAAGGTTCATTTCAAATTGAATTTATCATGCCTAAAAACATACCCGATGAAAAGATTACCGGAAAGTTTAATGCGTTTGCATCAAGTGAACAGGGTGAGTTTGCCAATGGCCATGAACTAAACAGTTTGATTGGGGGTCTGGAATCCAATCCATTACCAGATAATACGCCACCTGAAATTGAGTTGTTTCTGGGTGACACTACGTTTATTCCGGGTGGCACAGTAGGCCCCAGCACAAAAATTGTTGCCCTGTTGACCGATGAAAGCGGAATCAATATTTCATCAAACCCTACTGGTAATGAAATCGTAGCAACCATCGATGATCAACCGGGTTTTATCCTCAATGATTATTATTCTGCAGATTCAGACACCTTCAAAAAAGGATCGCTCATCTTTCCAGTGGACGGATTAGAAAAAGGAACTCACACGCTTACCTTATCAGTTTCTGATACATACAACAACTCGAAAGCAGCAAGCGTTAATTTTGTGGTAACCGATGGCGTTCAGATTGAGATTGAAGAGTTTAGCAACTACCCCAATCCATTCTACGAATCAACAACGCTTGAATTTACACACACCCGACCAGGTGAAGACCTTGAGGCTTTCTTGATCATTTATGATTTAGCTGGTAAAGAGCTATTGAGCCAAAGCTATGAAGTGATTTCAAGTCAGTATCGGGTTACTTTGTCAGATTGGGATGGAAAATCATCAACCGGAACAAAATTAGGACAGGGGGTATATCTGGGTAAACTTTCTGTTCGTTCATTACTGGATGGTTCGAAAAATGAGCAATTTACGAAGCTAATTATCCTGAATTAACTACCTTTACCGATTAGAACTTTGATTATGAAGAGGTTAAGTATTTCCATATTTTCTACACTCTTAGTTATTCCCTTTTTCTCGTGGTCGCAAAATCAGGGAACCATTATTGGTCAGGATAGCACCAACAAAGTAATTACAACCGCTGTTCCATTCCTCACCATCTCACCCGATGCACGAGCGGCTGGCATGGGCGATACTGGAGCTGCAACTTCAGCCGATGTAAACTCCGCCTTTTGGAATGCTGGCAAACTTGCTTTTATCGATAATGGATTAGGCTACGGTATCTCAGGCTCCTACACACCCTGGCTTGGAAAGATCATCAACGACATGTATGTTTTTTACTTGTCGGGTTTCTATAAAATAAGAAACGAGGAAACAATTGCTGCTTCCATGAAATATTTCGATTTAGGCGAGATTCAATTTAAGGGACTTAACAACGAAGATCTGGGTAGATTCAATCCACGAGAATTTGCTTTTGATGTTACTTATTCAAGAAAGTTAACAGAGGAGCTCGCTATTGGAGGTGCCCTACGCTACATCCATTCAAATCTAACCGGAGCATTAACTACGGGAAATATTGATGCACGACCTGGCAACTCCGTTGCTGTTGACTTAGGTATTTACTACACCAAACCATTTGTGTCAAGAAATTCAACTCTTTCTCTGGGTGGAGCAATTACCAACTTAGGTGCTAAGATTTCGTACTCAGACGCAAACAATCGGGATTTTATCCCCACCAACCTTCGTCTAGGCAGTGCTTATACAATGGAATTGGGTCCAAAGAACAACCTTACTTTTGCATTAGATTTCAACAAACTTTTAGTGCCAAGTCCACCTCGCGATAACTCAACCCCTTTGTTGAACGGAATTTTTGGATCCTTTACGGATGCAACTGGTGGCTTTAAGGAAGAGATTCGGGAAGTTATGACTTCCATGGGTGCCGAGTATTGGTATAATAATACATTCGCTGGCCGTTTAGGATATTTCTATGAAGCAACAGACAAAGGAAATCGCAAGTATCTGACAGCCGGTGTAGGATTCAGACATCAGACATTTGGAGTTGACGTGGCTTACCTCGTGCCAACTAACCAGCGCGAAAATGCACTTGCCGAAACAATTCGATTTACGATCATGTTTAATTTCGATGCCAAGTCGAGGGAAAATGATTCTGTTACAGATAACTAAGTATGCTGGATAGAACATCTGCTCCGCGGTTTGCAGAAATAAAAAACTTTAGCCTCCCGTCACCGGAAATAATCAAACTCACTAACGGAATCCCGTTGGTTCATTTTACGGAAGTAAATCAAGAGGTAGTTAAGATAGAACTTATCTTCAAAGCCGGAAAATGGTTTGAAGATAAAAGAGGCCTTTCACAGTTCACGGCACAAATGCTTGAAAAGGGAACAACTCAACGAAACTCGTATCAGATCGCTGAAATGTTCGATCAATTTGGGTCCTCAGTAGAAATCAGTCCCGGGTTTGATTTCACTTCATTATCACTTTACACACTCACAAAAAATGTAGTGAACGCACTCCCTCTCTTTTGTGAAATTGCCACCTTACCATCATTTTCAGATAGCGAGTTCTTATTGATGAAAGACATCTCTAAACAGAATCTTAAAATTAATAATGAGAAAAATAGTTATGTAGCCAGCAAAAAAATCCGCCAGAATATATTTGGCGGCCATCACCCTTACGGAAGCACCTTGGAAGAAAATGATATTGATACTCTTACACGTGAAGATTTGATCGATTTCTTTCAACGTAGATTTAAGCTACACGAAATTTATGTCACTGGAAAGGTAGATCCGTCTACAAAGCAAACGATGTTGGAGCATCTCTCTGTATTTCAATCCGCCACTCCAGAAAAACAGCAAATCACTTTTGAAAAATCTGAGGAAAAATTTTCTCAGCATGTTGAGAAGCCGGATAGTGTTCAATCTTCACTTCGTTTAGGAAAACGAATCATTAATCGGAACAATCCGGATTATGCAACACTGGTACTCTTCAATCATATCTTGGGTGGCTACTTTGGTTCTCGATTGATGAAAAATATTCGTGAAGAAAAAGGACTTACCTATGGAATTCATTCTTCAATCAACACACTGAAAAACGATGCGTTCTTTATAATTGGAACAGACGTGAATAAAGAAAATCGGGAGCTTGCAATAACTCAGATCAAGTTCGAGGTAGAAAAACTCCGTGAAGAATCTATTATGTCTGATGAGTTGGAGACCGCTAAAAATCACCTTTTGGGGAGTCTTCAGTTAGAGACAGCTAATCCATTCTCCATTGTCGAAAAAATAAAAGTTACACGTTTAAATCAACTGAGTTCTGATTTTTATCAAACGCTGTTCTTCAATATCCAAACCTCAAATGTTGAGTCTATCAAACAAGCTGCCTCTCATATTCATGAAGATGGCTTATTTGAAGTTAGCGTAGGATAAATTTCCTTCTATTATTTAGTTGATTTGAATGAGACAATAGGGTAAAAAAAAGCCTCACTTTTGGGGTGAGGCTTAGAATAAAAAAAGGCAACGACTTACTCTCCCGGGTTTTACCCTAGTACCATCAGCGCGGGTGGACTTAACTTCTCTGTTCGGAATGGGAAGAGGTGATCCCCACCGCTATAGTCACCTTAAGGTTTTGAGTCTCTGAATGTCTGGTCGTGAGCTACTAGTAATTACTGTATTATTAGTCACTATTTGACCATCACCTATGGACTTCCCGATAGCTATCGGGACAATATCGTTGACAGTATTGATAAAAGAGTATTGAAGCTATTAAAGTAAAAGTTACGAGCACATAAGTTTCGTTTACTGAAGCGTTCGGGTAATTAGTACTGCTCAGCTTTGACATTTCTGTCTTTACACCTGCAGCCTATCAACGTCATCATCTCTGACGTCCCTTAATGGAAGTCTCATCTCGAGGTGGGTTTCGCGCTTAGATGCTTTCAGCGCTTATCCCGTCCCAACATAGCTACCCGGCAGTGCCGCTGACACGACAACCGGTACACCAGCGGTTAGTCCAACCCGGTCCTCTCGTACTAAGGTCAGATCCTCTCAAACTTCCTACGCCCATCACAGATAGGGACCGAACTGTCTCACGACGTTCTGAACCCAGCTCGCGTGCCACTTTAATGGGCGAACAGCCCAACCCTTGGGACCTTCTCCAGCCCCAGGATGTGACGAGCCGACATCGAGGTGCCAAACCTCCCCGTCGATATGAGCTCTTGGGGGAGATCAGCCTGTTATCCCCAGCGTACCTTTTATCCTTTGAGCGATGGCCCTTCCATGCAGAACCACCGGATCACTATATCCAACTTTCGTCCCTGCTCGACCCGTCGGTCTCACAGTCAAGCATGCTTATGCTATTGCACTCCACATACGATTACCAACCGTACTGAGCATACCTTTGAAAGCCT
>OZ257123.1:2267500-3692500 GCA_965278925.1 Cyclobacteriaceae bacterium | reverse complement strand
GTTCAAAGGGAGTGCAAAGGTACATGTTGATGGGGTTTCTGCAAGAGGTGCTGGTAAAGATTTTTGCCAAAAAAGGGCTTTTTTTAACTTTTTGAGGTAACCACCTGATTATCAGAATGCCAATCAGGGGCCTTTTTTCTTAAAAATAGGCACTGTGCTGCAGGGTTCTCCGAACATGATGCTGGAAGCTATTGGACGAAGTCTATTAGTCGCCTCAACATAGGCGGACGCTGGAACCGCAACTTTACTACACCCCTTAATAACAACCTTGGCATTATAATATTTTTTCCAATCAACATCGTTCAAGGCTTTTTGAAAAAGTGTGTTCTCTAAATCCTGCAAGGACCCAACAATAATTGTATTTGCAAAGGGCTGGAGCGATGCTGACAATAACATATAGGCCCATGTTGGAATAATTGCATCGGTCGAACATGTAATCGCGACAAACTTATTTTGATAGCCCGACCAATCGTGGGTTTTTACGAAATCTCTAAAGTCTTTTTCACGCAAAACCAATTCCTGAAAGAGTAAGTCTTTCATATCAAACAATAAGCGCTCGCCTGGTGTGTGTAACTCTTCCAGATCGAACGTTACTAACTGACTATTGCTAACTCGATTGATTATTTCGTTTTCCATCTATGCTCAAACACGTTTAAACCAAATTTGGTTTTTTGACAAAGAAATCTTTCAGGTAAAACGGTTCAAATGTAACGACATCTTCAAAAAGAGATTGCTGCCATTTTGCATGTCCCATCTCACCTAACCGCCTAGCCTGCGGAATAACATCCGGAAGAAACCGAGCATTGTTTTGACGAATTATCTCTTTACACTTTTGTGCGCCTTCTCCTAAAAAATAAATTACTTGCTGTTCCAGATATTCGCCAAAACTTTGTTCGTCAATAATACGAGCCTGTATTGGCTCCAATTCTTTCAAATTAAAATCCGTCAACATACAGTATACTTCCATTCTACGCGCATCAAGCATAGGGCAAAAAAGAATCTTATCCTGATCAAATGATCTTTCCTGAGTCCGAAAAATATCTTTACCCTGAGATGCAAGTAAGTGTAATGTGTTAACTGAAATAAGCGGGATGTTAAGCGCATAACATAATCCTTTTGCCGTTGCCACGCCAATGCGTAATCCAGTGTATGAACCCGGGCCTGAAGCCACCACCACTCCATTTAATTCAGATGGTTTGTGATTGGCCTGCTGAATCACTTCCTGAATCATTACAGCTATCTGGGCAGCTGCCGATCTTGGAATTTTTGTTTCACGCTCTGCCAACAACTTACCATCTTTATGCAATGCCACTGAACAAGATTGCGTGGATGTTTCCAGGCTAAGTAAGAGTGCCATTAGTTAGGCGAAAGTAGTTTTCGGTAAGCAACCGGATCGATCAAAATCTTTTTTGCCTCTTGAATTTCGGCATCGCGGTCTAACGAAACTTCAATCTGACCCTGAGCTAGCCGATAATGAAATGCAATTTCTTCTTCGAGAATTTTTGATAGCTCGGGCTTAAACCTAACCAAGGCCGAACTCTTATTTTGATCGATTCTGCTTTTCAATTCTTTGAGCGGGGTTTGCAACTCATCAAAATATTTTTCCTTTTTTGCGGATGCAATCAACTCATCTGCTTTTTGATCTAACTCTGTTGAATATGAAAACTTTTGTTCTTTTACCCAAGCTATAAACTTTTGATATTCCTCTTCAGAAAGTTTAAAATCCTTTAATGATGTTGGCACCGGATGATCACCACAATATTTTGTTGCGTAATCAAATACAAGGCCTGCGCCTACCAACTCAATAATTGCCGAGCCATACGTTTCGGCTGTAACCAACATGTCTGGATCCAGACCGGCTCCATCATACACTTTACGCCCGATTGCTGTTTTAAATTCCCGCTTTAGCGAATCCGGAAACTTATTTACTGTGCCATCGCTTTTGCGGTGTTCATAATCAAGAGCCTGAATGCATCGCCCACTAGGGATGTAATATTTTGCTGTAGTCACTTTTAGCTGTGCATTGTAAGCCAACTGACGAGTGGTTTGAACTAACCCCTTGCCAAAGGTTTTTTGTCCTACCAAAATAGCACGATCATAATCCTGCAGTGACCCTGCAACAATTTCGGATGCAGATGCGCTTCCTCCACTGGTAAGCACGGCTAATGGAATTTCAGCATCAAGCGGATTGTTTAATGTTATGTAAGACTTATTCCATTCAGGAACTTTGCCTTTGGTGGCTACTACTTCTTTCCCTTTTGGAATAAAAATATTAACAATATTTACTGCCTCGTATAACGACCCCCCCGGATTATCGCGCAAGTCAAGTATCAACTTCTTTGCGCCTTGTTGTTTCAATTTTGCCACAGCCTCTTCCACTTCTTTCCCTGCACCGGGTGTAAACTCATCAAGTTTTATATATCCGATTTCTGCACCTACCATGCCCTGATAAGTAATATTTGCTACTTTAATTTTCTCCCGGATCAGTTTGAATTTTAAATTCTCTTTTTGCCCGGCACGTTTCACCTCCAGTACAACTTCTGTTTTAGGTTTTCCTTTTAGCAATGAACTCACCTCAAATGTGGGTTTGCCTTGCACATTTTTTCCATCTACTGAAATTAACTCATCACCCACACGCAAACCAGCCCGCTCGGCCGGAAAGCCTACGTATGGATTGGTGATTACTGTTTTGTTTTTTACAATACCGATCAATGCGCCAACACCAGCATATTGACCCGTTGTTTGAATGCTAAATGCTTCAAGGTCTTCTTCTGGAATATAATCTGTGTACGGATCCAATTGATCCAACATGCCATGGATACTATTGTCAATGAGTTTTTTTGGATTGATCTCATCCACATAGTGGGCATTTACTTCTTTGAAAAGCGTAGCAAATATGTCAAGGCTACGAGCGATGTCAAAATATTTTTCACCTGGCCCTTGAAAGGCCCAGATTGTAAATGCTACTACAACCAAAACGCCAACTATTTTCAACCGCTTCATATAGATTTTTTAGAGTCACCCAACCTTTGCATTTTTAAAGTGAATCCAAGTTCTTAATTTTTTCGAGTACTAAAAAAAGCTTGCTTTTGATCTCCACGAAAGGTAAGATTTCCTTTGCTGTATAGATAAACGAAAAGATACCCTTTTGAGGGTGCGTTTGTACTTCCTTTTGGAGTCTGTAGGCTTCACGCACTCTTCGCTTCACCTTATTTCTGTCAACTGCTCGTTTAAAATTGCGGCTGGAGACTGAAATCAGTACCTGATTAATAGCTAAATTACTTTGATCAGGATTAGACTTATATATTACCTTAAAGGGGTATAAATAAAAAGAGGAACCCTTTTCGAAGAGTTCCTTTATTACTAGTTCTTTTGAGAGCCTTTCCGCTTTTATGAACTTAACCCTCACCCCCGAGCCCTCTCCAAAGGAGAGGGGTGACTCTCTCTCTGAATTTTTCATTCTGAATTAGTTTTCTTTCCTAATGGCCTAGATTAGAATAATCAGGACACCAAGAAAGCATTATTGTTTATTTGCTCTTTGGCGTGCCTTCGTCAGAAACGGTGAGTTTTTTGCGGCCTTTTCTTCTGCGGGCAGCAAGCACTCTGCGACCATTGGCGGAAGCCATGCGCTCGCGAAAACCGTGCTTATTGGTTCTTTTCTTGCGTGAAGGTTGGAATGTGCGTTTCATAGCTATCTAAAATTATAAAGGGGTGCAAAAATGTGCAGGATTTTCGGGATTTACAAGATTGGATAACCGATTTTGCGGAGAATGTAATTATTAATCTAAAAAGGTCGGTTTTCAAGCCGACCTTTTTTAAGAACTACTTAATTATTGTACTTTGAAAATAGCATCATCCAAAGCCCCATTTACTTCCAAGGAAGAAACCTGAAATTTGAAATTCATCGGACCTTGACTAACAAGAATTGTATGTGGAAATTTTATTCCACTCACTTCTTTATAATCCTGAAGTTTTGTTGGAATTGCCACCTCGCCTTGTGGAGTTTTTACAAATTCAACAGTTTGAATCTTTAATCCTGTTTCTTTATCAAAATAATTTGTTGTTTTCTGGCCAGCCGGAAAAACATACTCTATAACGTAGGCATCTTTTCCCTCAACATTTTCTATTGATTTAAGGATTGCTTTCACATTCAATGCGGCAAGCATCGTTTCTGGTATAAGGTGAGCTTCAAATAAATTTTTTTCTTTTACTCCAGCATCAACAGGCGTTTTTTGCCCCATTTGTGATTCGGCAACTTCTTTTCCGTCTGTAACACTTTTTTGCATTACATTTCCCTGCATCGAAACTTCGGTCAAACTTTTGCCAGGTGACTTCTTGGAAGAATTCATAGTTAATTCCATTCCTTGAATGGTAGCCTTCATGATTGTCTTCATGCTCTTAAGCTCCTGTATTTTCTTTACCCCTCCAATTGCATCAATATATTTTGCAATCACTTTTTCGGCTGTTAAATCAGCAGGAAGCGATGATGCTTTTGTGGGCACATAACTCTCGCCATAAATATCAAAATACTTAACTTCTCCAAACTTCTTAAGCTTATCCGCCACATCGGTTCCCTTGCCCACAACTACAATGTGTGCATTATCGGGGCGAATAAATTTTTTAGCTGTTGCCTGTACATCTGCCAGCGTAATTGCATCGATGTACTTCAGGTAGTTATTGTAATAATCTTTTGGCAAGTTATACTTGGCCGTATTTAACGCAAAGTTGGCAATGGTTTGCGGGCTTTCGAGAGAACGCCCAAACGCCCCTGAAATTTCTGCTTTGGCCAGGATCAACTCCTTCTCCGTTACCGATTCGTTAACAATACGCTTTAGCTCGGCTAAAAATTCATGCACCGAACTATCCGTTACTTCATTACGCACACTGGCCGATGCATTAAAGCTTCCGATCAGATTATCAGGATTAAGTTGGGAGCCGGCTCCATATGTAAAACCATTCTTCTCGCGCAGGTTTTGATTTAAGCGGGCAGAAAAGCCAACACCCAGAATCTGATTAGTAACACGCGCTTTGATGGCGTCTTGTGTGCCGGGTTTTAAATCCACTGGATAGGTGATATTAATAACGGACTGAACGGAAGCCGGGCGATCAACCAGGGCCACGTACGTCTTGGACGGTGCGTTGGGTTGTGTATAGGTTGGATTTTTTACATCACCCTTAGCCCATTTAGCGAAATATTTTTCAGCTGCACTTCTGGCTGTCTTCAAATCAATATCGCCAACAATTATCAAGTACGCGTTGTTCGGTTTAAAGTAAGTATTATAATACCCCTTTATATCATCCATCGTAATGGCCCCAACTGTTTTCTCGGTAGTAAACAATCCGTATGGATGTTGCTTGCCATAGCGCAAAGCATTACGTACGTTACCTGCAATGGCATTAGGGTCGTCTTTAGCTGCAGCAAGACCCGATAGGGTTTGTGTTTTAAGTTTTTCGAACTCTTCAGGCGCAAAGGCAGGATTATATAACACATCACTCATCAGATCAAGCAACTTAGCAGTATGCTTGGTTAAGCTGGATGCAAAAATTCCATTTGAACTTGTACTTAAATTAGCACCGATAAAATCAGTCTCTTCATCAATCTGAGCTTTTGTTTTGGTTTTTGTCCCCGTGCCAATCAGGGTGCCAGCCATTTCTATATAGCCTTCCTTTTCACCTTGATAAATCGCATCGTTTTTCAATTGCAACGAAAACTGAACGCGAGGCAGTTTATGATTCTCCACAACAAATACCTGCAGTCCGTTTTTTAGGGTGAATGTTTGATAGGCACCTATCTCAATAGCGCGGGCAGGTGCAGGTGATGGTGCTTTTGTACGATCTACTTGCGCGTGCGCGGATACAAGTACGAGCAGCAGGCAAACGAATACTATATGCTTTTTCATAATCAATTATCTTTTTTGATTTGGGTATTGTCAGGTTTGCTTTGTGCAGACTTGGGTAAGTATTGCAAGACTACCCGGTTTTCTTTGGTGAGGTATTTTTTTGCCACGCGTTGTAAATCTTCGCGGGTTACTTTCATGTACCGATCAATCTCTGTGTTGATCAGGTTAGCATCTTTATAATACACATGATAGTTGGCGAGTTGTTCGGCTATACCTACAGCCGAGGAATTTTGTTGCACAAATTGGCTTTCCATCTGGTTGCGGATTTTTTGAAATTCTTTTTCAGTAATCAATTCCGTTTTAACCTTTTCAATCTCGGCATCCATAGCTTTCTCAAGATCGTCCGGATTGACACCTATGTTTACGATACCAAAGGTGAGGTAAAGTCCAGGGTCTTCCATAGAAAATGGAAATGCGGCTGCCTGCAAAGCTATCTTTTGCTCATCCACCAAGGCCTTGTACATTCGGGAACTCTGCCCACCACTTAACACTGTGCTAAGCATATCCAATGCATATGAATCAGGTGTGCCTTGAGCAGGTGTATGATATGCTTGAATAACTGCTGGCAGTTGGATGTTGTCAAAAATAACATCACGCACCTCGGCTGTTTGATGCGGCTCTACTATTGCGGGCCTGGGAATAGTCTTTCCACCGCGAGGAATATCTTTAAAGTATTTTGCCACAGCGGCTTTAGTTTGTTCTATGTCGATATCTCCGGCAATTGAAAGTGTTGCATTTTCAGGTACATAGAAGGTTTTATAAAACTGAATAAATTCATCCAATGATGCTGCATTCAAATGATCAAGTGAACCAATGGGCGTCCATTGATAAGGGTGAACTTTGTAGGCACGCTTCATAACTTCTGGCACAATGGTACCATAAGGTTGGTTATCATACCGTTGGCGTTTTTCTTCTTTAACAACCTCGCGCTGTGTTTCTACACCAATGTTTTCAATCTTGGCATGCAACATGCGCTCGGATTCCATCCATAAGCCAAGCTCTAATTGGTTAGACGGAAGCACTTCATAATAGAAGGTACGATCGTTTGATGTGTTGGCGTTGTTATTGGCGCCTGCATTAGCCAGATATTTATCAAACTCACCACGCTTAATATTCTCCGAGCCCTCAAACAATAAATGTTCGAAGAAGTGCGCAAAGCCCGTGCGATTAGGGTCTTCATTTTTTGAACCTACGTGATACAGTACCGACACGGCAACGATGGGCGTTGTGTTATCCTTGTGGAGAATAACATGCAGGCCATTCGGCAGATCGTATTCGGTAAATTCAATTTTTCGGGCCTGACTAAAGCCTACCGAAATCGCGGCAAGCAGAAACCAAAGGGTTAAACCTTGTTTTTTATGCATAATTAAAATTTTGGATTACAATGATAAGAAATCTAACGGATGGACTTATCCGAAGTTATGAATTGTTTGTGAAGCTTTAACCCCTAGAGTAATTTCAGCCAATCAAACTACCCAATACAGTCTTAATTTGTTGTGTCTCCAGTCGTGGCCCAAATTGTGAGACTACTTTTGAGGAAGCCAGCGATGCAAGCTTGCCCGCCTCAGCATAACTGTGATCGTGTGTAATTCCATACATAAAGGCTCCTGAAAACATATCGCCTGCCCCGTTGCTATCAATGGCGTGCACTTTATAGGGTTCGATCTGAATAAAAGTATCTCCATCATAAATCAGGGCGCCATTCGACCCTAGTGTAATCGCAAAACGCTTAGCTACCTGCTTTAACTTTTCGCGAGCCTCGGTCACGCTACTGGTGCCAGTAAAAATCATTGCCTCTTCTTCGTTGCAGAAGAGTAAGTCCACACTGGCACCCACAATTTCTTCCATTTGGGTGGAGAAGTATTTTACCATGCTTGGATCAGAAAACGTGAGTGCTGTATACACCTTATTATACTCCGCTATTTTCTTAGCCTCCTTCATAGCCTCTAATCCTTTAGGGCTGGCAACAAGATATCCTTCAAGATAGATGTAGGTAGAATTTTTTATTGCATTCGTATCCAATTGCGCTGGCGATAAGAATGAACTTACACCTAAAAACGTATTCATGGTGCGCTCAGCATCGGGGCTGGTCATTACCAGACAGCGACCTGTGTGGCCCTCTGGGCATTGTTCGTGTGCTAGAGTGGTATCAACGCCATTTCTTTTTAAATCTTCCAAAAAGAATTTACCCAGTTCATCTTTCGCCACCAAGCAGGAGTAAAAACTTTTTCCACCAAACTGATTGATTGCTACCACTGTATTGCCAGCTGACCCACCACCCGACATTTTACTCTTCTTCATGTCGATAGCTTTCATCAGATGAAGTTGTCTTTTTTCATCGACCAACGTCATCAAGCCCTTCTCCACTTCATTCTTTATAAAGAAATCGTGATCTACTTCTGTTACTATATCTACCAGGGCATTGCCGATGCCATACACATCGTATTTCGAAGTTAAAGATTGAGAGTGGGGAGTTGACATAGTTTTCCTTTAAATAAGGTGCAAGAATAAGCAAAGAAACAGGGATGGTAAAGTGCTGGGAAATTTATAATGCTAAAACTACTTCTTCCCCTTCGGTTTAATGTTTAATGTGCGTTTGAAGCGGGCTGCGCGATCGGGATAATCAGTAATAAATCCATCCACATCCATACCCTTGAGAGAAAGCATGTCGTTCTCTTCGTTCACTGTCCAGGGTATTACTCTTATTTTTTGCTGATGCAGGCTCTTAACATCTTCTTTGGTGAGCAGCTTAAAATAAGGACTGTAGATAGCTGGTGTAAACCCCAACGCGGTAAGATTTTCATCAACTGTTTTTTTATTCTCTACCAATGCTGCCAGGCGAACATGCGGATATTTTTCATGCCAATACTTTAACACGCGAAAGTCAAAAGACTGAATAACCACCCGATCCAAGGGAAGATATTCATCGACAAGATTATATACAAGATCAGAAAATGTTTCTGGCTTGGGGTGGAATTTATTATCGTCTTCCGGCAAGGTCTTTATTTCAATATTGTAATCTACTTCATAGCGCGTATAACTCTTTAAATGATTCTCTACAGCCACAATCACTTCGCTTAGCAGGGGTTTGGCAGTTGCCATTCTTTGTTGTTGTGGAAACTTTTCATTTCCTGCTGAACCGCAATCCCATTGCTTTACTTGCTCATAGGTCATTTTATAAATATTGTATTTCTTCTCTTCTTTTGGATCAACTGATTTTCCATCGGGGCTTCTGCAAATGGATGCAGCCATCCAGGGTTCGTGAGATACCACCAACTGCTTATCTTTTGTAACTGCCAGGTCGAGTTCAATAGTAGTAACACCCGAATCCAGCGCAAGCAAAAAAGCCGGAATGGAATTTTCCGGCCTCAGCCCCCGTGCACCACGATGACCCTGAATGTCAAACTTAGGAATATACGATTGTCCGTAAAGACTTGTAGCAATCAATAGCAGTATTGCGCAGTATTTCATGTGTTAATAATCTTTTTTAGTGGTCACATGGAATAGCTAGAATTATCATACAGTTGGGTGTAGAGCATCTTAATGGCTATTTCATGGGCACAAGATATTGGATGCAGTATACAAGATCAATGTAGTCTTAACAACCTTCTAAAAGTGCCAACCGATAAACTACTGTCTCATGATCATCATTCCACCACTACCTCTCCGATTACCGCCCATAGGGTTCAGGTGCTTGTTAAGTGCGTAGGTAAAACTTAGCATATAATACCTGCCCAAGTTATTGGTTGTTTGCTGTTGTATATAATTATCGCCTGAGCTCTGGCTCACGCTATTGCTTTGATCCAATAAATTGTTGACGCCAAGTTTTATCTCACCCGCATTATTTTTCAATACAAATCGCGAAACTGATAAATTTAAAAACGGGATATTCTGCCTGAAGTCTGTGGTTGTACTGGAATAAATCAAATACTCGTACGTAGTGTTAAAGGCATATTTCTTGAGGAAATTCAAATTGAGTTCGGACCGATAAGTCTGATTAAAATATTGTTGATCGGGTGTATTGAAATCATAGTTTGTTTCCTGATGACTCAGATTAGCACTAAGGTCAATGATCACAAATTCTTTATAGGTAAAGTTATAGCGCACAGAGCCACCCAGGGTCTTCGTATTTACATTATTGTCCATCTCATTCAGCACCGTAATACTTTCTGAAAGCGAGGCGGTAGGGCCGATATTAAAACGGCTGTTCAGTTTTTTGATTGGAAACCCACCATTCAAATTCAGGCTCAGATTTTTTGAACTACTTACGTTTACGGGTTGGGTGGTTCTGGCAAACGTTGTTGGATCCGTTGATTGCGAATTCACAATCGCATTCTTCATATACGAAGCATTGACGAACGAAAAGAAGTTTACAAACTTAGCCGGATTAAACGCTGTATAGTTCGCGCTCACACGATGCACATAAGCCGGCACCAGACCTGGATTACCAACGTAAATATTCAATGGGTCGGAGTTATCTACAACCGGCTGCAATTGTTGAATGGTTGGCTCCTGCATAGATGTTTCATAATCTAAACGTAAATGTTTGAAACTTGAAAAATCATAATTAAAGTGAACTGCCGGAAGAAGGTTTTCAAATGTGCGATCGATGATAGCATTTCGCGATGCAATGTGCGAAACAATGTCACCCTTTAGGGAAGTCATCTGGTAGCTTGCGCCAGCCGTTACACTAAATTTTTCGCGATTGATTTTAAAATTAAGACCCGGTCTATTGTAAATATAATTGCTCAGATACTTACTACTCAACGAATCATTGGGAACCGGGGCACCCGAATCTACATCATATACCTCGCGTATTACATCGTTGTTATTCGTTTGAACGTTGTAGTTCGCTTCCAGGTATTTTCTTCCGCCCAGCGGTTCGGTATAAGAAACTGTTGCTCCGAGTGCTTGATTGTCGGTTGTTTGTGTATTGGTTTGTTCGATTAACTGCTCACCGGGAGTTTGGTTATAAATTTTGTTTGTTGTAGTCAGATTTCCCTCACTATCGGTTGAACTGAGACCCAACGAAAGATTAGTTGACATGCTTCTTCCTTTTTTGGCAAACCTATGCCGCCAGAGCAAACTTGAATTTAAACTTAATGCGTTTTGCCCATTAAAGGTGGTGCGTAGGTTTTCGTTGATGAGCGAGTTATCAGAAAGTTTCCGGGTTTCACTTTCGCTAAGTGTATTCTGTTCTGACTCAGAGTACGATGCATTGGCGGTCAAACGAATCGTATTTGCCGAATCAAGAGTATGATCCAGTTGCAACGTGCCACGATGATTATCGTTGCTGCTAATCTGCTTACTTAACTGACTCAGGGTATTACTCAAACTTTCATCAGGCAAAAAATTAGTACGATTTAAATCAGTACTTACATTTCTGTCGAGATGATTATAAAAATAACTCGAAGTTAGCTTTGTGTCTTTATTGAGATCTTTATTAAAGTTTACACCTCCGGCATAGTTCGTCATAATACCACTTTGACGACCCCCATTGTTAATAGCTGGGCCCGAGCCACCACCACCTCCGGTATTAATGGTAATGGTTCTGGTGCCACCCCCGCCACCCATCATCGATTGGGCGCCTCCCGAAAAATTCATAAAATCGCCAATGGAAAAACCCTGCTCATTAATATTGTTACCCATACCGAGAAAAGAAATCTGCTTTCCTTTTCCAAACCGGTTTACGCTACCCGTTGCCTGAAAGCGATCATCGGTGCCTGCGCCTGCCATCAGATTTCCAAACGCTCCATTTCGTTTCTCTTCTTTTAATTCGAGGTTAATCGTTTTCTCGCGCTGGCCGTCATCAATGCCTGTAAATTGTGCATTATCAGATTTACGATCAAACACCTGCACTTTATCAACAGCATCGGCAGGAAGATTTCGCGTAGCCAGTTTCGGATCTCGGCCAAAAAATTCTCTTCCATCAACCGTTACACGCTGCACTTGCTCTCCTTGTGCCTTTACCGTTCCGTCCGTATCCACTTCCATACCGGGCATTACTTTTAATAGATCTTCAACGGTGGCGTTGGTTTTTGTTTTAAACGAACCTGCGTTAAACTCAATGGTATCTTTTTTTACCGTTACCGGATTTTTCTCACCCAATACTACTACCGCATCCAATTCTTTCGAAAGCGGGGCCATCTTTATTCTGCCCAAGTCAATTACCGATGCCTCGGATGGCGTTGTGAATCGCTTCATGTAGTTGGAATAACCCACAAAGGTGATCTTCAACAAATACTCGCCCCTGTTAAGATTCTTTATTTCAAAGAAGCCTTTCACATCACTCACACCAAAATTTACCAACGATGAGTCTTTCGGGCTCAACAACATAACCGTTGACGAGGGTAACGCACCCGAAAGTGTATCGGTAACCTGACCTTTAACCGAAAATTTTTGGGCGTTTGTGGCCGAAGCAGAAACTCCAACAACCAGCAGTAAGGTGTATAGTTTTCTCATGGAATCGTATTTGAAGTCTCTATAGTTCTAGTTTCTGATCATCATCTGGCGACCGCCACCCATCTGCTTCATCTGCTCTTCCATCAACTTGCGGAATTCTTTCTGGGTGGTTTTGGTGCCATTGGTTGGCTCCTTCAATTCATTCTTCTTCAATTCTCTTAGTTCAATTGTTTTTGCCACGATTACTCGTTCACCATTATTAATGTCAATTGCCAGCACAGCACCCGGCAAGGTATTGTAGCGCTCGGGGCCAAGGAAGGGTCGGATTTTATCGGTGTACCAAGCCGTGATTTCAGTAGTACGAACTTCGGGTTCTCGTTTTTCCTGAGTTGCATTGGGGATGCCAACTACCATCGCTCGCACGGTATCGGTGCGGGTATAATAAGCCATGCGACACTCATAACCGGCAATAGTTTTAACCTGATCGCCAAATTTCCAGGGCGCCATCTGAACAGAATCTTCAATCAGATAATACTTACCCATAAACTCCTGTCTGGAAATTATTTTACCCGAGTTTTGCATATACATTTCTGTATTGGGCATACGGAAGGTCATGCGCATGCCACCACTACCCGCTGATGAAAATTGTTCTTCTTCATCTTCAATTACAGTTTTATACAACGCCTCTGATTCATTAAAGAACAACTGTTGTTTGGTAGTGCGAAATTCAGGAATCATTGCCTTCATGCCTTCGCGTTCGGCTGGGATATTGCGGTGCATGTTTACTTTTGCTTCGTAATTTATTACCCCGGCTGCCTGACCAAAAACAATATTGGCAGCTGTTAGCGAGACCATAACGCCAACCAGCAAGATTATTTTTTTCATAGTTGTTGAGATTTTCATGTTGTGTCTGATGCAAATATACGGGGTGAGATAGTCCAAGACGGTTAATAGTTTTGAAAGCAATGTTAATTAAGGTTAAAAGATCATCGGGGGCAGACTTATCCACGTATTTTTGTAGCGAAAATGAAGAAATCAAAAAACAGACTAGCCCTCACGCTGATTGCAAGCAGCATTATCCTTTTGCTGGCGCTGCAGATGTTTTGGCTTACGAACTCGTACGAGAAAGCTTATTTTGATTTGCGAAGAGAAACCAATGGGTTATTCAGAAATACTATTATGGCGATGCGCGATTCTTTGTTCACACAAAGTATTTCGCCTATTCTTCCTGATTCAATTGATCACTTTGCCAAGCAGAGAGAAATTGATTCAGTATGGAAAAAATTACCGGAAGCATCCTCTCAGGTTCGCATTTATATTAATGCCCAAAATATTAAAGAAGATACTATCGGAAAAATTCTCAGGCCAATGGCTGAGCGTTTTCGTACTGCCCAATTTTCAAACGGCAAAAGTTTTGTTATACAGATGACTCCCGATTCTCTCTCTATCGACTCTATTAATTATCACTTTAACAAGGCTTTAAAAAATAATGATCTGAATGTATCTTTTAAAGTTCAAAGTAAAATTCAAAGACCACCGCGCATAGATTTTTCAGTGGGGAGATTTCGAATGAATGAACCACAATGGGAAGATTCCATTACTAACCGGGTGTTTTCTAATTCAATTCATTCGGATTGGGTAAGGTTCGATCCGGTAAACCGATATTCAGTAATTCTATCAGGCTTCAGGCCTATGTTATTAAAACAAATTGCACCTCAAATTTTATTCTCAGTCTTTCTTACGCTTTTAACTACTATTGCTTTTGTAGTGATGTATCGCAACATCCGCGCGCAGCAAAAACTAATGGACTTAAAAAATGATTTCATCAGCAACATCACCCACGAGCTCAAAACTCCGGTAACAACCGTAGGGGTGGCCTTGGAAGCCATCAAGAATTTCAAAGGACAAAACAATCCGGAGTTAACCAGCGAATACCTGGACATTGCACAGAATGAACTAAATCGGTTAAACCTACTTACCGATAAAATTCTAAAGACTGCCATCTTTGAAAACAACGGAGTAAATTTTAATCCCGAGCCCATATCCCTTGACCAATTAGTAGATCAGGTGTTAAGCTCTCTGAAACTTGTCTTTGAAAAACAACAGGCCGAAGTGCGCTTCGAAAAAAAAGGCACTGATTTTACGCTGATGGGTGGCCCTGTTCATCTTACCAGTGTTATTTATAATTTGCTTGACAATGCTCTGAAATATAGTCCGGTCAACCCACAGATTTTTATCACCCTAAAATCTGATAACGACCACATAATACTTACCATAAAAGACCTGGGGATCGGCATTGCGCCTGAGTATCGAAAAAAAGTATTTGAAAAATTCTTTCGTGTGCCTACCGGTGATGTTCACACCATTAAAGGTTACGGATTGGGATTAAGCTATGTAGAGAGTGTGGTGAAAAGCCACAAGGGAACTATTGACGTTGAAAGCCAGCCGGGAAAGGGAAGCAGTTTTATAATTTCATTACCGAAATAAAAAACAAGGTGAGTAAAACAAAAATTCTTTATGTAGAAGATGAGCCTTTTCTGGGTCGCATAGTAAAGGAAAGTCTTGAGGTGCGCCAGTTTGATGTGCGCATGGTAACGGATGGCAAACTTGTGATGACGGCCTTCGAAGAAACCCGTCCCGATATTTGTGTGCTGGATATTATGCTTCCCACTAAAGATGGTTATGCAATCGCGCAAAGTATTCGAAAGGTAAATCCAACAGTACCCATCATTTTTGTAACTGCCAAAACTCAAACTGAAGATCTGATCAAAGGCTTTGAGGTAGGCGGTAACGATTATTTGCGAAAACCCTTTAGCATGGAAGAGTTGATTGTACGGATAAACAATCTGCTGCAACTCACTCAAAAAATTGCTGCCGGCCCAAAAGAAGCAATCGCTATTGGCAAGTTTGAATTTGCCCCTCAGCGCTATGAGTTAAGAATCGCAGGTGTTGTGCGCAAACTCTCTCATCGCGAAGCCGTGTTGCTTCAGATTTTAGCTGAACATCAAAATCTGAATATTGATCGCAAAACAATGCTGTTGCGCGTATGGGGCGATGATTCTTTTTTTAATTCGCGCACGCTGGATGTTTACATTACCAAGCTACGTGATTATCTAAGAGAAGATTCGTCTATTGAGATTATCACTATTAAGGGTGTGGGGTATCATTTTGCGGTTGGGAATTGACGGTTGTCAGCAAAAATTCAGAACTATTTTTTTCTGTATAGTATATTAAGTACTTCTTCTTTGCCATCAATAACCGGTACTGGTAAACCCAGTATTTTGCCAATCAGTGGATACACATGAATGTTTTGAAAGGGCGCAACCTGAATGCCCTTTTTGATATTGGGGCCTTGCGCATAAAAGATACCACGCATAGCTGGTTCGGTAGCGGGATCGTAACCGTGCACACCCATCTTTGTTCCCAACTTCGCCTGAGTAAAAAAACGTTCGCGGGTACCCTCTCGTATATAATATCCCGGCTCGGCCATTACCATCAAGTCGCCCACGCGCAGGTGATTATAATTCCAACGCGGCAGGTACTCTACTTTTTTGAGTACCGTAAAATTCTTTTCCTTTTGTTTCAGCAACGTATAAAGCGAGTCACGTTTGATCTCACCTTCAACGTATAAATGCGTTTGCGTTCCTCCGTTTACCAGCTTTATCGAACGATCTTTTCTGTCCACCAGTTCATCGATAAAAATATACGTCTGCTCTGCTACGGTAAGTTCTTTCATACCATGATCAGAAACCAAAAGAATATTTACCGGCAAGTGTGTAGCTTTTACGCCTACCATCAACTCGCCCAACAAACTATCGGCACGCAAAACTGCCTGCTGGGTTTCCGGTGCATTGGGTCCATACTCGTGGCCTTCATGATCAGGAAAAGAAAAATAGAGTGTAATCACGTGCGGCCTTTCGGCAGCCGGAAGCTTTAACCAATCGAGCACTTGCTGTACCCGCTTGCGCGGATCAACTGTATCATCGAACGGAAAATAATAATCGGGTCTGCGCACTGAGTCACTCATTTCTGAGCCGACCCAAAAAAAAGAAGCGGACTTCATTCCATTTCTTTTTGCCAACTCCCACAACGGCACGCCACCATAATAGTAAGGATCAGCAACACGACTTTTGTTTCGCATACCATAAAATTCATTTCGATTACGATCGTAAAATGAATTATCCACCAGGCCGTGGTTGCCGGGATTCAGTCCGGTAACTATCGTATAATGATTGGGAAATGTTTTGCTGGGAAAAGAAGGAATCAACGCCTCGGCCTGCGCGCCCGCGGAAATAAACTCTTTAAAGTTGGGTGGGTTATACTTTGCTACGTAATCGTGGCGAAAGCCATCAAACGAAACGAGGATAACATACGGTTTGGATTCCCGTTGTGCATAGGCTGATACAGCAGTCAGCGAGAAGAACAGAAAAAAAATAATTCTCTTCATGATTCGGAGCAAGTTCCTTAAAGGCTGGCACAAGATGATTTTTTTTATCTAAATCACATATGAATTTTATTCCTTTGAGATAAAGCCAATGTTAACCGGGCATGAAATCGATTGAATACTGGATAAATCACCTGAATTTACGGCCACATCCGGAAGGCGGATTTTATAAAGAGACCTATCGGTCGCCAGAAATACTTTTAACCACCGCACTTCCTGCTCGCTTTGATGGCGACAGAAATTTTTCGACTGCCATTTACTTTTTACTTCGATCGCAAAACCGCTCGGTATTTCATCGAATCAAATCCGATGAGCTCTGGCATTTCTATCAAGGCAGCACCTTACTTATATATGTGTTGCATAAAAATGAGTTGATCATTCATCGGCTGGGGCCCGATTTGGATAAAGGCGATTCGCTGCAAGTGATGATACCGGCCAACAGTTGGTTTGGGGCATTCGTAGAAAAACGGAACAGTTTTGCACTATGTGGTTGCACCGTATCGCCCGGCTTTGATTTTGCCGATTTTGAAATGGCTGATCGGAATGTGTTATTAAAAGAATATCCCGGATATAAGAAGGTGATCGTCCAACTTACCCGGGATATTCAAATTTAAGACTTCGACAGGCTCAATCTGACATCTATAGTCCTAAAGAGTAAAGGATTATTTTTTGGATTCTTTCTCGTAGATCACCACACCCGTAGCCACAAATTCAATTTCTTCTTTGGGTTCGGTGATGGCGTTGATCTCGGCTTCAGTTTTTCCGTCATCTTCGGCAAAGTGGCGCAACGTGGCAACATCTGTTACCTTACGTTTAGCTACTCCTGAAAACACAACTTCTTTTCCTTCCGCACCTTCGGTGGGTACAAAAAATTTGTAGTCTTTAAACGTTATACGAGTGGCCACTCCGTTTTCATCTTGCACCATCATCCAGCAGCCTTTTTTAGCGCAGGTCTTTTCAATGGTGCCTTTCAATGTAAGGGTCACAGAATCTTTATCCGCAACCTGTTCATTTAAACTCGCCAATGCAAAGGCTCCGTCTGTTGTAATTGCTTCGCCATAGGTATTGGTGATTACTTCCGGTTTATTCTGACAGGCAGCAACCACAAGTGCGATTATAAAAAGAATAGAAAGTTGTTTCATGTTAGTCCTAATTTTTTGGAGTACAAAAATAAACAAATCAATCAGAAATGTAAGCACTGCTCAAACGTCTCTTTTTGAACTACATAGAAACATAGGCTTAGATAGAACTCTTATGTGAACTATGTGCCTATGTGGTTAAGAATTTATGTGAGACTTTAGGTTTATATTCTCTCCATTCAATCATTAACAGAAAGAGTAAACACGCGGATATCCGGAAGATATAAATTGAAAAATCCTTTACCGTCTTCAACGTTGGATGGATAGTTAATCGGCTCGCCCAGAAATTCAACAAAACTAAAACGGTTGTCGACACGCAGTTTAATAAAACGATAATACTCTTCGCTGATGTTTGACAGATAAACCGCTACGGTATCCCCTTCCGAAAAATCAGTAGGGAAAACCCGAAAACTTTCTGAATACGGTTCGCCATCAAAGGTTTCATCGGTGATGAGGCGCACAAACGCTCTCGGATTTAAAAGCCGCTCCTGAATATTTTCCTGACGAAGCCGCTGCACGTTTACCATATAAAAATTCCTACCGGGCAAATCCTGAAAACTATACGTCACCTGAGCCAGCGTATCATCAAAGCCATTGAAAAGCAAGGTTGCATCAATCTCTTCAAATTGAACTTGGGGCTTTACCAGTGTAGTGGCACTTACATTGCCCATGGTTGGGCTTGTTACTTTCAAGAAATATTGCTGTCCACTTTCAAGCGGATTGGTCAATCCACCATACACGCCCGATTCAATAAAATTTAAGGTATCAATTCCTGCCGGGCCGGTAATTGTTACGAGTGCATCATTAATGGCGATTTGATTGAGTAATGCCTCCGGATCGCTATCGTCACTCGCATCCAACGCGCCAAACGATTTTGTTAACAAGACAATCAACGATTGATCGGTAAGAATCTGCGAAGACACAACAATCTCTGGTTTGATCTTCGGCACCTCTTCTACCTCCAGCGGATCGGGTAGGCAAGAATAAAAGAGCAGGGACAAAAGTCCCAAACAAAAAATCCCTATCGTTATTCGTTTACTCATAGTTTAAATCCATAGCTGATGAAAGGAAGCAACCCAAATAATCCAGGTTGTTCGTATCGAAGCGAACCATCGGGCTGCTGCACTATATTAATACCAATGGGGTTGGCCCGGTTATACGAATTGTAAACTCCGGCAAAACATTGCCATTGAAATTTTTTGTCAGGTTTACTTTTAAATTTTAGTCCGAGATCAAGTCGGTGGGTATTGGCAAGCTTAACCTGATTGATTCCAGAGTAGACAGGAATTAAATCAACGCCTGTAAGTGTAGGAGCAAAAACAATGTATTGACCGATAACCGGAGTAAAACGCGAGCCTGAAATAAATTCCCATACACCCGAAACCGACCAGCGTTTGTTAAGTGTATACTGAGCAACAACAGCCCCATTATGCCTGCGGTCGTAGCGCGAAGGAAACCACTCGCCACGATTTATTTCATCAAACTGTCGCCACGTCCACGAAAGTGTGTAACTGATCCAGCCGGTTAGTTTTCCTGATTCTTTGCGAACTAAAAATTCAAATCCATAAGCACGACCTTTTCCCTGAATGAGTTTTGATTCGAAGTCTGTATTTAAAAATAGGTTAGTTCCTTCCTCGTATCCGATTAAGTTGCTCATAGATTTATAATACGTTTCGACACTAAAAAATATATTGGCCGAAGGCATGGACCGTTGCCACGCTGCGGACACCTGATGTGAAGTTTGTGGCCGGATGCTATCCGTTACCGGATACCAGATATCGGTGGGTGATGAAATGGCTGAGTTTGAAATGCGGTGCATGTACTGCGCCATACGCGAATAACTAAACTTTAGATTTTGGTTTTCAGATAACGAGTATCGTGCCGAAAGCCGGGGCTCTGGCGTAAAGTAGTTTTTGTTTTTTACGATAGCCATAGACGTTCGCACTCCGGCATTTAAACGCCACCGTTCGAACGGAGACCATTCTGCTTCTGCGAAAGCGGCAAGTTCATTCGCAACTCTTCCGCTTGTTTCACTACTCTTTAAGATTTCAGAAATTGTGCCCGATGTATTCAGCACGTTGGGGCTCACAACATGGCGTGTCCAATCCAATCCGCCCGTAATGGAAACAGTACTATTAAGAATTGAATCTTTGCTGATTAAAAGCCGCGCACCTACATCTTCAATATCCGAGGTAGCCAGCAATTCATTTTCTTCAAATACATTCGTGATGTTGTACTTGTATTTAGATCGCAACAAAGAAGCTTGCGTGCTCCATCCCGTAAGGCCCTGATGTTTCCATTGCACTGACTGACTGCTGTTGCCGGAAGAAAAACGAGTAAGAAATCCATCTCCATCATTATTGCGATCGCGAAACAAATCGAGAATATCTTCGCCACTATAAAAACTTGCTGTTACCTGATCGCGTGCCGAAGGTTTTAAAATCAACTTTCCGTTGAAATCATAAAAAAAGTAGGGCAGCTCTTCCCCGATCAATCTTACCACCTGATCAATGTATGTTCTTCGTCCGGCTATCCAGAAACTCGCCTTGTCTTTTACAATCGGTTGTTCAAGATATAACCGTGATGCAATTAACCCAATGTCGCCACTTAAGTGTGTTTGCTGTGCAAGTTCAGAGTTGGTCTTAACATCCAGAATTGATGAAAGCCTTCCGCCATAGCGGGCCGGAAAGCCACCGTTAATTGCTTCTACCTTGTCTAACACATCCGGATTAAAAACAGAGAGAAACCCAAAGAGATGACTTGTGTTATAAATAGGTGCATCATCGAGCAAAGTCAGGTTTTGATCGGCCGCACCTCCGCGCACAAATAAATCTGAACTTCCTTCCACCCCGCGAATGGTGCCTGGTAATAATTGCAGTGTTTTAATCAGGTCTGCCTCACCCCCCAGCACCGGAATGGAATTAAGATCTTTCTGGGTGATAATCTGCATGCCGGATCGGGTGGAGTTAAATAATTCTTGCTGGTACCGATCGGAACGAACAACCACTTCATTGAGTTCACTGATGTCTGCAATAAGTACAAATGAAATCGTTGTGTCTGTTTTTACAGTAAAAGATTGTCGCTGTGTTTTATACCCTGTAAACGATACTTGTATGGTTAGTGGGCCCGGCCTTACTTTCATTCTGAAATTACCATTCTCATCCGATAGCGAAACAATTGAATCGGGAAGCATGACAACGTGGGCATACGGAAGTTTATCCGAGTTTTGGTCTTTTACTGTTCCTTTAATGGAGATAGTCTGGGCAAATCCCGCCCAAGGCAAAAAGAATATAATTCCGATAAGGGTGCGCACAGTCTGCTAATAACTGATTTAGTAACAAGAAAATTACAGAATGAATCTATTGAATGAAAACTTTTTGTGGGCTAGCGCTGAATGAGCACTTTATGCCTGAATAAAGTCTGATTTGCAGAAAAGCTGAGCAGGTAAATTCCGGATGGAAGATTTCTTACATCCACGCTTGTTGACTCGGCTGAGTGCTCGGAGATCAGATTCCAGGATTTCCCGATCATATCGGTTAGTACAATAGATGAAACATTGCGATGCGAAATGGTTAGCCAGTCCTTTACGGGATTTGGATAAATCGAAGTTTCATAATCCTCTGCACCAACAATGGCACTGAAGGAAGCCGTGTAGGTAATGTTGTCGGTGGGTGTAGTTATTACTTGTATCACGCCACCGCCATGCAACCAGCTTGAAAATTCATACCCAACTCCACCCACTGCCTGAATTCTAAGAGTTCCTATTTCCCTTTTTATTCCTTCAACACTCTCAATGGATATGGGCGCAACTTTGGGTTGACCGTCAATCGTTATTTGTAACCCCGGGGGATCGGTTACAAAATTCAAAAATGATTTGCGTGGATAGACATCAATTGAATCTTTACCAATGCTTCCTTTTGAATCGGTAACGGTAAGAATAAACCGATACCACACGTTGGCCGAAGTTTCGCCCGCATCGGGAATTTCAAAAACACCCGAACTGATTCCATTGCGCGGTGGTTCATCATGTTTGTGAGTATCATGGTGAAAATTAATTTGCCAACTCATCGCTGCCGCAGATAAGCTACCATCTTCTGCATCAGTGCCTGACCCTGAAAATGAAATAGTTGTTCCCGCTGCATAGGTTGTTCCCGCTGCAGGAGTTAAAATTTCACCAATAGGTTTTGTATTGGCGATAACGCTTACCACAGCTGTGTTGCTAAAAATCTGACCTGCAATATTGGTAACACGCAACCGGTAATTTCCTGCATCGGCAAGTTGAGCATTGCTGATTGTGATGGTTGATTGAGTTGCTCCCAATATATCAACTTCATTCTTTTGCCATTGGTATTGCAACGGAGCTGTGCCCGTAACAGAAACGCTTAGTTGCTCTGATTCACCAAACGGTATACTTACTGATGCGGGTTGCTGCACAATAGCAGGGACTGTGGAACTTGTGGATGTAATTTTATACAGTGCTTGTGACCCGCGACTCAGATAATATAAATTTCCATCCGGCCCTGTTGAAAGATTTACACCTGACCCGCCTACTGATGAGCCAAACAAGGTTGCCGTTGGTGTGCCGGATAAATCCAACGAATAAATCCAGTTGGTGCAATAATCCTGAAAAAAATATTTGCCAACATAACTTGCCGGATAGGTGGTAAAGGATGGATTGAAAAAAGTGCCGCCTGTTATGGCGCATCCAGTAGGCGCTGCGCCTGAATGGTTGTAGAGAAATACGGGGTTCGTAAAATTTGGATTTGTACTCGTGCCTTCGGCTGTGGGCCAACCAAAATTTCTTCCTCCAACCGTGGCGTCATTAATTTCTTCTACCGCACTTTGCCCGACATCATTCACATAAATTTTGCCGGTAACGGGTTGAATAGAAAATGTATAAGGATTGCGAAGTCCGTACGCCCACACACGTTTTCGTTGTTCAGTGGCACCTGCGGCAAAAAATGGATTATCGGTTGGAGCCGATCCATCTTTATTTATGCGCAACAACTTTCCGTGATACGTATCAAGGTTTTGAGCATGAGAGCCTGTTGCATTATCGCCAATAGCTACATATAATCTCCCATCTAACCCAAAGCCAAGCGCACCGCCATTATGATTGGTTGCTCCACTCAAATTATCTAAATCTAAAATCAGTTGCTCGCTACCTGCTGCGGCAACATCGCCATTGGCTGTGTAGCGGACAATACGATTGTGAATAGGTGCCGTATTGGTCGTGTAGTAGAGATAGATAAAATTGTTGGTGGCAAAATCCGGATCAAGAGCTATGCCTATCAGGCCTCGCTCGCCATTTGAGTTTACGGTAAGGGAAACAAATGGAGTTGCCAATAATGCATTATTTTTAATTACACGCAACGCACCGCCTTGCTGTGCAACAAAAATTCTTCCATCTGGGGCAAAGGCCATTACAGTTGGCGAACTGATTGCACTCCCTACTTGCACGCGTGCAAAACCCGAAGGAAAAGTTTGGGCGATGCCTTCATCGACAATGAGCAGCGCAATAAAAAAGAAAAGATATTTCACGTAGCTAAGGTAGCCAATGTATTGCTGATTGAACTTTCATTAACCGTGAATTTTGGTAGTTCAAGGATTACCTTAGTCTGGTCATCTCCGTCTCCTGTGTGAGGGGAATAAAAAATATCTTTAAAATTAGTGTGGGGTCTACCCTTGAAATTCAATTTTTTTATGTGAGCCATCGCAAAAGGGTTTATTGGATGACGCTCCACAGCGACAGAAGGCGGTGACGTTATTCTTTTTAGTAATATTCCCCTGCGGATCTTTAACGGCAACATTTCCGTATACCATCAACGGTCCGTTGGGCATGGTTTCAACAATCGTTTCAGCTTCAACCTCAACTTTATCACCACTTGCATCGCTATTCATAAAATAACTCAGCGCACCAGAAGGGCATTTTTTTATCTGATCTACAATTTGTTGCGTAGTGCCGCCTTCCGGTGTTACCCAAGGTCTGCGTTGTGGGTCAAAAACTTTGCCCAAGCCTTTAAAACAAATTGCTGAGTGTATACACTGTTTGGGTTTCCAGACTACTGTCACCTCCCCGTTCGTATACCTTTTAGTAATGTCCTTCATAAGTTGCTGATTACAAATAGTGAATCAAGTTATACTAAACTTGTATTTATTTCAATCGGGTTTGTTAGAGTTTTATGCACCGGGCACGATTTTGCGATTTGTAACAACCGTTGCCGTTGGTCTTCATCCAGATCTCCTTCCAATAAAATCTCAAGCGTGAATTGCATTTTAAACTCAAGTTTTTGCGAGGCCACCTCCACGTTGATTTTACTTACGTCCCATTTCTTGCGATCCGCATACATACGCAAGGTGATTGCTGTGCAAGCTGCTAATGAAATCATTAAAAATTCTCCGGGTGCGGGGCCTACATCTGTGCCCCCTAACTCTTCAGGCTCATCTGCAATTATTGTTTTTCCCGAGGCGAGAATTTCTGTGCGATAATGATCGCGGCCAATACTTGCAGTTACCATAGTTAAAAAGATTTGTTCATCACAAAAGATTCCTGTGAATAGCGCTCGCGTGGAGCAACTTCGCGTTGTTTTAAATTTGCTGTTAAGATTTCAGGATCACCCGGATAACCTATCGCCATAATCACAATAGGCTCATGTGTATCGGGGATATTAAGTTCTGCAATTGCTTTCTGGCGATCATACCCTCCCATCTGATGAACATTTAAGCCAGCGTGAGTGGCTTGCATGGATAAAAGAGTGTTGGCCGAACCCGTATCATATTTTGCAGAGGCATTGATAGCACCATTTCGTTGATGTGTTTTCCGTGCCATGCTAAGAATAAGCAGGGGTGCATTGATGGCCCAAACCCTATTGCTCTCATTTAGAAGATCAAATAATTTATTCCACAATTCGGGTTGATCTTTGGTTGCATAGAGATATGCCCAGGGTTGTTCGTTCATGCTGCTGGGTGCCCAACGGGCAGCTTCAAAAAGCGAGCGGATTATTTCCTTTTCTATCGGTTTAGAAGAATAGGCTCTCCGGCTTCTTCGTTGTTCTATTAAATCTACAACGGGAAATTCAAACTCAGTTGATTTGGACATGGATGCAATAGTTTCCATTTATAAATGTATCGATTGTACTACTGAAACAATAAAACCCTCAAACAGTTCAATCAATTTTTTGGAGGGGATGATTCATTTAATGATTTTTATTCTTCAATCAGCATTCCCATTTTACCCATTTGGTAATCGCGCATGGCTTCCATAATCTGAGTTTGCGTATTCATAACAAACGGACCATGAGAGACTACGGGTTCGTTTAATGGTTCCCCACTTAATAAAAGAATCCGCGTGTCTTCAAGCGCTTCAAAAGAAATCCCCTCGCCATCATTTTTAAAATGCACAAGATTAAGTTCTTCTACCAATCCAAATCCATTTACACTCAACTTTCCATCCAATAGGTAAATCATTACATTATGAATCACCGGAAGAGGAATTGAAATTTTACCATTCTTCTTTATTACCAATGTGGCGGCATTTACAATAGTCTGAGAAGGAATCGGGCCTTTAACACCAAGCACTTCACCAGAAAAAACTTTACCTGTCACGTTACCATTATCAGCAACGAACGAAGGCGCTTCTTCCGCGCTGAGTGGAAAATACACTGGCTGATCCATTTTATTTTTAGCCGGTGTGTTTATCCATAGTTGAATTATTTCTTGTCGCCCGCCAATCTCATGAATATCGTGCGGGGGTCGCTCGCTATGAATTATTCCCATGCCGGCATTCATCCATTGAGCGCCCCCAGCATAAATAACACTATCGTTTCCACGACTATCGCGATGATGTACCCCGCCCTGAAAAATAAAAGTGACAGGCGAAAACCCGCGATGTGGGTGCGGGCCAATGCCTGCATCATCTGGTTCAATGTGCGTGGGTGCTTTAATGTTGGCGTGATGCAACAATAAGAAAGGATCTACTTGTTGAACCTGTTGAGTTGGTAACGGCTGACGAATGGGCATACCGCCCATGTCAACTTTATGTGCGTAGAGCAATCGGGATACAGATCTGTTTTTCATGCGCTTAGTTCATTGGTACTTCCATCAATAACAACTCTGCATCACTATCAGCATGCAAAGAAAATTTTTCTAACTCCCAGATGCCAAAACCATCGCGTTTGTTCAGCCTCTGTCCATTCATGGTAACATCGCCTTCAATCACAAAAGCATAAACACCATTTCCTTTTTGTTTGATGGTATATTCCGTCTCAAAACCTTTCTTCAGGTTGCCCAGGTGAAACCAGGCATCCTGATTAATCCAAATACCTTCATCCTCCTTAGAAGGACTAACAACTTGCTGTAATCTATTTACACGATCTTCGGGCTTAAAATTAATCTGATCGTAACTTGGCGTTATATTTCTCACTTTAGGAAAAACCCAGATCTGAAGAAAGTTTACCTTCTTGTCTTTATTCTTATTGTATTCGCTGTGCTGTATGCCTGTGCCGGCATTCATAATCTGCACATCATTTTGTTTGATTACAGTCACGTTACCCATGCTGTCTTTATGTTCCAGATCGCCTGAAAGGGGAATGGAAATAATCTCCATGTTATCGTGTGGATGAGTGCCAAACCCCATTCCGCCATCAACAAAATCATCATTCAAAACCCTCAAGGCTCCGAAATTAACACGGGTGGGGTCATAATAATGAGCAAAACTGAAGGTGTGGTTGGTATCCAGCCAGCCATGATTGGCGTGGCCGCGGGTGCTTGCTTTGTGTAATACGGCTTTCATATTTATACTTAATTAATCAAAATTAACTTCAACTGTTGTATATACAACAATCACGGTCGTTTTGTTCCCACACGCATGGAATTGCCGTAATTCTTGGGTTGTTATCGTTTTAAGACTTTTAGGGCGATATTGCGTCCGTATCCTTGCATCATAGCCAAATTAATCCAGCCCAAAGCGAACTGTTCGAGCAGATTAAATTTATCGCTGCCACCAAAATTATAAATGTTTTCAAAGCCAAGGTCTTTGGCCAGTTGTTCGGCAACATGCTTTGCCTTATCGCTATCCCCAGCGTAAAACATATCTATTCCCCTTCCTGCATAAACAGGACTGGCCATATTTTCCGCACCTGTTGTATTAAAACATTTTACGATATGCGGACAATTAGTGAGTCTTACGAGTGCTTCTGTTGTATTGGTAAATGTATCGGGTTTAATCCGTACAGAGTTCATTGCATCAATAATTATTTTTTTACTCACATCGCCCATAGCAGCCACGATTGATTGAATCGCCTGAGGCACCGCAGCGATCACCACCACATCTGAATTGGCTACTGCATCCGCAATCGCAGCCACTGAAATATTTTTGACTTCACCTAAACAGGTTCCTTTAAACTCTTCGAGGTTGCGTACGCCAAAGGTTATTTGATGGCCCGCTTTTGCCCAGCCGCTGGCTAATGCACCCCCTACATTACCACTACCAATAATCGCTATTTTCATAGATACAATTTACTTCAGAAGTTTGACCAGTTTATACCAAAAGTCATTATTTTATCATCCCGCTTGATCGAAGCCAAAACGATATTATCATGATTGTACAAAAATGCTGTGCGAAAAGAGAAGTGCTTTGATATGGGAACATCCAAGGAAGCATTCATAAAGTAGCGCCAGTTTTCAGTATCATTCAGCGAAGGCTGATACCAGGTTTCGTAATGAATTTTAACCTTGCCGTTTGCCATTACATGATTGCCCAGTACTCGAATCGTTCCGCGCCAGTTTTTTACCCGATCCATTTCAAGATTTTCTGGTATGATAAAAAAATTAGTCCCATCGTAATAGGTTTCTTCACGCGTGATGGTACCCGATACTTTTACATGATGTGTTCCCTTACTTACCAGCGCATAGCTAACACCCAGACCTGCCTGAGATCTGAAATTAATTTGCTGGCGTTTCGAATTTTGTAACCATAGCATTGCATAAGGATAAAATCGGTTCCGCGGATTTAGATAGAAAAAATTTCGCGAGAACATATCATTCTCTGTTTCGCGTTTAAAAATTGTTCCATAGATGTATGAGTTACTCGATTTAATTCCAATTTTTTTTTCACCATGAGAAAGCTCTAAATTTGAATTAATCAATAAACGCTCTACGTTTCCTGTAATCCACGAACCATTTACATTTACCCGATAGCCAAACCGCAACGTGTCACCTTCGGTGAGTTGAGCCCACAGCGGGCTCATACTCATGAAAAGTAGTGTTGAAAGAATACTTTTTACCATTACTTTATACCTGTAAGTATTTTTAGAAACTCTTGCGGCTTCACAACAAACGGCAAGTGCGATGTGTTCATCACATATGTTTGTTTAATCGTTCCATTATTTTTTACCATGGCTTTTTGCAACTCATAGCCAACTGCCAGATCTTCACTCGTGTGAATGTAATACTTAGGTACGCTTCCAAATTTTGCAGATGTTAGTGTTACCTTTTCACCCAATGGCTTTGCCGGCTCTGCTTTATGATATTTAACCAAAACCTCTTTCATAAAATCCGGACAATCGGAACACACAGCCGCTGCAATCATATCTTTTTTAATAGTAGCAGCCGAGTAGTCAGCTGCAAACTCCAGCGCACCACCTACCTTGCTCTGTGTGTCCTGCTTCGACAGAGATAATAAATCCTCTCCGCTCTTTGGTAAATACGCGGAGACATAAACGAGCTTGTTGATTTTTGTGGGAATGTTTTCTGCCGCCTGCGAAATTACTATACCCGCCATGCTATGTCCCACCAAGATAACTTTGCCTGTTTGCCGATTGATCGCATCCGTTACTGTTTTAACATAATCTTTTAATGTAACTGCAGTAGCAGTGGTAAGGTCAATGCCATGGGCCGGAAGATTAACTACAACCACATTTGCGTTTAGCGCCAACTGGTTTCGAACAAAACCCCAGGCGCTTTCATCAGCCCACGCACCATGAACCAATACATAGGTAGGATAATTTTTTCGCTGCTTTTCTAGTTCTGCCACCACTAATTCAGCAGCAGCAGCTCCTGAATTTTGCTGTTGACCTGTTATAAGATTTCCGTCTTGAACTGCAAATGCGGAGAACGGAGCCCCCACAACAAATTTGCTACCCGGCATCTTGCGAGCTTCCTCTTCAATTCGAAACGGCTGAATCTTCATGCCCACATAATTGTCTGCATACTGCTCTTCCGAAGAGGCAAAACCTGTCCACTTTTTTCCTTCTACCAAATAGTTCCCGGTAGGAAGTTTAGCTTTTAATAAAATGCAGGTGCCATGACAGATGGCCGCGGTGGGTTTTCCGGTTAAATAGAAATCGACAAAAAATTTGTGCAACTCTACATTGTCTATAAAGGTGTACATCGGCCCTTGACCGCCACAAACAAAAATAGCTTTGTAGTCATTGGGATTAACCGTTGAAAGTTTGATTGTATTTTTCATCAGCTCCGATTTGGCTGGATCTTTTTTAAAACCCAGTGAGATGTAATCGAAGGCTGCATACTTACTTGGGTCTTCCGGATCGCTGAATAAATCAAATTTTACTTCACCTCCGTCCGGACTGGCAATTTCTACGGTATAGCCAGCTTCCGAAAATACCCAATACGGGTGAGCCACTTCCGCATACCAGGCACCAATTGGCCAACCTGTTTGTTTGCTCACTGCCGGGTTGGAAGCAATCATTAAAATCTTGCCGCTATTACCAGCGTTGTGCTGAGCATAGGCAGCCCACGAAATCAAAAAAAGTAGTGTCAAAAATATTTTTTTCATAATTTATTGTTTGGATTGATTAACCCCAAGTTGGCGCTGTTATGTTCCCACAATCAACCTGTTACCCTTTAAGTAGGAGACTATCTTTTAGGAAAGTATTGGAAACGAATTTTAGATTGAGGATTTTAGAGGGATAATTTGTTATGCTTTTGAAATTATAAATTTCCTGCGATGCCTGATTTCATTTACGATAAGAAGGTCTACTATAACCCGGTTGAATTTGCCATGGATCGTATTGGCGGCACCTGGAAGATGCCGATTCTTTGGCGACTGCGAACAAAGACTCTTCGCTATGGCGATTTAAAAAAAGAACTGCCACATATCACGCATAAGATGTTATCAAGTGTATTGCGAAGTTTGGAGAAGGAAGGATTTGTGACCCGAAAAGTGTATGCCGTAGTTCCGCCAAAAGTTGAGTACACAATTACCAAACGTGGACTAAAAGCCATCCCGATCATAGAGACGATTCGAAAGTATGGGGCCGAATTGATGAAAGAATTTGATGTTAAATCAAAATAAGATTAAACAGAGTAAAAGTTATACTATCTCCTAATAAATATGCACGCAGGTAAAAACTATTCATTCAAAGAAGTAATACTCTGGACGCGCAGAGATATTTTAAGTCTTCTGGCTATAGCTACCATCCAAACCTTTTGCTATGCTGTGTTAGGGTGGCGCTGGCTTTCTATTCCGTGGTTGCCCATTGCCTTGTTGGGCACGGCTGTTGCCTTTATTATGGGTTTTAAAAATAATGCTTCTTACGATCGAATGTGGGAAGCAAGAAGAATTTGGGGGGCTGTTGTAAACAGTAGCCGCGGCTGGGGCATCCTGATTAAAGATTACATTACCAATAATCATGCTTCTCAAAAATTATCAGAGCCCGAACTTCAAGCGATTAAAATAAAATTTATCAACCGGCATTTTGCGTGGCTAACTGCCTTGCGCTATAGTCTTCGTGAAAAGCGAGTATGGGAAGCGATCTATAAAAAACATAATGAAGAGTATAAAAATAAATGGTTTAAAGTAGTAGAGCATGAAGGCGACTTGAGAAAAGATCTTTTAAACTATTTGTCACCCGAAGAAATAGGAATTATTATGTCTAAGAGCAATAAACCCGCGCAGATTATTGCCCTTCAATCAGATCAACTGCGGGTATTATTGGAAAAAGGATTTATTGAAGATTTTCGCCACATGGAGTTGGAAAAAATGTTACTTGAATTTTATAATCAGCAAGGAGGTTCTGAAAGGATTAAAAATTCTCCCTATCCGCGTCAATACGCAACACTTAACTTATACTTCACTAAAATTTTTGTTTTCCTGCTACCGCTCGGCATGCTTCAGGAATTTGACAAATTAGGAGGTCACCTCATCTGGCTTTCCATTCCGTTTAGTGTATTATCCGCCTGGATTTTTACTACAATGGAAAAAATTGGCGAATCGACTGAAAGTCCCTTTGAAGGCAGCGCTAATGATGTGCCCATTACAGCCATTGCAAGGAATATAGAGATTGATTTAAAAGAAATGTTCGGCATGGAGAATGTCCCGGTAGCTCTCAAACCAGAAAATAATATTCTTATTTAATATTCAATAAAAATTATGTTTGATAAAATTTTCGAAAACAATAAAAAATGGATTACTGAGAAACTTTCTGTTGATCCTGAGTACTTCAACAAATTATCTAAGGGGCAACACCCCGAATTTCTTTACATAGGCTGTTCTGACAGTCGCGTAACGGCTGAAGATTTGATGGGCTTGCAGCCGGGTGAGGTTTTTATCCATCGCAATGTGGCCAACCTCGTAGTAAGTACGGATAATAATCTAAATGCAGTTGTGCAATATGCCGTTGAACATCTGAAAGTAAAACACATTATTATTTGTGGCCATTATGAGTGCGGGGGTGTAAAGGCTGCCATGAACCCGAGTGACATGGGGCAGCTAAACAGTTGGTTGCAAACCTTACGCGATGTATACCGCTTCCATCAGAAAGAATTAGACGCAATCGAAAATACGCAGAAGAAATTTGATCGATTGGTGGAGCTAAACGTGCGAGAACAATGCATTAACATCGTTAAAATAGATCATGTTCAGCGCGCATGGTATAAAACCGGATTCCCTCAAATTTATGGTTGGGTGTTTGATGTGCGCTCCGGCAAAATCAACGATCTGGAATTAAACATCGAAAAAGAATTTGCCTCCATTCGTAGCATTTATGATCTGAAGCCTGACCATTAAAGAATAGATTGCTTCAGTAACCAGAAAAGTATTTTCTATCATTCAAAAAAATCAAACTTAAAAGCTCAACTACTACTTATTCAAATTAAGTTTTTGATTTAAGGGTGGCAATTCACCAGAAAGAATTACTTCTAACTTATTCAGGTGGCCATCCAGTTCTTTGTTTAGTTCATCAAACACTTTATAAACTCCGGCCGTTGGTTTGTTGTCCCCACTCTCTAAACTTCTGCGTACAGCCGAAATACGATTGCCCAATTTGATCGGGAAATTGAGCGGATCTTGCCCACTACGGTTTTTTGTCTGATACAAATCTTCTTCTATCAACGTGAGTTTGGCTATCAAATCTTTAGCAGCGGCAGTTGCAGCAGCATCGGTATTATTCTTCAGTCCGTCCTCTAGCTGCTTTCTGATCTTACGAATATTTATCACGGCTTCATTGGCTGCACTTTCACGGTCTCTGATTTTCAACGCCAGATCAAACGTTTCTTTTAAATCGGCATCACTCACTCCTTTTAGGTTAGGATTGATTTTAATGTTAAAGGTTTTCGTTTCAGAATAATTTCCAGCGGTCAACTTCACCTGATATTTTCCGGTTGGTGCTTTAGGGCCGTTCTGTGGTCGCGCACCCCAGATGATCATACCTTCAAATATCGTTGCCCCCGGATAGCGCAAGTTCCAGCTAAAAGAATTTAAACCCGCGGCTGTTGTTGGTTTCGATTCACCCCTTCCCCACCAATCACCCGTTGTAGGTTTTTCTTCAGCCTTGTTCCCTACAAATCTGCGCACCGTTTTTCCTTCGGCATCAAGTATCTCAATGACTACAGAATCTGCTTTGCTTTTTAAATAATATTGAAACGATGCATCGTACACACCACGAATAGCATCCGTTGGTTGAAATAAAATTGCTGACTGATTCATCTTATCCGAAGTCATCTGACGCAATGGTCCGATGTCATCTAAAATCCAAAAGCCACGACCGTGCGTACCTAACACTACATCATCGTTCTTCACCACCAAATCGCGAATGGGAGTATCGGGTAAATTCAATTGCAAGGTTTGCCAGCTATCGCCTGCATTAAAAGAAACATAAGCACCATGTTCGGTTCCTAAAAACAAGAGACCCGGCTTCACAACATCTTCGCGGATAGAGCGGGCAAAGTGTCCGTCTTTTATTCCTGTTACAATTTTCTTCCACGTCTTTCCATAATCGGTTGTCCTGAAAACATAAGGCTGCCGATCGTCTACCTGATAGCGGAATGCAGCTACATACACAGTGCCTGCTGCATGTCTCGATTCATCGATAATGGCCACTACCGAATTTTTTGGAAGTTCTTTCGGAGTAATATCAGTCCACTTCTTGCCTCCGTCACGCGTGATGTTAATTTTACCATCGTCAGATCCGGCCCAGATAGTATTGATGTCATGATTAGACGGTGCCAACGCAAACACGGTAGCATAAATTTCCGGTCCATTCATGTCTTTCGTAATCTCGCCACCGGTCAAGCCCAATGTTTCCGGATCGGCATAGGTTAAATCAGGAGAAATTTTTTCCCAGCTCTGGCCATCGTTGGTCGTTTTCCAAACATGTTGTGAACACGTATATAATGTGTTGGCATCTTTGGGTGAAAAAACAATCGGATACGTCCACTGCCAACGCTCGGGTAATGAACTTGCAGGCTCGCCTGAAAAAAATCGCGGATACACTTGTATGTCGCGCGATTGCCCGGTGGTTACATCCTTCCGCGTAAGCAACGCCCCCTGGCTGCCAGCATAATAAATATTTGGATTATCCGGATGCGAGGTAATGTAGCCGCTCTCACCTCCGCCTACATCATAGCCCCATTCGCCCAATTCATTCATGTGACTCCAACCTTCGCTGGGTATAGCTATCGTTGAGTTATCTTGTTGTGCCCCGGCCACATGATACGGCACATGGTTAGTTGTGGTAACATGATAAAATTGTGTAGTGCAATAATCCTGATCTGTCCAGCTCTTGCCACCATTCACGGATATCGCACCTCCGCCATCATCCGCTACAATCATTCGCAAAGGATTGTTGGGATCAATCCAAAGATCATGGTAGTCGCCATGCTTGCCTGTAATTTCCTGATCGAACTTTGTGCCGCCATCGGTTGACTTATAAAAATCAACATTCAGGCAATACACCGTTTCGCGATCTTGCGGATCGGCATAGATGCGCGAATAATAAAACGCCCGCTGGCGAAGTTTGCGTTCGTCATTCGTTTTTTTCCAGGTGGCACCAGCATCATCACTTCGATAAACGCCACCTTCATTAGCTTCCACGATTGCCCACAGTCTTTTATTATCAACCGGTGAAACCGTGATTCCAATTTTTCCAAGGGGCGCTGCCGGCATGCCGGGGTTAGCACTTATGTCCACCCATGTGTCGCCACCATTTTCTGATTTCCATAATTTACAATCCGGGCCACCGCCCCACATCTTCCAGGTTTTGCGATACACTTGCCACGTAGAAGCATAAAGTATTTTTGGATTTGTGCGATCAATAATCAAATCGGCTGCACCCGCCTTTGGGCTTACATACAAAACTTTTTTCCAGGTGTTGCCACCATCAATTGATTTAAAAACACCACGCTCTTCATTATCCCCGTAAGGATGACCTAGCGCTGCCACATAAACAATCTCAGGATTGGTAGGATGAATGCGAATGCGTGAGATGGCCTGTGTTTCTTTTAGCCCCAGATGCCGCCATGATTTTCCGCCATCTGCAGATTTATAAACACCATCTCCTTGTGTAATGCTTCCGCGAAGTTGAGTTTCACCACCACCTATATATATAATGTCGGGATTGGTTTCGGCTACAGCCACTGCACCAATCGATGAACTTGAAATTTTTCCATCCGTTACCGGAAACCACTCTTGACCGCCATCGGTAGTTTTCCACAAGCCGCCACCGGTTGCACCAAAGTAATATTCATTAATACGACCCGGACTGCCTGTTGCCCCCAACGATCGTCCACCACGTTGCGGCCCGATATTGCGCCATTTATAGTTGGCATAAAATGAAGGGTCAAGCGATTGCGTTTGAGCTGCGGAACAAACAAACAACGTCAGCAACAGCAGGAAGAGTTTCTTCATAAGGGTTCAGATTTATTACGTAAGGTAGATAATCGGTTATCGATCATTATCGAAAATTCTATGAGTGGAAATGGATTGGTTTTTCTTTACTTTGGGGACTATGACCGTAGAGAAAAAACGCCTGATAGAAGACCGTGACAAAGTAAAAAACTGGCGCCAGTGGGGACCATATCTTACCGACCGACAGTGGGGTACAGTGCGTGAAGATTATAGCGCCCATGGCGATGCCTGGAATTATATTTCGCACGACATGGCCCGCAGCAAAGCTTATCGGTGGGGCGAAGAAGGGATTGCCGGAATTTCGGATGATCAACAATTGCTTTGTTTTGCGCTTGCGTTGTGGAATAAAAAAGATCCCATTATTAAAGAACGTTTCTTTGGGCTCACGAACCCCGAAGGAAATCATGGGGAAGATGTAAAAGAACTCTATTATTATCTGGATTCTACGCCTACGCATTCTTACATGCGCATGCTTTATAAATATCCGCACAGGGAATTTCCCTATTCGTTGCTGGCCGAAGAAACAAGCAGGCGCGGCAAGTACGATCCCGAATTTGAATTGATGGATACGGGCATCTTTGCTGATAACCGATACTTCGATGTTGAGGTTACGTATGCAAAAGCCGACAGCAACGATCTTCTGATTCAGATCACCATTACCAATCGGGGGGCTGAGGCCGCTGCTATTGAAATTCTTCCCACACTTTGGTTTCGCAATACGTGGGCCTGGGGGTATGATGATTATAAACCAGAAATTTCTCTCGACAACAAAGGAATTTTGAAAGCTAGTCATCGCCACGCGGGTGATTATTATTTTTATTGCGATGAGAAATCGGAAGCACTCTTTTGCGAAAATGAAACAAACACCTGGCGACTTCATCAACATTTTGAGAATGGCTCTTTTAAAGATGGCATCAACGATTATGTAGTGTTTGATTATCCGGGAGCCATCAATAAAAATCAGGCTGGCACAAAAGCAGCTCTTCGTATCGATTATACAATTGGTGGTGGGCAATCTAAAACAGTGCGACTGCGTTTGTCTCCCAATCATCAACCAAAACCTTTTCTTCAATTTGACGACACATTAGAAAATCGCAAGAAAGAAGCAGATGAGTTTTATGAAGACATGCAGAAAAAAATTGCCGATGCCGAAGAGCGACAGATTCAGCGGCAAGCATTGGCGGGCATGTTGTGGAACAAACAATATTATTTCTATGATCTGGATGTGTGGCTACGGGGCGATCCTTCCATGCCAACTCCTCCGGGCGAACGCAAGCGAAGTCGCAATCATGAATGGAATCATTTGCACAATGCAGATATAATTTCCATGCCCGACAAGTGGGAGTATCCGTGGTATGCCGCGTGGGATCTTGCCTTCCATGCCATACCCTTTGCGATGATTGATCCTGAATTTGCAAAACATCAACTCTTGCTGCTAACCAAAGAGTGGTACATGCATCCCAACGGACAATTGCCAGCGTATGAGTGGTCATTCAGCGATGTTAATCCACCCGTGCAGGCGTGGGCAAGTTGGCGTGTGTACAAAATCGATAGCAAACTACAAGATGGCAAAGCCGATCGTAGTTTTCTGGAAGAGATGTTTCATAAGTTGTTGTTGAATTTTACCTGGTGGGTGAACAAAAAAGACAACAATGGAAATAACATTTTTCAGGGTGGCTTTTTAGGGATGGATAATATTGGTGTGTTTGATCGCAGCAGCACGCACTTGCCTACGGGAGGTTACATTGAGCAATCGGATGGAACCAGTTGGATGGCTATGTACACCTTAAACATGCTGCGCATCTCGCTGGAGTTGGCCAAAGAAAACCCAACGTATCAAAGTCTGGCCACAAAATTCTTTGAACATTTTCTCTACATCGCGGGCGCTATGGCAAATGTGAACAACGAAGGCATCAACCTGTGGGATGAAGAAGATGAATTTTTTTATGATGTGCTGCACCTGCCCAACCACGAACGCCTCAAATTAAAAGTACGCTCCATGGTGGGTCTCATTCCGTTATTCGCAGTGGAAGTTTTGGATGAAGAGATCTTTCAAAAGATGCCTGAGTTTACAGCACGACTTGATTGGTTTTTACAAAACCGACCCGACCTCGCCAAACTTATTTCACGCTGGGGCGAACGCGGAAAAAATCAACGCCATCTGCTTTCGCTGTTGCGCGGGCATCGTGTGAAGTGTTTGCTCAAGCGCATGCTCGATGAACGTGAGTTTCTATCTCCTTATGGAGTGCGTGCGCTCTCGCGCATACATCTTGACAATCCATATGTTTTGTATGCGAACGGAAATGAGTTTTCAGTTCGGTATCGGGCTGGCGAAAGTGATTCGTATCTATTTGGCGGCAATAGCAACTGGCGCGGTCCGGTTTGGTTTCCGGTAAACTTTCTGATCATTGAATCGTTGCAGCGCTTTCATCATTACTATGGTGATGATTTCAAAATTGAGCATCCTACCAGCTCCGGTAAGCTACTTACACTACGCGAAATTGCGCTTGATCTTTCGCAACGTATGGTAAATCTTTTTAAGAAAGATGCAGATGGCAACCGACCCATTCACGGAAACAATTCAGTGTTGCAAACTGATCCACACTTTCAGGATCATCTTTTGTTTCACGAATATTTTGATGGCGACACTGGCAGGGGATTGGGAGCAAGTCATCAAACCGGCTGGACGGGCCTGGTGGCCAAGTTGATACATCCTATCGCAAAGAAATCAAAAAAGTAAAATCCCAGATTCAACATCGAAATAAATTCGTTCCGCTTCTAAGGGTGTTAATCAACGGTGGTGTTATTAAGACAAGTGCTTAACTTTATCATAGCGTTTATGAATCGTTATCTTCTGATCTTGAGTCTGGTTGCTCTTATGTCTTGTAAAAAAGACGAAGAGCCCACAACAACCCGCACTTATCGCATGGGATTTCAACACTCGGCACCGCGGCTTGATGATCATGATCTGATTATACAATCTTTAAATCTATGGTCGCAACGAGCCGATGCCGCCATGATTACTACCGAAGTGCCGTGGGCGCAATTGTTGGGCGGCACCCCTATCAATGACTATGTGAACACTAATTATAAAGACCTGGTCAATTTCTATCGCGCTAAAGAATTTAAACTCTGGATTTACATTGATCCACAAAACGGACTTGACAGAACTTCGGATGCGGTGGAACTGCAGCAAGCAGGCAAAAGTATTGCCGATGCCGACATGCAATTTATCTATCAAAAATTTGTAGTGGCTATGGATAGCATCCTGAAACCCGACCATCTCGGTCTGGCACTTGAAACTAACCTTATCCGTGATGCCGCTCCGGCTGCTATCTACCTCGGTGTGAAGCAAGCTGTTAATTCAACCGCTACCCGTGTGCTGGCGCGCAACGCAACCGTTCCGTTAAGTATAAGCGTGCAGGCCGATCATGCCTGGGGAAAATTAGTGGGCGGTTCTTATCAGGGAATTGAACAGGATTTTATTGACTTTCCGTTCATAGAAGAAATGGGAATTTCATCGTATGCTTATTTTGGATTTGATAACCCCACCGATATTCCTGTCAACTACTACTCGCGGTTAGTGCAAGGAAAAAATCTACCAGTGTTTGTTTCCGAAGGCGGCTGGACATCCGCATCCGTTACAACACCCGACCGGTCTTTTGTGAGTTCGCCCGAATTGCAGCGCGAGTATATTGAACATCATAGCCATTTGCTTGATGATGTAAAGGCGACAGCACTTCTTCAAATATTATTTACTGATCTCGATGTAGCAAATCTTCCGGCTACTGTCCCCGAGTCAATTGCTTATTTCGCTTATCTGGGCATGGTAGATATTAACCTGCAACCCAAGCCCGCCCTTACTGCCTGGGATAATTTATTTACGAAAAGAAAACTCCTTTCAGGAAACTGATTTAATTAACTGGCTTGGGGGCCGCATCAATTTTCAGAATATAAACATGTGGCCAGTGTTTTCCGGTAACAAGAAATGATCGGGTATCCGGATGCCAGGCAATGCCATTCAACACATCCACCTGCGGGCTCGCCTTGCGCGCATCATTTGCCAACGCGCTCAAATCAAATCGCCCTACAACCTTGCCCGTAGCCGGATCAATTTTTACAATCTTATTGGTTTGCCATACGTTGGCATATATATATCCTTCTATAAATTCAAGTTCGTTCAGATTTTTAACTGCACCTTGTTCATCCGTAACAGCTACCGATTTAATTATTTGCTGTGTGGTGGTATCCAGATAATGCAATTTATTTGAGCCATCACTCATAATCAGATTTACATTGTCGTGCGTAAGCCCCCAGCCCTGCGATTCATAAGTCCATTCTTTAAGTTTTTTAAAATCCGGCAACGAATAAACGAAGCCTACTTTTGTTGTGTAGGTGAGTTGGTAAATTTTATTATTTAGAATAGCAATGCCCTCACCAAAGTAACGTTCATCCAGCGTTACTTTTTTAGTGGCAACGCCCGTATTAATATCAACAATTCCAATCCACGAACTACCATTCTGGCCGGTGCTTTCATATAATTCACCCTTGTGGATAAGTAGCCCTTGTGTGAAGGCCTCTGTATCGTGTGGCCATACGCTGCGGATAACGTAGTTGATTTCTAAAGGGTCAACCGCGGCTTTTTGATCTTTCGTTGGAGTGCAAGAAGAAATTAAAATAGTTCCTGCTAACAAGTACGCGTAAGGCTGAATCTTCAAACTCATGGTTTTTGTTTGTGAACATCAAAGGTAGTGCGATTCAATGCAATCGAAAAATTGAATGATGTCATTAATTATTTCAAACAAAGGAAATCGGTTTTCAGACAAAAAAAATTTAGTTTCGTATACTAATCAAAAACGATTCTATATGGCCAAAAGACTTGTAAAAGGAGAAAAGAAACTCTTCGGAGTTTGCAGTGGTCTTGCTAATTATTTTGACCTCGACCCCACCATCATGCGGGTTATTTTTATCGCCTCCCTATTGTTTTTTGGCACCGGCCTGTTGCTATACCTTATCCTCGCAGTTGCCATGCCCGAAAACTAATTGTCCGCTTCTGGCCGGACAGTTGTTCATCGTTGAACATTCCTTTTATGCCCCGCACAAAATAAGCTGCCTTTCCTGCAACTATGGGCCTTCTTTTACCATCATTATGCTTTAGCAAAATTTTTGTTATCCGTAGTGATACCTTTTCCCTTTCCGCCAGTATTATCATTCTAATCCCACGCTATGTTCCGTAATTATTTCATTGTGATGGTGCGAAACCTTTTCAAAAACGGGTTTTACTCATTTATCAATATCACCGGTCTCGCCATTGGCATTACCTGTAGCATTCTTATTTTATTGTGGGTAGCCGATGAAACTTCCTTTGATAAGTTTCATCCGAAAGCCGACCGTCTGTATCAGGTTTGGGTAAAAGCACATTTTGATGGCAAGATTAGTTCATGGACATCCGTGCCATTACCTACCTACGAGGCTTTCAAGACTGCCGATAGTAATATCAAGCGAATGCTTGTTACCGACTGGGGTGGCGACCATCTGCTTACGGTAAACGAAAACCGCCTCACCAAAAAAGGCTATTGGGCCAGTGAAGAGTTTTTTGAAATGTTTGAGTTCCCCCTATTGAAAGGAAATGCCGAACAAGTGCTGGATGACCCCCGCTCTATCGTAATCAGCGAATCTACTGCCAAGGCATTGTTTGGCGATGAGGACCCTATCAATCAGGTAATTCGCATAGACAATGAACACGAATTAAAAGTAACGGGTGTATTAAAAGATATTCCCACCAACTCTTCATTCGAGTTTGACTTTATAATGCCCTGGAAATTTCGTGAGCAAGCCAACGAATGGGTGCGTAGAAACACCACCAACTGGGGAAACTATAGCTTTCAGGTGTTTGCCGAACTCAACGACCCGGCCAATCAGGCTGCTGTTGAAAACACCGTGCGCCTCATGTTGCAAGAGCATGGCGAAACAGAAACCAAACCCGAATACTTTCTCTATCCGCTGTTGCGCTGGCGTCTGCACAGTAATTTTGATAACGGCATCGAAACAGGTGGCATGAATGACTACGTGCAGATGTTTACCGTGATTGCTATTTTCATTATCGTTATCGCGTGCATCAACTTCATGAATCTGGCCACAGCCCGCAGCGAACGCAGAGCGCGTGAAGTAGGCATTCGTAAAAGTGTGGGCTCCAGGCGCCACGAACTTATTCTCCAGTTCATTGGCGAATCTACCTTCATCTCTTTTGTTTCGTTTGCTATTGCTATCCTGCTGGCGCAATTGCTACTTCCGTTTTATAATGATCTGGTACAGAAAAAATTGTTCATCGATTATACCTCTTCACAATTCTGGATTTTTTCGTTGAGTATGATCTTCCTCACCGGAATTATCTCCGGCAGTTATCCGGCTTTCTACTTATCGTCCTTCCAACCCGTAAAAGTATTGAAAGGCAAACCTACCGTGGGCAAAGGTGGTAGCACACCGCGCAAAATATTGGTGACCTTACAATTCGGCTTCTCCATTTTATTGATCATTGGCACTATCGTAATATATCAGCAGATACAATTAGTGAAAGGGCGCGCGCTGGGATACGATCAGGAAAATCTGATGGCCGTTAGTTATACCAACGAAGTAGCAAAAAATTATAAAGGCATTAAACTTGATTTGCTCAATTCGGGTGTAGTGGAATCGGTAACAAAATCGAATAGCTCCATTACCGATATAAACTCCAACAACTTTCTCGGCTGGCCCGGCAAGCCCGAAGATCTGCGTGTGATCTTTACTACCATTGCCACCGAATATGACTATGCTAAAACGATGGGGATAAAAATTATTGAAGGCCGCGATTTCTCGGAAGACTTTAAAAGCGATACGGCTTCCATTCTTATAAACAAAGCTGCGTTACAGTTAATGGATTTGAAAGACCCAATCGGCACTGAGCTCGACCTGTGGGGTGGCAAACGTAAATTGATTGGTGTGGTAGACGATGTGTTGATGGGCTCACCCTTTCAACCTGTAAAACCTATGTTTGTAATTCTCGACCCCGAATGGATTGATGCCGTTACGGTGCGCTTGAAAAAAACAGCCGACTTACCAGCCTCGATCAATACGGTAAAAACAATTTTTGAAAAACATGCGCCCGCCTACCCGTTCGAGTATCGCTTTGCCGATGTAGAATTTCAGAAAAAGTTTACCACACTAAACCTCACCAGTACATTGGCCAGTTTATTTGCCACGCTCACCATCGTGATTACGGGGTTGGGATTATTTGGGCTCGCCTCATTTACAGCCGAGCAGCGCACCAAAGAGATTGGCGTTCGCAAAGTGTTGGGTGCTTCGGTGCCAAACCTGGTGGGGTTAATGTCCAAAGACTTTTCTATTCTGGTGATTGTCTCCTTCCTGGTATCATCTCCATTTGCATGGTGGGCACTCACTAAATATCTGGAGCGCTACACCATTCGCACCGAAATAGTGTGGTGGATCTTCCCCCTTACGGGAATCATTGCACTTACTTTTGCATTGATAATCGTGAGTACGCAGGCACTACGCGCTGCGCGGTCAAATCCTGTCAATTCGTTACGAAGTGAGTGAGGTTAGAAGTTGGTGGATGGATGTTAGAAGCTAGAAATCTGGAAAGCATATCTGTCTATGAAATGTCTTTGCGGGAGACCGCAGGGATACCCGCAATCCCCATAAAAGGAATTAAATGAATATTCTAATTTCAGAATCAAAAGTTAGACTGGTATTTATGGAATTGTAAAGTCTTTCGCATCCTGCAGGTAAACCAACCTGCTATGAAAACAAACTTTACTCTTTCTGTTCCCACGCCTTGTCATGAAAACTGGGCAAACTTTACCCCCACACAAAACGGACGCTTCTGTGGAGCCTGTCAAAAAGAAGTAATCGACTTTACTCATTGGAGCGAAGCGCAGATCAAACAATACTTTGCCCAACACATCGGCTCAACCTGTGGTCGGTTTACTCCTCAACAACTTAAACTTTATACGTCAATCAGCGCATCTAAGCCCCGCACCCGATGGGCTGCGTTTATTGCTTTCTTACTATTATTGATTAGTCGACCCACCGAGGCTCAACACTCTACACAACAAACTTTGCAGGAACGGATATACAAAAAACAAGCTGGTACCCGACCAACTGATTCACTTATTAACATTACTCTTACGGGTACAGTAAGAAGTGTCGATGATGAATATCTGCTGCCTGGGGTGAATGTTATTCGCAAAGGAACTATGCAAGGCACTATTACGGATGCTGATGGAAAATTTAAGTTTGAAATTTCGCACCCAAAACAAACTGAAACGTTTGTGTTTTCATTCATTGGCATGACTACCCTTGAATTAGAAGTGCCGATACAGTCATCTACAAAAGACATACTGGTTTCGATGAAATATGACGTAATGGGTTTTAGTGAAGTTGTTGTTGTGGGTGGTGCTGTTTCGGTTAGGCGTTTTAGTCCGCGTGGGTTATGGTGGAAGTTGAAGAATGTCTTCAGTAGATGAGTCCTGGAAAATTTAGTATCTTGATTGGGATCAATTCTAAATCATGAAAATCCTTCTCCTACTCTCTTTACCATTCCTTGCTTTTTCACAATCACCCAAAGGCATTTTGCTTCAAGACCTTACGTGGCCCGAGGCTGAAAAAGTTCTCACGCCCGAAACCATAATAGTAATACCTCTGGGAGCGGCTGCCAAAGAACATGGTCCGCACTTGTTATTAAAAAACGATTTGATCTTGGCAGAGTATTTTACCGAACGTGTGCGGCAAGAAGCCAACGTGGTGATTGCGCCCACCATTAACTATCATTTTTATCCTGCGTTTGTTGAGTATCCTGGTTCCACTTCATTACAACTCAACACCGCGCGCGATCTGGTGATCGACATTGTGCGAAGTCTGGCACGCTTCGGGCCTAAAAAGTTTTATGTGCTCAACACAGGCATCAGCACGGTGCGGGCACTTAATCCCGCACGCGATACACTTGCCACTGAGGGCATCACTTTGCGCTTTACCGACTTAAAAAGTATTGAGGCCATAGAAAATAAAATCAAACAACAGGAAGGCGGCACCCATGCCGATGAAATTGAAACGTCCATGATCTTATACATGAAGCCCGAAGCGGTAAATATGAAGAAGGCGGTAAAAGATTATTCGCCTGGCGGGCGTGGCCTCACGCGTGATCCGAATAACAAAACAGGCACGTACTCACCGTCAGGCGTGTGGGGCGATGCCACGTTGGCCACCGTTGAGAAAGGAAAGATTGTTACCGAAGCACTGGTAACTGAGATTTTAAAAGACATTGAAAAATTAAGGAAAGATTGAAGACTTAGTCAGAATTAAAAGACTTAGATCGCGCAACACTTGCGCGATGACATACCCTTAAAGAACAGCAAAGGCGGACCAGCATGTGAACGATAGATGGAAGCCTTTCTCAAGAGTCATAGAACAATAATGAAAAGACTCATTCAAGGGTGTGTCATAGCGGCCCTGTGCCGCTATCTACAAAGCCTTTAATGAAATGCTCGTTGAGTAAAACCAATTCACTTAATAAAAGTGTAGATCGCGCAACAAAGTGCGCGATGACAAACCCTTAAAGAACAGCAAAGGTGGTCCAGCACGTGAACGATGGATGGAAGACTCTCTCAAGAGTCATAGCACAATGATGAAAGGGCTCATTCAAAGGGTATGTCATAGCGGCATTGTGCCGCTATCTACAAGGTCATTTATGAAATACTCACAACCAAACTGATACGGCTGTTAATGAATGTCGTAGATCGCGCAACACGTGCGCGATGACAAACCCTCAAAGACAAAGAACAGTGAAGGGAGCCAGCACCTGAACGATGGATGGAGACTCTCTAAAGAGTCATAGCACAATGATGAAAAGACTCTCTCAAGGGTGTGTCATAGCGGCCTTGTGCCGCTATCTACAAGATCATTTATGAAATGCTCAGTGAATAGAATCTATGCACTTTTAATAAAGATGTAGATCGCGCAACAAAGTGCGCGATGACATACCCTTTTAAAGCAGCAACTCTTACTCACTATTAAACTTCTTAAACGATTCTATCTCTTCAGGCGAATACCATCCTTCACTTAAGTCGTGCCAGTCAGAATTAAATGAGTTGATTAAATTTTCTTCCACTCACGCTTATACTTTTTGATCTGCTTTTCGCGATGAATAGCATCCTGAATGCAGGTAAACTCCTCATAATACATTAGCTGATTGCAATTGTATTTTTCAGTAAATCCAGAATTAACTTTCAGCTTATGTTCAAATACTCTACGCTCAAGATTATTAGTAACTCCGGTATAAAATACGCTATGCTTCCAATTCGAAAGTATGTAAACGCAAAATTTCATTAGAAATTAAAGATACTACCATTTCTTGTTCTCTTTAGTTCTAAATCGTAGCGCTAAAAAACAAAAAAGGGAGAAGCTTGCGCCTCTCCCTTACTTCACACACGGGTAAGGTCTACCTCCCCTTCCCGTTGCCATTCATACCAATCAGTACGGGCTCTAATTGTGGCGCCATCTTCACTGTGGTAACAATGCGCGCAGCCACTTTGTACGGATCAGCTGCCGAATTCGGCCTGCGATCTTCCAGCCATCCTTTCCAACCATTTTCTACCGTAGCAATCGGAATGCGGATTGATGCACCGCGATCAGAAATACCATAAGAAAATTTGTCGATGGACTGTGTTTCATGTTTGCCGGTAAGGCGCAGATGATTATCCGCACCATACACAGCAATGTGTTCTTTTATTACCGGAGCAAAAGCTTTGCACACTGTATCATAAACATCTTTTGATCCTGCTTCGCGCAACAGCGAGTTGCTAAAGTTAGCATGCATGCCCGAACCATTCCAGTCAGTGGCACCTAATGGTTTGCAATGCCAGTTGATAGCAATGCCATATTTTTCTGCGGTGCGCTCCAGCAGATAGCGCGCAACCCACACCTGATCTCCGGCTTCTTTGGCTCCTTTGGCAAATACCTGAAACTCCCATTGGCCGGGAGCCACTTCGGCATTGATCCCTTCTACGTTTATACCTGCCTCGAGACAATAATCTAAATGTTCTTCAATGATGGAGCGACCAAAGGCATTCTTAGCGCCCACCGAGCAATAGTATGGACCTTGTGGTGCCGGGTATCCGTTTTCTGGAAAGCCTAATGGTTTATTCGTAGATGGATCCCACAGAAAATATTCCTGTTCAAAGCCAAACCAGAAATCGCGATCGTCATCTTCAATAGTTGCACGGCCATTGGTGGGATGCGGAGTTCCATCGGGACTTAACACTTCGCACATTACTAAGAAGCCATCTTTACGAGCCGGATCAGGGAAGATCGCCACGGGTAAAAGAATACAATCTGAAGAACCTCCGGGCGCTTGTTCAGTAGAACTTCCATCAAACGACCACTCGGGGCAGCTATCGAGTGTGCCGTCAAAGTTTCTTACAATTTTTGTTTTGCTGCGCAGGCTTTGGGTAGGTGTATAACCATCCAGCCAGATGTATTCGAGTTTTGATTTCGACATAAACAAGGTAGGTTTAGTTAGTTGATTAATTGTTTTGAGTTGGGTTGTCAGTGAGCTTGTCGAAACAAGACCAGGGTTTCGACAAGCTCATGCCTGACAAGATTTTGATTTAGAATTTATAGATCGCGGCCATACCTAACGTGGTTTGACCATTTTTTGAAAAAACTCCATCGGCATCCATAAACTGTTGTGATTGCTCGTTGCCAGCACCAGAAAGTTTATTGAATGAATCCATTCTCAATTCTGGTTTAAGAAGCAGATGACCGTCAGCAAGTGTAAAATTTCCACCTAGTGTGAAGGTTGTGGCCGAAGCGCCAATTGCCTGTCCGTTGCTATCTACATTACGTAAGCCGCGCGCTCCTGATTCATTGTCGAAATATTCGCCTCTTAAGCCAAGACTAAACACATCCGAAAATGCGTACGTCAAGTACAAGTTAGCCCCGTACCAGCTTTTCTTTTCATCTACGTTTCCATCGGCTGGGATGAAAGTGCCGGGAGCACCCAACGTTCCCTTTTGAGTTCCATACATAAACCAGTAGCCGAGAAATAATTTCTCAGATGCCTGATATCCTCCATTGATATCATACACGGTAAAATTTCCAGAAGGAGTTTTTCCCTGAGCATCTGCATTCGATTCGTTCGAAGAAATAAAATTAACATACATACTAAACCCTTCCGCTGGCAACAAAGTAAGCTGGCCAATCAAACCTTTCGATCGGTTATTGTCATATACATAATCAAAGCCATTAACCGCACCTAACATCAGCGAAACTTTATCGCTAAAGGCATAGGTAGCTTTTAATCCGGTGTGATAGAAAGGGATCCCGCTATTGAATGTATGATTGATGGTGTAGAAAAAATTAAGCGGAGCATCAATGTATTCGTATCCAATGTGCGTTCCAAACTGCCCGGCAATGAATGATAATTTTTCAGTTGCATTGTATTTGAAATACGCTTGCTTGATCATAACGGAAGACCAGGTATCGTTGCCAATCGCATAGCCATAAGCAGGCACCATTACAGGCACGTTACCATAATTACCGTACTGCGCACTTGGACCAAAAGCAAGGTCGGCCACCATCTCTGACTTTTTGTTGGTGTACTTAAAAACAGTTTGAACCATACCCAAGGCAAATTGATCAACCCTTCTGTCGAAGCCACGGCCTACACCCGATTGCCCCATGTTATCGCGCGAAGCCGGTTTGTTAAAGTTTGTAAAATAATACGAGTCGATGTAGCCGCTAACAGAAAAGGTTCCATCCTCTTCTTCGGCTTTTGTTTTTTCTGTCTCAGCCTCAAGAGCATCTCCCTTGGTAACTATTTTTTCTTCTTTAACGATGGGTTTTGCATTAGACGCAACAACAATATTTTCCTGGGCAAACAAGCTGTTTGCACTTAGCAGTACGACAAACGACAAGCTCAATCGTATTAAACTCTGTGTATAATTTTTCATAATTTTGTGTGTGTTTTTTTAAACAATAAGCTAAAGTGGTCCCGGTAAGGGTATCTCACACCCTCCGGGACGCTTTGGTGATTTTAGGCAGCTACACCTTTTTCCATCGGATGCAGATTTTCGCCATGCTGACTGAAATCTGAACCAATTAGTTTTTCTTCGCTGCTAACCGTCATAGGTGAAATCAAATCCGTAATCTTCAGAATCAGGAATGAACCCGCGATGATAAATACAAGCGCAAAGGCAAGTGCAATCATGTGAACTGTGAAGAGGTTGGTTTCACCGAAAAGTAAGCCGTTGCCTGTTGTGTTCGCTGCATTAACAGCTGTGTTAGCAAGCAAGCCAGTCATTACCATACCTACTGCACCACCCACTCCATGGCAAGGAAATACATCAAGTGTATCTTCTAATGAAGTTTTAGATTTCCAATGAACCACCACGTTACTGATAATGGCCGCAATGGTACCGATAAATAAGCTGGAAGGAATTGTTACAAACCCTGCGGCTGGCGTAATCGCTACAAGACCTACTACTGCACCAATACAAAAACCAAGTGCCGAAGGTTTTTTACCACGCACCGCATCAATCAATACCCAGCACAATCCGGCTGCTGCCGAAGCTGTGTTTGTTGTAGCAAAAGCTGAAGCTGCTAACGGACCAGCACCTAACGCGCTGCCTGCATTAAAGCCAAACCAACCGAACCACAATAAGCCTGTGCCTAACAAAACGAAAGGAATGTTAGCGGGTGAGAAGGCAACTTTGATTTCACTTTTATTTCTCAGGTAGATTGATGCTGCAAGGGCAGCAAAGCCAGCCGACATATGTACAACCGTGCCTCCGGCAAAATCAAGTACACCTAACTTGAACAGGAATCCATCGGGATGCCAGGTCATGTGTGCAAGGGGTGCATAAATTAGAAGTGAAAAGAGCACCAGAAAAATAATATAAGACTTGAAACGAACACGTTCGGCAAATGTGCCCGTAATAAGTGCAGGCGTAATGATGGCAAACTTTAACTGAAACAAAGCGAACAACACCAAGGGAATGGTGGGTGCCAACGACCAAGGTTTTCCATCGAGTACGTTTTGAAACATGAAGAAGGAAGTTGGGTTACCGATGAATCCTCCAATAGAGTCACCGAATGCCAAACTGAATCCGACTACAATCCACAACACACTAATCACACCCATGGCAATAAAACTTTGCAGCATGGTTGAGATAATATTCTTGGTGTTGATCATACCGCCATAGAAATAGGCAAGGCCTGGAGTCATTAATAGCACAAGTGCTGTGGCGGCCAGCATCCAGGCTACATCACCGGAGTTAATTCCTTCGGTCGTGATCGCGGTAGGCACGGCCGGCATGAAGAGTGCCAGCACGCTGAAGCCCACCAGTAGAACGAGGTAGATAATCGATCTTTTCATAGGGTTTTAGTTTTAAGGTTTACGTAACAAGGTTGGCTTATTACACTTAAATTGTAACCCTATTTTGAATATTTATTATAGAATTCGTTTACGGTAGGGTGTTTTTTGATCCTATTTTCAAAAAATGATATAGTTTTTTACAAAACATAGTTAAAAAATAACCTATGGATAACAAATTCTTGATATGTCAAATCAAAACTGGCGTTTTTATGTGCCTCTGAGCATACACAATCGTTTGCGCTTACTCCTTTCAAATTCGTACTGGTTATTATCGTTTACTGAAAAATTAAGAAAGTCTGCTTCAGCCAAGTGCGGTGTTAATCTATTCTATGCGAACAGAAATTCCGGTTGAGATAAAGTGATTTGTGTTGCCGGAAATCCAACTAACACCTGCCGAAAAATCGGCCTGCACCATTGGATGCAAAAGGAAAGTAAATCCTCCATCCAGGCCGTGTTCTTTGGCGCCTTGCCTTCTAAGAAAATCATAGTATTCTATAAAGAGGCCCACGTTATCGGTTGGCAAATAATTAAAGCAAAAAGAAGCAGTAAATAATTCTTCCGTTGAAAAGCCGTCCCAAATCACTCCGATGTTGTAATTGATTGCTGTTTTTGGCGATAGGTCATTTTGAAAAAGCAAGAGAACATCATGACCCAGGTTATCAGGTTGCAGATCAGTGTTTCCCAGAGGAATAATCAAGTCAACCAAAATATCTGTTTCCGGAATCCAGCCGCGTTGTTCAATGATGTGTGTTTTGATTCCGACCGTAAGAGGTGAAAATCCTTTTAATTTTTGACTTGTGGTTTTGTCCTGAATGTTTTTTCCGGAAATCCGTAGTTCTGTATTATTACTAAGTCCTGTTCTAAAAAGAGTAACGGGGAGAAAATAAATCTCCCCGGTTGTTCTTTTATAATAATCAAAACCTGTTTCGAATTGAAACGTGCCGGGGCTAACTGTAAAAGGCGCCTCGGCAATACCGGGTCTATCTACAGTCAGTTCATTTAGCTTATCCTGGGCTGCCAGGCTGAGACAGAAAAGAATAAACGTTACAACGAAAAAGACTTGCTTCATCACTTACTTAAAAATTTTGGGACTGCCCTCTAAGGCAGTCCCAATAATAAGTTTACTATCCTTCATAATCCTCAAAATCCTTCTTACTAATGTCTTCTTTAACAACAGCAGGTGATGTGTTGCGATAGCCCCACTGAAACACTAACGGGAAAATCAACAGAGTAAGAATTGTTGCGGTAATCAAACCTCCGATCACAACAATAGCCAATGGCTTTTGAGTCTCTGAACCAATACCTGTTGAAATGGCTGCGGGCACTAAACCGATAGCCGCCATAATGGCCGTCATCACCACTGGGCGTGTTCGCTCAGCAACACCTCTTATTAGTGCGCCTTGCATAGGCATTCCGTTTTGCAAATTCTTTTTGAAAACAGAAATGAGAATAACTCCATTTTGAATACAAAGACCAAAGAGGGCAATGAACCCTATGCCCGCGGAAATACTGAAGATAGTACCCGTAACATGAAGCGCTAAAATTCCACCCATCATTGCAAACGGCACATTGACTAATACCAGGCCAGCATCGCGGACATTGCCGAATGCTACAAACAACAAAAAGAATATGAGCACAAGACAAATGGGAACCACTTCAGTAAGTCGCTGTTGGGCACGTACCTGATTCTCAAATTCACCTGTCCACGCAACACTATAGCCACGGGGAATAGAAATCTGTGCATCTACTTTTTCCTGTGCTTCGGCAATGGTGCTGCCCAGGTCACGTTCGCGAATAGAAAACTTGATCGCAATAAACCGTTTGTTGTTATCACGATAAATAAAGGCAGGCCCTGTAACTGCTTTGATCTCTGCAATCTCTTTTAACGGAACCTTATTCCCTTTCATGGAGGGAACTTTCAAATCTTTAATCTCACGTTCAGACTTACGGTAGGCACCTTCGTATCGCACGCGCACATCAAATTTTTTCTCCTGCTCAAAAAACCGGGTTGCTGTTTTTCCACCAATGGCCATTTCAATAACGGTTTCAGCATCGGCTATCGTAATGCCATAGGCCGCCATCTTTTTTTGATTAAGGATAATGCTTAGCTCGGGCTGACCAATATTGCGAAGGATACCCAAATCTTTTACTCCGCGCACGGTTTTTAGAATGGTGGCAATAGAATCTGCTTTTGAATTCAATACCTCAAGATTGTCGCCAAAAATTTTAACTGCGAGTGAAGCGTTGATCCCAGCCACCGCTTCAGCCACGTTATCAATAATAGGTTGCGAGTAATTATAGACAACGCCCGGATATTGCCGAAGCTTTTGATCCATCTCCTCAATGAGTTGCTCTGTAGAGATATCACGCTCCCACGTCTTCTGCGGTTTAAGGTTTACCTGGCACTGCACATAAAAAAATCCGGATGGATCCGTTCCATCGTTCGACCGGCCAATCTGCGAGAGTACCGATTCTACTTCATCGAATTCATTTAGCTCGCGCCTGAAGATGCTTACAAATTTGGTTGTTTCATTAATGGAACTACTCATGGGCAATTTTGCTTCCACCCACAACGCACCTTCATTGAGCGTAGGTAAAAATTCTGAGCCCAGAAACTTGAATGAAAAGGTACTTGCTGCAATAATGATCATGGCCGCCCAAAAACTTTTGTTCTTATTGCGCAACGTAAACGCGAAGCCACCCGATACAATACGATTAAAGAATTCAACAACCGGATTATGTTTCTCTTTTACATTCTTATTAAACATGATGCTACACAATACCGGCACCAGCGTGAGTGTAAATAATAAGGCTCCCAATAGAGCAAACCCTAACGTGTAGGCAAGTGGAGAAAACATTTTTCCTTCCACCTTTTCGAAAGAGAAAATAGGAACCAGGCTTGTGATGATGATCAGTTTCGAAAAAAAGATAGCTTTCCCCAATTCAGATCCTGCCTTTTTTACAAGACCTAACTTTGAAAGGCTATTATACTGTGGCATTCCCAACTCCTGCGCCCGATGGGCGAGCAGCACAAAGAGTCCCTCCACCATCACCACAGCCCCATCAATGATGATTCCAAAATCAATCGCCCCCATCGAAAGAAGATTGGCCGACATACCCTTTAACTTCAAACACATAAATGCGAAGAGTAACGATAGCGGAATGATGATCGAAACAATTACTGTACTGCGCCAATCCAGCATGAAAATGAACACCACGATGGTTACAAAAAGAATTCCTTCCACCAGATTCCCCAAAACAGTTTCGCGGCAGTAATCCATGAGCTTGTCGCGATCATAGAACGTAACCATTTTAATATCCGTAGGAAGAGTCTTTTCGTTGATCTCAGCAATTTTATCTTTTACACGTGCTAAAATCTGAGCGGGATTTTCCCCTTTGCGCATCACAATAATGCCCTCTACTACATCGTCATTTTCATCAAGGCCTACCTGCCCTACCTTTGGTAGGGAACCAACTTTGACATTGGCTACATTCTTAACCAGAATGGGAACATCGTTAATATCTTCAATTAAAATATTCTCTATGTCCTCAATGCTCTGCAACAAACCAATACCTCGAACTACATAAGCCTGTCCATTTTTTTCAATTACATCACCACCTACATTGATATTGCTTTTGGCGATAGCTTCGTAAACTTCTAAAGGGGTAATGTTATACTTAGATAATAAAAGTGGATTGACATTCACTTCAAATACCTTGCGGGCTCCGCCAAACGAAACGATATCTGCCACACCCGGCACTGCTCTCAACTGTCGATCGATAACCCAATCTTGCCAGGCGAGCAACTCGCTGGTGTTGCGATCACTTTTTAGTGTGTAGCGAAAAATTTCTCCTGTAGGTCCATACGGTGGTTGCACATCGGGCTCTACTCCTTCGGGCAAACTTATATTGCGCAACAAATTATTAACCTGCTGTCGGGCAAAGAAATCGTCTACATCATCCTCGAAAATGATTTTCATTACCGACAAGCCGAACATTGAAATAGAACGCACGCTTGTTTTGCGTTGCACGCTGTTCATCGTTACCTCAATAGGTATACTAACAAACCGCTCAACTTCTTCGGCACTTCGCCCATTCCATTGAGTTACAATAATGATTTGTGTATTGGTAACATCCGGAAATGCTTCCAGTGGTGTTTTCACATAGCTCCAGATACCCACAATAATGAGCACTGCCGTAGAGAAGAAAACGAAGAATCGATTCTTCAGTGAAAACGAAATAATATTTTTTACAAACTTATCCATGATTAGTAGTCGTTCAAAGGTTTACTTAATCATTAAGTGCATCATAGACCAACAATTGAAATTTGGTCATCACTTTCTCTCCCGCCTTTAATCCACTTTCGATGTAAATTATTTCGCCTGTGTCTTTATAGACCGAAACCTCGCGTGTTTCAATATCATCATCCGCTTTGTAGATCATCACGAAATAGCGACTCTTATCAAAAATCAACGCACTCGAAGGGATCGTTAATTTTTTAACAGCCTCTTTATAAGTAACCCGTACATTGGCAAACATTTCCGGTTTCAATTCAAAGTTCTCGTTCTTTAGTGTGATGCGGGCTTTCACCACTTTGCTTTCTGCATCCATCAAATTAAAAATCTTGTCAATCTTTCCTTTGAAAACTTTATCCGGATACGAGATGGTTGTTATCTCCGCATCGTATCCTTCTTTTATTTTAGTAATATCCGACTCATAAATATTTGCCATAACCCAAATCTCATCCAGGTTGCCAACAATAAATACAGGACTGATATCCTCTGTGCGCAACTCCATGCTGAGTGCAATATTTTTTTGAACGATAACCCCTGATACCGGAGATTTAATGGGGTAGATTGATCCCGTACCTGCGCTATACATATCCAACACTGCTTGAATTCGGGCCAACTCACCCTTAGCATTTTCAAGTTCTTTCTGAGAATTGATCAATTCAACTTCCGAGATGTTTCCGCTCTTGTAAAGTTCTGTGGCTACTTGTGCATTTTTTTCAGCTACACGAACTTGTGATTCTGCCGCTACACCTTCACGCGTAAACCCGGCAATTTCAGGGCTGCGAATGATAGCCATCGTTTGGCCTTTCTTAACATAGTCACCCAACTCAACATTAAGATCACGCACAAATCCTCCAGCCAATGGAAAAACGCGCGCAACTTTATCTTCATCGAAACTTATTTTACCGGTAAGCATTAGCTCTGCTTCCACAGTTTGAAGCGTGACTTCTGCCAGTTCTTTTTCTTTGGCCAGCGTTTCTGTTAATCTGAAGTTGGTATCTGCAACAACGACTTCTTTCGTCTTACAAGATTGAAGAGAGAGTAGCCCGGCAATGATTAGTAGTTTGAATTTCATATTTTCTGTTTTAGAAATTAAAAGCTTATTAAAATGATTTTAATACAACCAGGAGAATCGCAGACCATAGGTTTCTACTCTGCCATCGCCAGAGCCCGTTGTATAAATATTTTTGGTTCCTTTGGTATAAACAAAGTGAACTTGAAATATCGATTGCCCTGCATCGATGTCAGCGCCCACCGAGGCCTGAAAGCCTAAGTCTTGCTTTATGTAATCGGCATCTACATTTGTTATAGTATGAAACCCATCTTCAGGCTTATGCCAAAAATCTTTAACGTAATCGTTCTTAATCCAGACCACACCTGCAGCGGCACTTAGTCTAACTCCTTTAAGAACATCTTTCGGTGTCCTTAACAAAAGAGTTACTGGCACCTCAATGGTATTCATCCGAATCCGCTGGCGATAGGTAGAATCTTCTGTGTTATCCTGAAGTCCAAACCACGGGTGAGAAAACGTTCCGCCTGTTTTATCTTCATTAATAATTCCAGCTCCTCGTTGCTGTACACCAAATCCTACTCCAACTCCGAGAAAAGACAACGGAAAATATTCTGCACGTAAACTTGCGCCCACACAAGGCTTTGCAAAGTATTCTTTAGGAAGGTTGGTGCCCTTGAAGGTTCCCCAGTATTGATTCCAGCTTAGTCCGAATTTTAACTTCTTTTCGAACACATTCTTTTCTATGCCCGCAGCTATAATCTCTTCTTTTGTTTGCGCAACGGTTACGCCACTTAGAAAAAAGAGACAAGGTAAAGTGAGATATAATTTTGTTTTCATGTGTTAATATTTACTTTTTATTGGTCACATGGAATTCGCATTTTGAGACTTTGCCCTTTTATAGGTACAGGAGTTAACATCCCGTTGGGTATAGTCTGGTTTATGCTCATTTCATGAGTCTGATATTAATATTCAATGATGTTGGTGCCCACTGCGAAATTCAACTCATTAACATTGTTAAGATATTGTTGCTTCAATTCGATCAACTGGGTATTGGTAAGAATAAAGATTCGCTGATAGTCGATAAATTGAAGTAAGCTTATGTTTCGCTTCTGAAAGTTTTCATTCGTACTTGTATTCAGTTGCTTTAATCGATCGAGTAGTTCAGAACTATAATTTGCTAATCCTGTATTTGAATTTGTGTATCGGTTATACGCAGACACCACCTCATTTCGGATTTGATTTTCAATTTGTTCAAACTCGAGATTTGATTTTGCTACGCTGTATTCAGCAGCTTTAATTTCACCCTGATTACGATCGAAGAGAGGAACGTTGAACTCAATGTTAAACCCCTGATAAGGGCGCACATAATTACTACCCCGGTCGCGTGGTTGATAAGCCAATTTTATATCCGGAATCGAAACGGATCGTTGTAATTTTAAATTGCGTTCCTGATACTTTAGATTATACTTTTTAACCTGAATGTCAGGGCGAATTGTCGTTGCCTGCTCTGTAAGCGAACGCAGATCGAAATTTTGCGCGACAACAGGAATTTTTTGTTCTACATAAAATGTGGTGTCTTCCTTCATGCGAAGCAGGGTTCGCAAATCAGCCATCACTTTTTCTTTTTCATTTCTATTGGTGAGGGCTTCTGTTTTTACAGCCAGGTATTCAGACTCTAGCCGTATTGCCTCTGTAACCGAAATGGCTCCAACTTCCAATTGCTTACGAGTGGCTTCCATGAGCTTATCATAATTACGCATCACCTGTTGGTAGAGGTGAGCTTTCTCCTGAAGCGCAGCTAAGTCGCTATAGAGATTACCTGTTTCAAATAATAAGCTCCGAAGTATATCCTCCAGTTGTTTCTCTGCAATCTCTGCGTTGATGCGCGCAAGCTTTACAGTGTTTGTATGCTTACCGGCATAAGAAAAAGTTTGTTCAATTTGAAGAAGATGTTGATTTCGAAAATGAAAGTATTCGTTTGTTTCGTTGGAATAAAGGTCTCCGTTAAAAACGAAATAAGGATTATTCCAGAGCCTCGCTTGAATAACACCGGCCCTTGCAATATTAATATCATAGTAGGCAGCCAAAAGCCCCAGGTTTGATTTTAGCAGCCTTGCTTTAGCTGCCTGAAAGGACAACACCGTATCTGGGTTTTGTGCCCTGATTTTTGCAGGCAACAAGATTATTATGAGCCCAAGGCCCATTAAAATTTTAAATTTCATTATGCTAAAAATTAGATTTTTAGGGAATATGATTCTTATAGATACTGCTCCATGATAAATTGAATAGAGTAAATAGAACTCTACATCAATCCTATCAATCAAACAGGTTGTTTATAAGAAATGGAAAGAAGAATGATACACATGCGATAGCACGTGGTGGGATGCTAAATAGTAAAGCAGGAGTTGCTTAAGTAAAGTCGTTCTTTTGGTTGCTTGATGTTGCTCCGTTCACTGGTTTGAATAAACTGAACCCGGTGCAGGGTGGTGTGATAATTAACACCACGTGCAAATGAAATAAAACAGTTTGTAGCCGGAGTTGTGCGTACATTAAACTCTTCACTTTCTGAAATGGAACGGATTAGCCATTGGCTAGCATGATCATCACCATTTTCAAAAAAAACTATGTATGTCTTTGAGTCACTGGCAAGCGGGGCAGCCGGAGCAGAAAACAAGGGAATTGATGAAATGCCTAAAAAGACAATCAACAAGATAATTCCTATGTTTTTAGAATTTTTCATCTGTAAGCCGGGCAAATGTAAAATAAAATTTTTTACAATCGTCCAGACTCGCATAGATTTAGTTGTTTAACGGTCCTATTCAGTTCCACAAACGATTACGGATTAACCAAAATCGTATTACTTTTAAGGCTTAGTTTTGGTTCTACCCCCAAGCTATATAGATGAAGTTCGTTATTCTCAGTTTTCTGTTTCTTGCTAATGTTTGCATTCACGCTCAAAAGTTCGACTTGTTTGAAGTTGAGAATGAAGAGCTGATCTGGCGATATACCTATGAATACGAAGGCGCTCAAGATAGCCTTAGACGCGAAGTGGTTTCGATGCTTAAGTCTAAAATATTTACCCAACATGTGGTAAGAAATGAACTTGGTTATTCCGGTGAGATCAGGCATTATATAGTGCCAAGCACTCAATATGGCCGTACCTATCAAAACACGCCCCTCATCTATTGGGATGCCGAATGGAAAGGCAAGTTTGTAATTGAAGTGCGTAACAATCGGTATCGGGTAACTATTTACGGGTTATACTTTGAAAACAAAGCACAACCAGGGTCGCACTATCCAATTAAAACTCCGCGCAAAGGATTTTATTTAAATGAAGTTTCGAAAAAAGGACGGCCTGACTTTAAGAAAACCGTATTGCCCGATATGGCACTCATGAGTTTAAGTCTTCGCGATGCTTTTGATATTAAAAAATACTCATCGCCAATTAAAGAGTGGGAGGATTAACTTCTCAACTTATCTAAAATCCGATTCAGTTCTTTTGCTTCTGCTTTAGTAATTTTTTCAATTGTACGCGTCCAGTCGGGCGTGTCGACATCAATCTTCTTCAGTATCTGAAGCCCTTTGTTCGTGATTGAAATATCTACTTGCCTGCGATTATTTTTACAAATCTCACGGCTCACCAATCCTTTCTGCCGAAGTTTTTCTACCAGCCTTGTGCAGTTACTGTTTTTGTCGATCATGCGGGCCGTAATATCGGCCAGCATCATGGGCGTTGGATGGCTGCCGCGCAAAATGCGCATCACATTAAACTGCTCGGGTGTGATGTCGAATTTTTTAAGATAGGCAACATTGATATTATAGAGCCAACTGCCACTATAGAGTATGTTAATGGAAGCCTTTTGGTGCTCATTAGAAAATTTCCCCTGCCGGATATCCTGCTCTAAAGGCATAATAAATACGATCTCAACTATTGTTGAGACAACATTACTAACAAAATAATTCCCTTTCCTGAAATTTTGTCGGGGATTTTACCGTAAGGCGAGTAATATTGTAGTTACTCCATCGAACGCATGATTAAATTGATCAATAGATTAGTCAAGCAAGCTTTCTTCTACACAAAAAACCGATTATCTCCGCGGCAGTTTTTTATGCTGTCGAGCATTGTGGTGGGAATTCTGTCTGCCTTTGCAGCAATACTCGTTAAGTTTTTTGTTCATTCCATTGGAGTCTGGGTTAGTTTCTATTCAAATAGCTACGAGAAGTTTTTTTTATTCTCACTCTTTCCGATCGTGGGCATTACACTTACTGTGATCTTTATACGATTTGGGGTCAAAAATATTTTTAAAAAAGGGAGTGCCGAAATCGGCTATGCCATTGCCCGGCAATCCAGCAAGTTGCCCCCCAGCCAGATGTATTCGCATGTTATAACGAGCGCACTTACTGTTGGCTTCGGAGGATCCGTTGGCTTAGAATCTCCTATGGTGAGCACAGGATCTGCCATTGGCTCCAACTACGGAAACTACTTTCATCTTTCGTATAAAGATCGCACGGTGTTATTGGCCTGTGGCGCAGCTGCGGGCATTGCGGCAGCTTTCAACTCTCCGGTTGCCGGGGTTTTATTTGCCATTGAAGTGCTGTTGACCGATATAACTGTGGCCGCATTTATACCCATCATTATTGCTGCCGCCAGCGGAGCACTTCTCTCAAAAATTATCCTTGCCGAAGGAGTTACGCTCTCCTTTTCATTACAACAGCCCTTCGATTATCACAATGTGCCGTATTACATAGCGCTGGGAATTTTATCGGGGTTTGTATCACTCTATTATGTGCGCATGTTAACGCGTACTGAAAAAATCTTTGGCGCTATAAGCAGTCCGGTTAAAAAAATTGCCCTGGGTGGCGTTCTTCTTTCTTCACTGCTGATTATTTTTCCACCCTTGTTTGGCGAAGGGTATGAAGGCATTAAACTGTTGGCTAATTTACAAGCTGCAGAACTCACAAAAAGTAGTGTGCTTCATCACCTTATTCAAAACGAGTATACGTTGTTGGTCTTTCTTGGTGCGCTCGTTCTGGTAAAAGTAATCGCAGTGGGTATTACACTTGGCAGCGGGGGTAATGGCGGCAACTTTGGGCCTTCTCTTTTTGTAGGTGCTTACCTGGGTTTTTCTTTTTCCCGGTTGGTTAACCTAACGGGCCTTGCACACATACCGGAAACCAATTTCACATTAGTGGCAATGGCGGGCATTTTAAGCGGAGTGTTTTACGCACCGCTTTGCGCCATCTTTTTGATTGCCGAAATCACGGGTGGGTATGCTTTGATTATTCCATTGATGATCGTTGCCGCACTCAGTGTAACGGTAGCGCGTTATTTTGAACCCCTCTCCATGGAAGGCAAAAAACTTTCGAAGTTGCTGAATGCAAATGTTGACGATCGTGATAAATATCTTTTAAGCAAACTGAATCTAAAGGAGCTTGTTGAAACAAATTTTTCGGCCATGCGCCCAGAAGATAGTTTGCGACTTCTGGTGCGAGTCATATCTATTTCAAAGCGCAACACTTTTCCGGTAGTAAACAAAGAAGGCGTGCTGGTGGGTGTGGTGCATCTCGACAACATCCGCGAATTAATCTTCAATACGAAAATTTACGATTCGGTGTTTGTAAAAGAACTAATGATCGAAGCTCATTCCGTTGATTTTACAGACAATCTTCACGATATTCTAAAAAAATTTGATGACACCCGACAATGGAATTTGCCGGTAGTCAAAGATAAACTCTATCTCGGCTTCTTGTCGAAAGCACGGATACTGAGTGAGTACCGATCGGAATTAATGAAAACAATTTGATTATTTGGAATATTATTGCCGTTGCTTTCCGTTTTGAAAATTGAATCTATGAAGCCATTCAAAAATCAGGTTGCCATCGTTACCGGAGCCGGGCAAGGCATCGGACTTGAAATTTGCCGACAACTTGCCGTGCAAGGCGCAAGCGTTATGCTGAATGACATTGAGGTGGCACTGGCAGAAGAAGTCGCTCAGTCAATTCGTAAAGAAGGCGGAATTTGCCATGCTTATCCGGGCGATTGCAGCGATGTTTCTTTTATAGAGAAAATGGTTTATGAAACTGTACAGCAATTTGGCAAACTGGATATTGCGATTGCCAACGCAGGCATTACTCTGTTTGGCGATTTTCTTGACTATAAACCTGAAGATTTTTATAAGGTAATGCACGTAAACCTGGGTGGCAGTTTTTTTCTTGCCCAATTAGCCAGCCGACAAATGAAAGATCAGGGAACCGGTGGAAGAATTCTATTTATGTCTTCTGTAACGGGTCATCAGGCACATAAAAATCTGGCTGCTTATGGCATGACAAAGGCTGCCGTTGAGATGCTGGCCAAAAATCTGGTGATAGAAATATCTCCCTATAAAATTACGGTGAACGCTATTGCACCCGGTGCAACCAGTACCGAAAGAACCAAGAGTGATCCCAACTATGAAAGTACGTGGTCAAAAATAACTCCCATTGGGAAACCTGCCACGACAAAAGACATTGCAAACGCAGCCTTGTTTTTAGTCTCACCCCAGGCGGGTCACATCACGGGCCAGTCGTTGGTGATTGATGGTGGCTGGACGAGCGTAAGTCCTTCGCCTTACTAATTCTAATTGCTTGTATGATTCGTTTTACAGCCAACCTAAACAGGTTTGATAAGCAAGGAGAAAAAACCGGCTGGACCTATCTCGAAATTTCTGCCAACCAAGCGAATAAACTAAAGGCCGGATGTAAAGTCTCCTTTCGGGTAAAGGGCACACTGGATTCTTTTGCTTTCCAGAAAACAGCGTTGATCCCAATGGGCAATGGAAAATTTATTCTGCCCTTCAACGCAGTTATGCGCAAAGCCACTGGTAAGAAGTTGGGTGATAAAATAACCGTAACGATGGAAGCCGATGATCGTAAGCTTGAACTCTCAGCTGATTTATTATCGTGTTTGAAAGAAGATACTGTGGCGATGGAGTTTTTTAAATCGTTACCGAAATCGCATCAAAATTATTTTAGCAAGTGGATTGAAAGTGCCAAAACAATACAAACAAAAACCAGGCGTATAGTAGTAGCCATGACAGCCTTTGGAAAACATCAAGGCTATAGCGAAATGATGCGCGAGTATAGAAAAGCTGATTTTTAGTTGCTGAAATTTTTTGCAAGGAATAATTTCATTCTCTCATTAAACCCATCAGGATTTTCAAGATTACTAAGGTGACCCGCCCCAGCAACAATTCCTATTTCAGCTCCGCTGATTTCCCGATGCATTTTCTCTGCTGCTTCCGGAGGGGTGATTTTATCTTCTTTTCCAACGAGAATCAAAACAGGTACCTCAATCTGTTTGAGTATCGTACACGTTTCCTTTCGATCTGCTAATGCTTGAAGCGTAAGGCAAATGTTTTCTGGCTTTGTATCCAAAATTGTGTTCTTGATAAAGAGAACTTCTTGTTTCTTTGATTGAAACGAGGCAGGAGCAAACAAGTTCTTCAGCGATTCTTCCGAGTAAACTTCCAATCCGTTCTTTTGGATAAAAGCAATCGTCTTTTTTCTTTTATCTCGCCCTTCCTGAGTATCAGCTGCACACTGGGTGTCGCACAAAACTAATCCTACAATCCGTGCCGGGCTTTTCTCTATCGCGTGCAGCGCAATGTATCCGCCCATCGATAATCCAACAATAATTGCTTTATCAATCTTTAGTGCATCCATGAACGAAAAAAGATCATCTGCAAATTGCGGAATACTGAACTGTGCCGCTCCAGCTTCCGAATCTCCATGACCCCGCACATCATAGGCAATACAACGATAGCTACTCCCCAACGCTGTCAATTGCGCTGACCACATTTCTTTGTTGAATGGAAACCCATGAATGAAAATAAGTGGTACGGCATTACTTACTCCTTCCTCAAGATAACTTACGTTGATTCCGTTGGCTTGTATATTTTTGGCAATAGCTGTCATTCGTGTAGAAATAAAAATTACTTTGGTCTTTCCAGGCAGCCTTCATAGAACACGTTCAATTTCTGAACATCCGCAGAAAACAATTTATGAATGACGGCTATGTCACTCTGGATAATCTCTTTTGCGTTGGTCAATGACTTTGCTGAAGTACAATCATTCCTTTGTCTGCAAACCGCGCACCAGCTTTAATCACACCTTGCTTGCGAAGGGCAGATAAATTTGCCGAGTGTTCCTTAAAGTAAAGTTGCTCATTGGGTTGTTTGCTCGCATCCCACGCGGCACCTACTGTGTAGATTACAATAAATAAACTATCCGTAGGGTTCGTTTGGGCATTTCCTGCCACACCTAGTGTCACCAGGGCTACACACAAAATGAATTTCATACGCTTATCTTTTGAAGGAAGATAGTGTAATGCTTTTCCCTAACCAATACCACACACACAGGGATTTGATTAATACCGACTATCCTTCATGCTGTCTTTTACACCCCCATAAAGTACATCCAGCACACCCGGCTCAGTAAGAAACTTTTGCGGAAACGGTAACTCAATGTGCGACACTTCATTTAATTGCTTCATGGCATCGGCTGGAATTTCAAACTTCAAACAACCCAGCACATCTTCCAGTTGATGAACTTTGGTTGCCCCCACAATAGGAATCACCGATTGATTTTTATGTTGTCGTGTCCAGTTGATGGCAAGCTGCGATGGTGTAACACCTACCTGTGCAGCAACCTCCACAACTTTTTTTGCAATTGTGGTTGGTCGTTCGGCCAACCGACCACTGCTATCGGGCAAGCGGCCTTTGTCGCCCGACAAATATTTTCCGGTGAGGGCACCTCCGGCCAAGGGAGCCCACGGGGTAACGGTCATGCCAAAGGCTTTGGCCATCGGCATCAACTCAGCTTCTACCGTGCGTTGAATTAAACTGTATTCGATCTGCAACCCAACAAATTGATTCCAGCCGCGCAGTTGTGCCATCGTGTTTGCCTGACTTACAATCCACGCAGGTGTATCGCTGATGCCGATATAATGCACCATGCCACGCGTGATTAAATCTTCGAGGCCCTTCATGATTTCTTCAGTGGGCGTCCAGCTATCCCAGGCATGCACCCAAAGCAAGTCGATGTAATCGGTATTGAGTCGCCACAAACTTTCCTTTACACTGCGCATAAGATTTTTACGATGGTTGCCGGCAAAGTTTAAGTCGCCTGCCCGATCGCGCAAAGAATATTTAGTAGCCACTACAAAATGGTCGCGGTCTTTGGCGATAAAATCGCCTATAAATTTTTCAGATGTCCCTTCCGTGTAACGATTGGCCGTATCAATAAAGTTGCCGCCTGCATTGGCATACGTATCAAAAATCTGTTTGCTTAGTTCTTTGTCGCAGCCCCATTTCCATTCGGTGCCAAAGCCCATCGTGCCAAGACTCAATTCAGAAACGCGCAGGCCCGATTGACCCAAAAGTTTGAAGTTCATGTGTTGTTTGGTTTATTGCTTCGTTAATAACTCATGTTACGCATTCTGAAGATTATTTAGGCGTCAGACGGCTTAAGGGTTTTGTAAACAGCCGTCAGACGCCTCTAAACCTAAGGGGACTTTCCTATTTGCGTAACATCAGTTAATAAGTAAAAATGCAATCAAAAAGTTTACCTATGATTAATATAAAATGAAATCTGTAGCAATTGTTTTGTTCGATCACGTTGAAGTGCTGGATTTTGCCGGCCCTTTTGAAGTGTTTTCGGTTACCGGCAGAAGAAATATGGGTGTGCCCTTTCAGGTGTTTACCGTAGCTGAAAAGAAAACCATTTCAGCTAAAAATAATTTAGTAGTTCAGCCCACCTACTTATTTGATGAATGTCCGCCTTGCGAGATTTTTTTGATACCCGGTGGCGGTGGTTTTCATGCGGATGGCACACCTTTCGGCACGCGCTATGAAATGACTAATGAGGTTCTTCTTGCATGGGTGCGAGGCCGCGCTCATGCTGCCGAATTAGTTCTATCGGTTTGCAGCGGGGCGCTGATTTTGGCAAAGGCCGGGTTGCTCGCTAACCTGGAGGCAACTACTCATTATATGGCTATTGATCTCTTGAAATCTATTGCGCCCACCACCAAAGTATCGCCCGAAAAACGGTGGGTCGATAATGGCAAAATCATTTTATCGGCTGGGGTTTCGGCTGGCATCGATATGTCGTTGCATGTGGTGGAAAAGCTACAAGGCAAAGAGGTGGCGCGAGAGGCCGCACAGTACATGCAGTATGATTATTGGAAGCCTTAAAATAAAAAAAGCCCCGGACGAAATCCGAGGCTCTGTGGGAGCTGAGGGGTTCGAACCCCCGACCCTCTGCTTGTAAGGCAGATGCTCTGAACCAGCTGAGCTAAGCTCCCTTTTTAAGGACTGCAAAGGTAAAAGAGAATTACAATTGTACAAAAATAGCCCCGAAAGAATCTTCTCTTTTAAAGCATAATTTGGGTAAAACAGCCAAGACCTACTTGGTTTAATAGTTGTAGTGTATTTTTGTAAACCATTTTTTCAACTTGAAACTCCTTAAGAAGATACTTTTTTACCTCTTCATCACTATCACCATCCTTGTTACGGGGCTGGTGATCTCAGTGTTTTTATTCAAAGATCGCATCATACAGCAGTTTGTAAATGAAGCAAACAAGAGCCTGAACACTCCTGTAAAAATCGGGAAGATCGACATCTCGATGTTCTCAAATTTTCCGAACCTGGCCATTGTGTTTACCGATGTGTATGTGGAAGACAGCCACCCTGGCAACTATCCTTTGCTCACAGCCGACCGCATCGCATTTACGCTAAACCCGCTTGAAGTATGGGGTGGAAACTACCTGGTAAACGGTTTATCCGTAACTGGCAGCGAAACGAATCTGAAGATCAATGCAGCAGGCAAAGGCAATTTTATTATCCTTAAAAAAGGAGCCGACACAGGCGAAACCGTTACGTTTAATCTGCGCAATGTGCAATTGGAAAAAACCATTGTCAGCTATCAAGACGAGCAGGCCCGCCACCACCATGTGTTTAACAGCGAAAAACTAATTGCTTCCATTTTAGTGACGGGCGATTTATATCAGGTTGAAGCCGATGGCGATGTGGTAACTGAGCAGATTGGCGTCAACAACTCGAGGTTTCTTACCAACAAGAATTTTCTGGTAAAAACCAAAGTAGATTACGATGACGACAAGAAAGAAGTGCGCTTCAACACATCTACCATCACAGTGGGCAAGTCGGAGTTTGCCATCACCGGAAACTACCTCTTTAAAGAAAAAAATCTTATCGATTTAAAGGCCGAAGGGAAAGAAACTGACATTCAAACGTTACTTTCTTTACTGCCTGACGAAACCAGCAAAAAACTGAAACAATATCGCAGCGATGGCGAGGTGTTTTTTAATCTCTCGCTCAAAGGCGAAATCAGTGACCGCAAAAGTCCGTTTATTTCGGTAGCCTTTGGTTGCACCGATGCCACGCTCTACCACCCCGACTATCAATCCAGAATTTCAAAAGCCAACCTTAACGGTTCTTTCGCCAGCGCTTCGCTCACTGATTTTTCTGATGCCCAACTTTTTTTGAAAGACATTGAGGGCGAGCTAAACGGAAAATCCTTTACTGCTAATCTCTCTATTCGCAAGTTTGATGACCCTTATTTGATTTTTGATTTTAAAGGCGATCTGGATGCGGCCTCGGTTTTCAATTTCTATCCCATCGAAGACATTCAAAACATGGAAGGCTTCTTAACGGCCGACATCTTATTTGAAGGACAAACTTCGCTGCTTAGAAAAAAAGCTACCGCACAAAAAGTAATAACGAATGGGGCTATTGCCATGGAGAATCTCAACTTTACCTATGGCAAACAAAAGATCCGTTTCCGCGATATCAATGGGTCGCTACAGTTTAATAACAACGATCTCGCGTTAAGCAACGTAAGCGGTGGTTTTGAAAACAGTGATTTTTTGCTGAATGGATTTTTTAAAAACATTATCACCTTTTTGCTATTCGAAAATCAACCCATTGGCATTGAAGCCGATTTAAAGTCAGACTTTCTTGATCTCGATCAATTGTTTGCGATCGGATTTGGTGAGGAGGAATCGAAAGAATATCGATTTAGTATTTCGCCCAACCTGCAGCTTAACTTCAATTGCAACGTTAGGCGCATGAAGTATAAACGCTTTAACCCGCGTACCATAAAGGGCGATTTGTTAGTTAAAAATCAGGTCGCTGTTTCGCGCAACATTACCATGCAGGCCATGGGTGGGCAATTGACACTAAACGGAATTGTTGATGCAAAAAATCCAAAAGCCATTGATGTAATCAGTTCGTTTAAATTAAACGGACTTCATGCGGATAGTATCTTTTACGTTTTTGAAAATTTCGATCAGAATTTTATTATGGATAAACATTTGAAAGGCCAGGTGTATGCCGATGTAGAATTGGAGATGGCCCTCAATGAAAAACTTAATCTCATTCCTGCCACACTTATTTCCGACATCAGTGCAACGATTAAGAACGGTGAACTCAACAATTTTGAGCCCTTAAAAAAGCTTAACAAATACCTCGATGACGAAAGCTTGAGTCGGTTGCGATTTGCAGATTTGAAAAATGAAATCCACATCGAAAATCAAACCATCTATTTACCACAGATGGAAGTAAAGAGCAATGCCACCACCATTCAACTCAGCGGAACGCATACTTTTGACCAGCGTATTGATTATCGGGTAGTGGCACCGCTACGCAACAAAAAGAAAATTGATCCGGATGAAGCTTTTGGCGCCATTGAAGAAGATGGCACGGGCAAGGCCAAACTTTTTTTGAAAATCACCGGCACTACCGATGTGTATGAAATCAGTTATGATAAAGAAGCGGTAAAGAAGAAACTTGCCAACGACTTAAAAAAAGAAGTGCAGGAATTAAAAGATGCTTTTAAGCTGAAGGGGCAAAAGAAAAAAAAGGAATTGGAGCTATCCGATGAAGAGTTTGATTGGGAGAATCTGGATCCAAACTAGTTGTTCTATTTACCGTAATAAATAAAAGGAGCCCAATAGTACGGATGCTGAAATTCCTTTCCGTATTCACCTTTAATAAACTTTCGTTTCAGGTCATTTACAATTTGAGGATAGGCTTTGCCTTTCGCCACTTCCTTATAAAAATTACTCATAAACAACATCGTGCTTGTGTCGCTTACAGGCCACAACGAAACCAGTGCAGCATTGGAGCCAGCCAGCAATAATGATTGAGTTAATCCTGTAACCCCTTCGCCCACATACAATTTTCCAAGGGCCGTCTGGCAGGCCGATAGCACAGTCAAGTCGCAATTCAATTGCAGATTTGAGATTTCTACAGCATTTAAAAAACCATCTTCACCTTCCTGTTCTTTCGGAAAAATACTCATGGCTACACCTGATAGATCGGGTACCTCGGCCACTACAAACCCATGCGTAGCCAGGTGCAGAATTTTATAATTTTTTAACTGGCCACTCTTCGACATAGCCTTGAGTCGGTTTTCGGTCATGTCCTTTGCCAAAAATATTTCAGCGCCCGGCAAATTTTTACTGATATTTTTTACTTCTTCGGATGTGCCCGGAAGCGGATTCAGCGCTTTTGTACCAAACAACGTTGCATACGCCTTGCGCAACGATTTTCCTTCACGAATATTGGCAGCAACTTCAGCCTGCAATAAATTCATATCCCCTACAGATGCGATTGTCATCCCCTCCTGATCCAGATCTTCGTAGGTAGCTCCCCCCATCGCCAACAAGGGTTTTCTGGAGTCCGCATATTTTCTTGCTTCCAGTTGCAACAGCACACTGGTAGAATGGAGGTAGCGGATGTTGTATTTCTCCACCAGGTATTTACCATCAAACATTTTGAGTGCTTCAAACGGAATAAAACTGAGAATATCATTCGGAGAAATTATCAACGTTTTAATGCCACCCAACCGATTGTTGATGGGAGTTATTAAATATCGTTGGTAACGGGTAAGAAGATCACTCAGCATTTCATCATTCAGATGAGCTTGTTCTGCATAGCCTCTTGTAAGTTTTGCTACGCGATCAAATTCATTTCGGGGTGCGATGGCGTCTTTGTCATAGGCCTGCGCCACTTGTGTTCTTTGGTTACTTTGGCTAATCCATTCAAACCCACGCGCTGTTTCTTCTGTCAGACTATTTTGTTTTGGATCGGTCTCAGATTTTTTAGCATACTTGTCGCGGATATCGCCTACAAATCGTGGATCGGTATTAAAAACTACGTGCGCATATTTTTTTGTTATTACCAGTATCACAATTTCATGACCAGAGAATACATCATACATGATACACGCTTCATCAGGCTTTAAGAGGTCCTGCAAATCGGAGATGTAGGGAGTTTGTTCGTTGTTATGTGATAAGCGTTCGTTGAGCACCCGTGCGCGGCTTCTTTCCATAGCCTCGAATGTTTTTTCAGCGCTGCCTGTTTGCGCATAGCACGACACCAGCCATTGATTTGCCGCCAATTGATTTTGATAATGCGCCAAACGGTCTTGCGGATTTGTGTAATTGGGTCCAAACCTGGCCAGCAAGGCAGATTCTTCAAAGAAATTAATAGCTTGTTCTAAATCCGGTATGGCATAATACAGAGCTCCGAGATTGTTCAGGTAAAGAGATGCCTGATCCAATCTGTTTTCTTTTTTAGCTAAATCTATTTGATAACGATAGAGATTACGGCTCTTTTGTTGGCCTTCCCTACCTGTGCCCCAATAAAGTGTAGCAAGATTACTGATCAGTGAAGTTTTGATTGGTAAGTTATACTCGTCAGCCATTTTAAATCCTTGCTCACCGTACTTAATACCTACCGCAGTTGATTCAGGTGAATAAAAATCAATGTTGGCCATCGCTATGGCATTTGCCGATACTGCAATACCATCTATGTACTGATGTTTAACAGCCAGATCATAAGCCTGAATTGCATGCTGCGAACCTAACTCACTTCTTACTGTGCCCCCAGCCTTTCGCATCAAGCTATAGGCAGATGCAAGATTTGTCAACCCTATTACATCAGTTGTTACTATGGGCGATTTGCTCAGGTGTGTATTGAAGTCTTCCCGGTATTGAACTGCTTTGTCCAAGTCGCCTTTATCAGTATTATAGGCAATAAGTTGCACGATGAGATTTGACGCCAGATAATTGTTATTGCCAAAACCTTTCGCCTTGAGTTGAATATAACCCTCGTTAACAATTTCCAGTGCTTCGCTATTATATCCCCATCCCTTTAGCCACCGGCCTGCATAGTTATACGTTAACAAGGCCATGTCTGCTTTTCCTTGCTGATAAAAAAGAGCTGCCTTTTCCCGGCATTCTTTCATCAACTCGTCCGGCTGTTCAGGATAGGTATTATACATTGCAATCAATCTTGCTAAGGAAATATCCCGTTGTTTTATAGTGGGTGCTGTCTGGTTATACCAGGCCGCTAAATTTTTGAATGCTTCTGCTTTTCCAAATATTTTTCCCAATTCATTGATCTCAGCCACTGTTGCTTTAACATCATCATTATCGGGCGAAAGCTTTGTTGCCTCGATCAATAATTTCTTAGCTTGTTCAACGTCTCCATTAAACGCCAACACATACGCTTTTGCTGTAAGGGAGGGTGATGAGGACGGATCCATAACAAGGGCAATGTCGATATGGGTAGATGCTTCTGCAGGTCGATTTAAATAGAGAAGGCAGGCTGCCTTATTTACGTTAACTATAAAATTATCGGGAAAAACTCTTAGTATCTGATTGGAAAGGGTAAGTGATTCGCTGTACTTTTTTTCATTGTATAGTTCGATCATTCTCGTTTCCAGCTCAACATAATTCTGAGAATGCGCAACGGTTGCACTACACAAAAACAGAACCAGAACAATAGACTTCATTTTTAATAGGAAGAGTTTAGGTTGCACAAGTCACCGTTAAAACTGACTAAACTTTTTTTGACATTTCCATTAAAATATGTTTCCTCTACATCAAACGTAATGGATGCGCCTTTTTGCTGAGCCCGGAAGTGAAGGGTCTGATAATACTTGTTGTTTTCCTCCACAATTGATCCCACAGTTTTTCTGCCCAGTTTGTTTCCTTTATTATCAAATGCTTCTATACTAAAACTGAAAACCTTTTGAATGCCAGTGGTGTATTGATTGCCAACTAAAAATGTATATCCATTCTGGCAAACTGAAAGAATAGCCACTGCCCACACGTTATGATCTTTGGTAGTGCTTAAATCATATTCATAAAAATTCTTTTGAACAAAGGGTAGATTATTGATCATTTTTGCCCGATTTATCACCGTGCTGAAATCGTAAGGAAAGGCATATTTCTCAAAGCTATCGTAGAACTGTTGGAAATCAGGCGGTAACGCTTCGGTGAGAATAATCTTTTTTACGTCTTGCTCGGTAGCTTTTGCCATCGTAGCCTGGCTGGCTATAATTTTCTGTTTGCCCTTGCGGGGATCAAACACTTGAATTTCATCAACCCGGATGCTCATGTTTTCATTTGCATACAGCCCTACCAGAGGGCCAAAGAATGGCTTGATCTCATCTTGAAAAACCTGCTTATCATTGATAAGAAACTTATACCCGGCTTCTGTTTTAAGTACCGTGAGTGTATTATAATCGTAGGGTTTTACAACAGTGGATTTTGATTCGCGCAGCACTTCATACTTTTTCCCGTTGTTGATGCTTATCAAAAATCCCTGCGCATTGTTGTAACAAAAGGTGATATATTTTTTAGCATCCTCGCTCATGCCAAAACGGACGCCCATCCATCCTTCACTTGAGCCATTGAAGAAAATCATTCGGGTATGTACGCCAAACGAATCATCTTTAGTCGCGCCAACATTATTGAAGGTTTGCACGGCAGTAGTGTAGGCATGGATAACCATGTGGCCATCTTCTACTTTAAAACTGTAATCCTTTGTGGTTTCTGCGAACCAGTTGTTTTTGTTGTCATCGAATCCATCCGCCAGATAGGATAGCTTAGACTGGCCATAGCAAATGCTCAGGCTGAGGATCAGTGACAAGGCGATTATCAGTCTCTTCATAAAAGGTATACCGTACAGAAAACAGGTATCGCCCAGTGCAACCAGACGATACCTGTTAGTTTTAAATATTTCTACTTTTCAATGTGGGTACCTACTACTTATCAAAGTTTACGCGGGCGAACCAAAGCGCACTTCCTTTCTTATTCTCACCAAAATAGGCTACCTTATTCGAGTCTACAAACTTAAAGTAGTTGGTAATTCCTCCATAGTGAACATAGTTATCTCCATTTCCATACTCTGTGTATTTGTCGAACGCTCCTGTTGTGAGATTAATTTTTGCAAGTTTGGGTACTGCCAAAGGTTTCTCAACTAAGAGTGCCAATTCCTTTACGGCTTTAGTTCCAACTACATCAAAGTAAGTCCAGTATAATGTTTTGCCATCTGTTGAGAATTCAAAAAACTGATAATCCGGAGAGGTTCCTTTGAATTTTTTGTTCATTGTGTATTGAGAAATCAGGTTCCCTTTAGCATCAAAATGAAACATCACAAGATCTTCATACGAACGACCGATGATCTGACCTTTACCATTGCGCATCATGCCGTAATTCTGGCCAGCAAGAACGATTTCACCAGCAGGACTGATAACCGTTTCATTGAACACAACTCTTCTTCCATTATAAGAATCACCTTTTTTGCCATCAGGCTGAGGCTTGAGTTTTGTTTCAAAGTCATCCATAGAAATGTTGGAGACAAAATCCACTCTTCCCTTATCTACTTTGGCTAGTTGAAAGCGAGGCCATTTCTTTTTCTCGGCACCCGCAAACTCTAGTCGGCTTTGAAAATAATCGTCTTGCTCTGCATTAGCGGGACCGTAGAAATAAACCGCACCATCTTTGCCCAACACAAAATCATCAATGCGCCAGACACTGTTTGGAGAAGTGAAGCTTATTTTATCTAATAATTTACCCTCGTAAGAAACACGCACGTAGGTGTACTCAGTTGCTGTTTTACTCCAGATTTTTGGTCCAACATAGTTTTTGACTTTTGTCGGTGCAAAAATGACAATCATATCGCTCTTCGGGTCATCATCGGTAGTTGGATATCCATACACAGCCGCTATAGACTGAGGGGTTTCAAAATTTACGACTACATCTGCCAACTGAGTTAAATTGACATCATACTTTAAAAAATGATAGTTCATCATATGATTAAAGGGTCCATTTTTTGCCGTTCCCTTTTCACCGGTCAGTATCATAGCCGTACCAGTCGTGTTATCCTCAATGTGATCATGATAGAATAGCTTCTTTTCATCATCGGTTTTAGCCTTTAGCTTTTCAGCAACATTGGTGGTCACGGTGTAGCCACCATAAAACCAACTCCAGTTAAAGTTGGTTACCTTTCGTTTTAATACGAGAGTCCCCATCATGTTTGGGTCTACAGACAATCCTTCTTTTGAAAAATCCTCGCCCTTATATTTTTTGGGACGATACTTGGCAGGCAACTCCTTCTCCATATCAATCATTTCTTCAGATTGATTGAGAAAGTTGAAATCGGTATCAAATGAATAGGTAATAAACTTAGCCTGATTCTTTTTTGCCCGCACCCGATAGACAACATCAATTTGTCGCTTTTCCAGGTCGGTATTAATAATGTGAATGAAGCCCTTCATAGCTTCCTTCGATACATCATAGGTCTTTTCGAGATCAACGGTTTGGGCCTGCGCCAAACACACGATCAGCAGCATGGGGATAACAAGGTATTTCATAGGGTATGGTTTATGATAATAAAGCCGAATAATCATCCAAAGGACATCCTTCCCGTCCTCCTTATCAATCCGTATATTTTGGTAATTTGCATATACCTAGAAGTACGTAGTAAATGATTTTTTATGGTTTTGTTCCGCATACCCAAACTGATTTATGAAAAAGCTTAGGCTGGTCTGCCTTTTTCTTTTACTGGCGCCTCAGGCGTTTGGTCAAAATAAAAATATTGATAGCCTGCGGGTTGCATTAAAACAGACTGACGGAAAAAATAAAATAAACACGCTATTAGAACTTTGTTGGGAGTACCGTTTTGTGAATGCTGACTCAGCCAGAAAATTCGGAATCCACGGATTAGAATTGGCGAGGCAACAAGGCGCACAAGATTTGGAGACCGAGGCACTGCATTATATAGGCGTTACCCACGAAGCCCAAGGCAACTACAAGGAAGCCTTCACGTACGAACAGCAGGCGTTAACGCTTGGTAAAAAAATTGGCGACTCATTAAAAATTGCCAACACGCTCAACAATCTGGGTATTATAAACGATGAGATGGGTGACTATGAAAAAGCCCTTGCCTATTACTTTGAAGCCCGCAAGATTTACGAAACCTTAAAAGAGGAAAGCAAAGTGGCGATGGTATTAACGAATGTTGGTATTGTCTTAAAGGCGCAAAAAGAATATAAAAACGTTGTGCAGAATTACAGAGAAGCCCTTGCCATTTATCAACGTGTCGGCAACAAATTCGGGCAAGCATCTTGCCACGCTAATCTGGGCTCGGTTTATCTTTTTATTCCCAACTATGATAGTGCTCTTCACTATTCGTTATTGGCGAGTGCCGAATTTGAAAAACAAAACATACAGCAGTTTTTACCCACAACATGGAGCAACGCTGCCAAGGCTTACCAAAAACTTGGGAAGCCAGCGCAAGCGAAAGAACTTTTCCTTAAGGCAAAAGAATTGCATGCCCAATACGATAACAAGAAGGAACTATCCTTCACTTCTATTCAGCTAGCCTTGCTGGAGAATGAATTGGGAAATACCAACAGCGCTTTAAAATTTGCCCAAGATGGATTAACTGGAGCGTTAGCCATCAAAGCTCTTGAACAAATTATGCAGGCTCATGAAGCACTGGCTATTATTCATGCGGCTTCGAAGAACTACCAATCTGCCTGGCAGGAACATCAACTTTATGTAACGTATAAAGACTCACTCTTTCAGCAGGAAAAAGCAAAACAACTTTTGACTTTACAACTTAAATTCGAAACTGAGAAAAAAGACAACCAGATCACTCAGTTGAATAAAGACAATGAGATTAAGGCTGCCACTATAGAACGAAATTATTTTTTCTTTGGTGGACTGGGGGCAATTCTTTCACTAGCCTTCTTCTTTTATCGCTATCGCGAAAAGCAAAAACAAAAGGCTATTGCGCAAGAACAAAAAGTTCGCCTGCGCGAAACTCAGATTAACGCGGTTATCGATTCGCAAGAACGCGAACGCAAACGGTTTGCGTCCGATTTGCACGATGGTATGGGCCAACTTGTTTCAGCACTTCAACTTAACATTCAGTCCATCAAACAAAATCAGGATTTGGAGAAAACGGTATCGCTGGTAGAAAATTCCGAAAGTTTACTCACCGATATTCAAACCGAAATAAGAAACATCGCTTTCAATCTGATGCCTGCTATTTTAGTAAAAGAAGGATTGTTGCAGGCGGTGCGCGAACTCACCCGAAGAATTAGCAAAGCTTCTTCCATTCAAATTGAATTGACTGTACACGATGTGCCCGAGCGCCTGCCGGATGTAGTGGAAGTTTCGGTGTATCGAATTATACAAGAGTTGCTTTCCAACATTATCAAACACAGTAAGGCCAGCAAAATTGCATTATCATTTACCGGCTATCCGGAAGAAGTAGTGCTTACGCTTGAAGACAACGGAAACGGTTATGATCTCGAAAAATTTCAGCATAGCGAAAACAGTAACGGGTGGCGCACCATTCAAACAAGAATAAACCTGATTAAAGGTGAGATTGAGTTTGATACAATGGCCGGAAGGAAAAACAGCACCGTTATCATTAACATTCCACTCCATACGATTACTACGCAAGAAGTAGTACTCAAAAATACCTAGGGATCGGTATTTAACACGATCGCTGAAAGCTTTTGCTTTGCTTACGTTAAACACTTCGTGTGCTAAAGAAAATTTGGTTTCCTTACAGGATTGAGCGATTTTTAGTGCCAATGAAAAAGCATTCTGTTCTGTTGGTGGATGATCATCGTATTTTGCTGGAAGGCGTGAAAAATCTTATTCAGGATCCCTTTGAAGTGAAAGCCACAGCTGCCTCGGGTCGGGAAGCCCTTGAACTTATCAAAAAACAGGAGTTTGATGTTTTGGTTACCGACTACCAGATGCCTGAACTTACCGGACTGGAGTTAGTTAAAGCTGCCAGTGCGGCACAGCCTGATATTAAAATTATTGTTCTTAGCATGCATGACGATCCATCACTTGTTAAAGAATTGCTGCGCTCCGGAGTATTAGGTTATATTTTAAAAAAAGACACCCATAAAAATCTAACAGAGGCGCTCACTAAAGTAATTGAAGGCAAGCGTTTTTTGAGTAATGAAATTGCAGAACTGTTAATAAACCATGCAGAGGACGAAGATAAGGGACTGCTCACCACGCGCGAAGAGGAGATTCTGAAATTGATCACCAAAGAATTCAGCAGTCGCCAGATTGCCGAAATACTTTTTATTAGTGAACGCACAGTAGAAACTCACCGCAAAAACATTCTGAAGAAAACCGGGGCCACTAATTTAGTGGGGCTTGTTAAGTATGCTTACGCGAATAAGTTGATGTAACTCAAAGAGATTTAGCACGATTCCAATATTCATCCATTTCGGCTAGCGTCATTTCACCCATCTTCTTTCCCTCCTTAGCTGACTCCGTTTCCAGGTATTGAAACCGCTTGATAAATTTTTTATTTGTTCGCTCTAAGGCTTCTTCGGGATCGATGTTAATGAAGCGGGCATAATTCACCAACGAAAAAAGCAAATCACCAAACTCAGCCATCGCCTTCTCGTGGTTGATTGTTTCATTAGCTTCGGTGTTAAATTCGTGCTTAAACTCCTGCATCTCTTCCTCCACTTTCTGCCAAACCTGTTCTTTCTTTTCCCAATCAAACCCAACGCCACGTGCTTTGTCTTGAATTCGAATTGCTTTTACCAATGCAGGAAGTGATTTCGGCACACCTTCCAGCACGGATTTGTTGCCCGTTCTCAATTTAATCTTCTCCCAATTTTCTTTTACGGTTTTCTCATCTTCGGCCACAACATCACCATACACATGCGGATGACGCTCAACTAACTTATCACAAATGGAATTAAGTACATCCGCTATGTCAAACACACCAGCCTCTGAGGCAATGCGTGCATAAAAAACATTGTGCAACATCAGATCGCCCAATTCCTTTTTCACTTCAGTGAGATCACCTTCAAGAATAGCATCAGAAAGCTCATACGTTTCTTCGATGGTAAGATGCCGAAGTGTTTCCAGTGTTTGCTTTTTATCCCAGGGGCAATTTTCCCGAAGTTCATTCATCACCGTAAGGAGGCGATCAAAAGCTTGCAATTTAGCTTCGCGATTGAGGTCAGGTGCGGAAAGTGGTTTTTTTATCATCGAATGCAAACTTAAGAAGAGCCGTTTCTGTTGTAATATTGCATCATAAAATCGTAATTCGTAACTGTAAATTTGTAATTCTATATGGCCGTTTTTCTACTCACACTCGGAATTTTTGGAATATTTTTCCTCCTGATGTCCGTGCGGTTGTTGTTTGTAAAGAATGGGGAGTTTCGCGGCACGTGTGCTACACAGAGTCCGTTTTTAGCAAAAGAAGGAATTACTTGCGGCTATTGCGGAAAGGTGGTTGGTGCCGGTGAAGCGTGTGGTGATCCTGAGAAAGAAACTTCTTCGATGCCTGGAATTAATATGAAATAATCATGAGAAAGGCAATTCTGGTTGATCTGCGTAAAAAGAAAGATAAACAGTATGAAGATTCGCTGTCTTTGCAGCCGCATGAGCGGATAGATTATTTATTTGAGCTTATAAAGCTTTCAAAGGGATTTGGCTCTCAAAAGAAACTTTCTGATATAAATCCCGAAACCGTTGTTTTATCTCGTAAGTAGATGTACTTATTTGACGAAGAGATACAACGTTTTATTAGTCTACTTAATAATCGAAAAGTTAAGTATCTTTTAGTAGGTGGTTTTGCTGTAAATTATCACGGTTATATAAGAACAACAGGTGATTTGGATTTATGGTGGAATCCAACCCACGAAAATTTTGAAAGACTTCTCTTAGCTATTAATGACTTTGGCTTTGATTGCACTGATATTGAACGTTTAAAAAAGTATGATAGTGTTAAGAGCCTGATTCGCTTACCTCTTTCTGATAACTTTGATATAGAATTACTTTCTATCATTGATGGAAAATTCTCGTTTGACGAAGCCTATCATTCAGCAGAAGATTCTTTCATCAAAGATTTGCCGATTAAAGTGATCGATTATATTCACCTCGTGCAAAATAAGCTTGGCGCACATCGCCCTAAAGATCTTCATGATATTGCCGAGCTAGATAAAATTAAACAGGTAGCGAAGGGCAAAAAGAGAAGCTAACGCACCGCTCCATTTTCAGATATTATCTTTTTATCTTCGTGCAAAATATATTTAAGTGACCTTAATCAAATCTATTTCCGGCATTCGAGGCACAATAGGTGGAGCCGTGGGCGAAGCCTTAACCCCCGTTGATGCTGTAAAATTTGCAGCCGCCTTTGGCACCTGGATAAAATCCCACAAAGGAACCTACCCACCGGACAGGCAGAAAAAAGTGGTGATTGGCCGCGATGCCCGCCCTTCCGGGGAAATGATAAGTCAACTCGTTTCGGCAACACTTCAAGGTCTTGGGCTTGATGTAATTGATCTCGGGCTCTCCACTACGCCTACCGTAGAAATTGCCGTGTCTGCAGAAAAAGCAGCGGGTGGAATTATTCTTACCGCCAGCCATAATCCTGTGCAATGGAATGCTCTTAAATTATTGAATGAAAAGGGTGAATTTATTTCAGGTGCAGATGGTGCCGAAGTATTGGCTCTGGCCGAGGCAGAAGATTTTGATTTTGCTACCGTTGAAAAATTAGGACGTTACACGCGCAACGATTCTTACATTCAAAAACACATTAACCTGATTTTGAAACATAAGCTGGTTGATGTGAAAGCCATTCGAAATGCAAAATTTAAAATTGCTGTAGATGCCGTTAACTCAACCGGAGGGATTGTAGTACCACAGCTATTAAAAGCTTTGGGTATAAAAAAAATAGTTGCTCTCTATTGCGAGCCCAACGGAAAATTTCCACATAATCCAGAACCTTTACCTGAGCATCTTACAGCTATCCGCAAAGCAGTAAAGAAAGAAAAGTGCGATCTGGGTATTGTAGTCGATCCGGATGTAGATCGATTGGCCTTGATTCAGGAGGATGGCAAACCGTTTGGCGAAGAATATACACTGGTTGCTGTTGCCGATTATATACTCCGCAAAAAGAAAGGCAATACAGTCTCCAATCTCTCTTCTACACGTGCCTTGCGCGATGTAACTGAAAAAGCAACCGGTCAATATTTTGCTGCTGCTGTTGGTGAAGTAAATGTGGTTACCAAAATGAAAGAAACCCATGCAGTGATTGGTGGCGAAGGGAATGGTGGCATCATCGTTCCCGATTTTCATTACGGTCGCGATGCGTTGATTGGCATTGCTTTGTTTCTCACAAACCTGGCAAAATCGAAATTGAAAGCTTCGGAATTGCGTAAATCTTATCCGTCCTATTTTATTTCCAAAAATAAAATTGAACTTACTCCTCAAATAAATGTGGATGATGTGCTGGTGAAAATGAAGGCCCGTTATCTATCTGAAAATGTAAATACAAGTGATGGTGTAAAAATTGATTTTGAAAAGGAAAAAGAATGGGTGCATTTGCGCAAGAGCAACACGGAGCCAATCATTCGCATTTATGCCGAATCACAAAACGAACAAAAGGCTGATCAATTGGCGCAACGTATTATTCAGGATATTAAAGAGATCATAAAATAAGTCGTAAATCAATCATGAGAATCTATCTCGACAACGCGGCCACTACACCCATCGATCCCGAAGTGTTTGAGGCAATGAAACCATTTATGCTGGAAGATTTCGGCAATCCTTCCTCCACCCATGCCCATGGTCGTAAAGTGCGCACCGCTATTGAATCATCACGAAAGAAAATAGCCGAACTCTTGAACTGCACACCAGGAGAAATCATTTTTACTTCAGGAGGAACGGAAGCCGACAATGCCATCCTTCGTTGTGCCATGGAAACCTATTCCATCAAACATGTTATCTCCACACCCATCGAACATCACGCAGTTACGCATACGCTGGAAACACTTACCAAACAAGGACTCGTAATGTTGCATCATGTAAACCTTGATCAACATGGGCACGTGGACTTAACTCACCTCGAAGATTTACTAAAAGAATTTCCTGGATCGCTCGTTTCATTAATGCATGCCAACAACGAAATCGGAAATATTCTACCCATAGAACAGGTTGGAATTCTGTGTGAGAAGTATCAGGCTTATTTTCATTCTGACACGGTTCAAACCATGGGCCATTATCGTCATGATATGAAGAAGTTGAGAGTGCATGGTATGGCTGCGGCAGCTCATAAATTCCACGGACCGAAAGGGGTAGGATTTATGTATATCAACAAAGACAAAAAGATTCATCAGTTTGTACATGGCGGTGCGCAAGAACGCAATATGCGGGGTGGCACTGAAAATGTGTATGGCATCATTGGTATGGCGAAAGCGCTGGAAATCTGTTATCGCGAAATGGAAGCACACGAAGCTTCGATACAAAATTTAAAATCATTGATGATTGAAAAATTAAAGGATGCTGTCCCTGGAGTTAGTTTTCATGGCGATTCTGCCAATCCCGCTCGCAGTCTTTATACGGTTCTCAATGTATCGTTGCCAGAGTCGGAAGAAAATGAAATGTTACTTTTCAATCTGGATATGCAGGGCATCTCTGCTTCGGGTGGCAGCGCTTGCAGCAGTGGCGCATCCACAGGCTCGCATGTGCTGGGTGCACTTTATCCAAATTCGAAGCGAGGCGCAGTGCGTTTCTCCTTCAGCAAATACAATACACCAACCGAAATTGATTTCGTTGCAAGTAAATTAGCTGAGATTTATAAGGTAGCCGTTTAAAAGTTTACAAACCTTTTACCTCAAGTAAGCCCGATTCCGTATGGCAACATCCCATTTTGTTTCATTTATCGGGTCGGGAAATCTTGCCTGGCATTTAGCTCCTACGTTAGATAACGTAGGATTTATTGTAAAAGAAGTTTACAGCCTCAATCCACAACACGCAGAATTACTTACCGATCGGCTTTATCAGGCCGAAGTAAAAGCTACGCTCGATTTTTCAACCAGCGATTCCTCTGTTTTCATCATTGCTGCCACAGATGAAGCCATACGAAAAATAGCTCAGGAAATAATTTTACCTGATGACGCCATTCTGGTTCATACATCGGGCAGTCAGCCTATTACTGAATTACACTATGCAGCAACTCCACACCTCGGAGTTATTTACCCATTACAAACCTTTAGCAAAGGCCGTAAAGTAGACTTCAAAAACATACCAATTTTTATAGAGACAAGCACCCCCGAAGCAGAAGTTGTATTGATGCAACTGGCAAAGGGTATCAGCAGCGAAGTGCGAAAAATTACATCTATAGAACGGAAAGCATTGCACATAGCCGCGATTTTTGCATCCAACTTTACCAATCACATGCTTACTGTTTCAAAAGAAATTTTGCATCAAAACAGTCTCGAATTTGATTGGCTTAAAGCGTTAATCACAGAAACTGTGAGCAAGGGGTTATACATGGGGCCCGAGGAAGCCCAGACCGGCCCGGCCAAACGGGGCGATTTGGATGTTTTAGATACTCACTTAGAGTTTTTAAAAGATCAGGCAGCTATTGCAGAAATTTATAAAGTTGTCAGTCAACACATAATTGACACACACTATCAGGGTTAATTTTTTTGATTACCTTCATTTGAAATTTAGGAATTATGAAAACTATACTTGTTTTGTTTCTGCTGGCAATGTTTGTGGCTGTTCACGCCCAAGAAAGAAAATCTGATAAGACAGAGACGCTTACATCCCATAAGCAAGCCTTTATTGTGGTGAATGGACTTAAGTTTTTACCTAAAGACACGTTGAATGCACTTGAGTCAATTAACCCAAACGATATAAAAAGTATTAATGTTTTGAAGGGTGAAGAGGCACTGACTCTTTACGGAGAAGAAGGGAAATACGGAGTGATCCTTGTGACGACCAAAAGCTTCTCTAACAAAGTGAATGAACCAATCTATTTTGTTGATGGAATCCGAACCGAAACCCTTGACATTTCTAAACTTGACGCTAACAATGTTGAGTCTGTTGAGGTAATTAAAGACAAATCAAGTTTGTCCATTTATGGTGAAGAAGGAAAAAATGGAGTCGTTAAAATCACCACCAGAAATTCAATCTATAAAAAGTAAGTTCGAGAAATCCCATAAGGATAAAACAAAAAGAGGTCAGTAATCCTGACCTCTTTTTACTTCTAATCAAGAAAAATTATTTTCCTGCTACTGTGGGTTGTACTTCACCTTTGATGGTGAGCTGCACAAATCCGGCATCGATATTAGCGGTTACGGTTACTGTCTTATTAAAGGCACCCGGTGAAGCAGCATTGTAAGTTGCTTTGATAAATCCCTGGCCACCGGGCATCACAGGTTCTTTCGTCCAGTCGGGTGTAGTGCACCCGCAGGAAGCTTGCACGTTAGTAATTACAAGTGGCGATTTGCCCGTGTTGGTAAATTTAAATTCGTAAGTAGCAGGCACTCCTTGTTTGATTTTACCAAAATCGTGCGAGGTGCTCGCCCAAGTAAAAACAGCAACATCTGTTTTCACTTCATTTTTACCTAGCGTAGTAGCTGGTATTTGTTGCGCTGTAGCAGTCCCTGCCAAAACCGCAAAAACAGCGATAAAAAGTAATTTTTTCATTTCTTCTATAATTTTAGGTTAAACTTAGATTGTTCTTGTGAACCTTACAAACTTCGGACTCAAAAACCACACCCCGTGTTAACAAAGACCTAATAAATGTTAAGGACTTGTTAATCTTCAGATTACGCCACTAAATACTCCATACCTTTACAAAGTGAGTCGGTTTACCCTTCGGATTGTAATTATTCTCGCTGCCCTTAGCATCGTTGGCATTACGGCTACCCAAATCTATTGGGTACGAAAAGCATTCGATTTGCGCGAAAATCAGTTTAACCGCGATGTAACAGCCGCCCTTACAAATGTGGCTACCGAAATTATTGAAATTACTAAAACACCTTCACCAGCTAACAATCTGGTAACTCAACTCTCCACCAATTACTTCGTTGTGTTGGTGAACGGCCCCATCGATAACAACCTGCTTGAGTTTTTGCTCGTCACTGAATTTGAAAAAAGACATATCACAGCTGCCTTTGAATACGGAGTTTATAACTGCATGGATAAATGCATGGAAGGCGGAAATTCCGTTTCACCAAAAAAAATTGCCACCCCCGTCAATTTCTCTGAACTACCAACGTGGCAAAATGATGGGTACTATTTCGGAGTTCAGTTTCCGATGGTGCAGGCAAACCTGATCAGTCAAATGGGCATTTGGGGATTTTCGTCAGTGGTACTTTTAATTGTGATTTTCTTCTTTGTATACACCCTACTTGTTATTCTTAAACAAAGACGATTATCCGAAATACAAAAAGACTTTATCAATAACATGACACACGAGTTCAAAACTCCGCTGTCAACCATCGCCATTTCTACCGCTGTATTAAAAAATCCTTCGATTGTTCATACCCCCGAGCGATTGCTAAACTATGCCACCATTATCGAGAATGAAAACCATCGACTGAAGCAACAGGTAGAAAGGGTCTTGCAAATGGCTCGTCTTGAAAAAGAAGATATCGGCCTAAAGAAAGAGGTATGTGATCTTCATGAATTAATTCAGGAAGCAGTTAAGAATAATGCCTTGGCCTCTAACGTTATGGTTGAGATGAAATTATCTGCCAGTAAAACTAACGTGCAAGCGGATAAACTGCATGTTGTTAATGTGATTTTTAACCTGCTTGACAACGCAATCAAATACAATCAAAACGAGCCGGTTATTTGTATTCGCACTTCCAATACCAATGGTCATATTACACTGGAGATTCAAGACAACGGTATTGGAATCAAGCTTGACGATCAAAAGAAAATTTTCCATCGCTTTTATCGCGTGCCTACGGGCAACCTGCACGATGTAAAAGGTTTTGGCCTCGGACTAAGTTATGTGAAGTTAATTACGGAAGCGCACAAAGGTAAGATTAGTGTTACCAGCGAACCCGGAAACGGCAGTTGTTTTTCCATCACATTACCCTTGATAAAAGCATGAGTGCAAAAATTTTACTTGCCGAGGATGATCCTAGTCTGGGGTTTGTAATTAAAGATAATCTTGAAATGAAAGGGTATGAAGTTACTCTTTGCAATAATGGAGAGGAAGGCCTTCGTGTTTTTAACGAAAAGCTATTTGACCTCTGCATTCTGGATGTGATGATGCCAAAAAAAGATGGCTTCACACTGGCACAACAGATTCGTGAAAAAAATCAGCAGATTCCAATTTTATTTGTTACGGCCAAGTCCATGCTGGAGGATAAAGTAGCCGGATTTAAAAGTGGTGGCGATGATTATCTTGTAAAACCCTTCAGCATTGAAGAGCTTTGTTTACGGATAGAAGTTTTTTTGCGGAGAAGTTCACCCCAATCAAAGGAAGAAAACTTCAGCCTCGGGGCCTTTAATTTTGATTGTCATAATTTCACCTTGCAGCACAGCACCGGAGAAAAGACACTTACTCAAAAAGAGGCCGAAGTCTTGAAACTGCTTTGCGAAAATAAAGATCGCGTATTAAAACGGGAAGAAATCTTAAAGGCTGTTTGGGGTAATGACGACTACTTTTTGGGGCGCTCGATGGATGTCTTTATTTCAAAACTTCGAAAATATCTGAAAGAGGATCCAACCGTTCAAATAGTGAATTATCATGGAGTTGGATTTAAGCTGGAAGTTGAGCCCCTCCGATAAGACTCTTACTCTATCAAATAAGTTTCCCGATAAGATTATCTACCGACATTCCTTCTGCTTCAGCTTTAAAGTTGCGAACAATGCGATGACGCAGCACCGGGCGGGCAACAGCCTGCACATCTTCAATATCCGGTGAATATTTTCCATTGATCAGGGCATTACACTTGGCACCCAACACCAGGTATTGAGAAGCACGTGGGCCGGCACCCCACTCAAGAAATTCGTTCGCTATTGAAGACCCATTTGATCCTGGCCGTGTGGCCTGGCTTAGTTTAACAGCATACTCTATCACATTATCGGCTACGGGCACGCGTCTTACCAGATGCTGAAAGGAAACTATTTCTTCGGCTGTTAAAACTTTAGAAACTTTAAGAAGGTCATCGGTGGTTGTATTCTTTACAATATCAACTTCTTGCTGATAGGAAGGATAGTCAAGAAATATATTAAACATGAAACGATCCAGCTGTGCTTCCGGCAATGGATAGGTACCTTCCTGCTCAATCGGGTTTTGCGTTGCCAATACAAAGAAAGGTCGGGGCAAGCTGTATTGCTTTCCGGCAATCGTTACTGCATACTCCTGCATCGACTCAAGAAGCGCGGCCTGCGTTTTAGGAGGAGTGCGGTTTATTTCATCTGCCAGAATAATGTTACCAAAGATAGGCCCCTTCACAAATTGAAAGTTGCGTTCCTTATCCATCGTTTCGGCTCCTACAATATCCGAAGGCATTAAATCGGGCGTAAACTGAATTCGTTTGAATTGAAGATCGAGCGAGGTTGCGATTGTGTGTACCAACAATGTTTTGGCTAAGCCCGGGACTCCTACCAACAAGGAGTGACCCTGACAAAATATAGCTGTAAGCACCAGCCTTACAACATCATCCTGACCCACTACTACTTTGGCGATTTCGCCCTTAAGCTTGTGATACGCTTGCTTGAGTGCATCGGCTGCTTCTACGTCATTTGAAAAAATCTGCGCCATACGCTTGGTTTAACGAAAGTTAGTTGTTTTAGGCCGCGACTAAGGAAAGAACTACACCAGTGGCACTACTCCAGAATTTTACAATAATTATAGATGGGATCAATATTGATAAAAACGTCTTGCCGGGCTTTGGTGAACCATTTGTCGAGGGCAAGGTCCTTTTTCTCGGCCAGTGCAGCTGACTGAATGCGATTCCAATCATCTTTTAGATTGGCCACATGTGGGTCAAGCTTCTTCTTAAAATAAAGAATGCGCATTGCATCTTTACCATCGTCTGTTCTGTACTGAATAGGCTTGGAAATATCTCCTACCTTCATTGCATCAAGATTCATATAGACCACGGGATCAATATCGCGCATGGAGATTTTAGTGGACCCATCCCCATCCGTAAAAAATCCGCCCATTCCCTTGGTAGCATCATCATCTGAATTTTCCTTGGCGATCTGCTCAAACTTCAGTTTCTCATCTATGATTTTTTTACGCAAGCTATCGAGATAAGTCTCAGCACGCTTAATGTCATCGGGCGAAGGTACAGCCGAAATAAGAATGTGGCGCGAGTTATATTCATTGCCTCTTCGATCGATCAATTGCATAATGTGAAATCCAAAAGGCGATTTAAAAGGCTGAGAAACCTCACCTACTTTCATCTTGAAGGCCTGCGCTTCAAACTCAGGTACCATAGCACCACGACCCACATAGCCTAACTCGCCACCATTATATTGAGCCGTTGGATCTTCTGAATTTTTCATAGCAAGTTCTGTGAAGTTTTCACCTTTCAAAACCCGCTCTCGCAAATCCATTAATTTTCTTCTTGCCTCATCTTCTTGCGAGGCACTTACCTTAGCTACCCGAACGATCTGTGCCACTTCAACATCCGAAGAATAAAATGGTAAGCTATCTTGCGGGATTTTATTATAAAATTTTTTGATCTCTGCCGGAGTTACCGTTATGTCTTTTGTAATCCGTGAAGTCATTTCACGCGCTATCAATTGCTCACGAATCTGCTCGCGTAACTCCAACTTAATTTGATCCAGGCTTTTACCATAGGCACGTTCCAATTGCTCGGGTGAGTTCCCAGAGTTCTGAAGGATCATCCCCATCCGTTGTTCGGTATTTCCATCTACTTCTACGTCTGTAACCAATACAGAGTCGATCTCTGCTTTGGCCACCATTAGTTTATTTAAAATAAGACGGTTGAATAATTCGCATTTGGCATCGTCTGATGCGGGATTACCTTCTGATAGATAAGCCTGATAGGCCAATTCAAGTTCAGACTTTAAAACGATGTAATTGTCAACCTTGGCAATAATTTTGTCCACCACAAAACCTGTATCCTGGGCGCGTGCCGGGAACACAAAAAGCAGAAGGCTACCAAGCAGACTACCGGTCAAAAACTTCAAAATCTTTCCTTTTAGCGGCATTTTCATACACGTCATCCTCCAATTTTCTCGCAAGTTCAACTTTTCTTTTATTTAAAATAATGTTTTTAATATCCTGTTTTACGAATTCCAAAGGAGATACGTTATCAGAAATTTTATAAGCATCTATTTTCAGGAAATACAAAAATTCGTTGTCAGCTGTTTCGTAGTAATTATAGCTCCTCAGAAATTGAATTTTATTAGGGATTTCAGCCAGCGGTGAGTTTACGGCCAGCTTATCAAACTCAATCCAGGTAGAATCTGCCAAATGGTAAGCCGCTGAAAAACTCAGGCAATATGATTTGAGTTCCTCAATATCCTTCTCTTTTTTGGAGTACATTAAGTCTTTGATTCGCTTGGTGCGTGGAGCCTCTTTGGGCACCTTAATAAAAGTTCCCTGAACAATATTCTGCTTCAGAATAAAATTATCAAGACCCTCTTTATAATAATCCTGAATCTCTTTGTCTGAAATAGTGTCGTTAATGTTCTTTTTTATGTAATAATTCTGATACTCATAGCCAATAAGACTGTAGCGATAGTCGAGCACTTTACGTTCTACTTCGGCCTCGTTAATGTCGATGTTTTTCATGGCCTCGTTAATTACGAGTTGCTTCCGTATCCAGCTATTGATGTATGCCGTTACGCGGGCAACACTATCTTCGGGTGCGGTGCCAGAGGAAATAATGCCACTCAATTCATCCTGATACAAAAAAGAGTTATGAACCCTAGCAACAGCCTTGCGAACATTCTCCGCTTCGCTTTTCTCTTTCTTCATGCGGATAAACTCACATCCAAAAAGCAAAAGCGAAATCACCAAGATGATTGTTGCCTTACTGAGGAATGATGGAAGATTGAATTTCATTTTTTGGTCAACTCAGCTAAAACGAATTTCTTACCCTTATTATTGATCTTAACGTTATAATCTTCTCGCAATTGACTAACCCAATTCTTCTCCAACGAGTCCTGATAATCGGAAATTACCTGCGCACGGGCTTCATTAAAGGCTTTTATGCCCGGAGGCACCAATCGCTTTACCTCCACAAGATAAAACAGTCCGTCCACTTCTGCTTCATGCACCCCGGCCGACCAACTAATCTGATCAATTACTTTGTTCTCTTTTTTCTCGTAAACACGAAAGTTCTGGATGGACTTAAGCTTACGCAGGTCGGCATCCTTTAACGAATCGCCACGGTTTATTTTATTTTTTACTTCCTCAATAACAGATTTTTCCTGAGCGCTGAAAATACGAGCTTCAATGCGATCGCCCGCTTTATATTGGTTTTGATTCTTTTGATAATAGTTTTTTTGACCTACCGAATCCGCAGATGCCTTATTCCAAACCTCTGTTTCCATAATTTCAAAAAGCAAAATGCCCTCACGGTATTCGGTAAGCAAACTTTTAAACTCAGGGTTTTCGAGTTTCAATTTTTCTTCTTCCGCTTCCAGAATTTTTTCCTCTACCAGCTTTTCATATAATTGATTTATGTAAGCTACAGGAGTTAGACTATTTACAGCTTGATTGACAAGCACAAAATTTATAAACGTTGAAACCGTCTCTGATTTACTTTGAACAGAAAAAAGTTTTTGCGTCTTTAATTCTGCTGGGCCCTGATAGTGCCATTTGCCACGTGTTAAACTCGAATCGGCAAGCGCAAATACCTGTTCTTTTACTGCACCCTCTTCGGCAAAGAGATATTCCTTTTTACGTTTTGCATTCAATGCTTGTTGTGATAATTGTAACCTTTCATCGCGACCTACCCTGCGTTTTAAGGCTTGCTCCATTTCTTTATAAGAGAGTAAGGGAATTTTTTTTTCCAATCGCACAATATGCCAACCTAGCGATGACTGAAAGGGGTCTGAAATTTCGCCTGGTTGCTGCATCGAAAATGCAATCTTCTCAAATTCAGGAACGGAAGCCAGCGCTCCAACACCAAAGGGTCTCAGTCGCCCACCCGCTTCTTTCGTATTGGCATCCTCTGAATATTCTTTACACACCTCATCCCAGCTTCTACCACCTTTCAACTGATCATAAATCAGGAAGGCCGTATTTTTAACTTTCGCATCATTCCCCGTGCCTGTGCGCAGTAGAATATGTGATACTTCTACTTCACCCCGTGTAGGCTTACGGTCTTTTACTTTAATCAAATGATATCCAAAGCGGGTGCGCACAACGGGCGAAATGCCACCCACCAGAGTACGATAGGACGCATCTTCAAAAGGATAAACCATTTGCATGGCTGTAAAATAACCAAGATCACCACCATTGTATTTAGCCGATGGATCTTCAGAAAGTTCGCGCGCCAGTTTTTCAAAATCTTCACCTGCCTCGAGCCTGCTCTTAATCTGAGCTGCTTTTTGAAATGCAGCCAGCGTATCGACTGGCAATGCATCGGGTTTTATATTGATTAATATGTGAGCCGCATTTACCTCTTCGGTAAGTCGTTGATAGGTTTCTTTGGTAAGCTTATCCAACGCATCAGGCTCGGTGCGATAGGGTTTTTTTAATTCTTCGCGATAGGTTTTAAATTCAGCTGTAAACTTGGTAGTTGTGTCCAGGCCGCGCGAATGTGCTTCTGTAACTTTCAACTTAAAGTTGACAAACAAATCAAGGTATTCGTTTACTTTTTTTTCGGTAAAATCCTGAGGATTGTTCTGATGGTTTTTTCGATACGTATAAAGGAACTCATCGGTAGTTACCGTTGTCTTACCTACTGTGAAAAGTGGTAGTGACTTAGGGGCTTCTTTAGTTTGCGCGAAGGAATAGGAAAACGAGGCACAAAATAACAGAACCAAAAAACGAAATCTCATACACATTTCTTTCTAATGGGATTGTAAAAGTAAGATTTTTCCGCAGGAAATAAGGCCGTTGTAAAGCCAGAGATCAGTCTACCTTAACCTGTTTGGTGAGGCGGCACACATTTTTTTCCTCGCGTTTCAGATATTCTACGTTGTCCATAATGGCCTTCACCAGGCGAATGCCAAGGCCGCCCTTTCTTTTTTGATGAACCAGGTTGTCCAGTTCGGGTTCATGAAATTCATTGATATCGAACAACGAACCATCGTCAATAATTTCAAAGATAAATTTTCCTTTTGTGGGGATGTCAATATGAAGTTCAAGCAAATGATCAGGATTGCAATGATGGGCATGAATCATCAGGTTAGAACACATCTCGTCAAGCGCCAGCACAATAGCACTTAACTCAATTTCGGGCACACGCTGATCCTTCAGGGAAGTTCTGATAAACTCCCGAATGCCCTTCAAATTACTGAGGCTACACCCTATGTTATACTGATAGTTCATCGGCCAATTTCTTAGCTTCCTGTTTTGTAGCCCGGATGTGCAATAAATCTGCCAACCCCAGGATATGAAACGTATTCGCCACTTTTTCTTTCATTGCAAACAATACCAGCGGAATATTTTTGTCTTTCATTTCTTCAATGTAAGACATAAAGACCCCCAACCCTGCTGAAGAGATGTATTCCAGTGCGCTGCAATCCACCAGAATTTTTTTAAACCCTTCGCCTACACTCTTGGCTATCGTCAAGTCTAATTCAATGGAAGAACTCGCATCAATTTCTCCAATTACCGAGATTATGTCTGCTCCATCTTCCTGTATTCGTTTGATGTGAACCATGTGTCAGTTAGTTAAACGGTATAAAATTTTTAATGTTTTCGTCTATTCTTTGAACTTAATTGTCATCGATGTATAATCATCATTGATCTCAGAAGATCCTGAAAATTCGTACAGTCGCTGAATAATATGTTTTTCGATTTCCTGGGAACTTTTTTCAGTTACCTCGCTTAAGGCGGTGGCTAATCGATCATAATCAAACTCTTCACCTTTTTGATTTTTTGCTTCGGTAATTCCATCGGTATATAAAACCATTATATCGCCAGGAGCATACTTAACTTCATTCGTCTCCACCAGCTTGCAATAGTCGCGGCTGCGCACCATGCCCAGTGCAGTGCCCTTATCTTTTAGATACTCCGTGGCGCCTGTGCTGGCTTTGTAATACAACACGGGGCAATGGCCGGCCCTCGAATAACGAATAGTTTTTGTTCGCGAATCGACTACGAAATAAGTTGCTGAGATAAAGGAACCACGCTCAAGACAAAACACGAGTGCTCGATTGGCGCGTTCCATGAATTCTTTGGGGTCTAGCTCCTGCTGTGCAAGGCTGTGAAAGATTCCTTTCATCTGCGACATGTGGAAAGCGGCCGTTGTTCCCTTCCCCGAAACATCGGCAATGATCAAAGCAACCTGATGATCGTTAATGCGGAGCGTATCATAATAGTCGCCTCCTACTTCATCGGCAGATTCTGCAAAAGCAGAAATTTCAAAATCAATATCTGATTCGAGTGACGTGGGCAATAAACTCTTTTGTACTGTTTTGGCAATCTTGAGTTCCTCTTTGTAACGTTCTGTTTGAAAGGCCTCTTCCATCAAACGAAAGTTCTCAATGGAAATACCTGCCTGATTGGCAAACGCAGATACAATGCGTGTCATCTCTTTATTAAATCCTTCGGGCAATTCTTTTAGCAAGGCAAGTGTGCCGATTGTCTCTCCTTTTACCTGTATGGGGAAAGCAAGCAAAGACCGAAAGCGCGAGCCTTTGAGTGAGGCGAGATGCTTGGAAAGATTTTTTGTGCGATCGCTGCTCTGTTCAAGCGCACCTTTTATATTGTGATTCTTCAGATGATCCCGAATTTCTTTCGACTCCTTCTCGGTGATCTTATAGGTATAGAGTTTATGTCCGTCATTCGCACTTTGAATTTCCAGCCAGGCAGCATCGGCAAAAACAGAACTTACCGAACTCTCAAGCAAAATGTTATAAACGCTTTCTTCGTTTTGCTCTGTTTGAATGGACTGGCTTATGCGTTGAAAGTTTACAACCTCTTCCAGTTTTTGCTCAAACACCGATGAAGTTGGCAGGTTGAATAGAATCACCAGAAAAGAAAACACTGCATATACCAACACAAAACACAACAAGCATAAATTGAAAACATTACTGTTGAAGTCGAGGAACGTTGCTGACTCTGCACTGATAGACTCAGACAATCGCGTTACCGTGTAGATAAAATAGCCCAGATAAAAGAATGATAGCAACAGCAAGAGAAGACAAGTCCACTTCTGTTTGAAATTGAGGTAGGCAACCCACCGCATGTTGGCCGACAATACAATAACCAACAATCCGATAATTACAAGAATGATTGTTGTTATCGTCTCGGGTATTGTGATCTGAAGGCTGTCATAAATAAGAACAACAAAAAGACAGAACTCAAAGACTACCCAGGTGCGGATAAGCCATTTTGATTTTTGATATAAAATCAGTCGCTTCCACGAAGTATAAGCTGCCAATAAAAAGCTGATGAACAACGCTAAGTTGATCTGATAAATAAAGTCGGTGAACAGAATGTTTGAAACCAGCGGAGTTGTTCCCAATAGGGAAGCCACCAAACGGAAAGCCAACGATACAACAGTGGCTATCAACCCAGTGGCAAATACCTTCCAGAGAAGGTCTGTAAAATTAAGAGTTTCATCACGCTCTACGCGGTATTTATAATAGTAGAAAAGACAAATGATGAACAAATCCAACATGACCCGCGGCAACCAGGCCGGCACGCCCGGAGGCAGGCCCTTCATATCGCTGAACAAAACTGTGATATCCGAAAATGCGAGTATCAACCAGGCGATGATGGCACCCAGAAAGGCTAGTCGTATGATTGCTTTGGATTTCAGCACAATGTTAAAAAAGAAGCCAATCGGTTAGGATTGGCTCCACAATAATAGGAAATGATAAAATGGTTTGGAATTAATCTTATATAATGCAATTACTTCCTGCTATAATTTGGTGCCTCGCGGGTGATGGTTACATCATGCGGGTGACTTTCGTGAACGCCCGCTGCGGTAATTTTTACAAACTTGGCTGATTTAAGTTTTTCAAGATTTTTGGCGCCACAATAACCCATACCCGCCTTCAAACCACCCACTAGTTGATACAACACCTCGGCCACCGAGCCCTTGAAGGGAACACGCCCTGAAATTCCTTCGGGCACTAACTTTTTTATATCGTCTTCAGCATCCTGAAAGTAGCGGTCTTTTGATCCATCGTCCATGGCTTCCAGCGAGCCCATGCCGCGATAGGTTTTGAACTTACGACCTTCATAGATGATCATTTCACCAGGTGCCTCTTCAGTGCCTGCGAGCAACGATCCAATCATCACGCTATCAGCTCCGGCTGCCAAGGCTTTTACAACATCGCCCGAGAATCGAATGCCGCCATCGGCAATCACTTTTACATCTGAGCCTTTTAGTGCTTTCGCAGATTCGTAAACTGCAGAAAGCTGAGGAAGCCCAATACCAGCTACGATACGTGTTGTGCAAATACTTCCCGGTCCAACACCAACTTTTACTGCATTGGCACCCGCCTTTGCCAAGGCTTTGGCGGCATCACCGGTAGCAATGTTGCCTACAATCAATTCCATTTCCGGAAATTTTTTGCGAACTTTTTTAGCTGCATCAATCACACCCTTCGAGTGGCCGTGTGCTGTGTCGATACTGATTACATCAACGCCCGAATTTTTCAAGGCAGTTATCCGCTCGATAACATCCGCTGTAACGCCCACAGCAGCGCCTACACGTAGCCTTCCAAACTCATCGTGGCAAGCATTCGGTTTATTCTTCTTTTTCAGGATATCCTTATAAGTAACGAGACCGGTTAACTTTCCTCTCTTATTTACAATCGGAAGCTTTTCAATTTTATATTTCTGCAAAAGAACTTCTGCTTTTGCCAGCGTTATTCCTTCGGGTGCCGTAATCAGATTTTCTTTAGTCATGATCTGCTCAATAGGCATGGCCATATCTTTTTGAAAACGCAAGTCGCGGTTGGTAATAATGCCCAGTAACTTACCACTGCCATCAATTACAGGTATGCCCCCGATTTTATACTCTCGCATAATTTTTTCAGCATCGCGAACAGTGGAATTAATCTGAAGTGTAACCGGATCGAGTATCATGCCGCTTTGCGACCGTTTCACTTTTCGTACCTGCTCAGCTTGCTGCGCAATAGTCATGTTCTTGTGTATAAACCCTAAGCCACCCTCTAAGGCTATACCAATAGCCAGATTGGCATCGGTAACGGTATCCATTGCAGCCGAAATAATCGGAATGTTGAGTTGAATGTTCTTAGTGAGATAGCCTATTGTGCTGGTTTCGCGCGGAAGTACCTCGCTATAGGCAGGTACAAGAAGCACATCATCGTATGTAAGTGCTTCAAACAGGAATTTAGAAGGATCGTGGGCCATGGCAAATAAGATTAGGATTCATTATTTGCCGGGCAAAGTTAACCTAAACCAACGATTAACCAACGCAGAAATTCATATTTAGGTAAAGCCTCTTAACTTTGTTTTATGAAAAAAACAGGACTCCTCGCCATTCTGATTTGCCTATGTGGTTGGGCCAGCGCCCAAACCCAAACCGGTAAAGCTTCTTTTTATGCCGACAAATTTGAAGGACGTCCGACTGCCAGCGGAGAGAAATACAAACATTCAAAACTTACTGCGGCACATAAAACATTACCCTTCGGCACCCTGGTAAAAGTTACTAATCTGGCCAACGATCAAAGTGTAGAAGTAGTTATAAACGATCGCGGCCCTTATGTTGACGGACGCATCATTGACTTGTCGAGATCGGCCGCTGAAAAACTTGGCTTTATTAATCTTGGCATTGCCGATGTAAAGCTCGACATCATTGATGCCGGAGATGGCAAATCAAAATCGCAACCCGTGGCTATCGACAATGTTGCAGTGGACGAAAATGAATATTATGATTTCGAAATTTCAAGTATTAAACCAAAAGGTTTTGGCGTTCAGATTGGCACCTATCAGGAATTGGTAAACCTGATGCGGCTGGCAGAAAATCTTAAAGGCTCTTATAAAAAGAAAATAATTGTTCAGGTAAAGATTTTGAATGGCGTTAAGTTTTATAGTCTTATCGTAGGCCCATTTCCAAGTCGTGCAAAAGCCGAAGGGTTTCACAACGAAGTGAAAAAAAAGTATTCCGGTTCGTTCATTGTTGATTACGGGCTCTTATAAAATATGCTGAGCGCGATTTAATCATGGAGTTGCTTGGCTATGTTGCTTCCATTTTAGTTGGTTTAGTATTGGGGATTCTTGGCGGAGGTGGCTCCATTCTCTCCATCCCTATTCTGGTTTATCTTTTTCAGCTTGAGCCCGTTCTTGCTTCTGCCTATTCTCTTTTTATTGTGGGGGTAACAAGTTTTGTAGGCGCCATTCCAAAACATCGCGACCATCTCGTTAATCTTCGAACCGGAATTCTATTCGGCATCCCTTCCATTCTCTCTATCTTTAGCACGCGCAAATGGATTGTTCCTTCTATTCCAGAAATAATACTTCAAACAGAATCATTTACAGTTACAAAGAGAATTTTGTTGCTGGGCTTATTTGCGTTGTTGATGGTGCTCGCATCATTCTCCATGATTGGCAAACGAAAAGAGGTTCACACTGAGCATCCACGGTTTCGGACATTTCTCGTGTTGGTGGAAGGTGCGCTAATCGGTTTCCTTACGGGATTGGTAGGTGCCGGTGGCGGATTTTTAATAATTCCTGCGCTGGTTTTACTCACCGGGTTAAACTTTAAAACCGCAGTAGGCACTTCCCTTTTTATTATAGCAATTAACTCGCTTATGGGGTTTCTGGGCGATGTGCTTACACACACGATCGACTGGCCTTTTTTACTTTTTATTACGTTGCTTGCCGTTATCGGGATTTTAATTGGCAATGTTGTGTCGAGAAAAATCTCACCCATCAAATTAAGAGCTGCCTTTGGCTGGCTTACCCTGGTTATGGGTATTTACATCCTCATCAAAGAGATTATCCTAATCTAACTCACATCGGGGGGAAATACCCACTACCCTATTAGTCGAAAAAACCTTCAAAAAATCTAAAAAAGAGGGTTTATAAAATTTTTTTTGCCTTGCCCGAAACAATTTACTGTTCCTACAGTTAAGATAGTTTTACTATCATATTGGTTAGTATTAATATAATCCACATGCCAACGCTTGCCTTCAAACTCAACACCCATCTTTACATTCGCGACCCTCAGCATACTGAGTTGGGTCAAAAAATTATCAAGAGCAGCGTTGAGCTCATCGATAAACTTGGCTTTGAGCACTTCACATTTAAAAAGCTGGCGGAAGACATTGGCTCTACAGAAGCATCCATATACCGATATTTTGAAAACAAACACCGACTGCTTTTATATCTGATTGGTTGGTATTGGAACTGGCTGGAATATCGTATCGATTTATTTACAAACAATCTTTCAAATCCAAAAGAAAAACTAAAAGCCTGCATCCGGGTAATTGCCGAAGAGAAACTGTTTGATAGCACATTTGAATTTATCAACGAAGAGGCGTTGCACAAGATTGTTGTAGCCGAACTTGATAAAACATTTTTAACCAAGCAGGTTGATAGTGACAATAAAGAGGGTTTGTTTGGCGGCTTCAAATCGTTATGCAAAAAAATTGCCGGTTGGGTTACAGAAGTTAATCCTGACTATCCTTTTCCCAATGCGTTGATCAGTACATTATTATTAACGGCCAAACAACAAATTTTTTTCGCAGATCATCTTCCGGGATTAACCAACCTCGGTAAAGAAAACGATCGCTATAAAAAATTAGAAAATTTTTTAGAGACTTTGTTATTCGATTCAATCAAGAGTAAGGCATAACCTGTATGTTAAACAACGATCAACTTGTACGCTGCCTGCGCGAAGTAGCTTTTGCGCTTAACCACGATTATTCTACTGATGATCTGCATCATGTGGAGGCCAATCAACGAACCTATCTGGAAGAGGATTTAACAGAATTTAAGCGCGATCTTCTTGAAGCCGGAAATAAGATGAGAATTCTGTTTATGGAATATCATCTTGACCGGGAATCGTTCCAGGATTTTTTCATCAACCAGAAAACGCCCGTTCTTGCTTTTATTAAAGAAGACCATATCAAGCCTGTGCTGATCACGGCCGCTTCGAAAAAGAAAATCGATGTAATTCGGATTGATCAATCTGCAGATACCGCAACAACGATTTCATCCCTTGATGATTTGCCATTACTTACAAACGCAGTAGGCGAGATTGAGTTCTTTGCCATTTTTGCATACGAGAGTCCAATTAGTATGGATGCGAATGAGGGAGAAGCTCCTAATCCTGTAAAGCGGCTCTTCAAACTACTAGGCACCGAAAAAAAAGAAATCCTCTATATTTTCTTTTATGCTCTTATCATCGGACTGATCAGCCTTGTAATTCCTCTGGGTATACAAACCACGGTGGAATTGATTTCCGGAGGTGTTTTTTTCAGTTCAGTGTATGTGCTGATTGCTCTTGTGATCCTGGGTGTTTTATTAAGTGGCGGCTTGCAGGTAGTTCAAATTAGTTTGGTTGAGTTTTTGCAGCGCAGAATTTTTACCAAAGCTTCGCTTGAGTTTGCCTTTCGTATTCCACGCATCCGAATGGAATCTATACATGGTAATTATGCACCCGAATTAGTAAATCGATTCTTCGATATCATTACTATTCAAAAAGGATTACCCAAATTATTGATTGATCTCTCTTCGGCTGTTATTCAAATTCTATTTGGCCTACTACTGATCTCTTTGTATCACCCCTTCTTTGTGTTCTTTGGTTTAATCTTGCTAACCACCCTAACATTAATTTTTTATTTAACCGGGCCACAAGGGTTAAGTTCTTCAATTGCCGAATCGAAATATAAATACAGAGTAGCCCATTGGTTGGAAGAGTTGGCCCGTGCGCTACATTCATTTAAACTGGCTGGAAGCACTGATTTGCCCATTCGCAAAACAGACTATAATGTAAACAACTACCTCAAAAACCGAAAAGTACATTTTCGGGTTCTGGTAACTCAATTTTCATTCATTGTGCTTTTCAAAGCCATGATTACCGGAGGACTATTAATCATGGGCACTCTTTTAGTGGTTGACCGCCAGATTACCTTAGGTCAGTTTGTGGCTTCGGAAATCGTAATCATCTTAATCCTGAATGCCGTGGAAAAGATCATTATGTATATGGATGTTGTGTACGACCTGTTGACAGCGGTTGACAAAGTAGCGCAGGTTACTGACTTGCCCATTGAAAAAGTTGGTGGGTTGGATTTTCCAGCTACCATTTCTGGTGGGTTTAATGTTCGCACCAAAAATTTAAAGTATCGATATCAGCCTTCGGGGTACAATGCCCTTAAAAAAATTGATCTCGATATAAAGCCAGGTGAGATTGTTTGTATTACAGGTGCCGGAAATTCCGGAAAGACAACCTTGATGAATATTCTGGCCGGTATGTACACCGACTATGAAGGTGTTGTTACCATTAATAACTATTCACTCCGCGATCTCGACATCACGCACATGCGCGATCAGGTTGCCAAAAATATCTCGCGCGAAGATCTATTTGATGGTACCCTGTTAGAGAATATAACCCTCGGAAAAAATACAACTACCGTACATGATGCCATTCATGCCCTTGAGCAGGTGGGCCTGAGCGATACTGTTAATTCGTTACCCAAAGGACTTGAAACTCACATTCTAAGTGGCGGCAAGGGTTTAACAAAAACAATGATCCACAAGCTGATTCTTGCGCGATGTCTGGCTAAAAAACCAAAGCTTTTGATACTGAACGACTTCTTTATAAGCTTAGCCAAGCACGATAAGATGGCGCTGCTCAGTTGCATAACCGGGCCACAGAGAAATTGTACTGTCATTATCGTTTCAAAAGATCCGATGATTATGAGTGTTTGCGATCGCGTAATTATACTAGAGGATGGATCGATTCGCACAGAAGGAACTATGGAAGAGTTGACGAGCAAAGAATTGTTAAAAGATCTGATCGATTAGGTATGCTGAAAATTTCATCAAAGTCAGTTGAAAAAATGATGCCGCAGGATCGGCTCTATTCACTGCGTTCGTTGAATACTCCCATGGCCGGAAAAATATTAGCGCAATGGCTCTTTGGTATTGGGGTAATAGTATTTATTGTTCTGTTTTTGCCCTGGCAGCAAAACATCCGCGGAAGCGGTAAAGTAACTGCCCTATCTCCTGGCAATCGGCCTCAAACAGTCGAAACAATTATTGCCGGTCGAATTCAAAAATGGAATGTGAACGAAGGTCAATTCGTAAAAAGAGGAGATACCATTGCCATTGTAAGCGAAGTGAAAGAAAAATATTTCGATCCACAATTTTTGGTTCGCCTACGCGAAGTAATCAGTGCCAAACAAAATAGTTTGTTTTCTAAAGACGAAAAGGCAAATGCTTTAAGGCGACAAATCAAAGCCTTGCGCGAGGGTATGCAAAACAAAATAGATCAAACAAAAGCTAAACTGGATGCCGAGCGGGTTCGTTTTGCCAACGCAAAAAATCAATACGAACGAAACAAAAAACTCTTTGAAGCCGGCAACATTCCCCTTACCAAGTTTCAGGACTATGAGTATAAATATCAGGGTGCCGAAGCTGATTTTGTAAATGCAGAAATCGAAGTTGGGCGTGTTGAGGCCGAGTATCTTGATAAGATTAACAAAGCCGAATCTGATCTTAACAACACATTGGCCGAAGCCTTTGATACACAGGCCGATGTTGCCAAGCTAAAAAACGAATTGGTAAACATGGAGATCAGAAGTAATCAATATTTTATACTGGCGCCACAAAATGGATTTGTCGTAAAGGCAAGCCATGCCGGCATTGGCGAAACACTAAAGGAAGGAGAAGCGATTTGTACAATCATGCCACAATCGGATGACGTGGCCGTTGAGATGTATGTGAAAGCCATGGATGTGCCCCTGATCAGCAAAGGCAGAAAAGTGCGGATTGAGTTTGATGGTTTTCCGGCTCTGCAATTCAGTGGCTGGCCAAGTGTTTCGGTAGGGTCGTTTGGTGGCCTTGTTGAAGTAATCGATTATGTAAACACGAAACCGGGCGAGTTCAGAATTTTAGTAACACCCGATCCCGCGGATGACGCCTGGCCAAAGCAAATTCGAAATGGCTCGGGCACACAAAGTTGGGTGATGTTAGATGATGTGCCCGTGTGGTATGAACTATGGCGGCAGTTAAATGGATTTCCACCAAGTTTATATGAAGAACCATTCGAAGAGTCGGTTGATAAAAAAAAGGAAAGTAAATCTGAAACCAGTACTGCAAAATGAAAAAATCTGTTGCAATACTATTGCTTTGCTTTACCGCGCAGCTATCGCTTGCTCAAAGTGCATTAGATTCACTTTTTATAGTGCCGGATAGTGTTAAGTCCTTTAGTCTTGATAACGTATATGCTTCTATGTTAGCGTTTCATCCTATGGTAAAGCAAACCCAGTTGCTGGGGGATATGGCACAGCAGGAAGTTCGGCTTGCACGCGGTGCCTTTGATCCAAAACTTGAGACGCGATTGAACATTAAAGAATATGATGAGAAAGAATACTATAACAAATGGAATGCTTCTTTCACTATTCCTACATGGTTTCCCATCGACCCCAAAATTGGTATAGAAAGAAACCGTGGTGCTTATCTCGATTCAGAAAGTTCGCTGCCTGATGTAGACAACAACCGGCAACTCTTCACAGGTATTTCCCTACCTCTTGGTCGTGGGTTATTTACGGACGATCGAAGAACCGCTGTGCAACAAGCAAAGCTCTTCACACAAATGGCCGAAGCCGAGCAGGTTAAACTGATAAATAAAATTTTATTAGATGCTGCTAAAGAGTATTGGCACTGGTATTATTCGTATTACAATTACCGGCTCTTAACAAAGAACACCGCTATTGCGGAAGAAATTTTCAGGCGCGTAAAACTGAATGCCACCTTTGGCGAGGCATCTGCCATGGATACGGTGCAGGCTAAAATTACGTTGCAACAACGATTGGTAGAAAAACAAGAGGCCTACCTTGAATTTATCAACGCTGGAATAAAAATCTCAAACTACCTATGGGATGCTGAGGGTAATCCCTTGCAGGTAACGGATGCGGTGGCCCCGGTACTCACTCCGTCCGACAACGAACTATTGTCGGAACAAACGTTGAAGGATTTGACTATCCAAGCGAAGGAAAACCATCCGGAGTTAACCAAGCTTTCTGTAAAGCTCAATCAGTTGGCTATCGATAGAAGTTTAGCTGCAGAATATCTAAAACCAAAACTTGATTTAAGCTATAATTTTCTCAATCAACCATTAACTCCCGGTGGCGAATTTCAATCGTTCACCTTTATAAATGATTATAAGTTTGGGCTCGACTTTGCCATGCCCATTTTAATTCGAAAAGAAAGAGCAAAGCTGGCGCAGACAAAAATTAAAATTCAAAGCACTGATTATGAACGAACACAAACAGAGCGAGAAATTATCAATCAGCTTACAATCACCTACAACCAATTGGTGAATACAAACAAAATTCTTGAGCAGCAAAATCTGGTGGCTCAGAATTATGAGCGCCTACTCACGGGCGAATTATTAAACTTCGAAAATGGAGAAAGTGATCTGTTCAAAATAAATGTGCAGCAGGAAAAACTGATTCAATCACAATCCAAGCTATTGAAACTAAAAGCCGAGTACGAAAAAATGAAAGCTACCTTGTATTGGGCAGCGGGTGTGCGCAATCTTAACCATCCGTTAAACTAAGCGTTGATTATCGAAGTCACCAATTCTTCTACAGCCCGTTCGGCAGAATTGAGTGCGCCATTGATCGTGCCTGCATCCCCTTTTATATCGGTGGCCTCACCCGCAAAAAATACTTTATTATTGATTGGTGCCGCAAAGTTTATCCGATCTTCATTTGTTGCCCCTGGCATGGGGTACGACTTGCCGCCTTTGAAAAATTCATCTTTACCCCAATCGGCTAAAAACCAAACGCGATCACCTTCGCTGCCATCGCTTTTAATAACCTTACGAATAAACAACGAAGCCTGTCCATCATAGACAGCATCCAATTCTGCCAAGAGTGTGTCGAGTATGTTGTCGCCCTGAGCGGACAATGCTTGTGCCTTTGGTCCGTGCACCGTTATCGAAAGTGTTCTATAAAATTCACTACGGGCCACACCTCCATTCAGATACATCGGGCCCTCGGTGCCACCCCAGATAAACCCTGCTTCTTCGCCCCAGAAATTTTTCTTGAAGTCAATAACAACACGAATGGAATGATCCATACCGAGTTTATTCATCGAAGATGTTTTTGCCGCGGGCAATCCGGGACTAAACGCAACTCCGCCAGTTTTTAACACACCCAATGAAGTTGTAACAATCACCTTGTCGGCTTCAAACTGATTTCCATCCTTATCAGTAATCACAATCTTTTCGCCACCATAGTTTATAGACTTAACTACCGTGTTCAATTGTACTTTAGTTACTATCTGACTAAACCGCGATGTGATTATGTCCTGAAGAGGATTGGTTTTGATGATGAAAGGTTTGTTGTCGTGCTCGATTAATCCAAGCGCTTCTCCGGTTCCTTTTGCCCCCACACGATCGCTTGACGATCCATAAAAATTACCAGCCATCGAATTAAGCAACGCACTGGCTCGTGCTGTTACACCCGCAGCTTGTTGCATCGACACATCGGCACCCGCATAACTTGGCAAACCAGAAACAAAATTCAGTACAGCATTTAAATCCGCGTCACTTCCCCAATCGGCTGCCGACTTGGCGAGGTTATCCAAAATATAACGATCGGTTGCCTGCGTGGTTAAATCTATTTGAGTAAGGCTATAATTCTTAATAATTTTTCCCAACGCTGAATCGGTTCCATAAACAACTTCAGCCCCTAACTCCACCGGAAAATCTGCTGCTGTTTGAACCAAAATTTCTGTTTGATTGCGAAGCGAACGAACCCGGCCACCCAATTGATTGCCAGCTTCCAGAATCTGCACTTTCACGCCTTTCGAATTCAGAATGTCAGCCGCATACAATCCGGCTGCCCCTGCACCGATAATGATCACCGTACCTTCAAACTGAACTTCCGGACCGGGATCATCTTTTTTGCACGAGGCCAGTAAACCGGGCATCCACAGGCCTGCAGAAATTCCTACACCAATCTTTTTTAATGCTTTTCTACGCTTCACGCAATCCTTGATTAAAGCGAAAGATAATTATACCAAGTCGATTGGCGAAACCTTCGCACTTGTTTCACCTTCCGGTTAGCGTATAAATGGCTAATTTGGCAAAAAAGTAAGCCTTATGTTCGTAACGAAAGCGGCTCTGCCATCAATTAAAAAAGTGTGTGTTATTGGCCCTGAGTGTACTGGCAAATCAGAACTGTCTGGATTTCTTGCCAATCATTACAAAACCATCTGGATAAAAGAATATGCCCGTGCCTACCTCGATAAGTTGGGTCATTCGTATCAGGAAGCTGACCTTATAAAAATTGCGCACGGCCAGTTACGTATGGAAGACGAGTGGCTGCGCGAGTGCAACCAGATAATGATCTGCGATACCAACCTGATAACCATTAAGATCTGGAGCAATCATAAATTCGGCCATTGCGATGCTGAAATTTTGAAACTAATGAGTGAGCGAACCTACGATCTTTACTTGCTTTGCAACATTGATATTCCGTGGGTGGACGATCCGCAACGGGAACATCCGGACAAGCGCGAACATTTTTGGCAACTCTATAAAAATGAAGTGGTGAGTACAGGTATTGCCTTTGTTGAAATCAGTGGCGATTGGGATACACGAAAACAAAAAGCAATTGCTGCGATTGATAAACTTGTTTCATGATTAAACCCGATCCTTACGCAGCCCTGCGCATTCGCGATTTCAGATTGTTCGTTTTCTCCCGACTTTTCATCACACTCGCCATACAAATACAAGGTGTTGTGGTTGGCTGGCAGATTTATGAACTCACCAAAGATCCATTATCTCTTGGGCTTATCGGGCTGGCCGAAGCCATTCCAGCCATTACTGTATCACTCTATGCCGGGCACATTGCCGATATTATTGAACGCAAAAAAATTATTGTTGTCTGCGTTACCGTGCTTGCTTTTTGTTCGGCTGCATTACTTTATTTCACCACTCATCTCGGAGCTTCCATAATAGAACACGGCACATTTGCGATTTATGCTGTCATCTTCGTAAGTGGCATTGCACGTGGTTTTCTTTCACCGGCTAATTTTTCGTTCATGCCGCAGTTGGTCGATCGGTCACTCTATCAAAATGCAATCACATGGAACAGCACACTCTGGGAAGGTGCAGCTGTGGGCGGCCCCATGATTGGTGGGTTGATCTATGGTTTCTTTGGCATCACGGCAGCCTATGCAGCCGATGCACTTTTAGTACTTGCTGCTCTGGTATGTTATCTCACAATTCCCAATCGCCCCATACCACCCGCTAGCGAAGAGCAGGGAATCTGGGAAAAGATAAAAGCGGGAATCAGGTTTGTTTTTAACAATCAAATTATTTTAAGCGCTATCTCACTCGATCTGTTTGCTGTGCTGTTTGGCGGTGCCGTAGCCTTGCTTCCATTTTTTGCAGATGAAATTCTGAGAGTAGGTGAAGTGGGTCTTGGCTTTCTTAGGTCAGCGCCCGCCCTTGGTGCGGTGGCAATGGCAGTTTATATCACTCATCATCCGATCAAAAAGCGGATCGGCAAAATTTTACTGTGGTGCGTGGCTGGGTTCGGACTTTGTATGATCGGCTTTAGTTTATCGACCAGCTTCTGGCTGTCGATGGGGCTGCTGATATTAAGTGGCATGTTTGATTGTGTGAGTGTGATTGTGCGCAGCACGTTGATTCATACGCTAACGCCAGAAAATATGAAAGGCCGTGTGTCTGCAGTAAACAGTATTTTCATTGGATCGTCAAACGAAATTGGCATGCTGGAGTCGGGCGTGGCTGCGAAGTTGATGGGCATTGTGCCTTCTATAATTTTTGGTGGTTGCATGACCATTGCTGTTGTTGCCACTACTGCGTGGAAAGCAACGAAGTTGAGGTTGTTGGATAAGGTTTAGTAAAGTCGTCTGACCACCTGCCTACCGCAGGCAGGCTTTGAGTGGTCTTGACGACTTAGTTCGTTTTTCTTGAAAGCAGCTCATCAACACTATACGAATATGATGTAATGGTGCTCAACAAAAAACACGCAGCGGCAGCAGTAAACACTGAATAATCCAGCGGTGCCTTAATGCCAAAACTTATTGTCATGGCCACGGCAAAACCTGTAAGTAATACGCCCGAGGTTGCAGCCGTTATTTTTATCTTATAGCCGACAAGCAAAAGCAAGGGAAGTATAATTTCGAGTGCCGTTGCTACCACAGCAAGCACATACCCAAAGCCGGGCGATACAAATGAGTTGACAGAATTAGAATAGGCTAAAAAATTTTCCCAATTGCCCCAGGCCACCGAAGCACTGCCGGGCACACCCCACAACCCAAACCGATCGGCCACAGCCGACAAAAAAGATCCTGAGATAGCAAGGCGAAGAAAAAGTTGTGCGCGGGAGGTTAGAGTAGGATTCATTGATGGAATAAAAGTTTATGGTTGTAATATGTTTAGCATTTATTATGGGTCGTTTTCTTAGGCAATTTTTACTGCGAGTGTGTTAATCTTAGCTGTGTCGACAACTGCACTGATTTTCTTGAGTCCTGGAAGCTCAATCTTGACCTTGTGAGTCCCTGAAGTCTTAATCAATATTCTATATTCACTTTGATAGCTAAATGATTCTTCCTTATGATGAAAAGTCAAGTCACCGTCAAACGTCTTATAATTGTAATATATAACCGGCTTTCTTGAGAACTCAAATTTCTGTATCTCAAATGAGTTGTCAAGGATATCAAAGAATCGTCCAAGATTATAGATTATTAATGTCTTCTCACCGAGACATAAGACCCGGTCGTCTATTTTTTGGTACGAGAAATTATTCGCGAAATGAAGTGTGTAAAGTGAACAAATATTATTCGGAATTACTTTCGGAAACTCATTGTATTGAGCACTAAACTGTTTTGAAATTTCACTCAGCTTTATTGTCTTTCCATTCGGTACAGTTATCTCGAAATATGTCACCTGCTTATTCTTTGTGTTTGCTTCCCGTGGGTCATTTCGACCAAATGAGTCTTTATCATTTGTTCTAAAGCTTGAAAATGAATTAAAGAACAAATATTCCTTTTCGTACATGTCCGAGATGTATTTTTCTTGACCAACTTTTAATAAGAAGTCCATCGTTATCTGGAAAAATAACCTACAATATCTTAATATACTCAATGCCCATTTCTTTTATCTCACCTGATCACTTAATTTTTTATTGCCTTCGTTTCCTCTCACCCCATCTTCCTGCCTCTGATTTATTTGCGCATGAATTCTTTACTTAAAAATGCTACCTTCCTCTACAATTTTCAACTTCTATGACAACCCGCAGATCATTCTTCAAAAAAGTAGCCGGCACCGCCAGTTCGCTTTCGCTGGCTCCTCTTGTAAGTCAGGCCCTGGCCGAGGATGTTTCGGATGCTTTGCTTTCACTCAATAAACTCTCTCCGCTGGATGCTGCCACCGATGAAGACTTGTGGGCTCGCATGGCACAAGCTTATACGGTGAGTCCGAATATTTTAAATCTCAATAACGGGGGAGTAAGTCCGCAGCCTAAAGTGGTGCAAGATGCGGTGGATCGCTATTATCATTTAAGCAACGAAGCGCCCACCTATTATATGTGGCAAATTCTGGATAAGGGTCGCGAGCCCCTGCGCAGAAAACTGGCCGATCTCGCGGGTGTAAGTCATGACGAGCTGGCCATCAATCGCAACACGACTGAAGCACTCGGCACCTTTACGTGGGGCATTGATATGAAACGTGGCGATGAGATTGTGATGACCAAACAGGATTATCCCAACATGATACACGCGTGGAAACAACGCGAACTGCGCGAAGGAGTAAAGATCAATTGGATCAACCTTACGCTGCCGGTTGAGAATGATGAAGCGGTTATCAAAGCGTATGTAGATGCCACCACCACTAAAACAAAAATCTGGCACATCACTCACCTCATTACCTGGACAGGCCAAATTTTACCAGCCGCTAAACTTTGTGCCGAAGCAAGCAAGCGAGGCATCCTTACCATTGTGGATGCCGCCCATTCATTTGCGCATGTTGATTATAAAATTTCAGATCTCAACTGCGATTATTTTGGTACCAGCCTACACAAATGGTTATGCGCTCCGTTTGGCACGGGCTTGATGTACATCAACAAGCCACTCATTGAAAAAACGTGGCCCATCTTTCCGAATGATAAACCGTTAAGTCCGGACATCCGAAAGTTTGAAGCCCTGGGCACGCGTTCTTTTGCTCCAGAACAAGCCATTGGTCAGGCAATTGATTTTCATAATGCGATTGGTGGCAAACGTAAACAAGAACGTTTACACTATCTGAAAAGATATTGGTGCGATGCCGTAATTAAAAATCCAAAAGTGAAACTTCACATTTCATTAAAGCCCGAATACTCTTGCGCGCTCGGCACATTTAGTATTGAGGGGCTGGATGTAGGTGAAATTTCGTCAAAACTATTTAGCGAGTATGGCATTCATACTGTTTCCATTAAGTGGGAAAATGTAAATGCGGTACGTGTAACTCCGCATGTGTACACCACGACCAAAGACCTGGATCGGTTTATCGATGCGGTGGGTAAGATTGCAAAGTCTTAGTCGTCAAGACTAACTCAAGTGGGCAGACGACTAACTCCACTCATCAACTTCTTATTTCAATTAATACCCTGATGATGTAGCTTTAAGTATCTACCGTTGATACTATGAAAAAATTACTACCCCTTGCGCTCGCACTATTCGTTGGCTGTACAACATCCTCAGACCAAAAAAATGAACTCACAGTCGCGGGCTTAGAAAAACCTGTTGAGGTTCTTCGCGATGAAAACGGAATCAATCACATCTATGCGCAAACAGAACACGACTTGTTTTTTGCGCAAGGCTACAGTGCCGCCAAAGACCGTCTGTTCCAATTTGAATTGTGGCGCAGGCAAGCTAGCGGCACACTCGCTGAAATTATGGGTGAGAAAGAACTGAAGCGCGACATCGGGGTGCGGCTTTTTAAATTTCGGGGCGATCTTAAAAAAGAACTCAACCATTATCATCCACGCGGGGAAGAAATCATTACTGCCTTTACCGAAGGCATCAATGCGTATGTAGCCGAAACAGAAAAAGATCCAGCACTTCTTCCACTTGAGTTTCAGTTACTGAATATTAAAGCCGGCCGATGGACACCCGATCTTGTAATCTCGCGGCATCAGGGGCTGCTCGGCAATTTACCCGATGAGCTTTCAATAGCTCGCGCTGTAACTTTAATTGGAGCTAATGAAGTTAAAAAAATAAAAGTCTTTGAACCGGGCGAGCCGCGATTAGAATTGGATGCAGCTATCGATTCACAAGGACTCTTTGAAAATGTAATCGAACTCTATGATGCCTTTCGAAAGCCGGTCACGTTTGGCCCTGAAGATTTAGTGGCGCTCAAAAATCCGGATTTAAAAAAATATCAACAATTGGCGCAATGCGATCAGGTTGACTATGAAGAAATGATTTCTACTGAACAGCGATCTATTGGCAGCAACAACTGGATTGTGAGTGGATCAAAATCAGAAAGTGGGTTTCCGATGCTGGCCAATGATCCACACCGCGCACTTTCTGCACCGTCATTACGCTACATGGTGCATCTTAACGCACCGGGTTGGAATGTAGTAGGTGGTGGCGAGCCCACCATACCAGGCGTATCCATTGGGCATAATGAATTTGGTGCGTGGGGGCTTACCATCTTTGATATTGATGGTGAAGATCTGATGGTGTATGAATTAAATCCAAAAAATTTGAATCAATACAAATACAATAATGGATGGGAGGAAATGAAAACGATTCACGATACGATTCAGGTAAAAGGTGCTGCAGATGTTTTTGTTGAACACAAGTACACGCGCCACGGACCCGTAACCTATATAGATTCAAAAAGAAATAAAGCCTATGCCGTGCGGGCTGCCTGGATGGAAATTGGTGGCGCCCCATACATGGCGTGTCTTCGTATGAATGCTGCCCAAACATGGACTGAGTTTCGCGAGGCTTGTTCGTATAGTCACCTTCCGGGCGAGAATATGATCTGGGTCGACAAAGAAGGAAATATTGGTTGGCAAACTGTTGGCATTGCACCCATTCGAAAAAACTGGGATGGCCTTGTGCCCGTGCCCGGTGATGGTCGCTATGAATGGGATGGATTTCTTCCCATCAAATCATTACCCAATGTGTTTAATCCCGAAAAAGGATTTTGGGTTACTGCCAATGAAAATTTAGTCGCCACTGAATATGAACACAGAAATGCTGTGGGGTGGGAATGGGCCGATAGCAGCCGTGCAAATCGTATAAGCGAAGTGCTTGCAAGCAAAGACAAACATTCGATGGAAGACATGAAACGTTTGCAGTTTGATTATCTCGCCAATCCGGCACGTCAGCTTGTTCCCTATTTAAAAACTATTACCTCTAAAGATGCAGAAGTTGAGAAACTGCGCACAATGTTATTGAGTTGGGATTTTATGATGGATAAAAATTCGATACCTGCAACAATTTATTCTGCCTGGGAGAAAAAGATTTTGGAGCTGGCACATCCGCGCATGGTTGCCGAAAAAGGAAGAACAATCATTAAAACCGTATCGTTTAAAAGTATGCTGCGCTGGTTAAAATCATTAACACTAAAAGATCGTAGCGAGTTTTTACTTTCTTGTCTGGCAGAAGCAACGGAAAGTCTTCACAAAAAACTGGGCGATGATATAACGAAATGGCAATATGGCCAGCCCGCTTACCATCATGTATTAATTAAACATCCGCTCAGCAATGCCGTAAACGATTCGCTGCGCAGTATTTTAGAATGCGGACCGTTGCCACGCGGTGGCTCTGGTTCTACACCGGGCGTTACCAGCAACACCGACAATCAAACGCACGGGGCTACGTTTAGAATTGTTGCCGATGCATCGGATTGGGATAAAACACAATTCACCAATGCCCCAGGACAAAGTGGTAATCCGAAAAGCTTTTTTTATAAAAATCTTTTTGAGGGCTGGGCCAACGATCAGCATTTTCCAGTTTACTTCACTCGCGAAAAAGTTGAAAACTCAGCTAAGGAAAAAATTATTCTGAAGCCGTAGTAAGGCAATACTATTTCGTTGACGGTGTTATTCCGAGTCAATTATTTTTTGGGATCGCGAGTCGGGTTGAATTATCTCACGATGATAAAGTTTCGGCTTCCTAACCGTTAAACCAATTGGGGAATGTCCATACCATCCAACCATAGAACGCAAACCGGATAATGCGTGTAATGCAGATGAGTAAAAAATGTTTAAAATTCATACTTATCGAACCCGCCAACATGCACGTAGCTGAAAAAGGTACGGGTGTTACAGCCCCAACAAATACCAGATAGCCGCCAAACTTCTTTAGGTTCTTTTCATATTGCTTTAAATACTTTTCACGGATGCGGTTTTGATAGAACGGAGTTTTTGAAAACGTTTTGCCGATATAGTAGCCCAATACTCCAGCCGCATACGAGATTACGGTAAGAATAGAAAGATTAATAATAAATCCACTCACCTCAATATCATCCAGAATCCAGATCATCATAAATAACTCGGGCGGCAGAATTCCGAAAATAATTTCGGATAGCGTATAGATTCCATAGAGGATAGCCGGGTTGTCGCGGATGTCATCGATATGACTCTTAAAATTTTCTTGAATATAGCCTTCCATGAGAATAAATGCTGCAATAATCACCGCAAACCAAAGCAACCCTTTAATCAGGTTTCGAAATAAAAAGCTTGAGTGTGTTTCTTCCTGTTCTTCCATAACTCAATTTAAAATAGGCATTCGCTTGAATGGCTTTGTCTCATCAAAAAGTTTGCGATAGGTAGCATGTCGCTTTACTACCGGTGCATTAATTTGTTCTACAACCCGAATCATTTTAGGGTTAAAATCTCCAATCCAATTCATTTCGTATTCGGTATATGCAAAACCCTTTGCATGCGCCAGCTTACGAAAGGTCTCAATAATTGCCCCGTCCACTCCCTTACCCTGATGCTCAGGCACCAGACCGAATAAAATCCCAAAGGCCTTTTTATTTGTCTTGCGGAAGGTGTGCCACACAAATTTGAGTTTTCCCAACCAATTCATCTTACCGTTCACATATTTAAAAATCTGATTCACTTCCGGCAAGGAGAGAAAGAAGGCAATGGGCTCGTCCTTATAATAGCCAAACCACAAAAGCTTTTCGTCCATGATGGGTTTCATCTGTTTTACCAGATGTTTAGCCTGCAACGATGTTAGTTCCGGTATCTCGCCACGCTTTGCCCATGCCCGATTATATACTTTTAATATTTTATCCGGTAATGTATCCCACTCAGATTTTTTCAAATACGAAAATCGGTAGTCTGGATTTTTTTCTACGAGCGCTGCTTTCTCGTAAAGCCGATCATCAAGCGGCCCTTGAATAGGTCGGCCAAAGGTTAATTGATAAAAGTAAACCTGAAAACCATACGCTTCAAAAAATTTCTGATAATAAGTGAAGTTATACGTGCATTGATAGTTGGGCTCGCGGTCGAAGCCCTCAATCAAAAGCCCCCACCACCGATCGCGGTTTCCAAAATTTATAGGACCATCCATGGCTTCCATGCCACGTTGCTGCAACCAATTTTTACATTGGTCAAAAAGTAAAAAAGCTGCTTGCTCATCCTCAATGCATTCAAAAAAACCCATGCCACCCGTTGGCTGATCGTTTCCTTTGTTCGTTGTTTTTTGATTTATGAAAGCGGCTACACGGCCAATGGTTTCGCCCGCACAATTATGTAATAACCAACGCACACACTCACCATGATGAAATGTCTTATTTTTTTCCGTATCAAATACACCTTCCACATCAGCATCCAGCGGGCGTATCCAACGAGGTGAGTTTTTATACAACCGTACCGGAAATTGTAAAAACTCCTGTTTATCTTCTGCGTTTTTTACTTCTTTGATTTGCATTTACCCACTCCGGTTAAGATTTCTTTTAGCGAACCCGTTTATTTGGAAGTGTTATTTCAAACGTAGTGCCTTCACCGGGTTGGCTCTTAACCGTTAACTGTCCCTCAAGTTTCTCCACTGCGTTTTTAACAATATACAATCCTAACCCAGAGCCTTCGGATTGCTCGCTGGCCCGATAAAACATTTCAAAGATTTTATTCAGATTTTCGGAGCTGATACCGATGCCATCATCTTTAAAAATTATTGTTGCGCGGCTTGCATCAATATCTATCTGAATAAAAACTTTGCCCGGAACATCGCCCAGCTTACGATATTTAATAGCGTTCGAAATCAGGTTCCTGAAAATTTCGCCCATCCGCCACGGGTCACTAAAAAACTCAATGCCGCGAATGATAACTTCACGATCGGTTTGATCGGCCCCACGCATGTAATTAAGATCCTTAAACGTTTTATTGATGATTGAATGAAAATCAATAAGGCCCGTTTTTACGTCAAGCTTAAGATTTTTTGAATGACTTAATACATCACTGATAAAATGATCAAGCTGGCCCACTTTTTCGCCAATAATTTTAAGGTATTCAGCAGGGTTGTCATCATTACCCGGCATTTGCGCCAGGTTTACTAAGCCTAGCACAGACGACAACGGGGCTCTTAAATCGTGAGAAACTTTATACACAAAATTGTCCAGTTCAGAGTTGCGGATTTTTAATTCTTCTTCAATTTTTTTCTGTTCGGTAATATCTACATACACACCAAAAATTCCAATGGTTTTATCTTCAAGATGAACGGGCACTCCATAAATAATTACCGAAACCGGCTCATCGTCTCTTCGCAAGCGGCTTGTTTCAATTCGTATAACCTGCTCAGCCGAAATCAAAGAATTCAAATCGTTCCCTTCTGACTCCAGTTCTTGTGGAACGATAAATTCGTTGAGGCTTTTACCTTTTAACTCAGTGATGGTGTATCCAAACAACAACTCAAACCCGCGGTTTACCTGCTCAACATTGCCGGAGCCATCCAGTAACACAATAGCCATTGGCGAACTATTGAAGAGTTCTGAAAAAAGTGTTTCAGTTTTGAGGTATTGGATGTCGGCCTCTCGCTTTTTTTGCTCCAGTTCTTTGCGTTCGCGAATGTCTCTGATTATCCCACTCCAAGCTATTCTTCCATCGGCTAGTTTTACCGGTTCGCAGATTGCCTCAACCCATAAAGTTTCAGAATTTGAGCTTACAATGCGACCCTCCCATTTAATTAATGTAATCTCTTTTACAGCAGCATCCTGCATCTGCTTAAATGTTTCCCAATCTTCAGGGTGAATAAAGATTTTCATCGGATACGATCCGCTCAGAAGCAAATCGCGTTTTATACCCAGAATTTTTTCGCACGAAGCACTTAGATAGGTAAAATCTTTCGATCCATCGGGATTGAGCGTGTACTCAAACACAACAACTGGTAAGTTGTCGATCATTTCCAGCATGCTTAGCGTCTGCATTCTCCTTTCCGTATTCATTTGTGCACGAGGCGAAAGGACAAGTTAAATACTTTTTGGTAATTAGACGGGCGGAAGTAAGAGTAAGGTAAGATTCGTTTACTTATGTCAATAAGCTATTGAATCCGCAGATGTTTTATTTGTTCAAGTTTCCAATCAATAACCAATCCATTGGCTATACCAACGGCAGCCTGCCTTCCAAACAGCAGTTCTACCAGATACAAGGCCGGGTCGTATGATTTCGCCCCACCCGCTGATGTTATCATCCGGCTGTCGTGTACAAAGCTCACATCTTCGTGAACAGTAAGTTGAGGAAAAGTCGCTCGAAATTTTTCAATGTCGCTCGGAAAAGTAGTGCAATGATACGTGTCAAGCAATCCGGCTTTGGCAAGTACAAAGGCGCCATCGCACAGCGACATTACATACAATGCTTTTCTGCCTGTTATCGAAACAAAATCAATTAACGCTTTATCATCCAAATCCGAATCCATGCTGTGTTTGGCACTTGGCACCACTAAAATATCGATGGGTGGAAGTGAGTCGGTTTCAAATGCAACGTCAGGTAAAATTCGAAGGCCTTCAAACGTTGTTATTGCATCTTTCTTTGGTGCCACAGTAAAAACTTTAATTCCTTTTTCGGAATGAAAGACGGTGTGATGCAACACATCCATCGGGGCCACCAACTCAGAGTTATAAACTCCATCAACAATCAGAAAAGCAGCTGTCAGTTGTCTGTCGGGTAGTACGGGCGGCCCCAGGTCGGTGTTACCCGTTTCTTTATCGCACGAAACAGCCCACGCAAGCAACAAACAAAAAGATGTGAGTTTTATCATACTACTTTCCTTTAAGATAGATGTGTCGAAAATAAAAACTAAACCTGATATACAATTGATTTGATAAACCCACGCTTGCTACTTTCCCCGACTAAAAATTCTCCGCCCGCCAACTGTATGGCTTGATCCCAATCCGGCAGCCGGGAGGTTTTCAATCCGGTTATTATTCTGAAAAATAAGTACATGAATTTAAGCATAGCTTTATCCCAATATGTTGTGCTGATAAAATCAGTCACAAACCATAGCGATTTCGGAATCATACTTTTCTTAATTTTATCTATAACCGCTGGTAAATCTGTGTCGCAGAATAAATCAAGATAAAAATTAGTAATAACACAATCATAGCCAGCCATCGGAATGTCATGCTCAGTTCCTTCCACAAATCTGATAACAGCTCGACCACCTCTTTTTTTTGCGCACCTGATCATCCCCGCTGAAATATCAAGATAATCAATCACAATATCAGGATTTATCTTTTCTATATGAGGGAGAATCCAACCCGTTCCTCCTCCCAATATGAGTAACTTCTTTTTTGCAATGAGTTGATTCAAAAATATCAATTGCATGTGCTGAATGTTCTTACCTAGAAGCAGCCTCGCTAAAAAATCATAAAGTGGCGCCAATGCAGTATATCCGTTCTTGACTCTACTCATTGAAACAAATCCAGCAGCGGAATAAAAAATATTGCGTCTCCCAATAATCGGTAACGATCTTTATTAGCAAAAAATTCTGCTTTCAGATAGATGATTAGTAAAGCTATCGTCATAGCAAACAGCACAAATATCGATACTGAAAATTGATACTGTGTTAATATCCATCCTGAAATAATAAAGTTAACCACACACAAAGCCACCAGTAACTTTGCTGTTCTCGTTTTACCCAATCGCGTAGCAAATGATGCGTGACCATCTTTTTGATCTGCCGCAAATTCAAACCATGAAAATAGCAGCAGGTTTATCAGTGCAATAACAAATAGCTGAATAATCAGAAGCGCTTGTAAAGGTGAAAGCACGGGCTGCAGCGCCCACGAGGGCAGCAACACCCCTAACGTGTAGAGGAGGGCAACAACAAATTCTTTTATGAATAACTTTCGTTGTAGAAGAACATAAATTACCACAATGGCAGAAAGGCAAAGCCCTTTGATAAAAACTGTTGCGGGTAAAAAATAAACCTGACCAACCACAAGCAGTACCACAAACAGCATTGCAATCCAAAGCTGTTTCTTGTGTTGTTGATGAAAGCCATGTCGCTTGCTGGCAGGTGGCGTGTTTATCTTTTGCACATCGAGCAACCGATCGAGTGTATAAATGATCCAAACACCCAAACCAAGAGTAAGAATACTATAAATATGTGGCGGCACACCCAACTGTTTTGAAAAAAAGAGCGCAGTAATAACGGCCCCGATCGCAACATCAAGATTTAAAAGATTAACTAATCGATAAACTCGGGTAAGCACAGTATAAAAATAAAAAAGCCCTCCTTACAGAGAGCTTTCTTTTTGATGATTAAAATTTATCAGGCGGTCTTGAGCGCTTCGGCCCCGGCCACGATTTCCAGAATTTCTTTAGTAATGGCCGCCTGCCGTGTACGATTGTAGGTCAACTTTAGTTCTTTCAACAATTCGCCAGCATTTTCTGTGGCTTTATCCATAGCCGTCATACGGGCTCCGTTTTCAGCTGCGTTTGAATCCAGCACAGATTTATAAAGTTGAATCTTCAATGCCTTTGGCACCAGGCCTACAACGATTTCCTCTTGCGTGGGCAGGTAAATGTAATCTGTCTCTACTCCCTTTACTTCTTTCGCTTGAGGAAGTACAGGAAGAAACTGTTCAACTCGTAATAGCTGAGTTGCCACGTTTTTGAATTCGTTATAAACAACTTCGATCTTATCGTACTCACCCGCTTTGTAAGCAGACATAAGATGCTCACCAACTTCGGCAATACTATCATACGAGAGTCCCTGAAAAATATTCCAATACTCAGAAACTACGGGAAAATTTCTCTTGGTGAAGTATTCAAATGCCTTCTTGCCAAGGGGAAGCACGGCAACGTTTCCGTTGGCGGCCTGTCGTGCATATTTTTCAGTTATCAGACGATTGGCTGCCTTGATGATGGTGCTGTTAAATGAACCGCAAAGTCCACGATCGGAACTAACTATAACCAACAAAATCTTTTCCTCCAAGCGTGGCTTGCTATACCAACTCTCTTCGCTTTGGCCTGCAGCCGACATGTTTTGAAAAAGGTGAGTTAGCTTCTGCGCATACGGGCGCATCTGCGTAATACGCTCTTGCGATCTTCTCAATTTTGCAGCAGCCACCATTTTCATGGCTTTTGTTATCTGCTGCGTTGAGATTACAGATGTTATACGACTCTTAACTTCTTTTAAACTTGCCATATCTTTAATTTGAAAATTTGAAGATCATTCCATTTGAAAATTCTTCATTTTCAAATCTTCAAATTGTTCCATTATCAAAATCAGTACTTAGAGGCTAACTCTGTAGCAAATTTTTTCACAATAGCCACGTCAGCATCTTCAAACTTACCAGCCCGGAAATTATCCAACACCTGCTTGTTCTGAGCTCGCATAAGTCCGATGAACTCCTTTTCAAAATCACTCACTTTATTTACTGGCACACGGTCAATATATCCTTTGGTGGAAGCCAAGATCATGGCTACTTGTTCTTCTACAGGAACGGGTGCATACTGTGCCTGCTTCAATACTTCTGTATTTCTGCGCCCGCGCTCGATAGTAAGTTTTGTTGCAGCGTCCAGATCAGAACCAAATTTTGAGAACGCTTCCAGTTCGCGGAATTGCGCCTGATCCAACTTCAATGTACCCGCCACTTTCTTCATTGACTTAATCTGAGCGTTACCACCCACACGTGATACAGAAATACCTACGTTGATAGCCGGCCGTATACCAGAGTTGAACAAGTTGGTTTCAAGAAAAATCTGTCCATCCGTAATCGAAATTACGTTGGTCGGGATATAAGCCGAAACGTCATTGGCTTGAGTTTCAATGATAGGAAGTGCCGTTAATGAGCCCCCACCTTTCACAATTCCTTTCAAAGATGCCGGAAGATCGTTCATGTTAGCTGCAATGGCATCGTTGTTGATGATTTTTGCGGCCCGCTCCAGTAGGCGTGAGTGCAAATAGAATACATCCCCCGGATATGCTTCGCGGCCGGGAGGTCTTCTTAATAACAATGAAACTTCACGATACGCAACGGCTTGCTTCGACAAGTCATCATAAATTACAAGTGCCGGGCGACCGGTGTCTCTGAAAAATTCGCCAATAGCTGCTCCTGTAAACGGTGCGAAGAATTGCATAGGTGCCGGATCAGACGCTGAGGCTGAAACGATCACTGTGTATTTCATCGCGCCTGCTTTCTCAAGGGTAGCTGCCACGTTGGCAACAGTAGATGCCTTTTGACCAATGGCCACGTAAATACAATAAACCGTCTCGCCCTTTTCGTAAAATTCTTTTTGATTAATGATAGCATCAACTGCTACCGCTGTTTTACCAGTTTGGCGATCGCCAATGATTAACTCGCGCTGTCCACGCCCGATCGGAATCATTGCATCAATTGCTTTGATACCCGTTTGAAGTGGTTCATTTACCGGCTGACGGAAAATAACACCGGGAGCTTTGCGCTCCAACGGCATTTCATAAAGCTTACCTTCAATCGGTCCCTTGCCATCGATGGGTTGTGCAAGTGTATCTACAACGCGGCCCAATAAACCATCACCTGTTTTTACTGAGGCGATAAGACCTGTACGTTTTACTGTTGCGCCTTCTTTAATTCCCTTTGCATCACCCAACAACACGGCACCTACGTTGTCTTCTTCTAGGTTAAGAACAAGCGCCTTTAATCCATTTTCAAATTCGATGAGTTCACCGGCTTGTGCTTTTGTCAATCCGTAAATACGTGCCACACCATCTCCAATGGTTAATACGGTACCTACTTCTTCTAACTGTGCATCGGTGCGCGATTGCGAAAGTTGTTCCCTTAATATTGCTGAAACTTCTTCGGGTCTGATCTCTGCCATAAACTGTTTGTTATGAGATATGTTTTAAAATTCTTTTATATACGGATTCTGTGAGAACTTCAATTTCAGTGATTTCAATTTACTCTTGATGGAAGCATCGATCTGATAGTCTTCAACATTAAGCACAAATCCACCAATCAAATTCTGATCAACTTTTTCAACCAGTTCAACTTGAGTTTTGTGACTCAATTGTTTTACGATTGCTTCAATTTCGGAACGCAAATCAGCATCCATCGCTACTGTGGTAGTTACCGTTGCCTTACCAATTCCTTTATAGTGATTGTATGCTACATGAAATTCCTTTGCGATGGCCGGCAACAAGGGTTCGCGGTTTTTGCGGGTCAAAATGTCAATAATGTCAAACGTGAGGCTGTGCACCCGGCCTTTGAATAACTTTTCAAGCACAGCGCGTTTCTTTTCATGACGAATGATGGGGCTGCGTAGCATGCTCACCAAATCATGATTGGTGCCACAAAGCTTATCAAACATCTGCATATCCTGATGCACTTGCTCCAACACACCTCTCTCCACCGCTAATCCAAGTAGGGATTTGACATATCTGGAGGCTGCCCTAATATCCGCCATGGGGTTAATTCAACTTTAAATCTTTGATGAATGTATTGGCTAATTCTTTCTGTGCTTTATCGTCCGAAAGATTTTTCTTGATAAGCTTCTCGGCAATATCCAGCGAAAACATAGCCACTTGTTCTTTCACATCGCGAAGGGCTGCATTTTTTTCAGTTTGAATAACTGCTTTCGCATCTTCAATCAAACGATCTGCATTTTTCTTTGCCTCGGCTTGCGCCTGATCGTGAATACGGTTGGCGGCATCGCGGGCATCGCGTAGAATTTTATCGCGCTCTTCGCGGGTTTCGCGTAAAAGTTTTTCATTACCAGCCTTTAAGTTTGCCATCTCTTTTTTGGCACTCTCGGCAGAATCCAATGCTTGCTGGATTGATTGCTCTCTTTCTTTAAGCGAGGCAAGAATTGGTTTCCAAGCTAACTTGCTCAAAAGAAAAAACAGCAGCAAGAACACAAATGCTTGCCATATAATAAGACCGGGGCCGGGGGTTAGAAGATCCATAATGCTTTGTTTTACTAAAACCTGGTTGTTACTGAATTAAAGGGAAAAGACTGCTCCAGTCCATTACTGAAGCGAGTCTTTTGTCTTAGCCTTTGAATGAGATCAACAAGCAAATAACGAGTGCAAACAAAGCTGCTACCTCGATAAGTGCTGCAATCACCAACATGGCATTCTGGATTTTGCCTGAAGCTTCTGGCTGACGAGCCATACCTTCCATAGCAGAACCACCGATGCGGCCGATACCAATTCCAGCGCCAATTGCAGCCAGACCAGCACCAATACCTGCGCCCATGATAGCGTAGCTAATGTCCAATAAAAGTGCGAACAACATAGTTTTATATATTTAAGTTAAACACCACCGCCCCAAAACTTTTGAAGCGGATTTCTTTAATTCTATTTAATGATCGTGGCTATGATCCTGAACCGCCATACCAATGTACATCGATGAAAACATCGTAAACACATAGGCCTGAATACCCGCCACCAATAACTCAATCAAATTAATAAACAAAACAATCAGCGATGAGCCAACGCCCACGATGATGCTTCCAAAAATGAACGTCAAACAAATCAAGCTTAACAATACAATGTGTCCGGCTGTAATCGCTACAAACAAACGAATCATTAATGAAAATGGCTTTGTGAAAATTCCAATGATTTCAACGGGCAGAATAACAATACGCAACGGGAGCGGAACACCAGGTGTCCAGAAGATATGACTCCAGTATCCTTTGTTGCCGCTAAAGTTTGTAATCAAAAAAGTAAGCACCGCCAGTGTCATCGTTACAGCGATATTTCCTGTAAGATTACCTGCACCCGGTAATAGGCCTAATAGATTTCCGAAAAGAATAAAGAAGAAAAGTGTAAGCATATAAGGCATAAACTTTTCGTAATGATGGCCCATGTTTGGCTTTACAATTTCATCGCGAACAAAAAGAATGATGGGCTCGAAAAATGACTGCAGGCCTTTGGGGGCTTTCCCTTTGTTGTTTTTGGCACCCTTGGCAACAGCCCGAAACACGAAGAACATAAGTGCGGCTGTGAGGAAAAGCATGGCCACATTTTTAGTGATGGAAAGATCAAAAACGGCCTTCCCGGATTCTACCAGATAGATGTGGTCGTGCTCATCCAGTTTGTACCCATTATATTCAACTTTTTCATGATGATCATAAAAGCGGCTGGATGAAAATACGTCAAGACCTTTTTCTTCAGAGTAAACAATTACCGGCAGGGGCATCACCAGCCAGTCAGCAAAATGCCATTGATGATCGTCCATTACGTGGTGCAAAATTACCTCGCTGGCATTGAAGGGTTCCGATTCGTGACCCGTCTCATCAGAAGCAAAAGCAGGTGAAAAAGCGCTTGCCAAAACGATTAAAAGGGGGATCAAAAACGCTGATTTTGAGGCAAAAAACGGCTTATTCATCGCAGTCGGAACAAAGGCTTTTAATTGGACTGCAAAAGTATCAATTATCCAATCTGAAAAAAATGTTTTGTGCGAATTTTGGGCTAATCAGGTGCTTTTTAAGCTACTATCGGGCTGATTCCTTTTTTATTAAAAAGCCAACTTCAAGCAGGGTAAAGGTCAGGTATGCCACGATAAATAAAGCCGCACTACCCTTTGCTTCTACCGGGGTTTTCCAAACTATAAAAAAAATAAAGGCAAGGCCGGCCACCAGCTTTAAGGTAATGGAAAGCAGATAAAACTGAACAAAGGCCAACTGTTTTTGCCTTAGCTTGATCAGGTTATAACCTATTACTGCGGTGATAAAAAAAACAAAGAATATGATCTCCCGCCAAAAAAGAGGTAGCGCCCACCAACCTTGTGCCGAACCAGCCCAGGTTATTATAGCCAATATAACTGCTACCCCAATTAAACTGAGTAAAAAACGCAGCACGTTAATCTTTATTTAGAGTTCGGTAAAGTTGATACATAATGCCTCCAAAGAGCACAAACACGAAGGTGATCAGAAACACGGGAAATTTCAGTTCTAAATATTCGTCCAGTTTTACACCTAACCACGCCCCAATTCCAAGAGTCGCCAGCATCTGCAAGCCAAGGCCGCTGTACTTAAGGAAGGAATTAGGTTCTTTTTCTTTTGCCATGGCTTACTACTTACTATAAAGACAAAGCCACAAAACTGACGAGCAGATCTGTGGCTTTGTTACTGAAATTCTATAATCAGTTTGCTCTCACTTCTTCGGGGCGCAGGGCATGCATGCCGTTACTTTCGCCTATCTTAATATCTTTCATGATGGCGCCCATCTTACAACTTCCGTTGAAAACTGCTCCGGGTTCCACCACCAGTTTTCCAGTGATTATATCGCCATGAATTTTGGCGGTGGCTTTCAATACCAATAGTTCAGAGATTTCAAGCTTGCCCTTTACTTCACCTTCAATGTCTGCATTTTGAGCAATGATATTTCCTTCAATATGGCTAGAGTGACCAAGAGCAATTTTCGATTTGGATTTAATGCTTCCTATTACTTTACCCTCAATGCGAATGTTGCCGTACGTTTCTATGTTTCCTTCCAGTACGGTGCCCTTTCCAATAACGTTGCTCGAATTGCTGATTTCGTCTGCTACTCTTTTTTGTTCTTTTGATGTTAACATGGCTTGTGGGTTAAAACGTTACAAAATCTTCCGGATTGAGTGAGTTTCCATTGTACCACATTTCAAAATGTAAATGAGGTCCATCGGTCATCTCTCCACTATTGCCAACTATAGAGATTATATCACCGGCATTTACAAAGCTACCAACTTTTTTTAATAATCCGGCATTGTGCTTATACACCGACACGAGGTTGCCCCGATGCTGCACGGCAATTACGTGGCCTGCATCCTGCGTCCACGATGCCATCACCACGGTTCCATCGGCAACACACTTAACGGGTTCATTGGTTTTGGCAACAATGTCTACTCCATAGTGGCCTTTCTTAATATCATAATGATCGGAAACAAATCCTGTAATGGGTGTGAAGAAAAACATCTCCTGCAACTCGCTGTACTTGCCACTGGCCAACGTTACCAACGAAAACTCACTCTTCTCAAACTCTTTTCTGAATTGTGAATCGGCCGCAGCCAACTTCATATTACCCACTGCCTTTATGGGTTGCTCTACACCCAACGCATCTGCCGGATCGCTAAAGCCACTGGCTGTATCGCCACTTAAAATACGTTGAAAGTTTAAGATGAATAGATCTTTGCGATTTACCTCCACGGCAAGCGAATCAACCTTTAGGGCAAGCTCATACAATTTTTTGTTCGCCTCCATTTGCGCATGCTTAGGATCAAACCACTTAGCCAATAACGTCTTTGATAAAAAAAGACTGAAGGCAAAAAGCAATAGAAATAAAGTAGCCGAGATCACCATTACTTTGGCGTATGTAAACCCGATGGTTGATTTCTCCGCCAGGTTTTCTTCGTTGCGTATCACCAACTGATATTTGGTAGTTAGTCGCTCGGATATGGTCTTTTTGGGTTTCAAAATGATAATTTTGGTAAAATTAGATATTCTGGCTGATTATAATATTGAATATCTGTTTTTTACGTTTGTAACAGGAAACAGTTTTTACTTTGATCACACGTCTTTCTTCTACCCGATATCTGTTTTTTCTGCTGGGGAATCTGTTACTCGGTTGCTCGGTTGAGCAAAACAATTTTACGAGTAACATCTATCACAACCTTACCTCGCACTATAATGGATATTATTATGCCCGCGAAAAAACTGCTGAGGTTGAAAAAATTATCTTGAAGAGCTTGGATGATGATCCAAATCAAATCTTACGACTCTTCCCCAAATTGGATACCATTCTTGCCAAAAGCTATACGAAGGATACAGAAGAAATTATTAAGATGGCTTCCTTATCCATTCAGCGACATCCCAACAGCAAATGGGTAGATGATAATTACGTGTTGGTAGGCAAAGCTCGGTTGTATGCCGGAGATTATCCGAATGCCATTCAGACTTTTAAATATGTGAACACCAAAAGTCCGGATGCAGATACACGCCATCAAGCACTCGTACAACTGCTTAGAACCTTTACGGAACAAAATGATCACGATCGTGCCGAAGAGACTTTCCGGTTTCTTGAAAAAGAAAATCTCAACAAAGAGAATCAGAAAAATCTATACCTCGAAAAAGCTTACTACTATCAGGTGCGAAACGACTATGATTATATGGTGCGCAATCTTACCAAAGCAGACTCGCTACTGGAACGCAGTGATCGCAAAGGAAGAATTTATTTTCTGATCGGCCAGATTTATCAAAAACTCGGGTTCGATGCAGAAGCCTATAATTATTATCGCAAGTGTATTGCCACCAGCCCCGAATACGAAATAGATTTCTATGCGCGGCTCAACATGGCACAAGTTGCACGGCTCGATGATAAAAGAGATATTAAACAGTTGCGGGCACAATTTGAAAAAATGTTGGCCGACACCAAGAATCAGGAGTTCAAAGACAAAATCTATTATGAGTTGGGCGAATTTGATCGCAAACAAAATAACCTTAAGCAGGCCATTGAAAGCTATTCTCTTGCTGCACATGCAGGCACAAACAAACGCATTCAAGGCAGTGCCTTTCTTCGCATCGGACAATTAAATTTTGATTCACTAAAAAAATACAGCCTGGCAAAATTGTATTACGACAGCGCAATAGGAGCCTTGCCCAAAGATTTTGAGAATTATGACAACATAAAGAAGCGGCAAGAAATTTTGGGTGAGTTTGCCAAATACACCGAAGCCATTACCTGGAATGATAGTCTTCTCGCGCTTTCATCCCTTGATTCAACTGCGGTGCGCACACGGTTAGACTCCGTGCTTGCCAGTCGCAAAGTTGTAGCGGCTCCTGGCAAAAAGAAAAAGAAGCGAAGCTCAACAGATTCGGGTGACGGAAATCAAAGCAGTTCTTTTTTTAATACAGAATCTACTGCAACATCCGATTGGTATTTTGGTAATCCTTCGGCCATTGCCTTGGGGCAATCTGAGTTTCAACGAATCTGGGGTACGATTTCACTTGAAGATAACTGGCGAAGATCAAACAAGGCTACGGTAATAAACGAACCCGGCACTGTAGTGGCAAAAGTAGCCGGACAAGAACAACCAACTACTGGAGAGACTAAACCAACGGCTGCCGTTGATGAAGTGGGTAAGGTAATCAGTCAGATTCCAAGAACTGAAGAACAGAAGGCAACAGCTCTTGCCAAGATTGAAGAAGGATACTTTAAACTGGGTGACTTATATTATTTCCAACTCAGCGAAAAAGAAAATGCCGCTCTGTCGTATGAAAAATTGTTGAACCGTTTTCCGGAATCTGAATTTGAACCCGAAGTACTTTACAAACTCTACTTGATTTCAAAAGATAAAGATCCGACCAGGGCCGAACGTTATGCATCGTTACTAAAAGAGAACCATCCAAGGTCTACGTTTACCCGCATTCTGATCAACCCCGACTACATGCGCGAAACCAGTGTAGCTGCTGAAAAACAAAAATTGATTTATAAAGAGGCCTATGCATACTATCAGTCAAATAATTTACGGATGGCTCAGGATAAAATCAAGCTGGCTATGCAAGAAGGCGAAACAGGCTTTACTTCACAGCTTGAATTGTTAAGAATTCTGGTAAGTGGAAAAACTGAAGATGTTGCTCGTTATCAGTTTGAGCTCGGTGAGTTTATAAAAAAATATCCTGATGATGCATTGAAGCCCTATGCCGAGCAATTGCTGGCCTCGTCTAAAACTTTACTTGAAAAACTGGAGCGCGCCAAGGGAATTCAATTTATTAAGTCAATAGAGGGCCCGCACAATTTTGTGATTGTTTATACCACAGCCGATAAAATAACCAACCCGGTTTCAACAGCGCTTGAAAAGTATAATGCCAATCAATGGAAAGATTTAAAACTCAATACGAGCAACATTATTTTTAATGACGAAAAAACGATCACCATCGTAAGCGAGTTGCCAAGCCGCGAAGCTGCGCTCAGTTATTTCGACAAATTCCTCGCCCAGATCGCCATTGGCAAACCACTTTCCAATTATAAATTCTATAGCTTTGTAATCACGAAAGATAATTTTCAGATTTTTTACCGAACCAAGGCGCTGGATGAGTACCTCACCTTCTTTGATCGCAACTATCAAAAGCAAAATCAATAGTCTTTTCAGGATCGAGAAACCCTGGATTCGCAAGACTATTAAATATGTATGGATTGCCTTTCTGTGTTTTATGTTGGGCTTCCCGCTTTACATCTATACGGTAAGCATAAATCTGTTTGGCGCCTTTGGCGAAATGCCTAGTCTGATTGAAGTAGAAAATCCCGAAAATGATCTCTCATCAGAAATTATCTCTTCGGATGGTGTTTCGTTAGGAAGGTATTTCCGATACAACCGTAGTCAGGTTCATTTTGAAGAATTATCCGAAGACCTTGTTAATACATTAGTTATTTCTGAAGATCATCGTTTCTATAATCATTCGGGATTGGATTTTCCGGCCTATCTGCGCGTGCTCTACGGATTAATTACACTCAACCCACAAGGGGGTGGAAGTACCATTACACAACAGCTTGCCAAGAACCTCTACACCATGAATCCCGATCGCAGCCTGGATGGTTGGCTGGCTATCGGTAAGTATCCAAGGCGCATCATTCAAAAAACAAAAGAGTGGATTATCTCCATCAAACTGGAAGAAAATTTTACTAAAGAAGAAATCATTGCCATGTATTTAAATACGGCAACGTTTAGCAGCAATACGTTTGGAATTAAAGTAGCAGCCGAAACTTATTTCAACAAACAACCCGATAGTCTAAACTTGCAGGAATCTGCTGTGCTGGTGGGCATGTTACAAGCGGCTACCTTTTTTGATCCTAAACGCAACCCAGATAATTCGCTTAAAAAACGGAATGAAATATTTTACAAAATATATCGGCATGGATATAAACTAACTACCCGCGAACAATTCGATTCGCTTAAAGCATTACCTATTGAAATGAACTACAGTGTTCAAAATCAAAACGAGGGATTAGCCACCTACTTTCGCACGGTGCTTGGCAACTACCTGCTCGGTTATTGCAAGGATAAAGGAATTGACCTCTACAACTCAGGGTTAAAAATCTATACCACCATTGACAGCCGCTTGCAGAAGTATGCCGAAGAAGCTGTAGCAGAACACATGAAGCCTTTGCAAGAGCAGTTTTATGAAGAGTGGAAAAAGCGTGGCCGCAATCCTTGGGTAGACGATAACGGAAGTGAAATAAAAGATTTTTTGCAGAGACGAATCCGGCAAACAGATGCTTATAAAATCTATGCCGAGAAGTACGGTGAAAAATCGGACTCACTCAAGATCATGCTAAACCTGAAAAAGCCCATGACCATCTTTACCTGGAATGGCGAGCGCGATACTTTGTTTAGCAGCTTCGACTCACTTTATTATTATAAGAAATTTATTCAAACCGGATTTATGTCGATGGATCCATATACTGGACACATTAAAGCGTGGGTGGGCGGCATCAACCACAAGTACTTTAAGTTCGATCACGTAAAACAAGGCACGCGGCAACCCGGCTCAACTTTTAAAGCATTTGTATATGGGCTTGCTATGGAGAATGGTTACTCTCCTTGTGTAATTAAAAAAGACATCGCCCCGCAATTTGATTTGCCGGGCCAACCCCCCTGGTATCCGTTAAACGCTGACAATTCCCGTGGGCATGGCGAAAGTATGACTATTCGTAAAGCCATGGCGCAATCTGTTAATTCAATTACAGCCCAAATTATGCAAGAGCTTAAAGCCGAAAACGTAGTTGAGTTTGCACATCGGGTGGGTATTGAAAGTAAATTAGATGCGGTGCCTTCACTATGTTTGGGAACAAGTGATGTTTCGTTGTTCGAAATGGTGGGTGCTTACAGCACGTTTGTAAATGGCGGCATCAGCACACAACCTATTTTTATTACACGCATTGAAGATAAAAATGGAAACGTGATTGAAATTTTTAATCCCAAAACAAAAGAGGCCATCAACGAACAAACTGCCTACAAAATGATTTATATGTTACGCGGTGGTGCCGAAGAAGAGGGTGGAACTTCGTTAGGATTGCCACGTGAGTTGCGCATTGATAATGAAATTGGTGGTAAAACCGGAACAACCAACGATGCTTCGGATGGTTGGTACATTGGATTAACACATGACCTCGTTACGGGTATCTGGACGGGTGGTGATGAGCGGGCCGTGCACTTTCCATCCTGGTTATTTGGACAGGGTGGTAAAACTGCGCGACCAATCTGGGCCAACTACATGATGAAAGTTTATGCCGATCCTGAATCAGGTATTGTGAAAGGACAATTCAAACGACCTGTTAGCGGACTGGATATGACCTTGGATTGTAGTCGTCATGAATCTGACTCCCTTCAGCTAACCGATGAAGAGCCCTGGGAGATTGATAATTAGAATTTCAAAAGCATTAAACGGAATTTTTAAGATCACTTCTTGTAAGAATCATTCGTGGTTCTTCCTTCGTAATTCGTAATTTGCTTTGTGCATCCTGACGATCAAAAAGATAGTATAGCCTCACTTCCCTCCTCGCCAGGCATCTATCGCTATTATAATAAAGAAGACATCCTTATCTACGTAGGCAAAGCGAAAGATTTAAAGAAACGGGTTAGCAGTTATTTTACGAAGCAATCGCAGTACAATCGCAAAACAGAAAAACTGGTTTCGGAAATTGCACGCATTGAGTTTACTATTGCCAATTCTGAGTTTGATGCCTTATTGCTGGAAAACAACTTCATCAAACAAAATCAGCCTAAGTATAACATACTGCTTAAAGACGATAAAACGTTTCCTTATCTCTGCATTTTAAAGGAGCGCTTTCCGCGGATTATCTATACCCGTAAGTACATTCCAAAACAAGGCGAATACTTTGGTCCATATACGAGCGTAGTGTCGATGAAGGCGGTGTTAGAACTTGTGCGTCAATTATATTCTATTCGCACTTGCTCTTTGCTGCTATCGAAAGAAAACATTGAGCAAAAAAAATTTAAAGTTTGTTTAGAGTTTCATATCGGCAATTGCAAAGGCCCGTGCGAAGGCTTGCAAGATGAAAGCTCCTACCTAGAAGAAATCGAGCAAGCAAGAAATATTCTAAAAGGAGATTTGAGTGTGGTTGAGAATGAATTTACCCGCAGAATGAATGTTGAGGCTGAAGCTTTGGAATTTGAAAAAGCAGGCGTATATAAACACAAGCTCGAGTTGCTCGAAAAATTCCAGACCAAATCGCTGGTTGTAAATTCTAAGCTTACCAACATTGATGTGGTGACGATTACCAGTACCGAAACGGAAGCTTTCGTAAACTATTTAAAGATTAAAGAAGGCTCCATTATTTTTTCTAAAAATCTGGAAGTAAAAAAGAAACTGGATGAAACCGATGATGAAATTCTGAGTCTGGTTGTTCAGGAGTTGCGTACCACCTATCACAGCGATAATCCCGAAGTGTACACCAACCTGGTTCTACCCGTTAAGTCGGAAGAGTTTGAAAATGTAGTGCCTCAAATCGGGGACAAGAAAAAACTCGTTGACCTCTCACTCAAAAATGCGCTTTATCAAAAACGTGATAAGGAGATCAGCAAGGAAGAGCAAAAATCGAAAAAGAATAAAGTACTGCATATTATGCAGGAGAACCTGCGCCTTTTGCAATACCCAAAAATTATTGAGTGTTTTGATAATTCAAACTTTCAGGGTACCAATCCAGTGGCGTCAATGGTTCGCTTTGTAGATGGTAAACCTGATAAAAAAGGGTACCGACACTTTAATATCAAAACAGTAACCGGCCCTGATGACTTCGCCTCCATGAAAGAAATTGTGGGCAGACGGTATAAACGAATCATGGAAGAGGAAGGTGAATATCCGCAGCTAATTATTGTAGATGGTGGCAAGGGTCAGTTAAGCAGTGCATGCGAAGCTTTGCAAGAGCTTGGCCTGTATGGAAAAATCCCCATTGTTGGTATCGCTAAGCGGCTGGAAGAAATTTATTACCCCGAAGATCCACTTCCTTTGTTGGTTAGCAAAAAATCCCCGGCTCTGTTACTCATTCAACGCATCCGCGATGAAGCGCATCGGTTTGCTATCACTTTTCATAGATTGAAAAGAAGCAAGAATACCTTCGTTACCGAGATTGAAGAAATTGCCGGCATCGGCAAAAAGACAGCCGATAAATTGCTTGCTCATTTTAAATCCGTAAAGAAAATTAAAGAAGCCACCGTAGAAGAATTAACAGAACTGGTAGGGGAAAAAATCGCATTGAAGTTGAAGGAACTCAAAGTAGAAAGTTGAAAGTTTAAAGTCAGGATTCTCTACTTTAAACTTTCAACTTTAAAACTTTCAACTTCTAAAGGTCTTTCTTCGCCAGCGGTGGCACCACACCCATGTTATACCATGCAAACGTGTAATAGTCGGTAATCAAATCAATACTTTTTGTAATGTTTGAGGAGCCGTGCGCTGAGTTAACATCAATGCGAATCAGAACCGGATTTGTTCCCGCCTGATTCTCTTGTAATGTGGCCGCAAACTTGAAACTATGCGCGGGCACAACGCGATCGTCATGATCTGCTGTTGTTACCATAGTAGCTGGATAGTTAACGCCAGGCTTCAGGGCGTGCACAGGCGAGTAGGCTTTCAGATAGTCAAACATCTCTTTGGAATCTTCAGCTGTTCCATAATCTGATGCCCAGGCCGCGCCAATGGTAAATTTATTATAGCGAAGCATATCCATCACCCCAACCTGTGGAATCGCCACTTTAGCCAAATCTGGTCGTTGAGCCATCACCGCGCCAACTAACAAACCACCATTCGAACCACCGTTGATTGCCAAATAATTGCTAGAGGTATATTTTTCGTTAATCAAATATTCTCCGGCTGCTATAAAATCATCAAACACATTTTGCTTATTCATTTTGGTTCCGGCCAGATGCCATTTTTCGCCATACTCAGCACCACCTCTCAGGTTGGGCTGCGCGTATATTCCACCATTCTCTAACCACACAATTCGTGATGTACTGAACGAGGGTGTCAGGTTGATACTGAACCCTCCATACGCATAGAGCCAGGTCGGATTTTTTCCATTAAGCTCAATGCCTTTTTTATGAACGATAAACATCGGAATCTTTGTGCCGTCTTTGCTTGTATAAAAAACCTGTTTGGTTTCATAATCGTCTGGATTGAATTTCACAGCCGGGCGTTCATACTCTGTTGACTTACCCGAAGCTATATTGTATTTGAAGATTGTGGGCGGATAGGTAAACGATGTAAACGTGTAGTATAAATCTTTATCATCTTTCCAGCCTCCGAATCCATTAGCGGTTCCTATCCCCGGAAGTTCAACTTCACGTTCCAACTTTCCATTAAGGTCATATTGCTTAATCTGGGTTTTTACATCGACTAAATAAGAGGCGAAAATTTTACCACCACCAGCAGAGGTGTTCAGTGTGTTTTCGGTTTCTGGAATTAAATCTTTCCAGTTTTCGTAAGATGGGTTAGCGGCATCCACCCATACCACTTTAGAGTTCGGAGCCTTGTAATTTGTTTCGAGGATCAGTTTCGATCCTTCACTTTCAATTACAAACTGGTCGCTCTCAAAACCAGTTTTAATAGGAAGAATTTTTCCATTAGGAGTTGCTAAGTCCTGTACATACAATTCGTTACCAGTTGTGCTTTCCGATGTCGTTATAATGAGGTAGCGCTCATCTTCCGTTAAATAGCCTCCTACAAATCTTCTTTTCTCTTTATCTCCAAAAATTACTTTATCCTGCGCAGGCGAAGTTCCAAGCTTATGATAATACAATTGCTGGTATTCGTTTTTAGCAGCCAGGTTGTTTTTCAATCCTTCCACAAAGCGGTTTATATAATACCCATCATTTCCTTTCCAAGAAATACCACTTTGCTTCATGTTTCTTATGGTGTCTTCTACTAGAGTTTTGTCAGAAGTTCTGATCACAACAGCTTCTGCGCGGTCGGCTCCACCCTTTGCAATCTCGTAAGCCAGCAAGGAACCGTCTTTAGAAAATGACAATCCACGCATGGTTGTAGTAGCATCTTTAGAAAATGTATTAGGATCGAGGAAAACCTCCGGCTCACCTTGCTCACCTTTTTTTCGATAGAGCACAGATTGATTTTGTAAGCCTGTGTTTTTGTAGAAGTAATAATACTCCCCTCTTTTGAAAGGAGAGCTCAACTTTTCATAATCGTTTAATTCGAGCAGGCGGTTTCGCACAACGTCACGATAGGTAATGTTTTTGAGAAAAGCAGAAGTTACTTCGTTTTGCGCTGTTACCCAATCTGCGGTTTGTTTCGAAGTGTCGTTTTCCATCCACCGATATGGATCAGGAACTTTCGTATCGAAATAAGTATCTACCGTATCCACTTTCATGGAAACAGGATACTTGGAAATTGTTTCTGGTTTTGGGGGCTGCGAACAGGAAGCTAGCATAGCTATGAAAACAACAGCAAAAAGAAAAGACATAGATTTCATAAGTAGATTTTTTGAGGCAACAATATTACCCCCATTGGCTTTATAAACCAAGAATGAAGGGTATCTTTGAATAGCCTCTTCGCTAACTCACTTTCCATGAACAAGAGAACCTTTATTACACTCAACATACTCGCCCTGATTGGGGTACTCACGGTAAATGCATTAGCCAACATTTTACCCATTAATGGAATGAATACGGGTGAACTCTCTGCTCTTTATCCTAGTTTATTTACACCCGCAGGTTTTACATTCTCAATCTGGAGCGTAATCTACTTGTTGCTGATTGGGTTTGTTATTGTGCAACGATCGATATACAGCAAGCCTTATTTCGTTGAACTATCTATTTGGTTTTTACTCTCTTGCATTGCCAATGCAAGTTGGATTCTTGCCTGGCATTATCAATTTCTTTATGCCTCCGTGCTCATTATGTTCTTGCTGCTATTTTCGCTCAGTAAAATCTTTTTGCTTTTGCAACGTGCCGATCTCAAAACGTTATCGGATAAGCTATTGGTAAAACTCCCTTTCCTGTTTTATCTGTCATGGATTTGTGTTGCAACTATTGCTAATGTTTCGGCTTTGTTAGTTTCACTTTCGTGGGCGGGTGGAATTCTTTCGCCTACTATCTGGACTATTACAATGATTAGCGTTGCTAGCGTGTTAGGAATTTTTATTGCCGAACGTTATCGCGAACCAGCATTTTTGCTTGTGTTGATCTGGGCGCTGTTTGGGATTTATAGTAAGTGGACGGGTACAGAAAACAATTCAATTGCTACTACTGCCTTAACAGAACTGATCCTGCTTGCTGTGCTGTTTTTTGTTTTTCAGTTTGGTCTTAGAAAAAAACAAGTCTAATCAATCATTTCAAATCCAGTATACGCAACCAGCACTTTTGGAATTTTAATTCCTTGCGGTGTCTGGTTGTTTTCCAGAATAGAAGCTACAATCCGCGGCAACGCCAGCGCACTGCCATTAAGGGTGTGCAGCAATTGCATCTTGCCTTCTTTATTTTTGTAGCGAAGTTTCAATCGGTTTGCCTGAAAGGTTTCGAAGTTGCTAACCGAACTAACTTCCAACCAGCGTTGCTGCGCAGCAGAGAAAACTTCCATATCGTACGTAATCGCTGAGTTAAATCCCATGTCGCCACCGCACAACAAAAGTTTGCGATAGGGTAATTCAAGTTTTTCCAACAAACCTTGAACATGCAAACTCATCTCATCCAAAATACGATATGAATCTTCGGGTTTGGTTATTTGCACAATCTCAACTTTATCAAACTGGTGCAAGCGGTTAAGACCTCGCACGTGGGCACCCCAACTGCCGGCTTCTCTGCGAAAGCACGGTGTATACCCGGCATTCTTTACTGGAAGATCTTCTTCTGTAAGAATTACATCGCGATATAAATTGGTGATGGGTACTTCGGCTGTTGGTATCAGATACAAACCATCTTCATTCACAAAATACATTTGCCCTTCCTTGTCGGGAAGCTGGCCTGTACCATAGCCACTCGCTTCGTTCACCACAATGGGTGGTTGAATTTCTTTATACCCGGCTTGCCCGGCTTCGTTCAAAAAGAAATTTATTAACGCACGTTGCAACCGTGCTCCCTTTCCTTTATACACCGGAAAGCCTGCCCCGGCAATTTTAATTCCTAACTCAAAATCAATGATGTCGTATTTCTTGATCAACTCCCAATGGGGCAATGCATCGGCATGCAGGGTAGGAACCTGGCCAAACTCATGCACTGTGATATTGTCCTCGGCACTTTTGCCCGCAGGCACTTTTGCAGCAGGAACGTTAGGGATCTTATACAAGATATCCTGTTGCTTTTTCTCAAACTCTGTCAGGCTTTCTTCCAGCAACTTTACTTTATCTTTATCAAGTGCGATCGCAGTCCGTAAATTTGTTGCTTCATCTGCTTTACCTGCCTTCATCAATTCACCAATCTTCTTCGAATCAGCGTTTGACTTTGCTTTTAGGGTATCCAGCGTGTTCTGTGTTTCTCTGCGGAGTTTATCGTTTTCAAGTATTTGTTGAACGAGACTTTCCGCATCTTTAAAGTTTCTCTTCTTCAAGCCTTCCAGCACAAGATTGGTTTGTTCGCGCAGCGTTTGTAGTGTTAACATAGTTGATTAATAAGAGGCCAAAATTAGCCATTAATTTTTTCTCCGGATTTGATAATATTCAATTTTGAACTATACTTGCAGTGTCATTGTGGTCTCCTCGGGCCCTTACGATATAAAACCCCAGTATTTTACGATCTCTTTCTATCGACTTTGAAAATGTTCTTGATTTTGGCTGTCTGTCAGTCATCATTACACAATAAATTCTGTTCTATTAATTAATCTTTTTTAAACTCATGTACACTATTGATGACCTGAATGTCAGGCTTCTTTCCGAATTAAAGGAAATTGCTGAAGGTATGGGCGTGAAAAACGCAAAGAAGCTTGCTAAACAAGATCTGGTTTACAAAATCCTCGATCAGCAAGCCATATCTGGTGAGTCTACTCCACCCGCAAAGCAAACTCCTGCCGGAGACGGTGATCGTAAAATGCGTCCACGCAGACGCGAAAACGTTGCTCCTGAAGTAACTCCCAAAGCTTTAGAAGAAGAGCCAATACAGGAAACAGAACTTTCCAGTGACGAAATCATTCAGAGCAGCGACTCCCCTGAGATTAATCAAAATGCCGTGCAGTTCGATAATTCATCAGAACAAACTCCACCCCTTGTTACCGAAGTTCAGCGCAGGGAAGAACGCCCCTTCAACCCTAATCAATCGCAACAGCCACGGAAAGAAAACCTGATCCGTGATTTTGATGGCGTAGTTTCGAATGAAGGTGTGTTGGAGATTATGCAGGATGGCTATGGCTTTCTTCGTTCTTCTGATTACAATTATCTGGCCAGTCCCGATGATATTTATGTTTCTCCTTCGCAGATAAAGTTGTTTGGTTTAAAGACCGGTGATACGGTAAAAGGACAAATAAGACCCCCGAAAGAAGGTGAAAAATATTTTGCACTCCTTAAAGTGGATAGTATTAACGGCAAAACAACGGAAGAAATTCGCGACCGTGTTGCCTTCGAATATCTGACACCCCTTTTCCCTGAGCAAAAATTAAAACTCAGCACTACACACGATAACATGTCAACGCGTATTCTTGATCTTTTCTCTCCGATTGGAAAAGGTCAGCGCGGTATGATTGTAGCTCAACCCAAAACGGGTAAAACCGTGCTGTTGAAAAACATTGCTAATGCCATTGCCGAAAATCATCCGGAAGTTTATCTGATCGTATTGCTGATCGATGAACGCCCAGAAGAAGTTACAGATATGGCCCGCAGCGTAAAAGCTGAAGTAATCGCCTCCACCTTTGATGAGCAAGCTGATCGCCATGTTAAAGTGGCAAGCATTGTATTGGAAAAAGCAAAACGCATGACCGAGTGTGGCCATGATGTGGTGATCCTCCTGGATTCAATCACCCGTTTGGCGCGTGCTTATAATACCGTTGTTCCTTCTTCTGGTAAAATTCTATCGGGTGGTGTGGACGCTAACGCTCTGCACAAACCAAAACGATTCTTTGGTGCAGCCCGTAAAATTGAAAATGGTGGTTCGCTCACCATCATTGCTACTGCCCTGATTGATACCGGTTCAAAAATGGACGAAGTTATCTTCGAAGAATTTAAAGGAACCGGTAATATGGAATTGCAGTTGGATCGCAAGCTTTCTAATAGACGGGTGTATCCGGCTATTGATGTTCCTGCTTCGGGTACAAGACGCGAAGATTTGTTGATGAAGGAAGAAGAACTTCAGCGCGTGTGGATACTTCGCAAGTTTATGGCTGATATGAATTCGATTGAAGCGATGGAATTCCTACAAAGCAAAATGAAAGGAACCCGCAACAACGAAGAGTTCTTAAGTTCGATGAACGGATAAACAATTGAAAATTTGAAGATGAGATAATTTGAGAATGATATAATTTCAAATCTTCAAATTACTTCCTCTTCTTTTCGTGGAATGCACCCTTAAACTCCGGATCGGAATAACGTTTCTGGCGATCTGTTTCGCGGGCCATCGCTTGTGATTCCTCATAGTTGGTATCGGCAACTTCAATTTCCTTGGGCAGGGTTTTTACCGAAATTCTCTCCCGGATTATTTTTTCAATATTGTCAATGTGATATTTCTCCGCATCGGTTACGAACGTGATCGCCTTTCCCTCCTGAAACGCACGACCGGTTCTTCCTGTGCGATGCACATAGTCTTCGTACACAATCGGCACATCGAAGTTAATCACATGCGAAACATTCGTTACATCAATGCCTCGTGAGGCAACATCGGTGGAAACCAGTATTCTTAATTTCCCTGCCTTAAATTCATTCATCGCATTCATGCGACTGTTCTGACCTTTGTTGGAGTGGATTACTTTTACAGGGCCTAGTTTTTTTCGTTCCAGGTATTTGTAAATATTATTCGCGACTTCTTTAGTACGCGAAAAAATCATCACCCGATTAAAATCATTTTCGTCTTGAAGCAGATACTCCAGAAAATGAATTTTCGTAAGGCTGTTCGGAATAAAATAAAGCTCCTGAGTAACCTTGGTAGCCACCGTTGCCGGAGGTGTTACTTCTACCCGCACCTGAAAATCAATAAACTCGTTTGCCAACCGATCTACCTTTTCGGGGAAGGTTGCCGAAAATAAAACATTTTGTCGCTTGGATGGAATGACCTCAAAAATTCTTCGCAGTTGAGGCATAAATCCCATGTCCATCATCCGATCAGCTTCATCCAGCACCAGGGTTTTTATTTGCTTCAGAATTAATTCGTTACGCTGATACAATTCCAGAAACCGGCCCGGGGTAGCAATAATAAGATCTACGCCCGCTTTAATTTTTTCTGTTTGCACTTTTGGCCCCACACCGCCATAGATATCTACTATGCGTAAATCTGTATACTTGGCCAAAGCGCTTGCTTGCGCATATACTTGCACAACCAGTTCTTTGGTTGGCACCAGAATGAGCGCCCGGGCATCTGCACCTTGCGCGTAGCGGATTTTCATCATTAAGGGCAACAAGTAGGCTGCTGTTTTGCCGGTTCCCGTTTGTGCAATCCCAATCACATGCTGCCCCCCCATCACGAGCGGAATACACTTCTGTTGAATTTCGGTTGGGTTGTCAAAACCAGAATCGGCTATTGCATCTAGCAATTGCTTATTCAACTTAAAATCATTCCATGAAATCAGGCTACTCAAGTTTGTTATCTTTACGTTCTTCACAAGGTAATGAACTCTACGTTAATCACGAATGCGAAATTAGTAAACGAAGGCAACGTCATCGAAGGTGATGTTTTGATTCGTGGAACCCGGATTGAAAAAATTGGCAAAGAGCTGTCTGCAGGCAATGCCACCACTGTGATTGATGCAGGCGGAAATTTTTTACTGCCTGGAGCAATCGATGACCAGGTGCACTTTCGTGAACCCGGGCTTACGCACAAAGCCACCATCTATACAGAGTCAAAAGCTGCCGTTGCCGGAGGTGTTACCAGTTTTATGGAAATGCCCAACACCGTGCCACCTGTTTTTACGCAAGCCCTTCTTGAAGACAAATATCAGATTGCTTCCAGCACTTCCCTTGCCAACTACTCATTCTTTATGGGTGCCGGTAACGATAACCTGGAAGAAGTTTTAAAAACCGATATCACAAAAGTGTGCGGTCTAAAAATCTTTATGGGCTCCTCCACGGGTAATCTTTTGGTGGATAGTCCTGCTGTGCTTGAAAATCTTTTTTCAAAATTTCCTTCGCTTATTGCCACGCATTGTGAAGATGAGGCTACTATTCTGAAAAACACAGCTGAGTATAAAACAAAGTATGGCGATGAGATGCAGGTGAACTATCATCCGCTAATCAGAAGCGAGGAGGCTTGCTTTAAATCATCTTCGTTTGCAATTGACTTGGCGAAGAAACATGGCACACGATTACATATTCTGCATATCTCTACCGCCAGAGAAACTCATCAGTTCAATAACACCATTCCGTTAGAGAAAAAGAAAATTACAGCCGAAGCGTGTATTCATCACCTTTGGTTCAACGATGCTGATTATGACCGATTGGGCATGTTGATAAAATGGAACCCAGCCATTAAAACCGTGGCTGACCAACAAGAAATTTTACGGGCTGTGCTTGACGATCGTATTGATGTTATTGCCACCGATCACGCCCCACACACTTTAGAAGAAAAGAAGAACAATTACTTTCAGGCACCTTCCGGTGGACCGTTAATACAGCATAGCCTGGTGGCCATGATGGAATTTTATCACCAGAAAAAAATCAGTCTTGAAAAAATTGTTCAGAAGATGGCACACAACCCAGCCATTCTTTTTCAAATCGAAAAACGAGGCTTTATAAGAGAAGAATATTTTGCTGATCTCGTTTTAGTAAACCCGAACCAAACCTGGCAAGTAAAAAAAACCAACGTGTTGGCCAAGTGTGGTTGGTCTCCATTTGAAGGAACAACGTTTCAATCATCAGTTACCCATACCTGGGTATCCGGTCATCTTGCCTATAAGCTTGGTCAATTTGATGAAAGTAAAAAGGGAAACCGGCTCACGTTTTCCCGCTTCTGAAATAAAAAAAGCCCCATTGGGGCTTAATTTTAAGGGTGAATGACGGGGCTCGAACCCGCGACCTCCAGAATCACAATCTAGCATTCTAACCAACTGAACTACATCCACCGTTTTGGGATTGCAAAGTTAGCCGAGCCTATTGAAAATGCAAAAAATGATTTATTGAGCTTCCTAAAAAGGATCTTTCAAACGCATCATAATCAAATAACCCTGTTGGTGTTTTTTTTTAGAATGTCTGGATTAATTAATCATGGCAGGGCAAGTAACAAACTTATTTTTTCAATAAGTTTATTCTATGGTTTGCTGGAAAAATTTAAAGCCGCTGCCCCTTGAAAAGAAAATTTCTATGCTGTACGAGCATGCTGTTTTTGTAATGGCTATTCGTTATTATAACTACAAAATAAATTTATACCTGTTAGGTCATGAGTATGTAGAGGTTTTTGTTAATCACAAGCATGCATCTATTGACCGGATTATTTTGCTTGACACACGACATTCTCGGATGAAGTTCTATTCTGATCAGATCAAACTTCCTTTCAGTAAAGAACAATAAAAAAGCCCCACAAACGTGGGGCTTTAGTTTCTCTATAAATCAATATGACTATGCTGTTGCTGTAGTCGATGAACCGTCTAGTTTTGTCTGCACCTTCAGAGCTACCGTCTTTCTGGCTTTATAGCCACAATAACCGCATACATAGTGCTTCAACAACTCGCCCTCTTCGGTATCACTTGGCTGTCTGATAATCTCTTCGCGCGTAACTTTAAAAGTTTGATAGTTACACTCCGGGCACTGAATAGCGTGCAGGTGACCGGCATATTTCTCAATCTTCTTTTCCCCGCTTTCTTCATCCAACCAAACATCGTAATCAACAGAATAAACGTTCTCTTCTGCAATCATACCTTCATCCAGGTGAGCATCTTCTTCTTCTTCACTCAAAAGTTTCATAGGCTTGCCACTCGATGAAATCCGTGGCTTGTAGCGCAGCACCTTCAAGCGTCTTTCGATAAAAAATGGGTAATAAAATTTCAGCAGATTTTGGATAATCAATGCTACCAGAATACCCATACAGGTAGTCACGAATATATGCACAAAAATCAGTAGGGTAGTAATCTCAACAATGTTGGCATTTACAAAGAAACAAGCTCCAATTACCAAAATAATGGTGGCTATCCACAGTACTTTAATTTCATGCCGATTGATATAATCATACTTGTTTTTGCTTCCTCCAAGGGTATTTAACTTCACGATATAACCCAGGATAACCAAAATACCAATCGCCCAAAATCCTAGTGCGAGGTTTAGGGCTAGGTTGTTCCAAGCGTCATATTGGTGTGGATCGTTTACAGGCATATGCTTATATAGTTTGGGGTTAATTCAACGCGATAAATATAAGTAAACTGTCTTTAATAAATTTTATCTCAGTTTTCAAATATATGCAATAATGCACAAAATAGAACGGATTGCGATAATTTTCAAAATGGCTAACCTTGATACTCAGGTTTTTGAACTTACACTGAGAGAAGCTTTGCTAAAAAAAATTTAAGGATCGTGTATCTATCTGATTTTCAGAGGCTTATTCTTAAAATTGAAATTAGCTTAATCGATGATTGCACGCACAGGCGAAGATCATATCTGTGGATTAGTAATGGCAGGCATGAGCATGGTTTCTGCCGTGTGGATTATCCCCTCAACATCAAAACCACACTCGTGGTGAAGATCCGCTTGTTCTCCGTGTTCAATTATCTCATCGGGTATACCCAACATTCTGACCTCGGCTTGATACTTATGGGTAGCCATAAATTCCAAAACGGCACTCCCCACACCACCCTGAATGCAACCGTCTTCAATGGTAATTATCTTTTTAAAAGAAGCAAAAACTTCATGAAGCAATTGCTCGTCCAGGGGCTTAGCAAACCGCAGATCATAATGCGCAGGATTGATGCCCTGCTGCGATAATCTCTTGCAAGCCTCTACTGCATAATTGCCGATATGACCTATTGTTAAAATAGCCAACTCTTCGCCTCCTTTAATTTTTCTTCCCTTCCCGATTTCAATTTTTTCAAAGGGAGTTCGCCAGTTGGGCATCACACCTTGCCCCCGCGGATAGCGAATAGAAAAAGCTCCTTCGCTTCTTGGCAATTGCGCTGTATACATCAGGTTGCGTAACTCCGCTTCATTCATGGGCGAAGACACAATCATGTTTGGGATACACCGAAAAAAAGCTATGTCATAAGCACCATGGTGGGTAGGGCCATCAGCACCAGCAAACCCAGCACGATCCAAACAAAAATTAACCGGCAAATTCTGAATGCAGACATCATGAATTACCTGATCGTATGCCCGCTGCATAAACGAACTATAAATATTGCAGAACGGAATAAGGCCTTGTGTTGCTAAGCCAGCTGAAAAAGTTACTGCATGCTGTTCGGCAATCCCTACATCGAAAGCTCGAGTCGGCATTTCCTTCATCATAATATTCATGGAGGAGCCAGACGGCATGGCGGGCGTTATGCCTATGATTTTATCATTTTCTTTTGCCAGCTCAACCAACGTATTTCCAAACACATCCTGATACTTTGGAGCCTGTGGACTTTCGTGAACTTTTTTATGAATCTCCCCAGAGATTTTATCGAATGTGCCGGGTGCATGCCAGGTAGTAGCATTTCCTTTTTCCGCAGGGCCATAGCCCTTGCCTTTCACCGTTACACAATGTAAAATTTTTGGGCCTTTGATATTCTTTAAGTCGCGCAAAACTGCTACAAGATGATCTACGTCATGACCATCTACTGGCCCAAAATATCGTAGGTTGAGCGACTCAAATAAATTGCTTTGACTAAGCAATGTGGACTTAATACCATTTTCTAGTTTGGAGACAATCTCCTGTGCATTCTTGCCAAAGTGAGAAAGCTTGCCCAACAAATTCCAAACATCATCCTTAAGCCGATTGTAGGTTTGGGAGGTTGTAATATCTGTTAAGTAGTCCTTCAACGCTCCTACGTTGGGATCTATGGACATACAATTATCGTTGAGGATAATGAGAAGGTTTGTGTCTGAAACCCCAGCGTGATTCAAGCCTTCAAAAGCCATCCCTCCTGTAAGCGCACCATCACCAATCACAGCGATGTGCTGCTTATCATCCAATCCCAAATACTTTGACGCTGCTGCCATACCCAACGCTGCCGAAACGGATGTTGACGAATGGCCAACGCCAAAAGTATCATACTCGCTTTCCTTTCTCTTGGGGAAACCCGAGATGCCCTTATACATTCTGTTTGTGTGAAAAGATTCTCTACGTCCCGTAAGTATTTTATGACCGTAGGCCTGATGGCCAACATCCCACACCAATTGATCCGTGGGGGTATTAAAAACATAATGTAACGCTACCGTAAGTTCTACTACACCCAAACTCGCGCCAAAATGACCCCCGTAAACGGAAACATTGTCAATAATAAAATGCCTCAGCTCTTCGCATACCTGAATCAGTTGCACCTGATCCAGCTTTTTCAGGTCTTGCGGACTATTTATCTGCGCCAGCAATTTCCCGGGGGTAATTAACATGCTTTCCTGTTTAGTGAGCGATAATCCTTAAACGCCAGCAAAAGGTAACTGTTTAACTCCAGCGTTTAAAAGACTTTAAAACGTAAAAATAAGGAATTACAATGGGTTGAACATTTCTGTCACTTTCCCTTTTAATATCCCTGAAAATCATTCTGCACTGACTATTTTTGCCCTCCCTAAGATTTGATATGGAGCAGGAACCGTTTGAAATTAGATTACCCCTTTTTGAGGGCCCTTTTGACCTTTTGTTGTTTTTCATTGAGCGCGATGAGCTAGACATCAACGATATTCCTATTTCCAAAATCACCAACGACTTTCTGGAGTACATCCGCGGGCTGGAAACCTTAAACGTGGAGGTGGCCAGCGAATTTATTTTGGTGGCGGCTACGCTTATGCGGATCAAATCCAAAATGCTGCTACCGCGACCTCAATTGGATGAGCAGGGTAACGAAATTGACCCGCGCGAGGAGCTTGTAAAGCATTTACTTGAGTACAAAAAGTACAAATCTGTGGTAGAAAAGTTCCATAAGATGGAGGAAACGGAACTGATGAAAGAAAAGCGCGGCAACCTGATGAAAGAACTAAGAGCACTGGCCGAAAGCACCAATGTGGAGGCCGAGCTTCAGGATGTAGACCTTTTCAAGCTATTAACCGTGTTCGAAAAAGTATTGAAGCGCCAGGAGGAAGACAAAAACCGTCCTGTACATCAGGTTATTCAGTATCCCTACACGATGGAGGGCCAGAAGGAGTACATTCTCAACGAAGTTACTACTAAACCCCGGGTTGCCTTTACAGAATTGTTCGAGAACGTGCCCTCTCGTATCGCCCTGATCTTTAATTTTCTTGCCATTCTTGAAATGCTGGCCAATGGCTTACTAAGCATTCAGGTGGGCGAAGGTTACAATAATTTTTGGGTGATGAGGCCCGGAGAAGTGCAGGTAGAGAATGTTGCCCCTGAACTATAAGTCAGGTCTAATTTAATTATCCACCAACCCACCCGTTAACCGCACAAGGTCTACCCGGCTTGAGATACTGGCGTAGATAGCTAAATAATTTTCAAGTGCTGCCTGCTGATAGTTGTCTTGTACAATCCGAAGGTCAATGGCACTAAGCACTCCGTTTTTATACCGTTCGTTGGCAAGCGAAAGATTTAATTCAGCAGCCTGCAATCGTATCCCGGATATCTGCACCAGTTGTCTTCGCAGGTTATATAAATCAAAGCTGGCTAGTAAATCATTCTCAAGCGACAGCTTAAGCTGATCGGTACTGATCTGAGCAATCTTCTCTTGTATCTGGGCATTCTCTACAGCTCGTCTGATTTGCCCTCCATTAAATAATGTGAAGCGCAAACTAAAATTAGCGTAGGCGCCATAACTATTACCGGTTTGTGTAAGCGGAGTTAGTGCCGTTTCATTTACCGTATTGAACACCGGTTGATTTTGATCGCGGTTTACAAAGCCAACCGTGTTTTCAATTGTGTTTCCCGTATTGGTTCTGAAGTTTGCGTTCAACCGATCTAAACTTCCTGTTGCCCCCAGGTTTAGTAGCACAGTAGGCGAATAATTCGATTCTGCCTGCCGGGTAACATTGCGAAAAAGCTCCTGACTAATGTATTGATTTTTCAGGTTTGTATTTGAGCTAATCATCTTGTCGCGCAAATCTTCATAGCGGTATACTTCATTCTCGAATGGAAGTATATCCGTAAGCTGATAAGTTTTGTTAATATTCTCATTAAGTAAAAGATTGAGATCTCGCATTGAGTTTTTTAGCAAAATCTCTTGCTGCAAAACACTGGCTGAGTCTGTCAGGTAATTGTTTTGCTCCTGAAGCACATCAAAGGTAATGGCGCCACCCAATTCTTTCCGAAGCTTTACATAATCATAACGTTCTTTCGAAAATCCTTTATTTTTGATCAGCACTTCGAGTTGTTCTTGCTGTAACAGCACGCTGTAGTAACCAAGAATAATTGCCTGCACGGTGTTCTCCATAACGAAGCGGCCATTGCCGCTGCTTAGTGCTTCCAGTTTTTCAAGGCGCTGTTTGGAGAGACGAACAAAGAAGCCATCAAAGAGGGTAAACTGCACATCTAGCTGCCCATTCACGTTATCAGAAATGTTCCTTCCCGCTACGGCAAAGGGGTTGGCTGGTTTTCGTTGCACAACGCTGTTGGGTTGGCCGCCTGTTAGATTAATAGCCGGCAATAAACCTGCTTGTCCCCAGGTGTTATTATTTTTTGCAATGTCTACGTTCAACTTTCCGATTTGCACATCGAAATTATTTTGTAGTCCAATTTGAATTGCCCGCACAAGACTAAGTGTGTCCTGTGCCTGTATTATTTCAAAAGCTAAAACAAAAAAGATGACAGCAAAAAATCGATTCATAGATAAAATAAGATTGAACTTAATGAGTAGTAATGTGTGAATTTTTGCTGCTTACGTAGGAATAAATGGCCGGGATTACATAGAGCGTGAGCACGGTGGCAAAGGCCATTCCGCCAATTACGGCAATACCCATCGATACCCGACTTTCTGATCCGGCTCCCAGCGCTAGTGCGATTGGCAAGATTCCAAGAATAGTTGAAAGGCTCGTCATAAGAATAGGGCGGAAGCGTGACTCCGCAGCTTCTGTAACGGCATCCAGTAAATTCTTGCCTTGTTCTTTACGCTGATTGGCAAACTCCACAATCAGAATTCCATTTTTAGTTACCAGCCCTATCAACATAATAATTCCAATCTGACTGAAGATATTTAACGTTTGGTTAAAATACCATAACGAGATCAACGCTCCGGCTAAGGCCAATGGAACAGTGAACATAATAATGAGTGGGTCTTTAAAACTTTCGAACTGACCTGCCAGAATCAAATAAATAATTGCCAGCGCAATTAAGAAGGCTATATAAATACTGGACGAGCTTTCTGAAAATTCGCGCGAAGCACCATCCAAACTGGTTGTGTATGTTTCATCCAGAACTTCATCTGCAATTCGTTCCATTTCTGCAATGCCTTCGCCCAAGGCAACCCCATTGGCAAGTTGTGCACTTACCTTAGCCGATGAATAGCGGTTGAACCGATACAATTGTGGCGGGCTGCTTAGCTCTTCGAACGTTACCAGGTTATCCATTTGAATTAACTCACCGCGCCTGTTTTTCACATACAGTGTTTTCAAATCGAGTGGTTCATTTCTATCCGCTCTTTCCACCTGGCCAATTATCTGATATTGTTTTCCGTCCATGATAAAATTACCAAAGCGCGAACCGCTCAACCCGAGTTGAAGCGTTTGAGCAATGTCCAATACGTTCACGCCAAGGTTACGTGCTTTATCGCGATCAATTGTAATATTGATTTCTGGTTTGTTAAATTTCAAATCAAGATCAACAAAAGCAAACTTTGAACTTGCGTTCGCTTTTATCATAAAATCAGGCAACACTTTTCTCAATTTTTCTATCTCACCAGCTTGAATTACAAATTGCAGCGGAAATCCTCCTCTGCGATCGCCAATGGTTTGTGCTTGCGTGATAAAGGTTCGCACCCCTGTGTACTTTCTGGCTTTAGAAGTTACATCATCCACAATCTCTTGTTGCGTGCGATCGCGATCGCGTGGATCTTTAAGAATTACTCTTACAAAACCTGAGTTTACGCCAGAGCCTCCAAACCCCGGAGCGGTAACGCTAACCAAGCCAGCTTTTTCAGGAACTTGCTCAGTCACAAAATCAGTAAGCTCCTGCACATACTTATCCATGTATTCAAACGTAGCCCCTTCCTGTGCTTGTGCCTGAAGACGGAACTCACTGCGATCTTCCATAGGTGCAAGTTCTGCCGGCACCGTTATACCTAAATAATAAATCAATCCACCCGAGGCAGCAATGATGACAAACGCCAACCACCTGCGTTGCATAAATCCATGCAAGGATGATGCGTAGGCACTTGTAAGCGCATTGAAAAAAGGTTCTGTCTTGCGGTAAAGCCAAGGTTGTACGGCTCTGCGTTTTAAAATTTTTGCACTCATCATGGGCGTGAGTGTAAGTGAGACAAATGCAGAAATAGCGACCGAGCTTGCTACCACCAATCCAAATTCTCGAAACAGACGACCTGTAAGACCTTGTAGGAAAATTACAGGCAAGAATACCGCCACAACGGAAACCGTAGTGGAGATAACGGCAAAATAAATTTCCGTTGATCCTTTCTTCGCAGCCTCCTCAGGGTCTTCGCCCTCTTCAATTTTTACATAGATATTCTCAAGCACAACAATAGCATCATCCACAACTAAACCAATGGCAAGAACAATCCCCAACAGGGTAAGCACGTTGATGGTGAAGCCTAGAAGGTACATTACAAAGAACGCTCCGATCAATGAGATCGGTATGGTTGCGATAGGGATTACCGTTGTGCGCCAGTCGCGTAGAAACAAAAAGATAATCGCGAGCACAAGACAGAAAGCGATGATGATTGTTTCCTCCACTTCTGATATGGATGCCCGGATATAATCCGTAGAATCAAAACTCATCTGGTAACTAACATCGGGTGGCAGATCGCGTTGTATCTGTGCAAGTTTAACTTTTAGGCGATCGGAGATATCAATGTTATTCGCTCCGGGTTGAGCTACAATAGCGACAGCACAACCGGGTATACCATCACGTCTTAAAATAGTACGATCATTTTCAGCACCCAATTTTGCATACCCTACATCGTTGAAGCGAACGATGTTATCACCATCTTCTTTTATAATTAAATTATTGAAATCTTCTTCTGTGGTTAATCGCCCCATCGTGCGCACAGTAAGCTCTGTATTTTGTCCTTCTACACGGCCCGAGGGAAGTTCAACGTTCTCACGATTTACAGCCTGCAACACATCCGAGGGCGCTAACTTTAGTGACGCAAGTTTGATGGGGTCCATCCACAAACGCATGGAATATCTGCGCTGTCCCCAAATTCCCACAGAACTTACTCCCGGGATAGTTTGAAGTCGTTCTTTAAAATACAGTTCAGCAATATTTGAAATCTCAAGCAAATCCCTCTTGTCACTCCGTATAGTTAAGAAGATAATCGGGCTTGAGTCAGCATCGGCTTTTTCAACACGCGGGGGATCGACATCCGGTGGCAGGCGGTTGAGTGCTCCGGATACTTTATCGCGCACATCATTGGCTGCGGTTTCAAGATCCATGCCCAATTCAAACTCTACCGTAATATTGCTTCGGCCTTCGCGACTCACTGAAGTGATCGTGCGAACTCCTTGCACCCCGTTAACTGCTTCCTCTAAAGGTTCGGTTATCTGAGATTCAATCACATCAGAGTTAGCGCCAACGTAAGAAGTAGAGACGGTTACTACCGGAGGATCAACACTTGGAAATTCGCGAACACCCAAAAATGAAAACCCAATAATGCCAAACAGAATAATGACCAACGACATTACAATGGCGAGAACGGGTCTGTTAATGCTGGTTATCGATAAACTTGCCATGGCCTAATTTTTTAGTCGTTATCTACCTCAATCCAATTTCGTAATCTGAACTTCCATGCCCTGGCGCAACTGCAAGATGCCGGTTGTAAGTAGTGTATCATTTGCTTTCAATCCAGACAAAACTTCTAACGAGTTTGCGGTTCGGATTCCTGTTTCAATAAACACTTCCTTTGCTTTTCCATTCTCGAGGATAAATACCTTTTTTCCCTCCTGCTCAGGTATCACAGCCTCGGTAGGCACCAATATTGCATTCGCGGAGGATTCCAGAATTACTTCTACTTTAACAAACTGCCCAGGCAACAAGTTGCCACTTTTATTGTCGGCCATTGCTCTGATTTTTAATGTGCGGGTATCCGGATCGATGCGTGGCTCAATGGCGTACACCGCTCCTTCATAGAATTTCAAGTCACCTTCAATAGTAAATCGTATTTTTCTACCCGGAACTACCTGCGTGCTGTAGCGACCGGGCACAGCGAATTCAATTTTTGCTGGTGAGATATTATAAAGTGTAGCTATTACCGTGCTTGGCGAGATGTAAGCTCCTTCACTTACAAAACGTAATCCTATAATACCTTCGAACGGGGCCCTGATTCTTGTTTTGTCTAATTGTGTTTCTAAAAGTCGGATATCCGCATCTGTCGTATTCAAACGGTTCAGTGCGTTGTCATACTCTTCCTGACTGATCGCATCTTTCTCTAAAAGTTTACGCTGGCGAAACTCATTATCCTGATTGAGTTTCTGATTATACTTTTGCTTCTCAAGCTGCGCTTCAATTTCATCGTCATTGGTTTGGATCAGCAACTCGCCTTTGCGCACTTGCTTGCCTTCCCTAAAAGAAATAGATGTGATTTTGCCTGAAACTTCACTTTTCAACTCGAGCGACTCGTTGGGGAGTACAGAACCTGTCACGTTCAATTTATTATCCAGAGCCGCAGGCTTAATAATAAGAGCATCAACAGCGAGTTTACCACCCTTGCTACCAGCGACCTGACCTTGTGCATCTTGTACAACCTCTTCACCTTTAAACAAATTGAGTTTAGGTAGTGCAAGCAGAAATAGTATAACCGCTACAACAGCAACGGTAATCAGTGTCTTTTTCATTTAGTACGTATGGATGGAATTAAGAAAACGCTTTTTTAGTTCATTGCGTTGAACCGCTCATGTAAATCCAACACCTGCGGAACAATCAACTCACTTTCATTATTTCGGATTATAAAATTTGCTCTCACTTCTTTTTCTTCTTCAGATAACTGGCTTTGAATGATTTTCTCAACAGCTTCTTTAGTGCGGTGAACATCCCTTACCAAAACTCTTTTTATTCGAAGTTCTTTTGGGGCCGTTACCAGTATAATTTTATCCAACAACTGATACGATCCCGACTCAAACAACAAGGCGGCCTCCTTTAATACGTATCGGCTCTGAGTGTGGGCATCTACCCATTGTTTGTAATCAACTGTCACACGCGGATGTACCAGTGCGTTCAATTGTTTTAGCTTCTCCTCCTGACCAAAAACTGTACTACCTAAAAACTCGCGGTTAAGTTCACCCCTCACATTATAAGACAATGATCCGAATTCTTTTTTGATCTGATCGACCAATATTCCGTCAGTGGTCATTAAATTTTTCGCTCGGCTATCTGCATCGTAGGTAGGCACGCCCAGTGTTCCAAATATTCTACACACCAGGCTTTTCCCTGAGCCAATCCCACCTGTTATTCCTATTTGCAAAGGCTTTTGCATCACTTGTTAACGATTCGTTAAATGATAGTTAAGCGGTTATTCATGCAATTAGAATTTAACCGTTAGCGAATCAACTGACAGAACTTCGGCATAGCCCGGCAAACCAACAAGTGTTGGGTAATGTCTTTGCGCGCTTTTTCTTTTTGCGGAAAAGTCAAGTACTGCGCGAACATTGTTCAGGGTTGCCTCAAAATTATTCTTTTGTGCTGATGGAATTCGCACGCTTATTTTCACACTGTCAATACTATTAGATTTTACAGAAGCGGGAATATTCAGTGTCGAAACTTTAATCATTGTTTCAATAACTTCAACCCGGCCAACATCAAACATAACCGAAACTACGGGTGGATTTCTCTTCAACGACTCACTTTGTGGAATAACAATCTCAAGTTCTTCGCGAAAAGATTCTTTTAACGAAGCATCCGGCAACAAAATCTCGATTGAATCCGGCAGTTGGTGAAGTAAACTCCTTGGTCCTTCGAGCGTAACCGAATCGGGGAGAATTGTAATGGGGCCGGTTCTTCCAAATCCTTCTCTAAAAGACACTTTGCTAAAATCAGCAAAGAGTTTGAATCGATGTGTGTCTTTATCATCAAATTGAAAGCGCAGTGTATCGGTAAGCACATAGTTAATCTGCAAGCTGCCTACCTGATTGCTAAACAGGGGTGGCAAAGTGGCGCCAACAATCTTTCTTACCTCCAGAGGTCTATCCACCGGAATTATAAGTTCAGGAAGGCGAACACCAAAACTTTTACGAAACAGATCCCAGCCGTTGCTGCTTACGTTAAGATTTACGTATTGTGGCAAACTACCAACAGGAATGTATCTTTCCTGATTGTAATCGAACCGGAGCGGGAAGCGGATGCTGGTGGTGTAATTCTTATTGAAGGCATTAAAAATCCAAAAGACAGTAGCTGCCAAAGCACACAGGGCTACTGCCTTCCAGTTAGTCCGGTTGAATTGAAAAAGGTTGACAAAAACTTTTAAGAAGTTCATAGTCGCACCGGCTTAACCCGGCCCGGGCCTCAAAAAAAACTACGTTGTTGCTGACTTTTTGCCTGCTGCTGCCTTTGTCGAATCCATCGAAACGGAAGCTTTGGAAAACTTAATTCTTCCGCCACGCTCTACTTCAATAATGAAAGTATCATCTTCAATTTCAGCAATTCTTCCATGCATGCCTCCGATGGTCACTATGTAGTCGCCTTTCTTTATCTCATCTACAAATTTCTTTTGATCCTTCGCCTTTTTTTGCTGTGGCCGAATCATGAAGAAATAAAACACGGCAATGATAGCTCCCATAAAAAGCAACTGCATAGTCATTCCGCTGCCTCCGGGAGGTGTAGCTTGTAATAAAATTGAATAGATCATAGTTAAAATTTTGGGCTGCAAAGTTATCCTATTAAAAGAAACATCCCAAACCGTGCAGGCCTGGGATGCTCTGATTCATATTATCTGAATGTTCTATTTTACCGGTCCATTGGCACCGGCATCGGCTTTAGGAGTAACCATTGCTTTGAAGCGCAGGGTAGTCACCTTAGGCCAGGTGTTAGCTGTGACAGTAATTGTTTTGTTGTTGATACCCGGCTTGCCACTTGTATCGAACTCGGCTGTAACGAAACCAGTGCCTCCCACGGGAATCGGCTCCTGAGAATACGTTGGCACCGTGCAACCACACGAAGGCTGAGCGCTTTGAATAATCAGCGGAGCTTCACCATTGTTAGTCAGCTTATAGGTATAGCTCACTTTCTTTCCTTCCGTGATTGTTCCAAAATCGTGCTCAACTCTTTCGAATTGTGCTACCGGTAACGGCCCCTCAGGCTTTTCATCAGCAACCGGAGCTGCTGCATCGGGTGTGGCGGCCGGTGTTACTGCCGTGTTTTTGTTTCCTTCAATTTGTGCCAACCGACTTTCCAGTTCAGCAATTCTTTTTTCAGCAGCACGGTCGTTGCAACTCGCCATCACTACAATTAGTGTCAGCGCTGTCAACAATCTCAATGTGATTTTCATAAGTATGCAGGTTTATTATTTGTTCTTGTATAAGGTTTCAAAAATAGAGGTGACCAAATCAATTTCCGCTCTGTGTTGCAGGTTTAACAATTCATTAACTGTTCTTGTTCCCCCGAAGTTGTTCAAGCAGTTCGTCAACATCATCCAATAACCGCTGGGCTTTGTCTTTTGCTTCTGAAACCACTTTTTGGCCCTGCGACTTCGCCTCTGTAGTTAGTGGAGTTTCTTTGCCCGAAACTAGATCAGCGAGGTAATCTTCCAGCAGTTTTTTGTACTTATCTAACTGAAACGACAATTTTTCGCGGGTATTGGAGCCTTTGTCTGGTGCATATAAAATACCTAATACTGCGCCTACTGCCGCTCCAGCCAAAAAAGCCATCAATGCATTACTTCCTTTCTTACCCATAGTTCAAAATTTTAGGGAGCTCAAAGATACGATTTTAAGGCCTTTTTTCAAGGAATCTGAATCTCAATTGAGGCATTACCTATTGTCAAGCAAACCACGACCACTCTTCTTGATCGCCCCTGAATCTTTCATTGACTTAGCCATCACATCCAAAATACCATTTACAAACTGACGACTTTTAGGCGTGCTGTACTCTTTCGAAAGTTCGATGTATTCGTTAATCGTCACCTTTACAGGGATGTTGGGGAAATGAATCATTTCTGTAAGCGCCATCTCCAAAATAATCCTATCAGTTTGTGGCAAGCGGTCTACTTCCCAGTTTTTAGTATTCTGAGCAATCAGTTGCTTATACTTTTCGTCAAGGCCTAGCGTGTTTACAAACAGTTTATTCACGAACTCTTTATCGTCTTCCCAGTCCAGTGATAATTTTTGAAGTGTTATTTTGCTTTCTGCGAATGACTTCAGGGTCTTATCAACCAGACTTTTTATAATGTCGTGGTCTTCGGCCCATCGAATGTCCTGATCTTCAAAAAAATCATTGATGGGGCCGGTGCCTAAAATCAGTTTGCGAACGAGGTGCTTTAGTAAGGCCTTCTGGTTTTCTTCATCGGGCTTTTTTGCAGCAATAAATTCCTGATAGAGGGTATCCTCTTTTATAATGTCGCGAAACCAACCGCGCACCAAATCTTTATGCTTTTGCCAACCGCTTTCAGATTTTAAACTTAGTGCAGTTAACTCCTGACTCGTACCAATGGCTTTTATCCAGGGGTGATTAACAAAATTTGAATGATTCACTTTCTTCTCGGCTGCAGCCAGATCGGCAAACTCTGAAAGCAGGTTGAGTACACTGAGATACAACCCGGTGAGTTTCTCTATTTCGAGAATGATGTTTTTTGATAGAAAGGATTGGTCTTTCTTTACTTGCTTAGTAAATAAATCAAGGGCATCTTCTACTGCTTTTTCAACCTTTGTGTCCGCACTTTCGGCAGCCTCTTTACCTTTGAATCTTTTTTCGAAAAGCTGGAGTGCTATTTTTTTCTGACTGCGAAGCAACTCTTTATCCTGCACCTCCATCGAGTTAAGATCGGGTTGAAAACGATCGTCAATTAAGTCGAGAGCCAGTGTGTGATTAGCCTCCTTGCATTGACCGAATGCAAATAGACTTTGCATGATTTTGATGCGGAGTGTGCGTCTGTTAAGCATGTTTAAAGAACGATTTTGAAGTTGTAAAAGTACGTAAGCCATTTAAAAGATGAAAGGGTGAATTTCTCAAACAGGAATTTTTAGCGAATCTTTCTGTATTATCTCTATCGAAGCTTTGTTTTATGTGGATTAAAGTATTTTTGTCACAATTCTGCAACCGTGTGTTTGAAAACCAAACCAACATTATCTCGTTTTATGAAAGCCAGTTGTGATTTTATTTTAACCTCGTTTCTGGCGAAACCAATTACCCTGCATGAAGGAACTTAAATACATTAATAAATATCTTCTTAAGTATAAGTGGCACCTCATTCTCGGGTTGGTATTCGTGATTATTTCAAACGTGTTTCAGATTGTTCCTGCCCAGATGGTGCGGCACTCGATTGACCTGGTTGTTGATAATATTCGTGTATATCGCTCTTTCGATAACAGTGCTGCACAAGAAAGTTTCTTCAATATTTTTGCGCGCGGCATTCTTCTCTATGCAATACTGATTTTGGTGATGGCCCTTTTAAGGGGCGTGTTTCTCTATTTCGTAAGACAAACACTGATTGTGATGAGTCGCCTGGTTGAGTATGATTTAAAGAATGAAATTTTTGAGCACTACCAGACATTGCCGCTCAGTTTTTATCGTAGAAATAATACCGGTGATTTAATGAATCGCATCAGTGAAGATGTGGGTCGTGTGCGCATGTACCTGGGGCCCTCCATCATGTATGGCATGCAGCTGATAACACTTTTCATCATGCTTATTCCTGTTATGTTTGCCATCAGTGCCAAGCTAACCTGGTATGCATTGATCCCCCTTCCATTATTATCAATAAGCATTTTTTATGTTAATAATATTATTGAATATCGGTCTGAACAAATTCAGAAAAGTCAATCGCGGCTGAGCACATTCGTACAAGAGGCTTTTTCTGGTATCCGGGTACTCAAGTCATTCACCCGCGAAAAGGAGTCCGTTCAAAATTTTACCACCGAAAGTGATGAATACAAACATCAATCGTTAAAACTCACGCGTGTGCAATCGCTTTTCTTTCCCCTGATCATGGGGCTTATTGGTCTTAGCACCATTCTTACCGTATATGCCGGCAGTGTGGAAGTAATCAATGGCTCGTTAACTTTCGGAAACATTGCTGAGTTTATCATCTATGTAAACTTACTTACCTGGCCGGTTACTTCGTTGGGATGGACGACCAGCTTGGTGCAACGTGCAGAAGCATCGCAAAAGCGAATTAATGAGTTTCTGAAAACCAAAACCGATATTATTTCTGAGAAAAACCTGGTTCGGGAGTTAAAAGGAAAAATTGAATTTGAAAATGTTTCGTTCACCTATCCTGATACCGGAATACAAGCGTTAAAAAACATTTCGTTTAATATTTTACCTGGCGAATCGTTGGCGATTATTGGCACTACCGGTTCCGGCAAGAGCACGGTATCAAGTTTAATCAGTCGGTTGTATGATGTCTCTTCGGGCGAGGTGCGGATTGATGACACCCCCATTAAACACTACGATCTGCTGAGCTTGCGTAGCCAGACAGGCATTGTGCCGCAAGATGTTTTTCTTTTCAGCGATACAATTTATAATAACATTGCTTTCGGTTTGCTAAATCCAGAGGAATCAAAAGTGTTGCAAGCTGCCAAAGATGCGGATGTGTATGCAAACATTATCGCCTTCCCACAAGGATTTAACACCCGTGTTGGCGAACGTGGCATTACGCTTTCGGGCGGACAAAAACAGCGGGTGTCGATTGCACGGGCGGTAGCACGCGAACCTAAAATCTTAATCTTAGATGATGCCTTATCGGCCGTAGACACCAAAACAGAAAATACAATTCTTAACAGCATGAAAAAAATCATGCTGGGCCGCACCAGCATCATCATTTCGCACCGGGTTTCTTCGGCCAAGCTTGCCAACAAGATTATCGTTTTGCACGATTGCAAGATTATAGAAGAAGGCACGCATGAAAGTTTGCTTGCCCACAACGGCACCTACCGAGAGTTGTACGACAAACAAATGCAGGTAGACGAAGTTATTGAGTAATTGCCATTTGAAATAGCACACGTTAGAAGTTAAAGCGAACTCCTACAGCACCAAAGCTGCGAATGTTGATGGGCCGATCAAGAAATTCCAGCATCAGACTACCCTCGCCAAAAACAGTAAGCGGCACATCCTGAAAGGTGTATTCCATACCAATAATTCCTTCGGGGCCAATGTCAAGATCGTTGCGTATATCTGTTGTGACGTTGAAGGGCGAATCGTTTTCGCGGTAGGTATATTTTACTTTAGAAACTTTTAGTAAGCCGCCCACACCCCAATACCAATCCAGTTTTCCTTCCATGTTTTCTACCGGAATAGAATACTGAAACAGATAGCGTGCCTGCAGGTATAATGTGCTTTGTACCGAATGATTTTGATAGCGATACGAATCATACTCTGAATAGTCATCAAATGAATGGATGTAGTAACTGTTATGCCAACGTGCCGGAGCCGAGCCAATTCCGAATTCAATGGCATTGGTCTTGCCCAGATACTTTTTATACGTAGCACCCATCGGGTCGCCCAGCCGCAAGCCGATACCTTGTTGTTGCGAAAAGCCGGCAAAAGAAATAAGAGTAAAAAGCACTATGAGAACTCGTTTCATCAGAAAGTTTTTTTGATTGTACAACGTGATGTGTACGCAACTATTATTCCTGAAGCTGCTGAAGAAGCAAAAGAATCGTTAAAATACGTAGCGGATTCCTACGCCACCCTGAAAGCGTTGATAACCAGGGTCGAGAAGCACATCGGTAAACCACTCAATTTCGATGAATGCAGAAATGGGTAGAGAGAAATAAGAATATTCAAAGCCGAGCACAGCAACTGGCCCGTAAGTAAATCGGGTTTCTGAAAACTTTCCAAACCTGCTTTCAAAGTTACCGTCTTCATATAAATAGTCGTATGTCAATTTTGTGTTGCGCCACTGCCATCCTAACCCTGCATAAAGCTGAAGTCCTTTCGATAATTTCTCAGCATCCCATTGGTAGAGAAATTTTGCTTCCAGAAACCAATCCGATGTAGCCTTATGCGCCAGGTATTTTACTGTTTCCAAGCCTTCCAAACTATCTGGTGAATAGGTGTTGAAAGCATTGCGATAATATTTATTATATAAACCACTGGCAGCCTTGCCACCATCGGCTGCAAACGCCCATTTCTTGTTCGGATAAAATTTATAAGACAACGCAAACGGATCACCCAACTTAAAACCAATAGCCTGATAAGGATATTGGCTGGTTTCAAAAACTGGACAGATAACCTTCGCTTTACTGCGCGACATGTTTGGACGATTAAAAGAACCCACCTTTTTGCTCTTCGAATACTGAGAATAACAAATCGTGACACTTCCAAGGAGTGTAATGGTGAAGATTAAAACGGCTTTTTTGAGACGCATTAGAGCAAATATAACTCTTTTGCGGACACTTGTTGGTAAGCGGTAGTTTTCAGGGGTTGAACGTCACACCACTTCTTTATACTGCATTTTGTGAAGTTGAGCATAGAGACCGTCCTCCACTAAAAGTGTTTCGTGGTTGCCAGTTTCTTTGATTTCGCCTTTATCCAAAACGATAATTTTATTGGCCTTTTGGATGGTGGAAAGTCTGTGGGCAATCACAATAGACGTTCGGCTCGCCATCATTTTAGAAATCGCCTCTTGAATCATTTCTTCCGTTTCACTGTCGACAGACGATGTGGCTTCATCTAAAACTAAAATCTTTGGATCATAGACCATCGCCCGGATAAAGGAAAGCAACTGGCGCTGTCCAACGGAAAGCGTAGAGCCCCGTTCCATTACATTGTAATTAAGCCCACCCGGCAAGCGATCAATAAATTTACGGGCACCCACTAAATCGGCTGCGTGCAAAATCATTTCGTCCGTAACGTTTGGGTTGCCCAGCGTAATGTTGTAACGAATGGAATTCGAAAAGAGAAATACATCCTGCAACACCACACCTATATTTTTGCGCAAAGAGCCCAGCTCAAATTCTTTGATGTCAACGCCATCAACCAGAATAGACCCGCGGTTGATTTCGTAAAACCGATTTAATAAATTAATAATGGAAGACTTGCCTGCCCCGGTAGCGCCCACGAGCGCGATCGTCTCGCCCGAGTTGATTTCAAGGTTTATATCCTTCAATACATAGTCTGCATCATTGTAGGCAAACCACACATGGTTGAATGATACCTGGCCTCGAACTTCTTCAGGGTTATAAGTGCCGTTGCTCATTACATCGGTCTTGTCGTCCAGCAGGTTTATAATTCGTGATGAACTCACGATGCCCATCTGCAACGTGTTATACCGATCGGCAATCATACGAATAGGGCGGAAGAACATTTGAACATACATGATGAAAGCAGTAAGAGTTCCTACGGTAATACCTGTTTGTTCCTGGTTAAGTACCCCCTTTGCACCATACCATACCAGCAACCCGATACCCATGGCGGCAATAATCTCTGCTACCGGATAATACACAGAATAGTATAACACTGATCGCAGGTTCGCATCTTTATGTTCTACGTTTATTTCTTTGAATTTTTCAAACTCACGCTTTTCGCTACCAAACATCTGAACGATGTTCATGCCCGTAAGATGTTCCTGCACAAATGAATTCAAATTCGCTACGGCATTGCGTACATCGTTAAAAGCTACCTTGATTTTTTCTTTGAACACATAGGTTGAAATCAACATCAATGGGATGGTTGATAAACTTATAAGCGCCAGTCGCCAATCTGTTAAAAACATAAACACAAGAATAAATACGATCTGAAGCAGATCTCCGGCCATAGCTGCCAGACCTTCGCTAAATACATCGGCCAGCGTTTCTACATCGCTGATGGTGCGGGTCACCAATCTTCCGATGGGCGTTTTATCAAAGAACTTTAAACGAAGGCTGATGATGTGTTCATACAGTTTTATCCTGATGTCGCGAATGACGAACTGACCTATGCGGCCTGAGATGTAGGTGTGGACGTATTGCACAATTGACTGAATAGCCAGCAAGCCAAGGATCAGGAGCATGATGTTTACCATCTCCCAATATTTTCCGGCCGCAACGTGGGCATCCAGCGTGTACTGAATTAACAATGGCCGCAGCGGAGTGAGCAACCCCAATAGCACGGTAAGCAGCACAAGAAAGTAGAATCGCCCGCGATACGGACGAATAAACAGCATGATGCGTTTTAGTACTTTCCAATCAATAATATTTCCGCTACTTACTTTTTCCTTTTCCATTTCCTCACCCCCGACTCTTTATAAAGATTGATTTTGGATACTTCACGTTCGTGAGATACAGTGCATCAGCCGGCACATTCATGCCTGCTTGTTTTCGATCCTTACTTTTCAAAATCTCCTGAAACTGCTTCAATGTAATCTTCTTTGATCCTACATCTATTAATGTGCCCACTACCGATCGCACCATGCCGCGTAAAAAACGGTTGGCGGTGATAGTAAAAACCAATCGGTCACCTTTTTGATTCCATGTTGCTTGCTTGATGTCGCAAATAAAGTGATTTACATCGGTATGCACTTTACTGAAACATTCAAAGTCGTGTTCGCCCAGCAATAACGCAGTTGCCCGCTCCATGGTTGGCATATCGAGGTCACGAAAGAAATAATAAGCACGGCCAACAAGAATGGGATCTTTTACACGGGTGATATGATACTCATAGGTGCGATCCAACGCATCATACCGGGCGTTGGCATCAGGCTTTACCAACCGAATGGAACGAATAGCAATAAAACGCGGGAGAATAGAATTCAATTTTGGCAACCAGGTCCTTTCATCAAGTAGTTGATCAACATCGGCATGAAAAAATTGTTGTACGCAATGCACTCCGGTATCGGTACGGCCACTGGCCACAATACTGATTTTTTCACGAAAGACCTTAGTCAAACAATCTTCTACTACTTGTTGCACACTTACTGCATTCGGTTGGTTTTGCCAACCATGATAAGGAGTGCCATTGTAAGTGATTTCGAAGAAGTATCTCATAACAATTATCAATTGATAATTTACAATTGATAATTAGAGTTCTCGAAAATAATTGCTGCCCCCTGCCCCACACCAATACACATGGTGGCTGCTCCATACTTTACATTTCGTTTTTGCATTTCGTGAATAAGCGTGGCACTGATACGAACCCCGCTGCAACCTAACGGATGACCGATAGCAATAGCTCCACCATTAACATTTACAAGGCCTGGGTTGAGATCAAGATCGCGGATGCAGGCAATGCTTTGTGCAGCAAAAGCTTCGTTGAGTTCAACTAATCCAATGTCAGAAATTTTTAATCCGGCACGCTTCAGCGCTTTTTGTACAGCCGGCACCGGGCCAACACCCATGTAGGCAGGCTCCACACCGGCAACTGCCATTGAAACAATTCGCGCCAGTGGTTTTAAGTTTTGTTTTTTTATCAATTCTTCACTTACAATCAAGCTGGCCGCAGCGCCATCATTAATGCCTGAAGAATTTCCGGCTGTTACCGTTCCGTTTTCTTTAAAGGCTGGTTTTAGTTGAGCAAGTTTTTCCAATGAAGTTTCGCGGGGATATTCATCGTGTTTGAATTCGATGGTCTCTTTTCCTTTTACAACGTCCACGGATACCAATTCATTCTTGAATCTATCTGCTTTGTGCGCGGCAAAATATTTTTGTTGCGATGAAAGACCAAAACGATCTTGTTCTTCACGACTGATTTTCCACTTCTCAGCTACGTTCTCGGCCGTTTCACCCATCGAATAGGGATAATATAATGCTGATAGTTTTGAATTGATAAAACGCCAGCCGATAGTTGTATCAACCAGTTCGACTTTGCGCGAAAATGCATCTTCAGATTTTGCCATCACAAAGGGAGCGCGACTCATACTTTCAACGCCACCCGCTATGTAAAAATCGCCATCACCATTTATGACTCCGCGTGAAGCATCTATGATGGCTTGTAAGCCGGATGCACATAAGCGATTAACAGTAACTCCACCAACAGCAACGGGTAGGCCGGCCAGCAACAATGCCATACGCGCTACATTGCGGTTATCTTCACCCGCCTGATTAGCGGCTCCAAACACCACATCTTCAAGTGTGGCAGAATCTATTTCAGGATTTCCCGCCAACAGTTTTTTAATTACCCAGGCTGCCAGATCATCGGGTCGCACGGATGCGAGTGTTCCTCCATATTTGCCAACCGGTGTGCGGAGGATGTCAATAATGTATGCTGATTTTGCCATAAAGTTTTGCACGATATATTCTGCTACCGTCTACATTTAGTAGTTTTGCGCGGGCAAGTTAACGCAACCCTTTTATGTGGCAAAGAATACAAACCTTGTTTCTGGCATTAGTGGTAGTAAGTATGGTGGTAAGCTTCTTTTTACCTATCTGGAAGATAGCCGATGGCGGAAAAGAAATGCAACTTTATCCACTACACTTCTCAACCATTGAAAATGAGGTGAAGACCACCCAATATTTTCCTTTCTGCATAACAGCCATTCTGATGGCCGCTGCAGCCACCATTGCGGTTATGCAAATCATGCGGTTTGATAACCGGATGACGCAGGTAAAATTAGGAACACTCAATTCTTTGATTCTGGCTGGCGTTCTTGGATCAGCAGTTTATTTCTACAATCAGGTGACGGGACAATATGGCTACGGTAAATTTGGGTTAAGCATCTGGATACCGTTTATCGGAGTTGCCTGCAATTGGTTGGCGATCCGCTTCATTCGTAGAGACGAAAAACTGGTGCGTGATTCTGACCGCATCCGTTAAACATTCTGGTTACGACATTGTTTTCCTAACAATAATTCTTAAAAACAAAATATGGCACTTACAAAATTAGGGCCCGTTGTTGCAAACACACTAGGCGAACTTCCAGCAATCGGATCTTCTGCTCCGGACTTTACACTTACAGCAACTGATATGAAGGATGTATCCTTACGCGACTTTGCTAATAAAAATATTGTATTAACTATTTTTCCAAGTGTAGATACTGGCGTGTGCGCGACATCCGTTCGTGAGTTCAATAAACGAGTTGCTTCGATCGACAACACAGTTATCTTGTGTATCTCCAAAGATCTTCCGTTTGCACAGAAAAGATTTTGTGGTGCCGAAGGTATTGACAAAGCAATCACACTTTCTGATTTCCGCAGTCGTGGATTTGGAAAAGGCTATGGCGTTGAATTATTGGACAGCAGTTTTGCCGGATTGTTTGCCCGTGCAGTAGTTGTAATTGATCCTTCCGGAAAAGTAAAATACACTGAACTTGTTCCTCAAATTGGTCAAGAGCCAAATTATGAGGCAGCGCTGAAAGCGATTTAAACCGTCCACTAAAATTATATTAAGACCCTTTCCGTAAAGGAGAGGGTTTTTATTTTTCAGCCAGTCTTTTTTCAGGTACCTTTTCATTTCTAAATAAAAAGGTATGAATAAATATTTACTGCTGACTGTTGCATTTTTTTTGTTTATTAAACTTAACGCACAAAATACAACTCGGTATTATCTAACTGCCGATCGCGTGTTTGATGGAGAAGCCATGCACGAAGGCTGGGCCGTGATTGTTGAAGGTGATAAAATTGTAGCCGCTGGACCCAAGGATAAAATCAAAGAACCCGCAGGAGCCACAAAAATAAATTTTCCAAACTCCACACTTACACCAGGTTTGATTGAAGGCCACTCGCACTTGTTACTTTACCCGTACAACATCACCGATTGGGATACACAAGTTTTAAAAGAAACTGATTCGTATCGCACAGCACGCGCTACCGTGCATGCAAAAAATACTTTGATGGCTGGCTTCACCACAACACGCGATCTGGGCACCGAAGGTGCGGGCTATTCGGATGTGGCACTCAAGCGCGCAATCAACGAAGGCATTATTCCAGGGCCGCGCTTGTTGGTGGCCGGACGTGCCATTGTATCAACAGGTTCGTATGGACCCAAAGGATATGATCACGATCAGGAAATTATGTTGGGTGCCGAGCCTGCCGATGGAAATGATTTGGTTAGAGTTGTTCGCGATCAGATCGGCAAAGGGGCTGACTTCATAAAAATCTATGCCGACTATCGGTGGGGAATTAATGGCGAAGATCAACCTTCGTTTACACTCGATGAATTAAAATTGATCAACGAAGTAACGCGCAGCAGCGGCCGTGTGATGGTGTGTCATGCAAAATCGAAAGAAGCGATTAAACGTGCGGTGCTGGCCGGAGCCGAGACTATTGAACACGGAGATTTTATTGATGTGGAAATTGGCAAGCTGATGAAAGAGCATAATGTAACTTACTACCCAACGGTATCCGCTGTGGATGTAATCTCGCAATACCGCGGTTGGAAAAAAGGTGTGAGCCCAGAGCCCGCCAATGTTACCAACAAGAAAAAAAGTTTTAAAGAAGCTCTCGCTTCCGGGGTAACCATTGGCATGGGTGGCGATGTGGGTGTGTATCCACACGGAGAAAATGTGCTGGAGATGGAGCTGATGGTTGAGTATGGCATGAAAACAATTGACGTATTGAAAGCAGCCACCAGTGTAAACGCAAAAACTTTTCATTTAGAAAATCAGGTGGGCTTTGTGAAAGAAGGGTTGAAAGCTGACCTGGTAATCGTTACGGGCGATCCCTCCAAAAACATTTCTGATCTGCGCAAGGTTAAGTTTGTGATGAAGGATGGAGTGGTGTATAGAAATGAGAAATAAATATTTTGTACTTTAGATTACTTTAGGCCACAAGGACACAAAGCCACGAAGAATAATTTTGTGTCTTGGTGCCTTTGTGGCAAAAACCAATACACTATGAATCGTAAACAAGCCTTAAAATCCCTTGCAGCCGGAGCCACCGGAGTATTTGCCTTACCCGAAATGGTGAACGCTATGAATACTCTTCCTGCCGAATTAAAAAATAATATCAACCACTCGGTGTGCCAATGGTGCTATGGTTCTATTCCGTTGGACGATCTGGCGAAAGCCGCAAAGGAGATCGGATTAAAATCCATTGAGTTATTAGGCCCCGACAAATGGGACGTGGTTATAAAACACGGACTCACCTGTGCGATGGCCTATGGCACCGACCTCGGGTTGAACAAAGGATTTAATGATCCTTCGCTACACGAAAAATTTCTGAAAGACTTTACAAGCAGCATTCCCAAAGCAGCCGATGCCGGGCTAAAAAGTGTAATCTGTTTTAGTGGCAATGCCAATGGACTTAGCTACGAACAAGGTCTGGAGAACTGCGCCAAAGGATTAGCACCGGTAGTAAAAATTGCTGAGAAGTATAACATCACCATGCAAATGGAGTTGCTCAACAGCAAAGTAGATCATAAAGATTATCAGTGCGACCACACCGAGTGGGGCGTGAAACTTTGCGAAAAACTGGGCTCGCCCAACTTCAAATTGTTGTACGACATTTATCACATGCAGATTATGGAAGGCGATGTAATTGCCACCATTCGCAAACATCAAAAGTATATGGGCCATTACCACACCGGTGGAGTACCCGGCCGCAATGAAATTGACGACACGCAAGAACTCTACTACCCGGCTATTATGAAAGCCATTGTTGATACTGGCTTTAAAGGTTTTGTTGCGCAGGAGTTTATTCCCAAGCGACCCGATAAACTGGCTTCGTTAAAGCAAGGGGTTGGAATTTGTGATGTGTAGTGGCGTAGAGAGAACTTTTTATCGCCCTATTAACATTGAGACTATGAAAGGAATTAGGGTAACTTTTTTAATATTGGCTCTTCCTGTTTTGCTGCTTGGACAGAAGCTAAAGAATCAAGAGATTGAGGTGTTAGGAATCGGAAATTACAACCGATGCAGACTTTGCAACAATAATTTTTAGTATAACAGCTTTGGATGATGACAAAAAACTTATTTATAAAAAACTTAACGATGACTCAGAATTATTAAAAAATGAACTGATAAGTTTTGGCTTTTCAAAAGAACAGATAACAATGACGGACTTTAGTGTCACCGACAATGACCAAGAATATAACAAACGACCGAAATGGAAGCTTTTAAATAGAGATCAATTAAATCGGCATGCGTATCCGAAGTACGCCCTTATCGTCTACTTTATAAAGTCTCAGGCATCCGCGCACTACAAAGTCAAAATACTGGCACACATCGCCATGCTGTAGTGCAAATTGTTTTTTGAGAAAAAGGCGAGAATGAAATTTTGATCTCACAAGTTCTTTTTCCTCCTGATTCAACGGAATCAAGCGCTCGAAATAATCAAGCAAGGGTTGACAGGCGGCCTGACTGGAACTATCCATTCTCTAACAATCTTAAGCGAATGTTAAAGATAGGTAAGAATTAACGTACTTGTTACGGCAGTCACGCAACAGATAAACCCGTCTGTATAAAAGTTTTCCCAACAAAAAATTAACTCCCGAAATTCTACGAGCACTAGGTTGAAAAACCTCGTGACTTTGTGGCTTAGTGGCTTAAGAATTACTTAATCAATCGCACACGCGCATCATCCGCGCGAATGTCAACACGGGCATTGCCGCTGGCCAGCGTTACGCGGGTGCGGTCTTCCGATTGTTCTACTATTTGAAAGCCGCCTTCGGTAGTCACGCGGCCATCATCGTGGCGAATATCAAACTTACCACCACCGCCTAACACTTTTATGGATACCAGCCCATCTTGTGCATCAATGCGATAGTCTCCGTTTTCACTAAACGTTGTTTCAACTATAAAGTCGCCATCGTCTAACTGCACATTGATTTTATCAAAGCTTGCATTTTTTATTTGCACATCGGCATCATCCGCATCTACATCTAACGTGCCTCGACCGGTATCCATGCGCAAGTCACCATCATCGAGCTTCACTCGAAATTCTTTTCCCAAACATTGGGTGAGTTCTACATCGGCATCGTCCAGATCAAGTTCAATAGATCCGTTGATGGCTGTTATGAAATAGTCCCCATCATCCCCATCAATCACCAGGCTTGCACCTTCGGGTGCTTCAATCCTGATCGTATATTTTTCGTTGTAAGAGCCAACCATTCCAACTGAGCCATGCGACCGCTCCCGAATGGAGAGGTTTCCATTTTGCTCGGTAACATCAACACTAAATTCGCGCTCGCCAAAAACAAATCCCCTGGTAGTAACTTCCCGGTCAATCTTAACATGAGCCGTTGCGCGTTTGGCGCCTGTAATAAATACTTTTGCATCCGAAGCATCGAGGCGAATGGTGCCCGCACTCTCCAGTTTATATTCCTTATCCAAATGAAAATCGCCCTCTTTATCAGATTGGGCGGATAATGTAAAAGCGGAGAAAAGTATTCCGGTGAGAAGTATTGATTTCATACGGGTGGGGGTTTGCCTGCTAAGACGGGTGTAACGATAGAAAGGTTGCAGCCGAGTGTACGCCAATTCTAACCCTGATCTACATAGTCAGCCGGGCGTTTGTGCTTCCATCGTTTATGGCTCCATAACCAATACTCGGGCTTGGCAATTATATCTTGCTCCAACAGATAATTAACTCTTCTTGTAATCTCCCCATGGCTGGTTTGCCGGGGTTGTTCGATGGCATCAGTAAATTCAAATGAATAATGCCCACGTTTAATTTTATTAATCCGACCCGAAAGCACCGGATAGTTATACTCCTTGGCATATTTCTCAGCACCAAAAATCATGGCAGTATCCTGATTAAGGAATTCTGCCCAATAACAATTGGTTGATCGGCCCGGAAATTGATCGATGCCAAAAATAATTACCCGCAGGCCATCGTCTTTTTCAAACTCCGCCTTGGTTGCCTTGGTAGAAATCATTTTTAATCCATACTTACTTCGTGAGTACCGCATTTTTTCGTCAAAGAAAAGATTACTTAACGGTTTGTAGATAGCTACTGCTTTGTGTTTGATGGGCGCATCAATGGCCACGGCAAAGAGTTCCCAATTGTTATAGTGGCCCCCAGCCAGAATCACACTTTCCCCTTTGTCATAAAAGCGATCGATATAATCGGGATTGATAACAGTAAAACGTTTTTTTACCTGCGCATCCGAAATGGTAAAGACTTTTATACTCTCTACTATAAGATCGCACAGATGCTTGTAATAGCTTTTTACTATTTGTTGATGTTCGCTGTTTGTTTTCTGTGGAAAGGAATTGGCAATGTTTTGAAGAACTACTTTTTTACGATAGCCAACTAACCTATAAATCACCACATACAATCCGTCCGATAAAAAATATAACACCGGATATGGGAGTAGTGAGATGGGAATTAACACTCCATAATAAAAGAACAGATTCAAAAACCTCATAAACAAAGCGCGTATGGAAGCATTTAAATCTTGGCGATTAACTCCACATACAATTCAGTGAGTTTGCTTTCGGCCTTGCCGGCAATGGCAATGATCTCGCTGATTACTGCAGGCTTCAGATTATCCGGATCGCAATCATCGGTAAGAACAGAAATTGCGCAACACGGCAAGCCCATGTGGTTGGCCACCAATACTTCGGGCACGGTGCTCATGCCCACGGCATCGGCACCTATTCTATGTAGAAATCTATACTCAGCCCGGGTTTCGAGATTGGGACCCATCACGGCTACATACACTCCTTTGTTGAGTTTTATTCCTTTTGCTTTCGCGATTTTTTGCAGTCTATCATTCAGTTTTTTAGAATAGGGTTGGCTCAGGTCCGGAAACCGGGGACCAAACACTTCGAAGTTAGGACCGCGCAAAGGATTGTCGGGTTGAAGATTAATATGGTCATCGATCAGCATCAGCTGACCCTTCTTCCACTTAAGATTCATGTTACCGGCTGCATTGGAAATAAGAAGTTGTGTAACCCCCAGCAATTTCATAACCTGCACGGGTAATGTAATCTGCTGCATGGTGTAGCCTTCGTAATAATGAAAGCGGCCTTGCATGGCCAATACTTTTTTTCCTTTTACATCACCATAAATCAATTTGCCTTTGTGAAACTCCACAGTTGAGATAGGAAAATGCGGAATGGAATTATAATTGATCTCAATAGGGTTTTTAATCTTCTCAACAAATTTATTCCCCAGGCCGGTGCCCAGAATAACGCCCACTTCGGGCGCGGTAACACCATGTCGCTTTAAGTACTCGGTTGCTTCCTGAATGTGATTGATCATAAAATGGTTATGATAAAATTAAGGTGATATAAAAAAATTTACCTGATGTCAGCCTTCTCACCACGTAGTGGAGCAGGCATGACAGACGCAAAGAACGCAAAGAATTAAATATAAAAATCTTGTTTTGGTGTGCTGGCTACTTCGGTGAAAAACTGCGCCACCTTTTGAGTCACCGCCTTGAAATATTTTTCTCCTTTTTCGGCTGTTGCCTGACGCGGGTCGCCCACTCCGGTGTCGGCTGTTACCTGTGTCCATTTGCGTTCGGCCCAGGCCCAACCTTCGTGCATGGCCTTGAACCGAAATTTTTTTGCGTTGCCATCACCCGCTTCCAATAAAGGTCTAACCAAACGGGGCCGCAAGTATAACATCAAGCTGGTTTCCATTTCTCCTGCATGATCGTCTTTGTTTATAAAAAATTCTTTCTGATCTATTGACTTAAACCAATCGCACGAACACAAAAACATTTTTGGAAATTTTAGACCCAACTCCCGAATCATGGTTTTAAAATCGTTGCCACCATGACTATTCAAGATAATCAGTTTATAAATACCTTGCCGATCTAATACTTCAATTACATCACGCAACACAGCAAACTGTGTTGAAGGATTCATGTTGATGTCCAACATAACATCAAGCTGGCCTGTGTTAACTCCAAACGGAATAGCCGGGAGCACGACTACTTTTGCGCCTTGCTCCCACGCCAGTCGCGCACCTTCGGCAGCAATCTCATCGGCTTCAATAATGTCGGTGCCATAGGGCAAATGATAATTGTGTGCTTCGCATGCGCCCCAGGGAAGCACAGCTACATCAAAGGATGAATCTTTGATTGTTTTCCAATTGTTTTCGGATAAAATGTAAGGTCTCACTTGATAAAAGTAATGATTCTGCGAATAACTTAAGGGTGAAGGCTGGCTGCTTTCAATTTTTGATGCTGTAAGAAGTAAGGTTCGTTTTTACTGTTAACCATAAAATGAAGTTCAAGTGCGTCTCCGATTTTATACTCTTTATAAATCAATTTATCTACCCGCAATTCCCGATCGCCCACCACAAGATAATTTATTACCTTAACCGACCGCTTTCCATCTTCGTCTTTTTCTCCAAACTCTTCCTTTGTGTAGCGATCCGTAACAATACCTCTTGCCAGAGTTTTCTTTCCGGTCCGAAGTTTAGCTCCCATGGATACAGCGGCTCGCACAACTACAATTGCAAAGGATAACAGAATCGCACCACAAACAACAATAACTCCTATTTCCTCCTGAAAGAGAAAGAGCACAATCACTACCGGAATTGAAAGCAAAGTAAAAACACCAACAATCTTACCAATTAAGTGTTTGATAAATTTGACATCCCGTGGTGTTAATGGAATTTCTTTTTCATAATGCAGCTGTTGACCACTGCTTTGAAGTTGATCAAGTTGTTCCTGCACTTCCTTCTTAGGAAAGAAATCTCTTTTCTTTTTATTTATCACCAACTAAAAATAAAAAAAATCAGGACGGCTTTCTTTGCTTTACGTTGAATTGTTTTTGAGTGGCTTAATCTTATGCCTGCTATGCGGTTGCCCCCTGGCAACTGGAGCCGGCACCCGCTGTACAAGCAAAACAATGCTGACTTATCACAATGTCACGTTTTTCTAATTTCGAAACATCAAATGCGCTGATGTGTTGCCCAACCGTTTGTTCGGTTTTTAATCCCAACATCTGATTGAAGTCGCAGTCGTAAAGATTCCCTTGCCAGTCGATAGAAATTGTATTGCGGCACATAACTCCGCTTACGGCACCGGGATTAAATGCGTTTACCAGTTTTTCCATGTATTCATCGTAGTTGCCCGACTCAATCAAAAAATCCAGGAACCGACTGATAGGAATATTGGTGATAGTAAACAAACTGTTGAAGTCAATATCAAAATGTTGTTTCAACTCATGTTTGAAGTCTCGTTCCAGTTGCTGTTGATCGCCCGGTAAAAAAGCTCCGATCGGATTATACACCAGATCAAGAATTAATCCCGAATCGTCTTTTCCATACCCAACATCATTGAGCATTTTCAAACCTGTGATCGAGTCTTTAAAAACACCATCGCCCCGTTGGCGATCTGTTTTGCCAGCATTATAAAAAGGTAATGAGGAGCAAACCCGTACTTTATTTTCTTTGAAAAATTCGGGCAGATCATGATACTTCGGGTTTGCTGTAATAATGGTAAGGTTGGATCGCACAATAATTTCTTCCACACCTCTTTTATGTGCTTCATTTACAAACCATCGAAAGTCAGGGTTCATTTCAGGTGCCCCGCCAGTGATGTCGAGTGTTTTTATTTTTGTTTTTGCCAGCACATCCAAACACTGCTGCATGGTTTGGCGAGTCATAATTTCTTTGCGATCAGGGCCGGCATCAACATGGCAGTGCTTACACACCTGATTGCACATGTAGCCAACATTCACCTGAAAGATTTCGAGACGGGAAGGTTTGAGCGGAAAATAACCGATCGGCTCCAACTTCTCTTTAAAGGTGGCAAGTTTCCCTTCTTTGAAAATACCATTCTCCAAAAACTCAACTTGTTTTTGCTGGCTGGCTAGTTGGTGATGGCGCGCATGTAAGGATTTTATCATGACCTCATCCCCGGCCCTTCTCCATAGGAGAAGGGAGGGTTTACTTTAAATATTGTAATCTTTTTTTTCACAATGTTGTTTTTGGATTTCTCCCTAGAGCGAAAAGGGAAGGTCACATTGAAAGTTTTTTCGCTTTGTTCATCATCATCACACCGTGCACTAACGATGCGCCTCCGCGAATAGCGGCCGCAACATGAATGGCTTCCATCATGGCCTTTTCGCTGGCTCCTTTCTCCAAAGAGTCTGTTGTGTAGGCATCAATGCAATACGGGCATTGCACGGTGTGGGCAACAGCTAACGCAATCAACGATTTTTCGCGGGCCGTTAAATCGCCTTCTTTAAAAACATCTCCATAATAATCAAAAAACTTAGTAGCCAGATTAGGTTCCCATTCGCTGATAGTTCCAAATTTTTTTAAGTCGGCCGGGTTGTAATAAGTATGCTCCATAATTGTTAAAATTTGTTTCAAGTTATAGATAAATAGGATGATCTTCTGCCGCGTGCATGACAATTGATGATATATGTACGATAAACAACCGTGCGCTGGATTTGATTACGCAGGAAATGCAAGGGTATACGTTTTCCCCCTTTTCACATTTAAGCGCGGTTGCCGCAACCATGGATTGTGGCGCTTCAGTAGTTTGTAATTGCCACCATGGCTTTTAGAAAATGCCACCAGATCAGGAATGCTTTCCGTTACCTCAACCGTACGCAGGGGTTCGGGTTGATAGAGATGATCCGCTTTTATTCTAAATCCATATTTAGCCGGATTCTCAAAAATCTCTTTAATAGCAAGAATGCGAAACACATAGCGGTTTGTTTCGTCATTCAAATGAGCATCATAATAGTTATCTACTTTCTGATCCTCAAGGTCGCTGCGCACACCCGCCACACCACGATTGTATGAAGCTGCCACCAACGTCCAGTTGCCAAACTTTTCGTACGATTTCTTTAAGTACTTGCAGGCGGCCTCAGTTGATTTGATGGGATCGTACCGTTGATCTACTTCTTTGGTGATTTCAAGACCCAACTCTTTTCCTGAAGCTTCACGAATTTGCCAATACCCCACCGCATCTTTTGGCGAAACACCATTTACTAACCCACTTTCTATTAAGGGTAAGTATTTGAAATCGTCAGGGATACCATTTGCTTTCAAAATCTCGGTCATTCGCGGCAACCATCTATTGGCACGCTTCAATAAAAACAATGTGCTGCTCTGCAAATAAATATTTACCTGCAACTCGCGATCGAGGCGCTCCATTACATCCGGAATTTGAAGCGGCACTTCTTCGCCAGCAAACGAAATTGTTTTTGGCAGGTCGTACGAGACGGCCACAAAGGGTTGCTCTGATTCTGTAACTGCTATGGGCTCTAATTCCTGCTCCGCTTCACGCGTATTTTTAGAAGATTGATCGAACAAAACATACACCAATAGCAAACCGATAGAAAGCGGGGCCAGATAACTTAAAAACTTTTGCATGCCTGCGTAATGTTAAAAATTTGGTGACAATAAATACTTTGCATAAAAATCATCAATCACTTTTACAGCTTCTTTGGGTGTGTCTACCGTATTAAATAATTCTAAATCCACTTCGCTGATCATGCCTTCCGGCACCAAAACTTTTTTCACCCAGTCCAGCCAGCCAGCCCAGAATTTTTTTCCCACCAACACAATCGGGAAGCGGCCAATTTTCTTTGTTTGAATGAGCGTCAATGCTTCCGTTAACTCATCGAGTGTGCCAAAACCACCCGGCATAATAATAAAGCCTTGCGAGTATTTTACAAACATCACTTTGCGCACAAAGAAATAATCAAATGTGATGAGTTTATCCGAGTCGATATACGGATTTCCTTTTTGCTCGAACGGCAGAAAAATATTTAAGCCCACCGATTTGCCACCCGCACGATGTGCGCCTTTATTACCCGCTTCCATAATGCCGGGTCCGCCTCCGGTTACAACACCATAACCATGATGCACCAATTCAGCGGCAATATCTTCGGCCATTTTATAATAAGGATGATTAGGTTTTACACGAGCCGAACCAAAAATGGTAACACACGGTCCAATCTTCGCTAACTTTTCAAAGCCTTCAACAAACTCGCTCATCACCTTAAAAATCATCCACGAGTCAGAACTTTTGATCTCTGCCCAATCTTTATCCTTAAAAGCTTTGCGGATACGGTGCTCTTCTTCGAGCGATTGCTGATTAATTCCTGTGCTTACTTTTTTCTTTCTACCTTTCTGAGCCATATCGTACTTGTTCAAATTTTATTCAAGTTAATAAATGAATCTAAAATCTGTTATCCGGCTCGTTAAAAGTAAAGCAAAGCTCCTTTTAATCTCGCCTGTTTTGATTTTGCTGCTGCACGGTGCATGCACAACACCTGAAGAAAAAGGTGCCTTTGAACAGGACAGCACCTGGGCAATGCTTCCTTTTCAAAAATTGAATGACGTTAATCCTATTTTAAAAGCTGGCGATGGTTTGTTTAAATGTCCGGTGCTCAATCAGGAAGTAAAATGGGAAGAAAAAGATGTGTTTAATCCCGCGGCCGTTGTGCGCAATGGTGCAGTTTACCTCTTTTACCGGGCCGAAGATATAATTGGAAAACATGCCGGCACTTCGCGCATTGGCCTTGCTATTGGTTCGGATGGTGTAAACTTTACACGCATGCGCGAACCTGTTCTTTATCCTGCTGAAGATTTTATGAAGGTATATGAATGGGAAGGTGGCATTGAAGATCCCCGCATTGTTGAAAGTGAACTGGGTACTTATATCATGACTTACACTGCCTATGATGGAACCCTTGCGCGTTTGTGTCTTGCTTCCTCCACTGATTTATTAAACTGGACTAAACATGGTTTGGTACTCAATGGCAAATACACCGACACGTGGAGCAAGTCCGGTGCTATTGTTGCGCGACAACAAGGCAATAAAATTATTGCCGAAAAAATAAATGGAAAATACTGGATGTACTTTGGGGATACCGATTTGTTTATTGCCACTTCCGATGATCTGATTAGCTGGACTCCCATGGAAGATGAAACCGGAAAACTAAAATCCGTACTTAAGCCCCGTGAAGGTATGTTTGATAGTCGTCTGGTTGAGAGTGGGCCTTATGCATTGATTACCGATAACGGAATCTTGCTATTATATAACGGCATGAATCTCGATAGTGGTGGTGATCCTGCATTGCCGAAAGGTGCTTATTGTTCGGGTCAGGCGCTTTATGATTTGAGCGATCCAACCAAGTTAATTGATCGGATGAATGAATTTTTTCTAAAACCCGATCAACCGTATGAAATTGAAGGCCAGGTAAACCAGGTTTGTTTTATCGAAGGCATGGTGCCGTTAAATGGAAAATGGTTTTTGTACTACGGCACTGCAGACTCGAAGATTGGTGTTGCTGTAAAAGAAGCTAATAGTGAAAAGCTATAAAGCTTAAAGCAGCTACACAATAATTTTAGTCTTTCAACTTACCAATGGTTAATGGTTTGACTTTAAACTTTCCGCCTTAGAGCTTTAAGCTTTCCAGTGCTTCTTCCAAATTAGAATATCTAAATTTAAATCCTGTCTTCTTTATTTTATCGCCCGAGACCTTACTTCCATTCACCACAATTGCAGCCATTTCCCCGACAATAATTTTCATCATAAAAACAGGAATGTTGGGTAGCCAGAGTGGTTTCTTTAAAATTTTAGCGATCATCTTCGTTAACGCACTGTTGGTAACCCAATCTCCTGTTACGGCATTGTAAGCACCCTTCATAGTTTCATCTTCGGCAGCTTTGATGAACATGGCACATAAATCATCGAGATGAATCCACGAAAGATATTGTTCGCCTGAACCTAAGGGCGCGCCCGCTCCCATCCGAATGGGTTTTACCATCTCAACCAAGGCACCACCTTTATCACTTAACACAATACCAATACGAAGTTTAACAACCCGAAGCTGCAAAGATTCCAGTTGACTCACGGCTTCTTCCCACTGCTTTGTTACCTGAGCCAGGTAATCACTTCCCGACTTGTTGTCCTCTGCAAAAACCTCATCATCAAATCCGAATCCATAATAACCAATGGCCGATGCAGATATAACTGCTTTTACGGAATGATTTGTGCTGGCCAGTGTTTTGCAAAGTAAGGCAGACGACTTTGTTCTACTTTCCAGGATTTCTTTTTTGCGCGACTCCGTCCAACGTTTTTCTGCTACACCCGCACCTGCTAAATGAATAATCGTATCAACTCCGGTCAGGGCTTCTGTATCGAACTCACCTTTATTAACATCCCAAACAAACGAAGGAACTTGCCCACTCTTTTTACTACGGCCCAGATGCGAAACCTGGTAACCTTTTTGCAACAGCAATTCGGTTAGGCGCGAGCCAACAAGGCCCGAAGCACCCGTGATTAAGATTTTTTTACTCATTATTAGTAGCTTTGAACCTTGTTAACACTGACCCCATGAATAAGTTTTTTCTTTTGGTAATGATGACGTTGAGTTTTGGCATTACTCAAAGCCAGACCGTGATTGTAAATAAACAAAATGAAAAGGTAAAGGATGAGACTCTTGAAGTATTTGTAACTTCTCTGGACGGAAGAAAAGAAGACATCCAGTCTGCCTGGGTGCGATTTCTAAAAGACATGGGCAAACTTCGGCAAAGTGGCAACCCCATGACGGTGACTGAACCAACCATTAGTGGCACATCTTTTTCGAACGGAATTGTTTATGCTGCGAGCAACGAAGGAGAAAAAAGTACTACGTTATGGATGGGTATCAATCCCAAAGAGTGGGAGGACAAAGACATTAAATATGCTAATCGAGAGTTGCAGAAAATGCTGTATCAGTTTGGGGTAAAATTTTATCGCGATCAGGTGCAAAAACAAATTGACGAAACTCAACAGGCACTGGATGCTGTAGAGAAACAACAGCAACGGATGTTAAATCAAAATAAAGACCTAACGATTAAACTAAGCAACAGCCATCAGGAGAAGATTCAATTAGAAAAATCATTAGAGGCAAACAAATTGGAAAACGCGGTGTTGAAAGTGAAACTAGACAACAATAAAAAAGCTCAGGACTCGCTTGTGAACGTTGGTGCGCAGATTAAAAAGGTAATGGAAACACACAAAGAAAGGCAACGGAAGATTAATTAACACTCTTTGTTTTCCATTGCTTTAGTGCTTTATCAAAGTACGTATGCTCATCCGGAAATTCTATATATTCAATACCGTTTGAATTTCTGGTTTCGTAGGCGGTAAGAGGCTCTCCTTTTACAAACTTATCAAACAACACAAGCTCTCGCTTTGCCAGGGTATCCGGCACCATTTTCCAGGTGCGGAATACTTCTTCATACCCGGTTATTTTATTATCATCAGTCAAAACAAATTTTCCTCCGGTAGCCACTCGCTTGTCTACCAGGCTTGGGGCCCTGCGGCTCACCAAAAAATAATGGGTGTTTCCTGTTTTATAGTATGCATCAAACTTATGAAGCTTGGCTTGTTCCTGATATAAAGAATCATAGGGTTTATAAAAGCGCTCTTCAAATGTTAGTCCTTCCGGGGCCCGGCCTACATAGCGGATAATTTTCCACATCATTTCGTCCTGTTGTTGTGGGGTTAAATGAGTGTTTACCTGATAATTATTTTTTGTACTGCACGCTCCTGCGATCAACACCAACATTATTATTACAAAAGCTATTCTTTTCATATCACAAAAATAAGAAGACCTGCCTTACGGCAGGTCTTCGATCTTAAATTAAACCCTTATAATTTAACCTGATGATTTAATATACCTTATTAATAGGTTGGAATTCTGCCCAGCCGTCCGTCCAATCAGTAGCACCAAAGGCACCGCGATAAGCTCCCGCTGTGTTGAAGAATGCATTACCTGTGAATTTAGCATCCGTAAAGTTTGCTCCTGAATTAAGATTATTGTTTCCTGCAACGCCAGCCACCAAAGAGAAATTAGGATTTGATGGATAGGTTGAAGAAGTCTGCGAACCCCAGAACAATGTGCTAACAATACCTAAGTCAGTAATTTTAGCAATTGTAGCCGTGGCGATATCATTTATTGAAGCATTATTATTGGCTGTCCAGTAATTAGAAATAGCCGTTGCATTTCCTGCAGGATCTGGAGCAATAGTAAGGCCTGTTGCAAACACTGCATCTGCTGCTGTAGTTGATGTGCCAATTGCCGTTGTTCCTGGAACGGTCAATACATTATAACCATGCTTAGCAGCGCCTGAAGTAAGATTATCCAACGTACCTTGATCATCGATGCGGAGACCTACGCGGAAGCCAGCAAAGAATGAGTTAAACACGGAGATAGCTGATCTTCTTCTGATATGCATAGCATTCTGATAATTACTAGATACGTTGGGTGTATTAACCACAACGCGAGGTCCTAAAACTGTAATGTTAGAGAAAATACCGCGGGTACAACCTGTATTTGTTGTTCCATCACAAATTCCAGCGATAGTGGATCCATTTGCCTGATTATCACTTTCAAATGCGTTAGAACCTGATTGGTCAGCTGCGGAGATATTGCGTACAATTAAACCATACTGCACATTTCCACCCCAGCCAAAGTCTGTATCGAAATCATCATCCCAGGTTGAGTGGGATACTAAGTATTTGCCATTTACAGTTCCACCAAACCACTCAAAACCATCATCGCCACCAAAGGAAACCTGCACGTAAGAAACTGTTGTACCGTTACCAACACCACCCATAGTCAAGCTATTGGTTTCGTTATTAGGCGTCAGTTCAATACCTGCATACTCAATGCGCACATAGGTAAGCGTACCAGAATTTTCAGTTGCATTGGTTGCAGGTGTTGCTGCCTCTGCTATTGAACTTCCGTAGTTTTGGGTAGGTGTAATTCCTTCAACGGCTGGTTTAGATGGCTGGTTAACAAAAGCATTTCCTAACATCACGATACCACCCCAGTCGCCACGATCGCGCTCACCTACACCTTGTGCAGACGTAAATACAACAGGGCTGTTGGCCGTTCCGTTTGCTACTAACTTGCCACCTGGCTGTACTACCAAAGTTGCTTTTGTTGCTTTATCCCCCTTGATAACTGTACCAGCTGGTACGGTTAAGGTTACTCCATTAGGAATAAATACCTGACCTTTTAACAAATAAGGTTTAGTCGCATCCAGTGTTTGTGTAGTTAAATTTCCTTGTAAAATATTGGTTGGATCAGAAACCGTGATAGTATACGTTACCGGGCTTGACACTAAATTCTGAGCATCCTTCACTGAAAATACAGCCGATATGGTTGAACCAACCACTGCATTGGCTGGGATTGCAAGTGTAACTGCCTGGGTAGTTCCAGAAACTGAAATTGGACTAGCAGGAACTGATGTAGCGCCTGTAATTGTTAAAACAGCTCCACCATTAGGTGCTGTGATAGTTGCCGTAACCGGTAAGGTAGTGCCCGGATTACCTGAACCAGCAGAAAGATTAAGCGTAATACTTGGCGGTGCACTGATTGTAACATTCACTACCGCAGTTTGTGTAGTTGATTGATTGCTATTGTCTGTTAACGTAAGAACCACAGAACCTGCACCAGCGGTTGCGCCAGCCGTAAACTCAACAACCACCGAACCGTCAGCGGCATTTGCTGAAGGAGCTGTTTTAACAGTTGCTGTTCCACCTGTTGCTGTTACAGAACTGGATTTAAAGCCACCTGCTGCGGTAAATGTGAATGTAACATCGGCTTTGGTATTTACCTGTACTGAAGCTACTGTGGTCGGAGCAGTTATTGTAGGAGGCACCGGAGCTGGATCATCTTCTTTACAGCTTTGAATCAACGCGAGAGAAGACATCGCGAAGAGAAGAGCAAAAATTCTTAGTGTGTTTTTCATGTGTGAAAGTCTTATTGTTTTGGTGTAAAATTAGGCTGACCAACGGGGTATATCGTGAAAGGTCAGTTAAGAATTCATTACGCCAATGTTATGATCTTCATGATCTGTTAACAAATAAAAAAACCTGCCAAGGCAGGTCTTTAATACCGTTTAAAAAACAGGTTAATCTTTTGAAAATTTCCAATTCACGCTTAGAGCAACCTGTTGACCAACTTGGTGGCCTCGAACAGATTGATCAAGTTTGTTTTCAATTTTCTCATCATCGTTATCGTCTTGAAAGATCCGATACTTGGCGTTCAATAAATTATTAACATTCAATTTGATTTCCATCTGGCCTATATTCTTTGCTATTTGCAAATCAACGGCATTACGAGGAAGTTCCCACCAGGTTGGTAAGATCACGCTGCCAACTGCATAAATTCTTTTTCCGAAAACGTTATACCCTACGTTAACAGAAAATCCCTTTTCAAGATCGTTATAAAATATGTTACCGTTGATTACATAGGGCGACTGTCCTTGTAAGGAACGTTTCTGTCGCTGAAACGTAACTCCGTCACCAAGATCAACTTCGCTTTTAATAAAGGATGCATTTACATTCACGGAGGTGTTGCGTAAAAGTTTTGACACCGAAAGACTTGCCAAAGATTTTTTGATTTCAATCTCTGCACCATAGCTATATGCTTTAGGTGCATTTACGTATGAGAAGTTTTGACCCAAGCCTCCGGAATTTACTAATTGATACTCGATAGGATTAGTAAAATTTTTGTAAAAACTACCTATACTCAATACTTCACCGGGGTTCGGATACAATTCATAGCGCAGGTCAAGATTGTCAATGGTTGCTGTTTCCAGGTCTGGATTTCCAAAGGTGTTTGCATCCAATTCAAACTGATAGTATCCGAACGGTGCTAATTCTCTAAACTCTGGTCTGTTAACGGTGCGGCTATAGGCGGCCCTAAGCAAGGAACGTTCAGCTATATTAAATGCAACATTGGCAAAAGGTAAAGGCGACACAACTGGGTTTTCAACATAGATATCACCCTGATCATCTTGTGTAAACAACTCCTGTACGTTATATTCTAAACGAAAACCACCTGCTAGATCAAATTTACCAAGCGGAACGCTTCCTGATAGATACCCTGCTGTATATAGATTCTCTCCTCTATATCGGTCGATAGGCCGCGAACCTTCAATGATGGCCATTCCAGGAATCACTGTACCATCCTCATTGTATGTGTACAGATTATCTCTTGAAAATAATTGATCGAGTGGATCTCTAATAATTTCTTGTCCTACTTCGGCAGGAAAGCCAGCGGTGCCTGGATAAAAATAGCTGATGTATCGCGCACTAAAGTCACGAGACTTTTTTTCAAGATAATAGCCTGCTTTAATGGATGCTGACTTAGCAGAATTAACATCTCCAAACTTATGCTCTACATTAAGTGCATGGGAGAATCCAATATCTTCAAGTTCTGAATAAAACCTACCGGCATCAATCGGAGAAGATCCAGGAGGTAAAATCAGTTCAAAAGGATCATTTGTTCCTTCTGTTTGCACTCTGCGAAACCTTCTATAATCTGGCTCATTACGATTAATATAGTTTGCGCCAAGAAGCACAGAATAGGTTGTAGCTTCATTCGCTGATTTAAAGTTTCCTTGCAATTGGCCTGAATAGATGGTGCGTGCCAAGTAATGGTAGGCATTATTGTTTTGAAGCTTACCAACTTGTTCATAATTGTTGCGTCCTGATCTCAGCACTGTTTGATCTTCACCTATTTGTACAAAAAGGTTTTTGAATTCTATTTTGCTGCGCTCACCCAAATCAAATAACCAGTTGTGAACCAGGCTGATTTTAGTTTCGGCCTTCGAATAATTGTCGTTGTATTTAAATTGAACCACAGGATCCGCATTGGCAACCTGACGGGGTTCATTGTATCTCGTAAAATCAAGATCGTAGCTTTGAAAACTTCTTGAATAGCTTAATGCTGTAAGATTACTCGCCTTTACAGTTCCAAAATTCATGTTTCTGGCAATCCCGAAATTAAAGCCATAATCAATAGGCGCGCTAATGGTTGAATACCCCATCGTGTTTTCCAATGCTTTACCTGCATCTGAACGAAGGGCCGATCTTGTTGGGCTTTCGCGTAAAGCATCCGCTGAGGGGAAATTCTTAGGCAGTGAACGCAAGCCATTATCAAAACCAAGAAAATCAGTTGAGCTGCTTTTCGTCTTATTAAAATCTTTAAATGTAGTGCCAATGCGATAACCCGTACTCATTCCAAAACTTATGTATTCATCGGTAGTAGCCTGTTTGGTTACGATACGAATAACACCCCCTGCAAAGTCGCCCGGTAAATCTGGGGTTCCTGATTTATAAATTAAGAGTTGATCAATTGAACTGCTGGGCACAAGATCAAACGAAAATGAACGTCTATCCACCTCAGTGCTTGGAGCGATTGCATCGTTCACTAAAACCTGATTGTAGCGTTCCGGCACCCCACGAACCATAACAAAACGGTTATCAACTATTGTAATACCCGGTACACGCTGGGCAATTTGTGCTGCATCGCTATCCGGCAGTTTAGAAATCTGTTCAGCGGAAATACCGCTCACTACTAATTTACTTTCCTTTATTGATTTTAGCAGGTTCAAATCAGTTGATATCTCTCGCCTTGCAGTAACAATAATCTCTTCTAACTCTGCTACATCTTCTGCTAGCGTTACCTCAAGGGTTGTCTTCTTTCCACTTTCCACAACCACATCTTTAATGATGTGTGTTTTGTAGGTTACAAATGAAATTACAATTGAGTAGGTGCCGGGCTTTACATTAGCAATAATAAAATTGCCATCAATATCCGTAGCTGCGCCTACTGTTGTTCCTTCAATTACAACATTAGCCCCAATAATGGTCTCCTGGTTTTTTGCATCGGTTACTTTGCCTTCGATGGTTCCATTTTGGGCGAAGGAAAAAGAAGTTATACTTGTCAATAAAAAGGCGAGGGAAAGTCTGCGGATCATGGATGATTTAATTTCCGGCAAAGGTGGCTTTGTAATATTACCCCTTTGGGTAGGGTATGTTACCGAATTGTTAAAGAGCGCTAAAGCCTCAGGCCATTTCTTCCCAAAGAGCACGAGTGCTTTCATCGTATTATTGCGATAAGTAAGATGAAAATGAGTGAGTTAGCGAATCTTGCAAAATAACATTGGGGTAATGATCTGTTAAAGAAGTTAAGATTTGGATAACACCTGTTAGTTGTGTTTCATATCGTAATATTACGATAGATGATTATCTTTGAGTGATGAAAACTATTCTATACCCCGCGCTTGCTCACACCATCCGTCTGTTCGAAACGAAATACGATCAAATTCCGAACGACCGAAAAGAAATTCTAAAACAGCTTGCCGGATTTGTAACGAAAAAACAAATAGCCAGTCAACCAGTTCTGTTCAATTTCATTTGCACCCACAACTCGCGCAGAAGTCATATCGCCCAACTGTGGGCACAAGCTGCCGCCACCTATTATAATGTAAAAAATGTGCAATGCTTTTCGGGTGGCACCGAAGCAACAGCCTTCAACCCAAGAGCGGTAAAGGCCATGCACGACATTGGCTTTGAGATTTTAAAAACTAGTGAATCAGAAAACCCGCGCTACGAAGTGCGATTTTCAGATACAGAAAATCCACTGATTGTTTTCTCTAAAGTTTATAGCGATTCATTTAATCCCGCAAAGGGCTTTGCCGCTATTATGACCTGTTCACATGCCGATGAAAATTGCCCGCTCGTGATGGGAGCCGAGACCAGAATCTCCCTTCCGTTCAACGACCCCAAAGATTTTGATGGCACCACGCAAGAAAAAGAAAAATATCGCGAACGCGTTTTAGAAATCGGAAGAGAGATTTGCTTTGGGTTTTCGTTAATAAAAAAAATGAGAATCAACAATTGAAACCTACGAAGGAACCAATTGCCTATTGTCAACTATTTTGTTATCGGAACTTTAGATAGAAGTGCTTTCACAATATCAGCCGTCTTCACATTGTCTGCTTCTGCTTCATAGTTCAGGATGATTCGGTGATTCATCACATCCAACGCAATTTCTTTAATGTCTTCGGGCAGCACATAATCACGGCTATCCATAAAGGCCATGGCTTTTGCCGCAAGGTTCATGTTAATGCTGGCGCGTGGTGAAGCTCCAAACTGAATGTATTGTGCTTCGTGATCGAGTTTATATTCTTTGGGTCTGCGTGTGGCGGTCACTAATTCAATAATGTACCTTTCAAGCGACTCTGAGATTTTAACTTTGTTCACCTCGCCACGGATGGAGAAAATATCTTCTTTGGTAAGCACCGGATTTACTTCATAGCTGAACCCCATGTTTGAAATTCTGCGCATGATTTCCAGTTCATGTTCTTTGGTAGGATAGTTTACAAACACCTTCATCATAAAACGATCGATCTGTGCTTCGGGTAGCGGATACGTGCCTTCGTTCTCGACAGGGTTTTGTGTAGCCATCACCAAAAAAGGCTTATCTAATTTGAATGTAGTTTCACCAATGGTCACTTGCTTTTCCTGCATGGCTTCCAACAAAGCCGACTGCACCTTGGCGGGCGATCGGTTGATCTCATCTGCTAAAATTATGTTCGCGAAGATGGGCCCTTTCTTTACTTCAAATTTTCCTTCCTTCTGATTGTAGATCATCGTTCCCACCAAATCGGAGGGCAACAAATCGGGTGTAAACTGAATGCGGGCAAAGTCTAAATGAAGCACCCGAGCCACCGTGCTGATGGTTAAGGTTTTGGCCAGCCCTGGCACTCCTTCCAATAAAATATGACCATTCGTAAAGAGGCCAACCAGCAATCGGTTAACCATATATTCTTGTCCTACTACTACTTTCGCTACCTCCTCAAAAACCTGTTTGATCTTCAATTGGTGTTCCTGCTGTAGTTCTGTTGTTACACTTGCCATAATAAAAGCTTCTTTGTTCAGAGAATTAAACCGCAAGTATAACGAAATGGGTTCAAAAAAATGATGTTTTGCTGATGGCTTCCACCTGCGGTAAAGGGTAAAATTCTAAGAAGCAGGTGTTTTGAAAAAATAAGTGTGCCTGATTAACTATCACCCAATCTATTAATATCTTTTACCTCCAGAATTTGCTTGTCGCTACCGATTGTCAGGGTATGGATCATCGCTAATGCTACTTGCCTCAACGTGCTGGTTCCAGAAGGGAAAATAACTTTTAGAATGGGGTATAGCCAGGCAAAATATTTATATGCCTTTAACAATCTTTTCTGGCCTGGGGTGGCTTTCATAAACCCTGGCCTGAAGTTGTGTACTTTCTTAAAAGGCATTTTGGCCAACGTATTTTCAGTTCTTCCTTTTACGCGCGCCCACATCTGCCTACCCTTTTCGCTGCTATCGGTGCTGGCTCCGCTAACAAAAATAAAAGTGTGTTGTGTATTTTGATTTAACAATACCTTTGCAAAGTGAATGGTGGTATCGAAGGTGATGCGTGTGTAATCCGTTTCTTTCATGCCAATACTGCTTACACCCGCGCAATAGAAACAAGCATCATAGCCCTTCAGATTTTCGTCTGTTTCTTTCAATGTCAAAAAATCGGGCACGAGATATTCTTTCAATTTAGGATGAGTTCTGCCCGTTGGCTTGCGGCTTACACTCAACACCTCTGAAATAGCCGGATGTTCGAGGCATTCCATTAAAACTCCTTCGCCCACCATGCCGGTAGTTCCGGTTATTATTACTTTATAACTCATGAAAATTGATTGTTGATAAACTTTGGCAGTTTGAGGCTCTTGAAAACTGACCTGATTCTAATCTGGTTTCTTAAAAGCAAACTTAAAATAGATGAGCATGGCCACCAGCACAAACATAATTCCGTTGCAGATGATTACCGGCCACAGCATTAACGCAAATGCATATACCAGCCAAACAATTGTACTTGTAAGCACAATCAACAACATAGTCAGGCTCAGGTCGCCAACACTTTTGCTTTGCCAGGCTTTATATACTTGCGGAATAAACGTGATGCAACTCAAAAAACTGCCGAGATAACCGATCAAATCAATGTAGTTCATTTTAAATGTGGTAAGGTATTGTGTAAAACCTTTCCTTTCAAATCTAACCTTTCTTACTTTACCCTCAAATCAAAAACCCGATGTCATACTCAAGTCGTTTCTCAAAATTTTTCGTTGTGCTTGTTATTGCAACTGCCTTTTCTTGTTCAACTGAAGATGCTCCGGACCTTGTCTTTATCAATGGCAAAGTATGGACGGGAACAACGGATTCTACATTTGAAGAAGCGATCGCCATCAAGGCCCACAAAATTGTGGCTGTTGGCAAATCTGATTTGATAAAAGAACTGGCCAATTCTAAAACAGAAATTATTGACTTAAATGGAAAATTAGTAACCGCTGGATTTAATGATGCTCATATTCATTTTTTAAGTGGCTCAGTGGGGTTATCTGAAGTTGACCTCACCGGCTCGAAATTACCTGCCGATGTAGTTGAAAAAGTAAACGCATTCTATAAAGCCAATCTTGCCAAAGAATGGATAACGGGGCGTGGTTGGCAATACACTTCGTTTGAAAATGGCTTGCCCGACCAAACATCTTTAGGCATGATCACCAATGAAGTTCCGGTTTTTATCAAAGCCTATGATGGGCATAGTGCGTGGGCAAATAAAAAGGCCTTGGAAATTGCAGGCATTGATAGCAACACAAAATACACAGGCTTTGGCGAATTGGTTGAAGATAAAAACGGAGTGCCCACCGGCACGCTGAGAGAAAGTGCGATGGATCTTGTGGGGAAACATATTCCAGCGCTTACCCGATCACAAAAACTTGAGGCGTTGCGAAAGGGTATGAAACTGGCGGCATCGCTGGGTATCACCAGCATTCAAAATGCAGATGGAACAAAAGAAGTTCTTTCTCTATATACCGAACTATTAAATAAAGGTGAGCTCACCCTGCGGTATGCAGCAGCGTTTTCGGCAGACGAAACTACCACCGATGCAGACATCACCTTGTTCACCAAACTAAAAGATAGTGTTGGCACAGCGAACCCGATGATCCGTGCCGATGCAATCAAATTTATGATTGATGGTGTTATTGAATCGCACACGGGCTACATGTTGCAACCGTATGCCGATATTCCTTCTACCAACCCGTTGGCGTTTGGTCAACTGGCTGTGCCGATCGAAAAATATCAGGAACTGATTTCAAAATTCGATAAGAATGGATTTCGGATTTATACACACGCTATTGGCGACAAAGGTGTGCGCGAATCGCTAAATGCGTATGAGAATGCAGCAAACATAAATGGAAAACGTGATGCGCGTCATCGCATTGAACATATAGAAACTGTTTCGCCTGAAGATATTCCACGATTTGCAAAACTTAACGTGATGCCATCCATGGAACCCATTCATGCCGATCCGGGAACGATCGGGGTTTGGAGTAATGCCATTGGCGAAGGTCGTTTGCCTTGGTCGTTCGCATGGGCCGAAATGTTGAAGAGCCATGCCTACCTAGTTTACAGCAGTGATTGGCCCGCCTGTATCGACATTAATCCTATCCGCGGCCTTCACGTTGCCTTGAACAGAAAAACACCCGAAGGATTTCCGGAAGGCGGCTGGATAGCCGAACAGAAAATTTCTATCGCGCAAGCGTTGAAAGCTTATACCTCTGCGGGTGCTTACTCTTCGTTTGAAGAAAATTTAAAAGGACAGATCAGGGTGGGGCAGCTTGCGGATCTCATTGTTTTCTCACAAGATTTATTCACCATTGATCCGATGAAAACGCATGCCACAAAAGTTGTGTTAACCGTATTCGATGGAAAGATTATTTACAACGAGCTTAATTAAAAAGCACTAGCTCCACTCCGCGTGGATTAGTGAGGTAGGAGTTTACAATGTTCTGCACCACTCGATTGTCTTTTGATGGCTTGATGAAATTTTTTGCTGTCTCAAGGTTTGAAATATTTTCCGTCTCATCAAAAAAACCAAAGCCAAGATAATTTCCATTTTCCACCAGCACCACTGATTTCTCATCTACTCTTCGGCCTTTGCCTACAATAGCTACGGTTTGTCCGTTTTCAAAAAACGAATCAATTGCCGACTGCACACGCTTGTTATATTTCTTTTCTTTTTCAACTCCCTGACATGCGCCCTTGCATGAACCCGACTGGTGACTAAAGCATAATCCCTTTGCAATCTGAAGTCCACTTAGCTTCGGGCATAAATCATGTTCCTTCACTTTCTCCCACATAAAATTCCATGCATCGCCTTTGCTGGAAAATGTAATCAATGGTTTTGTGCCACGACTCACTACGTTGACTGCAAACCTCAAATACCCGTTGCGATCTTCATAGTCATAGATACCCCACTCTTCAACTTTATATTTCTGTGCGAGGTTATACTTGGGCCACAGCCTGCGTATCTCCTGCGATTCAAGGATAAAAGCGATCAACTCGCTGCCGGTAAGTTCGAAGGTGATGTTATGAATCTCATTGCGAATGTTGGAGCGATTCCATTCGCGCGCTTCACCTGTAAAATGACCAGCAATTCTTTTCTTGATATCGACTGCCTTGCCAACATAGATAACATTGCCTTTTGCATCCAGAAAATAATACACCCCCGCTTTGGCTGGAAGTTTATCAAATTCTGCTTTGGATAAATTCGGAGGCAAAATAGTTTCGCCCGAATTACGCTTCAGTGCTTTTGCAATTACTCCGGCATTGTCGCGCTTCATCAGCACATCAAAAATTTTAGCAGTGGCTTGCGCATCACCCCCGGCCCGATGCCGATCAGGAATTTTTATACCCAGGCTTTCAGCCAGTCGCCCAAGGCTATACGAATTTAATCCCGGAATAATTTTTCTGCTAAGTCGCACTGTACACAACTTCTTGGTAGTCCAGGTTATTCCAACCTCTTCAAATTCTTTTTTTAAAAAGCTATAATCAAAGTGTGCATTATGTGCGACAAATACCCGATCCTTCAACCAGCTATAAATTTCCTCTGCCAGATCTTCAAATGCAGGTGCCTCTTGAACCATTTGTGTGGATATTCCCGTAAGGCCTGTTATGAATGATGGAATATGGCGGCCCGGATTAATCAGTGAATGAAATTTATCCGTAACCTGAAATCCATCGTAATGGTAAATGGCTATTTCTGTTATGCGATGATTCTCTGCATAGCCGCCTGTGGTTTCAATATCTACAATTGCATACATGAAGGGTCGAAGTTATACTTTGCTTTGATGAGTTAAAAATGCAATTTTACCAAGATCAATTTTATGGATCTATGAACGGACTCGTACGCTTTCTTTTAAATGGTCTGGCGGTGTTGCTCACAGGCTACCTGCTCCAGCGCGGAGTACATATCGAACACTATGGCTATGCTTTATTGGTTGTGATTGTACTGGCGATAGCCAACGTGATTGTAAAACCCATCTTAATTCTCTTTACTATTCCGATTACCGTAGTCACTCTCGGGCTTTTTCTGCTGGTGATCAACGCACTGATCATTTTATTGGTCGACTACTTTGTGCCCGGCTTTACCGTAGACGGTTTTTGGTGGGCGCTGGGTTTCAGTTTAATTCTGTCAATCTTTAATAGCATGATTACTGATTTGACAAAGGAGAAGAAGAAGTAACTCTTACCCCTGTCCCGCTCCCTTATTCATAACAACCATCTGTGTGGGATAGGCAAACTCAATTCCTTCTGCTGCAAATTTTTTAAAAATCGTCAGATTAATGTCTTGTTGCACATTCATATAGTCCATGTATTCGGATGATTCAATGAAATAAACAACCTCAAAATTCAAACTGTAAGAGCCAAAGGTTGCAAAGTGGGCGCGATCAAATGTTGCTCCGGCTTGAGCTTCGATAATAGAGCGGATATGGGTGGGGATCTTTTCAAGTTTATCAACCGGAGTTTGATAAACCACGGTTAAAGGGAGCACCACCCGCCTGCGATTCATGCGCTTGAAATTATGAATGCGCGATTTGGTGAGATCGCTGTTCGAGAACGCCAATTGCTCTCCGTTCACACTAAGCAATCGGGTAGTTTTAATCCCCACGTGTTCCACGGTTCCCTTTTTATCATCAACTGTAATAAAATCTCCCACCTCAAAAGGGCGATCAAAAAAAATTACGAAGTAATTGAACAAGTCACCTAAAATATTTTGTGCGGCCAGCGCAATCGCAATACCACCAATTCCCAATCCGGCAACAATGGCCGTTACATCGTAGCCCAGATTATCAAAAAGAAACAATAAGCCTACAGCCCAGATCACTACATTAATGATCAGCATAATGCCATTCAATTGCTTCAGTTTCTCTTCGCCTTCGTGCTGCTTCCTGATATATGCTTCGAGCAACAATCGAATAAACGAAGACACAAGCCGCACCACATAAAAAGTAAGAACTACACCAATGGCATTGTGAATAATCTTAGTAGCCTGCTCGGGTAAGGTGAGGTACGTGAGGCCGATGTAGATGAATACGAAATTCAGAATCGGCAACCCGAACTTTTCAATTCCTTTTACCAGATAATCATCAAACTTGGTTTCAGTTTTATCGGCCCATTTTTTAATCTGGTTCAGTAAACTTTTTCTGAAAAGCCTTAGCAACAGCAAGCCACCTAAAATGATACCTAATGCAATCAGGTAATGTAACACGGTGTTTCCTAAATATTCGCGCTCCAAAACTTCATTCATAAACTATATAGTAAGTGGCGCAAAATTAACAGAGGAGCGAGAGCAGACAAAGTTCGTTTACTGATTTCCCCTGTTTTTTAAAGTATCTAACCTTTGAAGGAATTTCTTCTATTCGCAGTCCTTCTTTTTCCTAATTTCCCAGCCTAAAGTTTTTTGTATGAAACAATTGTTTTGGCTACTCTTCATTTGTCCCGCTGCCTTTGCTCAGCAACTGGCTCCCCTTACCGTAGAAAAAATTATGCGCGACCCGAAGTGGATTGGAGTTGCTCCCTCCAACATAAATTGGTCGGAGGATGGAAATCAATTGTACTTTACCTGGAATCCCGAGAGCAATGCAAGCGACTCGTTGTATTCCATTACCGTAGCTAACCGCGTACCTCAAAAAGTAAGCGCATCAACCAGGCGAGCACTGCCAGCCTCTTTTGGTGTTTATAATAAAACGCTGACTAAAAAACTCTATGAAAAAAATGGCGATCTGTTTTTGCTGGACATCCCAACAGGAAAAATCACTCAAATCACTAGCACCCTTGAGCGTGAGTCAAGTGCTTCCTTTTCTTTTGACGAACGTAAAGTGATTTTTACCACCAATAGCAATTTGTTTAGTTGGGAAATCACCAATGGTACGTTCGCCCAACTTACCGATTTTAAGAGAGGTAGCAAGCGACCGGATGCAAAACCCAGCGAACAGGACAAATGGCTAAAGACCGATCAGCTTGCGTACTTCGAAGTATTGAAACAACGCAATGAATCAAGAAAGGCAGCGGAGAAAAATCGGAAGGGCGATTTACCTAAGCGTCCAAAAGAAATTTACCTCGATGAAAAAAATCTCAGCAGCATTCAGTTAAGCCCGGATGGAAATTTTATTACCTACATCCTAACAAAAAATGCAGCGGTAAAAAGTACGATTGTACCTAACTATGTAACTGAATCAGGATTTACGGAAGACATTCCTGCACGCACCAAAGTAGGTGCCGCCCAAAACACATCGGAGTTGTTTGTCTATGATATAACTAAAGACACCGTTTTGTCTGTGAAGACAGATGAAATCGCTGGCATTTTTGATACTCCCGAATATAAAAAAGATTACCCTGCCAAGGGGGTAAAAGCCGACACCAAAGAAAAGAAACCCGAAGCGCGGCCTGTTTCTTTTTCGGGATTGGTTTGGTCTTCGGATGGAAAATATAATGTGCTTGTACTACGCTCACAAGACAATAAAGATCGGTGGATTGTATCGCTTGATCTATCTACAAGAAAATTTAAACTGATCGACCGGCAACATGATGACGCCTGGATTGGTGGCCCTGGCACTGGTGGTTTTTTTGGCGGTGCAAACATTGGGTGGTTGACCGATAACAAATCGGTTTGGTTTCAATCCGAAGAAAGCGGCTACTCTCATCTCTATGTAGCTGACATCGCCACCGGAAAAAAACAAGCGTTGACCTCGGGAAAGTATGAAGTACAATCTGTGGAATTGTCGCGCGACAAAAAATTCTTTTATCTCACCACCAATGAAGTTCATCCGGGTGAAAAACATTTTTATAAACTCGCAGTAACGGGTGGTAAGGCAGAAAAACTAACTACCCTGACTGGCGCCCATGAAGTTTCACTTTCGCCCAACGAAAAGTGGCTGGCCTATCGCTATTCATACAGCAACAAACCGTGGGAGCTTTACCTTCAGGAAAATAAATCGGGAGCAAAGCCGCAACAGATTACCAACTCACTTTCCGCAGAATTTAAATCATACAATTGGAAAGATCCCGAAGTTACCAGCTTTAAAGCACGCGATGGTGCCGATGTGTACACGCGGATTTATAAACCTGAAAAACCAAATGGAGCTGCTGTCATCTTTGTACATGGTGCCGGCTACTTACAAAATGCGCACAAGTGGTGGAGCAGCTACTTTCGTGAATACATGTTTCACAATATGCTAGTTGACAAAGGATATACCGTACTCGATCTGGACTATCGCGCCAGTGCGGGTTATGGTAGAGATTGGCGCACGGGCATCTATCGTTTTATGGGCGGCAAAGATTTAACGGATAATGTGGATGGCGCAAAATGGTTGACTGAAAAATATAACATTGATCCAAAACGTATCGGTGTGTATGGTGGGTCGTATGGTGGGTTCATCACGTTGATGGGCATGTTTACCACTCCCGATGTGTTTGCTGCTGGTGCAGCACTTCGCCCGGTTACAGATTGGGCACAATACAATCATCCGTATACAGCTAACATTTTAAACGTTCCTTATCAGGATAGTGTGGCCTATGTAAAAAGTTCTCCGCTCTATCATGCCGAAGGGTTGAAAGGTCATTTGCTAATCTGCCATGGCATGGTAGATGTGAACGTGCATTTTCAGGATGCCGTAAAACTTTCGCAACGATTAATTGAATTGGGCAAAGACAACTGGGAACTTGCCGTGTACCCAATGGAAGATCATGGTTTTGTTGAACCCAGCAGTTGGACGGATGAGTATAAACGGATTCTTAAGTTGTTTGAGGATCATTTGAAGTAAATGGAGAATCCGAAAAAAAACTTAAGTGAGGATGCTGTATCGATACTTGCCGCAGTCATACTAATACTGATCGCATTTACCCAGGTCAAATTCTGGTTCCCCGCTGTTTCATGGAAAAATATTTCTGAACTTCAGACACACGTCAGTTCCTTTAGTGTGATTGACCTCACGTTACTCTTGTTCTTTTCATTCATTATTATCTGGAGAGGCTCTGTTCTAAAAGGTGTTGAACTCACACTCGTTTCAGTCGGGGGCTATATCATTATATTCTTTATCACGTTGGCGGCACATCTCCTCGCTGGCTTTACTCCTGCTAAAAGCATCGGCCTTGAAATTGTACTCTTCAGTTTGCTAATCGGTTTGTTCATCTCGAATGTACTTTCTGTTCCTGTATGGGTAAAACCCGTTTTGCAAACAGAGCTCTATATCAAGATCGGATTGGTATTATTAGGTTGCGGCATTTTGTTTGGCGACATCATGAAGGCCGGATCGCTCGGCATGATTCAGTCAATCATTGTAGTGCTGACCGTGTGGCAATTTTGTTTCTGGTTGGGTAAAAAATTTGGGCTCGATGATGAGTTTCGCACGTTGCTCTCAAGTGCTGTTGCGATCTGTGGCGTGTCTGCTGCCATTGCCACAGCCGGAGTAATCAAAGGCGACAGCAAAAAACTTTCTTATGTAATCTCACTGGTGCTAATCACGGCTATTCCCATGTTGGTATTTATGCCTTACCTCGCAAAAGTGCTCGGACTCTCTGATGCCGTAGCCGGGGCGTGGATGGGTGGCACCATCGATACCACCGGAGCCGTAGTAGCAGCAGGCAACATGCTGGGTGAAGAAGGTTTGAAGTATGCAACCGTAGTGAAATTTTCGCAAAACGTTTTACTTGGCCTTGCTGCCTTTGCTATTTCGCTTTACTGGACCTACCGCAAAAAAGAAACTACAGAAAAGCCAACGGCAAAATTAATCTGGGATCGCTTCCCGAAATTTGTGTTGGGATTTATTATTGCTTCCCTGCTTTTTTCTTTTGTGCTTCCGCTGGATTTCGTGAACGCACTTAAAACTCCATTAAAAAACATGCAGACGTTTTGGTTTGCATTGGCATTCACATGCATTGGCCTCGAAACAAAATTCTCTGATATCTTTAACAAGGAGTTAAAAAAGCCTGCCTTCGTATTTCTAATCGCACAGGTGTTCAATATTTTATTAACGCTCGGTGTAGCCTGGTTGATATTTAACGAATAGGTGTTTTCCCTTCAAGTGAACTTTTTACAATTCCTTCACCGGAGTTTATCGGTGTCGAAACGAATTCAGCATTACGCCAGCGGTCATCAGCAATCACTTTTTTCAGTTAACTTGAATTTTCAAAAGTTTAAACTATGACATTCAAAAAATTAATTTATTCAATGAGCGCACTTCTAATCTCATTTAGTGCATTCCCGCAAGGCACCATGTTGCTGCGCCAGCCCACCATCAGCAATGATAACATTGTATTTGTGTATGCCAACGATTTATGGATTGTAGGCAAAGATGGTGGCGATGCCCGCAGACTCACCAGCAACGAAGGCGCTGAGAGCAATCCGCACTTTTCGCCCGATGGAAAACTCATTGCCTTTACCGGCCAATACGATGGCAACACCGATGTGTATCTTCTTCCAACCGAAGGCGGACAGCCTACCCGATTAACGTGGCATCCCGGTGCCGATCAGGTTACCGGTTGGACTCCCGATGGTGAATCGATTTTGTTTGCCACCAGCCGCGAAGGTGTGCTGCCAACCCGTGAATCAAAAATATATTCCATTAATAAAAAGGGTGGTGTTGAAGAGGCGCTTATCATTCCACGTGCGGTGGCCGGAGAAATCTCGGAAGACGGAAAATATATGGCGTACCAGCAGATTGGTTTCTGGGATGCGGAGTGGCGCAACTATCGCGGTGGCCAGGCTAAGCCGATCTGGATTGTAGATCTGAAAAACTATTCGTTGAAGATGACTCCACAGCCCGACAACGAGCGACATACCGATCCGGTCTGGTTAAACAATGTGGTTTACTTTTTATCTGAGCGTGACTATGCCAACAACGTATGGTCTTTTAATCCGGCCAACAACGAATTAAAGCAACAAACCTTTCACTCCGACTTCGATGCAAAAAGTCTGGATGCCGGTGGTGGACAAATTGTATACGAGCAAGGTGGTTATTTGCATTTGCTTAATCCCGCCAACGGAACAACAAAAAAATTAACGATTAACGTACGGGGCGATTTTCATTGGGCTCGGGCGCGGTGGCAGGATGTGCGGGCTACTGCTTTACAAAATGCTTCGTTATCTCCCACAGGCCAGCGGGCTTTATTCGAATACCGTGGCGAAATTTTTACGGTGCCCAAAGAGAAAGGTGATTGGCGAAACATTACCAAATCATCAGGCGCTGCCGATCGTTATCCGGTGTGGTCGCCCGATGGAAAACGGATTGCCTGGTTCAGCGATGCCAGTGGCGAATATCAGTTGATGATCACCGATCAGGAAGGATTGGAAAAACCAAAAGCGATTACCATTCCCAACCCCACATTTTTCTTTCAGCCTGCGTGGTCGCCCGATGGAAAATACATTGCCTTCACCGATACCGATTATAATTTATGGTTTACCGATGTAGCCACCGGAGCAACTAAAAAAGCAGACACCGAACGCTATGCACATCCTAACCGCTCGCTCAATCCTGTCTGGTCGCCCGATAGCAAATGGATTGCGTATGCACGATTGATTGACAGTCATTATAAAGTAATTAAGGCACACAATGTAGAGACCGGACAAAATCTGCAACTCACCGATGGCATGGCCGATGCCATTTCACCCGTGTGGGATGCCACCGGAAAATATTTATACTTTCTGGCCAGCACTAATTATGCATTAAATACCGGTTGGCTTGATATGAGTTCGTACGACAGACCTATTACACGCGCACTCTATCTTATCGTGCTAAGCAAAGATGAAGTTTCTCCATTACTCCCGCGCAGCGATGAAGAAAAGGAAAAACCAAAGGAGGAGAAAAAGGATGCGGCTACTCCTGTTGTAAAGATTGACATGGACGGAATCAGTCAGCGCATATTGGCCGTAGATGTTCCGTTACGAAACTACAGTGAGCTGATCGGTGGGCCGGAGAATTATGTTTTCTATGCCGAGAGTGTTCCCAATCAACAAGGGGAAACTCTTCATCGTTATAATTTTAAAGATCGCAAGAGCGAAGTGTTTCTTACTCCTGTGAATACCGCATCTGTATCCAACGATCGCAAGTCGATACTTTATCGCAGCAATGCCACGTGGGGTATATTAGGCACCAGCGACTCCAATAAAAAAATTGGCGATGGCAAACTGGATGTGCTCGCCTCGCTCAAAGTAAAAATTGAACCCCGCGAAGAATGGAAACAAATTCTGAAAGAAGGCTGGCGCTATCAGCGTGACTTCCTGTATGTAAACAACACACATGGTGCCCCGTGGAATGATGTGTATAAATGGTATAGTCCGTGGGTAGATCATGTGCAACACAGAACAGACCTAAATTACATTGTTGATATTCTGGGTGGTGAAGTTGCCGTTGGCCACAGCTATACCAGTGGTGGCGATTTTCCACAAGTAGAAAACGTGCCCGTTGGTTTGCTTGGCGCGGATTATGAAATCGATAAGGGAAGTTATCGTTTCAAAAAAATATTTACAGGCGAAAGCTGGAACCCAGAACTGAAAGCGCCCCTGCGCGAACCCGGCATTGGCGTAAAAGAAGGCGACTACTTATTAGAGGTGAATGGAGTTGCTGTTTCGTCAACAGAAAATCTTTACAAATATTTTGAAGCTACCGCTAACCGGCAAACCAAACTTCGTGTAAACAGTAAACCCGGTATGGAAGGCTCGCGCCTCGTTACCGTTGTGCCTGTCGAAAATGAAAATCAATTGCGCATGATGAACTGGGTAGAAGGCAACCGTAAAAAAGTGGATGAACTTTCGAAAGGCCAGATTGCCTACATCTATGTGCCCAATACGGGCCAGCCCGGCTACACCTACTTTAATCGCTACTATTTTGCACAGCAGGATAAGAAAGGTGCTGTGATTGACGAACGTAACAATGGTGGTGGCTCGGCTGCCGACTATATGGTTGATATTATGGCACGCGATCTTCATGGATATTTTAATAGTAAAGTGGGCGATCATCGTCCGTTCTTAACACCCAATGCTGGTATCTTTGGCCCCAAGGTGATGTTGATCAACGAACGCGCTGGCTCCGGTGGCGATTTACTTCCATACCTGTTTAACAAAATGAAAATCGGGCCATTGGTTGGCACAAAAACCTGGGGCGGACTTGTTGGCACATGGGATACACCGCTGTTTGTGGATGGCGGAAGAATGGTAGCACCACGTGGTGGATTTTATGATGTAAATGGACAGTGGGCCGTAGAAGGTGTGGGCATCTCGCCCGACATAGCGGTAGAACAAACTCCGGCTGATGTTATCAAAGGCCGCGATCCTCAACTTGAGCGTGCCGTACAAGAAGCACTGACATTGTTAAAAACACAGGGCGTTGAGATTAAACCAGAACCTGCACCGCCCGTGAAGTATAAGCGACCTGCTAAAAAGAATTAATTTATTCACAAACCACATAGGCACATAGTTGCATTTGCTCTATGTTTCTATGTGGTTTAAATTCTGTCAAAGCCGTTCAGTCATTGCATGCCTGCACTCATCCTCACCAAACAACAAGCAAAAAAAATTATTATCCACGCTGCCGGGTTATCAAAGACCTTCAAAGACATCGCCTTTCGTGCTCGCTATCTGAAAGAAAAGAAATCAATAAAGATTGCCCTGGATACAATGGTGCGTGCACGCGAAGTATATGAAGTAGCTGTGGCCGGAATAACAGGCGCACCACTTTATATGCTTTCAGAATATAAAAACAAGAAGATCTCCTTATCCGGTGATGTCTTTATACTCTCCCCCTTCGATGTGTTGAATGTGTACAGGCATCGCTTACTTACTTTCTTTGACTTCGACTATATGGTGGAGTGTTTTGTACCACAACCCAAACGCAAGTATGGTTATTTTTCATTGCCGATTCTGCTGGGCGATACTTTCATAGCCCGCATGGATTCCAAGGCCGATCGCAAGCAACGAACATTAACCATTCACAACCTTCACTTCGAGTCGGTTAAACTTTCTAAACCGATGGTGGCAAAACTCTGCACTGCTATTATAGGGTTTGCAAAATTTAATGAATGCCGTGCAGTTGATCTTAAAAAGTCAAATGATAAGGCTTTGTTGAAAGTGATTCAGAAATCTCTGATGACACTTGACTGATGACAGTACGGAAATGTCATTCGTGCAAACCGAACGGGATACCGGTTCGGGTTTGAAGTAATCCAATCAATGAAAAGGAAAGTTACCCGACCGTTATGACTGCTTCGTTCTATGAAATGTCATACCGGCCGAGGAACGAGAGCCGGTATCCCGATGAAGTAAAATGCGCACCCAGCTATGAAAAAAATTCGTGCAAACCGAACGAGATACCGGTTCGGGTTTGAATTAATTCAATGCCGGAAGAGAGCATTACCCGACCGGTATGACAATTTGATAGATGTACTTTCTCGCTATTCTACAATTATCACTTGGCCGCCACCTGAAAGGCACGGGCTCCGTCTTTCTCTATCTCACGAAGGGTGCGCATTTGTTTCATCTCCTCCAGCATTTGCAATAACGTATCGTCTTGCGCGGCATGCAGGTGATCTTTGATTTCTGTGTAGGTCTTTATGCCGTTAGGTTCTTTTCTAAAATTGGTAATGAAGTTAAGGATGTCAATCTTTTTCATGGAACAGAGAGGAATTTGTTTGATTTATTTCGTGTAACGTAAAAATTTCTATTGGGATGCCTGAGCCTGGCAAAGAATCAACGCATTAACCACAGTTGAGGGATAGTCTATTTGTTTTATAAAATCTCTGATGCCACCATTATTATCACTGCCTTTTGGGACAACCGGCAAGACTCGGGTAAGCTACTGCAATTACTTAAAGAATAACTGGTAAAAAAATCCAACAAAATGGTAGTCTTAACCATTCTGCCAATCACTTCATCGTTTTTCGGTCATGTATACTTCGTTTACATGACCGCTTTATCATGTATAAAATTCATCATTTTCTTTACATGATAAATAATGGTATTTGAAGTCACAGGCATTTTCAATCAAAAAAAATCTGGAAAGAAACTTTGTATATAAACACCGGCTTGTTTGAAATGCTTAAGAAATAGCTGCTCCCGACAGTCACATTTAATCAACAAACACAGCTAATACCCACACCTCCTCAACATCCCGGAACTACCGCCACAGCGTATAATACGTTGCCGGAAACATGCAGTTTAAATACTTTCTCAACCGGAGCCGAAGCAGAATTCAACGATATCAAGTTCATTATAGAATTCGCGCTACCAAAACCAGCACGAACCCGAAGCCATGTTTTACCCATGTCCGATGAACGGAAGATACCATCCGGATGACCCACGAATAAATGATTGCCTATTTGTTTTACGGACGAAATGTTTGGTGATGGTTGAAGTCCTTCACTAATCACTTGCCAGGTTTTTCCACTATCAAATGAAACATGTATTCTTCTGGATTTTGTTGTTGTATTGTAGGCTATCGCAGCAAATCCACCATCGATACGCTCAAGCGCCATACCAACCCCGCCCTCGCTGATCACCCATTCCCAATTTTCGCCACGGTCGGTTGAACGCATAATCCCTTTTTGATCAGTCGCCAGCAGAACACCATTTGCTTCCACGATCTCCCCAACCCAGCCTTTTTGAACTTGCTTCCAGCTTCGTCCATTGTCTACAGATTTGGCAAAACTCTTACCGGTACTTTTGAATACCGTTCCATCAGACGCTTCGAAAATAGTGGCTACCTCATGCCGTTCCAGTTTTGTTGACTTGAGCCTTGTATATACCGGCAACCATTCCTGCTTACTATCGGGATCTGACGAGGATTTCTTTTTATAAATATTTCCATCATAGCTGTAGGCCAACACTCCGGATTGATTGAAAGCAATGGTACTTTGTGGATCAATAACATTCTCTTTTTCCCACACAGGCGTGTTCAGATTACTCTTACTGCGATACATTACACCCTTAGTGCTTAAATACAGTTCCGATGCACCCGCATAAAAACCCATACGCTCTTCTATCTCCGGCAAACTACGGCTGATGTCCTGCCAGGTTTTGCCGCCATCTTTTGATTGGAGAACAATGTTGGTGGCTTCCGGTGCTTTCATCGGCTCAACGGTGGTTGCAGACAACCGGGAATCTGAAGCTGGAAAGTCAACCGTGAAATTCAGCAGCGAAAACAAAAGAGTTAGTGGCAGCAAACGCATAACGAAATTGGTTTTAGTGAAACGATGCTCAAAACTACAGACTCGCCAGCCCTACGCCATCATTCCATTTGTAAATTGATTGTAAACATGTGTAAAAAGATTGATATAAAGCCTTTACACCGTAAGTAAATCAAAAACAGCGGACGTGGGCGTGCCCCCGCTTACGCACAAAACCAGCCGCAGGGTCAGGCTTTTCACTGCAATCTTTTTGCTCCACGCACAAGCCTTACTGCAAAAAGGATTTCCGTTGCAATCCCTCACGCGGAGTTGGTACCTTTAAACATGGATGTGTACGAACCGGAAGTGCGGAGTTACAACATGAGTCAAATAAGCACACTTATTATGATTATAAAAGCCAAAATTGGAGTGAGAATTAAAGAACTTCGAATGAAGAAAGGACTTACTCAGGAAGGACTAGCATGGAAGTCTGATGTGGATAGAACATTTATGAATAATGTCGAAAATTCAAAAAGAAATGTATCTGTTGATACTTTAGAAAAGATCATTTGCCAAGGACTCGAGTGTAGCTTTAAGGGTTTTTTCAATTCAGATTTGTTTAGCATTGATAAATAGCCATGATTACTTACAGCTATGTCTTATTAGCAAATGATCAACCTGTAACCTGCCCAAAGTGTGGCGCCCGAACCGATATTATCCTAGATTTATCACACACAACGAATCAAACTCAAGTACATAAGTGCTTAAATGAGAAATGTGCCAATCAATTCGTAGTTGAAAAAGATTAGCTTATCTTTAAAATCGTCTTCAGGTTTAAATCGATGCTAAATTATTATTTTAGTGATTCAATAAGATCCTTTCTTCAAAAGAGTACTGAAGAGATAATAGGCTCTATCACTATTTCAAATCAATTTGATTCAACACAACTTCAAAATAAATCTTGGGAGTTGCAAATTCCAATTTTGAAGAAGGCCCTTGATGGTTATGATGGTATAATCTTTTTCGAATTTTCAATTCCTCGAATGGGAAAACGAATTGATTCATTAATCGTAATTGATAGTGTTGTCTTTGTTATTGAGTTCAAGGTAGGAGAAACTAAATTCCTGAATTATCAAATTGAGCAAGTTTGGGATTACGCACTAGACCTCAAGAACTTTCATAAGCCAAGTCATAATGTTGTTCTTGCCCCCATCTTAGTTTCTACAGAAGCTAAGGAGTCTTTCCTTACGATTTCAACAACATCACATAATGACAAATTGATATCACCTATCAGATCAACAAAAAATGACTTGAAGGAGGCTATAAAAAGAACTTTGCAGTTTTTTGGGGATAGTGAAATCATTAATGGTGAAGAGTATGCAAGAGGGACTTACTCTCCGACACCTACTATTATTGAAGCGGCTGTTTCGCTGTATAACAATCACTCAGTAGATTCAATCACTAGAAATGATGCTGAAGCAAAAAACTTAAAACAAACGACAACAGCTATCTCAGAATTAATTGATTCCGCCAAGTCAAGTAATAAGAAGGTAATTTGTTTTGTCACAGGTGTCCCTGGCGCTGGGAAAACGCTTGTTGGATTAAAAGTTGCGACTTCTCATTTAGACAAGGAGAAAGGACACTCAAGCGTTTATCTATCGGGCAATGCTCCGTTGGTTGCAATTCTACAAGAAGCTTTGGCAAGAGATAATGTCGTTAGGGAAAAAGCATTGGGCAGAAAGATGACTAAGAGCAGTGCCAAACAAGCCGTAAAATCATTTATCCAGATAATCCACCACTATCGAGACGCCTATTTAGTTAATCTCGAAGCGCCCTATGACCATGTTGCCATCTTTGATGAAGCACAACGAGCTTGGAATAAAGAGCAGACCGTGAAGTTTATGACTCAGAAAAAGAATCAACCAAGTTTTGATCATTCCGAGCCTGAATTTCTTATCTCTTGTCTTGATAGGCACAAGGATTGGGCTGTTGTCATTTGCTTAGTTGGAGGAGGTCAAGAAATCAATACTGGTGAAGCTGGGATTTCAGAATGGTTAAATGCTATCTACAATCAGTTTTCAGATTGGGAGGTTTATATTTCTCCGAATCTTACTGACAGTGAGTATTCTGCCGTTGATTCAATCAAACTTTTGCAGAACAAATCGACAGTAAAGTTTAATGAAGATTTGCACCTAGCTGTTTCCATGCGCTCATTTAGAGCGGAGAACCTTTCAAGGTTTATTAAGAACATTCTGGATCTTGATATTCAAAATGCTAAAGAGACTCTTAAGAGTATTTCTGAAAACTATCCGATAATATTAACAAGAGACTTAAGCAAAGCAAAAACTTGGCTGAAAGAAAAGGCGAGGGGAAGTGAACGGTATGGAATGGTTGTTTCTTCTCAAGCCCAAAGATTAAAACCATTCGCGATCGATGTTAAGTCGCCAATGAATCCAGTGAACTGGTTCTTAGATGGTAAAGATGATGTTCGATCTTCGTATTATTTAGAAGATGTAGCGACTGAATTTCATGTTCAGGGACTTGAGCTTGATTGGTCTTGTGTTGTCTGGGACGGTGATCTTAGATATTCTGAAACTGAATGGAAGACGTTTGCCTTCAAAGGGAAAAAGTGGCAGAACATTCATAGTTTAGAGAGGAAGAAGTATTTAATAAACGCTTACCGTGTTCTTTTAACAAGAGCAAGACAAGGAATGGTAATAGTTGTTCCCGAGGGAAATCCCGAAGATCATACACGCAAGTCTGAGTACTATGATTCGACATTTGAGTACTTAAAGAGTTTAGGTTTAGGCGTAATTTAAAAGCAAACAAGCTATTGGACATCTTCGAATACAGATCACACCGATTCTAAAATCCGTAATACTATACTTCACGATTGCAAATCGTGAACAACTCAATTACATATTATCTCCCCCCACGCTCAACTGCCGATACACCAAAACCAACTTCTCTAATTCCTGCATAAGGGTTGGCGCAATGAGCTCCGTGCTGATCTGCGCATCACCCGGTGCATAGTTTTTTCCGATACTGAATGTGTAATGCATCCATTGGTCGGCCTTGGTAAATTCCCACAGCGTGTCTTCATTTTGAAATGCATCTACTGCTTTTTTATCGCCTGCAATTTCTATCCAATAGCCGGCACCTAAACCGGTGAGCAGGGTAAAGAATTGCTTTCGGTATGCTTCTTGGTTCATCTGGCTCTGAAAATAATCACGATCAACCTTGCCCGTGTTGGGCTGGCTGGTTAACCAGATACCCACATCCTTTTGCAGCAATACTATTTGCAATGTGAAAAAATCATTACGCGTAGTAGATTGGTGTTTTTTTAACGCGGCTTCGCTGCGGCCATAGGTAAGCCATAGCTTTTGCAGTTTTTGCTCCGGATAATCGTTGGGATCGAGGCTACTGAGCATATTCGTTACATCCGCGTCTGCCGGTAGTTTCAGGCGCGCCACATCTTTTTTAATCAACTCATGCAGTTGAATCAGTTTGGTTTGCGCGTTCATGCGCTCCGCATGAATTTCGGGCGTAGTAAGTCGTGCCTTGCTACTGCTTAACGCAAGAAAATCTTCCTTCTTGAAAAACTGATTCTTAAACTTAATCTGATCCCAGTTAAAACCGGTTGCGGTTAGTTCAATGAATTGTTTCTTTTCCTGGCGCGAGGTTATGTCGCGTTGCCTGAGCGTAGGATACAGGTACTCGTATTCCTGAATCAATTCTTCTGACAGGGGATTCGAAAATTCGTAATAGCCAATGAACCACGATTTCAGGTTTTCAATTTCTTTGGCATCGGTAATCTTATAAAAGAGCTCTTCGCTGTCTTTTATTCCATCCAATGTAAATTGTCCTGAGCCCACAAAAGCAACTGCTTTTCGAAAGGGCAAATCAAAAATATACACGTTGGCATGAAAGAAGTTTTTTGTATAGATATTAAGTGTAATCCGCCCCTGGTAGTTGCGCCAGATTCTTCTCAATACTTCCGGTGATGTGGGCACATCAAGTCCCGTCACGATTTCCATTTTACTTTTGGTAGGGATGCGGCTTCGGATAAAATCAAACCCGGCTTCGGAGATGGCCGCGGTGGCGATGTAACAATGTTCTACCTGTTGCAGGAGTTTATCGTTGATGAAAGGAACGGCTAGTTTTTTGATGAGCATGGGTGAAGATTTGTTGGCAAAATACGCAAGATAGATTCGTTATTTTATTCCATCATGTCATTCCGGGCAAGCGAGACAATTGGATTAATTGAGGTTAGTCGTTTAAAGATGGATGAAAATTAATTTGAAGACTGGCGCGAACCGGAATCTGTTTAATATGAGATTGCGGGTCTCGTTTAAGGTGCCACCAAAATAAATTCATGTAAGTACTCGCCCGCAATGACGCTCAGAATGAGAGTTGTTCACACTCTAAACTTTCCTGTCATTCCGGGCAAGCGAGACATTTGGATTAATTGATGTTGATCGTTTAAAGATGGATGAACATTAATTTGAAGACTGGCGCGACCCGGAATCTATTTAATTTGAGATTGCGGGTCTCGTTTAAGATGTCACAAAATAAATTCATATAAGCACTCGCCCGCAATGACTGCTCAGAATGAGAGTTGTTCACACTCTAAACTTTCCTGTCATTCCGGGCAAGCGAGACAATTGGATTAATCGAGGTTAGTCGTTTAAAGATGGATGAATATTAATTTGAAGACTGGCGCGACCCGGAATCTATTTAATATGAGATTGCGGGTCTCGTTTAATTATTAAGTTTTGACTATGCTACTTATCGAACTTCTTAAAAAGTTCAAATTCTTTCGGGTCATACCAATTGACGCTTAAGTCAAGCCATTTTGGATTTAACTTTTCAATCAACTCAACCTTCCACGCTCGGTGATATTTCTTTAATTGCTTCTCACGATGAATAGCATTTTCAATTCTTGCAAATTCTTCAAAATAGACAAGCTTGGAGCAATTATAACGTGCCGTAAAAGCCTTCAAATCTCTTTTCACTTTATGATCGAAAACGCGACTTTCAAGATTATTCGTTACACCAACATAAAGCACGGTGTTTCCATAGTTAGTCATTATATAAACGTAATAAGTCATTGACTAAAGTTAGGACATATTTTTTATAAGCATTCTCATCCGCGATGATGTTCGATAAACCTTGGGAGAGAATTGAAATACAATTCATTCAAACTTATCTTTGCTATCATCGCATGACATCTTCCCATAACATTCGTAAAATTATCCACATCGATATGGATGCATTTTATGCCTCGGTAGAGCAACGCGATAATCCTGCGTATCGCGGCAAGCCTATTGTAGTGGGCGGTTCGCCCGAAGGCCGCGGTGGCGTGGTAGCTGCTGCCAGTTATGAGGCTCGTAAATTTGGAATCCGCTCCGCCATGTCGTCCAAAAAAGCACAACAACTTTGCAAGCAGGTGATCTTTGTGTTTCCACGATTTGAAGTCTATAAAGAAGTATCGCAACACATTCGAAGTATTTTTCATCGGTATACGGATCTGATCGAGCCGCTTTCGCTGGATGAAGCTTTTCTGGATGTTACCGAAGACAAACAACACATTGGCTCAGCTCTGGAAATAGCCAAACTCATCCGAAAAGAAATTAAAACAGAATTAAACTTAACCGCCTCTGCAGGCGTGTCGGTAAACAAGTTTGCTGCCAAGGTAGCTTCCGATATAAATAAACCTGATGGACTAACTTTTATTGGGCCTTCCAAACTTGAATCGTTTATGGAAAAATTGCCGGTAGAAAAATTCTTTGGCGTGGGTAAAGTAACAGCCGAAAAAATGAAGAAAATGAATTTGCATACCGGTGCCGATTTAAAAAAACTATCACAAAATCAACTCGTAAAACACTTCGGCAAGTCGGGTAAGTTCTTTTATAAAATTGTTCGGGGTATTGACGACCGGCCGGTGCAGCCCGATCGTGAAGCAAAATCGGTTGGCGCAGAAGACACATTCTCATTCGACCTGACCACGCAAGATGAAATGAATCTGGAACTGGAAAAAATTGCCAGCGTTGTGCAAGGTCGACTCTCCCGCTATCAGTTAAAGGGGCGAACCATCACCCTTAAAATAAAGTATCACGATTTTAAACAAATCACCCGGAGTCAATCTTTTGAAGAGGCTACCGATGATCTTGAATTAATAGAGAACACCGCGAAGCAATTGTTGAGTGGAACCGATTTGTTAGATAAGAAAGTACGCCTGCTGGGAATTTCGCTTTCCAATTTCAACTACCCTACTATACGAACACGAACCGAAGCAGATACCGATCAGCTAACGTTATTTTAGGCTAACAGCCATCATTTTTGAAATGGCTTCTAACAAGGTTTGGTGTATCTTGCAGCCTATGAGTACAACCAAGATAACAATCAACAACAACGGTTCAGTAAAAATTGATGGCGACTTTGAAATAGTGGATATGCAGGGAACTGCCTATGGCTTACAGGGCCGCACGGTTGTTTCCTTATGTCGCTGTGGTAAATCAGCGAACAAGCCGTTTTGTGATGGCTCGCACAAAGGCAATTTTGAACACGAAGCTATTGCATTCGATTTGCCGCCCAAGAAAGTATAACTGATCTTCGACATCGGTTATCTTTGCGGCTATGATAAATAGCCTTCAAGCGCAGCTTAGCCACCTCTCGGCACACACACTCGGCAACAAAACCAATGGCGAAGATTTAATTGCATCGCGTGCAGAAATTGAATTGCCCGATGAAGAGATGCGGGCACGATTAACCACTTCGTTTCTGGGAGCGGTTGGTTCGGCTGAGTATTATCAGTTCACTTCAACCGATGGAGATTTTCGCCACAACCCCCTGTTTCAATGGGTGCGTGAAATTTTTGAAGCGCCTGACCAATTTCATGTAAAGTCGGTGAGTATAGCCAAGCACTTGTACGAAGTGTCGGTACATCCTTTAATTAAATCGGGCGATTTATTGGTAGTGCTTTTTAACAAAATTCAAGTAGCAGGAATACAAACGGAAGCACTTGGAATTTTTAAAGCGGAGAGTAAAAGCTCTATTCTGAAACTAACTACTAAAAAAGATGGTCGCGTGGAAGTGAATTATCAGGATGGTATTAACCCCGATAAACTCGACAAAGGCTGTTTGATTTATAATGTGGATGAAGATAACGGGTATAAGCTTTCCATTTTGGATCGGTCGGGTAAATCAGCCGATGCACAGTACTGGAAAGAATTGTTTTTACGGGTAGAGCCTGTGAAAGATGAATTTCAGGCTACGCGCAATGTGTTGGATATCGCCCGCCATTTTGTAATGGATCAGATTAGCGATGAATTTGAATTATCAAAAGCCGACCAGATTGATTACTTAAATAAGTCGATCGGTTATTTTAAAAAGAAAGATGAGTTTAATCAGAAGGAATTTGAGAAAGAAGTATTTGAAGATCCGGACGTAATCAAATCCTTTCGAAAGTTTGATAACAGCTTTCGCGAACAATTCAGCATCGATCGCGAGGATGGCTTTTCCATTTCAGCGGAAGCGGTAAAAAAACAATCGCGGGTTTTTAAAAGTGTGTTAAAGCTGGATAAGAATTTTCACATCTACATTCATGGCGACCGTGAATTAATTGAGCGCGGAGTGGATGATGACGGAAGAAAGTACTACAAGATTTATTACAAACAGGAGTTGTAAATAATACCAGGCAGAAATTTTACAGAAGGGGGGCACGCCCTAATCAGTTTTATCAACTTTTATCTCTCGTTTAGAATGTACTTGCTCTTGGTAAGGTTACCATCGACCAACAAAAACACTTTGCTTACCATCATCTCTCGCTCAGAAACTTAGCAAACCCGGTCTTTTGCCTGACATAAATTTGAAAACATCTTCCTTGGTGTAATAGGTTGATTTTTCGGCTGCGTGGAAGTAGGTCCAGAGTTTGATCCGGTGCCCTTCGGTTTTGACTTAACCTTGCCTGCCGATATCATTTGAACAAAATTCTATATCTTCACTATCAGTTAAATCCGCTATGGCATTCTTTTACGACATTATTTATGATACTAATACCAGACGACACAAACTTGAGTTTGTTAATCAGCAATATGATGGCCTGATGGGAATTCGTTTCGATGACAAAACCGGAACCTATCAACTTGATGTGCCGCTGGAGTTTGCCCAAAAAGTTTGCAAGGAATCGGACGGGGGCGTGTTTGATCTGGATGAATGGCTAACCCTTGCAAAAGAAAAACTTACCGAAGCCGATACGAAGTGGCCAATGGGCAAGCCCTCTTGACTTTTTTTATGTGCACCCAACTGTTCTCCAATACAAATGGCGAACAGCCTTAGAACATCCTTAAATGACATTTCAATAGAATTCTTGGTGAAGCCCGCTATGATTGCGGGTCGCGCCTTCCTGCATACAAAAAATATTTTACTGGTACCGATGCATACTTCGATTTTGAATTAACCTTGCTTGCCCGCAATGACAGGCTGGAATGTGAGAGTGTCATCAATCTGTTCGGGATTATAGTCAAGAAATCCAGTCTCACATCTCCTCAATAACAACTATCCAGCAGCTTCATGGCCTGCGCCAGATTATCCCACTTTTGCAAGTCGTTTTGCATAGGCTTGGCCAACTCAAAATATTTGTCGCAGCCCATCAGCAGCACGTCAATCTGTTCTTTGTATTTACTTTTATACACAATGGTTTTTTCATTGGTGATTTTATTGAAGATAATCCACTCTTCATTTAAGATGCCTCCCGGAGTGCTTGCAGCTTCGCGGCCCTGAATAGTTATTTCGAGCGCACTCAGGTTTGTTTTCAAACTCTGATTGTCTGAGTTGTTGATGGCATCCTGAGCCGACTCGTATCCTGCCAGGCTGGCCATGTTATCCCGCAACTCAATCAACTCATCGGTAGACGACACACGGATGATGCTATCCATGTTGGTTTCGTAATTATTCTTCTTTGCATCTTTATTAACAGCCGCAGAAGCTGCCGCACTTGTGCCTACCGATACGGCACCTTTTACCAGCGAAGTTGCAAACTCGTTGATACTGGTTGGGTTTGGATTCAGGTACACCTGAAACGTTCGTCCGTTAAACTGCTCCAGTAAAAACTTATTATCAATCACGGTATAGCTTACTTCTCTTCCTTTGTTGCCCGTGTAGGTAAACCCACTAATGGTTTGTGGTGTATGGTCGGCAAACTTGCCATCGGGGCCTTTAAAGATTATACGTTCGCGGTACCGTTTACCTTCTAGAGGAACAACGGTGATTTCGCCCGGCTGCTTACCCGAAGGGGTAGTAATTGTTCCCTGAAACGAGGTCTTACTTTGTTTCGCAAGGTTCGTTTGGGCCACTTCCTCCTGACTTACAGTATAACCATAGCGGGCTACTTCAGGAGCATCAAATTTCTCTTTGCCCCCAGCGGTTTTCACTTCTATGTCTTCGAGTATGCCGTCTTTACGTCTTAGCTTCAGTTCGCCTTCATACTTTGTTCCATTACGCAACACTACATAGCCGGCACGAGGGGTGCTGCTGGTAATTACCTTGCCCATTACAATGCCCATATTGCGCCATTCATACATACTCTCGGGGCTTTCGTTAACAGGCCCACCCGATGCGGATGCACTTGCGTTGGGGTTAACATTCACCAACCCATACGACTTCAGGGAAGCTACCGGAAACTTTATCTCTTTGCCATCGCCTTCATAGGCCACCTCGTTTATTTGTGTTGCACTGCCTATCAAGGAGATTTTACCATCCATTCTCTTGCCCGACTTCAACACGACATAGCCCGCTTGCAATTCGGTCTTGCCCTTCTTCCATTGATACGCCCCGGCTGGAGATTCGTTGGTTTGGGCATTGACATGCGAAGTAATAGCAATGCATAACCCTAGTGCCACTGTGATTTTTGTAAGTTGATTCATGAAAGGGAAGTTTATAGGAAGCTATAGATGGTTATAGCTATAAAAATAACATTTTAATACTGAATGTGATTGATCGTTCGCATGGTCAAGCTGTACCTATCCCTGCGTAAGCGACTTAAAGTATCCATTCTATAAGAAAAGTATCTGGCTTTCTATTAATTATGATCAAATTATTATTTTAATAATAATATTTATTTGACATTTGTATTACTATGGCAAATAGAATTAAACTACCACTTAGTGTGGCTGTTGGTGAAATGTCTTTTCTTACCGATACAGCCGCCTATAAAGTCTGGATCTTTGCTCCTTACCTCGAAACAGACGACCCCACCCTCAAGTTTTATTATGATTATACCCAAAGTATCGCTGAGTATACCAAGGTATTTTCAGAGGTAAACTGCGAATGGGAATGGGTAAATGTTACGCTTCATAACATTGATGAAGCAATAGCCCGGGTTAAAAACGACACGGCTAAACGCAACATCGTATTGAACCTATGCGATGGAGACGAGATTAATGATGTGCCCGGTGTATCCGTTATTCATGCCTTAGACCAGAGCGGCATAACCTATACCGGTTCTGATTCTTACTTCTATAACGTAACCACTTCTAAAATCACCATGAAAGAAGCGTTTGGTAAAGCTGGCGTTTCCATGCCCGGCTGGCAAAAGCTAAACGGACACATCGATCCGGATCTTTTCAAAAAAGTGGGCAAGCCTATCATTGTAAAGCCTGCCGTATCGGCTGGCAGTATGGGCATAAGTGTAAAGAATGTAGTAAATGGTAAACGTGAGTTGAAGAGTGTACTCACCAACCTGCACAGCGGGTTTAAAGGTTGGGACCTGGATACGGCTGGGTTATTAGCCGAACAGTTTATTATCGGGCGTGAGTTTACCACGTTGCTGGTAGGCTCGCACCATAAACCTGATCAGATCAAATTTTACCAACCGATAGAACGCGTATTTCATAAAGGGCTACCTGAGAAAGAACAGTTCCTTTCGTTTGAACGCCTATGGGAAGCGTATGATGAAGAGACTCCACCGCCCGACAATGGATTTTTATATGAGTATGCTCCGGTTATATGTCCAGACCTGGTGCAGCAATTAAAAGACCTAAGCATAGATGCCTTTAAAGCAGTTAAAGGGGTGGGGTATGCACGGTTGGATTTTAGACTGGATAAAAAAACCGGAAAACTATTCGTATTGGAAATAAACGCTCAATGTGGATTGAGTGATGATGAAAACTACACCTCCATCGGAGCCATCCTGCGCATGAGCAATAAGACTTTTACAAATCTGATTGTAGAAGTGCTCGATGATGCTCTGCTCCGTAACTCAGCCTAGTGATCAAATGAAAGTTTGTGTACTTCAGGCAGATTATAGTACCACGGATGTGGATTATAAGCAGTATGACCCTCCCCGAAACCTTGCCCCGCTGCTACCCAACGACCAGGTAGATCATGTGTTCTTAAATAAACTTACTACCTATAAGCAACTGAAAGACCTCAGCAAAAAGAAATACGACATCTATGTAAATCTGTGTGAAGGGTATTTAGACTGGGCGGTGCCGTCTATCGATGTGATCTACGCCCTGGAAATGCTCAACCTTCCCTACACCGGGCCGAACACAATTTTATACGATCCACCCAAGCCCTTGATGAAGTATGTGGCCTATTGTGCCGAAGTAAGGACTCCCAATTTTGCTGAAGTTAATAATGCCAACGGGCTGGCAGAAAAAGTAAAGCACCTTTCTTTCCCTTTGTTTGTAAAGCCAGCGAAAGCAGGCGATAGCTTGGGTGTAGATGATCACTCGTTGGTAACAACGTTTGATGAACTGCGCGAAAAAATTGAAGCTCTGTTATCGCAGGACTATGATGATATTCTGATAGAAGAATACATCGCGGGCCAGGAGTATACCGTGTTGGTGGCAGCCAATGTACATCCTTCTGGTGGCTGCACACCCTTTAAACCAATCGAATATCAATTTCCGGCAGGCTATAAATTTAAAACGTATGCGTTAAAAACATCCGAGTTGCACACGGATGTAAATAAACCTTGCACAAATCCTACAGTAGAAGAAAAATTACGATCCGCTGCCGAAAAAATTTTTACGGGCTTCTCCGGAGTAGGGTATGCGCGGCTAGACTTTCGGGTGAACAAAGATCTGGAGGTTTATTTTCTGGAAGTTAATTTCACCTGCTCGGTATTTTACGAACACGGCTATGAAGGGTCTGCCGATTACATTCTACAATTCGACCCGATCGGCAAAGCCGGTTTTCTGAAGCACATAATTGCCGAAGGGTTGGCGCGCTACGAATCCAAACAAAAGAAATACAAAATAAAAGGCAACGCTATCAATGGGTATGGCATTGTTGCCCAGCAGCCGTTAAAGAAAAGCGAAGTTGTTTTTAAACAAGAAGAAACTGCCCAGCGCATTGTAACAAAACGGTATGTAGAGCAAAACTGGAACGCTCAACAACGCGAGGAGTTCAGGCACTATGCATACCCGATCTCTGATGAAGTGTATATTCTCTGGGACAATAAACCTCAGAACTGGGCTCCGCAAAATCATAGCTGCAATCCCAACACAATTTATGATGGCCTGAACCTTATTGCCCTTTGCGACATTAACAAGGGCGAAGAACTTACGCTGGACTACGCAGATTTGCTGGATGAAAACATTCCGTCTTTTGTGTGCACGTGTGGGCACCCTACTTGTCGCAAGGTGGTATCGGGCAGCCCCAACAATTCATTTACAAAAAGAGAAAAACAATCGTTAAAGGCGGTGGGCTCGGTAAATAATCCCAACTCAAACATAAACTCCGCCCGATAAATCCTGCGCCAACCAATCCGTGGCCACACATGAGAATCTACGTAATTCTTCGCGCAGCATCAATCCTTACTTTTTACTAACTTTCAGTTTCTTATGTTCTTGAAATGAATAGAAATCTATCGAAGCTGATTATAATGGGGCTCTGGCTTACAAGTATTGCCTGCAAGGAAGACGAAGTTGTTGTTGACCCTGATGTATTGAACTCTTCGGCTGAAGTGATTACTCGTTTCAATGAATTGGACAATGATGGCATCCTGGTAGTGAATTATTTCATTGATCAAGCCACCTATGGGCTTATTTTAGAAAATGAGGATACGGTAAAGATCAGCAGTTCCATCATAGAAAAATTTCAACCCAAACCAGCAGATTGGATTACTACCCTCGAGTTTACCGATGGCACTTCTGCGATGGCTCCGTTTCTGGGCAATGCATTGGTTGTTCCAGCGGATAGTATCCTTGCAAATTTTAGTGGATACTCTCCGCTTGCTGCGTTGGTAAAAATTTCACTGCCTGTAAAGGGAAAATTCAAACTGAGGGTGATTGGTAAAAATGGTGCGCTCTCTGATCTAAGCCATTCGTTTAATGAGTTTAAAAAAGTTCATCGGTTGGATGTCTTTGGTTTATATCCGCAGTATGAAAATACGGTTGAGTTAACATTTACCAATAATGATGGTAAAGAGCGACTCAAAAAAGAGATTAAAATAACTACCGGAGCATTGCCTGCTAAAATGCCGGAGATCAATATAGATGTTGCCCAGCGCAATAGCATAGAAGAAGGCTTAACATTAATCAGTTACCGTGGGCTTGGCACCCCCTTTATGCCTTTCATAATGGATTCGTTCGGTGACATCCGGTGGTATCTTAATTATACTACACACCCCGAGCTTAATCTGCTATCTTTTGAATGCGGGCTGGAACAATTGAAAAACGGAAACCTATATTTTGGCCACACCGGTACTCATAAAATTTATGAGGTCAATTTTCATGGTGCCATCATAAACTCGTGGGCCATGGCTGGCTATACCTTTCATCATAACGTAATTGAAAAGCCCAATGGCAATCTGATTGTAACTGTCTCAAAAAACACAAGCGTTCATCTTAACGGGAAATCAACTATTAATGATTATGTGATTGAAATCAACCGGAGCTCCGGAGCCATTGTAACGGAATGGGACTTGAAACGATCGCTGGATGAAAACAGGGTTGCCTGGGCCAATTCGTTGGGAGCCGGAATTGTAAACTGGATTCATAACAATGGAATCATCTATGACGAAAGTGATAATTCCATCGTCATCACCGGGCGCGATCAGGGCTTAATGAAGATAAGCGCTACCAACCAGGTAAAATGGATTATAAGCACACACGGAGGATGGGGAACTTCGCGCGATGGCGTTGATCTGAATACAAAATTGCTAACACCACTTGATCAAAACGATCAGCCCATCACAGATGTCAATGTATTGAATGGAATAGAAAATCATACGGATTTCGAATGGGCCTGGTATCCGCATTCACCTATGGTAATGCCCAATGGCAACATCATGGTATTTGACAATGGTGACAAACGAAATTTTACCGGTATTGAACAATATAGTCGCGCTGTAGAGTATAAAATTGATGAAGTGAATAAAACCATCAAACAGGTATGGCAATACGGAAAAGAACGCGGCATCAAAACATACTCAAGAATTCAATCTGATGTTGATTATCTGCCCGGTAAAAACAACATCCTTTTTGTGCCCGGTTGGAATGTTGATAATGATGGGAAATTTGGCGGCAAGGTGATTGAGCTAAATTATGCCACGCGCGAAGTTTTGTTTGAAGCTCGCATTACTCCGCCCTCAGGGCAACAAACCCTGCACCGGGCCGAACGACTTAAAATCTACCCATAAGCGCTGCTTTTCTTGTTCGTTATCCATCGTGCCGCTAATCCAAAATTGCTATCGATAATTTTGGAAAAAGAGTAACTTACTTTTTAATCAAAATATCTTCTGTAGTCAGGCCGATACGTTAACTATTCACCAATCTTGAAAAGATTTCCTTATATCGTTTCTGTTACCCTGTTCGCTGCCGCAGTGGCTTATATTTATTGGCCGATTGAAAAAATTGATTACAGCACACAAGTAAAACCCATCTTTAACAAAAAATGCATCGCGTGTCATGGTGGGGTCAAACAACAAGCAGGCTTTAGTTTGTTGTTTCGGGAAGAGTCTCTGGGAAGCACTGAGTCTGGTAAGCCCGCAATTATTCCCGGCAAGCCCGATGAAAGCGAACTGATTCGAAGGATCACGCTCGATGACCCTGAAGAGCGAATGCCCTACAAACATAAACCACTGGCAAAAGAAGAAATTGAAATTCTTACTCAGTGGATAAAAGAAGGTGCAGCATGGGGCGAGCATTGGGCCTACCTTCCTGTAAAAGAAGAAGAAGTACCTCCGCTAAAAAACGATTGGATAAAAAACGAGATCGATCCCTTTATTCTCGAAAAGTTACAAGCAGAAAAATTAACGCCATCCACTCAAGCCGACAAACCAACGTTGCTAAGAAGAGTAAGTCTTGATTTAACAGGCTTACCGCCTCCGGAAAAAGTCGCAAAAAAGTATTTGAATGACAATTCTGATCAGGCTTATGAAAATCTGATTACTGATTTGCTAGCCTCGCCACAGTATGGCGAACGTTGGGCAACCCTGTGGATGGATCTTGCCCGATATGCCGACACGCGCGGTTACGAAGCGGATCGTGGCCGTACCATCTGGAAATACCGCGATTGGTTAATCAATGCTTTCAATCAAGATAAGCCCTATGATGTTTTTATTGTGGAGCAGATGGCTGGTGATCTCTTACCTAATCCAACCGATGACCAATACATCGCTACCGCTTTTCATCGCAATACCATGACCAACGATGAGGGCGGCACCGAAAATGAAGAGTTCAGAACGGCCGCAGTATTAGATCGGGTAAATACTACCTGGAGCGCCCTGATGGGAACCAGTTTCAACTGCGTGCAATGCCACAGTCATCCGTACGATCCTTTCAAACATGAAGAGTATTATAATTTTCTCGCATTCTTCAACAACACACGCGATGAAGACACCGATTCAGAATATCCCTTGCTTCGTCAATATAAAGGCGCAGATAGCCTAAAACTTATTGAACTGAAAAACTGGCTTGCCACAAATGTTACTACAGAAAAAAGCAACGAGTATTATACCTTTTTAAAAACATGGCAACCTACTATCAATTCATTGCAATGCGATGAATATAAAAATGCCGCCCTCATCAGCAGTTGGTATGCCGGATTGCGCAACGGGGGAAGTTGCCGGCTGCCCGGGGTAACACTTGATAAAAAAAACCAACTCATGTTTCGGTATACTTCCCGGTATGATGGCGGAACCTGGTCTATTTATCTGGATAGCCTTTCAGGAACATTATTAAAGAGCGTTGTACTCAACAAAACAAATGATCAATGGAAAATTGTTACTACCGAAATTCCTACGGTATCAGATAAACACAATTTGTATTTCCACTATTATAATCCTAAAATCAAATCATTGGACGAAACCGGAGTTATGTTTGACTGGTTTCAGTTTGGTGAAAATTTTCCGGGTAGCGACAAGCCTGGTTATAAGCTTGCCAAAAAGAATTTTAATGACTTGATGTATGCACCCGTGGAAACCACTCCGGTGCTTATTGAAAATACTACTGAACTATTCCGCTCCACCCATATTTTTGAACGCGGAAATTGGCTTGTGCAGGGAGATGAAGTTCAACCCGCTGTGCCTCATATCCTGAATGCCATGCCGGATAATGCCCCCAAAAACAGGTTGGGCCTGGCAACCTGGATGACTGACAAGAAAAATCCGTTGGTAGCACGCACAATGGTAAATCGTTTATGGGAACAACTCTTTGGCCAAGGGCTCGTGGAAACAGTAGATGATTTCGGAACACAAGGAATTTCGCCTACCCATAAAGAACTGCTTGATCATCTTTCCTGGAAGTTTATGAATGACTTTAACTGGAGCATCAAGAAATTGTTGAAAGAGATGGTGATGTCGGCCACCTACCGGCAAGGCTCAAAAACCAATGATGAATTTCAACGCCTTGATCCGTTGAATAAATTTTATGCACGCGGGCCACGCATCCGGTTATCGGCCGAGCAATTAAGAGATCAGTCGTTGGCCGTCAGTAATCTGTTGAGTGATAAAATGTATGGCCCGAGTGTAATGCCTTTTCAACCAGACGGAATCTGGCGGTCTCCCTACAATGGCGATACCTGGGTATTGAGCAAGGGTGAAGATCAACATCGCAGAGCGTTGTACACCTATTGGAAACGAACCGCTCCCTATCCTTCTATGATCACCTACGATGGCGGAGCCAGGGAAGTTTGTGTTACGCGAAGAATCCGAACCAACACCCCGTTGCAGGCATTAACAACACTCAACGACTCAGCCTATTTTGTGATGGCCCGCAGCTTTGCATTTAAAATGGAAAAACTGGATACAGATGTTAATCAGCAAATCAGCAAGGGCTATGAGGCCATGTTTTATAAACCCATCTCAGAAAAGCGGCTAAGTGCTCTGAAAGAGTTGTACACACTCTCGGTTGGTAAATTCACAAAAAATGAAAAAGCTGCCCTTGAAATTATCGGAACAAAAGATGTACAGACCAAACCAGAAACAGCAGCGCTTGTGACGGTGGCCAATGCCATGTTGAATCTGGATGAATGGGTGAATAAAAATTAGCGGCTATGACTCAGAAAGAAATCCATACCCAACGCTTGGTAAAAGAAACTGAAAACACCGTGTTACAACATTATACCCGCAGACATTTTCTAAAAGAAAGTGCGATGGGTTTAGGAGCATTGGCCTTGGGGTCATTGTTTGGAAGTTGCGAAAGTAAGTCACCCGTGCTCGCAAATTTCTTTGATGCAACAAATCCGCTTGCCCCCAAGCCACCGATGTTTCCCGGCAAGGCGCGATCAGTAATATATATTCATATGGCGGGTGCGCCTTCGCAATTAGAGTTATTCAGTTTCAAACCCGAACTCGCCAAACTTGATGGTCAGGATTGTCCACCCTCGTTGCTGGAAGGAAAAAAATTCGCGTTCATCCGGGGTGTTCCTAAAATGCTTGGTCCGCAAGCAAAATTTAAACAACATGGCAAGAGCGGTCTATGGCTTTCTGAAAATCTGCCGCATCTATCCACCGTGGTTGATGATATGGCCATCTTAAATGCCGTAACTACCGATCAGTTTAATCATGCGCCCGCACAATTATTAATGCACACGGGCACTGCACGACTAGGCAGACCAAGTCTTGGTTCGTGGGTAACGTATGGACTAGGTTCTGAAAATAAAAACCTGCCGGGATTTGTTGTGCTTACTTCAGGTGGCAACAATCCCGATGCCGGAAAAAGTGTTTGGGGTAGTGGGTTTCTTCCAAGTGTTTATCAGGGTGTGCAATGCCGCAGCGAAGGCGATCCGGTTCTGTTTATAAAAGATCCGGCCGGCATGGATCGCGATTTGCGCAAGGCTTCCATTGACGCCATCAATAAAATCAACAAAGAACAATACGAAGAGTACAAAGATCCGGAAACACTTTCGCGGATAGCACAATATGAGATGGCCTATAAAATGCAAATCTCTGTGCCCGAGGTAATGAACATCAATGACGAACCCGCTTACATCCACGAGATGTATGGAACAAAACCCGGTGAGGCCAACTTTGCAAACAATGTGTTGCTTGCACGAAAATTAGTTGAGAAAGGAGTTCGCTTTATTCAGTTATTTGATTGGGGTTGGGATGCACATGGTGATTCGGCTGGCAATGCGGTTGATATTGGATTGGTTAATAAATGTCGTAAAGTAGATAAGCCAATCACTGCGTTGATCCTTGATTTAAAACAACGCGGCCTGCTGGATGAAACGTTGGTGATCTGGGGTTCGGAGTTTGGACGAACACCCATGAAGGAAAATCGCGAAGGAAAGAAAATGCCTTTCAAAGGAAGAGATCATCATGCCGAAGCCTTCAGCATCTGGATGGCCGGTGGTGGAATTAAAGGCGGCACCTCGCATGGCGAAACCGATGAGATTGGTTACAGTGCTGTGAGTGGAAAAGTGGATGCGTTCGACATTCAGGCTACGATCTTAAATCAGCTCGGCTTTGATCACGAAAAGTTTACGTTTGAATCTCAGGGCCGACCTTTCCGGCTCACTGATGTTAGTGGAAAGGTTATTCATCAAATTATTTCATAATGAATGTAAATCGAAGAAAATTTATCGCAACCTCGGCCGTAGCCAGCACGGGGTTATTTTTAACTTCATTAAACGCATTTGCAAAACCGCTTATGACCACCGCACAATCCGGTTACTCACTACAAATTTTTGCTACTAACTGGGGGTTCCCCGGTTCTATAGATGAGTTCTGCGCCAAGGCAAAAGCTGCCGGGTATGATGGTTGCGAAATCTGGTGGCCGGGTAATGACAAAGAAAGAACAGCACTCTTTGATGCTTTGAAAAAACATACTCTAAAGATTGGGTTTCTTTATGGCAGTGGCGAAAAAGATTTTGCAAAACACGAAACACAATTCAAACAATTCCTTACCGATGCAGCAAACACCAAACCTGTGTTTATCAATTGCCATTCCGGAAAGGATTATTTCACAGCCGAACAAAAGGAAAAACTAATTACATACTCACTGGGTGTAGCCGTGCAAACCGGAGTGCCCATCTATCACGAAACGCATCGCGGTCGCGCACTGTATTCGGCTCCGATTACTGCTGAGCTAATGAAAAAAATACCGGGCTTACGACTCACGCTTGATATTTCTCATTGGTGTAACGTTCATGAATCGTATCTGGGCGATCAGGAAGAATCCATCGCCCTGGCATTGAGTCGCACCGATCATATTCACGCGCGCATTGGTCATCCCGAAGGGCCACAGGTTAGTGACCCGCGCGCACCCGAATGGGACGGGGCCGTTAAAACACACTTCGACTGGTGGGATAAAGTAGTGGAACGAAAAAAGAAAGAGGGTAAACCCATGACAATCTTAACTGAGTTTGGCCCACCCGATTACATGCCTACCTTGCCTTACACAAGACAAGCGGTGGCCAATCAATGGGATATTAATGTGTATATGATGGAAATACTTCGCAAGCGCTACGCATAAACTTATGCAGGAATTTATCGGCCGCTTTCATCCGCTACTTGTTCACTTACCCATCGGCATTTTGTTGTTGGCTATATTGATTGAGTGGCTACCGGCACGCAAGCCTTTCAAACTCGTTCGCAGATCCATTCGGTTTATTTTATGGATTGGCTTTTTAAGTGCTGTGTTATCCGGTGCTACCGGCTATCTGCTATCGCTAAGCGGAGACTATGAAACCGATGCAGTGATGTGGCATCAATACTCGGGCATCGCGCTGATTTTTTTATCTCTCACCTACGCGTGGGCACGCGGACAAAAGCAACTCAAACCAATTTATAAACTGTTATCCATTATCATGCTTGGATTGATTACCGTTACCGGACATCTGGGCGGCACACTTACCCATGGTGAAAACTACCTGATGGCTGGCACACTTTCTAAGGAAGAACAAGAATCCATAAACGTAGATTTGCAACAAGCCATGTTTTACAATGACCTCGTAAAACCAATTTTTGAAGACAACTGCTATGGATGTCATGGATCGGTCAAACAAAAAGGAAAACTTCGATTGGATGAACCCTTTCATATTTTAAAAGGTGGAAAAAATGGCGTTGTGCTTGTGGCTGGCAAGATTCATGAAAGCGAATTGGTCAATCGATTGCTTTTGCCATTGAATGATGAGGATCACATGCCACCCAAAGAGAAGCCACAGTTATCTGAAAAAGAAATTGCCATCTTAAAAATATGGATTGCAGCGGGTGCTGATTTTAAAAAATCAGTTACAGAGTCTGGTCAGCTAAGTGAAGTGCAAAATATTGTATCATCACAAAAAACAGTTGCGCTTTCCGATATACCCGAACAAGAAGTGCTTCCTGCAGATGCGAACGTTGTAGCCGAATTGCATAAGCTTGGAGTTATTGTTGTGCCGGTGGCGTTGGGTAGTAATTATCTTTCCGCCAACCTGATTAATACTATGGCTCTTGATTCCGCTATAAACTTATTGATTAAGTTAGAAACACAAATTGTCTGGCTCAAAGCCGGAGATCAACCCATAACAGATAGTCAACTATCAAAGTTAGCTATGCTAACTTCCCTTACCCGACTTGCCTTGGAGCACTCTGAAATTACCGATCAGGGTATTACCGCCTTGACGTCATTAACTTCACTGCAACATCTGAATCTTAACTATACAAAAATTACTATCAACGGATTGAAATCACTTGTCTCATTAAAGAATCTGCACGCGCTATATCTGTTTGGCACGGGTATTAAATCCGAAGAGGTTACACAATTGAAGCAAGTGTTTCGAAACACGGTTATAGAAATTGGAAATTATGAAGTACCAACGCTCGCCACGGATACAACCGAAGTTACAGAAACGCCAACAAAATAAACAACGCTTAACAGTCTACTGATTATAGAAACGATTTATCTTTAAAGAAGAATGACACTGCTCCAAAATAAATCCATCGTTATCATAGGCGGCACTACGGGTCTCGGCTTATCCGCTGCAAAAGTCTTTGTGGGCGAAGGTGCAAACGTGGTGGTGGTGGGTCGCAGTGCTGAAAGTGTTAGCGAAGCCCAAAAAGAACTCGGTAAAAACTCTCTGGCTATTGTTGGTGATGCAACACAGCAAGGTACTGCCATGCAAGCCATCACAACCTGTATTGAAAAATTTAAAACCTTTGATGGTTTGTATCACGTGGCCGGAGGAAGTGGTCGCAAGTTTGGCGATGGCCCCTTGCATGAATTATCATTAGAAGGTTGGAACAAAACCTTTGAATTAAATCTTACTTCACTCATGCTTTCCAATCAGGCAGCTGTGCAAACTTTCTTAAAACAAAAATCAAGCGGCACCATTCTCAACATGGGTTCGGTACTGGGCTTTTCACCTTCGCCCCAGCATTTTGTTACGCACGCTTATGCTGCCACGAAAGCTGCAATTATCGGATTTACAAAATCAACGGCTGCTTATTATGCAAAAGATAACGTTCGCATTAATGTGCTTGCCCCAGCATTAGTGGAAACACCCATGGCACAACGCGCAGCAAATGATGAAACAATTTTATCGTTCATTAAAACAAAACAACCCTTAGATGGTGGTCGCATTGGCAAACCGGAAGACTTAGATGGCGCGGCAGTTTATTTTATGTCCGATCAATCCAAATTTACAACGGGCCAGGTATTGGCGATTGATGGTGGCTGGCATATAAGCGAAGGGCAATATTAGTATGGAACACGCGATAGGAATCGATCTGGGTTGCACGCACATCAAAGCCATTCTGGTAAAGGCCGATGGCACGGTAGTAAAAGAAATCCGGCAGGATACGGACGAGCAAAATGATACACACTGGAAACAATCCGTAAAGCAGATCATCGCACAACTAAAAAAGGAAACATCACACATTCACGCTATCGGACTTTCTGCACCCGGACTTTCAAATGCAGTCAACACGTGCATTGAGTTTATGCCCGGTCGGCTACCCGGATTGGAAAACTTTAACTGGAGTGATTATACGGGCGAACGTATTTATGTTCTGAACGATGCGCATGCCGCCTTGATGGCCGAAGCGCAATTTGGCGTAGCTAAAAATAAAAGATATGCATTTATGCTTACACTCGGCACTGGTGTAGGTGGTGGAATTTTAATTGAAGACAAACTGTATCAAGGCGTAGGTCAAATGGCGGGGCACTTAGGTCATACCACGGTAGATGCCATGGATGATAAGAAAGATGTCACCAATATGCCGGGCAGTCTTGAAGATGCGATCGGTAATTTATCTATCGAAGTTCGGTCAAACGGAAAGTATAAAACTACCTGGGATCTCGTACAGGCGTATCAGGCTGGTGATGTCTTTGCCACAGAAGTGTGGCTTACTTCGGTACGAAAACTTGCGGCAGCCATTGCATCGTTCATCAACATACTTTCTCCTGAAGTGGTAATTATCGGAGGGGGTATTTCAAAAGCTGAAGAAACGTTGATGCAACCTTTACAAAAATATGTAGCGGAGTTTGAATGGCGACCGGGCGGTAAACAAACTCCCATTCAACTTGCACACTTTTCCGATCTTGCCGGAGCACTGGGCGCAGCAGGGTTTGCGTTTTCTAAAATCAAATGACTATGAGTGTTATTCAGGAATATATTTCTCTCAGTAAAAAAATTGCCGATACGGTTGGCGCACAAGAAGCTAACATCAAGCAAGCTGCGAAGTGGTTTGCAAATACTATTCTCGCGGGCAGAATGGTGCATGTGTTTGGCTCTGGTCACAGTCGCATAATGGTAGAAGAAATGTGGCCGCGTTATGGTTCCTTTCCGGGATTCAATCCGATTGTTGAATTATCCCTCACGTTTCATAATCTTGTTGTAGGTGCCAATGGTCAGCGGCAAGCGATGTTTCTTGAAAATGTTTCAGGGTTAGCCGATCGCATTCTTAGAAACTTTGATATCACTTCCGTTGATACTGCGCTCGTCATTTCATCCAGCGGCACCAACATTGTGCCGATAGAAATTGCCGAACTGTTTCAACAGAAAAAAGTAAAAGTGGTTTCCATCATCACACAACAACATTCAGCCAAAAGCGAAAGCAAACGTAGCGATGGAAAAAAACTGAGCGATTTCTCTGACCTGATATTAGACACCGGTGCGCCTGTGGGCGATTCGATGATTTACATTAAAGGACTTGAAACTCCGGTAGCGCCTGGTTCAACGGTGGGTGGCGCTATGTTAATCAACTGCATCAAAGCAGAAGTAGCCCGATTGATTACCGAAGCCGGGCAACCACCAAAAGTATTAACGGCAACCAACATTGTGGGCAAAGAAAAAGCTACACAACTTTTTGAAAGTGCGTATGATGAACATGCGCATCGTCTTGCAAAATTGTATGAACACGTAGGCACTAAAAAATAAATTATGCAACCTCTACCTATTCGTACCACCGTGGTGGGCAGTTATCCGTTTCCGGGATGGCTTGAGTTTTCTGTTAAACATTTCAACGAGTTTGGAAATGCCGACAAAGAAGAACTGATTGAAGACGGGGTGATTGCCGCCATCCACGATCAGGTAACTGCCGGGTTAGATGTCATTACCGATGGCGAACAAACGCGATTGGATTTTAATCTTTCGTTTTACGGATTTATTAAAGGCATAAAAGAAAATACTGATGAGCTGCGCAGATTTGGTCCGCCTGCGCACGACCAGCGTGGAAAAAATTCTATAGTTGATACGTTAACTGCTCCGAATGGATTAGGCGCGGTAAAAGAATTTAAACGCCTTCAAAAACTTGCGCCTAAAGGGCCCGTATTAAAAACCAGTGTGCCGGGTCCATACACATTAAGTGGCCGCTTGTTGCCGAACGAAAAATACAAAGACCGCTTTGCCATTACCGAAGCCTTGCTTCCCTTCATTAAAAAAGAACTGGAAGATTTAGTAGCCGCAGGTTGCACGGAGATTACGGTGGATGAACCATCCATGAGTTGTTATGCCTACAAAGAAGACACGCAACGATTTGTCGATATCTTTAATCGCACCATTGCTGGTGTGGTGGGCAAGTGTCGGTTGTCCACACATTTGTGCTTTGGAAATTTTAAAGGTCGCCCGGTGGGGTATAGAAGTCTGAAGCCGATGCTCCCCGACTTTCTCAATCTTACTGTAGATGAAGTACACATTGAAATGGCCAACCGCGAGTTTGCCGAAATAGAATTGCTTGCCAAGTTTGCCGAAAAGATGGATGTGGCTGTAGGCATCATTGATGTAAAAAACTATTACATCGAAACAGAAGACGATGTAGTGCAGCGCATTAAAAAATGTTTGCAGCATGTGCCTGCTGAAAAATTAGCCGTTGCCCCAGACTGTGGATTAAGTCAAACTGCACGTTGGGCTTCGAGGCAGAAGTTGGTGAACATGGTGAAGGGTGCGAGGAAGGTTAGGGAGAGTCTTAAATAGTTGCTGGAGGGAAGTTGCTGGTTGCTCGTTACTGGTGGCTGGTTTGGAAAGAGTAACTAACTAGTTTAGTAGTAGAAAACGAGAAACCAGAGACCAGAAGCAAGCACCCACTTAAGTATGATCAAACCACACAATCAAGGCCCCGCACTCGCATCCGAAATCCGTAATGCAAAAGCTGCGGGTAATGCAGATTCGTTCGACATCTGGTGGCTGGGGCAGAGTGGATTTTTAATTCAGTGGAATAAAAGGTGTTTGCTTTTCGATCCATACTTGTCGGATTCGTTAACAAAAAAATATGCAAACACAAACAAACCACACGAGCGCATCAGCGAGTTGGTGATTGAATCACAATTACTGGATTGCGTTGATGTAGTTACTTCCAGTCATAATCATACCGATCATTTAGATGCTGAAACGTTAATGCCGTTGTTTCAGGTTAATCCCAACATTCAATTTATAATCCCCGAAGCCAACAGGAATTTTGTAGTTGATCGTGTAAAGTGCGATGTGAATTTTCCCATTGGCATGAATGCTGGTGAAGTAAAAACAGTGAACGACTTTACTTTTCATGGTGTGCCCGCTGCGCACAACGAAATAGAACGCGATGCACAAGGCCGCTGCAAGTTTATGGGTTTTGTGTTGCAGTTTGGAAAATTTACCGTTTACCACAGTGGCGATACCTTATGGTATGATGATATGGTAAAGATTCTAAAACCGTTTCACGTAGATGTAGCTTTTCTTCCCATTAATGGCAACGACCCTGCTCGTGGTGTAGCCGGAAATCTAAATTGTAAAGAAGCCGTCCTTCTTGGCAAAGAAATCGATGTGCGGTTGGTAATTCCGCATCATTACGATTTGTTTAAATTTAATACAGCTGATGTTAGGGAGTTTGAGAAAGAGGCGGATGAAGTTGATCTGTCTTTTCGTACTTTAAAATTGGGCGAGCAGATTTCGCGCTGAGATGTCTAAAAGAGGATTATATGATTAGTTGGAAAACTGAAGACGAAAAGTTTTACACAGTCACATCTGAAGCAAGTGATTTAGTTCTCTTGGAAAGAGAACTAATAGAAACCATTACTACATTCATAAAACTCAATTTATTTAAAAGTGAGTCTATAGAGTTTTATTCTGACGCAACAAATGGTAGTTTCTTTATCAATGAATTGGATGAAAATCAAGAAAGGGTTGAAGAATCAAAAACAGTTCATTTTTGTGCATTAAAACTTTGGGAAGATTATGATGACTCAAATGAATTTGATTTTGATATGAAATCCACACTTCAAAATTCTATAGAAAATCTTAAATCCGAGAAGAAAGTTTCAATGCCATTCAAAATAGTCCTAAGAGACGAACTTGGCGGTGATGAAGTAATTTATTAAAGGATAAAACAGAAAACATTGTACATGTTTTCGCTTAAAATTTGATTCCACACGAGTCTCGCTTCGGACTCTGCGACTCAGTACTCGAACCTATGGAGTATAGTGTTCTTTTTAAGAATTCATCACAGGAAGACTCCACGAAGAAACAATTTCAGTTTACATCGATATACACTGTTAACCGACACGACCTCTCCATCCCAATTTCATCAATCGCAGTTACAAATCGCTTTTGTACTTTCTTTATGCCCCAACTAAAAAAACCATCGTTGTCGCTTAAGCGAATCTCAGCAAATACTTCGTTTGTCCGGCTGCCGATAAATATCGTGTAGGAAGTTTGCCAACCGCCTGAGCGCAGAAGGAGTAACCCGGATTCATGATTTTGTTTTCCGCAATTCATTTTCTCGGCTATGAGGTTAATCAGTTCACGGTCGGTTACCTGGTTCTCATCGAAGGTAATGATAATGATGTCTTTAAACTTTCCCTTAATCCTGTGTACGCCCCACCAGGCAAAAGCAGCACAAAGCTGCGTTACTATAAACGCAAACCAAACTAAAATTGAAGTTTGCGGATAATTAATATAATCCACCACCATCGCCCCCAAAAACCACAGGGCCACCGCCAACGGAGAAAGAAACATGATGTAACCGAAAAATCTTTCGCCTCGTTGGTGCTGGTGAACTAAAGATTTAAACTCGTTGCGAGTCATAAACAATCAATTCATCACAGGTGCCTTCTTCACCATCACCACCTCTACACCTTTTTCTTTTGCGAGATTGTTTATCCGGTCTACATTTTTATCGATGGTAGCTCGCAGCCGAGTCAATTCTTCATCCACTTGTTTGGTCAGCATTTCGCGAACTTCTTCGCCTTGCTGTGTAGGGCGGAAGTCGCCTTGTGCCTGCTCAACCATTAAATGTGCTAAGCGATTGTTTACTTTGATTCCATAATTCAAAGGATCTTGTACGCTGCGGTTGCGCGTTTCGTGAATGTTGTTTTCATGCGCAGTCAGTTCCTGCTCAAATTGTTTTACCAGATCGGCCAGTTCTTTGAATTGTGCTTCAACTCCTATCTTGCTTTTCAAAAAGCCAAGATCTTCTTTGATCTTGCGAACATCAATTACACCTTGATTGGCTTCACTTACTTTGTTGCGCACCTTCACAAGAAAATCAAACTGTGCCTGAAAATCTTCCTGGGTAGTTTCAATACGTGGGTCCTTGATGATTTCAAATTCCTGAATAGCATTCGCCAGAACAAGTGCAGGATTTTTTTCCATGTTACCCGTAACCGTTAACACCGCTTTGTATTTACCGGGCACGGCCTTCGGTCCTTGATTGGGCGATCCATAAAACACTAATCCCGGAAAGGTAGTATAGCCGGGATAGCGCATGTCCCAAACAAATCGATTGCCGCCCGTCTTTACAGAAAGCTGACTTGTGCCCGTGGATTTGTTGCTAAATGATTTTATAACGGTGCCGTTCATTTCCTGAATCTCAAGTTTTATTTCTGCTTTATCGTCAAGGTTCTTTATAAAGTAGTGAATCATTACACCACCCGGATGATTTTCACCTTCCAGTTTTCTGTTTACTCCACGCCAACCCGCACCGCCTGGCATGCGATAACTGGGCATCGGTTTAAATACTACCAACTCTTTTGCGCTCATCTCTTTTGAAAGCTGATGCAACGGAGTGAGGTCATCAATCATCCAGAAGCTACGGCCGTGCGTTGCTGCAATCAGGTTATCATTTTTTACTGCAAGGTCTGCAATGGGTACTGGCGGAAGATTCAATTGCAATTTGTTCCAGCTTGCACCATCATCAAAGGAGATCCACATCCCTTTTTCGGTGCCAGCATAGAGAAGTCCTTGCCGTTTTGGATCGGCCCGAACTACACGGGCAAATTCTTCTTTAGGAATTCCGTTTGTAATCAGCGTCCATGTTTTACCGTAGTCTGTTGTTTTATAAATGTAGGGCGTATAATCTCCAAACTTATACGAAGTAGCAACGGCATACGCTCCACCTTTTACAAAAGGATTTACATCGATGCTGTTCCACATATTGAGCTTCGGAGAAATAGTAGGCGTAACATTCTTCCAGTTTTTTCCGCCATCAACTGTAACATGGATCAACCCGTCATCCGAGCCCGTCCAGATTTCATCTTTTGTGTAGGGCGACTCTGCGATCACAAAAATGTTCGCATAATATTCGGCCCCGGTGTTGTCTTGTGTAATCGGTCCACCCGATGATTTAATCGTTTCCGGTTCACCGCGTGTTAAATCCGGACTGATTACATCCCAGCTTTGACCACCATTAACCGATGCATGTAAATGATTAGAGCCTGCATAAAGTTTCTTTTGATCATGATGACTGAACACCAAGGGATAGTTCCAGTTAAAACGATACTTCATTACCTCCACGCCAGAGCCTGCCGGCAGATAAGGCCATACGTTGGTGCTGCGCTCCTGTCCGTTGTCAAGATTTTGCATACTCATGTAGCCTTTGTAATCACTTCCGTAGATAATGTTTGGATTAGTTGGGTCGGGCGCGAGGTGCGCACTTTCACCAATGGAAAGTGCGGTCCAATCATTTTCTGTAATGCTAGTGCCCGTTGTGCGATGGGGTATGCGCACACTTGTGTTATCTTGTTGAGCACCTAAAATATTATACGGAAAAGAATTGTCGGTGGTAACGCGATAAAATTGTGCCGTAGGTTGATTGTGATAGGTAGTCCAGTTTTCGCCTCCATCATTAGAAATCTGGCCGCCTCCATCATCGGCCATCGCCATGCGTTGGTTGTTGTTGGGATCGATCCATAAATCGTGATGATCACCATGTGGAGCATCTTTTAATTCAAATGTTTTGCCGCCATCTTTTGAAACGCCATAACTAACGTTGAGCACAAAAACTTTGTCTTCATTTTGAGTATCTGCATAAATGCGACAGTAATACCACGCACGCTGTAGCAATGCGCGGTCTTGGTTTACGCGAGCCCATGTTTTACCACCATCTTCCGAACGATAGACACCCGGAGCCTCGGTGTTTTCAATAATAGCCCAGATGCGATTTGTATTAACAGGCGAAACTGTAACCCCAATAATTCCATTCATGCCTTTGGGCATACCCGGTTTATCAGAAAGATTCTCCCACGTATCACCACCATCGGTACTCTTCCAGAGTTTTGAATCTGGCCCCCCGCTATCCATGCGGTAGCCATTGCGTTTCATATTCCACGTAGCCGCATAGATGATGCGTGGATTGCCCGGATCGAAAACCAGATCTCCGGCACCAGTCGTATCGTTGATGTATAAAATTCTTTTCCACGTTTGGCCGCCATCCGTGCTGCGATATACACCGCGCATTTCGTTAGACTTCCAAAGGTTTCCCATCGCAGCTACATAAACTACATCCGGATTTTTTGGATGAACGCGAATGCGAGAGATATGTCGCGAATCAGAAAGGCCAATGTGTTTCCAACTGGCACCGGCATCCGTTGATTTCCAAACTCCCCACCCGCTGGATACATTGTTGCGCAGCGTTTGTTCACCTTCGCCAACGTAGATTACGTTGGCATCGCTCTCAGCCACTGCCACGGCTCCGATCGTTCCACCAAAATAGGCATCCGTCATGTTCGACCAGGTTTGGCCTGCATCGTTAGTGCGCCAAACACCGCCACCCACCGATCCGAAATAATACAGGTTTGGATTGCCCGGCACACCCGTTATGGTGGATGATCTTCCGCCACGAAACGGGCCCACCTCGCGCCAGCGCATGCCTGAGTACAGCGACTGATCGTAGGAAACTGTAGCGAGAGGCTGCGATGCTTTCTTCTGAGCGTAGGTTGAAAAAACTATTAAAATGGAAAGAATGAAAAGGGATGTACGCATAGGGTTACGGCTTTGAACTACCCTAATTACAAAAAAAGCGACTCGCTACACAAAGGTTTTATTCAGGCGGCCAGTTCCAAAAAACAATTGCGTTTGCGGATGGTTTGGTAAACCAATCCGGATGAAATACAGGCTGATTATCTTATATTTATAAAATGGATAGTCACACATTAGTTTCAGAATTTCTTGTCTTTCGACTGCTTATCAACACGGCCTTTATGGTGGTGGTTATCCGGGTAATTTACTTCAGAACTTACCATAAAAGCGATCTGTTCTTCACCTTCTTTCTGCTTAACTTCATTGTATTTCTGCTGTCGTACATGCTGGAGCAAGCGAAGGCTTTTAATTCATTGAGTAGTGCCTTTGGTTTATTAGCCGCATTCTCGTTGCTCCGGTTCCGAACCGAAACGTTAACCACCAAAGACATGACTTACCTTTTTATTATCATGGCGGTGGGATTAATCAACTCGGTAATGAAAGGATCGCACCTTGAAATTTCGGGTGTCAATCTTTTAATCGCAGCCGTTATTTTTGTTGTTGACGGTAACGTGATCATGCGCAACCAAAAAATAAAAGTTGTGGAGTACGATAAGATTGAAAACATCCGGTCCGAACAACATCAGCAGTTGGTACAGGACCTGCGCGAGCGCACAGGATTGGATATTAAAAAGACAACGATTGAGCAGATTGATTTAGTGAAGAATAGAGCCATCATAAAAATTTATTATTACTAACACATGAAAAAATCTCTTATTCTATTTGCGTCATTCTGTTTGATTGCCTTTGGCAGCTACTCGCAGAAAAAGAAAGAAGTGCCCGCCATCTTTCTGGAGCAACAACCACTAGCGCTCAGCATGAACTTTTCAATTAAAGAAGTCAAAAAGAATACAGTTGATTCTGTTTATTTTCCGACTACGCTTAAATTTAAAAATGCAGAAAATGCCTGGGATTCTCTTCCGGTAAAAATCCGAGCCCGCGGAAACTTCCGTAGAGCGAATTGCTTCTTCCCACCCATTCGCATGAAAATGAAAAAAGGTGATGCTGAAAAAACAATCTTTGCAGGGAATAAAGACTTTAAGCTTGTGCTGCCATGCCAAACTGTGAAGACGGGCAACGACCTGCTGATGAAAGAATATTTGGCTTACAAATTACTGGAGCCTCTTACTCCTTATCATTTTCATACGCGGCTTGCTGATATTACACTTACCGATAATAGTGGAAAATCAAAATCATATACCATAAAAGGGTTTCTTATAGAAGACGATGACCTGATTGCGCATCGGTTTAAAGGAAAAGTTATTGAGACGCAGCTTCATCCATTAACTCTAAACGATACCGCCTCGGTTGTTGCCGATTTGTTTCAATACCTCGTTGCCAATACGGATTGGTCAACCACCATGCAACACAATATGAAAGTGATTCAGCTGGAGCCTAATAAAAAAATTCCGTTGGCTTATGATTTTGATATGGCTGGCCTGGTGAATGCTCCGTATGCAACGGTAAATGAAACGTTACCGATTAGCAGTGTGCAGGAAAGATTATATCGGGGGTTTTGTCGTAAGGAAGCAACTGTGCAATATGTTCGATCGGAATACCTGCGGCTCGAGCCTGAGTTGATGAAAGTTGTAAGCGATCATCAATCATATTTTAGCCCAGCCGATTATAACGGAATAAAAAAATTTGTTGAAGAGTTCTTTGCCGTTCTTAAAAGCGACAAACGATTTAAGGACGCAATAATTTCCGGGTGCAGAACCAAGTGAGGAAATTTTCTTTACAGAAAGCAAAAGCCCTCCTGAAAATTCGGAAGGGCTTTTTAATACCTGTTTTGCAATTAATTATTAATCACTCCGTCTTTCGTTTCTGTAATTACAGTGGGTAGGTTTTTCTCTTTAAACAGGCGGTTGTAGTTATTAATGTCTTTCTGAATTAATTCATTCATCTGCTGCTTGTACTTTGCCCAATCGGCTTGCACATCGCGCGCACGATCTTGCGCTCCTTTGGTTAACCGCGGGTCGTGGGTATCGGAAACACTTCGCAGTTGCAAAAACTCTGCGTTTAACTTATTTGGAAAGTTAATTACATCCTGAAAATTTTTAGAGCGTGGTTCAATCAGGTTCGATTCCCATTGATCAATTTTTTTAACCACTTCTTTGCCTTGTTGAATTAACTCTTTCGCATCGCTATTATTTTTCAGCGCTTCGTTCAGCGTTTCAATCTGCTTTTTTACTTGCCGCATGCTATTAACGGATTTGTGAACGTCTTCAAATTGATCTCCGGCTTGTTTCAAGAATTCTTGCTGTGCAGCCCACTCGGCAGCGGTAGCAGTTACTTTAGGGTCAGCGATGATTTCGAGATCTGTTTCTGAAGACTGCCCTTTGAAAGTGACACGCGCTTTGTATTTGCCGGGCGCTACACGATGGCCACTATGATCGCCCATCACAAACACTCCGGGCACACCGATCAATCCTTCGGTACGAAAATCCCATGCAAAACGATTGATGCCCGCCTCGGCCGGAATGGTTTGTGGTGCCGAAGGGCCACCGGGCCAGGGTTTAAATGATTCATCTTTTTTGTTTGTGTAGCTGCGAATCACTTTGCCTCCTGCATCTAGTATCTGAAGGGTGACTTTCGCTGTATCCGCTTTTTCTTTCAGATAATAATCTAAGATCACTCCATTCATTGGATTGCGGCCTAACCCCGGTATATCACCAAAGTATTCGGGGATAGTAACAGACGACAACCGATAGGTTGGCTTGGGTGAATAAATTTTTATAGTTGAGTTAAACACTCCCTTTGATTGCTGAATGGCTGCCAGGTCATCTAAAATCCAGAAAGCACGACCCGCAGTAGCGGCCACCAGATCATTATCTTTAATGATCATGTCTGTTACCGGAACAATCGGAAGATTTAATTGAAACTTGCTGAATGATGCACCCCCATTGGAAGAAATATAAAATCCACGCTCTGATCCCGCATACAACAAGTCTTTCACTTTTTTATCCTCGCGAATTACTTTGATGAAATCATCCGCCTCCACACCATTGCCAATTTTTATCCACGACTTACCATAATCGTTTGACTTGTAGGTGTAGTTAGTGAAGTCGTTGAATTTATACCGCGACATGGAAATATAAACGGTGCCTTTATCGTGTTGAGAAACTTCGATGGAATGCACCATGCCTTCGGGCATTCCCACTGGAGTAATGTTGTTCCATGATTTTCCACCATCTTTGGTAAGTTGCACCAAGCCGCAATCACTGCCTGTATAAATAACGCCCCGCTCATGAATTGATTCTACCACATAATAAATGGTGTTATAGTTTTCTCCACCTGCGCCCTCGTTGGTGATGGGGCCACCACTTGTATTTTGTTTGGTTGTATCGTTGCGCGTTAAGTCGGGGCTTACTACTTCCCAGCTTAAGCCACCATCTATTGTTTTGAACAGCACATTACCCGCATGATAAATTACTTTGGGGTCGTGTGGAGAGTTGATCAAAGGCGCATTCCAATTGAACCGATATTTCATCTGGCGCGGTTTAAATCCGAGATTCGTTGCCGGATATTCCTGTATATCTTTTACTTCACCGGTGCGGGTATCTTTCACATCAATAATTCCCTGGTAACAGCCACCATACAACAACTGCGGATTATTCGGATCATTGAATGCAACCCACGCACTTTCGCAACCGGGGCCATCAAACCAATCTTTATCGGTAATTCCATAGCTACCGTTTCTACTGGGAATGGCTACGGAAGAGTTATCCTGCTGCCCGCCATATACCCAATATGGAAAACGGTTGTCGACATTAACACGATAAAACTGTGCAGTTGCCTGATTATTTAATGGAGACCACGAGCGGCCTGTATTAAAGCTAATCTCACCACCACCATCATCGGCCAACGCCATGGTGCTGTTTGTTTTTGGATTAATCCAGAGATCATGTGTATCGCCATGCCCAACGCGAATCGTTGAAAATGTTTTCCCGCCATCAATCGAGCGTGTCATTGGGGCGTTGAGCACATACACAACATCTTCGTTGATAGGATCTGCATATACTTCCATATAATACCACGAACGTGCAGTGATTGTATGGTCGCTTGACATTTGATTCCATTTCTTGCCGCCATCATCAGACCGATATAATCCTGCTTTTGTCTTTTCAGCTTCAATGATTGCATACACGCGATTTGGATTTGCGCGCGAAACAGCTACCCCGATTTTGCCCATCTCTTTTGGCAACCCTTCTACAATCTTAGTCCATGTTTCGCCACCATCCGTTGATTTCCAAATAGTGCAACCGGGGCCACCACTTTCTACTTTCCAGGGATAGCGTCTGTGTTGCCAGGTAGCAGCATATAAAATCCGTGGGTTGGTCATGTCCATACTTAATGCAGACACGCCTGTATTTTCATCTACGTATAAAGTCTTTTTCCATGTAGCACCTCCATCAATAGATTTATACACACCTCGATCCTGACTAGGGCCATGCAACGGGCCCTGTGCGCCAACTAATACAACATCCGGATTGGTTGGATGAATTGCAATCTCAGAAATATGTCTTGTTTTTTCCAAGCCAATATTCTTCCAGGTTTTTCCGGCATCAGTTGATTTATAAACACCATCTCCATACGAAGTCATAACACCGCGCACGGCATGTTCACCGGTTCCTGCATAAATTACATTAGGATCGCTTTCGCAGATGGCGATATCACCAACGGTTCCTACTTTGAAAAATCCATCGGAGATATTTTTCCAGGTGATACCTGCATCATCGGTTTTTGCAATACCTCCTCCTGTATAGCCAACATAATACACATTGTCATTCTCGGCAATTCCGGCAATTGCATTAGCCCGGCCTCCCCGAAAGGGACCAATGTTGCGCCATTTTAGTCCTTTAAAATTAGCAGCATCAAAAGAAGCTGTGGGTTGAGGATCAGGCTTAGGTTTTGATTTTTGGGCGAATGTAAAGGATACAAATCCAAGACATGCCACCAGAAGAATTAGGAATGATTTTCTCATAAGAGGTTTAGGTTACAATTACAGAGTTAACTAAAACTCAGAAAAGAAACTACCTAAATTACACCTCTGGTTATCTGTTTTTTAACTCTCGAATTGCCTTTGAGAAGTTTACTTTAAGGGTGTGACCATTTGTGTGGTGTTGATTTTTAACCACCCAGCACCCATTAACAATTGTACCCAAAATACGACTTGAGTCGGATGTAAATACCAATGTAGCCAGTCTGTTTTTTTCAGCGGTGTCAGCCAATAAATGTGATTGAGAATTATAAACCACAGCATCAAAAGGCTGGCCGATTTCAAAATGATTTTTTTGATTTAATCCCATCGCCATTCGACCCGATTCAATCTCTTCATTAACCATGCAGGTGGCTGCATCACCTTCAAATGTATTTCGCTGATTAGAAATTAATCTTTGGCGATAGTCAATCATCCGAAACTCTTCCATTGGATTTAGTCCGATATGACTATCCGTGCCGATGCACCAACGACCACCAAGTTTCACATATTCGCGCATGCGAAAAATACCATCGCCCAGGTTTCCCTCTGTAGATGGACATAACACTACTGTTGCCCCGGACTTTGCCAGCTTTGCGAGTTCGTCATCATCAAGATGGGTTGAGTGAACTAAATTAAAACGACTGCTTATATCAAGATTATTCAAGAGCCATTGCATGGGTCTCTGATTGCAATGAGCAAGGCAATCTGAAATTTCTTTTTTCTGTTCAGCTACATGCAGATGAAATGGCAATTCTTTTGGCCCCTGATTGAACGTAATTTTTATATCATTTAAATCAACCGCGCGCAGAGAGTGTACACTAAATCCTAATGAAGAATTGCTATAGTTCTTAAGATTTGATTTCGAGGCTTCAAAAAGTTTGAAGTAATCATCAACTGTTTTTGAAATAAACCTTCGCTGGCGTGGTTGCGGCTCAAGACCAAAACCACCTTTCTGATAGAAGACAGGAATCAACGTAATTTTTATTCCTGCAGTTTTAGCAGCCGCCACCATGCGTTCGCCCATCTCGGCAAGATTTTTATAAGGCTTGCCGTCTTTATCATGATGCAGGTAATGAAACTCTGCCACATGCGTATATCCATGACGTAGCATTTCGGCATAGAGAATGGCAGCAATGGCTTCGGCCTGATCCGGATCTACCGATAACGCGCATTGATACATCGCTTCGCGCCATGTCCAGAAATCATCTGACGTTCCGACAGGATGATTTTCTGCTAACCCGGCCATCGCATATTGAAAGGCATGTGAGTGTGCGTTTTGAAAACCCGGAAGCGCATGACCTAACACGGATTCAACAGCAATAACTTGTTGTGGGGGGGTTGCATTCAGATATTGAATTAATCCTTTTGCATCAACTCCCACATAAGCTGATTCAAGCCAGCCTTCCTTTTGGAGGAGGGAATCGAAACGAAAATATTTCATCTTACTTTCTTTGATTGGCCGATTCGTTGATAGCGTTCAACACATATTTCATTTCATTAATAATCTTATCATTCCTAAACCTGATTATTTTAATCCCATATTCTTCAAGATACGCGGAGCGTTGTTGGCCATATTTTGTTTGCTCTTCCATAGTATGAATTTCTCCATCCACCTCAACTCCAAGGCGAGCTGATTCACAATAGAAATCGAGAATATAACCCTGCATCGGTTGTTGTCTCCTAAACTTTAAATTACTCAGTTTTCTTCCTCGTAACTCTTTCCACAAAAGTTGTTCTGCTTCAGTCGGATTCTTTCTCATTTCTCGGGCAAATCCAAGAACTGCCTCTGGATTTTTGCTTCGCAACCACGCTTCAATTTTCTTACTTTCCTGGTCTTCTGTTTTAGACATGTAAATACTTTTTAATCCTTCACCCCGTCCTCGTTCCTCGGACACCCCTCTCCCCGGGAGAGGGGGAAGAGGGTGAGGGATTACAACTGCCCGATCAACTTCTCAAAAACACGTTTCAGTAACTCCTGCATTTTGGCGGCTCTGATTTTATCGTATTTCGTTTCGGTATCGTCAAGATAATTTACCTTACTCATTTCTAATTGCAGGGCATGGCGGTTCTTTGCTGGCTTGCCATAGTAGCGCGTAATATAGCCGCCCTTAAACGGATGATTGTGCGCCACTGAATATTCACTGTCGGAAAGAAGACTCCATGCAGAGTCAATAAAAGCTGGTGCAGCAGAAACTCCATCCGCATCACCTAAAATTAAATCCGGAAACTTATCTTTTTGAATCGTGGGTACAAGTTGTTTGATGGAATGACAGTCCCACAACAACACTTTACCAAATTTTTTTCTGCGTTGTGTTAGCAACTCTTTTAACTTGCTGTGATAGGGCTGATAGTATAAATCTTTCCTTCGTTTTACTTCGGGCAGTTCAACTTCGGTGCGTTCGTCTTTATAGATTGGTTCGCCAAGAAAAGTAGTAGCAGGGCACAGGCCGGTAATAAATCTTCCATCAGAATAAAGAGGCTTGCTGTACGGATCGCGATTTAAATCAATTACCCACCTACTGTAGTTGGCGGTGATCATGGTGATGCCCATAGCGGGAGCAAAATCATACAGTGTTTGGACAAACCAATCCGTATCGTCTGGCGCTTTGATAAATCTCGGTTTAAACTCATCTTTTATTTCATCTGGAAAAGCCGTGCCACAGTGTGGTACGCTGATGATGATTGGGACTTCGTGATTCGGTTTATTTATTGAGTAGACCATTATTTCAGTTTTTTCAGCGCTTGCTCCCGCCGCTGTGTTGCATCGATAACTGCTATACGAAGACTTTCAATTGTAGCCGCAAGCTGCCTGTTCCTATCTTCAATCTGTTGTTGCACTTGGATTGAGTTCTTTTCGCATTCAATTACCATAGCCGACTGTCGCTTTGCCTCTGCCTGCTGAACAAAGGCATATACAAAAGCAATCAGCGTAATAAAACAAAGTATTCCGATAGCAATTATTAGTCCCTTGTTGCGGCTAGTGTTTTGACTCATTTCATTTTGATTTTAATGCTTTCAATTGTTCCTCGGCTAACACTCTCTGAATCATGGCTTCATTCTTTGCGGCCTCTGCCATCTTCTGAAACTCGCGGGCTTGCAATTGTTGCTGCTCGGCAAGCTTCACCAATTCTTGTTTCTCTCTTTCGCAAACTGCAGCTACTTCATCGATCTGCGACTTTTGCTGAAAAGCATATCCCAACGAGGCAAGCGCAACAAACGCTAGGGCAATCATGATAAACTCCTTCTTCATACTAATCAATTTTTCTTCGATCTCTTTTTCTTTCTGGTTGTTTCAACCGCTGGCTCAGGTTTTACAACGGGTGCCAGGCTCGCCTCCGCTTGCTGCTTCAACTGATTCTGAAGTTTAGCTATCTCTGCTTTATAAGAGGCTACATCACGATTGCCCATTCGAGCTTTCAATTGTAAAATCCGCTGAAACGATTCATCAATGCGTTCGGGTTTGATCTCCCCGGTAGACACAAACTTTTTAATAATCGAATGAACTTTGTCAACCGTGCGTTCGTCACTGCCGGCAATGTTATTTGAGAAACACATAATGTCTACCCCCGCGTTGATAGCAAGCTTGATGGTTTCTTCCAACCCAAAATTTTTAGAAATTGCATGCATTTGCATATCATCTGAGAATACAACGCCATTGTATCCTAACCGTTTCCTCAAAATGCCATCTAGAATTTCCTTCGAAAGGGTTCCTGGCAATCCCTTTGCATCCAGATTTTTATTTACAATGTGCGAAGTCATTACGCCATCGGCATAACCTGAATCAATCAGTACTTTATACGGCTTTAATTCCTGATCACTCCAGGTATTGGTTACATCGGCTACTCCAAAATGAGTATCCTCTTTTGAACTACCGTGGCCGGGAAAGTGCTTCAACGAAGTAATAACACCGTACTTACGATGTTGTTTGATAACTTCTTTGGCCATCATAATTACGGTATCCGGATTGGCCGAAAAAGCACGCTCTGGTTTCGCTATCACGGTATTGTCTTTGTTGATGGCCAAGTCAACACACGGAGCAAAGTTTACATTGAAGCCTAATCCGGCCAACGTAGCTGCAGTTGCCTCGGCATAAAATCGTACCGAATCAAGTGATTTATATTTACCCAGCGAAGCAGCGGTTATCGATCGTGTGAAGCCATACTTTTCTTTTAATCGATTTACTTTACCGCCTTCCTGGTCAATACAAATAAATAAAGGAATGGAAGCAGCCTTTTGATACGACCACGTCAGGTTTTTTAAACTCGCGAAAGCGTTGGGTTTGTTGGGAATGTTTTTTTCAAAAAGAATTATTGATCCTACTTTTCCCTTTCTGATTTCTTCCAACACTTTTTCGTCCAATTCAGATTTAGGCATGCCTACCATAATCATCTGGCCAATTTTAATATCAAGCAAATCAGGAGCCTGACTAAAAACAAACTCACCACAAAAACAAATCAACACTAACAGAACACATTTTTTCATCAGCTATAAATCAGGTTAATACTTTTCATGAATAGTGAACAAAATCTTTTCCATTCTTCTTCGTACTTCGCTCGTGCTTGCAAGGTAATTATTATTCATCATGCTAAAGATTAGAATCTTACCCGTTCGCGTAACAAGAAACCCACTCAGCGTGTGATTATTACTGAGTGTGCCTGTTTTTCCATAGATAAAAGGTGTGTCTTTCTTATACCAATTTTTTAATGTACCACTTTTACCGCTCGTAGCAAGCAAACCGAATAAACGCTCCTGTTGAACTTCCGCATGTATTTTCTCCCACAGCTTAACAATTGATCGGGGTGTAAATAAATTATAGCGCGAAAGCCCGGAGCCATCCACCCAACTAGGTTGATCCGGTAGATCAGAAAGAAATTTTTCTTTAGCAAACCGAATTGCAATTTCAGGTTTTAATGTGTCGCTAACCATGCCAGCACATTGCAGCAACAATTGTTCGGCAATAAAATTATCGCTGTCTTGCATCATTACACGATACAAACTATCCAGCGGAATGCTTTTCAATGACACTGCATTACTAGGTATTGCTAACTTGATTTCCTCTACAGTCCGCTTAAGTGTATCGCTGAGCAAATCCGCCACCAGATCGCTGCTGTAGTGATAGGGCACTTGCCAGGCCGTGCGTGAGATTTTACCCGGAAAATAAGTTAGCCGATTGTCATCAAGGTCTCGAATTATCTCTTCGTATTTATGAACCTCGGTAGCCACCGTGAAATGTTGAATAAAATGAAGAGGCGCGATGATAAAGTCAGAAGAATTCTTTTCAATATGAATCAGATTACCAAAAATTGGAAACGGTGATCGCTCGGCTGAATAGCTATAGGGGTAATCATCCCATGCCCAGCCGGGCCCCAGTGTTTCTGTTTGAAAATTAGTTGACGAAAAGAACAGGTTGCCAGGCGCCTGTTTTAAAAAATTGAAAGTAAGACCATTATCAAATGTGTTTTGATACAGGAATGAGGCATCGCCCATACCCCAAAAAATTAGTGAATCATTTCGTTGCACATACTTCAGGGCTGTTGCCGAATCGCCCAACATTTTCAGCGCTGTATAAAGTGTAAAAATTTTTGTGTTGGAGGCAGGTGTGAAATATTTGTTTGCGTTATGCTCTATCAGATATTTCTTTGATGAAAGATCGTAGAGCGCAAAGCCTGCATGTTGTTGCAAATCCTGCTCAGCACTTTTTACTTCTTTGATGATTGCGCTCCTGGGTGAACATGCAACGCCAAGTAAAAAAATTAAAATTGAATAAACCGATACCTTCATGCATCAGGCAAGATACCTCTCTTTCAATACATGACAGTGATGGGTTTCGTGGCCGGCAATAATAAAGCCAAGCGCCACCACCGAAAGTTCGTTATTGTTGGCGAGCCCTTTTCGAACTAACATTTCAGGTGTAAAACTTTCAAATAAATCGATGGTTGCTGATCGCACATGAGCCATCTCAGCTGCAATTTTTTGAAGTGATCGAGCTGAGGCATTGGCTTGCGAGGCGTAGTCATTTTCTTCCCAACCCGGTAATGAAGTTTTGTCGTTTCGTGCAAAACGCAAAGCACGATACGCAAAGATTCGCTCCGCATCAATCATATGGCACAGCAATTCACGAATTGTCCATTTGCCAGGGGCATACTGAAAATCCCATTTACTTTCCGGAATTGAATGAACTAACTCTAGGCATCGATGACCAGAAATTCGTAGTGCCTGCAACAAGTCTGTTTCATCTATTTGCTTTACATAGTTCTTATAAAAATTCGGTACTGTCTCGAGATTCAATATCATAGAATGAATTTTTAAAATTCGGTAAACAACACATCGGGAAGTGATTCGTCTACTTTCACATTTTTAGGTCCCCCACCATCGGTTCGATCGCCCGATAACAATACGCTGCCATACTTCTGATAATTATCCCACGGCCGCACAAAGTTTGCGGTGTCCTGAATGGCTTTGGAGTAGTAAGCCCAATGACGGACAAGTTTATCTTTCTTATCTACATAAAGTTTGTATTTATTTTGAGGAGTAACTCCTACCTCCTTAAAAGTAAGAACAAGAGAGTTATACCGTTGCCCTGCAAGGGTATCTTCGCCCATGTACTTAATTGTTACCCCGCTGTCCTTAAGTTTAAATGGCATCACCAGCCAGTATGAGTCATTAATCCACATCCCCTTCGCCTTATCTAAAAGTTTTTTCAGGCTATCAGGTTCTGTGATTTCTGTCCCTTTAATTTTCACTCTGCCTGTTCCACTCGCCATATCAAGTAAATAAACTGAGGTGTCGCGTGCACTTTCAATTCTTACGCGTTGTGCTTGTTTATCCCACACCAAGTCTCTGGCCCCAAAAAAATTCCAGGAGATGAAGCGGGTTTTATCCCAATTTTCGCGTCCACCCATTGCATGCATAATACTATCAGCAAGCTCCACGGCAGCTGGGTCTGATCCTACGAGGTCAAATCCTTCTGCTGCAGGATTTAGTTCGGCCAGCGTTTTAACTGTTTCCTTGGGCGTGCAGGCACTGATCAAAAGAGCAAAAACGAAAATAGGCAAGAGGGTTTTCATAAAAATTTTTTTTGAGGTTGGTGAAGATAACTAAAATCTTAAAGATTATAGCTAATTATTATCCTTATCCCAGGCGCGTTTGATCTGAAATTTGCCTTGTGAATATTTACTCATTGCATCGCGCGCAAAGATTTCAATTGGAAAAACAACCAGCGCAATAAATACCTGAATAATAAAATCAATTACGGGCGATGTTTTGGCTCCGATTAAAGAAGCCAGTACAGTTTGCAGAAACTGAATCAACATTACTACAGTAAGTACGGAAAGAATCTGGCTTATGTAGCGGTATTTGGTGTTGGCGCGACTCAACCGCAGTGATAGAATCACCAAAAAACTAAACACGATAAACTCCAGCGCATAAAACCACCATCGCTGCCAATAGGGGGGGTAAATACTAAATCCAATTTGCTCTACCTTGGATTCATTGCCAAGCAGATCGCGCGATTGCACGGCTAGCTGATATTTGCCGGGTGGCAAATAGGAAACCACAGGAATAATATTATTTGAAGCTGACCAGGCCGACCATGACGGATTAAGGCCCTTTATCTGGTATCGATACTGCGTAGTGTTTAGTCCTACAAAGTCAGGCTGAATAAATTCAAACTCAATCGAGCCTGCAGTCTGTTCTACTTCTATCCGGTTTGCAGGTTTTATTTCCTGACCTCTTACTTGTCTTAGAAAAAGTGGATAGTGAGTATTTGAAATATCCTTGGGGGTGTTGCTTAACTTATACAACTCGTTCGTTGCCGTAATCACCCACAATCCATCCTTCTGATTATCCGGTGCGAGATACCTGAGGTTTGGAAAGAGCCCAAGCCAATCCAGTTTTAGCGATTGCATTCTTTTGTCTACCGTACGCCACTTAGTTCCATCGTGAAACCAAAAATATCCGGCCGAAGCAAAATATTTCCGAGGTCCCGGCAAGGAATCGAATTTTACAAAGGAAGATTTACCATCGTAGCGACTAAACTGCCCAGAGGCTGCAATGTATAATTCGTTTCCATAAGCAAGACCCACGGTTTCATCGCGCGAGGGATTGTTGATTGGGTACGCAACTACTTCTGTGATGTCGCCTTCTATCGTTTCAACTTTATAAATATTTGTTCGCCCGCAAAGCCAGATATTTTCAAGTCGATCTTCAAATGCATGGCTGATAAAATCGTTTAATGAATCCAGGAGATTTGTTTCTCGCCACCCTTCATTAACGGGCTCCAGTGTTTTAAGCTTTTCGGCATACGTTCCTATAAAAAGTTGTTGTAGCAAGGGCGAGAAAAAAACCGAACGAACAGGTTCCTGCAAGATGGGTTTAGCCGTTAGCCCGTCAACTTCATAAACCCCACTCATTCCCGAAGCAATCAATTTACCTTTGATCTCGGCAAGCTGCGTTACCTTGCCTTCAATGCCAGTAATTTTTTTGTACAAAAAATTTTCTGAACTGACTGAATCTTTTTTTGGCGTAGGTACTGGCACAATTTTTTTACCCGTTTTCCTGCTCTTGGTTTCCGTTGTCGGGAATTTTTCTGAAGCCTCCACCAGTTGAAATAAGCCCAGCGTTGTTCCTACAAACACGTTGCCCCGATAAGATTGCGCACAAAGAAGATTTCCATTTAATCCCGGAAAATGATCAAATGAGCGAAATGGAATTGTGGGCGAGATGCGGGTAAATCCATATTCATGTGCCACCCAAACGCCATTGCTACGGTCGGTCATTAACGCATACACTTCATTGTCGGGCAAGCCGCTGAAGTAATCTATTATTTGTTCAGTCTTTCCAGAAATTGGATTGGCAAACAACACGCCACCGCGTAATGTGCCCAATGCTATCAGACTATCGCTAACAAACACGCCATCCACCAGAATATTATTGTTTATAAAAGCCTGATCGTTTAGGGTCAACTCTCGCAAGGCACCTTTTTCATTCATAAAAACCCGGTGATCGTCCATGCCAATCAGGAATCTGTTTCGATCAGTGGTGGGTGTTGAAAAAATTAAATTTCCTGGAGTAAGATCAGACGCTATCAGTTTTTGCCCCTCAACTTTAAGAAGCCCTCGTTTCGTTGTTCGCACATAAACATTCCCATTTACTTCGTGGACTTTCAAAAATGATCCCTGGCTGCTGTCGGCATTCAACTTCCACTCGATGGCCTTCTTGGCTATTGAATAGCTTACAAGTTGATTCTGATTGCAGAAAAAGACCATTTCACCATTCGTTACCGTAGAAGAAAATCCGGTATCGTCAACAATAGTCAGGTATCGCCTGGGTGTTTCATTTTTAGCTCCCAACGTGCCAACACTGGTAAGGCTGGCAATAAATACATCAGTGCCTTTTGTTGACAATGCATAGACCGTACTGGGTACTGAAATTATCTTCCAGTTTTTACCGTCAAACTCAAGTACTCCACTTTTGGTAGCAAAATAAATTTCACCCTGTTCATCTTGTACAAGATCAACACTACGAAAATCAATGCGGTCATCGGGTGGTGAATAGTGGGAAAGAAAGTATGTGCCCGGCTGGGCCTGAATAGAAAAACCAAGCAGCCATAGAAAAATCAGGAAAGCAAATCTCATAATTGAACCAATCCTCTAAAAATACCTGAAATCACGGTGAATAAAAAAGGTGAGGTTAACCCTCACCTTTTTTTCTTATTATTATCAAATTAACGTGCTACAAAAATAAAATCACTGCCTGGTGCATTGTCACCAAATTCGCCAAAGCGGGGTTGTATTTTTAATTTCTCTACATAGGTAAATACTTCGGGCAAGGTTAAAATTCCATCACGGCCACCGCGTGAACGTAAGGCATCAATAAAATTTTTCGCAAACGGTGAATGTTTTCCTGGAATACCATCTGATACATACGTCTTGCCTCCCGAAGTAAGAAACTTGCGTGTTTTGTAAGTAAGCTTGCGTGTAATAAACTCTGTTTGATTTTGTTCTTTATAAACTTCTTCTTCGGCTCCACGCGAAGAAGCAAGTGCCTGATCGAATGTGCCCCCAAAGCAAACATCCATAGCCAGAAAAATGTGCTCGCATGGAATGTTGTTAGCAATGGAGCGAAGTCGGTTATGAGATAAGTAGGTAGTTTTAGCTTCATCATTCAGCAACGATTCCTTTGTAACCACAAACCCCTCCCCAAAAGTCTGATCGTAGGTTCCATGGCCAGCAAAGAAAATAAAGAGTTGATCCAGGGGTTGATATTTCTTCTCACCGTATTCACGAATCTTTTTCAACATCACGGACTGCGTAGCATTCTCAATCATTTCTACTTTAAATCCATACGTCTTTCTTAGTTCTTCCGCAATGGTACGCGAATCAAATATCGGGTTAACGAGGTCAGACCAGTTGTCGTAATTATCCGTTGCGAAAATGAGTGCATAATCCGTGCGGTTCAATTTAGTGGCATCGGCCAACGATGCGCTGCCCACATGTACTTTTTTATAACTGATCGTTTTTGTTCCATCAAGATTTTCGGCAACTATTTCCAAAAGATTTTCTCCATCCATAAGCGTCAATGATTTTTCAACCACAGACTTATACATCTCATTACCCTCAGGCTGAATACTCATGGAGCCACGAGTAGCCGATTCCATGGTTTCTTTAATGGAAATGGTGATATTTTTTAATGGTGCTATCGATTCAATCTCAACTTTGATTTTGAATTTATTATCCTGTGCAAAACTTGTTTCAGGAACTGGAGTAATCCAGTTGATAACAGGGATTGTCGTGCTTACCAATTTTTTAGGGTCGCTAAAATCAACCTCAAACTCATTGGTGCGGGTGGTTACGGTTTGGGCAAAACTCCATATATTAAAGAGTAAAAGACCAACCAGTAGTGTACAATTCTTGGGTTTCATATTCTTATCGATTAATGATAATCTTTTGTGTTAAAACTTTTTGTGCCCCTTGTGCCGAAACAGTCAGGCGGTAGAAATACAATCCATTTTCATCATTCTCCGTTTCCCAAACAGACGTGTAAAAACCAGCCTGTAAACTTCCGTTTGCTAAAACTGCAGTACGTTGACCTACCGAATTATAAACTTCTAATTGCACTTGATAGCCTGATTTGCTCTCGGGTAGAGAGAACCCAATAGAGGCATTGTCATTTGTTGGATTAGGGAATGGAGTGCTCAACGTTACAGCAGTTGGCTTAACATGCAAATCCTTACCAAAATGAATTTGAAATGAATTGCCTTCTCTTGCATCGAAGGAATACATGGCTAATTCTTTCATATCAATTAACTTTTGGCGATCAAGGTCAAATAAAATTAAGTCTTTATCGCCCTTAATCGCAGTATTATCCCAGTTGAGTTGAGTTATTCCTTCTGAAGCATTTACACTAAACTCCCACACATATTCATCTTGTGTAGGCACTATATCTTTTGCAAGGTGATACGAGTTATACTTCTTATTGAACGCAAGTTCAGCATAATCAATAAAGGGGGGTGGATTAATATCATCATATTGATCCCAATCAAGAGTAGCATTTTCATTCATTCCCACGCCACCCATCGTATTAGTAATTTCATTATTGATGGCTGAGATAGGAATTTCCCAATTGGGTTTTGAAAGATCAGTTCCTGAATCATTTGATCTAATGCGGCCACCGGTGGTAATGCCTTTAAATCTTACCACAAGATCGTTAACTGCCGTAGTTCCATCAACAAATACAAAAGCTCCTTGATAGGGAAGCAATGAACTTTCTTCAACGTAACTTGTGCCATTGAATATTTTTAACCTTTTAATGGACGCATTCGCTGTTCTTATTTCATCCCAATTTATTTCAACAGGGTAAGGATTGCCAATCTGGTTCCAGCCTGGTGCTAAATCCATTTTAAAAAAATCAGTTCTATTATTTGAAGGTGTAGTGGCCCCATCAATTTTTATTTCACCTGGACTAACTTTTACGTTTATCCAATACCCCTTCCCCCTTGTAAGGGATGGTGGGTTCTCAATAAACTGATCTCCTCCTGAATAGGTAAAAATCCTCCATTTTTTAGTATCAACTGAACCAAGTTCATCCAATACGGATAGCATTTGAGGATCTGCAAGTTGAAACGGGATAGTAATCATTCTATAGTTATTTGCTTTTCCTCCCAATGAAATTCGTGCAGATGGCAACACCGGGCTTGCAGCAACAGGATATGTTATATAAGAATAATAATAAGTATTGGCTGTGGTTGGTGATCGCTTCTTATTTCCTGCAGCATCTTCTGCTTCAAAGTAAAATTCCAAACCCATTTCATCATACCAATTGTCCTGGGCCTCAACGGTGAACGTAGTAGAAATGGTGCCTCCACCCGAAAGAACACTTAGCGTTGCTGGTGTAAAGGGTTCAGTATCCAACTTGGCAATGCCCCTATAATACACTTTAGTTTTATCTGTTGGAAGATTCTTGTTATCAGTAACTGTTATGTCTACTCGCTTGGCTGCGCCTTTAGTTTGCTTTAGGTCAGCTGTTACAATTACTATAGCAGGTGCTTGCGTATCCGGTTCTTCTTGAATTGTAAACCGCCATAGTGAATTAGTAGTTATCCCCAGAAAGGTGTTTCCAAAGATATCTGCAAATGCCCCCGCATCAACAATTACAAAATACGTTTTTAAATAACTTAAATCAGCCGCCAACGTAAATGTCCAAGATTTTTCTGCGCTCCTGTTTGCTTCACTTACATCCATAATGACAACCGGCAAAGCAGGTTGAGCAAGATCAAAGATTCTAATCTTCTTACCAGCTATAGCATTTGTTATTTCGTCAAACGTGATTGTTATCGTTGGTCTGGAAACAACATTGGTTGCATTATGTAGCGGAGAAAGGGTAATTGTCAGGGGCTTCGTGTTATCATTAGGAATAACAACGTTTCCACTTTTTTTAACGACACTGCTTGAAAGCGTTGCATAGGCATATCCGTCATACGGATTAACGGCTACATCCCTAAAGTTTACACCCGCTAATGGAGAATCGCCTACGCTTTGCCACGAATTTCCATTATCTCGGGATAACCACAGAACAGAGTTACTTGCCGTAACAAATAAATAATTATTGGTTACAACTAATGATCCTCCGGCAGGTGCCGAAGATTGCGTCCAAACTTCACCGTCCGTTGATTTATAGATTATACCATCTCCATCATATAGGTATATCTGATTATTGAAGTAAAATATAGAGAATGGATTCTGGGTTCCTATTACGCTTGAGATGTTAGTTGCCGAACCAAATACGATTTTATAAACTTCTGTAAGTCCTGTCTGGTTATCCGAAACCAGGGCATACACGCGGTCGGCATCATCGATAACCATGTCACTAATAAAAAAGTCACTTTCATTAGGCAATCCTGAAAGTGGAGATTCAGTCCAACTAATTAAATCTGTAGAATAGAAAAGTCCGTATTGAACCGAGGTGCCCGGAATTTCACTATTCGAAAATGCCCAATAGGCATCGCCCGTTTTGCTTACGGTAACAAAAGAAAAATATCGATCCTCTCCAATTTCTGTGTAGGTTTTTCCTCCATCAGTGGATTTTTGCAATCGCCTGCTCCCATAGGCAATAACTCCATCGTTAGTCTTAAGAAAACTACCGGCTACCTGTGGAGTTGCCAGCGTAAAACTTGTTCCAAAATTGCCAGAGTGGTAAGGGCTCGTTGCCCCAACAATGAGTTCTGTTCCATTCAACACTTCAATATCAAATGCCGAATTAATTGGCATTCCTGTATTCACGGAGGAAATTGTTAATCCGCCATCTGTTGTTTTTTGAACCCCTTTTATGTTACCCATTAAGTAAGCCGTGGAGCCAATAGCATCAGAATAATTATAGATATCTCCAAAGTTACCAACGTAAGTCCAGGTTGCTCCATCATTTGTAGATCTATAACAATCAAAGAAAGGACTTTGTAAAGTAAGTAAATACTCACCTCCTGGTAATACCACAAACCGCTTACCATAACTAAGATTAGTTGTAGGGCCAGGTGTTGGCACTACAGACCATGTATTACCATTATCTGTTGATTTGACAAGCTGGGTAACCCAATTCGGTATACTTGAATCGAGTATTACTGTAGCTAACAGAGTGGTGCCGTCAAAAGCAAGACTTCCCACGAACCCCGTTGGACCTACAATTGACGGGAAGGGTTTTAAAGACCAGGTATCTCCTTTATCTAAAGAAATTAAAAGTCCTTCTACGTATTGGGATTGTTGTTGAGGTTCTCCATCTATAATTACAGATACTATACTGGTTCCTACAGTAGCAACAACACCACCTGCACTTTCAACCGGAAGTCTGGAATAGTTTGTATTTAGAGCGCTGGCAAATTTTTGAGTAAAAGTAGCCCCGCCATCAGTGGATTTATAGACTCTGCCAAGGCCTCCACTACTGCCAAAGGCAAGAATAGAACCATCAGAAAGAATCTCTATTCTTCTTATTGTGGATGATGTTGGAGAAGGCGAGCCCATGCCTGTGCTTGTCAAAGGAGCCCAGTTAACACCTTTGTCAGTAGACTTATAAATTTTTTGTGGATTGATCACTGGGACAATATAAACGTTGCCAGCAGCATCGATGTCTACGTCAAAAATTGTAGTTACACCAACAATTGGACTTAGACGGGTCCATGTTCCTCCGCTGTATCGCCAAACAAAACTTCCATTCGCAATAGCAAATAATGTTGTGCCATCGGGGTGCGCTTTAACCCGTGTGATATTTCCTCCATATGGTCCATTGAGTGGCTGCCAATTGAAATTGATATAGGGGGGAAGTGTGGCAGGATTAACCAGAAGTTCATCTGTAAATTTTAAAACAGAGGATCCAATGGACGTAGCAAAAAAATCTCCGGCTGTATTAGTGGCAACATCGGTTATATATGCCGTACTAACTGGCAAATTGGTATTGTTCCAGGTTCCTCCATTATCCTGCGTTATTTGAAGAGCTCCGTTTTTTGAAACGGCAATTCCGGAGTATGAAGCATTCTTTAACGGAAACACAACATTGCCGGAAAAACCAACCGTTGTCCAAGTAGATCCTAAATCCGAGGAATAATAATATGCTGAGAACTGGGAGGCATAAAATTTACCGTCCAGAAAAAATATATTATTAAAAGAGCTGGTGAAGGGTAAGGTTATTGCGGTCGCGGTAGTCCCTACAATTTTGTAAGTTCTATAGGCAGAGACACCGTCCCAGCCATGCACCATCATATTTGTTGTTCCGTCAATCGCGGCTTCCTGTGGTTGGAAAGTGGTTGGAAGACCCGTGATTGCCAAGTCCGTCCAAGTTATACCTTTATCTGTTGATCTATCAACTTTTCCGTATTTAAATCCATACAAATCTCCATTTGACGCTTCTAAAATTTTATAGTGACTGAAATAATTACTGCTGGCAGTAAATGTTGCTCCATTATCCGTTGATCTAAACACTCTCGAACCGTACATAATGATGGTGCCATCTGTTAGTTTAATAACACCATTTACATAGTCCGATAAGACGCTTATTGTCCAGGAGGTACCACCATCCGTTGAGGTCCAATAACCTCGGCCTCCTTTAACAACTAGTATCCGGTTCGTTGTGTTTGCTACAACTATGCCACTTGTGTTGGCGCCCGTTAAACCATTACTTTTAAATTCCCAGGTTGACCCCGTGTTCAAAGTTCTAAAGACTCCATCTCCACTTGTGCCTAAAAAATAAGTTGATGCTGACGCGAAGACAACTGAAGTTGTGGATGACCCAAAATCAAATGCTGGATTTACTGTGTTCGTCCAGGTGGTTCCTTGATTGACCGATTTATAAATTTTATCGTTAAGAAAAAGAGAAATTGAATTGTCAGGAGATACTGCCAATACACCATAAAAATAAGTGAGCGGTGTAAGGTTTGTCTTTATGGAAGAGAAGGTGGTGCCTGCATTCGTAGACTTATAGAAATCATAATACGATGCTACATACAAGTTCCCTGCTCCATCTACTGTCATTGAATTATGGTAATCCCCAGCAGCCAGCGTTAAGGTGGTTTGAATAAAATTTGCTGGAGACCAGTTTACTGTTAATCCTTGATACGCATGTTTAAATAGCTTCCCGTTGTTAGTTGTATAAAAAATATCTCCTGCCGCATTTGAAACCAAGCCCACACCATTTGATACCTGCTCTGTTGAAATTTGCTTCCAGTTGACCCCTTTATCTATCGACACATATACCCCAGAATAACCCCAAACAACAAACACTCTGTCTGGGCCAACTTTTTCGATCTTTACACCATTTTGAAACAGATTACTAGCTGTTGTTGTCCAAGTTATACCGTTGTCCGCAGAAGTGTATAGTGTTGAATAATAGACCCCATACATTTTGCCATCTGTGTCAATCATTAAATCGTTGATATATAATTGTTGTGGTGCGGTGGTAGGTGTTAAAATCCATGTGTCGCCATTATTGGTCGATTGATATAAACGTTGACTGATAATAGCATACAGTGTTCCTGTTGTGGATCTTTTTAAACTTGAAATATTCCCACCAAATGGTCCATTTGTAGCGGTCCAGTTGTTCTGGGCATAAGCTTGTCCAAAAAGAAAAATGCTTCCAATAAGTAAAATGTATTTCATACTTGTGATTACTCTAAAATCCTCCATAGTTATCTTAATTGCCGGGTGGTAAAGGCGGAACTCCCGGTATTGTATCATCTACTGGCTCTCCGCCCTTGCCTCCACCACCGCCAAGAGTAGCGGCCGCACCACCAATCGCCAACACAGGCAAGATCTTAATCAACAAAGGCACCTTATGCTTGATCTGAAATTCAGAAGAATACAAAACATCATCTGAGTTTTTTGTATCCGTTATTTTCAATCGGTAGTCACCACCCTTCTTTGCATGCGTAGGGAAATAGAGCGTGTGACCGCCATTATTAGGAATGCCCATAGCGCCATCAATGCGCTGGCCACCTTTGTACAATTCAAGATTTATAGGATTGGTATTGCCCGGTTTCCAATTTATACTGTAACTCTTACCCCGCTTATACGAACGCTCAGCATCAAAATTCTGAAGCTTAACAAAGGGGATATAAACTTTGCCGCGAATCTCAAGCGCAATCTTACCCTTGTACCCACCAAGTTCTTCGCGGATACTCCATTCCATTTTTCGGCCAACGCCAGGCTTGATTTCAGGGCCTACATCACCTTTCACCTTAGTGAGCGGAGCAACAAAATTGTCGGCTGAAGAATAGAGATCGAGTTTGTATTCGTTGTTGGGATTGTTGTCTTCCAGATCGTAAAACACGATAATCTTCTCCCCGGCCAATTCTACTTTTTTGACTGTTACAACCTGAGCCGAGGTAACAAGGAATGAAAAGTAGCTGAATGCTAGTAGAAATCCTCTCATAGTTAAGGGTTTAGGAAGATAAAGTTATATAAAAATAACGCTTCCTTACATGACTGAGGGCCTCAATTTGTAACCAAACTTACAAAATCCCTTAAAAAAGGGAGCCTAACTTATCCGGCTCCAATTAACAACCGACTTCTTTATAGACTCTATCTGCAAGCGAATGACTCTGTTTTCTGGTTTTTCAAGTTTTGGATCGTGTTCAAGAATTTTTTGTGCGGCTTCGCGGGCTTGTTTAAGAATGTCTCCGTCTTTGCCCAAATCCGCAATCAACAAATCCAAGGCTCCACTTTGTTGAGTTCCCATCAAGTCGCCCGGGCCGCGCAATTGTAAATCGGTTTCAGAAATTTCAAACCCATTATTGGTTTTCACCATCGTTTCGATGCGAATTTTTGAATCGGTACTCAATTTATTACCTGTCATCAAAATGCAATACGATTGCTCGGCCCCCCTACCCACTCGTCCGCGTAATTGATGCAATTGCGAAAGTCCGAAGCGCTCAGCACTTTCAATCACCATCACGCTGGCATTGGGCACATCCACACCTACTTCAATAACGGTGGTGGCCACCATAATTTTGGTTTCGCCTTTTACAAAGCGAGCCATCTCAAAATCTTTTGCTACGGACTTCATCTGCCCATGCACAATGCTAATGGCAATCTCCGGAAACGCACGACTTATACTTTCGTAGCCATCCATCAAATGTTTAAGATCCAGTTTTTCAGATTCCTCAATCAGTGGGTAAACAATATATACTTGACGGCCGGCATCGAGCTGGGTTTTCAAAAACCCATTCACTTGTAACCGATGCGAATCGTATCGATGGTTTGTTTTTATTGGCTTTCGACCTTTCGGTAATTCATCAATCACAGAAATTTCAAGATCTCCATACAAAGTCATTGCCAGTGTGCGCGGAATGGGTGTGGCCGTCATCACCAACACATGCGGATAAACATCTGCATTTTTTTGCCAGAGTTTAGAACGTTGCGCTACACCAAAGCGGTGTTGTTCATCAATGATTGCCAAGCCAAGTTTGTTGAATTTTACGCCCTCTTCAAGCAACGCGTGTGTGCCAATCAAAATTTTTAATGTCCCGTCCTCCAATCCTTCATGAATTGGTTTTCGCTGACTTTTCTTTACCGATCCGGTAAGCAACGCGATGGATATACCCATGCGATCGGCATATTTTTTTAGATTAGTATAATGTTGTTGTGCCAGAATTTCGGTGGGCGCCATCAGGGCTGCTTGTGATCCACTGCCAACAACCAGCAACATGCAGATAAACCCAACAATGGTTTTTCCACTACCTACATCGCCTTGTAGCAAACGATTCATCTGCTTGCCACTCCTCATATCCATATAGATTTCGCGAATCACACGCTTCTGGGCTTCGGTTAAATCAAAAGGCAAATGCTCTTTGTAGAATCGAGTAAGAATGGCTGTATCGTTAAACACCATTCCCATAAATTTCTCCTGCCGCACCAATTTCATTTTTATCAAGCGCAATTGGATGTAAAACAGTTCTTCAAACTTTAACCGGTACCGAGCTTGATTTAATAATGCTTCATTGTGTGGAAGATGAATGTTTTGCAAAGCCATGCGTTTATCCGTAAGGCTATGTTCTTTCAGCAAAGCGGGAGACAGCGTTTCGCGAATATGATTTAGTGCCAGAGGCAATAGTACAGCCATCAGTTTTGAAATAGTCTTGCTGTCAATGTGTCGTGCTTTTAGCTTTTCAGTAACATTATAAACTGGATGTAGATAACCTCCACGCTCGTTGCCGCTAGTTATGGCTTCAATTTCAGGATGTGCAATTGAAATTCTGTTACCGTACAGATTAGGCTTGCCAAAAACAATGTAGGGAGTGTTGAGTTTTATTTTATCCAGCACCCAGCTGATGCGCTGAAACCAAACCAACTCGAGGCTTCCGGTTTCATCTTTAAGAGTTCCCACCAACCTCTTTTTAAAACCAGTGCCAATAGTTTGAAACCCCGTGATGGTTCCTTTTATCTGTATGCCGACTGTGATTTCATCAATCGATCCGGCTACTTCAATTACTTTATAAAATCGGGTGCGGTCTTCATGCCGGAACGGATAATATTGAATAAGATCTCCAAATGTAAAAAGCCGCAACTCCTTCTGTAGCAAAGCCGCGCGTTGCGGACCTACGCCTTTTAAAAATTCAAGCGAGGAGTGGAAGAAACTGGCCAAGGGATCAATTTGAAGATTTGCAAATTACTCCAAATGAGCAATCATCTTCAAATTTTCAAATTCGTCAATCAACTAATTATTCTTCCACTGAAGCGTGTTAATAAAGTGCAGCGTCTCCTTCTTCATAAACTCAATGGCGGGAGCCAGCGAGTCATTCTGCACACGGGTATTAAAATAAAGGGCCCCGCGCAAAAAATTTCGCGATGAGTCTGTCATAGTAAACTGAAGTTGAGTGGGCACTTCTCCGGCAATCTCTGCGATCACGGCTGTTTTACCGCTGGGCGTTACGGTTATCAACTCATCGATGGCAGAGGCTTTGATTTGTTGCTTGGACGTAAGATTATACGAGTCGTTAAGCAGGGCTTTCAAAAACTCTTCTTTGTTATTTAACTTTTTATAGGTGATGTGAATGTTGGCTTTCAATTCCGGATAATAAATTTCAATCCAATACTTTTCACTTACCCACGATGAATCGCGCAACAAACGTGCAGCCGTAGAATACTCAAACTGATATGGCAACGAATCGGGCGAAAGCCGATATTCCAACGCAGGTAAAAACAATCGATTATACCCCTTCGGCTTGGGTTGATAATCTTTTGTGCAGCCTGAAATTAAAATCGTGATAAGAAAAAAAAGTGCGCTCCATCGAAGACATTGTTTGCTGATGATGAAGCGCATACCTGTTGGATTAATACTCATCAAAACGGAAGATCGTCTGTAGAATTGTCGGGAGCGCCCTTTGTATCATCGCCACCTGATTGCGAATATTGAGGGGCCGATGACCGTTCTCCACCACCTGGCTTCGAACCCAGCAAGGTCATATTGTCACCAACAATCTCCGTTGTGTAGCGGGTAACTCCTTCTTTCTCCCAACTACGCGTACGCAACTTTCCTTCAATATAAACCTGATCGCCTTTGTGCAGATACTTGGCTGCTATGTCGGCAAGGCCACGCCAGAGTACAACATTATGCCATTCGGTGATTACTTTTTTCTCACCGGTTGTTTTGTCTTTATAGGTTTCGGAAGTAGCCATAGTAAAATTTGCTACTGTTGCTCCATTCTCCAGATTTCTTACCTCAGGGTCTTTGCCAAGATTGCCTACCAAAATCACTTTGTTTACGCCTGCCATATTTATAATGTTGTTTGATTACGAATTGATTCTGGCAAAATTATCAAAAAAATCTGCGCTACTCTAAAAAGCCCGATTCCTTTAAGAAACGATTAATCAAAATCGGTTTCGGTAGGTTTTCAATTTGACTTTTAGAGTAGAGCTTTAATCCTTCTTTCTTCATCAATAGGTTAAGCGTGTTGCTCGAGAGGGTTTTTATCTCTACAAATCTGGTTATCAATTGCTGATGAGAGAGAACGTGTTTGTACGCAACACTGATTTTTTCGATTGGCATTTTTTTCAGACTCTTACTTTCACTTAAAAGAGATGCTGGTTTTACTGGGCGTTTGGTTTCAACCAGCATAAAATCATAAAGCCCGTTCCAGATGTCGCCCGGAGTGCGCTTTCGCATCAGCAACTTACCACGTACGTTAATCACAATATAATAGAAGTAGCGTTTCTTAGTTTTTTGCTTGGCAGATTTTACCGGAAGTATGGATTGCATGTTGTGTGCACGAGCAATGCAATTCTTAAAAAAAGGACACGAATCACACTTCGGATTTTGAGGTGTGCAGTGTAAGGCCCCAAACTCCATCACCGCCTGATTAAAAATATCTGGCTGATCGTGAGTGATTAATTCATTCGCTTTGGCAGTAAAATATTTTTTCCCTTCGTTGCTGGCGATGTCTTTATCAATGCCAAACACACGCGCCAATACACGAAACACATTTCCGTCCACCACGGCCACCGGTTCGTGATACGCAATAGAGGCAATGGCTGCAGCTGTGTAATCGCCAACACCTGGAAGTTTTTTTAACTCTTGAAACGAATCTGGAAATTTACCCTTCAACTCGGTTTCAATTTTACGGGCACAGGCATGGAGGTTGCGTGCACGTGTATAATACCCAAGGCCCTGCCACAGCCGAAGCACTTTGTCCTCCGGAGTGTGTGCTAGCGATTTTACATCCGGAAAATTTTCAACAAACTTCAAATAATAAGGCAAGCCCTGTGCAATGCGAGTTTGCTGCAAAATAATTTCTGAAAGCCAGATTTTGTATGGATCGCGGGTTTGGCGCCACGGCAGGTTTCGTTTGTTATCTTCATACCAGGCAATTATCCGTTGCGAGAATTTTTTTTTATCCATTTTTAAGCAGAGACGCGTGCGCAATGTCTTAAAAAACACTTCAATCCATGATTGTGTTGAGATTCTTAATCGAAAAAAGAACACATCTGTGTGATAATCAGTAAATTCATTTTGCGTTTGAGCAAACTGCGTTTAAATTTGCAGCCCTGAATTTTTAGTACTCATAAACTTATACCACCGTGACGAAAGCAGACGTAATAAACCAAATCGCAGAAAAAACCGGAATCGACAAAGCAGATGTATCCGCATCTGTAGAAGCTTTTTTCAACATTGTGAAATCCAACATGGCCAGTGGTCATAATATTTACGTCCGCGGATTTGGAAGTTTTATCAACAAGAAGAGAAAGAAAAAAATTGCACGTAATATTTCGCGCAACACGGCCATCATTATTGATGAGCACTACATACCCAGCTTTAAGCCAGCCAAAATTTTTATCAGCAAGATCAAGAACAGCGATAAGGTAAAACAACTCGCTGAAAAATAATTATAGTTGATCTGTTTGTTCTTTGTTGTTCGGTTCTTTAACGAATACCTATCAACAAACAACCAACAACCATCCTCATGCTAAAGACTCGCATCATTTTAGTTATTGTTGGCGGCCTGCTGGTCTGGTTGATTTTTTTGTTACCTAAGGCCGTAGTTGAAAACGAAAGCCAATTGAAGGGAGAGGCTACGGCTGATTCGTCCGTTTCCACTGCACATAGCGAGGTGCCCGCTACCCTCTCGTCAAACATCCGCTCAGTTCGCGCTCAGTATAAAGAAGGCCTCACGAATCAAAAAAATGCTATCTTTGCCGACTCTTTAAGAACCCTCTATACGCAATCGGCACAGTTTGATAGCGCAGCATGGTTTGCCGAGAGAGCAGCAACGTTCTTTAACACAACGGAAAGTTTTTTAAAAGCTGGCAACAGTTATTACGAAGCCTACACTTTTGCGATGGAGCCCGGCAAGCAAGAGCAGCTCGCTGAAAAAACCAGGGAGTGGCTTGGAAAGGTTCTTGAAACCAATCCAAAAAATCTGGAGGTGAAAACCAAAATGGCAATGACCTACCTGAGCTCGAAGGCTCCGATGCAAGGGATAACCATGATGCGCGAAGTGCTTGCCGAAGATCCTAAAAACGAGTTTGCTTTATATAATATGGGCATGCTCTCCATTCAATCCGGTCAGCATGATCGGGCCATTGGACGGTTGGAAGAACTAAAGGCGGTTAACCCGAATCATGTGCAGGGCCAGTTGCTGTTGGGTGTAGCGTACCTGAATACAGGAAATAAAGACAAAGCTCGCAAGCAGTTTGAAAATGTAAAGAAGTTAGATAAGGATCCGGCTGTGCAAGCCACGGCCGATTCGTATCTGAAAGATTTAAAATAAATAGTTAATTGTTAAACCCACTCTCGCCTCAGGCAAGAGATAAAACCAAAAGCATTATGCCAAGTGGTAAGAAAAGAAAGAAACACAAAATGGCTACTCACAAGCGTAAGAAGCGCTTGAGAAAGAACAGACACAAGAAGAAATAAACCTCACCCCAAACCCGTCTCCAAAAGAGAGGGGCTTAAGGTCTAAATTTTTAAAGTTTTGAGTAATGAACTTATAATAAGTGCAGCTCAGGACGGATGTCGCATAGCTCTTCTTAAAGACAAACAGCTTGTTGAATTCCACGAAGATCTGGGAGGAGGCAAGTTTGTGGTTGGTGATATTTACCTGGGCACCGTTAAAAAGGTGGTACAGGGGCTGAACGCAGCTTTCATTGATATCGGATACGAAAAGGACGCATTCCTTCACTACCTCGATCTCGGCCCGCAGTTTGGTTCATTGCAAAAATTCACTAAGCTCGTTCACACTAAGAAGATCACCGGTGGCCGACTGGATAAATTCCAATTAGAGAAAGATATTGACAAGCATGGCAAAATAGGCCAGCAACTTTCCAGGAACCAGTTGATACCCGTGCAGGTGGTTAAAGAACCCATCTCCACCAAAGGGCCGCGACTTTCGTGCGAGTTATCACTAGCTGGGCGCTACCTCGTGTTGGTACCGTTTGGTTCTGGAGTTAATGTTTCCAAGCGCATTTCCAGCAGCGATGAACGCAAGCGACTGCAACGCCTTATCCAATCCATTAAGCCTGAAAACTTTGGTGTGATCATTCGCACCGTAGCCGAGGGCAAAGAAGTGGCCGAACTGGATAAAGACCTGCGCAGCCTTGTTAAAATGTGGGAGGATGGCATTGCCCGGGCTGTAGAAGGCAATCCGCGTGACAAAATTATTGGCGAACTAAGTAAAACCTCATCAGTACTGCGCGATGTGCTAAACGAGTCGTTCGATAATGTGCACGTAGATGACAAAAAGATTTTTGACGAGGTTAGAACCTATATTCAAAATATAGCCCCTGAGAAGGAAAAAATAACCAAACTATACACCGGTAAAGCCAAAATCTTTGAGCACTACGGAATTGAAAAGCAAATCAAATCAGCGTTTGGCCAAACTGTAAGCCTGCGCGGAGGGGGTTATCTTATAATTGAGCACACCGAAGCCCTTCACGTTATTGATGTGAATAGTGGCAATAAGTCGAACCGCGAAGAGAATCAAGAGACCACAGCCATGTCGGTAAATATTGAGGCCGCCAGAGAAGTGGCGCGTCAACTTCGGCTGCGTGATATGGGTGGCATTATCGTGGTCGACTTTATAGACATGCGCAGTACCGAAAACAAGAAAGTGATCTTCAACACGATCAAAGAAGAGATGGAGCGCGATCGTGCCAAACACACGGTGCTTCCGCTTTCTAAATTTGGATTGATGCAGATAACGCGCGAACGGGTGCGGCCGCAGATGAACATCACCACAAAAGAACAATGCCCCACCTGCAACGGCACCGGAAAAATTACTGCTTCTATTTTAATTACCGATCAGATAGAACAACACATTGAGCATCTTTTTGTAAAGCAAAACGAACGCGACATGGTGTTGGCGCTCCATCCATTTTTATTTGCCTACTACACCAAGGGAATTATCTCAAAACGGGTTAAGTTTTTCTTCAAATACAAGAAGTGGATCACCATGGTTAAAGATTCTTCACTTGCCATTACCGAGTTTAAGTTTTTAAACAAAGACGGTGAGGAGATAGAAACCGCGCAACAAAGTACATCAGCATTGGCGGGGGATTAACTTCAATCGAAGTATTCCTCGCTTTTTGCTTTCTGTCATCCTGTCACTTCCGTGGGATTTGGAACACCCTTTGAAGAGTTCTAGCTTCTGAATATTCTCTTGTAAAAAACTGACAATTATGGCAACTGTAGCTGAAAAAGGATCGATCTCCATCCATACCGAGAACATCTTCCCCATCATTAAAAAATTCCTGTACTCCGATCACGAAATTTTCCTTCGCGAGTTGGTGAGTAATGCCGTGGATGCAACTCAAAAACTGAAGAAGCTAGCGTCCATGGGCGAATTTGGTGGCGAGCTAGGCGATCTTAAAATTGAAGTCAGTTTCGATGCCAAGAAAAAAACCATCACCGTTAGTGATAAGGGTCTTGGCATGACGGGCGAAGAGATTAAAAAATACATCAACCAGATTGCCTTCTCCGGAGCGACTGAATTTGTTGAGAAGTTTAAAGACAAGGGAGATGCTAAGGATATCATAGGAAAATTCGGTCTCGGATTTTATTCAGCCTTTATGGTGGCCGATAAAGTTGAAGTGATTTCTAAATCTTACAAAGATGGAACCGATGCCGCCCGCTGGGAGTGCGATGGCTCTACTGAATTTGAATTGTCGGAAGCCACAAAAGAGAACAGAGGCACGGATGTTATTCTTCATGTGAATGCCGACTCGGAAGAATTTTTAGATGAGTTTAGGTTAAAAGGAATTCTGGATAAGTACTGCAAATTCTTACCGGTTGAAATTAAGTTTGGCACCAAAGAAGACAGTATAGAAGATGGTGTTGATAAGGATAACAAACCGAAATATAAAACGGTAACGTCCGACCGGATCATCAACAACCCCGCCCCCATCTGGACGAAGGCACCGTTGGAATTAAAAGACGAAGATTATTTAGCCTTCTACAAAGAACTCTATCCCTTCACCGAAGACCCCTTGTTCTGGATTCATTTGAATGTGGATTATCCTTTTAACCTCACGGGAGTGCTTTACTTTCCTAAGATTAAGAATGACTTCGAATTACATCGCAATAAAATACAATTGTATTCACGCCAGGTGTTTATCACCGATGAGGTAAAAGATGTTGTGCCCGACTTCCTGATGCTGCTTCATGGCGTGTTGGATTCGCCCGATATTCCACTTAACGTATCGCGTAGTTACTTGCAAAGCGATGCCAGTGTAAAAAAGATCAGTGCACACATCACCAAAAAAGTAGCCGACAAACTGGTGGATATGTTTATCAAAGATCGCACGGAATTTGAAAAGAAGTGGGACGACATCAGTGTGTTTGTAAAATATGGCATCGTTAGCGATGAGAAGTTTGCCGAAAAGGCAAAAGAATTTGCGCTCTTTAAAAATACCGAGAGTAAATACTTTACCCTGAAAGAGTACGAAGAAAAAGTAAAGCCCAACCAAACAGATAAAGATAAAAATCTAGTTTATCTCTACACAAGCGATGCAAACAAACAGCACTCATTTATAGAGATAGCAAAAAACCGCGCCTACGATGTGTTGATTCTGGATGGCGTGCTCGACAGTCACTACATCAATCACCTTGAGCAGAAACTCGAAAAGACTCAACTAAGACGAGTGGATAGCGATACTATAGATAAACTGATTGCTAAAAATGAGAGTGTGGCCAGCGTGCTGAGCAAAGAAGAAGAAGAAAATGTAAAAGGAATTTTTGAAAAGGCTATTAACAATAAAGCCATGACGCTGGCTGTAGAAGCGCTCGCTCCCGGTGACCTGCCTGTAACCATTACCATGAGTGAATGGATGCGCAGAATGAAAGACATGGCGCGCACAGGCGGTGGTGGTGGCTTTGGTTTTATGGGTGCCATGCCTGATAGCTATAATGTAGCCATCAATGGCAATCATTCATTAGTACAAAAAATTCTTAAAGCCGAATCGGAAGAAGAAAAAACCAAATTGGCAAAACAGGTGTATGACCTGGCGTTGCTTTCGCAAAACATGCTTACGGGTGCAGACTTAACTGCCTTTGTAAAAAGAAGTGTTGAATTGGTTGGATAGGGTTAATACCCTTTCTAAAACGAAATAACAAGGTTGTCAACCTTAAAATAAATTTTACCTAACTTCGTTTTATCATTTCGATGAAACGAAGTTTTCTATTTATAGCCATCCTTATTTGCAGCACCGCTTGGGCTCAAGTGCAGCCCAACGTGCAGGAGGGTCAATTTACGTTTGATACCGACAAACCTTTTACCCTGCTGGAGTTAGATCAGAATGACGAGCCTATCGTAACAAAAAAGAAAAAGCCAAAGCGAAAAGTTTATTACGGCATCAAAACCAAAAAAGCTTTTACCCGCAAGGGTGTGGGTGATAAAATGGTGATTGAGCTTTTTTATGTGTTGAAGAAACCAGAAAAACCAACCGGCTTTGCCCGCGATGTATATTGGTATGATTTCACCCGCAAAGAACTTCGCAAAACCAGCCTGGCAGCCTTTGATGTTAAGAAGGGTGTGCTGGCGCATGGCCCTTATAAAAGAATGGTAGGCGATGCCGTAATTGAAGAAGGGATTTATTACAAAGGCACGCGCCACGGGCGCTGGATGCGCTACGACCGGCAAGACCTCGTAGAAGACAAAGAGAAATATTACAAAGGCTGGCCGAAGGAATCACTCGTTACCTATTACGATCCCAACGAACGCAAAAAGATAAAGGAAATTACCCCAATCGAATATGGCGAAAAGGAAGGATACTACTACTACTTTCATGAGAACGGACAGATCGCTGTGCAAGGTGAATTTCATTGGGGCGAACGTGTGAATGATTGGGTAGAGAACTATGCCAATGGCAAACGCAAAAGAATTATTACCTATCCAAAAGAACCTTTCGAAAAAGACATTCGGCCATATGTTCGCAAAGAGTGGGATGAGAAAGGGAAAGAAATTTATTCGAAGTAAAACGACTTGATTCGTGAATAGCGACTTGTGATGATTGATCTCTGATTTAAGCCTGGTCTATAAATCTAAAATCGCCAATCACAATTCAATAATCACCACTCAAAAACAATTCAGTAAAAAGCATCCTCAAAGTGCCTGATCTCAGGTTCGCCATTCTTCATACTGATTGCTATCACATCATACCGCACATTGCCTTCGTAGTTGTTTTCATAGGTGTATTGTTCTGCACCGTAAACAATATTCTTTGCTTTCTTATAGTCAACAAATTCTTCGGGGAAGCCAAACGCATCAGAAGATCGCATTTTAACTTCAACAAAAATCAACCAGCCGTTCTTGCGAACAATCAAATCAATTTCTGATCGCTTGTAGCGAAAGTTGCGTTCTACAATTTCATAACCTTGCTGGGCTAAAAAATCAGCCGCCAGGGTTTCTGCCTGTCTGCCTTTCTTGATTTTATCGCTCATAAGAATGTTCTACCTTTGAACGAATTTATCACACAACAAATGAAGAAACTAATTGAGGGTTTCACCTTGCAGCTTGCCAGCGCCCTAAAAATTGGGCAATCAGTTGATCTGGTGCGGCCCGGAAGCGACATCCGAAACATTCTGATTACGGGTATGGGTGGCTCAGGCATTGGTGCCAACCTGGTGGAGTCGCTCACATTTGGTCGGGTGCCTATTCCTATCACCGTGTGCAAAGGGTATAATATCCCTCAGTTTGTGAGTCCGCATACACTCTTTATTGCATGTTCTTACAGCGGCAATACGGAAGAAACCCTGGCGGCCATCCACAAAGCCATGCTAAAGCGTGCACACATTATCTGCATCACATCGGGTGGAAAAATGCTTGAGCTTGCAAAAGAATATAACCTGTTCTGGATTCAGATCCCCGCAGGATCAAAAAGTCCTCGTGGCAATTTGGGGTATATGATGGTGTCGTTGCTATATGCCTTGTATCACACCAACCTGATTGGTGCCGCTTTTATCAAGGAAACAGAAAATGCCATCGAGTATCTTGACCGTGGAGAAAAGGCGATTCAATCAGAAGCTGAATTGATTGCAAAAAAACTAAAAGGCAAACTGCCAATCATCTATTGCGATGAGCGACTGAAGGCGATGGCTACACGCTTCCAAAATCAGATCAATGAAAACGCCAAGCAACTGGCGCATGTTAATACCTTTCCTGAAATGAACCACAATGAAATTGTAGGCTGGCAATTTCCGGAAGCTGTGATACAACACGCACAGGTTATTTATCTCTACTCCGATCATGATCACGAGCGCGTAGAAAAACGCATGGAAATCTGTCGACCGGTTTTTGAGAAGCGATCAAATCCAATTATTGATATTGTGGCTGAAGGTGCTTCACTGCTTGAGCAGTATTATTATCTGATTCATCTCACCGATTGGATTTCTTATTACCTCGCCAAAGAAAATGGCGTAGAGGCCGAGCCCGTTGAGGCGATTGAGTTTTTAAAGGATGAACTTGGAAAAGTGAAGTGAATATTTCTATAAATAAAAAAACTCAATTTCTGGATTTGGGTTTGATGGATTATCAGCAAGCCTGGGATTACCAGACAAACTTATTTCAATCCATTCTGGATATAAAGGCTCAAAACCGTTCGCTTCCTGATAGCGACCAACAATTAACCAATAACTACTTACTCTTTTGCGAACACCCTCATGTTTTTACACTCGGCAAAAGTGGTGACGAAAAAAATCTGCTTGTAAAGAAAGAAGACCTTCATGCTATAGACGCAACCTATTATCCTATCAATCGGGGTGGCGACATTACCTATCACGGACCCGGTCAACTAGTTGTTTATCCAATTCTTGATCTGGAAAATTTCTTTACGGACATTCATAAGTATATGCGACTACTTGAAGAATCTGTCATTCAAACTTTGGCAGAGTTCAATATTTCGGCTGGAAGAATAAAAGGCCTTACGGGAGTATGGATAGATTTTGAGGATGAAAAAAAAGCCAGGAAAATTTGTGCGTTGGGGGTTAAAACGAGTCGTTGGGTATCATTGCATGGATTGGCTCTTAACGTAAATACACAACTTAATTATTTTAATCACATCGTTCCGTGTGGCATCGATAACAAGGCCGTTACGTCTTTAGAGAAAGAGTTGGGCAAGCATCAGGATATGGAAATGGTCAAATTTATTCTTAAAGAAAAATTCTCGAATGTTTTTGAATTGGAAATCATAAATTAGATTCAGATACTTTGATGAGATTCTTAAAACTGATCTTACCTCTTTTATTTGTTTGTACCGGGGTTGTCCTGCAAACTTGTGTTCCGGCAGAATCAAATTCTATTGCCGCCTCACCAAAACACAAAGGCGTGTGCTGGGTTGCCGGACGCGAAGAAGTAACAGAAAAAGAAATTGATGCGTTGGTGAAATGCAATGTCACCTGGATTTCTCAAACTCCTTTTGGCTGGCAAGGCAATGCCACTACTTCCTCTATTCGCACTAATTTTTCGTCTGATCGAATCTGGTGGGGAGAATCCGATACTGGAATTTCAATGACTACAACACTTGCATTAAAGTCTGGCATAAAAACATTACTGAAACCACATCTCTGGGTGCGCAACGGTTGGCCCGGTGACATTGCCATGAAAAGTGACAGCGCGTGGCAAAATTGGTTTACAAACTATGAACGCTTCATAATCCACTACGCTAAGTTGGCTGAGAAAAATAAGATTGAAGTATTTTGCATAGGCACCGAACTTCAACAAACAACAAAGCGCGAAACAGAATGGCGCGCCATAATTTCAAAAGTGCGAGCAGTCTATTCTGGCAAATTGATTTACGCTGCAAACTTTCACGAAGAGTATGAACACATAAAATTTTGGGATGCGCTGGATTACATTGGCGTGCAAGCCTATTTTTCTTTAGCTGATAAGAAAAACGCAAGCCTACAGGAATTAACTAAAAAATGGAACGAGCCGATGGCTTCTATTGAAAGAGTTCATAAAAAATACAATAAGCCAGTGATGTTTACGGAGATTGGCTACCGAAATGATGCTCACGCAGCCATAGAGCCGTGGAGTTGGCCACGCGACATGAAAGATATTCCGGTTTCACCCGAAACACAAGCCTTGTGTTATCAGGTTTTTTTTCAATCGGTATGGAATAAAAACTGGCTCACTGGTGTTTACTTTTGGAAGTGGTATCCGCATGGGCCCCGGAAGGTGAATGAGACTGATTTTACCCCGCAGGGAAAGCCAGCAGAAAAAATAATGAAAGAAAATTTTGCGAAGCAATGAAGAAAGACATTGAAATTCCAGAAGTAAAAAATGTAACCCTGGCGGTAGTCAGAGAAAAAAGTATTTTGAATCAGGATGAATGGAAAGTGTATTTAATTAACAACAACCCATTTGCTATTGAAAATACTTTAGTCGCAAGTACAGGCTATGGAGAAAAAGAAGGTGAGCAACAGCGAACTTCAACCCTTAGGCATTTTTTAGAAACGGTGCCTGCCAAGGGCACCACGATGGTGGAGCCTATTGATTCAAAATTATTTCACCTCAACAATGAGTATTGGGTAAGCTACTATGTAGGCAATCAGATCTATGATCGTAGATATGTTTTTGTACCCGAAACCATTTGCGAAGGAAACCTGACGTTTATCAAGGAGTTGGAGATGGAGGGTGTGTTGCATTCATAACTCATTCAGGTATCCAAGTTCAACCAATGCACTTCCGTTTTTACCTGATAGGTAGTTCCGTTGGTCAGCACATAAAGTTCATCAGCTATCGCCCGAATATGGCGATGCATATGATCGGTGATAATAATGCCTTTGTGGCACTTTTCTAGCATGAACAATTCTTTCAGTCTTTCGATATGTTTCGGCATTAATCCCGAAAAGGGTTCATCCAAAATACAAAATGGATGATTTGTGTACAAATGCCAACAGCAAGGCAGTTGTAACTACTTTTGTCCAGATGGCTTGTACAAGGTAGAGTGGTGTTCCTGATTGCCAAAGGAAACCAGATGTTATCACCGTAATAACAATGGATGGAAGTGCCATGAGACGGTAACAGGCGAGCATAATTAACATCCGTTGCATGCCTCCGTTAAAACAATTATTATACCACTTTCAGCTTGTTGATCTAATGTGTATTTTTATCGAGGATCAAATTTTATTTCCCTATGGATACAGATCTTAAAGATATTCTCTTTCTCGACATAGAAACTGTAGGTTGTGTCGATCAATACAATAAACTACCTGAGCGTCTCAAAACACAATGGGCACGCAAAGTCAATTTCTTTAAACGCGAAGAGGGCCAAACCGATGAAGACCTCTTTCATGATCGAGCCGGCATCTATGCCGAGTTTGGAAAAATTGTAGTAATCGCCATCGGAAAATATACCGAAGAAAATGGTGTGCTGGGATTGCGGACTAAATACTTTGCCGAGCATGATGAGAAAAGATTATTGGCTGACTTTCATACGATGCTTGAAAAAATGGGGCCGGGTGTCAGGTTGTGTGCCCACAACGGAAAAGAGTTTGACTTTCCCTATATGTGCCGCAGAATGTTGGTGAACGGAATTCCACTGCCTTCTGTTTTAACTATGGCCGGCAAAAAACCCTGGGAAATAGCCCATCTTGATACGCTTGAGCTTTGGAAGTTTGGTGATTACAAACATTACACCTCATTAGATTTATTGGCAACTATTTTTAATATTCCTACCAGCAAAGGCACCATGGACGGCTCGATGGTGAGTAAAGTTTATTATAAAGAAGGAGATCTGAAAAAAATTGCCGAATACTGTGTGGGCGATGTAGTCGCCATTGCACAACTATATCTAAAGATGAAGGGCATGGAGCTGATAAAAGAAGAAAATATTATTCCTGCCTAATAACCACATAAGGCACAGAAATGGGGGACAATGATTTACCGAAAAAATTATTGGATGTGCTATTAAAGTGTACAAAAACTTAGGGCCAGGTTTGTTAGAATCAGCTTATCAAGCATGTCTGTATTATGAATTAGTTAAATCTGAACTAGCTACAGAAAAAGAAAAACCTCTTCCATTAGTTTATGAAGAAGTAAAGCTAGATTGCGGTTATCGTATGGATTTAGTCGTTGAGAATAGGATTGTTGTTGAAGTAAAATCTGTTGATGCCCTCAACGACATTCACCTTGCGCAAGTGCTTACCTACCTGAAACTAACCAAAAACCGGCATGGTTTACTAATCAATTTTAATGTATTAAAACTAAAAGACGGAGTAAAGCGAGTCGTCAACGGATATTAACTTCGTATCTCCGTGAATCCTCAGTGTTCTCTGTGGTAAAAATATGAGCAAAAAGAAATTCAAAGAAAAAAAAGAGAAGCGCAATAAAAAAGAGCAGGGCGGAATGTACTCTACGCTTATGTTATTGCTGGAGGAAATGGCGGGCAAAGCCTACAGTCCTAAAGAATTGATAAAAAAATTAGGCCTTAAGAAAAAATCTCTCATCGAAGATCTATACAAACTATTAGACGCGCTTGAGGAAGAAGGTAAAGTAGAACAACTCAGTTCAGGACAATATAAAAGCACCCGCACTTCAAAGAGCAAAGCTCTAACGGGCATAGTAGATCATGTCAATCCCAGGTTTGCCTACATCGTGACGGGCGAAGAAGACAAGAAAGATATCTATGTTCGGTCGCAAGATTTAGGCTCGGCCATTCATGGCGACACCGTTGAGGTAGCTTTGACCAATAAAAAAACAGGCAGTAATCCTGAAGGAAAAGTAACCTCCATTGTAAAGCGCGGCAGAGATCGATTTGTAGGTCGCCTGGAACTCTCAAGAAATTTTGGCTTTGTTGTCCCGGACTTTAAAAAAATCTATCAGGATTTTTTCATTTACCCTGAAAATCTGAGTGGTGCTACGTCTAATGACAAAGTCCTCTTCGAAGTAACCAAGTGGGCCGATCGCGATAAAAGCCCAGAAGGAAAAGTAATTGAGATCTTAGGGAAGACCGGAGAAAACGAAGCAGAGATTCATTCTATTATGGCCGAATTTGATCTGCCTTTTCGTTTTCCTGAAAACGTTTTAAAAGAATCAGAAAAAATCAGCGAAGACATAACGAAAGATGAAATTAAAAAACGTTGGGATTTCAGAGAGGTTCTGACATTTACGATAGATCCGGAAGATGCTAAAGATTTTGATGATGCTATCTCTTTCCGAAAACTGGAAAATGGTCGGTATGAAATCGGAGTTCATATTGCCGATGTAACACATTATGTAACTCCGGGTAATGTACTTGATAGTGATGCTTTCGACCGAGCTACCTCCGTTTACCTGGTTGACCGCACCGTGCCTATGCTTCCCGAGCGTTTATCAAATGCGTTGTGTTCGCTTCGTCCCAACGAAGATAAACTTACGTTTGCTGCTGTGTTCGAAATGGATGACAAAGCAAAAGTCTATAAGGAATGGTTTGGACGCACTGTGATTCACTCCGATCATCGGTTTACGTACGAGCAGGCTCAAGAAGTAATTGAAAGTGGAATCGGAAAGTTTGCAGATGAAATTAAAATTCTAAATCAACTACATCATGTGCTCCGCAGTGATCGATTTAAAAAAGGTGCGGTAAATTTTGAATCCACCGAAGTAAAATTCAAACTGGATGAAAAAGGAAAGCCCCTTGCGGTAGTTCCTAAAGTGCGCAAAGATGCTCATAAACTTATCGAAGAGTTTATGCTACTCGCTAACCGGGCAGTGGCCACATTCATTTTCAAAATGAAAAAAGGCGAAGACAAAAACACCTTTGTCTACCGCACCCACGATTTGCCCAACCAAGAAAAAGTGGAAGACTTTGCACGATTCGCTAAACAGTTTGGGCATAATCTTCAAATTGAATCTTCCTCCATTTCACGATCGTTAAACAATCTGATGGAAGAGATTGAGGGCAAACCAGAACAAAACGTACTACAATCACTAGCCGTACGGGCGATGGCCAAAGCCAAATACACAACTGATGCCAAAGGCCATTTTGGATTAGCCTTTGATCATTACACCCACTTCACCTCACCTATTCGCAGATATCCAGATATGATGGTGCACCGATTGTTGCAACATTATCTTGATGGAGGAAAATCAGTAGCAAAAAAAGAGTTCGAAGAAAAATGTATACACTCTTCAGAGCGTGAAAAACGGGCTGCCGATGCCGAGCGCGCCTCCATCAAATACAAGCAGGTGGAATTTATGAGCCTCGCTGAAAACAAAGTCTATGATGGAATCATAACAGGCGTTACAGAATTTGGGATTTTTGTCGAAATCGTAGAAACGAAATGCGAAGGCATGGCTCGCTTGGCCGATATGAAAGATGACTTCTATGAATTCGATGAAAAAAATTATCGGGCCATAGGCCGCAGAAGAAAAAATGTTTATCGGTTAGGAGACAAAGTAAAAGTTCGGATTAAGAAAACCGATATCGACAGAAGATTGATAGATTTGACCTTTGAAGAATAACTGTTGATCCCGATGAGTTCTCCTATATCCGTTCTTCTTAAGCTCATTGAGCAAGAGATTAAAAACCAACCTTTTGGCTCTCAACCTAAATCTCTTTATGAGCCTATCCGTTACATCATGTCATTGGGGGGCAAACGTCTGCGGCCACTGTTAGCTCTGCTATCCTATTCCCTGTATAAAAACGATCCTGAAAAAATTGTTAAGTATGCCACAACTATCGAAGCCTTTCACAACTTCACTTTGTTGCATGACGATATTATGGACAAAGCTCCCTTGCGAAGAGGCAAGGCAACCGTACACGAAAAATGGAATGTAAACACTGCTATCCTTTCGGGCGATGTAATGCTAGTGAAAGTCTATGATCAGTTTCTGGATCTGGATGGAGAGATGCTGAGAGAAGTTCTCCGAATCTTTAATCAATGCGCAGCCGAAGTATGCGAAGGCCAGCAATGGGACATGGAGTTTGAAACGAAAACGAAAGTAGCCGAAGCGCAATACATAGAAATGATTCGGTTAAAGACGGCTGTTCTGCTTGGCTTTAGCTTAGAGCTCGGAGCGCTGTTAGCAAAGGCAAGTAAAGAAGACCGTTTGGCATTAAAAGAATTTGGTACCAACATCGGCATAGGGTTTCAATTAAAGGACGATTTGCTCGATGTGTATGCCGATAAGAATAAGTTCGGCAAACAAGTAGGGGGTGATATTCTTGCCAACAAGAAAACTTACTTGCTAATTAAGGCAAAAGAAAAAGCGCGAGGAAAAGATAAGGAGGAACTTGAACAATGGCTAAGTGCCAAGAAATTTAACAAACAGAAAAAGATTAAGGCTGTTACCACATTATATGATACATTGGGAATAGCTCAATTAACGGAACGCAAAATTGAGGAGTACTTCAACAAAGGATTTCAACAGCTTGATAAGCTGAAAGACTCATCACAAAAGCAGCAACTTATTTCGTTTACACAAAATCTGATCACCCGTCAGTCGTAAATTATTTTCTCTTGTAGAATAAAAGCCTGCCACGATAGTCTCGCATGGTTTCGCTTAGTGTATAAAAACCTTCACCATCGCGTTGCCAGGCAATTGACTCACCCTGCGGCTCACGATCATAGGGAAGCTCTGTTGGTTTTGTTTTAAGTAATTCAGAAATAGATTGATTCTCAGCACGTTTCCAATAGTAAATGTGATCGTAGTCTTTTATAAGCACTTCGTTTCCATCCGATGAAATATCGGCTGCTACAATTTTGTCGAGCGGAAGTTTTGTTTTGAGATTCGCCATCAATGTATCCCCTGTAACAATTGGATAAGGAATCTGATATAGTCGAATCGAATCTTCACGTTTAGAGAAAATAAACAGGTCTTTTGATCGTGGGTCTATCATCATAGCTTCGGTATCGCGAACACCATCACTGAGTTCAAAAACCAACGTATCGAATTCCGTAATTACTAATTCCTTGCCCGATAGTAACGGTTCGGCAAACCTGTAAATAATCTTTTGTGGATACTGCGCCAGATTGTCGCCAATATCACCCACATATAAATAACTTTTTCCATCTTCCGGGCCGGGGCCAAGAGCAACCTCTTCCCAATCGCGGTTGGCCACGCGAGGCAAGATACACGTCATCACAATTTCAGCCTTATCATTGATCAAAAAAACTTCAGCCGGATTTCCGCTGTCGTTGTGCGTCCAGAAATATCCGCGATTGACTTCACTGGCAACCAGGCCTGATGCCTCTTCTAATTTCTTGTTAACAACTCCTAGTTCTTTGCCTTTTGAAAACAGGTCGGAGGTTACATTGGTCTTTGTGCACGCGGCCATTAATAATGAAATCAATACCCAATACTTCATACTCTCTAAAATAAATGTGTGATATTAAAAGCCCGGAAGTGCTTTCTTCCAAACATCAAGGTGTGATGTTTTTTTTGAAAAAATTATTGAACGGGTAATCCTGCGGCTTTCCAGGCTTTCATTCCACCCTCCATTTCATATACCTGATCATAACCCTTTGCTCTTAAAATAGTAGCCGCCTTTGCGCTGCGAATGCCTGAGCCACAATAAATGAAAATAGGTTTGTGTTCGAGATTATTCAACTTATCAGCGAAGGCATCATCATAAACAATATTCGTTGCGCCTGCCAATGCTCCGGCATTTACTTCAGTCTCGGTGCGCACATCCAGCAAGATAGCTCCTTCTGTAGCTCTGTAATTGGTATCAAACTTTGTGGGTGATAGCAACGCCTCTGTTTTCTTTTCGCTGCAGGCGATCAGCAATAAAAACACAAAAACCTTCTTCATACGATTTCCATTTTAATACCCGCAAGGTACAACTTTATCGCTTGCTGATTTTATTGCCCGAGATGTTTTGCTGTCGTGAAGATTTAAAGCGACCTACCTCGTTGCCTCGCAAGGCAGCAAACTTAGTCTTCCGCCCATTTACCCGTTCGCGCCACAGTTTCCAGCTCGAGCGTTTGAGTGACCTACGCATCAACTCAACCACCTGATCCTCCGGAAGACCAAATTGAATTTTAATGGCTTCAAAAGGGGTTCGATCTTCCCAAGCCATAGTGATAATGCGATCTTTATCTTCTTCTGAAATCATCAATACATTTAACACGCAAAGAGTTTGTTTGTTAAGGATGTAATGAAGGGCGTAAAAAAATCAGATCTTCCCACCAAACTTTGCAAAAGCTGTGGGCGACCTTTTAGCTGGCGCAAGAAGTGGGCAAAAGTTTGGGCCGAGGTTCTTTATTGCAGCGATCGATGCCGAAAGAACAAATAAGCATGAACCAGTAATTCCTCTGCACTTTTGCGCTTGTCGTTCCTACCAAACAAAGTGGTATTTTTGGGGTCGATTTAAGAAAAAGAACGTGAACCACGAAGAAGACTTGATTGAAGACGATGAAGAGGGGCTCTTCGAACATCACCGCATAGTAGCCGATGCAAAACAAAGTTTACTGCGCATCGATAAATTTTTGATGGCGCGCCTGCCCAACGTTACCCGAACCAAAATTCAGGACGGCATTCACGAAGGCTTTGTACAAGTGAATGACACGGTTGTGAAACCCAATTACAAAGTTCATCCGTACGATATACTCACGGTTTCATTTCCTGAACCTCCACGCGATACCGATGTGCTGCCGGAGAATATTCCACTCAACATTGTATTTGAAGATGAGCATTTGCTGGTTGTGAATAAAGTTGCTGGAATGGTCGTTCATCCTGCCTACCAAAACTGGAGTGGCACCTTGGTGAATGCACTCACGTATCATTTTCAAAATCTGCCGCAGATGACTGGTAATGATGGTAGACCCGGACTCGTGCATCGCATTGATAAAGATACTTCGGGCTTGCTGGTGATTGCCAAAACAGAAAAAGCAATGACCTCACTGGCGCGGCAATTTTTTGATCATTCTATAGAGCGTACCTATCAGGCGATTGTGTGGGGTATTCCCGAACTGCCAGAGGGAACCATCAATGTAAATGTTGGGCGCAGTTTAAAAGACCGCAGGGTTACCACGGCTTTTCCTGATGCAGACTTTGGCAGAACAGCCATTACTCATTACAAGGTGTTACAGGATTTTCGTTATGTCTCACTTATTGAATGCAAATTAGAAACTGGTCGCACGCATCAGATCCGCGCGCACATGAAATTTATAGGGCATCCTATTTTTAACGATGCTACCTATGGCGGCAACGAACCGCTGAAAGGAACTGTCTTTTCAAAATACAAGCAGTTTGTCGATAACTGTTTTAAAATTATTCCACGTCAGGCGTTACATGCCAAGACACTGGGCTTCATTCATCCGGCAACCGGTGCACACATACAGTTTGACTCAGAACTTCCGGCTGATTTTAAAGAAGTGATTGAAAAGTGGGAGCATTACGTGAAGTATAATTAAGGACGATTTAGTAATTACTATGCCATCCCTGGAATGATCCAAGCTATTGAGGTATCTTCTCAACTAAAATTTCATTCCCTGCTATGTCGTGGTACGTACAGGTCATTTTGTCCATGCAAACCGCCCATTTTTCAATGCCGAATGCTGCGCACATGGCAATGAATGTCAGGTAATCCGTTTTGCCTTGCTGATGCGCTTTTAAATCCACTTTGAATTGTTCTGAGTTGGTTGTTTCTGAAATTGTCAATTCCTTGTATTTGGCGGGTGCTGTTGTCTTGTAATTATTTGCACCCGAATAATCGGTGTGTCCGTCTGAAACGAATGTTTCGTAAAAGGTAACACCCAATTGTTTTATTTCCTTAATGTACGCGGGAAAGTCTGCGCCTGATTTCACTTTGCTGTGCGCAGCTTTGATTTGTTCTACTGTAAACATTGTTTCTTTGTTTAATTGTTAGCGATTTGTTTGAATTACACTGCAAAGATGCAGGGCCGAAAATCCCTGCCATTGTAAAAAATCGTTTATCTACAGGAAGCGTTTAAAATGTTCGGGGGTATCGCCCGTGAAATGCTTGAAGTCTTTAATGAAGTGAGCCTGGTCGAAAAAATTATTTTCGTGGCATATTTCAATGAGTGATTTTTGTTCATTCAGACCGTTAAGAATCGAATTGAAACGGATAATGGAAGCAAATTTTTTAGGTGTTGTTCCTACCACTTTCCGGAAGCGTTTCTCAAAAGGACTTTGGCTGATGAATAGTTTTTCATTTAGTTCGTTTATCCGGATGTTCCCTTTATACTGATAGATGAGCTTTATCGCTTCACTAATGAGTTTGTCCGTTTGAATATCCTTGAGTTGTGATAGTAAAAACTGTTCTACAATTTTTAGGCGTTGCTTGTCGGTGGTTGCAGAAGCCAATTTTTCTTCCACTTCACTGATTTTGCTTTGTCAAGAACATGATCAAGTGAAAGGCTCAGATTGAAGAGTTCGTTAACCGGATGTGAAGCGAAGTGCGAAAATCCGATTTCGGTAAAATAGATCAGAATGGTTCCGATGTCAGCCGAATTTTTAAAGATTTTGTAGCTGTCGGTAATACCCGTAATTCCTGCCGATGTTAGCTTTTTTGCAGTGCCGTCTTTGATTGATGTCAGTCGTCCTTTATATTGAAATCCTATAACAAGTCCTGAAGATGGAAAAACTTTGTATTCGCTTTCCAGGTCATTCTCCGATACCACAAAATATTTGATGTAAGGCCAGAGCTGTTCTGTCGGAAAATACTTGTCGAATTTCATCCAACTGTTTTGCGTCTATGTGTAGATGCAATTTACAAACTACTTTTAGATCTTCGTGTGATCTGCTGGGGTCGTAATTGATTAATCTAAGTCCCGTAAGGGATGATATAAAACTACTAACAGTGATTTAATGATTTAGTAATCTGAAATTTTTTGGGGGTCAAAGTCCCGTCAGATGTGTGGGAGACATCTGATATCCCGTAAGGTGCGGGAGTTTAGGCTGCTAAGCGCAGCTTCTTTCTATTTTTCTCCTGGCGCAAAGCCTGTCGGATTTCTTTCATCGCTTCCTTCTTGAAAGCTTTGTAATCCGGAGTTCGTTCAGGCTGGCTGAGAATGCTTTTAATGTAAGTAAGCACCTCTTCCATTTGCACCTTATCCATGGCGTCCAGACTTTGCAGGATGGCCAGTTTCGGTGATTGTAACATACAATTAGTGGTTGTTGTCAGTACAAATAACGCAAATTAATACCGTGAGGTTCAACAGGTAAGCGCACATTTAACTGAAACGTAATATTCACCTTGAAATCGAATAAAAAGCGAACTACCCTAAATCTTTTAAGGCGGCCACAAACGTATCCAGTTCTTTAGTTGTGGTGTAAACATTAGGAGTTATGCGACAGCCGTGCACACCGGCTCCATCAATGGCTACTGTGTAAATCTTATATTTTTTATGGAGTGTATCCGCAAGATCTTGCGGCTTCATTCCTTTTACGCCTACGTTTCCAATTCCACAGTGGCGGGCCGGATCGGCCGGAGTATTTACCTCAATATGAGGTAACGTGCGCACCTTGCTCGTCCAGTAGGTTTGCAAATATCGAAGACGGCTTTCTTTTCTTTCGCGACCCATCTTCAAATAAAAATCAATTGAATCGGCAATGGTTAAATCGGTGTGCACCGGATGTGTACCTATCTGATTCAGGCGGGCAATATCATTTTCATCGGATACACCCGAGGCAAGCAACGGCCATACATGCGAGGCGTTTCCTTTTTTTACATATAATATTCCCGCCCCCAGCGGAACACTCAACCATTTATGAAGACTGGCTCCATAATAATCACAATTTAAATCGCTGATTGAAAAATTAAGATGTGCAAAAGCGTGAGCTCCATCCACCAGCACCTCCACACCCTTACTATGTGCCATGTCGCAAATTTTGCGAACGGGCAGCACCTGGCCGGTGATGTTGATCATGTGGCACACCATCAGCAATTTGGTTTTAGCTGTAATTGCATTGGCATACAGGTTTACAATCTCTTCGTCTGATGTTGGGTGATTGGGCACCGAAATAATTTTATTAACCACACCATGTTTTTTTTCCATGAGTTTAAACATGTTAAGCATGGAGCCATAGTCTTGTTCGGCCATCACTGCTTCATCACCTTCTTTCCAATGTACTCCCCCTATCACCATGTCAAGCGATTCGGTTGTGTTGCGGGTTATCACCAATTCTTCAGGGGAACAACCCGCTAGTTCGGCAAGTTTAGCAGCCATCTTTTTCTTATTATCCCACTGCACCGTGCGCATGTAATACGAGCCCTGAAAGTTTACTTCACGAATGTGAACGATCTGTTTTTCCAGAATTTCCTGCGGTAAAAAACAGTAGTAGCCATTCTCAAGATTGATGTAGTCGGGCTTGATTTTATAACCACCCCGGATGGCTTCCCAAAAATCTTCATCTTTGGCTAATTCATCGGGCGGTAGGTGGTCGTTTTGCTTTATTAACAATTCAAGGCTTTGCCACATGGGCACTGTGGCCATTGGCAGGAGGCCGAGGCTTTTTATAAAAGATCGCTTGTTCATATCCTTCCGATTTTCTTGTTAACAAATCTAATGAACTATTGCATACTGAATGAAAGAATGTGATGTGCGTATGAATCTTAATTTTTAATACCTTTAAATTCTTCTGATCGAGATTTGACAAAAAACATCAAGCCTTTCGAACAACTATTCAGGGAATTATTCAAACCTCTCTGTGGCTTTGCTATGAAGTACGTTTCCGATCTGGACGATGCGCGCAATCTTGTTCATGATGTGTTTATTACCGTGTGGGAAAAATTTGACACGCTGCCGGAAAATACAAACTATCGGAGTTATCTATACACTTCGGTACGAAACCGCTGCCTTAATCATCTGCGCGACACAAAAAAACATCTTACCCTTGAGAAGGTTGCCGAACATAGTTTCGCAGAAGAAACCCGACCGATGGAAGCAGCCGAATTAGAAAAAGAAATTGAGTTGGCCATAAATTCGTTGCCAGAAAAGTGCCGGCTGGTTTTTGAAATGAATAGGCTGGAGGGAATGAAATATTCAGAAATAGCTGATAAAATGGGTATTTCAATAAAAACCGTAGAAGCTCAGATGTCGAAAGCGTTGAGTGTAATGCGCGAGCATTTAAAGGAATTTCTATCCCTTATCTTTATTATGCTGGGGTTGTAAGGGTAAAAGTATTTTTATGTGTTATAAAAGAAGGTAACGAGTGTGAATAAAGACCAAAACCATATTGATGACTTGATCTCGCGTTCTTTGTCGGGCGAAGCTTCTACAGAAGAAGAAAAACAACTTTCCTTATGGATAGCCCAACATGATGAGAACAGCCAACACTATCAAAAAATAAAACGGGCTTTTGATTTAACCGGGGAATACTTTGCCAGCAAAGTTTCGAAAGAACCTGATCTTAACATCGAGCAGGAATGGAATCACTTTTTGAATCTGGTGGACAAGAAAGAATCCGGAAATATTCGTTCGCTTGCTCCCCAACGAAGTTCAGTTCAACTATGGGCACGCATTGCCGCGGCTGTGTTGGTCTTGGTTGCTTCTGGCTTTATCATCAACTATCTTATTTCAGACAGCAACGAAATTCGGTTCCAAACAGCCGATAACACGCTTAACATTACATTACCTGATGGAAGCAATGTTTCCTTGAATCGAAATTCTGAACTATCCTATTCATCCGACTTTGGGGATAAATCACGAACCGTAAGCTTGACGGGTGAGGCCTTTTTTGATGTTGAACGTAATCCACAAAAACCTTTCGTCATTCAGGTAAGCGAAGCAACCGTTGAAGTACTTGGCACTTCGTTCAATTTGCAGGGCTATGATACGCGTAAGGAATTAGAAGTAGTGGTTGAAACTGGCATCGTTAAACTTTCTATACCCAAGGTGAAGAAAGATGTGATTCTGAATGTTGGCGATCGCGGGGTATTTAAAAAAATGAACAAAGAGCTCTCAGGCATTCGCAATGATGATATTAATTTTCTTTCCTGGAAAACAAAGAAGTTAATTTTTGAAGAACGTGATTTGCGTTCGGTGATTGATGTTTTAAACAGGGTTTATAATGCCAACATAACGATTGCCGCTAAGGTGCCCGATACCTGTGTAGTTACTGTTACCTTTGATCAGCAAACTATTGAAGCCATTTTAAATGTATTGAAAACTACCCTTAACCTTACCTACACCCTTAAGGGAAACCAAATTGAAATCACCAATGCAGGCTGTTGAAGTTAAGCACGCTTGATTTTGAGACCTACGGCAATGATCCGGATTGCTCCATTTATTTACCTGCTCTTGTTAGCAGCGCTCCCCGCTGTTGCACAAACTATTCCGGATGTAAAAATTTCACTTGCCGCAACCAGACTTTCTCTTGCAGACGTGTTAGAAGAAATTTCACAAAAAAGTAAAATCCGCTTCTCTTACAATCCCAAACGAATTCAATCCGATCAGAAGATAACGTATCAGGCTACTGATAAATCATTTACTGCCGTTTTGGATGAACTGGCCAATCAATATGACTTTCAGTATTCCTTCGTTGAAGATCAGATTATACTGAAGCCTTCAAAAAAAAGTGAAAGACCTTCGGAGCAAACTGTAATTCTGAGTGGTTATATAAAAGATTCTTCAACGGGTGAAGCCTTGATTGGTTCAACCATCTACATCAACGAGTTGCAAGCAGGAACTGCCGCAAATGCCTACGGTTTTTTCTCACTCAACATTCCAAAAGGTAAATACGAAGTTTCGGTTTCATTTATTGGCTATAAATCCCTACAGATACTAATTGATTTGCAAACGTCATTGCGTGAAGATGTTCTGCTCAGCGAAGAGCCGCCAGTTTTGGAGGAGATTATCGTAATCGGCAAACCGGATGCCGATGTCGAAGAAATTCAGGTTAGCAAAACCAATGTAAAGCCGCGTACGGTAGAGCAGCGACCTGCTTTGTTTGGCGAAATGGATGTTATCAAATCGCTTGAATCAGTACCCGGTATTAAACTACAATCGGACGGCTCAACATTCTATTACGTGCGGGGTGGAGCACGGGATCAAAACCTGGTGCTTATCGATGATTCTCCCATTTATAACCCAAGTCATTTGCTTGGTTTATTCTCAACCATTATTCCAGATGCCATCACAGACATTAATATTTACAAAGGCGATATGCCGGCATCCTTTGGGGGGCGGTTATCTTCTGTGCTCGACATCCACACTAAAAAAGGAAATGATCAACATACTCAGGTATGGGGCAATGTAGGTTTAATCTCAACCAAGTTAGGCGTTGAAGGACCTTTGAAAAAAGATGTCAGCTCCTTTTTGGTTTCGGGTCGATTTTCGCGCTTGCGTTGGTTGTTTAAAAATTTCGATGAAAATCTAAGGCAGTTTCGATTTCATGATCTGACGGGGAAAATGAATTTCAAACTAAATTCCAAAAATCGAATTTTCTTTTCGTTCTATACGGGCAGTGATAATTACTTTTCTGGAAACAATGGCATCAGTTGGACTAATACAGCAGGCACCTTTCGGTGGAATCATCTGTTAACCGAGCGCTTGTTTCTCAATACAACTTTGTCCGCAAGCGGCTACGACTATTTCTTATATACAGATGTATCAAAAAATCAACGCTGGAATTCCCATATCAGCAATCTCAATCTCAAAACTGATTTCAGTTACTTCATCAAGCCACAAAATGAACTTACGTTTGGATTAGGACTCAACGGATATAATTTCAATCCAGGAAACATCCAGCAAGGATCATCCAACACGCAGGTTTCTAATCAGTCTGTTCGCAACTCCATAGAATTTATTCTTTATGGAAATCATGAAGTTACGCTGAGTAAAAAATGGGGCCTCAAGTATGGGGTTCGGATTTCCTCATGGACAAACACGGGCGAAGCCTTCGAATTTAAATTTGACGACAACCGAAATCCTGTTGATACACTCTTCTTTAAAGCTGGTGATGCCTACAATCGATATCTAAATGCAGAACCACGGGTAACCATTCAATACTCACTCAATAAACAATCTTCTCTCAAGGCAAGTTATGCCCGCAATGTTCAAAATGTTCATCTTATCTCAAACTCAATAAGTCCGTTTACCTCGCTTGATGTTTGGCTACCCAGCAGCTTTAACATTAAGCCGCAGATTTCAGATCAGGTTACACTCGGCTCGTATCATCAGGTAGCCAACACGGGCATTTCTCTTGTAACCGAATTGTTTTATAAAAAAATGTATAGGCAGATCGACTATGAAACCCATGCCGAAACCTTGCTGAATCCACTGCTCGAACGCGAGCTTCGATTTGGCACAGCCAACGCCTATGGTATTGAATTACAAGCTAAGAAAGATGAAGGACGCTTGCGTGGATTGTTGGGATATTCATATGCTCGTGCCAAACGACAATTTGCTGATCTTAATGAAGGAAGAATTTTTAATGCGTTCTCTGATCGGCCGAATCAATTCACTGTAACGTTAGCGTATGATATAACCCTGCGCTGGACGATAGGCATGAACTGGACTTTTTTAACCGGAGCTCCTTACTCAGCTCCGGTAAGTTTTTATTCTTACAATGGATTAGAGGTGCCAATCTATGGTCAAAAAAATAATGCCCGCCTGCCTGACTATCACCGCCTTGATATTTCGGGCACATTACGATTGAATAAAAGCATGGAGAAAAAATTTCAACACAACATAACATTTTCAATCTATAATTTTTATGGACGAAAAAATGCGCTCTACGTCAACTATAACAAAACCCAGTTAGGTGTAACGGATTTTAAGATACCCACCAATCTGCTGGAGAGTGAGCAGGCTATTTCTCAGTTTTATTTATTTCAATTCACGCCCTCGGTTTCCTACAATTTTAAATGGCGATGAAAACTCCTAAAATTTTCCTGATCTTCGTTATGCTGCTCATTGCCTGTGAGGAACGTATTGAATTATCGCTTCAATCAGAAGATACCAGGTTGATTGCCGTGGAAGGCATGTTGACGAATGAAAATATAAATCACAAAATAAAGCTTTCACTCCCCTATCAATCAATCAATGGAAAATCGTTACCTGTAAGCGGTGCGGTTGTTTTTGTTGCTGAAGGTAATTCAACCACTTATACACTGAGCGAACAGCCTGCCGGGTCGGGTGAATATTATACACCACCTTTTCGGGCTGTGTTTGGTGAGGTTTACACGCTTTACATTCAATATCAGAACAAGGAATATTTTGCACAGGACAGTTCTGTCCCGGTAGAACCCCTTACAGAATTAGACTACCGAAGAGTAGGTGAGGAATATACAATCAATCTTAATCAGACTGGCCAAGGCGCTAATTACATCGATCATAGCATCACCTGGAAAAATACTGCCGCTTGTTTGCCTGATGAAAGTTGTGAAGGCAGAATTATATTTTATGATCTAAAGACCATTGACGTAAATGAAATTTATAAGCCTGCCAAAACAGACTTTCTCTTTCCGGTTGGTGCTACAATCATTCGAAAGAAATATTCTGTTAGCGCGGCCTATCGCACTTTTCTTCGCTCGGTACTTTCAGAAACAGAATGGCGTGGAGGCGTGTTTGATGTGGATAGGGCTAACGGAACCACCAACTTAAGTGCAGGCGCAATCGGCTTTTTCGCAGTTAGTTCGGTAGTTTCTGATACTACCATTGTGGTCGGAAAACCCTGAATCAAGCCATTCAAAAACATATTCAAAAAATTCTCAATTCTCACTAAGGGTGCCGCGCATTCCTTGTGTTTTAGTTAGTGAAGGGCAAGTTCTAGACTCCCAACAACTAAAACTGAAACAAACTAAAAAACAAAAATTATGAACTCACGATTCATCACTCGTCTATTAGCTTTTGGTCTTGTATTCTCGGTTGTACTTACGGCCTGTGAAAACAATGAAACCATCGAACCACAACAGGATTTATTGCCGCAATCGTTTAGCGTGGATATCCCTGCTTCGCTCAGCAATCAAAACAGCCTTGCTACTGGAAGAATCTCCGGAAGAGTAAAAGAAGATACGCTACAAGGAAACGACATCTATCTGCACCTCAATACATTTATTGCCGTAGGCGAAGGAGCTTCGCAGCTGGTTGAAGAGTTTATTGAAGGAATCCGTAAGCATAATATTGATCGCATTCAGTCGCTTACTTATACCAGCGAGGATGACAATCGCACTAAAAATCTGATAGTGCTTTCCAATGCGGTTTATGAAAACCAAACCTGGGATTATCAGCTTACTGTTACTGATGCTGATTCAGAAAATCAGGCCGATGGTGGCAAAGCCCTTCAGATTTTCTGGAATAAAAGCGCACCCATAAAAGGCATCGCGATTATTAAACCTTACAATTGCGATCGGGTTGAAAATGCCAATGCATTAGAGGCTGTTTTTCGGATTGACTATTCAGAAGGTGGTGCCCTTGGCTACGATGCACAAATGGAAGTAAGCATCTCTGGATTACCCACCGTAAGCCCGCTCGAAAATCCTTTTGCAATCAATACCTTAAAAATGTTTGCCGGTAAAAAAGGTGACGTGGTGGATGTTTTTGGAAACACAAATCATCCTAATGCCATTTTGTTCTCAGGCAATGTTGGATTCAATTGGGCTTTTGTGGCATCCGGTAACGAAATGAAAGACATTGCCGTTGCTGAAGTGGGGCTGCCTCCAAGCTCGTTGAACGCAACTGATCGCAGTGTCTTATTAAAAGATTATTCTATCAAAAACGTATTTACAACAGAGATAAATTCTGTTTGGCCGGGCATCGACCCGAATTTGTTAGCCGCTTATTTAACAAATACATCGGCTCCGGGATACTTCGATAAAAAAGGATTTATTGCCGGTGGCACTTCACCGGGTGCAGACTGGGATGTGCTGACAACCCGTTTAAATTCTCTGAGTCCATACAATCCAAAAAGCATCAGCGAACTATCAGTGTCGTTTAAATAAATCTTATCAGGTTGGCTTAAGACCTCTGGCGAAAGCCGGAGGTTTTTGTTTCTTTGCATTTCTAAATTTTAATTGAATAGAAATGAAAGCATTGATTATTTGTCTTTTTGTATTGGTGGGAGTGTCGGCTACAGCACAATCTAAAAAAGAATTGAGTACCGAATTAGCCAAACTGAAAACAGAAATTGAAGAATTGAAAAAGCCAAAGGTAGCAGCCTTAACGGACGATGATAAAAAAGCAAGCTATGGCTTAGGTGTGCTGATTGCTTCCAATCTTAAAAGCCAGGGTGGCGATTCGGTTGATCTGCAATCACTTTACTTTGGCATTGAAGATGTTTTTAAAAAGAAAGAGTTGATTATTAAAGAACAAGAATGCTCTATGATTGTGCAGGGTTATATGCAACAAGCCATGGAAAAGAAGGTGACTAAGATGAAAGCGGAAGGGCAAGCATTTTTAGATGCCAACAAATTAAAAGAAGGTGTTAAAGTTACTGCTTCGGGATTACAGTATCAGGTTCTCGCATCGGGAAATGGAAAGGCTCCTGCCGCGACAAGCAATGTTACCGTTCATTATACTGGCAAGCTGGTTGATGGTACTGTGTTTGATAGTTCCGTTGAGCGTGGTGAACCCGCTTCGTTTGGCTTAGATGAGGTAATAGCAGGCTGGACTGAGGGTCTTCAACTTATGCACGAAGGCGATAAGTGGATTCTCGTTATTCCATCCGAATTAGGTTGGGGCGAACGTGGGTCGGGCAGTAAAATACCTCCTTATTCCGTTGTGATTTTTGAAGTGGAATTGATTAAAGTAAATTGATTGATCTATCAGCAGCCAACATGAGCCGGATCAAAAACCTGGTGATTCTAAAAAGAATCCTGTGGATTGATACTCTATTAGGTGGTGTAACGGCACTTGTTGGACTCACTCTTTTTTCTGCATTAACTCATGTGCTAGGACTATCATCACAACTGATTGTGACAGTCTCGGTAATAACGTTGGTGTATGCCGTGGTTGCATTTTTTCTGGCTACTCAAAAAACAATTTCAATACGTCTGTTAAAATTACTTGTGTATGCGAATTGGGCATGGACTTTTGTAAGCATCCTGCTTTTTTATACACACTATAGCAGTGCAAAAATTTTAGGCATCATCTTTCTAGCGTTACCGATTGCTGCCGTGGGTGTGCTTGCCTATCTGGAAGGGAATCAGATTTTAGACGAATAAGAGTTTTATTAGTTATTCCTGCAAACTCACTACCGCTTTACCACATACTTTCCGATCAATAAGATCTTGCAAAGCTTGTGGTGCTTCTTTCAATGAATACACTTTATGGATATGCTGCTTTATTTTTCCCGCTTTAATCCAGGTAACTAAGTCAGCAAAATTTTGCGCACTTTGTTTGGGTTCTCTTTCTGCAAAACTACCCCAGAACACTCCCACAACAGAAGCTCCTTTCAGCAACGGAAGATTGGCAGCAAAAGCAGGGATCACTCCGGCTGTAAACCCAACTACCAGATAGCGACCTTTCCAGGCAATCGATCGCAATGCCTGTTCAGCAAGTGATCCACCAACCGGATCGTACACAACATCTACACCTTTGTCGTTTGTTATTTCTTTTATGCGCGCCCGTAAATCTTCGGTTGAATAATTAATCAACTGATCAGCACCTTTCTGTTTGCATAGTGCCAGTTTCTCCTCGGTTGATGCAGCTGCTATCACTGTAGCCCCCATCAACTTTGCCAATTCAACTGCGGCCAGGCCTACGCCACCGGCAGCACCTAACACGAGAAGGGTTTCACCTGCTTTTAAGTTTGCCCGATCTTTCAATGCATGATACGAAGTGCCGTAGGTATATAACGTACAAGCTGCCTGTGTAAAGTCAAGATCGGCCGGCATGTTAAAAACGCGTGCTGCTTGCACAGCTACATACTCTGCAAAACCACCCCAGCCACATAGTGCCACCACACTATCGCCAACACTAAAATGTTTTACGTTCTCGCCAATGGCAGTGATAACACCAGCCACTTCTCCGCCCGGAGAAAAAGGCAAGGCAGGCTTAAACTGATATTTATTTTGAATGATGAGAACATCCGGAAAATTGACGCCACACGCTTTTACCTGAATCAGAACCTCGTTGGCATTGATCGATGGAATGGGAGCATCTGCGAGCACCAAGGATTCCGGCAAGCCGTAATGCTGGCATTGTATAGCTCTCATCTTTGATCTTACTTGAAGAGCTTATTGAAGAGTCCCTTCTTTTCCGGGTTCTTCAATTTGTCAAGGGCTGTTCGCAGGTGCACCAGAAAAACATCGTCTTTCAGAATATGATCCGCTACTTTTAATTTTCTTGTCTTTACCCGAAGTGCCTCATCACTCATAGCGGTAATATAAATTACTGGAATGCTGGAATCCTTCTTTCGGATTTCCTTCAGATATTCAAGGCCCGTTTTAGTGGGGTCATTTAAAAACTGATGATCGAGAATGATCAGATAAGGTTTGGCCGTCTCAAGCTCTTTAAGAGCATCGGTGCCGGTTTGAAACACCTGTGTTTGAAATTCATCCATTTGATTGAAATGACTCTTCATGAACTTCAAATAGACAGGATCGTCATCAATGATAAATACCAACTTTTTCATGTTGCAAATATTAACAATTTGTATGGATACCTTAAAAAAAAGGAAGCGCAAAAAAGCAACTATGTACCTTTTAGTTTAAATTCACCACTAAAACTAACCTCCCCCTTTTATGCTTTCCCGAAGAAAATTCATTCAACTGACCAGCGCTTCATTGGCCACGGTGGTTGCAACCGATTCCATCGCAAGCCTGCTGATTGATAAGAAGCGTTGGGGTGTGCAACTGTTTACTATACCGCAGATGGCCAGTCAGGATTTGAAGGGAACATTAAAGTTGCTTGGTGAAATTGGCTATCAGGAGATCGAGTTCTTTGGACCTTATTCATTTAGTGTGGCCCAAAGCATTGAGTCTTGGAAACCTATCGCTGCACAGTTGGGCATTAAGGATAATGCGTTTTATGGATACACAATTGCCGAAGTAAAACAGATGCTTAAAGACTATGGTCTTACAACACCCTCGGTGCACCTGGATTTTAACACCATGCGCAACAACCTGACTCCCGCGATGGAAGCTTTGAAAACGCTGGGCACGAAATACGTGGCTATTCCGGCACTAAACAATCAAGCCGAACGAAGTACACTCGATGGATTTAAAAAACTTGCTGAGGAGTTTAATGTTATTGGAAAAAAAATGGCCGACTATGGATTGACGTTGACTTACCACAATCATGGCTACGAACATTGGGTAAAGGATGGCCAAACTCCAATGGAAATTTTATTGAAGAACACCGATCCAAACTATTTTGCCTTTGAATTGGATATTTTCTGGATGACAGCTGGTGGCGCTAGTCCGGTTGAGTTTTTAAAGAATAATCCAGGTCGGGTTAAATTACTTCACGTCAAAGACGCAAAAGAACCAATTCGCTTTTCAGGTGATGGCGGCACCCCCGATCAATGGATGACACTGTTCCCCAAAATGGCCGACCCCGGCACGGGCGTGTTTGATATTCCAGCGATTATTGCGCAGGCAACAAAATCAGGTGTTGAACATTTTTATCTTGAGCGCGATCTTACCCCCGATCCTATCAACACGTTGAAAAATTCCTTTGAGTATTTTAAAAAGGTATAATGGACTGCTAAAAAATCCAGAGCAGAAGCAAAACAATTACAAGCAGTAGGGCAACCCATTTAAAGATGGGTGTGTATTCGGCAAATTCATAACTACAAATTGGACACACCTTACTGCTTGCGTCAACTTCCATCGCACACGAAGGGCATTCTTTGGTTTTCACCAGCCTAATTATTTAACCAGTTTATAAACTTACCCCACAAAGTTTTTGGTGCTGGCTTTGTTGGTTTTGCGCCCTGTGATTCCTCCTGCTCTTCGTATAGTTTCACTGCCTTGGTGGGCTGGCTTACTTTCACTTTTTTTAAATAGTTATCCTTGCGTCTTTCCTTCTCGCGCTCTGCAGCAGCCTTCTTCTTTTCTTCTGCTTCTTGGGCTTCACGTTCGCGCTGTTGAGCGATCGGGTTGCGCCATGGTTGTTGGGATGCAAATTCTTTTCTGGGTTTAAATTCTCTTTTTACAGGTCTCGATTTTCTTTCATCAATAGCCGGTGTCTCGCTTTCAGTAGTTGCGCCTTCGCTAACAACCTCTTTCTTTTTAGGCTCCGGCAATTCAATTTTTCCTAACACTTTCAGTCCGGTAAGTTCAACCTTGGGAGCTTTAATAACTTCTGGTTTTTCTTGTGAAGCATCAACGATTGAATGCACCGGTTCACTGATTGTAACCGCCTCTACAATCACTTCCTGATTGATTGTTTCTTCAACAACCTCCACAACGGGAGCAACCAAATCGGCTTCAGATTTTAAGTTGATAACAACTTCCTGCAATCGCTCGGGCGCAAAGTGCTTAACGATTTCAACCACCCGATCGTCCTCAATGCGAGCATTCGATCCTTCTTCTAAATGAACCTGTTGGGTAGATAAAAAGTCAACTATTTGTGAAGGTCTCAACGCCAGTTTTCTTGCCAATTGTCCGAGCCGCATGTGTTTAGGTTTCTAAAATGAGCCCCAAATATATAGTTTTCCAACCTTTAATAAGTTGAAAACTCCATCACTACTCAGGGCGCTGCCGCCACTTTTTCTTTTCGGCATGTTGCTTCTTCTCTTGTAATCGCGATTGTTTGGCGGCCTTGCCGGGCTTGGTTGCCTTCCTTATTTTTTTATGTGCAAAGGCTTTGGTCAGGAGTTGCTGCAGTTTAGCAAGTACAGCTTCTTTATTTTGCAACTGCGATCGTTTGTCTTGCGAGGTGAGAAGAAGAACGCCTTCTGTGGTAAGTCGGGTATGAAATTTTTTTAGAATAAATTCCCGCTGTTCATCATTTATGGAGGAGTGAACTACATCCCATTTCAAAGTAACTTTTGAGTTTACCTTGTTCACATTTTGTCCGCCCGGCCCACTGCTGCGCGAAGTTGTAAACTCAAATTCAGAGGTAATTGCTTCCAGGGAGGGTGCGGAGAGGTTCATTATATTTACAAGTGATCGGTTAAAGATAAGATGTTAAAACATTTAAGCATGAAGCGCCTTTGCTAATGCGAAAAAATTAATGGAGATTGAATACTGTAACCAGTGCCAGGCCGTGAAGAAATACTACTTCCAATTGGTATTCGTCTTTTTAGCATTCTTTGCGAATGCAAATTCCATTCTCATCCCTATGGATGAGACACAACGGAATCATCTGAAAGCCTACGGCCTCGCTTATTTTGCCTTGCAACAAAATATTCCATTGGATTGGCTGCTCAATTATCGGGGTGGAAGTTTTCTGATTGCTTATTCACCAGCCGTTCAAAGTGAGTGTACAATCAGAGGCATTTTCTTTGAACTGATCTCTCCCGCCAAGACAAATTCTATTCTTCAGGAAATTGCAAGCCCGGCAGTAAACATGAATGTTGTTCGCCTTGAAACAGCTCCTAAAATTGCTGTGTACTCACCCAAAAACGAATTGATAACGGATGATAGCGATGCTGTAATCTTAGTGCTGGATTATGCCGAAATTCCTTACACGATTCTCTATGACGAAGAAGTATTAAACGATGAGTTGGTAAAGTATGATTGGCTACACCTGCATCACGAAGATTTTACCGGCCAGCACGGAAGATTTATGCGAAGAGAGTCCGCTGTTATTCAGGCAAAAATTCAGGAAGCAACTGCCGCGCGCTTAGGCTATAACTCTGTTACGGCAATGAAACTTGCTACAGCAAAAAAGATAAAGGGTTTTTGTGCCGCGGGCGGTTATCTCTTCGCTATGTGTTCGGGTGCTGAAACGTTTGACGTTGCCCTGGCTGCTGATGGTGAAATTTCTTTTCAGGATTTTGATGATGATGACAACCCAACAGGACTTGACTTCAGCAAATCGCTAGCCTTCGAAAACTTTGTGCTCGAACCTCCAAGCAGTCGTAGGTTTTCCGACATCAATATGGGCCGGGCCGATTTTTTTCAGTCAACCAACGGCTTCTTTCAACTGTTTGATTTTTCTGCCAAGTGGGATATCGTTCCCGCCCTGCTCACACAAAATCATGAATATGTGATCAAAGAATTCAGTGGCCAAACAACAGCTTTTAATGCAAACCTTGTAAAACCGGATGCCCTTGTACTCGGTGAAAATTCAAGGGCTGATAATGTTCGTTATCTCTATGGTGAACTTGGTAAAGGACATTGGACGTATTACAGTGGCCACGATCCTGAAGGCATGCCCGGCTGGCGAAGAATGAGTACCGATTTATCCATGCATCCACACTCGCCCGGCTATCGGCTAATTCTTAACAATGTTCTTTTCCCTTCTGCCAAGAAGAAAAAACAGAAAACCTAAAATTAGGATAGAGGCTATTTGCTCCGCATGGCCATGTACGTCCAGCCAGCCCCGGCCGCATCTGCAAGGCCAAATAAAATTAATTGTGCCGGAGCCCACCCGAGTAAAACAAAAACCACAAACCACGCGAGTATCATCGCTCTGGTATAAATCGTTAAAGTGTAAAACAAGGTGTTATTGGCAGGCGCCATAAAAACATAATAGAGGCCAATGTTGAATACAATAATGCCCACCACACTTATCCAGATTTCTTTTGTTTCTGGTAGTTGAAACGTTGATAGAAGAAGATTGGGTAAGACCGTAAGGATTATGCCTAAACCAAGCAAATAAAAACCAAAATAATAAACTGATTTGCCAGCGGGTGTCATGGGGGTTGGGTTAGGTGATGTGTGCTGAAAGGTAAACAAACTTTTTTACTCTACTTCTTCATCCACTCATACATCTGATAGTGTTCTCCGTTCATGCCCAGTTTTTCATATACTTGCTGCGCGGCCCGGTTGGTCTTATCAACATACAATCGAATTCCACGAAATCCTGATGATTCGTTAACCCGTTGCTGAATGTATTCATACAATTTTTTATAAACACCTTTGCCTCTGTATTCGGGGATAATAAATACAGACTGAATCCAGATTACGGTACCGCACCGCCAATCACTCCATTCATACGTAGTCATCAGGCTGCCAATAACTTTTTGATCTGCAACCGCTACATAATAAGCACCTTTGGTAGCATCTTCAAATACGCTGTGAACTCCCTGCGTTACGGTGTGATAATCTAACGCAAGGCTCTCGGTCTCCATGGCCATCTTAAGTTGAAAGTCTATGATAGCAATCGCATCATCAAGCTCGGCCGGTCGTACAGTTATCATAATGCTTGCTTAATATCGTTGATCAAATCTTCGGCTTCTTCAATGCCTACGGATAATCGCAGCAGTTTGTCGGAGATGCCCACGGCTTTACGTTCAGCTGCGGTAAGTTTTGCATGCGAGGTGCGCACCGGAGAGGTTATGGTTGACTCTACTCCGCCCAGGCTGATTGCGCGCTTAATGAATTTCAGTTTTTGAGTAAACTTATGCGGATCGGTTTTTACTTCAAACGACAACATGCCCCCAAAGCCACCGGGCATTTGTTTCTTGGCAATAGTGTGGCCGGGATGATTTTTTAACCCTGGATAAAAAACATTGCCAACCTTTGGTTCGCTTTCCAGAAACTTTGCAAGCGCCAATGCATTTTCATTTTGCTGCCGCACCCGTAGCACAATTGTTTTTAAACTGCGCTCAACAAGATAACAGGTTTGCGCATCCAGACTTCCCCCAAAGTGTAGCGCACTTTGTTTTATTTGTTCAGTAAGTTTTTTGGTCGACACCATAGCACCACAACAAATGTCGCTATGGCCACCAATGTATTTTGTGCCACTGTGTGTAACTACATCAATGCCATAATCAATGGGGTTTTGATTGACCGGGCTGGCAAACGTATTGTCAATAACCGTTACAATGCCATGCTTGCGGGCAATCTTAGCCACACCCACCAGATCAGTAATTTTTAGCAAGGGATTAGAAGGTGTTTCCACATAAATCACCTTCGTGTTTTTGCGAATGGCCTTCTCAAAAGATTTCAGGTCCGCTACATCGGCCATTGAATATCCAATACCATAGCGCTCCAACTCATGTAAGGCTGCATGGTGCGTGCCGCCATATAAATCGTGCTGAAACAAAATATGATCACCAGCCTTTACCATTGCAAAAAGTGACGTCATGATGGCGGCCATGCCCGAGCTAAACACAAGACCATCCTCACCATTTTCAAGTGCTGCCAATTTTTCAACTACAGCTTTCTGATTGGGTGTATTATAATAGCGTGGGTAACGCACTTCAGTTTCATAGTCGTAGGCAGCCGAAGGATAAATGGGCGTAACAACTCCGCCATAGAGCGGATCGCCCACCGAGCCTACATGAACACTTTGAGTAAGTTTGGATGCTTTGGATTTCTTCATTGCGTTGCAATTAACTGCGTGGGCAAAAATATGCAGTTTGAATGATTCTAAATTTTATTTGAGGAAAATTAAATACATTGGTATAAACCAATCTGAAAGCAACCTGGTGGAATACCTTTCAAAATCATCCATGGTTATGTTGGCCATAACGGGCATCAGTATGGTTGTGGCTTTTGTGTTGCTTTTATTCTACTGGCAATTGAAGCGAAATGTAGGGAAGCAGTTGGCCCAAAAGGAACTGGACTTTGACCATCAGCAAAAAATGCTGCAGCTGGCTCTGGAGGCACAAGAGAACGAACGCAAGCGTGTGTCTAAAGCGCTACACGATGAGGTGGGCGTTTTGCTTCAGGCACTACACACTACTACGTTTTCACTTATTCGTAATGCTTCAGAGGAAGATAAAAAAGAGATTCAGCAACTGGTTGACGCCCTTACCGAAACCGTGCGCAGAATTTCGTGGGATCTGATGCCCTCAAGCTTGGAGCGCTTTGGGTTGGCCGAAGCCATTGATGAATTATGTACTCGTTTATCATCACGCGAGCCGGCAACTATTTCGTTTACAACGAATGGAACCGCGGCCCCGTTGGATAAAAATCAAGAGATCTTATTATATCGCATTGTGCAAGAGGCATTGAACAATGCACTCACCCATTCAAAGGCTACTCACATTCAGGTGCTGTTTAACTGGCGCGATACTGAATTTTGCATTGAGGTGCGCGATAACGGCATTGGTTTTGAAATGCCTGTGAAAAGCAACTACGATTTTAATTCATATGGGCTTGGGTTGTTTACCATTAAAAATCGAGCTGGGTTGTTGCAGGGATATGTATCTTTCGAAAAAAATTTGCCAACAGGCACTGTACTAAAATTTATTTTACCTCAATCAGGGCATGCAAAAAATTGATGTTTGTGTTGTTGATGATCACCAGATTTTTCGCAAAGCGATGATGCGTTTGCTTACCACATTTCCACGGGTAGGCGAAATAACCGAAGCCGAAAACGGAAGTGCCTGCTTGCAAAAAATGACAGAACGATTGCCGCATGTCGTGTTGCTCGATTTGGAAATGCCTGTGATGAATGGCCTCGACTGTGCCAGTCAGTTGATACAGAAATATCCCGATCTGAAAATAATTATTCTTACCATGCACGACAGCGAAAAGTACATGCTGTATATGCTCGAGTTGGGTGTAAATTCTTTTCTGCTTAAAAACACCGGCCCCGATGAACTTGAGCGCGCCATCCATGCTGTGGTAGACAAAGATTATTATCACAACGATTTGCTGGTAAGTGTGCTGCGCAAAAGCATGAAAACAAAATTGCACAGCGAGCGACCCGACTTCTCGCCTGTGGCAGAACTTACTCCGCGAGAGCGTGACGTACTTCGAATGATCTGTGAAGAGAAAACGCTGAAAGAGATTGCTGCTGTTTTTTTAGTCAGTGAAAAAACCATTCAAACCCACAAGCTTAACCTACAGAGTAAATTGAAAGTAAAAGGCACCGTAGGCCTCGTTAAGTCCGCCTACGAGCTCGGAATTATCGCATAAGCCAACTAAGGATTTCCTGATTTTTCTAAGGTAAACAGAAGCCATCACTAAGGTTATCCTTAGATCATTTTTCTAAATCGTTCAAAAACGCAGTTTTATAGAGCTTATTCTTCAGAGTTAGTGTCGTTCTGTCTCAATAAGGCTAAGACCAAAAATCTGAATTCTAAATCTTAACCATCTTACAATGTAGCATGATGCTACGGTTAAGGTTTATTGTTGTTTACATGAAGGTACTGGTAGTTCATCGGCAAAAAACGGTTACCCGGATTATCAAAAAGCAATTGAATCCGTGGTTTGTTTATCGGGCCCACACGGGTTTAGAAGGTCTGATACAAACCCGGCTTGAGCGCTTTGATTTGATAATTGGCAGCCTCGATTTGCCGGTGGTTACCGGTATCGAAATGATCCGGTCTATCCGGTTATGTTCTATCTATAAAAATGTGCCCATTGTTATTATGGCGCAAGGTTCTGAATCTCCTGCTCATGCACGCTTGCTTAGGCGGCTAAATGCAAACCTCCTCACCATGAAAGAGGTTTACGAAATGCAAAAGTTTGAGGTGGACCCGGAAAATTATGTACGCTGATTTTCATTGTCACCCGGCTGCATTAGCCTATGATGCTAACCGTTTGCTTGTCACCGAAGAAATAAACACTGCCCATCCGTGGGCCATACCACAAGCCGGGCAGGCGAGCGAAGGTGGGTTATACCTGGCCCGGGATAGTCAAAGTGATTTGGCTAAGTGTGTGCGCTCCAATACAAAACTTTTGTTTGCATCCCTCTCTCCACCCGAGAAAGGATTTTTCCGCGGTGTAAAAGGTACACGCGTGGAAAAAACTTTTGTTCACAACCTGCATTCGCACTGGCACGAACAAGGAGCACAGGCCACCACAGCCTGGTTGGCAAAACAGTTTAAGTCCGTGCCCGGCTATTCCAATCTCAAGCCTTCGCACTTTAATTTTCTTTATGGTCGGTTTATGAGCCTGAATGCCGAACAGGTAAAAAAAATTCAGCATGGCGAATATGATTACTTCGAAGAACTGAAAAATGAATATCGCTTTTTTCTACGCAAGACTGGTTTGTTCACAGCTACCTCAGAAGAAATTCAACTTGACGCAACCGGACTAAAAAGAAAATGGTGGGGCTCGTATCACCTCGCAGCCCACGGGCATGAGGTAACGCTGAGCACCGATCGCGATGAAATAATTATTGTGCCCACGCTGGGTGGCATTCACTCGCTGGGTATTGCCAACCCCGAAGATGAAGACCTGCGGCCCGGAGAAAAACCGAAGGATGTAACCCTCGACATACTCAAAAGCCGCATCCGGCAACTGAAGAGTGAAGAGCCCTTGCATGATGCCTCGTTGCCTTTGTGGAAACACGCGCCTTTCTACATCACCTTCGCACAAAATTTTTTTAACACCCTTTGCGGCCACACAAAAAGTTTTCCTGCCCAGGCACGGTTGCTATTCGACCAGCACAAAGGGCAAGACCTCGATATCACGCATGCCTGCATCGACATCTGGCGCGAGTTTCTGGGGTTGGATAAAGAACTGCGGCCCACGGGGTCGAAGCGAATTCTTATCGACATCAATCACATGAGTGCTGCAGCCCGGTTTACGTACTACAAAGAAATTATCAAGCCGTTTAATAAAGATCATTCGCAAAATCCATTGCCCGTTATCGCAAGCCATGCCGGCTATGCCGGATTAGATTCGCTGGAAGAGATGGTGCAGAACGTAGCTAAAAAGAAAGAGACTGATGACTTTTATATAAATGGATTTCTTGCGTGGAGTATTAATCTGTGCGATCAGGATGTAATTGAAATTTTTCGAAGTCGTGGTTTGCTGGGCATCTCATTCGACAAAAGATTGCTGGGCATTGAGCCGCACGCCTGGCTTAACGGTATGAACTTTGGGCCGCTGGACAGGCATCGCGCGTTGCGCAAGTTCAGGCGAACGCTGGAACAGTTTATACGAATCCCGTTTGAGTATAATCTGCCCGAGCCCTTACGTATCTGGGATCGTATCTGTATGGGCACTGGCTTTGATGGCGCCATGCAACCCATGCCTCGCTATTCGTCTGTGTTGCAGTTCAGTTTGTTTGAACAAGACCTCGTTGACTTGCTGGAAAGTTTGAAACGCGAAGAGCCGATGTGGTTTGGCAGCTACGGCCCCGAAGAACTTGCCCGCAAGATTTGTTTTGAAAACGCCTATGAGTTTGTGCGGAAGCACTATTGATTTTTTTAACTTTTGAATTTGGAAGAAGTCAATAATAACTGGTAAATTTCATTACAATGACCCGCGATCAACATCTTCAGTATTGTAAAGTTTGTATTAACAGACGCTTCGATGCACAGCAGGGAATTCTCTGTAACCTGACCGGAAAAATTGCTGACTTTGAAAGTAGCTGTCCGAATTTCTATGCCGAGGCGGGCCATGTGATTACAGCCGATGTTGCTGCTCATGCTGATCCTACTGTAAAACCATTTTTAGCAGATGCGGTGCGAGCCAGTAATGGAAAACGCTTTGCCAACTTACTGATTGATTATGTTGTGTTGATAATTCTAAACATCGTGTTGGGTATTATGCTTGGGTTATTTCTCGCTGTGTTTTTTCCGGAAGACCTCGACAGCCTCGATAATTATCCGAAGATCTGGGACTATCTTTTTTCAATAACCATTTTTCTCATTTACTACATAACTGCCGAATCCGTTACCGGAAGAACCGTTGGCAAATTGATAACCGGCACACGTGTAGTCGATAAGCATGGAAAGACACCCGATACCACAACCATTATAAAAAGAACCTTCTCTCGGCTTGTTCCCTTCGAAGCATTTTCGTTTCTGGGTTCGGAGCCAGGCTGGCACGACACATGGACAGATACACATGTGGTGGAGAAGTGATGGATTGATTACACAAAAAACTGAAGCCTGTATAGCTGTGCCTGTGGCGCGGTAATTACTCAATCATTTATGCCCGACTTTGTCGGGGCTACAAACAGGTCGCCCCGCTGGGGCTGAATGATCGCTTCAATTGAAGCGGTGTTCTATTTTTAGATTGTGTGCAGCTCATCCTTCATCTTAGTAAAGTTGTTATCAATTTTCATGTGATAATCACGTCTTCATCAAGTCCCGTCAGGGACGAGATCTTGGTAACAACCTGACCGAATGAATCTCAAAGTCCCGTAAGGGATGACATATTTCTCGCACCTAACGCATTGCATTTCATTATCTAACACAAAGTGCAAATTCATCCGCCTATTGGTTAGTGCACTGGTTTTAGTATTTTCATTGTGTGGTACGCGAAAGTTTATTCAACCAATCATCATGAAAAAAAGAGGCATCTCACGAAAAAAACGGAAGGCCGGCAAAAAGTTGCTTTGGGAATATTATGATCCCAGAGGCAAACGAATTTCGAATGAAAAAATAATTGAGCGCTGCAATAAACTGGTGTTGCCACCGGCCTGGGAAGAAGTATGGATTTCGCAAGATGCCACCGCCCACCTGCAAGCTACCGGCAAAGATGTGAAAGGCCGCTTGCAATATCGCTATCACGAACAATGGACAAGTGCACGAGCCGCTGAAAAGTTTGACGGCATGACCGACTTTGCAACCATTCTTCCAACGATCCGGAAAAAAGTTGCCGCTGGCTTGAAACTGAAAGGGATGCCTAAAGAAAAAATAGCTGCACTGATCATCGCGTTAATTGATCGCTATCATTTTCGGGTGGGCAACGATGAGTATGCAAAAACAAATAAATCGTATGGCCTTACCACGCTGAAAGAAGGGCACATGATTCTTGATCGTTCGGCCACAGCTGAGGGAAAGATGGATGCGGTGTTTGAGTTCGTAGGAAAGTCGGGCAAGCTCTGGAAGCGAAGAATCTGGGAGGATGATCTGGTGCTACTTATCAAAGCCTCGGGCGAAGTGGGCGGCAAAAAAAAGAATGAGGATTTGTTTCGCTATGAAGATAAAAACGGAAATGATTTTGACATTAAAGCCAATCACATTAACGAATACCTCGATGCGATTACAAAACATCATGCAAATGTAACCGCCAAAGATTTTCGCACGTGGGCGGCCACCTGGAAAACAGCGCATCGCCTTTCAAAACAATTAGACCCCGACACACAAACAGCGCGCAAAAGAGTTTCGAATGAAGTGATAAAAACTGTAGCTTCTGATCTGGGCAACACGCCAACGGTATGCCGCTCGAGTTACATTCATCCTACTATCCTAATTGATTGGACAAAAGGTGGCTTTCGTTCTAAATGGAATAAAGCAAGCCGCGGCCGAAAACATACAGGTTTATCGAAAGAAGAAACAATCACGTATAATTATTTGAAGTAGTTGGAGGTTACTCTTGTGTTGATGTAATGTATGGTGACGTGTTGATGTAATCAAATTGACGATTTGAATCAGACTTAAACCAAATCCCAATTCTTTCTATACTTTCTTGAAAGCAAGGCATTAGCTTCTTTATCGTCAATAACTTTTTCTTTGGCGGCATTCCATTTTAGTGCGCGGCCCACCCGCCACGAGGCTAGTGCCAAATGCATGGGCAACGTCATGTCGCGTGCATACGCAAGATTCGATTCGGGTTGCATGCGAGATTTGACAGCATCAATAAAATTCTGCTGATGCCCCGGTGAGCGGACAACAGTTTTGGCCACTTCCGAAAGATCTGAAACTGTAACTCCATTGATTGTAATCGACATGGTGCTATAATCACAAATGAGTGTGCCTTTGTCGCTTTCGAAATAGGCGCCAATGTTGCGCTCGGCTGCTCCGGGTACGTTTGGTGCTTTCGTTGTCCAGAAAATTTTTAATCCATCAAATTCAAAATCCGCATCCAGCCATTTGGGCGCATCCGCCTGGCCATCAGTTTTCTCACCGCGAGCTGCAACACTCTTAAGTCCTTTTGGCTGAACGGCCCACCACACTACATCGGCAATGTGACACCAGAAATCAGCAAACACTCCACCGGAATAATCGAGAAAATACCGATAAGTAAAATGAGCCCGCTCAGGAACATACTCAGTAAAAGGAGCAGGCCCAAGCCACATATCCCAATTTAATGCTGGAGGTGGCGCCTGAATTTTTGCTTCGCCTAGTCCGGGCGAAAATGAATCTTTCCAGAGGCGCACAGTATGCACCTTACCAATAGCACCACTACGAATAATTTCTACTACCCGATGATAATTGTCACCAGCATGAATTTGTGTGCCCAGTTGAAAAATGCGGTTGTGTTTATTCAGGTTCTTCAACATCAACTGCCCTTCTTTCACATCATATGAAAGTGGCTTTTCGCCATACACATCTTTGCCTGCCTGAAATGCCAGCGTAGCAATTTGTGCATGCCAGTGATCGGGTGTGGCAATCGTTATGGCATCAATGTCTTTCCGATCCAGAATATGCCGAAAATCTTCATAGGTTTTTGCCTGTGTATTGGGTTGCAACCCTTTCAAGGTTTGCAACGTGCTGCCAAGATGATCTTTGTCTACATCGCACAATGCAACAATCTCGGCATCAGGCAAGGCAGCAAACCAACTCATGTGCTGATTGCCCATGCCGCCCAACCCGATGTGTGCAATACGGAGGCGGTCGCTGGCTACCGTGCGCGATAAAAAAGACGGAAGTATGGTAAGCCCCAGTGCGCCTAAAGCTCCCGCCTTTAAAAAGTTTCGCCTGTTCATTTTGCTACTCATGTTCGTTATTTTATAACCGAAACTATAAAAAGGATTTGATTATTCCTTGCTGCGAATCTTGGAGGCAACAACCACCCGCAAGTTTTCTGTTTTTCGGCTCTGTCAAATTGTTATCTTTAAACCACATCACAAATTCTTATCCCATGAAAAATTTGTTTGTTGTTTTGATCTTCGGTTTCGTTGGACTTGCTTTTTTAACTCAATGCTCTGCTCCTGATTCCAACAATCAAAATTCAAATTCACCTCGCACCTTGCTTGCTATCTTCGCTCATCCTGATGATGAGGCTACGGTAAGCCCGGTGTTAGCTAAATATGCAGCCGAAGGTGTAAAAGTTTATTTAGCTATTGCAACCGATGGCCGACTCGGAGTTACCGATCATGCAAAAATCCCGGCCGGGGATAGTCTTGCTTCTGTGCGAACACAAGAATTAATCTGTGCAGCCACTCAACTGGGAATTGAATCGCCCATTATGTTTGGGTTACACGATCAACTAAAGATGGGCGAAGGATACGGCCCCCTGCACGAACAACTCAACACCATGCGCGAAAAAGTGAAAGAGCTTTTCATCACGCTGAAGCCCGATGTTGTAATTACCTGGGGGCCTTCGGGCTGGACGGGCCATCACGACCATCGACTGGTGAGCACAGTAGTTACCGAAGTATTTCAAAGTCAGAATTGGGATAAGCCTGCACAACTTTTTTATTCTGCTATCCCCACAGGAAATCTTCCTGCCAACAGTGTGATGGAATTGGCAACCGTTGATCCTAAATTCTTAACAGTAAAAGTTCCAATTGCAGAAGCCGATCATGAAAAAGCTATAGCTTCGTGGCTCTGTCATAAAAGTCAATACACGTCCGAAGTAGTAGAAGGCATGCATCAATTAATAAAAGCCTCCTTGAAAAGCACGGCTTATTTTCAACCTTTAATCATTACATCGAAAGAAAAACAAACTCTTTTTTAAGTCATTTAACTCTCAAACAAATTTTTCATGAAATTTTTTACATCGTTCTTGCTTTCATTTCTTTTTATGACGGGCCTTGTGCTGGCACAAAAGAAATCACCTGCCCCCGTAATCACTCCCACTAAAAAATTAATCATCCAGTCAATCGATAATCATGCAGCTAACATGATTGAGATCAGCGATAAAATATGGGCAGCCGAGGAAACAGCATTTAATGAAGTTCAATCTGCCAAACTGCTTGCCGACTATGCTGAGGCCAATGGGTTTACAGTAGAACGTGGCGTTGCTGAAATGCCAACTGCCTTTGTTGCCACCTATGGAAGTGGCAGCCCTGTGATTGGAATTCTGGGTGAGTTTGATGCACTGCCTGGCTTATCACAAAATAAAGTACCCACAAAAGATCCGCTTCATGCCGGCCAACCCGGCCATGGTTGTGGTCATAATCTTTTTGGAACAGCCAGCTTAGGAGCCGCCATCTCAATAAAAGAACTGATTGCGCAAGGCAAACTAAAGGGAACTATTAAATTTTACGGAACTCCAGCCGAAGAAAAATTCTTTGGTAAACTCTGGATGATACGTGCCGGATTATTTAACGGTGTTGATGCCGTGATGGATTGGCATCCGGGTGCCGAAACAAAAGCTGCCGTGCAAACTGGTTTAGCTTTAGTAGACTTTACTGTTGAGTTTACTGGGCAGGCAGCACATGCTTCTGCAGATCCGTGGAACGGCCGAAGTGCTTCGGATGCACTTGAACTTTATACTCACGGTATTAACTATCTGCGCGAACATATCAAACCCAGTGTGCGCATTCACTATCATATTCAAGATGGTGGCCAGGTTGTAAACGTAGTGCCTGATTACTCACGCTTGTGGGTGCGGGTGCGCGATGTGAAGCGCGAAGGCATGGTTGAAGTGTATGAGCGTGTAAAGAAAATGGCTGAAGGCGCAGCCATCATGGCCAATGTGGATTATAAGATTACTCTTGTATCGGGAATTTATGAAGTAATTGTAAACCGTACTGGTGGAGATTTGCTAACAAAAAATCTTGGCCTGTTGGGCCCGATGACTTATACACCCGAAGAAGTTGCTTTTGCAAAGAAAATTCAGGAGAGCACAGGCAAACCACAAATAGGATTACACACAAAAGTAGAACCACTTGAAGAGACCAACCCCAATGCAGGAGGTGGCTCTACGGATGTGGGAGACGTAAGTTGGGTAGTGCCTACCATGCGGTTAAGTGTAGCTACTGCACCTATCGGCACCCCGTGGCATTCATGGGCGGTAGTTGCATGCGGTGGCATGTCGATTGGGCATAAGGGTATGTTGCATGCATCTAAAACATTGGCTATGACCATGACCGATCTTTATGAAGATCCAAAAAAATTAGAGGCTGTGAAGACAGAGTTTAAACAAAGCAAGGGCGATGCTGTGTACAAAGGATTAATACCTGATGGCCCGCCTCCATTGGATAAGAAATAAAGTGTGACTCTGTGTTCTTCGTGGTTTTACCACAGAGTGCACAGAGAATTATCTCCTAATTATCTTCACGAAAGCTTAATCGGCAACTCTCTATATCTTTTTCCTGTTGCGGCAAAGATTGCATTTGCCAATGCGGGTGCTACAGGTGGCACTGGTGGCTCTCCAACCCCCGTTGGTTTTTCATCATTCTCAATAATATGCACTTCGGTTTTAATAACCGGAACATCGGCCATGCGTGCTACCAGATATTTATCGAAATTAGTTTCCTGACTACGACCCTCTTTAAAAGTGATTCCTCCTTTCAACGCTCCACTCAACGAAAAAATAAGTCCGCCTTCAAACTGTTGGATTACCGAATTTCGATTTACTACCTGGCCGCAATCAACAGCATAATGTGCTTCGAGTATGGAGAGTTTGCCCGCTTCGTCAACAGCAACATGAACCACACAGGCTACGTAGGTGAGAAAACTTTTGTGTGCGCAAATGCCCATGCCTTGTCCTTTGGGAAGTTCTTTTCCCCAACCTGATTTTTCGGCTACTAATTCAATCACAGCTCGCAAGCGTGCCGTGTTCCAAGGAAATTTATCGAGCGGCTCGCCATAATTTTCAAACCCTTGAATGTAGTCGTTGAAGGGAATCATTCTATCCGGACCTAAAAGTTCAATAAGATTTTTAACGGGATCTACGCCTCGTTGCTCCGCAATTTCATCGAGCATGCTGCCTACGGCAAACACATGTTGAATATTACTTACCGATCGCAACCAACCTATTCTTGTTTTTGCCGGAGCCTCCACGGCTTCGCACGAAATATTTGGAATGTCATACGGGAAATCAATCGCACCAAGTCCTAATTCACCCGTGCTTGGCGAAATCTCTTTGTCGTTGAAGGTCCCATTGATGGGTGGGAATGCGCTGCGATGATTCCAACCGGTAACTTTTTTCTCTTTGTCAAACGTTACCCGAATCTGTTGCACACTGCAGGCATGAAAAAAGTCGTGAGTCAAATCATCTTCACGTGTCCATGTTACTTTAATGGGTGTGCCCTCCATCTCTTTGGCGATTAATGCTGCCTCCACAGCAAAATCAGGTTTTGATTTTCTTCCGAAGGCGCCACCCAATAAAGTAACGTTAACAGTTACATTGGCAGCATCCAGTTTAAGATTAGAAACCACGCTATCGCGTATCCATTGTGGCGATTGCACGGGTGCCCAAAGCTCCATTTTGCCATCCCTGAATAAAGCTGTGGCATTCGGTGGCTCCATAGGTGCATGGGCTAGGTGCTCTGTAACAAATGTTGACTCTAATACTTTGGCAGCACTGCCTAGTGCTTTATCAAACGAACCGTTCGTTCTGCGCACATCACCTTTCTTCTTTACCCGTTGCTTCAGTTCGTTTATGTATGCTTCCGTATCATAGGCAGCATTTACTCCATAATCCCATTCTACCTGCAACGCTTTTCGTGCACTTAATGCGGCCCACGTGCTGTCGGCAATTATTACAACGCCCCCTTGTGGCACATCAAAGCCGGCAGGGAAACCTGAAGCAGCCAATTCAAAAATCTTTATAACGCCCGCAATCTTTTTTGCTTCAACATCGCTGTAGCTTTTTACCTTTCCGCCTGCTACCGGGCACCGAAGAATTACTGCGTACTTCATGCCGGGCTTAACTACATCGATACCAAATACCGCTGTGCCTTTAACTATATCGGGCGCATCATATAAATTCATGTGCTTGCCGATGTATTTCCAATCCGCTTTGTTCTTCAACAAAACTTTATCATCCGCTGGCAATTCGAGCTTGGAAGCAATATCCGTTAACTCACCAAAGCCAATTTTTTTTCCACTCGTACTTACTACTTCATGGTTTTGTGCTTTACATTCACTCACATCAATTCCCCATTTTTGGGCTGCCGCTTGTTCCAGCATCATCCTGGCAGAAGCGCCCGCCTTACGCATAGGATCAAAAAACATCCGCACCGAAAATGATCCATCGGTATTTTGATTGCCATACTTCTTTTCGTCTCCAACGGCCTGTACCAGGGTTACTTTTTTCCAATCGGCTTCCAATTCATCGGCAAGAATCATAGGCAAGCCGGTGCGAATACCCGTACCCATTTCCTGGCGATGGGCAACTATTGCAATCGATCCATCGGGATTAATCGTGACATAAACATTCGGTGAAAAAGAAACTGTTGATTTTGGTGGTGAGCACGCCCACTGAAGACCCAACACAAGCCCGGTAGTAGTGATTCCGGTAGCTTTCAAAAATGTGCGTCTGTCAATTTTTTTTATTACAGATTCTTCGAGTGTTGAGTGTGACTTCATGGTAAAGGGTTTGCGGCAAGTGAAGATAAGGATATTTTATTAGTTGAGTTTCGACTGACTCGTATTAAACAAAAAAATCGGTGAGTGGATTGTTTCCTCACCGATTCTACTCTTATCAGAAGTGATTTTATTGTGCTATCGCTACAATCTTTGCTAACTGAATAGTGCTGGCGGCTGTAGTAATTTCACTCTCCGATGTATCATCCATCTTCAGCGTAAGCAAGGTGTTATTCATGGGTATCTGCAATTCGTAATTAGTCTTGCCGGTTTCTGTATCGACCTGTTTGTTAAGAATTGACTTATATCCTTGTACCCTCACAACCTTTTGATTTTCATCGCGCATCATACCACCAATCACGGGCATGCTCAGGATTGCGTTAAGTGAATTAATCAGAGGTGAGTTGTTTATAATTTCAACCGAAGCTCTTTTGGGCGTGGCTCCATAATGACGATTCACATATAACCCAACGTAGCCTCCTGAGCCCGATACATTGTCTTCCTTTTGCACCATTAACATAGAACCAATATTGGTGGGAAGTAACTTCAAAACTTCTTTGCCAATGGCCATATCAAGATCGCGCAACATCTGTTCCATCGCAAAGCGTGAGTCTTGCAAATTGCCTGCGGAATATGTTGATCGGGCCGAAGCGATGTTCTTATCAAAATCCTGCGCGATGCCTGCACTGCCTGCGAGTATAGCAATCGTTAGTAACATAAATTCTTTCATCTCTGATCTCATTTTTATTGCTCTCCTAATTCTTTCTTAATTCCATCGATGTTAAAAGTCTCTGCAGCCTTCATCATATCCGGCTCGGTGGCAAAATTTCTTCCTTCAAATACAATTATAGAAGACTGGCCGAGGGGCACGCTAAGTTTATACCCACTGCCCTCGCTATATTCTATGATGGCGCGGTAGCCTTTCAACTTTGTTTGCTTCCAATTTTGCTGATTGTTGGTTTGTTGCGCATATCCACCCGAAGCGAGATAGGCATTGACACCTGCCATCCACACTGAGTTATTGGCAATGATTACTGTTAACTGTTTATCTTTTGTATCGCTGTACTCGCGTTGAATGGTGAGCCCGGCCCAGCCCCAGCCTGTGCTGGTTACCTGATCCTGGTCTGCTTCTCTGTTCAATCCAACCGTTGATTCTGGTAATGACTTTAAAATCTTATTCCCGATTTCCAATTCCACACCCAACATGGCTTGTTGCACAGAATAGCGTGCTTCGCCATAACTGTTCTTTTTGTAGGCTGTTTCTGCATCCGCAAGATTTTGATTTACATCGGGGGGAGTAGAAATTAGTCCTGCTCCACCATTATTAGAAGGATTGCCGCCTCCGGCACCATTAGCGCCACCTTGCCCGGATTGTCCTCCGGTTTGATCTTTCTTCTTGCCACCAAAAAGTTTGTCAATCTCCTGATTTGCTTTTTGTTCGGTTTTGTTCTCTACTTTTTGTTTAAGTCTGTTCAAGACCTGGGCTTGTGTGCCAATCGAAATCATGCTAAGAGCAGTTCCAAAGGCCACTGCATACTTGATTTTCATACGTGGTAATTTGTAATCATAAAAGTACAAAATTTGAAAACCATTTGTACGTAAAAAAGCCTTAGAATTCATCTCTTCTTAATCAAAACGAAAAGATAAATTAATCAACTATATTTAACATCAATCGCTAGTAAGTATGAAAAAGCTGTTTGATCTAACAGGTAAAGCTGCCCTGGTGACAGGTGCCAGCAAAGGCATAGGCGAAGCCATTGCAGAAATTTATGGTGCAGCCGGTGCGCGTGTTGTAGTTTCGAGTCGCAAGCTTGAAGCTGTAACTCAGGTTGCCGATTCGATCATAAAAAAAGGAGGGACAGCAAAAGCCGTTGCCTGCCACATGGGTGATGCTGCTGACATAGCAAGGTTAGTTGATGAAACAATTGCTTTGTATGGATCAATTGATATTGTCGTTAACAATGCCGCGACCAATCCGTCCTTTGGTCCATTGGTGGAAACAGATGGAATTGCTTTTGACAAAATAATGAATGTAAATGTGAAAGGACCTTTTGAGTTAGCAAAGAAAGCTCATCCTTTCATGAAGCAGAAAAAATCCGGATCAATCATCAACATCAGTTCTGTGGGCGGACTACGGCCCGAACCGGGATTAGGAATTTATAGCGTAAGCAAAGCGGCCCTCATTTCACTAACAAAAGTGATGGCCAAAGAATGGGGCGATGATAATATTCGCGCTAACGTAATTTGTCCTGGGCTTATAAAAACGAAATTCAGCGAAGCGTTGTGGAGTAACGATAAAATCATGCACGCCATGATGAAAATGTTGCCTATTAAGCGCGTAGGCACACCTGAAGAAATCGCAGCTCTTGCCCTATACTTAGCGTCTGATGAATCTTCCTATTGCACGGGAAGTGTATTTACTGCCGATGGTGGATTTACAATTTAATGAATAGCCATGCTCGATTCATTTTATACCGATAAAGTCAAGTCACTACTTCCGCGCTACAAAATTTTTTTAGCAGAAGATGTTTATCCGATTGAGTTAACCATCTTAACGCATCCGTTTCGGCAGTCATTACCGTTGCTTAACTCGCTTCGTGCAAAAGCCAAAGCACAAAAACTATGGGCTCCGCATCTGGCCGAACAGGATGGCGGAGTTGGTTTATCACTCAGCGAGTTTGCACACATCAGCGAAGTATTAGGCACCTCACCTCTTGGGCATTACATTTTCAATTGCAATGCCCCCGACATTGGCAACATGGAGTTGATGCATCAGTTCGCTTCCGCGGAATTAAAAGCGAAATACCTTGCTCCATTAATGAAGGGTGAAGTTCGTTCGTGCTTCGCGATGACGGAGCCAGAGTTTGCCGGATCGAATCCGATAGAGATGGCAACAACTGCCGTACGTGAAAAGGATGAGTATATAATCAACGGACATAAATGGTTTACTACCGCTGCAGATGGGGCTTCGTTTACTATTGTGATGGCACTCACTGATCCGAAAAACGAAAACCCTTATTTGCGGGCGAGCATGATTCTCGTGCCGTTGGATGCTCCCGGCTATAAACTAATTCGCAATATTTCTATCATGGGTGATGCAGGCGAAGATTATCTCAGTCACAGTGAGATAACATTTACCAATTGCAAGGTGCCAGCAACCAATCTGATTGGCGAAGAAGGAAAAGGTTTTGCGTTGGCCAGGCACGATTAGGGCCGGGCCGCATTCATCATTGTATGCGTTGGATTGGTATCTGCGAGCGAGCCTTTGACCTCATGTGCAAACAGGCCTCAACCCGAAAACTTCGCGACAACAATGTCCTGGCTGATCAACAAATTATTCAATTCTGGATTGCTGAAAGTCGGGCTGCCATTAATGCCTCGCGACTGCTTGTATTAAACACCGCATATACCATTGAGAAAGAAGGAGCCAAAGCAGCCAAAGATGAAATCTCAACTATAAAATTTTTTGTTGCGGATGTGCTTCAGAAAGTAATTGATCGGGCTATTCAAACACATGGTGCATTGGGCGTGACCGATGATACCCTGCTCTCATTCTGGTATCGGCACGAACGGGCCGCTCACATTTATGATGGCCCCGATGAAGTACACAAAACTTCACTCGCTAAATCAATTCTGAAAAAATACCTGTCGTAATGATTGATCAACCGACCCACACCCGTGTCGGGGAAGAACTTGATCTGGAAAAGATCCGGGATTACCTGCACAAGAAAGTGCCGGGCTTCGACAAAGAGATTTCTATCAAACAATTTCCTGGTGGGTATTCCAATCTTACTTACTTAATTCAAGCTGGTGATTTCGAATACGTGCTGCGCAGGCCACCGTTTGGTGCCAACATCAAATCAGCTCATGATATGGATCGTGAGTTTACGGTACTTATTAAATTATACGAAGCCGGTTTTATCAAGGTGCCGCAGGCTATTCATTTGTGTTTAGATGAACGTGTGATGGGCACAAAGTTCTATCTCATGAATCGTGTGCAGGGAATTATTCTCAGAAACAGACTGCCTAAAGATCTTGAAGCAAGCGAACAAACATTTCGGGCGTTATCAAAAGCAACAATCGATCAGTTAGTGAAGTTGCATCAGATTGATATTCACTCTTCCGGTCTTACTATGCTCGGCAAACCCGAAGGTTATGTGCACCGCCAGGTGGAAGGCTGGACAAAACGCTACCACCATTCTCAAACCGATGAAATCGCTTCCATGAAAGAAGTAGCTGAATGGATGCAGAAAAATATTCCTGCAACGTCAAAAACATCGTTCATTCATAACGACTTTAAGTATGATAATCTCGTATTGAACCCGAATGGTCTTACCGACATTATTGCCATTCTTGATTGGGAGATGGCAACAGTGGGCGATCCGTTGATGGATCTGGGAACGACTCTTGCCTATTGGGCAGAAGCCAGCGACCACAATGCATTGAAACCTTTTAACCTTACGTGGATGCCAGGCAATTTTACGCGCAAGGAGGCAATGGAATATTATCAAAAGCAATCAGGTGCAGCGGTAGACAATATTGTTTTTTATTACGCCTTTGGAGCATTTAAAGTTGGAGTAATTTGTCAGCAGATTTATTATCGTTACAAACAAGGCATTACAAACGACCCACGCTTTGCATCCTTGATTTATGTAATCAAGGCGTGTGGCGAAAACGCTAGAAGAGCAATTGAAAGAAATGAAATATAAACCTCTGTGACCCTCTGTGGTGAAAGCATTTAACCACAGAGAGCACAAAGAATGCACGGAGAATTTTTACTATAAACCTTAAGTCCGTTATGAAGCAATTTCTTTTACTAGTAGTTGTCCTTCTGTTTACATTTTCATGCAAGGAGAAAACAGATTACAGTGGCTGGGCAACTTATGCGGGTTCAAAAGAAGGGAACCGATATTCTTCAAACACTCACATTACACCCAAAAATGTTTCGCAGCTTCAGGTTGCATGGACCTACACCTCGGGCGATAAAGATCCCGATAACCGTTCGCAAAATCAATGTAATCCAATCATGGTGGATGGTGTACTATATGGCACCACTCCACGCTTAAAACTTTTTGCACTTGATGCAGCAACCGGCATTACAAAATGGATTTTTGATCCGTCCGAAATTGATACTGCTGCAAAGAATGATAAGTATGCTTTCTTTAAAGTGAATCGTGGGGTTGTGTATTGGCAAGATGCGACTACCTCTGATAAACGTATTTTTTACAATACGGGTAGTAAGACCTGGGCAATTGATGTTGCAACCGGAAAACATCTACAAAGCTTTGGCAAAGGTGGCTTTATTGATCTTTCAGAAAATCTTGATCGCGAAGTAGGCACATTCAATCCTTTCATAGCGGCTACTACACCGGGCATCATCTATAAAGATTTGTTGATCATGGGGCACAGGGTAGCTGAATCGGCAGACGCTGCTCCAGGGCATATTCGTGCGTTTGATGTGCACACAGGCGAACTCAGGTGGATGTTTCATACAATCCCACGACCTGGTGAAGTTGGGTATGATACGTGGGAAGATACGGATGCATGGAAAAAATTTGGCGGGGCCAACAATTGGGCAGGCATGTCGCTCGATGAAAAACGTGGCCTCGTGTATATTCCTACAGGTTCCATCGGTGGAGATTTTTATGGTGGCATTCGCAAAGGACAAAATCTATTTGGCAACTCACTTATCGCACTGGATGCTGCAACGGGTTCTTACAAATGGCATTATCAGGTTGTGCATCACGACTTGTGGGATCGCGACTTGCCGGCCAATCCCAATCTTGTTACCATCAATCGCAATGGAAAAAAAATTGATGTCGTAGCACAGATAACCAAACATGGTTATGTGTTTGTGTTTGATCGCGAAACCGGAGAGCCTGTTTTTCCAATTGAAGAACGTGCGGTGCCGGCATCCGATTTGCCAGGCGAAGAAGCGTGGCCAACACAACCTATTCCATCATTGCCCGAACCTTTTGCGCGACAATCTTTTACTAAGGACGATGTTTCGGATCTCGACAGCGCTACCCATGCCGAGATGCTTGAGAAGTTTCTTACAATCAAATATGGCGAACCCTTTACTCCACCAAGTAAAAATGGAGTTTGGATTTTTCCGGGTTTTGATGGCGGTGGCGAATGGGGCGGTGCAGCGGTTGATCCTGAAACAGCCATCATGTATATAAACAGTAGTGAATTACCCTGGGCACTTACTATGATTAACATTCCAGGAAAAGGAGGTGATACTTCCTTGAAAGGAATGGGAGAAGCTGTCTATGGAAAATATTGTGTTGCGTGCCATGGTGCCGATCGCAAAGGAAACGGAAGTTCATTTCCTTCTGTGCTCAACATGAAAGCAAAATATAATCCACAGCAGTTGTGGAGTATTGTCGAAAAGGGAAAAAATATGATGCCAGCCTTTGCCCAAATAAACGGTGTAGATAAAGATGCATTGCTTGCATTTCTTTTAGAGCAGGAAGAAAAGGAACCCGGTGCTGTGAAAGAGCCTGCCTCGTCCGCATCAACAACAAAGAGCATTCTTGATCTGGTGCCTTACACGATGACGGGCTACAATCGCTTTCTTGATAAAAATGGTTATCCAGGCATCAAGCCTCCGTGGGGCACATTAAATGCGGTTGACCTCAATAGTGGTAAGTTATTATGGAAAGTTCCGTTGGGTGAATATGAAGAATTAACAAAACGAGGTGTACCTCCTACTGGTACTGAAACTTATGGCGGTCCGTTGGTAACAAAAAGCGGTCTTGTATTTATTGCAGGAACAAAAGATGAAAAAATCCGCGCCTTTGACAAGACAACCGGAAAAGTTTTGTGGGAAGCGAAACTGCCAGCTGCCGGTTATGCAACACCGGCAACCTATTCCATAGAAGGCCGACAATATGTGGTGATTGCATGCGGAGGTGGAAAAATAGGAAGTAAGTCTGGTGATAGTTATGTAGCCTTTGCGTTGCCCGAAGATGAATAATTCATAACTCTGTGAAAACTCGGTGTCCTCTGTGGTTATTTTTTACCACAGTGGACACAGTGAAGCACGGAGTTAAAAAGAGAGTTTTATGAACATAAAAAATATCACCATCATTGGCACCGGCAACCTGGGCAGTCGCATTGGTTTGCAGGCCGCCATCTCAGGGCATCAGGTTATCTTTTATGATAGCTCTGATGCGGCTCTAGAAAAAGCAAAAGTTGTTCTTGATAAAGTAATTGCTCAGCTGATTAAGGCGGGTATGCTCTCCGTTGAAAAGAAACAATCCGCACTTGCCCAGATGAGCTATACAACAGACCTACAGCTTGCCATAAGCGATTGCGACCTCATCAGCGAAAGCGTAACGGAAGAAATCTCCATCAAACAAAAAGTATGGAAGCAGTTGGGTGAACTTGCCCCCGCCAAAACAATCTTCACTACCAACACTTCGTATTTACTTCCTTCACAACTGGCTACCATATCCGGCCGACCAGGAAATTTCTGCGCCTTTCATTTTCATGATGTTTTTTATGCCCGGGTGGTTGACATTATGCCGCATCCGGAGACGAGTCCTGCTTTGATTCCGCTTTTGCAGAACTTAGGAAAGTCTCTTAATCAAGTGCCCGTGATTGTAAAAAAGGAATCGCCCGGCTACATTTTTAATTTTATGCTGATGGCTTTGATTGGGGCAGCGGGCCGATTAAAGACAAAAGATATCGCAAGCATCGAAGACATCGATAAATCATGGATGGTGAACTTTCACATGAACATGGGCCCTTTCGGAATTTTGGATACCATTGGGCTTGATACTGCGTGGCACGTTGTAAAAGAACGTGAAGATGCCGCCTCGCAAGCTTTCGCTAAACTGTTGAAAGAATATATTGATCAGGGCAAACTAGGAGAAAAAACGGGCGAAGGTTTTTATAGGCATCCGAAGCCAGCGTATCGTGATGTGGATTTTTTGAAAGATTAATTCCTAATTCTTTTTTAACAGGTTATTGCTACCTTGATCAAACAATCAATTCATCATCTATGAAAAAGTTACTCGCTTATCTACTTTTCATTTCCCTCCTTGGCTGTAAGGAAGAAAAACCAACGGGTTGGATTGATGAAGCACGATTGAAAAATCGCGAAGCGAAAGATTGGCTCACGCTGGGGGGTGATCACATGATGCAACATTATTCTCCGCTTAATCTTATCGGCAAAGAAAACGCAAAAGATCTTGGCTATGCGTGGGAATATGATGCGAGTACCTACATCGGCAATGTGCCGCGCGGTCTTGAAGCAACACCCATTGTTGTGGATGGTATCATGTACACCTCAGGCGCCTGGGGAGCGGTGTATGCGCTTGATGCTAAAACCGGAAAGGAACGTTGGGCTTATAAACCACAAGTAGATGCTTCCTACGGGCGCAGGTCTTGCTGCGATGTTGTGAACCGCGGTGTTGCTGTTTGGAAGGGAAAAGTTTATGTGGGCACACTTGATGGTTATCTCGTTTGCCTTGATGCTGAAAATGGTTCGGTGCTCTGGAGCAAAGACACGTTTACCGATCGCACCAAAGGGTATACTATAACGAGTCCGCCACAAGTGGCCGGTAACATAGTGATGATTGGAAACTCGGGCGGTGAATATGGCGTGCGTGGTTATGTTACCGCATATGATCTGATCAGTGGTGAAGAAAAGTGGCGTTTCTGGATTGTGCCTGGCGATCCGGCCAACGGGTACGAAAATGCTGAAATGGAAATGGCTGCTAAAACCTGGGATCCAAAATCACATTGGGAATCTGGTTTAGGCGGAACTGCCTGGGGCGAATCGGCCTATGATCCTGACTTGAATTTACTTTATGTAGGCACAGGCAATGCAACTCCTTACCCAATATGGTTTCGGAGTCCTGCAGGAGGTGATAACTTATTTCTCTCTTCCATTCTTGCCATCAATCCCGACAACGGAAAATTGGTGTGGCACTATCAAACAACACCTGCAGAAATATGGGATTACACCGCCACACAAAATATTGTGCTAGCCGATCTTGAAATAAATGCCGCATCGCGAAAAGTTTTAATGATGGCTCCCAAGAATGGATTTTTTTATGTGTTGGATAGAGCCACTGGCGAACTTATCTCGGCAGAGAAATATACCAAAGTCAATTGGGCCAGTCATGTAGATTTAAAAACCGGCCGGCCTGTGCTAACAGAAAACGGACAATGGTATAAAGATAAACCAAGATTGGTAGTTCCTTATCTCGGAGGTGGTCACGTGTGGCAACCGATGTCGTTTAATCCAACAACTGGGTTGGTATATATTCCGGAGCGAGCGGTGCCGCAGGTGTTTAAAAGTTTTGACACCTACCAATGGTTGCCCGATGTTGATAACACAAACCTCGATTATGCTAACATGTTCAAGTTTAAAAAGAATGTGCCCGAGCAAATACAGCAAGCCGAAGATACACTTCGATCAGAAAGTTTATTGGCCTGGAATCCGGTGACGCAACAAGTTGCCTGGAAGTTTACAGAAGGTGGCCCTGATGGCGGAACGATGTCAACCCCGGAATTGGTTTTTCAAGGAACGCGCACCGGATATTTTAATGTGCACGATGCGCAAACAGGTGAGAAACTGAAATCGATATTTACAGGCACCGGAATTATGGCTGCGCCTACAACGTATAGCATCGATGGCGAACAATACGTGGTTGTAATGGCTGGCTATGGCGGAGCAGAGACAAGCGCTTACTTGCCTGATGGTGTAGTCTTTCAATATGAAAACAAAACAAGAATCATTGCATTTAAACTTGGAGGAGGGGAAACGCCTATACCGCCTAAGAAAAAACCAATTGAAACGCCAGCTCCTCCGGATACAAAAATCAAAACCGAATTACTTGCAAAAGGTGCAACCCTTTATGATTTCTACTGTTTTATCTGTCACGGGAACTTTGGTGACAAACACCTTTCTCAGCATCCAGATCTTTCAAAGATGAAGGCAGCCAAACACATGGTGTTTGATGATATTTTGCTGAAGGGAATTTTATCTCAGAACGGAATGGCCAGTTTTAGCAACTCGCTGAGTGCTGAAGATGTTGAGGCAATTCATCATTACTTGCTCAAGAAACAGAATGACTTGTATAAGAAATAAAAAATTGATGGAGAATCAACAACTAATCTTATTCACTCTGTTTTCGTGACGACCACCTTCGAAAGGAGTTTGACGCCTATTGAATTTATTACTTGGTTTTTAAATCCCGGGCTTTGACCTTAATAACTTTTCCATCTCTGAAAATAACGAGCTCACCGTCTTCCTTTTTCGTACGTTCAATAAGACGTTGAATAGAAAGTTTAACACCTTCCGTTATCTTGTTAACTAATTCATCCGATTCAGACACACTCATATGTTTATTTTAAAAGTACTCCAAAGTACGTCATTATAAATACGAAGATCCAAAGAATTTCCCTTCGCAATAATGACTGGAATTTCGTTTGAGTTATCGTACACAATCCATTCATTACACGATTCTTTGTAAAGTTTAAAAAAATTGTCCTTCCCTCGCAAATATCTTCTTTCAATAACGTCAGGTGGAATATGGTGGCCACCTTTTTCTACTCTATCGTTTACTCTGGCTTTGGCGAGTTCGCTAGACTTAAGCCAAAAAAGATAAGAACTGTTGTGTAGCCTTTTCGTTTAGCATCGTTGATTAACGAAACATAACTTCTTGTAGCGAGTGTAGTTTCAAAAGCGAAATCATTTTTCTCATTCAACAATTCTTTGATGCGTGCTAACATAATTCGTCCAGCCTGAAAAGAAACTTTTTCAGGTTGAAACGGGGACAGGCCGCGCGCAATCTCATCGGCATTTACAAACTCTTTACAGTTAAGCATCTCCGGTAACACTGTAAAAGATGTTGTTGTCTTTCCCGCTCCGTTGCAACCTGCTATAATATATAAATTTGGCATTGATACAAATTAGTCAAACGTTCAATCTGTTTCCTCGCTTATAAACAAGGACAAAAGAATATGATTAACAACTAATCTTATTCACTCTGCTTTCGTGACGACCGCCTTCGAAGAGGGTAGTAAGAAATTTGTTGAGAATTTTTTCAGCTACTTCCGGAGATACAAATCGTGCGGGTATACAAACAATGTTAGCGTTGTTATGCTGGCGGGCTAATGAGGCAAGTTCTTCCGTCCAGCAGATAGCCGCCCGAATTCCCTGATGTTTATTGGCGGTAATAGCCACACCATTGGCACTGCCACAAATCAACACCCCTAACTCAAACTCTTTTTTTTCCACAGCATTGGCAACCGGATGAGCGAAGTCTGGATAATCAACGGAGTCTTTGCTATTGGTTCCAAAGTCTTTTGTTTCATGGCCCTGTTTTAAAAGTCGTTTCTTCAACAGCTCTTTATATTCAAACCCGGCATGATCTGCTCCTATGGCAATTTTCATGATGATTGTTGGTCGGCTCTCAGTTCGTTCAACTCACGTTTTTGTTTTCTGCGCAGCTCAATGGCCGAAATATAAATACTGATCTCATACAGTATATACAGTGGAATAGAAATCAAGGAAAGGCTCAATGGATCGGAACTAGGCGTAATAATTGCACCGATTACTAAAATAGCAATAACAGCATGTTTGCGATAGCTTTTCAACAGTGCAGGGGTAACGATTCCCACTTTTGTTAAAAAGAAGATAACGATGGGCAACTGAAACAAAAGTCCGCTGCTCACCACCAATATTGTTATAGTGGATACATACGAGGTGATATCAAATTCATTTGATATCCGGGGACTGATTGTATAATTAGCCAGAAATGCAATAGTCATTGGGCTTAGAATAAAATAGCCAAAGGCAACTCCTAACAAAAACAAAAAGGAAATCGAAAAGACAGCTCCTCGCGAACCTTTTTTCTCTTTATTATAAAGGCCGGGCTTAACAAAACTCCACAGCTCCCAAACAACATAGGGAAAGGCTACCACCAAGCCTATAACAAAAGAGGACTGCAATTGCATGGTAAATTGCCCCATCAAAAAACGACTCTGAATTTTCATAGGGATTTCCGTTACGCATAGCCCATCAACTCCTGTTGCTGCTCCCAGCTCGCAAAGCCAGCGAAAGGTTATAAAATTTACATCGCCAGGCGCAAAGATGATATGTTCAAAAATCTCTTCTGTAAAAATGAAGGCCAAAATCATCATTATAAAAATTGACGCTACGGCCCGCACTACATGCCATCTTAATTCCTCGAGGTGATCGAGGAAAGACATTTCTTTTTCTTCAGTCATAATTCACATTCTCCAGACTCCCCTTCCGGTTATGCCACATACACAGTTAAACAACTACTTATACAACGGAAACTTCTTTGTGAATGTATTCACCTTGCGCTTTACGGCTTTCAGGTGCTTTGCATCACTCGGCTTCTTCAACACTTCATCAATAAGATCAACTACTTTAATCACATCTTTTTCTACCATTCCGCGGGTGGTCATGGCGGGTGTGCCAATGCGCATGCCCGAAGTAACCATAGGCGATTGTGTATCGAACGGAACCATATTTTTGTTGATGGTGATGTCTGCCTGAATCAACGCCTCTTCAGCAATTTTACCTGTAAGATTTTTCGAGCGCAGGTCAATCAACATCAAATGATTGTCGGTGCCACCTGAAATAATTTTATAGCCGCGCTCAATAAACGCAGCTGCCATTGTCTTTGCATTTTTTGCAACCTGCACAATGTAAGTAAGATAGTCTTCGCTCAAGGCCTCTTCAAAAGCTATTGCCTTGGCAGCAATTACATGCTCCAGTGGTCCGCCTTGTGTACCCGGAAATACTCCCGAATCCAACACCGATGACATTTTGCGCAACTCTCCCTTTGGAGTTTTTAATCCAAATGGATTATCAAAATTCTTTCCAATTAGAATCAATCCACCTCGTGGGCCGCGCAATGTTTTGTGTGTAGTGGTTGTTACTATATGGCAATGCTCCATCGGATCATTCAATAATCCACGGGCAATCAATCCTGCCGGATGCGAAATATCGGCAAGCAATAAAGCACCCACACTATCTGCAGCAATGCGCAATTTTTCATAGTCCCAATCGCGACTGTATGCAGAAGCACCACAAATAATCATTTTTGGTTTTTCGCGCTGGGCAGTCTCTACAATCTTATCGAAATCAATCTCTCCGGTTTCTTGTTCAACTCCATAAAATGAAGGCTGATAAAGTTTACCCGAAAAATTAACAGGTGATCCGTGCGTAAGGTGCCCACCGTGCGAAAGATCAAATCCTAAAATTTTGTCACCGGGCTTTAAACAGGCGAGCATTACCGCTGCATTGGCTTGCGCGCCCGAATGTGGCTGAACGTTTGCCCATTCCGCTCCAAACAATTTCTTAATGCGCTCAATGGCAAGTGTCTCGACTTCATCCACGACCTCGCATCCTCCGTAATAACGCTTGCCGGGTAAGCCTTCGGCATATTTATTTGTCAGCACTGAGCCTTGCGCTTTCATTACCTGAGGTGAGACAAAATTCTCGGAGGCAATCAATTCAATGCCTTGTTGCTGGCGTTGTTTTTCTTTTTCTATCAAATCAAAGATTACTTTGTCGCGCTTCATAACAGAGGGTTGGTGATTTCAGGTGGCAAAAATAGAGATTATCAGTAAGAAGGACAGCCAATTAATTGAGAAAAATGGAATCAATCGAATATAAATAGCCGTTTAAAAACCTAAACTTGCGCCCCGTATGAAGAAACTACTTACCCTGATCGCGTTACTTGGATTCCTTGTAGCCTCTCAAGCCCAAAAACCTTATATCACCAGCGATGGAGAATTAATTCTTGGATTTGCCAGCATTAACCAATCCGGGGTTGAAGAACAATCCATTCCGCGCTTCAGCATGTTCTTTCATGGGCAGTCGTTCGCGCATTTCGACCAAGGTGAAAATTTTGGTTTGTTTACAGGCCTTACAATCCGAAATGTAGGATTCATTTATGATCAGGATGCCAGCATTCGCAAAAAATACAGAACGTATAATGTAGGTATCCCCATCGGGATTAAAATTGGCGATATGAATAATCTCTATGTTTATGGAGGCTATGAATTTGAGTTGCCGATCAACTACAAGGAAAAAACATTTATCAACGAAAAGAAAGAAGATAAATTTAATGTGTGGTTCAGTAGCCGCACCCCGGCTTTTTATAATACGCTTTTTGTTGGCGTTCGCTTTCCACGCGGAGTAAGCTTAAAGTTTAAATATTACCTCACACCATTTTTCGATAAAGGTTATACCCAAATTGTTAATGGCGTTGAAACGCAGCCGTTTCAAAATTTAGGGGTAAATACATTTCACATTGCTCTTACAACGATGATCACCAAAGGCAAGAAAGTTGTGGTTGGAGATCGGTGATTTAGTGAGTGGGGTTTAATTTGCGCAGCGACTTCTGGATGGTTGGATCTACTATCAGCATGTTGCTTCGTTTTTTCAAATCTAATGAACTGCCAAGTTCCAAGCCAAGTGTTTTTGTAGCCCGCACTCTACCTAAATCGGTAAGACCAGTAATTTCCTGAAGCGCCTTGTTAAGCAATCGCTCGCGCGGATCGCCCAGCGGGTAAACGATCAGGCTATTATCTTGCAGTAAGATTTGCGGATTAAACCCGGCATCATAATCACTTTGCTTTAAACTGTTGAACGATTTGGTTACAATGGGTTGCATACCCCAGGTATTATTCGGATCGTTTTCTTCATTGAGCGTAATCGACCCTACATTTTTTCCCACGGTTTTATTTCCAATCAGAAACACATCCATGTAAGGGCGTAGTCCGTTAATCAGCAACTCGCTGGCAGAAGCGGTTCGCGTTCCTGTTAGGATGTAAACCCGATTGTTTTGCAAAAGATTTCCAATGTTTTGTGATTTATTCAGGAACTCTACCGAAAGAAAGTTCTGGCCCAACTGCGGATCATTTTTTATTTCATTTGTTACCCCGGCATTGTATTCGCGAATGGTAAAAACCTTTGTTGCATCAACGCCTTTCCCAATCAAACTAGCAAGGTTATTCGTTGCCGTTTCTGCGCCTCCGCTATTAAAGCGTAAATCCACAATCAGATCGGTAATGCCTGCCGATTGAAAGCCCGCAAAAATCTGATCCATCTCCATGTTGTATTTCGTATCACTTTGTGTTACTCCCGTTGAGAAGAGGTTGTATACATAGTACCCGATTCTTCTGTCGTTGAATACAAATACTTTATGTAAGAAATTGGGATTCTCCGCATATTCAACCACCAACAAACTTTTTACCTGATCTGCACTAAACTGTTGTGTTGCCAAATCAAGTTCACGATAAGTAATTGAATGATTTTCGCTTATTGCACCCAGTAGTGTCTCATAATTAGAAAGCGTAAGTTGTTCGGTATTAATACGGGTAATCACATCACCGCGCTTCAACCCCGAGGCTTCGGCTGGTGAGTTTGGTTTAACATACACAATTTGAGCCAGCACATTATTGTTATCTGCACTCTCGCGAAAAAGTGTAATCTCATAACCTGCTTCTTTGCTCACTCCTTGCAAGGAGTTCAGCAATTCCTGAAAATTATCTTGTATCCAGGAAAAACGATCCTGAGAATTTAACAATGACTTAAAGAAAGCTTCGTGCTCCTGGCTTTTATCCGGACTATCAGGAAGAGAACTGTTCCAGTAGTACCAGAAATCCATGTTGGTTAAAATCCAGTTGTTAACATAAGCGTTGGGATGTGCTGGCTCATCGTTTTTGCAAGCGGGTAAGAGCATCAGCACAAAAACCAACATTACAGCAGCAACTCGCTTCAGCATAAATCGTGTGCGTTCTTTAGTTATACTTCGCATTTTCTGTTTTTGGGATCAACGTGCATCCAAAGCAATAATTGTGGTAACCGTGGCGGGCGAGCCTAACAAGTCAAAAATAACATTTCAGTTAATAGAAAAGAAAATAGTTCGGCTGTTACCAATGGTCAACATTTTACTTGTTCGCTCGTGCGCCTTTGATAATATTGCTTACATGAGATCTCTCGGCCTGTCAATAATTCTCCTTGCCTTTAGCACTTTGCTTGTGGCTCAGAAAAAAAACGAAGCCTATAAACTTGCCATCCGCAAAGCAAACAACACCATTCGCATTGATGGCATTGTTGATGAGGTTGATTGGGAACAAAGTGCCACCGCCACTGATTTTTTTATGGTGCTACCGATGGATACCAGTCGGGCCAAGGTGAGAACGGATGTGAAGATGACCTACGATGACGACAATCTCTATCTGCTTGCAATCTGTTATCACGGACTTCCTGGCCCTTACATTGTTGAATCGCTACGCAGGGATTTTGCCTTCGGAAAAAATGACAATTTTTTACTCTTCATGGACACCTTCGATGATCAAACCAATGGATTTTCTTTTGGTGCCAATGCAGCCGGAGCTCAGTGGGATGGACTCATGTATGAGGGAAGCAAAGTGGATCTCAATTGGGACAACAAGTGGACTTCGATTGTAAAAAATTATGATGATAAATGGGTTTTTGAAGCAGCCATCCCTTTTAAAACTATCCGGTATAAAAAAGGTATTACCAAATGGGGAATCAACTTCAGTCGACTCGATTTAAAGACAACTGAAAAATCGAGTTGGACTCCTGTACCCCGTCAGTTTCCCACTGCATCACTTGCCTTTAGCGGATCGCTTGTGTGGGATGCACCACCTAAAGGTGCCGGAGCAAATGTTTCGGCAATACCTTATGCTCTTGGTGGCGTGACTAAAGAATATGAAAACGAAACTCCTACCTCTCACCGTGGTGAAGTGGGTCTGGATGTAAAAGTAGCTGTTACCTCATCACTTAACTTAGATCTCACCGTCAATCCGGATTTCTCGCAGGTAGATGTTGATCGGCAAGTAACCAACCTCGATCGTTTTGAATTATTCTTCCCTGAAAGGCGACAGTTCTTTTTAGAAAATGGAGATATGTTCAACAACTTCGGTTATGCAAGCATTCGTCCGTTTTTTTCAAGGCGAATTGGTTTAGCGGCACCCATTCAGTTTGGCGCTCGCATAAGCGGAAAAATAGACAAAAACTGGCGCGTAGCTATGATGGACATGCAAACAGGCGCTGTTGATAAGGATGCGCTGCCAGCACAAAACTTTGCTGTGATGGCATTGCAGCGCAAAGTATTTGCACGCTCAAATATTGGCATGCTTGTGATCAATAAAGAATCTCTTAACTATAATCCGGGTGAGATAACCAGTAGGCCACTCTATTCTGAGTATAATCGAAACCTTGGGCTTGAATACAATCTCGCCTCATCAAATAATTTATGGACAGGCAAAGCGCTTTTTCTAAAATCATTTAGTCCCGAAAAATCAGAAAGGGATTTTACGTATGCCGGCAATTTGCAATACGCCAGTCGTAAGTTTATCGTAAGCACTCAATATGAATATGTGGGGAGTGGCTATACGGCCGAGGTTGGTTATGTTCCGCGCAATAATTACATCCGCACCCATCCGCAAGCGTCCTATTTGTTTTTTCCGAAAGGAAAAACACTGCTAAGTCACGGCCCAAAAATAGCTACCAGTATTTTCTTTGATCCTACCTTTAAACAAACAGATAGTGAAACATATCTCGCTTACAGTTTTAATTTCAGAAAGCTAAGCACTCTCACGCTGTGGGTTGCGCACGATTATGTAAAGCTCCTTCAGCCCTTCGATCCTACACGATCCGGAAAGGATAGCCTCGCAATCGGCACGGAACACGCTTGGAATTCTTTTGGCGGTGAGTTTTTCTCAAAACCTCAAAGCAGATTTACGTATTCCCTTTCGTGGCGATATGGCGGTTATTACGAAGACGGAACCCGGTTGTTTGTGAGCAGCGATTTAGGATATCGCTTTCAACCGTATGTTAGTTTGTTGCTTAGTTCAAGTTATAATGACATCCGTATGCCTGAACCCTGGTGGAAAAATACATTCTGGTTGGTTGGTCCACGAATTGATATAACGTTTACGAATAAGATTTTCTGGACTATGTTTCTTCAGTATAACGAACAGCAAAACAATATGAACCTGAACACGCGCTTTCAATGGCGCTACAGACCTGCTTCTGATTTGTTCATTGTGTATACCGATAATTACCTGCCTTCAACCTTGCTGGTAAAAAATCACTCACTTGTTATAAAATTTACGTATTGGTGGAATATCTAGATGTGATGGTAATTTGTGTATTAATAAGGTTGTTTTGTTCGGAGTCTTTTAAAAAATTTATTGGAAATAATCTGTTTTTTTTTTCAACTTACTAGATATCTGCAACCCTTTAATCCAACCTTATGAAACTTTCTACTTTTCTGAAAAAAAGAATGATCTGGATAAACGCCCTGTTTTTGGTGTTTTGTCTGGTGACCTTTGAAAATTGTGATGATACCTCTGGCGTAACCAGCTGTACCGGATGTGATGCTGCTAGCCCATACTCAACGCCAAGTGCATCTACATGTTACGCAACCTTAAGTGATTGTCAGGCGGCAGAAGGTTCGGGTTGCGTCTATTGTCGATAGGCGATTTATTCGGTGGCTTTTGCCAGTGCCGTCTCTACAATTTTTTTGGCGAGATCTGCAACTGTAATTGATGAAGCTTCAAACTCAGCATACGGTTTATCTCCTTTAAAAAGCCTCACTTTAGCGGTGAGTTCATTTTCCTTTTGAGTATAGCGACCACGCAGTGTAAAGCCATCCGAGAATTTTCGCGTATCAATAAAGTCAACGTTTCCTGCTCCACCGGCCGCTCTGATCTTTAACTCACTATCTATTTCTGTAGACAAATCCGAAGCATCGTAAAGTTGTGTCTCCTCCTGAAATTCACTTCGTATAAATACGGGTTTGGGCTGCGTTAAAACAATTTTATTTTTTTCCGATTCCGTCATCTTTCCAATATCAAAACTGGTAGCTTCCGAGGGTATCCGTATTTCAGGCTTTTGTATACCCCCGATACCCGAAGCAAGTTGAGGAACCTTTTCTAAAGCAAACTGAAATAGCTTTACAATGTCCACGAATTCATTTTCGCGAAGTGCAGGACCCTTGATACCAAAAAGTAAACTGTAAGTCAAAATTCCTTGGCCGTACGAACTTGCTTCATAACTCACTGCATCAGAAGCCGAGCCCGCGAGTACATAAAGTCCGGTTTTATCTTTCATGGTTTCCATGGCACGCACTTGTGCCGAACTCATTGACGTTTGAGTTTTAGACAAATTATTGGCCAATTGCCCCGAGTGGCATGCATCAATAATCATCACCTGCTTTACGGCCGGAATTTTTTTTATCATCTGAGTAAACTCTGCACTGGAGATGGCCACCGAATTTCTTACTTGCTCATCTGATAACATTCCGTTTTGTGCATCGCCTGTGAGATAGAAAAAATCACCTTCCGATCCCCCATAATTCATTCCATGGCCGGATAAATACACAAACAAAATATCATTGGCGGTTGCATTTTTGGCAAACGACTCCAGCACGCGCTTAATGTTAGGTTTAGTTGGTTTTAAGAGAGGATTCTTATTGTCAGTAGTCAATAATAAAATGTCGATATTTTCTTTACCCATAAATTGCTCTGCGCTAATGCGAAGTGCATCCGCCATATCACTGGCATCTTTGGCTGCAAATTTTAGATCTAATTCGGTGCCTTGATAATCGGAAACTCCCGCCAGTAAAGCATGCAATTTTGGCTTCTGCTTTGTGTTTGTGTTATCGGGCAAGAGATATAGATTTTTTGGCTTGCTCACCAAATCACCTAATTTGTTATAGGCCTTCACTGAAACTTTATTCAAATCACCTTCTTTCAAATTGGGATGTCCCGCCAGCGAATAAGACATGGATATTTCAGGTTGAAGTTTATCCACAGGCATCAACTCTGTAAGGTCTTGCACTATTTCTTTATCGTTAATCATAATAACAACCTGACCGTAGCCTCCTCCCTGATCGGCCAGTTCAATACCTAGCTTGCCATTATTTAAGGAAGGATGCAGCAAGTTTATTTCCGGATACAAAACCAACTCTGATAATTCTTTTGCTAACCGTATCGGCTCATTATTGTATCCCAAAAGCTTGGGAAGCAGTGATGGTTCGTAGTAGGTTTGTTTTAGTTGATCGATGTCAATTAATTCTGCGCCTTGCATATAGTGCATGGTATGCATAGCGTTACCAGTAGCGTCAAATAAACCAATGTTGGTAGTTACCACCCAGTTTGTTTCATCTAATGGAATGACTGATGCCTTGTAAGGGCTACCCGTTTGATCTTCCATAGACCAGATACGAATGGTTCCGTCTGTGCTTGAGCTAAACACAAACTTATCTTTAAATACCTCCACGGAAGTGATTGCGCCCGTGTGCCCTTCGTACGAAGAAATCAATTTTCCATCTGCCAGATTCCACACCCGCATGGCATGATCCTGACTCGCACCAAACTTACCAGCTGATGTATTCCAGGTGATCGCCCAGTTTTTTTGAGGAATTATTTTAATGTTATTAGATCCTTTCCCTACGGTTAAAGGAAATGAGCTAAGCTCCTTCCGACTGCCTGCATCAAAGAAATAAATCTTCTCGCCATCAACCACGGCCAGTCGATTATCAAATGTAAACTCATACCCCAAAACACGATCTACCGTAAGCTTAATTGGCTTGTTAAATTTAGGGCTCTCATAAAATGAAAGCGTATTGGGCGACTTTGCCACAATGGTTTTTCCATCTGGACTCACTCTGAAATCTAAAATGTTTTTAAGGTTGATGCGATCGCCTTTACTTTTATCCTGTGCATAGAAATCAATGCCCGCCTCTCCTGATTTTTTGTAGAATCCTTGTGTGAGTGCGTCAAAATAAATTCGGGTGCCTGCATAGGATGCTTCCGTAGCAAAAGATGCGGCAGGCGTCCAGCTATCCGTATCCCAAATTTTTAAGGTGGCATCATCCGATGATGTGATGAATTTTTTTTGCGTAGGATGAAAGGCAATAGACCTTACGGCTTCTTTATGCCCGTTAATGATGCGCGCATCTGTGGCTCCGGTAAGATCAAGAATCAATACCTCAGCTCGATTAGAGGCAACAGCCAGAAACCTACCGGATGCATCAATGGAGCAAGACGTAATTTGTTTTGCCTTACCACAAAAAAGACCGGCCACTTTATTGTCTGCTGTCGCAACCTCACGAACACAAGTAGCATAATTGGGCAGGTAAAGTTTTGTCTTGGCTTTGTTGAAAAGAACTGTATTGATGCCCGTTTCAAACCCAGACATGCCTGTTTCATCCAGATTGTTGTTCAAGTTTATCTCTTCGCCCTCGATAGTGTAAAAAGCAAGATTCTTTTTTGGATCGCGACCTACCGCTATAAATACTCCGGCTTGTGTAGTGAAAGCTGTTTTGTATGATCGGTATGCAAATGCTTGTATGGTCTTGTTAACTGTTAACGTTGCGGCACTCACAATCATAATTTTCCCTATGTTATTTGCTACAACCATGCTTTTTCCGTCTTCCGAGAATTGAATATCATTGATTGTTACCCCTAGCGAAAGTGATTTCATTTTTTGGCCCGTCATAAAATTGAGCAACACTAATTCTCCGGCCCGTGTACCACACACAACATATTCATCGCCAGGGCTAAGCGCGAGGCTATGGATTGGATTTCCAACCTTCATCTCACGCAGCAAAGAAGCATCGGTTACACTCCATATTTTGATATTGCCATCATAGGAAGCACTCACTAACTGGCTGCCATCGGCCGAAAATTTAATTCGCGTTACCGCATCAGTATGACCTATCAAAGCACTTTGTTTGCTTACTCGTTGAATATTCCACAGCGCCACTGATTTATCATTACTGGCACTGGCGAGCAAATGTGTTACCGGTGAAAAAGCCACTTCGTTTACTCCTTCTGTATGGCCCTGAAATGAATAGAGTTCTTTACGGGTTTCAGCATCCCACAGCTTGATAGTATTACTTTGATCTGCTGTAGCTACGAGTTTTTCTTTGTAATCAAGTGCGATTGAGACCACCGGATTGGTGTGCCCTGAAGGAATAATCAATCGCGCCTTTTGAGCAACCGAAAGATTGAATGTTAGGGCAAGAAGACAAAAGAAAAAAAAACGATAGCAAGCAGCCCGCATAGCCGTAGAATTTTATGTGAACTAAAATTAATCAAATGCTGATGAGACTACGAATCGCTTAATGCGAATCTGATCACCAACCACCACTACTCCCTCCACCACCAAAACTGCCTCCACCGCCCGAAAAACTACTGCCGCTACTTGAACTACTACCGCCTGAGCTCCAACTACTCGATGAGCTCCATGAACCGGAACTTGATCCACTTTCAAATTTCTTTATCATTGCTTTTCCCCAGGTTGTTTTACCAACCAGCCATTTAACAATAGGAAAACCAATTATGAATGATAAGCCAGGCACATACCACAGCGATGACGGAAACACAAAAGCTGGAAAAATTCCATAGAACGGAATCAGAAACGCATACATAAACCATCCCCAGCTACCTTTAATAAACAACCCAAAAAATCCGAAAATACTCAGGAACACATAAATACCAAGTCCAATAAGAATGCGGGCAGTAAGTGAAAGATCTGTAAGGTCATTACTATCATCCCCTTTATACTCGCCACTAATGGCCGCCTCAATTGCATTGATTGCCGCGGTGATACCCGCATCAAAATCTGCTCTGCGAAAAGCTGGTGCCATTTCGTTCCGTATGATACGACTACACAAGGCATCGGTGAGCACACCCTCCAGGCCACTGCCAACTTCAATTCGCATTTTATGATCATCCACGGCTACCAGCAGCAGCACACCGTTGTCTTTATCTTTTTGCCCTAACTTCCACTTTTCAACAACCCGAAGTGTATAGCTTTCAAGAACATCACCATCCAATGAGCTTATAATCAGAATGGCAATCTGGTTTGAGGTTGAGTCTTCATACACTTCTAATTGTTTTTCGAGTGCATCAATTGTCTCTTGCTTTAGTACGTGTGCGTCATCGTGTACGCGTGTATTCCATAATTCCGGAACGTCCTTCTGCGCAAACGCGGAAAGAGAAATCAAAAAAGAGAAAATCAAAAATCTCACTCGCATAAGTCAAATCAAAAATCCTGCTTCAAACATTGAAAACAAATTACCAAGAATCACTTGATCCTCCTCCCCCTGAAAATCCTCCACCACCAAAATCGCCACCACCGCCCCACGAATCAGAACTGCGACCACCACCGCCCAACATCGACCCCATCATGGCGGCTGTCCAATAGCCACCCATGCCTCCACCACCACCCTTGTTTCTGCGCGACATAACAATGAGCATAATGACAAAAAACACAACCGTTCCCCAAGGTGATTTCTTTTTGCGCTTCTGCACGGGTGGTGCATCATTCACATATTCACCTGCTATGGATTTGATGATGGCCATCGTGCCGGCAAGAATACCACCTTCATAATTTCCTTGACGGAAATACGGAGCTACTTCGTTTCTATTTATACTGCTTGATAGCGCATCCGTAAGCACCCCCTCTAATCCATAGCCAACTTCTATTCGCATTTGACGCTCTTCCATAGCGACTAAAAATAATACACCATTGTCTTTATTCTCCTGGCCTAACTTCCACTCTTTAAAAACACGCACGGCATAGCCATCGATATCTTCGCCTTCCAACGAAGGAACAACCAACACAGCAATTTGATTAGAGGTTGAATCGCGATGTGCCTGAAGTACTGCTTCCAATTGCGCTTTCGCGGAAGCGGAAAGAATGCCGGCCTCGTCATGTACCCAAACCGCTCCATGGGCAGGCACACTCCGTTGAGCCAGCGTTGGAATCAATGCGTATACCCAAAAGAGAAAAAAGAAAAATGATTTCATTCTAACGTTTACAAGAACCTGATCCATCATCCATCTTCAATTAATCGATACGTAAATCATCTTTCAATTCATTTACATCATCCGGTGTTACCAGAAATTCCTTTTCAAGAAGAATCTGACCACACCTCAGAATAGCTGCCACCATCCCATCGGTTATCTTTCCTTTCTTTACATGATCTATAATTGTTTTAACAATAGCATCCCACTCTTTTTGATCAACCACTTTACTGATGCCCTTATCGGCCATTACAATTACTTCGTGCTCGAAAAAGGAAATAAAAATCATAATGCCCGTGCGCTGGCGGGTATTAAAAACCTCTTCCTCCAAAAATGCATTTTCAGCACGCTTGCGGGTTGCCTGATCCATGTAAGACTGGCTCAACATCAGTCTCTTAACCGGGTTTATAAAATGAGCTTTTGCTGCTGCGATCAACCCGCCTAGCATAACCAGCACAAAAATGATTACCGGATCGTAAACCGCCAGGGTTGGTATATACCGATCAAAGATTACAATCAGAAAAAACACACTGGCGGCCCCAATCAGGGCTGCACGATAATTGGCGATGGTATAATGGCTGCTCTTTTCGACAAACACCGGCACAATTTCACCAGATATTTTACTTTCTGCTTCGCGCACAGCTGCCTTGATGCGCTCCAGCTCTTCCGGGGTAAATCTTTTTTGAATCGACATAGTCTTTTGATTGAAGGAGACAAAGATATAAGGAAAGCGGTCGATTTAATACAGCGTGGTTAGAAAGTACGAAACAGATTTGTCCGCTATTTTAGTGTGATTTTAAATCAATCAAATTAAGTATTTTCGTCTTTATGGTTGCAACGCTTTTATCACACAGTTGGAAAAGAATGACACGCTCTGTGTCGTTCACAAAAGAACTGGCCACCAGTATTTTTCTTGGCATTTTTGCGCTTATGATGGTTGGCTATTCGGTAGCACTTGGTTTTGCGTTGGAAAGCATCATTACGAAAGGACTCAAACAAGCTGACAGTTTTCAGTTTCTAAATGGTTTGCTTATTTACTATTTCGGATTTGAGTTTATGATTCGCTACTTCATGCAAACCATGCCTGTACTTGATGTGCAACCGTATCTGCACCTGCCCATGAAACGCTCGGGCATAGTTCATTATCTGCTTATTAAATCATTGTTGCACGTGCTCAATGGTTTTGTGATTTTGTTGTTTGCCCCCTTTGCATTAACCGTAGTCACTCAGCGATTTGGAGCTGCTGCCGGATGGAGTTGGCTCATAGCACTTTGCCTGCTTAGTTTGTGCATTCACTATGTTGTGCTTCTGTTTAAGAAAGGTCTCGATGATACTTTAGTTGGGTTTCTGGTTTTGGTGTGTGTTCTTGGGTTGCTCGCTGCCTCTGACTATTATGGCTGGTTTAGTTTATCAGAAATAACGGCACCTCTTTTCGCCAGCGCTGTGAATACAGTTTATTTTCCAGCGACAATCCTTACCGTGCTTTTAATTATTTACTTCATCAATTTTCAGTTTTTTCTAAAGAGTATGTATTCCGATGAACTGGCCTTTCATAAAACCAGTGCGCGGAGCAATAATCAGGATTTTGCCTTTCTGCAAACCTTTGGTTCCATCGGTGAATGGATTAACCTGGAGGTAAAACTTATTTTGCGAAACAAACGGCCGCGCACCATTCTTTACTTCAGTGCTTTCTTTCTGCTTTATGGATTGATCTTCTATACACAAGATACTTATACCGAAAAAATGCCCAGCTTCCTCCTCTTTGTTGGAATATTCATTACAGGCATATTTATGATGAACTATGGCCAGATTTTATTTAGCTGGCAGGGTGGTCATTTTGATTTTACCTTAACCCGACCGATTTCAATGAGGCAGGTAGTTGAATCAAAATACTGGTTGTTGAGTTCTGTCACCGTGCTTTGTTTTTTCCTCAGCATCCCCTACGTATACTTTGGCTGGCAAATTATTTTTATCCATGCCGCCATGACTTTATTTAATTTGGGCATTAATATTTTCATTGTCATGAATATAGCCATGTGGGAGCCGAAAAAGATAGATTTAAAAAAAGGCGGATCGTTTAACTACGAAGGCGTTGGTGCAGCGCAATGGATTATGTCTATTCCAATTCTGGCTGGTCCGTACGTTATCTACCTACCATTCAATTTTGCGGGTCATCCAACTCTGGGAATTTTAGCTGTGGGTGCCGTGGGCTTGGTGGGCTTAACCTTGCGACCCTATCTATTAAAGCTTACTACACGCAGGCTTGAAAAGCGCAGGTATACCATGGCCGCAGGATTTAGAAAAGATTAATAACGTATGATATCCATTCAATCGCTCAAGAAATCGTATAAAAGTGTTTCCGTTGTTGATGTAGATCAATTGCTGATCTCAAAAAGTGAAAGCTTTGGGTTAGTCGGCAACAATGGTGCTGGCAAAACCACCTTATTCCGAATGATTCTTGATCTTATACGACCCACAGAAGGCACCGTGCAGATCAATGGAAAAAATGTGCAGGGTAATGATGAGTGGAAACAGTATGTGGGCTCATATCTCGATGAAAATTTTCTGATCCCCTATCTTACTCCTAATGAATATTTCAAGTTTGTAGCCAAGCTGCATAATTACGGTGAGGCTGACATAAAGAATTTTTTAGAAAAGTTTGAAGATCTCTTTCATGGCGAGATTATTGGAGCTGATAAACACATTGGTGATCTCTCCAAGGGGAATTTAAAAAAGGTAGGTATTGCCGCTGCCTTTATTGGAAATCCACAGGTAATTATTTTAGACGAACCTTTCGAAAATCTTGATCCCACCTCACAAATTCGTTTGAAACAATTATTAGAACAAGAGCAAAAAGAACGATCGCTTACATACCTCATCTCGAGCCACGATCTAAATCATGTTACAGAAATTTGCAAGCGCATTGTTATTCTTGAAAAAGGAAAAGTAATCCGCGACCTGAAGGGAAGTGATAACCTGCTTGCTGAGCTTGAAGCGTATTTTAAAGCATAAGTCATGGCTAAAACTTTTTTCTGCTTTTTTCTTTGTGCGATTTTTCATTCTGTGCACAGTCAGCCGAAGGATTCAACATCTCACGCAAGTATTGGGATAGTGGGTTCGGCCGAAGATGTGACTACCCTAACCGAAGCGGGCTTTGTGTTGGCAGGTGGTGGTAAAGATGTAGATGCCGCTATGAAATGGATGATTGACCGGAGTGGTGGTGGTGATTTTGTAATTATTCGTGCGTCTGGTTCTATCGGGTATAACGAATATCTTTTTGAATTGGGAAAACTGAATTCTGTAGAAACACTGCTTATCGATTCGAGAAGGAAAGCGATGGACAAAGAAACTGGTAAGAAGATTCGTGAAGCTGAAGCATTGTTTATTGCCGGTGGCGATCAATGGAACTATGTAAACTTTTGGAGTAATTCAGAAGTATCAGAAGCAATTCGATATTTGATTGAAGAAAAGAAAATTCCCATCGGAGGCACCAGCGCAGGATGTGCTGTACTTAGTCAATTTATTTTTGATGCTCGCCATGATACAGTTGTGTCGGCCGATGCGTTAGCAAATCCTTATGCCAGCCAGGTAAGTGTATCGAAAAGTTTTATTCAACTTCCTTTTCTTGAAAATGCCATTGCCGATCAGCATTATTCACAACGCGACAGGCTGGGGCGACATGTTGTATTTATGGCACGTCTCAAAAAAGATTTTAATGTGAGACAACCAAAAGGAATTGCCGCTGATGAACGAACTGCGGTGTGTATTGATAAAGATGGAAATGCCAGCGTGTTAGGATCAGGCAACGCTTTTTTTCTTATTAATGACGGGGCCAAACCAGAAGTTTGCGAATCAGGGAAACCACTTTCGTGGATTAATAAAAATAAAGCCCTGCGCGTGTTTATCGTTCAGGCAACCGATAAAGGCACATCTGCTTTCAACTTAACTCGCTGGCCAAAGAAAAACCCAACCGAATATTGGTTTGTGCGGGAAGGGGAATTGGTCAGAGTGCCAAACACCCAGAGTAAATAACCAGTGCATCGTTTAACTAAACAAACTATTCAACTCTAACTCGATTTTTCCAACGATAAAAGAAAAATCCTCCACGCGTTCTACAAAGTCCATACTGTTTACATCAATCACCAGCAGCTTGCCGTGTTTGTAACTGCCAATCCATTTTTCGTAATGTTCATTCAGGGTTCGTAAATAATCCAGCTTAATGTTAAACTCAAAGTCGCGGTTACGTTTTTGAATTTGTTGCACAAGTTTGGGTATATCGGCTTTCAGGTATATCAAAAGATCTGGGGGCTGCACAAAACTGATCATCGAATTAAAAATATCGAGATAGCTTTGATAGTCGCGTTCGTTAATGTGGCCACTTTTATGCAGGTTGGCTGCAAAGATGTGTGCGTCTTCGTAAATGGTACGATCCTGAATAATCGTTTTTTCACTTTCGCGGATTTGACGAATCTGATTAAAGCGACTGTTAAGAAAATAAATCTGAAGATGAAACGCCCAGTGAGTCATGTCATCATAAAAATCACGCAAGTAAGGATTATGGTCAACTGATTCATATAATGGATTCCAACCGTAGTGTTTGGAAAGCTTTTCCGCTAACGTGGTCTTGCCAGATCCGATGTTGCCGGCTACGGCTATATGCTTGGGTTGTGATGTCACAGAGAAAAATTTAGTCTTGCAAATTCATAATAACATTGAAGAATAGCAATCCATCGAATGATTAGTTAAAGCTTTTTGTGATCATTTAAATTCTATTCATCTTCGCATGTCAAAAAACTATGTTCATGCGTGTTCTTGTCGTTTTCTTCATTTCTTTTCTACTGTTGGCCGGCTGCAATTCAGATAACGAAGAAACGTGTGCCTTTACCCCCGACATAAAAAATATTTATGTTGATCTGCAGATCGAACACTTAGAAGATTCGCTGCCGGCTATCAAAAGCAAACAACAGTTGGTCGATTTTTTGTCACGGCATATAACCTTGCGCGATTTTGTCTTCAGCCGCAGCGCTTACCCGAGCGATTCTGTATTTATCAACGAACTCTATGCCCGGTTTTCTAACCCACACATCGACACCTTGCTCTTCGAAACAAAGGAAGTATTTGGTGATGGCGCTTATTTAGAGAATGAATTCCGCTCGGCCTTCGCCACCATGAAATATTATTATCCCGATTTTCAGATTCCTAAAATACAATTGGTGATTACGGGTCTTGAAACGGACCTGTTTGTAAGTGACTCACTCATTGTTGTTGGGCTAGACTATTATCTGGGAAAAAATGCCCGCTACAAACCTAATATGTATGAATACATGCTGCGCAGGTATCAAAGGAATTTTATTGTTCCTTCCGTGATGTTGCTGTATGGGATTGATACGCGCTACAACGAAACTGACTTAAGTGATCGCACGGTGCTAGCCGATATGATTACGTACGGAAAAGCATATTACTTCGCCAAACACATGATGCCTTGTGTGGCTGATAGTATTTTTATTGGCTATACAGGCGAAGAAATTGCCGGAGCGCGGGCCAATCAGGATATGATCTGGAAGCGCCTGGTAGAAGATGAAGCTTTCTTCGATACAAGTGCCAAAACTAAACAACGGTACATTGCCGAGCGACCTAAAACTCACGAAGTTGGAGACCAGGCACCAGGCCGCATTGGCACCTGGGTGGGCTGGCAGATTTTTAATAGTTATGCAGCTAGAAAATCACATTTATCATTACCCGAGCTAATGAAGGTAAAAGATGCAAAATTGATCTTCAACCAGTCTGGCTATCGGCCTGTTGATAAATAATCAATTGGTTCATCGCGACTACTTCACAACCCTTTCAGTAAAGGCAAGCTTGGGCCGCGATCTGGTGGGTTTCGATAAATGCCACTGGATTGCCTGATTCCGTGCCGCTCAGATAAAATCCCCAACGGCACTTCGTAATTATTAAAACCGTTTCTATCTTTCTTCATATTAAACTCCAAGTTTATGAAGCCCATTGTGTTTACCAAGTTATCGGTAATGATGCTCCTCGAATATTTTATCTGGGGTGCATGGTATGTAACGATGGGTACATATATGTCTGAATTTTTAGGAGCCACCGGTACACAAATTGGTGCAGCCTACAGCGCATTAGCTATTGCCACTATCATCTCACCTTTTTTTGTGGGTTTGGTTGCAGATCGTTTTTTTTCCGCCCAGAATATTATGGGCGTATTACATTTGGTAGGCGCGGCTCTGCTTTACCTTGCCACAGTGGTTAATGATAACACTACTTTTTATTGGATCATTCTGGTTTACTCATTGCTCTATATGCCCACCATTGCATTGTCAAACAGCATTGCATTTGGACAGATGACCGATCCTGGAAAACAATTTCCATGGATTAGAGTATTTGGTACGTTGGGTTGGATTGTTGCCGGAGTTTTAATCAGCACATTAGGGTTAGATAAATCGGCAGTAACATTTAAGATGGCCGCCATTGCATCGCTTGCACTTGGTATTTCTTCTTTTGTGCTGCCCAGCACACCGCCTAAAGGTAAAACAAGTGAAAGCGCAATGGGAACAGAAGCCTTTGTGCTGTTTAAAGACAAACCGTATCTCATTTTCTTTATCGCAGCAATTTTAGTTTGTATTCCACTCTCGTTTTATTACGGATTTGCCAATGTGTTTCTGAATGAAGTGGGCATGAGCAACGTAGCATTCAAGATGACGTTCGGTCAGATTTCGGAAGCTGTGTTTATTCTGGCTATTCCATTTTTATTTAACCAGATAGGTGTAAAGAAAATGTTGTTGTTGGGAATGACTGCGTGGATCTTGCGCTATGTATTTTTTGCGTACGGAAATATTGACTCCAGCATCTGGATGTTATACGCAGGCATTATTCTGCATGGCATCTGTTACGACTTCTTTTTTGTAACCGGCTATATGTACACCGAAAAGAAAGCAGGCGAGAAAATAAAAAATGCAGCCCAAGGATTATTCACATTTGCTACTTATGGAGTGGGTATGGTTATCGGCACGCGGTTCTCAGGCTTTACCGCTGATCATTATACAACCGATGGAGCCTTCCAATGGCAATCCATCTGGATGGTGCCAGCATACATTGCAATTGCCGTGCTGATTTATTTTATTTTATTTTTCAAAGAAAAGAAAGAAATTAAAACAGCATAAATTATCCTCCAAAATCCAGCAACAAGAAACCAGTAACTCGCAACTAACTCTACCTCATATGAAAATCGCCATGCTCGGCTCAGGCTTTATCGGCCGCTTTTATGCAGACTCGCTTCAAGGCTACAGAAGTAAAGACAAAATTGTAACCATCTATTCGCGCAGGGAAGAAAGCGCAAAGAAGTTTGCAACGGATTATAATGTCCCTTTTTCTACTACTACTATGGAAGAGGCTATCAATCGCCCGGAAGTAGAAGTAGTTTGTATTTCATTGCCTAACAACCTGCATGAAGAGGCAGTGAACTTATGCTGTAAACATAAGAAAGCGGTAATCACTACAAAACCTCTTGGCCGCAATGCCGAAGAAGCTAAGCGCATGTTACAAGCGGTGGAGAAAGCCGGCATCTTCAATGGTTATCTGGAAGATTTGGTGTACACACCAAAATTTATCAAAGCACATGAGAGTGTGCAGAACGGAGCGTTGGGTAGAATTCTCTGGGCAAAATCGCGGGAGACACACCCTGGTCCGCACAGCGATTGGTTTTGGGATATTGAACAAGCTGGTGGTGGCTGTATTCTCGACTTAGGTTGCCATTGTGTGGAGATTACGCGTAGCTACATTGGCAAAGACATTAAACCAGTTGAAGTAATGTGTTGGGCCGATACACAAGTGAAACCTATTGATGCCGAAGATCATGCTATTGGATTAGTGAAATATGAAAACGGAGCTATTGCACAGTTTGAAGTAAGCTGGACGTTCCGCGGTGGTTTGGATTTGCGCGATGAAGTAATGGGCACCGAGGGAACCATCTGGATAAATAGCTTCTTGCGTACCGGCTTTGAGATGTTTACTACGGGTAAAGCCGCTAACTATGTTGCCGAAAAAGCAGAGAGTGATAAGGGGTGGTTGTTTCCGGTGGGTGATGAGTTAAATGAGTTGGGCTATAACCACATGTTTATGGATATGTTCAACTCAATGGAAAAAGGTGTAGCCCCAAAGGAAACTTTTTATGATGGCTATGTAGTAAACTCGGTATTAGATGCGGCTTATAAATCGGCCAAGACAAAACAATGGGAGCCAGTGAAGCTTGACATCTGGCGAGGCAAAGTTGGAGTAAGCAAAGATGGTCACTTGGTTGAGTACGATGCAGATCATTACTTAGTAAAAGAAGAGGTAACACACTACGGTGCGAAGAAGGTAATTATAAAGCATAAGAAGACCGGAAAGATTTCGGAGCAAGTGCTGAGTTAATGAACCGGATAGCCTTAACCGAAGCTGACAAACAGAAACTGATTAAGTTTCAGAGTCGAGGTGTTGTGGGTGCCTACATACTTATGGCGCTTATTGCAATTGGTGTACTAGCAATCGGGTATGGATTTATTTTTCTGCCGGAAGCAAGCTGGCCTTCCATTGCAATTCCGTTTGTGTTGCTCTTTACGTTTGGCTTGTTCATGTCCTTGCGAGAGAGAAGCAAGGCTAAGCACGATTTACAAGCCGGAATGAAAGAACGAGTTGAAGGAGTGGTAAGCAAGAAAAGAATTTCGCAAGGCAACCAAACCATCGATTACGATAGTAACACCTTGCAACTAATGGCCAAACGGGTTGAAGAAGAAGAGTTGGGTTTACCCATTACCAGATATGGCGCGCTGGATGCCGAGATAGATTCTGGATCACGTTACTGGTATGGAGCTTTGATAGGCAAAGAAAACTTTAGCGTAGGCGTTAGGTTTTACGTTCAAATAAGAGAAGGCGATAAAGTACAATTAGAGGTGGCTCCAAAATCAAGAATAGTGCTTAATGCGAAGTTGGTATAATTAGCTTACAGTTATACCAACTTCGTTAGCCATCTCAATTACGCGCTCCATACTAACGTTGGCCATGCGGGTGGCATAAAGAATAAAGCGCACTTCTTTTACACGCAATACTTCATCGGCTAAAGCCATTCCATAAAGTTTTACAAAAATTTGGATCTTCTCTGTTTCAGAACATTTGTTTATAGCATCTATCCCAGTCTGGTAGATTTCCCGCTCTGTTTTCCCAAAGGCGGAATTATAAAACACCCTGAACTCTTCTTCACTGATTCCGGCCTCTAAACGTACAGAATCCAGGTAGTCGAGCTCGTTTTCGCTGATTTCCTGGTCAGAATCCATCAGCAGGTAGGTAATAAATAGTAAACCGATGTTGAAATTTGGGTTGTTTTTCATGGCTTTTGTTCGCTTATGCCAGAGTAAGGTTCAAATACCAAACCAGAGTTTAGGAAAAAGCGAACCATGTTATCCAAACCTGACCACCCGTGGCGCAGGTGTTTGTCTTCATGCGCAGGAATGGAATTAATTAGCCTTTGTGCTAAAACTTCAAACCAAACAGCACGCGCACCCATTTTATTCTTCGGATAATCTCATACGAAAGCAAACATCCGCCAAGCGTAAACAATAACACCAATACAAACTGAAGCTGCACCGGAATGGGTAAAGGAAAAATTAGTGCCGAGCCGAGATAAAGGAAAAACATGTGTAAAATATAAACCGGATAGGCGGCAGGGCTCAAATACTGTAATACTTTTCCGGGATGGTTAAGATGTTTATGCCCGAATGCGAGTACACTAAAAATCCAGGCTTGCGATTCCACTACAATCAGATAAGCAGGAGTCTGCATGCCGAAGTAATGAATGCGCAGGGTAAACAAACCGACTCCAATAACTAAAAACATCCACCGCCATGTTACCAGCATTTGCCAAAAAGCAGAACCACTTAACACAAAACAAAATCCGAAGAAGAATGCCAGCAATCCAAGAACGAAACCGTGCCACGTCATCGCATACAATTCATAGGGTATCGGTTTAAGTATCATTACCTCGGCAATAAAAGCAGCCATCACTACAAGTAAACCCAACGGAGAACTAAGCACCGTTCTGATTACCTGAACAACTTTACCACTTTCATTTTTCTTCAAATAGAAAAGCAAGGGTGATAACACGATCACATAAATAAAGATATTAGCCAGAAACCACAGGTGTCCGGGATCGAAAATATAAAGCAGCTCCATCTTGTAATAATATCGCCATACCAAAATATGCAGCGGCACAATCGCAAACATGCCAAACACAAAAGGCAACCAGATGCGCATGGTGCGTTCGGTTATCAATTGTTTCCACGTGCGTTGCTGCATAGCGAAATACACTCCCATACCCGAAACAAAAAACAACAAAGGAATGCGCCACAGATTTAACATGGCCATGGGTGTCCACAAAGCGTTCCATGATTTTGGTGCGGCAATAAATCCAATCATAGTTCCCCACGATTGAAAACCAATGGCAACATGATAAATTAAAAGCAGTCCAATGGCAATTACGCGGAGCCAATCAATGTCGTAGCGTCTCATGAGGTAGTATAGAGTAGTTAGTATTTAGAAAATATTGGAGCTAAGTATTGAGAGTGAGACCCACCATCTCACATCCCAATACTCGTATCTCACATCCTTGTATCTATTTCAGCATCTCAGCAATCTCAGGTCTCGTTTTTTCTATGTAAGCGTAGTCAAGTTTAAGTCCCATCGGGCCAAGTACGTTGCCCATCATGTCATATGCATCTTTCATTTGTGCAAAGGGTAAGGCTACATTATCGTAAGCGGTGGCTTCGTATTTATTCTTAATTGTTCTATCCACATTCTTTTCCAGCAACAATTGCACGATTTCCGGTCTGCAAAAGAAAGCTGCCGTATGCAAAGCGGTCGAACCATCGCTGTTCTGAAAGTTAAGGTCAACTCCGGCATCGATTAATACTTTGGCTATTTCGGTTTTGCCAAATACCGCAGCGCTTATTAGCGGACTTGAACCACCAAACGGATCGCGCACATTCAGATCGCTGCCCGCGGCAATATGTTGTTTTACCGCTTCCATGTTGTCGGTAATTACTGCAGTATGCAGATCAACATCAGGAGCTTTTACTGAACTGTCATTTTTGGCGGTTTCTTTTCCGGTGCAGGCGGCTACAATAAAAACAATAACTGCCAACAGCGATGCATTTTGAGTTTTCATAAGATTTGATTGAGTTTAAATTTTTGTTTTTTCTATGCTGCAAAGGAACGGGAGTCGAAGGCGGTCGGCTAACTAATCACGCGCACAAAACCGTCAATTTTGGTTGAATCAGCATAAAATTTCGCGCATCGATATAAAATTTGAAGCAACGGGTGCATCAGCATGGCAAAAACACCAGACTAAAGTTGATGGAGGCTAATCAGTCTCAACCACTTTTTGTTATTTCGCCTTTCGATTAAAAATTGCGCATGCCCGATTTATCTCCAGCAGATACAGAATTTCTTACCCAGCTAACGGCCACGATTGAAAAGAATCTCGCCAACGAGCAGTTTGGAGTTTCTGAATTGGCTGATGCGCTGAACATGAGCCGTAGCAACTTGTTGCGCAAAGTGAAAAAGTCCACCACCCTTTCGGTGAGTCAGCTTATCAGCCAGCAGCGATTGAAACGAGGTATGGAATTGTTGCGAACGGGTTCACTCAATGTATCGGAAGTTGCGCATCAAACAGGTTTTAGCAGCACGTCATATTTTATAAAATGCTTTCGCGAATATTATGGCTATCCGCCCGGTGAAGTTGGTAAGCGCGCACTCGACCCTGAACCCATTCCGGTTTCATTGCCACCATCGAATGATGGAAAGAAGAAATTTATTTTAGTCGGAGTAGTAGGTTTATTGCTGATTGCGATTGGTTGGTTTGTGTATGCGTATTGGCCCACTAAAGAAGAGTTAGTGGTAGAAAAGTCAATTGCTGTTTTACCTTTTAAAAACGATAGCAACGACAGCACCAATGTGTACCTCATCAATGGGTTGATGGAATCCACACTTAACAATCTTCAGAAGATTAAAGATTTGCGAGTTATCAGCCGCACATCGGCAGAGAAATTCCGGAACAATGACAAAACAATTCCGGAGATGGCTAGCGAACTGAACGTTACCTATTTTGTAGAAGGTAGCGGCCAAAAGATTGGCGACCGCATTGTGTTGACTATACAATTAATTGAAGGCACAACCGATCGCCATTTATGGAGCCGGCAATACAGGCGTGAGACCAAAGACATTTTTGCCTTGCAGCAGGAAATCGCTAGCGACATAGCAGGCGAAATAAAAGCCATTATTACACCCGATGAAAAAAACCGCATTCAAAAAATTCCAACGCAAAATCTGGAAGCGTATGATTCGTTTTTAAAAGGTGTTGATCTGCTAAAAATTGGTGGCGATGAAAACTGGAAACAATCAATTGTTTTGTTTGATGAAGCAATCTCTAAAGACAATACGTTTGCGCTGGCCTATGCTTGCGCAGGTATGGCCTGTTATTACTTAGACCTATACAAAGCGGACCGACCACACATCAATCAGCTTGGTGCTTACGCAGATAAAGCCATCCTTCATGATGCAAAACTGGTTGAGAGTTTAATGGTTAAGGGAATGTATTACCTCATCCGAAAGGAGTATAAAGAAGCATTGCCTTATTTGGAACGCGCACTGGAATACAATCCAAACTCGCCTGAGATTATTGGTATACTGGCCGATTTTTATGCGATGAACTTACCCAACACGGGTAAGTATTTGGAATATGCACTACGAGGCTTGCGTTTAGATGCCAACGCAGGCGATTCTGTTTCGGTTAGTTACTTTCATTTACGATTAGGCAATGCACTTATACAAACCGGATTTGTAGATGAAGCCCTTAAACATATTGATATCTCATTAGAATACTATCCCGATAATGCCTTCTCGCGATATATACGCGCGTTTGTACTGTATGCAAAAGAAGGTGATCTGAAAAAAACGCGTACGCTTTTGCAGGCCGAGTTTAAAAGAGATACCAACCGGTATGATATTCTGCAAGACATTGGCAAAGTGAGTTACTATCTGGAAGAGTATGACACCGCCTACAAGTATTACAAAAGATTTAATCGCTATCGCGAAGTAAACAAACTGGATGTGTTTGAACATGAGAACTTAGTTATTGGCCGCGTGTATGAACTGGCAGGCGAAACAGAAAAAGCGAATGAATTCTATAAACGCTACAAAAAATATATAGACCGCGACCAGACAGCGTACAAAAATATTCAACTCGCGGTTTATTATTGTCAGATGAATGAGAACGCCAAAGCGTTGGAGCACCTCAGACTTTTCACCCAAGAAGACAACATCCAATACTGGGTAATTCTATTTATGGATAAAGGCCCCGAGCTTACCGAAACAGAAGCCTCACCCGAATTTAAAAAGCTGCTTCAGGAAGTAGGACGCAAGTTCTGGGCTAATCATGAAAAACTTAAATTAACACTGCAAGAACAGGGACTGCTATAAAGAATAAAAGAGGTCCATTAAGTTTGTTCGTAGTGAGGTGCGCAGATCAATTGCATCAAATCGTTTATACGAACAAAACGATCCCATTTCTTTGTCCCCGTTAATAAAGATGGCGCCCCAGATTTGCCGCGCATCCCAGGTGCAGTTATACGTTTGCGTATTTTTGAATCCCACAATAAAAGCCGTGGCAGTGCCCAACAAGGCAACAACTGTCCAGGGAATAGCAATCCATTTAATGCCCGCTACCTGATAGACCAACGTGGGCGCAACGCCAGGGATAAAGAGCCAAAAAATGTTTTGTCTTGTCCAGACAAGAAATTCTGAAAGCCTGTATGATTTACCCGAATGCATAAGTATTTTCTTGTCGGATAATCGGTTCTTTAATTTTTTCTCGTTCGCTTTACGTAATCCACCAGAATTTTAAAAAACTCGTTCGGCTGTTCGTCCAGAATTTCATGACCACATTGTTCAATGCAATGCATCTCACTAAATCGCAAACTCTCCTTTTGCAAAAAGAACGTGGATTCTCCTTGGTCGTCTTGACGGCCATACACGATAAGAGTAGGTGTTTTCAATTTTTTTAGTTCTGTTGTTATATCCCACCTCGTTTCAAGTACCTCCTTATCAATGATTGGGATAGGTAGAAAATTGAAGTTATTAAATAGCTCATCAAATTTAGGAGCTGATATTTTCGTTCTGTCGTAATACATGGCCCGCACATGTATTGCTATAAATTTTTTGTAGGCTACTACTTCATTGCTTGTTGGGCTGACTCTTTTAAGAGAGTCTAATTCTTTCTCTGTTTTTTTTGAAAAAATGTTTTGAAGGAGGGTTATGGAATCTAATTCTGTTGACGAACGCCTCGCATACTGATTGTCGAAGAGAACGTTCCATAGTTTATGAAGGTGGTGCTGAACAAACCAGAATTAGATTATTGACTGATGAGGGATGAATGGCTGCATAGTTCATGGCGAGTAACCCACCCCACGAAACCCCCAGCAGTTACTTTTTTATCGTCACGTTCTTTTTGAAGTAGTTCTATATCGCGGAGGTTATGCTGAATTGAAATTGTACTTTCATTAATGGGAATGTTTCTTGATTTTCCAGAACCACGCTGATGCAACAGCACGCAGGTATAATAAGACTTTAGACTATCCACAATTTGCCGATATGGATGGTCAGGCGATTCTCCCGGCCCAACTGCTAAAATGTATAAAACTGGTCCGCTTCCATACTCTTCGTAGTAGAGTTTAACGGGGCCATTATGAAAGCTCTTTAGCGTTTGTCCAAAACTACAAAATGATAAAAAGAGCAGGAGTGCGCAGAGAGTTTTCATTTTAAAAAGAAGTGAGGGGCTGTTTCTTTATTGCGACAGTTACTCCCAACTTTTTGGACTTACGATCGAAATTAGGTATACGAGATGACATTTTAAGATTTTGCGTAACATCACTTATTAAGTGATTGTTGAAAGTACTAGAGTATGCATTAAAAGTCAATTGCCTATTGAATTTTAATCAACAATAGTTGTTAGATGTACTTATAACTTCTTAAAAATATCCGCAAACTCTCCACTCAATTTTTCGCGAGCATATTTTTTTTCGGCCAGCGCGCGAGCATTTATGCCAAACTTTTTTGTTTGTGTGGCATCTGCAATAAATGGAATCACTTTTTTTACAAAGTCGGCAGGTTGTTGTGGGTCGGTATAAAAACCACATTCATGATCTTCAATTTCTTTTTTTATCCAGCCACCAAAATTGATGATGATCAGCTTGCCTGCTGCCAGCCCATCAAAAAATTTATTTGGCGACCCGGTTTCCAACACGGGTACCGCTTTGTAACAGATAAACGAAGCATCCGTCACATTCATTAATTCGCGCACTCCCTCGCGGTTAGTGAAGGGTAAAATAGAAAGATTATGCAATTCATGCTGGTCAGCATTTTTTACCAACCGATCGAGTTCGGCACCATCGCCACAGAGCAAAAAGTGAATAGGCAAATTTGCTTTGCGCGAGGCGCGTGCGCATGCTAAGAAATAATCCAGACCGTTGGCCACGCCAATAGCTCCTATATAAGAAACAACAAATTTGTTCTGCACGTTGTATTTATCCTCAAGTTCGGGCTGTTTACTTTCTGGGAAGTAGAAATCGCAATCGGCCATATTCGGAACCAAATGGATCTTTTTCCCTGGCACCTTTTTTTCAATAGCCGATTGAATGGCTGGCGACAAAGCAACAATAGCGTGTGCTGATTGATAAATACTTTTCTCTAGCGTATACAGCGCTTGAGCAAACACATAGTTATTTACAAAACCCAGTTGGATGGGCGCCTCGGGCCACAGATCACCTACTTCAAAAACGTAGGGAATCTTATAACGGGTTTTAATCCACTGTGCTGCCAAACCCACGGTGAGCGGCACGGAAATCGCGTAGCAATAACTCGCGTCTTTAAACTGACTCGCCAGCGCAATAGCCCCACGAACATATTTTATAAAAGACCAGCTTCGCGCCACAAACCCGAAACGATTGTTGTACGCAACAGGCAGGTAATGAACTTCAATGCCATCGGTGATTTCTGTTTTATAATCTTTTTCGTTGTGAGCCGTAATCACCACCGCAGTGATGCCTGCATCAACCAGTGCTTTGGCGAGGTAATATGAACGGATAGCCCCGCCTTTTTGAGGTGTGTTAAAATGCTGATGCAGGATCAAAACTTTCACGGTGCAAAGAAAGAAAACCACCCGATGTTCACCGCATGTGTTTAGAATTTTTTCAAAGCGAGTTGCTACTCTTCCTCACAATCCTCCCAACACTCTTTGCAGGGTTGTTTTATGGTACGAAACAAATCTTTTTCGCGAACATGAGTAAAATAAGAAGGCCCTTCAACATCATCCTGAAGCCACCATTGTGTAAGGCCGTCTTCAGTTTGTTGCACGCGGTAGGTAGTAGTCGTATACGAATCGTTTACAACAAGCGACAATTCATCCAGATCGGAGAGTGTCCACGATTCAATGATGCCAAGCGTTGCATCTTGCCCCCAACCGATAACGATAGAATCTCCCTTTACTTGCACAAAGGTATTGTCGGCATCGCATGGATAATAGAGAACCCAGTCTCCGTTTTGTTGTGTAAGCATGTGCCACTCTCCGCTAAGGTCACTGAGGGCAAATGATTTTTCGGTTGTGGACGGAGTTGATTCAGCCGCTGTTTCAGGGGTACTCGTTGAGCCTCCGGAACAGCGTATCATAATCAGGGCAATGATTGGCAAAATGAGAATCTGCCTATGTAATCGTGTAAGCATAAATAAAATTACAAAATTGAGCGCGAACTTTTCTACTCTTTTATTTTTCCTACCTTGGACTTATAATTTTATAAGTATGAAAAAGTGGATTTTGATTCTCGTTGTTTATGTTTTTGTGGTTCCGTTTGCGCGGGCGCAGAAAAAACAATCGCTCTTTAATGGAAATGATATTGTGGGCTGGAAAATTTATGGCACTGAGAAATGGTATGTGGAAAAAGGACTGCTGGTTTGTGAGAGTGGCCCCGATAAACAGTATGGATATTTTGCTACGGAAAAGGAGTATAAAGATTTTGAACTTACGTTGGAGTTCAAGCAGGAATCAAATGGCAACAGCGGAGTATTTTTCCATTCGCAGATTGATGGTACAACTGTAAGTGGCTGGCAAGCCGAAGTAGCACCTCTCAATCAGCACAGCGGTGGCATTTATGAATCGTATGGAAGAGGGTGGCTCATTCAGCCAACGGCCGATAAAGAAAAGGCGCTGAAAGAGGGCGAGTGGAATAAAATGAAAGTACGAGTGAAGGGCAATGTAGTAACTACCTGGCTGAATGGCGAGCAGATGATTACACTAACCGATGATAAGATTGGCTCACGAAGCGGTAAGATTGCGTTGCAGATACATGATGGCGGTGGCGTAAAGGTGCGCTGGCGAAAAATTTTTATTACAGAATTGTAGGCATGAGTTTCTCGCGAAGAGAATTTCTGATATCAGGGGGGGGGTGTTTTGGAATGGAAAAAATAAATCGCCTTTATTAATACTGTAACCGGATCAATTCCAGCTATACAGTTAGGCAAGTCACTGATTCACGAACATTTACTGGTAGATTTTATTGGAGTCGATAAAATCACTACCGCCCGATGTAATCGTGAAGAGGTTATTGAAAAAGTACTTCCTTATTTACTGAAAGCAAAAGAGGTAGGTGTAAAAAGTGTTTGTGATTGCACGCCTTGGGGCATGGGTTAGTCTGGATGGAATTGGCTGGGGTGATTTCGATAATTATGTCGATTCCCTTGTGCTACTAAAGAATGAAGGCTTGCTCGATCGGGTATTAATTTCGCATGATGCGGACTGGTATAAACCAGATGAGCCGCTGGGTGGCGAGCTTATTTGATTTACCAACTTCTTCACCGAGATTCTTCCACGCTTAAAGCAAAATGGATTTAAGGATTCTGATCTTGATAAACTTCTGATTACAAATCCCGCTGAAGCGATGGGCATTAGAGTCCGTTAAATTATAAGGCCCCGTTAAACTTCATTTTGTATTTACGGATTATTCTTCCGATCAACATTCCCTACCAAGGTCTGTGTCCCCACAGACCACTATATGAAATATACCTACGCTTTCTCAAACTTCACTTTATACTTTTTGATTGTCCGACCGATAATTATACCTCCAATTACGCCTGGCAGAACCCACAGCACCCATTGATACTGTGGCAATTGAATATTAACAACAATAAAAGCTGTAACCGCTGAGATGTAACTGCCACCCATACTGCTGATGTGGCCATACCACCAATGCATCTTCTCCATTGGCGGAATAAAAAATTGCTTTACATCATTGGATAGAAATGAAAACCCAATCGCACCAAATGTAATAGCAACAATCCCCATGCTAGCCCCTTTAATCAATACCCAAATGCCCCAACCAAAAAGGGTAATTACAAAAATTCCTGAAACGAGTAAGATTATCCAATCAAGAGGTGCAGCTTTCTGGCCTTGAGTAAGTTTTTTGAGTGATAAGATGCGGTAGCCGCGCACTGTCATGTAATAGCTGAAGAAGGCAACCATCAGCAGGAAATCGAGCCTGCGACCAACTGCCATAAAGAGTGCGCCAATAAACACAGCCGTCATTCCCCAGAAGTAAATTTTTCCGGCAAGTCGGTGCACTCGTCCGCCTTTTGTGGTAAGCATGGCAACCAGCCCGCTGATTAAAGCAACCGTGCCTCCGGCAATGTGCAGCACCAACATGCTTGTGAAAAGTTTTTCCAGATTCATAAATCAAAAATAGAATCCGGGTAACAAGCCTCGCATTTTTGTTTACCGATCTGTAGGATAAGGCGGATGGATTGTACTAAATCAGTCAGAAAGAAAAAGGTCTTCCGTTGCGGGAAGACCTTAAATCAGAATAAGATTCTATAGTTGTTAACGATGTTCTTGAAACCCGCGTGCGTAGTTAAGAATGTTTTGCAATACGGAGGCCGGTGGCTCAAGGTGAGCCCCATCCAGTTCCTTACGCATGGCATTCAGTTCCTTGTACTGCGTTTGCAGTTCGTTATCGCAAAGGAGTGCTTTGTTAATCTCCTTCGTCTCCTCTTCCGAGGTCTCGTGGTATAGAAACCGGATCAGATCGTTTTGGGTAAAGGTCTTTATCATAGGCAATATGGTTTTTAGTCATTTTCTTTCTGAGGTTGATGAGCGCATAACGCATGCGGCCCAGGGCAGTATTAATACTTACGCCTGTGCGGTCTGCTATTTCCTGAAAACTCATGTCCAGATAATGGCGCATGATCAAAACTTGTTTTTGCTCCGCAGGCAATTCTTTAATCAAATCGCGTAGACGTGATTTGGTATCGCGCAGAAGTTGTTTGGTTTCATACGATTCCTCGGAGAACTGCATGGAATCAAACACTCGGCTGCCGTCTTCGAGCACTACTTCGGGGTAGCGTTTGCTTCTTCGGAAGTGGTCAATGGCCAGATTGTGTGCAATGCGACTGATCCAGGGTAAAAACTTACCCTCTTCGTTGTACCGACCGCCCTTAATTGTATTAACCGCCTTGATAAAGGTATCCTGAAGCAGGTCTTGTGCCTCATAGCGATCTTTTACAATCATGTAAATGGCCGTATAAATACGGGATTTGTGTCTGTGAAGTAGCATCTCGAACGCCTCTTCGTTACCGGTTTGATAGAGCGTAACCAACTGGCTATCGCTGAATCTGCTGTCAATCATCTTGCTTTCGTTTAGGTAACGTAGATGTCTCGGTCGATAGTATGTGGGTTAAATGATTGTTTTAAGAAATGAAAAATAGAAAGAAAGTCCGAAACCGCAAAAAAATTCGAAAAAAATTTGCCTTCTATGGATTTTCTTATGGTATTTGAGCCCGATTTTTTAACGACAATGGCTGTAGCAAAGAAACGTGTAATCAAAAGTCTCGAAAACCTAAGTGAAGACCTTCGCGACTTATTAAAAGAGCAATATCCAAATGGATATGAGGCGAGCATCACCCGCATTACCAATGCAAAACGGGAACCTATTTTTGTTTTTCCGCTTGAAACCGATGATTCTGTCTATCTGGTGAAAGTTCCGGCCACCAAAAACAGTGATGGTGGCTATGATGTTGAGTCCAGCGAAAAACAAGAGTTTGAGGGTGATGACGATGATTTGCGCACACCCGCAGCCGCTGACGATGACTTTGACAACAGTGGGGGTGATGACTATGATAGCGACAGCCCGGCTAAGGAAGCCAGCTACGATCCTGATTTCGATAATTAGATCCGGAATAGAATTTCTGAAACGCCATCTGCAAACTAACGGATGGCGTTTTTGTTATTATGGCATTTGATCGGGTTGTTCACTCCAAACTTTGAAGTCTATCTAGGACAAGGCGCTTTGATTTTTTACTTTTGCGGTTTCGCATGCACTCAACTTCCAACGATTCACACTTAGACGATCTCGATCCAAAAGAGTATATAATTATTAAGCGCGCCCGCGTTAACAATCTTAAGAATTTAAGTGTAGCCATTCCCAGAAATAAACTGGTAGTTATTACCGGGCTTTCGGGTTCTGGAAAATCTTCCTTGGCTTTCGATACACTATTTGCAGAAGGACAGCGCATGTATGTGGAGAGTTTAAGTTCATATGCGCGCCAGTTTTTAGGTCGTATGGAAAAACCGGAAGTAGATTACATCCGTGGTGTATCACCTGCCATCGCAATTGAGCAAAAAGTAAATACCCGTAACCCGCGTTCTACGGTTGGAACTACCACAGAGATTTATGATTATCTGAAGTTACTTTTCGCCCGCATCGGAAAAACTATTTCACCTATTACAGGCACAGAAGTAAAACGCGATACGGTAACAGATGTAATTGATTTTATTAACAAGCGCAAAGAAGCAACCCGCATAATGGTGGCCTGCCCACTTAAAATTATCAAAGGCCGAAAACTTGCAGATGAACTAAATCTTTTACTTAGCAAAGGATTTACCCGTGTGCTGATAGATGGTGAGGTGAAGTTTATTGAAGAAATTGTCGGTTCACAATCAAATGTAGAGGCAAGTGAAAAGCCAATAAAAAAACCAAAGGTTAAAACAAACGCCTCGCCTCTCCTCCGGAGAGGGGCTGGGGGTGAGGTCGAAATTCTCATTGATCGCGCAGCAGTAAATGCAGCCGATGAAGATCTTACGTTTAGATTATCAGATTCTGTTCAAACCGCCTTCTTTGAAGGACATGGCGATTGTTATATCTATGTTGAAGGTGAAAAGAAAGCGCACTTCTCCGATCGCTTTGAACTGGATGGAATTTCCTTTACAGAGCCGTCTATAAATCTCTTCAGTTTTAATAACCCGTTTGGCGCTTGCCAGACATGCGAAGGCTTTGGAAAAATTCTAGGCATTGACGAAGATCTTGTCATTCCTGACAAAAGTCTTTCTGTCTATGAAGGAGCCATAGCTCCGTGGCGGGGCGAAGTGATGAGCGAATGGGCGAAGCCCTTGATTAAAAATGGAATCAAGTTCGATTTCCCGATTCACCGTGCGTATGGTGAGCTGAATCAAAAAGAACGCGACTTGCTATGGAATGGCAACGAATATTTTGATGGCATTCATGCTTTCTTCAAATACCTCGAATCTAAAACACATAAAATTCAATATCGCGTAATGCTTTCGCGCTACCGCGGAAGAACAACTTGCCCCGATTGCCGTGGCACCAAGCTGCGCAAGGATGCATCTTATGTAAAGATTGCGAATGCATCAATAACTGATCTTGTACTGATGCCCATTGAAGACACATTGGTGTTTTTCGAAAACTTAAAGTTACCTGCCTACGAACAAAAAGTCTCAGAACGTATTCTTACCGAAATCAAATCTCGATTAGAATATATGACTAAAGTTGGATTGGGATACCTTACGCTCAATCGGGTTACATCAACGTTGTCAGGTGGGGAGTTTCAGCGAATTAAGTTAGCCACTTCATTAGGCAGTGCATTGGTAGGCTCCATGTACATTATGGATGAACCTAGCATTGGCCTTCATCCACGCGATACGGCTAAGATGATTGAGGTTTTGAAATCGTTGCGTGACATGGGCAACACAGTAATTGTCGTTGAGCATGAAGAAGAAATTATGCGCGCTGCCGATCAGATTATTGATATCGGTCCGGATGCTGGATCGCATGGAGGTGAATTAATTTTTCAGGGGTCGCAAAAAGACCTTAGCGGAAAGGTGAATTCACATACCGTGGATTATCTAAATGGTACTGAAAAAATTTCCGTCCCCAAGCTTCGCAGAAAATGGAAAGACTCCGTAACGGTAACGGGAGCTCGTGAGAACAACTTAAAAAACCTTACAGTAAAATTTCCGTTGGGTGCGCTTACCGTTGTTACCGGAGTAAGTGGCTCTGGAAAATCAACATTGATCAAAAAGATTTTATATCCCGCGTTGGGGAGAATGAGTGGCTCGGTGGCTGAAACACCGGGGCGATACGATCGGTTGGAGGGAGACTTCAATAAAATCACGCAAGTAGAATTTGTCGATCAAAATCCGATTGGGAAATCATCACGCTCCAACCCAATTAGTTATGTAAAGGCTTATGATGCCATCCGCAATCTTTATTCGGAACAACCGCTTAGTAAACAGCGGGGGTATAAACCATCACACTTTTCTTTTAATGTAGAAGGTGGCCGCTGCGAAACCTGCGAAGGCGAAGGAGAGATTAAAGTAGAGATGCAGTTTATGGCCGACATCTTTCTGAAGTGCGAAAGTTGTGGAGGAAAACGTTTCAAGCAGGAAGTATTGGAAGTTGAGCATAAAGGGAAAAATATCTCAGACATTCTCAACATGACCGTAGAAGTTGGTCTTGAATTCTTCAAAGACAAGAAGACTGTTTATGAAAAAATTCTTCCTCTTTTTGAAGTCGGTCTTGGCTATGTAAAACTTGGCCAGTCGTCCAATTCTCTTTCAGGTGGCGAAGCGCAACGCGTGAAGCTAGCTTCGTTTCTGGGCAAGAATAATTCAGACTCAACCGGAAATATTCTCTTTATTTTTGATGAACCTACCACCGGCTTACATTTTCATGATATCTCAAAACTATTGAAAGCAATAAATGCCTTAGTCGATCAGGGGCATACCGTAATTGTGATTGAACACAACATGGAAGTAATCAAATGTGCCGACTGGGTTATAGATCTCGGGCCTGAAGGTGGTGAGAAAAAAGGTGGCAAATTATTATTTGAAGGCACACCCGAAGACATGTTGAAGAAAGCCAAGGGCAGTTATACAGCAGATTTTTTGAAGCAGAAGTTAGGGTAGCAGCCAGTCTAACTGGTAGTTTGGCCAGAATGTTTTTAGCGCTTGATCCCTCGCACATACTTTTTTAATCTCGTAATTAAGTTTGCACTGCCATGTCTGAAAATCCCCAACGTATTTCTTCTGTTGATGTAGCCCGCGGGCTCATCATGGTTATCATGGCGCTCGATCACACCCGCGACTATTTTCATGCCGATGCGTTTGTATTCAATCCGACTGACCTGACCAAGACACATACGGCCTTGTTCTTTGCGCGGTGGATCACACACTTTTGTATGCCGGGCTTTATTTTCCTATCAGGGTTATCGGCTAACATTTCGTTGCAACGAAAATCCAAAGCAGAACTCTCACGCTATCTTCTAACGCGAGGTATCTGGCTAGTCGTGTTAGAATTCACCCTATTGCGCTTTGGGTATTTTTTCAACGTTTATTTTGATGTAACTATTCTAAGTGTGCTTTGGGTGTTTGGCATTTGTATGATGTTGCTGGCAGCGTTAATTCATTTGCCCGGTCGGGCAATATTGATTTTGGGATTGATGATTGTTTCCGGTCATAATTTATTGAGCGGGGTTTCCGTTGATCCAGCAAGTATATGGTTTGCCCCATGGACAATACTAATGAGCAGAGGATTTCTTGCAGTTACACCTGATGTTGCTTTCATTGTTACATACCCAATAATTCCGTGGTTAGGCATTATGTTATTGGGCTATAGCTTGGGTACATGGTACACAAATACAGAAGCCGCAACAAGAAAAAAATATTTACTCCGTACCGGAATAGTTTGTGTGGTGGCTTTTTTAGTGTTTCGATTTATTAATATCTATGGTGATCCCGCCCCTTGGTCGGTGCAGCAATCCGGTTGGTATACCGTGTTGTCATTTCTGAACACAAGCAAATATCCACCCTCCTTTTTATTTACGTTTATGACCCTTGGACCGTTGTTGATACTACTCGCATGGCTCGAAAAAGTTGAGATAAAGCTCCGTAATCCGTTTCTTGCTTTCGGTCGTGTTCCGTTGTTTTATTTTATCGCTCACTTTTATCTGATCCATGCTCTTGCATTAATCAGTACCCTGCTGCGCATGGGCAAATCTTTTGCCGAAATAGATTTGCACTTTGCCAAATCATTTGGGGGCATAACACCCGAAGGTGGGTATTCCCTGCCGTGGGTATTGTTAATCTGGATTGGCATTGTGTTGCTCATGTACCCATTGTGCAAAGCCTACGATACCATTAAGACTCGCAATCCCAACTCCTTGCTTCGTTATTTATAACGGTGATTTTGCAAAGTTTGATAAATCATATTAATTTGCTTAACAAAATATAAGGATATAAAAATAACAAGCATATGGCGAAGGAATATTTAGGAGAATTTGAAGAACTGATTTTAACGATGGTAGCAGCCTTGCAGGAAGATGCTTACGGGGCTGCCATTTCGGATGAAATCGAATCGCGACTAAAGCGAGAAGTCAATTTGAGTGCCGTGCATGTAACGCTCTATCGCCTCGAAGATAAAGGCTACATAAAATCAAGTATGGGTGGTGGCACGAATGAGCGCGGTGGTCGCAGAAAGCGCATCTATACAATAACCAATGCAGGCCTTTCCATGCTCAAAGCCATGAAAGAGGCCCGCATTGATTTGTGGAAACTGGTGCCACAGTTGAAGATTGGTTGAGATGGAGCACTCATGGATTATACGATTATTAAGGTGGTTTTGTCCGCAACAATTGGTGGAAGAAATAGAAGGCGATTTGCTGCAGCGCTACATGCGTGATCTAAAATCGTCCGACCACTCGGAGTGGTCGGACGACTATAAACTTCGAAGGGCGAAGCGAAGGTTACTATGGAATACAGTGCAGTTCTTCAGACCAAGCATCATTTTAAGACGCAAAATCTTGTTTCGTACTAATCATGATTCTATGATACTCAACTACCTCAAGATTGCCTATCGGCACCTGCTTCAAAGCAAAACTTTTTCCGTTATCAATGTGGCGGGATTGGCAATCGGTTTAACCGCCTTCTTTCTCATTATTCAATATGTGAGTTTCGAGTTAAGTTATGATCGGTTCCATGCCAACAGCGATGAAATCTATCGTGTTGCCCTCGAGCGGCAAAAGAACGGAGTGCTTCAAGCAGCTACTGCCGGGAATTTTGCTGGACTAAGAAAATTGTTGCGAGAAAATTTTCCGGAGGTGAATGCCGTTTCTGGTTTTTACAAAACACCAGCCAACACGGGTGTATTCTTTCGATATAAAGGGCAAATCTACAACGAGTTAGGCGGTGAACTAAATGCCGATTCCGCTTTCTTCCAGGTCTTTTCTAGTCTCTTGCTAAAGGGTGATGCGACTACTGCACTTCTGGATCCGCACAGCATGGTTCTTTCTGAATCGATGGCAAGGAAAATATTTGGCGATGAAGAACCACTCGGCCAACACATTCAAATGCCGAATGACGGTGATCGCGAAAGTGAGTGCGTCATCACCGGTGTCATTAAAGACTTGCCTCCGAATTCGCACATGCATGCCAATTTTATTGTACCCCTTGTATATGATTGGAAGCAACAGACAGAATGGAGTCAGGACTTCTTGCACACCTATATTTTAATGGGAAAGGAGGCCGATCCGAAATTATTTAACGATAGACTCAACGAGGTGTATCGAAAAATGGAGTCTGAAAATCCAGAGATAAAGGGTACAAAGAATTTTCTTCAGCCCATTACTTCAATTCACCTTTCTTCTCAACTGCCTGATGAGCTTGAGGTAAATGGAAACAAAAACCTGGTTTACATTGCTTCCGCTATTGCACTTATTATACTCATCATAGCATGGATTAATTACGTTAATCTCGAAACGGCTCGGTTTGTCACACGCGCCCGCGAAGTGAGTGTGAGAAGGATCATCGGTTCTACAAAATCTGATCTGGCTCTTCAGTTTCTCGTAGAATATTTCTGTGTTCTAATGGCGAGTGTTGCGCTGGCTGCACTGTTGATTTTTTTCCTGGTTCCCCGCTTTAGCTACTTCACCGGTATTCCCATAGCCTCAGTTCAATGGTCGGAACCCACCAGTTGGTTGATTGCATTGGCGGTGTTACTGGGTGGCTCTATCCTCGTGGGCATTTACCCTGCTCTTTTTCTTCTTCGCTTGAATCCGGCAGCTGCGTTGAAAGGAAATTTTGGTGGCACCAGCCGCGGACGTACCGTGCGAAGATCGCTCATCATCGTTCAGTTCACCTCATCTTTGGTATTGATTGCCTGTGTGCTTGTAATGAACAGGCAATTAGATTTCATGCGCATAGCCGACAAGAAGTTTAATGCCAATCATGTTATTACACTGCGAAATCCAACGGCCTATTCAAGCGAGGAAGTAATCGAAAAACACACCGCGTACCGAACCCTGGAAAACAAACTCATGGAAAATGCTTCGGTGCAGATGGTAACAAGTTCATCCGCTATTCCCGGTACCGAGATTGGATTCACGTATATCAATCTACTAAAGCGAAATGTGAATGATCCCTTTGACCCTACACATTTCAAAACACTGTTTATCGACTACAACTACATTCCTTTTTACGGATTAAAACTCCTGGCCGGACGAAACTTTGATCCACCGCGACCACTACAGAAATGGATCAAACCCTGGGAGGAGGAAAACTGGCTCACGTTAATCCTGAACGAAAGTGCAATTCGGGCATTAGGATTCAACTCTCCGGAGGAAGCGGTTGATCAGATTGTAGAATTTGAAAATTTTCAAGACCATTTTCAAAAGCACAAAATTATTGGTGTAGTGGAAGACTATCATCACGAAGCCGTGAAGAAAGGGATTCATCCTATGATCCTCTCCCCCAACTATGGTAGCTTCCAGCAGGTGTATTACTCCATTCGTTTGAATCCTACGAGCAATCCCGAACAGGCGCTAGAGGATATTAGAAAAAGTTGGAAAGCAGCCTTTCCCGACAAGCCCTTCGAATATTCTTTTCTTGACAATTATTATGACCAGCAATTCAAATCAGAACTCTATACCCAACGAATCTTTTCCGTGTTTGCCGGCATAGCCGTCTTTATCGGTTGCCTTGGCATTCTCGGTATGACTTTATTCGAGGCGAATGCGCGTGTAAAAGAAATAAGCATCCGAAAAGTATTGGGTGCATCGGCCGCCAGTCTTATCGCATTGCTCTCGCGCGATAATATCCGTCTGGTACTGGCTGCTACTGTCATCTCAATGCCTTTGATTTACTACATCGCCAACGAATGGCTGTCGACCTACCCGGTGAGAATAGATATTTCACCGATTTTCTTCTTGCTGCCGCTGGCCATCATCATTTTAGTAGTTGCCTGTGCGTGTTCGTTTCAAACCATCAAAGCCGCTCATACAAATCCGGTAGACCACTTGAAAAATGAGTAAGTCAGAAAATCATTGGTGCTTCCGCTTTCTTCACTGGTTTTGTCCACAACAGTTGGTGGAAGAAATTGAAGGTGATTTGATTCAAAAGTTTGAAAAGGATAGAATAATTTTTGGTGATGTAAAAGCAAAGAGAAGATTGATGCAAAATGTTCTACGGTTTTTCAGACCGGGGATCATTCTACGAAATAAGTTTTCAATACAATTAAATCAAGGATATATGTTCAGAAGCTATTTCAAGGTCATGATTCGGAATATGGCCAAACAAAAATTTCATTCTGCCATTACTATTTCAGGTTTGACGGTTGGAATCACCTTCGCTATGCTGATCGGTGTTTTTGTCTGGGGCGAACTACAGGTAAACCAAGACCTAAAAGATGTGGACAGGCTTTTTCTACTTGAAACAAAATATTCGTCAACGGAGGGCACCATGCCCCCATTTTTTGTACCCGCCTTGCTAGGACCACAGGCGGTTGAACAATATCCAGCAATTTTTGAAACACAGTACCGCTTTCGCGATCGAAACGTGACGGTTTCAAAGGGTGATAAACATTTCCGTCTGCAAAGCATGATTGGTGACTCCACCTTTTTTGACATGTTCGGATTCAAAGTGTTATACGGTCAGGCCGACCTCGCGTTAAACAGACCCAACCATATTGTTATTTCAGAAAAAGTGGCTCGTCAATTTTTTGACCGCCCTGATGTGGTGGGTGAATCCCTCACCATAAGCACAGAAGTAAATGGACTAAAGGAATGCCTGATCACCGCGGTACTGGCGGATCTTCAGAAAAAAAATTCAGTTTCTGATTTCATGAACAGTGATGCCCAGATATTTCTACCGCAAGAGAGTCGGGCCGATTTTAATCTTGGCTTTCAGGACGAATGGAACACCAACATCATCACTTATATCAAAACTACATCCACAGCCTCTACAGTCGAGGCGACTCGAATTATCAATCAGCTTTTAAGCAAGGATGCTCCAAAGGAAGTAAGCGAAAATAAAAGGATCGAACTTAGTCCGTTAAATGACTATTACTTACTCACCAACCATGGTGCAGTCCAAAAGTTGATTGTATCTCTCACGATCATCGTAGTGTTCATCATTTTGTTGGCCATTGTCAATTTCGTCAACATTTCCATTGCCAGTTCGTTTTCCAGGTTGAAAGAAGTAGGTGTTCGTAAAGTCATCGGTGGCCTGAAGAATCAAGTGGTCGTTCAATTCCTGTCGGAATCAGTTGTTCAGGCTTTTCTTTCAGGGGTCCTTTCGCTACTACTCTATCAGGTGTTGCATGGATTCTTTGGAGAGGCCTTAGGCGTATCGTTGCCTTCATTGACACAATTGAATGTTTCGGTCTGGATGTGGCTGATTGCTGGTGCTACCACGATTGGCCTATTGGCTGGATGCTACCCTTCTTTCTATCTGTCCGGAACGTGTACCATCGAGTCACTTAAAGGAAAATTCAAGTCTGTTAAAGGCACTGTTTCTTTTTCAAGAAGTTTGGTTACGATCCAGTTTTTCATCGCTGTTTTCATTTTCACGGCTACGCTCATCATGTCGGAGCAGGTGGGCTTCATCATGAAGACCAATCTTGGTTACGACAAGTCATTCGTCATGATTGTGTCATCCGTTCCGCGCACGTGGACTGAGGAAGGATTTAACAAGATGGACGCGGCTAAGAGAGAATTTCTTAATACTCCAGCCATCAAATCGGCCTCGCTTTCATGGGGAGCCCCCAACTTCAATTTCAGTCCATTCAGTGCGACCATTAATCACACAGGCCGTAATATTGACGAAGGAGTACTTACCACCATGCAGGCAGCTGACGAAGACTACCTGCAGGTTTATGGGTTTAAACTTTTGGAGGGGAAATTTTTTGTTGACAAAGGTGAAGCCTTACAACGCAATCGAATTGTCATTAATGAATCGGCACAGAGAGCTCTTTCTACACAAGTCGGTGATAAAATCAAAATTCAATTTTCGGATCAGGAGTATACAGTGGTGGGTATCGTGAGCGATTTCAATTTCGAATCACTTCATGAGAAGGTGAAACCGGTGGCCTTCACGCATACACGCGATTTTCAAGCCTTTCGTTTTTTCTCTTTTAAATTGGGTGCGGGTAACATTACGGAATCCGTTCAAGAGGTAGAGAAGGTTTGGAAAAAAATATTTCCAAACGATCCCTTTGTATACACTTTTACAGATGAACGAATGGCCTCTATTTACCAGACCGAATTTCAGCTGAAGAAGGCCTCGGCAATCGGTTCTGTGCTCATACTCGTCATTGTGTTAACGGGCGTATTGGGTCTCGTGTCTTTAAGCGTAGCCCGAAGAAAAAAAGAGATCGGCATCCGGAAAGTTGTTGGCGCAACCACGTCAAACATTCTTGCCCTGATTTCTGGTGAATATGTGATTTTACTGACGATATCTTTCCTGGCTGGGATTCCCATGAGCTATCTGTTTTGCGTGCGCTGGCTGAGCAGTTTTGCGTACCACATTGAATTGGCTTGGTGGATGTTTGTGTTTCCTGTTGCTTTCCTCTTCCTGGTAACCATTTTGATAGTGGGCACCCAATCGATAAAATCTGCCTTATCCAACCCGATTGATTCGTTGCGATATGAATAAGGAGAAGATACATGAGTCGATTAAACTCCTTCGGTGGTTTTGTCCATTAGAACTGCTGGAAGAAATCGAAGGCGACCTTATTCAAAAGTTTGAAAAGGATGCAAAGTTACTAGGCGAACAAAAGGCAAGGAGAAGGTTGCTATGGAATGTGATTCGGTTTTTCAGGCCGGGATATTTTTAAGAAATAAATTTTCAATGAACCAAAATCAGTTTCCTATGCTCCAAAACTATTTCATCACCAGTCTGCGCCACATCCGCAAGAGCAAAGTGAATTTTGCTTTTAAGCTGGGGGGATTGTCATTAGCGATTTTCAGTTTTCTTTCCATCGCCATGTATGTTTCATATCAAACATCGTACGACACACATCACCACGACCATCAAAATATCTATAGGGTAAACTCGCTACGCAAAGAAGATGGCCAGTTGGAAAAGTATGCCGTTGTGCCATTCGCCACTGGCCCTATGCTGAAACAAAATATTCCTGAAATAGAAGCACTTGCCAGAATACAATATACGAATGGTACTTATCTACGGTACGAAAGCAAAGGCGTTTCCTGTGGTGGTGGCTTGATTGAAGCCGACAGCACGTTATTCGATTTACTAACGTTCAATTTTATAGAAGGCTCGCCCAATGCATTGAAAATTCCGAATGGCATTGTGCTCACAAGAGCAATCGCGGAGAACCTTTTCGGAACGGCCAACGCTTTAGGTAAGCTGATCACCATCAACAATGAAGACAGGGTGTTTCAAGTAACAGCTGTTATCGATAACCCAAGCCACACATATTTCTGGTTTACAGCAGTCATACTGAATCAACCCGAATCGACTTTCACGCTGAATGGTTTCGCATCGTCCGGTGAATTCATCGACCAGTCGTCTACCCTTTTCGTTCGATTGAAAAAGCCGGTCACAGAAGAACTGAATTCAAAAATACAATCGCTGCTGGATAGGAACATCTCAAAATCAGAGCGACAAGAAATGGGGTTCAATCTTTTCTTTCAGCCTATTTCAGATGTTTATCTCGGTCCTGAATACAATGCGGAGTTTGGCCGCAAGGGCAGCGCAGTTTATGTTTATACATTTTCGGTTCTCGGAGTTTTGTTGCTCATGATGGCAGGCATTAACTATGTAAATCTCTCCATTGCCGATTTCAGTAGTCGTGCCCGCGAAACGGGTGTTCGCAAAGTGATGGGTGCACGAAAATATCAACTGATATCACAGGTAACAGTTGAAACGTTGATGTTTAGCCTGATCGCATTGACATTGGGGCTTGGCGCGTTATACCTGTTGTTTCCTGAGATAACACAGTTGCTGGATTCCAATCTGCGTTTTGAAATGTTACTAAACCTCAGAGTGATGATGCTTGCTGCCTCGGGGTTAGTTGTTTTGCTTTTCTTCTCCTCCTACTTCCCGGCAAAAATGTTAGCGGTATCAGGGGTGATTCAAAACCTCAAATCTAAAGACAGCGGATATAGCTCTTCGCTCAGCAAGATTTTATTGTTTGCCCAATTCAGTATTTCAGCGATTTGCATTAGCTGTGCGGTAATGGTTGGTAAACAAATAGGTTTTATCCACTACAAAGAGCTTGGGTTCGACAGAAAAAATTTGTTGATGCTTAACATGCCGCAGGAATTTACGGTGAAGAACATGCTGACTTTCAAGCAAGAGATCAAACAGATTGCCGGAGTCTCGCATGTTTCAAACAGTTCCTTTTTTATAAGCGGTGGGTACGGGGCAGATTGGTACTTCGTTGAACAAGAAGGTAAACCGGAGATGAGGCATGTTGAATTGCATGAAGTATTCTCAGATGATGAATTGTTTTCTACACTTGGAATCAAACTTCTTCAGGGCCGGACATTCAACGAAAATATTCCATCCGACAGTGGAGCGGCCTTTATTCTAAATGAAGCAGCTGTTAAAGAACTAGGTTGGAAAGAGCCTGTAGGCAAACGAATTTATACACATCCGGAAGAAAAGGGCAAATGGGATGGCACTGTGGTTGGCGTGGTATCTGATATCAACATCAGCCCTTTATACGAGAAAGTGAAACCGCTTGTAATGCGGCTGCCATGGACCAACGAGTACCCTGATCATTTTATTTATGTTCGCTATGCAGGGGATGCACAATCTGTTATTCAATCTATAGAAGAAGAATACAAAGTGATTATACCCGGCTACCCGCTTAACTGGTTTCATGTGGATGATCTGTATACCAGAAGCTATGAGAAAGAAAACAAAGCGTATGCCTCACTTCAATTTGCTACACTCATCATCGTCTTGATTTCTGTGCTTGGAATTTTCTCAATGGCCATGTATATGTCTGTGAGACGGATGAAAGAGTTTGGCATACGTAAAGTGTTGGGCGCATCGGTTGCTCAGATCTCCATGTTGCACATGAATTACTTTGTGCAGTTGGCTCTTATTGCTTGCACAGTTGGGTTGCCTATAGCATATATGCTTATCGGAGAATGGTTAACTGATTTTGCTTACAGAGTTGACCTAAGTTATTTACCATTCTTGTTGGTGACGTTAATCTTTGTTCTTGTGGTAATCATGTCAGCAGGCTATTCCGCATGGAAAGCCGGACGAATGAATCCTGTAGATGTAATTAAAATGGAGTGAGATGAAATTTGCATTTCGCATTCTGCGTAATTTCTGCCTACCCAACTGCGAAGCGATTGCGTTTACACAAATTATACGAAGCGAATCTGGGGCAAATGAAAGTAGGCATCTGACATTTTCAAAGTGTCAGATGTCTACCAAAAGTTCAATCAATACTTTGCTGGTACTCCGTTTGCCGGAGTCGACTTTTTAATAAACTCCCGAATATGTTCGTTGCTGGTAGCCAGATCTTCGGCACGCAAATACATCATGTGCCCGCTGCGATAACCTTCAAATCGTAAACGATCTTTCATCTTGCCACTGGGGTCAAGTTGCCACATGGAATACTTGGCATCGAAGTAAGTTGTAGCGCCATCATAGTACCCCGACTGAATCATTACATTCAAATATGGATTTTCAGCCATTGCCAACCGCAGGTTTTCACCGGTATTGTCGTTTGAGTTATCCCATGGGCGCACGGGGCCAAACATATTGTATTGTAAATCGGTTTTGTATTTCAGCACATCACGTAAGTAATAGTTGATGGCAGGAGTAAATGAATGTAACCATGAAGTAAGTTCTGAGTTATAATCAGGACTACTTCCGGCAGCCATTTTATCAATGCCTTTATAACGCGAATCAAGACGACCCACGGTAAAACCTTCGGTGCGCAATAATTCTTTCCAAAAATATTGAGTAGGCACCGCCAGGTTGTGACTCAAGATCACTTCTTCTTTGATGCCTGAATACCGGGAGATTTTGGCTGCAATTTCTTTTCTTTTTGTTGGATCAATAAAACCGCCCTTCGCCAATGCCGGAACAAATTCATCGACAGTAAACTTTTCAGATTCCGATAGCACATCCAGTAAATCTTTTTGTTGCAGATCAGTAGGAAGAGCTTTGTGATACCACGCAGCCGCTGTGTAGTAAGGAAGTGAAAGTGCATCGTTAACCGGGCCATCGCGCTTGATTCCAATTTCTGTTGGCGAAACCAAAATAACTCCGTTCAAATACATCCAATGATTGTTTTGTAAGTCCAGTGCTAAACCAGAAACACGCGTAGTGCCATAACTTTCCCCAATCAGGTATTTAGCAGACGTCCAGCGGCCAATGCGCGACACAAAATTATCAACCCAATCGCCCAGGTATTTAATGTCGGCATTCACACCAAAGAATGTTGACTTCTCAGCTTTAGGATCGAGAATGCGTGAGAAGCCTGTGTTAACCGGATCGATAAATACAATGTCGGCAACATCTAAAATTGAATGTGGATTGTCGCGAACACCGTAGGGTTGCACTGGAAATCCTTCGCTATCGATGTTTAGTTGTTTGGGGCCGGTGTAAGCAACGTGCATCCAAACAGATGCTGAGCCGGGACCACCGTTAAATGAAATAACTAAAGGCCTGCGACTTTTATCAGTAACATCGGTGCGTTCGTAATACGTATAGAAAAGCGCAGCGCTAGGTTTGCCTTCCGCATTCCAAACGGGCTGTGTGCCAGCCGTTACTTTATAAGGAACAACTTTGCCTTTGATAGTTACCTGGCCCGTAGACGTTACGGCCGACTCGGCAGGGAGCACTCTTTCAGGTTGAGAGAATGTAGCAATTGCACTAACCAGTAATACCGAAGCGAGAAGAAATCGTTTGTTCATGAATTTAGATTTTATGAAAGCAATATCAGGAGCTTCGATCTCATTACCAATGCAGATTATACCAGTGGAGGAAAAGCACTTTACTGGTTGCGATGTGACTTGTCGGGTGGTAGTTATGCCAGAGGCGAAATTAACAGAACATCTGCCGTATACCTTGAAAGAGTTGGCACAGCGTTGGTAAATGTTTCATTAAAATTAAAGATATGAAAAAGTTATTCTTCTTGATGGTTTTGGCGGTAAGTGTGGCATGCGAAGGGCCGATGGGGCCGGAAGGCATTCCGGGTGAAGACGGATCAATCATTGCTTCGAAAGCATTTGAGATTGAGGTCGACTTTACAGAAGCAAACGATTATGCACACCTGGAACCCTATGGGTTTGATGTTCTCTCGAGTGATGTTACGTTAGTGTATGTACTATGGGATGTTGAAAACAGCAAAGACATCTGGCGATTGTTACCCCAGCAAGTTTTCTTTGAAGAAGGCCAGATGCAATACAATTTTGATTTTACTGATGAAGATGTGAATATCTTTTTAGATGCAACATTTCCGTTACCAACTCTTGGTAATCAATGGACTGCCGATCAGGTTTTCAGAGTAGTGGTGATTCCTGCTGATCTTGTTGGAAGACCTAACTATGGAGATTACGATGCTACCATGAAGCGATTGAACCTGAATGATAGAGATTTTCAAAAGCGGTATTAGTAAAATATGAGCACCGTCTCAAAAGTTTGTTCTTCATCGCGGGCCTGCCTGCGCTTAGCCGCTTCGGCAAAGGCAGGCTTTGACCCGCGATCACGCTTTTGCAAGGTAGATTGTCATTTGGACTTTTGAGATTCTACCTGTCTTCTTTGCTGAGAAGCTCAATTAATTTCTCAGGCTCGTTGGTGGTGATCATTTGAATGTTTTGAGCGATGAGCCATCGCATGGTTTCTTCATCATTCACCGTCCAGGCATTGGTGCTTAGGTTTCGTTTATGAGCATCGCCCAACCAGGTTTCGTTTCGCTTCAATACACTGAAGTGATAATCGAATCCATTCAAACGGGCAGCAGCCAGTTGCTCCGGAGTTTTATCGCCATTCAAATATTGCACGTGTGCGTTTGGGGCCAGCTTTTTTACTTCGAGGCAGACATCAAGATCAAACGCTATGTAATCCGTAAGTTCAACCACACCGATTTTGTTTACCAGATCAACACATTTTTTAGTGAGTGCGAGCGAGCGTTCTTTGCTTATGCTGGAAGATTTTATTTCGAGAATGAGCCGGGTTTTGTTTTGCGATTTTCCCGCCAGCAGGTATTCTTCTAATGTGGGCAGTGATTCACCATTGTTAAGTTTGATTTTTCTAAGCTCGGCAGCATTCGTTTTTTCTATATGAATGCCTTTAATAGAATGGTCGTGCAACACAAAAGGAACAGAATCTGCGCTCATGTGCACATCAAACTCACTACCATAACAACCCAATCGTATAGCGTGTTGAAGTGCGGCAATGGAATTTTCCGGAACGTTGGTATTTTTCCAGGCACCACGATGGGCGATAATTTTGGTATTAATGACTTGTGTTCCAGACATAACAATTGAGAATAGTATCACCCACAGTGCTTTCATCTTTTGAATTTATTTTTTGGATTTCTACTGGTGTGATGAAATGATAGAATTAATATAAGTTCTCCGCTTCTCAAGAACTTTATAAACGATCACATATGGGAAGGTATTGATTTTGACCTCTCTGAAATTCTTGCGTTTTTTAGGAAACAAGAGTGGCGTTCTTTTTATATTCTGAAATTGGGATTCAACTTTTTCTTCAAATCTCGCGCCTAAACCTGAGAGCTTTTCTTCGTACCAATCTTGTGCTTCTGAAAATTCAGTTTCAGCCAAGGGGTGAAGAAGAATGTTATAGGACATGGATCAATTCCTTATTTCTTTTTTGCTTTGGCCCTGAAACTCTCCCAGGAGTTTAGTTTATCAAGACTGGCCTCTGCCTCCACTGATCTACGACTCATCTCATTTACAAAATCATCCGTCCAGATATGGCTTTCTTCCTGAATATCTCTTTCAACAATTGTATACATGGCTTTAACCTTACGGCTGTCGGCATTCCGAATATAGTCAAAGAGCTTTCTTTTTATTTCTATTGAACTCATTGCTTAAAATTACAAAACTATTTTGGTTCCCTCCTACTTCCTCCATACAACTCATACTCCAACAAACGACAATCAATTGTGCTGGTGTAGAATTCTATTCTGCGACTGGCCTTCAACCCGATTTTTTTTGCGAGATCTAAGTTGCCGGTGAAAATGTATCCTAAATAGCCCTGACATTTCTTTTTCATAAAATCACCCAGGCGCGCATAGGTTGCTGCTAACTCAGTCGCATTCCCCAATCGTTCGCCATACTCAGGATTGAAGTAAACAACACCGGGAGGTTCAGGAATTTTTGTGGCTTCGAAATCACACACCTCAAATTCTATCAGGTGTTCCACTCCGGCAATGCCAGCATTTATTTTTGAAATGTTGATGGCGTCTTCACTAATATCGGTCGCAGTTATTTTTAATGACGATATCTCAATAATTTGAGCTTGGAGTTTATTTGCCTGCTCGTTATAATAGTCAGCTTCATATCCCTTCACATGCATAAACGAATAATTTTTTCGGAACAAACCGGGGCTACGATTGGTAGCAATCAATGCTGCCTCGATCGCAACGGTAGCAGACCCACACATGGGATTAACGAAGGGTGATGTGCGATCCCATTTCGTTGCCAGCACGGTGGCCGCAGCAAGCGACTCAAGCATGGGAGCCTTGCCGGGAATTTTTCGATATCCGTGTTTAGCCAATGTTTCACCGGAAGTGTCGAAGAAAATTTCTGCACGCTCTTCTTTCCAATACAAATGAAACACTGCGCCAGTCAGGTCCGATCCGGAGTTTGGTCTGCGCGTTGTTTCTCTCCGCATGCGGTCGGCAATAGCGTCTTTAACTTTTACATTTACGAACATTTCATTGTTCACCGTGAAGTGATTGGCGTTGCTCGTCACAGAAAAATAACCTTCTGTTTCCAACAGCTCATCCCATGGATAGCGAATGAGTGTATCGTATAATTCGTCTGGCCCATTGCATTCAAATTCTTTTAAGGAATAAAGTATTTGGCTGGCACAACGCAGATTGAGGTTGAGCAGAATACAATCTTTAACAGTTCCTTTTAACTCAACCCCTGTTATAAAAGTACGTTCGGGAGTAAAGCCCAAGCCAACAATTTCCTGCTCAAGATATGGAGCAAGACGCTTGCTACAGGTAATAATAATCCGACTGGGTGTGGTGAAAATATCAGGCATGCTGCAATATGCTAACTTCTAACTTACAATCTTGTTATAAGAAGCTCCAATCCCCCTTATCAGCGAAGAACTAAATCCGCGATGCTCCATTTCATTAAGGCCAACAATAGTACACCCTTTTGGTGTGGTTACTTTATCAATTTCTTCCTCAGGGTGGCGATTGCCTTTTAACAATAATTCGGCCGCACCTTTTACAGTTTGCGCGGCAATAAGATTTGCGGTTTTGGCATCAAACCCAATTTCGATACCACCTTGCGTGGCAGCACGAATAAAGCGCAAGGCATATGCAATGCCGCAGGCACCCAGCACAGTAGCGGCATCCATTAGTTTTTCATCAATCGAAATACTGATGCCAAGTTGATTGAATAAATCCGTAACATAATTCACCTGTGCATTGGTAGCATCAGCAGAACACAAACATGTAACCGACTCTTGTATTGCAATAGCTGTGTTAGGCATCGCGCGGAAAATCGGAACACCGTTGGGTAAGATGGAAGAAAGGTCTTTCAGGAAAACTCCGGTGACAACACTAATCACAAGATGTTTTTTCGGATCGAATGATTTTTTTAATCCTTCTAAAACATCTTTAACATTGTAGGGTTTTAAAGCCACAATAATCACTTCACTGCTTTCAATAGCCACTTGATTATTATCGGTGATAGTTACACCTTGATCTTTTAATGCCTGCAACCGTGACAATGTTCTTCGGGTTACGGTTAGTTGATCCGCAACAGCGAAGCCACTTTTCAAAAGCCCTTCGGCAATGGCTGCTCCTAAATTTCCACCCCCGATAATGGCGATTTTCTTTGTGTTCATGCAAAAATGAAATTGTTTGAGACGCGGAAGGTACTCAGTATTTATGGCAAAATGCGAATGCTACTTAAATCATCAATTTTTGAACCTCTTAAATCGATTGCGTCTGGATTTCTTTGTGAGAAACTTTCAGTTCAATAAAAAGCCCCGACAATTTTGCCGGGGCTTGATACCTTGTAGTAGATTTTTCATTTCTGCTTCGACACAACACCACCCTTACGGCTATCTACTTTGATCGTATAATTCTTTCCACTACTTACAATCCATCGAACGGCAACAGAACTCAGCCCCGGAATATTTTTTACTTCTAAGGTAGATGGATTAGTCTTTTGTTCGCGGGTAATATTTAAATCAGCATTTTCAACCACCACACCGGCAATAACTTTGACTCCTTCAATAGAGATATAATCAGGCCGTTCGATTTTGTATTTCAAATCCTGGCTAGCATGCGTAGGCATCAAACGTTCATTCTTGATTACAGCTGTAACTTCCGAAAGACCGCCACCTAAACTTTTTTCTGTAATGCTCTCCACACTAAGCTTTGGCATATGATAAGCGTGGTATAAGCAGAATGCCATGTTGCGATGCGCATCGCTTTCCAAAATAAAGCCAGGATCTGCACGGGTGAAATTCTTTTTAAATCCGCCTACCTCAATCTTTCCGTATTGAGGATGGATGAACTCCTGCCAGGGAACAATGGCATCCCCAAAAAGAAGATCGTTATTAAATTCGTAAGTCTGTTCCTGACCTTCACCGCGCGAAGATTGTTTGTTGAAGTACAGGTAAGAAGTAAACAACTCATTGGTAAATGTATAAACCCCGCGACTTCCATAAAACCAATCCAACTCTCCGCCAAATACAGAATACAAATCTTTGTATACCGTTAGGTAGCGGTAGCCGGGAATCAATGTTTCACCTTTTTTTCCAATGGCATCATAGATTCTTACATCTTCTGCATTATAGGTGCTCAGATCTTCTTCGGCACCAGGGCCACGCAAGATCATACCACCCGAGTTATGAAAACTCTGCGAGCCGGCAATGTTAGGATGTGCCATCACGAAATCGCGCACGTTTCTGTTTTCTGGCAAAGAGAAGGGATATTTGTAAGCACCACCTTGAATCGGATTGGGTTGCCACTTCCAGCCCCAGTCACGGTTAGGATCGTAGAAGCCTTCGCCATCTTCATTCACGCGACCATCGCCATCATTGTCGATACCTTCGTTACCGAGAATTTCATACTCACCAAACTCATCGGTTTTAACCATCTCTAGCTTGCGCGGATCACTGGGATCTTTTCTGTAGCGACCCGTGGCGCTCTTGCGAATCATTTGAGTGATGTGGTTGTCGCCATCCAGATCATCAAAGCCATCTTCATTAGTTTTGTTATCCCGATCATTGTCGACCGTAATCATACCTGAGCGTGGACTATTCGGATTGTTAGGGGCCTTCATATAATTATCGCGCGCATCTGGGTTGATGGTGGGCACAATATAGAATACACGATCGGCCAGCAATTCTTTGATGTGGGCAACATCCTTAAATGTTTCGGTTAAATACCACGCGGTGTAAAGGGCCATCTCCGTTCCCTGGATTTCATTGCTGTGAATATTTCCATCCAAATAGAAGCCGGGTTTCTCTTCGGGCTTTCCTTTTTTGAAATCCGTGATCGTGAGCACCCACATTTCTCGGCCTTGATAGCTCTTACCGATAGAACTTAACTTAGCTAAATCAGGATAAGCTGCAGCAATCTTTTTACAGATGTCGGTGATACCATCGTGATTGTAATAACGATTCCAGGCGATGGGTACTTTTGGATTTTCGGGTGAACCCGCTGCACGAAAAACTCCGTTAGCATCCTGTGCGCTTGCCTGTGTGTAAGCGATAACGATGAAGAGTATTGCTAATAATTTTTTCATATCTCAGTTATTACAGAGTTATATTCAATTTCTTAAAACCAGTTTGTGGAGTGCCTCCTTCAACAGTAGCCGCACCTTTTCCCTTCACCAACCAGCTTACTTCCACACTTTCGCCTGGCTGAAGATTGTTGAGGGTCACAACTTTTTTGCCGCCTACCAAGCTTTGATCTTTCGATAGTGACACGGAGAGATTCACTTGCTTTACCCAATAATTGTTGAGTCCTACATCCGCCACAGCGGGCAAAAGACCTTTGTTAAAAGCCGTTACCGTGATGCGGGTGATACCATTCTCGAGGGGTTCGGTTTTTAGATTGATCAAATCCAAGTCAGGTTTAGCATTTCCAAGTGCGAGTAAAAACTTCGTGTGGGTTTCGGCAATTTTATCAATTGCCTTTTCGGGCGGATTAAGTTTTACAAAAGGTTTAAAGCCGCCTGCTTCTACATTCTTTCCAGGAAAGTCAGGGTGTGTGATTTTTTTCCAGGGCACAAACACATCAAGTCCTTCTTTTTCAGCCCAGCGCAAAAAATCGACATCGGTATTTTTATCATCATTGACTTTATATTTTTTGGCAGCCGTAGTGTCTTTCGGGATTTCAAATTTTGATGCCCACCAGCCGGGGGTACTAAAACTTAAGCGAGCATAATGAAAGTAAGCCCATTGCATAAAATCACCCTTTGAGCCAGATGCTGCCGGAGCATCTTTTGCGTTTACTGATTTTTTGTAAAGATCGCTCACCATCTTATTGATCTTGGCATCATTTTCCAGCACCCCGGTGATTACCCGCATGGTCGTTTTTGTGCGATCAAATTTCCAGGGCTCGGCAAGATTGTTGGCTGGGCCGATGGTTACTACTGAGAAAACATTGGGTCTGTCATGCAGCAAATCCAACAACGCTCTATTTTCTGGTTCGGACACAGGATGTTCTCCTGCACCAGCAGCAAAAAAGGGTGGGTCGAAGGAAAGATTTTTATTAAAATGCACACCACCTTCGCCATCTTCATTGAAGGCACCGTCTTTATCGTTATCGGTACCTTCGGTGTAGAGAAGATAATTTCCACGCTCACCTTTTTCTCCGTTTGCGATAATCAGGATGCGTGGATCGGCAGGATGTGTTTTCCACTTTCCGGTTGCGTCTTCAACCCGAATCATAGTGATTATTCCATCCCCATTTAAATCCTCATAGGGATCTTCATTTACTTTTCCATCACGGTCGTCATCGGTAGGGAATGCATTACCACTGCGTTCATACTTTAATGCCGCGAAGTATTGTTCGGTTGCATCGGGGCTCATGTTGGGAAACACATAGAAGGTTGTTGTATTCAGTAGATTTTTGATACTATCCTTTTGTGCCCCGGCTAATAGTTTCTCAATAAAGCCAAGCGCAATTTCCTGACTTACTACATGCGATCCTTCTACCCCACCCACTACGGCTATAGCAGGATGATTGGCTCTATCGCCCAATCCGATTTCCATCATCCAGATATCTTTGTCTCCGGCAGTTTTAATGATGGATTGAAGTTTGGCTGTTCCGCCAGAAGAAGTTTCGAGGCTTTTTAGTTTTTGCGAAAGTTGTGCATGGTTGCGATAGCCCTGGGAAAATCCGAACGCGAACACCCCGAGCAAACACATGCTTAAATAATATTTTTTCATAGACCTCTTGAATTTAAGATCACAAGATTAGAGTAAAAGTGTTAGTGGTTACAATACTATTTGCTGAGCGGTAATTCTTTTAAGCTACTTTTACAAGACTTATTTTTCCAATGGAATTACGACTCTCTACCGGCTACAAACAAATTCTCTTCATGGCCTTGCCAATTACATTGGCTATGCTGGTGCCACAGATAAACTTTATTACCAACAATATCTTTTTGGGGATGTTGGGCGAGCAGGAGTTGGCCAGTGCTGGCATTACAGGCGTGTACTATTTAATCTTTGCGGTGATCGGCAACGGCCTCAATAATGGGTTGCAGGCATTAATCGCGCGCAGGGCCGGGCAAAATCTCCCAAAAGAAATCGGGCGATTGTTTTACAACGGGGTGTGGGTAGCACTCGTCATTGCGGCATTAGGTATTGTGGCAACGTATCTGTTTGCTCCGATGGTTATGCGAGCATTTATTCACGATGCCGTTATTGCCGATCAGGTTATTAACTTTTTGCTGATTCGTATCTGGGGGTTGCCGTTTCTTTACTTGTATGTAATGCGCAATGCCTTGCTGGTGGGCACTAACCAAACCCGGTTTTTGGTTTGGGGAACTTTGGCAGAAGCGCTTGTAAACATTGGGTTGGATTACGCCATGATCTTTGGTCATTATGGATTTCCGGCAATAGGGTTTAATGGCGCTGCCTATGCATCGATTATTGCGGAAGCATCTGGCTTGCTTGTAATCTATTCGGTAATTCATTTCAAAGGCATCCACAAGTCGTTTGCATTTTTTGAACAAACAAAGATTGATTTCTCAGTCATAAAATTGATTCTGACCATGTCTGCACCGCTCATTGTGCAGTTTGCGATCAGCATTATGAGTTGGGAATATTTTTACATTTTGGTTGAGCACCACGGGCCGCGGGCTCTTGCTATCTCCAACACCATGCGCAATATTTTTGGGTTGTTTGGCATCTTTTGCTGGGCCTTTGCATCAACTACTAATACCATGGTAAGTAACATTATTGGCCAAGGTCGGCAGGAAGAAGTAATGCCACTTATTCGTAGGGTTGTAAAACTCAGTTTAGGAATCTGTGTTTTCATTTTTATAATTCTGAACCTAATACCCGAATGGTTTTTATCTTTCTATAGTCAGGGCGATGAGTTTGTGGCCGAGGCAATCACAATTGTTCGCATTGTGTCGGTTGCATTATTGATGATGTCGGTAGGCACGATCTGGCTCAATGCAGTGACGGGCACAGGAAACACACGAGTAAACCTGCTGATTGAATTAGTAACCATTGTGATCTACTGCTTGTACGTTTTTTTCGTGCTCGAATATTGGGATTTATCCCTTGGTTGGGGTTGGGGCAGCGAATGGGTATATTGGATCAGTATGTTCACGATGGCGTTTTTTTATATGCGATCGGGGAAGTGGAAAGGGAAGAAGATTTGAGGTGAACCAACGAGATATTTTATAAACCAAAACATGACCGAATCACTGAAGCTATCGGGGTTAACCGATCAGGAAGTATTAGCGAGTCGGGAGAAGAATGGCAGCAACGTTGTAAAAACCACACAACAGCACAGGCTGCTCATCGTAATAAAAGAAATAATAGTCGAACCGCTATTTATAATTTTGGTTTGTACGGCCGTTATCTATCTCGTGCTAGGCGAAACCGGAGAGGCCGTTATCATGTTGATTGCACTGGGTTTTGTTTCAGGCATTTCAATTTATCAGGAGAATAGAAGTCGATCTGCTGTAGATGCGTTAAAAAAACTATCAACTCCCTTGGCCAAAGTAATTCGCAACGGCAAAACACTTGAAATTAAAGTTGAGGATATTGTTGTTAACGAATTGATTGTGCTGGAGGATGGTGACCTCGTTCCAGCCGATGCGCTTGTGCTTAAGCAAAATGATTTTTCTGTAAATGAAAGTATTCTCACGGGTGAGTCGCTCCCTGTTATTAAAGAAACAGAAAAATCAAATCAAATCTTTCAGGGAACGATGGTAATGACGGGGTCGTGTGTTGCGCGGGTTATCGCTATTGGGGGCCATACTGAATTAGGTAGAATCGGGCAATCGCTCGAAGCAATTGAAGATGTAAAAACTCCCCTACAGCTGCAAATCAAAAGTTTTGTAAAGATGATGGTAATGGCCGGAGTCATTGCCTTTCTGATAGTGTGGGGAATGAACTATTATCTATCTGAAAATTTATTGCATAGTTTATTGCATGGATTAACGCTGGCCATGTCTGTATTGCCCGAGGAGATCCCCGTTGCTTTCAGCACCTTCATGGCCCTTGGCGCCTATCATCTCTACAAGAAAAAAGTAATAGCCCGATCTCCTCATACAGTAGAAACACTTGGGGCGGCAACAGTAATCTGTGCAGATAAAACCGGAACCATCACCGAAAATCAAATGCGCTTGTCGGCCATTTATGATTTCGCTAATGATAAAGTATATGACTACACGGCAGAAACCGCCCGGTTTAATAGCGTGCTTGAATATGCGATGTGGGCCTCAGAAACAGAGCCATTCGATCCGATGGAAAAATCTATTCAGGCAACCTATGGTTCTGTTGCTCCTCACGATAAACGACCCGATTACAAAATGATTCATGAATATGCATTGGGCGGCAAGCCACCCATTATGACTCATGTTTTCAGTAATCAACAAAACGAACGCCTCATTGCTTGTAAGGGTAGTGTGGAAGGAGTATTGAGTCAAAGTAAACTTACAACTCAGCAAAAGGATGCTGTTTTGAAAACCGCAAAGCAACTTGCCTCCAGGGGTTATCGCATCTTAGCGGTTGGGCGATCTGATTTTGGACAGCAAAATTTTCCGGCTACCCAGCAAGAGTTTGTTTTTGAGTTTTTAGGATTGATTGGATTCTATGATCCTCCTAAAAAAAACATGAAGGAAATTCTTCAGAAATTTTATGGTGCCGGAATCCATGTAAAAATGATTACAGGCGATTATTCTGAAACAGCCATCGCTATTGCAAATCAAATTGAATTAAAGAATAGCCAGGCTGTGTTAACGGGAGATCAGGTGATGGCCATGAGTGAACGGGAGCTTAGTTCGAAGGTTGGCTCAGTCAATATTTTTGCTCGCATGTTTCCTGATGCGAAGTTAAAAGTAATTGAGGCGTTGAAAACAAATGGCGAAGTAGTTGCCATGACAGGCGATGGTGTTAATGATGGCCCGGCTTTAAAGGCAGCGCACATTGGTATTGCAATGGGCTTACGCGGAAGTGAAGTTGCAAAAAGAGCAGCTTCGCTTGTATTGGCTGATGACGATTTATTTCACATGACAGAAGCCGTGGCGTTGGGCCGAAGAATTTATGAGAACCTGAAAAAGGCTATTCAATATATTATCTCAATTCATATTCCCATTATCCTGATAGTTACAATGCCCTTGCTTTTGATGTGGAAATACCTCGACATCTTTTCACCTGTGCATGTTATTTTTCTGGAATTGATTATGGGGCCCACTTGCTCAGTCATTTTTGAACGTGAGCCTATAGAGCCGGACTCCATGCTAAAGCAACCCCGAAAGATAAGTACAACATTCTTTTCGATGCGCGAGTTGACCATGAGTGTTGTGCAGGGATTGGTGATTACCGTAGCCGGTCTTGCAATCGGTTACTATTTTATGGAGGTCGGCAAAAGCGAGATGTTTGTGAGGACTGTTATTTACTCAACGCTCATTTTTAGCAATCTATTTCTTACACTGGCTAACCGATCTTTTCGTTATTCTATAATTAAGACAATCCAATATAAAAATGCTTTGATTCCAATTGTTTTATCAATCTCGCTTGCCGTTCTATTTGTATCCATCTATTTCCATCCACTTCAACAGATTTTTCAGTTTGAAGAAATACCTATTTCTACAATTGGGTTATGTTTTGCCATAGCCTTTGCGGGAGTTATGTGGGTGGAGATTTATAAAGGGATCAAAAGAATCAACATGTCTGACAAAATAAAACTACCCTGGTAACGTCTATCCGATCATGTTCTTAAAAAATCTTCTAAAGAAAATTGGTAAAATTTTATTGATCACCTTAGTCATACTAAGCTTAACTGTCTTTTTATTTATGCAACAGAAATCATTTGGCAAACTCCCCAGTGGAGCGCGTAAACAACGCATTGAAAAATCACCCAACTATAAAGATGGTGCTTTTCAAAACCTGACTAAAACAGTCATGCTTGCAGAAGACGCCTCTTATTTCTCGATGATGCGCGAGTTTTTCAAAGATAAACCGGGGCGTTATCCGCAAACTGCTGTACCGGTAGTAAAGACAGACCTTAACACATTTCAAACTGATGCACCGGCTTTGATATGGTTTGGTCATTCGAGTTACTTGTTATTGATTTCCGGCAAACGGATTCTGATCGATCCCGTATTTAGCGACAGACCCTCGCCTGTGCAATACCTCGGCACCAAGTCGTTTAATGGAGCACGTGCGTATGGCCCCGATGATTTTCCACAACTTGATCTGATTTTAATTACACACGATCATTACGATCATCTCGATTACAATAGTATTGCAGCGTTAAAATCTAAAGCAGCCCGGTTTATTGTGCCTTTGGGTGTAGGCGAGCACTTAGAACATTGGGGTGTGCCAGAAAGAAATATTACCGAATTAGATTGGTGGGATTCTATCCCGGCTTTTGATAATATTCAAATTACCGCCACGCCTGCGCGTCATTTTTCTGGTCGTGGGCTTACGCGCAATAAATCCTTGTGGACTTCCTATGTATTGAAAACGAATACTCACAATTTATTTATTGGTGGCGATTCGGGTTATGATCCTGCTTTCAAAACTATTGGCGAAAAATATGGTCCGTTTGATCTTGCTTTGCTTGAGTGCGGGCAATATGATAAGCAATGGCCTAATATTCACATGATGCCTGAAGAAACCGTGCAAGCCAGCATTGATTTAAAAGCTGCCGTACTTATGCCTGTACATTGGGGAAAATTTGTATTAGCCAACCATGGCTGGAAAGAACCCATTGAACGAGCGAGAAAACAAGTCGATGCACTTCAGGTAAAAATAACAACGCCAAGAATTGGTGAGCCCGTTGTTCTGGGTAACGAACTTCCTACAGCTGAGTGGTGGCGTTCAATTATGTAGCATTTATATCCGACAATAGAAAATTACTGCCCCACCATAAAAACAGCATTCGAAAAAATCATCTTGCCGTTTTCCCAGAAAGAGCGGAACATTGGGTTGTCAACCATATACACAACCTGACCTTGGCCTTTGTCCTCCACACCAAACACAAGTGTGTTCTCCAGATGTTTGTTGATTTTATAACCTGCAAAGCCAAGAATAGGCTTTTGCTTTCCTTTAAGAATTCCAACATTCCAACCACGTTCGAGATAACTATAATGGCGCTCGCTGGTGCGGAGCGACAAATAGTAATCGCCCAAACCAAACGCAAGCGGATGAGTTTTATCTAACGTCACTTTATAGATAGCTCCAAAAATATTGTTGCTAAGTTCCTTGCGTTCAGCCTCGCCATACTTCACCGGGCCTTCTTTTTCCTTTTGATCTTTATCCGCCTTCTCGGCTTGCCGCTTGGCATCATCAGTGGCAAACTCTTTCAATCCAAAACCTTTCTTCTCCGCAAAAGCGGAAGCTCCACCTGCAATAACAATCAACCGACCGCCATCGTTTACCCAGCGTTCTATCGTTGATATCGTTCCTTCATCAAATAACCGATAGCCACCATCAGGCACAATAAACACATCATACTTCCACAAGTCTACGATACGAAAATAATCAGTACCAAGAATTGTAACCGGATAATGAATTTGTTGTTCAAAGAAATGCCAGATCTCACCATGTGCTAATGAACTTGTTTGATCGCCACCTAAAAGGGCAATGCGCGGGGCTTTCAAATAGTTTACTTCCGATGAACCAAAATCTGAACCCTTATCTACATACCCCGTGGTGGTGGTATAAACTTTCCGGCCAAAGGTTTTAGCTGTTGATTGAACTGCGTTATCGAAATCCAAAATGCTTTCATTATTCCTTCTTGTAATAATCAATGATCCGGGCTCAAAGGCTTGCCCTGTCAGTGAAAACCCTTTCTCACTGCTGCGAACTTTAACACCCTTCTTCATTAGTGCCGCTAAAAACTCAACATCATTCAAACTCTCGTAGCGGAAAATGTAGGCATAGGGTTTTGCTGCAATGGCTTCAGAAACAACTGCCTTGGGTTGAAAGGGTTTTGTAACACCAATTTTTTCGTTTAGCGCATACGCCTTCAGGCCATAGCCGTAAATTAAATTCCAGGCTGTAATGTCGTACGTGAGCGAGTCGGTAAGTTTAGATTGTGGTTCAAACACCGTGGTAATAAATCTTCCTTTCGGTTGATTAATGTTTATGATAATATCATCCGTTGAGAATGAAACATTTCCAACTGATTGGGTTTGGAAATCAAATCCACGAGTTGCTTTGCCTGCTGCCGCGTGACCATATTGAATACTATGCGAACCAAGCCATGCGGTTAGTTTGTTCAGCTTATCCGCATTGTTGTCACCTTTAATCACATAAGTTTTATACGGAACTGTCGGTGTATTGATTGTTTCCTTAAAATACTTTTCAAACTCATCTACTAGTCGCGTAGCATTAACCGAAGAAGTTTCGACTGTAGCCATGCCCGTAGTAAAGTGATGCGTAAGACGATCTTTCAGGGTCATCGGGTCGCCCTCGGTGGTGGTTACGGTAAGTCCGGCACCAATACCCCCTTTTTCGTAGGTCATTCCAATAGCACCACTGTACGTTGGATAGGTGTCTCCATAACTTGGATAATAAAGATCAAAGCGCTCTTTGGTGAAATACAACCAGCCCTGTTCGTCAAAGTATTTTGCGTTGTTTCTGCCAATGGTGTTTTGAAACTCGCGTTGCCATGGCGTGATTACTTCATGAAAGGGTTCAGCAGCGGGAGCAAAATAATACGGACTGTTATAGCCTTGCTCATGATAGTCCACATGCACATGCGGCATCCATTGATTATAAATTTTTATGCGCGCCTGCGATTCAGTTTGGGTTTCCCACGCCCAGTCGCGATTTAAGTCAAACAAATAATGATTGGCGCGGCCGCGTGGCCAGGGCTCCGCGTGCTCGCGTGCTTGCGGATCGGCATTGGGTGGATTGTTGCCATACTGATTGAAGAAGTTAGCAAAGCGATCGCGGCCATCCGGGTTGATGCAGGGATCCATAATCACTACAGTATTTTTTAACCACTCCTTAGTTTTGGCATTGCCTGAATTCACCAATTCATACGCAGTTTTCATAGCTGCCTCCATAGAGTTGGCTTCGTTTCCGTGCACGTTATAACTCAACCACACTATCGCCACTTTCGTGGACGGAATGCCTTCTATCATGCCGGCACGTTTCAAATTATCCTGACGGATTTGTTCAATATTTTTAAAATTATCTGGCGATGTTATCACCGCATAAATAAGTGGCCGATGCTCATAGGTTGTGCCATATTGTTTTACTTCCACGTTGCCCAATACTTCATCTATGTGTTTGAAGTATTCCACCATGCGATGATGACGGGTAAAGCGGTCACCCAATTCGTACCCGAGAAATTCGGCTGGCGATTGAAGTTGGGTTTGAGCAATAGAGGTGAATGATAAAAGGGAAAATGCAAAGAATAAGTATTTCATAAAAAGAAAGATTTGGATTTACCCAACCTTAGCATTTGCTTCGGTTGGCAAGCTCAGCCTCGTAAGACTGAAAGCAAGGTGTTAATAATTTAATTCTACTTCAATAGCTTTTTGATCTGTGGTTGATGATGGATGATATGTTCACCAAAAAATTTAAGGGCCTGCTGAATATTTAGTTTCCCGGCCGCGGGGTGTTTGTATACTTTGCGTGAAAGGTGGGAGTCATCAAATTGATTTAACAAGTCCTTTAGTTCCATGCGGGTTTTACTCCAGGCTGTTTCAATTTGCTCAATACTTTCAAGGATCGGAGTATTCTCTAAAACCACTTTCGGAGCTTTGAATTTGAAGGGCAATCGTTGCGAAACATACAGCGCCAGCATTTTTAATTCCTCAAGCAAGCCGGTATCAGCCGCTTCGCCAATACCTTGAAATTTCTTGTTCAAATAGTTGATAGAAAGTTGTTCGGCTGTGATAATGTGTGCCAGCACCTGAACTATTGACCATTTACCCGGACCGTGTACATTTAATTTTTCCTGAGAAACTGACTTGATTTCGCTTAGTAACACGCTGCGTTGCAACTCAAGCGCATTGAATAATGAGAGAAGTTTGGGATTCAAGAGATTGGCGTTTCGGTAAAAGTAGTAAAATCAAGTTGGCGGGGTCAACGAATTTTTCTATTTTTAATAAACCTAACCTAAACCAAAACACATGAATACAAATTATGCTGGCTTCTGGATGCGTCTTGTAGCAATTATCATTGATGGAATCATTATTGGGGTTGTTCAATCATTTGTTTTTGTACCCATTTTAGCTGCCGCAGGATTCGGCTTTGCATCTGGCGCGGAGAGCATGGATTTATCAGACCCTGATCAGGCAGCAGGCATGGTTGGTGCTATTATGGCAGCAGCCGGAGGTCTATGGATTTTAGCAATGATCATACAAGTGCTATACTTTACATTTATGGAATCTTCCAAAATGCAAGCGACTGTAGGGAAACTTGCTCTGGGGCTTAAGGTTACAGACCTACAAGGCAACAAGCTTGATTTTACGAAAGCGTTGATTCGCAATCTTTGTAGAATTATCTCAAACTTTACACTTTTAATTGGTTACATCATGGCTGGCTTCACTGAGAAAAAACAGGCGTTGCATGATATGATTGCGGGCACATTGGTAGTGAAGAAGTAACCCCTCTCGATATCTTTTTGAAAAGCATCTCTTACTGAGATGCTTTTTTATTTCCGCAAAAATTTAATCTGCTTCGGGCATACTTCAATGGTAGCCGGAAGAAATCCCATCAATTCTCCTTCTGCTTCTATCGCAACAGATTGTGGAGAGGTTAGTTCTATTCTTGCAGTGGTTGAATAAACTACGCAAGGGTCATTAACTTTCTTCTTGCGCTTAACTACCTGAAGGTAGAATAGAAATTTAATGAGCGGTATATCAGAAACCAGAAACGATGAAAACATACCGTCATCAGGTTTGGCATAAGGGGCGATATAAATTTTACTTCCAAACGATTTACCATTCGCGATTGCCAGCACGCGCACTTTACCCACCCAATTCCAATCTGAAGTTTTAATCTCAATCAATTCGGGTGTGTGCGAGAAAAATGTGCGCACAATAGATTGAAGATAACGCAAGTCGGCCCCGAACCAATGAGGTGCTTTTGCCATTTGCTTTACCGTGGCCGGCCCCATGCCCAGGCTGCATACGTTTATAAAATATCGTTGCAGATTTTGTTCGTTGCCATCTTTGCAACTCAATTTTCCAAGATCCGTTGGCTTGGGTTGGTTCGTTGTTAACAACTCCATCAAATCAGAAACATTTGTAGTGGCTTCAATGGCATTGGCAAAATCATTTCCCGAACCTAGTGGAATTAGCCCCAATACCGGCAATTGATTTTCATACGCAACGCTCATCATACCATTCACCACCTGATTTAAGGTGCCATCACCGCCTGCTGAAAGAATAATGGTAAATTTTTTAGCAGCTTCTGCGGCTAGCTGGTGGGCGTGGTTTGCAAATTGGGTTTCAAAAACCTCTACCTGGAATTTGTGTATGAGAGCGGGAAGAATAGATTGATAAAAAATCTTTTTCTTTCGTGAGATACCATTTAAGATGATTGCTATTCTCATTTACGAACCTCTATTTCTCGAAATCGTAAATCGTAATTCCAAACCCGTTATTGCTACTTGCAGTTTTTCTTAATCGCTGCTTTGGCTTCGGGTGCGCCTAACTCTTCGGCATGCTTTAAATCCAAGCACCCATCATAGTTGTTGTTCATCATCAGTTTCACCATGCCGCGTTGATAATAAGTTTCCGGATCGCTGGGATATAACTCAATTGAAAAAGTGTAATCTTCCACGGCACCCGCATAATTCTCCTTTTCTGTTTTGCTTAATGCCCGATTATCGTAATACGTTGGATTAGTTTCGTCTAGCTCAAGCGCCTTTGTATAATCCGCAATAGCGCCATCATAATCTTCCATAGCATGTTTTAAAACTCCGCGCAGGTTATAGGTTTCAGGGTCCTGATCGTTCAATTCAATTGCTTTGTTATAATCCTCAAGCGCACCCTTCAAATCTTCCTTTGCAGTTTTGGCCAACGCCCTGTTTTCGAATTTAAAAGGATCTTTAGGATCAAGCTTGATCGATTCGTTGTAGTCAGCAATGGCGCGATCAAAATTTGATGTGTTGTAAAAAGCTACTCCGCGATAGTTGTAGAGATTGGCATCGGTTTTATCCAGCTCAATGGCTTTGCTATAATCGTCAACTGAACTCACAAACTCTCCCAACTCCGCTTTCACCAAGCCTCGATTAAAATATTTGTCTGCATCAGCCGGGCCTAGTTCCAGAGCTTTTGAAAAATCAAAGTACGAACCTTGAAGGTCATCGAGGTTATACTTTGCAAATCCACGGTTGGTATACGCATCGGTATAGCGTGGATTAAATTTGATGGCTTTATCCAGATCGAGAATGGCATCTTCATCATCACCTAAATTGATTTTAGATTCCGCCCGAAAGTTTAAGGCTTCTGCAAACGTAGAATCTATCTCCAGCGCAACGTTAAAATCTCCAATGGCTCCATAATAATCGCGCAACTCCATACGCACTTGTCCACGCAGAGAAAATGCACTTTTATTCTTAGGATTGGTTTCTATGATTTTGGTGATATCGGCTTTGGCCCCTGCAAAGTTTCGTGCGTCCAGCTTTTTACGGGCTGCCTCTAACGCTGCATCGGATTGGGCTGAAGCAAGCAAGGGAAATAATAAGAAAACAATAAACAGTTTTTTCATGTGCTCAATTTCTGATAGGCAAGTTAGCAAGAATTGCCAGATCAAAAACGAAGGTAGGTTCTGTAAAAGTATCTGCTACCAGGCAGCTCGCACGCGCATGGATCTGCGGGCATAGTGCCTATGAGTCCAATGGCCATCTATCCACACATGCCTGTGAATACGGGGATTCCATTTCCAATAGCCATTTACCCAAATTTTTGTTGGTGCCCCCACAATGGATCTTACGTGAACTACCGCAATCTGGGCCTGACTGGTTTTAGCAAGCAGCACAACAAGCACAAGGGTCAAAAACATTGTAAAGGAAATCAGCTTTTTCATCGGTTTCTAAAATTATATCTCTTGGATGATGTGCCCGAGCACAGGTTTAATTGCCATCCAAACAATTTTTTAGAACCTCATCAATTGATTATCGTAAATTGCTTCATTAACAATCATTCTATGAAGCAAGGTTTTCTCTTTCTCTCACTTTTATTTTCTTGTTTGCTCGTGTGTGCTCAGGAAAAACCATTGGATATGAAAATGGATTTTGAGCAATACGATCCACCACCAACGTTGAAAGTAGAAACTCACCGGCTGAGTCGCTCAAAATTTCCGTTTATCGACATTCATAATCATCAGGGAAATATGAATACGTCCGACTTCAAAGATCTTATTGCAAAAATGGATCAACTCAACATGGCCGTGATGATTAATCTGAGTGGTCGCGGGTTTCGTAGCAGTGGCGATCATCTTGAAAAATCCATTGAGAATATCAACAACCGCTATCCTACTCGCTTTGTGCTTTTCACCAATGTCGACTTTGGTGATATTGACAATCCCGAATGGGGTGCACGCACAATAAAGCAATTGGAAGACGATGTAAAACGCGGTGCTAAGGGATTAAAAATTTATAAAAGCCTGGGCATTCATAATAAAGACAGCAAAGGCAACCGGATTTCGATTAACGACAAGCGCATTGATGCGGTGTGGGCAAAGTGTGGTGAGTTGGGTATTCCTGTGCTTATTCATTCAGCCGATCCAAAACCTTTTTGGGATCCGATTGATGCTCAGAATGAGCGTTGGCTTGAATTAAAGTTACATCCCGGACGCAGGTACGATGAAAAGTTTGCCAGTTGGGAAACTATCATTGCTGAGCAACACGATATTTTCAGAAAGCATCCCAAAACAAAATTTATAAATGCCCATTTAGGTTGGTATGGCAACGATTTGAAAAAGTTGGGCGAACTAATGGAACAATTTCCAAACATGTACACCGAAATAGGAGCGGTGATTGCTGAGTTAGGGCGACAGCCACGCACGGCCAAAGCCTTTCTTACAAAATATCAAGATCGCGTTTTGTTTGGTAAAGACAGTTGGGTGCCGGAAGAATACGAAACGTACTTTCGCGTGTTGGAAACGGAAGATGAATATTTTCCATACCATAAGCGCTACCATGCCTTCTGGCGCATGTATGGCATAGGGCTGCCGGATGAAATCCTGAAAAAGATTTATTATAAAAACGCACTAAGTCTTTTGCCTAACATGGATAAGAGTCAGTTTCCGAAATAGTTGGTCATGTTTTAGAACCAAGACGGAGAATGAGATCATTTTTGATTTTACTTGTCTTGTTTAATGGTTTCTTAACGCTGCATGCACAAGAAGTTGAGGTTGCTTTTCGTATTGCAGAGAAAGATTTGATCCCTGAAGGGATTGCCTACGATCCAACATCAAGAAGTTTCTTCGTAAGCAGCATTCATAAAAACAAAATCATTCGAATCGATGAACGCAACAAGGTAACTGACTTTATCAAAAGTGGCAAAGAAGGAATTGGTCAGGCTTTGGGGATGAAAGTAAGTGAGGGGAAATTGTGGGTGTGCAGCAATACAGGGAAGGGAAATGCGCAAGACCGCTCCATGGTTCATGCCTTTGATCTTGCCAGTGGTGATTTAGTTAACAAATGGATATTGCCACCAGGAGAAATACACCTGTTTAACGATCTGGCGATTGACAGTCACGGAAATGTGATTGTTTCCGACTCAGAGTATGGTGCGATTTATCGTGTGAATCCTAATTTAAGTAATGTGGAACTGCTTATCAAAGATGCCCGGCTGCAATATGTTAATGGAATCACCATTGCCCCTGATGATGCGGTGATTGTAAATACCTTCAAAGGATTTTTTAAAATCAACACAGCTACACAAGAGTTGAAGGCTCTCCCGTTTCCTAACTATTACGTGATTGGGATTGATGGACTTTGCTTTTATAAGCAATCACTGATTGGAATTCAAAACATCACGTACCCGGTTTGCATAAATCAGTACACCCTGAATTCTTCGTATGATAAAATTGAAAATGCACGCGTACTTGTGTCGAATCATCCGCTCTTTGATATTCCAACTACGGGGGTTGTTGTAGATGACTGGTTCTATTTTATAGCCAATAGCCAGATAAGCAACTTAAATAAAGATAAAATAGATCCAACAAAACTCAAAGAGATTTTGATTATGAAGGTTAAACTGAATTAAGGGAAGTTCATTCAAGAAACCCATTGGATGAATACACCGGCAAGCGTTTCACTTTCTCCCGATCCGGATGGTTGCCCTTGGAACTATATGAAAGTTAGATCACTCTGAAAGACTCAGAATTCCTTTTTCCTTTGCCTCTAAGACTGAGGCTCCGGTAAGAAACTTATCAACCGCGCGTGCAGCTTCGCGACCTTCACTTATTGCCCACACGACTAACGACTGGCCTCTGCGCATATCTCCGGCTGCAAAAACTCCCTCCACAGAAGTTTGATAACGCGTAGCTTTTACGTTACCTCGCTCGTCATAATCCACACCTAATTGATCCAGCAAGCCATTATGTTGGGGATTAAGAAAACCCATGGCAAGCAAGGCAAGCTCGCAAGGAATAATTTTCTCCGTTCCCGGAATTTCAGAGAAAGAGGGTGCTTTGCCCGGCCCTGCTTTTTTTACTTCCACTTCTGAAATCTTAATCGCTTTCAGGTTTCCTTGTTCATCCCCAATAAATTCTTTGGTGACAATAGACCATTGGCGTTCGCATCCTTCTTCATGCGAAGTAGATGTACGCAAAATCATAGGCCAGCTAGGCCACGGCATTGCTTCGGTTCTATCCTTCGGTGGCTTCGATAAAATCTCAATTTGTGTTACCGACTTTGCTCCATGGCGATTGGACGTGCCCACACAATCTGAACCGGTATCGCCACCACCAATTATCACTACATTTTTTCCGGTAGCCCAAACTTCCTCCACCATTACCTTTTTACCAGCCACCCTCCGGTTTTGCTGAGTTAAAAAATCCATAGCAAAATAAACTCCTTTCAAATTCCGTCCGGGTATCGGCAAATCGCGCGGAATGGTTGAGCCGCCAGTTAACAACACCGCATCAAATTCTTCTTTGAGTTGTTCTACAGAAAAATTAACCCCAACGTTCGTGTTAGTTTGAAACTTTACGCCTTCTTCAATCATAAGATTGATTCTGCGATCAAGTATTTGTTTATCCAATTTAAAATCAGGAATGCCATAGCGAAGTAGTCCTCCAACTTCATCGGCACGTTCAAACACAGTAACGTGATGTCCTGCATAGTTTAGCTGTGCTGCGGCTGCCAAACCCGCTGGGCCCGAACCCACAATGGCAACTTTTTTATCAGAGCGCGTAGACGGAATTCTTGGTTTAGCATAACCATCCTGAAATGCTCTTTCGATAATCGATTTTTCGATGTACTCAATAGCAACGGCTGGTTTGTTAATGCCTAGCACACACGAGGCCTCGCACGGAGCTGGGCAAATGCGACCCGTAAATTCCGGGAAGTTGTTTGTCGAGATGAGAATTTCATACGCAAGCTTCCAGTTCTCTTGATACACCGCATCATTAAACTCTGGAATGATATTGCCAAGGGGGCATCCGTTATGACAAAACGGAATGCCGCAATCCATACAGCGAGCCGCTTGCTTTTGTGTGATTGATTCATCTATAACGGAATCAACTTCGTTGTAATCGCTGATTCGTTTTTTGGGATCGCGCTTCTTAGGAAGCTCCCGGTCCTGCTCTAAAAATCCTGTTGGTTTTCCCATATACCTCATGGTCTGTGTCCTCACAGACCATTCACTTTAATTGGATGAATAGTTAAACTCTGTGTTGCCCAATGAAGATTTTAAGGCTTCACTTTTTTTCTCGGCTTTCTTTTTCTCCAGCACTGCTTTATAATCGATAGGCATTACTTTAATAAACTGTTTGAAGGCCGTTGGCCAATAGCTGAGTACGTGCGCTGCGAGATTGCTTTTAGTAACCTGCTTATGAGTGACAATCATTTTGTGAAGTAACTCTTCGTCTTCAGCATCAAGGGTATCCAGCAACACCATTTCCATGTTGCAGTTTTTTACAAACGTTTTGTTTACATCCCAAACATAGGCCACTCCACCACTCATACCGGCAGCAAAATTTCTTCCGGTATCGCCCAGCACTACCACAATTCCGCCCGTCATGTATTCACATCCATGATCGCCCACACCTTCCACAACAACTTTCACACCTGAGTTACGTACGGCAAATCGTTCGCCAGCCATTCCGCCAATAAAAGCTTCGCCTGAAGTGGCTCCGAAGAAAGCAACGTTTCCGGCAATGATATTTTTAGATGAGTTGTAGGTTGCTGATGCTGGTGGGTATAAAATCAATCGGCCACCGGAAAGTCCCTTACCAAAATAATCATTCGTGTCTCCTTCCAGTTCAAAGGTTACACCACCTGTTACAAACGCACCAAAACTTTGGCCAGCCGTGCCCATAAATTTTAAATGAATGGTATCTTCCGGTAAACCGGGACCCAAATAAATCTTGGAGATTTCATTGGACAACATCGTGCCCACAGCGCGGTCTTGATTGGTGATCTTAAACTCTCCCTTAACTGGCATCAATTGTTTCAAAGCAGGCTGCGCTAATTCAATTAATTTTCTGTCAAGCACAGTCGCAATGCCATGATCCTGTTCTTCTTGTTTGAACAAGGCGGTGTCCAGATTAACTGGATCCTTTGCAAGCAGAGGTGATAAATCCAGGTTGGAATATTTCCAATGATCATCAAGATCACGAACTTCCAATCTGTCGGCTTGGCCAACCATTTCGTTTACTGTGCGGAAGCCAAGTTCGGACATAATTTCGCGAAGCTCTTCAGCCAGGAAGTTGAAAAGATTTACAACATACTCAGGCTTACCTGTAAAGAGTGCACGCAACTCTTTATTCTGCGTAGCCACACCAACCGGACATGTATTCAAATGACACTTGCGCATCATAATACATCCTGTTGTAACTAATGCTGCTGTTGCTACACCCCACTCTTCTGCGCCAAGCAAAGCCGCAATTGCTAAATCACGGCCAGTGCGAATCTGTCCATCTGTTTGCAACACCACACGACCGCGTAATTTATTTCTTACCAAGGTTTGATGCGCTTCCGCTAATCCTAACTCCCAAGGCAATCCTGCATGACGAATCGAACTGATCGGTGATGCTCCGGTGCCGCCATCATGGCCGGCAATTAAAATTACATCTGCATGAGCTTTTGCAACACCTGAAGCAATTGTGCCTACGCCTGCTTCCGAAACCAGCTTCACACTGATACGCGCTTCGCGGTTCGCATTTTTTAAATCAAAAATGAGTTGTGCTAAATCTTCAATTGAATAGATATCATGATGTGGTGGAGGTGAAATTAATCCCACACCCGGAGTTGAATGACGCACGCGCCCGATCCAATCATCTACTTTATGACCCGGCAACTGACCGCCTTCTCCAGGCTTAGCACCTTGTGCCATTTTTATCTGTAGTTCTTTAGCGTTGGTGAGATAATAACTCGTTACGCCAAAACGACCCGAGGCCACCTGTTTGATGGCTGAGTTTTCCCAATCACCATTTTCTTTCCGCGTAAAGCGAATTTCATCTTCGCCACCTTCACCACAATTACTTTTCCCCCCAATGCGGTTCATGGCAATCGCTAACGTGCTATGCGCTTCATGCGAAATCGATCCGAACGACATTGCCCCTGTAGCAAACCGCTTGAAAATATTCTCTTTTGATTCCACTTCACTTATGGGAATCGCCTTCCCTTTTTTGAATTTCAGTAAACTGCGAAGGGTGATCGCTTTCTCACTTTGATCGTTAATAAGGGAAGAATATTTTTTAAACTGTGCGTAGTCGTTGGTTTTGGTGGAATGCTGAAGCAGGTGAATCGTTTGTGGATTAAATAAATGTGCTTCACCCCGTTGCTTCCATTGATACACGCCCCCCACAGCAAGTTGTGGAAGCCAGTTGGTGGTTTTTGGAAAAGCAAGTTTATGTTTTGCCAATGCCTCTTGCGCAATGTCATCCAGCTTCAAGCCGCCAATACGAGATACTGTACCTGAAAAATATTGTTCAATAACTTCTTTATGAATGCCCAGGGCCTCAAAGATTTGTGCGCCATGATACGATTGTAACGTAGAGATGCCCATCTTGCTCATGATCTTTAGCAACTCACCTGTTACCGCCTTCTTATAATTGGTATACGCCTTTTCTTCGGTGAGTTCATCTTTGAGTACGTTGCGCTTCTTCATGTCGTGAATCGTTTGATACACGAGATAGGGATTGACACCCGATGCGCCATACCCGATTAATGTAGCATAGTGATGTGTTTCCCATACATCGCCCGCTTCGACAAGCAATCCAACCTTTCCACGCAGACCTTTGCGAATTAAGTCATGATGCACTGCAGCCGTTGCAAGTAGTGAAGGAATCTGAGCGTGACCGCTATCAAAACTTCTGTCGGAAAGAATAATAATGGTGAAGCCATCTTCAATTGCATCCGTTACATACTGACATACTCGGTTCAATCCTTTTTCTAACGATCCAGGTTGGCCATCAGCTTTAAAGTATGTGTAAATAGTTTTGGTTTGAAGGTGCCGGTGATCGATGTATCGGATCTTTTCAAGATCGTTGTTGGTAAGAACCGGAGTCGGTAACTCAAGCGTAATACAATGCTCTGGAGATTCTTCCAAAAGATTGAGCGAGCCGCCAACATGCGATGCCAGCGACATCACCAAACGTTCACGGATAGGATCGATGGGCGGATTCGTTACCTGTGCAAAAAGTTGCTTGAAATAACTTGATAAGTGTTGCGCTTGCTGCGAAAGTATAGCGAGCGGAGTATCGTTGCCCATAGATCCCAACGCCTCTTTTCCGGTCTCACACATCTGGGTAAGAATCATGCGCAGATCTTCCGAAGTATATCCAAAAGAAATCTGTCGCTTAAGAAATGTTGTGGGATCGTACTTATGAAAACTTCCTCCGGGCTCCGGTAAATCCTGAAGGCGGACTTTGTTATCCTTTAACCACTTGCCATAGGGTTTACGAGTACAGATTTCTTTTTTCAGTTCGTCATCACTGATGATGCGACCTTGTTCGAGATCAACCACAAACATTTTGCCGGGTTGTAAGCGACCTTTGGTAATTACCCTGGCGGGATCAACATCCAACACACCTACTTCCGAAGCCATGATCACCATGTCATCATCCGTAACCACAAACCGTGACGGGCGTAAACCATTTCTATCCAACGTTGCACCTACAATTTTTCCATCGGTAAACGTAATGGAAGCCGGCCCATCCCAAGGTTCCATCAGGTTAGCATGATATTCATAGAAGTCGCGCTTCTCCTGGCTCATACTTTCGTTGCCATCCCACGCTTCAGGTATCAACATCATCATCACATGTGGAAGAGAACGACCAGCATGCACAAGCAATTCAATTGTGTTATCTAAATTGGAAGAGTCTGACTGCTTGGGGTTACAGATAGGAAGAATCATGTCTAACTCCTCGCGACTAAAAAACTCAGAAGTAAAAAATGCTTCTTTCGAATTCAGCCAGTTGATATTCCCGCGCACGGTATTGATCTCACCATTATGCGCAATAAATCGAAAAGGTTGCGCCAGCCTCCACGAAGGAAACGTATTGGTAGAAAACCGCGAGTGAATTACAGCCAATGCAGAAACAACATCTTCATGTTCAAGATCGGCAAAGTAAGGTCTTAGTTGCCCCGATGTAACCATGCCTTTGTAAGCGATGGTTTTGTATGAGAGTGAGGCAAAGTAAAATTGATTATCAACTCCCTTTACGGATTCGGTGATAATGTGTGTTGAATATTTTCTTAAGATAAAAAGCTTGCGCTCGAATTCATCCGGAGTTAAGATGCTCTGTGTTTGCTTTATGAAGACCTGTTCCATCACCGGCTCAGCTTTCAGGGCCGTCTCTCCCAAATCAGAATTGTTGGTGGGTAGTACGCGATATCCCAGCAACGTCATTTTCATAGACTTGATCTTGCGATTCAGCACGGTGCGACATTCTTCGCGCACTTTTGCATCGCGGGGAAAAAAAACAAGGCCAACTCCATAGCTCCCAAACGCTGGTAACTTGAAACCAAGTTTGCTGCATTCGCTGCTAAAAAATTCGTGCGGCACCTGAATAAGAATGCCGGCTCCATCACCTGTGTTGGGTTCGCAACCGCATGCGCCACGATGTTCCATACGCTCCAGCATCGTGAGCGCATCACTTACTATCTGATGCGATTTGCTGCCTTTGATATTTGCAATGAAACCAACACCGCAAGAGTCTTTCTCGAAGGAAGGATGATATAATCCCAGCTGATCTGTGTCTTTCAAGTTCGTAACGGGTTAAAACCAAAAAAAGGAACTTACAAGTTAACCTGATTACAAATCGGATGCGAACAAAGTGGGCGAGAATCTTCTAACTATTTTTTAAAAACATACTAACAGTTAGTAGCGAAAACGATTGTAGTTCGTGAAATCAAAAAGTAGATTTGAACTAGCCTTGCAGCGGGTGATATAAGATCAGTCTATAATCCCATTAAAAAACGGCACCTTAACCCTAAAAAAAGTAGTTATGAAAAGATTTGCTTTGCTTTTTGTGCTCTTTGCAACCAGCTACTTCAGTTTTGCGCAGAGCTATACGGTTGAGTCAGTACCCAACACAAAACTGATCAACAACAGTTATGTAAGCAATCCCGATAATCTGTTAAGCTCTGCAGCAGTAGATCAGATCAACATTCTTCTTGACTCGCTTGAAAAAAAGACTACCGCGCAAGTAGCTGTAGTAATGCTCAATTCTATTGGCGAGGCCGATGTTACAGACTTTGCACAATCGCTTTTTGAACGTTGGAAAATTGGACAAGCTGATAAAGACAACGGTCTGTTAATTCTTTTTGTTCAAGATCAACGAATTGTTCGGTTTCATACCGGCTTTGGCTTAGAAGGCGTTTTGCCTGATGCTATTTGCAAGCGAATCCAAACTCAAAAGATGGTTCCGTTTTTTAAAGAAGCAAATACCGATGCGGGCATGATGGCCGGAGTGGATGAAGTTTCAAAAATTCTAAGCAACCCTACTTACGCAGAAGAACTAAAAACTGCCGAAGAAGGGTTGGGCATTTCAGATCAGGCCGCGCTTGCAATTTTCTTAATCTTTTGCTGGTTTTTGGTTGGCCTTGTACTTTTTTTTATAAAACGCAAAAGCGACTTCAGCAACTCAAAGCAAGCTTCTAAAAATGCACCAAATGCTAACTTATCATCGCAGCAATGGCTGCTGTTTGTTTACCTGATGCCGATGGTGTTAGCCTTTGCTCTTTCCTATGTCGCTCGATGGGACGTATTGATTGGTGGCTTGTATGGATATTTCGGCTTGCTCACCTACAGTAAATACAATCGGATTATAAACACTGCCAATGCCTGGCTAAACAAGGGGAAGTATCAGGCTGTGCATAACTTTTATAAAGAAAATTTATCCTGGACAGACTCCGCCATCTTCTTCCCAATCCCACTTGCCTTTCTTATTCCGTCATTCAAAAAGCGAGTTGATTCTATCCGCACGCACCCGCGCAATTGCCATAAGTGCGATAAAAAAATGACCTTGCTTAGCGAAGGCGAAGAAGACGAATTCTTAAGTAAAGAAAAGCAGCAGGAAGAAACGTTGGGGTCGGTAGACTACGATGTATGGAAGTGCGCTGATTGTTCGGCCACTACTATTGAACGGTATCCAAATAAGAAAACAACGTATGGCATCTGCCCCAAGTGCAGAACCACTTCCTATTATACCCGTAGCACATCCATTCTTAAAAAAGCCACAACAACAGCGAAGGGTGAACAAGAAACCATTAAGTCTTGCAAATTCTGTGACCTTACTAATCGCACTCTTGCAATCATTCCCATGATTGCAATCTCCACGAGTTCATCTTCTTCCGATAATGACTCCGGTAGCAACTGGAGCAGCAGCGATTCGGGTGGAAGCGAGGGCGACTCGGGCGGAAGCTGGGGCGGGGGTGATTCAGGTGGTGGTGGTTCAAGTAGCAGTTGGTAGTTAGTCGGGAGAAAGTGATCAACACCTTACGCACATCGGTTACATAAACCTTATCTTTCGCAGCTAAATTTTCTATCCATGATCAAAGACTATATTCAATCCAATCAACAAAGGTTTTTAAATGAGCTTTTTGATTTACTGCGCATCCCCTCCGTAAGTGCTGACAGCCGCCATAAAGGCGATGTGCGCAAAGCTGCAGACTATGTTATAAAAAAATTGAAAGACGCGGGTGCTGATAACGTAGAACTTTGTGAAACTAGCGGCCACCCCATTGTATATGGCGAAAAATTAATCAATGCTTCTTTACCAACCGTCTTGGTGTACGGTCATTATGATGTGCAACCGCCCGATCCACTAGATTTATGGACCTCGCCTCCATTCGAGCCTGTAGTAAAAGACGGGAAAATTTATGCGCGTGGTTCGTGCGATGACAAAGGTCAGTTCTACATGCACATCAAAGCGTTTGAAGTGATGATGAAACTAAATCAACTTACCTGCAACGTAAAGTTTATGATTGAAGGGGAGGAAGAAGTGGGCTCAGATAACCTCGGCACATTTATAAAAGAAAATAAGTCCAAACTAAAAGCCGATGTGATTTTGATTTCAGATACTTCCCTGATTTCGTTAGATACGCCTTCTATTACTGTTGGTTTGCGTGGGTTAAGTTATATAGAGGTAGAAGTAACGGGACCGAACCGCGATTTACACTCTGGGGTCTATGGTGGTGCAGTTGCCAATCCAGCCAATGTACTTAGCAAAATGATTGCGTCCTTACATGATGAGAATGGACGTGTTACAATTCCCGGGTTTTATGATAAAGTGGCTGAACTAACTACGGCCGAACGCGAAGCTTTAAACAAAGCGCCCTTTAATTTAGATAATTATAGAAAGGAACTAGACATAGAAGACATTCGGGGCGAGAAAGGGTACACCACATTAGAGCGCACGGGCACTCGCCCGACCTTAGATGTAAATGGAATCTGGGGCGGTTACACAGGCGAAGGAGCAAAAACGGTGTTGCCTTCTAAAGCTTACGCGAAAATTTCGATGCGGTTGGTGCCCAACCAAAACAATCATGAGATCACCGAACTTTTCACCAAACACTTTCAATCAATAGCGCCTAAATCGGTAAAAGTAAAAGTAACGGCTTTGCATGGTGGCGAGCCTGCCGTAACACCCACCGATTCGAAAGCATTTAAAGCTGCCAGCAATGCGTTTGAAGAAGTTTGGGGTAAGTCGCCCATACCCACACGTGATGGCGGCAGTATTCCGATTGTATCGCTGTTTAAAAAAGAATTAGGATTGGATACGGTGCTGATGGGTTTTGGTTTGGATAGTGATGCTATTCATTCACCCAACGAACATTATGGAATCAAAAATTTTTTAATTGGCATCGAAACGATTGTGGCGTTTTACAAACACTACAGTGTAAAGTAAGATTGCGATAAAATAAAAAAGTCGTTGCCCTAAGAGCAACGACTTTTTTTTGATCCGCAAGGAATATCACCGTTCTTTAATAAACTCATCAAACGACTTCACAATCACCGGCTCGAGTTTATTCTTACTCATGCCTTCGGTAAGTTTAGTCATGTGTTTATCTTTTACTTTCTTAAAATCTGCTTTGGCAGTAGTAAATCTCCCCTGAATTGCTTCCATGTTTTTCATCTCAGCACCTGATGGCTTGTAGAATGTTCCGGCAACTTTCGAGTAAAGTTCAGCCATGTCTTCACGTAACTGAGGTTCACCCATACCTACATAATTATCGCCTGTAGTTATCAGCAATGTTTCCTTCAGTTTTATTAAGTCGGCAAGAATCGGAGCAACAGATTTTGCACTTCCCGGATTTTTTGCCTTCAGATTCTCTGCTGCTTTTACAGTTTCGTCCAGTTCGTACACCAGATAGGCCAACTCCTGAGTCATGTCAAACAATTTTTTTGCGATCTCTTCATTTAGTTTGCGATCGGCCAAAGGAATGGTTGATGTAGGGTCGTATTGAACTTCAAATTCATTGATAAACGTATCCTTACCCTTCTGGAGTACGGCTTTATATTTTCCTGCAGGAACGCGCAACGGAGTAAAGCCACCAAAAACAAAAGTTTTGCCCGTGGCTACTTTGGGTGGCTTAATGTTGTAAGGCCAGGTGATGATATTAATACCTTTCGATTTACCCGGATCAAGATCTGTTATTTTATTTCCATTCATGTCCTGAATTTCGAGTGTCATCTTGCCTAATGTATGCCGCTTCTTTAAGTGATAAACAACCTTAGCCGCCTGGCTTGCATTATTGCCAACAAACTGGGTTTCTGTGCTTGTACTGCCAAATCCATTTGACTCTGGGATAATGGCAGGTTTAGTAGTGAAGAAATGTAAATCTTTTGCAAGTGTTTCATCATTCAATTGACGCAGGGGACTAATATCATCAATGATTATTACCCCACGGCCATGCGTACCCAATACCAGATCGTTGGTCTTTTTGTGAAGATCAATAAAGTGAACCGATACCGAAGGCATATTGTTCGTGAATTTCATCCAGCTTTTGCCACCATCAATGGTGATGTATAATCCAAATTCCGTTCCTAAGAAAAGTAGATTCTCATTCTCATAATCTTCCTGAATGTTGCGTACAAAACTGGTAACATCCGGGCTGATAACCGATTTCCATGTGGCTCCAAAATCGGTAGTCTTATAAGCATACGCAGCCATGTCACCTTTCTGATAACCTGTAAACACGGCATAAGCATTCCCCTTGCCAAACTTACTTGCTTCAATATGCCAGCATGAAGTGTTTTTAGGCAAGCCTGGAATATTGGCCACCACATTGGCCCACGTCTTACCGCCATCTTTAGTTACTTGCACATTACCATCATCGGTACCAGCCCACACAATGTTTTCATCCAAAGGTGATTCTGCTATGGTAAAAACCGTACAATGATTTTCTGCTCCTGAGTTATCGCGCGAAAGCCCACCCGATTTTCCTTGTTCCGTTTTAACAGGATCGTTGGTGGTTAAATCAGGTGAGATTTTTTCCCAAGATTCACCCATGTCTTCAGAGCGATGAACAAACTGACTCCCCATATAAAAACGATCTGGTTTAAACGCACTGGTTGCCATCGGGCTATTCCAATTGAATCTCAACTTGGCATCACCCTTTACGGCAAGCGGTTGAATAGTTTTTGCCTGATCTTTGGTAGGATCGTAGCGCCAAACATTTTCAGCTCCTTGCATTTCAGAGTAAATCAGTTTTTTAGTTGGATGAGGAAGCACCCGGTAACCATCGCCTACACCAATTCGAACCCAATCGCGAGCCTCCACTCCCCCTGGTGACGAAGAGGGTCCATACCAGCTTCCGTTGTCTTGCAATCCTCCGTAAACATTATAAGGTTCTTCATTATCCACACTTACCTGATAAAATTGTGACACCGGAATGTTTTCAACCATTTCGAAAGTAGTGCCACCATCCCATGAACGATACACGCCTCCATCGGTGCCTGAATACATGCGGTCTGAATTTTTGATGTCGAAGACTACATCATGAATATCCGAGTGCATAAGTCCAAGTGTCTTGAAAGTTTTTCCGCCATCGCGAGATATTGAACCCGACAATCCTCCTTTTACAATTACATCTGGATTTCTGGGATCAACTACAATACGGGAGAAATAAAATGGCCGCACTACAATTTCAAAATCATTGTTGAGCTGCTTCCAATTTGCACCACCATCGTCACTGCGATATAATCCTTTGTCTTTATCTTGCTCAGACTCTACAACGGCATACAAGATGTTTGTATTGGAAGGTGCTGCAGCAATTGCAAATCTTCCAAGCTTGCCTGTTGGAAATCCTTTATGAATTTTATTCCAGGTTTTACCACCATCAATAGATTTATAGAGTGCACTATTATTGCCTCCTGAATTAAAGTTCCAGCCGCTTCTGCGGAATTCCCAAAATGCCGCATATATAATGTTTGGATTGTTGGGGTCAAGTATAAGATCGCTGCAGCCTGTTGTTTTATCTACATATAAAATCTTATTCCAGGTTTTGCCGCCATCGGTAGTTTTATATAAACCACGGTCTTCGCTATCACTCCACAAAGCACCCAGCACAGCCACATATACTTCATCAGGATTTTTAGGATTAACCTGAATGCCGGCAATGCGCTCTGATTTTTCCAGACCCATTTTTTGCCAGTTGGTGCCGCCATCAACAGTTTTATAAATACCATCGCCTACTGAAACACTATTGCGTGTCCACGTTTCGCCAGTACCCGTCCACACCACATTATCAGGGTTGGAAGGATCAATGGCAACAGCTCCTATCGATTGACAGTAATCATCAAAAATAGGATTGAACGTTGCACCGCCATTGCTACTTTTCCAAACACCACCGCCTGCGGTTCCGGCATAAATTACCCGGTCGTTGGTTGGATGTATTTCAAGATCGGCAATACGACCGCTCATAAGAGCTGGGCCAATGTGGCGCGCATTCATGTCGCCAAATAATTCTTTACCACGACTTACCGCATCTTGCCCTAGCGCGCAGAAGGAAGTAAAAATCAAACAGTAACTTATTAGAAGATTTTTTTTCATACACTTTTTTTTAAAGACATAAAAAATACTTCAACCCCAGTTGGCTGTTGTTGAAGTATCTGTTTTTTCAATTTGAATTAATTTCCCGTAGGGAACGCAAATGTGGTCGCCTCCACTTTAGGATCAAGTTCAATGGCTGTAAACGTTATCGTTTGTCCACCGGGTTGTCCTTTTGCCCCTGCTGTTATCGAGAATGGAAACATCAAACCATTTACCTCCTGATAATCACTCATCTTTGCCTGTGAAATCATGCCCTTTCCTGGTCCTGTTTTTACTTCGGCCTCTACTAAAATTGGTACAAAATCAGCAACATCGAAATAGTAGAATTCTACATTCTCAGTTTCCTTACCATCAACTTTAATAGGCTTTTTAGTAAGCTTTAGTTTAAAAGTTTCAGATCCTTCAATGGTTTCCTTTCCAAGTAGCTCTACTTTAAAACCTTTTTTCTGATAGTCTAAAAAAGGACTAGGGAAGTCGGTTCCCAGATTTGCTTTAAAATTTTCTGTCGTTTCGGCATCACTTTTTTCAGCCTTCATAGTCATTTGATTGGTGCCCCACAACGTAGTGCCATCAAAAACCTCCTGATAAAATTGCATTCCCTGGAAGGTTGCAAACGTGAGTTGACGACCATCTTTAAGTTCGATCATGCTCAGTGGAAGTTCCATGCCTTGCATATTTAGCTTAGCCGTCATTTTTACACCTTGTGCGGCCGCCCATTTATCCTTTCCCCCTGTGTTTTCAAAATACTTGGCAATAATTTCATCGGCTGTTTGCGCCTGAATGGCTGTTATTCCGATAAAAAAGAACATCAGCACAAATAGATTACGATTCATAGTTTTTAGTTGGTTGAGTTTGTGAGTTATTAGTTTCATTGACACGCTAAAACACGTAGTTAGTTGCGTAAATGTCTTTAAAATTACAGGAATTATTTTTGTTAAAGAGAAGTTATTCAAAGCAATTGATTCTTTAAACCTCAGCTGCATCGTTAACTTTGCTTTTTGAACTACCGGATGAAGAAACCTATTCTTTTAATTCTTTTGTTTTCAGCGTTTTTCACATTAAAAGCGCAAATTTTAACGCCTTCTAAATGGAGTTACTCTGCTTCGGTAACAGAAGCCAACGTGGGCGATGAAGTAGAATTGATCTTTAAAGCAACCATCGAAAAAAACTGGTACCTCTACTCCTCAGAATTTAACTGCGAGGACGGACCCATTAAAACTTCGTTCAACTTTGTACCCCACGCCAGTTATCAATTGGTTGGAAATATTGTTCCGGTTAATCCCATAGATAAGTACGATGATATTTTTGAATGCGATGTAAAAGTGTTTAAGAAGAGCGGGGAGTTCCGTCAGAAAATAAAAATTCTCGGTACGCCTCTAAATGTTACCGGAGAATCCGATTATCAGGTGTGTTCGGACTTAACTGGCCAATGTGTTTCGGATGGCGAAGAGTTTTCTTTTGCGCTAAAAGTATCTGGTGCACAAATCGTAGAAAAAAATCTTCAGAATAATTCATCAAACCCGGATAGCGCTCAAACTATCGCTATCAATCCATTTGTTGATGCCGAAATTAAAGGCCCTATTCTTGACGCATCGCTTGTAAAAGAAGATCCCCAGGCAAAGTCACTGCTTGGATTTTTACTAATCTCCTTTCTGGCCGGGTTAGCCGCTCTTATCACCCCTTGCGTATTTCCAATGATCCCGATGACGGTAAGTTTTTTTACCGGAAGGGGTACAAAGTTTCAGGCCTTCATGTACGGGTTCTTTATCATTCTGATCTATTCTCTTATTGGTGCGGCACTCGCTCCGTTGATGGGCCCTGAAACAGCAAATCATCTTTCAACTGAATGGATTCCCAACCTTATTTTCTTTTTGGTGTTCATTGTCTTTGGTCTTTCGTTTCTGGGTTTGTTTGAAATCACCCTACCCGGTTCAATCATCAACAAGGTCGATCAACAAGCAGAAAAGGGTGGCCTTGCAGGAGTATTCTTTATGGCCTTCACGTTGGTGTTGGTTTCATTTAGCTGCACCGGCCCGATTGTGGGCAGCATTCTGGTGTCATCGGCCGGGGGTGAATTTTTAAAACCAATTCTTGGCATGTTTGCTTTCGCGCTCGCGTTCGCGATTCCATTTACACTGTTTGCTTTTTTTCCGAATTGGTTAAAATCCTTGCCGAAATCAGGTGGTTGGCTAAACACTGTAAAAGTTGTTTTGGGATTTGTTGAGATTGCACTCGCCTTTAAGTTTCTAAGCATTGCCGACCAGGCTTTTCATTGGGGAATTTTAGATCGTGAGATCAACATTGCCATCTGGATTGTAATTGTTGTGCTGATTGGCATTTACCTGATGAAGGGCTTTCGCATGCCGGGCGATACCGGAAAAGATGCAGAAGATAAAACGGTGACTGTGCCGCGCGTTTCATTGGCAATGACTGCCTTTGTGTTTGCAATATATTTAGTGCCGGGCATGTGGGGTGCACCACTTAAAGCACTGGCCGGTTATCTGCCGCCTATGTACACACATGATTTTAATGTTGTCGCTTCCGCGGAAAAGAAATCAGCCAATATTTGCAGCGAACCTAAATATGCTGACTTCCTGCATTTGCCACATGGCATGCAGGGCTACTTTGATTACAAGGAAGCACTGGCTTGCGCACGACAACAAAACAAACCTCTGTTTATCGACTTCACCGGCCATGGTTGCACCAACTGCCGCGAGATGGAAGCCAATGTGTGGAGCGATCCACAAGTGTTGCAACGCTTGAATGAAGACTATGTGGTAGTAGCGTTGTATGTAGATGACAAAACACAATTGCCCGAAAGCGATTGGTACACCTCCGCGTACGATAACAAAGTGAAAAAGACCATCGGCAAACAAAATGCCGACCTTCAGATCAATAACCTGAACAATAACGCACAGCCTTTTTACGTGCTGGTTGGCAAAGACGAACGGGTACTTGTTTCTCCGTATGGATACAATCTTGATGCGGAAAAATTTGCACGGTTTTTAGATGCGGGCAAGAAAAAATATAAGGAGTTGTATCCTTAAAAGTTTATCTTTGAAGTCAGTTATTTTTTAAACTATCTACGTGACATTAACGTCACTATTTTTTACGTATGAGTTTTTTTACTAACCCGCTTACAAAAAAAATTAGCCTAGCCGCACTTGTAGTACTTACGGCTACGATTGCTTTCTTTTGGATTGATTCCAAAACCTCCGTTTTCTCCTCGGCTGGTGATTACGCGCTCGAGAGTGACTCTTCTCATCATGTAGAACGCGAAATTGTGTTGCCTGTGTTTCTTCATGGCATGGTAGTTAACAATCTCCATATAGTAGAAGATGAAGTAAAACGAAATCAACGCTTTACCGATTTGCTGTCCGGGTATCATGTTTCGCCAACTGTTTTGCAACAGCTAAATCTGTTGCCCCGCAGCACGTACGATTTCAGAAAAATTTCAGCACACAAAAAATATACGTTGCTGGTAGAGCACGATTCGTTAAAGACGCTTCGTGCATTAGTGTATGAACCTAATCCAATCGATTATGTGGTGTTTCATTTGCAAGATTCGTTATTAGTAGAATCCTGCAAGCGCAACGTTGATACGGTAGAAAGACAACTATCCGGCCGTATTGAATCAACCTTGTCGCAGACCATCGAAGCCATGGATGTTTCGCACGATCTTACCAATAAGTTTGTCGACATCTTTGCATGGGTAGTAGATTTTCAGAGGCTGCAAAAAGGTGATCAGTTTAAGTTGATCTATGAAGAAAATCTTGTGGACGAAAAACCAATTGGTGTGGGGCGCATTCTCGGTGTTTACTTCGAACATTCCGGCAATGGATACTATGCTTTTCCGTTCGATCAGGGCGATGGCCCCGATTACTTTGACGAGAATGGAAACAGTTTGCGCAAAGCACTACTTAAATACCCCATTGAATTTACGCGCATAAGTTCTCGCTATTCAAAAAATCGTTTTCATCCCGTGGTTAAAGTTTTCAGACCACATCTGGGTACCGACTTCGCAGCGCCTACGGGTACCCCCATTCGCTCCGTTGGTGATGGCATTGTGGAAGAAGCCCAATACAAAACGAATAATGGCAACTATGTTAAAGTTCGGCACAACGGAACCTACACTACAGGCTATCTTCACATGTCAAAGATTGCAACTGGCATAACACCTGGCACACGCGTGCGTCAAGGCCAAACAATTGGTTATGTGGGCAGCACGGGGTTAGCTACCGGTCCACATTTATGTTATCGCTTTTGGAAAAATGGTGTACAGGTGGATGCTTTGAAAGTTGAACTCCCACCCTCGCAGCCTGTAAAGGCCGATTATTTTCCTTCGTTCGAAAGTGTTAAAGAAGATCTTATAAAGCGATTGCAATTGATTGCATTTCCTTCCACAACTTCAGAAATGGAAGTTGCAGCACGTTGATTTTCGTTATTCCTGCAATTTTCCTGTTACTTTTTTGTTTATAGAGTAACTTAGGGTTGTAATTGTTGCTTCACAATAATTACCCGACCCCAACGTCACCTGTGGTGAACCATGTTTAAACGCTCGCTATCCATATTATTCTTTCTATTCCTTCCGTTCATAGGATGGGGACAAAAAGTGGGTGTTGTGTTGAGTGGTGGTGCCGCAAAAGGAATCGCCCACGTTGGCGTGTTAAAAGCTCTCGAAGAAAATGAAATTCCGATTGATTATATCGTAGGCACATCCATGGGGGGTATCATCGGTGGATGTTATGCGGCCGGCATGAGCCCCAATCAAATTGAAGACATTGTGCTTAGCAAAGAGTTTTTGCAATGGATAAACGGGCAGCTTGAAGCAGGCCATAATTATTACTTTGCCCGCAATGATGATGACGCCTCTTTTCTCCGCCTTAACTTGTCGTTGGATTCTGCTTTTTCATTTCAGCTAAACACCAGCCTTGCCAATGATTTATCACTCAACTTTGCGTTGGCCGAAAAACTTGCCCAGCCATCGGCCATTGCCAGAAATAACTTCGATAGTTTATTCATTCCACTTCGGGTAGTTGCCTCCGATATCTTTACGCAAACAGAAGTTATTCTTTCAAAAGGTGTTTTAAGTGATGCCCTTCGAGCCACGCAAACCGTTCCGTTTTTTTACAACCCCATTCGCATAGATGGTAAATATCTTTTTGATGGCGGAGTGTATAATAATTTTCCTGTTGATGTATTGGAGAAGAATTTTAAGCCGGATTTAATTATTGGATCGAATGTTTCCTCTAAAGTGTATGAAGAATATCCATACGGTGAGGATGATAAGTTAATCTCGCGGTCGCTGCTTTATATGATTTTGGATAAATCAGATCCCTCAGAAATTCCTGAGTCAGGAGTCTACATTCAACCTAATTTAACTCGTTATACAGCCTTTGACTTTGGTAAGGCGCGCGCCTTAATTGACAGCGGTTACACGCAAACCATGCGTCAAATGTTGGAAATAAAAAACAAAGTAAATAGGCGTGTACCCTGCGACAGCGTTGCTGCTGCGCGTAATCATTTTAACAACAAGAGCTCTCCTCTTATCATCGAACAAATTCAGTTTGAAGGGTTCAGCAAGAATCAGCAAAACTACATCAACCGTTTTTTTAGAAGTGGCAAACGGCCTCTTACATTCAATGAAGTAAAATCAGGATTTTACCGACTTGTTTCCGAAAGTTATTTTAATAATCTCTACCCCGGCTTTGCTTTTAATGCCGGTAAGCAAAATTTCAACTTTAGCCTCACCAAAAGACCTCAGAATAATTTTCAAGTTGATTTTGGAGGTGTGATTGCTACCCGCAACATTAGTAATATCTACCTCGGAATGAATTATTACTATTTCAACCGCGCTCTTACCCATGCCAATGCAAATTTTTATGCCGGCAATTTTTATAAGTCAATTCAGGTTAAAGCGCGCATCGACATACCTAACCGCGGTCAGTTTTATCTGGAGCCCAGCGCCACCTTTAATGTATGGGATTTTCTTGAAGGAAATGATCTTGTGCTAAAGAATACAGCCGCTACAGTTCTCAATCGCATTGACCGCAAGATTGGGACAACCCTTGGCATTCCGTTTGGCAAAGATTACAAAATGACTGTAGAAGGTTCTTACATAACCAATCGCGATCAATACATTAACTCAGCCGTACTTGTCTCTTCCGATACGCTTGATGTTTTGCTGCTTCGCGGGGGGCGGTTTACGTTGGGATTCTCTTCCAATACCCTCAATCGAAAACAATACGCATCACAAGGAAAACTATTTTCGTTTTCGGCAGATTGGTTTGGGGTAAATGAAACTCTTGAACCCGGAAACACTTCATTAAAACTAGCCCCTGAAAAAATATACCGGTCGTGGTTTCGCGGAAAAGTTTCGTTGGAGCAATACTTTAAAAAAGGAATTTATAGCTCCGGCTATCTTTTCGAGGGCGTGTTTTCTAATCAACCGGTTTTTCAAAACTACATGGGCACCATCATAAATGCTCCGAGCTTTAATCCTATTCAGGATAGCAAAACCTTGTTGCTCCAAAACTTCCGGGCCTTCAATTATGTAGCGGGTGGCTGGCGAAATGTATTCACAATCCGAAAAAGCCTCGATTTCAGATTAGAGGGCTATTTGTTTAAACCTATTGAAGCGATTGTGATGGCGCCAAATCAGGATGCCGCGCTCGATAAAGATTTTACTAAACTTTACTTTACTGCAACCGCTGGCTTTGTGCTTCACTCCACGGTGGGCCCAATTAGTTTTAGTGTTAATTATTATGACGATGAGGAGAACCAGTTAGGCGTGCTCTTGCATGTAGGGTTTCTCCTTTTTAATAGAACTTCAATGGATTGACTTTGGCTTAAAGTACTATTCAAGCCAAATTTGCAGCTACCCGATTCCTTAGGTTTGATGTAATTATTTCCCTGTTTTTCAATTTTTAGCTATGTTTACTTTTATATCGAAAGCATAGTTATCCCTTGCTGAATCTTTTTATGAGAAAACTTTTACTCCTTCTTTGCCTTTTAGTGGCAGGGGCTCAATTCTCAACCGGTCAAACTGTACAATGGGCTTCAAAAGTCATTGGGTTTTCCTCTGAACTGACTCCCGTTCAATATTCCGCTCAACAGGCTTTGGGCCAACCCAATGTATTGCCTGCAGGAGGACAAAACCCTGCCGCCTGGACGCCCGACAAGCCGAAGCGCACCGAGTGGATTAAACTAGGTTACGAAAAGCCGATGCAGATTCAGCAGATCGCTATTGCAGAATCTTACAATCCGGGAGCTGTTTATAAAGCTTACCTCTATGATGAGGCCGGCAAAGAATACCTCGTGCATACTTTCAACCCGATGGTTGTGCCCCTGCAGGGACGAATGCTTAATGTCTTTGTTGAGAAAACTCCCTATAAAGTAGCGGCTGTTAAACTTGAATTTGATGGCAGTGCATTACCCGATTATTTCTCATTAGATGCGGTAGCTATTTCCGACTCGCACATTCCCATTATTGCCAACATCGATCTGCCTGAATTGTTAAGCAAAGGCCTGGTGGTTGAGCGCCTTGATACAAACGTAAATAGCGATTTCAGTGAATACAATCCTTTACTCTCGCCCGATGGAAAGACTCTGTATTTCAGCCGCAAGAATCATCCTGAAAATGTAGGTGGCACCAGTGATAAGGAAGACATCTGGTACTCTGAGCTTAACCCTGATGGCAAATGGTCGTTGGCAAAAAACATGGGCCCACAATTCAATAATGGCCAGCCAAACTTTGTAAATACAGTAGCGGCCACACCCGATGGAAAAGCGGTTGTTATGTTGCTGGGAAATAAATATTTAGATAAAGGAAAAATGGTTGCCGGGGTTTCCATCAGCACGAATGTGGGCGGCACATGGAGCGACCCCAAACCCCTTGAAATTGAGAATGACTATAACTATAACGAAAAGGCTAATTACTTTTTAGCCAATACGCGCAAATCATTGTTGATGTCGGTTGAACGTGAGGATACGCAGGGTGGAAGAGATCTTTATGTGAGCTTTGAAAAAGAGGACGGAACCTGGACACAACCCCTCAACCTTGGAAAAACAATCAACACCGTGTCTGAAGAGTCTGCTCCCTTTCTTGCCTCTGACGATAAGACATTGTATTACTCATCAAACGGATTTAGTGGCTATGGCGGCAGCGATGTGTATATGTCCAAGCGGCTTGATGACACCTGGACAAACTGGTCTTCGCCTGAAAATCTTGGCCCTGATATAAATACTAAACTAGACGATCTGTTTTTTAATATTCCCTCTACCAGCGAATATGCTTATTACTCAAGAGGAATTACTGCCGATAACTCAGACATCTTTAGGGTAAAAATGCCTGTGCTACTAGCCCCCGAACCTATCGTAATAGTGAAAGGAAAACTGATTGATGCAAAAACCGGAAAACCAATTGGAGCAAAAATTATTTATGAAAGACTTTCCGATGGCAAAGAAGTAGGCGTTACATACTCCAATCCTGAAACGGTTGAATATGAAATTCACTTGCCCGGTGGCCATGAGTATGGATTCCGCGCTGAAGCCAAAGATCATATTTCCGAAAGCCAGAATCTTGACTTAAGGAATTACACGAAAGACGGTTCCGTAGCGATTAAAGATATTACCCTTGCCCCTATTGAAATGACGTTGGTGGAGGACAATACAACTATTAGTCTCAACAATATTTTCTTTGACTTTGAAAAGTCAGTGCTTAAAAGCGAGTCATTCCCTGAACTTAATCGCATCGTTACCTTAATGAAAGAGCGTGCGACTATGACGGTTGAAATCGCTGGTCATACCGATCCTTTCGGATCTGAAGAATACAATATGGCCCTTTCTGAAAAGAGAGCTCAGGCCGTTACCAATTACCTGGTGAGCCAAGGCATTGAGGCGGGTCGCGTTGCTACATTATTTTTCGGGGAAAGCAAACCGGTGGTTCAGAGTAGTACTATTTCTGGTAATAAGAAAAACCGCAGGGTTGAATTCAAAATCGTAAAGAAATAATCTACTATGAGAATTGTTTCATGCTTCTTATTCGCAATCATTGGTACGGGTGCTTTTGCACAAGTCGATACGTTGATTTACGCTCAGGGCAAAATTATCAATGCGGTTACAAAGGAGCCCGTGGTTGCACGCATCTCATATCAGAGTTTGCCCTATGGTAGTAAGGTGGGTTTCCTTTCCGGAAATTCATTTACGTTCCCCTTATTTGATGGTGAAAAATATGCCATTACGGTAGAGGCGCCAGGGTTTGCTCCTTCCAAATACATGCTAGATCCTGCTGAAGCGAACAGCGAACGAAAGGTTATCAAAGACATTGAGCTCAGTTTACCTTCAGCGGCTGCACACAATGCCGAAACTACCCATACGGTTGGAAAAGTTATGCGCCTTGATGACCTGATCTTTGATGCCGGCAAGGCAAAAATTGCAACCTCCTCGTATGCTGAATTAGACGAGGTAGCTGTAATGTTGAAAAATAATCCACGCATGGTAATACAGCTTGAAGGCCATACGGATATTCTGGGCGATCCAAAATTAAATCTTAAACTTTCGCAGGATCGTGTTAATGCAGTAAAAACTTATTTGATTTCGAAGGGTGGAAACAAATCCAAAATTAAAGTAAAGGCATTTGGTGGTACGGTTCCATTGAGTCGTGAAAATACAGAAGAAGCACACGCTCAAAACCGGAGAGTAGAATTGAGAGTTCTTGAAAACTAACGGGAAGCAATAGCCGAATTTGTATTCTTTAGATACATAACAAAGGGCCTGATCAGGTCCTTTTTTATTTCATCGTTGAGCTCGCTGGCAGCAACTGATTTAACCAGAATAACGGCAAATTCTGCTGTGCGTGGCGACTCATAAATTCTACGCGCTTTGTCAAGCTTGGTAGCACATTCAATAAGGTTTCTCTCATTGTAGGCTATCACTGCCTGGTTAAAATAAAGCAATCCCGGAAGTTGAGTAGGCTGAACCAATTGATAAAGATTCAAATCGAATTTGTAGTGGTCTTTGTTTGCCTCCAAAGGATTAATCACAAGTTCATTGGACTGATATCGCGAAACGCGTTTTTCAATTTGGTTTGGATCTGAAACAATCCCATTAAATTTATCTGTCGACTCCAATAACATAGGGCCATCCGTAGTTTCTACCACGATAAAAATGTGATAATTCGTTTCTATAATCCTGAAATCGAAATCAAACTTTTCAAGCACAACACTTAATAAGCTTGTTGCACTTAAACAATCGTAAGTACCGGTTTCAAAAATTTCAGAAAACTGCGCATAAGGTTGATAGGAGCGAAGAAATTTTCGGTGCGATTCTCTGAAAACAAGGGTCAGGAAATCCTTATCAGAACGTTTTCCTTTTTTTTGTTGAAGATTAGAGGTGAACGCGTTTATCCGAGCTGTAATTTCTTGCGGGTGTGCTGTTGGGTAACTATTCAATAGGGAAGGCAACAATTCTACCTGTTGAGCATTACCTATAAGGGGCGCCATACATAACAGAAAGAGCACAACAGACCAACGATACATTATCAGAATATTAACATTAGTAACATAAAGTTAACATTTAGGTAATATTAGTCAATGGCGGGTAACATAAACTTAACATTCAGCGTGTGGCAAAATTTGGATACCTTATCAAAAAAATCCTCAATTCATGCAGAAAAAGGTCAATCAGATACAACCAAACAATCTTAAAGCTCTCTTAGAGGCGCAAAAAAAGCGAAGCCTTGAACTTCGTAAGGAGTCCTGGAAAGAGCGGAGAAAGCGAATTAAAGATTTTGGGGATTTTGTTTTGGCGAACCGTGACCGCATTAGCGAGGCCGTTCATAAAGACTTTAAGAAGCCGTTGGTCGAGGTTGATCTATCCGAATTGTATCCGGTAATAGCAGAAGTAAAACATGCGGTTGAGAATTTAGCAGATTGGGTTAAGCCCGAACCGATTGATGCTCCACTCACTTATTTAGGAACACGATCTGAAGTGCGATACGAACCCAAAGGGGTTTGTTTGATCATCAGTCCGTGGAATTTTCCTGTCAATTTATGTTTTGGTCCATTGATCTCCTGCCTTGCTGCTGGCAATACTGCTATCCTCAAACCTTCCGAACTAACGCCACACACATCGCAGCTCATAAAATCTCTGGTTGCTGAATTTTTTGAAGAAGATTTAGTAACCGTGGTGGAGGGAGGCTCTGATGTTTCAACTGAATTATTAAAACTTCCGTTCGATCATATTTTTTTTACCGGAAGCACTGCTGTAGGAAAAATAATAATGCGAGCAGCCGCTGAAAATCTAAGTTCGGTCACACTTGAGCTTGGTGGCAAATCGCCCACCATCATAGACACCACAGCCAATCTGCAAGATGCTGCAAGACGAATTGCGTTCGGAAAGTTTTTGAATAACGGCCAAACCTGCATTGCCCCCGACTATGTTCTTATTCAGGAGACCGTAAAAGAAGAGTTCATTACTTTGCTAAAGAAAAACATCCAGAAGATGTTTGGAGAAAAGGGGAATGTGGATACAACATCATCTAGTTATGCGCGCATTGTGAACCAAAAGCACTATCAACGGGTAGATCAATTAATACAAGACGCAATACAGCAAGGGGCCAAGGTAGAGTTCAGCGGTGAGGTTCATTCCGATCAAAATTTCATTCCTCCAACTGTTCTTACGAATGTATCACTACAGTCAAAAATTATGGACGAGGAAATATTTGGTCCGGTGCTGCCAATTATCAACTATTCTACGGATGAAGAATTAATAAAACTGATTAACGATCGGCCCAAACCATTGGCTTTATACATTTTCAGTGCGCAAAAGAAATTTCAACGAAAGATAATTGAAGCAACCTCAGCGGGATCGGTTTGCATTAACGATTGTGTCTTGCAATTCACCCATCCTAATCTGCCCTTTGGCGGGGTTAATGCCAGTGGCATTGGCAAGTCGCATGGCAGGTATGGCTTTTTGGCTTTCTCTAACGAAAAGGCTGTTCTAAAGCAGCGCACCGGTTTTGCTATGACCTACCTGCTGCATCCTCCCTACACAAAAACTGTAAAGAAATTATTAAACCTTATGATCCGATGGTTCTAACACCATTTTAACATTCTCTTCGTTGTGATGGAAGTGAGCGGATTTGTATACCGGAATGGGTGGGGATTTGCTACTTTTGCAATCCTTTCTAACAAGTGATGATTATGAAAATCGTGAAGAAGATTCTTATCGGTCTGGGCGTGTTCATTATTGTTTTGGTTGCTGCTGCGTTTATTATTCCAGCAGTATTTAAAGATGATATCAAGGCCGCCATCGATAAGGAAATTGCCAAGAGTGTGAATGCAGATGTGTTATTTGATATAAATAATTTTGACCTTACCCTATTCCGAAACTTTCCCAACATTACAATAGAAGTAAAGGAGCTTGGTGTTTTTAATCGCGCTCCTTTTGAAGGCGTTCCTCTCTTTGTTGTAGGCGAGTTAGCTGTTGAGGTTAACCTGAAAGATATTCTCTTTGGCGATCAGCTTAAGCTTAAGGGCATCACCCTAGTAAAACCTCAAATCACCGTGAAGGTTTTGAAAGATGGCAAAGCTAACTATGATATTATGTACCCCTCCACCGATACCGTGCAAACAACAAGTGAAGAGCCCGCCTCATTCTCTTTCGGCATTGATCATTGGGCAATTATTGATGGCGAAGTTGAATATGACGATCAATCGCTTCCGTTTTTTACAAAGCTGAAAGGGTTAAATCATTCCGGCAAAGGAGATTTTAACGAGAAAGCATTTGATCTCACCACGCGCACTTCCATCGATTCGGTTACCGTTGCTTATGACGGTGTTGAATATCTTACCAACAAGTTCACGCAAGTGGATGCAACCATTCGCATAAGCGAAAACTACACGCTGTATACTTTCAAGGACAACATTACAAAGGTGAATGATTTTGGCCTGAGTGTAGGCGGATGGCTTAAAATGAATGAAAATAATTTTGGCATGGACATTCTATTCACAAGCCCTGAAAATTCCTTTAAGAGCTTACTGTCACTCGTACCTGGAATTTATTCCAAAGATTTCAACGACATCGAAACTAAGGGAGACTTGTCGTTTGCTGGATTTGTGAAGGGTACTTTCAGCGAAACACAGATGCCTGCGTTTAATGTTGCGCTTAATATAAAAGAGGCGATGTTTAAATATCCTGATTTACCAACCGCCATCTCCAACATCAATTTGGATTTGTTGATTGATAACAAAACCGGTGTTATTGAAAACACTGTAGTGAATCTGAAAAAACTTCATCTCGATTTTGGAGCCAACCCGGTAGATGCTCGTTTACTTATTGAGAACCTGAAAGACTATCGCATGGATGGCAATTTGAAAGCCTCGTTAAATCTTGCCGAGCTAAGTAAAATGTTTCCGTTGGAAGGCCTTGATATGAAAGGTGCCTTTTCAGTCAATGCTTCCGCTAAAGGCGTATATGATAGTTTGAAAAAGATTATGCCGGCTGTTAACGCCACCATGTCGCTAGCCAATGGATATGTTAAGTCGACCGAGTTTCCGCTCCCACTCGAAGATTTGCATTTTAATTCATCTGTTCAAAGCGCAAGCGGCAAAATGTCCGAAACGATGATTACCGTAAACGACTTTAGTATGTTGCTGGATGGCGAAAAACTTACGGCTGATCTCACGCTGCAAAATCTGGATGACTACACATGGGACCTAAAAGCAAACGGTGGAGTTGATCTGGAAAAGATTACAAAGATATTTCCCCTTGAAGGCATGATGCTTGCCGGAAAAGTGAAAGCTAACATTATAACAAAAGGAAAATATTCAGATGTGGAAGCTAGTCGCTACGACAAATTGCCTACCAGCGGCACTGCCTCATTAAAAGAGTTCTCCTTTAATTCAACAGATCTTCCCTATACCGTTACCGTCAGCCAATCGGAAGCCGTGTTCGATCCCAAAAAGATAGAGTTAAAAAACACTTTGGGTACAATTGGCAAAAGTGATTTCGCTATAACGGGAGCCATCACAAATTATATCGGGTATCTCTTTAGTGCCAATGAGACCATTAAAGGCACCGTTAATTTCAAATCCAATCTACTTGATTTAAATGAGTTCATGACCGAAACAGAGGAATCTTCAACAAGTTCTGATACCACCTCTTTTGGTGTTATCCCCGTACCTACCAATATTGACTTTGTGCTTAAGTCGGATATCAAAACCGTTAAGATGATGGACTTTGTGCTATCAAATGCAACGGGTGATGTAGTGGTAAAAGATGGAGTAGCAAACCTTGACGGCATAAAATTCAATATGCTAGGGGGGGCCTTTGTGGTGAATGGAACCTATAACACTAAAGACATCAACCATCCACTTTATGATCTTGGACTTAAGATTGATAATCTCTCCATTCAAAAAGCAGCAAGTTCATTTTCTATTGTGGAAACCTATGCGCCTATTGCAGGGCTTGTAAATGGAAGCTTTGGCACCGATTTTAAAATTAGTGGTGAGTTGGGTCAGGATATGATGCCGAAAATGAATACGGTTAACGCTGATGGTTTAATAAAAATAGCACAGGCTGCATTAACACAGTCTAAATTTATCTCGGGTGTCACCTCGTTAACAAAGTTAGCCGATGCCGATCAGGTGACCTTGAAAGATGTAATTATGTCGGCTTCTATCAACAATGGCCAATTGAGTGTAAAACCGTTCAATGTTAAATTCGGAAACTACGTAACCAATGTAAGTGGAAGTACCGGCCTGGATGGTGCCATCAACTATCAACTTAAAATGAATGTGCCCGCAGGAAAGTTAGGCTCGCAACTTCAAGGATTTTTAAATCAACAAACCGGTGCAAATAATCCTACTTCAGAAATTCCGGTTACCATCGGTTTGGGCGGCACGTATAAAGACCCCACAACAACGTTGTTGGCTCAAGAACAGAAAGAGCAGGTGAAACAAGCTGTTACGACTGCGGCCGAAGAAAAAGGAAAGCAAGCGGCTGAAGATTTGCTGGCTGGCAAAAAGCCTGAAGAGGCACTCAAAAATTTACTCAATCCCAAAAAAGACACAACAAAAACTGTGGCCAACGACTCAACAAAAACAGATGTAAAACAGGATGCACAAAAAGTGCTTGAAGATAAACTACAGAATCTATTAAAGAAGAAGAAAAAGAATTAGGTCTTATTGTCTTCTGCAATAATCAAAATGACCTTCTCATGAAAGTTGTTATCTCAACTACTACTTTATCCTTCTCAACTCAATACCTGTGAAGAATCCTTCGTTAACAAGGGCCATTAGTTGCGTAGCCGTGGGGTTAATCTGATAAAAAGTATAATCATCACGCTGAATTTCCTTAACCTTAGTCTTTTTGGAAATTTTTCGAAGAATTTCTTTACGCTTAGCATCATCGTTCAGATCGATGGAAAGAAATTCGAACACACTCGGTGATTTTTCTTTCACCAATCGAAGCACCCATTGATCCCCCTCTTTAAAGTTTACGAAATAGGTGCCTTCATAAAATTTAACTACCAGCGAATCATTAAGTCTGCCGCTGCCTAGCCAGTCTTTATCTTCAGTGTCTTTGAAGTGATACCCCCACGACTCAATAATTAACGTGTCGCCAATTTCACCTGTAGCTTTATCGCGGGTTGCATAAGCCCCGGTGAGGGTGATAGGAATTTCTTTAAGCGGAGCAATTCCTGCTGGTTGCGTTTCGCGATACGTCAGCTCTTTGCACGAGTAGAGCAGGGAAGACCAAAACAGAATAAGAATCAGAATGCGCATTTTTTCTTTTACGTCTTTTATTCAAATAAAGTTATTCTATTCTTATGTATAGATCACCTTGCCGTGTGTACTCTTTTCGCAATCGCGGAATCCGTTCCAAAATCTTTGCCATTAGATTTTCTTTGTCAACAATAACATCTGGCGCATCCTGAGCAAACGATTGATCGATCAAAACAACATTCTCAAAATAATCGGGATTTGTGAACACATCCTGCGCAAGTTGCCAATCATAGAAATACGTGGCAAGTCGGTTTGCCTCGTACAAGCCCCAATCATTTCCTAAAACAAGCACACGTTTTCCTTTTATCAGATCGGCATATTCAGATCCCTCATAAAATAGATTTTTATAGCTGATTGCTTTTATCCTTTCATAGCGCGCCAGGTATCCAATCATAATAATTCCACCAATAAAAATCCAAAGCATAGTCTCGCCAATCCATTTTCTTCTTATTAATAGAAGAAAATGACTCGTGAAATACGCCAGCGGGGGTGCGTAGGTAATCACTCGCTGCGGATTCATTTTTCCGGCTAACGCTATTTCAATAATAGCAACCACGAGCCACAGAAACATAATTTGCAAAAGCTGCGATTGGTATTTGGTAAGCCGCGCTTCGCGATTGAGCATCACCAACGAGAATACAAAGTAAGTAATTGGAATAGCCGAAAGATAAACCATGGACGAAAACGACAGCAGGTTTTTTCCCAGCCATTGCTGGCTTTCGTAAAAATTACTCCAAAGAAAGTTAACATCACCTTTAATGTAATAGACTACAAGGATCAATGCATGGGGAAGTAAAAATCCAAAAATTAGCAGCAACCCCTTGCGAATTGTAATACGTGTAAAAAGGATGAGAATGATGAGCGTGCCAGGTAAAAAAACAACATAACTAAACACCAACAGAGAGGCCACACCCAGGTAAACCCCAAGATTCAGAACGATACTATCCTGCTGAATTCTAAACTCGACTTCCTTGAAGAGATTATTTAACACAAAAAGCAGGAAGGTTGATGCTAATAATTCTCCTGAAAGAGACAGCATGTCAAATGAAAAAAAGCAAAGCACGCCAAAAATCAATGCGGGCAGATAGGTGCTTTCATTCTGGGCTTTATTGTTGATCAGCAGAATGGCAAAGTAGGCGCCTTGAAAAAAAATGAGGAGAAATGATATGATATGTCGGGCAGTAAGTGACCGCCCTACTACAAAATCAATCCAGCCAAAAATCCAGCTAGCAAGCGGGGGTGTATTTGTAAAGAGCTGGCTATAGAGATGTTTACCATCATTGAGTGCTTCACCCAACACCATGCTTTTCAATTCGTTCAACGTAAGCTCAGCAGGATCTATAAATAGCGGCAGACTTATAAGAATAAGGGCAACTAAGATGCCCAGAAGTCGATACGGATCATTAACACGAAAAACACGAAGCAGCACCGGCAGTTATTTGTTGCGCAAATAAAATAAAAAACTTGACAGTCGTGCGGATATAAAAGCGGCAGCGGTTATCTTTAGTATCTTTGTGCTATGAGTGGTACCGTAAGACAGCAGAAGTACAGTAAACTGATTCAGAAAGAACTGAGTGAAATCTTTCTAAAAGACAAACGTGGAATTTTGGCAAACGCCTTCATTACCATAGCCGATGTGCGCATGAGCCCGGACTTGAGTGTGGCCAAAGTCTACTTGAGCATGACTCTCGCAAAAGATAAAAATGTTGTTTTGGCTAACATTGTGTCGCATAAAAACGAAATCAGAAAAGCACTTGGCGACCGGATTCGCAATCAGGCACGTATTATACCCGCACTCGTTTTCTTTATGGATGAGCTTGAGGAAAACGCCCAGCGCATAGAAGACCTTATTAAAAACCTGAACATCCCCAAAGAAGGAGCGGATGATCAGAAATAATTATCTGTTATCTTGAACCTCTCCCTCTTTATAGCGAGACGATATTTTTTCTCTAAGCGGAAAAAAAATTTCATTAACATCATCTCTTTTCTCTCCATGATTGGCATAGCTGTCTCTACAGCAGCTCTTATAATTGTACTCTCAGTATTCAATGGGCTGGAAGGATTGCTGCGTTCCTTATACTCTTCGTTTGATCCTGAAATAAAAGTCGAGCTCGTTAAAGGCAAGTCATTTGAGGTTTCTCCAGAATTTATGGAAAAGATTAAAAGTGTTCAGGGTATTAAAATCATTACCGAGGTTATTGAAGATTATGCCTACGTGCGCTATCGCGATGCCGATATGGTTATCACCATGAAAGGAGTAAGCGACAACTTCATTGACCAACACCGCCTCGATGAACACATTGCAGATGGCCGATTAGTATTAAAAGACAAAGGTATTGATTATGCAATTATTGGACAGGGTGTGCAGTATGCTCTTTCTGTAGCTGTTGCCGACAACCTTTATCCCCTTCAGATTTTCTATATCAAGAATATGAAAGGATCTTCGCTCGATCCATCGCAAATGTATTCCCGCAAGGCAATCGAGCCTGGAGGGGTATTTTCTATTGAGAAAAATTATGACGAGAACTACATTTTTGTTCCGCTGCAAGTGGCGCAGGAGTTACTCAACTACGGCACTAGACGAACGTCTTTGGAAATTCAAACTGACCCGAAATTTGATTTAAAAAATATTCAACAAGAACTGAAACACACTCTGGGCAACGAGTACAAAGTGCTGACGAATGAAGAACAACATCAGGATTTGTACAGACTTTTAAAAATGGAAAAGCTATTCACGTTTGTTGCGCTCACCCTGCTGGTGTTGGTGGCTTCCATCAACATCTTCTTTTCGCTAATGATGTTAGCGCTCGATAAGAAAAAAGATATTTCAATTCTGTTTGCTTTGGGCAGTCATGAGCGATTTATTCAAAAGATCTTTTTAAGTGAAGGCGCTCTGATAGCCTTTCTGGGTGCCGCTACCGGTTTATTGCTAGGTGGCACCATCTGCTGGCTACAAGACACCTTTGGGTTGGTGGGAATGGGTATGGAAAACGCAATTGTTTCAAGCTACCCTGTAGAAATGAGGCTTACTGATTTTTTAATCACCTCGCTGGTTATAATTGCCATCACAACTCTGGTTTCCTTTTATCCTGCCCGTCTGGCTGCACGATCGTACTCGGTCGAGCGGCTTTAGAATGTAATTACCGAGCATGTTTTAAGACCAAATTCTCAAAATTTATCGGGTAAAATTGCCTATTTTGCAATTCTGCTTTCTCTGTAAAATGACAAAAATCGGCCAAGAGCGGTTCTTTTTGAAAGTCCCCAGCAGGTTTTAAAAAGAAAGTCGAGAAATAGTTAGCTATGAAAGTTTCGGCAGCACAGCCTTTTCAGATCATCTACTCGTTATACCAACACGAGTATCTGGGCTACATTTTTGAGTCTTTCATTGTGCACCTCGATGATAAAGGGAAGTTAACCTATCAACATCAAAACATTTCGCATAAGAATGCCCGTGAGTTTACAAAAGGCCTGGACGATCGCGACTTTGAGTTAATTGAAATGATGGATAGCATGAATCAGGATGCTGTGCTCAAACATTTCTCGAAGAAAGTGATGAAGCCTGATGAATTCTTTAGCAAGGTCTTTAAAAAAGATAAGGGCGATGAGTTGCTGCAGGAACAAATCGAAGCCTTCATGGAAAAGCGCAGAGCTGCTGTGTTGGATAAGATGAAAGGCAAAATGCTTTTCGAGATGGGTAATGATGGTGAACCCACGTGGCGCAAAGTTGAGGTGCTCGATAAACGCGCAAGCATTCAATTTCATTTTCGCAGAAGTGACGAAAACACAAATTATTACCCAACAATAACCTACGAGGGAAAGCGAATTGACATTCCAAACCCGGGCGCATATCTGATTTGTAAACATCCGGCCTGGATGGTGTTGAATGGAAAGCTTTACGGTTTTGAAAAAGTTGTAGATGGTAAAAAACTGCTTCCCTTCCTGACTAAAAAGCATGTTGTAATTCCTAAAAATCTGGAAGAAACCTACTACAATCGTTTTGTTGCGCCTCTGATTGCATCGTTTGACGACATTGAGGCACATGGATTTGAGATAAATAAAAACGAATACGATCCACACCCCTTTTTAACTATTTCAGAATTGCCTCCGGCCAGTTCAAAAGAAGTTCCTACGCTGTTTGGAGCTTCTGACTCAAACGAAGGAGTTAACAGTGACGAAGCCGGAAAAATTGTTTTTGATCTTTCGTTCAAGTATGGAAAACATCGCTTTCGCGGAGATGCCTTTGGCCCGGTAAGTGTTACCGTTGAAAAAAAGGAAGATGATTATGTTTTTCACAGAGTAAAAAGAAACACAGAGGGAGAAAAGAAATATGCACAAACGCTGATCAAACTTGGCTTGCCCTTGCGGGGATTTCGCACCGCAGTTGATAAGGCTCAGGCTTTTTCGTGGCTAAATGAAAACAGGGTAAATCTCCTCAACCTTGGTTTTGAAGTGAGCCAGCCCGACAATCGTGATAAAAAATACTTTGTTGGAAAGGCTATTATTGAACTTGAAGTAAAAGAGAATATTGATTGGTTTGATATTCATGCAAAAATCCGCTTTGGCGAATATGAAATCTCCTTCAAAGAATTGCGCAAGCTCATTCTGAAAAAGAAAGTTGAGTTTAAACTACCTAATGGAGAGATTGCCATTATTCCTGAAGCCTGGTTACTAAAATATGGGGATCTTTTTGCGTTGAGCGAAACACACGGTGATCATGAAAAACCCGTGTTGAAGAAACACCATATCAATTTACTGCGCGAATTAGAAGAAGGAAATCTTGCGAAAGTTCATATGAGTGATCGCCTTCGCAATCTTCAATCATTCAATGGTATTAAAGATTATCCGCTACCCGAAAAATTTGAAGGCACCCTTCGTCCGTATCAAAAAGCTGGGTACAACTGGCTCCGTTTTCTGAACGAATTTCATTTGGGTGGCTGCCTTGCCGATGATATGGGGCTTGGCAAAACCGTACAGACCCTTGCGCTTCTTCAATCCGAAAAAGAAAAAGGAAAAGCAGGCACCTCGCTGCTGATTATGCCAACATCCTTAATCTATAACTGGGAGATGGAGGCCGCCAAATTTACTCCTGAGTTGAAAATATTAACCTACACAGGCACGCTTCGTAATAAAGATATAAGTCGTTTTAGTAAATACGATGTGGTGCTTACCTCTTATGGTATCACACGGTTAGATGTTGAGTTGTTTCAAAAGTTTTATTTCAACTACATAATTCTGGACGAATCGCAGGTGATAAAAAACCCAACATCCAATATTGCCAAGGCAGTGATGGAATTGAAGTCACGATATAAACTAACACTTACCGGAACGCCACTGGAAAACACCACGTTGGATTTGTGGTCGCAAATGACATTCATCAATCCCGGATTGCTGGGTGGCCAAACTTTTTTCAAAAACGAATTTCAGATTCCTATTGAAAAACGTCATGATGAAGCAAAGACAAAAAAGCTAAATTCTATTATCAAGCCTTTCATGCTGCGCAGGCTAAAGTCGCAAGTGGCAACCGATCTTCCTGAAAAAGTTGAGAATGTGTATTACACCAACATGACGGTGGAGCAGGAAAAGAAATACGAAGAAGCAAAATCATTCTATCGCCATAAAATTCTTGACCTCATCGATAAAGAGGGTATTAACAATACGCGCATGATGATTTTGGAAGGGCTCACCAAGTTGCGCCAGCTCTCCAATCACCCCAAGATGGTCGATTCACATTATGAAGGCGACTCCGGTAAGTTGGAAGATGTTTCGCACATGCTTGAAAACGCTCTCCTTGAAGGGCACAAGGTTCTCGTGTTTAGTCAGTTTGTTAAACACCTTGATATAATCAAAGAAATGTTGAAAGACCGCAAGGTTCCTTTCGCTTATCTGGATGGTTCGAGTAACGATCGCAAAGAGCAGGTAGAACGATTTAATAAAGATCCGAATCTGAAGTTGTTTTTAATTTCTATAAAAGCTGGTGGGTTAGGATTAAATCTTACCGAAGCCGACTATGTATTTATTCTTGATCCATGGTGGAACCCTGCTGTTGAAGCGCAGGCCACCGATCGGGCTCATCGCATTGGACAGAAAAAGAAAGTCTTCAGTTATAAATTTATTACGCGTAATACTGTTGAAGAGAAAATTCTAACACTTCAAAAACACAAGCTAAAACTTTCTGAGAATCTCGTTCAAACGGAAGAGAATGTAATCAAATCGCTTTCGCGCGAAGACATTGAAATGCTTTTGAATTAAGTTAATCACTCCCGCGATTTCCATCGGTTGTGAGACCAAAGCCAGCCTGGCGGATACTGTTTAATGATTTGTTCCGTTGCTTTCACATAGTCCTCCACAATTTGCTGACTTTCCTTCTCATAAGGTGGCGATGATACTACAATACCCTCTGTTTCATAGTAGCCACGCTTTATTTTTCTTACTCCAAAAAAAACAGCCGGATATTGGGTCATGGATGCGAGTTGACCTAACCCTAAAAAGAATGCAGTACGTTGATTCATAAACTGTGTCCAGTATTTCTTATCATGAAAATGACCCGGAAACTGATCGGCCATAATAGCAATGCCGCGCAAAATATTTTTTCTTCGGATTGCTTCGCGGCCAACCTGCGACCGTTCAATGGGAAAAGCGCCAAAGCGATTTCGCCCTACAAGTGAAAACTGATCAAATGTTTTACTGCTTTGCTTTTGATACACATAGTCAACCCCAATGGGTAAATACAAGCAACCCGATACCAGTAGCCATTCCCAGTTAAACTGATGCGAGGTTAGAAGTAGTATTGATTGGTTTCTGTCTGCAAACTGCTTGACAAGCTCTGGATTTTTATAAACCATTCGTTTTTTTAATTCCTGCTCACTGATGGTCAATAGTTTTACCGTTTCAACTCCATAGTCGCACAAATCCTTATAAAATTGTTTTTCGATTTGTTTAAGCTCGTTGGTTGATTTTTCGGGAAACGAATTATGAAGATTTTTTCTAACCATTTTCCTTCGATAACCCACCACACGATAGCTTAGAAAAAAGAGAAAGTCTGAAAAAACATAGAGTATTGAGAATGGAATTCTTGAAAGCAATCTTAGAATAAACATACCTTCAAAAATAAAACAATGTTTTGATTACTTTTACTCCACGTTCACACATGAAAAACAAAGTGGTCATCATCACCGGGGGCTCTTCCGGTATAGGTAAAGCGTTGGCTGAGAAATTTGGCGAATCAGGATCAAAAGTTCTGATTACCGGCCGCAGTAAGCAGGCGTTGGATCAGGTTGTTCAAGAGCTTCGCGCGAAGAACATTACCATCGATAGTTTTGAGGCTGATGTAAGTAAAGAAGAGAGTAATAAAGCTATGGCCGAAGCAGCTATTCGACTCTACGGAACGATAGACATTCTGATTAACAACGCAGGCATTTCCATGCGGGCATTATTTTCTGAGGTTGATATGGATGTGGTTCGAAAAGTTATGGACACAAATTACTTTGGTGTTCTTTACGCAACCAAATACTGTCTGCCGGAAATCACAAAAAATAAAGGTTCGATTGTCGGCATTTCTTCAATTGCTGGTTTTCTTGCGTTGCCTGGTCGTACGGGATACTCTGCCTCAAAGTTTGCATTAAATGGATTTTTGGGAGTGTTGAGAATAGAGCTCTTACGCACAGGAGTACACGTACTAACGGCATGCCCGGGGTTTACAGCTTCCAACATCCGAAGACGTGCCTTAACAAAAGATGGCCAGCCGCAAGGTGAATCTCCACGCGAAGAGGAGAAAATGATGACAGCCGAAGCTTGCGCCAATTATATCTACACCGCAGTACTAAAGCGAAAGCGCACACTCGTGCTTACCGACCGGCAAAGCAGACTTGCTGTTTGGCTGAACAAATGGTGGCCTACTATGGCCGATCGAATGATTTATCGTGTGATGTCACGCGAAGCGAATGCTCCTATAAAGTAGTCAGGTCTTTGTAACAAAAACCATTTTTAAATTATCGGCTTTGTTGATGCCCTTGTAGAAATCAATCAATTCATTATAAGAATCTGCCGGAAACTCTCCCTTTATCATTTTTATTCTGCGAATGTAAACGAGTTTGCCTTGATCCAACTTGTATGAAGCTTCGTATTCGCCAAAACGTGATTTGATTTTTACTGGCTCGGGAACAAACTCAGGATATATTTCCTCGGGTATGCTATACTTTATCGTATCCAAATCAAGATAGGAAGACCGGAGAATAACATTGGTCTTTCTATTCTCTGATTTTTCAGGTGTATACGTTGATCGGTTCATCAGGTTTGGGGTAAGAAACAGGCGTTTGCCGCTAACCGTAGCAAGCCGATTCAGGGTTAAGTCTGTGTTGACTATCGCAGAAGGAATCTTATGCTTTATGTTTGTCATCGAAAATGATTTGATATCAAAGCTTGGAATATCTGTATTATTTTGGATCCATTTCTTTTGTTCATCATATTGATTTTCGAGAATAAAACTGAGCGCGTTGTTTTCATACTGCAGACCCGAATAAGTTGTTCTTACTTTCGCCTGTGCATTTCCATTTGCCAATACTGTAACATCGGCTGTTCTCGACTGAAGATTTTGGTCGGCCGAATAAATCGGAGTTTTGACAATCTTAGCCCCATCCTCTGTAATTGCCAATGCAGTTCTATCTCCCGTATGAGTGCCGGCATAGCCAAATGGGTTGGTTTGACTTGTACATTCCAACCAAAGTGTGTCCGATCCATTGGGCACAAAGGCAATAGCATGATTAAACTGCGAACTCGGAAACTCAGTAATCATTTTAGGGGCATCGCGGCCCGCACGTATTAATGCATAGTACGATTTTATTCCCACTACATCTAATAGAGAAACCATGTAGTTTGACAATGCTTTGCAATCTCCATATCCGGTTTGATCGACTACGGTTGCATCAAAAGGTTGAAATCCACCAATGCCCAATTGAATGCTTACGTAACGGGTTTTATTCTGCATGTATTCATAAATGGCTTTGGTCTTTTCTTCTTTAGTTGTAAGCGCGCTTGTTAATTGAACGATTTTTTGCTTTGTCTCGTCTGGTAAACTATTCCGTCCCTTACTCAAAGTATTGATCCATCTACCAAACTCATCCCAGGTTTGCATGTTGCCTATATAACCATCAAATTCAAATTTTGTTGGCGCTGCCATAATCCGAGGAACCATTTCCCAGCGCGAACTCATCGGCTCAAATTTTATTGGAAGTATATTTTTAAACTCCCAGGTTAGAGATTCCCAACCATCTTGTAATTTTTCTTTTGTGGGTGAGGTGTCAATGCTAATTGTATGGTAGCGCGGAGGAATTGTAGCTGGATAGATCAATTGATACGAAGAGTGCTGAACCGAAATCTTTTCATTCGGCACAATCACCGATCCATCAATCATATATAAAAACTTGTACTCCTTTTCATACTCAAAAACCACCGTATAGGGATATGTGCTTTGCGAGAGGTCGGCAGATTTTATACGATTATCATTGTAAAGCCCGCCATCGTACACACTTTGGTCGGCTATTTCGTTAGTCTTTAGCTTTCTGATCAGTTTGCCTGTTGCATCATAAACGCTGCCCGTAAATTTTATTACTTTCGTTAGCTTGTCATAGTCAACTTCTTGAGTTGCATAATCACTAGCCCGTGCGTTAAAAATTGTAACGGCATAGTAGGCATAAACCGTTGCTTTGCTTTGCGACACGATCTTATAAATCATTTTATCCTCGCGAATCACAGCATTAACATCCTTCTTAAGTTCTTCTGGGATATCCCCAACAGGGTATGTGGGATCTAGCGCAGAAAGTGAATCCGTTATCATACAGGCAAAAACAAAGAATAGAATCCTCATTGTCATTGTTATTTCTTTTTGAATACAATTTGTTCGGCTTGCTTAGCCACAACCTGATTATAGAATTCGCGAAGGTTTGGATATTCGGTCTGGCTAAACAGGCTTTTGTTAATCTGAAAATTACTAACAACATTTAAAATGTTCCCGGCCTGTGTAACACTATAGGTATATCTACCGGCATTCGCTGGTAAAGTCATCATTTTGGCTTTGGGCAATTCATCTACTTGATATCCTTCAGGGATGGTGATTCGGCACATATACACTTTTTCAAACGGGCTGCTGTAGTCAACAGGATACTGACGATCTTCCAGCTTAAATGGATTCTCGTCCATTCGGTGCAGAAGTAATGGATTCAAATAGACTACATCGCCTACTACGGTCATTTGTTCATTCATTGTTAACTCATAAGTTTCTTTTAATGGCAATTGAATTTCTTTGGCATTGCCTATCTCTGTTTTAGTCACTTCCCAGGGTCTGCTACCCACAAAATCTTTTACATATTCTGCTTCGTCTTTTGAAAAAAATCTTTTTCGACTGGTAAGTCCATCGTATCCACCCCGATCTATTTGAAGCTTGCCCTTAAGCTCGGCATCCGCGGTTAATGACAAATCTGCATTTACCACCGTTCTGGATTTGGTTGTAGCTTGTAATTCAACCCACTTAAATCCTTCCTTGGAAACCGCAAAACCTTTTCCATTTAAGCACCGCTCGGGTAGCATACCACTGGGTAGAAGTTTTTCTGTCGCATCTAACAAAAATGACTTTTCTCCAACGGTTGCGAGACAAATCACATAATTGAATTGAGATGAAATAGGGGTTGCTTCGCGAACAAATCCGTGGTCGCGTGTGCTTACCAAAACAGGCACTACAGTTATTCCGGCTTTGTCCAACATTGAGGCAAGCAAGAGATTTATCTCGGCTGAATTTCCCTTTTTATCCTCTAGTGTTTTCTTTAATGGTTTTGATGTAAATCTTCGGCTGGCACCGTCCCAAGTAACTGTCTGTTTTATATAATTACAAATGGCTCCTATTTTTTCTTCAGGGCCTGTCATTCCAGCCGTAATTTCTTCGACAGTTTTTTTCAAAAATGCATTCCCCGCTACCTCTTCACCAAAATCTGAGCTTTCGGAAAACTGTTTATTTATGTCTTGCCAACTGCCCATGTAACTTTTAATTGGCTGATTGGGAAATTGAGTAAAGGCCAATTCAAAATTGATTTTGGAAACGTAATCGCGTGGTGAGGTGATAAATGGTTCTGCTTTAAAGGCAGGAACATCTTTGGTCATCCATCGAAAACGATTTTCCTGAAACGTTATCTTTTCTTGCGTAAATGTTGTGTGTACATTTTTATCACCTTCTCTTTCCTTGACGGTAAAGTTTATAGCTCCAGGAACCTGGGTCTGTTCATTCACTGTAAGTGGAACATATCCTTGCATATACTTATCGTAATTAAAATACTCCGGTATCCTGGCCCGGTATTCACTTAACGCAATTGGAATCGTGCTTTGAAATTCCCAATCCTGAAAATTGAACAGAAAATCGGAGCTTATTGTATACGTAATTTCAACTATCGATCCTTCCTTTACATTTGGAAGAGCTACTTTAGTAAAGTCAATATTGGCATCAAATTTTTCCTTAAAGACTCCATCATTCTTCATTTTCGTTTCTACAATTTTACCGTTATCTAAGTTGTAGGTTACAGCTTTCAGTCCTGAGATTTTTTCATTATCTCCACCCGAATGATAAAGCGGAATGCTAAAGTTTGCATATTCAAACCCATCTTTAGTGAGAATTTTAATTCGTTGAATGCGTTCAAATTTTATTTCAAATTGTTCCTTGCCTTGATTGTACTCAATTATTGACTCGCCATAGTCCGCTAATACGACCGCAGACGCAGATGAATCTTTATCGTAACGGGTCATTTTAAGGTCCTCTATAGAAATATCACCAAACTTAATGGGTGGCTTTTGAGCCAGGCAAAGAATGGATTGCGTTACGACAAAAAGAATCGCTATTAAAAGTCTCATAGGCTATAGGTTAGGTGTACTATACTACAAATTATAAATTTTATGCAAGAAAATCTGTGGTCGTTATAAAATTCATTTCAACCATCTTAAATCATGTGCTTTTTTGTCAAATTGAGCTGAGTTGTTGTATATTCATTCATGATTGCGCGTTTTAAATGGCTTTTCTTTTCAATTATCACTTTTGTGGGTTGCGAAAGCGAAGGGCTCTTACCTAAAATTATTTCCATTGAGTTTAAAACTCCTTTGGAGGGATTGCCAAACAAAGGCCGGATACGATTCGATAATCCAGAAGTGGGTCAACGAAACTTCTATCTAAAATTTGAAGCCACTAAGGGCACTGGCACTAGTGGCCCCCAATTCAATTACAAAAATGATACCTTAGTGTATGCAATTACCGGAAAGGTTGGCGATAAGTGGATACTAAAAGAATTTATGACAGTTGGATCTGTATCCAATGCAATCCTCACCGATATCGATACGGCTGTTGTAACTCATTTTATGCAGATAGATACCGACTCGATTCATTTTACAATGCCTGCAGGTGGGTTTATACGTTTCTCTCCTGTGGGAAGTGACTTGTCTTTGCCTTTTGTTGTCTCTGATGAAATTGAAAATAAGGATTGCCTTCCCATTTTTGAGTATAGATCCTCTATTTGGTCGGCATATACATTAAACCACACTCAGTTCGGTGAACACTTTGACTATCTCTTAAATTATTTCGATTATACTGACATGTCTGGTGATGGTTATGGATACACATTTGTGTATGCTAATCAGACAGGACTCACACGAATGGCCTGGATTAGTGCCTGGGATATTTGGGATGCTGACGGTTGGGATTTACTCCCTGAGTAAAACTTGCAATACATTAATCTCTAAATAGTACTTTTGAGTCTCTTTAAAATTTAAGACTCATTCCTTTGTCCAAATCCAAAACTCTCTTCTTCTGCCAAAGCTGTGGCTATGAGTCGCCCAAGTGGGTTGGCAAGTGTTCATCGTGTGGTTCGTGGAATAGTTTTGTTGAAGAAGTTGTTTCAAAAAATGAAACGAATAAAAATGAGTGGCGGCAAGAATCAGCAAAAAGTCGCACAAGCAAACCAAAAACACTCAATGAAATTGAATCTACCGGAGAAATTCGCATTGCTACACCGGATCAGGAATTAAATCGGGTATTGGGTGGTGGCATTGTGCCCGGTTCGTTAATTCTTATTGGGGGCGAGCCTGGTATTGGAAAATCGACTCTTATGCTTCAACTCGGACTTTCGTTACAGAAAGCAAAAATACTTTACGTATCGGGTGAAGAGAGTGAGCAACAAATAAAAATGCGGGCCGAACGCCTCTCAACAAAACCACAAGGCAGCACTGAAAACTTTTATATGCTCGCAGAAACGGGCACTAAAAATATCTTTCAGGCAATTGAAAGTGTGCAACCCAATCTTGTGATTATTGATTCTATTCAGACACTTCATTCACATATGCTCGACTCCTCGGCCGGAAGCATTGGTCAGGTGCGGCAATGCGCTGGTGAGTTGATGAAGTTTGCCAAGGAAACAAACACACCCGTATTTCTGGTTGGGCACATCACCAAAGATGGCTTACTAGCCGGACCAAAGGTATTGGAACATATGGTAGACACTGTACTTCAATTTGAAGGTGATCGTCATTTGGCCTATCGTATTTTGCGCACAACAAAAAACCGATTTGGCTCAACTTCTGAAATTGGTATTTATGAAATGTTGGGTAATGGCTTGCGCGAAGTCTCCAACCCATCAGAAATTTTAATATCTCAAAAAGACGGACAACTTAGTGGTGCTACGATTGGAGCCACCATTGAAGGCAACCGGCCATTATTAATTGAGATTCAATCGTTGGTAAGCCCGGCATCGTATGGCACTCCGCAGCGAACGCCAACCGGCTTTGATCAAAAAAGACTCAATATGTTGCTGGCTGTATTAGAAAAAAGGTGTGGGTTTAGAATGGGTACACAAGATGTGTTTGTGAACATGGCCGGAGGAATTTATGTGGAGGATCCAGCCATTGATTTAGCGCTTTGCATTTCTATTATTTCTTCGATGGAAGAGATTTCGGTGAGTGATAAAGTTTGCTTTGCAGCAGAGATTGGATTGGGCGGAGAATTACGTGCCGTTAATCGAATTGACCAGCGTATTTCGGAAGCTGAGAAGCTAGGCTTTGAAGTTATCTATATTTCAAAATACAGTCAGAAGTCGCTGGACTTAAAGAAATCAAAAATCGCTGTGAAGTCATTTGGTAAGCTGGAGGAAGTGTTTAAAGATTTGTTTGGATAATTAAAGAGCCACTGATTCGCAGATTTAATGGAATCCTTTTTTACAGAAACTTTTAGTCTCTCCCCAGAAATTTACAGCTATGTGGTATTGCCACTGCTCATTTTCATCGCGCGCATCTGTGATGTTTCGATCAATACCATACGGATCATTTACATGCTGGGTGGAAGAAGATACACCTCCACGATACTTGGCTTCTTCGAATCTTTTATCTGGTTGATGGCCATCAGTCAAATTTTTAAGCAGTTGGATAATTGGGTTTGTTACGTAGCGTATCCTGCAGGTTTTGCTTCCGGCATTTTTGTAGGTATGTTAATTGAAGAGCGTATTGCCTATGGAAAAGTAATCGTACGGATTATTACGCGCAAGGAAGTCGTTGAACTCATTCTATATTTAAACATCCAGCGTTTCAGATTTACTAAAGTAGCAGCCGAAGGACCCGATGGTCATGAGAATCTTGTCTTCACCGTGGTAGAGCGCGATAAACTTGACGACCTGCTCCACAAGCTGAAAGAGCTAATCCCAACCGCATTCTACACGGTAGAACGGGTTAAGACGGCTGCCGAAAGTGGTGCCATTCCAGAAGAGCGAGGAGGGTTAAGAGTATTTACTTGGCTGAGAGGGATTATTCGTAATTAATAGTTATTAGCTTCATTCCCTCCTGTCCATGCACTGTTGGATAATACATCCACTCGGCACGCGAAGGATTGAGTGTATACTTACCCGAGTAGCGCGGCACTAATGAGATAGTATACCGGTAAGTTCCCGCCCGAAGTGAGTTGCTGAAGATGGTGGTTTGATGATAGTCGTACTGGCGATGGACTTCTCCATTTCTCCAACTCTGACTTTTGGTTTCGTAACTGCAACCAGCCGGAATGGGTACGTTTAACATTACGTATTCAGCATCTTTTTTAACTGTCAATTCTACCGTAAGGGTAACGGGTTTACCGGCTTTCAATTCAGTAACGCTATCCTCAAAAAAGGTAGTTACTACAAAATCCTTTTCACTTCTTTCTGGCTCGGCATTCCAGAACTCGCGGTAAGCGGTGAGATAAATTGGGGAAACACCGCTCTTACGAATGATGAGAGGTTTGTTCAACTCGACAATTGTATCGTATGGAAATAATGTTACCACCTTATTAATCTCACCGCTGAATGTCAATTCAGGTTTTGTTTTATTATCCGACAAGTCAATCAGATCGGGCAACAATGTTTCTATGATGGATGTTGACTCGTATGTGTTTCTCCACGACCGACTGCGCTTTTCCAGAAAGAAGTTTCTGATTCGTTCCAGTTCGGCTTCTCCAACCTTTTCATTCTTTAAAATTCGATAAGCGATAAGTGTTGCCATCACATCGTTATCAAAAAGCTGAGTTCCGTCCTCGCCCCAATAAAAATTTCCCTTTAACGTTTCTTTGCGATAAGCTGAAAGCCAATTTTTATTATATGATAGATTACTCTGTTGCATTAACTCAATAAGGCGTAAGCGACTATAAACAGATAGATCAGTTTTAACAAGAGAATCATACATGGGTCGCGCATCAATCTTGATGTTGTGCATAGCTAAAAACTGCATCGGTAAAATTTGTTCGCGTAAGGGAAGTTGAAATAATTTTGATTGAATAAAACTTAATACACCTGCTTTATCGTAATTCGTTTCAAACGCTTCCTTTTCAGCAAACTCCAGCGAATGCGTTACATGCAACGTAATCCACATCAATCCTTCACTTTTGTTCCACCAGCCCCAACCTCCTTCTTCGTGTTGATTTTCGGATAGCTTCTTAATAATGCGCTTCACGCGATCAGCATGTTTAAATGTCTCTTTCCGAAAATCAGCTATTTTCTTTTCGGCTAATAATACGCGCAGTTTGGAAGCAAGTTGTTCATTGCAATCGTACGGGTAGGTTTTTACGGTTTCAATTTCATTCAACAGTACATCCAGCACATCGGTTTGTGCATGGATTTTAAATACACCAGGTTGTGGAGGCAGTGTAATGGTGGTGTCTTTGCGCAGGGTAACAAAAATTCCGTCAACATCTTTTACACCTTTTTTATAAACCGGTATTTTTCTGATTTCACCATCGGTATAGTCATTTTGGTTAACCAGGTAGCCTACGCGGATGGAGTCGGCACTTCCATAAAGTAAAAGTGAATCAATGTGCGAATTCGTTATTCGCAAAGAGTTAACCTGTTTGTTTTTGATCTCAATCGTTCTAGCGATTGTCAATGTATCGGAGGTATAGTTTGTAATCTTTCCAATAGCATTGGCGCTATCACCTTCCAAAAGAAAGTGTGGCATTACAATCTGCGCAAGCAAGGGTTTATAGGATTGAACAACGGATGATCCTGCACCACTTTGCTTATTTGAAGTCATGGCAAGGGCTTCCACTTTCCAGCCTGTAATATCATCGGGAAAGGTGGCAGAGAATTTTGCGTTGCCATTTTTATCGGTAAGCAATTTCGGCTTCCAAAACGCATAGTCGCGAAAGTTTTTCCGAATGCTGTTGCCGGGCAAAAATCCTTCGGGCATAGCGGGCGGTACGACTTCTGGCAAGGGCGTGCTTAACAGTTGTTGCGTGGTAGCACCTGGTTGCGATGAAATGAGAATAACGCCACCTGATGCCCGCGATCCGTAAAGTCCAACTGCCACATCGCCTTTTAGAACTTCTATTGCTGTTATTCCATTGGGGTTCATCTTGCGGTATTCATCCGCATCAATAATTTTTCCATCCATTACAATGAGCGGATGGTTGCCATTATCCAGACTGGACACTCCGCGCAGATAAATGCGTGAAGAAGCACCGGGTGTATTGCTGACTTGCACACCGGCTATTCTACCTTGAAGGAGATTGGATTGAACAGTACTAATAGAAGCGGTCATGTTCATTTTTCGTTGTGCCCCGTAACCAATCACAACTACTTCACTTAATTGTGTTACGTCCGCAGTTAGCTCCACATTAACCTGGCTGCGATTGCCTACATAAACTTCATCTGTGGTAAATCCTATAAAAGAAAAAACAAGTATTCCGCCTGGTGGAAGGTTAATATAATACTCTCCATTTGCATCGGTAACGGTACCATACACAGTTCCTTTTACAATTACGTTTACTCCGGGTAGTGGGCTGCCATCTTCAGGCGAAAGCACAATTCCCCGAACCAGATTTCCATCATAAGGATAACTTTCGTTGCGTTGCGAATAGTAGAAGGTACGAACTTCGTTCATCTCTATCATGCGCTGTTGCTCCACGTAAGTTGTTTTATCATCCCACTCTTTAAGCATCTTATAAAGTTTTTCGGAAAATGAATTACGTTCATGTAGAGAATCAGAATGAAATTTGATAATCGTTTGTCCGAACGGTTGAAGAAAAAATTTGCCCGAACGGAGATATTGTTCATCGTCCATTAACAATACCAATTCGTAGTGAGCAGCATCAAATCTATCGAAGCGATGCGTGGTGGCTGGGTAAATAAAATACTGGTCAGGGCTATCGAGATTAATGATAAATGTAGCCAGGTGTTTTTGTGTTGTTTTGGTTAACGATGAGTTTAATGTAAATGAAAGTGAGCCACTTTGCTTGCAGGTACTGTAATGCGTGGGGTATCGCATAAAGTTAGGCCTGCTGATGGTAGGAGGAATAGTCCAACGTTTTTCAATTTCTTCTTTTGTCATTACGTTGTCGCTAAATGATGGCGAGATGTGTGGGGCAAACAAAGTATTTCGTAACAACGGTTTGGTAAGTGAGCGCTGCCGAATTAAGCCCGGTAAAAACTGGTAAGAATAAAATGGCTCGTAGTTAAAATTTATTTCTGTTGAGTCGGCTGTGAAAAAATTTGTTAGCATTGGATGCAAAGGACCAACAAGCTCGGTGTAAGAATCGGCACGAGCACCAGAAGTATTGAATAAGAAGTAAGAATCGTATTGCGAGAGATAGGCTCTTGATTGATCAGCAGAACGATCAACCAAAATAAAATATTTACTTAAGCTTGTAAGCTCCTTTTCTTGTTCGGCTTTGCTGAGTTCTATTTTCAAAACATCGGCTGGAAGATTCTTCAGGTCGATAGAAATAATTTGCTTGTGATTTTTCTTTACATCTATCGGAAATGAAATAGAATAATCGCGAAGGCGGATTCTGACGCGATGATTACCGGAATGAACCCGAAATGAATACGGTTGTGTGGTGTTAACCGCGGAATGAAACACCGGAGTGTTATCAATGTAAATAACGGTGGGCAACAGCACCAATCCATTCTCTACAACAAAGGGAGCAATTTGGGTGATGGAATCTGAACTTGGTTTTTCAAATTCATATCTGCCGCTGGTTGGATATAAGAATTGATAAAACGAAAGACTGTCCAGACCAAGTGTTTTGTGCCACAGTAACCAATCTAATTTTTTCACATCCAGATCTTCAAACTCTCCTTCATTAAATGTGTTAAACATCAAGCGATCTTTTTGCTTGCGCGGAAAGGAAGGGACTGTGTTAAATGAAGTTTGTCTAAATTTTTTTGTGTAGGCCAGAGCAGTTATATCGGCTTGTTGTACGGGTTTACCAAAAGCATCGGTTACATTAATTGTAAAATCAGCTGTTTGCCCCGGATACACCAAAGGTGGATGTACAATGGAAACATGTAACTGTCGATCATTAAAGTTAACTGCATAGTTTTCATTTTTAGAAGTTCCTGCCCAGATGTATTGCACGGAAACAGTATACGATTCGCGCGTGGCGGATTTGTTTTGAAAAATTACTTTTGAATCGCCTGCACTACCGCGATCCATTAGCTTACGATTTTTAAATACCTGATAATGGAAAGGAATTTTTCGCGGATTACTAATAGAGATGGTTATGGAGTCGGCTGTTCTGTTTGAGAAAACCTCCAACTTATCGTAAGAGGCCATCTCCAGAAATTCCCACGTAGAATGCACTCCAGCCTCGTACTCTTTTATGTATGGATTAATTTTTTCGCGATAAGGCAACGAAACTGTTTTTGTAAACAGTTCTTCATCGTTAATACCCAATGCGGTTAACTCGATAGTATTGGTTAACGATTGGGGTAAAATCCATACGCTCTCGTTTTTTACTTCAAACCGCACAGCAGGAAGTTTTGAATCAAATTGCAGACTAAGTTCTTTTGTTTGCCGTTCGTTGTCGGTATTGATAAACGCTACTATGGCTTTATAGCTTAACGCTGCGTTTGGAAAAATACTGTCGGGCAAAACAATTTTGGTTTCGCCCACTGCATCCAGTTTTTGTTTATGAAACCAAAGTGTATCGGCAACAAATAGCATATCATTGTACGCGCTCTCTACCCGATCGGGTTTTATAAGTATTTCGGTACGTACATCATACAGCGGCATATCATTAGAATCGGTTCCCTTTAGATAAAGAGTGGCGCTTTTTTCTTTGCGGTTATTCTCAGATCGTGCAAAAAACTGGTTAGCCTTTAATTCATATTGTTCGTACCGAAACGATTCAGATTGGACAGTCTTGTCTCTAAATTCAAATTGTAAAGTCGGATTGGTATCCAATGAAAGGTTTAAGCTATCGGTAAGGACTAATTCAAATACATAGCCACCAGCTCTATAAGGAGAAACCGTTCCTAGTTTAAGATTAATGCTATTGCGTCCGTAATTATGGAGTCGAATGTCTAGCTCCTTTGAAATTGGCTTTCCTCTTTTGTTGGTAAAAAATGCTTTCAGCTTTAGTGTGTCGCCAGGCTTGTACATAGGTTTGTTAAGAACCAAATAACCCGTCCAGTTTTTTTGATACTTAGGTTCAACCAGATGTTTTACTTTATAATAAATACCTGGCGGGGAGATATAGTTTCCCTTAATAAGATTCTTGACTGTACGAATTGGGTAAACGATAACCGATACCAGGTGATTGATAGGGAATGTGCCGAGAATTTTTTTTCCGGTTCGAACAAAAAAAGTATTGTTGAGCTGTCTTTCTATTGGGAAGAAAGCAGTGTGATTGTTAACCGAGACCGATAACAAACCGCGATTGTTTGACTTTTGAAGTAAGTAGGCGTTGTCTTTTTTATTGAATGGAACGTTTCTGTTTCTGATTTTTACTTTGGCATCAGCAACTTCATTTCCTTCTTGATCGCTAATAGTAAAAATTAAATCGCGCTGATTATTGAGCAGATGCAATGACATGTTGTTGATGGAGATCAGTTCGTATTGCAGTTTATCCTGAACGGTGCGTACTTCTAAGTAATGCCCAACGGGTAACTCTTTCTGAAACCGGGCTGAATCTGATGGATAGAGCGTGTGCAGGGAATGACAAAACGCTTGCGTTGGCTGTTGTTTTTTATAGAGTGCCTCCGCTTCAGCGTTTGTTAATTTGTATACGAAAGTATAATAACTGCTGCGCCTGCCGGTGGTAAGGTCTTGCGCGTATACAGATGCAGAAATAAAAAGAAACAGTAAAAATAATCTCATAGCAAACGGTTTTAGTTACCGAAAGCCCTGCAAACCTTGTAATCCGCCTGTGTGTACTACCAGCACGGTACTTCCGCGCTTGAATTTCCCTTTTGCCATCATGTCCAGAACACCCCACATTAGTTTAGCGGTATAAACCGGATCAAGCGGCAGGTTATGGTTAGTTTTCATTTCATCCATAAAGGCAAACAACTGCGGATTTGTTTTTGCATAACCTCCGTGATGATAGGATGTCTCGATTTGCCAATTTCCATAAACCGCATCAGAAAAATTTTTGAGATGATTTTTTACTTCATCGATCAGAAATTCACCATTCTTTAAAACTGAAATACCCACCACCTGAGTTTGTTGATTCGCTCCGGCAATTAGTCCGGCCATTGTTCCACCCGTGCCCACCGGTAAACAGAGATAATCAAAATCTACTTCGGCATTGAGTTGCGCTGCAAATTCTGCACATCCCTTTACAGCTAATTCATTCGTGCCTCCTTCTTGGATCAAATAAAAATCCCCAAACTGATCGTCAAGTTTTTGAATGAATGCTTGTTCGGTCTTATGTCGATATTCCTCACGCGAAACGTAATGAAATCGCATGCCTTTGCTTTCCGCGAAAGCGAGCGTGGTATTAAGCGGAAGTGTTTCTTCGCCACGAATTATACCAGTGGATTTTAATCCAAGCTCATGTGCCGCAGCCGCAGTAGCATAAATATGATTAGAGTACGCTCCACCAAAAGTAAGCAACGTTTTATGTCCTTGCTGCTGTGCCGCTTCCAGATTGTATTTCAATTTCCACCATTTGTTACCTGATATAAATGGATGATTGAGATCTTCACGCTTGATGAGTAATCTAACTCCGGCTTGTCTGCTTTCAGGAGTAATTATTTCTGCGATGGGTGTTTGATTGTACTGCAAGTGCATCGCGAGCTAAGTAAAGTCAATTCACTGACATTTTACACTTTACATTCCGCTGTAAAGTGTAAAAGATTATAAATTTTACCAAAATCTAATAAATACTAAAATAATTAGTAATCTTGTTCAATGGAGCAGGAGTACTTCAAAGGTCGGGGTGCGCAGATAAAAACCGAAAACCGGTTTCTGAAAACTCAATATGTTACCGATCATATCGAGGGTCTGGATGAGCCTTTGCTTGAGTCTCCAACCACACAGATTTTTATTGAGAACTCAAAGAAGATTGTAAACGAAGTTAAAAGTCCCGACTTAAGTATGATGTACTCCATGAATCCCTATCAGGGTTGCGAGCATGGATGCATTTATTGTTATGCGCGCAACACACACGAATATTATGGCTTTAGTGCGGGGCTGGATTTTGAAAGTAAAATAATTGTAAAGAAAAACGCACCGGCTCTGCTCGAAAAACATTTGCTCACTAAAAACTGGAATGCCGTACCCATTATGCTCAGTGGCAATACGGATTGTTATCAGCCACAAGAACGCAAATTCGAAATTACTCGCGGCATGTTAAAAGTGTTGGCAAGGTATCGCCACCCGGTAGGCATTATTACCAAAAATAGTTTGGTGTTGCGGGATATCGATTTACTGAAAGACCTCGCCAGCGACAACCTTGTGCATGTTTATCTTTCTATCACCACGCTTAATGAAGACCTGAGAAGGATTCTGGAACCACGAACGGCCAGCGCCATCAAACGATTAAAAACATTAGAAGAATTATCGAAAGCTGGTGTGCCCACCGGAATTATGAATGCACCAATAATACCGGGATTAAATCATCATGAAATTCCACAGATCTTAAAAGCTGCGGCCGATCATGGTGCGCTTAATTGTGGTATGACAGTAGTTCGGTTAAATGGCTCCATTGGTAAAATCTTTGAAGACTGGTTACGAAAAAATTTTCCTGATCGGTTTGATAAAGTCTGGAATCAGATCTGTTCCTTTCATGGCGGCAATGTGAACGATTCGCAGTTTGGCAGGCGTATGGCGGGCGAAGGCAACATAGCCGAAGCCATTCATCAATTGTTCAGGGCTTCGAAGAAAAAATACTTTGCCAACCGAACAGTGCCTGCTTACGATCTTACAAAATTTAGAAAGGGCGGTACGCTATCCTTATTTTAAACCCTTCGTGTAGAACCATTCAGAATCTATTCAGGATTTATTAGTTACTTTGTGGTTGTGAAACGCCTAACATCAATCGGTCTGCTACTTTTATATCTCGTTTCGAGTACGGAATTCAGCGAGATACTAAGGTTACCGCTGTTGGTTGAGCATTACACCGAGCACAAAAACAAAGTGGATGACTTAACCTTTTGGCAATTTTTAGTGATGCATTACGAAACCGATGTTGCACACGATGATACTGACATGAGTCTTCCTTTTAAAAGTTGTGGGCACTCATTAAGCGTATCAATCGTTGTGCTGCCAGGTCAACCCATTTCATTGTCCGATCCTCTTGTAACAATCTCTCCGGCTTCTCAGTTTTTCTATCTACGTTACGAACCCAATCTCCTGGTTGGAGATATCTTTCAACCTCCCAAAATCTAAGTTCTTCTGATTTAAACAGAAAATACAGTTCAATTACTCTCAAGGGTACATTGATCTTTTCATTTCGTTTTCGCAAACGTAATTCTTTTGATTACCCTTCTCAACTCTGCAATAATGTTAAATAGAATAATAGAATTTTCAGTACGGCAAAAATTAATCATCGCCTTGTTGGTAATCGGCCTTATTGGTTATGGTAGCTATGAATTTACCCAACTGCCGATTGATGCCGTACCTGACATCACAAATAATCAAGTGCAGGTAATTACTTCTGTACCCTCTTTAGGCGCAACGGATATCGAGCGGCTTATTACTTTTCCGATTGAACAAATAAACAGCAATCTGCCTGGGCTCATCGAGATGCGAAGTTTTTCTCGTTTCGGGTTATCGCTTGTCACTATTGTGTTTGATGATGATACGGATGTGTATTGGGCACGGCAGCAAGTGACGGAGCGATTACAAACCGTAAAAGATCAGCTACCTCAGGGCTTGGGCGTACCCGTGCTGGCTCCTGTTACTACTGGTTTGGGAGAAATCTATCAATATGTGGTAAAAGCAAAGAAAGGCTATGAAAGTCAGTATGATATTACTGAGTTGCGCACCATTCAGGATTGGATTGTGCGTAGGCAACTGTTGCGTGTAGCGGGTGTGGCCGATGTAAGTAGCTTCGGTGGGAAACTTAAACAATATGAAATAGCAGTTGACCCAAATCAATTACAATCCTACGGACTGACCGTAACGGATGTGTTCTCAGCTCTTGAAGCAAACAATCAAAATACCGGTGGCGCCTACATCGAAAAACAATCTACCGTACTGTATATCCGCAGCGAAGGCTTGATCGAAACAATAGATGACATTAAGAGCATTGCTGTAAAAAACACAGAAAATGGAACCCCGCTTTTTATTAAAGATGTAGCCGAAGTGCGCTTGGGCAATGCCATCCGCTATGGTGCCATGACTTATAACGGTGAAGGCGAAGTTGCTGGCGCTGTTGTAATGATGCTAAAGGGGGCCAATAGCAATGTGGTAATCAGGGATGTAAAAGAGAGAATAGAGCAAATAAAAAAAACACTGCCTGAAGGAGTAGAAGTGGAACCGTTTCTGGATAGAACTAAAATGGTGAACAATGCCATTGGCACGGTTCAAACGAATTTAATGGAAGGCGCTTTGATTGTCGTTTTTGTGCTTGTGTTGTTTCTTGGAAATTTTAGAGCAGGGTTTTTGGTGGCCTCCGTAATTCCACTGGCTATGTTGTTTGCGATAATCATGATGAACTTATTTGGAGTAAGTGGAAACCTGATGAGTTTGGGGGCGCTGGATTTTGGGCTTATTGTAGATGGAGCTGTAATTATTGTAGAGGCCGTAATGCATCAACTGGCACATGGAAAAAGATTTTCGTCTATTAACACATTAACCCAATCCGAAATGGATTCGGAAGTAAAACACTCGGCCGGCAAGATGATGAACAGTGCGGTGTTTGGGCAAATCGTTATACTGATTGTGTACCTTCCCATCTTAAGCTTACAAGGCATTGAAGGAAAAATGTTTAAGCCTATGGCACAAACTGTTGCCTTTGCTTTGCTCGGTGCTTTTATTTTATCGCTTACATACATCCCAATGATGAGTGCTGTTTTTCTTAGTAAGAAGGTAAAGCACTCCAAAAATTTTTCTGATACGATGATGGAAAAAATTGAACGCGTATATCAGGCGTTGCTGGATAAGGTATTGGGATTTCCTAAAACAGTTGTCCTTGCGGTGATAACATTGTTTGTGGCTGCACTCATTACACTTTCCTTTCTGGGTGGTGAATTTATTCCTGCTTTAGAAGAAGGCGACTTTGCTGTAGACACGCGTGTGCTTACAGGCAGTAACCTGAATGTATCGGTAGAAGCCACATTGAAAGGTGAAAAAATTCTGTTGGACAATTTTCCTGAAGTAATAAAAGTAGTAGGCAAAACGGGAAGCGGTGAAGTGCCTACCGACCCCATGCCTATTGAAGCCAGTGATATGATGGTGATTCTGAAAGATAAAAAAGAGTGGACCTCTGCCATCACATTTAATGAACTGGCCGAAAAAATGGGCAAGGCATTAGAAGCTGTACCTGGTGTAACCTTCGGATTTCAATATCCGGTGCAAATGCGCTTTAATGAATTGATGACGGGTGCGCGACAAGATGTGGTATGTAAAATTTTTGGTGAAAACATGGATACGTTGGCACACTATGCACAGAAACTAGGAACCCTTGTAAACACCGTGGAGGGAAGTGCAAACTTGTATGTAGAAGCCGTGGGGGGTATGCCTCAGATCGTGATTGAATATGATCGGGCCATTGTTGCGCAATATGGATTGACAATTACAAACATTAATAGAATCGTTAACACGGCATTTGCAGGCCAAAGTGCCGGTCTGGTATATGAAGACGAAAAGCGATTTGATCTGGTGGTGAGAATGGCGGGCGAACAACGGAAAAACATTGGTGATGTACAAAATCTGTTAATACCCACACCACATGGAAATCAAATTCCATTAAATCAACTAGCGAAGGTTGAAATAAAAGAAGGACCAAATCAAATTCAACGCGAGGATGCCAAACGCAGAATTATTGTGGGCTTTAATGTGCGTGGCCGCGATGTGCAAACTATTGTAAATGAACTACAGAAAAAAGTAGAGACCAAACTAAAATTTCCAGCCGGCTATTATGTAACCTATGGGGGAGCGTTCGAAAACTTAAACGCTGCCAAGCAACGCCTCAGTATTGCTGTGCCCGTTTCGCTGCTACTTATTTTTGTGATGCTCTACTTTGCCTTTCATTCTGTGAAGCACGGGCTACTCATCTACTCTGCTATTCCGCTCTCTGCCATCGGTGGGATTTTTGCACTTGCTGTACGCGGCATGCCTTTTAGCATTAGTGCCGGTGTTGGTTTTATTGCGTTGTTTGGGGTAGCGGTATTAAATGGAATTGTATTGGTAGCGGAGTTCAATCGTTTAAAAGCGGAAGGACATCACGACTTAAAAAGTATTGTGCTCTCCGGAACAAAACTTCGCTTGCGGCCGGTGCTCATGACTGCGTTGGTTGCCTCATTAGGTTTTTTACCGATGGCACTTAGCAATGGTGCGGGTGCTGAAGTACAACGCCCGCTGGCTACAGTGGTGATTGGCGGGTTGCTGATCGCTACGCTACTCACCTTGTTCGTGCTGCCAGTGCTATACATCTTGTTCGAAACAAAGTTGGGTAATCGAAAAAACAGAATTTCCCCTACAGCAACAATACTAGCTTTAGCGATGTTGACGTTCTTTCAGCCGAACTCAAATGCCCAAACACCCATCTCGCTGCAGGCGGCTATCGACACTGCGCTTGTCAATAATCTAACGGTTAAACATGAGCGACTAAAAGCCGAATATCAGGAGCAACTTATAAAGTCAGGGGCTAACATTCCGCAAACAAATGTTATTGGCGAGTACGGTAAAATAAACAGCAACTTTTCTGATAACCGATTTGTCATCAATCAAAGCATCAATTTTCCTTCGGTATATTCCAACCAAAAGTCAGTGTTGAAAGAAGAGTGGAAAAGCAGTGTATTAAATGTTGCCGTAAAAGAAGCCGAACTAAAGCGACAAGTATCGCAAGCGTATTATTTACTGGCGTATCTCAACCAAAAGAAAAAGCTACTACAACAACATGATAGTTTGTATGCGGAGTTTTTAATGAAAGCAACCTTACGCTTTTCGGTAGGCGAAACTGATGTTCTTGAAAAGACAACGGCCGAAACACAACGTGCCCAAATCGGGCTACAGCTAAACCAGCTCAAGGCCGACCTGAACTTACTGCAGGCACAGTTCCAACTTTTATTAAACACACCCGCGCTGTTCGCGCCCCTGCCCGATGACTTTCGAATGAACCGGATGGAGTGGATTGACACGACTACTTTATTGCAACACCCCACCTTAAAGGTCCTTCAACAACAAAAAATAATTTCGTTAAGAAATACACAATTAGAAAAATCGCGGTTATTGCCTGATCTGTCATTTGCTTACAACAACATGTCGATGCGCGGAATGGGTGCCGATAATATTGTGTATGATGGATCTGCTCGATTTCAATCAGGTCAGATTGGGTTGGGCATTCCGTTCTTTTATGGATCGCAGAAAGCAAAAATTAATGCAGCCCGATCGGCCCAACGGATGAGCGAGACAAGCTTTACTTTAGGGGTACAACAGTTTAATACCGCCTACCGAAATGCACTCACTCAATACACGAATTATTTGCGGGCGGTAGAGTATTATGAACAAGCCGGATTAAAAAACTCTACCCTCATAAGCGACACGGCCAACAAGCAATTCGCCAATGGTGGAATCAATTATTTAGAGTGGGTAATGCTCACCAATCAGGCTATCTCCATCCAAAGCGAATATCTGAATGCGGTAAACAGCCTGAATGAAAGCATCATCCAACTTACTTACTTCACCCTTAACTAACAGCAAATGAAAAAAGCAATAATTCATAAACCTCTACAAAAAAGCAACCTTTCAATAAATTTCTTTCTAGGGTTGGCTTTGCTCTGCATGGTTGTGGCATGCGGTTCTAAAAATGAAACAACGGAGCCGACTACAACGGTCAATGAAAATTCAGTTCTACTTACGGATGCTCAATATAAAAATGCCGGGATTGTATTGGGCAGCGTTGAGCAAAAATCTATTTCAAGTGTTTTAAAAGTAAACGGCCGAATTGATGTGCCTCCGCAAAACATGATTTCCGTAAGCGTACCCATGGGGGGTTATCTCAAATACACCAAGCTGCTACCGGGTATGCACCTAAACAAAGGCGAGGTGATTGCCGTGATGGAAGACCAACAATATATTCAGTTACAGCAAGATTATCTGAACGCTAAAACCCAATTGAGCCTGAGAGAAAGCGAGTACAACCGACAAAAAGAATTGAATGTAAGCAAGGCCACCAGCGATAAAGTTTTTCAACAAAGCGAAGCCGACTATATAACCGTAAAGATTAATGTGAAGTCGCTTGGCGAGCGGTTAAAGCTTATCGGTATTAATCCCGACAAGTTGGATGAAAACACCCTTTCTAAAAGTATTAATCTATACTCACCTATTGATGGCTATGTTTCTAAAGTGAATGTGAACATTGGTAAATTTACACAACCCAGCGAAGTACTATTTGAACTGATTAATCCGGCTGACATTCACCTGGCACTCACCATTTTTGAAAGAGATTTGGAAAAATTATCTATAGGCCAAAGCTTAGTTGCCTATACGAACAACCAACCCGATGTGCGACATGAATGCGAAATTATTCTGATCGGTAAAAATCTTTCAGCCGAACGAAGCACTGAAGTACATTGTCATTTCGAAAATTATGATAAAAGTCTGGTGCCCGGTATGTACATGAATGCCGAAATTGAAATACAGAACAATAACGTTCAAGCGTTGCGTGATGATGCTATTGTACGTTTTGAAAATAATCAGTATATATTTATTGCCGAAGAAAATAATCGGTTCATGATGCAGCCCATAAAATCCGGAGCTTCAGAAAATGGCTTTGTAGAGATTATTTCCGGTGCCGATTTTGTTGGTAAAAAAATTGTGGTGCAGGGCGCCTACACGCTTTTAATGAGCCTCAAAAATAAGGCAGAGGATGAATAACCTTAAAAAAGTAGGGTGGATCATTCTCATGATGGCTCCTTATACCCTGTCATTTTCACAGGAGTTTGATTCAGCAACCATAAACACGCCCTGCTAAGAAAGGTGGCTGTTCCAGGCACCCTTATTACTTTAGGATTTCTTACCCGGGATGAGGATGATTTTGTAAGCCGATTTAAAGTACTTGATGAGCGAGTTGAACATGCTCCTTTTTTTGACAAACACATTGACGATTATTTGCAATATGTTCCAATAGCTACTGTATATGCCTTGAACCTAGCAAGAGCAAAGGGAAAAAACTCTGTGATGGAACAATCTATTCTCCTATTAAAGCCCGAGTTATTAATGAGTGCCGTTGTTTACATTTTAAAAACCACAACCAATGTCCCGCGTCCGGATAACTCAACCTACAACTCTTTTCCGTCAGGCCATACTGCCCAGGCATTTGTTGCAGCTATCTTTCTGCATAAGGAATACGGACATAAAAGTGCGTGGTATAGTATTGGCGGATACACCGTGGCAAGTACAGTGGGTATGATGCGTGTGATGGGTAACCGCCACTGGTTGTCGGATGTGTTTTCAGGTGCGGCAATGAATTTTATCAACGGAAATAGTTTACGCCACACATCACTATAAATGGTCGAAAAGCAAAGTAAGGCTTACTGCATTACCAAGTTTTCAAAGTGGTAGCAAGGGATTGTATCTTTGCCTCAGTTTATAAGCGTAAATGGAATTTTCAGGAGCTCTGAGTATTTACTTGCTAGGTTTTTTTGCTCAGTCATTATTTGGCGCGCGCACCGTTGTGCAGTGGGTGCAATCCGAACGCGTAGGCCGCGTAGTATCCCCTACCTGGTTCTGGATTTTCAGTTTGTGTGGATCGTCTTTGTTTCTTGTTTATGGATTGTTACGCCACGATGTGGTTATCCTGTTTGGACAAACCATTTCATTCTACATCTATATCCGCAACCTGCAACTGAAGCAAGTGTAGAGCAAACTCAGTCGGATAGTCAGGGTGATAGTTTTCATATTCCCTTTTGTGTTGATCATGTGTGCGTGGTTCATTGCTCCACAGAATTTTGAACAAATTTTTATTGGAACAAACTTTACCGATGCGGCCCTGATTATTGGTGGCGCAGGCCAACTACTCTTAAACTTCCGCTACCTATATCAATGGTATTTTTCTGAGAAGGCACAACAATCACTTTTGCCGTTGGGCTTTTGGATAATAAGTGCAGTTGCCTCGCTGATGGTGGTGTACTATGGAATAATGTGCAATGAGCCAGTGTTACTGGTAGCGCAGGGTATGGGTTTTGTAGTTTACTTACGCAACATCTACTTCGCTTTGCGCACACGCGCAGTTGTGGCACAATAAGTAACTTGCAGCATGGCCGATTGGAAACGTATTAGTGAAGACACCGTGCAGAAATTCATTTTTAAAAATGAACATGCCGATGAACGCGAGCTGGTGTTGCAACACAAAGCGCTTTTTGATCTTCCCACAAAATCAATAGCCGAACAAATTGCCGGAAGGCGCAAAGCAAAAAAGAAACTTCCGTTTTGGTACGAAACAAAAGGTGTGGTGTATCCGCCCACACTTAATCTTGAGCAATCTTCTTCGCAGGCAACGGCTTTGTTCAAAGCAAAAATTGCCGAGACATTTACTGGTATTAAGAAAAATGCGGGAGTTGATCTAACCGGTGGCTTTGGGGTTGATAGTTTTTTCCTTGCACGTCTGTTTGATTCATTTCATTATATAGAACCTGACGGTGCGCTCATTGAAATCGCACAGCATAATCATTCGATGCTGAAGGCAGCCAATATTAAACATCATCTTAACGTTGCTGAGCAATTCATAGATCAAAACAACCTTGATTTCGATCTTGTCTTTGTTGATCCCAGCCGCAGAGATAATAAGTCGCGCAAAATTATTCGGTTGGCGGATTGCTTGCCTGATATAACCCAACTTCAACAAAGAGTTTTAAATCGAAGTAAGTTTCTCCTGATTAAGACTTCACCACTTTTGGATATCAAACAGGGGCTGCGAGAGGTTGACCACGTTAGAAAGGTTTATGTTGTATCTGTAGACAATGAATGTAAAGAACTTCTCTTTCTGGCTGAGCAAAATTATGAAGGTGAAATTTCTATTGAGGCGATTGACCTTCTGGCTTCTGGCAATGCCCGATCGTCCTTTCTGTTTACACCAGAAGAAGAAAAAGCGAGCCAGGTTTCTTTTGGTGAACCCCAAAACTATTTGTACGAACCCAATGCCTCTATTTTAAAAGCGGGCGCATTCAAGTTGATTTCAGAAAGGTTTCAATTGAAAAAACTTGCGGCCAACACGCATCTTTATACAGCCAATAAACTGATTCTGGATTTCCCTGGAAGGATTTTTAGTGTTGAGGTGTTAAATCCTGAACCCCGACAATTGCCTCGTCTTTTACCAAACCGGCAAGTAAACGTTGTCACAAGAAACTATCCGCTTAGCGTACAGGAAATAAAGAAGAAGCTTAACCTTAATGATGGTGGTGATAAGTTTTTCGTTGGTTTTTCATCCGAAAAGAAAAAGCATCTTGCCCTTTGCGCCCGAATCACAAACTCAAAATAATCTGATCAACTGGAGTTTCGCCTAAAAAGGATTTCACAAGTCTCTTTTCTTTCGAGTATACATAAATAGCCGGAGTAGGAATGGATCCAAAGTTCATATACACATCCACGCCTTCAGCCCGTCCAAAACGAACGTTGAGATGATTATCAAGCCCATAATCACGAGCAAATTTTTGAATCGACTCCACGGGATCAGACGCAATAAACAGAAGTGTGCTCTTCTCAAAAGAAGGCAAGTTTTCCTGAATCGATTTTGCCTCGCGCTGACAATGGTCGCAATCTGTATTAAACAAAATAATTACAGCACTGCCGGGTAAGTCGCGGGTTGTTGCAGGCGTGCCATCCAGATTACTGAAAGACAGGTGTGGCAATTCATTTGTTTCCCTTTTTACTACTTCCGGTTTCTTTTCTTCTTTTGTAGCACAATGGGCGAATAGAAAAGATATAAATAATAAAAGCACTACTCGCTGCATCATACGTTAACAAAAATTTTCAACACGAAATAAATAATTAAAAACAACAAACCCGAGGAGCCATATAGCTGAATAACTTTTTTACGGTTCTGCACATCTTCCCACCAAAGCATAATCCAGGGCTTTATCAAGCCCAGTATCATAAAGAAAAAGGAGGTAAGGCTAATGAGAAGAAATAACAACCGCACGTAATACATCGCAGTAAAGTTAAGGTATATTTGCGACCTGTTTTTCAAATTTAGTTGGTGTGAAGGCGCACGAGTTTCTTTCTATTTATCGTGCGGACAGCCTGATACAGACGCTGGCCGAGGGAATTCGTACGTCCTCTAATTCAACCATTCGCATCAAAGGCTTGCACGGAAGTTTGGATGCGGTTGTTTTTGCTGCTGCGTTTAAAAGTATTCGGGCTTCGCATGTGATTATCTCACAGGACAAAGAAGAGGCTTCATATCTTCTAAATGATCTTCAGCATTTGTTGGGCGAAAAGGAAGTTCTTTTTTTTCCCATGAGCTACAAACGTCCTTACGAATACAATGAAATTGAGAATGCCAATATTCTCATGCGTTCCGAGGTCCTTAATCAAATTAGCAACCATCCGGAGGGTAATGTAATTGTCACCTATCCCGAGGCCATCTCAGAAAAGGTGATTAATAAAAAGTCGCTGGCCACCAATACCTTCTTGATAACAAAGGGTGAGATTCTTGATCGTAGTTTTCTGGAAGAGTTTCTTCATAGCTACGATTTTGAGAAAACTGACTTTGTTTTTGAAGCCGGTCAGTTTGCTATTCGTGGGGGTATAATCGATGTATTTTCATTTGCACATGAACTTCCTTACCGTATTGAATTAATTGGTGATGAGGTCGACAGCATCCGCAGTTTTGATCCCGGCTCACAACTTTCGGTAGATGTGTTAACAAAAATCAGTCTGATGCCAAACGTTCAAACTCGTTTGGTTCAGGAAGAGCGCCAATCTATATTTGATTTCATTTCTCCCTCCGCACGGATCTGGCTTAAAGACACAGAGCTTACAAAAGATATTGTAACAAAGTGCTTTGAAAAAGCCAGTGAGTCTTTCGAAAAAATTCTCCGCGAAAGCGGTCAAACTAAAGTTGTGTTGGAGCCCGAACAACTTTTTAATACCGGAGACGGTGTACTGAAAAGTCTGAAGAGTTTATCGTGCATTGAATTTGGATCAAAGTTTTCGTTTGAAGCCCGCCACATATATGACTTCAAATGCTCCGCACAACCCTCGTTCAATAAAAATTTTGAATTGCTGGCTGTGAACCTGCTGGAGCATCAAACACAGGGGTATAATAATTTCATTGCTACCGAACAGCCACGGCAAGTAGATCGCCTTCACGGAATTTTTGAAGAAATTCATCGCGAGATTAAATTTCAATCGCTGGAATTTTCGTTGCGCCAGGGTTTTGTGGATCATATCCTCAAGCTTGTTTGTTATACCGATCACCAGATCTTTGAGCGGTTTTACCGATATCGTCAAAAAGAAAAATTTTCAAAATCCAAGGCGTTAACCTTTCGGGATTTGCAAACCTTGCAGCCGGGTGATTTTGTAACACACATCGACTATGGCATTGGCAAGTTTGCAGGGCTGGAAAAAAAAGCCGTAGACGGCAAAGAACAAGAGGCTATCCGGCTTGTTTTTCGCGATGATGATTTGTTGACCGTAAGCATTCATGCGCTGCATAAGATTTCAAAGTATTCGGGTAAGGATGGAACTCCCCCCGCAATAAGCAAACTTGGAAATGGTGAGTGGGACAGCAAGAAGGCCAAAGCCAAAAAGAAGGTTAAAGATATAGCTAAGGAACTGATCGAACTTTACGCTAAGCGAAAAGGTGCGCCAGGCTATGCATTTAGCGAAGATGGTTTTCTGCAGGCCGAATTAGAGACATCATTTATTTATGAAGACACTCCTGATCAGGCCAAAGCTACTGAAGATGTAAAACGTGATATGCAACAACCTCATCCAATGGATCGCCTGGTTTGTGGCGATGTTGGTTTTGGCAAAACAGAAGTTGCAATTCGGGCTGCATTCAAAGCTGCCACTGAGGGCAAGCAGGTGGCCGTGTTAGTGCCCACCACAATTCTTGCCATGCAACACTATCGTACTTTCTCAGAGCGGTTGTCGGGTATGCCCGTAAAGATTGATTATGTGTCGCGTTTTAAAACAGACAAAGAAATTAAAGAAATCATTAAAGAAGTTAAAGAGGGTATAGTTAATATAATTATTGGCACGCACCGAGTGGTAAGCAAAGATGTAGAGTTCAAAGATCTCGGCCTGCTCGTGATTGATGAAGAACAGAAGTTTGGGGTAAAAGTGAAAGATCGGTTAAAGGAACTTAAGGTTAACGTAGATGTGCTTACGCTTACAGCAACTCCTATTCCGCGCACGTTGCACTTTTCATTAATGGGCGCCCGCGACCTTAGCATTATCTCTACGCCTCCACCTAATCGTCAACCTGTAACAACTGAATTACACACCTTCGATGAGGTCATCATCAGGGATGCTGTAAGCGCAGAGTTGCGCAGGGGCGGTCAAGTATTTTTTGTTCACAATCGTGTGAGTGATATTGAGCAGGTGGCAAACACCATTTACAAACTTGTGCCTGATGCCCGAATTGGTATTGCCCACGGGCAAATGGATGGTGATAAACTAGAGAAGGTAATGGTCAAGTTTATTGAAGGCGAATATGATGTATTGGTCTCCACGAACATTATTGAATCCGGATTGGACATTCCGAATGCAAACACCATCATTATAAATCAGGCACACATGTTTGGGTTGAGTGATCTGCACCAGATGCGGGGCCGCGTGGGTCGTTCAAACAAAAAAGCATTCTGTTATCTGTTAACACCTCCCAGCTCCCTGTTATCCTCCGATTCGCGAAAGCGCCTTTCCGCTTTAGAGGAATTTTCTGAATTGGGCGATGGATTTAAAGTAGCCATGCGCGATCTGGATATCCGAGGGGCCGGTAATTTATTAGGTGCCGAGCAAACAGGCTTTATTACCGACCTGGGATTCGACACGTATCACAAAATTCTGGATGATGCTATTCAGGAGTTGAAAGAAACAGATTTTAAAGAACTGTTTGCAGAAGAGCTTTCGGCCAAGGCCAGATTGATAGTGCCCGATTGTTCTATTGAAACGGATCTGGAGATTCTGATTCCTGATACCTATATAAATAATACCAGTGAGCGACTGCAGCTATACGCCACATTGGATAATATAAAGGACGAAAAAGGGCTAGCCGATTTCCGGGATTCCCTCAAGGATAGGTTTGGATCACTTCCTGATTCGGTTGAGCAACTGATTAACTCCGTTCGTTTGAGATGGATTGGAGAAACTCTGGGTTTTGAAAAGTTGAGCCTTAAAAATGGAAAGCTGAGGGGCTACTTCATTACCGGAAAGGATGAATATTTTAAATCCGATATTTTCGGAAAGATTTTGTTCTTTGTTCAAGGTCACACTAAGCGGTGCCGCATGAAAGATAGCCTTGGCAAACTTATCTTAACCATAGAATCAATAAGCACTGTGGATGGGGCTATTGAAATCTTAGCTCCGCTTGCTTCTTACGAGAGCAAATCATTGAGTGAAACATCCTCCGCATAAGGCACCAAGCCTTCTGCGTCATTGAATGCATTAATCCCCAAAACTTTTTTGTAAAGGGTGGAATAAAAAACCTCCACAAAAAATTCTCCTGTGTGATAGAGATACGCCTTCGAATTATCCATACCACGCGAGGTGATGAACTCCGTTTGATTTGTAATGAGGTCACACTTCTTTTCAAAAGAGGCTACTTTAAAGTCCTGAATGGAAATCATAGGCTTATGTTAATACCTGGATGATAAGAAAAAGCTATACCAACCCGTTGGAATTGCGATTTGGCGAGTTTTGGTCTGTTGTTTAGCCCAGGTCCGGAATTTTTATCCCATTTTGGAAAAGATACTAAGCGTTGATTTACAGCGTTAAGCATCGGTTGCTAAGCAAAACCTTCTATTAAGGATTTACCAAAAAATCGCTACCCTTTGGAAAACATTGATTTATCTATTTATATTAGCGGTTACTTTTATGTCTAACCAAAAGCAAATGAAGTATTTCAAGTCACTCCTGTTCTTAGTTGCGCTATCGGCTATTATTAGCTCCTGTTCTTTATTCGGCAATCGCGGGGGCAAGCCCACGGCTCAAAATCCTGGTCAGCTCAGTACGGCCACCGGTTTAAAGTATACCCGTGACGCGGCCGAAGGGTTTCCGGTAATGGAGTATAACTCTCAGCCAGATGCCCCTAACATGGTATTAATTGAAGGCGGACGCACCGTTTTAGGTTCTTTTGAAGAGGATGTTATGTCCTTCCGCGATAACGTGGAAAGAACGGTATCGGTAGCTTCATTCTACATGGATGAGACTGAAATTGCTAATATTCACTGGTTAGAATACCTGTATCATTTGTCTGTTGACTCAACAAAGGTTGATGGTGGAAAGGCTTATTCGATGGCATTACCTGATACATTGGTTTGGCGCTCGAATCTGGCATTTAACGATCCTTATGTTGAGCATTATCTCAGATACCCTGGTTTCCGCTATTTCCCGGTTGTGGGTGTAAAGTGGAAGCAAGCAAATGAATATGCAAAGTGGAGAACAGCTAAAGTTAATGCCGATCTGGCTGAAAGAGCGGGTATTGCTGCACCCGAAACTGGTGCTGGTCGCATTCCATTAGAATCGGGTGTTGTAATCCCGGCTTACCGTCTTCCTACCGAGGCAGAGTGGGAATATGCTGCTCAGGCCTTGATCGGAACTCAGTGGTTGGACGAGATGCAAAACTTTCAGAGAATTTATCCTTGGGATGGCCACGCATTGCGTAATCCTTACGGTAAACAAATGGGTTCTTTCCTGGCCAACTTTAAAAGAGGTCGTGGTGACTATGCGGGTATTGCCGGAAGACTTAATGACGGTGCTTTAATTACCTCTTACATTTATGAATATCCTCCAAATGATTATGGACTTTACAACATGGCCGGTAACGTAAGCGAGTGGGTAATGGATGTATATCGCCCTCTTTCACATCAGGATTTTGATGATCTTAACCCTATACGCAGAGATGACTTTATTGACAGCCATAGTGAATATAGAAACCGTTATACTAAGACTCCAAAAGATTCAACTGTTACCATGCCCGATGGCACTACTAAAAACATTCGCACATTTGAATACACTAAAAACCCACAAGGATTTATCTCTTTGATTTCGGATAAGGTTCGTGTTTACAAAGGTGGATCGTGGAAAGATGTAGCTTACTGGATGTCGCCAGGTACACGCAGATTTATGGATGAAGATTCTGCTACAGCAACGATCGGATTCCGTTGCGCCATGATTCGTGCCGGATCAAACTACTAGAGTTTAAAACTCATAATATAAATTAAAGACCCTCCTTCGTGGAGGGTTTTTTATTGCGCCTCCGCAAGACATGCAATGCTCAATTCTCTGCAGCCTGCTTCTATCAAATGTTTACCACACGCTTCGAGAGTTGCCCCGGTTGTAATAACATCATCCACAAGTAAAATTCTTGCGTTTTGAATTTTTTCACTCTGTCGAATGTCAAAAACATCCTTCACGTTATCCCAACGCTCCACTTTTGATTTTCGGGTTTGGGTTGTTGTGCTCATTGTTCGGGTGCTGATCCATTCGTCCCAGGGAATTTGCAACGACTCGCTCAATCCTTCTGCAAACCTTGCACTTTGATTATAGCCTCTTCTTCGTCTGCGGGTTTCATGCAACGGAACAGGAACAATCAGATCAAATTCATTTGCGTAGCCATTATCAAATAATTCTTTACCATAAATTTTTCCGAGCCTCACGCCCACTTCGGGATGATTGTTATACTTTAATTGATGGAGCAAATGTTGTACGATTCCTGTCTTTCTAAATTTCAAAAATGCGACCACGTGCTTAGCCGGAAGCCGACCCGACAGTCTAAGTTTTATTGGGTTTTCATTGTCAAGATGGTATTCGGTTTTGGGTAAATCGCGAATGCAACGCGTGCATAAAATTTCTTCGCCCTTATACAAAGCTTGCGAGCACCCAAGACAGTAGTGAGGATAAAATAATGAGATAAAATCGCGGCATGCATCAAGGGCAGAATTTACTACGTTTGATTTCATCCGAATTGAACTCATCTTTGGGGAAATAACTCAGTATGGGACTCGTAGAGCAATTTAATGAATACCGCGGCAAGATGAACGAGAAAATTCTTGCCGGAGACAATCTAATCATCAAACGGATTTTTAATCTTGATACAAATGCCTACCAGGAGGGCGCACTTGATGTAAAGTCTAAAGAACTGATTGGGCTTACCTGTTCGCTGGTTTTACGTTGCGATGATTGCGTTAAATATCACTTGGGTAAATGTAAAGAAGTTGGGTTTTCCACAGCTGAAGTTCACGAAGCCATGGGGGTAGCTACTCTTGTTGGGGGTACGATTGTTGTCCCGCATTTGCGCAGAGCATTTGAATACTGGGAAGAACTCACCAAATTATAAGTAATGTATCAGCGAGATCTGGATTTGGAGCGCAAGTGGCAGGGTTTACTTGGTGAGATTGAAAAACTTCTGGAGAAGAAACCCAAAGATCTTAATGCCGTACTATTTATCATCGGCATGCAAGAACTTGGCAAGGGCCCACGGCTATTTTCGAAAGAAGAAAAGCAAGACCTTATGCACATTGCCATTTGCAAAGTGTTAAGCCTGGCAGGTTATTATGAGTTGGAGGGGCAGGATGCTGAGGGCTGGCCGCATTGGAAGCTTGTAAAAAAACTACCCCATTTTGATTTACTAGAGCAGGAGAAACTTTTGAAGATGCATGTACTGGAGTACTTTGAGAAAGAATACGACTGGCATTTTCCGGATCAGAAAATCACTCCATAAGCGGCTTGATTTAAGTGCGAACCCCGCCTATCTTAGTACATTAAAAACTATCTTTAGAATAAGTTCGTTTTAAGGAAACATGGGTGAGGGGATAAATCGCATAAACGAAAAACTAAACTCCTTTACAAAAAGGTATTATCTGAATCTACTGATCCGGGGCAGCATCCTATCGATCTCAATCCTATTAGCTTATTTTTTAATTGTTTCTCTGATCGAATATAATCTCTGGTTAGGCAAAACCGGGCGTTTTTTAATTTTTGCTTCCTTCTTTGCTGTTGCTGCATTTTCTGTTTTCCGATTTCTGCGCGAGCCTATCGCTTGGTGGGTTTATAAAAAAGGATTGCGTCAGGAAGATAGTGCCAAAATGATTGGCCGGTTTTTCCCTGATGTTTCTGACAAACTGTTAAATCTTATTCAACTTGCTTCTGCACAAAACCCAAGTGCCTTGCTTAGCGCTGGCATTACACAGAAAACTGTTTCTTTACAAGATGTTGCCTTTGAACAGGCTATCGATCTGAAAGAAAACAAGAAGTATGCAAAGTACTTCCTGATTCCGTTTCTACTAATTCTTGTACTGCTGATAATCAATCAGGGAATTTTTACACAGAGCACAAAACGTATTGTACAATTCAATCAAGAGTTTTCGCCTCAGGCACCGTTCAAATTCAATGTGCAGAATAAAAACCTGATGGCATTTTTCAATGAAGACTTTACGCTTATCGTGAAGTTGGAAGGTGAAGCGCTACCCGCTTTTGTCTATATCATTTCCGGAGATCAGCGCTGGAAGATGGAAACAGCCACCGCGGGTTTGTTTACCTTCACCTTCGATAATCTTCAAAACGAAATTGACTTTCAATTAGAGGCTTCTGGTTTTTTCTCTGATGCCAAAAAAATTCTATTGATAAACCGACCCGAGTTAACCCAACTTAAGGTGACGTTAAATTTTCCGGGTTATCTGGGATTAAAGCCTCAGGAATTAAATAATGCCGGCAATCTAGAAATTGCAGAGGGAACGAAAGTCACCTGGAAAATTGGTGCCGCCCATGCACAAAAGGCATCCATTTTATTTTCTTCTGAAGGGGACGAAAACGACATGCAATTAATTGACAATGAATCTTTTAGTTTTAGTAAAAGTTTTAAAAATCCCGATGAATATTCGGTTATTCTTGAAAATGACGACAGTAAAAACAAAGATCAAATCAATTACTCCATTCGCGTAGTAAAGGATCAATATCCAACGGTGGTGGTCGATAACCTTCAAGACTCTGTTCTGTATAAATCTATTTTGTTGGGTGGATCGGTGAATGATGATTATGGAATCACCGCGCTAACATTAAACTATCAAATTGTAAAGGGGTCAAAAGAGTTGCCAGCAAAAAGAAAAACCATTGCGATCGCAGCAAACCAGCAGCAACAAAATTTCTATTATCAATGGAAAATTGATTCCCTCGATTTACAACCCGGAGATAAACTCATGTACCATTTGCAGGTATGGGATAATGATGGCGTAAACGGAAGGAAGTCAACCCGTAGTGCCAACTACATTTTTGATCTTCCGGGCGAAGAGGAAATCAAAGCCGAGATAACGCGGGCGCAGCAAGCTGCCGAAAATAAAATTGAACAAAGTCTTAAGAGGGCGAAAGACCTAAAAAAATCGATCGATGATGCTCAGGAAAAATTGCGCGGCAAGCAAGATCTTGATTGGCAGGATAAAAAAATGCTAGAGGATTTGATCAAACAAAAAGAAAAACTGGACGAGGCAATCAACACCCTTCAAAAAGAAAATTCCTTGCTGGAGCAAAAGAAAGAATCGTTTTCAGAAGAAAGTGAAAAGATCAAACAAAAGTCTGAGCAGATTCAAAAGCTCATGAATGAGTTATTGGATGAGGAGACTAAAAAGCTTTTTCAGGATCTTGAAAAACTTCTAAAAGAAAATGCCGACATGAATCAAATTCAGAAAATGTTGGATAAGATGGATCGGAAAGAAATAAATCTTGAAAAAGAATTAGAAAGAACGCTCGAACTTTTCAAGCAGCTACAATATGATTATAAGTTAGAGCAGGCCATTGACGAATTGAAGGAGCAAACCAAAAAGCAGGAAGCGCTTCTTGAAAAAACAGACGCGCTAAACGAGACCAAGGGAGATAAAAAGGATACTAAGGAAAACCAGAATGAAAAGACTGAAAAATCAAAACCCGAAGAATTGGCAGAAGAGCAAGAGCAATTAAAAGGTGAATTTGAAAACCTGGAGCAGAAACTTGAAGAGCTCGATAAACTTGGTGAAGAACTTAATAAGTCAGAAGAAACTCCCGATGAGGAGAAACAAGAAGCAGTAGAACAATCTCAGCAGGAGAGTAAAGAATCCCTTGAAAAAGGAGATTCAAAAAAATCGAGTGAAAAACAAAAGCAGGCCATCTCAAAAATGAAAGAGATGCAGCAAGAGATGGAGGGAATGCAAAATTCCATGGAAATGGAAATCGATCAGCAGAACCTGGAAAGCTTACGGCAAATCATTCATGGGCTGATCAAACTTTCATTTGATCAGGAGGGCCTTATGAAAGAGTTTGCGCCTATTCAACAGACTGATCCTAAATACATACAACTTTCACAAAATCAGCTTAAGCTAAAAGATGACGCTAAAGTGTTGGAAGACAGTCTTTTAAGTCTTGCAAAGAAAGATCCATTTATGGGATCTGTAGTGACCCGTGAAGTTGGTGAGTTAAACGATCATGTTGAAAAGGCTTTGGTTAACATCAAAGAAAGAAGAAAGGCAAATGCAAGCACCGAGATGCAACTTTCTATGACAAGCATTAACAACCTCGCTCTCATGCTCAATGATCACTTTGAAATGATGATGAACATGATGGCTAATGCGATGCCCGGAAAAGGGAAAAAGAAATCGTCAGGTAAACCTAGCTTAGGAAAACTACAACAGCAGCTTAATCAGCAGATGGAAGATATTCGTAAGGGTGGGAAAAGCGGCCGACAGCTTTCAGAAGAGTTTGCACAAATGGCTGCAGAACAAGAACGGATCCGTAGAGCCCTTCAAGAGATGCAGGAGAAAATGAAGCAGGAGGGTGGCAAAATGCCCGGTGGCGATTTGCCCGGCAAAATGGAACAAACCGAAATGGATCTGGTTAATAAGCAGATCACTGAACAAACTATACAAAGACAAAAAGATATTTTAACCAGATTGCTAGAGGCTGAAAAATCGATGCGCGAACAAGATCTTGACGAAGATCGAAAAGGCGAAACCGCTAAGGAGTACGCAAATGAAATTCCGAGGGCATTTGAAGAATATTTAAGATTAAAGGAAAAAGAAGTAGAATTGCTGAAAACCGTGCCACCCAAACTTTACCCATACTATAAGCAAGAGGTTGGTGAGTACTTCAAGAGAATTAAATCGCAAGAATAAACTGAGTTGTCCGGCATGAAGAACATCCGAATTGAAATCCCTTCGCTCTCTGAAAATATCAGGATGATTGAAAGCTTCATTGATAATGCAAAGGAGAAATACGACCTGGATGATGATATCTATGGTAACATCATGATAGCAGTTACAGAAGCCGTAAATAATGCCATAAAGCATGGAAACAAAGGCGATTCAGGAAAAAACGTTTCTCTTGCCCTCTCCCTTGAAGAGGGTCTTATTAAATTCAGAGTAGAAGACGAAGGTCTGGGATTTGATTTTCACAACTTACCCGACCCAACCGCCCCCGAGAATCTCGAAAAACCAGGTGGAAGGGGTATTTTTTTAATGAAGCATCTTGCCGATGAAGTGGATTTCTCTGAAAATGGCAAAGTTGTGGAATTAAGCTTTTACATGAATTGAATGGGTAAAATCCGTTTTTTTCAAGAAGATGTTGACTTCGCGCTTACGCACCCGAGAAAAACAGCTACTTGGATAAAAGATGTAATCCTCAACGAAAAGGGTCATAATGCCGAAATCAATTATATCTTCTGCTCTGACAAGCACCTCCTGATGCTCAACAAAAGATTCCTGAATCATAATTCTCTAACCGATATTATCACCTTCGATAACTCTTCAAAAAAAGGTCATCTCGAAGCTGAGATATACATAAGTGTTGAGCGGATTGCCGAGAATGCGACTAAATTCAAAACTAGCTTCGATGAGGAGATACACCGTGTTATGATACACGGTGTTTTACACCTATTGGGCTTCAAAGACAAAAAATCAACCGAAAAGGCCGCCATGCGCAAAAAAGAAGACGCTTGTCTATCTTTGCGTAAATGAAGTTTCACGTGGAACTCACATTCCTGAAAAATTGAATGCTTAGAAGTTTCACGTGGAACAAATCAATAAAAACATGTTTCCTGAATACGATGTAATAGTTGTGGGTGCTGGTCATGCTGGATGTGAAGCCGCTGCTGCAGCTGCCAATATGGGCTCAAAGGTTCTACTGATAACCATGAACATGAATACTATTGCCCAAATGTCTTGTAATCCAGCAATGGGCGGTGTGGCAAAAGGACAGATTGTAAGGGAAATTGATGCTTTGGGTGGGTACTCAGGAATCGTTTCGGACAAATCGATGCTTCAGTTCAGGATGCTAAACCTTTCAAAAGGTCCCGCGATGTGGAGTCCAAGAACACAAAATGATAGAATGAGATTTGCAGAGGAGTGGCGGCTTGCACTGGAGAGAACTCCAAACATTGACTTTTGGCAAGAAATGGCTGTTGGGTTAATTGTAAAAGATAAAAGAGTTCTCGGAATCAAAACTGCATTAGGTTTAGAGGTAAGGGGAAAAGCAGTTGTGCTCACCAATGGTACATTCCTAAATGGTAAAATTCATATTGGTGAAAAAAGCTTTGGTGGTGGAAGGGCCGCAGAGAAATCTTCTATTGGAATGACTGAGCAGCTTGTAGAGCTCGGTTTTGAATCAGGAAGAATGAAAACCGGAACCCCACCTCGCATTGATGGTCGTTCACTTAATTATAAGGTTATGGAAGAGCAGCCGGGAGATTCCAATCCAGGCAAATTTTCTTATAGTGACACCAAGCCACTCGATAAACAATTGAGTTGTTGGATAACTTATACCAATGAGTCTGTTCATAAAGAACTCGAAAAAGGTTTCGATCAATCACCGATGTTTCAGGGTCGAATAAAGGGTCTTGGGCCGCGTTACTGTCCGTCAATAGAAGATAAAATAAATCGCTTTGCTGAGCGCGAGCGGCATCAGATTTTTGTTGAGCCAGAGGGGTGGAGTACTGTGGAGATTTATGTCAATGGGTTTTCAACCTCACTGCCTGAAAATATCCAGTACCAGGCAATTAAAAAGATTCCTGGATTTGAAAATGCTAAGATGTTCAGGCCTGGTTATGCAATTGAGTATGACTATTTTCCTCCTACTCAGTTAAGGATGAGTTTAGAGACACAACTAATTGATAATCTGTATTTTGCTGGTCAAATTAATGGTACAACCGGCTACGAAGAAGCTGCCTGTCAGGGATTGATGGCCGGAATTAACGCACACAATAAAGTCCGTCAAAAAGAACCTTTCATCCTGAAAAGATCAGAGGCTTATATTGGTGTGTTAATCGATGACCTTGTAAACAAAGGCACTCAAGAACCTTATAGAATGTTTACATCACGAGCTGAGTATAGAATTTTACTCCGTCAGGATAATGCAGACATTCGCCTAACAGAGCTTAGTCACAAGCTTGGGTTAGCAACTACCGAGCGATTAGAAAAAGTTCTTGATAAAAAGAATGATATCGCTCAGCTTTCGAAAGAGCTAAAAGAAATGCGCGTCTTACCCGAAGGTGTCAATGATCAATTAGCGGAACTTAATACCTCATTAATTACAGAGAAAATTTCAGTCATCAGTTTATTGCGTAGGCCCCAGGTTGGAATCCCCGAATTAAAAAGAATTGATTCTGCGGTTAGCGAAAAGCTGAACAAGTATTCAGAAGAAGTGCAACAACAAGTTGAGATTGATTTGAAATACGAATCGTATATAGAAAGAGAAAAAAAACTAGCTGTAAAAATTGAGGGCCTTGAAGATTATAAAATCAAATCCGATTTTGATTATGATCGTGTAAAGGCGCTGTCGTCTGAAGCACGGGAAAAATTAAAGCGCATTAGACCAGAAACTATCGGACAGATGTCAAGAATAAGTGGGGTATCACCAGCAGATGTATCTGTGCTAACCGTCTATCTCGGAAAGTAATGAAGTTGGAGACACTAGTTACTTGCCCGATTTGTTCAAACCAATCATTCCAGCAAGTACTTGTTGCTAAGGATCACACCGTAACTCAAAAAGATTTTTCCTTACAACAATGCGCTGGTTGCAACTTGCTGATAACTAATCCACGACCCGATCAAATTTCAATTTCTGAATTCTATCAGTCCGAAAAATACATCTCGCACAGCGGAGGAAATAAAAATTTGTTTGATTGGCTTTACTTGAAAGCCAGAACGTTCACCCTACAATGGAAGCTTAGCCTGATTTCTAATTATAAAAGAGGCGGTAAGTTGCTCGACTACGGATGCGGCACAGGTGAATTCCTTGACCATATGAAAAAAAGCGGCTGGACGGTAGACGGTGTTGAGCCTTCCAAAAACGCCAGAGAAAAAGCAATTGCGTTGGTTGGCTCTGACATTCGCGAAGAGTTAAAAAGTTTCGATACAAAATTTGATATCATCACACTATGGCATGTGCTTGAGCACGTTCATTCTTTGAACGAAACCATTCTGAAATTAAAATCATATCTTAATGAAGATGGCATAATTCTTATTGCTGTTCCTAATTATGAATCGGCTGATGCGGTAAAATATGGTGCGCATTGGGCTGGGTATGATGTGCCAAGGCATTTATGGCATTTCTCTGAATCATGCATGAAGAAATTATTATTGAAAAATGGCTTCACCTGTATCGCCTCTCGACCTATGAAATTAGATTCATTCTATGTATCGCTACTAAGTGAAGGATACAAGCGTCCCGAAAGAACAGGCATCTCCAAAATGATACACGCGACTCTATCCGGATTTCAGTCTAATCATAGTGCAGGCCGCTCAGGTAAATACTCAAGCCTCATTTACATTGCTAAACACGCATGAGATTTAAATGGCAGATTTCAATAATCTCAATCCTCATACTTATTAGGTGTGCAAGCCAAACTACGCCAACAGGTGGACCCAAAGATGAGGACCCACCTATTCTTATCTCATCGAATCCTTCCAACGAACTAAAAAACTTTGCCGGATCCACCATTGAGTTGACCTTTGACGAATACATAAAACTTAAGGATCCTAAAGAAGAAATTCTTATTACACCATCACCAGGCAAAAACACAAAATTCATCGTTAAAAAAAACAAGCTTATCATTGACCCGGAGATGCCCTGGCAAGAAACCACAACCTATAGTATAAACTTCCGCGAAGGAGTTCAGGACCTCACCGAAGGAAATCCTGCAGAAAATTTACGTCTTGCATTTAGCACCGGACCGACCATTGACTCTTTAAGTATTGCTGGCTCCGTAGTAGAGATGTTCTCTGAAAAAACACCCTTGAAAATAACTGTTGCACTTTATCAAAGCGACACCTTTAACATTTTCAATCATACGCCCATCTACTTCACAAAAAGTAACAAAGAAGGAAAGTTCTCACTCCAAAATCTCAAAGACGGTAAATATTACCTCTACGCATTCGATGATAAAAACAAAAATCTTAAAGTTGAAAGTAAAACAGAAAAGTTTGGATTTATAGCTAAGCCTATAGCACTGGCAAAAAATCAAGACTCCTTGACGGTGAATTTAATTAATGTTGACACGCGACCGCCTGCGATCACCAGCATACGACATACGGAAAAAACAACATTAGTTCGGTTCAACAAATTTGTAGACTCGCTACATATTAACGTTCAAAACAAATCGCAGACCTTGTACACGTTTGGAGAATCAAAAAGTGAACTAATCTTTTACAATTCTTTCGATTCTGCAGACTCTCTAAAGGTTCAGCTATTTGCCAGTGACAGTGTTCAACAAACCGTGGATACGACCTTTTTTATAAAATACTCCCAAACAAAAATGGCAAAGGAAGGCTTTGGACTAAAAGAACTTTCAGAAAAGTATAACCTGGCAACAAAAGAATTCAACCACCAACTTTCGTATAATAAACCACTCTCGAAGATCAACCTTGATAGCATTTATATAAAAACAGATTCTGTTAACACAACAACCCTTTTACAAAAGAATTTAACTATAGACACACTGCATCATATCATATCCGTAAATGTAGTTGTAGAAATAAAACCTGACAGCCTCAAAAGTGACAAACCTTCAAAAGTATTTCAACCATTTCTTCGATATGGAAAAGGCGCATTTATATCGCTGGCACTTGATAGTTCCAAATCAATCTCAAAAAACATCCCTATAGCAAAAGAAGATGAGACTGGATTAATCACAGCTAAAATCGATACACAAGAGAAAAATTATGAAATACAAATTATTACCACAGACAACGTAGTAGTCCAAAAATTCAGAAATCCAAAGGAGATAAGCGCAAAATTCTTAAAACCCCAGGAGTATAAAATCAGAGTACTCATCGATTCAAACGGAAACGGAAAGTGGGATTCAGGGAATTTCTTTCGCGGAATAGAACCAGAAAAAATCTTCTTCTATAAATCTGACGAAGGGGCATTTTCGTTTCCCATTAGGGCAAATTGGGAGTATGGGCCTTTGGTGATAAAATTCTGAATAAGTTGTTGACTGTTGTTAACAAAAAACTTTTTGAACAGATCTCACTCAATTACACGCTAAAAACTGTTTTTATTGTTGGTAAACCCTAAGTTCGAAAACATTATCCACCACTTGTTGATTGGTTTCATTACCTCATAAACAAATCTGAAATTTGTTGGTAAAAACAATTTACCTTGTTAAAATCATTAAAAAACTACCAAAGCAAAAGTCATTATATCCACAAATTAATAACTAACGTTTAAGAAACATACGTTATCCACAAATGCACAAGGACAATTACTATTACATTAAAAATATATCTTTCATTATTAAAATACACTTAGCGTTCCTTTGTGGATTGTTTTGTACTTCCGCCTTTTCCCAGGATTTGCAGGAAATCCAAATAGCAAATGAATATACCTTAAAGGGGCAAAAAGATAAGGCGCTGGCACTTTACGAACAACTCGTAAAAAAGAATGAGAACATTGCACTCGTTCATGCAAATTATCTCAACCTGCTTCTTGATGTTGGTAATTTTAAAGAAGCCGAAACTTATGTTGAGCGACTAATAAAACGCGATAGTCGACTTAATTATAAGTTAGATCTGGGAGTTATTTACGTGCGCTCGGGAGACATTACCAAGACCGACAAATACTTTAAAGGCCTAATTAAAAATCAGAATGATGATGCCTATAAATTAAAATCAGTTGCGGATTATCTCGCATCAAGAAATCTGGTTGATTACTCCATTATAGCTCTTCAACAGGCACGAAGTTCGTCAGGCAATTCGGCATTGTACACGCTTGAATTAGCTAATCTTTACAGGCTCTCGGGCAAGCGCGATCAGATGGTAGAAGAGTATCTCAATTACGTAACACAAACACCCGCCAATATTTCATATGTAAAAAATCTGATGCAGATTTTACTTACAAAACCAGAAGAACTTGAAAGCCTTGAAAAGCTTTTGTACGATAAGGTTCAGAAAAATCAAGACTCAGAAGTTTTTGTTGACTTATTGATTTGGGTTAACCTTCAACAGAAAAACTTTTATGGTGCCTACATTCAATCGCGCGCGTATGACAAGCGGTTTAAAAAAGAACAATCAAAAACGTTGGAGATAGCTCATATTGCGCTTAATAATAATGATTTTGAAAATGCCGATCGAAGTTTTTTGTTTGTGATAAAAGAGTACGCAAACACGGTAAATGAATTGCCCGCCCGTCTTGGCCTGATACAAACGCGCGAGGCTAAAGTGAAGAAAAGTTATCCGGTAAACCGCGATTCAGTGAAGTACCTGATCTCGGAATATGAAAATTTTAAAAGGGCTTACCCCGAACACCCCAATGGTTTTGAGGCTGTCATGAGCCAATCGCTTCTCTATGCCTATTACCTCAATGAAAAGGACTCTGCTGTTAATGGTCTTAATCGATTGATTGCCAACAATAAAGTATCACCCACCACAAAATCAAAAGCGAAAATAGAATTAGGAGATATCTATTTACTTAAAGAAGAATCGTGGGAAGCAACATTGTTGTATTCGCAAGTAGAAAAAACACAACGCGAAACTCCGCTCGGATACGAGGCAAAATTGCGCAACGCAAAACTCTCCTATTTTAAAGGTGATTTTCTGCTAGCCCAGGAACATCTCGATATTTTAAAGCAGGCAACCTCGCGCGAAATAGCTAATGATGCCATGCAGCTAAGCATGCGGATAAAAGAAAATACAGTGTTTGATACTACGGGTGCTGCGCTCAAAGTATTTGCTGCCGTAGAATTGCTGCTAGCCCAAAATAAAAACGACTTGGCGTTGCAACAATTGAAAAGTTTTAAGGTGACAAAAAAAGTAAAGATGAGTCGGCAGGAAGCGCTTGAAAAAAAATTGTGGTCACCGGATAAAGTGATGAATACAGAAGAACTCAAAAGTCTGAAAGAAGAACTTGAGAAAAGAAAACAAAATATGTTTTCAGACCCAGAGGGAGATTCGGTTTGGGTTGATGTTGAAACAGATTTTACAACCATTAAAGATGATGTGTATTGGCTGGAAGCAAACCTGCGAATGAAACGAGGCGAGTTTGATCAATCCGTTGTCTTGCTCGAAAAGATTATTACAGAATTTGGCGATGATATACTTTCGGATGATGCTTATTTTCTGGAGGGCGAAATTCAGGAACGGTACCTGAAAAATAAAGATCGCGCGATGGAGATCTACCTAGATTTCTTAACCAAACACCCTGGCAGTGTGTATGCTGCAGAAGCCCGCAAACGCTATCGTCAGCTGCGAGGTGATTTTACCGAGCCAGAGGTTACACCAAAGTTTTAAAACGAAATCAGATTCGTTACCGCTCAACGCAATCCCCTTATTGGAATAGAAAATTTTATTTAGCTTGGAAGCTATGAAACATTCTTCCATTGCTGTCCTGATTACAACTAGTGTCATTGTCCTTTTGGTAAGCTGTTCATCGCCAGCACCAGTTGAATCAAAAAAGTCAACCACCTACGACCAACTTGTCGACTTGTTTAAAGGCTGGCGTCAGTTTCAGGCTCCAATAGCAAATGCGGGCGTTCCCGATTATTCTGTAGTGGCCATGAAAAAACAGCACGAAGAATTGAAAAGCTGGCAGCAAAACCTTCAAAACTTTGACACTGCCGGTTGGCCAATAAAACATCAGATCGATTGGTATCTTGTCTTTGCCGAAATGAATGGTCTTGATTTTGATCATCGGGTGATGCGCACATGGGAACGCGACCCGGCATTCTACAAAACATTGTGGATGGATCGCAGCGATGTGCCCGGTCATGAGGGCCCTAACCATCACCATCTCGTAGAACTCTGGACGTATCAATTTCCGCTGACAAGCGAAAGCAAAGAAAAACTCATCAACGAACTTCGTGTGATTGCGCCACTTAATGAACAAGCAAAAATCAATCTTACTGGTAATGCAAAAGATTTATGGATCGCGGGAATAAGAGATATCAAAACACAAAGCAGTGACCTGGCGAGTATTTTGAATCTGCCCGGAGTGAGCAATCAACCAGATGTAGTTGCCTTGGTAAAGGAAGCGATCCAATCTACTGACGATTTGACTGTCTGGTTGGAAAAGGAATCGCCTTCTAAAACCGGCCCCTCAGGAATTGGAAAAGAAAATTACAGCTGGTATTTAAAAAATGTACACCTAGTACCACTTACGTGGGAAGACGAAGTGCTGCTGCTAAAGCGGGAGCTCGCAAGAGCTTGGACCGCCTTAAAACTAGAAGAACACCGAAACAGAAAGTTGCCCGAACTGAAAGCAGTTGATACACCTGAAGCCTTCGCTGCGCTGACGGAGCGATCTGCTAAAAGTCTGTTGAACTTTTTAGAAAAAGAAGAGATCGTAACAGTCAAAGAGTATTTTGAGCCCGCTTTGCGCGAGCACCTGGGAGAATTTGTTCCAACCGAGAAACGAAATTTTTTCATCATCACATTACACCATGACCCGCGACCACTTTACTCACATTTTTATCATTGGTTTGAACTTGCACAGATGGATAACGAACCACACCCCAGCGAAATTCGCAAAGGGCCGCTTCACTATAACATTTTCGATTCGCGCAATGAAGGCACAGCGACTGCAGTAGAAGAAATGTTTATGCAAGCCGGATTGTATAATGATGATCCACGGGTAAAAGAAATAGTGTATATCATGATAGCCCAACGTGCGGCCCGGGGCCTCGGCTCTTTATACGCTCATGCCAATGAGATGACCATGGAGGAAGCTGGTAAAATTCATTCGGAGTATACACCGCGAGGATGGATGAAAACAGAAAAGGAACTCTTGCTATTCGAGCAACATTTGTATTTGCGCCAGCCGGGTTACGGCACCAGCTACATCACTGGAAAATACTTGTTAGAAGGTGCTATGGCCGAGTTTGCAAAGAAGAAAGAATCACAACAGCAGCCATTTCAAGTTAAAGAATTTTTTGATCAGCTAAACGCGATTGGATGTATACCTACTTCATTAGGCCATTGGGAAATGACAGGCGATAAAAGTGTTTTGAACGGAGCGATTGAAAAGTAGATTCATTTTGAGACTGATTTTATTAGCGCTCTTTTTTCCTGTGCTTGGTCAGGCGCAAGTTATTTCTCGCGAGGTAAAAATTACTGGCCATCGGGGTGGCTATTACTTCGATTATCCGGAGAGTTCCATCGGCTTATTAAATTTTATCGCGAAACAGTTTCAGAAAGATACCATCATAGTTGAAATCGACTTGCGTAAAAGCAAGGATGGCACCATCTATATCATGCACGATGAAACCGTTGACCGCACCACCAATGGTACTGGAAAACTCGATCAACTTGAGGATGCGTATCTCAATGGATTGTTTTTGAAAAAAGAAAATGGCGATATCACGCGCAAGCGTATACCTACTTTTGAAGAGATACTCGAATTGATCAAAAAGAAAAGTATCAATGTGATGCTGGATATCAAAACACCCATTCATGCTGAAGCCCTTGACTTGCTGAAAAAACATGAGCTGGAAAGCCGAATGTTAGTGCTCACATTCAACATCGAGCTTACGAAAAAAGTAGCCACGCTCTCGAATAAAATTTTACTTTCTGCTTTGGTTGAATCGGAAAAAGACTGGCAGCAGTTTAAAGCCATAGATATGCCGGCAGGCAAGAAGATCGCCTATGTAAACAGCATGACACCGGCTGCGCTCATTGACGAACTGAAAAGAAATCAGATTAAAATAATGGCGGATGTAAGTGAGGCACTAAGAAATGCGGGCAAACCATTGGATGCCGCAGGCTATAAGAAAAAGATAACCGATCAAACGCTTGATATTCTTATCACCGATTTTCCTATAGAGGCACGCAAGTCAATTTTGAAAAAATAGAACCGCCTCAGCAACCGACTTTACTAAAAGGGTTAAACAAAAATGCCGTCTAGGTAAGTTAAGGCCATACCGCTGACTCCACCTTTATCGCGATTCAATCATTGCATCGTGCAACTCATCCCGAACCTCAAAATCAAAATCGCATTTATCGAGTTTTAATAACAAACAATTAAACAAACTCGACTATGATAACAAAATTGAATCAAAGGACCAGAGCCAGCTTTTTAGTAAAAGTTTTTGCTCTCATTGCTGTTTTTTCATTTGCATTTATAAGCTGTAAAGAAGATGACAGCGAACCCACACCCACCCAGAACATCGTTGCTCTTGCACAAGGCAATCCACAACTTTCTACTTTGGTCGCGGCCCTTACCAAATATCCTGATTTGGTGAGTACACTAAGTGGAACCGGAACGTTTACAGTATTTGCTCCTACCAATACAGCCTTCGCAGGTTTATTATCAGCTATCGGGCAGACAAGTCTGGATGATATTCCAGAATCAGTATTAAGAAATGTGTTGCAATATCATGTAGTTTCTACGGCAACTGTGCTTTCAACTCAACTTACCAATGGAGAGGTTACAACCGTAGGCGGAGAAAAGATAACCGTGAATGTTACATCCGGGGTGAAATTGAATTCAACAGTAAATGTTGTTACAGCAGATGTGCGCGCTACTAATGGAGTTGTGCATGTAATTGATGCAGTTTTGGTGCCACCCACTATTGCGCCTGTTGTAGGAACCATTGTGGCACCGGCTTATTTCAATAAAAACTTTTCAACGCTTGTGGCAGCAGTTGTGCAGACAGGGTTGTTGCCAACGCTATTGTCATCTACAAATCAGTTGACTCTTTTTGCACCAACCAATGCAGCTTTCACAGCAGCCGGAGTTACTGCATTGCCCCCCAACACCACAGAGGGTAATGCAACCTTAACTTCCATACTTACTTACCATGTAATTTCAGGAGCGGCAGAAGTAAAAGCAGCAGACATTGCAACGGGGCCATCATCGGCAACCACCCTTGGCGGAAAGATTTATCTCAGTAAAGGCGCAGCAGGTGTATTCATAAACGGAAAATCAAAAGTTACCATCGCGGATGTTCAGGCTTCCAACGGAATCGTGCACGTAATAGACAGAGCACTGGTGCCACCGACAAAAACGATTGCACAAATTGTTGTTGAAAATACAACGGCTGCAACACCACAATTTACTCAACTACTGGCAGCCCTTGAGCGTACCGATGGTCAGGGTGATAATGACCTTCTTGCAGCAGTAAGTGCGTCTACCGGTGAATTGACTGTCTTTGCACCAACAGATGCTGCTTTCCAGGCGTTGTATACAGCACTTAATGTTTCCAACGTAAATGAAATACCTTTAGCTACGCTGATTGCGGTATTGAAGAAGCACGTTGTAGGTGCAAGAAGATTCTCTACAGATTTGGTAAGTGGTGCGGTGCCAACATTAAATGGTAACGTAACCGTGAACACAACAAACTTGACAATTGTGGGAGGATCAGGAACAGCAGCGAACCTGCAGACAACACTTTTAAACATTCATGCAAAAAATGGAGTAATCCATGTGATTGATCAGGTACTTCTTCCTTAGTTGACGAAGAGGTTTGGAGCAGAGGGAAAGCCCCGCAATAATTTGTGGGGCTTATTCTTTATCGAAGAATTTACTTTATTTGGAAAATATTAATAAACCACGTGTTTTCAATCCGCTATCGCTACTTGTTCATTTTGTTTCTGTCGATCTATTCGTATGTCAATATATTGTTTACGGTAGGTGAGAGATTGTTTGATTTTGAACTCAATGGCTTCTATTTGTTCGGGGTCCTTGCGCTGGTTGTTCTGGGCGTTTGGGAATTAAACCGACTGGCAGAAAAACAAATCATTAAAAAGAGAACAGGCATTCATCCGCTCCTTCTTCTCTTTATAGGCAGCATTGTCAATGTCGTGCTGGTGTCTACCATCTCCTTGTTTGCACTTTATGCTATTTTGGGTATGCCACTCCGGTTCAATTTTGATCACTGGAAACTACTCACGGCATTTGGGTTTAGGGTAAACCTGTTTTTAAACTGTGTTAATGCAATTGTATTTTTTATGAACCGGCTCAAGAAAGCTCAACTGGAGGCGGAGCTATTGAAAAAACAAAATATAGAAGCCCGATTCGAAGCTTTAAGAAATCAGATAAACCCGCATTTTTTGTTTAATTGTTTTAATGTTCTCTCCACACTGGTGCATAAAGATGCGGATGCCTCATCTACCTTTATTGCTCAGCTTTCAAATGTATATCGTTATCTGCTTTATAATCAGGAGAACAAAATTGTACCATTAAAAGATGAGCTGACTTTTCTGGATTCTTACAACTATCTCTTACAAACCCGCTTTAATGAAAATCTGATTATAGAAAACAGGGTTTCAGATCGCACCGATATGATTATGGTGGCGCCAGCCTCGTTGCAGATGCTGATTGAAAACGCAATTAAACACAACGTGGCCTCTAGAAAACAGCCTCTTAAAATAATACTGGAAAAACAGGAAGATTATATCGTGGTGAGCAATACTCTTCAGGAAAAAGAAATAGAAGAAGAATCTACCAAAATTGGCCTCAGTAATATTATAAACCGCTACAAACTTTTAAGCGACCGGCCGGTTATAGTAAACAAGACACCAACACACTTCGTTGTAAAAATTCCCGTTCTGCACCTGGAAGCATGATGAATGTACTAATTGTAGAAGATGAAGCCCTTGCAGCCGAACGCCTCATCGGGCTTTTGAAAAAAACAGGAGAGCCATTCGTTTTGCAGGGCACACTGGACACCATTGAAGAAACAGTATCTTTTTTTTCATCGGGTCAGAAAACAGATTTGATTTTTCTGGATATCGAACTTGCGGATGGAAAAAGTTTTGAAATTTTTAAAACCATAACGGTGGACGCACCCATCATATTCACCACGGCATACGATCAATATGCACTACAGGCGTTCAAACATTTTAGTATTGATTACCTGCTGAAGCCAGTGCAACAAGCTGATCTCAACAATGCTCTTGCTAAATGGAAACGTCTGGGAGTGAATCAGGAAAACGTGCATCACCAATTGAGTCAGCTAAAAGAATGGCTGGTGAACGAAAAACAAAAACCCAAAGCGCGGTTATTAATAAAATCCGGTAACAAACTACACTATAAACCCAGCCATGAAGTGGCTTGGTTTTTTGCAGATGGAAAAGAAGTGTACATCTACACCCGAAACGAGAACAAAAAATTTCTGATCGATTATACCCTCGAACAACTGGAGTCATTACTGGATAAGCAAAAGTTTTTTCGCATAAGCCGCAAAGCCATTGTCAATGCCGATGCCATAGCAGAAGTGAAAGGGCTGATCAGTACCCGCCTTGAAGTAAAACTTAATCAACCGTGCGAACATGAACTTACCATCAGTCGCGATCGAAGTGCTGCTTTTAAAGCGTGGCTCGATCGATAAAAATTCAGCATTATTATACGTTTAGTTTTATATTAGAACCTATGATACGAATCACTCTTCTGGTACTTTTAATAAGTCCGGTTTTCAGTTATGGACAAACTGAAACGAAGGATGTGGAAGATTTAAAAAGACAAATACTTTTGCTTCAGGCCGATGTAGAAACCATTCAGCTTAATCTCTCACAATCACAAAATAAGTTTAAGCAGGGGATTATTGTCGCCACTATTGGTTATTCGGTTACTATTGCCGGTGGACTTATGCTGGGCAGAAAAAATGATGATCTGGGTAAAGTGCTGCTGGTCTCCGGAGGGATTACTGGCATTACCGGCACCTTCATGATGGCGGATGCATTTAAATATCTCGAAAGAGCGGGGCGCAGGAACACAGGAAGGTGAACCGACAAGAACACCACCACCTGTTGAAATTTCCCGAGTCAATTAAATTTGCCCACACTTATCACCATTATGCCAACAGAGCGAGACACTTGCTTAGAAATAATCTTTGTTTAATGCCCAGCCACAAATAGCCGCAAGAAAGAACCTGCACCCATGGCAACGCAGGTTTGCGCTATAATTTTTATCTTTCTAACTAAATCATCTCTATGAAAAACCTGCTCTTGCTGTTGATACTGATTTCGTCTCATGCATTTGCCCAAACCAAAGCCCTTGTAGGCGGAACCTTAATTGATGGCTATGGCGGAAAGCCCCTTCTCAATTCTGTTATTATCATTGAAGGCGAGCGCATCAAAGCCATTGGCACCGTAGGCAATATCGAAATCCCGAAAGGGGCAGAAATAATTTCTACTGAAGGCATGAGCGTAATGCCGGGCTTGTGGGATATGCACGTGCACCTGATGATTAACGGCCATAGTGATTACAACCATTGGGATAAAAAATACATGGGCATTCAAGAAAGTGTAATTATGCCTTCAAGCGCACATCAATTATTATTAGCTGGCGTTACCAGCGCCCGCGATCTGGGCGGCCCGCTCAGCCCAAGTATTTCGGTACGCGATAGAATAAATAAAGGTGAAATACCCGGCCCCACCCTGTACATGAGTGGCCCGTTCATACAACACGAACCTTATCCCGGTACAGCCGAGTTTCGCTGGGGTGTAAAAGGAGCAGAAGATGCGCGCTCCAAAGTTAGGCAGCTCGCGAAAGCAGGCGTAAACTGCATCAAGCTGATTGATCAGGATGAAATGACCGAAGCCGAATACATGGCTGTGGTAGACGAGGCACATAAAAATAAATTGAAAGTAGTAGCGCACTCGCACCGCCCTGATGAAATACGCAGAGGCTTAAAAGCAGGCGTAGATAATTTTGAACACACTGGCCTGGCCGCAGCGCCAGAATATCCGGACGACATCATGTTCATGATTAAAGAGCGCACAGCCAAAATGAGTCTCGGCCCTCTGTTCTGGACACCCACCATTGAAGGTTTGTACAACTTTGAATCGGTGCGCGATAACCCCGAACATTTGGACAACACCAGTTGGCATTTAGGTTTACCCGATTCTATTATTGCCGACATCAAACAAAGCATTAAGCACCCGGCCCGCCTCAGCTACTTTGGCTTAAACCCGATCCGTAAACCTACGCTCGATAAAAAAATCAATCAGCTAAAAAATGCAGGTGTAGTGTTGTTGGTGGGTACCGATAGCGGTATACCCATGAAGTTTCATAGCCAGAGCACGTGGAACGAACTGGATGTGTGGGTAAATAAATTTGGATTTGATCCGATGTACACGATCCGCGCAGCTACGTACTGGCCTGCAGTGGCTATGGGTGTTGAAAAAGATTTTGGTACGGTAAGCGAAGACAAGTATGCTGATATAATTGCGGTGAAAGGAGATGTACTCAGACACATGGCGTTGCTACAGGATGTGAAGTTGGTGGTTAAGAAGGGGAAGCGGTATAAGTAATTAAGTTACGTCTTTGGCTCCTTGCTTTTACTATCTGGGATAAGTTTCCTTTTCAATATTATTGAGCTAATTTTAACAGAGTTCTTGGTAGGAAATTAATGAAAGGGTCAGTTGGTCATAAGCGGATTTCTAAAGATTGGATAGATTCCTATTTGATTCCTTTCCCTAAGTCTGCAATTGAGTTAAAATTAGTTCAATTTAATTTCCACCGAAACCATCTACCAGCAAAAACTAAATGATCTGGAGGATTTGAAGAAATCATTTTTGCAAAAAGGCGTTTCGAGGAGAGTTGAAAACCAAACAGGAAGTATTGGTATGACAAAGGACCTAACTAATTCAGAAGTTGATCGCAAAAATGTGTTGAATAATAGTTTGGCCATTTCAGGAGCCTATGAACAAATAGGGTTTCGTGGAGTCATGTTCGAAAACAAGTATCGGTTTACCAAACAACGTGTTGCACAATACTATGAAGTAGATGTTCGCACTATTGAACGCCTACTTGAAAATCATGGTAAGGAGTTAACTGATAGTGGTTATGAATTATTTACCGGAACCCGCCTGAGAAAACTAAGAGAGGTATTTCAAGAAAGTTTGAAATTAGGTCACACTGATGTCTCCGACACTGATGTCGGAGACATCCCGGATACACCTGAAAATGAAGCTTTTAGTTTACGTGCACCAAGCATAGGTATTTTCACATTCAAAGCTTTTCTCAATTTGGGAATGCTTCTCACAGGTTCAGAGAGAGCTCAAAGGTTAAGATCGGTCATATTAGATATTGTAATTGATGTCCTGAATCAAAAGCTGGGTGGTAAAACAAAATATATCAATCAAAGAGAAGAAGAATTTCTACCCAGCGCCATTCGTGAGTATAATTATCGACAGGAGTTTACGAATGCACTTGACTTTTACATCGAAGGCAGCAAGTTTAAATATGGCCAGCTTACAGATAAAATTTACAAAAGCATCTTTAAAGAAAACGCAAAAGAATACCGTCAAATCTTAAACCTTAATAACAAAGAGAGTGTGCGAAGCACAATGTACTCTGAAGTGTTGGATTTAATTTCGGCATATGAAAATGGATTTGCCGCCCATTTAAAGAAAAAATCAGAAGCGTTAGCAAGGAAACTTTCAGTATCCGAGGCACACGCTCTATTTACGGAGTTTGAACACGTCATGGACGCATTCATTACTCCTTTACGTGAGAAGGCGAGAAGTCTCATGGCCAGTAGAGATTTGGCTTTCAGGGAAGCCCTTCATGAGAAACTGAAGGATTACGTTAATGAAGTAAGCGCTAATGACTTTGATGCATTCTTAGGTGAGCGAAGCATGGATTTGGAAAAGAGACTGGAAGATAACAAAGAAGTATTCAAGCGTCTAAAGGACCGGTAATGATGGGATGTATATATTTTACATCAGCGTATGCTATAAAAATCCACGATAAGATAATTGAGATATCAGGGGGAATAAATGGTGTAAAAGATTTTGGGAATATCGACAGCCCAATAAACCATATTCAAAATGATGACTATTATCCGAGTTTCGAAGAGAAACTAATCCACCTAGTTTACTCTTTCAATAAAAACCACGCTTTTAACGATGGCAATAAGCGAACGTCAATTGCGATAGGTGCCTTCTTTTTGGAGGTGAACGGATTAGAAACTTTAGTAAATAAATTTATTATTGAGATGGAAAATATTGCCGTAACTGTCGCTGATAATATTATTGACAAAGCCCTTCTAAGCGAAATAATTTTTTCTATTATAAATGAAGAGGAATATAGCGAAGAGCTTAAGCTGAAAATAATACATGCACTATCGCAAATAAAAGATGGTGTTGCTCCGATCAATCTTGGTACAGAATTCTACAGAGATCTTTTTTAGAAAACAAGAAGATTCGATTTATTACAATCTCGTGATCTTTTTCAAGCAATGAACTTATCAAGTATAAATTTAAAACTGGGATTTAGAGAATTATACAATGTAAGCAGCGGCAGTTAGCTGTATGTACTTTCTTATTCAAAACAAAAATAAGCCGAATAACTCCTCTAACCGGCTTATTAAAAGTCAAGATGTGAGCCGAATACTAATACCAAACGCTAATCGCATTTGTGATTAATTACTCACTCCTTAAACTCTTCACCGGATTTGATGCAGCTGCTTTGATCGCTTGTGAGCCAACCGTAAGCAGGGCGACCAGCATGGTAATACAGTCAAGAAGCAATGATGAACATAAACCAACGTCTTCAACAAATAAGTTTATACCCGGCACCGCGCATATTTATGATCTCCACAGCAGAATCTGCCTTCAGATGTTTTCGGAGTTTGGTAATAAAAACGTCCATGGTACGTCCATTAAAATAGCTATCGTCTCCCCATAATTGCGTAAGCGCTTTCTTTCGATCAAGCAGATTGTTACGACTTTGATAGAGCATTTCTAACAACTGTGTTTCACGATAGGAAAGCTTCACCTCTTCTTCATCCAGATGTTTGAGTGTTTGCTTATGCGGTATAAAAATATAGTTACCGATACGAACCGTCTTTGCATTATCCGAACCAGAATCACGACTTCGCTTCAGGAGTTCATGAACCCGGAGAAAAAGTTCTTCCAGACTGAAAGGTTTTTTTAAGTAGTCATTACCGCCACTTTCATAACCCTCGATAACATCCTGAGTAGCGATTCGGGCCGTAAGAAATAAAACAGGAACCGTTGCATCAACTGCACGAATTTGTCGCGCAAGGGTAAAGCCATCAACATGCGGCAGCATAACATCAATCACGCAAAGTGAAATCGTGTTATTCTGAAACAAGGGAAAAGCCTTCTTACCATCTTCTGCCAGAGAAACGGTATAGGACCGCTCCAGGCTTTCCTTTATCACTTTCGCTAAAGAAGGTTCGTCTTCTACCAACAAAATATGCGGACGTTCCATTATGCAAGTGGGAGCTTGATGCTAAACACACTTCCCTGTGGATGATTAGCGGATACTGACAATGTACCTTTATGTTTCGTTATAACTTGCTTGACATAGCTTAGCCCGAGCCCATAACCCTTAACATTATGTGTATTTCCGTTGGGCACCCGGAAAAACTGATCAAATATCTTATCCCGATAAGCGTCATTAACGCCAACGCCATTATCGGCAAACGAAACGAAGGCATGATTTCTATCTTCAGATAATTTGATGACAAGTTCAGCAGGAGCAGCAGAATACTTTAGTGCATTATCTATAAGATTAACAAACGCATTCACCAATCCTCCCACCTCAGCTTTTATCAGGACAGCGCCTGTCCTTTCAAAATGAATGGTGCCGTGGTTTGCATGAAACTGAGGACTGATGCTTTTAACGGCCTCTTCTACCAGATTATTAAGATCAACCACAACCCGGTCGGCTTGCTGGCTTATCATCCGGTTTGTATCCAGAATTTTAGAGGTCAGCCCGGTCAACCGTTCCGTTTGCTGCTGAATGATATCCAGGTATTCCCGTTCGGTATTACGATCATGATTGAAGGTTTTTAATGATTCGGCTGTTATTCGAATTGAAGTCAGGGGAGTGTTAAGTTCATGTGTCATATTATTGATAAAATTGTCTTTCAACTCAGCCAGCTTTTGTTGCGATAGAAGGGTCTTTACGGTATAAGCAAAACAAAAAATCGTTATAGCAATCAATAACAAGGTTGATCCCAAAACCCATTTCATCTCTTTTAAAAAGTAGCGATTAGGGGTTTCAAAACCCGCCATCACAAATTCTTTTTCGTATGGACTGCGCAGGGCTGTATTCACTTGCCGGGTACTGTAATTCTGTTTAGCACTATCCAGACTCAATTCAAAAGCAGCCTGAACGTTTCGTTCAATAAGTTCTTGCTGATATAAACTATCCAACACAGGAAGATTAAGCTTACTGTTTTCATATGCTACTGTAAGGCTGTCACCAATACTTTGTGTATAAAAATAAATGATGCCCTTTTTTAAATCCCCCATAAGTGTAACGTTACCAAAGTGTTCTATAAATAAAGACTTGGCTTCTGGGGTTATCTCACTCAAGCTCTGCTTGAAATTGTTCAGGCTGATACTAACCGGAATCTTATCATTATTTATCGGATGTACATCGCGCATGTGAAAGACGGTTTCCCTATTCCGATTGTTATTGTCACAAGTAATCTCTATAAACGATGTATCAGCCAGCCAGCTCTTAAACTTTGCAACAATTCGTTGATGACGAATATTTATTTCCTCTTGTACAGCGGTCTCCAATGCTTCATTGATATCATGCGAAAAGTTCTTGATCGTGTTTTCATAATTCTGGTAATTCCAATAAAGTTGCAGGCCAATAATTCCAACAACACAGGCTGACATTAATACCAGAATCAGTAACAGTCTTTTTTTCATATCACTAAAAGTACTACTCCTGTAATAGGTCCGCAAAGTCGTTAACACTAATTAACGCTTATTAGAGCTCGTTAACCGATTAGCGAGTTTTTATTGTTGTGCTTTGTGGAAACAAAAATTCATTGATATGAAAAAATTTATGTTCCTGTTGCTCATGCTGACAAACAGTGCATTTGCCCAGCTTAAAAACGGAGATCATGTGCCGAACCTTAAGTTTGATTTACTAAATGCACCGGTAGCACAAACATCCCTGAATCAACTTAAAGGAAAAGTTGTACTGATTGAATTCTGGGCTACCTGGTGTGGTTCGTGTATGGTGGCTATGCCACTCCTAAAGAAGCTACAAGCAAAATACCCTGATCAGCTTCGGATAATTTCAGTTTCTTCGGAGACACCTAAACGAATCCGACAATTTTTAAAGGTACGCCCATCTGAGATCTGGTTTGCCTCGGATACAACACAAGCCATATCGAATACATTTCCCCATCAACTTATTCCCCATACCATTCTGATCTCGCCTGAAGGAAAACTGGTTGCCAATACAAGCCCGGAATTGGTTACAGAAGCAATTATTGAATCCTTGCTGGAAAAGCAACCGATAACACTTAAAGAGAAAATCGATATCAATCTCACCTATGAAGATATTATGAACATTCATTTTTCTGCGGCTGACACGGTAACGCAAAGGTTTATGATTCAACCAAAAATTAAAGGCGCTCCTGGATTCAGTACCACACATCTCGACAATAGCATTTTTAATGGTCGTAGAATCACGGCAATTAATTGTGGTCTTTCCAACTTGTACCGGATTGCATATGATGATTTTCCATATAGCCGTACCATTGATAAAATACCGGATCCTGAAAAAAAGAGTTATTGCGTTGACATTATTGTGGCTGATAAAAAGGAACTCCTGCCCCAATTCAAAAAGGAGTTGTCAAAAATTTTTGATGTTCGGGCAGAGGTACGGTTGGAGATGAAGGATGTCTATGTGCTAAGAATAACGGATCCACAAAAGGTTAAGAAAATACCACATAATGTTTCCGGCAAACGGACTTACTATGCTCGTCATGGTGAAATCGATCAGGAGTGTATTACATTAACAGACTTAGCAGCCTACCTTGAGAGTTATGGCATAGTCAATTTACCCGTAGTGGATGAAACGAACATTGCCCAAAAATTTGATATTAAGTTCTCATTCCAACCCGAAGATCCCAAGACGTTAACAAAAATCTTAACCGACATGGGCCTTACCTTAGAGAAGGCGCAAAGAAAAATTGACATGCTTTACGTCTGGTGAAAATTAATAACAGATGAGCACACCATGATGCTCATCTGTGAATTTTAAGAAAGACTAAATTTTTCTTCATAAAGAGTTTAAAAGAGCGCTCACGCATTTCGCTTATTCACTCCTTAAACTTTTCACCGGATTTAACGCTGCTGCTTTAATCGCTTGTGAGCCAACCGTAAGCAGAGCGATCAGCACAGCAATGCTTCCCGCGAAGGCGAATATCCAAATTGTAATTTCGGTACGATAGGCAAATTGCTGCAACCAGTTATTCATTGCCCACCAGGCCAGCGGTGTGGCCAGTGCAATGGCAACCATCACCAGCACAAGAAATTCTTTAGATAACAGCGTTGCTATCTGGGTGATGTTCGCGCCCATCACTTTACGGATGCCGATTTCTTTGGTGCGCTGTTCTACCGTAAAGGTAGCCAGACCAAAAAGCCCGAGGCAGGCAATAAATATAGCCAGCCCGGAAGCAATGGTGAAGATAGTGCTGTATTGCTGCTCGGTTTTATATTGAAGATAGTAGTTGTCATTCACAAAGAAAGACTCAAACGGGTTGCCGGGAAAAAACTCCGCGTATGCTTTTTTGAGATAGGCCAGGTTGTCTTGTATGTTTTGTGATTGCAGCTTAACCGTATAAAAACCAGCGGCCAATTGTGGAACAAAAATGATGGGTGTAATGGCCTGCTTCAACGAAAGGTGATGATAGTCTTTTACTACACCGCTTACTTCCATTTGGGCATCGTTCCATTGTATCTTTTTTCCTACGGCCTCTTCGGCATTGACAAAGCCGAGTTGTGAAGCGGCCCGCTCGTTGATGATTACCTTCTCGATTACTTGCCAGTTTTTATTGCAATCCTCATGGGTAAAGTTTTTGCCGGCAAGCAAAGCAATCTCATACGTGGGGAAAAAGCGATCGTCAACATAGGCGATGGAGTAGCTGATCTTCTCATCCCCTGGCTGTGGATTTAAAGGTGTGATGCCACTGGTAGAGTAATTGTATCCGTCTGTGGGCACGCTGGCCGAACTGCAATAGCCCTCAATAAAACTAGCTTGTGCCAATGCGTTTTGAAACGACTGTTTGCGAAATTGATACGTGCTATCAAGACCCACTTTCGAGCCATTGATCACCAGCAGTTGATTGATATTCATACCCAGATTTTCATTTTGCATGAATCGTAGTTGGCGATACATCACAAACGTGGAGGCAATCAACAATACCGAAATGCTGAATTGAAATACCACCAATGTTTTGCGCAAAGCCAGTCCGCGTGTTGATTTACTAAATACACCCTTCAATGTTTGAGCCGGAGTAAATGACGACAATGCAAAGGCCGTGTAGGCTCCGGATGCGATTGTGCCAATAAATAATAACAGAAGGCCCCATGCCCACACGGTACTTTGTGATAACACAGAAAGCGAAAGGTTGATACCAATCAGTTCATTAAACAATAACTGAACAAGGTTGACCACTACCATCGCGAAAGCAAACCCAATAAGATTTAAAAGAAAAGACTCGCCAAGGAATTGTATTATCAGTTGACTTTTATTCGCTCCAACAACTTTGCGCAGGCCTACTTCCTTTGCACGCTTAAGCGCACTGGCTGTGCTCAAGTTGATATAGTTAAGCCATGCTATCACCAGAATCAATAACGCGATTCCACCTAATAGGTAAATAAACCCAAGGTTGCCAGAATGCAATTGCCGGTCGTCAAGAGATTGAGCGAGATGCATGTACTGAAGTGGCTGCAACGCGAATACATTATCATCATCAGGTTGTAGCTTCTTCTTTAACTCATTTACTTTTTGTGCGAGTAATTTTGTATCAGCACCTTCTGTTACCTGAAAATAGGTATTCAGGTAAGATGATGTTCCTTCCAGATTGGCCCAGTCGCTGCCATGCAGGTTGGCAGGATTGGCCAGGGTTTGCAAAGAAAGGACGAGATCATATTGCAAATCGGAGTTAACCGGAAAATCATCGAACACAGCAACGATGGTGTAAAGATTTTGCCCAAATTCGTTGTTGATGGTGAGCACTTTGTCTAAAGCAGACTGTTTGCCAAAATATTTCTCTGCAATAGAATGTGAAATGGCTACAGTGTTGGTCTCTTTTAATAGCGAAGCGTTGCCTTGATTAATTTCAAATGAGAATACCTCAAAGAAACTACCATCGACATATGCAGCGCGCGTTTCTTTAAATGTTTTGGTATCGGTAGCATCGCCCAGCGTTACAATTCCATTAGCCACACCATCGGCCACACGGCAATAGTTGGTTACTTCAGCGAATTGTTGTTTTATGGTGGGAGCCAGCACGGGAGGGCTGTAATCATAGATCTCGCCTTCTTTAGTTTCGAACAGGGCCCGATGCAGCTGTGGCAAATTTTTATGGAACCCGTTTACGCTTTTTTCAAAGCCGATGTATTGCAAAATCAAAACGAATACGGCTATGCCCAGTGAAAGCCCAGCTACGTTGATGAATGAGAATACCGGATTCTTCATCAGATTACGAAGGGCAATTTTAAAGTAGTTGCGCAGCATGGGTAAAGGATTTTTGTAAACGCTAAGTCAAACCTTAAGCCAAACGATAAAGGGCAATAGAGACTCTAATTCAAACGTAAGTAAAAATCTGATTGTTCGAATCCGGCTAACCATGACCGCAATCGGTCAATTTCAAAACTTCTAACCGGCCTTTATTTTGCCGGAAATACCACTTACTGGTAAGAGGCGGATACACGCTGCACACGCAACCAAAACCCCCACAATCGGGAATAATTGCATGAAGAAAAAACTGCTGTAAGAAACTGTTACTTCGGGTTGCGGCAGAACTTCAATTAGTAATCGCTGGCCAATGGGTCCATTTGAAAACACAACTTGTTGAACAGAGTTCCAACCAAAGTGAATTGCAAGGGGCACATAGAGCGATTGTGTTTTAGTATAACCATAGGCAAGCACCAGGCCCATGGCACCCGTAACCAAAAAAGTTATCAGCATAGATATTGGCTCACCCAGTGAGCCCTGCGAAAACCAATGATACATACCAAAGGCAGAAGCTGAAATCCAGATGGCTTTGGTTACACCCAACTTCTGTATAAGGATGTAAAACAAGACTCCGCGAAAGATCAATTCTTCGTATAAAACAGATTTAACATTAAACCACACACCTTCGGCAATAAGGCTTGCATTCCAAGCTGGGTTTAACTGCCAGCGTTGTTCTGCAATCCACATTTTTAATAGAAACCCCGAAGTACTAAAAGCGGCAGCAAGCAAAAGAAAAACCAGGCATTGTAACAATCGCACTTTTGTGGGCTTTAACCCCAACACAGAAAGATTGCTTCTATCAAAAAACCAAACCAACAGCCACGAAAAGGCTAATTGAACAATGATGCCAATCATAAAATTTTGAGTTTAAACTTTTAGGCTTTTTTACGCCAGATAAAAAATAGCAGCGTAGTTATCAGCGAAAGCGTAACGCTTACGAAAACCAATAACTCGAAAGTGGTTTCAGGAAACTTAGCGGCCTGTGCCACATAAGCCCAGGCTAGCAATAGTATAACAAGACAAAACCCAACGGAAATAACGATGCGCTGAGATTTGTTAAGGGTCACTTTCTCTTGTGGAATGATAAACTCCTGTTCGCGCGCAGCTTTCATAAATGCTTCAAAAGACAACCCAAGAATTTCGGCTAGTGTTTTTAGGGTATGGCTTCGCGGAACGAGTTCACCGTTTTCAATGCGTTGAATAGAGCGGATGCTGATATGCGATTTTTCGGAGAGTTCTTTTTGGGTAAGCCCTTTGGATAGCCTTCCATCTCGTAGCCACGAAGCAGTCATTTCTTTGAGTGTTTTTTGCATGCAAAGCTATCGGCATCCAAAAGTAGCACTAAATTTTTAGGCCGTCATTCAGGCGACATTTGTGCGACAATACAGTGATTCAACCGTTCCCGGATCCTCTATTGCCAAACTCACAGAAAAAGTCGCATTTATAACAACATTTACTAAGTTTGATTACCAAACAATGACCAGGCTTCAGCAACTTATAGACGAACACCAATCAGGCTACAGCCTGGCAAAACCGTTTTACCTAAATCAAAACATCTACGAGTCGGAGTGGCAGCACATCTGGAAAAAATACTGGCTCTTTGCGGGAACGACCGCGTCAATTCCCAAGCCAGGCGATTACTTTGTTTATCAACTTAGAAACGAATCGATAATTATTATTCGTGGCGATAAAGGCGAAGTGTTTGCACACTATAACTCCTGCCGGCATCGGGGCTCATTAATTTGTTTGGAGCAATCGGGCCATGCGGCCAAACTCATGTGCCCGTATCACCAGTGGGTGTATAATAAAGATGGCTCGCTGCACAAAGCGCGGCTTATGCCCGATGATTTTGATTTACAACAACACGGTCTTAAACCAGTGGCGGTAGAGTTGGTGGCGGGGTTAATTTTTATTTCATTGAATGATTCTCCACCTGACTTTGAACCGGTGCGAAAAGACTTTGCTCCGTTTGTTCAACCATTTAAAATTGAGCAGGCAAAAGTTGCGTATCAGAAACAGTATGTGCTGCGAACCAACTGGAAACTGGTAGCCGAAAATTTTCGCGAATGTTATCATTGTGGTCCGGCACATCCGGAATATTGCAGCGCTGTGATTGGTGCAAACTTGCGCGAGTCTGCCGACCATGAGTTGCTAACCAAACAACAACTCTGGAGAAGCAAAGGCCTCGCAACCGATACGATTAATTTTGTGGATGACTCCTTTCATTTTGCGATTCGCTATCCGTTGCGACCAGGAATTACAACCTACAGTTTAGATGGTAAGGCAATCTCAAAACCCATGGGCGATCATCACGATCATGATGCAGGGGTAGTTGGTTTAGTAAGTTACCCCAACTTCTGGATGGATGCCGTAAGCGATTACATCTGGACTATGCGCCTAACAGCCACCGGTCCTCATGAAACTATTCTCGATCTGGCCTGGCTGGTTGATGGTGACGCAAAAGAAGGGGTTGATTATGATGTGAATCGTTTGGTTGAGTTCTGGAAAATAACCGGAGAACAAGATTGGCAACTATGCGAAAATAATTTTAAAGGAATTGAAACCAGTGGCTATGAGCCAGGGCCTTATGCGCCTGCAGAAATTGATGTGGCAAAATTTATAGATTGGTACCTTGGCCGCATGCAAGCTGGAATTCAGGAAACAACTTTAGTCTGATCGCGAAAGCGGATAAACACACTGCATAAAATAGCAACTCCCAACACTAAAAATCCATTGAGCATAAAGATGCGTCCGATGGAGATTTGTTGATCATATAGCCAACCTGTCCAGAAGTTGCCGGCTATTTGCCCGGCCCCAAAATAAACGGCATACAAAATTGATTGGCCTGTGGCGCGCCATTGCGAGGGTACCAAACTGTTCACACTTTCCACACACACCACCCAAAACAACGACCATGAAATACCATGAAGCAACTCAATAGCAATCGCCCATTGCGGATCATGAACCCAACTATATAAAAACAACCTAAGTGTGGTGGCCGCAAGCGTGACAAGCAGTGTAGTCTTTATACCAAGACGTTGAATAATAATCGCTGAAAAGAAAAACAAAGGCAATTCGCATAAACCCTGAAATGAAAGTCCATAGCCTACCAGTGTAGCGCTTGCGCCTATTTCTTTCATGTAGATAGAATAAAAATTCCAGATGGTAGTGGCACCAATGGAAACCAATAAAACAGCAGCGAGCAAATACATTAACATCTTATTTTGTAATACGGCTTTCAGATTTTGTTTTTCAGGTGTGACGGGATTTGCATCAAGCCGAAAATCATTCAGCGAAAGCGAAATAAAAAAGGCAAGAAACAAGCTGAGTGAAGAAGCAAGAAAAATTACACTGGTGTTAATGGAAGTAATGAAATAACCCACAATAATTCCGGTAGAAGCCCAACCAGCCGCACCTGCCAGGCGAAGACTTCCATAGTTGAGTTTGGGTTGTTGCTGCACTAAACCCAGCGTTACACTATCAAGCAGCGGTTGCAGCGCATTGTAGAATACCGACATGGCGACAGTAGCACCAATCAAAAACAGAAATTCGCCCTGTAACAGAAATAACAAAAAACTGAATGAGGCGAATAGTGTGGATGCGATCAAACATTTGCGAATGCCGATTTTATCGGCCAGCACCCCATACCACGGTTGAATAAGTAGCATCATAAGCGGAGTTGTGCTGAGCACCAGACTAATTTCTATTCCGGTTAATCCCTGTGCTTTCAGGTGATCGGCAAAAATGGGTAGCCACGATGCCGTGCAGGAGAATACCAGAAAGTAAAGCGCACGAACTTTATTGGCTTGAGAAAACATCTGATGCAAGATACTCGAAAATAATATCCTAAAACTTCCAGGCATCGTCTCTCACAGAGGACGATGCAAGCAACCAATGAAACGGAAGATGAAACCGGAATTGTAATTTTGCTTATGTCGGATCGTTATAGCTGCCAAACCCCAATACGATGATCAGATTTGTTTTTCTTTTACTTGTTGCATGTGGCTGTGCTCCATATGCCAATGGCCCAGTGTTTAAGACGGAAGATGCCCAAAAAACATTTGCACCTATTCTTGAATTTATGGAAGTAAAGCCAGGCATGCACATAGCGGATGTAGGCGCAGGCTCAGGAGCGCTTACCGTGATTATGGCCACTTTGTTAGATAGTTGTACTATTTATATTCAGGACATAGACCGTAAAATTCTGGAACAGGAAAATGTAAACAAGATGGTATCGTATTATTCCAAACAACTGGGCTATGATCTGGGCAAGCGAAACACATTTAATATCACGTATGGCGAGTTAACTCATTCCAATCTTCCCAATGATGCACTGGATCTTATTTATTCAAACGCTACCGTGCATGCATTCGATAATCCCGATTCGATGTTACAGGATCTGCATAAAAAACTTAAACCAACCGGAAAGATTTTTATTCGCGATAGCTTTAAAGGCGATCAGGGTGAGGGTGAGTTTTGTTCAGATGAAAAATGCGGAAAACGCCTTCACACCATCGATGAATTTCTGGTTATCATGAACCGCGCTGGATTTCAATTGGTAAAGCAATCGTCCAACATGAGCGGTTATCCGGTGTTTGGCTTTGCAAAAAAGACTACCGACTAAAGCTTTATATGTCGTGCACTTGTTGCACTATTCTTTAAGGATATGTCATCGCGCACTTGTTGCGCGATCTTATTTATTTCGGTCGCTGATTAACAGATAACAGACAAAGCTGATCGCACCAAAGAACTTGGTTCTGTAAAGAACAACCGATTAAGCTTCACGAACATTATTTATCTTTTGCAGCATGTAATTAATAATGTGCGCGCGCTACTAATTCCTGCGAAGTGAGATGAGCCGTCCGTATGCGAACGCTTTTGTTCGAATAAGGAATGAAATTTAAACGCATTACTCAAATCCAAGTGAATAACATCGGTTTTTTTATGGCGCATAAATTGTAACTCAAACTTTTTGCTTCGTAAGGACATCAACTACCTAAACAAAAAGAATCATGATTAAAAGTTATCTTCTTGTTGCGCTCCGAAGTCTGAAACGAAACAAATTACACGCGTCCATCAACATCATTGGGTTAGCCATCGGTATGACTTGCTGTATCCTGATAACACTCTTTGTTCAGTTCGAAATGAGTTATGATCGACAAAACAAAGATGCTGATCGTATTTATCGCTTGGCCATCGACCTCGAGGCAAACAACTGGGCCATTTCTGCTTTCCCCATCGGAGAGCTATTGAAGGATAACTTTCCGGAAGTTGAAAAGTTTACACGAATAAAACCTACCGAGGCAATTCTTCAGAATTCAGCGAATGAAACAAAAAACAAAGAGAAAGTTTTCTATGCCGACTCCTCGGTATTTGATGTGTTGGATATTCAGCTAATCAAAGGTGACCCAACTAAAGCCTTGGCCGAGATAAACTCAATGGTGCTCACCGAAGAGCGGGCGCAAACATATTTTGGAAAAGAAGACCCAATTGGAAAGACACTCACCATGCTCAGCGACAAGCGCGAGTATAGAATTACAGGTATCTTCAAACCCTTGCCCTCAAATTCGCATGTGCACATGGATGTGATGGTGTCTTCAGACAACTTCGAGCCCATGCGGCCGGGTTCACCACAAGGTTGGAGCTACCTGACCAATCACTACACTTACCTCATGCTTCCACTAGGCATAGACCACGTAGCGTTTGAGCAAAAGATCTCTGAATTCATGGATAAGCATGAAGAGCGCACGGCCGATCAGCCTAAAAATATTCTTAAGCTTCAACCGCTAACCTCCATACACCTGCACTCAAACCGTGGCCTGGAAGCAGAGGCCAATGGCAACATGAACACGGTTTACATTTTATCAGCCATTGCGTTTTTTATACTCATCATTGCTTGCATTAATTTTATGAATCTCACCACGGCTCAATCATTGAAGCGCGCGCGCGAAGTGGGCATTCGTAAAGTTGTAGGTAGCAAAAAATCACAGCTTATTTTTCAATTTCTCAGCGAGTCGGTGGTGATTAGTTTTATTGCTTTGGTTTTGTCGGTGGTGCTACTGATTCTTATTGTGCCACAATTTAATCAGCTAAGTGGCAAGCAGATTATCATCAACCCGCTGGAGAATGGTTTTGTGAGTATAGTCTTTATAGCAATTACTTTTTTTGTAGGGGTCGTTGCCGGTACATATCCCGCCTTCTTTTTATCAGCTTTCAAACCTACGTTGGTATTGAAAGGAAACTTTGTATCAAACTTTAAAGGACAATTATTACGAAAAGGGTTGGTGGTATTTCAGTTTGCGATTGCCTTTGTGATCATGGTGGGCACCTATGTGATTTATTCGCAGTTAGATTATATGCTCAATAAAAATATGGGCTTTGATCGTGAACAAACGCTGGTCATTCAAATGCCGCGTGACAGCGTGGGCGATGTGGCCGTTAAAAATGAACTAGCCCGGCTGGCAGGTGTTGAAAGCGTAACCCGGTTTATGGAATTGCCCGGCAAGATGGTGCGCACAACAACCATTTGGTACGAAGATGCAAAGGATAATCAGGCCGAGAACCTATACATCTTTAGTGGAGACACAGAGTTGCTCCAGACGATGGGCATGAAAATGAAATCCGGAAACTATTTTGCCCCCGATACAAAACAGTTCTTCAAAGAGTTTGTGGTGAATGAAGCAGCCGTAAAACATTTTGGCTGGAAACCGGATGAAGTAATAGGCAAGCTTATGGATTTTGGTGAACGCGGGCAAGAGCCAGGTCGCGTGATTGGCGTAATCGAAGACTTTCACTTCAAACATTTGCACGAAAAGATTGGCCCTTTGGTACTTTACCTGGAACCATCATACGAAAGCCAGATTATGGCAGTGAAAGTGAAATCGAATGATATGAAAGAAATGGTAGCCGCAGTACAAAACACCTGGAAGACAATCTTGCCTCAACACGAATTTGAATATCAGTTTCTGGACGAAACGTTTGATAAACTTTTTGATCAGGAAAAACGTCTCGGTCAATTGTTCGGACTTTTTTCAGGGTTGGCAATTTTTATTTCCTGTTTGGGATTATTTGGGTTGGCATCCTTTACCATGGAGCAAAACCGCAAGTCAGTAGCCGTGCGCAAAGTGTTAGGCGCCTCAGTCTCGAACATTGTAATTATGATGTCGAAAGACTTTCTTAAGCTCGTGTTATTAGGCATGCTATTGGCGGGTCCGCTCGCGTATTATGCTATGGATAGGTGGTTACAGGATTTTGCATATAATGTTGGCTTTACCTGGATTGTGTTTTTATATGCCACCGCAGCGGGGATTCTGGTTGCCTTTGGTACCGTAAGCTATCATTCACTAAAGGCGGCTACATCTAATCCGGTGAATTCGTTGAAGGAGCAATGATTTGCCATAATATTTTCTGCAACTCGTAATTAACTATTTGTTGGTGCGACTAATGAATTAAAAACAGGGACATGACCAAGCAAGAAATTTGTAAATCGAATTACCTAAAGATTATGCTGCCCATTATTATTGTTTGGGGCATTATAACGATTTTTAAAAGTGGCTATTCGTTTGGGCAATGGTTACATACAGCATTGAATTAACTTGAACAGACCTATTCAAGTTTAACAAAGAGCTGAGATTTTATTTTCCACGCTCCGTTTATTTTTACCCACAGGGTTGAATACTTCCCTCCGGTAACTGATATTTCTTCGGAGGCAATGTATCCTTTCCATGTGCCTGCTTCCCAGGCGAGTCCCGCTTCAGCATTTATGTCCACTTCGTTGGGAGTGCGCACCCAATACATTTTAGCACCTGTTCTTGTATTTAGATATTCCCGAAGATTATCCTTTCCATTGATTAACACACCCGTGCTGATTGTATAATGGACATCGTGAGTCAAAAACGACAGGTATGAAACGAGATCAAATTTTTTAAGAGCAGCATTGGATTCGCTACGCAGTCGCAAAATTTCATCTTTGTCATTTTGTGAAACGGAGAGTACACTAATCAACAAGAAGGAAAACAGAAGAAGGTATTTCATGAATGATGGTTATTTTAAAGGTAGCCATTTCCGCAAATTTTTTCACCAACCTATTGCGCAACCGAATAGTTGCGCATATATTTGCAACCAGTTAATTGCTTATTTATGAAACGAGATGCCTTTCAGGCAATAGCTGACCCTACACGCAGAGCCATTTTAACGTTGATTGCCTTACAGGCCATGACACCCAATGCGCTTGCCGATCACTTTGACAGCAGTCGTCAGGCAGTATCAAAGCATATTAAGGTTCTCACCGAATGCCAACTTGTAAAGCAAGAGCAAAGTGGGCGCGAAATCTACTATTACCTGAACCCAAAAAAAATGAAAGAGGTAGCCGACTGGCTGGAGCCCTTCAAACACATGTGGGAAACCCGATTTCGATCAACTCGATAAAGTTTTGTTAAACCTTAAAACCAAAAAGAAATGAAAACCATTTTTACCCGAGATCTACCTCAGAAAAAAGTATTTGTTGTGCGCGAGTTTGCAGCACCTCTGCAAGAGGTTTGGAAAGCCTGGACTGATCCTGAAGTTTTGGATCAGTGGTGGGCGCCCAAACCATGGAAAACAGTTACGGTGTCTATGAACTTTACGGCAGGTGGTCGTTGGCTGTATTATATGAAAGGTCCCGATGGTGAGCAGGCGTATTGTCTGGCGGAATACAAAACTATTACACCACATAAAAGCTACCAGGCAATTGATGCCTTCTGTGATGAAAACGGAGTGATCAATGAAGATTTTCCAAGAATGGATTGGAATACGCGATTCAGCAAGTCGTCAGCAGGAACCAAAGTGGAAATAGAAATCACGTATGCCAGCGAAGCAGACTTGTTGAAGATCGCTGAACTCGGTTTCGAAGAAGGATTTACCATGGCACACGGCAACCTTGATCGACTGTTGGAAAAATAAGAACTCGCTGGTGAGCAGGAAGGAGTTTGCTGATTGTAAAAAGTAATCTGAACTTCTTACATTGGGATATGAAACGGCTTCATATCCTTTTTTTATTCTTATCTATTACGGGCTGTGCTCAGAAGCAAACTAAGCTGGATGCTATTCCGCACCCACTAGAATGGGAAAACAAACCAATTGATTTTGCTATTATCCAAAACAAGGTAACAATAACTGCGGGTGAAAAGACCGATATGTTTCGCGATCCGAATGTAACCTACAATACTGACAATGCACCAAAGTTGTTGTTTCGGGCCGATCCTGATTTTGTTTTATCGGTAGCTATTGAACAAGCTTTTACAAATAAATGGGATGGCGGAGCTATCGTTTTAAAAAGCGACAGTATAAACTGGATAAAGTTTTGCTTTGAAAAAGACTATACGGGTGCACGCAGGGTTGTAAGTGTAGTAACGAAAAACATTTCGGACGACTCAAACTCAATTGAGTTAAATGCCAACAAGGCTTACTTTAAAATGGCCAAGGCTGGAAATGTAATTACGCTCTATTGTTCAGCCGATGGTGAAAAATGGTTACTCATCCGCCATCTTCAATTTGAAACAAGGCCCGGTTTTAAAGTAGGCTTTCTGGCACAATCCCCCACAGGAACTAAATGCGAAGTAACTTTTTCTGAAATTCGCTATGAAAAGAAAAAAATCAAAGACCCCTATTTGGGTGAATGATTGCTTATGGCAAAAAAGACTTGGTTAGATGATTTTGGTATCTTCGCGAAGTAGGCGTCTTTAATATCTGCTCATTCGCGATGAAGAAATTTATTCTTTTCCTTCTTATAAGTATTCTCATACTAACTGCCATTGTGTTAACAAACACATTCCGCATGCAATCGCGGCAATCGGTAGTGGAGGCCATCCCGGCTCCCGACCTCAATCCGCAAGCCCTTCAGCATTTTCAACAAGCCATTGCCTACAAAACAATATCATATGGCGATCCCGCACTATTTGATTCAAGTCAGTTTATTGGCTTTAGAAAATTTCTTGAAACTACGTATCCGAATTTTCATAGCAAGCTCACACGCGAGATTGTTGCAGACTACAGCCTGCTTTATAAATGGGAAGGAAAAAATCTGGAACTAAAGCCGGTTATTCTCATGGCGCACCAGGATGTTGTGCCAATAGAAGAAGCGACTAAAGAAATGTGGACGGTTGATCCTTTTGCCGGGGAAGTAAAAGAAGATTTCATCTGGGGCCGTGGCACCACAGATGATAAAATAAACCTGATAAGCATGGTTGAGTCTGCTGAGAAATTATTGGTGGCAAATTTTCAACCAGAGCGCACAATCTATTTTTCATTTGGTCATGATGAAGAAATAGGAGGCAAAGGTGCCGTTGCAGTAGCGGCCTTATTAAAATCCAGAAACATTGCAGCGGAATTTATATTAGACGAAGGGGGCATCGTTACACTCAACAAAATGCCGGGTGTAACGAAACCCCTGGCACTGTTGGGCACTTCCGAAAAAGGATATCTATCAGTGGAGTTAACGGTAGAACTTGGCGGTGGACACTCCTCAATGCCTGCAGAAGAAACATCAATTGATATTCTGTCAAAGGCGTTGGTAAACCTGCGATCACAACCATTCCCTTCAGATCTGACTGGTTCAACCCTCGAGGCCACCGATTATATAGGTCCTGAGTTGCCCTTCTTTCAAAAGATGGCTTTCGCCAATCAGTGGTTGCTCAAAGGATTGATCATTAACACCTATGAAAAATCTCCACAAAGTGCTGCTATGGTGCGAACGACCATGGTACCTACCATTATTGATGCAGGTATTAAAGATAACGTTGTACCTACGGTAGCGAAGGCAACGGTAAACCTGCGCTTGTTGCCAGGCGATTTATCGGAGACGGTGATTGAAGAGGTGAAGCGAAAGATTGGCGATGAGCGAGTAAAAGTTGAACGGCTAAACATTAACGCTGAAGCCACGCCCGTTACCTCAGCCACACGCGCAGGCTATCAAACGATTGATAATGCGATCAAGAAAAGTCTGTCAACAACAATTACTTCACCGTTTCTGATGATTGGGGCTACCGATTCGCGCTATTTTTATGGAATCTCGGAAGACATTATCAAATTCAGTCCTATGATAGATCCAATTGGATTTCATGGCATTGATGAAAGGGTGAGTCTTGAAAGTTATAGGACCTCGCTCTGGTTTTATGAGAATCTAATAAAAGACATAAAGTGATTGAGTCGGACTTGAGCACGCATCCGATGTGAGCGGAATTCTTAAACCCAAATTTTTTCTGTATTTTCATGTAAGGGCTATTAAATGCCCAAATCAATTTTTCAGATGACGGGTATTTACAAATTCTTTTTACATCGATTTAAATCCGACAGAAATGAATTTGAGCGAGGGCAACTGATCTTACTTTTTGCGTTTGCGTACTTACTGATCAGCTCGGTTTATTTTGTAATACATCCCTATCTGGCGTTTCATGTGCCACGCATTGCCATCTTGATATTTGGCTTAGTGTTGTTGGCGGGTGTATTTTTATTTAGACTTTCCATCCCACTCAATACATTAGCTCATGGTCTTATCGGCTTATTGTGGATGAGCTTTAGTATCGGTGTTGCTTATTCCGGAGGTATCTTTTCGTTGGTTTTACCCTGGCTAATGATAACACCTTTAATGGCCAGCCTCTTGATCAGCCAACAAGCAGCCATACGTTGGGCCATTCTATCGGTAGCCACCTTGTTCTTTTTCTTCTTCTTTTACAGTGACCCGAGCCTAATGACGAATGCACACAGTAACTGGCGCAGCCTGGTAAGCTATACAGGATTAATGATTACAATTTTTGTGTTTATAGGGCTTATCAATCGCACCCACACGCAACTTCTTCGAAGAATAGATAAGCGCAGCAAAAAATTAAAGCAACGCAAAGATCAACTGACCCAACAACACGAAGAGATAAAAGAACAGAAATCACTGATTGAAAGACAAAACCTTTTGTTGCTCAACCAGAACAGCCATATCGATAAAGTAAATAAACTAATTGAGCAGCGGGTATTTGAAATGATGGAGCGAAACCAGAAACTTGAACGCCACTGGAAGACACTATTGAAGATAACGAAGAGTCATGCAGTAAATTTCGGAAGCCTGAAAGAAGCCTTAACGAGTATCACGCAAACCGTTGCCGCCAGCCTGGGAATAGATCGTGTGAGTGTTTGGAGATATCACAAACAAGAACACATGATCCATTGTCTTTTTTTATCTGACATAAAAAACAATTCTAATACAGAAGGCGGAAGTCTACTGCTAAGCGATTTCCCCAGCTACTTTAACGCGTTGCAACTCGAAAAAATAATTCCGGCTGCACGGGCACAGACAGATCCGGATACCCGAGAACTAAGCGAATCGTATTTGATACCACTCAATATAAAGTCTATTATGGACACTCCTTTCTTTGTGGCTGGTGAATTGGGCGGGGTGTTGTGTTGCGAACATACAGTAGAGCGCGAATGGGCAAATGAAGATATACTATTTGCCCAGGCGTTATCAGATATTGTAACGCTTGCGATAATGGCAGAAGAGCGGAGGGCCTATGAGGCTGCTCTTCTTGAAAAACAAGCCGAGGTTGTAAGTATCAATCAAAATCTGGAGGTAAGAGTAAAAGAACGAACAGATGAATTGGAACGACAAAACACACAACTTGCTGAGTATGCCTTTATTAATGCGCACCTTTTGCGTGCCCCATTAAGTCGTCTGCTCGGCCTTGTAAATCTTACCCGCTATTCAGAAATAGCGACCGAAGAACGAGAAACTATTATCCGACACATTCAAGGTGCCGGAGAAGAGTTAGATGATGTGGTAGCCCGGATAAATGATGCGCTGGATTTAAAGAACCCCTTCAACAGAAACTTTGTTTCAGCGGATAAACTGAGAAAAGAATAATTGCTACCAAAAAACTATTCGCTTCTTAACGACTTTACCGGATCGTTAGAAGCTGCTTTGAAAGATTGAAAGCTCACTGTTATCCAGGCTATTAAAAAGGCAGCAATCCCGGCAAAAAGATACAAGCCAACACCAATTTCTGTTTTATAAGTGTAGTCTTTCAACCACCAATCAATGCCAAACCAGGCTAATGGCACAGCCAGTACAAAAGCAATCAACACCAGTTTGCCAAACTCTTTTGACAGCAGCAAAACAATGCTGGTAATGCTGGCGCCCAACACCATTCGGATTCCGATTTCTTTGGTTCGTTGTTCTGCAGTAAAAGCCGTAAGAGCAAACAAGCCAAGGCAGGCGATTATCACCGCCAACGCAGAGAAGATTCCGAAGATTTTTCCAAGCCTTGTTTCGGCTGCGTACATGGTGCCAAAACGTTCATCTAAAAAGTAGTAGGTAAATGGTTGGCCAGGTGCCATCTCTTTCCATTTTGCCTCAACCAATTGAATAACTTCTTGAGCATTTTGAGATTGAAAACGAAACGATATCGGACCTTCCGGCTTTTCGCTTAGCTCAATCATTAAAGGACTAACATTTTGTTTAAGCGATTCAAAGTGAAAATTTTCCACAACGCCAACGACAGTTAGCGTAATAAGTTTGTTGCGATCGGGTTCTCCATTTTCACCATTGCCAAACGTTGCGATCTTGCTTCCGATAACCTCGCCCCCGAAATTAAATCTCTTGACAGCAGCCTCATTGATAATTACGGCTGATGAATCGGAAGGGAAATCGAGTGAGAAATCACGACCTGCCATGATATTCATGCCCATGGTTTTTATGTAGTCGTAATCGGCACGCCAGTCTTGAATACTCACCATGTTCTCTTGTATCCCAGGATCACGGCCCTCTACCCACCATGGGTTATCACTTCGCCAGGTGCCGCTTACCGGTAAGAAGCCCGTCATCGTAGCGTTTTCCATTTTGCCGCTGCGCATAATTTCATCTTTAAAGGGTATTCGATTAGTGCCAAGTGCATAAGTGTCTTCAATTACAATCACTTGATCTTTGTTAAAGCCAAGCTTTTTGGTTTGGATGTAGTTAAGTTGCCGGTTTACAGCCAGCGTGCCAATTACCAAAAAGATAGAGACCGTGAATTGAAACACAACAAGAGAGCTACGAATGAAACCGCTCTTCATACCCATCGCTACTTGTCCCTTCAATACGCTAACGGGTTTAAATGCTGACAGAAAGAATGAAGGGTAAATTCCGGCCAACAAGCCTACGACTAATGCAGCAAGAATAATTATTGCATACAACATAGGCTGATCAAATGGAATAGCAAGTGTTCTACCGGACAGCTCATTAAAGAAGGGAAGTAATAGATAAGCCGTAAGCACTGCGAGAATAACGGAAATTAAACTTAGCAATATTGACTCGGTAAGAAACTGTCGCATTAAGTGCGACCGAAAAGAACCCATTACTTTTCGTATACCAACTTCTTTGGCGCGATTAGCCGAACGTGCCGTGGAAAGATTCATGAAATTGATACACGCAATTATCAAAATGAATAGAGCCACAGCGACAAACAGATAAACATAAGCAATGTCAAAGTTTGGTTCGAACTCGCCTTGCGTGGAACTTTTCAAGTGAATATCTGAAAGTGGTTGCAGCGTAAACTCCATTTTATTTCCAGCAGCGGCAAATTTTTCTACGGTAAAATCACCACCCAATACTTCAGCCAATTGAGGCATCGCACGCTTAACAACCAATTCAGGAAATTTATTCTCCAACTTTTTGGCATCTGTTCCGGCTCGCAAAAGAAGATAGGTTTGAAAATTATTGCTGTACCACACGGTTCTTTTTGCCTCGTCTAAACCTTCCAGTGAAATGAGTATATCGAAATGAAAATGAGTATTAGCCGGCAATGGTTTATAAACAGCCGTGATCTTCATGTTCATTTCATTGTCAAAAATGAGAGTTTGCCCCAGCGCATTTTCATTCGGAAAATATTTATCTGCAATCGTTTCACTGATTGCAATAGAATTTGGCTCGGCAAGCGCAGTTTCCGCATTTCCCGCAAGCACTGGAATAGAAAATAATTTGAAGAAATCCTTATCAGTCCAGATCACATTATCTTCTTTGATATTATCAGTGCTTCGCTTAACCAGGTAAGAACCACGTTCGCGAAAACGTATGGCAGCTTCTACTTCGGGATATTCTGTAGCCAGCGTGCTTGCCATTACCGGTGGTGCATGCAACATGTTATAGTGGTTACCACTGAATTTAAGCTCATTATTAATGCGATAGATGCGATCAGCATTAGCAAAGTGTTTATCATAACTTAATTCATTGATTACAAATAAAACGATGATAAAACAGATCGCGATGCCTATGGAGAGACCCGCAACATTAATGAAGGAATAAAAGCTGTGTTTACGCAGATTGCGAATGGCAACAGTAAAGTAGTTTTTTAACATATTCTGTGACTTTATATATTCTGATTGTATGACTTGCTTTTGTGTTTCGCGCAGCCCCGAGGTATGGCCGAAAGATTTTAATACCTCATGATAGGCATCAATAAAATTTTTCTCTTTTACCATTTCAGCTTCTACAGCAGAACAGATATGATCAATCAATTCGTCCTGAATACCCTCGGCTACAATACCTCGGTAGTGCAGGTCTTTGATGATGTAGGTAATATGGTCATTGGTTAACTTCATTATTCTTAGTTTTCAACTGTCAATTGATTTGCACCTGAAGAACATTCCCCATAGTTTTTATAAAATCGATAAACTCACTCACACGTTCCTTCGCAATACTTCGACCCTCAGTAGTAAGAGAATAATATTTGCGCACGCGTTTTCCCATCATCACAGTTTCTGTTTTCAGTAGACCTTCTGCCTCCAGCTTGTGCAGGGCCGGATAAAGCGCACCCTCGGTAAGCAGTAAACGCTCTTCTGATAACTCTTTTACGCGTTGTGTTATTTCGTAGCCATACATCTTGCCGTGGTCTTTCAATACCTTAAGCAAGATGGTTTGAAGAGTGCCCTTTAAAAGTTCAGGAGAATGCATAAGAGAGTTAATACATAAGTGAATTATGCATAAGACGCTGATCTCAGGGTATGGGTTGCATGTTCTCGTTAATTTTTCAGTAATTTCAACCCAATCAATCTGCGCGTGAAAACTGTTTACCTCTTAATCGGAGTTTTTTTTACCTGGTGTATAATTGCATCGTTTTGGTATTTATTCTGGATAAAAGGCCTCAATCCGCATCCTGAAAATATTAACCCACATCAATCGGGGTTGGCTATCGCAGAGATCCTGATCATAATTCTGGTTTCTGTATTGATTGGCTTTGGGTTGGCATGGATACTGAAAGGGCAACAGACGATCAAAAAAGAACAAGAGATTCAGAATCTACTGATTGACCTCGCAGCCCTTCATGCGTCAAATCAGCAGTTGCAGGAACAAACTCAGCGGGCAGAAAGCACATTGGAACGAGCACGAACAACGTTTCGTGAAGATTTTCTTGCTGCATCGCGCGAAAACGAAAAACTGAAAGTAGAACTGGGAAATGTGCCGAAAGAAAACCCGGCCGATAAAATAGAGCTCGCACGTCTTCAACGGGAAGTGCAATCATTACAGGGCCAACTCGACAAAAGCAAACAAGAAATTAGTCAACTTGAGTCAACACGGCAAAAGCTTGAGACGGATCTTGAAGAATTGCAGAAGTACAAGCGAGAACACAAAGAACCCACGATTGCAGAGATTCTCACCAATCAAAAAGCGGGCACAAAAATCAGTGCTGACGAGAAAGATGATCTTAAGGTAATTAGCGGTATCGGCCCCGCCATAGAAAAGAAGCTCAATAAAATAGGCATTCACAGCTACCGTCAAATCAGCGAGTTCAGCGAAGAGTCCATAAAACAAATTACTGCATCGATAAAATTTTTTCCGGGCCGAATCGATCGCGACCGTTGGGTGGAACAAGCATCCAAACTCTACCTGGATAAGATCAGGAAGTAAAATTTAAATTTCTTTGCTCGGATTTCCGGTCTGCAAGAATTCATACCACAATAATCAAATACTTTCTGCAATTGCTTTGATGAAAAAAAGTCTAACAAATAGTATGCATGCAGAACAAATTTTTATATCTTCGGCAACGTTTGCAATAGATGAAGCGCGAAGAAACCATAGACTATAATATAAAGGCAGCCTGGCACAGCATTGCCCGCATGTATAATCAGCAGGCGGCAAAATATCAGGGGACTATGTCGATCGGCTTCGCGTTGCTAAACATTCATTCCGATGAAGGAACACCCGCGATGAAGATCGGGCCGCTGATGGGGTTGGAGCCCAGAAGTCTTACGCGCCTGCTAAAGTCAATGGAGGAGAAAGGATTAATCTATCGCGAATCAGATAAGCTTGATAAGCGCTCGGTGTTAATTTTTCTGACCAAAGAAGGCAAAAAGAGCAAAGAGAAATCGAAGGAGACCGTGCTGCGCTTTAATGAAGTTGTGCGCGAAGAAATTCCAGCCAACAAGCTGAATGTTTTCTTTGAGGTGGTTCAAGAGATCAATCTATTAATTGAAGGAAATAAAATTTACGATAAGGTTTTACAGTAAGTCGTTGTTCGGTTGCTTTCGTTATGCGAAAGCATCGGCCAACAACTAATAACGAACAACTAACAATGATATGAACAGAAACATTCGCAAAGTAGCAGTATTAGGTTCAGGCATTATGGGCTCACGTATTGCGTGCCACTTTGCCAATATTGGTGTTGACGTGCTTTTATTGGATATAGCACCCAAAGAACTAACCGATGACGAAAAGAAAAAAGGCCTTGCCCTCGATCATCCGGCTGTTAAAAACCGGATTGTGAACAGCGCCTTTGAAGCTACCCTCAAGGCAAATCCTGCAGCGCTATTCAGCAAGAAATTTGCTTCGCGCGTAAAGCTCGGCAACTTCACTGATGATATGTCCAAAATAAAAGACTATGATTGGACTATTGAAGTGGTGGTAGAAAACCTGGATATAAAGAAAAAGGTTTATGAAGAGGTGGAGAAGTACAGAACTCCCGGCACGTTGATTACATCAAACACATCGGGCATACCCATTCACTTGATGGCCGAAGGTCGCAGTGAAGATTTTCAAAAGCATTTTGCAGGCACACACTTCTTTAACCCACCTCGCTATCTGAAGTTGTTAGAAATCATTCCAACTCCGAAAACAGATCCTGAGGTGACAAAATTTTTAATGCACTATGGAGATCTTTTCTTAGGTAAAACAACCGTATTGTGTAAAGACACTCCCGCTTTCATTGGAAACCGCGTAGGAATTTTTGGTTTGCTGAAAGTAATCGACTCCATGGGTAAATATGATCTTAATGTAGATGAGATAGATAAACTTACCGGCCCGGTAATTGGACGTCCCAAGTCTGCAACCTTCCGAACTTCGGATGTGGTAGGGTTGGATACACTGGTAAAAGTTTCAAACAATCTTTATGCAGGCTTGATAAATGATGAAGGTCGTGAAATGTTTAAGCTGCCCGAAGTAGTTACCAAACTTGAACAAAACAAATGGCTGGGTGATAAAACCGGCCAGGGTTTTTATAAGAAAACAAAGAATGCAAAAGGCGAGACAGAGATTCTTACGCTTGATCTCAAAACGCTCGAGTACAAACCAAAAGCTAAGGCAAAGTTTGCCACGCTTGAAACAACAAAAACTATAGACAACCTTAAAGATCGCTTCAAAGTGTTGTTGGGCGGTAAAGACAAGGCCGCGGATTTTTATCGCGATTGTTTTTACGGACTGTTTCAATACGTAAGTAATCGCATACCCGAAATCAGCGATGAACTTTTCCGTATCGATGATGCCGTAAGCGGTGGCTTTGGTTGGGATCTCGGTCCTTTCGAAACATGGGATGCCGTTGGAGTTGAGAAAAGTATTCCGTTAATGGAAGCCGCGGGTTACAAACCCAATCAATGGGTTTACGATATGCTTGCAGGTGGAAACAAATCGTTTTACAAAGTAGAAGGCGGCCAGAAAAAATATTACGATATCCCAACCAAATCGTACAAATCAATTTCAGGAAGAGAAAGCTTTATCATTCTAGAAAGTAAGAGTGAGAATATTATCTGGAAGAATGCCGATTCAAAAATCACCGACCTAGGTGATGGGGTAATCAACTTTGGTTGGCATAGCAAGAGCTTTACATTGGGCAGCAGTGTAATCGAAGGGCTTAACAAATCAATTGAACTTGCAGAAAAAGATTATCGCGGCTTGGTGGTCGGTCATCAGGGTGCTGATTTTTCATTGGGCGCAAATCTTGGGTTGGTATTTATGTATGCCATCGAACAAGATTATGACGAGATCGATTTTATGATCAAGGCCTTCCAGAATTCGGTGATGAGATTGAGATATTCAACAATACCTGTAGCGGTTGCTCCGCAGGGAAGAACCCTCGGTGGCGGATGTGAAATGACGATGCATGCCGATATCGCACAGGCAGCAGCAGAAACTTATATTGGATTGGTAGAGGTTGGCGTTGGACTTATCCCCGGTGGTGGCGGCACAAAAGAATTTACGAAACGCGTTAGCGATGCTTTGCAAGAAGGCGATGTGGAACTAAACGCTTTGCAGAATGCTTTTATGACTATCGCGACTGCTAAAGTAGCAACCTCGGCCGAGGAAGCGCGGGAGCTTGGTATTCTGAAAAAATTAGATCGGGTATCGATGAATAAAGACCGTCAGATTGCAGATGCAAAACAAGCAGTACTTGACTTGGTACAAGCCGGATATACGATGCCTCAACAAGCAAAGAATATTAAAGTACAAGGGCGCACCGGGCAAGCATTGTTCCTTGCGGGATTGCAAGGCATGTTGATGGGCAAATTTATTTCTGAACATGATGCCAAAGTTGCACGATGGATCGCCAACATCATGTGTGGAGGAGATCTCACATCGCCACAGGAAGTAAGCGAACAATACTTACTTGACCTTGAGCGCGAAGCTTTCCTATCACTAACCGGTGAGAAAAAGACACTGGAGCGGATTCAGGCAATTTTGACGGGGGGGAAACCATTGAGAAACTAGATGTAAGACTTAAGTAGCAAGACAAATGAATTTGCTACTTGGTCTTGCTACTTAATACTTAAGTCTTACTACTAATAAAAAAATATGGACGCATACATCGTAGCAGGTTTTAGAACCGGAGTGGGTAAAGCCAAAAAGGGCGGGTTTCGTTTTACACGTCCCGATGATCTGGCCTCAGACGTGATCAAACATCTTGTTAAATCTATTCCCGGATTGGAAAACAAAATGGTTGATGACTTAATTGTTGGTAATGCTGTGCCCGAGGCAGATCAAGGCATGCAGATGGGCCGCATGATTTCGCTTATGGCACTCGGCCTAGATACGCCCGGCATGATTGTAAATCGGTATTGCGGTTCGGGTGTAGAGACTATCGCAATCGCGAGCCAACGGATACAAGCCGGACAAGCCGATGTAATAATTGCAGGGGGAACTGAGTCAATGTCGCTAGTGCCGGTGATGGGATTTAAAACGGCACTGAACTATACCATCGCGAAGGATAATCCAACCTATTATACCAGCATGGGCTTAACAGCCGAGGAGGTTTCAAAACAATTTAAAATTACCCGCGAAGAACAGGATCAGTTTTCGTTTGAGAGCCACATGAAAGCTGCGGCAGCCTGGAAGGAAGGGAAATTCAAAGATGAGGTGGTGCCCATTACAGTAAAAGAAGTGTATGTAGATGAAAACATGAAGAAGAAAACCCGTGAGTTTGTGGTTGCTACCGATGAGGGCATCCGCGCTGATACAACGGTGGCCGGATTAGCAAAATTGAAACCAGTGTTTGCAGCAGGTGGAACAGTGACAGCCGGCAACTCTTCACAAACTTCAGATGGCGCAGCGTTTGTTGCCGTAATGAGTGAACGTATGGTGAAACAATTAAACTTAACACCTATTGCGCGCATGGTAAGTTATGCAGCAGCTGGCGTTGATCCACGCATCATGGGCATTGGCCCGGTGGCAGCGATACCCAAAGCATTAAAGATTGCCGGACTAAAACTTGACGACATCGATCTATTTGAATTGAATGAAGCGTTTGCCGCACAATCGTTGGCTGTAGTAAAAGAGCTGGGCATCAATCGCGCCAAACTAAATGTAAATGGCGGAGCGATTGCGGTAGGTCATCCACTGGGCTCGTCCGGGGCGCGGTTGTCAGTACAACTATTCAACGAATTACGAAGACAAAAGAAAAAGTACGGAATGGTGACAGCCTGTGTAGGTGGTGGCCAGGGCGTGGCAGGGATTTATGAATTATTGAATTAACAGTTGACAATTAACAAGTTGACAATGATTGTCAACTGGTTTTTTAATTGTTAACTTTTGAAATAAGGAGATAAAATTTTAATCGGAAAGGAAAAATGGCAACAGCGGTAGAAACAAAACAAGCAATCAAAGGCGGAGAATTCTTAATCCGGGAAACACAAGCGCACGAAATCTTTATCCCCGAAGATTTCAACGAAGAGCAACGAATGATTGCGCAAACCTGTAAAGATTTTTTAAAACAAGAAGTATATCCACGACTCGATGAAATTGATTCGATGAAGGATCTTACCCTCATGCCGAAGTTGATGGATAAGGCCGGAGAATTAGGGTTGCTCGGAACCTCAGTACCACAAGAGTATGGTGGCTTTGGTATGGACTTCAACACAACGATGCTTGTAGCAGAAGTGATGGGAGCGGGTCATTCTTTTGCCGTAGCGATTTCGGCACATACCGGTATTGGTACGCTGCCGATTTTATATTATGGCAATGAAGCACAGAAGAAAAAATATATTCCTAAGCTCGCTTCGGGCGAATGGAAAGCAGCGTATTGTTTGACAGAACCAGATTCAGGTAGTGATGCCAACTCCGGAAAAACAAAAGCCGTGTTGACACCGGATGGCAAACACTATGTGATCAACGGACAGAAAATGTGGATCACCAACGGTGGCTTTGCCGATGTGTATGTGGTGTTTGCAAAAATCGATAACGACAAAAATTTAAGTGCCTTCATTGTAGAGAAAACCTTTGGCGGAATTACAATGAACGAGGAGGAAAAGAAGATGGGAATTAAGGGATCTTCTACCCGACAAATTTTCTTTAACGATTGCAAGGTGCCTGTTGAAAATTTATTAAGCGATCGTGAAAACGGGTTTAAGATTGCCGTAAACATTCTCAACATTGGTCGCATTAAGCTCGGGGTTGCTGCTGTGGGGGGAAGTAAAATGACCATTTCATTCGCAACAAAATATGCTACTGAGCGCAAACAATTTGGAGTACCTATTGCATCATTCGGAGCGATCAAACACAAGATAGCGGAGGTGGTAACAAAAATTTATGCTTCCGAGTCGGCACACTATCGGGCTAGCCAGAATATTGATGATGCCTACAACGCTTTTATTGCTGCGGGTATGGATTCAGCGCAAGCGAGATTGAAAGCATTGGAAGAATTTGCCATTGAATGTGCGATCTTAAAAGTACATGGTTCTGAAGTGCTTGACTTTAGCGTGGATGAGGGCGTGCAGATTTATGGCGGCATGGGCTTTTCAGCGGAAGGCCCGATGGACCGGGCTTATCGTGATGCGCGTATCAATAGAATCTTTGAAGGCACCAATGAAATCAATCGTCTGCTTACCATTGATATGTTGTTGAAGCGTGCCATGAAAGGCCATTTGGATTTGATCAATCCCGCCATGGCGGTGCAGAAAGAATTGATGTCGATTCCGGATTTCGGAGCTTCGGATGATACCACCTTCTTTGCGAAAGAAAAGAAAGCCTTGAACAATTTGAAGAAAGCCGGACTGATGGTATCGGGTGCTGCGATTCAGAAATTCATGATGAAACTTTCTGAGGAACAAGAGATATTGATGAACCTGGCCGACATGTTGATTGAAGGCTATGTAGCTGAGTCGGTGATTTTGCGCGTGGAGAAGTTGATCAGCATACGCGGAGAGAAAGCCTGCGAAATAGAAAAAGAAATGGCGCTGAGTTATTTACATTATGCTATTGAGAAGGCAGCGTCTGCAGGTAAGAGTGCGATCACTTCGTTTGCCGAAGGTGATGAACAGCGATTGATGCTGATGGGTTTGAAGCGCTTTACAAAAATTGACCCTTACAACTTGAAAGAAGCGCGCAGAAAAATAGCCAAGCATGTGATTGATAAAGGCGAGTATCCTTTTTGAGATGTGAGATCACAGCAGAGAGATTTGAGACATAGGACCCGGAAGAGCTTCCGGGTTTTTTATAGTTTCAAGTTGAATGAAAGAGGGTTGTATTCACTAGACCAGCTCGTCTAATTATAGATCATTGCTTTTCTTACTTTGATTATGGAGTTTCGTGATCTTTTTTAAAATTAGCACCCTGAAATGTTAGCCCTTCATAAATTTCGAGAGTTAGTAGCACCAAGCTGGCGAGTGCTTACTTTTCTATTTTGCCTTGCTGCGAGTCTGGCTTTTGGCCAGGAGGATTACGTTTCCTCAAAACTTTCTACAGAAAAATACCTGGAACTTGCCGCTACTAATCAACAGGCTGGTGATCTGAAGGAGGCAACGCGGTATTTAAACTCTGCCGCTATGAAGGTCTGGGAAGAAAAGAACTTTACAGAAGCTATTCAGTATTTCAATCAATCGATAGAGTTAAACAAAGAGTTGAATAATGTAAGTGGCATTGCAAAGATTAACAGCAATCTTGGCATGATTTATTTTGACTTGCGCGATTTTGAAAAATCGTTGATCTATTTTCAACTCTCTCTTGATTACCGGTTGAAGCATGGTGAAAAAACAGAAATTATTTCAACCTACATTAACAAGGCTGTGGTGCTGAATAGCCTAAACCGCCATAGTGAAGCAGCACACGACCTCGAAGAAGCTTTAAGATTGGCAACCGAGATGAGCGATGCCCCCCAAATGAAAAGTTGCTACGGTATGTTGGCCGAGACTTATGAGAAGGTAGGCAATCAAGAGAAGACCATCCATTACTTTAATCTGTATCGCACCTTCCACGAAATGGTGCAACGCAACAGAATAAATGATGCCAAGAAAGAAACCGAAGCCGCAAAACTTGCCGCTCTTCAACTTGAATTGGACAAGAAAGAAAAAGAGCTACAACTGCTCGAAAAATCAAAAGAATTGGAAATGACAGAGTCGGAAATAAAAGAGATGAACGCAGATCTCAGAGCATTGCTTGAAAGTGGCACCAAACAGGAATTAGCCATCAGTTTACTTGAGCACCAGTTGGAACTCGACACATTGAAGATTTCCGATGCTGAAGCGAGAAATAAGGCTCAAAAATTATGGTTGGTTGTTATCGTTGTTGGCCTTCTTCTACTTATCTCATTTGCATTGATGCTATATCGAAACTATCGGTACAAAAAGAAAATTAATGTGAAGTTATCAGCACAGAATGAAGAAATTAAAACACTCAATGAACAACTGGAAGAACAGGTAAAGAAAAGAACAGCGCAACTGCAAAAAACATTGGAGAATCTGGAGAAAAGAAACCGCGATCTAGATCAGTTTTCGCATGTAATCTCTCACAACCTACGCGGGCCGGTTGCAAATATTCTAGGTCTTGGAAAAGTGATTAATCTCAAAAACTTTTCAGACCCTATTAATATAGAAGTATTTGATCGGCTGCTGAAAGCCACCGAAAATCTGGATGCCATTGTAAAAGATTTATCCATTATTCTGCAAGTGCAGGATAACCAATCTGTTCCAAAGGAAACAGTTGAAATAAACAGCATCATTGACTCTGTTAAAAATTCTTTGAGATCGGAAATAGAAAATTCAAAGGCTGAGTTTAGTATTGAAAATAAAAAGCAGGAAGTTCAACTTGTAAAACCCTATTTTGAAAGTATCACGTACAACCTTATTTCAAATGCTATTAAGTATCGTGCGCCCCAGCGCCCACCCCGCGTGCGTATAGAGTCTTTTGTAAAAAACAATTATTTTGAATTTAAAATCAGTGATAACGGAAAGGGTATTCACGACAATGATCTTGAAAAAATATTTCAACCGTACAAACGCTTAACATTTGATGGGGACGGTAAAGGTCTTGGTCTTTATATGGTAAAAACGCAAGTTGAAACCATGGGCGGTACAATTGAAGTTGTTAGCGAAGAAGGTAAGGGATCCAGTTTTTTTGTGCGCATACCGCAAGACAAATAAGAAATTTTTACTTAGTTAATTTATGAAAGTATTACTTACTGCAATTTTCCTTGTGCCATTTCTTGTAGCAGCTCAAGCACCTGCACAACCCGCTCATGAAAGAAAATCATACATCGATAGCTTAGGGCGCTATTACCAACAAGCAGAATTACCCGTCTATCTTTTTATTTCAAATACACCCGATGGCAAACCCTTTCAATTAAAGTCTGACTCAGGTGGCGAAATTAAATTGGAAGGCCATGGCGAGCATGCCTTTAAGCATTTTAATTTGGTCACCAACAAGACTGATGAATTTCAGATTTATGCGGATGGTATACCCCCTATAACGATATCCACATTTACAGGCGCCACTGCCTTTACGCGAGGCGAAAAAAAATATTACGGTATGGGTCTAGTGGTATCGTTAAAAGCTGGTGATGAGATGTCTGGAGTAGAGGCGATCTATCAAGCTCTCAACGACCAGCCGTTTTCAATATACACATCATTTAAGCCAGAGAAAGAGGGTGAATATGGCTATCGCTATTATTCGGTTGACAGAACGGGCAATGCTGAAAAAGTAAAAGTTGCCTCCTTTACAATTGACTTATCGGCACCAAAAACTTTTCACAATGTTGTTAGCATCTCGTCTCAAAATGTAATTTCTACAAACTCATCCATTTACCTCACTCTATCAGACACCCTATCAGGTATTGCGAAAACCTTTTACCGATTTGACAAAGAAAATTTTAAACCTTATGCAGGAGGAAATATTCCTTTTCAATATCTACCTGACGGTGAACATGTGCTCACCTATTTCTCGGTTGACAATGTGGCCAACAAGGAAATAGAAAAAAGCGTAACCTTCTATCTTGACAAAACAGCACCTATTATGTCAGCGGATGTACTCGGTGATAAGTTTATTGTTGGTGATCGGGTCTATTTTTCAGGTCGCACGAAGTTAAAACTTACGGCTGTGGATAATAAATCGGGTATTAAAAGCATTATGTACTCAATCAACGACACGCCTTACACACTATATGAAGACCCATTCTATTTACCAAGCAGATCGGGAATTCACAATATAAAATACCATGCTGTAGACAATACTAACAATCAGGTGAAAGATGACTTTGAACATGAAATAGGTGTTATTTATGTTGACTTAACAGGCCCATCTTTATCACATTCATTTTCTGGCCCTTCTTTCGTAAAGGCAGATACTGTACTGATCAGCCCCCAAACAAAAATAGTGATGATGGCATCAGATCCAGAATCGGGATTAAAGAAAATAGCCTATAGTATAGATAACGAAACTTCAGAGACCCCTTATTCAAAGTCTATTGATATGAAAACGAGCGGCCTGCACACACTAGACTATTTTGGCTATGATAACGTAAACAATAGAAATTCGAAGTCAGTAATCTTTTTTGTTGATACTGACGGGCCAATCATTTCCTCGCAGTTTGCAGTGGCACCGAGCAAAGAAGGAAAGTATCCCGCGTACACAAGTTTATATCTCTCGGCCACCGATAACGAAGTAGGGGCAGGAGAAATAACCTATTCTATCAATGACGGCAAGGTTCAACCGTACAATGCCCCCATCAAGGGATTCGCGAAAAATAAGGACTATGTAATAAAAATTTCGGCAACTGATTTATTAGGCAACGTATCTAAAACCGAAGTAAACTTTAAAACCGATCGATATTGACTTTATAAGAATTATTTAAAAGCATTTGATCCTGAGCAGCTACAGACACTAGCTTACCTCATCCAGCCCTTGGGAAACATCAGGTACACGAATACACAGATCAGCAGGAAATTAAATTCAACACCGTTTCTACCACCACCCACTACAAACCACCCCTCTTTGTAGTGCACCATAACAATTCCGATAACCAAAATTAGAATAGTGACGAGCGATAGGGGTTTGATATATTTGTTAAGCACCAAAAAAACGGCACACACCACATGCGATAGTTTGATCACCCAGGCAAGCAGCACTCCTATCGGGGCAAACCCAACTTGATTTAAATACAACTCGCCAAAGGCTTGAATGCCGCCATTAAACATGCCGGGCACACTATGAAATAAAAGGATGATGGCAAGGGAAATCCGTAAAATGAATGTGCCATCAAATATCTTTTGTGCATCAACAAGAGTAGGTTTTGTCATGGGTTGTAGCGTTTATCTTTTGAAACAAAGGCAAGTTAAAAGAAGGGAAAGATCATTGCACTAACCCACCTAAGGGGAGAGTTTCAAAGTTCATTGTTCATTCCAGCCCTGCCTGCGCAGAGCCGCTTCGGCATAGGCAGGCTCTGAGTCGGAATCCCGTTGTGAGAAACTAGATCGCGGGCTCTTGAAACAAGGCCCGCGATGACATTTCAATTTGACATTTGATACAGTCTCAGCCTATTCATACTTCAATGAATCAACCGGGTTGGTGTTTGCTGTTTTTAGCGAATGAAAGGCTACCGTTAAAAAGGCAAACACAAGGGCAAGCAAGGCCACCACTCCAAACGTGAAGAAATTGATGGGAGTTTGATAGGCAAAATTTCCCATCCATTGTTGGATCATGTAATAAGCAGCAGGCACAACAGCAATGGCCGCAATAATCACGAGGTACATCACGTCTTTGTAAAGCAAATAGATGATGCGCGGAGTGCTGGCACCATGCACTTTACGGATTCCGATTTCTTTGGTACGTTGAGCAGCGGTAAAAGCCGACAACCCGAGCAAGCCCAGCAGCGAAATGAAAATGCAAATGTACGAAAGCGATGAGAGCAGCGTGTATTGTGTTTCATCGGCCCGATATTGTTCGTTGAAGCGTTGATCAAGAAAGAAATATTCGTAAGGATGATTAGGATCGTAGCCAGCCCACTTCTTCTTGATGAAATTCATCGTCTCAGGTAGATCTTCACCCGAAACTTTCAAGTGAAGAAAGCCACCCTCTTCCCGCGACTTCACGATGAGCAGCGGCTCTACTACATTGTGCAGCGAACTGAAATTGAAATCTTTTATCAGCGCTATAACCTGACCTTCAGTTTTTCCATGAAACCATTTTACTTTTTTACCGATTGGATCATCGCCCCAGCCCATCAGTCTTGCAGCCGCTTCGTTGCACATAAAAATATCATCTACATCGGCTGTTGGCCCGGCTTGAAAGTCGCGGCCTTTAAGAATTTCTATTCCCATAGTTGTGAAATAATTTTCACCCACTTCCATCAATGAAAAAGCTTGTTGTTGCATGCCTTCTTTCCCTTCGGCCCACATCACGGGTCCGCCTATACCCATTCCTAATACACTGTACGAAGTTGTAGTCGCTGAAATGCGCGGGTTTTGTAACAATTCATTTTTAATGGATGAGATTTGGTTTTGCACAAGTGTATCCTGAATGGGAAGCACCAGAATATTTTCTTTATTAAAGCCAAGGTCTTTGTTGCGCACAAAATCGATCTGGTCCTGCATAAAAAATGTACATACCACCACAAAAATGGAAATAGCAAACTGCGTGGTGATGAGTGCCTGACGCAACCGGTGGCTCGACTTTCTGTTTTTAAAAGAACCCTTCAGTGCACTCAATGTGGGTATCTGTGGAAGATAAAAGGCAGGGTAGAGTCCGGAAAGAATACCGATGCCCAGCGCAATGCCGATCGACCCATACAACAACACCGGATTACTTAGAAAATCTGCTGTCAGATTTTTGCCAATCAGGGTATTGAACGATGAGGTATTTAATACAAAAGAGACCAGCGCAATAGCCACCAACAATGAAACAACTGAAAGAAAAACCGATTCGCCCAGAAAGGAGAAAACCAGCGCACGCTTGCCTGAGCCCAGTGTTTTCTTCATAGCAATTTCTGTTGCCCGCTTTACGGACTTGGCTGTTGAAAGATTCATGTAGTTGATGCAGGCCAGCAGAATGATGAAGATGCCAATGCCGGTAAATGCATAGAGATAAGCGATGTTTCCAACGGGCTCGTCTGCTTCCAGGCTTGAATGAAAATGAATGTCGGCTAGTGGCTGCAGGATGGCAGAATATTTTCCGCCTACCTGATCGCCAAATGATTTATAATACTTATCGTAGATCGTTGGAAATTTTTCTGTGAAGCGTTGCGGATCATATCCCTCTGTCATTAGCAGGTATGTAAACACATCTGGATTCCAAAACGCTTCAGACTTTACCTGACCTTCTTCCACCACCCACTCGCGGGTTTTGCTAAGGCCCGATAAAAGAATCTCAAATTTTAGATGCGTATTTTCGGGTAGGTCTTTGATCACTCCCGTTACTTTCCAAAGCTCACCATCAATAAATAACTCTTTATCCATGGGGTCGTCTTTTCCAAAATAACGGGCAGCGGTAGATTCTGTAATGACGATGCTGTTCAATAAATTCAAACAGGTTTTTTCATCGCCCGCAATAAACTCATGCTTGAATACCTGAAAGTAGCTCGAGTCGGTGCGCACCACATCTTCTTCATAGTTGGCTACTTCCTCGCCTTTGTTTTGATACTTCACCAACACATGGTCCCAGTTGTTGGCCCGCGTTACGGCAACTACTTCAGGAAATTCAGTTTCCAGAATTTCACCCAACTCGCGGCTTGATCGCGCCACTTGCACATCAATGCCGGTTGCTTGCAGATGCCCGCCCAACCGATAGATGCGTTCGTGGTTTGCATAGTGCTTGTCGTACGTAAGATCGTGTTGTAAGATCAACAGCAAAATGATACTTACAGCAATGCCAAGCCCCAGCCCCAGAATGTTGAGTATGGAAAAGAACTTGTCTTTAAGAAAAACGCGGATGAAAAACTTTAGGTTGGTGAGCAGCATACGGAGCAGTTTGTGTTGGGATGAAAAAGCTAGACAAAAAGTTCTTCCTACTCAATAACAATGCCTACTGGGAAAAGATGGTTTTTTAATCATTATGAAGGATACATGAAAGTGCAGTTGGTCGATTTTGATACAAGTCTGTTCGAATTCGATATGCAACTGTTAAGGTTTGAATTCATAAAAAGACACGAATCCAGAGAGGAGAAACCATTTATTATTTCTAAATAATGTAGCTTCTTTTTCGGGATTCAATTCACTCACTCTTCAACGTCTCAGCCGGGTTTGTCAACGCAGTTTTATAGGTTTGGGAAGTTATGGTAGCAAGTCCCAACCCCAACAAGATTGAAGCGCTTAACAATATATCCCACGGTGTAAGGCTCACGCTGTAGTATTGTATCTTGGGAAACAACAAATAAAATATGGCGGTCGTGATGGGCACTGCAAACAGAATAGCCCATACCATCAGTTTTAAGTAGTCTTTAGAAAGCAAAAGTGCCAGACTATACACCGTTGCGCCCATTACTTTACGGATGCTTACTTCTTTGGCTTTAGTTTCAGAGGTATAGACCACCATGCCAAGCACTCCCAGCAATGAGATAGTAATTGCTAACAATCCGAGAAAGCCCACGATCTTAATCATTACAACATAACTGCTATAGCCTTCATTCAATTCCTCTTCAAAGAAATCTGCCTCCAACTTTTGTTCAGGATTTAAAATATTCCAGTGATTTTCAAACTCAGTGAACATGCTATAGGCATTATTCGAATGGACTCTTAAGTGTGCATACGCAAAGTGTTCGGGGTTCATTCTAAAAAAGAATTTATCAATCGGATAGCGCAACGAAGCAAAATGGAAATTCTTTACAACTCCGATAACCTCAAGTTCATTTCCTTCCACCAGATAAGTGCGGCCTATGGCTTCAACCGGAGCTTCGATTTTATAGTGTTTCAGAAACTCTTCATTTACAATAATAAATCGTTCGCGCTGCCAGGTTTCTTCCGGGAAGTTTTTTCCCGCAAGCAATGTAAGGTTGAACATGGAAAGATAATTTCGATCAACAAACAGTTGATTTACTTCAGCAGAATCTTTATCCACATTCTTCACCCAGGTGCTTGAATAACTCAGTCCCATTAGTTGAGACGACATGGCAACAGATTGTACCGAAGCTAACCTTGAAAATTCTGTCTTCACCAACTCAGCCTTTACACCTTGCAATTGTACATCAACAATGTTCTCCTTATCAAAACCAAAATCGAAATTGATTGAATACTGATACTGACGACTACACACCACAAGACATAGTATAAAGCCAAAGGATAGTGCAAACTGAAAAATGGTTAACACTTTGCGTACACGCATGCCTGAAGAGGCTGCATGAGCTTTGTTTTTTAAGGCTTGAATGGGATTAAGTCCACCAAAGTATAATGCCGGAAAAATTCCTGCTACCAGCCCGGTACCCAACGCAAAAAGTATAAAGTATAAAATCATGCGTGGCGTAAGACTAAGATCAATCGAAGTGGATTCTGCCAGTGAGTTTAGAAACTCAGGCCGGATAAGAAAGAAAATCAGTATTGCCCCTGCCAGCGACACAAGTGTAATTACAACTGTTTCTGTAATGAACTGAAAGAAGATTTGATTTTTTTGGCCGCCCATCGTTTTGCGCAACCCAATTTCTTTTGCGCGCTTCAAGGCACGAGCAATAGAAATATTCGTGTAGTTAAAGCAAGCCGGTAATAAAATAAGCAGAGCGACTACAGCAAATACAATCATGCCTGAGGCTTCCCACTTCGGGCCAATGGCCATTCTGTAATCCGCCCCCATGGCGATTTCCCTGATGTGTTTTGTAGCAAAGTTTACTTTTACGGGAAGCGTAGCATAAGAATCTGCTGCAATCTTGTTAAGATACTCCTCTACATTCTTTTGACTTCCGTTTTCTGTAAGCAGCACATATAAATATTCACGTTCATAGTTTGTCCATTGTTCACTTAGTTTTGCCTGAACCGGAGGAAGTGAAGCATAGGACACCAGGACATCAAACTTTAAGTGCGAGTTGATCGGGTGATCTTTCATTACTGCGGCAACTTCCATTAAGTCACCACGCTCCAACTCCAGGGTTTTGCCAAGCACCTCTGTTGAGTTAAAGAATTTCATTGCTGCCGATTCTGTCAGAATGATACTGTTTGGTTTGGTGAGTGCCTGAGTGGCATTCCCTTGGGTGACCTCATAGGTAAATACTTTTAGAAAATTCGGCTCAACATAATAACCCTGCAATGAAAGGGTTCCTTGTGCATGCTTAACTTCTTCGCGAAAGCTTGCCTGAATACGTACAACTTCACGCACATCCGGATGTTGCTGTATGTGCTCAGTCAAAACCAGAGGAGCTGTTGCCCAAATGGATTCTTCTACCCCTTCGGTACGCTCACTTACAATAGTATAGATTTGATCTCCGTTTTTGTGGAAATCATCATAAGTTCGAACGAAAGACACCAAAGAAATAAGAAGAAGACTTACCGTCATGCCAACCGCGAGGCCAAAGGCGTTGAGGATAGAAAAGTATTTGTATTGATAGAGATTGCGAACCGCAACCTTCAGATAATTATGCAGCATGTCAACCGAAAAACCGGAACTTGAATACTGTCCGAATTGAGCATCGTGTTTTCTTTTCTTTATCGCGTATGAAAACATCAACAAGAAAATTTGTTTCCAGTATAAAACGCGAGCACGAAATAATGATTTCGACTGGACATTCAAATAAAACCATTCGTCCAGATCACCGAGTAAATCTTCCACTTTAGCTGGTCCACAAAACCATTCAAAAATTTTGCGGGCTTGTTTCGGAGGGCGCTGGTTCATTTGATGATTGATAGTTTTACTTTTGAGGCACTCCACAATTCATCGCGCAGGCTTTTGCTTTCGGCTACTGATTTTTTTCCAGCAGGCGTTATTTCATAATATCGCTTGCTTCTGCCACCACGTTCCTGAGTAGCGCCACCCAGCCAAGATTTTAAAAATCCTTTTTCTTCAAGCCGTGTAATAGTCGAATGCAACGCCCCAATGCTGATGGACCGATTGCAACGCGCTTCAATATCCTGTTGAATTGAAACACCATAAGCATCTTCACCCAGAGTTGCGATGGTAAGCAGTACAAGTTCTTCAAATTCACCCAAATAGGTCTTCATGATTTTCGCTTTGGCGGGTTTAACGCAGGAACGGATTTATTTGTTTCTGTTTTTAAGAAGAAATATTTCACTTGCAAAGAAAACACTCTATAGGCAAAGAAGCCTGATAAAGTAAAAGATCGATAAGGCTTATTTTAAGCGAACGGAAAGAAAAAGTGTGATGGGCAAGGTGAGGCTAAAGTCGGTTGTTTTTTGTTTTGATTCTGGCTGACCTGTAATAAGTTGCCGATCATTGATGAAGCGCAAGTAATAGGTAGCCTCAGAGCCTAAAAATATGCGATCACTGATACCAAACATAAGCCCGGCACGTGGACCAACGCCCCATAAGCTTGTGGTGTTCTGTATGGATATAGCGTTTCCACTTTGATCGCTATCGGTTTTTAATTTACTTCCTCCAAGAACAAGGTCGTAGCCATGTAAAGCAATCCATCGTTTGCCCCACTTGGTTTTACGTTCATATCCAACCCTGAAAGTAATCGCACGATTAACGGTTTCGCGTTTTATAAAATTTGAATCATCAGTAAATTTATTGTAGTCATAAGTTAGCCCATAACTTATACCGCGGCCTGTTTGCAACGAGTTGCTTGCATATTGAATGGCAAAGGGGTTACTGGAAGGAGTATTATCCGAACTGAGATTTATAATTTGTTTCACCAATTGAGTTATCTCAATGCCGAAGTATCGCACCTTATCTGATTTTACTTTTGATGAAAGCAAGGTTGGATCCTGAACGGGTTGTGTAAGGTTGATGGCACTTAAACTGGGTGCAGGATCTGATTTTTTTTGAACCCTTCTGTAAATGGTTGGAGAAATACCCAAGCAATTATTCTCAATTTCAAAATGACGAATCAGGGATTCTTCGTCATAGTTAAGAGCATCAAAATAGGTAAATGCATTGTCTTTACAATTTACGGATAAGCGCAGCGTCTGCCTGAAGGTATCATTCGTTTTTATGTCGTTAGCGGTCTTGTACTTTTTAAAAACCAAGGGTTGAATGGTGTCATCTTGTTTGCTAAAATAATAACGCTTCAGACCATCACCTTCAAAAACATAGAGATTGACATTTCCCTCTACCAGTGTCCAAAGAAAAAGTGTCTCTTCGTGCCATTCAGGTTCTTGCTCATAACTCAATAGCGGAGGATTATCTCCGGAAACATCGAGCAACACCTGTGCCCGTTTGATTTTAAACGAACCAAGAATGCTTACTTCAAGAATCTCGGCCAGCGGTTTTCTTTTTGGTGCATCTTTATAATCGAGCATGAACGTAATTGAGTCGTTAACATTCCAGGCCTCCGACTTTAGATAGCACTCGGTTTTGTGATTACTGAAATCAATAAAATATCCTCTCTCGAAAGCACTTTGCGCTTGTGTAGCGAGTGCCAACAAGGTAATGCCAGCCACACAAACAAAAATGAAGGGAAAATTTTTCACAATAAATTGCCTCGAGAACTTATCGACTTCGAAAGGGATTGGACAACTTCGGATCGGTTATCATTTCATAATCTGTTAGGGTGGTAAGAAAAGCAGCAATGGCTTTTATCTCAGCCGTACTCATGTTTAGTTGTTTAGTTTTGCCATCAACACCTTTAAAGCGGTCGTCTAAGTTAGCGCTGCTCTTTATGCCATGACTATAATGTTCAATTACTTCTTCTAACGTTTTAAATCGGCCATCGTGCATGTACGGTCCGGTGAGTTCTACGTTGCGCAAAGAAGGAATTTTAAACATGCCCGCATCCGTATTGTTTCCGGTTACAGCCGAAAAACCGGCATCCTTCGGATTTGCATCCAACCCGATATCAGCAAAACCATTTGATTCGTGGCAACTGTTGCATGCAAACTTCTCAAAGAAAAGCTGGCGGCCAAGTTCTTCCTGCGCATTGAGTTGAACCCCGCCTGCACTGCTTGATGACGGATCGCCCAGATTCAAATTGTTTTGTGTGGTAACAGACTTATCAAATTTTGATTGATTAGATCGGATGCTTAGCAAAAAAGCGCTTAAAGCGGTGGCTACTTTTTCCTTAGTAACCTCTTGTTCATTAAAGGCATTGTTGAATAGTTGTTTATACTCTGGTATCGAAGATAATTTTTGTGCCAATGCATCCATATCATGAATACCCATTTCGATATGATTCATAATGGGGCGCGTAACCATGGTTTGCAAATCGCTCTCCCGGCCATCCCAGAAAAGTTTAGTTGGCTGAACAAAAAAATCAGGTGGCACAACAACGCCCGGCAAGTACGTAATGCCACCATCATCAGTAAAAATAGTATCGATAATAACAGTGCCACTCAATGAATCGATTACCACAGATTCATTCTTGAAAGCATCAGAAATTATATTTTGAATAGGCATGGAATTGCGTGGGGTAATGCGATTTTCAAAACCCCGGCTAAAAGGAGTATTGTCAGAAAAGGCAAGCGCCTGCTTGTGGCAGCTTCCGCAAGAAACCGTGTTGTTAATGGAAAGCCGTGCATCATAAAAAAGCACCCGGCCAAGGGTTGGGACATGGTCTGATAAACCCGAAACATTATAGCTGAAAGGCTCTGTGGGTAAGTCAAGCGTAATTTCCCGATTTTCGGAAAAAAAGGGATCGCAGGAAAAAACTACAATCACCAAGGCGGTAACGATACCAATGTGTTTCGTTTTCATAGCTGTTAATAGATTAAGCCAATCTCGATAAGAAAGTTAAACAATACTTCTTATAGACACAACTGCCCCAGGCTTTGTTGGAATGTCCGATGAATTTTATAGTAGCGCAAAGCCATGCCATATTCCATTTGCAAACGCATCCACCTTCTCATAAATTGTAAGCTATTTTAAGCTATGGCCAAATCAACCAAGACAAATTCACCCAAAACCGATGTGGTTTTAATGGGCGCAGGGATTATGAGTGCTACCCTGGGCACCATTCTTAAGGAACTTAACCCTGCTATTGAGATTCATATTTTTGAACGCATGGATCGGGCCGGATTAGAGAGTTCGGATGCCTGGAATAATGCCGGCACAGGTCACGCTGCTTTTTGCGAACTAAACTACACACCCCAAAAAGCAGACGGTTCGGTTGATATCTCAAAGGCAATAAAAATCAGTGAGTCGTTTGAGGCATCACGCGAATTTTGGAGTTATCTGATAGAAAAAAAATACATTAGTAACTCAACCAGTTTTATTTCAAATGTTCCACACATTAGCCTTGTGTGGGGTAAAGACAATGTAGACTATCTGCGGAAGCGACATATCCTGATGCATAGCTCACCACTTTTTTCAAGTATGGCTTATTCCGAAAATCATGATGAGATTTCGGAATGGGCACCGATTGTGATGCGAGGCCGTACGAAAAAAACTCCCGTTGCTGCCACACACATGAAACTGGGCACGGATGTAAACTTTGGTGAGTTAACACGAGGCATGATTGACCACCTCGGCAAAAAACCAGGAGTAACTATTCATTATTCTACAGAATGTCTTGACCTCGATCCGGACGGACATGGAGGATGGGATGTTTTTGTTCGTGATTTAACCACGGGCGAAAAGAAAGAAGTAAATACCCGATTTGCATTTATCGGAGCCGGTGGAGCCACCTTGCATTTGCTAAAACGAGCCGAGATAAAAGAAAGAAACGGCTATGGTGGATTTCCCGTGAGTGGTCTTTGGTTGAAATGTAAGAATGAAGAATTAATTAATAAACACCACGCCAAAGTATATGGCAAAGCTTCGGTTGGCTCACCGCCCATGTCGGTGCCGCATGTTGACACGCGATTTATCGAGGGTAAAAAGGAATTACTCTTTGGTCCCTTCGCGGGATTTTCAACAAAGTTTTTGAAGAACGGATCGCTCATGGATTTGCCAAGATCGATTAAGCTCGACAACCTAATGCCTATGATTTTTGCGGGCATTAAAAATGTGCCGCTTACTAAATACCTGATTGAGCAACTCCGCTTAACGCCTGAAGACCGGCATGCAGCTTTGCGCGAATATGTACCTTTTACCAAACAGGAAGATTGGGAACTGAAAGAAGCCGGCCAGCGTGTGCAGGTTATTAAGAAAGATAAAAAGCAAGGTGGAGTGTTGGAATTTGGAACTGAGTTAGTGGTGTCAGAAGATGGTACAGTAGCCGCATTGTTAGGTGCATCGCCTGGAGCATCCACCGCAGTGTCCATGATGCTTGAGCTTATTCAAAAATGTTTTCCTAAAGAAAGTAAATCTGCTGAGTGGCAAGCCAAACTAAAAGAGCTTGCACCTTCTTTCGGGAATTCAATTTCAAAAGATCAAAAACTGGTGGAAGAAACGCGTAAGCGTACGAATGCAGTTTTAGGTCTTGATAAAAATTGAATCGGTCTCGTCCCCAGAGGAATCAAAGAATAACGGGATCGCGGGTCAAATGCCTGCCTTTGCCGAAGCGGCTATGCGCAGGCAGGCCCGCGATGACCGTTTGTAGTTTAGTGTTTTAATTCAAATCAATTTTTCCACTCTGGCCACCGCCCTGGTGTATAAGGTGCGTTGTTGAGCTCCAGTTCTTTTTCCAATTGCTCAATAGATGCATGAGTTTTTTTCATTTCTTCAATAAGAACAGTAAACTGCTTGGCTGCTATGTCATACGAATCTTTAAATGTTTTTGGAATAGGGGCCGTAGAACTCCACACACTGCCTTCAATGCCCGACACCCGTTCGTTAATAGCCGGAATAGTTTCAAAATCTCTGCGACCCCTCGTTTGATCACCATTCATACGCGTTCTTAAATCACTTAATTGTTTTGTGATAGTATACGATTTTTCAAGAATGGATTTTGCCGGGGCAGGCATATCTTGAACAGCCAGATTAATATTGCGCACGCGTTGATCCATACTATTCATTAAATCTCCAGCGGCACTCACGGCCTTTCGAATTTTAGTTACCTGCTTGTAGAAGGTAACATTCGCATTCATATCGGTGGGGATGCTGCTTTGATCCAATAGCTTGCAGCTAAACTTAATGGGCGCTACTAATTCTGTAACAACGCCATCTTCATATTTCGACAACGTTACTGTGTATTGACCGGGCATTGCCAGGTGACCTTCTTCAGCACCGCCAAATAGTTGATCAGGCGCAGGTGTGTATCGATTGTTAACAGGAGCGGGTGATCCATATCGAAAGTCCCATACCAATCGCTGCAACCCTTTTTTAGCAGGCGCTTTCAGATGTCGCACAACGCTGCCCGCTTCATCTTTAATAGTAAAAAGCAGATAGGGTTCTGGTTGTTGATCTTCCAGGCGCAAACTATCCATGCTTGGATAAAATACCTTTTGTTTCTTTTCGTATTTGACTTTCTCTGCATCGGCACGTTTTTGCTTCAGTGTTTTGATATCATCTTTTAGATAATAAGTGAACACTGCGCCCACGCTTGGGTTAGGTGCAGAAAAATAGCTGCTACCTAAATGACCTTTGTCGCGCAGGCCCAACGGAAATCGTTCAATAAACATGAGACTTTCTTTTATAGGAAAAATTATGGCGGGTTTATTGAAATCATCTTTTTTGAGATTGCGCAACAGCGAATAATCATCGAGCACATAAAACCCGCGGCCAAACGTAGCGAGTACCAAATCGTTTTCCCTGCGCTGGATTTCCAGATCGCGCACCGCAATGGTTGGTAAGCCCGATTTTAGTTGTGTCCAGCTTTGACCTCCGCTAGTTGAGAAGAATAGTCCAAACTCCGTTCCAACAAAAAGTAAGTTAGCATCAACATGATCTTCAGCAATGGAATAAACGCTGCCGCGAACAGGCAGATTACTTTGAATCGGCTTCCAGGTTTTTCCTGCATCGTTGGTTTTTAATACATACGGTTTAAAATCTCCATACCGATGATTATTGAAACAAACATAAGCTGTGCTCTTATCGTGCAACGAGGCAATGATCTGGTGTACATAACTCATGGCTGGAACTCCAGGCAGGTTATCAAATTTTATCCAATTTTTTCCGCCATCATTGGTAAGATGGATGAGACCATCATCGGTGCCAACCCAAAGCATATTGGCATCAAATTTAGATTCAGCAATACTGGTTAGCTGACCGAAGATATCGGTGCTTCCATTTTTTGCAATTGCATCCACCGACCAGATTTTTCCCATTACTTCCAGTTTGTTGCGATCTATCTGTCGGCTTAAATCGGGACTAATCACTGTCCACGAATCGCCACGATCATCCGTGCGGAAAAGTTTGTTGGCTCCAAAGTATAATCGCTTGTTGTCATGTTGACTGATTAACAAAGGCGCATCCCAATTCCAACGATAGGCCTCTTCGCCTTCGCGCTCTATGGGTTTAATGAATAAATACTCACCACTTTTTTTATCAAATCGATTTAACCCGCCATACTGACTCTGTGCATAAATAAGGTCGGGATTGGATTGATCTACCTGTGTTTCAAAACCATCGCCCAATGAAGTGATATACCAATCGGCATTTACGATTCCATTGGCAGAGGTTGTGCGGCTTGGCCCACCCAGACTTAAGTTATCTTGTGTGCCACCATGCACACCGTAAAATGGATATGCATTGTCAGTAGCTACTTTATAAAATTGAGTAACCGGTAAGTTTGATTTGAAGTCCCAGGTTTTTGCAAAGTCCCAGCTTTCATAAATCCCACCATCACAACCCACTAATAAATGATTGCCATCGGTGGGGTCGATCCAGATACAATGGTTGTCGATGTGTTTATTCAGTTCGCCTAGGTTAGTCACAGTTTTGCCGCCATCGCTGCTTACTTTATAGTACGTATCGGTTATAAAAATCCGATCAACATCATTGGGATCACACGTTACTTCCTGATAATAATTACCAGATGTTGAAAATGGATTTCGCTTTTCCCAACTCGCACCATTATCTAAGGAACGATAAATTCCGCCTTTATCTTCTTTCGCTTCTACAACGGCATAGAGCACATCCGGATTTACGGGACTAATTGCTAAACCGATTCTTCCCACATCACCTCCGGGCAATCCGCCTTCCAGTTTTTTCCAGGTAGCGCCACTATCGGTAGATTTATACAGTGCCGATTCAGGACCGCCACCAATGTAGGTAAACACTTTGCGGATGCGTTGATGAAAAGCGGCATATAACACATCCGGATTTCGAGGATCCATTACCAGATCGTTGCACCCCGTGTAAGCACTTACCGATTTTACATTTGCCCACGTAACTCCACCATCAGTTGACTTATAAACACCACGCTCGCCACCTTCACTCCACACCGGGCCGTATGCACCCACGTATATAATGTTAGGATTGGTTGGATGAACAATGATTTCAGAAATGTGCTCGGAATTTTTTAAGCCCATATTTTTCCAGCTCTTGCCGCCATCGTCACTTTTATAAACACCATCACCATACGACACGGCCCGCTGATTATTATTCTCGCCACTGCCTACCCAAACCGTGCTTGAGTTTGATGGATCGAGTGTAACACAACCAATAGAATAAGAACCCTGACCATCAAAAGTGGGTGAGTAGGTTACGCCTTTGTTAGTTGTTTTCCAGACACCACCCGAAGAGGTGGCAACATAATATTCACTTGCATTGGATGGATTAACAGCAAAATCAGAAACCCGACCGGAGGTAACGGAAGGTCCTATGGAGCGCAGCTTTAAACCAGAAAATGTTTCTGATGAAAATGCGGAAGTACTTTCTGGATTTGCCTTCGACTGACCAAAAGCGGATTGAATAAATAGGCAGAGGGTGAATGCTCCTGCAATTTTTAAAATTGGTTTCATAGAGTGAGCGTCAATTATTAAATGGATGATCTGATGGAATGAAATTTAGTAAAAAGTAAATAAGCCTTGCTTGACTAAGACACAATATAGGACAAGCGGTGATTCGGTAAACTTAAAAGGCTGTTCATTTTTGTAAATAGGTGTGTTCATATTTATACAACTACGAATTCTGAAACCAGTGTTTATTTAGAATTCAGAAGAATTTTGAGCATTGTAAAAAACTGAACGATTCTTGCTGAAAGAGTTTTCAAAAAAACCTGCTTATGTCAACCCGCAGTTCGTCTTCATCAACGTTACTTGTTATCATCATACTGATTTTTACTTTTCCACTTTGGATAGCCCTGGGTGGGGTACTTATTGGTTTGGTTGCAGGACTGTTTGGCGTTATAATTGGTTTGGGCGCAGCCTTGTTTGCGGGTATCATCGCGCTGATAACACTTCCGTTTAGAATTTTATTTGGGTGGGGTGATTGGGGTTGGCACGGACCAGAAATTTTTGGCAATGGTTATGTGTGGTTTGCTGCCTTGATTGTAGCAGCTCTGATTATTTCGCAGCGAAAGAAAAAATAATTTTTAGCCACTGATTCACAGATTATACAATATGCTTGGTATAGTGTTTTGCTAAAGTAATCAACACTCAAATCTCTGTTAGTGCTCAGAAAGCCTACCGGCTTGGTGTGAGGTCAGTATTTTAAATCCTGCCGCATCAATTGCAGATGACTGATAAGCGCAGTTTGCCACGAAGTGTCGGCATCCCACTTGTTTCCAAGAAAGAGATTTCCGTATTCTAGGTGTTTGATGTAAAATTTGTAGATCGTTTCGGTTGCCGGAATGGTTTTCAATTGCGATTCAGCGTTCACAACATTTACAGAAGCAATGGAATTAGCCATTTGCGATACATCATAATCAAGAATTTTTTTAGCTACTAACCCACGCGTGTGAATAAAGCGAAGCACCGTGATAAACCCTTTGCGGCCAAGTTCAGATTCACTTAGCGCAGGATCAACCAATTCATACTTAACCGGAAAATGTTCTTTCAGAATTTGCTCAAGATCAGCATCGGCTTTTGCATCGCCAAATCGGGGTACGGCAACTCTAAAAGATTTAACCATCGCGGTATAGGTTTCGGATCGCCTTCCTGAAAAATATTTTACCGGGATTTCAGTTTCGGGAAAATCGTTGATAAGAAGGTTTTGCTTTTTCTGATTGCTTAAGGCAAATCGATAGATAGTTAGCAACACATCTTTTAAAACTGTGCCGGATTGTCGCCACGCTGCTGCGGAAGGTTCAACAAAATCACTTTTACCATTGAACCTTGTAAACGTGAATGAATAATTTTGATTTTGTTTCGCAACAAAAATCAGGAACGAAACATTTCGGGCGACCAGATAATCGGAAAAAGCTTTTTCAGGATCGGTGCCAGCCAGCATGTAATCCACAATAAAATAGGCAATGGCATCAATGCCTGTTTGCTGAAATGCCTTTTGTATCTCTTCAAGATCTTTTGCTGAAATGCCCGCTTCATACATCACAATAGATCGGGTTGAGAGCAATCCTTCAGGAACTGTTTCGATAAATGATAATCGACTTAACAGAGCATCTTTTTCAAAAACTGGCTGAGCTTTGAGTAGTGTAGTTAAAAGAACAAAAATCAGAACGGGTAACTTTTTCATCAATGGGATTATTGATACATAACGAGCAGCCTTCATACTCTATTGCAACGCAGATTTAAAGCCTAATATACAAACCATCTTCCTCCACTTTTATTGGATAACACACGGCATCGGACGATCGCTCCTGATATTCGCGGCCCGTTTTAAGATTAAATTGATGGCCATGCCACGGACACACAATTTCACCGGCAAAATTTACAATCCCCTTACTCAACGATTCGCCATTGTGTGGACATCGATCGCTTAACGCGAGAAAATGATCGTCTCGTTTCACCAGGCAAATTCTTTTTCCTTCTACAATGAGCAGTTGAGGTTTGTTTTCAATAAGTCGTTTATCAGCTTCTGCTGATCCTGCAAAGATTTTAACCCACTGCATTGAATAAGCCTTTTGTTCAGAGAGCCTTTTTTATACCTTGACTGAAATTACTCAAACCTATGAAGAAAATTTATTATACAATATGCCTTTCATTTGTCGCGGGGTTTGTAACAGCACAACTTGATAGTAAACTGAAGGCCAGATTGGATGCACAGGTAAAAGAGTTAGAACCTAAAATAATAGAGTGGCGCAGAGATTTTCATGCGCATCCCGAACTTTCCAATCGCGAAGTAAAGACGGGTGCCCGAATAGCAGAACAATTAAAAGCTCTGGGATTAGAAGTTCAATATCCTGTTGCAAAGAATGGAGTAGTAGCACTTCTGAAAGGAAGCAAGCCCGGCCCCGTGCTGGCGTTGCGGGCAGATATTGATGCGCTGCCTATCACAGAAAGAAACTCGTTGCCGTTTGCATCGAAAGAAAAGGTATTATTCAACGGCCAGGAAACTGGCGTGATGCATGCATGTGGTCATGATGCACACATGGCTATGTTGTTGGCGGTGGCAGAAATTCTTTCCAGAAATAAAAGCGAGTTAAAGGGAACTGTGAAATTCATTTTTCAACCAGCAGAAGAGGGTGTGGCGGCAAGTGAAGGAATAGCGGGTGCTGAGTTAATGATCAAAGAAGGCGTGCTAGACAACCCAAAAGTGGATGCGATTTTTGGATTACATCTTCAATCGTTGTTGCCATCGGGTCAGCTGGCATATCGCTCAGGCGGATTGATGGCTTCTGTAGATGGGGTAGATATAAAGGTGAAAGGTCAGGGCGCCCATGGGGCAACACCGTGGGATAGTGTAGACCCTATTGTTATCTCAAGCCAGATAATCAGCGGACTACAAACCATAGTAAGCCGACAAACAGAACTAACAAAAGGCGGAGCGGTGATCACCATTGGAAGCATGCATGCCGGCATCCGGAGAAATATTATTCCTGAAGAAGCCATGTTGGAAGGAACCATTCGTGCTTTTGATGACAACATGCAGAAAAAAATTCATGCTGATATTATACGAACAGCAACAAAAATTGCAGAGAGTGCAGGCGGTAAAGCCGAAGTAAATATTCAGGTGATGTATCCGGCCACCATAAATGACGCAACACTTACTGAGCAGATGGCGCCAAGCTTACAACGAGCCGCAGGAGTTGAGAATGTAAAAATTACTTTACCAGTTACCATGGCCGAAGACTTTTCATTCTTCCAGAAAAAAATCCCTGGCTTTTTCTTTTTCCTAGGTGCATATCCAGCCGATATGAAACTGGCGAAACAACCTACACATCACACGGCAGATTTTATGATTGACGAAAAGGCGTTGACTACCGGAGTGAAAGCGTTCCTTCATCTCACGTTTGATTATATGAATCTGGCAACGAAGAAATAGGATAACGATCAAAGATCGAATAGACCACAAAGCCAGCATCGTCTTTTTTACCAATCAAAATAGTCTTATCTTTTAGGTTGCCGACAGGCGGAGTGCAAAGGAATGGGTCGGTAATTAACGGTCGGTTCACTGAGTATTAATCCTCTCCTACCCCATGAATAAAAAATTCTCACAAATTTTAAGAACCTTAGCCGTTCTCGGCTCCTTCACGCTCGTTACTCAATGCAACAACGAAAATAAAGAAGACGAGAGCAACTATACCGGCCCGTTGTTCAGCGAAAGTATTCGCACAACAGAGCCTCGTACACCCGAAGAAGAAATGGCAGGGTTCAAACTTCCGCCCGGCTTTGAAATTCAATTGTTTGCTTCAGAGCCTGATATTGATAAACCTATCAACATGACCTTTGATGCCAAGGGCCGCATGTGGGTGACACAATCATTTGAATATCCTTTTCCGAATGCTCCGGGCGAACATGGCACCGATCGACTTACCATTTTGGAAGATACCGATCATGATGGTGTTGCCGACAAGTTTACAGAAGTGTTAGACACGTTAAATATCCCCATCGGTGTGTTACCTCTTACCAATGGCTTTCTCAATTTTAGCGTTCCAAATTTATATAAGTTCACCGATGCCAACGGAGACGCAAAACCAGAAGACAAGAAAGTGCTGATTGGCCCATTCGGATTTCAAGATACGCATGGTATGGTGAGCAATTTCATTCGTGGCTACGATGGCTGGGTGCATGCCTGTCATGGGTTCACTAATTTTTCAAAAGTCGCGGGCGTGGATGGAGATTCTATTACGCTCGTATCAGGCAATACATTTCGCTTTCGTGTTGACGGAAGCAGGGTTGAACAAATGACCTTCGGACAAGTAAACCCTTTTGGGTTGGCCTATGATGAAAACGGTTACATCTACTCTACCGATAGTCATAGTTCGCCCTTGTATCAATTGATACGCGGTGGCGACTATCCGCATTTCGGCAAGCCTGAGATCATGGCCTTTGGTCCGGACATGAAATCATTTGAGACGGAAGCGACAGCGCTTTGTGGTATTGCCTATTATGGCGACACAAAATTCCCTAAAGAGTTTCAAGGAAATTTTTTTATTGGCGATGCAGTTAGTTCGCGGGTTCACAGATATACGTGGAAGAACAATGGGTCTTCACCAGTAGGCAAATCAGAAACAGACCTTATCAAGAGTGCCGACCCGTGGTTTCGCCCGGTGAATGTAAAACTCGGACCGGATGGAGCCATTTACGTTGCTGATTTTTATAACGCCATCATTGGCCACTATGAAGCGCCCCTCGGTCACCCTAAACGGGATAAAGAGCGGGGAAGAATCTGGCGAATTACTTACAAGGGTGAGCACAATGATCTGACGGATTTAACAACGGCCGCACCTGAAGATTTATTAAATGCATTGGATGTCGATAACATTACTACGCGCATGGCCGCAGCCGATCAACTGGCCGATCGCATTGGCGCCCCAGCCATCGAGCCTTTGAAGTCATTGTTGGCTGCACAAGGTACGAGTTCAAGAAAATATATTCACGCACTCTGGTTATTGTATCGACTCAATGCGGTTACGGAGGAAATACTAAAGCAATCAATCGCACACGCATCTCCTCAAGTAAGACTTCATACACTGCGCATTTTAAGAGAATGGAAATCCGGTGAAACTTTTCATCCGATAATTTTGACCGCTTTAAAAGATAGCGATCCACATGTACAACGGGCAGCCGTTGAATTGCTGATGGATTATCCTGAGATGAGCACGGTGGAGGCTGTGCTCTCTGTCTTGAATTCTGCTCCCGCTACAGATACTCATTTAATTTATACCTCACGACTTTGTCTGCGAAATGTATTGCGCAATACTTCTGTGATGAAAGATGTAAGTGCGAGAAAATGGAGTGGTAAAGATGCGGGCTTTATTGCCGGCACGTTGGTAGATGTTGCATCGCAGGAAGCCGCATTGTATCTAAACAATTACCTAGCCTCTAACTCCATGCAAAATGGGAAAACACAATTGGCCTATCAGCAGATAGCGCGGTTTATTCCGGCAGCGCAAATTGAAGGCGTGATCACACGCGCCAAAGAAAAAAAGAGTGACGATATTGATTTGAACACACCGGTATTTAAGGGAATAAAAGATGGACTTGATCAACGCGATGCCAAATCAAAACAATTAGAATCGTGGGCAGTTGAAATTGCAGAGGGCTTGTTAAAAAAATATCCGGCCACCTACGATTCTGCTACAGAGCAAATTATTTCGCAACAAGGTTTTGCCATTCAGTTAGCGGGCGACTTTAAAGTACGCTCACTTGAATCTGCTCTTGCCGCCTTTATAGAAAGCTCCACCAGCAATACAGATCTTAAATCTTCGGCCCTTGGTTCGTTAATGAAATTATCAGCCAATGCGGGTGTGCCACTTGCAGCGAAAATTCTTACCAGCGAAACAGCCCCTCTTGATCTGAAGAAAAGAGTAGCTACTATCCTGGGCGAATCACCTGGAGTTGCTGTCAATGCTGTTTTAATGAATGTAAAGAAAGCTCCTGCCGACCTCGAAGCATCCATTGTTACGGCATTAGCTCATTCAAAAGAAGGAAAGGACATCGTGCTCAAGCAAGTACGGGAAGGATCGTTTATGACACGAACGTTGGTTGATCCCCGTGTTGAAGAAAGCATGCTTGCCAACATTTCACCTAAACAGAAAAAAGAATACGATGGCATTACGGCTAACATTGAGCCCATTAGCAACGATCGCCAAGCCCTTATCGATACTCGATTAGCTGCATTCAAATTATATAAAGCAACCACTGCAGCTCTGGATTCCGGATCAACAGTTTTTTATGCGAACTGCAATGTGTGTCATCGAAAATACACCATGTCGGGAATCGGTCCACAGCTACATGGTATCGGAAAGCGTGGAGTTGAAGCGCTTGCCGAAAAAATCCTGGATCCCAATCGCAACATCTCAGAAGCATTCCGCAACTATACCATTACTCTCAAAGATGGAAAAGTGCTAACAGGAATATATCGAAGAGATGAAGGCGCGGTAATAATTTTTGGCGACCTGAGCGGAAAAGAGTTTTCAATTCCTAAAAAGAACATTGCTTCCCAAACGCCCTCGCGATATACCATTATGCCCGATCACTTTGGCACCACATTAAGTCAACAGGAGTTTAATCAATTGGTAAGTCACCTGCTTTTGTGGTAATTCAAAAACCAATTTACAGCTATGAAAAAATCAAGATCAAAGAATTTGTTAGCGGTCGGGTTGTTTTTAGTAACACTGCCCGTAGCGATGGCTCAGGTGTCCGGCAGCGATGTGCAGTTCAAAAAATTTCATTTGTGGGATGAATTTTATACCGAAGGAGCCACCGTGGCGGACGTAAACAAGGATGGTAAAACAGATATCATTGCCGGGGCACGCTGGTTTGAAGCCCCAGATTGGAAGGTGCACGAAATCTGGAAACACAAAAAATTCTACTACACCAAAGGATACAGCGACTCATTCTTAAACTTCGCTACCGATGTAAATGAAGACGGGTGGGTTGATTTGATCTGTTTCGATTTTCCAGGCAAAGAGGTTTATTGGTTTGAAAACCCGGCAGGTGTGGAGTCATTATGGAAAAGAAATCTGATCGACTCCATTGCCTCCAACGAGTCGCCCATGATGGTGGATATCGACAGCGATGGTAAAAACGATTTGGTTTTTGGAAACGAAAAGCTTGGCCAGATGGCGTGGTTCAGTTCGAGTGTTAAAGCAAAAAAAGTTACCTGGAAGCGCACTGCGATCAGTGAAAAAAATTCGAAAGGGGTAGGGTTATTTTCTCACGGCCTGGGCTGGGGCGACATCAATAGTGATGGCGTTAACGATGTGATGATTCGAGGTGGCTGGTGGGAAGCACCGAAAGATATTAAGTCCTCACCCTGGAAATTTCATGAAGCAGATCTGGGCGAGTCGTGTGCGCAGATGCTCACATACGATTTCGACAGCGATGGAGACAATGATGTAGTGTCTTCCTCCGCGCATGCGTATGGAGTGTGGTGGTACGAACAGGTTTTTGATAAAGACAAAAAGAGTTCGTTCATCACACACCTGATTGATAGTACCTTTTCTGAGTCGCACAGTATTGTCTTGCAGGATGTAAACAAAGATGGCCTTCCGGATTTGATTACGGGTAAACGTTTTTTTGCACATCAGGGTGAAGGGCCAGGCGGCATGGAGCCCGCATATATTTACTGGTTCGAATTACTTAAAGATGGTAAGAAGAAGCCTGTGTGGATAAAGCATTTGATTGATGATAACTCTGGGGTGGGCATTCAGTTTGCAACAGAGGACATAAATAAAGATGGCTGGTTGGATATTATAATCGGCAACAAAAACGGAGTTTTCTACTTCGAACAAATCGCACCAAAAAAGAAATGATAGACTGATGAAAAAAATTATTCTGATTCTTTTTATTCTCGCAACACAACAGGCGTTGGCGCAGATAAATCCCAAACTTCAAATAAAACTAGATCAGAAGGCTACTGAGCTTGAACCGAAAGTAATAACCTGGCGCAGGCACTTGCATCAATACCCCGAGTTATCAAACCGCGAAACACAAACCGCGGCTTACATTGCTGAGCACCTGAAAGCCCTTGGCCTGAAAGTTCAAACTGGGGTAGCAAAAACAGGTGTGGTTGCGTTGCTCGAAACAGGTAAGCCGGGTCCTGTAATTGCTTTGCGTGCCGATATCGATGCACTGCCTGTAACTGAACGCAACAGTTTACCCTTTGCTTCAAAAGCAAGGACAACATTTAACGGTCAGGAAACGGGAGTGATGCATGCCTGTGGTCATGATACACACATGGCTATGCTGATGGGCGTGGCGGAAATCCTGACCAAAAATAAAGCAGACCTTAAAGGGACAATCAAATTTATTTTTCAACCAGCGGAAGAAGGTGCACCAGTAGGTGAGGAAGGTGGCGCAAGTCTGATGGTTAAAGAAGGTGTTCTAGAGAATCCGAAAGTAGAAGTAATCTTCGGCTTGCACATCAGTTCAGTAACACCTTTAGGAAAAATTACGTATCGACCGGGAGGAATTCTGGCGGCAGCGGATAATTATTCAATTAAAGTGTTGGGCAAACAAGCTCATGGTTCTGCGCCCTGGATGAGTGTAGATCCGATTGTGGTATCCGCTCAAATTATCATGGGTCTTCAAACTATTATTAGTCGCCAAACGGAGTTGACTAAAGAAGCAGCCGTAATTACAGTCGGTCGCATTCAAGCGGGCATTCGAGAAAACATTATTCCCGAAGAGGCCTTCTTTGCCGGCACTATTCGCACATTGGATACAGCCATGCAACAAAAAATTCATGACAAGATTATCTTAACCGCTACGAAAATAGCTGAGAGCGCAGGAGCCAAAGCAGAAGTTACCATTTACAGGGGCGACCCAGTTACATACAATAATCCATCCCTCACCCAAAAGATGGTGCCCAGTTTGCAAAAGGCAGCGGGAGCCCAAAACACATTGCTGATGAATGCGATCACGGGTGCCGAAGACTTTTCAGTTTATCAAGAGAAAGTGCCAGGCCTTTTCTTCTTTGTTGGAGCTATGCCCCCCAATCAGGATCCCAACACAGTGCCATCACATCATACGCCTGATTTTATGGTTGACGAAAAGGCTTTTGTTACCGGCATCAAAGCTATGCTCAATCTTACGGTTGATTACATGTACATGTCTAAAAAATAGATGACACAAGATACCCAACGCGAACTTTTTGAGAAGGGCCTTATAACAGAAGAGCAATTTCAAAAAATAGAAACAATTACATCAGGCCGTTTGGTTTCTGTTTTTTACGAATTGCGCACGATGTTGTATCTCGGAGTAATGTTATTTACAACCGGAGCAGGAATGCTCATCTATCAGAATATAGGCGAAGCAGGACACATAATAAGCATTGGCTTACTTTCTGTTCTGATGATTGGCTGTTTCTGGTTTGCCATTAAACATGAGATTGGTTATTCGAATAACAGTATTCAATCCCCTATTCCCTATTATGATTATGTATTGTTGTTGGGATGTTTACTTTTTGTTTCTATACAAGGGTACATTCAGTTTCAATACAGTACTCTGGATGAGCACCTGGGATGGAGCACCTTGATAACCGCGGCTTTCTTTTTTTATGTAGCCTATCGGTTCGATCATCTGGGTGTGCTCTCGTTGGCCATTACGGCCCTTGCTTCTTTTTGGAGCATTAGTGTCTCGCCACAAAAATGGTATAGCGGAGAATTCTTTTCCACATCGAACCTGCATAATACAGCGATTATATTTTCCATTGTCGTTGGCGCACTTTCTTTTTTTCTGGACAAAAGAGGCATCAAAAAACACTTCACATTCACGTATTTTAATTTTTGTATGCTCATCTTTTTTGTGGGCTCTGTAGCGGGGCTGTTTATCGAAGACTGGTATTTTATTTATGCCCTGTTAATTTATGGTGGAGGTGCTATTGCGTGGGGCATTGCCCGCATAAAAAAATCATTCCTGTTTTTGTTATATGCTTTTCTAGCTGCCTATATCGCCACTACTTACGTGCTGGCTGAAACTATTTTTGCAACTGAGCCGATGCTATGGTTTTATTATTCTATTCTTTCGTGTGGAGGTTTTATTTACTTCGTCATTCGCTACAAGAATTTTTTTAAGAAAGCATGAAGAGCGCATACGATCATCAGGCAGTTTATAACCTTTCCGTAAGTAAAGAAGTAAAGCAGTGGGCAGCGCATAATTTCATACTTAACGAGCAACGTGATAAGATCTGTGCAGAATATACAGCTCCTTTTTATCACCCCAATCTGATCATTCGCATTTTGCTTTTTATAGCAACGTTATTGGCTCTTTCGGGTGTATCAGGGCTGTTGGGATTATTAATTGTTGATTCAGGACATGTGGCAATTTCGATTATGTGCATGCTCTATGGCATCGGGTCGTTTGTAGCGCTTGAAAAAATGTTTATTGATAAAAATCATTTCAAGTCGGGTGTGACAGAAGCAATTCTATACCATTCGTGCGGCTTTGTTATAGGTGGTGTGGCGGGATTGGTTGACTTTGATAACACCCAGATAATTTTACTCGCATGCCTGTTAGTTTTTAGCTTTGCCTCGTGGCGATATTTGGATTTGCTGACTACCGTTGCAGCAATTGCTTCCTTGGCTGGAATTCTCTTCTACAATCTTTACAATGCAGGTGATATCGGGCAACAGATTATTCCATTTGTTCTCATTCTGATTTTTGGATTTCTCTATGCTGTGATTAAAAAGTTAAAATCACGCAAAGAATTTAATATCTGGACATATAATTTGGTAGTGATAGAATCGCTTAGTCTTCTGATAATCTATGCCAGTGGCAACTACCTGGTGGTACGCGAACTTAGTGTTGGCCTGTTGGATCTTGTATTGGAAGAAGGTCAGAATATTCCTTTTGCATTTCTTTTTTATATCCTCACAATACTTATTCCGGTTGGCTATTTATTTGTGGGGATTAAATACAAAGACCTGGTTTTATTGCGCGTTAGTTTACTTGTATTGACTTTTTCAGTTTTTACATTCAAATATTATTATAGTCTAGGCCATACAGAAATAACCTTAACCCTTGCGGGCACTTTGTTGATTCTACTCTCGATAGCCCTCATGCGCTACCTTAAAACAATTCGCAATGGATTTACTGGAGAAAACCTATTATCGCACAAATGGCAAAGCATAAATGCCGAGGCTTTTATTGTTTCGCAGACAATGGGGGGCAATCAAACGGCAACTAGAAGTATGGGTGAATCCGGAGGTGGAGGTGATTCGGGTGGTGGTGGTGCGAGTTCCAGGTTTTGAAATGATCAATCAGCCTTCCAAATCAACACTCCTTCTTTTGCTTCTTTATAAAAATCCGGACAGTTGCCGTCACCACTTCCACTGAATCCACCACTTGGCGCACAGATAAATGTACACTGAGCAGTGTAAACGGAGATGAATTGATCGCAACAGTCAGGGAGAGTAAGATAAACTGTTTGATTTTGAAATTGGTACCTCCATACTTCCAGCGGCTGTCCCGGTTTATTCCGGATCAGGTCTTTAACACAAGCAGGCAAATCCTTCGGAATATCATTAGGATCGCAACTGGATAGGGCAACACAAAGAAAAAATACCCCACCAAGAAATTTCATGCCCTTCTCATTTATTCTTCAGATGTCGAAAGCCCTTCTTCAATGCAGGTAATCCTTACAATTTTTCCAACCATACAAGCACTCGCAGCATCAGTTACTTCTTCAAAACCAATGCGCACTTGTTTGCCATCCAACCATTCAAAATCGTAAAGCGGATTTTCGGTAACTTCTTTCGGAAGCGGGGGCGTTCCACAATAACCAATCATTTCAGGTTGCAACTTTGTGCCATCCGCCAGTTCAAAAACAAAACCACAGCCATCCAATCCAGTAAGATCGCGCACCGTAGCAAATACTGCTTCATCACAAGAAGCATGTAACAATTCTTCTTCATCACAATTTATGAGTGTGAAAGAAGAAAGGGCGATCAAAAAAATGGGCAGCAATTTATGTTTCATACCAATTAGTCTTATACCGATTTAGACACAGGGTTTCAGCGCGCGGTTGGAATCACTAACTTTTTTATTCAACGGAATAATGGCACAAAGATAAATTAATTACCTTGATGGTATAACAACTCACCTATGAAGCCTTCTCTCGCATTAATCTTTGTTTTCTTTAGCCTGATAGCTTTTGCACAAAAACAAAAGTCCACGGTAAATCCCAATAAAACGACTGTTATCCAATCAGTTGATAAACATCAGCAAGAGCTGATCACCATCAGTGATAAAATCTGGGGGTATGCCGAAACTGCTTTGCGCGAACATAAATCTGCTAAAGAATTGGCCGACTATGCCGAAGCTCAGGGTTTTAGAGTAAAACGAGGCGTAGCCGGAATGCCCATGGCGTTTACAGCAGAGTATGGCTCAGGCAAACCAATAATCGGAATCATGGGTGAGTACGATGCGCTGCCGGGCATTTCGCAAAAAGCTCAACCTACCAAGGAAGCATTAACCACCGGTGCTGGTGGCCACGGTTGTGGTCATAATTTATTTGGTGCCGGAAGTCTGGGTGCTGCCGTTGCCATCAAAGAGCTTATTCAACAAGGCAAGCTGAAAGGTACAATTCGTTTTTATGGAACTCCGGCTGAGGAATCAGTAGGGGGAAAAATCTATATGGCACGCGATGGTCTCTTTGCTGATCTTGATGTTTGCCTCGACTGGCATCCGGATGTTGAGATTGCGGCCAGCACTCAAAGTTCGCAAGCCATGGTAGATTTTATTGTTGAGTTTAAAGGGAAAGCGGCACACGCTGCTGCGGATCCGTGGAATGGAAGAAGTGCTGTAGATGGATTGGAAGCATTTACGAATGGTGTAAATATGCTGCGCGAACATGTGCGCCCTAGTGTGCGCATGCATTATGCCATTATGCGTGGAGGCGATGTGCCCAACGTAGTGCCCGAGTATGCAAAAGTTTGGATGTGGGTGCGCGATAGTAAACGCGAAGGTGTTGAAACAGTGTTTGCCCGCGTAAAAGAAATTGCCGAAGGTGCTGCTAAGATTGCGGGCGTGGAATCAAAAGTTACCATTCAAACAGGTGACTATGAATTGCTGGTGAATAGAACCGGAGCCGCAGCATTGCAAAAGAACTTAGAAATGCTAGGTCCAATTACATATACGCAAGACGAGATTGCCTTTGCTAAAAAAATTCAAGAAGTGCAGGGTGGCGAGCAAATTGGTTTAGATGGGAAAATTCATCCGCTAAAAGAAACTCAGGAACATCCCACCGGTGGCTCCACCGATGTGGGCGATATTAGTTGGATCGTACCCGAGATTACACTGGTAGCAACCACTGCACCGGCCAACACCGCCTGGCATGGGTGGAGTGTGGTGGCTTGTGGTGGCATGAGTATTGGTCACAAGGGGTTGGTGTTTGCAGCAAAGTCGCTGGCTATGACGATGGTTGATCTTTTTGAAAGCGAACAGCTACGCAAAGATGTGCGCGCAGAGTTTGAACAACGTAAAGGCGGCCATGTGTATAAGGCATACATTCCAGAAGGCCCGCCACCTGTACCAACCGGAAATTAAAGGAAGAACCCATCGCCTCGATGGGTTTTTCATTTACCGCCTGTTAATCACACATTCCTCCATCGGTGTAAAACCATCATAATTTCTGATTCTATTTTACTTGGTTGAAACACCAAACACCTGCTTATGAATCGCTTTTTAATTCTATTATTGATTGTTGTTTCTGTTCCGGCATTCGCTCAACGAGTTCCCACCTTCGAAGAAGTGATCTCACTTCGCAGTGTTGGCGGAGTAACACTTTCTGCTGATGGAAAACAAGTAGTTTATACAGTGCAAACAACCGATTGGAACGACAACCGATACGATACCGAAATCTGGTTTTCGCGAGAAGGAGGAAGTCCGTATCAACTTACCAACAATCCAAAAAACAGCAGCACAGCACCACTCTTTTCGCCCGATGGAAAATGGCTTTCTTTTTTATCTGACCGTGGAAATAAAAATCAGATTTACATACTGCGCACCGATGGCGGTGAAGCCCGCGCTATTACACGCGAAGAGGAAGGAATTTCATTTTATGAGTGGCATCCGGATGGGAAAAGACTTGTGTTTGTAAAATCTGAAAAAGAAGACAAAGCAAAAAAAGATCGCGAAAAGCGATATGGAGCTTTTGAAGTTGATGATAAGGAGTTCACGCTTTCGCACCTGTGGCAAATTGAATTCACGCCCGATATGCTTGATCCTGCAGAACTTCCTTGTTACGAAACAGCAGACTCATTAAAAGTTAAGGCGGGGTGTATCGAGTTTCCCAAGGCAAAGAGAATTACCGAAGGCAAATTTACCGTTACCGGATTTTCAATTTCCCCCGACGGAACAAAGGTTGCCTTCACGCACCAACCCGATCCGCTGATTAATTCTTTTCTGCGATCAGATATTTCTATTGTTTCACTTTCGGATAGTAAGATTACCCCTGTAGTTACCAATCCAAGTTCGGATGGGCTGGAAGACTGGTCGCCCGATTCGAAAGAGATTTTATATACCTCAAACGTTTCTGATACAACTTCTAATTTTTACACAAACTCAAAACTATTTGCCATTAACATAGGCACAAAAGCAGTCCGGCAACTTGCAAAAAATCTTGACGAAGACCTGGGTGGATTTACCTGGGAGCAAACCGGAATTTATGCTTCGGTATGGAACAAAACAAAAAGACATCTTTATAAGATAGATCCTGCTACCGGAAATCATTCTGTTTTTATAACCGGGCCCGAGCAGATTTTTGGTTTTTCTTTTTCGCAAGATGCCAGTAAGATTGCCTTCGTGGGGCGAGATGGAAATCAGTTGGGAGAAGTCTTTAGTTCATCTACGACAAATCTTCAGCCTAAACAACTCACCAATCTAACGAACCAGATTACAAACTGGAAATTTGCTGAAAGCGAAGTGATTAGCTGGAGGAGTAAGGATGGCGCAACAATTGAAGGAGTGCTGCACAAGCCAAAAAATTATGATCCATCTAAAAAGTATCCGTTGATGGTTGTAATTCATGGTGGGCCAACCGGCATTGACACGCCCACGCCTGTGCCAGGGTATGTATATCCGATTTTGCAATGGCTTGATAAAGGATGTTTGGTGTTGCGTCCTAATTATCGCGGCTCTGCTGGTTATGGCGAAGCGTTTCGTTCTTTGAATGTAAAAAATCTTGGTGTTGGCGATATGTGGGACGTAATGAGTGGTGTTGACTACCTCGATAAGAAAGGAATGATTGATAAAACCAAAATGGTTAGTATGGGCTGGAGTCAGGGTGGATATATCTCTGCGTTTCTAACCACCAACACTGATGCCTTCAAAGCTATTTCTGTCGGGGCTGGAATTTCAAACTGGATGACCTATTATGTAAACACAGATATCCATCCATTTACCCGGCAATATCTAAAGGCAACACCGTGGAGTGATGAACTGATTTATAAGAAGACATCGCCTATGACAAACATCAATAAAGCCAAAACACCAACCCTTATTCAGCATGGCGAATTTGACAGACGTGTGCCTATCGCTAATGCGTACGAATTGTTACAGGGCTTGCGCGATAAAAATGTGCCCGCTGAGTTGATGATCTACAAAGGCTTTGGTCATGGTATTACCAAACCAAAAGAAAGACTGGCAGCTACCTGGCACAATTGGCAATGGTTTAACAACTATGTATGGGGCGAGAAAGTAGAATTGCCTGTAGGGGAAAGCAAAAAGTAGTTTTGTGTCTTGAAGGACTTATTCTTTTGTGGGTGGGTTTTTATCGCGCTCGGGGTAAATCGGCAACGGCAATCTTCATCCAATAATCGATGTCGAAATCTCCACCCGACCAGTTTTTACAAATCAATTTAGCCTCGGCATCATCTACACTTAACTTATAACTTTTCGATTCCTCATAGTAGCGAATGCCCATCAAAAAATCGAACTGTTGATTTATGAATTCAATTTCGTGCCGACCAGTTTTTTTATTAAAAATGATATCGGAGAAGAAAGCCACTCTGATTTGGTTTAAGCGTCTTTCCACTTGATGCCGCAGCCCACAGCTTTTGTTTTAGTAAGCGGCACAGCTTTGCCATTCAGCAAGGCATCTACGGCATCTTCAACATATTTTTTGCTTACACCTGCTGCATTGCGCGCGCTATCGTCAATCGCACCAATGTAGGCTACGGTCAACTCTTTGGTAAGCACAAATGCATGCGGTGTGTTGGTAGCACCATACGCTTTTGCTACTTGCTGGCTTTCGTCATAGAGGTAAGGGAACCTATATTTCTTTTTAGTAGCAAGGCGAACCATCTCGTCATACGAGTCGCCAGAGCCTTCGTTGGCATTGATCGTTACAACTGGAAATCCTTTCGCGGCATATTTTTGATTGAGCTCAATAATACGCTCGTTATATGCTTTTGAATACGGGCAGGTATTGCAATCAAAAATAACGATGTATCCTTTCGCGTCTTTATAATCCGCTAATGCCACAATCTTTCCGTCCACATTTTTTAATTTGAAGTCAATCGCTTTGTCCCCGATTTCATACCCATTTTTTACCGGGCTGGCCGCTACCAACATCACCACACATACCAACGCTATCAATGCTTTTTTCATCTTCTAAAAATTTTAATTATTAACTTCTTCTATTAGCTTTTCAAGATCACCTTCGTGCAGTTCTTTTTGTACCAACTTTCGTTTTCCGGTTTTTGTATTTACAATCAATGTGGCAGGCAATGCACCCGACCAATTCTTGTCTACTTTATCAATCCACGAGTTAGGGTCGGTTTCAGCCAGGATAACAACTTTCGATTGAATTTTTTTTCGCGTAATAAACCGATACACCTTTTCAGGATTTGGGTCCAGATCAAAATCCATACTGACCAGCGTTACATCTACTGTTTTGTTCTCCTGATTTAATTTTTCGAAGAGGGGCATTTCTTTCACACATGGAGCGCACCAGGTAGCCCAGAAATTAAATACTTGTATGTGGTCGCTGGGGGTTGCAATAGCTTGTTGCAGATCTTTTAATTTGATTTGCTCAGCCTGTTGAGCCCACAAGGGTGCCTGCAGGCAAAACAAAAGAAGTATTAGTGTTAAATATCTCATCACCTGTGTTTAAAACGCAAATACATTCAAGCCTGTTTTGAATCGTAAAAATAGCCATGTAAGTTGAATGAAAGAAACCAACTAAACGGGTAGAATTCAGACACTTAGAATTAACCAAAAAGCAGGCTAAATAAAATTCCACAAAATTGGATAGTTGTCAACATTACCGGCTTGTTATGGCTTAATTTTCAGAAAATCAATTAGTTACGCTACTTCTTGTTAATCAGTTCTTTGTGGACAACTAATGACCCAAAGAAAACGGACCTCTTTTAATGTGCCGTTTCTAATGATCAGATTTTCAACTTACTAGAACGTTAATTGACGATTTTGTTAAACAGAATCCGGCACTAAACTAACCGACTCAAAACGATCAAAACACAGATTATGAAGTTCAGACAAATTAAAGAAACATGTATTTATTTTCGCGATTTGAACGCGGCCCGCAGGTTTTATCATGAGCTGCTTGGCCTGCCCGTGATTGGAGAAGCTGAAGGCAGGCATATTTTCTTCCGGGCCGGAACAAGCGTGTTGTTATGTTTTAATCCTGATGACTCGCGACTAAAAAAAAGTCCGCCCGCGCACTTTTCAGAAGGCATCTATCACTTTGCTTTTGAGGTGTCAGCGGAGGAGTATCAGAATCATAAAACCGAGATTCAGAAACTGGGTATCCCCATCACTGAAGCACTGGTTTGGAAAAACGGGCAGGAGTCTTTCTACTTCAACGACCCAATAGGAAACGTAGTTGAAATTGTGCCCGAAGGAGTTTGGAATTAAATTTCTACTTTATAGAAAACTTAAAAGCACCCACGGCAGGCTGCACGCGCGAACTGGTGATCAACGCTCCCTGATGATGTGCCTCAAACCAGGTAAGGTAGTCAGTGTATTGAATGCAATCATCAATGATAACTCCTTCTTTCAGCACTTTAATAACTTTATCCTGTGATAAACTTGTTTTAATTTTTTCTTTTTGATCAGCCGGCAAATTGGAAACGCGCACGTATTCAATACCCTTGTAAAGTTCCGATTCAGCCCTCATAGTCGTTCCGGTGTAGTGTATGGATGTTCGTTAGACAAAATTGGTAACCCTTGGTTTAATATGGAAGAGAATTAAGTTAAGTTTAAAAAAATTTCTCACCCCATGAGTTAATACAAACATACAACTATGATTTCTAATCAGCGATCGAAATTTTCCTTACCCAAAGGTAGTGTGTATTTAAACTGCGCATACATGTCACCTCTTCTTAAAGCGGCAGAAAAAAAGGGGGTTGAAGGAATTCTGAAGAAGAGAAATCCGGCTGCGGTATCAACAACAGATTTTTTTGATGACACAGAAAAAATCCGCAAACAATTTTCAACTCTGATCAATGGCCAGGCAAATCGGGTTGTGTTGGTACCTTCTGTATCGTATGGGTTTGCCAATGTTGTTGCTAACCTAAAAGTTTCTGCCTCGGATAACATACTGGTTGCATCAGAACAATTTCCGAGCAATTATTATCCGTGGCATCGCCTGCATCAGGATACGGGTGTTAAACTTAATGTAGTGTCGGCACCCGATACACGCATTAATCGCGGATTAGTTTGGAATGAACGAATTCTGGAAGCCATTGATAAAAAAACAAAACTGGTTGCCCTGGGCAATGTGCATTGGGCAGATGGAACCCTTTTCAATTTAAAAGCAATCAGAAAGCGAACCAAAGAAGTGGGTGCTTTATTGGTGATTGATGGAACGCAATCTGTGGGTGCATTGCCGTTTGACGTACAGGAAATTGAACCCGATGCTCTGGTATGTGGAGGCTATAAATGGTTGATGGGGCCGTACTCGTTAGGCCTTGCGTATTATGGCGAGTATTTTGATCAAGGCAAACCCGTAGAAGAAAACTGGATCAACCGACTGAACAGCGAAAACTTTGCAGGATTGATAAACTATGAAAGTAACTATCAACCGGGAGCGCTGCGTTATGAGGTGGGCGAGCATAGCAATTTTATTTTAGTGCCTATGTTGCTTGAGGCGTTGAAACAAATCAATCAATGGAAGCCGCGGGCCATCCAACAATACACAGCATCAATAACAAAGAAACCGATTAAACTTTTGCGCGATGCGGGGTTTTGGATTGAGAATGAAAAAAGCAGAGGCCATCATTTGTTTGGCATTCGCTTGCCGGAAGGTAAATCGATTGAAGCCACTAAGAGATCAATTCAGCAGAATAAAATCTCCGTCTCGTTTCGGGGCGATGCCATTCGCGTGTCGCCCCATCTTTACAACACCGAAGCTGATTTGATGAAGCTGGTAAAGGTGTTGGTTTCTGAGCGACCATGACAAACCAAAAGTCAGCTGACTATTTTGCAAGCGGAATTGTTATTGCACTTATCGGTGCTATCTGCTTTTCAACCAAAGCCATCTTTGTAAAACTTGCTTACCGCGATACGGAAGTAGATGCTGTGTCATTGCTAGCCTTACGCATGATTTTTTCGTTGCCGTTCTTCCTGGTTACCGCGTTTGTGTCTTCGCACAAGCAAACCAATGTGCGGTTTACACCACGCCAATGGATTTATATAGCCATTATTGGTTGCCTTGGGTATTACATCAGCAGCTTGTTGGATTTTTTGGGACTGCAATATGTAACTGCCGGTATTGAGCGATTGATTTTGTTTACCTACCCTACGCTAGTCTTGCTTATGTCCGCTGTTATTTTCAAAGAAAAAATAAAGCCGATACAATGGGTAGCCTTGACGATCACATATGCAGGCCTGGTTATTGCTTTTTTAGGCGAGGTAGATTTTCAGCTCGAACAAAATAAAAATTTTGTGTTAGGCTCTGTGTTGATATTTATCTGTGCCTTTACCTATGCCAGTTATATTGTAGGCAGTGGCCGTTTGATTCCGCTGGTGGGGGCTTCAAAGTTTAATAGCTACGCCATGAGTTTTGCATCAATCGGAGTACTGATTCATTTTTTTATCAGCTCCGAGGTTTCGCTTTGGAGTTTTACACCTACCGTATATTACTATAGTATTTTGATGGCGATTCTTTCTACCGTGATTCCCTCTTACCTGGTGGTGCAGGGCATAAAGCGCATCGGTTCCGACAATGCTGCTATTGTAAGTAGTGTTGGTCCGGTATCAACTATCATGATGGCCTATTTCTTTTTAGATGAAGAGGTTTTTCTTGTGCAGATTGTGGGCACGGTAATGATTTTGATGGGCGTGTTGCTGGTGGGCAAGCGGAAAATAACGTAACCGCCCTCACCCCCAATTTATTAATGCTATAAATGTAGACTCTCAATACCCCTCTCCCTAAGGAGAGGGGAGAATGAAGTTTGTTCAAAGTGATAGAACTTTGTGGGGTGAGGGTTGCGGTTAATATTTTTGTAACTTTCATTATGACACGACTTATTCTCCTGTTCTTTCTTATTCCATTCATCAGTCTGGCTCAACCCACCGACTTGATTTTTGTTTTTTTAAATAGCCGCGCTGATAAAGCAGAATTGCCTGAGGCCGAGGTAAAAAAAATTATGGATGGCCACATGGCCAACATTAATCGGTTAGCCAAAGAAGGCAAACTTATTTCGGCAGGCCCGTTCGAGGGTGGTGGCGGCATTTTCATTTTTAAATCCAAATCCATAGCAGAAGTAAACGAATGGTTAAAAACAGATCCGGGTGTGCAGGCAAACCGCTGGCGCGTGGAGGTGTTGCCGTATTTTCCAAGAACCGGATCTGCCTGTGCCGTGGGCGAACCCTACGAAATGGTTTCGTATCAATTTATTCGGTATGTGCCCAACATTGCCAAGTTTAATATTCAGGATGCCCCCGAGCTCTTTAAAAAACATGACGACTACCTGAAGCAAATAATCAACACCGGTAACGTGATTACCGAAGCAACCTTTGGCGATTCGGAAGGCGGCATTCTTGTTGTGAAAGGCGATCTTCAGAAAGAAGTAATTGAAATCGACCCCGCTGTGCGCGAAGGATTATTGGAAATTGAAATCAAAAAACTCTGGATTGCTAAAGGAGGGTTTTGTGAGAAGTAGGTATGAGGTGCGGATGAGCATTGTGTATATTCGATTGTTAGGTGCCATTTTAAGATCGACAATGACTGAGGACAATAGTTTGGAGAATAAAATTCTTGAATGGCTTTCAAAAGAAGGCTATCCTCTGGAATTTAAGGTCGCAAATATTTTTCGCGCTAATAGATTTCATACTTCCCAAGGTAAGTATGTAACAGATTTTAAGACAGATGTTCCTCGCGAAATAGATGTTGTCGCAGAAATCACTCAAGATCTAGACGAGTCATTTTTGAGAATCAGTTATTTGATAGAATGTAAATGGACTGAAAATAAACCTTGGGTAGTCTTTACAGACAGAAATTCTCGCATCTCGCCATCTGCTTGTATCGCACAGTCAATTGCGACAAAATCTGCAGACGCAATACTCTGGGTTCTTGCAGGTGACAAACAATTGCATGATCTCTCCATTTTTCACACTCCGGACAGGCCAGGCTTTAATGGAAGGCAAGCTTTCGGTTCGCAAAATGACCTAGTCTACTCAACATTACAGTCTATTATGTCAGCCTGTTATTCAATGAAAAATGATTATGAAACCTATCATAAAAAACCAGAGGACTCGCTTTCATTTGGTGTTTTAATCATTCCCATCATAGTAATTGAAGGAAGACTTTTTGAGACCTTTTATAGCGATACATCAGACTCAATAGAAATTGAAGAAAAGAAAATAATCAGACTTCATTGGAGAGGTTCTCAGGCCTGGCATCTTCATTCAACAATTGACATTGTCACACTAGACGCATTACCTAATTATGTAAAAAAACTATCAACAGAGACGAACTTCTTAATGAAGCAAATGACAACAACTTATCCTCAAATCAAAGAATGCATAATTCAAAAGACTCTTGCTCCATTAAGAAATGTAACGACTGGTTCGAGAGGTGTTTTAGGCCTTCCTCAGTTGCTCAGACATCTAAGAAAATAAATTAAAACGGCACTAACAAAATGCATAATCAATGGCGGGGTTCAGTGTAAATTTGTGGTTTAGTTTTCAAATTACGTTTGGTGTCGTGGGAATTCTAAGAAGAATCCCAACATCACGGCACCTTTACAAACGGCCCATACACTGCATCGCGAAACTTCTTGTGCACTGTGCCATCAAACGGAAAAATCTGAACGAACAACACCGCAGTCAATTCATTAATCGGGTCAACCCAGAACAACGTGCTGGCAGCACCATCCCAAAAAAATTCTCCCACCACACCTGCGTTTTCTTTTTCATCCACAGGTGGCTGCAGGCGCACCGCGAAGTCAATACCAAAACCAACCTTACCTTTGCTCGGCAACCACATGCGCTCGGTTACACTATCCGCCAGATGATTGGTGGCCATCAGTTTTATCGTTTCAGGTTTTAAGATGGTAGTGCTATCTAAGGTGCCGTTGTTCACCAACATCCGCGCAAAGCGCATATAGTCGTCAATGTTGCTGGTAAGGCCGTAGCCACCGGGCTTTAGTGGCCACTCTTTTCCATTGAAACTATTTGCGAGTGAGTCGGCCACACGGTCCAGCGTGCCATCTTCTTTGCGCATGTACATCGCGGCCAGCAAACTCATGTCTTCCGGAACATATTTGGTGGATTGCATTTTTAACGGATCGAGAATAGTTTCTTTTACATATTGATCAAACGGCCTTCCGGAAATCCGCTCAACAAGGTAGGCCTGCATATCCACACAGATACCATAACTCCATTCTTCACCCGGATGAAATGCCAGCGGCAGTGCTGCCAGTTTGGAAGCCATCTGCGCAAGCGTGTTTTTTGGATTCATTACATCGGCTTCCTTGACCAACGCCCCGAGTTGTTCATGTTCGCCCCGCGCGAAGCCCGCAGTGTGGCGTGTAAGATCGCGGATGGTTATAGGTCGGTTGGCAGGCACGAGTAGTTGTTTTCCCTTTGCATCTACGCCTGCAAACACTTTCATGTTCGCAAACTCGGGTGCGTATTTCGCGATGGGATCATCCAACTGAAAAGCTCCCTTTTCAAACAGCGACATTAAGGCAACACCGGTAACGGGTTTGGTCATGGAGTAAATGCGCACGCGTGTAGTGCGATCCATTACTTTTCCGGCTTCGCGATCGGCATAGCCGAAGGCGTTGTAATAAACTTCTTTGTTCTTTTCGAAGATGAGTGCAGAAATACCCGCCACTCGACCGGAATCAATCAGGCTTTTCAACGTTGAATCAAGGCGTGCTTTTGCCCGTGTGTTTATTATTAAGCCAGCCTCTTCCAATTTTTGTTCAGCGGGTTGGCAAGCAACAAACCAAAAGATGATTAGTGCGAAGAAGAATGTGCTTTTAATTTTTTGCATGACGTTGCGCTTTAATTGTTTGTAGTAGAGGTAAGGTTTGGAAACCCTATCTGTTTCATTACTCAGAAATTACTACGGCCAGCTTATCACCTTTGGGGCTCACCGCAAGTCGGGTCACTCCTTTTAAAAATTCGCTTCCGGTTACCACCGAAATTTCTTTCCACGTTTTTTCTTTTTTAGGATTGAGAATAAAAATCTTTGAACCATCACTGGTAATAATTCTTCCATCGGCTGTCCACGTAATATCTTCTCGCCCCGGCAGGGTGGTGGCGATTGTGGAGATCAGCATTGTTTCGGTATCGAGTTTTTTTATCTGCCAGTCGGTAGGCGATACTTTGTGAATGAAACTGATTCCGCGTTCATCGGGTATAAGGTGTAGCGACCGGCCAATGTTTTGTGCCAGCACTGTATCTTCTTTAGTTGGCAGGCGCAGGTAATGAAGCGTGTTGGGTTCGCCTAAGATAAAAAGCGCCAGGTGACTATTATCGGCCCATACATGATAACCCACCATCATATTGTCTATGATTGCATAAGGATCACCGCCTGCCAGCGGATACTTTCCTAAATCCTGTGCGCCATTATCGCGCTGAATAATGCAGGAGAGAAAATTTTTATCGGGCGTGTGCGTGGGCGAATATTCCCGCTCGGTAGTAGTAGTTACAGAAACAGTCTTTCCGGTTTCGTAGTTGTAAGATTTTATATCCGAACGGCCCTCGTCATTGAAAGACGAGTAATAAACTATTGGCTGATCGCGGTTAAACCCAGGTTGATTATCGTACCCTGGATGGTTGGTAATATTGGTTGGATTGGAAAGTGTGATTTTATTCTTCTTAACCTTCAGATCAAAGAGTAGAATTTCAGAACCAGTTTGGGCTATAGAGGTGAAGCCAACAAAAAACAAAACAAGCAGGGCGGGAATTGATTTCTGTAGCGAGGTCATAAGGCTATTTTTTACTAAAGTCGTGAAGAAAGAGTTGAATTAAAAATGAAAATCCATGTAAGGGTTCCACACCGTGCCATCGTGCTTGAGCAGCGAGATTTTAGTGACTATAAAATCGCCCGAAAACTTTTTCTCTTTAAACTCTGTCCAGGCGTTATCAAAGTGTTCTTTTTTTAAATCGCGAAAGGCTAGCGTAATGTGTGGATGAAAGGGTAGATCGCGGTAACGGGCATTGAAGAGATTGAGTTCCTTTTTACAAAACCTGTGCAACTCTGATTGCAATAAACGCAGCGGCTCCGACTCAGCTACGTTGACATAAATAACCCGTGGCGCAAAACAGGCAAAGCCGTTGAGTTGAATTTCAAAGGCCGATTTTCCGGTTGAAAATTTTGTGAGTGTAGAAAGTAGTTTTTCTTCTTTAGTAGCTTTCCACTCAAACGGCATGTGCAGTGTAATGTGTGGCGGAGAGTTAAGCGCGGCTTTGCTTTGATAAGTATTTTTAAAATGCTCTTTGATCATTTTAATTTCCTCCAACAACGGTGTGGGCGGCATTAGGGCAATAAAGTAAAGTGAGATTCCGGGGGGGGGCATGTTACCTCAATTTCCACTGCTCAACTTTCTTGCCATACCAATCTTTGCGGGCAGGTTCTAATTCGGCAAGGCGTTTATAGGCTTCTACATAACTGCTGTCTTGTTGCAAGGTTTCCTTATAAAACCGGATAGCTTCGCCTTGCTTGTTTTGTTTGTCGTAGATAAAGGCCATCACATTCAACAGCTCTGGAGTACGAACATCTTTAGTATATGCCTGCTGATACCAGCCAATAGCCTCGCTGTAATTTTCCTGTGCATAATATCCATCTCCGATAAGAAGAAGGGCATCGGTATAGGAAGGGTCAACCGACAAACTTTTTTTTGCCCACACTAAAGACTGCTTAAAGTCTTGTTTCTGATAAAGTACCAGAGCTTTATTATTCAAACAGACAACATTGCGTGGATCGATCGTGAGCACGCGTTCGTAATAAAACAATGCCGAGTCGTATTGCTGCACGCCATAAAATCGGTTGCCAATGTTGGTGAGCGCGTTTATATCGTTGGCATCATTTTGAAGCGCTGCGCGATCAACCGTGTCATCTTGAGTGGAGATCTCGGTAGGAGGAAATTCTTCGGCAGCAGGAGTTAGAAGACCGACAGCAATTGCGATAAAAATGATTGTTCCGGAAATCAAAAAGATAACAAAGCGTACTTTCTTTTTCAGATCGTCAGTAGGTTGAGCAGATTGACCATAGGCATATGCATCGGGTTGTGCCGCTTGCGATGGTTTGGGTTGTTTAAATCCAGAAGGGCGTGTTTTGGGCGTGCGCGGTAAGTAATAAAATGATAGAAAAATAAAATAGGCAGTAGCTCCTGCAAAAATCCAGAAGAAGAAATTCCCCAACGGCCACAAAAAAGCAAGCATTAAAGCCGAAACAAGCGCTAGCCGCGAATAACGTTTTGAGCGAGAATCTTTAGCCGTTTCCGAAGACATACTTATTTAAGCTTATTTTGAAATCAAATTTCTCATTATTGTTTAATTAATCAATCGAAGATAACGAATGGAGGGGAAAGACCTGATCATTATTGGAGCCGGCCCTATCGGGTTGGCATGTGCTATTGAAGCGAAGAAAGCCGGATTCGATTATCTCGTGCTGGAGAAAGGTTGTTTGGTAAACTCGCTCTACAATTATCCGCACAACATGAGTTTCTTCTCCACATCAGAACGACTCGAAATTGGCGGAGTACCGTTTATATCTAATAACCCCAAACCCACACGCCCCGAAGCGCTGGAGTATTATCGCAGAGTGTGCACCAGTTGGAAACTGAATGTAAAACTTTATGAAGAAGTAGATAAGGTAACGAAGGAAGGTCAGGGTCACTTTCGCATCACTACTACAAAAGGAATTTATACCACGAAAGCCATGGTGCTGGCGCTGGGTTTTTATGATCGGCCGTATTTACTGAATGTGGAAGGCGAAGGGTTGCCAAAGGTGAAACACTATTATGATGAACCGCATCCTTACTTCGGACAAAAAATTGCTGTGATTGGTGCGGCCAACTCAGCCGTGGATGTTGCGCTCGAAACCTGGCGTAAAGGAGCTGAGGTAACGATGATAATCAGAGAAGATAAAATCCGCGAAAGCGTAAAATATTGGGTGCGGCCCGACATTGAAAACCGGATTAAGGAAGGATCGATCAACGCGTATTTCAATTCAACGGTAAATAAAATCACACCCACCACTATTGAAATTAAAACCCCAACAGGATTAATCACTTATGAAAATGATTTTGTGCTAGCGATGACGGGCTATCAACCCCCATTTGCTTTTATGAAGTCAATAGGCATTTTGTTTCAACAGGATGAGTTTCACACACCCGTATATAGTGAAACGATGGAGAGTAGTGTGCCGGGTCTTTATCTGGCAGGAGTTGTGATTGGCGGACTCCAAACTAATAAGTGGTTTATAGAAAACTCGCGCGTGCATGCCGAGGTTATTATAGATGATTTGAAGAAAAAGATTGCTATAAAATAAAAGTGCTCCTGCCAAAGGCAAGAGCACTTAACTAAATTCTTTTAATTTTGATTAAAGCGCGTCAGCAGTGATCGTTACGTAAAACTTGAAATTCACTGTGAATGTAACCGGAGTTGCTGAAAGTGTGCCCTGCAATTGAACTGATTCTTGTTGATCGGCCAAAAGCAAAGAAGCCAATTCGTTAAATCCTGCAGTGTCGGCAGTAAGTTCTTGCTCAGCTGTACTGGAAAGACTTACTGAGCTGGCGCTGGCAATCGTTTTTCCGGTGCTGGCAACTTTTAAAGTTCCATTGGTGAATAAAACGGTGTTTGGGTTAGCACCAGAAATAGTGTACGTGATTTTGTTCACTTTAAACTCCTGAATCTTGCTGGCGTACTTGGCCACTTCAGGATCTGAGTTTGCATCCAGTAATTTAGAATCGGTATACGTTTTACCGCTCGGGTTTACTGCAGTTTCATTTACAACAAAATTTAACGGTAATACACCTTCAAAGGAAACATCGTCAACCTTGTCAAAAAGATCGCAGGAAGAAAATGTGCCCAGAGAAAGCAACAGAAAAACGGGGATTAGGTGTTTGATTTTCATAATTGTGATTTTAGATTCGTATATACTTCAAAGATACAAAATAGTAAACACTCGATTGGCCCCCATATTTATGGGGTTAGATTTCGCCACGCAACGATTTGGTAATAACTTCAGCTTTGCCGTGTACATGTAGTTTGCGATAGATGTTTTTAATATGAAAACGAACAGTTTCAATAGAAATGCTTAGGCGATCGGCAATTAATTTGTAGCTCAGCCCATCCACAAGGCCAACTACAATTTCTTTTTCTTTATCCGAAAGCGTGGAGGGAGTTTCTGCTCTTTTAACAGGCTTAAAAAAATCAACCACCTTACGCGCAATTTGTGGCGACATAGGCGAACCGCCTTTGGCTAGCAACTCAATGCCTTCTTTGATTTCATCGAACGGAGTATTTTTTAATAAATACCCGGTGGCCCCTGCACACAACGAATCGAAGATTTTTCTGGGATCATTGTACACAGAGAAAACCACAATGTCGATTTGTGGATAGCGACTTTTCACAAAACTTATTCCTTCCACACCCGACATACCGGGCAACCCGAGATCCATGATTAAAACCTGTGGTGCATTTTCTGAAGAAAGAGAAGACATCAGTTCTTCTACTGACGAAACCGCAAGGTCGCACACAAAGCCAGACTGGCGGCTTAAAAAGCTAACCATTCCCTTGCGGATTTCATCATCGTCTTCAACAAGGCCAACAAAAATCATGACACTAACGTGTGAAAGAACGAAGTCAGATTAAAAGTGATACCTGAATCCTAATGATGCGGGCATTAATGAGTTTAAGCCAACCTCAAAATTTGTGGTTTCATTATTATCAGCATCTTTGTTAGGATCAGAGGTGTAATAACCAATTCCGCGAAAGCCAAGCTCTACGGCCCAATGTTGGTTAAAGAAATAAGCTAAGCCGGGCGAAACAGAAATGTCCATCGAAGAGCTTTTTACATCTGTGTTGCCGTTATCTTGTTTGCCGGATCCAAATAAAAACGAGAACTGACCATAGATGGCAAAATTTTCGTTGCTCGTTTGTTTGTAATATCGCGCAAATGGGCCAACTGAAAATTCGGAAGATTTTGTTTCTACATTAATGTATTTCTGTTTGCCTGAGGAATAACCTACGTTTAATCCAACTGCAAAGCCATCAGATATAAAATAGCCAAAGCCGGGCATAATCTCGAACGAAGTAGTGGTTATATCTTCGTTGATGTAATAAGGTTCTGTTGTGCTTGAGTAGGTAAGTCCACCCCCAATCATTTTGGTTCCTTTTACAAGTTGAGCCGAACTGCCAATCGCAATTGCACAGAACAGATAAAAAAGCGTGAATTTTTTCATAAGATTATTTTTTTACTAAAGATACAGCAAGAAAATCACTTCAGGCTATCCCATAAAGATGTAGGTGCCTAAAAGGTTTTGCAGGTAAAAATAACTTTTGTGCCCCCCTGATGAGTGAATGTTAAGTGCCCATGAATGGCACGAGCTCTGCGCTCCATGTTTCGTAAACCATTGCCGCGCGAGTGTTGTTGCGGTTCAAATCCTTTTCCGTTATCGGTTAGAATCATGGTGAAGGTTTTGGCGTCTTTACTAATTTCAATCATAACACGGCTTGCGGCTGCATGCTTTACAATATTGTTGATCGCTTCTTTGAAAACGAGATAAATATTTTGCCGCAACACTGGGTCGACAATAGTTTTTTCATTAATGCCCGATACTTTAAAATCGAACTCAATATTTTTAGGTTGAAAAATTTCTGTAGCAAAGTCTTTCATCCTCAACATCAGGGCTCCGGCCGAATCACTTCCGTTGTCGATAGACCAAACAATGTCGCTCATCGTACTAACAATCTCACGGCTCATGGTGCCAATGCGACTGAGGTACGTACTGCGCTCGTGCTCATTATTTTCGCTTCGAAGCAGATCAGAGTAAATAGAAATGCGGGTAAGGCTCGACCCGACTTCATCATGCAGATCGCTGGCGATTTTATTGCGAAGGCGTTCAAGTTTAACTGATTGCGAAAGTCTATACCGATGAACAGAGTACACCAGAGCGGCAATGAAAAACGCGACAAGCGATAAAAACCACCATGTTTGCCAAAACGGAGGATTGATTATGAGTGAAATGGAGGCCGAAGAGTTTCCCCAAAAACCATCCGGATTAGAAGCCCTGACACGAAAGGTGTATTCACCCGGGTCGAGATTTGTATAGCTGGCAAAATTTCGATTACCAACATTCACCCAATCGTTATCGAAGCCTTCCAATTTGTATGAGTATTGAATCTTATCAGGTGCCATAAATTCGATGGCACTAAATTCAAATGAAAAGAATGAATGTTCGCGATTAAGCGAAATGCTTTTTAAGTGTGAAATAGTTTCGGGAATAGAATAATGATAAATCGTGTCGGGGGTTTGGTTCACCGAATGATTGAATAATTTAAAATCAGTAAAAATAATTTTGCGCGACACCGTATCGTCAACTATCTGATTCGGATAAAACCAATTCAATCCATCTACCGATAAAACAAAGATTCGCCCTTGCGCATCAAGATGAATGGATGATAGTTCTGAAGATAGAATACCATCCGATTTAGAATAAATTCTCTTTTCTCCTTTTTCAAGATTCCATCGAACCAGACTGTTTTTGGTAATGTACCAAACAGTAGTACCGTCAACCACAAACGCCTTTAGACCGTCCTCACTATTTATTTTTAATAGAGTCGTTTGCTGAATGTTATCTGGATTTATATAGCGAATGGTTTTTATTTCATCTTTTGTAATAAGCAGAATTTCAGTTTTTGAATAAGGGCGCATTTCCAGTACTGAAAAATCAGAAACTGGTACCGCCTGCCCAACTGAAGCAACTTTTACGAACCTGTTTCTGATCTTATCAAAGAGCACCACTTGATTTTGGATGTTGAACCAAATGTTGTCATTGAGTTCAAACATATCTTCCACAAAGGCGAGTGAAATGTCCGTGACCTTATGAAGAGAGTCGTCATTAATATTTTTGAAATGCTGACGGTTGATATCATAAATAGTTAATCCGCTTCGAAAGGCGGTAGCCCAGATTTTATTTTCACGATCAATCATCATAGCCGAAATGGCGTTATTGCTAATGCCATTCTTCTTGCCAGATTCGTATCGTGCAAAAGTGCCTGTGGCAGCGTTAAGCTGGTTAAGTCCCCCTCCTTCCAGACCAACCCAGATTTTGCCAGCGGCATCTTTACTGATTGCCGTCACAGAATTGTGACCAAGACTCTTTGGATTTTTTGGGTCGTTCACAAATTTTTCAGTTTTTCCGGTATTCAGATTTAACTTGTTTAGTCCGCTGCTATTAAATCCTAACCAGAAGATAGAATCGTTTTCCTGAAAAATTGTGCGCACCCACCCACCTGAAATGCCTTCGGGTTCGCTCGCCCTATTTTTCAGCAGATTAAATTTTTTTGCTTTTGTATCATATACACAAGGCGTGTTGTCAGCTGCACCTATCCAAAGCAGCCCATCGCTATCCAGCAAAAGTGAGTTGAGATTATTGCTTGAAATACTTTCGTTATTAGAATTGTCTTTCTTCCAACAGGAAAAATTTTCTGTATGCGGATTATAAAGGTTTAATCCTCCGCCATATGTTGCAATCCATAAAGTGCCGTCAGTATTTTCAGCAACATCAAATAAAGAGTTATGACTAAGGCTGTTTTCATTTTCAGGATTGTGAATGAGATGTTTACTCTTTTTTGTGGAGAGATCAAAAATTTGTAACCCGCCATAGGTGCTCAGATATAATTTATTTTCTGATAAATGAACACTTCGGATTACCCGATAGCGATAAGTATCCGATGGATTGGAGTTGGTTAGCGGATAATTAATAAACTGATCTGTTTTTGAATCATAACTACATAAGCCACCGGTAGTAGCTACCCAAAGTGTTCCTGAGGAATCATAAGTAAGCCCGGTTATGTAATTATCGGGAAGTGCCCGAACATTTCTTTCAGCAGCATAGCGTTTGAATTCCTTTTTATCCGGATTATACCGGAATAAACCACCGCCTAACGTGCCCAACCAAAAGCTTCCATCGGGCGCTTCGGTCTGGCAATAGAGTTTTGATTTTATACTGGTTAAACTATCGTTAACCAAAACAAATTGATCATGTTGCCGATCGTACAGAAACAAGGCCCCTGCATCTGTTCCGGCCCAGAGTCTTTTTGCGCGATCTTCAAAAGCTAATACACCGTGCGTAGTTTTGAACTGATCGTTTTGAAATTCGGAAGCGGAATACTTACGTTGATTAACACCATCAAAACGCAAAAGGTCAAACGAGGAGGAGCCCATCCACATGTAACCAAAACTATCCTTGTAAAAGGATTGTACTCCAACAATATCCTCCCCCTTGCTGCCTATGATTTGCTTGAAACGAATATCACCTTGGCCTATGGAGGCCCTGTAGATTGCAAACAGAAGAATAATCGAGAAACGATACTTCATAGAAGTGAAGATAAAGGAAAACCACGTATCCCCCATGCTTATGGGGTTGTGTTGCCCTGTATGGGTGCGTTACTTCGAAGTGTGAGAAAATGAATCCAGCTATCAATGAATCTTATAAATAGAATTACACAGGGTTGCCGAAGTGGAGTGCTAGCATTCGCCTTTCTGGTGTTTTTAATTAATCAGGTGCAAGCTCAATGGGCTACCGATCCGGCTGTTAATAATGTAGTGAGCACCGCCACGGATAGTCAAAAGAATGCCCGAAGCATTTCAGATGGCAATGGAGGCGTTATCATAGTCTGGGAGGATCGCAGAAGTGGGTTTTTTGATATTTATGCTCAACGCATCAACGCCTCGGGCGTAGCGCTGTGGACTGCCAACGGAGTTGCTGTTTCTGCGGCAGGCGACTCTCAGCAAAATCCGGCTATTGTTACCGATGGCAGCGGAGGCGCTATTATAACCTGGCAAGACTCGCGCAGCCTATCAGCTTATGATATTTATGCGCAGCGCATTAATGCCAGTGGTGTGGTGCAATGGGCAACCGATGGTGTTGTAGTTTGTACAGCAGTTAATGATCAACGAAATCCAATACTAGCTTCGGTCTCAACCGGGGGTGCTATAATAGCCTGGGAAGATTTTCGCAGTGGAACGAACTTCGATATATATGCCCAGTACATTAATGGATCAGGCTCAAGCATATGGACTGCAAATGGAAGTTCTGTTAGCTCAGCGGCCAATTCTCAACTTTATCCAGGTATTGTAATGGTTGGTGTTGTTGAACCCATATTTACATGGGAAGATGCTCGAGGCACCAACACGGATATTTATGCACAAAAGATGAATGCCTCAGGAACTGCACAATGGACAGCAGATGGGGTGGTTGTTTCTTCAGCAACCGGAAGTCAAACAAAACCAGCCATTACCTTTGATGGCAGCAGCGGGGCAATCATTACCTGGGCTGATGATCGCTTTGGAGCGAATGATATTTTTGCCCAGCGAATTAATTCCAGTGGCGCGCAACAGTGGACTGCCAATGGTGTGGTAGTTTCCAGTACAACCGGAATTCAAGGTAATCCTAAAATATTGCCATCAACAAGTGGCAGTGCCATTATTGCCTGGGAAGACTTCCGCAACGGAACCAATTTTGACCTTTATGCGCAGCGTGTCAATAGTTCGGGTGTAGTTCAGTGGGTAACTAATGGAGAAGCTCTTTGCACGAGTTCTGGGGATCAATCAAATCTCGCAATGACATCCGATGGAAACAGTGGTGTTATTCTTGTATGGGAGGATATGCGCGGCTCTAACCGTGATCTCTATGCGCAGCGGGTAAACAACTCAGGAGTAGTTCAGTGGGCAAATAACGGAGTGGCTGTTGCTACAGCTACCAATGCCCAATCCAACCCGGGTTTAACTTACGATAACAACTCTTTGGGACAGGGTGCATTTATTGTTTGGGCTGACTCACGCACAGGGAACTTGGAGAGTAACTTAAATATACATGCTCAACGGGTTAACCTTAGCGGAATTTTATGCGGTAATGTATCAACGCCTGGTACAATTAGCGGAACACAAACAATTCTGGCAGGCTCTTCCAATACGTATAGTGTAGCCGCTGTAGTAGGGGCCACTTCCTATACATGGACGTTGCCAAGTGGGTGGACAGGCACATCAACAACTAACTCGATAACAGCCATTGCTAGTAGCACAAGCGGTAACGTAAGTGTTTCAGCTTCCAATACGTGTGGCCCCAGCATTGGGTCTTCTTCATTAGCCATCACTGTCAACAAACAAAATCAAACCATTACATTCAATGCTCTTTCGGCAAAAGCTATGGGCGATGCTGCTTTCAATCTTACAGCAACAGCAACATCTGCGTTGCCTGTTACATACGCTAGCAGCAACCCAGCCGTAGCAACCATTAATGGAAGTACAGTAGCACTTATAGGGGCTGGCACCACAACCATTACAGCAAGTCAGGCAGGCAATGACATTTTTAATGCAGCCACAAATGTTCTCCGCGACTTGGTTGTTAACAAGGGAAATCAAACTATAACTTTTGCTGCGTTGACTTCAAAAGCAATAGGAAATGCTCCGTTTGCTTTGACCGCATCTTCGTCTTCGGGTCTTGCAATAGAATATTCCAGTTCAAATACATCTATTGCTACTATCAGCGGAAACACTGTAACACTTGTGGCACCTGGCAGTGTAACAATTAATGCTAATCAAGCGGGTAACGCAAATTATAATGCAGCCACACAGGTAAGTCAAATTTTTTGTGTTAATCCAGCGAAGCCGACAATCACGGCCACGGGAGTTAATACGGAATCACCAACACTTACCTCCAATGCAACTTCTGGCAACCAATGGTTTTTAAATGATGCCGCGATAGCCGGAGCTACCAACTCCACGCTTGCAGTGGCTGAGGCTGGTATTTATAAAGTGCAAGTTACTTCGGGTGGTTGTGCCAGTGCTTTCTCTGAGAACTTTACATTTGTAATCACTGGAGATAATTCATTCAGAACCCGTCAGGCTGATTTCTTGATTTATCCTAACCCAACGTTTGATCAATTGACAGTTGTGCTTCCAGAATCATTAGAGAATAAAACGGTTTCTATTTACACCATTAACGGTCAGCGAACGGAATCCAAAGAGATCTATGGAAAAGAAGTTCAGTTTGATGTTGCTGGATATACACCGGGGATTTATCTCGTAAAAATTTCGTCACCGCAATTGAATGATGTTGTTCGTTTCACAAAGCAATAACCTTTACCCTATGAAGATCAAAGCAATAACACTCGCTTTCGCAATAACGATTCTTGGCGGCCTGCTAGTTATACAAAGCTGTGGTAGCAAAGGTGGCGATCCATCACCAGCCGATCAGATGAAAGCCATTCTTATCGCGGGCACCTGGAATCTGCAAACGGCATCCGTTGATGGTGTAGATAAAACCCCTGTTTATGCGGGCTTAACGATTAAGTTCACAGATGGTAACTTTACAACTACGAATGGGCGCGTAGTGTGGCCAGCCTCGGGCACCTGGCAATTTGCTGACGAAACCGGCAAGAATATAACGCGGAGCGATGGACTTTCTGTAGCCATTGATGAGGCCACAGCAACTAAGTTAGTTCTGAAATTTAATTGGAATCAAAATACACTAGGGCCTGGAAGAATAAGCTCTGTAAAAGGACAAAACATTTTTACGTTCGGAAAATAAGGTTGGTAGTAACGTTGTTAAGCAAGTTTAACGAGGGCGTGAAAAGTTTAAATCAAACTGAATACCCACATAGTAGTTTCTGCGCGGAGCGGCATTAAAGTAGCGGCCTACGGCTGCGTTAAGATCGTTGCCCAGGCTGTAAGTCTGATCTAAAAGATTATCGGCTCCGATAAAAAAATCGATTGGTAATTTTTGATTGAATGAAGTCTTGTAACCCAGTCGACTGCCAATCAAGGTGTACGATTTTGCATAGATCGAGTTGGCATCATCCAACGGAAGTGCCGAAGTATGATTTATGGTAATGTGGCCATAAAATCCATTATGCAAATTAACATCAATGCCACCGATGAAAACCTGTTTGGGCACACCCGTAAGTTCATTGCCACTGTATGAAACATTGTCTTTCATATAGTCTTTAAATTCATATCGATTTAAGGTTACACCACTCCATAATTTAAAACTGGAAAAAACGGTTGGGGATAGAGCAGGCTGCCAGTTCAAGAGCAGTTCGAATCCGTTTTGATTAGTTGCTCCGGCATTTATAAAGTAATCGGCTCCATCCTGATCTCTGCGCACTACGATAGTTTCATCCAAGGCAAAATGATAGAGCGCTGCGTCTACAAAAATTTTCCTGTTTGCAAAGTACCCACGTGCGCCAACTTCTACCTGCATTCCTTTTTCAGATTGTAGCTCAAGGTTAAAAAAACCATTCGAAGGCCTCACCTCGGCAAGGGTTGGCGGAGAGAACCCATAGCTTAGATTTGCCTGAAGCGAAAAGGCATCATTAATTTTTCGTAGCACCGCCACGCGTGGTGTAACAACGGGATCATAATTTACTTCCTGCGGTGCAGGTGGCACGTCTGATAGTCGCAACAATTGATAACTAACCCAATTCGCGCTCAGTCCACCTGTGATAATCCACGCATCGCGACTTAATTCACCCTGACTGAAAACACTGTATTGAGTTGAACGCACTTCATCATCACTTTGAAGAATTCCCGTAATGCCCTGCAGGTTTTGATAGTTTTTGATAGGCGAGAATCCATGCAAAAATTCTCCACCACCAAAAAGTTTTACGTTCCAACCAGCCATCGCGAAAGAGAAATCAGTCACGGAACGCGCTCCAAGATTTTGCTCGGTTCTTCGCTCGTAATTTCGAATGGCGGGATTTTCGAATTGAACAAAGTTGCCATACACTCCAGTGCGGTTGCTAAAATTTTTCGAAAACTGATACCGATGCGAAACTCCGGTGTAAAATGATTTGAGAGAAACCCCGGCATTTTGAGCGATAGCACTGGGTTGAGTGCCGGCAGCGGGTCGCGCTTGTTGTGGATTGGCATCATACTCCCCTTGAGTGAGTCCGCCTGGGGTTTTATAATATAAGTCGGTATAAAAAATAGCAGTCTCTAAAGTTTCCTTTTCAGAAAGTGAAAAATTGAATGTGCTGGTGATTTGATCGCGCACCATGCGGGTTTGATCGCGATACCCATCTGCTTGTTGATGTTGATACCCAACATAATGGCTTGTGTTTTCGGTGCCTTGTTGTACGGAAAGCTGATAGTTAGTTAGCCCATAACTGCCACCCATAAATGATCCACTCACTTTTGTTTCTTCGTTGGGTTGTGGAGATTGAAGCAAAATTACGCCACCTGTGCCAGCACCGTATAAGCTTGAGCCCGGACCTTTTATTATTTCAACCTGATCAATGGTGACGGGGTCTAGTTGATTGAGATAGGTGTTACCACCGGCATCTGTAAGAGGGAGATCATTCCAGTAAACTTTTACATTTCGTACTCCAAAAGGTGAACGCAACGAACTTCCTCTGATTGAAAAACGATAACTGCCAGGCGATCGTTCCTCCATGCGAATGCCAGGCAAATTATTAATAGCTGAAACCAACGATGTGTTATTAAATCGATGCAAATCACTTTTTACCAGTAACCCAATAGAGGCAGCAACTTCGAGCAGGGGCCGATCGGCTTCGTAAGAACGAATCGTAACTTCCTGCAAAACCTTTATGGAGTCAGGCACTTGACTCAACGTCCGAAAGGAAACAAAAGCAGCGATTATAAGTAGAAGGTTCTTCACAGGTTAAATTTTAATACTGACGAAGCGCTTCATCCAGCGATGTTGCCTCTGGAAAATGCTGTAGCAGCGTAAGCATAACCCGATCAACTAATGTATCGGGGCAGGAAGCACCGCTGGTTAAGATAATGCGCAAGGGTTTTTTGTTTGGAAGAAATTCATGCGTAATTATTTTTTCCTTTCGGGGATAATTAAAGTGATGAATCTCTGACTTTGATTTTATTTCTGTTTCAGAGTTAATGAAATAAGTGTTGAACTTGCGCTCGCATAGTTCTACAATATGAGATGTGTTTGAACTATTATAACCACCCACCACAATAGCCAGTTCAGCATCTGTCTCTAAAAGTTGATACGTGGAGTCCTGATTGTCGTTGGTAGCATAACACAGCGTGTCGCGGGTATCGGCAAAATGTTCTTTTAAGGTCTCGGCCCCATATCGGGAAATCATCAATTGTTTCAAAAAGTCGGCAATGGCTTGAGTTTCCGAAGCCAGCATCGTGGTTTGATTCACTACGCCAATTCGTTGCAGGTGTAAATTCGGATCAAAGCCAGCCGAAAACTTTCCGGCAAACTCTTCATAGAATTCAGACTTTGGCTTACCACCCAGAATATAGTTGCTTAGTTGTTGGGCCTCTTGCATGTCGCGCACAATTATGGATGGTCCGTTGTGCGAACTATGCGAAAAGGTTGCTTTGGTTTCTTCGTGTTTGGGTTTACCATGAATGATGATCGTATAGTTTTCCTTGCCAAGTTTTTCAGTTCGGTTCCAAACCTTTTCTACAAAAGGGCATGTGGTGTTATACTTCTGCACTTCAATTCCCTTGTCGAGTAACATGTGTTCAATCTCGAGCGTAGTTCCGAAGGCGGGTATGATCACGACATCTTCTTTTTTAATCTTTCCCCAAGGTATAAACTGACTTCCATCGGTATCCATAATAAATTTGATCCCCCGATTTTCCAGGTCGTTGTTTACCTCTTGATTGTGGATCATCTGACTTAGTAAATAAATATTTTTTCCTGTGGATTCTTCTAATGCACGATAGCTGATCTCAATAGCATTTTCAACACCATAACAAAAACCAAAGTGGCGCGCCAGAATAAATTGAACGGGTCCAAAATCCAGAACGGTTGGAGTAAAGTCTTGCTTGCGCAAGTCTTTCACTCGTCTTGATTCTTTGATCTTGCCTGTAATGGAAGACCGATAATAAGCAGGAATTTCGAATTTTTTGATAGCCGATAATTTTAGATTTTTAACGAATCAAACACATTGAATGTTCAAAGTAGATCATTTCTTTTGAAGCCACCTCATTAAAATGATATCGTAAATTTCGTAATAAGATTTTCCGTTCTCATCCAGATATTGATAAACCAATTCGCGAGAGGTCAGAAATTCCAAGGCTCTTAATACCGAAGCGCTTGAACCAAGTTGATATTTTGTAATAAATTCTTTAGCCGTTAATTGAAACACATTCCCCTCCAAGGCGATAGCTGTTAATACCTGCCATTGGTATTTCGACATGGATGTGCTTAATGCCATGTACGAAAGTTTATTTTCGGCATATACTTCTAAAATTGATTCATTAATTATTTCGGGTGTGGCCGCTTTGCGTGTTTTGGCAAAAACCCGGTTGCAGAGCAATTGCACATTATAGGTATTACCATTTGCCCAGTCCAGTATTAGGTTTGTTTCTGCCGGTTCAATTATAAGTTTATTTTCTTTAAAATGATTCTGAATATAACGAACATATTCTTTAGCGGGTATTTTGCTGATCGACACTGATTGAGTACTGGCGTAAAAAGGTCGCTTGGCGGAAGTGAACATTTCGGATAACAAGTGAAACTGACTACCCGAAAAGATAAAGCGTAGATTTTTCAATTGTTGCATTTCTGATCGAATCCATCCTTCGATAGAAATGGAATCAAGATCCCATGAATTAATATGTTGAAATTCATCCAACGCAATTACACCCGGACCAAAAGAATCGAGTAGATGCAACGCTTCCTTTACCGTGGTTCGCTGGTGGGCTTCCGATTTGAAATCTATTTCTAATTGCAAACTTCCCGAGTGTGGGTTGGCCGACATAATTGGACGCAGGGCAAGTAACCAATCCTGAAACTGTTTCAGCAGTGATTTATTTTTTGAAACAGCATTTAACACAGCGGCCAACAGGTTATTGGTAAAATCCTTAAATGAAAAAGACTCCTGTACATCAAGATAAACGCAATTCCATTTTTTATTAAGGTGATGAAACACGTGGTATATCAACCCGGTTTTTCCAATTCTGCGGGGGGCGTAAAGGGTTATGTTACGACCGTTTTTTAATGCCGAAATAATAGATTCCTTCTCCGGATCGCGGTTGCAGAAATAGGCCGGACCAAAATAGCCATAGATCGGAAAAGGATTGAGGGGTTCGTTCATCTTCTAAAGGTAGCTAACAAAATGTAAGTTACAAAATGTAAGTTACAAAATGTTACTTGACGTGAGTGCATAAAAAAACTCCCGAATCTGTATCCGGGAGTTTTCGAAGAATTTGAGAACGCGCCACTTAGGCAGCTTTTGATAACTTATCTTCTTTTATTTTTTTCATTCTAACTTCTTTCGAATCGAGGTCAAACCACTTCACCTCAACCAGGTTCGACTTCAGGTACTTGAGCACTTCCATTACCTTACCGTCAATCTTACTACGAACTCGCTCTCCTTTTCTAAATAGTTTTCTCATGTACCTTCAGAGTTTAGTTTCACATACGTAACGCATAAATATACTCACGCGGATAGTCTTCGTAAATACCTGCGAAGGTAATTAAGTCACCCGCCTTCTTTTTTGTGATAATTTGATCAACCTCTTTGGCGGATTTTACGGGTGTATCATCAATATGCGTAATGATAAAGCCGTCTTTCATACCCGTGCGCTTTAGTTTGCTATTGGTTAATGATTTTACTTTAACGCCCTGATTGAGATCAAGTCGCTTTAGTACCTTAGTGTCTACATCCTCCAGTTCAAAGCCTAATGTAGCTACTTCAGGCTTCTCATCCGGTTTTACAGTGGTTGTTTTTCCATCCCGGTTTTTTAAAGTCACAGGAAAGACTACGGTTTTTCCATTTCGATCTACCGTTACATTTATTTTATCACCCGGCCGCTTGCGACCGACATATTCAATCAAGGCTGTGCTTGATTTAATAGGAGTTTCATCCAACTTAACAACTACGTCACCTTCTTTAATTCCAGCTGCTTTGGCAGCACTCATTTCAGGAGCATCTCCATAGCCTGAAACGTAGGCGCCTTCATTTACGCCAAGGTCATTCTCTTTTGCCAGATCACTCGTTACACTCTCCACGGTGATACCTAACCAGCCGCGTTGCACAGCACCAAAGCCTATCAAATCTTCAGTAATCTTACTCACAATATTAGCCGGAACGGCAAACCCATAACCAGAATAAGATCCGGTTGGGCTTGCAATGGCCGTGTTGATGCCAACAAGTCCGCCATTTAAATCAACCAAAGCACCACCACTGTTTCCAGGATTGATAGCTGCATCGGTCTGAATGAACGACTCAATTGCTGTGCGATTTCCAGGTTGCCCGTTTCTACCTGGTGTACCGGAATTTATAATGTTGATGTTTCTGCCCTTAGCGCTAATGATTCCGGCTGTTACGGTTGAGTTGAGATTAAATGGATTTCCTACAGCCAATACCCATTGCCCTACTTTGGCGTCATCGGAATTAACAAAGGATAGATAAGCAAGATCTTTTTCATTTACTTTAATCACCGCCAAATCAGTATCAGGATCCGTGCCTATTACTTCCGCTTTTAGTTCACGATTATCGCTTAGTGTTACCAGTACAACTTCGGCACCCTCCACCACATGATTATTGGTAACAATGTATCCATCCTTGTTAATGATTACGCCCGAGCCGGTGCTTTGCTGAGGTCGGTGATTTTCCGGGCCATCGTAAAAGAACTGGCGAAACTGTTCTGGTATTTGAGAATCACCCTGCGTGCTTCGTTCTTGCATAGATCGGATGTGCACAACAGCTTTTGTAACCTTTTCGGCCGTACTGGTAAAATCAAGTGGCACAACCTGGCCTTGTTCATTTACCTGGTAGGCCACCTGCGAGGCCGGCACACCGTTAATGTGTTCAATTTTTACTCCTTGAGGCTGATCTTTTACCAGCCATCGCGAGGCCACGATGGTTATCACACTACCCAATACCGCAGCCAACAAAAGTGATCCAAAATGTTTCATAGAAATGGTACGTTAGTTTTTAAAATAGTTTTTATCGAAACGGGATGCATTCCGGTAGTAATTAGTTTTAATAAAATAGTTGATGACTAATCCACTCATTACTGTCCCTCCAAAATCAAAAGAAATGCCAGTGGGTTTTAAAACGAATGTTTGACTGTTTTTGGTTCATGTAGACTGACAAAATTTCACTTTTTAACCAAAACACCATCCTTATACTCGTATTCAATGGTCATGTTCCCTTGCTGATCATACCACTTTGAGACGCCATCACGCACTCCATTTTTGTAAAGACCTTCTTCCATAATCTTACCATCGGGGTAATAGATTTTTACTGCTCCTTCCAGTTTTCCGTTTTTATAAAAACGTTCTTCTTTTACTGTTGAGTAGTTGAATTCTTTGTATTCACCATCACGCAGGTCGTTATGATAACCGGAGCGTCTGAGCAATTGGCCATTATCATTAAACTCAATAAAAGCACCTTCTTTTTTATCACCAATGTAAGTAGTGATAGATCTTACCAATCCGTTGCTGGTATATTCTACCCACGACCCCTCACGCTTTTGATTTAGATAAAGCCCGGATGCTGTAACCTTACCAGCAGTATCATTTACCGTAATTTTCACAAGACCCGGAGTATCGGGAAATTCTTCCTTAATGGCGCCAGCAGGAATGCCAGCAATTTGTTCTACGCTAGTTTCTGCACTTGTTGACTCCTGTTTTTCGCAGGCGGCCAGTCCTAAAGAAAAAATTAATAGGGTAGTAAAGTTTCTCATGGCTGTCGTTAATAAAATTTAACGGCTAAATATATTAAGTAACTTTGTTTTTTGTCAAGAGGCATTAACCATAGGCTGTGAAAATTCAAGGCACAATTATTTTAAAGCAAGGCCGTGATCACTCGGTAAAACGGTTTCATCCGTGGGTTTTTTCTGGGGCCATTCAAACAACGTTGGGGGAGTTGACGGACGGAGATTGGGTAGAGGTGCAGGATGTTAAAAGATGCACACTTGGTTTTGGCCATTATCAAAAAGGAACCATTACCGTGCGCATGATTTTGTTTGGAGAGATCCCGCCCACCTTGTCAGTGTATCAGGATAAAATCAAAGCAGCTTTTATACAACGCCTCGATACGCAGGTTATCTCTGATCAAACCAATGCTTATCGACTAGTGCATGGCGAAGGCGATGGTTTGCCTGGCCTCATCATTGATATGTATCATGATGTGGCAATTATTCAGGCGCACTCAACGGGTATGCAACAGGACAGAAACCTTATTGCACAATCCATCAAAGAAGTGTTAACAGGCAGTAAGCTTAACCTCTCGGCAGTTTATTATAAATCATTAACTGAAAAATCAGAGAATGAATATTTGATAGGGATGGCCGCGGTACCCCACATTGTGCTTGAGTATGGCCACAAGTTTTATGTGGATTGGGAAGAAGGACAGAAGACAGGATTTTTTCTTGACCAACGGGAGAACAGAAAATTACTGGGCGAAATGGCGAAAAGCAAAACAGTATTAAATACATTTTGCTACACGGGTGGTTTTTCGGTGTTTGCTTTGCAGAACGGAGCCAGCACGGTTCACTCCGTGGATGCTTCGGAGAGAGCGATAACACTCACACGCAAAAATTTATCTTTGAATGGGTTCGATCCGAATGTGCATGAATGTTTTACGATCGACACATTTGATTTTTTAAAAGACAAAAAAGACGTGTATGATTTAATTATTCTTGATCCGCCCGCTTTTGCGAAACATAAAGATGCCCGGCATCAGGCAATGAAAGGGTATCAACGGCTCAATGCCGAAGCGATGAAGATGATTAAATCAGGTGGAATAATTTTTACGTTCTCCTGCTCGCAGGTGGTGGATCGCCAGCTGTTTTATGATACGGTTGTGTCAGCGGCCATTCAATCAGGCCGACAAATAAAAGTATTGCATCGACTCTCGCAACCGGCCGATCATCCGGTTTCATTGTTTCATCCGGAAGGAGAATATTTGAAAGGCTTAGTGCTTTATGTGGAATAAAGAAGCCATAGATTGAATTTCTTGATGTTCGATAATTGTCAATGACAAAACGATAGATAAGGAATTTTGAAATCTGATGTTTAAGCAGAGTAGGTTTTCAGAGATGTGTGTTTAGCAATCTTTTCAAAATCTTTGTCGTTGTGAACAAGTTCTAACTTAAATTGGATGGCATAAAAAGAAATGAGGCAATCATTGGGCTTCCGAATTGTTAAGCCCTTATTTCTAAGTTCCCGATAGAGTGAGGCAGACTGCTCAGCAACAAAGTAACTATCTAGATTCAGGAATTGACAAGTCATAAGTAGGTCCTTGATCAGCGCTGGGTTATCATTTTTACTTAACCCCTGAAGCACTTCTTGAAAAATGGGAGGACACAAGTACACGTGAACAGGATCATATTCGGCCAAAAGTTGATCTAGCAAATCTGTCTTCACCGACTTTTTACCTCTTAGATAGTCGATCCAGATAGTTGAGTCAAAGATCATTTGCCTTCCCGCATCTTCATCAGGTCACCTTCCCACTTAATTTTTCCACGAAGAGATCTGAGTTTTTGTCGTTTAAGCCAGTTTGCATGAGCCATAAGCGCTTCTTCTACTGCTTCACGCTTGGTTTTTGCCTGACCAAACCGCATGATATCTTCAATCAGATCATCGCGCAGCACAATATTTGTTCGTGTGGTTTTCATACACACAAATATAGCAAATGTGTACACATCATAAAGCCACAGATTCACTGAATTTAATGTGAGTCTGTGACTTAAAATTATTTTACCAACGCAGCCGGAGGCTCTGGATGTTTTGCGTACCGTTCAAAAAATTCAATCACACGTAACATGTGATCCATCATTCTTCCGGGGTTGCCACTGCGGGTAAGTTCATGCCCTTCTTTCGGATAACGAATGTATTCCACCGGCTTGTTCAAAATCTTTAAACTCTTATACAACGTTTCAGACTGAATTACACCGGTTCTTAAATCCTGATCGCCATGAATAATTAGTAAAGGCGTATTGATTTTATCCACGTAAGTAAGAGGTGATTCTGAATCCAATAATTCTTTCGTTTCCTTTTGCCATGGGTAGCCACCAAAATGATCTGGCACCAATCGCCAGGCATTTCCTTCGCCCATAAATGTTGTTAACTCATAAACCCCACGTTGTGCATTGGCTGCTTTAAAACGATTGTCATGCCCAACGATCCAGGCTACCATATAGCCCGCATAACTTCCTCCTTCAACAAACAATTGGTCTTTGTCAATCCATGCATGTTGCTTCATGGCTTCATCTAATGAGGCAAGAATATCACCTGCTGGGCCAGTACCCCAATCTTTAAAATTTCCTTTCTTAAATTTATCGCCATAGCCACCACTGCCACGTGGATTGCAATACACTAATCCATAACCCCAGCTATTCTCTAACTGATATTCATGCCACATGCCAAAGATACCCGGCCCCCACATAGCCGATGGCCCACCGTGAATGTTTAGAATAGTTGGATACTTGGTTCCATCTTTTTTACCAACAGGCTCTTGCACCCAGTATTGAACTTTCGTTCCATCGGGGCGAGTAAACCAATACTCCTTCGGATAACTGATTGCCCTGTCTTTCACCCAGCCTTCGTTGAGTTGAGTAAGTTGTCGCGTTGATTTATCCTTGAAATTAAGAAGATGAACTTCCCAGGGATTTCTGGTTTCGGTAAGGGCATACACTACTTTATCTCCACGCACATCAAAGTCATTTACACCGTTGTCGTTTCCAAAAAGTTTTGTGATGGCTCCACCTTTTGAAGGAACACTATAAAGTGGAATGTCGCCTTCTGTTTGCGAAGAGAAGAAAATGGTTTTGCTATCGGCAGACCAAACAGTGCCACCGATATCACGATCTAATGATGCTGTAAGAATAGACGGCTTGCCACTGGTTACCGAAACAACAGCCAATTGATTTTGTGTAGCATGTCGGTTTTCGATTGCGGTTGCAGAAAATGAAATTTGTGAGCCATCAGGAGAATAAGATGGATTTGAAATGCTGTATCCGGACCAGGTCAAAAGTTCTTTCGCAGCTTTTGTAGCAACATCTATGGTCCATAAATTACTGTCTTGCTCGCGATCCGGATGTACTTTATAAACGGTTGAATGGCAGATAACACTTTTACCGTCAGGAGCCCATTCGGCTGATTGAAAATCCTGAAAGCCGTGAGTTAGCTGAATGTCTTTTTCTTCCGAGTTAACTGTCTTTACAAAAAGATGTGTAAAACTTTCTTCGGATTGAAGATTCAATTCGCCTTGTAAATCCTGTCGAACTAAAACGCGCGGGTTATTTTCAAACGAATTTTTTGCAAGCCAGGCGCGCACTTCTTCCAGCGAGCCATCGGGGCTGTTTGTAACTTTCTTTCGCTCTTCCGCTTTCAATGCTTTGAAGTTGGGTTCATCACCTTGTGTGCGACCAGGCCGCTCGAAGCTCCAAGGAGTTTTACCTTCAATCATTGAAAAAGGAATACTGGCCGAATACAAAATCTTTTTTCCATCAGGCGACCAGCGTGGGTTGTTGGCACCATACTCTGATTTTGTTATGGCATGTGCTTCGCCTCCGCTAAGCGGCAACAACCAGAGTTGTGATTTTTCGCCATCGGCACGCACAAAAAGAATTTGCTTGCCATCGGGTGACCATTGCGGCTGGCCATCATTTTTATCGCCATAGGTTAATTGCAGCGGCTCACTTTTACTGATCAAATCAACTAAGTAAAGATGGCGTGTGTAGTAATAATCATTTTCATTTTTAACTGCTTTGCGCGCCACAACCATTACGGCTTTCGATCCATCGGGGGAGACTTGGATTTGATTGGCTGTGGCGATCTTCATAAGATCGCTGGCAACAATAGGTTTTTTAGTTTGTGCGTGGCTGGTGATAACAACCAGTAGCAGCACAAAAGTTTTTATCATTTTCATAAAAATCAATTAATAGATTCTAAGGTCTATAAAAACTTACTTTTTGCAAATGAGTTTGGGATAAACGGAAGACTTATAGATATGCGCGTACTTTATGAAGAGGCAACCATGGCAAGGATGTCATCAACAAACTCGCGCGAATTGCTTAAGCGAGGCACCTTGTTTTGACCACCAAGTTTGCCGCGCTTCTTCATCCAATTATAGAAGGTTCCTTCGGCTACAGAATGCACAGTCGGAGCAATCAAGGCGAGGTCTAGTGTTCGCTTTGCATCGTAGTCTGAATTAATTTTGCGCAGCGTATCATCCAATGTAAATGTAAATTCATTCATGTCGCGCGGGGCAGTTCTAAACTCGATGATCCACTCATGACCGCCACGTTTTGATTTTTCGAGATAGATAGGCGCAGCAGTAAAATTATCAATCACAGCTCCGGTCTGTTCGCATGCACGCGTAATAGCTGTTTCAGCATTTTCGATAATTACTTCTTCACCAAAGGCATTGATAAAATGTTTGGTGCGGCCTGAGATGCGAATGCGATAGGGGGCAATGCTGGTAAACTTAATCGTGTCGCCAATATTGTATCGCCATAGCCCGGCATTGGTAGTGATCACCATGGCATAGTTCTTCCCTAGCTCAACATCAGTCAATGAGATTGCATCGGGATATTCTTTGTCCCATTCTTCGACCGGAATAAATTCGTAGAACACACCATAGTCGAGCATGAGCAAAAGATCTTCCGAGTCTCTTTGATCCTGAATGCCGAAAAACCCTTCGCTTGCGTTGTAGGTTTCCCAGTAGCGCATTTGCTCGCTGGGGATGATTGATTTAAAAAGATTCTTGTAGGGTTTAAACGCAACAGCACCGTGAAAAAACACTTCCAGGTTGGGCCATACTTCGAGTATGGAATTCTTTTTTTCCATCTCCAGAATATATTGAAGCAAGAGCACCGTCCAGGTGGGCACCCCGGCAATGTTGGTTACGTTTACACCAATTGTTTCACGCGCCAGTCGTTCAATCTTATCTTCCCAGTTATTCATTAGCGCCACTTCTAAACTTGGGGTGCGGATAAACTGTGCCCAGGGTGGAAGGTTCTGCATTATCACGGCCGATACATCTCCATATTGAGAAGTAGCGGAAGGATCAAATTCGTTTATCTGCGAACTTCCCCCTACACCCAGGCCTTTGCCCGAAAATATTTGAGTATCCGGATAATTATTGACGTAGATAGAAAGCAAGTCTTTGCCGCCCTTAAAGTGCGATTCTTCCAACGCTTCGGTGGTAACAGGAATGAACTTGCTACGGGCATTGGTTGTGCCGCTCGACTTGGCAAACCACTTTACTTCCGAAGGCCAGAGTATATTTTGCTCGCCCCGCATCAGGCGATTGATGTGTGGAAATAACTGTTCGTAGGTGTGCACCGGAACGCGCCTTTTATAATCTTCATAATGGATCAAGTCGTCAAAGGCGTATTTCTGTCCAAACTCTGTATAGCGGGCGGTGCTGATCAGGCGTCTCAATACTTCATCCTGCACATCATGAGGGTATTTCATGAAAAGCTCAATCTGGTGGATTCGCTTTCTCATGACCCAGGTAAGAATGGAGTTTAGGATTTGCATCGGTTGCGACCTCAAAAATAGGAGTAGGGTCTGCGATTACCAAAAATCATTTATTCAGGGGTGGTTGTAGTTTGCCCTCTTCGCAACTGAAAATTTTGACCCAGATATACCTTGCGCACGAGCGGATCGTTGGCAAGCTCTTCAGAGGTGCCCGCTTTAAATAGTTTACCTTCCACCATCAGATAAGCACGATCGGTGATGGAGAGTGTTTCGTCTACGTTATGATCGGTGATAAGAATGCCAATGTTTTTCTTTTTTAATCGGGAGACAATGCCTTGAATTTCTTCTACGGCTATTGGATCCACACCCGCAAAGGGTTCATCCAACAGCACAAACTTAGGATCTACTGCAAGAGCTCGCGCTATTTCTGTTCTTCTTCGTTCACCCCCACTTAGCACCATGCCCAGGCTTTTGCGCACATGTGTAAGACTGAATTCCTCCAATAACTTTTCAACTTTTTCTTTTCGATCTTTCTTGGGAATATCGCGCATCTCGAGTGGCGCCATAATATTTTCCTCCACGGTGAGGCTTCGGAACACAGAAGCCTCCTGCGCTAAATATCCAATGCCGCGCTTGGCACGTTGATACATGGGTAATGCTGTAATGTTTTCCTGATCGAGAAAGATTGTGCCTTCGTTTGGTTTAATCAATCCCACGATCATATAAAAACTTGTTGTTTTGCCTGCTCCGTTTGGCCCCAGCAAGCCTACAATTTCACCTTGCTCAACGCGCACCGATACGTTGTTTACTACAGTGCGTTTCTTATATCTTTTGATCAGGTTATCAGCTCGCAGAACCATATTATTCAAATTTGAGGTCTTTAATTCGTAATTGAACGGAGGTTATTCCATTGAATGTATTTTCTTCGAACGTAAAGGCAATGCGAAAATATTCTCCACTCGCAATTCGATCGTGGTGATGGATCAGATCAAAAGCAACCGCATTGAAGGTTGCGTTCGTGCCTGCTTGCCCGGCTACAAAGCGAAGATGTTTATCTTTAAAACTGGAGAGGGAGTTCATTACAAATACATGGCGGGCTTCAAAAACGGGCCGTAGATTTTCAGGTCCAAAGGGAGCCATCTGCTTTAGTACGGCATTGAATTTTGCATTCATTATATCAAACTGAATGGGCATATCGATTTCAACAACCGGGGTGAGCATTTCATCAGTAAGAGAAGAGGCTGCAATTCGTTCAAAACGTTCCTGAAAGGCAAGCAAATTACTTCGGTCGAGGGTAAGGCCGGCAGCATATTTATGGCCGCCATACTTTTCGAGCAGATCACTGCAACTATCAATTGCCTTGTAAAGATCAAAGTCTTTTATGCTCCGTGCAGAGCCAGTAATTTTATCATTTGATTCTGTCAGGATCACAGTAGGTCGGTAATATTTTTCTACACACCGAGCAGCAACTATGCCAATTACTCCTTTGTGCCAGGTTTCTTTGAAAAGAACGGTTGATTTTGCTGTACGCAGTGTTTCGTTACCTTCAATCATGGCAATAGCCTCTTCGGTAATGCTAAGGTCAAATTCCCTCCGTAGGTCGTTCTTGATATTTATTTTTTCAGCCAGTTGATTGGCCTCTTCTTCGCTGGAAGCAATCAGAAGTTCTACCGCCCCGCGCGCGTGAGCCACGCGCCCGGCTGCATTGATACGCGGGCCAAGGGTAAATACAATGCCGGAAACATCAAGATCATTTTTGATGGTAGCAATTTCTTTTAATGCCTTAAGGCCGGGTCGTGGGTTTTGATTCAGTTTTTGCAATCCGAAATGTGCGAGTATTCTATTTTCTCCTACGATAGGAACAATGTCAGAAGCAATACTCACCACGACAAGATCGAGGTAGTCATACACTTCTTCTTCGTTACGAAATTTTTGTGCAAATGCCTGCATCAATTTAAAACCAAGACCGCATCCGCTTAACTCTTTAAATGGATAGTCGCAGTCTTCTCGCTTAGGATCAAGCACAGCAACTGCGTTAGGTATTTCGCCACCGGGCAAATGGTGATCGCAAATAATAAAATCAATTCCTTTATGTCGTGCCAGGGTTACCATGTCCGAGGCTTTGATGCCAAGGTCAAGTGCAATGATGAGAGAGAAGTTGTTTTGTTCGGCCCAGATAATACCTGCTTCAGAAACGCCATATCCTTCGGCATACCGATCGGGAATATAAAAATCGCAATGCGGATAAAATGTATGGAGATAACTATAGACTAAGGCAACGGCTGTTGTTCCATCTACATCATAATCGCCATAGATCAGAATTTTCTCTTTTTGATCGATGGCTTTTTTTAATCGCTGCACTGCGTGATCCATATCTTTGAGAAGAAAAGGATCGTGTAACTGATTGAAGGAAGGGCGGAAGAATTTTTTTGCTGAATCATAATCGCGAATGCCGCGTTGCCAAAGAACACCTGATAGATGTGGGTTTACGTTGATGGAATTGCTGAGCATTTCCACCTCTTCGGTGGAGGGCAAAGGCTTGTAGATCCATCGCTTCTGCATACTTATTTTCGTTCGAACTTTATTGCTCCGTTCTTTCCGGTTTCTCCTTCTTCGCCATGAAAACCCCGCTGGCCATTTTTACCATCGCGCACAGGCCCTAAGCCCGCTAAGCCCCCGCGCCCGGCCTGGCCACCTAAACCACCAAAGCCACCATAGTTTTTGATATGCAGGCGGGTTCCAATCAAAATCTGAAAATCAGGGCACCTAAAACAATTGATGGTTAACGTTCCACCATCTCCGCCATGTCCACCGCGCGCACCACTACCTCCCTGACCACCATCACCCCCTGTGCACACACGCGTGCCCGGTCCACCACCCCCCCCCTGGCCACCTTTGCCGCCATCACCTCCATCGCCTCCGTTTAAATTTATCGTTAGTGAGCCATTGATCTGAATATCGTCTGAATAAATAAATAAGTTGTTACCATGATTTCCTGCAAGGCCTTGATCGGCATCCTTACCAGGCCCACCCTGCCGGCAAGGGCTTAGTTGCTCTTGCCCATTGTTGCCGCTGACTCCATCTTTACCTTTTAATCCAAAACCATTAATCGAACAACCCTCACCAATGATTGCAATTTTAGCATGAATGAAATTATCTTTCTTGTCGCGATTCAACACAATCTGTGAAGAGTCTGCCATTACTAAGGTATCTACTACCAAAATATCGGAAGCCTGTATCAGATACTTTTCTCCTTTGCTAAGAGAAAGTTTTGCTAATCGAATTTGCCCTGATGCGGAAAATCCTACACTAACAAGAAGAAGACAACACAACGCTCGCATCATCGGGCAAAAATAAGAATAGAATTGAGAAGGGATAAAAAAAGGCAGCGTTGATGCGCTGCCTCCAATATTGTGCAGGTAAAGTTTATTTTGGTGTTTCTGCTTTTTCAGCAACCACGCCTTCTAACACATCTTTAATTTCTACGCGCTGACCATCTTTGAAAGGAACGATCCACGCATCTTTCACGCCCATTTCGCGCATATATTTTTTGAATTTGTCAGCTTCCCAATAATCTCTGAAAATACCAATGGTGAACTTTTGTTCTCCTTTATCTGTGGCTTCGCCACCAAAGTTTGGATTGTTATCGAAGTACTTCGAAAGGTCTTTGTTTTTGAAAGCTCCGATTTGAACTTTGAAAACAACACCTTTAGAAAAGTCCATTGAGTTTGCCGCGGGGGCGGCTTTCAGTTGCTCAAGTTCGGCCCGGGCCGAGGTAAGGTCGCCACGCATTCTGGAAATCTGATCTTCAAGCTCTGCAATGCGCGTGTTCTTTTGACTGATTTGTGTGTTGAGCGTACTCACTTGCCCCTTAAGGGATGAGTTGTCGGTGTCTGCTACCTGCTTGGCTTCGGTAAAAGTCTTCAGGTTAGAGGGATTCTTGGCGTATTCTTTGGCTTTCTTTTTCCATTCCTTTTTCTCCGCTTTGGAGAGTTGGGCGAAAACTTGTATGCCGGAAAAAATCAGGGCCAGGCAAAGTACTACAACTTTAGTTTTCATTGATGTTTGGTTTAATTCAAGGTTAAAAATAATAAAATATTCTGAAAATGCCTTATTCAGCCTGTTTGTGGTGTATGGGTTAAAAGAAATAATCAGGCGATCACCGAGGAAAGTATCAATCTTGTGTTGCTAGTCTAAGCTACCCACCATCTTTTCAGGCCGCACCCATTGATCGAATTGCTCAGAGGTTACAAGGCCTAGTTCAATGGCCGCTTCACGCAACGTCTTGTTTTCCTTGTGTGCCTTCTTGGCAATCTTGGCAGCATTTTCATAGCCAATGTGTGTGTTTAAAGATGTTACCAACATCAGCGAGTTCTCCATGTGTTGTTTAATGATTGATAAGTTTGGCTCAATACCAACCGCACACTTATCATTAAAAGAAACACAGGCATCACCAATTAACCGTGCAGACTGTAACACATTTGATGCAATTACAGGCTTAAATACATTCAACTCAAAATGACCATTTGCACCACCGAAGGAAACAGCCACATCATTACCAATTACCTGCGCGCATACCATGGTAAGTGCTTCTGGTTGAGTTGGATTTACTTTGCCAGGCATGATTGAAGAGCCCGGTTCATTATCAGGAATAACAATTTCACCGATGCCCGATCGTGGACCTGAACTTAACATGCGGATATCGTTGCCGATTTTATTCAACGCAACTGCGGCCCGCTTCAACGCTCCTGAAAGTTCTACCATTGCATCGTGCGCAGCGAGTGATTCAAATTTATTGGGTGCTGTAACAAAAGGAAACCCAGTGAGGTCCGCAATCTTTTTTGCCACCAGCACATCGTATCCTTTCGGGGTGTTTAATCCGGTGCCAACCGCAGTGCCGCCCAGCGCCAGTTCGCATATTGCTTCGAGTGCATTTTTAAGTGCACGAATGCTGTTATCAATTTGCTGCACATAGCCACTAAACTCCTGACCCAGTGTAAGCGGAGTTGCATCCATAAAATGAGTGCGTCCGGTTTTAACAATGGTTTTATACTCAGCCGATTTTTTTGCAAGTGTATCCCGAAGTTTTTTCATTCCCGGGATTGTAATCTCCATCACTTGCTTGTACGATGCAATGTGCATGGCCGTAGGAAAAGTATCGTTGGAGGATTGTGATTTATTTACATCATCGTTGGGATGAAGCACTTTTTTTTCATCGGTAAGTTTACCACCACTGAGCACATGCGCACGGTAGGCAATCACTTCGTTTGCATTCATGTTGCTTTGCGTACCCGAGCCCGTTTGCCAAATCACCAACGGGAACTGATCGTCAAGTTTGCCTGCCACAATCTCATCGCACACCTTACTGATCAGATCTTTTTTATCTGCAGCCAAAGCTCCAAGTTCGTGGTTGGCCATCGCGGCTGCTTTTTTAAGATAGCCAAAGGCATAGATGATTTCTTTCGGCATGCTTGCCTCAGGCCCGATTTTGAAATTATTGCGCGAGCGTTCTGTTTGTGCGCCCCAATATTTATCGGCAGGCACTTGCACCTCGCCCATCGTGTCTTTCTCAATGCGAAAACTCATAGTTATTTTTTTAATAGAACAAATTTAGTTCTCGGCTAGTCAATTAAAAGCAAATCGGATGAAAGTTAAAAACTCAAAGATGCCGAAGGTCAGCATGCTGATCTAAAATCCAACCGGTCAAACTCAACCGGGCACGTGTGGCTGGCAACACTTCGTGCTCCAACTGATCGCTGCGAAAGCAAACGAGCCTGCCGGCAAGTGGTAATATATCCTGTTCGCCTTCTGGGAGATAAATACGCAACTGACCGCCTTCCGCTTCTTTCCAGTCTTTATTGAGATAGCAGATAACAGAAAGTTTGCGATGATCGTCCTTTTTAAACTGATCGAGATGTCTTTTGTAATAGGTGCCAGCCGGATATATGGTCATGTGAACTTCATAGTCCTTCATACTTAAGAACAACGCCCGATTAACAAACGAAATCAGCTCGCTTAACCGCTGTAAGTAAGTCTGCAGGGCTTCCTGAGTGGTGCTTCGGTCAATCCATTGAATATAATCACCGCGAATGGACTCGTTTATTTGTTTTTCTTGCTTTTGCCCTATACCCGCTTTCTTGAATTGTAACAATCCGGTTTTAAATTCGTCAAGTTGAAGAATGGCGTCCACTTCGGTAGGCGAGAGAAAATCATCAATGCTACTATAACCCACTTCGGCAATTCCATCAGTAAGCCGATTAAGTTTTTCAGAGAATGATACATCCATGGTGCGAATTTAGCGGCAGGAATTAACTTTGGGAGTTATGATAGAATCTTTTAGCAGAACATTTTCATTTTTTATTGCTGTAGTTCTCAGTCTCTTAATTTTCTCGTGCACACCAAAAGAAGAAATTGTTTTTAAAGGGGTTAAAAACATTGAGGTGCAGATGGACGATAGCAAAGAGCCACTCTTGACAGCGGACGCATTTTTTCATAATCCGAATAACGTGCGAATGAAGTTGAAAGAAATAAATGTAGATGTGCTTATTGATGGTAAACTTTCGGCTACGGTAAGGCAGGATCTTAAACTTGTTATTCCAGCACAAGCTGATTTTTCAGTTCAATTAAACGCACGACTTTCGCTAAAGGAATTAGGTCTGGTCGATACAATTATCAATCTGATAGGTGGCAAAAAGTATGAAATTCAATATGTGGGCTTTGTGCGCGTTGCCCTGCATGGCATAACAGTTAAAGTACCCGTAAAACACAAAGAAGAGATGCGCATCCGGCTTTGATATTTTTGCGAACGCATTTAAAGGTTACTTTTACACGATAAATCTGTTTAAGGCTGGTACTTTAAATTTGTCAGTGGAAAACATCCTGAACATCATTTTGATCGTGCTTTTACTGGTGGTGATAATCCTTCAGGTGCGAGCCTATTTAAAGCTAAAACAAAAAAATAAGCTGATTCTGGTTCAAAGCCGCGAGATTAAGCGACAAATACAAGAGCAGGAAAAGCGCAACAAACAGGTTGGCGATCTTGTGCACGAAAAGCAACAGTTAATAGGATTGGTTTCGCACGATCTTAAGGGGCCGTTCAACCGCATTTTTGCCCTTATTCAGTTAATGGAGATTACCTCAGAGAACTTAACGGATGAACAGCGCGAATACCTGGGTAAAATTCATCAGATAGTGGCCGATGGCTTGGGTATGATTCGCAACTTACTGGATAACCGCAGGCTCGAAGATCAGGGCATTGACCTTACTCCGGAGCCGTTAAATCTTTCGCAGGTTATAGGCTCGTTGATAAAAAACTACAGAACATTATCCGAGAAGAAAAAAATCCAGATTCATTTTGAATCACCACAGCATGCGCATGTGCTTGCCGACAAGTTGTATCTCTATCGCATTTTTGAAAATCTGATTTCGAACGCACTTAAATTTTCGCCAGAGAATAAAAACATTTACGTTACGGTAAGCGAAGTGAATGAAAAAATTGTTGTTGCTGTAAAAGATGAAGGCCCGGGAATTAACCGCGAGGATCAGAAAAAATTATACCAGAAGTTTCAACGACTTTCTGCGCGACCTACCGGAGGTGAAAGTTCTACAGGGTTAGGACTTGCCATTGTTAAGGCACTGGTAGAAAAAATGGGAAGTAAGTTAACGTGTGAAAGTGAAGAAGGACAGGGAACAACCTTTACGGTAGAAATGGAACGAAGTGACGAGCCCGTTACAAGAAAAAAATCTGTGGTAGCCGAAAATTAATTGAACAGGTAATAATCATCTTCACTGCCGTTAAGTACAGCCAGCAACGATTCAATTACATTCTCATCTTTGATTACGTAATCGCGCACACCACGCTGAATAAAATTCAGCACCATGTTGCCATCATCGAGCGAACTCATCATAATTACTTTGTTGCTTTCTTTCAGGCGGGGTTTAATCTTTTCATAAAGATCAATGCCCGACATGCCCGGCAGTTTATAATCGATGATTAGTACCTCGGGGAGAGTTGTTTGCAAAGCCTTAAGACCCTCTTCGGCAGATGAGAAAAGCGTAAACGAAAAGGCTGGGTTACTCCGCAAAGATTTCGTAATGAATTCAGCGTAAATAGTATCGTCCTCAACCAGGTATATCGTCATAGCTTACGAAAGTGATTGCAATATAGTAACGTTCTTTATTTTCCGATACTCAGGGCAAGAATGATCAGGTTAAATTTCAATCATTTTACCGCTTATTGAAAACTTCTTTGTTTAAAATTTAGAATCAACCTACCTTCCTTACATCTAACCTACTTCGCTCTATGAAAAATGCGGCATCAGCTTTTCTTTTTATCCTTCTTTTTGGCATCAGTTGTTCAGACACGGATCAGAAAAGTTCCTTTACATTTTCAATTTCTTTTACGCAGGAACTAAGCGATCAGGCGCAAGATGGCCGCCTGTTGCTGTTGCTCGCAAATAATAACAAGTCTGAGCCACGGTTTCAGATTGGTGCAGGACTTGATGCTCAATTAGTTTTTGGAATAGACGTTGAAGGCATGAATCCTGGGCGAGAAATTATTATCGATAGCAAAAATGTTTTTGGATTTCCTATTCGATCACTAAACGATATACCCAAAGGTGATTATTATGTACAGGCACTTATCAATCGTTACGAAACATTTAATTTAAAATCAGGGCATGCAGTTAAGCTTCCACCCGATCAGGGTGAAGGACAACATTGGAATACAAAGCCTGGAAATTTTTACAGCGAACCAATCAAGATTTCAATTGATCCTGCAAAGAAAGAAACCATTAAAATCTCGCTAGATAAAAAAATTGTTTCACTCGAAGAACCAAAAGACACTAAGTATGTAAAGCACATTAAAATTCAGAGTAAACTACTCACTGAGTTTTGGGGTCGCCCCATGTTTTTGGGCGCGCATGTGCTGTTGCCCGAAGGATTTGATGAGCATCCGGAAGCAAAGTATCCGTTGATGATTTATCATGGTCATTTTCCGAGCGACTTTGGAGGCTTTAGTACCGAACCACCACCCGCGGATATGGATACCACTGATTACAGCGATCGCTTTGGAATTTATGGTTACAATAAATTTCAAAAACAGGAAGCCTATAATTTTTATAAACAATGGACCGGCAAAAACTTTCCACGCTTTCTTGTTATTGAAATCCAACATGCAAATCCCTATTACGATGACTCGTATGCAGTAAATTCAGCCAACCTGGGTCCGTATGGAGATGCCATTATGAAAGAGCTTGTGCCAGAGATAGAAAGGCAATTTCGTGGTCTTGGCGTAGGCTGGGCACGCTTCACCTACGGAGGATCAACCGGAGGCTGGGAAGCGCTGGCCGTGCAGATGTTTTATCCGGATGATTTTAACGGTTGTTTTGCCGCCTGCCCAGACCCGATTGATTTTCGTGCATACTGTTTGGTAGATATTTATAAGGATAAAAATGCGTATTGGTATGAGAGTGATTTTAAAAAACTTCCACGCCCGGCCCATCGCAATTATTTAGGGCAGATTCAAAACACGATGGAAGAATCCAACCATTATGAACTTGCATTGGGAACAAAATCGCGAAGTGGTGAGCAGTGGGATATCTGGGAAGCGGTATATTCGCCCCAAGGTGACGATGGGTATCCGAAAAGAATTTTTGACAAAGAGACTGGTGAGATTGACGCAAGTGTAGCTGCGTATTGGAAAGAAAATTATGACCTGCGTTACATTTTGGAGCGCGACTGGAAAACACTGGGGCCAAAGCTGGAAGGTAAAATTCATATCTACTGTGGCGATATGGACAATTATTACCTGAACAACGCAGTGTACCTGATGGAAGACTTTTTAAAGAAAACACAAACTCCGTTTTACAAAGGTGAAGTAGACTATGGCGACCGAGCCGAGCATTGCTGGAATGGCGATAAGGAAAACCCGAACTATGTATCGAGGCTGCGCTACAATACCCTGTATTTGCCTAAAATTTTAAAGCGGATACAAGAGAGTGCGCCTAAAGGAGCCGATGTAAAAAGTTGGCGGTATTGACAAGATGATGACTCAGCATTTCATTTTGGCTTAACCGTTTTTACGGTTGGCCAATTTGTATTTGCTTTATCGATAAGTTCCGTTTGGTTTTCATTCCATGACTTGCGCACCTCTAGATTATAATTGAGATATAGTTTACCGTTCACAATAGTCCAGGCTTCAGGGTCAGTTTTGGCTTTGTAGCCACGGCTCATACCATATGCGCAGTAGCCACCAAATTGTGGCGCATACTTTTCAGGATTATTCTTAAAGAGTTCAAGATTTTCCGCAGAAGCGAAATACCATTCTTGGTCGGAATAGGTAAATGAAAATTCTTTCACACCTTTTACTGCTTGCGATTGAGTAAAATAGGCCACCACATCATACCCCTGGATGGCGCCTTCATCGGTAGCAAAGACCTGCGCGGTAGTTGATGTGCAAGCAGTTAAAATTAAACTGAAGATGAATAAGAGTTGTAGGCCTTTCATGAAGTATAAATTTCAACAGTAAAGAAAACCAATCCAACAAGTAAGAATGGTCGGCCAGAAGACAACGTTCTGCTTTTAAAAGGAAGGCATCATCACAACGGAGCAATAACTAGCCACCGCCACCAGAATGCCTAACATGATGATTAATTTTTTACGGATGTCCATTGGTCTCGTGTTTGATGAATCAAAAGTAGAAGCCAAACGTGTGCCCGCGAATTATTTTATACTCTGTTGCAGCAACTGATGGATGAATTGTTGTAACCCTTAACCGAATTGATTTCTGGAAATTTATTTTAATTGTCTCAAGTAAAGCTGAATAGTATTCTCCAGCCCGAGATAAAGCGCATCACAAATCAGGGCGTGCCCAATCGACACCTCGTCAAGGTGGGGAATAGAGCTCTTTAGAAATTTCAGATTATGCAAATCGAGATCATGCCCCGCATTTATGCCTAAGCCTAAAGTATGCGCTATTCGTGAGGCCTCAACATAAGGCTTAATGGCTGCCTCTTTATTTTTATGATAATGCGCAGCATAGGGTTCAGTGTACAATTCAATCCGGTCGGCCCCGATATTTTTAGCGCCTTCAACCATGGTTGCCACGGGGTCAACAAAAACAGAAACCCGCACACCATACGATTTAATTTCTGCGATAATCTTTTCAAGTAATTTTTCGTTCTTCACTGTATTCCAACCCGCGTTGGATGTAATGGCATTGGGCCCATCAGGCACCAAAGTGGCTTGTGCTGGTTTTGTTTCGCGAATAAGTTTCAGGTATCGTTCGTCTGGATATCCTTCTATATTAAATTCGCTTGTAACCACTTTTTTTAACTCAATAACATCAGCATAGCGAATATGGCGCTCGTCAGGTCGTGGGTGTACGGTAATACCTTCAGCGCCAAATCGTTCACAATCCAGCGCTGTCTTAACCACATCCGGATTGTTTCCACCACGGGCATTGCGTAGCGTGGCGATCTTATTGATATTTACTGAAAGACGAGTCATACTTGTACTTTTTCAATCGAGCCTTTACGAAGTAGAATTTTTATCTCTATAAAAGTAGAGCTAATTTTACTTCAAAGGTATTTAAACGAATTTGAACTATGGGACTAAGACAACAAATTGATAACGATATTAAGTCGGCCATGCTGGCAAAAAATAAAGAAGAACTTACCGCACTTCGCTCAGTGAAGTCATTAATTCTGTTGGCCGAAACAGAGAAGGGCGGTTCTGGCGAAATCAGTCAGGAGACAGAAAATAAATTGCTGATGAAAGCTGCCAAACAACGAAAAGAGTCGGCTGAGATTTTTCAAAAAGAAGGGCGTGATGACCTAGCCCAGAAAGAACTCTTCGAGCTTGAAGTCATCAGTCGCTACTTACCCAAGCAACTAACCGAAGCTGAGGTTTCTGCCGAGGTGAAAAAGATAATAGAACAAGTTGGTGCCAAAGGTCCGCAAGATATGGGCAAAGTGATGGGTGTAGCCACCAAGCAGCTGGCTGGCAAAACCGAGGGCAAACTTATTTCAGATCTCGTTAAAAAACTTCTTGCCTCTTGAGTAAGATCGATATTGTGATTGCCATCATGCTGGCAGTAGGCGCCTTCCTGGGTTACAAGCGTGGTTTTTTGATGGAGTTATTTTTTCTGGTAGCCATTGTGCTGGGAGTATTTGCTGGCTTCAAACTAATGAGTTGGGGCGTAGAGTATCTTTCGAAACAATTCAATGCCGATACAGCTGTGCTTCCCTACATTTCCTTCCTGCTAATTTTTTTGATTGTTGTTGGCATAGTAATTTTTATTGGAGGCAGAATAAAAAACTCCATGGACAAAACGTTTTTGGGCCGCATGGATGCGATAGCAGGAGCCGTGCTTGGAGTAATCAAATATGCTTTTTCTATTAGCATAATTCTGTGGCTGGTTGATTCGTTTAAAATCTCGTTGCCCACGAATTGGGTTGACGAGTCAACTCTCTATCCGTTTGTTGCACAGGTTGCCCCAACACTGGCTTCTGTTTTTGGAGATTTCTTACCTTTTTTCAAAGAAACTTTCAAGCAGTTCTAAGGTTCGGTTTTTTTTAGTTACTTATCACAAAATAGCAACACTATGCCCTTGTTGGTAAAAGAAGAAAAGGATTTTAAATACGTAGACGAAGGTCAGGGGCAGGTGCTTATGCTATTGCATGGTCTTTTTGGTGCACTCAGCAATTGGGAGGAAGTGGTCAATCATTATTCCAAACACTTTCGTGTGATTATACCCATGCTCCCTATTTATGAAATGCCAATTAAGGAGGCAGGCCTGCTGGGATTAACAGAATTTACAGAGCGATTTGTAGCCATGAAAAAACTCGACAACATGATGATCATGGGCAATTCGCTGGGTGGGCATGTTGGTATCTTATATACGCTGGCAAATCCAGAAAAAGTTTCGAAGCTTGTTCTTACTGGTAGTTCTGGTCTTTTTGAAAATACAATGGGCGGTTCTTATCCGCGCAGAGGAAGCTACGATTATATCCGCGAACGCGTAGCCTATACCTTTTACGATCCGAATGTTGCATCCAAAGAACTTGTGGATGAGGTCTTTGAAACTACTCGCAGCATTCCTAAGTGTATGCGCATTGTGGCCATTGCTAAGTCGGCACAACGCAACAACCTGGCACTTGAGTTACCCAGCATCAATGTGCCTACCTTACTGGTTTGGGGGCTAAATGATACGATTACACCCCCTATGGTGGGCCATGAATTCAACAGGTTGATTCCAAATTCAGAACTAAAATTCATTGATAAATGCTGTCATGCACCTATGATGGAGCATCCGCAAAAATTCAATGAAATGGTTGAAGACTTTTTGATACGAAAAAATTAATCCCGAGCGAATGATTGCTGAAGAACTGATCAATCACATGATACCCCCGCTCAAAATCACAGACGATGCACACAAAGCCATTGTGTGGATGGAAGAGTTTCGTTGTTTGCATTTGCCGGTGGTGGAAGATGGAAAATTACTTGGGTTTATTTCAGAAGAAATTATTTTAGAATCGAATGACATTGAGCGTACGCTGGCCGACTTTGAGTTAGTTGGAAAACAATGCACGGTTCAACTCGATTCACATTTTTATGACATCTTAAAAATAGCAGGCGATAATAAACTGCAAATTGTAGCGGTGCTTGGCGAAGACCAGAAGTACACCGGAGTAATTACCGTGCAAGACATTATGATTTCATTTGCTCAGACAGCCTCTGTGCAAATGGAGGGCGGCATTCTTGTACTATCCATGGATTTAATTGATTATTCATTGGCTGAAATAAGCCGATACATTGAAGAGAACAATGCAAAGGTAATCAGCAGCCTGATGGTTGAAGATCCCATGGATAAAGGAAAGATAAAGCTTACGTTAAAGATTAATCAGGAAGAGCTTACCCGCATCGTGGCTACGCTGGAACGATTTGGATACCGGGTTATCGGCCGATATCACGAAACTCATCAGGACACCGGAGAGAAAGACAAGATTGATATGCTACTTCGCTATCTTGACATATAACGGGTAATAGCATGCGTATCGGTATCCACGGCAGAGACTTTCAAACAAAATCAACTCAGTTTATTGAGAAGGTTTTGATGCAACTGAAGCAAAGAAAAGCCGAGGTTTGGCTATCGTCAAAATTTGTGAAGCAAATCAAATCGTCCTTGTTGGACGAATTGAAGTATAAAATCTTTGAACAAGGCGATAGTCTGCGTTCTCTCGATTTCTTTTTTTCGTTAGGGGGTGATGGCACCATGCTCGAATCAGTAACCTACATAGGTAAAGCCGAGGTACCAATATTGGGCATAAATACAGGCCGGCTTGGGTTTCTTGCCATCACAAGCCGCGAAGAAATCGACCGGGCTCTTGAAGCGTTATTTACGGGGGATTATAAAGTAGAAAGTCGCACCATGCTCAAACTGGTTTCGTCCACCAAACTTTTTGAGCCACTAAACTTTGCGTTGAACGATTTTACAATCATGAAAAAAGACACTTCGTCCATGATTACGGTGCATGTTTTTGTCGATGGTGAATTGTTAAATTCGTATTGGTCGGATGGCATTATAGTCTCCACACCCACAGGATCAACCGGATATTCGCTGAGTTGTGGCGGCCCTTTGGTATATCCAAAATCTGAGAGTTTCATTATAACGGCTGTTAGCCCGCATAATCTAGGCACCCGGCCTATCGTAATTTCTGATAAATCTGAAATCACCTTTGAAATAGAAGGAAGGAGCAAAAAGTATTTGGTTTCGCTGGATTCGCGGTTCGAAACCATTGATGATTCGGTAAAACTAAAGATCAGGAAAGAGCGCTTTAATGCAAAACTTGTTCAGTTAGCAGGCCATCATTATTTCAATACCCTTCGACAAAAACTCAATTGGGGCCTCGACATTCGCAACTAGAATTCCTTATTTCTCAGGTATTTTCATAAGTTTGTAGTTGGCAAAAATCACCGTTCATGAGAAAGTTATTTTTTGGGTTTGTTTGTTTGTTTTTGATATTCAGTGCATCCGAGCAATCGTATGCGCAGTTCAATCGTAAGTCAATTAAAAAGAACAATAAACGAATTGCCAGCTATAGAGGTAGAAAAGCGGGCTTTGGTAAAAACAAAATCTATAATGCTATTGGTTTTTCTGTTAGTGCACTAAATTACTATGGCGACATTGCCCCGCGCCCGCAGCGAGTAAGCACCGATATTTCATTTACGCGACCTGCTTTGGGAATTTCGTTTACACATCGTTTTGGACCCCGCTATTCACTTCAGGCTCAGTTTCAATACGGCACCCTGAAAGGTTCTGATGCAGAATCTGCAGACTTTGCAGACCAAGAGAACGGTAAGTTTCGTTATCAGAGAAATTTATCATTCCGAAACAGGATAAAAGAGCTCTCCGTGGTAGCCTACTTCGATTTATTTGAAAATGATGCAACCTACATAAGCCGTGTAAAGTGGACCCCCTATGTATACCTTGGGGTTGCCGGATTTTTACACAACCCGCAGGCACAAGCTCCTGCTTCGGGTTTAAATGGAGAAGCATTAGGTGTTGCCGAAGGAGAATGGATTGACCTTAGGCCCTTAGGTACCGAAGGCCAATATGCTACGTTAGCTGCAACAGATGCCAACAGCGGAATTAAAGCGTATAGCAAGATTCAGGTAGCAATCCCGTTTGGTATTGGTGCACGATTCAGATTAAATGAAGTAATGGATTTATGGGCCGACATCGGTTTCCGTTATACGTTTACAGATTATTTAGATGATGTAAGCAAAAACTATGTCGATCTTGGTGTATTCGATAACAACCTTGCTCGTGCTATGTCTTATCGAAGCAATGAATTGGCAGCCAACGAACTTCCGCCCCTTCAAAGTTATGTGGCTAGAAATGGACAAACCTATTCTACCATAGCCGGATATGGGCAGGAATATCCTGATAATGTGCGCGGGTCTAAAAATGACAAAGACGTTTACATGGTCACCACCATCCGTCTTACTTATATTCTTGGCGCTACATTCCATAAAGCAAAATTCAGATAATTGCCCATGCGTAATCGCTTCCGAATTCTTGGGTTAACAGGATTACTGTTGATTTTTTTCGGATCTACCTATGCGCAGCAAATGCTTGGTCAGCGTTCAGAAGTTGGCTTTGGTATCGGAACTTTCAACTATACCGGAGATCTGGTGCGCACCTATAATCTCGCCTTTTCAAAACCTGCTGGCACCGTTTTTTATCGCTCAAACATCAGTAACGTAATTAGTGTACGCACGTCAATTACAGCCGGCAAAATTGGCGCTTCTGATACCCGTAAGCCCATTGATGCTTTTGCCACCGCACGGGCAGCTTCATTTAATTTATTTTTGCTGGAGGCAGGTGCCAGCTTTGAATATCACTTTTTAGATTGGCGAGATAGTAAGAGAAAACTTCGCTTTACGCCCTATCTGTTTGCCGGAGCCGCTTTGTTTGGTATCTCAGGAGTGCAGCAAAAAAATGCAGAGTATAGCAATGTTCAGATGGCCATCCCGTTTGGCGGAGGAATGAAATACGTAATAAACCCAAAATATTACGTTGCCTTTGAATTCGGAATGCGAAAGACTTTCTTCGATTATCTGGATAATATTTCGGATGGAGACCCTTCGTTCAAGAACTATCAGTACGGCAACACCTTCGATTACGATAACTACTTCTTTACCGGAATCACCCTTACTTATACGTTTTACGACATTCCTTGCCCCAGTAGCCCATATCGCTGAAATTTAGGCTTTCACTATCAAACTTTATTTTACTTAATCTCATCCCATATAAGTTCCTAAGATACTTGTGCTTAGAGGAAAAAAGTGATGTAGAAGTTTGAAAAAAAGGGCTATTTTTGCCGCCTTGTGGCTTCACTAAGGGAAAATATAGACTTCAATAATTTGCCCCGGCACATAGCCGTTATCATGGACGGCAACGGACGCTGGGCAAAAGGAAAGGGTGCCGCCCGAATATTCGGTCATCGAAATGCCATTCAGGCAGTAAAAGATGTTACCGAAGGCTGCGGAGAACTTGGTGTGAAATATTTGACGCTCTATGCATTTAGCACAGAGAATTGGGGAAGACCAAAAGAAGAAGTAGACGCACTCATGGAGTTATTGGTGAATACCTTGAAGAAAGAAATTAATACCCTGCACGAAAATCAGGTTAAACTCCATACCATTGGTGATGTAACTCATTTGCCAAAAGATTGTCAGAATAACCTTGCCGAAGCAATTGATGCAACAAAAAATAACAGCGGTCTTACACTTCAGCTAGCGCTTAACTACAGCGGTCGGTGGGAGATTGTGGAGGCGGCAAAACGATTGGCAGAAGAAGTAAAGCAAGGATTGATTCAACCTCATGAAATTGATGAACACTACTTTGCAGAACATTTAAAAACAGCGGGTGTTCCTGATCCTGAATTATTGATTCGTACCAGCGGTGAAATGCGAGTGAGCAATTTTTTGCTTTGGCAGATTGCGTATACTGAAATAGTTATTACCCCCACCTTGTGGCCCGACTTCCGAAAGGAGAATTTATACGAGGCCATATGTGAATATCAAAAGCGTGAACGAAGATTTGGAAAAGTGCTGAACCCAACTGCCTAATATTTTGATGAAGAGAATTTTACTTTTTGCGGGACTCCTGATTTTTTGGGTAAGTCATGAGGCAGTTGCCCAGTTTAGAAGCAACCGCGCACAACCACAAGCATCTACGGAGGCAAGCCTTAACTATGCATCTCCGCAAGAATATACCATTGCGGGAATAGAAGTTACCGGGCTCAATGTGTTGGATAAAAATGCCATGCTTTCGCTTACCGGATTGAAGATCGGTGATAAAATCAAAATCCCAGGCGATGGTATTTCAGGAGCCATTCGAAAACTCTGGAAGCACGGCTTGGTGGGGGATGTAACTATCTCGGTACAAAAAATAGAAGGAACGAATGTTTACCTGTCGGTAATTTTAACTGAGCGCCCAAGGCTTAATGATTTTTATTTTGTTGGGATAAGCAAATCAAGACAATCATCGCTGAAGGAGGATTTAAAATTAATAAAGGGGAAAATTGTAAATGATGCCACCATTCGCAATGCTGAACTTTCAGTAAAGAAGCATTTTGTAAAAAAAGGATTTCTCAATACAGTTGTGAAAGTTGTGCCAGAACCAGACACACTTAACCGTGGCGGGGTGCGCTTGAAAATTGATGTAGACTTGAAGTCAAAGGTTAAAATCAATGAAGTTATTATTGAAGGTAATGACGCCATTGCGGATGCCCGACTGAAAAGTAAACTGAAAAAAACGCATGAGCATCCGCGCATGACGTTGCACAGAGCTATTCTTGGCGAGTTGTTTACCCTTAAACCAAGTAAAATCAAACCCGCCCTTGACTCAAGCCGTAAATTGAGCACGCTCGATGTTAAAGAGTTCATTCAAAGGAATGTTAAGCTAAATATTTTTGCAGGCTCAAAATTTATCCGCTCCGAATATGAAGAGGACAAATTAAAGTTGATTCAATACTACAACTCACAAGGGTATCGGGATGCCGAGGTACTGGAAGACACGATTATCAATTTTGATAAATCCAACATTGACGTAAAATTGAAAGTCTATGAAGGCAGAAAGTATTACTTCCGCAATATAACCTGGGTTGGCAACTATGTTCACAGCGCCAACATTCTAAACAAAATTCTTGACATCAATAAAGGCGATGTATACAACCAAGAGTTGATTGATAAAAAAACAACCTTCAATCCTAAAGGGGCAGATATCAGTGGCTTGTATATGGACGATGGATACTTGTTCTTTCAGGTTGTGCCTGTTGAGATTGCCGTTGCCGGAGATTCCATTGATGTTGAAATGAGAATTCGCGAAGGCGACCAGGCCACTATTGATGAAGTGATCATCAGTGGAAATGAACGAACCAACGACCACGTAATTCGCAGAGAGCTAAGCACAATTCCGGGTCAAAAGTTCAGACGATCGGATCTGATCCGTACACAACAACAGCTATCGCAGATGGGTTACTTCAATCCGCAAAAGATAGAACAAGACATCCGGCCAAACATGGCTGATGGCACGGTGGATATAGAATGGAAAGTAGAAGAACAATCGAACGACCAAATTGAATTATCTGGCGGTTGGGGTGGGTATTATGGGTTTGTGGGTACAGTTGGTTTATCATTCAACAATTTTTCTATTCGCAATGTGCCAAAGTTTGATAAATGGAAACCACTGCCAGTAGGCGATGGCCAGCGACTTTCATTGCGTGCTCAGGCCAATGGAAGATCGTTTCAGAGCTATAGTTTATCCTTTACCGAACCTTGGTTGGGAGGCAGAAGACCAAACTCATTTACCGTTAGTTTAAATCATTCTATCTCGCGACTTGCCAATAATAGTTTTGAGTTTACAGATGCTTCTTCGTTGAAGCAGAGCGGTGTTACAATCGGGTTTGGAAAACGATTGGAGTGGCCAGATAATTATTTCTCATTAACATCCTCGTTATCGTTTCTGGTTTATAAGTACAGTAACTATTTTGGATCGTCCACCTTGCCTCCGGTTGGTAAGACAAACGAAATCATGCTAACTACAACTTTGTCGCGCAATAGTATCGACAATCCTATGTATCCCGCATCGGGCTCTAGTATATCGCTGGCACTTAGTTTAACGCCACCTTATTCCACATGGCGTGATCCATCTTACTACACAGACATCAACACACAATATCGTTGGACGGAACTTCAAAAGTGGATGCTGGATGCCAAGTTTTATATTAAACTTATTGGAAGTGAAAAGCCAGATGGAAGAAGTCTGGTATTGGAGACCAAGGCTCACTTTGGTTTTATTGGAGCTTATAATAAAGATCTTGGTGTTGGCCCCTTCCAACGCTTCCTTATGGGTGGTGATGGCTTAGCGGGTGGATTCAACTCTTTCGTTTTAGGACAGGATATTGTTGGGTTGCGTGGCTATGAAAACAACACGGTAACGCCACCGCTTTATTCTCAACGTGGTCAACAGCAGTTAAATGAAATTGAAGGCGGTATTGTGTACAATAAGTTTGGCCTTGAGTTGCGCTACCCGGTGGTTACAGGGCAATCGGCTACTATTTATGGATTTCTATTTACCGAAGCCGGAAACAACTGGAACAATTACCAGGATTTTAATCCGTTTAATCTGTATAAATCAGCCGGTGTGGGAGCAAGAATATTTATGCCAGCCTTTGGTCTTATAGGTCTTAACTGGGCCTATGGATTTGATAAATTACCCTTCGCTACAGACATAAGCGGCTCTCAATTCCACTTTACCATCGGCCAGCAAATCAGATAAAAATGCGGTTTTTAATCCTTGCAGCTTGTTTTCTGTTTTTCGGCCTGAATTTTGTCTCAGCTCAGAAGTTCGGATATTTCGATTCGGAGTTTGTACTGAGTAAGATGCCCGAATACAGCAAGGCGCAGGGAGAAATAGATCAACTTTCGGCAGCGTGGCAAAAAGAAATAGAAGACATGCAAAAAAAGGTAGATGAACTTTACAGAGTGTATCAGGCCGAACAAGTATTGTTAACAGAAGAAATGAAACAGGAACGCCTGGAAGAGATAAAAAAGAAAGAAACCGAAATGAAAGACTATCAGAAAAAGGTTTTTGGTTTTGGTGGGTTGTTTTTTTTGAAAAAACAAGAATTGATTAAACCTTTGCAGGATAAAGTGTTTGATGCGGTTGAAAAAGTTTGCAAAGCTAATCGCCTGGCAATCTTGTTCGATAAGTCGGCAGAGTTAGTGATGGTGTATACAGACCCGCGTCATGATTACACCGATTTTGTACTAGAGGAATTAGGATTAGGAGACCCCAACGATAAAGTCAAATAAATTATAAACTAAAATGAGAACACTTTTTTTACTTCTGTTTTGTGTTGTGGCAGTAAGTGCCCAGGCCCAGGAAACGCAAAAGATCGGCTATGCCGATTGGCAATATATTTTCGGTCAACTGCCCGAGTTCAAACAAATTGAAAATGAATTGAAGACCCACGGAACGCAATTGGAAAATCAATTAAAGGCGAAGAGTCAGGAGTTGGAGAATAAATACAAAGCGTATCAGGGAATGCCAGCTACCACACCTGACGCCATTCGTGCCGACAAAGAAAGAGAATTGCAAGGCATGCAGGAGAGTATTCAAAAGTTTCAACAAGACGCTCAGGTTTCTTTGCAGAATAAGCAGACTGCTTTAATGGATCCTATCTTCAAAAAAGTAGGCAAGGCCATTGAAGATACCGCCAAGGAAAACGGCTACACGTTTATCATCAATCCACAATCGATGAACAGCGGTGAGGATATTCTTCTTTACTCAGATGAAAAATATAACATCTCGAATCTTGTGTTGAAAAAATTGGGAGTTACACCCAAGCCAGCCGAGACAGCTAATAAGTAAGACTTCAAAGTGATCAACAAAAAGCCCCAACTAGTTTGGGGCTTTTTGTTTTCCATACCCACCACCTCCTGGGGTTTCAATGGTGATTTTATCGCCCGCATTTGCATCTATGCTATCCATTCCCCTCAGCGGGATTATTTCGCCATCTGCTTTTGTTAATTGTTGGTTCCCGACTTTGCCAGCAAGCCCACCCGCTAATCCATAAGGGTGTTCAACGCGATGTTGAGAAAGAATATTCACTTCTACTTTTTCCTTAAAGGTCATTTCTCGGATTACGCCATCACCACCTTTCCATGCACCCGATCCACCTGAGTTTTTTCGGATTTCAAATTTTTCTAATCGCACCGGATATCGAAGTTCTAAAATTTCAGGATCGGTAATTCGTGTATTTGTCATGTGCGAATGAATGGCATCCGTACCTGCAAAGTCAGGCCCGGCCCCTGTGCCACCACAAATTGTTTCGTAAAATCCAAAGTGCTCGTTTCCAAATAAAAAGTTATTCATGGTTCCCTGGCTACAGGCGACTAACCCAAGTGCCTTTAATAATGTGTCGGTAAGGCGCTGACTTACTTCGGTGTTGCCTCCAACTACAGCTGGTAATTTTTTGGCAGTAAAGTCAGGGTTAAGTAACCCCGTGGGCAAGATTATGGTCACCGGCTCCATGAGCCCTTCATTCATAGCAATAGGTCGATTTACCCACACCCGAAGTACATAAAGAACTACACTTTGAACAATCGCTTTAGTTGCATTTAAATTTCCGGCATGCGTATTAGCAGAGCCAGAAAAATCAATTAAAAGACTTCCCTTTTTTTGAATTGTGAAGTTAACTTTTAAGGATGATCCATCATCAAGCCGCTCTTCGGCCGAATATGATTTTGCGTTTAGTGATTTTATTTTATTTCGAAGCAGCTCGGCTGCATATACACGAAGAGCTTTCATATAGAAAGTAACTTCGGCCGTGTTATATTTTAAACAGAGAGATTTTAAGGAAGTATCACCAAGATTTACGGCAGCCAAGGCTCCATTTAAATCCGCCATGTTTTCTTCCGGCAAGCGACTCGGGTACCTGCCAGAAGTAAATATTTTTCTAATAGCTTCCCATTGAATTTTGCCACGCTTAACTAAATAAGTAGGAGCAATGATTACTCCTTCTTCTTCCAACGAGGAGGCATGGGCTGGCATAGAGCCAGGTTTTTTTCCTCCAATCTCTGCATGATGTGCGCGCGTAGCAACATACCCAATCAATTTTCGCTTTGTATAAACTGGTTTAATCAACGTAACATCGGGTAAATGCGATCCGCCAAAAGCCGGATGATTTGTAATCACCACATCGCCATCTTGCATAGAAAGCACGCTGCTCACTTCGCGCACACAAACCCCCATGCTACCTAAATGAACTGGAATATGCGGAGCATTGACAACCAAATATCCCTGGGCATCCATCAGGGCACATGAAAAATCCAGACGTTCTTTCACGTTTACTGAAAAAGAAGTTCGTTGTAAGAGCGCCCCCATTTCCTGGGCAATGGCCGTGAATCGATTGCTGAATAATTCCAGTGCTGCTTCACGCGAATGAGTTTGTTTTGTTATTACACGGGAGGTGCGTTCAAGTAATCCATGATTATGTTCATCAAGTTTAAAGATCCATCGGGGGTCAACTACGGTTGTCGAATTCTGACTTACAATTAACGCAGGCCCTTTTATGCGAGCTCCTGTATGCAATGATTCCCAACGATACACCTTCGTATTTTTCCACTGTCCTTGCGTGTAGATTTTTGTTTGTTTCTCAGAAGCAGGGCTGTAGACTTTATACTTTGATTTTGTGTTTTTTACACCCTGACCGCGAACAAAAAGAATAAGCCTTAGCGACTCTATTTCAATTTCACGATCGGCTAACCAATGGCCATAGATAGATTGGTAGGTTATTTTAAATTCCTTCCTTGGATCAACTCCTTTTTTATAACTTATTTCAAGTGTGCTCTCCTGACCACTAAATCGTAAGAAGATCAAATATTTTCCAACGTGAATAGCATCCCTGCTAAATCCCTCCCTCTCGAGTTTGGATAATCCGCGCTGATGTAGCTCCTCAAAATGATTGTCCAGATCGCGCGTTGCCTTTGATAGATTTTGCAACAACAGTTTTTCTTCAAAGTGTTCAATGTTGGCATGACCGATTCCATAGGCGCTCAGCAATCCGGCATCATACGGAATAAGTGCTTTGCTCATATCAAGCTGCCGCGCTACTGCGCAGGCATGCTGCCCGCCTGCGCCTCCGAAACTTAACAAGGTATATTCCGAGGGATCATGACCTTGCTGCACCGATACTTTTTTTATGGCCTCAGCCATTTTTTCATTTGCTATCTGAACAAAGGATTCCAAAAGAGACTCTTTGGTGGGAGTTTTTCCGGTAGCTGTCTTGATCTTTCTTATCAACTCTGAAAGAGCTTCTTCAGATTTATTCTTGTAGAGGGGTATTGAAAAAAACTCAACATCGGCCCGACCCAATAAAAGGTTAACATCTGTTATTGTAAGCGGGCCATCACTACCATAGCAAGCGGGTCCTGGTGATGCACCCGCACTGTGCGGACCAACGGTAAGTTTATAGCCGTCAAAATCACAGATTGATCCGCCACCCGCAGCAATTGTTTCAATTGATAATGAAGGTGACAAAATTTTTACTTCACCTACTTTAGATTCGTAGCGATACGTGTATTGATTGTTATAAAGAGATACATCTGTGCTGGTGCCCCCCATGTCAAACGTAATCAACTGATTGGCACCGGAAAGTTTACCGGTGGTAGCCGCCCCAACAACGCCTCCTGCGGGGCCACTCAACAAACTATCCTTAGGATAAAACCTGGTTGCGCTTACCAGGCCTCCGGCACTTGTCATTATTTTTAATTGTGCTTTTGAAAGCCCGTGTTGAATCTTTGAAATGTAACTGTGGATAATAGGATCGAGGTATGCATTGGCAACAGTTGTTTCGGCTCGGGGTAAAATTTTTATTTGGCCTGAGACTTCATGCGAAGCAGTAATGAACGAAAATCCGTGTTGGAGTAGTTGGTCTTTAATTAATTTTTCATGCTTAGGGTTTTTATAACTGTTGAGCAGGGCAATGGCAACTGAATCACACATTGATTTTTTTACTTCCGCTATAATTTTATTGATAACTGAAGCGGATAAGGGAATGAGAACTTTTCCATCGGCTTCAATACGTTCAGGCACTTCAATTACACGAGTATAAAGTGGTTTTTCTTTTTCGATATGCAAAGCAAATAGATCATTGCGCTGTTGAGTGCCGATTAAAAGTAAATCTCTAAATCCTTTTGTTATCAACAATACCGTGCGAGCTCCTTTTCTTTCCAGTAGCGCATTGGTGCCTCGGGTAGAACCAAGTTTCATTTCTATAGCTGGAAATGGCTTGTTAAGTTCTGTTTCGGTAATAAGCCGGGCGGCAAAAACCGGAACTTCTTCGAATGAGCTGATTTCAAACAGACAACCCGATTCTACTTTGGCTGGTTTGGTGAAATGAATTACAAAGTCATTCAGATTTACTTTTTCAATTCGGGCTGCGTGTTTCTTCTTACCAAAAAATGTGATAGTGAAATGATGAAAAACATCCCGGCTAACGGGCCATTGAATTTTAACCAGTATGGAGCGGGCACTGGTTTGGCCAACCACATACCCTTTCAACACACTACTACTAAGTACCTTTAATCTTTTTATTATTCCCGTAGGGCTATAGGCAATACAATCTGTAAACGTGCCCCCCGTGTCAACCCAGATTTTCCAGGATTCCATTATTTGATTGACAGCACAATCTGTTTCTTCGTCATGCGAATGCCAAGCGCTTTGATAAACTCCGTAGAGCCATCGGGATGTTCGCGCATAATCGGTTTTGTATAGAGCAAAGAATCGGCTCCCATTTTTTGAACGTTATCACTTGCCTGGGCTTGCGAAGCATATGCTTCCAGCAGTTGCCTTTCTATATTTCTGAGAGTTTGGTTGTTAGATTGAATAGAAATAATCTCCACCTCAAAACTTCTACCCAACGAATCAAGAAAGGACTGATTACTCAATGTCTTATCTCGTTTTTCTATCATTACAGCAACCTGCCTTCCGTAAAGAAAGGCCGCTTCGGTTATTTGAGCTTCGGTCACTTTTTTAATCTCACTATTCTCCATTTCTTCTTTTATTTTTTTTCGCTGATTGTCAGAAAGAGTTCCCGTGCATGATAGCCAAAGAAGGGAAGAAAAAAGGAGCACGTATTTCATAAGAAAGTTTAAAAGTCTGTTGCGAAGTTAAAAAGACAAAACTGATTTACGTGACTTTTACGAATTGGAATTGATATCGGGCAAGCAGATGATTTTATTAACTTTGCAGCCTTCGTTAGTTTTATGATAGAAAAGTTAAGAGAAATAAAGGATCGGTTTGAGGAGGTAGGTCAACTGCTGTCACAGCCGGAGGCCGTTAAAGATCAAAAGAAATTCCAGCAGCTAAGCAAAGAATACAGAGACCTTGAGAAGGTGGTTAAAAAATATGACCGCTATCAGTTGGTATTGGATAATCTGAAGCAGGCCAAAGGTATTTTACAAAAGGAGAAAGATGCCGAATTGAGAGAGTTGGCAAAAATGGAATTGGATGAACTTGAGCCAACGCAGCTAGCTTTGGAGGCTGAGATTAAAGAGTTGCTGATGCCCAAAGATCCCAACGATGACAAGAATTGTATTTTGGAAATCCGTGCGGGAACGGGAGGAGACGAGGCAGCCATATTTGCGGGCGACTTGTGGCGCATGTACCAGCGCTTTTGCGATAGAAGAGGGTTGAAGATGTCGGTGCTTGATATAACAGAAGGCACAGCCGGTGGCTATAAAGAAGTGATCAGCAGCATTGAAGGGGAAGGTGCCTATGGAATTTTTAAATATGAATCGGGCGTGCATCGGGTACAACGTGTGCCAGATACGGAGACTCAGGGTCGGGTGCATACTTCGGCCGCTTCGATTGTAGTGTTGCCCGAGGCGGAAGATGTAGATATAGAGATTAATCCTGCGGACATTGAAGTGATCACATCCCGTTCGGGCGGAGCTGGTGGGCAGAATGTAAACAAAGTGGAAACCAAGGTGCAGATGACGCACAAACCCACTGGTATTGTAATTACTTGCCAGGTAGAACGATCACAGCATGGCAACCGAGCTCGTGCCCTCGTAATGTTGAGGGCAAAACTTTATGAACGTGAGGTAGAAAAAAAGCAGGCTGAGATGGGCGCATCGCGCAAAAGCCAGGTGCGCAGTGGCGACCGCTCAGAAAAAATCAGAACTTATAATTATCCGCAAAGTCGCGTAACAGATCATCGCGTTGGATACACACAACACAACCTGCCTTCAGTAATGAATGGTGAGGTAGATGAATTTATCAATCAACTTAAGATTGCCGAAACAGCAGAGAGAATGGTGGAGGGAAAGTGATTAATTTGAAAATGGAATGATTTGAAGATTTGAAAATGAGAATCTTGACATTTTCAAATCTTCAAATTCTCAAATTGACTAATTATCGTCTTCAGTTTCTTTGATTTGCTGATCCAGAATTTCGTCAATAATTTTCATCTGGCGCTCGTCAATAGTCTGATCTGTTTTGGCTTGCTTCTTCATAAAGCGAAACATCGCATTCTTCTTTATCTCGTAGGCCATAAACACAGTGTACTTTTTTTCTTTTTCGTTGAAGTATTTTTCTTCCCCCATCTTGCGTAAGTCGGCCATGTTGGTGTTCATGGTTTGTCGCACAAGGCTTTGAAATTTATCGGCAACGTCAGCCGCGTTTGCGTTTTCGGTTTGTCCGAGATATTGATCGGCCACTTGCTTCATAGTGGTGTTTACTTGCCCGGCTAGCTGAGCCTTTGCTTCAATATCTGCTTTGCCACGAGCTATGTTGTCTTGCGAACTTTCTCCTTTACCCGTAGCGCGGAAGAAACGGTTATTCGATTCGTAGGCATTTCCCTGGAAAGGTTCTTTTACTTTTTTCCCCAACAAACTGGAACCGCAGGCACCGACAATTAAGGTTACTATAATGGCGAAAAGGAATCTGGTTTTCATGGTGTGAGTATTTACTATTGATTTACCTCACCAAATTAGTAAAAATTGTGCCAGAGTTTATACACTATCATTGCGGATAATTAATTGCCATCGAAAAGCCCATTTCCAGGTGAGAGTATAGCTCCCAATTTTAGCATCGACTAAGATTCGCTGCAGATCGGGTTTGGTAAAAGCCCTTAACACAGAGAGCGGTGCATCAAACTGAACCATCGCGGATCGTGAAAAATAGTGTGTTAAAAGCTTTATTGAGTGATAAGCCAGCGGATGCCGGTGAATGTCATTAATAATAATGGCTGACTTTGTTTGCCTCTTCAAACTCGAAAAAAGAGTTACTAATTCTTCTTCTGAAAAATGGTGCATAAAGAGAGTTGCTAATACAAAGTCGAATTTTTGTTCCTGAAATTCTTTTGAAAATACGTTGACTGCTTTAAAGGTTAATTTTTTAAATTCTTTTGAATGAGCATTTGCATAGTCGATAATATTTGGATTAGCATCAAACCCAATCAACACAACATTTCTTTTTTCTTTCGCTGCCAGTCGTGCTAAAATCCTCAACATCTCACCACTACCACACCCCAGGTCGGCAATGGTTATTGATTGTTCTTTGGGAATATTTTTCCAGAGCAACCGAATCGCGTGCAGGGTTACGGCATTTCCACCCAGCCAATGATTAATAGTATCAAGTTCTCGTAAGGTTTGATTTACCACTTCGCCATGGCAATCCAAATCATCCATGATCTCTATTCCAGCTGAGCGAATTGAAAAATCAGGCATACTAGTGATGTTGAATTTCGAGGATCATACTCTCAAGGGTAAGGCCGGGGCCGAAAGCAAAACTCAAAATTTTCCTACCATCATCAGTCTTATCCAATTCTTTACTGATTTTATGCAGCACAAACAACACTGTGGGTGACGACATGTTGCCATAATTTTTGAGCACCTCATACGAAGCGTTGTTTTGTTCTTTCGTTAAGCCCAGCTTTTGTTCAATCACCTCCAGAATTTTTTTCCCACCCGGGTGAATAGCAAAGTAGGAGATCTCAGAAAGCTGAGAGGAAATTTTTTTTAGAAGCGAAGCCGTAAGGTTGGCAATGCCATCGCGAATAATATCGGGCACGTAAGCCGATAACCGCATTTCAAATCCGAGGTCACCCACTGTCCAGGCCATGTCACGTTCTCCTTCAGGGGCCAGATCGCAAAAAAAAGAAACAGGCTTTAGATTTAATCCTTTGCGGGATGAAGACTCAAAAAGTAATGCAGCTGCGCCATCAGCAAAGAGTGCATTGGCAAGTAAATTGTCTTCACTGTATTGTTTTTGAAAATGAATGCTGCACAACTCTGTACAAACCACAAGCACTTTGGCATCCGGATCGGATTGGCAATATGTGTCCGCAATTTTTATTGCATTAAAGGCTGCATAGCAACCCATAAAATTGATACAAAGCCGTTGAATAGTTGATGAGAGTTGTAACGCTTTTACCAAATCAATATCAAGGCCGGGGGCATACATGCCCGTGCAGCTTACTACAATAAGATGCGTGATTGATTTTTTATCAAAGGAGTTTATTTTTTCAAGACAGGCCTCAATGGCCGTTATACTAAGCGCAACAGATTTTTCTCTAAACAACTCTAGCCGCAACTGTGTTGATGGGAATGGCTCCATATCGACACGGTTGCTATAAAAACTGAAACCATCTTTTTTGCTATAGTCGTCAATAACAGAATAACGCGTGTCAATACCCGAAACCCGAAAGATTGCTCTGAGTTTTCGCGCCTGCTCATCATTCAGTTGCATAGCACGCACCATAAAATCAGCCAAGGCAGGCTGACTCACTTTATTGGCCGGATTGGCCGTGCCGATGGAGGTAATAAAACTCATTTATCAAGTATAACAAAAAACCATCCATATTGATTTAAAACGGTAATGAATTACTTATCTTGATCAAATAATATTTCCAGCAATGCTGTCAAGTTCTTCCTGGCTTCACCTTCGCATTCCTTTTTCCTTCTTCCTCCTGCCAGTGTATATTTTCGCGGTAGGTATTTCGCCTAACCTTGGAGAAAGCCGGCTTCTTTGGTCATTTATTATTATTCATTTGTTTCTCTATCCGGCAAGCAATGGGTTTAATAGCTTTTTTGATAAAGACGAAAAGAGCATTGGTGGTTTAAAGAATCCCCCTCCGGTAGCGAAAGGATTGTATTATCTATCACTTCTTTTCGATGCAATTGCCATTGTGTTGGGAGTTGTAAAGATCAGCATATTCTTCGCCTTGTTGCTATTAATCTACGGGTTGGTGTCAAAGGCCTACAGTCATCCTTCTATAAGACTAAAGAAATATCCGATTGTGGGCTGGCTTACAGTTGGTTTTTTTCAAGGCTTCTTTACTTTTTTAATGTGCTATGTTGGCATAAATAATTATGGGATTGAAAATCTAACCAATGCACGGGTACTTGTTCCAGCCATTCTTTCAAGTATTATTTTACTGGGCACCTATCCGATGACTCAAATTTATCAGCATGAAGAAGATGCTGCACGAGGCGATAAAACAATTAGTTTGATGTTGGGGATAAGAGGCACGTTTATGTTTGTGCTTATCGTTTTCACGCTGTCAGCTGCCGGATATGTTACTTACTTCTATACGTTCTACTCACTGTGGTTTGGTGAAATTTTTCTGCTTTCACTTTTTCCGGTGGTTGTCTTTTTTCTGAGTTGGTTTTACAAAGTTTGGAACGATCCCGCCAAAGCAAGTTTTTCAAATACCATGTGGCTTAATTTTCTTTCGGCTCTTTGCCTCAATGGTTTTTTTATCTGGTTCTTTTTAGAGATTAGTCATATTTTGCAGTTGTAATTTCTTTACTAAAACGCATCCCCATGCGTATTTCGAATAATCAAGTTGGCAATCGACTTTGAGTTGCGCATCAGGTTAACTGCAAGGTTGCTTGTCCACTCATCACCAAACAATCGCTGAATTTGTCGCCCGGACCAAAGTCTATTGGCAAAAAGCGAAGTCCATTTTTTTGTATACATTATTTCTAATTGTTCGCGGGTTAGTTTTCCCTCAACAAATTCTTTGACTAGTTCGCTGAGTATTTTGGCAGCATGAATAGCGAGTGCCATGCCGTTGCCACAAAGAGGTGTGATCATACCCGCTGCATCACCTGCCATCAGCACATGATTTTCAATAGGTGTTTTTGTTGCGAACGAGATTTCGTTAATCACCTCAGGGCGTTCATATAAGAATTCTGAATTCTGAAAGACAGATTTAAGGAAAGGGTTTTTGTACAGGACTGCTTCTTCCATCGCCTTAATGTTGCCATGAATTTTTAGATTCTTTCGATGCGTTAGATAACACAGCGTATATTTTCCATCTTCTATCCGGCTCAGCCCGCAGTAGCCATCTTTAAAGTTGTGCAACGAAATCAGGTCGGCCGGATGATGAGTGCGGATGTGGTATTTAACACCCGCATAAGGCGACCGTTTTTGCATGAAGCTTCTTTTCATAGCAACATCAAGCTTTGATCTTTTTCCGAATGAACCAATCACTATGGCTGCCTGCAATGAAGACCCTGCAGTCTGTACTAAAAATTGATCGCTGTCGAAAGTGATATTTTCAACCTCGGTATTTAAAAGGAAAGTAACGCCCCGCTGCTTTGCTTTTTGATAGAGAAAGTTATCGAGCGTATAGCGACTGATACCAAAGCCTCCCAGATCGAGGGGCAACAAAGCGCCCCGACCATTTACAGAAGTAAGTTGAAAGCGATTAATGTTAGGCAAATCAAATTGCTCAGGAAAAAGCCCCCGCGATTTCAAAAATGGAATAGTTTCGTTGGAGATATATTCTCCGCAGACGCGATGGAAAGGATAGCTCTTTTTCTCGATCAGCGTAACCGCAACTCCCATTTCGGCCAGGTAGTTTGCACTAATAAGCCCGGCCAGCCCGCCTCCCACAATCAGTACAGAATTCAATTTTGTTTAATTAAAATCCTCAAAACTCATTAATTCCTTCAAAGCCTGTGCATAAAAATTAAATTAACAACAAATCCGGCAATCTATTTTTATCGTTTATTCGTTTTAGTTGTATACTTACCCTATGGAGAATATCACAAAGCAGGCAGAACAATTAAATGTGCTGGTAGTTGGAAATAACCCAATCGATTTGAGCCACACATTTGAAAGCCTGACTAAAATCAGAGATCATAAAGTTGTAACTGAAATAGCGTTTGACCTTGCCAGTATTTTGGATAGACTGTCTAAGTTTCGCCCAAACTTTATTGTAATAGATGATAACATTGGCCGCATGGAATTGCAAATCACGGTGCAGGCTCTGTTAAAAAATCGTAAGACAAAAAACATTCCGATTACGGTGCTGAAGAACTCAAACTATCACGAAGCACTCAATACCGGAGTTATGAATTATGTCTTGAAAAAGTCGCTTACAGGAGAATCACTCTATACTGCACTTAAAAATTCAGAGAAATTTAAAAAGACCCAATTGTATTTGCATCAGGCATACAAAAAACGGAAAGGTCAGTTGATGCGAATTTTAAAACCGTAATCAGAGCGGGTCCTCCAAACGAAATTCTTTTTTAATCCGTACGTTGTTTCGCTCAAGCTGTAATGTAATTTTTCGGCCTGGTTTTGAATTCAGAAATCCATTAACAGTATTTAAATCGAGGTCTGAAGCACTTACTCCATTAATACTAATAACCCGATCACCAACTTTTATCTCTGCCCGTTTTGAGGGTGAGTTTTCACGAATATCGGTGATCTCAAAATTCTTAAGTCTTGCACCTTTAGCCCGCAGGGTTAGTCCGCTCAGGTTGAAATAAAATTCTTTTTTATAGTTAGCGTTTTTCTTTAAATAGATTTTTTCTCCTGGGAAATTATAGATAACAGTAAATCGACTTAGAATTTCGCCTCCAATAGAGCCATTGCGAAAAACGGATCGACTGGTCTTTAATGTATCCATATAGGCATTTGGATCGGGAAAGTTGGTGATCACATTTGGGATCTCATAATTACCAAGGTGTAGGGATTTAATCTTTCCTATTTGCCCGTTGATTATTCCGCCCAGACCCCGCCCGATTATGCTTGTCACATTTTTTTCTGGGATTTTTATTTTTGAGTTCGAACTGGTTTCCAGAAAAATTCCGTGACTGGCTCCGCTATCCACCAGCAATTTTGCACTCAACGAAGTTGAATCATTCATTTGAAGGTTGACAGTAACATACGGCTTGGTATCTTCAACTTGAATGGGTAACCATTCAAATTTTCTTTTCTCTTTAAAGCGACTCGGAAGCATAAGGGTCAATGTTTTTCTTTCGTAATCAACCTCTATTATAAAGCGACTGAACAATTCGTATCCTAAAATGCCATGCACATCGGTGCCCAGATAATTTCGTAGTTCAAGGTAGTCTTCATCAAGCACCAGCATGGCGTGACCCCGACCCTGAACGCCAGGCATATCGAGTGACACATTGTTTGTAACATAGGCGGTTACCATTTTTTCACCACCGGGTCCGGCAATCATGTATTTTCTTGAATACGGTAAATTCAGAATGTCGCTATAGGCCCGTTCTGTTAGAATAGAAGTGCGCACCCCGGTATCTAAAATAAATTTAAGAGGAAGTTGGTTGTTAAGAATCATGGGAACAACCACAAGGTTGTTGTAAACCTCTATTGGAAACTGGACTTTGGTTTTGCCAGGGGGTAACGAGAAGCCCAGTATCTGAGCCTGACAAATTTCCATCAGCCCAACTAACCCAAGCGATATCAAAAAACCTCTTAAAAGCATGAACGCATAAGCCTCTTTTAAAGCTAACAATTTTTTAACCACCCAAGGTAGCTAAACGATAATTACCCCTAGTTGGATGAGCAGGCTTGCGGGATTATCTGCGATTCTTAGTTCGTGCAGATTTTTTGCACTTAGAAATCCTTCCTGCACCATAGTTTGCATTTGGGAGTTAAGGGAATCGAAGTAATGATTGGTATTTAAAATTCCTACGGAAGCGTTAATAAGGCCTAGCTGTTTCCAGGTGAGTATCTCTGCAAGTTCATCCAACGTGCCCCAACCCCCTGGCATGGCAATGAATACATCAGCCAGATCGGCCATGCGTCTCTTTCGATCATGCATACTGCCAACAACTTCGAGTTGTGTAAGTCCGGTATGACCAACTTCCTTTTGCATCAGAAAATCAGGGATAACACCAATGACATTTCCACCCTGGCTTAATACTTCATCGGCAACAATACCCATCAGGCCGATGTTACCACCACCATAAACGAGGGTACTATTCGTCTTTGAAATCAGGGTTCCCATTGTGCGGGCAGCCTCTGCATAAACGGAGTTATTGCCAGCACCCGATCCGCAAAAGATGCAGATATTCATTGAAAAGGCAGAAGGACAATTAATGCTTTATATCGTGCTCGTTATCGCTTACTTTTTTGTTTGGGAATGCCCAAACCGATACGATAGCAAGAATGAAAAGAGCAATTACAACACCAAATACTGACATGGTTAAGATTTTAGAATTAACAAATTTAGACCAACCAGCTATAATATTTGCAAAATCAGCTTTAAAAATTGTAATCTCGTGAACTTATTAAGATTCAAACAGTTAACATTAAAAAAAAATAGCCGTTACCCATGAAGAAATTTCTTCTAATTCTCGGAATCGTTCTGGTAATCGTACTTAGCGCGTTAACGTATTTCAGAATGGTTCACACCAAAAAACCCAGCCCCGCAGGGGTGGCAGCGTTTGACGCTGGGGGTGTAAAAATTTCGGTGACTTACTACAGGCCATACAAAAAAGGTCGCGTAATTTTTGGCGACTTGGTTCCGTATGGAAAAGTATGGCGAACCGGGGCTAATGATGCCACTGTTTTCGAAACCAATAAAGACCTTACTATTGGAGGCAACACACTGAAAGCTGGCAAGTATTCGCTCTTTGCACTACCGGGCGAGCAGACCTGGTCAATCATATTTAACTCAGAATCCGGACAATGGGGCGTAGGTTTTAATGGGGAGGCAAACCGCGATCCGGCAAACGATGTGCTTACAGTTGATGTTCCTTCCGTTTTGCAGGATAAGGAGTTTGAACAACTTACAATCTCGATAGAGAAAAACGGAGAAGAAATGGAACTGATCGTGATGTGGGATAAGACGCTCGTTTCTGTACCCTTTACAGTAAAATAAGAAGTAATAACGAGATTAATTTTTTCATTAATCTTTCCCGATCGCGTGGTATCTTTGGCCTTAACCTGAACTAATAAAAAGAAGATGATACAAGTAATTCCCTCCATAGCCATACGAAAGGGAAAAGTGGTTAAAATGAGAAAGGGTGACCCTTCCAGCGAGAAGGCTTATGATGAAAACCCACTCGATTTAGCCAAGCGTTTTGCAGATCATGGCATTGAGGTAGTTCATTTGGTTGACCTGGATGGAGCTGAGCGTGGAAGCCCCAAGAATTATCATGTACTTGAAGCCATATCGGGGCATACCGAACTTAAAGTAGATTTTACGGGGGGTATTTGCACCGATGGCGACATTGGCAAAGCTTACGAATTTGGTGCAGCCTACATTACTGCATCTAGCATTGCCGTTACCAATCCAGAGTTATTTGCTTCCTGGATTATCTCTTATGGCCGCGAGAAGATGACGCTGGGCGCGGATGTTACCGACATCGACTCAAAGAATATTGCATTTCGTGGTTGGCTGAAAAAATCAGAAATAACTTTGTTCGATCACTTGCAATACTTTTATGACCGTGGGTTAAAGTACGTCAAGTCAACCGATGTCTCGCGCGATGGTGTGTTGGAGGGACCAGCCTTTTCTTTTTACCAGGAGATCATTGATAATTTTCCTGATCTGAAAGTACTTGCCAGTGGTGGGGTGCGTGGAGTAGATGATATCAAGCGTTTAAATGAGATGGGAATTTTTGCCGTTATCTTTGGTAAAGCATATTACGAAGGCATTTTAAAATTGAAAGACCTCGAACAATTTCTGGTTAAAGCAAAATAAAAAACCCGGCTTAGTACCGGGTTTTTAGTGATTGTATTATTTCAATTTATATTCAGGGAAAAAGCAATGTCAAGATCAGTTTCTCCATCTGTAGAGGTAGAAGAAATGGATTTGATTTCGGGTTGATGCTTAAGAATAACTCTAAATGATTTTCCGGTGCTTGATGTTGCAGCTGTTGTCCATGCGGTTGTCAACCCAATTGGCCTGCCATTACTATCTTCATCTTCGTAGTTTATGGTTCCTGTTGCATTAATGTTTCCCGCACCAGTCGGAGAAGAAAATGCGCCCTCCGTCCAACTAAAGAATAACTGATGTTCAGCGCCTTCTTCTCGTACTTCTTCGGTTATATCATACCCGTCTTCACCAACATTGTAAAGGCCGTTTATTAATTCAATGGTAAGCGTATACGAGGTTCCCTTAACCAGGTTGATGGGCCCATCAATCTCAAGATTTTGCGATCCTTCGCCATCAGGATCAGTAGCAGTAACCGTTATGGCAGCGCCTCCAATCGGGGTGAAGATTAGTTTGACCTGAGTTATCAATTCAGGAATGTTTTCAGGTTCCGGATCATCATTCTTGCAGCCTGCAAAGAGTACTAACCATCCCATTAGAAGCAAAACACTAATTTTTTTTACAGCAGAACTCATAAAACATTTTTTAAATGCAACATGGTTGCAAATATATAAAATTGCATGGAAAAACAATGCCGCTCGAATTATTAAAAGCTAAATTTTAAAGCCAGTGAGATGTTTCTGCCCAGATCATCTGCATAATACCGCATTCGGTTTGTGTATTCGCGATATGAAGTGTTCAACAGGTTTTCTGCAGAAATGCGAAAATCAATCTTAGAATTTTTGATAGGCTTTGAGATTCCGGCATGGAATGAAAGAAGCATGTAGCCATCGGGGGCGGGAGCAAAATCAAAATTCTCTGAATCAGATCCAATCAAATCAATACCCTGCTCGTACGCATCTAGTATACTCTCAATAGGCACTACACGTGGAGCCCGTCCTTGTGTTGCAACATATTTTGCCTTCACCTCAGCATAAAGGGTTGTCCAACTGCCGGCTTTATCTTTTTCGTATCGAAGGGACGCCTCATATCGATTGGAGGGGATAAAAATCAGATAATCATTTTGGGTTTGATCAGTGGCGCGCAAGAGCGAAACCTTGGAGCCAATAGAAAGTGAATTTGAAAGAGCATAATTCAATGAGAGGTCGGAACCCAAAAAGGAAGCATCGGTTTGTGTGTAGCGAAAGTAAGGAAATACACCGCGGGTGTTTTGTGTTACTCCGCGCGGTTTTAGGTAGATGTAGTTAAAAATGTAGTTGAGGTAGCCCGAAAGATCGACAGTCAGTTTACCTTTTTGAAATCGAAATGTGCTAACCCATTTTAGAGCTTGTTCAGTTTTAAAGTTAACGTCATCAATATCCAAAACTTCGTTGGTTGACTCATTCAAGAGAAGACCATATTCGATGGCAGCGGCACTTTGATGTGTTCCCAAACTGTACAATTCAGCTACGTTAGGTGGGCGCCACGTGCTACCCAGGTTAGTAGTTAACGATGCGTTAGAATTTATTTTATAGGTACCACCCACAGTGCCACTTACGTTGTTAAATGAAAACTGCGATCGGTAAAGCTCGTTACGGAAATCAAACCCAACAACATCCGAGTATCTAAAATCATAGCGCGCCCCCAAATCCCAATCCCATTTTTCTTTTGAAAATTTCTCAATCCAATATAATCCGGTAGAATAGTTGGTGAAATTGGGAATGAACGGAATGGTTTGTGTACCATCAATTTTGTTATTGTCTTGCCACATGCCATTGAGTCCCACACATCGCGAATGATTTTCATTTATAGAAGCCTCCCACTCCGTATCAAGCGTTTGCGTATAGAGCAAGTAACCCAAGGCCGGAATTTCCTGTAATGAACCTCTTCTTAAATCATACTCCTGTCGCTTGTTTATCTGCAACCCATATTGAATGTTGAACAGGTTTTCACCTTTTCGTATATGACCAGTGATTTTAAGTAAATCGTGTTTAACTTCCTGACGAGGTTGTTGAATTTCATAGGTAAAATCTTCGGTGTATTGAGGTGGTTCGCGTTCCATCGCATTCGCCAGATCTTCTGTACTATTGATAGCTGCCCCTCGCAAAACACCAAGGGTGGTGTTGAAGTGACTATAAAAGAGTTCAACACCTTTCGTTTCGTTGTGATAGCCTGCGGACGCAGAATAGTTTAACTCCCGAAAACCGGTGTTAGATAAATTATAGTCAGCGGCATGCGAATCGCCAGACTTTTTTCCAGTGCCTTGCACGCGCCAACCCCAACCCTTTTGATTTTTAAGACCTCCTTCCAAAAGTCCGGATACTGTGCCTGCTCTGCCATTTGTATTTCCAATCAAATGAAATTCTCCCCCAAGTTTTTGATCGGTAGGTAACTCAGCTGGGGTAACCACAATAACACCACCCAAAGCATCGGTTCCATATTTGATAGCTCCGGCATCTTTTATTACGACAATGTTGGTGGCAATAAAAGGATCTATTTCGGGTGCATGTTCAGCGCCCCATTGTTGTCCTTCTTGGCGGATTCCATTATTCAATATCAAAATTCGCTGACTATGCACACCGTGAATTACAGGTTTGAAAATCGCTGGCCCTGATTGAATAGAATTGACGCCCGGAATGCCTTGCAAAGTTTCACCCAATGATTTTCCTTTCACTTCTTCCAGTTCGCGCGAAGTGAGCGTTGAAAAATTATTAGTTGTATTAGCAGATTCCTGATGATCAGAAACGACTACCTCTTGCAAGAGTTTTTTTTCTGGTGTGAGTTGAAAATTTATTTGAGTTGATCGGGTAAGTCTCAATCTCTTCTCTAGTAGTTCGAAGCCGAGAAACTGAATTTCGATAAGGTAGTTTGAAGAACACAGTTGAGCGAAAGAAAAACTACCGGTTACATCACTTACAAAACCTGTCTTTAATTCCTTGATAAGGATTGTGGCACCCGGCAAAGCCTTACCGGTTTCATCCAATACCTGACCACTTAGAACGAGATTACATTTCTCCTGCGAAAGTGATGTGGAAACACTGAAATAGAAAAGAGAATAAAGAAAGAGATTTTTCAAAGTGCAACAAAGTTGCAAAGGTAACCATTTTTAAAATACCTTGGTTGAGATTACTCGAGTGGTTACTGATCTACGATGTCAGAGATCTTAAATTTTTGTATGATGTAATAAAGGAAATTGAATGAGAGGGCGTCTTCTTCTGTTTTGGTATTCGTTTTTGAAGACTCAGACGTTTTTCCTTTTGTTTTGATGGTTGAAGGACTAATTACTGGCTGATCTTTTTGACTGTTAGCTTTTCCTTCGGGCTCATAAATCAATGATTTTTCCTCTCTGGTATTTGGATCCGTTAAAAACGGATTTATTTCAGGGGTTTCATTATTAGGCGAACCCTCCTGAGCATATGCTGAGTTGGCAGCAGATACCGCAATAACGATCGTGATAAGGGCCAGTAATTGCGAAAAGTTTACTTTCATCTATTCCGGACTTTATTTAACCAACAGTATACCTTCGGGATTAGCTTTGCAAAATAATAATTTTTTGATAATGATCAACTTAGACGACTTTAATAAAATTGATTTAAGAGCCGGAACAATACTTAGGGCTGAGGCTTTTCCGGAGGCTAAAAAACCCGCTTTTAAGCTTTGGATTGATTTTGGGCCCGAATTGGGCATTCGCAGATCCAGCGCACAGATAACAGATTTGTATTCGTTAGAATCACTGCCCGGTCGGCAGGTTGTGGGGGTGGTAAATTTTCAACCGCGACAAATAGGCAATTTTATTTCAGAAGTTCTCGTTACCGGCTTCCCGGACAAGAGCCAGCGTGTAGTGCTTACTTCTATTGAGAAAACAGTACCTAACGGATCAAGACTTTTCTAACATGATATCATTCTCTTCGCTAGCATCTATTTGTAAGGGCAACGTTCTTCAACAGTATAAAGACAGGGAAGTTCGCGACCTGCTAATTGATAGCCGTAAAGGTTTGCTTTCAGAACAGGTGTTGTTTTTTGCCATTGCCGGAGACAGACATGATGGGCACACCTACATTTCAGAATTGTATTCAGCGGGCATCCGTCAGTTCGTTGTTGAACAAGCGGTTTCTGTTTCCATGTTTACAGAGGCTAATTTTATTCAGGTACACTCATCGCGATCAGCCTTGCAGGCCATCGCAACATTTCATAGAAATAAGTTTTCTATTCCGGTAGTTGGTATAACCGGAAGCAATGGTAAAACCATCATTAAAGAATGGCTCTATCAACTTTTATCGCCTGATTTTAAAATTGTAAAAAATCCGGGTAGTTATAATTCACAGGTGGGCGTGCCTCTTTCGGTTTGGCAGCTACAACCACACCATCAACTTGCAATTTTTGAAGCCGGAATTTCTCACCCCAACGAAATGATTAATCTGGCTGAGATCGTTCAACCAACCATTGGCATTTTTACAAACCTGGGCAGTGCCCATGACGAAGGATTCAAAGATCAACAGGAAAAGGCTAACGAAAAATTAAAACTTTTTACCAGGGTTGAACGACTGGTATATTGTTCGGATAACTCAGCATTGCATACAGAAATTTCCAAAACAAAAATCCCAACTATTTCATGGGGATTTTCTTCAGTGGCTGATTACCGAGTTACACAGCAAGGAAATAAAGTTTTGCTTTTGGGTCGTGAGCAGATTGAGTTTGCACTTCCCTTTGCAGACAAAGCCTCGGTGGAAAACGCATTGCATTGTATTGTGTTGATGTTGCATTTGAATTATTCATCTCGGCAAATTCAGGACCGAGTTCAGTTGTTGCGTGCGGTGCCAATGCGTTTGGAATTAAAGCAAGGAATAAATAACTGCCAGATAATAGATGATAGTTACAATAATGATTTAGGCGGATTGCAGATCAGCCTTGATTTTTTAGGTAGTCTTCAAAAGAAGAGAAAAACCCTGATTCTTTCAGATGTATTACAATCGGGTCTTGATGATCAAACTCTCGCACTACAAATAGCAGAAACTATTTCGAAAAGTGGAATTCAACGATTGATTGCCGTTGGTCCGATTTTATTCAAGCAACAATCATTACTTAAATCAGACAGTGTTCAAACTTTGTTTTATGAGACTATCGAAAACACGTTAGACAAACTTCCATGGGAAGAGTTTAGTCGGGAGATCATTTTAGTAAAGGGAGCCAGAGCTTTTCAGTTCGAAAGGATTGTGAATAAACTTCAGCGGAAGATACATGGCACACGCATGGAGATAGATCTTAACAAGATGGTGCACAATCTTAATTTCTTCAAATCAAAAGTAGATGCAGGTGTTAAAATAATGGCCATGGTGAAAGCCCTTGCCTATGGCAGTGGTAGTGAGGAGGTGGCCAATCTTTTGCAATACCATCGGGTTGATTATTTGGGTGTTGCTTATGCCGATGAAGGAATTGAGTTAAGAAAAAATCAGATTACGCTTCCTATCATGGTGATGAATCCAACAGAGGAAAGCTATAGCGCGCTTAGTGCCAATAATCTGGAGCCAGTTGTTTATAGTCTTGGAGAGCTTCACTCACTCATCGAATTTTTACAAGGCCGGCCTTGCTCCATTCATCTTGAGATAGAGACAGGGATGCATCGGCTGGGGTTGGAAGTTGAGAATCTGGATGAAGTAATACAAACGCTTAAAGAAAATCGAAATGTTACAGTCGCCAGTATTTTTTCACATCTGGCAGGCGCAGACGAACAGAAGCACGATGACTATTCGGTCGTGCAATGGAAATTGTACATAACTGCGTATACTAAAATTTCAAGCGAGCTAAGCATAAAACCAATCCGGCATATTTTAAACTCGCCCGGTATTTTACGTTTACCGGATTATCAAATGGATATGGTGCGCCTTGGCATCGGATTGTACGGAGTAAATCCAACCGCCCATGAATTTGAACAGCTCCGGCCAGTGGCAACTCTAAAAACGGTTATCTCGCAAATAAAAAAAATAAAAACTGGCGAATCAGTTGGCTATGGCCGATGGGGCAAAGCAGATCGAGAAATAACAACAGCTACCATTGCCATTGGCTATGCCGATGGGTTTAGCAGAAGTTTTAGTCGTGGGGTTGGTTTCGTTTTAGTGAATGGAAAACGTGCCCCTGTTTTTGGTAATGTCTGTATGGATATGACGATGATTGATATTACTGGAATTGAAGCGCACGTAGGGGATGAGGTAATTATTTTTGGTGAAGCATTACCGATTCATGAAGTAGCGGCTTTCATAAAAACTATTCCGTACGAAATTTTGACCAACACAAGTGAGCGGGTAAAGCGAGTATTTTTTGCTGAGAGTTTCTAATCTAAAGCATTAAATGTAACCCAATACCGGTACGCAACTAATCCCTTTTCAAATTTTGAAAGTCGCGTAATATCGCGCTGGCTAAATCGAGGCATGATTACCTTATTAACCTTTGCGAGCATTTTAAAGAGAAGTTTTTTCATAGCGAGTTAGTTTGCATTCACACTTTAAATTAACCGCAGCCCAGATTCTTTTTCAAATTAATAGCAGGTAAACCGCCAAAGTCAAATCGATCATCTTGCTCTTTCGGTAAGGGTAATTTAGAGGCTTTCTTATCAAGCTTTTTGACCTTTTTAGACCTGACTTTTTTCTTTTTCATCACCGAAGATAATCATTGTTTAACTCTCCTTGTAAACCTATATTCGCACTGTTTAAAATTAATCTAAATAAGAAATGAGTCTTGTTAGAAGCGTTGCCGATATGAAACCAGATGAAAAGGCAGTCATTTCAGGCTTTTCGGATGACACTTTATCGGTTAAGCTTTTAGAGATGGGATTTCTGCCGGGCACAGTTGTACGCTTCAACTTTACAGCACCCTTTGGCGATCCGGTTTGTGTTAGTGTTTCCGGTTATGATTTGTCATTGCGGCTTGAAGAAGCCTCAACCATTGTGATTCTTAACTAATAATGGCTGCCGAGAAGATTAAGATTGCCCTTGCAGGAAAGCCCAACTCAGGCAAATCTTCACTGTTCAATCAGCTCACCGGCCTCAATCAAAAAATTGGAAACTTCCCTGGCATTACCGTTGATAAACGAACCGGCATTTGTCAACTCAATGAAAACACACAGGCTGAGATTATAGACTTACCCGGAATCTATAGTCTTTATCCGCGCACGCTGGATGAAAAAATCGTAGCTGAAATAATTGCTGATAAAAAGGGTGCTTATTATCCAGATTATGTGGTATTGGTTGCCGATGCCACCAATCTTAAAAACTGCATGTTGCTGCTTACGCAATTAATGGATCTGCAATTGCCAACAGTACTTGCTTTAAACATGATGGATTTGGCTGCGCAATCCGGTCAGAGCATTGATGTTCAGGCATTATCCGCTTCACTCGATTTACCAGTCGTGATGATTAATGCACGAACAGGTCAAGGAATTCAGGAATTGAAAAAGACATTGCTGGAAACAATTAAGCCTTCCAGCAAATCTGTTTTTCAGATTGGCCCCGAAATAAAATCCTTAGTTCTTAAAATTAAAGAGCGGTTTAATTTAGCTACCGAATATGAAGCTTATCAGTTTTTACAGCAGACCGATAATTTGATTTTCTTATCTACCGAAGAGCGTGAATACATTTCTTCGCAAGCTAAGGCCGAACAATTTTTTCCTCACAAATACCAGGGTGCAGAGACAGTTATGCGCTACGGATTTATTCAAGACCTGCTCAACACAGTAATTCTTAAAACACCTGATCCGGAATGGAAAAAGTTTTCATATAGAATAGATAAGGTACTTACACACAAAGTGTGGGGATACTTGATTTTCTTTATGGTACTCTTCCTTATTTTCCAATCCATTTTTGCGTGGGCTCAAATTCCCATGGATTTTATTGACAGTTCGTTTGCGAGTGTGAGTAATGCGTTGACTGAATTTTTTCCTGAAGGCCCATTATTTGATTTAATCACCCAAGGTATTGTTCCTGGCATTGGGGGTATTCTGATTTTTATTCCGCAGATCGCCATTCTTTTTGCTTGCATTTCGGTGCTGGAAGAAACCGGCTATATGGCGCGTGTAGTTTTTTTGATGGACAAAATCATGCGCAAGTTTGGCCTGAGCGGCAAAAGTGTTGTGCCGCTTATCTCGGGTATGGCATGTGCTATTCCGGCAATTATGGCTACCCGCACCATCGAAAACTGGAAGGACAGACTGATTACAATTTTTGTTACTCCGTTTATGAGTTGCTCGGCCCGGTTGCCGGTTTTTACAATTTTGGTAGCCCTTATAATACCTGAGAATAAACTCTTTGGCTTTTTTAACTATCAGGGCCTTGTGTTAATGGCACTTTATCTGCTCGGCTTTTTTGCTGCTATTTTCTCAGCGTTCGTTCTCAAGTTGCTTATAAAAACCCAGGAGCGTAGTTATATGATCATGGAAATGCCCACCTACCGCAAACCAAAGTGGGCAAATGTTGGCTACACCATCATCGAAAAAACAAAGTCATTTGTGTTTGAAGCGGGTAAAATCATTCTCGCCATATCTGTTGTTCTTTGGGTGCTTGCCAGCTATGGGCCCGGTGATAAAATGAAGAGGGCAGAGCAAATTGTTTTGGAACAATCGGCCAACCTACGACTTACCAAGCATGAATTAGAAAGCAGAATAGCGGCTTATAAATTAGAACACTCGTATGCTGGCATTATTGGCAAAACGCTTGAGCCTGCCATAAGGCCCCTAGGCTACGACTGGAAAATTGGAATTGCATTGGTAACTTCCTTTGCAGCGCGGGAAGTTTTTGTGAGCACAATTGCTACCATTTATAGTCTTGGTAGCACAGATGATGAACAAACAATTAAGGGCCGATTGAAATCAGAGATCAATCCCGAAACGGGCGGCCCCCGATATACACCAGCCGTTGGATTTTCTTTGTTGGTTTTCTATACGCTTGCCATGCAGTGCATGAGTACGCTAGCGGTTGTGAAGAGAGAAACCAAAGGGTGGAAATGGCCTTTGGTTCAGTTGGCGTATATGACGGCACTCGCCTATCTTTCAGCCTTCGTTATTTATCAAAGTTTGTCATAATCTTACATGGTTCTTTCATAGAGACTAATTCGATTTAATTTCAGTTATCTTTCGATCTGTTAACTGATGAATGAAATCTACCCGTAATTCTCAACTAGGCCTCTTATACATTGCTCACCTTCTTATCAGCGCAGATGGCGTGATCGATCAAAAAGAATATGAGGCATTGTCAAAAATCAAAGACAAAGAGTCAATACCTGATCCGGTGTTTAAAGAATTTGAACAAAGGATTATGGGATTAAAGGAACGGGAGATATATAAAGAAGGCGTTGATTTGCTCAACGATTGTACAGAAGAAGAGAAATTGAATGTTTTTGTTCATCTCTATAAAATGTCGGAGGTTGATGGCCGGGTTCATGTCAAAGAAGTAAGACTATTACTGTATACTATTAAAACTGCCGGCATTGAGTTTAATGATGTAGTAGAACGCGCTACGGCAATTACCAATTATTAAGCTATTTTTGAGCACGTTTGGGCAGTTACCAAATCAATTTTTTGCTCGCTCATGGCGAAATCCTTTTATCAGAATTTTAACCTAGGCATTGTTGGTGGCGGTCAGCTTGGGCGTATGCTTATTCAATCAGGCATCGATTTGAATATTAGCTTTAGCGTATTAGACCCCGATCCTCAGGCGCCTTGCTCTCAACTGTCAGTATTTACTTGCGGCAAATTAACCGATTACGAAACGGTATGGAATTTTGGTCAGTCGTGCGATCTGATCACAATAGAAATAGAGAACGTAAATACAAAGGCGTTGGCAGATTTAGTTAAGGCCGGCAAAAAAGTTTTCCCTCAGCCAGACGTCATTGAACTAATTCAAGATAAAAGAAAGCAGAAAGAATTTTTTGTGAGTAATAAGATTCCAACTGCTGAATTTGTTTTGGTTGAGAATCGTATCGAGATAATAAAACACCATAATTTTTTGCCAGCAGTAAATAAATTGGGGCGCGAAGGGTATGATGGTAGAGGGGTTCAGATTCTTCGCACTGAAGCCGATGTTTCCAACGCTTTTGACGCCCCCGGATTGCTGGAGAAACTTATCGATTTTGAGAAAGAAATTTCGGTGATCGTTTCGCGAAATGAACGCGGAGAGATTTCAAGTTATCCAGCTGTAGAAATGGCATTTCACCCAACGGCAAATTTGGTTGAGTATCTTTTTTCACCGGCTCAGGTCGAAGAGAAAATTGCATACGAAGCGGATCTCATCGCGAGAAAAATCATTGAAACGCTGGGGATGGTAGGCTTATTGGCTGTTGAGATGTTTGTTACTTGTAACGGAGAAGTATTAGTGAATGAAGTGGCTCCTCGTCCACATAATAGCGGTCATCAAACCATTGAAGGCAATGTTACATCTCAATATCAACAACACATAAGAGCCATCCTTAACTTACCACCAGGCGATACGTCAATTGTAAGCCCAAGTGCTATGGTAAACTTGCTTGGCGAAGATGGTTTTTCTGGAATGGCTAATTATGAGGGCCTGAATGATGTGCTCAATGTGCCGGGAGTTTATGTTCATCTCTATGGTAAAAAGATCACCAAACCATTTCGAAAGATGGGCCACGTAACAATCGTAGACCACGATCTGGAAAGTTTGAAAAAGAAAGCCAACTTTGTAAAACAGAACCTTAAAGTAAAGGCATGAGCAAGCCATTCGTAGGAATCATCATGGGAAGTCAGTCTGATCTCAAGATCATGAAAGACGCTGCCGAATTTTTGGAATCATTGAGCATCCCATTCGAACTCACTGTAGTATCGGCACACCGCACACCCCAGCGCATGGCCGACTACGCTTCGTCTGCCCGTTCACGTGGGCTAAAAGTAATCATAGCAGGTGCGGGGGGGGCCGCTCATCTTCCAGGTATGGTAGCAGCATTTACTTCGCTGCCCGTGATTGGTGTACCGGTTAAATCATCTAACTCTATTGATGGTTGGGATTCTGTTCTTTCTATTTTGCAAATGCCAGCCGGTGTGCCCGTAGCCACGGTAGCACTAAATGGCGCAAAAAATGCGGGTATATTAGCAGCTCAGATTTTGGGTGCGGATAATAAGAACATTGCAAAGAAGCTTGATGGGTTTAAGAAGAGCCTTCAGAGGAAAGTAGAAGATTCATTTAAATCAATTGAAAAGAAAGGCTGGAAAAACATTGAATAAAGGAATCTGCCGAGTAATAAAAAAACGTAAATTTCTCGGATTATTTACACTGCTATGAATCCCGGAGAAAAAGGCTGGCTTAAAGAATACCTTGACTTTCGTAAAGATTTGCTGAAGGACCTGAGTCTGGAAGGCAAACGCACCCCGCATCCGGAGCATTCACTTTATCGCGTAATACAGCCAACTGGCCTTATGTATGGCCAACCTGTAGGAACCCACAATCTGCCCAATGCTGAATTGTGGGATGAAAAGGATAGGATGAAGATTTTATTAGCCGAAAGCCTGATCAGCAGCTCGCTTCTTTTTTATGACAAGCCGATAAAAACCCCTGATGAGCTTTCTGCGGTTATGGTGAAAACACTGGAGAACATCAGCAATTTCTACAACAACATTTTTCCAGAGCTGGCCACACCATCACGAACACTCTTTGGTCGCAGAAAGTCACCCCTCGAATTGGCCGAAAAAATTCTGGATAAGCGCATAGAGCATACCTCAGAGTTTGACACTAATTTCTGGGTTCAGTTTTTTCATAACAGTTTACTTTTTCTTGACATTTTTATTTTTGGCCAATGGATTCATACGAATGCCGATCGTATTGTATCAGATTTTTTTAAGTATGAACGCGAGGAGCTTCGCTTTTCTGTAGTTAAAATAATCGCTTGTGCCGCCCATGCGAATTCAAAAATTGAATTTGAAGAGCGAAGATTATTAGAGTTTTTTTTACAAAGCACCGAATTGCCGCAGGATAAAAAGAGAGAAGCAAAAAAAATCTTTGATGAGGGAATTGCCCTGGAAGAAATCAACCTGCCTACAAACAACTCTTGGATTTTAAAAAAGTACTTTTTAGAAATAGCCATTCTCACTATTTGGGCAGACAAGCATGTTGAAGAATCAGAACTCGGTTTCCTAAAAAACTTGTGTACGTATCTCGGATTTACTAACGAAGATCTGGAAAATAGTTTGTTGGCCATTGAAGGGTTTGTACTCGAGCATTGGGACACTTTGAGTTATCTTCAGAATAAACAAGACTTTGATAAAGTTAAGGAGCAGTTTATTGGGCGTATGACTAAGGTGACGGATACGCACAAGAGTCGGTTATTGAAAGAAGTACAGGAAAGTAAAGAATTGATGGAATTACTGAGGAAGGCGCGTGCTCATGAACTTGACGATCAGGAAAAGGCTCATATGCAAGAACTTCTCATCATGGTTTTAAAGACAATCCCAACTTTTGTTATCATCTCGCTACCGCAACGTTTTCTCACGTTGCCTATGTTGCTTAAAATATTGCCTGCTAACTTTTTTGCAGAAGTTGCTTAGTACTTAAAAAGAAACTTAGTCTTTCAACTCTTCTGGCCCTTTATCCTTTCGGGGAATAATCACCGAGAAAACTATGGAGAGAGTTAGCGTTATCAAGATTACAAGGAAGGAGATGGTGGGCGGCATGTCGGATAGCCACTCAGGAATAAAATCTACTCCTTTGCCGATTTCCAACAACATCTTGGCTCCAATAAAAAACAGAATAATTGATAATCCTTTTTGAAGGAGATAGAATTTGTCGATTATTCCGGAGAGCAAAAAGAACATGGCCCGCAAACCCATTACGGCAAAAATATTTGAAGTATAAATAATGAATTCGTTGGTAGTGATGGCAAACGCAGCAGGTATCGAATCGACAGCGAAAATCAAATCGGTTGTTTCAATTAACACAATAACTAAAAAGAGTGGTGTAAACATAAGTTTACCATCAACACGCGCCATAAACTTGCCACCCATTTCGTCTTTGGTAATTGGCAAATACTTGCGGCAGAATTTCAGGATCGGGTTTTTCTCAGGATCTATTTTCTCATCGCTGTCCTCAAAGTAAATTTTAATACCCGAGTAGATAAGGAACACCCCGAAGATGTAAAGAATCCAATGAAACTTATGAATGAGGATGGCCCCTACAAAAATGAAAAAACCACGGAAAACCACAGCCCCTAGGATGCCCCAGAAAAGTACTTTGTGGAAATATTCTTCCTTTACCTTAAAGAATTTTAAGATCAGTAGAATTACAAAGATGTTATCAACCGAAAGAGCATACTCAGTCAGGTAGGCTGAAAAATATTCGAAGGCTCCGTCAGCACCACCACTGTCTTTGTCAAAAGCGTAAATGAGGTAGCCAAAAACGGTGCTTACAAACACCCAGAAAATTGATTGATAGAGAGCCGACTTAGTCGAAATTTTGTGGGCGGTTTTGTTGAAAATGCCCAGATCAAGAAGCAGGAAGACAAGGATAACCGTTCCAAAAACCCCAAACAGGAAAGTCTCGTCACTAAGATCAAGACCGAACAAATTAAACGCTAACATCGACTTTTATAGGGGTTTGGGGTAAAATAAGGGGCGACTATTGGCCATCAGTAGGCTGGTAATCACCACTCATAAGGGTCAAAGCTACAAATTAATTTTATTTCAGAAATGTACGTAGGAGTTAATGCAACGCTCGCACGAAAAGAAACCTCTTTAATCGGAAATTACTGACACTTGTCGCAAGTTCCTTGGATAAGTAAGTTCATCTCATTGGCCTTAAACCCTCTCGGCAAAAATACCTCGGGTATAGTTACTTGCTCCAGACAATTGGTTTGTCCACACTTTTGGCATTTAAAATGAACATGTTCATGGTGGTGTTCATGGGTTGAGCAAGGCTCGCTGCACAAAGCATATTTCAAGCTGCCCTCATCGTCCAGCACTTTATGAATAACACCTTTGTCAAGGAAGGTTTTGAGTGTGCGATAAACTGTTACTCTATCAAAGGAGGAGGCTATTTCGCGCTCAATATCCGAATAGGATAAGGCAAAAGAATTTTTTATAAAAAGGGTAAGGATAGCCGCGCGACTTGTGGTCGTTCGAAGTTCATAATCTTTGAGAATTTGGCCTTCAGGCTTCTTCATCTCACTTCCAATTGTAATTTCAGCAAGTTACTATAAATACCATTATCGAGCGCAGATAGCTCACTGTGCGAACCGGATTCAGCTATTTCACCATCTTTAATAACCATAATGCGATCTACTTTACGAATCGTGCTCAGTCGATGTGCGATTACAACAGTAGTTCTATTTTCCATTAGTTTTTCAAGAGCCTGCTGTACCAATTTTTCAGAGTGCGCATCGAGCGAACTCGTTGCTTCATCAAGAATGAGAATAGCCGGATCTTTTAATATAGCGCGTGCAATTGCAACCCGTTGGCGTTGACCGCCTGAAAGTTTTACACCCCGGTCACCCACTACCGTTTCTAACTTCTCAGGAAAACTTTCAATAAACTCCCACGCATTCGCTTTGATAGCTGCCTCTTGTATTTCTTGTTGTGAGGCTCCTGGTTTTCCATAGGCTATGTTCTCGCGTATGGTGCCACCAAATAGAATCACCTCTTGTGGCACAATGCCAATATTGTTGCGATAGTCAAAGAGGTTATAGTCTTTACAGTCTTTATTATCAACCCTGATAATTCCTGACCCAACAGTATAAAATCGCATCAACAAATTAATGATCGTTGACTTGCCCGAACCACTGGGCCCAACAAGAGCCACTTTTTCACCTGGCTTAATGCTGAAGCTTATATTTTTCAAAACTGATACATCCTGACGGGTAGGATAAGAAAATGAAACATGATCAAACCCGATATCCCCTCTTAGTTTTGGAGTTAATTCCGATTTCGATTGTTCATCAGGCTGATCAAGGATTTCAAGAATTCTTTCGGAGGCACCGACCGACCGTTGTAGCTGACTGTAGATATCACCCAAGCCTGCAATTGATCCGCCAATGAACGCTGTATAAAGTACGAATGAAAAAAGTTCGCCAACCTCGGCCTCTTTTGACTGAACGAGATAAGCACCATACCAACTAACGGCCACAATGCCACCAAAAAGTGCAACAATTGTAAAAGAGATAAACAATCCGCGGTAGCGCGATGCATAGATAGCTGTCTTCACTACTTCGTCCAACGATTTTTTGTAGCGAAGTACTTCAAACAATTCGTTGGTAAATGATTTCACTACGGCAATAGACTGAAGAGTTTCTTCTACTATTACAGTGGAGCCCGCTAATTGATCCTGAGTTTTCTTTGAAAGTTTGCGAATGAATTTACCAAAGAAAAGAGCTGCCAGCACCAACACCGGAAACGTAAGCAACATGAAAATGGTAAGCTTAGGATAGAGAATAAAAATAGCCGGAATGCCGACAGCAAGCACCAACAGTTGCCGAAGCAATTCTGCTAGCGTAAACGTAAAGGTGTCTTGCAATGTGCTTACATCAGAAGTGATGCGACTAATTAATTCACCAACTCTACGACTATCAAAAAAAGAAAGCGGAAGCCAGACAATTTTTGTGTAAACATGCTGCCGCAGGTCAGCCAAGGTGCGTTCACTTACGAATGTAAAAGTGTAAACTCGTATAAAAGAAAAAACACTTTGGATTAACAAGATACTGATCAGGGCTAATGCGATCTGATTAATACTGGTGAAGAAAAAATCCTGTTTGCCTTGGGCTACATCCAGCAACTTACCGGCAAAGTATGGAAACGCCAGCAGCGTACCACTTGAAAGAGCCAACGCGACTAAGCCCAGAATAAAGATCCATCGGTAAGGCACCACAAATCGAAATATTCCAAGAAGTTTTTGAACTCCGGATTTATTGAGCGGGCGTTTTTCTCCTTCTTGTAAAACAGGTCGCTTAGACATACTGATGTGGACGGATTGAAAATGGAATTAGTGCAAGCCTGAACTGAAGACCCCTTCAATAGAAAACTTGACGGAGTCATTTAAGATCATTTTTTGACTTCCGCGCAATGTATATCGACTGAGTAAAACCGTACCAGAGGCATCATCAAATTCAAGTTGAAGAATTCGCTTTGTAGAGTATAGTGTATTGTCCTCCTGATATTCCGATTCAATTTTCCGTAATTGTTTAAAATTGTTGTGATAATAAAATGTTACAACCGAAACAGGCGCGGCATCTTTCGCTTTATACTTGCGCGTGATAAGATTGCTTTGGGTATCCTTTTCACCCTCAGTAATTTGGTAATTGGTTCGGTAAAGAGGTTTGTTGATAAAGTCAAGTTGCCGGAAAACATCAAGTTCGTGGGCAACCATAGCGCTATCAACTTTTATAGTTGATTGATCTGATTTTCCATCCAGCACTACTGATTTGGTAAGCGAAGCCTTTGCTTTTACCAGTGCAGTTATCTGAACATTTACCAGACTATCGAAATCAAAATAAGGTTTGTCATACTCCTGATTCTTTTGGTCACACGATTGAAGCATGAATACAATTCCCACAAAAAATAAAACTCTACTCATTTACTGATCAATCAACACCGTGCCTGTCATTTCTTTGGGGATCTCAACGCCCATCAGTGTTAGTATGGTGGGAGCCAGGTCGCCTAGTTTGCCATCTTTAAGTTTTCCGGAATAAGCATCATCCACCAGAATACAAGGCACCAGGTTGGTTGTATGGGCAGTGTTCGGTGTGCCGTCCTCATTGATCATCATATCGGCATTGCCATGATCGGCAATGATAATGATAGCGTAGCCGTTTTTGCGTGCAGTTTCTGTTACAGCTTCATTGCATTGGTCAACGGTTTCAACGGCCTTAACCGCAGCCTCAAACACACCCGTATGACCCACCATATCGGGGTTAGCAAAATTCAAACAAATGAAGTCAGCGCTTTTCTTTTCAAGTTCAGGGATAATTTTATCACGAATGTCCCGGGCACTCATTTCAGGTTGAAGATCGTACGTTGCCACTTTTGGTGAAGGACACATAAGTCTCGATTCACCAGAAAAAACTTCTTCGCGACCCCCGGAAAAGAAAAACGTAACGTGTGGATATTTTTCTGTTTCGGCAATCCGGATTTGTTTCTTTCCCGCTTTCGATATGATCTCACCAAGTGTGTTGGCCAGATTATCTTTATCGAAAATAACACTTACGCCTGTAAACGAATCATCATAATTGGTGAGTGTAACATAATTCAGGTTGAGCTTATTCATATTTTGCTCATGAAAATCCTGCTGGGTAAGAGCCATTGTAATCTCCCGCCCGCGGTCGGTGCGAAAATTAAAGCAGAGCACTACATCACCGTCTTTGATGGTGGCTATGGGTTGATTGGCCGCATCAACAGCAACAATTGGTTTGATAAACTCATCGGTGACCCCTGCTTCATACGACTTTTCAACAGCGCGTATCAAATCGGTAGTTTCTTCTCCGGTGCCATGCACCATCACATCATAGGCAAGTTTCACGCGTTCCCATCGTTTGTCTCTGTCCATCGCGTAATATCGCCCCACAACGCTGGCAATTTGCCCCGTGGTCTTTGAGAGATGATCTTTCAAATTTTGTAAGTAAGCAACGCCCCCTTTCGGATCAGTGTCTCGTCCATCCATGAAGGCATGAATAAAAACATTTTTAAGTCCCTGGTTATAGGCTATCGTACACAAGCCTTTCAGGTGGTCGATATGAGAATGCACACCCCCATCGGAAAGCAGACCGATCAGATGAATTGACTTATTATTATTTTTAGCATAATTGAAGGCCTCCAACAACACTGGATTGGTGTCCAGTTCTTTCTCTTCAACAGCTTTGTTTACGCGCACCAGATCCTGATACACCACACGACCTGCCCCAATATTCATGTGCCCTACTTCAGAATTACCCATTTGCCCTACGGGTAATCCTACGGCCAAACCGGATGCCTCCAGCTTACTATGCGGATACTTTTTGTATAGAGAGTTTATGTAGGGAGTCTGGGCATTATCGATAGCGGATACATTCTTGTTTGTAGCAATTCCCCAGCCGTCCAAGATCATCAACAACACTTTTTTGTTCATGGTACTAGTTTTGAATTAAGAGGCCAAATATACCTTTGATTAACCGCATTTGTAGTTCTTTTTATGATTGTTCTCCACGCAGGGAACAAAACAAATGTTAGGTTTTGATATAGTGATGAGTAAATTTTTGGTTAACACATTAATGGCATAATTTTGGATCATTCCTAAGCGCTATGAAGAGCAAAAAATGGGTTTTTATGTTTGTTTTCGTGCTGATCTCGCATATGATGTGGGCTCAAGCCGACATTTTTGCGCCCATGAAGGATGCGTTGAAGGCTGCAAGTGCGAAAGAACTGGTTAAACACGTAAACCAGTCGGTGGATATTAACTTGGAAGGGGAAATAAATACCTATAGCAAAGCGCAGGCAGAGTTTGTGTTGCGTGATTTTTTTAAGAAGTATCCTACTTCTGACTTTACGATAGAGCACACAGGTTCATCAAAGAACGGATTGCAGTATGCCATTGGTAACTACAAGAGCAACAACGACCAGTTTAATGTGCTCATCCGCGTAAAGCAAGCGGGTAATGTTTATCTCATTCACGAAATTAGTTTTGTGAAAGAGTAATGGCTACCTACCTTACTGACCAGGCTATTCATGATTTTATTCAACACGCGTTAGCCGAAGATATTGGCGAAGGCGATCACTCTACGTTGGGAGCAGTGCCAGCTTCAAAAATCAGTAAGGCCAAATTGCTAGTGAAAGATGAAGGTATTATTGCCGGACTTACGGTAGCCGAGAAAATCTTTCATCAGGTTGATCCCAAATTAAAAGTTACTTTTTTCAAGAAAGAGGGCTTTCCTATAGAAAAAGGTGACGTGGCTTTTGTTGTGGAAGGTGCTGCGCAATCTATCTTGTCAGCCGAACGACTTGTGCTTAATTGCATGCAACGCATGAGTGGCATTGCTACTTACACAAACCGATTGAGTAGATTGATCAGGGGCACAAAGGCACAATTGATGGACACACGCAAAACTACCCCCAACTTCAGGTTGATGGAAAAGTGGGCTGTAGCTATTGGTGGCGGCAAAAACCATCGCTATGCGTTATACGACATGGTGATGCTTAAAGATAATCATATTGATATGGCAGGCGGAATACGGCCTGCTATTGAGAATATTAAAATGTATTTGAAAGAACAGCACAAGGAGTTGAAGATAGAAGTTGAAACCCGCACACTACGAGAAGTGGAAGAAGTACTAGCAGTGGGCGGCATTGATGTAATCATGCTCGACAACATGAGCCTTGAAGACATGCAGAAAGCTGTGAAGTTGATCGATGGAAAATTCAAAACAGAAGCGAGTGGCGGAATCACAGAATCTACCTTGGCAGCTGTAGCCGAGTGCGGTGTAGATTATATTTCAGTAGGGGCTCTCACACACTCGGTAAAAAGCCTGGACTTAAGTTTGAAGGTGGAGAAAACAGCCACAGATTCTAAGATTTAATTCGGGCATTTGTGACAATTTTTTCCTGATTAGAAAATCCCGCAATTCCACCTTATTTTTGCCCTCCTTAAAATCGGAACTGTGCCATGATTGTGAAGACGCGTAACTATCGCCTGGAAAAGAAAGACTATATAAAAATGGCTCTGAAGGCTATTCTAAAGCAACAATGGTGGGTGAGCCTGATCGTGGTTGCTATTTGCCTTGGCTATGTATGGATACCGAGTATTTGGTGGTTTATCGGGGCGGCCCTGGGCGCTGGCCTTTACTTGTTGTTCTGGTGGATACAGTTTTATGGTGTAACTCAACTGGACCAGGGAAAGATGTTGTTCGAACGTTTTTCGTATGAGATCACCAGTCAGCAGATTGTAATGAAACTCAATGCCCGCGAAGGTATGCCAATGAAGTGGGATCAGATAAAACGCGCTGAACTTGGGAAGGATTATTTTTTACTATTTGTAAACAAAGCCCAACTCGTTCACCTACCCTATAAAATTTTCAATACCGAAAACGAGCGTAAATTTTTACTAAGCATTTTGAGAAACAAGGGTCTTATTAAATAAGATTATTGGTTGCTTGATTCTGGCGGGTAGTATTGGGATATTTGATAATGGCGTTCAAACAGCGAGCAGAAACCGGTGACGAGTATCCAGCATCCAGAATAAAGAAACGTTTAAGTCCTACCGAAGCGCTTGCAAACATTCAGCGCTATTGTGCCTATCAGGAGCGGTCGCATAAAGAAGTTAAAAACAAACTCTATGAGTACGGGCTCTACGCCTCCCAGGTGGATGAGATTTTGTCGCAGCTAATCACCGATGGATTTTTAAATGAAGAACGTTTTGCCAAAGCCTATGCCGGGGGCAAGTTTCGCATGAAGAAATGGGGAAAGCTTAAAATCAAAAATGAACTGGAGTTTCTGGGCCTCACAAAAAATTGCATTCAACGCGGACTAAAAGAAATTGAATCTTCGGATTACACCAAAACACTGAAGTTGTTGATCAAAAAAAAATCAGCGGAAAGCAAAGAAGAGAATCAGTTTAAAAAACGCGACAAAGTTGCCCGCTTTGTAATAGGCAAAGGCTATGAGCCTGAGATGGTTTGGGAATATGTAAAAGACTTAATACCGGATTAAATGTTTGTAGCGCACACGACAAAGTACTGTGTTTAAAAAAACTAGGTTTGGCATTCGTTCGTTAAACCCCACATGAAAAAACAAATTGTTACAATTCTTTTCCTCACACTCTCGCAACTGGTCTGGGCCCAGGAAAATGAAGTGCGCGCCAAGCATTATAATTTAAAAAAGTCAATAGCCCTTGAAGGTTTCGATCCGGTAAGCTATTTCGATAACAAACCTTTGGAAGGGAAAGAAGAATTAAGGATTTCCTACAAAGGCTTGATTTATCAATTCGCTACCGCAAACAACGTTACGCGATTCAAAGCCAACCCAACTAAGTATGAACCTGCCTATGGTGGTTGGTGCGCTTATGCTATGGGCGAAACAGGTGAGAAAGTGAAAATTGATCCCGAGACCTATAAAATAGCCAATGGCAAACTCTACCTGTTTTATAATTTCTGGGGAAATAATACCCTTACCGACTGGAACAAAAATGAAGGCCCGCTAAAAGCAAAGGCAGACCAAAATTGGAATAAAATCGCCCAATAAAACCTTTGTTCGCCTATCAATCGTATATGAGCCATAGATTTAGATTATCTTTACACGGCTTAAGTTTGATTTTACTATGACGCAGCTCTATCAGGCGGGACGAACAATCCTTACACAATTATCAGATGTGGTAAACCAGATTACCGAGGAGGATTTCCGCAAGCCATCTACAGCCTTGAGCAACTCGACCGTTGGCCAGCATTTGCGGCACACTCTTGAATTTTTTATATGCCTTGAGCAGGGGTATGAACTGGGGATTGTAAACTACGACAAGCGTATACATAATAAGGCAATGGAAAATGACAAACACATTGCCTTGCATACCATCGGTCAGATTCAGGATTTTGTAACAAACAATCAACGCGATATCGTATTGAAGCTAGAGGTGGGTTATCAGCCCGATCGCGATGAAGTTGTAACCATTGATACGAACTACCTGCGCGAGCTTACCTATAACATTGAGCATGCCGTACATCATATGGCCATTATGAAAATTGGGATTCGCGAAGTGGCAGGATATGTGACTCTTCCAACAGGCTTTGGTGTAGCTGTATCTACCCTCCGATACAAAGAAACCGAATTGGCTTCGCGCTAATTCTGTTTCCGTATTTTTGCACATCAAAGATTTACGTGCAGAAGATTTTTCGAAGAAATTTTTTTATAAAACTAAGAAGCTGGGAGTACTGGCCGTTTGGTATCATTCAGGCTCCGGTAATTTTCCTGTGGCTTTGGTATTCGCTAAAAGAGCGATCGCTTTTTTACTTTTCAGCCTCCAACCCATCCATTCTTACCGGTGGCATGATGGGCGAATCCAAATACGATGTGCTTGATCTGGTGCCGGGTAACGTAAAGCCGAAAACAATTCTTATAAAATTGCCGGCAACGGTAACAAGTATCACCGAAACAATGCTTGCTAATGGCTTAGCGTTGCCGATGATTTTTAAACCCGACATGGGCGAACGCGGTTGGATGGTGCGAAAAATTAAAACAGATCAAGACATTGAAAAATACCTTGCCGAGATTAAGATAGATTTCATCATGCAAGAGCTTGTGGATTTGCCGTTAGAGTTTGGTGTTTATTATGTTCGATTTCCATCAAAACAAAATGGATTTGTAAATTCAATAACGGGTAAGGAATTTTTATCCGTTACCGGAGACGGAAGTAAAACACTTCAGCAATTAATATTGGAAAAGGATCGTGCGAAAATTCAGTGGAGTACCTTACGGCACCTCTATACAGATCGGCTAACAGAAATTATACCAGCCGAAAAAAAAGTAGAGTTGGTTTCTATTGGCAATCATTGTCTGGGCACCACGTTTCTAAATTATAATCATTTAATCAATGATAAACTTTCCGCTTCGTTTGATATCATCAGCAAGCAGATCAAAGGCTTTTACTTTGGTCGTTTTGACTTACGGTGCGCTTCCTTACAAGATTTAGAAAATGGAATTGTAAAGATTATGGAACTGAATGGCTGCGGAGCCGAACCAGCTCATATCTATCATCCGGGATCATCGTTGATAAAAGCAATGAGTGTGTTAATTAAGCACTGGCGCAATCTCTATCGCGTAAGCAAAGAAAATCATGACCGTGGAGTTCCTTATCTTTCTTTTAGAGAAGGGAAGAAAATCTATCACCGATTTAAAAATAGAGTTTGATTATGATGCTCCTTCAGGTTTTTTTAGTAGGCCTGCTATTTAGTTTTATTGGTTCCATTCCTCCGGGTACGCTAAACCTTGCTGTGTTGCAGTTGGGCATGGAATATAAAGTAAAAACGGCCTTACGGTTTTCACTTGCTGTGGCCATTATCGAATATCCCTATGCCTGGATAGCCGTTGTGTTTGAAGACTGGCTTACATCAACTCCGCTAATTATCGAGAACTTTCAATTGATTACAGCTATTGTAATGACTGTGCTTGGAGGCTTCACGTTGTGGTCGGCACGCAAGCCGAGTGAATTTTCGATGAGGTTTAATGAAAGTGGTTTTCGCAGAGGCGTTGTGTTAAGTATCCTAAACCCGATGGCGATTCCATTCTGGATTGGCATCACGGCTTATCTTAAAGCACAAAACTGGGTTGATCTTTCTTCACAGACTTTGTTGCATGGGTATGTGTTTGGCACGTCTGTAGGGGTCATGATTTTGTTGGTGCTGTTTACCTTTTTGGCCAGGAAATTGGCGCCTTATGTAAAAGATAACATCTATGTGAAGTTGGCACCGGGGCTCACCTTACTAATGCTGGGGTTGTATGCGTTTGCGCAATACCTGTTTTAGAATAAGCCGTATACTATGAGTTTGTATTCTATCACGGGCTATCCTATTAATTTGATAGGATAGAACACTTGAAATGATACGATCAAAGTTGCTGAACCTGTTTGTATCGAAAACAATCTACTAAATGATCATTGACGAGACCGCATGCTTGCATGTGAGCATAAATCACCGTGCTGCCCACAAACTTAAAACCACGCTTAATCAAATCTTTGCTTAAAATATCGGATTCTTTGGTGGTAGGTTTTATCTGCGTCAAATTTTTCCATTTGTTTACGATTGGCTTGTGGTTAACAAAACCCCAGATGTACTTGTCAAAGCTTCCAAATTCTTTTTGTACTTCCAGAAATCGTTTGGCATTATTTACAGCGGCATTCACTTTTAACTTATTGCGAACAATGCCCGGATCTAATAGAATTCTTTCTACTCTCCTTTCTGTAAAGCGAGCTACCTTTATTGGATCGAAATCTGCAAAGTTTTTGCGATAGCCCTCGCGCTTCTTTAAAATCATAGACCAACTAAGTCCGGCCTGTGCCCCCTCCAGAATTAAAAACTCAAAATGTATGCGGTCATCGTGTACGGGCACGCCCCATTCTTTGTCATGGTAGTTTATGTATTCTTCGAACTTAAGGCACCAGGAGCAACGAAACACATCAATCATAAAAAATCAATTTACCTGAAGGTACCAGATTCGGATAATGTTTGTAAATTCCTGATATGAATTGTCTGCAGTTCATTTCACTATACACACTTATACTCCTTAGCGACTTTTCTGCGCAAGCACAATTTCGGGCTGAACCAAAACCATTTATAGTTTACGTATTAAACACTGAAGGAAGGGCAGATAAACAATCATGGCTTGCAAGTCAGGCTAAGAGCTCGTATCAACAGCCTATGTTGGCCGGGTTGGCAGCAGCGCCCTATAGCAACCGAAGCACATATTGGCTAAGTCAGGTAACAAGCCAGACAATGAACGATGGAAAAATGGGAACCTACTACATGTGGGATCAATTAGGCAACTTGCGTGAGTCACGTTTTTTTATGGATATTGGAGGGAAAAAAAGACCCGGATTGAAATTGGTCTTTCCCAGACGTTAATCAGAAAAATACTCTTATGAAAAAATATCTCTTTGTAGCCGCATTCGTTTTTTTTACGGCCGCTTCATTTGCTCAGCAAAAAATTGATTTTGATAAAAAACTGAAAGAGTTGGGAATCGAACTCTTTGCGCCATCCAAGCCAATGGCTAATTATGTGAAGGCTGTGCGCACTGGCAATTTAATTTACCTGGCTGGCCATGGTCCAACAAAAGCAGACGGATCGAACATCACCGGCAAAGTGGGTGCCGACATGACTACGGAGCAAGGTTATGAAGCCGCCAGGCAAACGGGCATCTCAATTTTGTCAACGCTGAAAGGTGAATTGGGTGATCTAAACAAAGTAAAGCGAATAGTAAAAGTATTGGGCATGGTTAACTGCACGGATACCTTTATCGATCAACCGAAAGTGATCAACGGATTTTCTGATTTGATGGTAGCCGTGTTTGGTGAGAAAGGAAAGCATGCACGATCGGCTGTTGGCATGAATTCATTACCCAGCAACATTGCCGTTGAGATTGAAATTGTAGTGGAGGTGGAGTAGTTCCTGCTGCTCGATTCCGGACGAGGATGACCGTTCATGATCAGATAATTTAATGTAAAGCGGCTTATTATCTTCAATTGGCTCAATTATAAACTTTGGCTTCCGGTTTGCGATAAGCATGGCTTCAAATCCGCAAACCTATGATACGTAATTACTTTACGGTTGCTTACCGATCATTACTTCGCAATAAATTTCACTCGGCTATTAATATCACGGGTCTTGCCATCGGCATAAGTGCCTGCTTGATTATTTACCTGATTGTAACCTTCGAGTTATCGTTCAATAAGAAGACAAAAGATTACGATAGAATCTATCGCATTCATTCCAAATTTACGGGCACCTTTTCGGGATTGAACCGGGGTGCACCTACAGCCGTAGCGCCACATGTGCGCGATAATTTTTCAGGTGTAGATCAGGTAACTTTGTTTTTCATTTTTGGTTCGGAGGTAAAAGTTGTTTCGGGTTCAGAAGAAAAGGAGTTGGGCAAACAAAGCGAGCTAGCCATAGTAGGGCCCGAATATTTTAATGTGTTTGACATGTACGAGTGGGTTGCAGGATCACCCGAAGTACTCACGCAACCACATCAAACAGTATTGACTGTAAGTCAGGCAAAAAAATATTTTGGGGATCAGAAAATAGAATCAGTTCTTGGGCGCACAGTAATTTACCGCGATTCACTCATCACGCAGGTGGCGGGCATAGTTCAGGATGTTCCATTTCACACCGATCTTTCCTTTACTGATTTCATTAGTGCGCCAACAACGCAAGCCAGCTGGCTCAAAAAAAACTACAACCTTGAAGATTGGACGAGCACGAATAGTAGCACACAAATTTTTATAAAAGCTTCCAATGGCACAACGCATCAAACGTTAGCGGCTCAATTACCCCAGTTAACAAAAATCTATAGGGAGAAAAGTGACTGGGATGCCGTTAACACATTTAACCTGCAGCCACTTTCCGATCTGCATTTTAATTCGGAGACGGGCATTTTTGATTTTAGCCGAAGCGCAGCACATTTGCCTACACTCATTACATTAATCTTTGTAGCCATTTTATTGTTAGTAATTGCCTCTATCAATTTTATCAATCTCGAAACAGCTCAGGCGGTGAGGCGCGCCAAAGAAGTAGGCGTGCGCAAAGTATTGGGCAGCACACAAGGACGATTAATCGTTCAGTTTTTGTGCGAAGGCTTGTTACTTACGCTGGTGGCAATTGCGCTGGCCATTCCATTGACTGAACTAGGATTGGTGTCCTTTGAGGAGTTTGTGCCAAAAGGTGTAGAACTCAAACTGATAGAGATATTTCCTTTTCTGGCGTTTGCATTATTTTTTATAGGTATGCTCGCAAGTGCGTATCCTGCATTTGTGCTGTCATCCTTTTTGCCAGCACTGGCATTGAAAAATCAAGCACATACAAACAGTCATCAATCGCGCACGGCCTTTTTACGAAAGGGTCTGATTGTTTTTCAGTTCTCATTTGCTCAGGTGCTTATCATAGGCACATTGGTAGTAGGCTGGCAGATACGCTTTATGCTCAATAAAGATTTAGGATTTAAAAGAGATGCGGTTATTTATTTTGACACACCATGGTGGGAAGACAATTCCAAAAAAGATGTTTTTGCCAATGAGTTGGCTTCGATACCAGAAATAGCTGAGCTTTCGCTTAGTGATTCTCCGCCTTCTGCCAATGGGTGGAGCTCCTCTACTGTAAAATACAATGATGGTAAAGAAGAGCTAACCGTGAATGCCTTCAGAAAATTCGGAGATGTGAATTACCTGAAATTTTATGAGATTGATTTGTTGGCCGGAAGGAATCTTCACGTAAGTGATACGGTGAAAGAATTTATTATCAACGAGACGATGGCAAAGAGTCTGGGTTTTAAAACCCCCGAAGAAGCACTGGGTAAGGAAATTGAATATAGTGAGAGCAAGATGCCAATTGTCGGTGTAGTAAAAGATTTTCATATGAAGAGTCTCCATGCTGCAATTGATCCCATGATGATTGCCAACGAAATGGAATCCTTTAGTTGTTTCAATATACGGCTCACGAATCAACATCAAACGGGAGATGACTTAAAGGCCGGGTTGGATAAAATTGAAGCGGCCTGGAAAAGGGTTTATCCTGATACGCCTTTTAAACATGAGTTTCTGGATGACACAATCAAAAATTTCTATCATACCGAACAGCGCACGGCTAAGCTCACTAACACGGCTATGGCGTTGGCTATCTTTATATCATGCCTGGGATTGTTTGGCCTGGCTTCCTTTACCGCAACACAGCGGACAAAAGAAATCGGAATACGAAAAGTATTGGGCGCTAGCGTAAACCAGATTGTGATGTTGCTCTCGAGAGATTTTATTTTGCTTGTGATGATTGCTTTTGTGATTGCATTGCCCACTTCATTATTCGCTGCAACCGAATGGTTAAATGGATTTCCGTACCGAACAGATTTAAATGTCTGGATGTTTGTATTCACTGCGCTGGCGGCAATTGTGGTTGCCTTCGTTACGGTGAGTTTTCAAACGGTGCGTGCGGCTAACGCCAATCCGGTAGAGTCGTTGAGAAATGAATGAGGACAGATGATAACCGCTCATTGAATTGAGTTTTTAAATTCTCTTAATTTTTCGAAACTTGGAAAATGAGTTTCAGCCTTACCATTCTCGCGCTTCTTTTTTTTCAAGCTTCTATTGCACAACATCCGCTCAATGTAATTCGTGAAGAGGTGCGCATACCCATGCGCGATGGCATTACGCTTGGGGCAATTCTCTATCGGCCCGATCAGGCAGGAAAATTTCCGGCACTTGTCTATCGCACCCCGTATGGCATTCATGATTACGATTCGTATGCTGAGCTTCCGCTGAAAGCTGCCAAGCAAGGGTATCTGGTTTATCTTGTTGATGTGCGGGGTCGTCTCACCAGCGAAGGTGAATTTGAGGCGTATCGCCATGAGAAAAAAGATGGTTATGATGTAATCGAATGGGTGGCAACACAATCGTTTTGTAATGGAAAAGTAGGAACCTACGGAGGCTCATATCCTGGCATTGTGCAGTGGCAAGCCATGTCGCAGGCACCTCCGCACCTGGTGGCAGCAGCGCCAGAAATGACTCCCATCGGCAGCCATCATTTTATTTATTATGGCGGAGCATTCTCCCATCCGTGGCTCGATTGGTTTACACCTTATATACTGGCCGATAAAAGAAAGCGTGCCCATGATACATCCGGCCCGTGGGATGATGAGCCGGCCACCGAAGAATGGGAGAAAAGTGATCGTAGAAAATGGTATGAATACAGACCGCTGTCAGAGATACCCTTGTTAAAAAAATATGCTCCGGAATATTATGACTGGTTAACTCATCCAGACCTTTCACCGTGGTGGGATTTTGTAAATATGGAAAACGACTTTTCAAAATTCCGAAACCCTGTATTTCTAGAGAGCGGTTGGTACGATGCCGCCTATGGACCAGATGGAGCAACTCGGGCATTCAATAAAATGAATAAAGAAGCGGCTACAGAATCTGCGAAGGTTAACACAAAACTTGTGCTTGGTCCCTGGAACCACACCTCACTCAATACACGGAAAACTACGTTTGGTGAAGTTTCGTTTGGGTCTTCGGCTGGTATTGACTATGATGCCGATTTGTTACGGTGGTTTGATGAGAACCTGAAAGGCGAAAGCGGAAAGAGCACCCTGCCTCCGGTAAGTATTTTTGTGATGGGTGAAAATAAATGGCGGGCCGAGCAAGAGTGGCCGCTAACCCGAGCCGTGTCCACTTCTTTTTATCTGCATTCGGCAGGCCGGGCCGCGCTTGATAAAAACGATGGAAAGCTAAACCAACAACTTCCAAAAAATGAACCGGCCGATAGCTATGTATTTGATCCTAATCAACCTTTGTGGGATGTATCGTATGAAAAATCATATCCATATGATCAACGTGAAATTGAAGGCCGAAAGGATGTGCTTGTGTTTACCTCAGCTCCGTTAACGTCTGATCTTGAAATAACCGGAGAATTTGTAGCGGAGCTTTTTGTTAGCTCTACCACTAAAGACACCGACTTTTCATTTACGGTGTGCGATGTGTATCCGGATGGAAGGTCAATAAATCTTACTGGGCTGGATGCTGGCTATTTACGGATGCGTTATCGGAATGGTTTTGAAAAGCAAGAACTAATGAAACCGGGTGAAGTTTATAAAATCAGAATGGGAAATGTTTATTGTTCTAATTTATTTAAACAAGGTCACCGGATTCGGGTTTATATAACCAGTAGCAAGGCTCCGCATTACGACCCGAACCCCAATACCGGCACAGAGATAGCCACGGAAAAAATGCTGAACCCGGCCAGCAACACGGTATACCATTCGGCAGCTTATCCTTCCAGATTATTACTTCCTGTCATCCCCCGATGAGCCATTATGAGCGTGTTAAATTTTTCTTAAAATGAAATGAGCGCCCAGGCAAGCCAACAATTTACCTATATTTGCCATCCGCTATGATCAAAGTCGTGCTCTCTTATGTTTCAATCTTTTGTTTGCTGATTCTCGTGTCGGCCAACACGATTACAACGTCTTTGGAGAAAAAAGTGGCTAATACAATTTCAATAGACTGGAGTGAAGAAGGAAGTGCAGAAGAAGAAACGACCCCAACGCCAATAGAAGAAGATACCAGTGGCCAAGATGATGAAACTTCTAAATTAGTTTCTCTGTACCGAATCAATACTACCATCCGCGCTACGCAAAACCGAATTTTCTCAAGTCACTTCTTAACAAGTTTCCATTTCCTGGAAATAATTTCTCCTCCGCCCCAAGGCTGCTAACCTGCTAAAATTTTTTGAACCTCGTTGGAGGATAATCAGGTTGTAGTTTCAGATTTCATTTTTTAAAGTTCTCATGAATTTAAGGAGTTATTGGTCAACGGACTTTCCGTCTTCAGTTGTTGTATTTTTGGTTGCTTTACCTTTATGTTTAGGCATTGCCCTGGCATCGGGCGCACCTCTATTCTCAGGTTTGATGGCCGGTATTGTGGGCGGCATAATTGTAGGGGCCTTAAGTGGCTCTTCCTTAAGTGTAAGTGGCCCGGCCGCGGGACTAACCTCAATCGTATTAGTAGCAATCAAAGATCTCGGCACGTTCGAGATTTTTTTGTTTAGTGTGGTAGTAGCTGGTGTGCTTCAAATTATACTAGGCCTTGTACGGGCCGGATCGATAGGCCATTTTTTTCCTGTGGCAGTTATAAAAGGTATGCTAGCAGGCATCGGGTTAATTCTTATTCTGAAACAGATACCCCATGCTGTAGGGTTTGATGCCGACTTTGAAGGTGATGAAAGTTTCTTTCAACCCGATGGACGCAATACTTTTTCAGAAATTTTAGAAGCGTTTAATTACATAAGTCCGGGTGCGGTAATAATAAGTGTTATCTCAGTATTATTATTGATAAGCTGGAACTCCAACTTTCTGTTGCGCTATCGATTCTTCCGGGTGGTGCCAGCACCGTTAGTGGTAGTGATTGTGGGCATTGGCCTTAACGCAATTTATAAAATCAGTTCGCCTGATCTTGTTATTGGAGCGCAACATCTGGTATCTCTACCTTCTTATTCCGACTCAGGCCTGAGTGCATTTTTCACCTTCCCGGATTTTTCCGCATGGCAAAACCCTAAAGTTTATACAACGGCCATCACACTGGCTGTAGTGGCCAGTCTCGAAACTTTATTAAGTATTGAAGCGTGCGACAAGATGGATCCGATTCGCAGAAGCACTCCGCTTAACCGCGAATTGCATGCTCAAGGTTTCGGTAATGTAGTGTCTGGCTTTCTGGGTGGTTTGCCGGTAACTTCAGTTATTGTTCGCAGTTCGGCAAACGTAAATTCTGGGGCGCGAAGCAAAGCCTCTACGATTTCACATGGGGTAATCTTGTTGCTATCGGTAGTATTAATTCCCCAACTACTGCAGTTGATTCCGCTCTCTTGCCTTGCAGGAATTTTGCTGGTTACGGGTTATAAACTAACCAAACCATCTTCCTATGTAGAAATGTTCCGCAAAGGATATGTGCAGTTTTTGCCTTTTGTGGCTACCGTACTTTTCGTGTTGTTTACAAATCTTTTGCTGGGTGTTTTTCTGGGCATTGTGATAGCATTGATTTTTATTCTGATCACCAACTTTAAAAAGGCGATAATTGTGGTCTCCGAAAAGGAGAGGTACATGATCAAGTTTACGAAGGATGTAACGTTCTTGAACAAAGCTGCACTTCGAGAGGAGCTGGCTCGAATACCCAACGATTCACAATTAGTAATTGATGCAACCAGGGCCGGTTTTGTAGATGCCGATATACTTGAAACGATAAGTGATTTTACCGAAACAGCGAAAACAAAAAATATTATAATTGATATTAATGGATTAAAACTTCCCGATAAAATTTTATCCTAAACCGATCACGAATTCAAAAACCAAAAGCAAATGGAAAAATACAATCAATTAATCCTGCAAAATCGCGCCTGGGTTGAGCAGAAACTAAGCGAAGACAAAGATTTCTTTAATAAACTGGCAAACACCCAAAAGCCAGATTTCCTCTGGATCGGATGTTCGGACAGCCGCGTGCCAGCCAATGAAATCACAGGCACGGCACCCGGAGAAGTATTTGTGCATAGAAACATAGCCAACATGGTTGTGCATACCGACATGAATATGTTAAGTGTGTTGGACTACTCGGTAAATGTGCTGGAAGTAAATCATGTAATTGTTTGTGGCCACTATGGCTGTGGGGGTGTGCGCGCAGCCATGGGCAACAAGCAGATTGGTCTTATTGATAACTGGATTCGCCACATCAAGGATGTGTATCGTATGCACATTGACGAGCTTGAGGCCATTGAAGATATGAAACAGCGCGAGGATCGTTTTATCGAACTCAATGTGATAGAACAAGTTTATGACTTGGGCAAAACGTCCATCATTCAAAATGCGTGGCAAAAGCGCGGGCGGCCTTACATTCACGGTTGGGTGTATGACATTCGCAATGGGTTAATCAAAGATCTGAACGTAACCATGCATGATGATTCGGAGATGCCTGACGTTTACAGATTTGAGAAAATGAAGAAGGTTTGACATACTATTATAGAGTAACACTAGGCCATCCTGTTTACAGGATGGCCTTTTTATTTTAAATGAAACTTAGGGGTAAAACTTCTTTCGGTTGTCATAACCTCAACGCCCTAAACCCGTAAATTGCACTGAAACATTTCAAAAGCAGTGGATTTAACGGAAAAGCAGGTTTTGGAAACACTCCGGCTGGGCAACGAAAGTGCTTTTGAGATGATTTTTAGAACCTATTACCAACCGTTGTGCCGCTATGCTTACTCCTTTTTGCAAGACAAGGAAGAGGCTGAAGAGGTTGTGCAATCTGCGTTTATTACCATTTGGGAGAAGCGAACCACCCTCGCCATTGAGACTTCCTTCAAATCATATCTCTATCGCATGGTGCGCAACACATGTCTCAATGTTATTAAACACGAGAAGGTAAAGCAGCAACATGTTGCTCATGAACTGGCCGTTACCGAAGTGGCGTACGAAGCCGTAACCCATAAAGTGCATGCGGCTGAATTAGAAGTTAAAATCTCAGAGGCTATGAAAACACTGCCCGAGCAATGCCGCCTTGTTTTTCAGCTTAGCCGGTTTGAAGAACTGAAGTATCAGGAGATTGCCGATCAGTTGAACATTTCTGTAAAAACAGTGGAGAACCACATGGGCAAAGCACTGAAGCTAATGCGCGAGCAACTGAAAGACTATTTGCCTTTATTTTTAATTTTTATGAAAGACTGGCTGTGATGAAGAACGTGTGGAACGATATGGACGATTTGATTGGCAAAGTATTGGCCGGGGAGGGAACTGCTCACGAGCAAGTGAAGGTAGCACGCTGGGTTCAGCAAAGTGAAGCGAACCAGAAATACTACGAGCATCTTAAAACTATTTTTGAGAAAGCGACCGCTACCGAAATCCAACTTCAATTCGATACTGATGCTGCCTGGAATAAAGTCAGAAATAAAATTCAAAAGGAACCTGCCCGCGTAGTTAGCCTTAATGCAACCAGATCTACGTTCAATCAAGTACTGCGGATTGCAGCTGGGGTTGTAATCTTGCTGGGTGTTGGATATTTAACGTATCAGGTTGCTTCTCCGGCTACACAAACACTGGCTGTAGTTTCAGATTCTGTAACTCTTCAAAATATGTTGCCCGATGGAAGTACTGCATTCTTGAATAAGAAGAGTCAATTAACCTATAAATACAACCCACGCGAAAAAACCCGAAAGGTAGTGTTGAAGGGCGAAGCGTATTTTTCGGTAAAGCATGAAGAAGAAAAACCTTTTGTGATTGAAGCTGATGAAATCTTAGTTCGCGATATCGGGACAGAATTTAATCTGAAGGCTTATCCCGATAAGGACACCATTGAGATCATTGTAACCAGTGGTGAAGTTCAGTTTTATACCATGCTTGATTCGGGACTAAATTTGCATGCGGGACAAAAGGCGATTTACAGCAAACGAAACAAACAGTTTTATAGAATAGATAAGCCTGATACCAACGCCCTTGCCTACAAAACAAAAGTTTTCAGTTTTAACAATACCGATTTGCGTTCTGTGATTAATTTGTTGAATGATGTCTACGACTCAAAAATAAAATTAGCAAACGAAAAGCTGTATAACTGCCGCCTTACGGCAAATTTCAAAGAAGATAACGCATCCATCATTGCCGAAGTAATAGCCGAAACGATGGGGCTCACACTCACCCGAAAGGAGAATGAAATCATTCTTGATGGAAAGGGTTGCGACCAATAGACAACGCATGAAAAGACTTTATGCGATTTACTTTCTCTGTGGGGTGGCGTTTACAGCACTTGCGCAAAAAAAAGAAACTCCAATAGCAGAACGCATCATCACGATTAGCGCTACAGACGAAAAACTTCCTTCTGTATTAAATCGCATAGGGCAAGCCGGAGGCTTTTCGTTTTCATACAACAGTGCTATTATCGATGCTAACAAAAGCATTTCACTTAACGCAACAAATCAAACGGTGCGCACCGTACTCAATGAAATCTTTCAGGGCGCAATGAACTATAAAGAGAGGGGCAATTACCTAATTCTTACCAAAGCGCCAATTCCACAGATTAAAAACAACACAGTGGTTGTTGTTATCAGTGGATACATCGAAGACCAAAAAACGGGAAACAAAATTGCGCAGGCCAGTGTGTATGATAAACATTCTATTACCGCTGCAGTAACGGATGAATATGGATACTTTAAACTCAAACTTGAAAAAAAAACAGATTCGATTGCGATCACGGTAAGCAAGAAAGACTATCGCGACACATTGGTAAGCATTACGGCCCCGAGCAACCAATACCTTATCATCTCGATCAGTCCGGTTGAACCGGATTCGCTGCACATCGCGGCTCATACCGAATCGGGGGATTCACTGGATGTTGAATATAAAGAAGAGATGGTAATGCCTTATGAATCGGAACCTAACATTCAGAATATACGCGATACGTTGCATGAATTGGTACAGGTTTCTTTTCTTCCATTTTTGGGTAGCAACGGCCGGTTGAGTGGCAATGTGATCAACGACTATTCAATTAATTTTTTAGGTGGCTACTCATTAGGCACACGGCAAATTGAATTGGGATTCTTTTTTAACATTGATCGTGGTGATGTGAGCTGGCTGCAGCTGGCAGGATTTGGAAATATGGTTGGCGGCAAAGTATATGGTGTGCAGGTAGCAGGGTTTTTTAACTTGAATGGTAGCGAAACAGAAGCCGTGCAACTGGCTGGTTTTGCCAATACAAATCTCGGTACCACACGGGGCGTGCAAGTTGCTGGTTTTGCAAACACAAATCTCGGTAAAACGTATGGTGTTCAAATTGCAGGGTTTAGCAATTTCTCGAATGGTTCATCGCATGGGGTGCAGGTGGCCGGGTTTAGCAATGTGCAGATTGGTGATTATTCAGGGTCGCAGTTTGCCGGGTTAACCAACATTGCAACAAAACGGATTTCAGGTTCGCAGGTAGCAGGTTTGTTTAATTATGGTGGAGCCGTTCACGGTACACAGATTGGTATAATTAACTATGCGGATACATTGGGCGGTGTACCGATAGGATTATTTAGTATTGTTAATAAGGGGTATCATAAAATTGAGCTATCGGCAGATGAAGTCTTTTATACAAATCTTGCTTTTCGCACAGGCGTAAGAAAATTTCACACCATGATTATGGCTGGCTTTAAACCGGAGCAATCATTAAATACTACCGACTCTTCGGTGTGGACGTTTGGATATGGCGTTGGCACTACCCGAAAAATAACGCGGTGGTGGTACCTTGATCTTGATCTTTCATCACAACATATAAACAAGGGCAGCTTTACCAATGCATTAAGTTTATTGAACAAAGCCTATGTAGGGTTTGATTTTCAGGTGGCAAAAAAATTCTCAATTGCAACGGGTATCACATTAAATGGCTACATGACCCGCACCACGTTTGATGATTATCCTACTTTGTTTACAGATTATCAGCCTACCATTATTTCGGAACGCAACTTAAATCATGATATTAATTTAAAAATGTGGTGGGGTGCTAAAGTGGCGTTGCGTTTTTTGTGATCGTAAGACAGAATAATTTCATTCGTTGAATAGGGGTTTATAAAATCAGACTTGTCATACAGGCTTAATAAACGATTGTATGAAAACCCTCAAAATTTATTTTTCTTTACTGACTTTACTTTTTTGTGGCTCACTTCGGGCACAAACACTTACACAAACCATTCGTGGCACAGTGATCGACAAGGTCTCGCAGACCACATTGCCTGGTGCCTCCATCATTTTAGTTAACTCCGATCCGCTGATCGGCACGACTACCGACCCCGATGGAAACTTTAAACTTTTGCAAATACCCGTAGGCACACATACCCTTCGCATTTCATTTGTTGGGTATAAAGAAATTACGATGCCAAACATCATTGTCAATTCCGGAAAAGAAGTAGTGCTTACAATCCCCATCGAGGAAGACATTACACAACTCGATGAAATTGTTGTGCGACCCGACATAGAGAAAAATAAACCGCTCAATGAAATGGCTACCGTAAGCACACGCACCTTCTCGGTGGAGGAAACCCGCAAGTTTGCGGCAGCTGTAAACGATCCGGCACGTGCGGCTGTATCGTTTGCCGGAGTTGTTTCAGCCGATGACGGAAGCAATTCAATTTCTATTCGAGGCAACTCGCCTTTTGGTTTACTCTGGCGTATGGAAGGAGTTGATATTCCAAACCCAAATCATTTTGCAGACATTGGCTCATCGGGTGGAGGTATTTCTATTCTGAGTTCACAACTGCTTGCCAACTCTGATTTTTCGACAGGCGCTTTTCCGGCTGAGTATGGAAATGCTTTGGCCGGAGTATTTGATCTGAATCTGCGCAAAGGAAATAATGAGAAACAGGAATATACCGTACAGGCAGGATTCCTGGGTATGGACGTAGCGATGGAAGGACCTTTCGCTAAAAACTATCGAGGTTCTTATCTGATTAACTATCGCTACTCAACCTTAAGCGTATTGTCAAATCTTGGCGTGAATGTAGGCGATGCTGTTACCAACTTTCAGGACGTGTCGTATAACATCTTTTTGCCAACCCGTAAACTGGGAAACTTTTCGTTATTCGGATTTGGTGGATTAAGTGATCAGAGAGAAAACGCAGAAAAGGATTCCACGAAATGGGGAGAAGATTATCAACGCTACAACTCCAACTACTTTTCAAATACCGGTGCAGCAGGATTTAAACATGCCATTACGCTTAATCCAAACACTTTTATACAATCAACGGTTGTATTATCGGGTAACGACCATGGATTTCAGAATGACCGCCTTGACAATGACTACATTCCACAGTTCAACTATAAAGAAAACTACATCACAAAAAAGTTTACGATAAGCTCCGTGCTCAATCATAAGTTTAATGCAAAAAACAGCATTCGATCAGGGATTTATCTTAACCGATATTACTACAACCTTCGCCAACGCCATCTTGATACGGAAACGGATCAGATAGAAGAGCCTTTGAATTCAAAAGGATATGCAGGCACGTGGCAACTTTTTTCGCAATGGAATTACAGACCCACACAACAATTGACGATCAACACAGGGGTGCATTTTCTATATCTGAAAGACAACGGCACTTATTCTTTTGAGCCGCGGGTTTCAATGAAGTATGAGCTAGACGATCAACAATCAATTAATGCTGGATATGGATTACATAGCCAGATGCAACCGAGTGGTGTCTACGAAGCCCAGGTACAACAACAGGATGGAACGTGGAGCAAACCCAACGAAAATCTGGGATTTAACAAAGCGCATCATTTTGTTATAGGATATGATCGATCGTTAACAAAACACTTGCGTATAAAGACAGAAACGTATTATCAGCAGTTGTTTAATATTGCTGTAGAGAACGACCCAACCAGTGCACTGTCATCACTTGTGGTGGAGGAAGGATTTATTACCGAGCCGATGGTAAATGAAGGAGTGGGACGCAACTATGGGCTTGAACTTACGCTTGAACAATTCCTTCACAATAATTTATATTTCCTTTTGTCTGGATCGTTGTATAATTCAGAATACAAAACACTGGATGGTGTGTGGCGCAACTCCCGCTTCAACGGAAAGCATGCACTCAGCTTCACGGCAGGAAAAGAATACAACTGGAGAAAAAATCGTGTGTTTGGATTAAACATTCGCACGATCTACACCGGAGGTTTCTGGACAACGCCCATCGATGTTGAGAAATCTTTTGAATCCGGTGAAACCGAATACATCGAAAATCTTGCCTACACAGAACGGTTGCCTAACTATTTCCGCACCGATCTTCGGGTTAGCTTAAAACGTAATAAAGCCAAATCAACCACTACGCTTTCGTTGGATTTGCAGAATGCCACAAACCAGAAAAATCTGGGCGGTCAATATTTTGATGCTCAAGCCGGAACTGTTAAAAAATGGTACATGCTGCCTTTGCTGCCTGTGTTGAGTTATAAAATTGAGTTTTAATAAATTTTTAGTGGTGAGTAGGGGTATCAATTTACCAGGTTGTCTTACCAGCAAAACATCCATAAAATGAAAAAGATTAATTTAATAGCGATGCTGATAGCCCTGGTTTGGCTTAGCGCATGTAATGAAGAAGATCCGGGCCCTCGCCAGCAGAATAAACGTAGCTTTCCGGAGGTTGATTTTGATCGCATTGAAGCCGGAGATGCGTTGGTTATTTCAATAAAATATGGTGAAAATTTTTCCATCGATGCTGAAGGCGATCGCAGAAACCTGGACGACTTGCTGGTGTATAAAAATGGCGATGTACTTACAATCCGCTTCAATAGGAGTGAGAAGCGACAATATGCAACGTATGTAAACATCACACTTCCGGTTTTATATGGAGTTAATTTTTCAGGCGCAACCAATACGCAGATTTCAGGATTTTCGGCAGTCAATCGGCTGGATGTTTCTCTCTCAGGGGCTTCGTTGGCACAGGTAGTGATGGATGCAGCCGAAATACATTTTACACTGAGCGGGGCATCGCAATTAAGGCTGCAGGGCGAAGGGCAGCTGCTGGAAGGTACTATTTCCGGGGCGTCTATTGTAACAGCTTTTGATTACGCAGTTGCCAACGCAAAGTTGAATGTTTCCGGAGCCAGCAATGGAAAGGTGACGGTTGCCAATGAACTTGAAGCTGTAGTGAGTGGTGCCAGCGTGGTGTTGTATCGTGGCAATCCGCAGTTGATCGTAGACTCTACCGGGTCGAGTGTGGTAAAGCCAGATTGAGTTAAAGGCACAGACCGCCCGTTGAGATTGTCAATAAGCGGTCTGACGCCTGAGATTTATGCCCTTCAATTTTCTTTTATGCTTTTGAATAAATATTTGCATTTTGCGCTATGCTTCTCGCGTTCGATATTGGCAATAGCGACATTACGGTAGGTCTGTGGAAAGACGATGCGTGGAAATATGTCTGGCGCATTTCCTCGCGCCCCGATTTGCCAGAACTTTTCTATGGAATAAAAATCCGCGATTATTTTTTTGAATCAAGCACCGAAGTATCCGATGTAAAAACCATTGTGCTGAGCAGCGTGGTGCCGGCCATGACGGAGAAAATCAAAAGTGTATCGCGCACGCTATTTGAAAAAGAACCCATTGTGCTGGGGCCGAAAGTTTATGAGTCGCTGCCCATGAATATCTTAAACCCGTTTGAGATTGGTTCTGATCTGGTAGCGAATGCAACCGGGGCCTATTATAAGTTTAAACAAACCTGCATTGTTGTTGATTTCGGAACGGCCCTCACCTTCACAACCGTTTCGGGCGAAGGAAAAATTTTGGGAGTTTCTATCGCACCGGGGTTAAAGACTGCTATTAAATCGCTTTCGCAGAATACAGCCAAGTTATTTGATGTGCCATTGGAAATGCCTACTTCTTCGCTGGGAAAAAATACAGTTACGGCCATTCAAACCGGAATTCTGTTTGGCTACGAAGGACTTGTAAAAAATGTAGTTGCAAGAATTCGCACAGAGTTAGGTACCGAATGTCCCGTTATCGCTACAGGCGGCTTGTCATCTATCATTGCGCCACTCACGGTATTTTTTCATTCTATCGAACCCAACCTAACCCTGGATGGGCTGCGGATTATTGGGGGGCTGGTGAATGATAGAAAGTAATGTTATTTGTAACATACACGTTTATCACAAACTGACAAGAGACGAAGTATCACGGAGAAGGATCATGGGATGCACTCAATGGTGCGTCATAGCGGCCTTGTGCCGCTATCGAAAAGACCCTTAGTAAAAGGCTACCTTAGAACCACTCGCCTTTAGCGGAGTCAGTAGATCGCGCAACAAAATGCACGATGACTTACCCTTTAAGAAAACACAACAAGCAGATGAAATTGAGATAAGTAAAATGTGTCTTCCTATGTTCTTCTTACTGCTATCGAAATTGTTTAGGTAAAAGCCCCTTGCTGGTAAGAGTTGCTATTTCATTAATCCTTTTCATTCTGGTTTCTTCCCGTTTTGCGAGCACGAGCCATTGTAAAATACTTTTCTTAACGGATTTACTTAGACTCAGAAAAAATTCTCTCGAACCTTTTTGAGTTTTGAATGCCTTGTTCAGGTCGGTGGGAATTATCAGGGCTTCAACTTTATCCAGTATAGTCCAGGAGCCATTTTGTTTTGCGATGTCTATACAGACTAATCCTGCCGCAGTCATCCGTCCTTGTGCTATCAGGTTCTGAACTTTTTCTTTGTTTACTTTTGACCACGTGCTGACAGGTTTTCGTTTACCGAAAAACTGTAGAAATTTTTCTTCATCAACAGGTCTTCTAATGCTATCGATCCAACCAAAACAAAGTGCTTCGTCAACGGCTTCACTCCACGTGATGGTAGGCTTGCCTGATTTCACTTTATAGCAGATGAGCCAAACGGATGTTTTTTTAGCATGATTTTTTTTCAACCACGCCCGCCATTGTTGTTTGCTTGTCGGATAAAATGATTCAATTTCTTTTTCTTTCACAGGATCAATCAGATTTTTGGCTTACGTATTGTGTCCTATAAGATTGTTCATTTCACAAAGGGTAGTATATAATTCGTCAATAATCTTTCTCCATTATTCACAAGATCTTTCTTATTATAATTGCCAGCTGTTAGAACAACAATCAGTTGAAAATCTTTGCAGATAAATATTCTTTGTCCGCCATTGCCTCTCGCGGCAATTATTTCAACAGATTTTCCCTTTACTCGCTCGGTATCCGTCCAAAATAAATAGCTGTATCCACGGGTTGCTGACGAACTTCTTGATTGTTGCATTGTTAATGATTCATCTATCCACTTTTCAGAAAGCACTTGGTTGTCGTTCCATTTACCATGATTTAAATAGAGCATTCCAAATTTTAGTAAATCTCTTGAGGTCAAACGTAAACCAGACGCAGCGGCAGGAAAGTTTTTTTTACTCTTGGTCCAGTAATAATCCTGGATGCCTAACGGCAGAAAAAGATATTTCCCAGCAAACGCATCAACATTCAGTCCTGTTGTGTTTTTTATAATGGCTGCTAAAACCTGCACACCGCCACTATTGTATTTCCATACCAACCCAGGCTCAAAAGCCACAGGTTGTTTCAATACATATGCCACCGGATCCGAACTTCTTTCCATTTGTGTTTCACTATTTTTAGAAGTACCATGCGGAACGTCCTCATCCCATTGTAACCCCGAACTCATAGTAAGAAGGTGGCGAATGGTGATCTTTTCATTTTGAGAAGTTTTGTAGCGCGAATAGTCAGGGAGGTAGTTAAAAATGGGGTCGTCAATACTTTGTATTTTTTGTTGCTGAATGGCAAGTCCAATACAGGCAGCCACTACACTTTTTGAAATACTACGTGTATCGTGCAGCAAGGCAACCGTATGATGTACATAGCCTAAAGGCCAGCCCCAATTTTGATCTTTTCCAGAAAAATAATTTTCATAAACAAGTTTATTGTTTTTTGAGATGAGCAAACTATGAATGTTGGGAAAACTGTCTGCTAAAATAAGTTTTGTAAGTTCAATTATGTTGACCGAGTCGATGCCTACACTGGATAAATTGCCTGTTGTTAAGCTGGTATCAAGTTGTGCGGGTTTTTGATAGGAGTAATTTGCTGAACGTGTAGGGGTGTGTACACAGCCCGCAGAAACCAGAAATAAGACAGTTATCCAAATTAGATTTATCGATTTTTTCATGATATCTGAATCTGTATTGTTTGTTTAACCGTGCATCATTTTCAATAGAGTAGATGCGAGAAGTAGAAGTTTAGACTACCCCCCAGCCAGAGATTATGTACTTTGTTGGTAGCTGTTGCACCTACTCTAATCTTATCGTCAACAAGTATAATTTGTAGTCCCTGTCACCGTCCTTGACTTGTTGAAGTTTTGTTAAAACTAAGTTTTGGTCTTCCTGCCGAATTTCAATCCAGTTTTTCTTATCTCGTTCATCGTCAAGAATTATGTACGCTCCGTCATTTGTCGTTTTCCATTGCCCTCTTCTCCATTCTTGTCCGTCTAGTGAAGTCGAATACGATTTGTCAGTACTAAATTTGAACTCCATTGGCTTTAAAAGTAATTGTAGCTCTTTGGCGTCCGTATCTCTAATGTTAATTTGTCCCCATTCATGACAGAAAGTTGTATCCATGTGAACGGATGTCCAACGCCTTGCTGTCAAATTACTAATGAGCTTGCTTGCCTGGTCTTTGGTTCTCTCAATTGCCTGAACTTGATTAGCATTTTCAGAAGTGTGCGAAACTAAAACCATTTTATCGGGATTTACTTCAAGTATCTGCAGTGTAATTTGTTCGGTTTGATGGTTGGTGAAAAACATGAGTAGGTTTCCTTTGTACTCTCCCACATTCCATATCTCCTTTTCTTTGTATGGTGTTGGAAGCCAGTAGTGAAACATAGCCTCAAATGGCTGATTATTGTCGTCCCACCTACGTGTTGACATGAAGTCCATCCTTATTTTGCCGTCTGATTGTGCTAGTGTCCAAGAACTGTTCTTGAGTCGGTCAATTATCTCATTCTTGCTGAGTTTAAGATTGGTCTTCTTAATTTTTATAAATTCCAGTTTCTGAGATTCGTAAGTAACAATTACTAGTTGATCGGTGGTTACTTTTTCAACCTTACCGAATACTTCCTTCTTTCCCCTAAACTCAACTGTCAGTTTTCTGTTTCCCTTGTTGAATGAATAATTGAAGGTTGTCGCTGAGTCAGTCCCAATAGCTCCGATGAATAGCTCGTTGTCCGTTTTAAAATCAAAGATTAGTCCCGAACCTTTCCAAGTACTAACTCCAATCCACTCTCCAATTAGCTCGTTCGTCTTCGGGGTTGTCCCGCAACTTATAAGTGAAATGAAAAGTAATGTCGTAAGTAGTCTCATTGCCAATGGTGCAATTGCGGCCAACATCCTAATATACGCATTGCATATATCTCATTTATATCGATTCCGGTTTTAAAACCAGCTCAATAAACCCGGGTGCGCAAACTGCCTGTGTTAAGTTGAATACCTACAGAAAGTTGAAGGGGCACATAATCAAAATACACATCGCCCGAAAGCGGCACAGCAAGACCCAATTGAAATACACCTTGCAAATTGCCAACCAGTGGAAACTTGCCCGTGAGTGCGGGTTCAATAAACAAGCGTGGCGTTTCATCAGGCTTAATAACAAGAATCGGAATAGCAGGATTGTTATCATTGGAGGAAAACTCCCTAAAATCTACCAGCGAAATGCGTGGTGTGAAAGCAAGATTAAACGTGCGATTATTTGTGCCGATAGAAGGCTGAATAAATATCCGGTTGTATTTACCGGTGGCTACCAAATCTTTTTGCCCAAAGTCTTGGGTAAAAAAATAGTATTGCGCAAAGCTGGTGCCTTTCCCCATCCCATACCCCACAAACAATTCGGTGCGAAACTTTCGGGTTGAGCTATAAAATCCCAACCCACCTTCCACAAACGTATTTGAGCGAGTGTAATTTTCAGGTTGCTCTATTTTACTACTTAAGTAATTGCCATTGGCCATCACCGCTATGTTATCGCTTACAGCATAGGCCAGTTGCGCATCTATTCCATTGGTTACATAAACCGATCCCTGAAATTCTCCTTGCTCACGAAAAAGCGGCACATTGCGCGTTGAAGGAACATAAAGCGGAGAGCACGATGTTGCTATCAGCAACAGAACTGAGAATTTACGCATGTGGGTACTTTGGGATTCAAAAGTTAAATTAGCCAAAAATCAATACGCAATGAATTTTAACTCAGAAGAAATTAACAAGTTGATCCGTTTACGAAGATCGGTTTATCCGCGAGACTATACAGATGCCGTTGTACCCGAGCAGGTGATTGATCAGATGCTAGAGAATGCCAACTGGGCACCTAATCACAAACAAACAGAACCGTGGCGGTTTGTTGTGTTTACAGGTGCGGGCCTCAATGCATTGGCCGCGTTTCAAGGGGAATGTTACAAACAGGTAACAACGGCCAACGGTACGTTTAAAGAAGATCGGTACTTGTCGTTGCAAACCAGGCCCGTGGCTTCGTATGTCATTGCCATTGGCATGAAACGCGATGAAGCCAAACGCCTGCCTGAGTGGGAAGAATTGGGAGCCGTATTTTGTGCCGTGCAGAATATGTACCTCACCGCCACTGCTTATAACGTAGGTTGTTACCTGAGCACAGGTGGCATTACCAACTTTGAAGAAGCAAAATCATTTTTTGGATTAAGTGCTGATGATAAACTCTGTGGTTTTTTGCATGTAGGTATCCCAAAGGGGGTTGTGCCTGATGGCAGACGCAAACCAGTGAAAGAAAAAATTATCTGGGTGAAAGTATAGTTTAGTACCTTGAATTAAAACTTTACTCGTAAAATGAAAACCATAACTATATCCGATAGCCCCTCCTCTCTCCTCCGGAGAGGGGCCGGGGGTGAGACTAAACTTGCATTTGTATTAATCTGCCTCTTCGCACTTGCCGCCTGCACATCTTCAAAAACAGAAAACAAACAGCCCACTTTCACACTCACCAAAACCGATAAGTTTTTGTTCAATTCGTTTGTGGATTGCAACATGGCCGAAGTGTGGGTGGGTGATACGTTCCGAATCTTTCCGGGTAAGTATGGTGAAGATACCTTGTGGGGTTATTCAGATAACCTTCGCTTTGGTAATGGCGCCAATGCCGATGAAGCCTTTGCCAATAAGTTTGAAGATCTTATCATGCCCAACATGCCTAAGAATGTAAAACCAACTGAAGATGGTTTACACGGAGCAGTTTGGTTTGAAACCGTTTATCAGGATTCAAAAGATGCTTCGGGCAAAACATTGTATGCGGTATATCACAACGAAAACTATCCACAGAATTTTCCTTACAACGAACAAACCGGGCAAGGATACATCTATAAATACTGGCCTCAAGGATTAACCGGAGTTACTTCACCTGCAGCCGTGTGCCGGATTGGAATCATGAAATCAACCGATGGTGGGTATAGCTGGGATAACCGCGGAATCTTTATTGAAGATTTGCAACCACGCATGATTTTAAAACCACACAATACATCTAACACTTTTGCGGGTGGCGTGGGCGATCCTTCCGCAGTAGCGAGTGGCGAGTACTTGTATTTATTTTATGGTGAATACGGTTATCCGGGGGTTTACGATTCTGCTGCGTATGATCCCGCCAGGGAATGGGGCGGTCAGTGTATAAGTGTGGCCAGAATAAAATTATCTGATCTTGATAATCCGGTAGGCAAAGCAAGACGCTGGGATGGCAATGGATTTAATGCAGCACCCGATGGATTCGGAGCACCCGTGCCTTCTTTACAAATTTCGATGGCCGAAGGTGGTGGTCCGGCATCGGCTCCTGATAAAATGTTTCATTGGGGACCATCCGTAAGTTGGAATACGTATTTGAATTGCTGGGTGATGATGATGGGCCGAGTGGAAAGCTCTTCGTGGAAAGGAAGTGCGATTTATATTTCGTTCAACTTCAATGAAGACTTAACCACGGGCGACAATTCGCAACAGTGGACAAAACCACAACAAGTCCTTAATGTTCCTGAACACACGCTTTGGTATCCATCCCTTCAACCGATGAACACGCCTGAAGACATTCAGAACAAATACACGTGTGTGCGTTTAGGTAAACGAGCACGGTTGTTTTTTAAAGATATGTTTACCAACGAAGCCGGTTTTCAAAGCGAGTATAAGTCGGAGTATATTATTGAATTTGAAAAATGAAAACCAACTCCGTGATCTCTGCGGTTAATTTACCAGAGAGAACCCAGAGAATCACAAAGATTTATTTAATGTAGATGAATATCGATCGCCAAACTATTGAACAAGCGCACGAGCGCATTAAAAATTATATCCATCGCACACCTGTGCTCACCAGCCAGAGTGTAGATGATGCCACAAGTTGTCAGGTGTTTTTTAAATGCGAAAATTTTCAGAAAGTGGGCGCGTTCAAAGCACGCGGTGCCATGAATGCAGCGCTCTCGCTTACGACAGAACAACTGAAAAAAGGAATTGCTACCCACTCATCGGGCAATCATGCACAAGCAATTGCCCGGGCCGGAAAAATTCTGGGTGTTAAATCGTATATCGTTATGCCGCGCACCGCACCCGAAATAAAAAAGCGTGGTGTGAAAGGATATGGCGGAGAAATTTTTGAATGCGAACCTACACTGCAGGCACGCGAGGCAACGCTTGCTGAAGTAATAAAAAAAACCGGGGCAACAGAAATTCATCCATTCAATAATTATCAGGTGATGGCCGGCCAGGCCACAGCTGCGAAGGAATTGTTTGAAGAGATAAAAAATCTGGATGTGATTATGGCTCCGGTGGGTGGCGGTGGATTGTTGAGCGGCACAGCCCTGGCTGCAAAATATTTTTCGCCTAAAACAAAAGTGATTGCCGGAGAGCCCGCGGGATCAGATGATACGTATCGCTCTATGCAGAGTGGAAAAATTGAACAGGCCCAATCACAAACTATTGCCGATGGCTTACTGACCTCGCTGGGCGACAAAACGTTTCCGATCATTCACGAATTGGTAAGCGAAGTAATAACCGCTACGGATCAAGAAATTATCACAGCGATGCGATTGGTGTGGGAACGGATGAAAATTATAATTGAGCCTTCATGTGCAGTGCCGTTAGCTGCGTTGCTAAAAGAGAAAGCAAGATTTAAAGATCAACGCGTGGGTATTATTCTTTCCGGTGGTAATGTGGATTTGGAACGAGCGTTGAAGTTGATGAGTTGAAATTTTAGGCCATAAGCTTATATCCGGCACCATGCACATTCAAAATCTGAATAGTAGAATCATCTTTCAGTTTTTTGCGTAACCGCGAAACAAAAACATCCAGACTGCGACTAATAAGAACCCCATCATCGTTCCAGACTTCTTTCATTAACTGACTGCGCGAGACCAATTCGTTTTTGTTAGCAATAAAAATTTTTAACAACTGCGATTCTTTATCAGAAAGCTCAGTGATTGTTTTATTCAGCTTCAGCAATCTTCGCTCCTCATAAAATTCATATGAGCCTACAAGCGTGGCTCCTGTTTCTGTATGGGGGAGGATTTTCTTTCTCTGCACATACGTTCTCCCAACAAAGCCCACGACCACTAAACTGACCAAGGCTAATACAAACAGATATGATTTATCAGTTGCTGCGATGGTGCTGTCGGGTAAAAACGAAATCAGAATAACATAACAACCCAAAGGTTGCGTGCGTCCCAGACATGGTACCAGAGTAGTTTGTTCTTTTTCTCCGATCTGAAATCCGTACACAATTTCATTTGAGAAACAGTCGAGCACATTAACAGTATAAGACAATGAAATGGGCGAGGAGGCAAGACTTTTTTGTACAATGCCGACAAGAGAATCGGGTACGAATGTAAACGGACTTACAAATTCAAGACGGAAAGTTGTTTCGTCAATTTTTTTAACAGGTAAAATGCGCGACACAGAATCGCCTACATGAATCATTAGTTGATGACCAACGTTTCGCAAACTGATAGTCATTTGCTTTTCAGGAAATTTCGCTTTGCCTGGCTGAGTGATAATTGATCCTGCAGAGATCAAAAACACACTTATGGCTGCCAATCCAAGCACAATTAAAAAACGAGTACTCATTGGGTAAAGGTAGGCTGGCAAAGGTAGCAGTTGCAAAGTTTTACGGTCATTTAACACTTTTTTACAATTGATTTACGATCCGCGCCTCCTCTAGACGTTACGTTTGTCAAAAATGTTAAACGTATGAAAAAAGTTTTCTTCTTAGCAATGCTGGTTTCTGGATTAGCTCAGGCTCAACCCGAAATCCTTTTCCTAACGACAACTGATGTCAGACTCTTTTGGCTGGGCAGATCGTGGGCTGATAAAGTATCGACTTTATCAATCAAAGAGAGCACGTTGCAATGGACGGGTAGACCACTTGTTGGCGGGGGCCATGAGGGTACTATTAACTTTATCTCAGGATCGATAATCACCTCTGCGGCCGGAGATATTACCCAAGGCGAGTTTGTGTTGGATATGAATAGTATCAGCAGTACAGATATGAAATCAGATGATGGTGGCAAAGACCTCGAAGAACACTTGAAGTCGGAGGATTTCTTTTCAGTTACAAAATATCCACAGGCAAATTTTTCAACCTTAAAAATTATTCCAGAGTCAAAGAATGGCGATGTGCAACAAGTTAAAGTAACTGGATTGTTAACTTTAAAAAGAATTACAAACATGATTACATTTCCAGCCACCATAACGCGAAAAGGTGAAAATGCAAACATCAAAGCGGAGATAACAATCGACCGCACGAAGTGGGATATTATCTATAACTCCAAAACAATTTTTTCTAATCTGAAGGATGGATTTATTTCTGATGAAATTAAAATTGTTGTGGATCTGAAGTTTGGTGGAAGCTAGCTGTAATTCTAATGTAATAGTGGAGTACTACAACTTCGCGCAAGAAAAAACTAACTTTGATAGTATGATGAAAAAAGGCACACTAACTTTTCTCTTGCTACTTTGGGTGTCAATTTTTACTTCTTGCTATGGACAAGAAAAAGCAAACACACTTAAAGACCCAAATACATCCAAACCAAACCCAAAAGTAATAAAGAGATTTAAGGCAGCCGCTCAGGCTCCCGATTTTGATACTACCTTAGTCAGCCAATACATCCGAAGCATTTTTCAGGATTCGAAAGGAAATTTATGGTTTGGTACCATAGCTGAAGGTGTTGTGCGGTATGATGTAAAGACGTTGACCTACTTTTCCACGCTTGATGGTTTTAATAGCAACTCTGTTTTTGCCATTAATGAAGATAAAAATGGAAATCTTTGGTTTGGGACTGACCAAGGCGTTTATAAATATGATACCCGCCTGAATGACGAAGTGGGGCAGGAAAAAACATTTAGAAATTATAATCAAAAAGATGGCTTGAGCCATATCGATATAAGTCGAAAAAGCATCCTTGTTGACAAACGCGGTACTATTTGGGTAGGCACACATGGTGGCGTTTTCCAGTATGACTCATTTGCCGATGCCAGAGGTGATAAATGTTTTTCATTGTTTCAGGCGCTTCCTCCTATCAATGTTACTGGCATTATGGAAGACAGAAGTGGAAATATTTGGTTTGCTTCTTCGAATAAAGGTGTCTTTCGTTATGACCCTTCGGCTTTGCTCAAAGCGGGTGGGAAAGCAATTATCAACTTCGCAGAAAAGGAAGGGTTGGGAGATAACTATGCGGGGGGCATAGCACAGGATAAAGCCGGAAACATGTGGTTTGTAATGAAAAACGGTATCTGTAAATATGATGGTAGAACTTTTACTGAGTTCACAACCAAAGATGGATTAGGTGGAACTGAATTTTGGGGCATCTTTATAGAGCAGTCAGGTATTATTTGGGTTACAGCCCGGGGCAGTACTACGAGATTTGACCCTTCTGTTCCCTTACCAAATCCAAAAGCCTTTACCGTGTTTACACCTGCTAACGGTTTAAACTGCTGTGTTCAAAGTATGTATCAGGATAAGTCGGGAAACATGTGGTGGGGTGCAGGACAAGGACTCTATCGATTTGATGGCAAACGCTTTTATCAAGTTAAACAGAATGGCCCTTGGCAGTAGTAGCAAATTGGAGCACACAAATTTTTGATACTGGTAACTGAAAAATTCCAGAAACCAGTATCAAGTATCCTGAAATTAATTCTTCTTCAACTGATCAAACTTAGTTTCTGTTGGCTTTTTAGGGAATACATTATCTCCGGGATTTACTTCACCAGTTTCACCCATAGGATCAATGACCACGTTCGTAACTTCTTTTTCTTTAACAAACACTTTCTTCACTTCCTTTTCATTCAAGCGCCAGATTTCTGCAGGAATTCGCTCAACCTCTTTGCTGCCATCTTTAAAAGTCCACTCGATAACTACAGGTGTTACAAGACCACCTTTATTTTTCAAGGTTACTTCATACAAATTTTTGTTCGCTAATTTTTGACGCACTTCATCATTGTTGAGTCGGTTTCTGAATTCACCGTATTGATTTTCTGCCGTATTCACCATCGTAAATTCCTGCGGGCCATTGCTGAAGTCATTCGCTTTTCCTTTCGAGGCATTGGCTGCCAGATCGCCCGCTTTTGTTTTTACGTTTTTATTTTCAAGGTCTTGCGTCTGACTCTTTACGGTATACCATTTCACTTCGTCAAGTTCTACATCTACATTATCCACGGTGTAAAACCAGCCGCGCCAGAACCAATCCAGATCAACAGCTGAAGCATCTTCCATCGTGCGAAAAAAGTCTGCTGGCTTGGGATGTTTAAATGCCCAACGCTGCGAATATTCTTTAAATGCTTTATCAAAAAGCTCAGGCCCCATAACCGTTTCGCGTAATAGTGTTAAAGCAGCCGCAGGTTTACCGTACGCATTTGGACCAAAATCGCCACCGGGTATGTTATCCGAGTGCCACATAATAGGCCGCATCATATTTTTATCACCGCGCATGTAGCCGGCCAATCCTTTCGGAGAACCCCAGTTGATATTTACATCCGGATACCGTTCGCGCTTTGTTTCTCTTTCAAGGTAGGAATTCAAACCCTCGTCCATCCAACTCCACTGACGTTCGTCAGAGTTAACGATCATGGGAAAGAAGTTATGACCTACCTCGTGAATGATTACACCCACCATGCCTTCATACGTGCGCTGTGAATATGTGCCATCAGCTTTAGGACGACCGCCATTAAAACAAATCATCGGATACTCCATGCCCTGATTGGCCGTGTGTACCGAGTAAGCTGTTGGATATGGGTAATCAAATGTTCGGGCTGAATAAACTTCCAACGTATTTTTAATGGCCTTGGTAGATTCTTTGGCCCACAGCGGATTGCCTTCTTTAGAATATAACGATTGTGCAAGGGGAGTTTTGTCTCCAACTTTTACAGCCATGGCATCCCAGATAAATTTACGTGAGGTTGCAAAGGCAAAGTCACGCACATTTTCGGCATAAAAATCCCACGTGCTTTTTTTCTTCGAGCGTTCTTTTTCTTTTTTGCGGGCTTCTGCTTCAGTTACTATAAATACAGGAGCATCGAATGTTGTTTTTGCTTTTTCAAAGCGTGCTATTTGTTCTTTCGTCAGCACGTTTTTTGGGTTTTGAAGCATGCCACTGGCACCTACAATGTGATCGGACGGCACCGTAATTCTTACACGATAGTTTCCAAACACCAACGCATATTCACCCTGGCCTATAAACTGTTTATTCTGCCAGCCTTCATAATCATCAAACACACACATGCGTGGAAACCATTGCGCGATTGTATAAAGCGCGTTGCCATCTTCCGGAAAAAATTCATAGCCACCGCGCTCACTGAATTTCATGCGGTCTTTTTCCACATAACTCCATTCAACTTTAAAGGAATATTTTTCTCCGGTTTTTAAAGGGGCTGGCAGATCAACACGCAACATGGTGAAGTTTATTGTATAGGGAAGATCTTTACCCGTAGCTGCATCTTTAACAGACTTGATTTTAAATCCGCCATCATATCCATAGGTATCAGAAGCGAGTGGAAAAAATTTAGCTGGAATGGAATCCCGAACCCGGTTGGTTTCGGTTTTATCGGTCATGTTACCGTTCGAGAGATTATTCTGGTCTAACTGAAGCCACAGATACCGAAGTGCTTCGGGTGCATTATTATAATAGGTGATGGTTTCCTTGCCGGTGATCAGTTGGGTGTCCTCATTCAACTCCACATCAATATCATAATCGGCACGTTGTTGCCAATAATTGATTCCCGGTGCCCCGGAAGCCGAGCGATAACTATTAGGCGTGGGTAGTTGCTGATCGAGTTGTTCAAATTTTCCTTGCCAGTTTTGGGCTACTACAGAGACTGTGAATAGCAGGAAAACAAATAATGAAATAAATTTTTTCATACAGGTAGTTTCAAGATTCCGAAGTGCAAAAATAGAAAGACCAGCGGAATAGTCTATTCCGCTGGTCAACTTATAATGTGTTTTACTCCCACAGGAAACGGGAGATCAATGTTATTTCCCCTTTTTCTTCAATTCATCGAATTTGTTGGGCTGAGTTGATTTGGGAAACACGTTATTCTCAAGGGTGATGTCGGCAGTTTCTTTCAACGGATCGATAATTACATTCACCACCTCTTTTTCCTTTGCAAACACTTTGGTCACCTTAGATTCATTAATGCGCCAGATTTCAGCCGGCAATCTTTCAATTTCTTTACTTCCGTCTTTAAATGTCCATTCAATAATCACAGGCATGATTAAACCACCTTTATTGGACAAGGTTATCTCATAGAAATTTTTGGTTTCCATTTTTGAAATCATCGCTTTGTCATCAAGGCGGTTTGCGAACTCACCATACATCCTATCGTTGGTAGGAATCACGCTAAAGTACTGCGGTCCCTGACTGAAGTCGGCTGGCTTACTTCCATCTCCACCCTTTGCAACCAGATCACCTTTTGTTGCAGTCTTTGTTTTGTTCTCGAGTGTAGCCTGATCTTTACGAACCTTAAACCACTTTACATCATCCAGCGACACATCGCAATTGTCGGTTGTGTAAAACCAACCGCGCCAAAACCAATCAAGATCAACCGCGGAAGCATCTTCGAGCGTGCGGAAAAAATCTGCTGGCTTAGGATGTTTGAATGCCCAGCGCTCGGCATATTCTCTAAAGGCTTTGTCAAACAGTTCGGGCCCCATTACAGTTTCGCGCAAGATGTTGAGTGCGGTAGCAGTTTTTGCATATTGTTCATTTCCAAAGTTCGAGCGCACAACAGATTCTGAGTTTACCATCAGTGGTCTTTGAAGATCGGCATTGCCTTTCATATAGGGAACAATGTTAGCGGCAGGCCCGCGACCGATAGGTTTACCAGGATAATTTTCTACTTCGGTGCGATACTGAACAAACGTATTTAAGCCTTCATCCATCCAGGTCCACTGGCGCTCATCGTTGTTGATAATCATCGGAAAAAAGTTATGTCCTACCTCGTGGATGATCACACCGATCATGCCCCACTTGGTGCGATCGGATACAGTGCCATCTTTATTGGGTCGGCCAAAGTTGAAGCAGATCATGGGATACTCCATACCCAACGATGCAGCATGCACCGAAGTAGCTTGCGGATAAGGATAGTTGATTGAATATTTTGAATAGGTTACCAACGTATTTTTTACAGCGATAGTAGATTCCTTTTCCCAAAGCGGATTTCCTTCTTTCGGATAGTACGACATCGCCAGCGGAGTTTTATCGCCTACTTTAACAGCCATCGCATCCCAGATAAATTTACGGGAGGTAGCAAACGCAAAGTCACGTACATTTTCCGCAACAAATCGCCAGGTCTTTTTGGCTGTTGATTTTGTTTTCTCACGTTGCACGGCTTCTTCCTGTGTGCAGATGATTACGGGTTTGTCAAACGTTGTCTTAGCTTTTTCAAAGCGTGCATATTGGTCGGCAGTTAAAACTTCTTTTACGTTTTTCACCATGCCGGTAGCGCCAACAATGTGGTCGGCAGGTACCGTAAGATTCACTTCATAGTTTCCGAAGTTCAGTGTAAACTCACCTTGTCCTAAAAATTGTTTGTTCTGCCAGCCCACCACATCATCGTACACACACATGCGTGGAAACCATTGGGCAATGATATAAAGGTAGTTGTCATCTTCAGGAAAATATTCCATGCCGCTACGACCATCGTTTGGAGTAACATTCTTCATCCGATCGTTGATGTTGAAAGACCACTCAATCGAGAGCGACATTTTTTGGCCTGACGCAAGCGATTTAGGAAGGTCAATGCGCATCATGGTTTGATTGATAGTGTACGGCAATGTTTTGCCTGTAACATCTTTTACAGATTTTATTTTAAAGCCCCCATCGAAGTCATAAAGGTCAGCCGTTGCCGCCATTGATTTGGCATCAATCGAATCACGCACAGAGTTATTTGCAGTCTTGGTAGTATTGTTGCCCTTCGCATTGATGTTCTGATCAAGCTGAAGCCAAAGGTAGGTGAGTGCATCCGGTGAGTTATTGTGATAGGTGATCACTTCCGAGCCTGTAATGCTTTGATTTTGATCATTGAGTTCGGCATTGATTACATAGTCTGCTTGTTGCTGCCAGTATTTTCCACCGGGTGCACCAGAGGCTGAGCGATATTCATTGGGAGTTGGAAGTTGCTGATCCAATTGTTCGAATTTTCCTTGCCAGGTTTGCGCAGCTAACGGCAAAGAAATTACCAGAAAGGCAATCAGGAGTAGAGATTTATTCATAAAGTACTATTTCAGTTTTACGGACTTCAAAAATAGCAAGTGATTTTGAATAGTTATGCCAATAGCAAACTAATTACAGCAGATAACAAAAAAGCCCCATAAGCGGGGCCTTTAAGAAATATTCACGATTGTTATTAGTTCGATTTCTTTTTCAATTCATCAAACTTGCTGGGTTGCGAAACTTTTGGGAAAATATTGTCTTCGATATTAATATCAGCCGATTCCTTTAAAGGATCGAGCACCACGTTTACAACTTCTTTTTCTTTAGTGAATACTTTAGTCACTTTGGTTTCATTAATACGCCAGATTTCCGCTGGCAGTCGTTCAATTTCTTTACTTCCGTCTTTGAACGTCCATTCGATGATTACCGGCATTACTAATCCCCCTTTATTGGTGAGAGTGATCTCATAGAAATTTTTGTTTTCCATGTTAGCGATCACAGCTTTATCGTCAAGACGATTAGCAAATTCACCATAGAAACGATTGTCGGTTGGAAGCACAGTAAAAAATTGCGGACCTTGACTGAAATCAGAAGGCTTGTTGTTATCACCTTTGGCAAGATCGCCTTTGGTAGCAGTTTTTGTTTTATTCTCAAGGGTTGCCTTATCAGTGCGAACCTTAAACCATTTCACTTCGTCAAGCGACATATCGCAATTGTCGGTAGTATAAAACCATCCTTTCCAGAACCAGTCCAGATCAACAGCCGAAGCGTCTTCCATTGTGCGAAAGAAGTCGGCAGGCTTTGGATGTTTGAAAGCCCAGCGTTGCGCATATTCTTTGAAAGATTTATCAAACAGTTCCGGGCCCATTACGGTTTCTCTTAATATAAAAAGAGCGGTAGCTGCCTTTGCATATTGCTCTGCTCCAGCTTGTACCACTTGCTCGCCACTTGTCATAAGTGGGCGCATCATATTCTTATCACCTTTCATATAAGGAACTATGCCTGCTGGTCTTCCGCGGCTCCAATCTAATTGTGGATAGCGCTCTAGTTCTGTGAGCAGTTGAACAAAACTATCAATGCCTTCGTCCATCCAGGTTGTCTGGCGTTCATCACTGTTTATTATCATAGGGAAAAAGTTGTGCCCTACTTCATGTACAATCACACCGATCATTCGCTGTAGTGTAGCCGTAGAGTACGTGCCATCTTTTGCAGGTCTGCCAAAGTTGAAACAGATCATAGGATATTCCATTCCAATGGAAGCCGCATGTACGGAGGTAGCTTGCGGATAGGGATAATCGATTGTGTATTTGGAATAAACTTCCAAAGTATTCTTAACAGCCAACGTTGATTCTTTTTCCCATAATGGATTACCTTCTTTTGGATAATAAGACATGGCCAGCGGTGTATAGGCTCCAACCTTCACGGCCATCGCATCCCAGATAAATTTACGGGATGAGGCAAAAGCAAAGTCGCGCACGTTGGTAGCTTCAAACTGCCAGGTTTTCTTTTCAGATGATTTGGTTTTTTCTTTTGATGTTGCTTCTGCCTGCGTTACAATGATAACAGGTTTGTCAAAAGAGGTCTTTGCAGTTTCAAAGCGATCAAATTCCGTCTTTGTTAAAACCTGCTGCGGATTTTTAATCATGCCGGTAGCGGCAATGACATGATCTGCAGGCGCAGTGATAGAAACTTTATAATCACCAAAAGGTAAGGTAAACTCTGAGCGACCCAGAAACTGTTTGTTTTGCCAGCCTACTACATCATCATAAACACACATACGCGGAAAAAACTGCGCAATGGTATAAACGTAGTTGCCGTCTTCCGGAAAAAATTCATATCCACTGCGGCCACCTTGAAGATTGCGATCGTTAATATTATAAGACCACTCAATCTGAAATGAAACTTCAGCACCTGTTTTTAGAGGTTGAGTAAGATCAACCCGCATCATGGTTTTGTTGATGATGAATGGCAAGGGTTTGCCCGCTTCATCTTTTACTGCTTTGATTTTATAACCACCATCAAAATTATAGAGACTAAGTTGACCGGCCATGGTTTTGGCTGCCACCGAATCGCGAATGGAGCTATTGCCCGACTTGCCCGTATTGCTTTCTTTGTCATAAATATTTTGATCGAGTTGCAACCACAGGTACTTCAACACATCGGGTGAGTTGTTGTGATAGGTAATTTTTTCTGAACCCGAAATGCTTTGATTGATATCGTTCAATTCCACCGCTATTTCGTAGTCGGCTTTTTGCTGCCAGTATTTTGGTCCTGGCGACCCTGATCCAGTACGATATTCGTTGGGCGTTGGCAGGGTTTGATCTAATTGTTCAAACTTACCTTTCCATTGTGGCTCTTGCGCTTCTGCCGAAAAACCAATCAGCATTAGACAACCTATCAATACTCGCTTCATAATTATCATTTTTAACCCTTAATAAAATTACCAAAAAATTCTGTCCTTCATCAACACCAAAGCAATTCCCGCAATAGCGGCCGAAAGTACCAACCGTAAATCTCTGCGCGAAACTTTTAACAAGTCTACTAAAACAAAACTGATCCCCAGAAAAAGAACAACTACAATTATCTGGCCGAGCTCTAAACCAACATTAAAGGCAAAAAGCGGGGACATAATGTTTTCGCTTTTACCTAATAGCGCCCGCAAATAATTTGAAAATCCAAGTCCGTGGATAAGCCCAAAAAAGAGAGCAAAGAGGTAGTTAATATGAACGGGGAACTTACTTGCAGCCGAATCATTTTTAAAAAGATTAGCGCCAGCCGTAATGAAGATCGTGAGCGGAATCAAAAATTCGATTGTTTCAGAAGCAAAGTTCACAACACTCATAGTGGCTAGTGCCAGCGTAATCGAGTGCCCGATAGTAAAGGCAGTAACCAGAATCAGAATTTTCTTCCAATCGCGGATAAGATAAACGGCACAAAGCGCCAACACAAACAGAATGTGATCATAACCCTCTGCATCCAGAATGTGATCTCGCCCTAATCCAAAATACAAAGCAAATTCACTCATTCCAATACGTATATTTTAAAGCCTGCAAGTATAGCCCTAATTTTGAATTAGGACAATTAGAACTAATTTTGACGGCACGATTTTCGCCACGGAGTTTTACATGATCTCACTCTTTTATTCATTCTTACTTTTTCTGCATCCGATTCATCTCTCGGTGTCTGAAATTAACTACAGCGAAAAGGATAAGGCACTTCAGATTACTTCCCGCATTTTTCTTGACGATCTCGAGCTTTCCATTCGAAATCAGCGCAAGCAACCCAACCTTGATTTGCTTGAGCCGGGCATCGGCATTACCACTGAGCAATTGATTCGCGAGTATGTACTAAAGAACTTCAGTGTTAAGTTGGATGGCAAAACACAAAAACTAAATTTTCTGGGGTTTGAACGCGAAGACCCGGCTGTAATCTGTTACATCGAAATTGAAAATGTTAAGAAATTCAAAACTATAGAGATAAAAAACGAAGTCATCATGGAAACCCATGACGATCAGTCGAACTTAATACATGTTACGTATAAAGGCCCCGTTAAAAGCTTGCGTTTGCTGCGCGACAAGTCCTCGGATGTGCTCACCTTTGAATCAAAATGAAATTTTAAATCATACTTATATGCGCCAAAAGATAGTAGCCGGCAATTGGAAAATGAACAAAACTCTAGAAGAGGCAAGCGTCCTTACTTCCGAACTAATTGGCATGGTAGCCGATGAAGTAAAGGGAAATGTTAAGGTGGTGTTGTGTACACCTTTTCCGTACCTCTATCCGATCAAACAACAACTAGGTAACAATGCACGCATTGCCGTGGGTGCGCAAAATTGCAGCGAACACGATTCGGGCGCTTACACAGGCGAAACCTCTGTTGGCATGTTGAAATCATTGGGCATTCCGTATGTGATAATCGGGCACAGCGAACGCAGACAGTACTTTGGTGAGGACGGAAAATTGCTTGCAACCAAAGTAGACAAAGCCCTGGCGCAAGGGGTAACTCCCATCTTTTGTTGTGGCGAGCCCTTGGAAATTCGCGAGAAAGGAACGCATGAGCAATTGGTAAAACAACAAGTAGAGCAAAGTCTTTTTCATTTGAGTGCTGAAGCATTGCAAAAGGTTGTGATTGCCTACGAACCAGTGTGGGCTATTGGCACAGGAAAAACAGCCAGCTCGCAACAAGCTCAGGATATGCATGCTGTTATTCGCAAACATCTTGCTTCTAAGTATGGAGCCGTTGCCGAAACCATTTCTATTCTGTATGGCGGTAGTGTAAAATCAGATAATGCGAAAGAACTTTTTGCTTGCGCGGATGTGGATGGCGGTCTGGTAGGCGGAGCTTCCTTAAAGAGTAGGGAGTTTGTAGAAATCGTAAAAGCAATTTGAAAATTTGAGGATTTGAAAATTTGAATTTTATAACTCTTACTTCATTTTCAAATTCTCAAATCAATTCATCTTCAAATTAAAGACATGCATTCCACCCGACTTCAAGTAGTATGTGATCCGGAGTTTTCTGAAATTCTGATGGCCGAAGTTGCCGAGGCTGGATTTGATACGTTTATGGAAACCGAGAAGGGGTTTGAAGCCTATGTAGAAGGTGAAAATTTCGATAAAGACTTGTTAATCCATCTGCAGGAAAAATACAAGCATGTAAATCCACTGCTCTTTTTTCAAGATCAGATTCCAAAACAAAACTGGAACGAAGAGTGGGAAAAAAATGTAGAGCCGATTGTGGTAGACGATCGCTGCCTGGTGCGAGCAGCATTTCATCAGATTGATAAAAATTATCCTTACGAAATTATCATCACACCCAAGATGTCATTTGGCACAGGCCATCATCAAACAACGCATTTGATGATCAGCCGCCAGATGCAAATGGATCACAAAGGCAAACGGGTAATGGATGCAGGTTGTGGCACCGCTATTTTATCTATCATGGCTTCGAAACTGGGCGCAAAAAAAATTGAAGGGTTTGATATTGATGAGTGGAGTGTGCCCAATGGCGTGGAGAATGCCGAGAACAATCACTGTTCAAATATTCACATCCAACAAGGAAAAATAGACGAAGTAAAATTGAGTGGTAAGTTTGATATCATTCTGGCAAACATCAATAAGAATATTTTATTGGCAGAAATGCATCACTATGCTGCTTATCTCAAGACCGGTGGCCGGCTTTTATTGAGTGGATTTTACATTCATGATCTTGATGATCTCATAAACGCAGCCGCACAGTATCAGTTGAAAAAGGTAAACCACGATGAGCGTGAAACCTGGGCGTGTTTGCTGCTTGAGTTAAAGCAATAAAAATTAATTTCGTTGGTTATTCTCTGGTTATTGGGCCAGTCGCTGGCAACAAGCATCCCGTATCTTTTTAAATTAGCACATTCGCCTTTTATTTACGAATTTCAAGGTTTTTTGCCCCGTGAAGCAGGTTTTCACCTACATTATTGCCCTTCTCTTATCAACGACCGGAGCTTTCGCCCAGTCGGGTGACGCCTATCAGCACAGTTTTCAGGATAGCATTCGCCTCGTTTTGGAAAATACCAAAGCCAATGATGCCATGGCTGTAGGTGCCGCCTTTAATACTGCGTGGGCAACCCTTGGCCCCGATCAGCAATTGTTAATACGCAATCAGGCCAAGCTGATGAAGAAGAAGGGGTACAAACTTCGCCCACATCTGGTTAATTATTACGGAGCCATTGCTTCTGCCGTGATGATTGAAAGCGCTGACCCGGCCCGACTCTCGGATTACCTGGCTGTAGCCGGAAAAGTAATAGAGAAGGATAATATCACACAGGCTAATTTATTTCTTCAGCAAAGCCGCGATTTTTTTGAACACCATGCGCTTCACTTCGAAAAGTTTTTTCAACTGCGGGTGCTGGACGATAATTATCAGTTTGATTATATCGAACCCATCGTAGTTTCTGATACCGTACCGGCACCTTATTACGAGCAACCTGTTGATACCTCTTCTTATAATTTGCCCATGTGGCAGCAACCTATTTTTCAACCGGAGTTATTGGGCCCTGTAATTAAGTTTGATAAACTCTCGCTTAATTTTATTACCCCCTACGATTCTGTTTTTGTAAGAAACACCACAGGTTCCTTTTCCTTGCGCGAAAAGCTTTTTGTAGGTGAGGGCGGTCGTGCAGATTGGGCTGCCGCGGGCTTGTCTCCCGATTCGGTGTATTATGATCTGAACAAATTCAATTTCAAAACCACACAACCCTATCTCAAAGCTGAGCAAGGCAAACTGATGTATGTAGGGAAACTCTCGCGTTATGTGCCTGGCATTTTTGAGTTCAGAAGTGTTAATCACAAAACACCAGAGTCTTCGTTGTATCCCCGATTCAAATCCTATGAATCAAATATTAATTTGTTGGGGCTCGGCTCTGATAAATTGAAATACACCGGTGGCTTTGGCATGCAGGGCAATTCAATCAATAGTAACTCAGCCAATGGCAGCCTTGCCATGATAGAAATCAATGGCGAGACGGATAGAAAGTTTAAAGCTACAGCAGCTTCGTTCGGGTTTAGAGATTCTATTATTGTGTCATCCAAGGCTCAAATTACTATCTATCAGCAAAACGATTCGATTGTGCATCCGGCTATGGAGCTGCGCTACGATTACAACAATCAAAAACTGGTACTCAACAAAGAAAAAAGTCAATTGCGTAAAGCACCTTTTTCATCGTCTTATTTTGACATTGAGTTTACAGCCGATCGCATCAATTGGGATCTGAAATCAGATAGCCTCTCCATCTTTGTGCAGGGTAGCGGCAACGTAGCTCCGATGGTGATCGAATCCAATGACTTTTATGATCCGGAAGGATATCGCGAGTTGCGCGGACAAGGATTTAACTTTCATCCGCTTGCCTTGGTAGTTAATCACGCAAACGAAACGGGGAGCAAAGATTTTTATGTTTTTGATTTAGTGCTTGATGGCAAGCGAAGCCTTGAGCAGGTAAAAATGGCTGCCGATTTTCTTTCCCAGCGCGGCATGATCGACTATGAGGCACGTACCGGAAAAATCAGGGTAAAAGATAAAGCAATCAATTTTGTGCAAGCCGTAAAGGGTGTAGCCGATTACGACAACCTGAAAGTTCATTCCCTTGCCGACACGGTGGCCAATGCACAGATAAGTTTTTCATCGGGCCGGATGAACGTGTATGGAGTAGAGGAATTTAATGTGAGCGATTCATTAAACGTTGTGATCAAACCGGATAGCAGTCGGATTACATTTTTACAAAATCGCGACATAAAATTTAACGGAACGATTACAGCTGGTAACTTCGAAATCACCGGCCGCGACTTCACACTTAAGTATGATTCGTTCTTCATCAACATGAATCACATTGACTCAATCCGGTTTTATGTAACCGAAAAAAACGGATCCAGAAGAAGAGTGAACAACTCCATGGTGGGTGCCGATTCAACGGCTCAGGCAGCGGGTGGCATGCAGGCATCTTCAAATAAAACTTCGGGTACACTCTTTATTAATCGTCCGGATAATAAATCCGGAAAAATAAAATACCCAAATTATCCGCGCCTCGATGCTACGGCTGGTGGGGTTATTTATTTCGATCGCAGTGAAGTATTAAATGGTGCCTACGACCGCTCAGTGTTTTTTGTTGTTCCGCCATTTAAACTCGACAGCTTGAACGATGCTGATCCAGGCTCAATAAATTTTGAAGGCACATTCATATCCAGTGGCATGTTTCCAAGTTTCAAAGAGAAACTGCACACCATGCCCGATAAATCGTTAGGGTTTAATCATACAGCCCCAGCCTCGGGCTATCAGTTGTATCAGGGTGATGGAAAATTTTATGGCGGCATGTCGTTGGATAATGCCGGGATTCGGTCCTCTGGAAAAATTGATTATCTGGCGACCACAGTCGAGTCAAAAGATTTTGTTTTTTATCCGGACTCAGTTGTTGGTCGCGGAAGTGTGGGCGAAATCAGAGAGAAGCAGTATGGCGCAGTCTATTTTCCCCAAATCAAGCTTGGCGATTATCAATTGAATTGGTTGCCCAAGCAGGATAAGATGAATATCAAAAACCTGAAAGAACCTTTCAGTTTGTATCAAAATTCAGCCACGCTGGATGGAAAACTGATCGTATCGAAAACAGGTGTAGCAGGCGATGGCAGGTTGAGCACCCGCGGATCAGAAGTACGCTCGAAAGAGTTGAGTTTTTCCGCCAAAGAATTTGGGGCACGACATGCGCGCTTCGAGGTAAAAACCGGAAACCCCGACAAACCTGCCTTGGCAGGGAATGATGTAAAATTAAAATTCAATCTCGATCAGAATTTTGCAACCATCAGTCCGGAAACAGAAGGTGAAGCAGCTATTGAATTTCCATACGCACAATTTAAAACGTCAATACCAGAAGCCCGCTGGGATTTAACGACACAAACAATTGTGATGACGAAAGCTGCTGATGTGCCGCTTGAGAACTCTTACTTTTATACAACACGCAAAGAACTGGATTCATTGAGTTTCAATGCTGAAAAAGCAGAGTACGATATAAAAACTCAGCAATTGAAAGTAAGTGGTATTCCATACATCATTGTGGCCGATGCGAAGATCACGCCTGAAAATAATGAGGTGTTAATTTTAGAGAATGCCAAAATAGGTCAGTTAAAAAATACAACCATTGTAATGGATACCCTGAATGGTTACCATCGTCTTACCGAGGGGGTAGTAGATATTGTTTCACGAAAAGAGTTTGCCGGGTATGCCACGTATCAATATGTAAATGCGGTAAGCGATACTTTTGCCATTAAGATGACGGACTTCCGGCTGGAGCCCATCACCGAAGAAACAAAAAATAAAAGACAGCGTAACCTCACGGCTTCTATGCAGACAGTAGCAAACGGAGCAGTAATCGAAGCTGATAACATTCTTGTATCACCTCGCATTTTTTACAAAGGCGATATGACGATGTACGCCACCAAGCCCGCTCTTCAGCTTCGTGGCTTTGTAAAACTAGATCTGAAAAAAATCAAAGACTACAACACCTGGCTGCAATACACACAAAGTGGTGATGAAAAAGATATTTATCTCGACTTCGATAACTCAATCACAGAAGAAGGACGCAAAGCAGATGCTGGCTTGCACTTTGCTGAAGACAATGATTTATACATCACGTTTGTGTTCGACAAGAAAGATGCCGGTGATGAAGATTTCTTTTTGCCGAGCGGATCGTTACACTTCGATAAGGAAAGTGCCGAATTCAAGATAGAGGATCGTCAAAAAGCAGCCGGTGAAAAGTTGACAGGAAAAGTATTTGCCTACAATGAAGAAAAACAAGAAGTGCGATTTGAAGGCCCCGTAAACTTTTTTAATGGGAGTAAGGATTTTAGTCTTACGGCAACGGCATTGGGCTCGGGTAATCTTGAGACTAACGACATCAAGATGAATTCGTTGGTAATGGTAGATATGAATGTTCCAACGATGGCGTATCAATTGATGGCGACTTCCATTTTGGATATAATAAAAAATGAAGGCGTTAAAGAAGAGGGGCTGGGCGATCAAACCGATTTACTTTATAAGATCGCGGATATCGTTGGCGAGCGAGCTGTAAAAGATTATGAGCAGCAGTCGTTGCAAAGTTATGTTTCGCTTGCTACGGTGCCGGGTATGTTAAAGCCTATTGTAGTGTCGAATACCAATTTAAAATGGTCGCAGGAAAACAAATCATTTTATAGTGAAGGGCTGCTGGGCATTAGTCATATGGGGCGTTATGATATTAATGGAGGCTTTGAGGGCTTTATGGAAATTAAGAAAAATGAAGATGGAGGTCCGGTGTTTCATTTATTTATTAAAGCATCGCCCGATTCATGGTTCTATTTCGGCATGGAGGATAATCGGTTGATGGTGCATTCTTCCTTGCCGGCAATGAATGATTTGATAACCAAAAAAACCAATGCAAGCAAAGCCAAAGTGGGCGAGTTGGTTTTTATTCCTGGAACGAATGACGAAACGCTTGTATTTATCAACAGGTTCCGCCAGGTTTATTACGGCTTAGAGGCACCGTATGAACTATCCAGTGGCAATGCAGAAACCAAAAAGAAGGATAAGAAGAAAGAGGAAGAGGATGATGGTTTTTAGTGAATTCTATTTCATTCTGCTCACGTCCACTTTTACAACAATATTTTGTTTCCCTGAACTAAAGATGATTCCCTTGATAGGAGCCACGTCAAAATAATCGCGGCCAAACGCTACGGTAATATGATTGTGACCGGGCAGTAAATTATTAGTAGGATCAAATTCTACCCAGCCAATTTCAGGAAAAAAAACAGCTACCCAGGCGTGAGAGGCATCGGTGCCCACAAGTTTTTCTTTCCCGGGTGGAGGAAATGTTTCAATATACCCGCTTACGTAGCGGGCGGGCAACCCCAGGTTGCGCAAACATGCGATCATGAGATGTGCAAAATCCTGACACACCCCTTTTCGGGATTCAAGCACAGATTCAACGGGAGTGTTAACGGTAGTGAAGCCGGGTTTGAATTCAATCGAACTGAAAATCTTTTTCATTAATGCCTGACAGCCACTCCAAAGTGTAGCGTCTTCTGTAAAACAATCCAACGCAAATTTCTTTATTGATTCGCTATACGGAACATGATTTGAGGGTAATGTATATTGCATTACATCGGCATAGGCTTCACCGTTTAAAGCCATCTGATCTTTTACGCCACGCCATGCTACGTACGAATTAACGGCACGTTCGGCATTAACGCGCTGTTCGATATCAATAACGCTATCGGAAATAATTTCTAACTGCGAATGTTCTTTATAAATAGAAATAAACAACAAGGTGTTGCCAAAAAAATCAGTACGATAAGTAAGCTCGTCCGGGGTAGGTGATATTTTAATATCACACGAAAGACATTTTTGTTCTGGAAGATTGAGGGGCACCAAACACAGTCTGTTATGACCTGTGCTCACCGTGTCCTGATAAGTGTATTCGGTTATATGTCGAATTTTGTAACGCATTACACCTCAAATTGAAACCCATCCTTACTTCCTTGCTGCTGATACGTAGAATGACTGAAATAATTGGCACTCAGTTTTGAAGATAGATTCCACATTTGCTTTTGTAAGGTAGCGCAGAAATCATCAAATGATTTTCGATACTTTGTTTCGGCATCTGCTTCAATCAGCGATTCAATATTCATCAGGCGCACCTGGCTGTAGCATTCAAATACGAGACGCGATATTTCATTGTCGTTTGTGCCACCTTCTTTTTGAGCAAGACTTCGCGCATATTTTAACAAGCCCTCCAATTGTGATAATATCGAAGTTGGGTTGTGACTATTTAGAAACAGAAGATCAATAACGGGAACTTCATCCAGCGAAGTACGATACACCGAACGGTATGACGAGAGATTTTGATTGCTTAATAGCAGCGCTTCCAGAATTTGAAACTCAACACTTTCTTCATAATCGTATGAGAGTATGGATTTATATTGAGCAACCTCCATCAAAATTTCTTCCATGAGCTGACCCATCCGATACATGATTCGCCCATCACTGCGATACATACTTTGCCGCGTCATTTCTGAGAAAGAAAGTAATCCGCCATTAAGTTGATCAAGTAACGAGAAAGCATGCCGTATTCCATCGGGCTCCAAGACTGCAATTCTGCGTTTTACATTTTCAATATCATCAATAATTCTCCAGCTATCCACGGTCCACCGATCGCGGGCCGCATACATGGATTTTAACAGATTACTTAGGGTGAATAATATACTTCCTACGCGTTCTGGATTGCAAATGAGTTGATGAATTTCGGGTAGCGGACTATTCATTTTCTCTTCGGCATCTTCTACAAAACCAGGATATGTGTCTGTGATATGTGTGGTAGTTTGTAATAATACCTTTAATGACTCTGAATCATTTCCACCCTGAATAAAGTTTTTCTGAGTCAGATTTCTCAACACAATTCGTATAAAGCGAGAAGTACGAATAACGCGTTGCGTATATCTACCTACCCAAAATAAATTTTCGGCTGTGCGACTTGGCAACACGGCCTTTCGTTTCATATCGGGAGTCTGATGAACGGCCGAGGAGCCGGCCGGTTTGATAAACGAAGCTTCTACCCAGGTGTCTTTTGAAATGCCTCCGTCCTGATTAGAAACTAAAAAGCTACCTTTTTCCGGTGAACAGCGGGTAAGTCCACCACGCATCATGGCATACCCATCTTTGTTTGCAACCAGGTAAGATCGCAAAACACTAAATCGTGGCTCTAATTTTTCTTTAGTAAATACGGGCGATGTAGAGAACTCTACTTCTTCCTGACCAACATATCGAAAGGGTTGAAACTTAATCTTGCGAATTAATTCTTCTTTTTGTGCTTTTGAAAGTTGACTGCCCATCATGGTTTTAAAACCGCTTACTCGCTCAATGTCTTTTATCACCAACGTGTCAAGATGCTCCAGCACATAATCCATTTCTTTTTTCTGACCGCACCACCAGGTGGCAATCATGGGAATGAGCGGATCTTCATTCAGAAAATATTTGAAGGCGCCATGAAGAAATGCCATCAATCCAGTGTTCTCAAGAATGCTACTTCCAAGCGGATTGGCAATGGCAACATTTCCCTTGCGCACTGCTTGCAACAATCCCGGTATACCAAGTTGAGAATCTTCACGAAGTTCTAACGGATCACAAAATGAATCATCAACTCTGCGCAAAATAACATCTACTTTCTCAAGACCCTCCACTGTTTTGATCCACACAAAACTATCGCGCATGATGAGGTCTTCGCCCTGCACTAATGTGATGCCGAGATACGAGGCAAGAAAGGCATGTTCAAAATATGTTTCGTTGCGCGGTCCTGGGGTAAGCAACACAATCCGTGGATGCTCTTTTCCCTGAGGTGCTATTTGGATCAGCGCCTGCATCATGCTGCTGAAAAACCCACCCAGCTTGGCAACCTGATGTTGTTGAAACAGTTCCGGTATCACACGACTTAGTGCACTTCTGTTTTCCAAAGCATAGCCCATTCCGGAAGGAGCCTGCGCGCGATCTTTAATGACCCACACTTTTCCATCGGGCCCACGCGAAAGATCAGCAGAGTACATAGTGAGTTGAAACTCGCCAGGCAATTTTATTTTATCACACGGACGTAAAAATCCGGGATGCGAATAAATCAGTTCAGGGGGAATGATTCCCTTTTTGAGAAGTACTCTATCTCCGTAAAGATCTTCCAATAATTTATTGAGCACGTATGCACGTTGCTTCATCCCGCGCTCAACGCCTCGCCATTCGGCAGCCGAAATTACCAGCGGCACAGCGTCTAATAACCACGGCCGATTGATCCCACTTGTGTCACCGTAGACATTATAGGTAACACCATTCTCCTGAAGAATCTTTAATAATTCTTGTTGCCGGTTTTTTAATTCGGCTGTTCCCAGATTTTCAATATTTGTCAACAACTGTTTCCAGGAATCTTTCGCTTGCTCATTCTGATTAAAGCACTCGTCCAGCACCTTTTGATCAGAAAGATAGCCCGCTGTTAAGTTGTTGAGTGATAAAGGTTGAAATCCGTTACTCATTAAATCCTTGGTTAGCCACGAATGCACGAATAATACAATCCATTCGTGGCATATATTTAAAGTACAATTCTTTTATAGTTCAATCTTACCTCTCCAAAATTTACTAACAATGCCAATTGGTTTTGAGAGACCTTCAAATAATTAATCGCCTGTGCAATAAACTCATCGGCTATTCCACCGTACATTTTATCTCCAAGATAATATTTTCATAGACAACAAAGTCAGCATAAAACCGATGGGTAAAATTATGCCTTTATAATTTACTTCATACATTTTTTCTCTTTCGTAAGGAATCCCTGCTTTCTTAAACTCGTACTCCAAGGCATCTTTATATACGACTTCCAAAACCAGCGCCAATATTGTTGTGCACTTCAATACATTTTCCAATAATCTGATAGCTTTCTTCTTTGAAAAGTATCTTTTCCATACAACTTTTTGCACGAATTAATACAATTCATTAGTGCATTCGTGGCCTTATTAAATTCAGAATTGTCGAAGGTCTAAAGTACGAGGATATTCCGGACTTATTTTTAAGGGAGGCGGATCAAAATTTTTCGGAATTTGATTAGGTTCTAAATACCGAGATACGGTGCTGAAGTTTTCTGAAGGTGTAATGGCTCCCTGTGTATGACCTTGTGTCCAAAAGCGGCTAATTCTTCTGCCTTCTGCCTCATATGAATTTATCGGGAAGGTATCATAACTTCTTCCACCTGGATGCGCCACATGATACGTGCAGCCACCGATAGAACGATGATTCCATGTATCCACAACATCAAATACCAACGGCACATCTTTACCTAATGTAGGATGCAATGCCGATGGAGGAGTCCATGCGCGGTAGCGAACTCCGGCAACATACTCACCTTTGACTAATGTTGTTTGCAAGGGAACGGGAACACCATTGCACGTAATCATGTACCGTTCATTGTTAAAGTTTCTCACCTTAATTTCAACACGCTCTACAGATGAATCAACAAAACGTGAAGTGCCTGCGCTGGATGATTCCTCGCCCAACACATGCCAGGGTTCAATACCCATGCGCACGAGTAATTCCATATCCAGAATGGTAATCTTTCCATAAAGCGGAAAGCGGAATTCGAAAAAAGTTTCAAGCCAATCAAGTTGGAAGGGATAACCTGCCTCCTGAAGATCGCGTGTTACTTCTGCTAAGTCTTGTTGAACATAATGTGGTAGCATGAACTTATCATACAATTCAGTTCCCCATCGGGTGAGTTTATGTTTGTACGGTTTCTGCCAGAACATGGCAACGATGGAACGAATCAACAACAGCTGAACAATACACATTTGTTTATTTGGAGGCATATCAAATCCTCTGAATTCCAAAATACCTAAACGACCTGTTGAACTATCAGGAGAATATAATTTATCAATGCAAAATTCTGCCCGGTGTGTGTTACCTGTAATGTCAATCAAAAGATTTCTAAAAATCCGATCGACCATCCAAAACGGAACATCTCCTTTTTCAGGAATCTGACTGAATGCAATTTCCAATTCATACAACATTTCTTGTCGCCCCTCATCCACGCGCGGTGCCTGACTGGTTGGGCCTACAAAAGAAGAGGAAAACAAATACGACAATCCCGGATGATGTTGCCAATAGGTAATTAAACTTCGAAGTAAATCTGGTCTGCGAAGTAACGGACTATCAGAAGGAGTGATCCCTCCAATGGTGATGTGATTCCCTCCACCGGTGCCAGTATGTTTACCATCAAGATTAAATTTCTCCGTGCTCAATCTGCTGAGTCGTGCTTGCTCAAAAAGAATATCATAATTGCTAACGATCTCTTTCCAGCTCTTTGCAGGATGGACGTTCACTTCCAACACACCAGGATCTGGAGACAACGAAAGTTTTGTTACACGATTATCATAAGGAGGTTCATATCCCTCGATAATTACTTTAAGATTTAGTTTTTGAGCTGCTGCTTCTATGGATGCCAGCAAATCAAAGTAATGTTCTACATAAGTAAGGGGAGGCATGAAGAAATAAATCTTACCTTCACGCACTTCAATACACAATGCTGTTTTGATGGTGAAGACCTCAAAAGTAGGTTCGTACTTTTCTTCCGGCTTCTTTTTTATTTTCGGTTTTTCATCGTCTTGCTTTTCTTCTTCTTCCGGATACGGTTCTTGATAAAATTCTTTCGGCAAATTCTCCGCAGCAATTGGTAATGAATACCGAAGCCCGACTTTTGTTTGAAAATTTTCCAATGCCGGAAGCGATTCGAATGTACTACGTTCAACTTTTCGCTGCTCTTTCGTTTCACTGATGTACGCCAGAGACTTTAAGGGAAGTCGAAAACCAATAGGGGAATTTCCTGGAATTAAAATGAGTTGATTATTTCGGAATGGCCATGCACATGAAATCCATCGGTTATTCCAATGATTCCATTCCATGGGGATTACAAAGCCGACCGGATTACCTAACCCCTTTGTTAAAAGCTCCGCTAGTTTTTGTCGTTCTAACGGATCGTTCAGGTTTGCTTTGTACGGATCAACATTAACAGGCACTTTGCTTTCTTCCCACAAAAAATAAAACACATCCTCCATGGCCGGATGAACATGCTCTTGTGGAATATTTAAAAACTTTGTGAGCTCAAGCGTTAATTTCTTCGCGTCTTCAACGGTGTAGTTTGATTTGGTCTCGTCTATATCAAGTAACAAATCATTTTTCCAAATGACTTGTCCATCGTTTCGCCAGTAAGCAGAATATTGCCAGCGCGGCAACGGCTCGCCCGGATACCATTTACCCTGACCTTTGTGAATATATCCTTTCGGAGCAAAAACATTTTTTAATCGTTTGATCAAATCCGCTCCGACCTTTCTTTTGTGCGGACCATCTGCCCCCGTGTTCCATTCTTTTGCTTCCATATCATCGACAGAAACAAAAGTGGGTTCACCACCCATGGTCAATCGAATGTCTCCGCGTTGAAAATCTTCATCTACCTTGTTTCCAAGCGCCATGATGGTAGACCATTGTTCCTCGGTATACGGTTTTGTTACACGGGGGTCTTCATGAATGCGCACCACTTCATTTTTGAAATTGAAGGTTACATTACAAATATCTGAAAGACCAGTAACAGGAGCAGCACTCACTGGATCTGGCGTACAACAAAGTGGAATATGTCCTTCACCTGCAAACAATCCAGAAGTAGGATCGAGGCCCACCCAGCCGGCACCGGGAATAAATACTTCAGCCCATGCATGCAGATCGGTAAAATCTTGTTCGGTACCTGATGGACCATCAAGCGCTTTTTGATCTGCCTTCAATTGTATTAAATATCCCGAAGCAAATCGCGCAGCCAAACCAAGATGACGGAGTACTTGAACCAACAACCAACCTGAATCGCGACATGAGCCACTTTTCAAACCCAAAGTTTGTTCACACGTCTGAACTCCAGGCTCCAACCGAACCGTATATTGTGTGTTCCTCCAAACCATTTGGTTCAATTCAACCAAAAAGTTGATAATGCTCTTCTTTTGTGAAATATCAATCTGCTTAACCCATTGCTGAAGAAGAGGGCCGCTCTCGGTTACTTCAAAATAGGGAAGCAATTCTTTCTGAAGTTGATTGTCATAGACAAACGGAAAATCATCCGCGTATTTCTCCACAAAAAAATCAAACGGATTGATGACAATCATGTCGGCAATTACCTCTACTTCAAAATGAAGCTTGGTTGTCTTTTCTGGAAATACAACGCGAGCCAGCATATTGCCAAACGGATCTTGCTGCCAGTTGATGAAATGATCTTCGGGTTTAATTTTTAATGAATAGGAAAGAATGGGTGTGCGACAATGCGGTGCAGGTCGTAGTCGAAAGGTATGTGGTGAAAGGTTGACCGAGCGATCGTACTCATATTTCATTTGATGCCGGATCGCAACTTTAATTGACATAGATATTAATCTTCAAATTACTGTTTAAGGTATCGTTTATTTGAGAAAGTCGGTAGAGATTTTTACTAATTCGGTGGGGACAACAACAATTTGGAGGGCGCAATCGAATGTATAGAACTGTTGTTTAAATTTTCAGTCGATTATTTTGTGGGTGCAGATTGACCACTAATCACAAATTGTTCCTGAATTGAACAGGAGCAATTATCTTTCGTCAAAATCCATTTTCAGATGAAGAAAATTCTTGGTCTATTATTGTATGTGTTGTCATTTTGCGCAGTTGGTCAAAATAGTTACTTCTTTCCTGCGGGAGTTACATTCGATCCGGCAATTCCCACCCCCGAACAATTTCTGGGTTACCCGGTAGGCGATTGGCACACGCGCCACGACCGGATTGTATCTTACTTTCAGGAGTTGGCAAGAGTTTCGTCCAAAGCACATTTTCAGATTATCGGTTATACCAACGAGCGCAGGCCGCAGGTAGTGCTTACCATTACAAGCCCTGAAAATTATGCACATCTTGAAGATATCCGCAAGGAACATTTGAAGTTGGCCGATCCTTCCCAATCGGTAAACATTTCTTCCATGCCAGTGATCATCACCCATGGTTATAATGTACATGGCAACGAACCGAGCAGCAGCGAAGCCGCCATGCTTACTGCGTATTATTTAATTGCCTCGCAAGGCGATGAAGCTACAAAGACGTTGAAGGAGGCAGTTATTCATATCGATCCTAATTATAATCCGGATGGTCGCGATCGGCATAGCAATTGGGCAAACATGCATAAAGGTTTTCCTCCGGTGGCTGACCCCATGGATCGTGAGCACAACGAAGTTTGGCCGGGCGGAAGATTCAATCATTATTGGTTTGACCTTAACCGCGATTGGTTGCCACTGGCGCATGTGGAGAGCCGGAACAGGGTTGAATTTTTTCATCAATGGTTACCCAATGTGTGTACCGATTACCACGAGATGGGCACCAACGCCACTAACTTTTTTGAACCCACTAAACCTTATGGTAGTGAGAACCCAGTGGTGCCGCGCTCCAATTATGATGTGTTGAATCCATTGTTCGCAAAATATTTTGCCAAAGCACTGGATGAGATTGGCTCATTGTATTTTTCTAAGGAAGCCTTCGATAATTCATATCCGGGGTATGGATCAACGTATCCGGATATTCATGGTGGATTGGGATTAGTGTTTGAACAAGCAAGCTCACGCGGCCATGTACAAAAAAGTTCTACCAAAGAAGTTACGTTTGCCTTTACCATTCGCAACCATGTGCGCACCAGTCTGGCAACGGTAAAAGCCGGAGTTGATAATCGTGAGTTGTTGTTGAAACATCAGCAAGACTATTTTAAATCTGCGTTAGATGAAGGAAAGAAGTCGGCTGTTAAAGCCTATGTATTTGGCGACAGTAAAGATCAAAGTCGTACAAAAGCTTTCGCTGATTTGCTGGTAAAACATAAAATTGAAACGTATCAACTGGGTGCTGATCTTAGTGTAGGCACTAACAAATACGAGAGAGGAAAAGCGTTTGTGGTTACAACCGATCAGACCCAGTACCGCCTGGTGCGCAGCATGTTTGAAAAGGTAACGTCATTTCACGACAGTGTGTTTTATGATGCCAGCACGTGGACGATGGCGTTGGCCTATGGTATGCCCCACGATGCCCTAAATGCAACAATAAAATTTTCGAAAGGTGAGCGCGTCACAGCAGCTAGTCTTGTTGCTGCTCCAACCGCTATAACCAAATCCAACTATGCGTATCTGATTGAGTGGAATGAATATAATTCCGCAAGAGCGTTGTATTATTTATTGTCGAAAGGCGTGTTTGTAAAAACAGCGTTCAAACCTTTCGCAGCAACAATTAATAGCGCGAAGAAAAATTTTGGGTATGGTACGTTGGTTATTCCGGTGGTTGATCAAAATCTGAATGCCGAGGAGTTATTTTCTGTAGTGAAGGAAGCAAGTACAACATCAGGTGTAGAAGTGCATACGGTAGCAACAGGATTTAGTAGCGAGGGTATTGATCTGGGAAGTAACAACGTTCGCACAGTGCCACAGCCTAAAGTAGTGATGCTGATTAGTGATGGCGTAGCCCCTACCGATGCCGGTGCACTTTGGTACCTGCTCGATTCCAAACTGAGCATGCCTATCACGAAAGTAAACACCTCGCAGTTTAATCAATTGCGTTTGCACGAATACACTACATTAATTCTTCCTTCCGGAAATTATAGTTCATTAGGAGAAAGCGGAGCTACTAAAATTAAAACGTGGATGCAGCAGGGCGGCACCGTTATTCTATTGAAGAATGCCGTGAGTTGGGCCATCAACAATAAATTGATTGAAGAACAACTACGCAAAGAAGAAGAAAGTAAAAGTGTGAAGTCAATGGATTATGTTACTGCGGGCGATTACCAGGGCTCGCGGGCCATTGGCGGTTCTATTTACAAAGCGAACTTAGACATCACGCATCCGCTTGGGTTTGGGTACACCAACCGCGAGTTACTGGTTTGGCGCAATACATCCGTATTTATCGAGCCATCTAAAAGTTCATTTAATACAGTGATTAAATACACTGCCAGTCCGTTGTTGAGTGGCTACGTGCATGCTACCAACTTAGAGAAAATCAAAAACTCAGTTTCTTTACAAGTGAGCACCGTGGGCCAAGGGCGTGCCATTTTGTTTGTGGATGATCCCGCCTTCCGTGGTTATTGGTATGGTACCAACAAACTATTCTTTAACGCCATCTTCTTTGGTGGATTGATGACGAGTGGCGGGTTTGGTGGGGAGGAGGAGAATTGACTTAAATTTATTTGTCTTCACGATTGAGTAGCCAAACCTCACCGAATGAAACACAGGTTAATTATGCTGCAAATATCTTTTCTTAAAATCACTGGGATTATCGCCAACAATTTTCTTGAACAGCTGACTAAAATGTGAGATGCTGGAAAATCCCACCGAATAGGTCGTTTCGGAAATGTTCTTGCCATTCAACAAATAGGTTTTTGCCTGACTGATTCTATACTGGTTTACGAAGTCGGTAAAAGTCATATTGGTTTGCTTCTTGAAATAACGACAAAAGGCAGCAGTGCTGAGGTTCACTTTTGCGGCAATAACATTTACATCCGGGTTGTCATTGAAACTGGCATGGATGTATTCGTGAACAGAAGACATTCTTATTTTATCTTTCAAAAAAACTTTTACACTCGTATCACGTTCGTTTAGCAATTCATATTCATGGCTGTTGGCCAGTAATTGAAATACTTCCAGCAAAGCTTGCTCGCGAGGAATAACATTTCGCACAATAACATAACCGTTGTATAACCAGAATTTCCAATCGCCTTCACTCAGTGCAAATTAGTTGTTCCGTTCCATTTTCCAGACGGAGTCTTGCTTCGGACTCCGCGATTAAGTGTTGGTGGGTGAATTACTAAACTGTTTCTATACCAAGACTGCGCTAAACAATGGAAAAGCAACACCGAACCTGGGTGTTAGCTACCATTGCTGGAATCTAATTCCAAGTTGCATGTCTGCAATTGCAAATTCTTTCGCACCCCACGGTCTTAGTGTTACTTTGTTAAGATTTGGGTGAAGCAGATCAGGACGAGATGCAGATACTGTTGCATATACTTCTTCTATATTATTTGTCACCAACCTTAACTCCGGATTATGTTCTTTTGCTAATTGTTCATCTTGAAAAAGCATAATGCTTATCCCGTCTTTTCTTAATACACAGTAAGGTTGTGAAGTATTTAAATCTTTGTGTTCAATCGTAAATTGCAGACAGTCGACAAATAATTTAAGCCCGTCTGAAAGATCCCTGTAAAATATACTGACAACAATTTTTGTAAAATTCATATGCTTGTTTATTATTTCCTATGCTGTTCGGGATTTGCAATCCCGAAACCTGATATCTAAGATTTTGAAATCTTTGGACCAATCATAACTCAGTTGCTCCTTCCTTGTTCTTCAACTCTTCAATCAACTGTTTCCTTTTTTTATCGGCAAGCCTGCCATGTACAAACATAATGGGTGTGTAGAGAAAATACACGAAACCCGCCAGTGGTCCGGCCAGCCAATGGTTAATAAAAATAAAAGCGATCACTACTGAAAAGACCGGCACGATTGCCATCAAAAAATTAGTGCGAATGCTGGTGCGTGTGTCGAGGCGCTCCAATTCATTTAACCCTAACTCATCGGCTTTGCTTAATGCATAGCGATACATTTGCATGAGCACAAAAAATACACTGGCTGCACCAAATCCATAAATAATCATCAGTTGCGCCATGTCTTGTGCGCGAATCATTTTACTCAGGTCATTCAACAAATTCTGATCATCAAGCAGGTATCCGATCGGGAAGAGAATAATAATTTTAGTAAGAAACTTAAGGGGATATACATAAAACAGCACGATGGCCAGAAACAATGTATTGAGCACAAGCATGCGGCTATTGCGCAACCCATAGCGCAGGTAAAACTGAAAATGTTCATGCCAGATGAGCATGATCAGCGCAATGCAAGCCAGAAAAGGAAACAACTCATTCCCAAACCGCTTTACCTGCTCGAAGTTTACAGGCGGTGAAGTAGAAATCAGCAGGAGGGTAATGGCGAGCGCGAAAAGAGCATCGCTAAAATTTTCCAGGCGACCTGGCTCTTTTCCGCGCAGGCGAAAATCTGTCTCGGTTATATTTTCGATGAGCGCCTGACGAATCATGTATTGTCAGGATTAACGGTTTGAGGTTGTTCAGGGGGTTGATTTTTAAAAGGTGATGCATGCTGATGTATTCGGATTGCTTTTTTAGCAAGCCAGATCCCAATAATCAACGAAGCGATAGCACCAAACACAATGCCGGGCACAAACGAAATGAAAAGGCAATAGTCGTAGGCACCATGAAAGAGCGTGGCTATGCCAAGTGCATGCAAGGCATAGTATGATTTTTTATGTTCGAACTTAGCTTTACCAAGATAATAACCCATCAGAATAGCAAACATAGCATGGGCCGGCACGGCAGTAAACATGCGCATGATGGCTGTGCCTACACCGCCTTGAAATACGTAGAGAATATTTTCGAACGTTGCAAAACCTAGGCTTACCATCACCGAGTACACAATACCATCGAAGGGTTCGTTAAAATGTTTGTTGTTGTAGAGAATGCCACGCACAAAAATGAATTTGCTGAATTCTTCTACGAGGGCTACAATCAAAAATGCATGAATGGCCTGCTCGCTTACGCTGGTTTCGTCAATGGTAATAAATTGACCAATGATGGCGCTGATGATGAGCGTGATAAAAATACTCAGCAAGCCAAAAAAGAAACTGCGGATAAGCAACCCCATGGGCTCGCGCTCGTGGTGATCTTTCAAATAGATGTAAACAGCGATAGCACCACCGGGGGCAAGAGCAAGTGCAAGCAGGAGGAGAAAACTCATGAGTGGAAATTAAAACATGGAAAGTTGTTGCATAAAATATACACCGAGTAAAAGTATGGCAAAGCCCCGGAAGAACGGAGTTTTTAAAACAATCATATTGTCGCGGTTGGTGCCAATAAGCACTGCCGCAAACAATAAGGCAACACCTAAGCCCCCGCACCCGATCAACAACATTTGATCGCCCCCATTCATTTTCAGAATCGCAAATAGAATTCCGATTACCGTTACCGAGGACGCAATGTAAATAAGCTTGTAAAGTATAAAGGAATACAAATTTGGTTTGGTGGTAGTGGGCACCTGAACCAGTGTGAAGGCCATCAGAAAATAGATGGCAGACAATGCAGAGAGGCCTAGCATCAAGAGTGCATCGCCACCGTCATAATGAAGCATTTTGAATGTTAGGCCCAGTGCACTTACAAGCAGAGCTACCAGGTGAATGCCAGGCAAAATTTTGGTGCGCAACAGGGTGATAAAAGAGCTTTCTGGAGGGGGCATAAAATTCTTTTTGATGAAGGTAACGGATTGGCGGTACATCAACAAAAAGCCCTGTCATTTTTTGGACAGGGCTTCAAAAACTCTAAATGGGCTGACCTCTATACTTTTCATAATAATGCGGTCTGACGCATCAGGAAGGCTTCAATCCTCAATGGACTCCTCTACTTCATCCAGTTTGTCTTCGCTAAAGCGGCCTGAAGTAGCATAAACAATTTTACCTTCAGCATCGAGCACAAAAAAGTAGGGGATGTCGCGCTTTTCAAAATCGAGGGCTTCCTTATAAGGTTTTAGCTCGCCCTTGTAAAACAGAATGTAGGGCAACAATTGCGGGTCTACATTTTTAAGCGCCTTCTTTTTGGCCGTGCCAGTAGCGGCTGCATTTACACCTGTAAACATTGGCACGAAATACACATTCACATCGTAGCCCATACCGGCCATCATACCGGTGGCCTTTTTAATAAACTTATTATACACCGGACTAAACCAACTGTTCAGTTCATCTTCAGATTTTTTAGAGTAGGCGAGACCCAGCAATGTGTATTTGCCTTTGGTATCCGTGGGCAGATTAACTTTTTTATCGTCCACCGTTTCAGCTTCCATATCCGGAAACTGTTTACCGATAATCTGGGCCTGAGCGAGATTAAAGCCAGCCAGCAAGACAAGTGTGGTAAGTATTGTTTTCATAATAAGGTAACGTAAAATCTTCATGTAAAAGTACTACTGCATTCAAAGATTAAATCAAAGGTAACTTTTCTTCGTCTAATCAGTCATCGCGGACAACGATCCGCGATCCCGAAATCTGTGTGGAAAAACTTGGGATGCCGGAATGAATAGGGCATGACATTCAGTATTCGAAGTATTTTTGAGATAGCTTCTAGAAACATAGTTGATACAGAAATAACTCTTCCGGGTTATTGGGAAGGAGTATGCTCTTCTGGAATTTCATTCCAATTGTTTCCAACAATTTAATAGAGGCCTGATTGTAAGGTACTGTAATGGCAGAAACAACAGGTAATTTTAAATTTGCTTTCGCAAAGGCAAGTGTTGCCGAAGCTGCCTCAAACCCGTAGCCCTTGCCAATATATTCTGGTAAAAAAGCAAAGCCAAGATCAGGATGTTCTAATGTTTCGCGTTTAAGGATGCCGCACATTCCGATGGGGATGTTGGTAACCTTTGTTTGTACCAACAACAAACCAAAGCCGTGATCGTGATAACTTTTTATCGGGCCGTTTGTCAGATACGTTTCAGCGGCCTCAATTGTTTTTATGTTTCTATCGCCAATATATTTCAACCAACCCGGAGTATTCACCAACTCGAGTATAAACGGGGCATCGTGAAGCGTAAGTTCTCTTAACACTAATCGGGTTGTATCAAAAATGTTCATACAGTCGTCACGAACTTAAATATAAGTAGAGGAAGGTTAAGGCATAAGGATACGCGCCTCAAAATATTTCCAGGTTGCGCTCTCCGGATCGAAGTATTGAGTTGCTTCCTTTCCTATAAAAAGTTTATAGTTCATTTTGTCGTTGCCCGCCACTACATAGCCGGGGTAATAATAGTCATAGCCACCGGAAGTAAGAAAATCAACTGTGAGTAGCATCAGGTATTTACCCAGACTATATTTTCTATAAAGAGGATCAAAAAAATGAAGAATAGAAGTTGCGGCCCGGGCACCCACATCAAAATACCCACCGGCAATCAACTTGTTCTGATCATACACCGAAATGCATTTCGTTTTAAAAACGTTTCTTTCTGAGAGCTCATCTCCAAAAAGTGAAGAATGAATGTTGTAGGCACCATCAAAGTTGATGGATTGATAATAGGTTTCATACAGAGTTTCGTGGTCTGCGCGGATGGTTGTCACATCGTCAATTGTGCAACGAAATGTTTTGGCGCGATTCCGGATGCGTTTGTGCGAAGCGTGAGTTTTGATTTCGACCAGTGGATATCGCAACCAATGCACGCGATGTGCTTCTTCGAGATGCAGATGCGAACAGGTAAAAACAGTTTGGTGCATCCGATACCAGCCGATCGAAAGCAAGAGGTCTAATTCGGCATCACTGATCGTATCAGGGCGAATGCTATGAAAGTAGGGTGTCAAGAAAATTTATCGGCAAGTTATTAAAAGAAAGTTGTAGCACGGGGGGTGACTACCTTGAGCTAGTTGAATAATCCTTCGTCTCGCTTTAACTGACGAGGCTTGCCAACAAACTCTTTCAATTCTTTGTTAAATTCTAAAAAACTGGAATACCTATTTCCCACTGAGTCTATAAAGTAGACCACAAAATGTCCCCCCTCGGCAATAGATTTGTAACTATCTATGTAGCTCGTTTTTCTGCTTATATTTAATTCATCTGCCTTCTTGGAAACCCAACTGTGATCTACCGCAGGAATATGAGCATCAAATATCTCAATCCCGTTAAGGAGAATCTCACATGGAAATTTGATCTTTTCAGATTTTAGTACCTTAACAAAATGCCCATCAATGTTTTCAATAATAGCCTTACCTCTTTTATGGTTCTTAACCAACAATACACATCGAACCTCTTCTCCAAAGAATGATCCAGCATAAAATTTTATACTTATATCTGGGATAATATCACCTCCATGATTAAAAGTTGCAATCTTTAATGCTTTCTTTGCAATCTCATTAGCTGTTGTCGAATTTAGATTTGAAACCAAAGAGGAAGTCAAGCTAGCTATTATCGCAACTGCTGAAATAAGAATAGAAACAACTCCAAGTATAATGGCAAGTAAATTGTAATTAGTTGTCTCCATTTTTAAACTAATCTAAATTCAGTTTAATGTATATCATGAATTATTTCAATTCCAAGTTGTAAACATTTTCAAAACCTCAGTATTTACCCGAATTGATAGCGTGGTTTACCGCCTGGATCACGGTCACCTTCGCAAGCCATTAAAGCTGCATTAGTAAATCCGGTGAAGTATTTAAGGTCGGAGTAACCTACACAGATTCACTGAATAAATATCTGTGAATCTGTGGCTATTCAGATTTCAAAAAATCACCATCAACAATTAACAGCGTAACACCTGTATCGCTTACCGACCGATGCGAACTGGCATCATCAGTAACAACATACGTCATGCCTTTGGTAAGGTGAAATTTTTCTCCGGTCTCTAATTCACTTACAAAGCTACCTTGCAGACATTGCACTATATGGCCTTTCTTACACCAATGATCAGCCAGGTACCCTTTCGAATATTCTACAATTCTAATTCGTAATCCATCAAGTTGAACGGTCTGCCAATACGAAGTTCCTGTTTCACCTTTGTGTTCAATTTTTTCAAGGGTTGTCCAGTCAATGGTTTGAAATGGAATAACAGTCATTACTATGTGCTTTAATATTATTTCAATTTCATACTTCCCTTAGCTACTTCTACCTTCTTTGCCAGATACTCCTTGGTTTGTGGTTGGCGCAGCGTTTCCATATAATACCATTCACCTTTTGCCTTGTCGGGATAAAGAGTTAGTAACAGATAGCCATGATCGCGATCGTTAAAATATTTTATGTGCGGATTTAATTTAATCATGTCAATTTCAATCTGTTTTACAACGTCCGAAGGTTTGCGGTCGTCATCATTGCCCGATGAAATGCTCGTAGTGCCCAACTCAATAGCGAGGGCTCCTTGCGATGTTTTAGGGTTATAGATTTTCGTAGGCACTTCAATAGCCCACGAAGCGTGGGTATCACCTGTTACAAAAATCAAATCTTTAATTTTGTTGGCTTCAATAAAGTTTATCATTTTATTTTTTTCTGCCGGGTAGCCATCCCACGAATCAAAGTTGCGGGGTTTGTTTCTGAATTCCGGTGTTTGAAGCACATCCGAAAACATAGCCTGATTGCCAATTATTTTCCAGATGGCTTTCGAGTCGGTAAGTTTTGTCTGCAACCAGCCTACTTGTTCGGCTCCCAGAATGGCGCGGTCGGCATTATAAAACGTTGGATCGGTTAAACTGTCTACGGGCTTTGTTCTGCCTTCCAGTCGCTCGTCCAGCATAATTAAATCGGCAAGGGTTCCGTACGAAAATGATCGGTAATGTTTTTCGCCTTCGCGGATGGGCAGCCATTCGTAGTACGCTTGCTTGGCAGCATTTTTTCGTTTTTCATAATCACCTTCTTCGGGCTGATGATTTTGTGCGCCTTTCGTGTAGCTGTCGTTTGCAATTTCATGATCATCCCAAATGGCAATCATCGGATGCTGCTGACTTACTCTTCGTAAGCCCTTATCAAGTCGGTATTGTGAATGCCTTGTACGATAATCCGACAATGAAATAATTTCGTGAGCGGGCAAATGAAATCTTCCAATCGTTGTATCCCCATAACCACCCGATTTGTATTCGTAGATATAATCACCCAAATGCACAACAGCATCTACATCAATGCGATCGGCAATCTTATCGTATGGATTGAAATAGCCAAACTCCCAATTGGCACAACTTACAACGGCTAGCTTTACACTATCGGTTTTTTCAGGCAACGTTTTGGTGCGACCAACCGAAGAAGTTTTTCCTAACGCCACGAACCGATAATAATATGTTGTGCCTGCCTGAAGACCGATTGCGTCAACTTTTACAGTATAGTCTTTTGCAGCAAGTGCTTTCGCGGAATCTTTTTTAAGTATTGAGGTAAACTCTCTTGAGTCGGAAATCTCATAGACGACAGCCACAGAGGCAACGGAATCTTCCGGAGTTACGCGGGTCCATAAAATAACCCGATCGGTTAACGGATCGCCCGAGGCAACACCATGATAGAAGGGGGCGAGTGTAGAATCAAACAACACGGCCACGGGCTCTGATAATTTTACAGCTTGCTTCGGCTCATTTTTACAAGCCATAAAACTCACGGCAATCAGGCAATTAAAAAGCAGGGCACGTTTCATACAAAAAATCATTTTCACGAAACTAACCTGAATTTGTAAGAATGTCATTACTGAAATATGAATCTCGTATGATTATTTGATTGCTGTGCAGAACCGATATTTTACAATTGATCGGGAATTTCAGACAATTCAGAAACTCACCATGTGTGAAACGCATCTTCGCATGCAACCAATTCGTATACTTGTCATCTTATCTAAAACAACAATACTATGCGCACGATCATTTTTTTACTATTTATCACTTGCTCTGTGTCGGCCCAAACGGTAGATCGTGCAAAGAAATTATGGGAGAGTAAAAACCTCGCAGAAGCAAAAAAAATCCTACTCACCGTTAAGGACGACAACAAAGAGTATGCAGATGCGCAATATTACCTTGGCCGCATTGCGCTTGACGAAGAAAAATTTGAGGATGCAGAAGAGTTTTTTGAAGAAGCCATAGAAACCAACAACAAAGTAGCAGACTATCATACGTGGTATGGCAACACACTTGGCACCATAGCCAACGATGCAAGCTTTTTTAAGCAGGCAACGCTTGCACCTAAGATGAAAAGTGCCTGGGAAACAGCTGTAGCACTTGATCCGGCAGCGATTGACCCGCGTACCTCGTTAATTCTATATTATTTGCAAGCGCCTGCCATTGCGGGTGGCAGTGTAGAGAAAGCAATTGAAATGGCGAATGAAGTTAAGAGACTGAAACCAGCCGAAGGCCATCGTCAGTTAGGTAACATCTACTACCGCGAAAAGAAATTTGCCGAAGCCGAGAAGGAATTTATAGCGATGACCAAAGCCGATCAGACACTTGTAGCGGGGCTGGCTAATTTTTACATGCTGCAAAAACAGTATGACAAAGCCTTCGCTCTTTTTGAAGATGCAGTGAAGAAAAACCCGGAAGATATGCTGGCGATCTATCAGATAGGAAAAACCAGTGCAATGTCCGGTCAAAAACTAGATCGTGGGGAAGAGTGTTTGCGAAAGTACCTCACCTATCAACCTAAAAAGAATGAACCCTCGCATGCGGGAGCCAACATGCGGCTTGCGCAGATCATGGAAAAGCGTGGCAAAAAATCTGAAGCAAAAAAGCTTTACGAGTTAGCCATAAAATCGGATGCTACGTTGAAGGAAGCAAAAGAAGGACTGGAACGCGTTTCAAAGTAGTCTCAGGATTTATTTTGAACATTCGGTGGGGGTGAGGAAAGTCCGGATTGTCTTGATAAAAACAGATTATGCAATCAACCCCTACTCAACAACGAATCGAAATTATTGATGTACTTCGTGGCTTCACGTTGCTCGGCATCATCATCGTTCATTTTGCTGAACAATATTATGCAGGCATGCACCCCGAGAGTCACGCCAATTTTACCAGCAAGTTTTTAGGTGACGAAATCATGATGGGATTTATCGGCATTTTTATCTCCGGCAAATTCTTCATGATTTTTTCTTTTCTCTTCGGGTTAAGTTTTTTTCTGCAGCTAAACAAAAGTGATTCATCACTAAAGTTTGTTGGTAAGTTTTTCTGGCGTTTATTAATTCTGTTGGCCATTGGGTTTGTTCATCACTTGCATTACCGGGGCGATATCCTCACCATTTATGCTATGTTGGGTGTTGGGTTACTGGTTTGCTATAAACTACCCGATAAGTTTTTATTGATTCTTGGACTTGCGCTAACGATCAACTTGCCTTCGGTAGTTGTGCGTGGTGTTCAGGCCCTTAATCCGCCATCGCAAACAGAAAATCAAAATCCATTTGCAGGGAATAATGAAGCTGCAGAGAAATACTACACTACTGTAAAAGAGGGTCGCTATCTGGAAATATTGAAAGCAAACTTTTATGAATTTGAATTTAAGTATCGCTTTCAGGTTGAATCAGGGCGTATCTATATCACGATGGGGTTGTTTCTATTGGGCTTGTATGCCGGGCGCAAACAAATTTTTGAAAAGTGGCTGGAGAATATTCCCGACTTTAAAAAGTCTTTGAAGCGTGCATTGTGGACGATACTTGGGTTGATAATTTTTGCGGTTGCATTTTTTGGCGGAGCCGAAGTAGCCAAAATAAAATTGCCTGAGATAGTGCAATGGACAGTGGGCGGGTTGATGTATGATGCTTTTAATCTCGCGTTGGCGATAGTATATGTGGCTGCACTTGTTTTGTTGTTTAACAAACAAAAATGGAATCGAAGACTGATGCATCTTTATACCGTTGGCCGTATGGGCTTAACCACCTATTTGATGCAAACGTTTTTTGGTGTGTTACTTTTCTTTGGTATTGGAATGGGTTTGCTGGGTGAGATTGGCGCGCTGGCATCTGTTGGCATTGGCTTGCTGGTGTTTATCTTTCAAATTTATTTCAGCAAATGGTGGCTCGCACGTTTCCGCTACGGACCCATGGAGTGGTTGTGGCGCAGTGCAACCTATTTGAAGGTGCAGGAGTTTAAAAATTCACCATCGAATTCATCGAACTGACAAGAACTAGATACTAATTCTTAAACCCAGGCGGCACCAGATCTTCCCATTCACTCGCTTGTTGGTAGGCATGCACTAATGAAACAACATTAGCCTCACCAAACAGCTTTCCTAAAAAAGAAATACTCGTGGGGCTGCCTTTATCATTAAATCCGTTGGGCACAACCACACAAGGATGCCCGGTTAAATTAGTAGTAAGTAATTGTGTGCCCCCAAAACTGGGGGTGATGATCACATCAAAATCTTTTGTCGTGGCATAGTAGTCTTGAATAAGTTGCTGACGGATGCGTGAAGCATTGATATATTCAACAGCTGGAATAAACCGCGCGGTACGAAAGGTATTTGGCCACGCCCACTTACGCTGGTCTGTCATCAGGCTGTCGCGATTGGAGCGAGTCAGTTCATCAAACGCAGCAGCTGCTTCTGCGGTAAGCATCAAACGCACAGCATTAACAGGAATGTCAGAAGGCAACTCCACGGGGATTAACTCAACACCTAACGATTTAATTACTTCTAATACTTTCTGATCGTTTGCTTTGGTAGGATAAGTGGCATCAAAAAGAGTTTTGAGATAACCGACTTTTAATTTTTTGATGTCCGTCTTGGCGGAGAAATTGAAGGCAGCATTGCGCACATGATTATCCAATCCATCTTCACCACGAATTACATTGAGCACAATAGCACCATCTAGTGCTGACCGTGTGATTGGTCCGATTTTGTCCATGCTCCAACTCAACGCCATCGCACCATGGCGGCTCACCCGGCCAAACGTAGGGCGCAAGCCACTGGCACCACAACGGGTGCTGGGCGATACAATAGAGCCAAGAGTTTCTGTTCCTATTGCAAAGGCAACCAATCCGGCTACAGTAGCCGAAGCTGAACCGGCACTTGATCCACTCGATCCTTCTTTCAGGTTCCACGGATTTTTTGTTACTCCACCATACCAGATGTCGCCCATGGCCAGAGCACCAAGTGTTAGTTTCACAATAAGCACGGCTCCTGCTTCTTCTAATTTTTTTACAACGGTAGCTGTTTCGCTAATCACTTGCCCTTTGTAGGGAGCAGCACCCCACGTGGTTTCAGTGCCTTCTACCGATAATAAATCTTTAATCCCGTAAGGGATGCCATGCAACGGCCCACGATATTTTCCTTTTGCAATTTCTTCATCTGCTTTTTTTGCTTGAGCAAGTGCAGACTCTTCAAGCAGGGTAATAGCACATTGCAAGGTGTCAGAATATTTTTTTAGCCGCTTTAGGTACAGTTGAGTGAGTTCGGTGGCGGTTATTTTTTTGTTCTTAATCAACACCGCAAGTTTATAGATAGGGTAGAAAGCGAGTTCTTCTTTATTGCCGGGAAGTACTACTTCTTTCGCCAATCCCCATTCGATGGGTTTTTGTGTCGTTTCGACTTTCATGCCGGTGGGTATCGGATCGAACACCAGTGACATGGGTGTGCTGTTAGATAATTTATACTTATGAATGGCCTGAAAAGCTTTTTGATAATCCTCCAGACCGCGTTGCAGCGAGTCGCGCTCAGCTTGGGTGAGGCTTATGTCGTAGTAAGGTTCTATGTCGACTGTTGGATATTTTTTTTGCGCTAGTGTACCTTGCATGACAAAGCTTAAAGCAAGAATAAAATAAACCTTGTAAATTGAACGCTGTTTCATAATCAATATTTAATAAGCGAAACTACGCATGAAGGAATTCTTTTTAAAATGGTATAGTTACAATGCCTGGGCCAATCGCAGGGTAATCGGCTGTTTGGAGCGACAGACGGTAAAGGATGAAAAAATAATTTCAGTGATGGGTCATTTGGTGAGTGCGAATTTTATCTGGCTCAATCGCATTAAAGATTTGCCCAAGAGTAAGTACGAATTGTGGGGTGCTTATGATGTGCCTGGACTGAAACGAATGGTGGAAGAAGCAGATGAACAATGGATGGACTTCATTCGTGAGAATGAAAATTTTGATCGCGTTCTAAAGTATAAAAATTATGTGGGCGATTATTTTGAAAATAACGTTCAACAAATCATGATCCACCTTGTTAATCACGGGTCGCATCACCGCGGCCAGGTAGCCATGTTGCTAAGACAGAAAGGTTTTGAACCCATAAACACAGATTTCATTACCTACGACCGCGTGTTATCCGGTCAACTGAAGGACTAAATAAATTTATCATATAAAATAAAGAATATTATGAAAGCTAGATTCACCCTGTTGATTTTTTTGTTAGCTGCGGTTGCCGTTAGCGCCCAGCAATTATCCCTTAATGATGGCATTACCATTTGCCACACCACTCCAACTGAGAAGTTTGCCCTCTTTGTTCAAGATGAAAACTTTAACATGTCGCACCCTGATCCCCTTCTTTATGTTCACCAAAGCGAAATAGGTAAAATGATTACGTTTAAAACCGCTGATGGCAAAGAAGGCATTGGCTATGTGCTGATGGCTGCGAAGAAAACCAATAACTGGATTTTTGTTTTTCAAGAGTGGTGGGGATTGAATGATCACATCAAACGCGAATCGGAAAAATTGTATAAAGATCTTGGTAATGTAAATGTGCTTGCCATTGATATGTATGATGGCAAGTTGGCCACTACCCGCGAAGATGCTGGAAAATACATGGGCGAGTTTAAACAAGATCGCGGCAACACAATTGTAAAAGGTGCACTGGAGTATGCAGGTAAAAATGCGAAGGTAGGAACTATTGGCTGGTGCTTTGGTGGTGGCCAATCGATGCAGGCAACGTTAACAGCCGGCAAGCAGGCTGCGGGTTGCGTAATTTATTATGGCATGCCGGAGTCAGATGTGGAAAAACTAAAAACACTAAATGCCGATGTGTTGAACATCTGGCCTACACAAGATCAGTGGATCAATAAAGACATGATGGAAAAATTTGATGCGAATATGAAAGCTGCCGGAAAGAAGCTCACTACGAAACCGTATGATGCCGATCACGCTTTCGCGAATCCAAGCAATCCTAAATTTAGTCCGGAGTTTACAGCTGATGCGTATAAAAGTACGCTGGAGTTTTTCAAAGTAAGACTTAAGTAATTTGAAGATGTAATAATTTGAGAATTTGAAAATAGGATACTCTCATTTTCAAATTCTCAAATCTTCAACTTAGTTTTCCCACACCACCACGCCCGGCTGTGTATGATACCAGGTTGGGTATTTTGGAATGTGAATCTTCTCAACCTCATTGCGTTTTACTTTTAGTGTAGGAGTAATCAAACCGTTTTCAACGGTCCAGTCGCCTTTCATAACAACAATCTTCTCCAGTTTTTCATACGACTCTAACTCGGGGTTTACTTCTTGCAATGAGGCCGATAAACTTGCAATGAGTTCATCCTTTGATTTGGCTTTGCCGGCAGCCGATAACACAACCAATGCAATAGGTTGTGGAATGCCCATGCCCACTACACAGGCTTGTTCAATATTCTGATTGGCGAGCAAAAGCATTTCGATGGGTGCCGGAGAAACGTATTTCCCCTTATCAGTTTTAAATTGATCTTTTACACGACCTACAATGGTCAGGTAGCCATCTTTATCGTATTCTGCTTTGTCGCCAGTCTTTAAGAATCCCTCTTCGTCAAAGGTGGCAGCGGTCAGTTCGGCCTCTTTATAATATCCCTTCATTACCCCACCACACTTCAATCGAAATTCTCCATCGTCTGCAATTTTTACTTTCACTCCGGTAAGGGCTTTACCTACGGTGCCAAATCGATTTGCTCCCTTGCGATTAAAATGCGAACAAATGCAATCCTCAGTCATACCGATGGCCTGATAGATGGTAACGCCAATTTTATCAAACCATTCAAGCATGTCAACCGAGATAGGCGCTGCACCCGAATAAATGTGGGTAGCCTCGGCAAGACCTAATTTTTTCTTTATGCTTTTACGGATGATATTATTGATGATTGGAATAGACAGCAGCGTATTCAATTTTTTAGGTGGCAACTTTTCGGAAATCTTCTCGCGAAACTTTGCCCAGATGCGCGGCACGGCAAAAAATAAATTAGGTTGTGTTTCGGCCAGATTTTTTGGAAAGGTTTCCAGCGATTCAGCAAAAGAGAAAGTAGCGCCTCTATAAATTCCGATCATCTCAATGCCAGCCCGCTCGGCAATATGACTGATGGGTAAATAAGAAAAGAGTCGGGGATGCATGGGAAGTTGTAAGTCGATGATACCTGTTTGAACAATTGAATCAAAGTTACCTGCCGAGTGCATCACTCCTTTTGGTTTACCGGTAGTGCCTGAGGTGTACATGATGGTGAGCACTTCATCACGATTCCATTGGGCAATTTCAGCAAGAGGTTTTTCGGTGGCTACCATTTTTTCTATCGACAAAGACTCCTGAATGCCGTAGAGTTCCATCCCGATTTTCAAGACACCATCCGGTACGCCATCTTTTTGTTCACTATACTTATCGAGCTTGCCAATGAAGATTGCCCTAGCTTCACTGTGTTCCAGAATTTGTTTTATAGAAGGCGCAGTAAGGGTAGCATACAACGGCACCGAAATATGACCAGCCATCATAATAGCTAGATCCGCCATAATCCATTGTGCACAGTTTTTTGAGAGCAGTGCAATGTTGCTTCGTGATGGAAGATTTAACCCTTTTAATCCAGAAGCAATCTTTCGGATTTCATCGCCCGCTTGTTGATAGGTCCAGTTTCTCCATTCGCCAGAGAAAGGTTGGCGAAGCATAATGTTGTTTGGGGTTTCCTTTTCCCATTTCAAAAACTGCTGTAGGGGCGTGCTGGTTTCCATAATGCAAACGATTTAGAAACCCTATTTAACCAGAAATGAATGAAAAAGAAAGGCTAATCTTAAAAAGTGAATGTGTTGGCAAGTAGCTGCGAACGAATCTCACCATTGCCTATAAAAAATTCGGTGTATGAACGATCGGTTAAGGAAAACCCGATAGATTCTCGGGTAGCGGGATCTATTACCCAATATTCCTTAACCCCAAATTTTTCATAGAGCGTGCGCTTGGTAACGAGGTCATGCTTTTTATTTCCAGGCGAAAGAATTTCAATAATTAAATCAGGCACACCATGAATGGTGCTTTTCTCGTCAATAATGCCAAGATTTTCAGTGAGGATAACCAGAATGTCGGGCTGTACTGCATTGGAAGTTTCATCTAAAAAAACATCAAAAGGGGCAAAAAAAAGTTCACCAAGACTATTGGCTTCTAAATGCTGATCAATCTGAACAGCTAGCTTTCTAATAATCCGTTGATGATTGGTTACGGGTGTTGGCGACATATATAACGTGTTTTCGATCACTTCCGCCAGCGTGCCCTCGGGTAGCATCTTAAACACCTCCATAATTGTGCGGGGCGGACTTAAAATCACAGCTTCCATATTTTAAAAATACAAAATTTTATAGATTGAAGGGCAAACCAATTCAGTAACAATCTGACAGGTACTTCTGCTCGTGGGACTAAAAATTTCTGATAGCCGCCAGATCGTGAAAATTGAGTGCGCTTAAACGCACGCCCAGAGTTAGTTCGTGGGTAGTAAATTGTGCGCCCACAGATTTCTGGGTAGGCAATTCAAATACGTATGCAAAACGAAGATGATCGCCCAGGTTTATCTGAGCCAACGCGCCATACGTTTTAAAGTTTCGCGTAAAAAGACCGAGAGAATAGCTGTCATCTACTTTTAATGTAGCCCCATAATCAAACGAAGTCGGAGCACCTTTTACCATGCGCGTTAAAATCCATGGCTTTACTTTTATGCGATACGAAAGTTGAAAGACATAAGCTGCCAATGCATACGCATGCTGATTGTATAAACTTGTACTGAACTCATCAACAATAGAATTTGCTTTGAGAAGTTTGGGTACCGAAAGACTCACCATAAATTTTTCGCTGCGTACAATAACACCCGTGCCCAGATTAGGTCGCCACTCACTTTGGTTGGTGAACTTGGTATCGGCCGGATTAAATTTTACATCCGAATAATCGCTATAGTAGTTGATGGCTCCGCCCTGCAATCCAAACGATAACGTGATATCTTCATTAAGCGGGAGATGATACCCATAGGTAGCAGTAACTTCCGTAGTTTTATCAACACCTATTTGATCTTGTAGAATTATCAGTCCTGTACCCATGTGATTATTGGAGAGGGCCATGTGTACATTGGCGTTCATCGTAACCGGGCTGCCCTCAAAACCAGCCCATTGTTTACGAAACATAACCGAAGCATTTAAGTCGGTGGTTACACCTGAGTAGGCAGGATTAATAAGCAAGGGATTGATGATGTACTGTGAGTATAGCGGATCCTGTTGAGCCAATATGGGGATAGATAAAAAAAACAGAACACTGAATACGAGTTGCTTTTTCATGGTCAGCGTTTTAAGGTGATGAAGCCTGTGATTGATTCACTTTGTGCAAAATCAATTTTGTAGAAATACGTTCCTGATGGCAGATCTTTGCCGGAGTTGGTTTGTCCACTGAATGTGCGCGAAAGGTTATCATAATTTTCAACATCGAAGACCACATCACCCCAACGATTGTAAATGGTAACTTTATTTTGAGCAGCCCCCTCTACAACATCTACATATTTGATGAAAAGAAAATCATTGAGTCCATCGCCATCGGGTGTAATACCATTGAACACTTCTACGCCTCCGGTTATCTCAATGTCAAAAACTTTTTGCACACAAGCTCCGGCAAGGTCACATACTTCAATCGTAACCCGATCGTCACCCGTAAAAGCATTGCCTTGATAATCAACAATCAGATTGTAAGCGGCATCAATGGAAGCGGAAATACCTCGGGAAGTTTCGCTATTGATTACCCGCAGCGAAGCAAAGTCAACGTTATTGTCGGCATCGGTGATAAACGCAGTAAGGTCTTTTTCCAGGCGGCCTTCAATTTGTACAGCCAGAATTTGGGTAGTAATTATTGGAGGTGAGTTAGTTGTGCCCGTTGTGCTGCACGGCTGGCCGGTGGATGTAATCGTTATGTTATCCGAAGCTACAGAAAGACAATTGGCTGCATTCCCAACAATCACCGAATAAGAGCCAGCTGTTGTATTATTAAACCCTTGTGTGGTTTGCCCACCCGACCATTGATAAATGGAAAACCCTGAAGGAGCAAGCAAGCCTACCGAGTTGGTTCCACAAAGTGCCGTGCTTCCAAATACATTAATAACAGGTTTAGCCGGAGTTGTGAAGGTAGCTACAGCCACAACATCAGATGGATCGCTGGAACAATTACTGCCATCAGAAATAATTACAGAATAATTTCCTGCACTGCTTACAAAATTATTCTGAGTAGTTTTTCCATCCGACCATAGATACGTAAACCCTGCCGGTGCCGAAAGTGTAACCGTTGCACCATCGCACAAGTTGGTGGTGCCGCTGGATGTAACTATAGGTTTTGTGGGTTTTGGTGAAACAATAATCGATGCCGGTAGAGAAGGTTGACTTTCGCAAGTTCCATTTCCAACCACCACAGTATAATCACCCGATGTTACCACAACAATCTCGCGCGTTGTTTCTCCGTTAGACCATAAGTACGTGGTGAAGCCGGTGGGTGCACTGATCTTGATTGAATTACCCTGGCAGATGGTTGCGTTTGTAATATTCAAAGCAGGGGGTGTAGTGCTGATGATACTTGCCGTTACAGCCACGCGATTGCTTTCACAAAGCGTTGCCGGATCGAACACGCTCACGAAAAAATCAGTTGTTATGTTGATTGATGGTGTAGTGAATGCAGCACCTGTAAGCAAAATAGTTGTACTACCGGCATCTGCATACCACCGATACACCTGCGATCCAATTGCTCCACCAGATGCATTCAACAATACAGTTCCACTATTGCACCGACTGCCCCCGGTAGCAGTAGGAGCTGCGGGTGGTGTGCACGCTAATACATTAAAAGGTTGCGTACTTATCTGACTCCAGATGCCCGCTGCATCTTTTACTCTCATACTCATCGTTCGTGCGCCTGACGGAACTCCTGAAATCGTAACATCAAAGATCTGATTTACAGTAGGGCCGGGCGTGTTAACAGTCAATGGCAATCCGTTTCCTTCTCCGGGATCAACACCATCAATAAAGTATTCAGCACCAACTATGTCGCTTGTAGCTGCTACCGTAGGAGAAAAATAAAAACCGCGCGTTTCAAAAATTCCCCATTTGCCATCCGCCCGTTGAGTACGAATTGCAAGAAAGTGAAAGCCTGGTGTAAGTCCCGTTGAGGGAAGGCTTACCGTAAAGGTTGCGATAGCCCCTGGTGTTATGGAAATCGGAGTGCCATTACCCAGTCCAGGGTCTGAATCAAAAAAGTATTCTGCCTTTGTAATGTTCGGAACATCGGTGGTTGAACTCGTAATATAAAAACCACGACTTTCAAAAATTCCCCATCGCCCATCAATTCCTTTTGTTCGGATGACAACAAAGTGAAAACCAGGAGCAAGGCTTGCCGTTGGAATGGTGGCAATAAAATTTGCATTAGCACCGGGAGTAATAGGAATTGATGTACCATTTCCTTGTCCCGGATCAGTATCAAAAAAATATTCGGCAGCCGTTAAGTTTGGTACATTCGAAGTTGAGTTAGTAATATAAAATCCACGACCTTCAAACAAGCCCCATTTTCCATCTGCGCCTTTTGTGCGGATCACTAAAAAATGAAAGCCCGCTGCAAGACTGGCAGCAGGAATGCTCACTGTAAAATTTGTAGTGGCTCCGGCAGTAACCGAAATAGACGTGCCAGTTCCGTGGCCGGGATCGGTATCAAAAAAATATTCTGCTGCGGCAATGTTTGCCGAATTGCTGGTAGCTGCGGTTATATAAAACCCCCGCACTTCCAGATGGCTCCATCTCCCACCGGTTTCTTTTACGCGAATACCTACCTGATGAAACCCAGATGATAATGCACCGGTTGGAATTGTAGAAGTGAAAACAAGATTGCCGGAATTAACGGCTAACGTAATTGGAGTAGCGTTGCCAATTCCGGGATCAGTATTAAAAAAATATTCTCCGCGCAACAGCGTTTGAGAAAACGTGTGCGTAGAAATTCCACAAAGCAAAATGAAAAGGAACCAAGTCCACGGTCGACTGTTGACAGTTGACCACGGGCTTATAGTAGTGCTATTAAATCTTAGAGATAACATTTAGTTACTCTTCCTTGCATCTATAGTCACACTCAAATTTCCACCAGGCGTTACCGTTGGCGTGGTAATGTTCATGCTGAAGATTCGCGGCAAGCGACTGTTGCGACTATTAGTCCAGTTTAAACTGCCAGTAGCATCGAAAAGAAGACCCAGGTCTTTTCCGTCACTGCCCGAATTGTTAGCCGGTCCGCTGGCAATGGTAAAGTTGAGTAACGGATTGGTGTTAATACCATTAATAAGTGTTTGATCAAACATTCCCGGACTTGTATTGGCAATGTTGCCACCTCCATCTACATTACTATTAACAGCCCACGGAGTGGCGTTGCTGATTGCGTTGGCTGAGTTAAGCGTAATGTTGTTGGTGATGTTATTGTTGAATGTGCTGAAACTCAGACTTAGTCCGGCATTTACCTGATTAAAAATATTATTAGAAAAACTAATGAAACGACTGTTGCTAAACAACTGCACAGTGTTACCACCTGCATTGTTACTGCTATAAAACAGGTTATGATCAAAACGAATGTTAACGCTATTAAAAAGATTATTTATTTGAGTACCAATGCCACCTGCAGTAAAGAAGATCATGTTGTTCTGAAATAGAAGATTTTGATACGTAACCGAGGAACTGAAATCAAGAGTATTGTAAAAAATGCAACCCTCAAGTAGATGCCCACTCGCGGCTAAATTCCATTGAACCGCCCCGTTAAACTGGCACCGGATGAGCCGGATATTATTAACGCCTAGATCTCCACCCACCGCATTGTAAGAAGCATTTACTGTAGTAGTAAATATAAGCCCTTGCAATTCTGAACCATCCGGGGTGCCACCAGCAGGAGAGTTGCGGATGTTAGCTCCGGCAACCAGTGCCAGCAGCGGCAAATTTTTATCGGGCGACCAGCCAGGGCCAATCACAGTAATTTTTTTGTCGGTAATAGTAAATAGGGCATATGTGTTGGGGCTACCATATACATACACGGTATCGCTGTCACTACTCGCATCAATAGCGGCCTGTATGGTATTAAACTGACCAAGCGTAGATGGGGTGTTGCTTACCGTACGAACTGTAGCAAATGCGAGCACACTCACTGTAAGGGTAAAGAACAGAAAGATGATCTTTTTCATAAATGTTTGGTTTTTGAAATCCTGAAATCAACTACTGAAAAGTAGGGAGTCAATGGACTATCCTCAATCCCTGAAAACAGGGATTTTTCATTTTAAAAATTACCTGAAAGCAGGTAGAGCGTTGTCGCGGTTAAACTTGTATTTTGGAGCAAATGAAGAGACTGAGTCAATTTATCGTGCTGTTTATCCTGATGCTGAGTGCGAGCAATGCCTATGTATGGGGTCAGATCAAACCGCAGAGAGAACTGGACAGTTTACTCACCATCGCTCATAAAACAGAACCAGATAGTAATTCGATTAAGGCATTTGTCAGTTTGCAACGCTACTATTTTGATCGTGGGCTGTATGACTCCACGTTAAAATATGCAAAAGAAGCCTTGCCCCTCGCAGAATCAATGGGCAACAATAAAGCTTTGGCGCGAATCCGATATGCAATAGGAATGTCGTACACCAATCAAAATAATTACGATAGTGCAAAATCATATTTGAATCAAGCGCTTACCATGGCACTCGCACTGAAGGATACCACACTAGAGGTGACGTGTTATAACGCATTCTCATTGGTCTATAATTATCAATCTGACTATGGCACTTCCATTGAGTATTTGATGAAAGCTGTTCATGCCATTGATTATTCACATTCTGGTGAATTAAAAAAAATGCTACCGCAAACCTACAACAGTATTGCCTATAACTTTCTCAGTGAAAAGCAATATGAGAAAGCCATCGACTACGGTAAGAAGGCATTACTTATTAAAGACTATCCGCATGAAGCCCGCTATCGGGTCATGTTGCATCTGACAGTTTTCGATGCCTATCTTAAAAAACATGAGCTTTCTCTTGCCAGGCAATATTTAGATTCAGCCATCGCCACTAATCAAAACATTGACAATATTATTTTATCGGCCATGGTGGCGAATAACGAAGGGTTATACTATCAAACGGTAAACGATCTTGGCAAAGCCAATATTGCTTACCTGAAATCATACCAGCTAAATAAAAGTATTGATAGTAAGCTTTTGCAAAGTGAAGCGGGTGCCAATGTGGCGAGTATATATTTCAAAATGAAAAAGTATACGGAAGCAGAGCGATTTGCCACGGAAGCGAACGAAATCGGCAGACAACTGAAATTGCATGTAACCGTGGCAGATACTTACGAGGTGTTGAAAAATATTGCGGAACAACAAGGAGATTTTAAACAGGCCTTAATCTATGCCGAACAAAGTAAAATTTTTGCCGATAGTGCTCTGAATGAAGAGACTCGTAAGATTACACTTTCGTTGGAATCCAAATACCAAAACCAAAAAAAGGAACGAGAGATAGCAGCCCTTACTATTGCCAATACGGAAAATGAATTAGAAGTACTAAAACGGAATCGATTTTTAATTGCGGGTGGAGTAGGGGCTTCTGGTGCGTTAATTATTCTTGGATTGCTCTATCGAAACTCCAGACAAAAAAATCTTTTGGCCGAACAGGAAAGAAAATATCATGAGGAGCAAATAAAATTTTTAGAACGACAACAACAAGTTGTGTCCCTGCAAAGCATGATTAATGGACAGGAAGCAGAGCGCACCCGAATTGCAAAGGATTTGCATGATGGATTAGGCGGCTTGTTTTCTACAGTTAAAATGTATTTCAGCACGCTTCAACACGACACGCCCGTGCTAAAGGAAAATGATCTATTTCAAAAAAGTTATTCTATTGTGGATACAGCCTCGGTGGAAGTAAGACGAATAGCGCACAACATGATGCCCGAAGTACTGATGAAACTTGGGCTGGCAAATGCAATCAAAGATCTATGTGATAACATCAGTGCCGGAAAATTGCTAACGGTATCCCTTGAAGTACATGGAATGAATAAACGCCTCAATGCTACTACTGAAATAATGTTGTTCCGAATTATTCAGGAACTGTTAAATAATATTATCAAACATGCTCACGCAACAGAAGCTATTATTCAGTTCATCCGTGAAAATGAGCGGCTAAGTGTGATTGTAGAAGACAATGGACAAGGCTTTAATACGCAAGAAGCAGATGAGCAAAATCATTCGGGCATTGCAACAATTCAAAGCAGGGTTAACTATTTGAATGGAAAGATGAGTATCGACTCAGAAAAAAATGTAGGAACAACGATTATGATGGATTTTCTAATCAATGAGTAAGTTGATAAAAATTTTAATTGTGGATGATCATCCACTGGTGCGAGATGGCATACTAACCATGCTGAAAGATGAGCCCGCATTTCAGATCGTTGGCTCCAGCAAAACGGCAGCCGAAGCGCTCGCTTTTCTGGCAAGTGAAATACCTGACATTATTCTTCTGGATATCAGCCTGCCCGATATGGATGGGTTACAGGTATGTGAAAAAGTCAGAGTGGAGAATAAGCACTCAAAAATTATAGGGCTTACGTCTACAAACGAAGCGGGTATTATAACTGGCTTATTGCAGCGTGGCGGAAATGGCTATCTGCTTAAAAACATGGAACGATCCGAACTGCTGGATGCAATTGATACTGTCATGAAAGGAAAGGTATATTTAAGCGCAGCGGCCAACGATAAAATACTGGAGCAGTTTCAAACCGGCAAGTCCACTGCCGAGGATACAATACTTACCCGAAGGGAAAAGGAAATTCTTAAATTATTGGCCGATGGATTAAATGGTCCGCAGATCGCAGAAAAACTTTTTCTTAGCCCCCTTACAGTAGAAACTCATCGTAAAAATCTTTTGCGCAAATTTAATGCACACAGCGTGCAGCTATTATTGAAAGTTGCGCGCGAACGTGGGCTTCTTTAGCGATTACTTCACTTTAAAATCTAACTCCGAAATAATTTCGGCATCACTGTTTTTGTCGAACACGCGAATCTTGCAATGATAGGTTTCACCACTTTTCATAGGATTGCCTACCGTAACACTGCCACGCAAAACCGATGCATCCTCGGCTGAGTAACCTTCCGTTGAGGAACCAAACAGGTTAGCTTCGTTAAGAACAAAATTTCCGGCCGCATCAGTAACCTCCATTGAAAGACCAGGAAATGCTTTGCCGTCTTTTAATGTATAATTTTCAATACCCTGATAGACGATTGAAAATTTACTATCCAAAGGAATCTCGTTGCTTCCAAGTTGTTCGTCATCAGCATCTACTATATAAATCTCATCTACACTAAAGCCTGAATAGCTTGTTTTGGTACCCGTATTTATATCCAACTTTACACCAGCCGAAGCGCTGAAATTAAAACCACTATCAGTATCAGTAGAATCACTGGAGTCGGTTGTTGAATCAGGGGCTCCACACGAAAAAAGCAGTGGGCAGCACAGAGTGAACAAATAAACAAAACGGAAGTTATTCTTTTTCATGGTCGTGGCGTTTGGTTGTACAAATCAAGTTAACCAATGTAAAAATTGCATCCCCGAAAAGGTGGATTTTAAAAATGAGGGAAACCCCTCTTCTGTTTTATCTTTACATGCTTTAATATTCAGAAATGAGAAAATACTTCGGATTTATCATACTTGGCCTGATAAGTCTTTTATCAACCACATTAATTGAACCTGTGAGGGCACAATCAGCCAAACCAAAAATTGGACTTGTACTGAGTGGGGGTGGAGCAAAAGGAATAGCGCATGTGCGGATTTTACAGGTGCTTGATTCGCTGGGGATTGTACCCGACTACATTGCTGGAACCAGCATGGGCTCGGTAGTGGGGGCGTTGTATGCCTCTGGATATAGTGCCCATCAGATTGATTCAATAACACGAGCCATTCATTGGAGTAGTCTTTTTTCAAATGCCATCTCCTTCGATGAAATAAACATCGAAGAGAAAGATGAATTTGGTCGCTATATATATGAGCTACCCTTGGTGGGGATAAAGCCGCAACTTCCATTAGGAATGGTAGAGGGGCAGCAGATTGAAGAACTTCTGGCGAGGATTCTTTTTCCGGTCAATTCCATTACAGATTTCAGTAAGTTACCCACACCCTTTATTTGTGTAGCCTCTGATATTGTAAAAGGCGAACCCGTAGTGCTACGAAACGGTAGTCTTGTTTCGGCTGTGCGCGCCAGCATGTCTATACCTACCGTATTTTCTCCGGTGCGCATTGACAACCGACTGCTTATTGATGGTGGCGTGTATGTGAATCTTCCAGTTGAATATTGTAAACAAATGGGGGCCGACTTTATCATTGCAGTAGATGTAGGCGGTGGGTTGATGCAGGAAAAAGAACTTACCTCGGCCGCGCAACTTTTAATGCAAACTACTTTTTTGGCAGGCAACTTCAGCTTTGAAAAAGAAAAAGCATTGAGCGATATTTTTATTGATGTTTTCAAACATTTGAAATATAGCACCATGGATTTTGAGCAAGGCGCGGCTATGATGGAAAGTGGAAACCTGGCGGTGAAGGAAGTGATGCCACAACTTGTTGAATTGGCAGCCCGCATGAAATCATATCCACATCGGGAGAAAAAAACTATTTCCAACCTTAACGATCAATACCGATTGCAGGCGATACAAACAGAAGGCGTAAGCACAGATAACAAAGATTTGGTAATAGAAAAATTTGGTTGGCGAAAAGGAGATCTTGTAAGCCGCGATCAGATTTCTACGAGTGTGCATAAATTAATGGGCACACGGTTGTTTAGCAAAGTCAATTATATAATTGATGGCGATTCGATTAATTCGGAGTTAACAATTCAGGCCAACGAAAAGCCGGGAAATGCGGTGAAGTTTGCCATTCATTATGATACCGATCGCGGTGCCGGATTAATCTTAAATTTTACAAAACGAAACTTTCTGTTGCGATCGTCACGTCTTGTAACCACGCTGGATCTGGCCGAAAATCCACGCGTCCGGGTAAATTATTTTTATTACCTCGGCAACAGCTCGCGGTGGTGGCATCAAACTGAATTTTATGGTGAGCGGGTAATTCAAAATTCATTTATCAGCGGCACACCCATCCCGGATGTAATAAGTGGCTACACTTCTGCGGCAACAAATCTTAATCGCACGATTGATCAAAAAAGTATGTGGGGATTTGGTGCCATTTGGCAATGGAATCAACTCACTCCAAAAATTGATCCTCGCACAGAGTTAAACCCAGCGTTGTTGTCAATTGTTAAATACAAATTTCAAACGCTGGGTGCGAAGGTTCATTATCAATATAACACACTCGATCGGGTATATTTTCCCAGCAAGGGCAAGTGGATCAGAATGGAGGCAAAATTAAATTTTAATAATCCATTTGACGCGCAATTATTTTTAAAAACACCACTTGCCACCCAGGATTCAACTTTCAATGGAAATGTGCAATCCTATTTACGATTGAATGTAAAAACCCAGAAAAATATTTCGGTGAGCAGAAAAGCAACCTTGCAATTGATAGGACAGGTTGGATTAACGCAAGAAATTCTTACGAAGGCAAATCGTTATTCAGCATATTCTATTGCAGCCGGTGATTTTATTTCGGTAGGGGGTCAATTGCAACGGCCACGCCCTAACAACTTCACGTTTGTCGGATTGAAAGAAGCTGAACTGTCGGTACCCCAAATAATGATCGTTACGGCCCAGCTTCAGGTAGAGCCTACTAAAAATATTTTTATCGTACCTACACTCAATGTATTGGCTGCCGGGTATAATGCCGCTGACTTTTGGAAAACACTGAGCGACTTTAACTTTAGTGGTGAAGTGAATGATCGCACGTTTTATCAGGTGGGCTATGGATTATCCATTGGCTATATGTCCTTGATCGGGCCAATACAAGTGGCCATCTCCAGTGATGCGCAGGTAGAAAAATTCAGAGCCTTTTTTAGTATTGGATTTACGCTATAAGGTGGAATACTTTTTTCCAGACTTATTCTTTTTTTCCATAGCTGGAATAATCCCCATAGCCGGTATCCTGCAGCCACAGAATTCGCGCCCCTTTAATGCACGAGAAGTAAGCATTGTATAATCTTGGTTTCCCCTCCAGATCAGAGAAATGAATTTGCCAATTGTTGGGATTGGTAAATTTGCCGGATGATTTGGCGCCCGAAAATTTGATGCTGCCCACAAATCCACTGGCTACGCTGATCGACCAATTATAGGTTCCGTTGTTTATGAATTGAAATGTTTGAGCTGAAGAGTGAGTATTCATGCCCGCATCTGCACCCGTGTAGGCATTTACGTATTGAGTAAAGCCGCTGAAGTTGTTTGTCCATGTGCCGGTTAAATCAGAAGCAGCTACCGCAAATTTGTTATATCCTTCCAGCTTCTGCAATGGATCCCACGCTTCATTTTCAACAGGGCTGTTAAGAGTAGTGATATCAAAGCCTGTTACTTGGCCAAAGGCAGCAATAGTCGGTGCAATAAATTCTATCCATGGACTTCGCGCGCGTTTGAAAAGTGCCACGTAAACGGTATGACCAGTTTCGTTATCAGTAAGTGTACCCGACACAAAGGAACCTTGTATGTAAGAGAGCCCACTCTTGGCAATAAAATAATTCTGCAAATTACTATAGCGTGGCGCCACCAACGTATTCCAGGCAACACGCTTTTCTTCTTCCGGATCGGAAATGTATTGGTTAGTTGTTGGGTTAGGATAATGGATAAGAACTTTCACATTACTTTTGGTTACTTCTGCCCAGTCTTCGCGCACGGTACTTACCCAGCCATCATCAAAATTGGTGGATGTAAAGGCAAATCCTGAGGAGAATACCGGAGTGGAGGATGTTATTATTTTTTGCTCTACAATTTCTTTTTGAGGCGTGTTTACCGGAACTGAGTTAATCGGTGGATCGATGGTTTCATTTTGTGTGATTGTATTTTGTGAAAAAGTAGTATCAGTAACTTTAGATTTTACCGCAGATAAATAAAGTTGAGTGTCTCTTTTGTTCGACTCGAGATACATTAACAATGTGATCGTGTTTTTAGTGAGCAGCCAATATTTAATTTCCCCCGTTAGAGCTGTGAGTTGCCAGCCCGCCTGTTGAGCAGCAAGTTTTGTTTGATCCACCGTGCCCGACCCTATGGTTCCGATTAAAGTATAAACCTCCACAACGTCCTCCAGTATAATTTGATTATCCTGAGCTATCATGTCCAGCAATGTTTTAGCTGCGGCCGTGGCCAGAATTCGTTTGTCTTGTTTCGATCCAGCGGGAAGTTCAATACCAGATAATTCGGAGCGTGTTGCAGGAGTAACCTTTGATTGGGTAAATCCAATGTCAGCAAGAAATATAAAAAATGCGAATCCAATAAGATGTTTCATCGCGGGTTAGTTTTCAGCGAAAGTAACAATTAATTTTATCTCCATTTTTTTAAAGGCCAACTACTTCAACAACTCTATATAGTGGCTTGTGTATATTTATTCGCCCGGTAATTATTTTCCATCCCTTGCTGTTTCATTACCATATAGCAGTATAAGCCCGGTTTCTTTAATCTCCGGAATCAATTGTATGGTAAACTGGTAGGTTGTCATTTCTAAAGGTTTATTCTGCGAAGTGATAAGCGCTTTGTAATTATCACTGCTATTGGATTTGCTCCAGGCTTCAATCACATTTGCTTTTGGATCAAGGTAATGGTATTTCCGCTTACAGTAAAGATACCACTTTCTAGTTTCAGCAAAGTTTCCGGATCGTCTTTCACATAGGTTTTTATTACGCATGTATAGGTCCGTTTGTTTTAAAGATATTTTGGTGTAGAACTCAAGTTTAAGGAGATGGCTAGGCAAAGATTCCGTCCGTGAGAGTATTCAGGAGCACAACCAACCGCTACTAACGCGCAGAGAGATAGAAGTGCTGAAGTTAATAGCTGAAGGATTAACCAATCCCGAAATAGCCGATAAACTTTTTGTGAGCACCAGCACAGTAGATTCGCATCGTAAAAACCTAATCTCCAAATTGCAAGTGAAAAATACGGCAGCCCTTGTTCGCACGGCACTTGAAAATAAATTAATTTAAGTCCTCACATCTTGATTCCAGGCGGTTAATTTTCCTATAAACTTCAACGGCTTCTTTCTACCTTCGCCCCATGGCTGAGAAAAAACTTTTTTTACTAGATGCGTATGCATTGATCTATCGCGCACACTTTGCTTTTACTAAAAATCCGCGCATTAACTCAAAAGGGCATAATACTTCGGTGCCGTTTGGATTTACGAATACATTGCTGGAAGTAATTCAAAAACAGAAACCAACGCACATTGCCATTGCGTTTGATACGGCAGCGCCCACCTTTCGGGATGAAATGTTTAAAGAATATAAAGCTACCCGCCAAGAGTCGCCAGAAGATATTCGCAGCGGCATCCCTATCGTGAAGGAAATCATCCGCGGCTTTAACATTCCGATTTTAGAATTGGACGGCTATGAAGCCGATGACATTATTGGCACCCTTGCGAAACGTGCCGAGAAAGAAGGCTTTGAAGTATTTATGATGACTCCCGACAAAGACTTCGGGCAGTTGGTAACGGATAAAATACATTTATACAAGCCCGCCTACATGGGCAATGCTGTTGATGTGTGGGGCCCCAAAGAAGTGTGCGAGAAGTGGGACATAGAAAATGTATCGCAGGTAATTGATATGCTGGGCTTGCAGGGCGATGCATCGGATAATATTCCGGGCATACCGGGTATAGGACCTAAAACAGCGGCCGAGTTATTAAAGCTATACAAAACTGTGGAAGGAGTAGTTGCCCATGCAAGCGAATTGAAAGGCAAACAAAAAGAACGGGTAGAACAGTTTGGTGAGCAAGCCATACTTTCTAAAAAACTGGCCACCATCATTACGGATGTAAAGGTACCCTGGAATGAAGAAGATCTGATTTACACCGGCCCCGATCCTGAAAAGTTAAAACCCATTTTGGAGGAACTGGAATTTAAAACCATGGCGCCTCGCATCTATGGATTATTGTCAGGAGCACCTGCTCCGGTTTCGGCTTCACCTACAACGAAGGTTGCCCAGCTCTCCATGTTCGGTTCGGCAGAGCCAGAAGCGGAGTCTACCGTTGAGAAAAAATCATTCGACCAAAAAAACGTTTCGTATAAACGAATAGAAACGAGCGAGGAGACCCGAAGCGTAATTGAAAAACTAAGAGAACAAAAGGAATTTTCGCTAACGGTGATTACAAACGAAACCGAAACGTTCGACTTCGAAATTACCGATCTGGTTTTTTCAATTGAATCGCACGAGAGTTTTTTTATTCCCGTTACCAGCGAGCAGGTTGTTAACGGCTTTAAGGAAATACTTGAGGATGAAAAAATCGGGAAAGTGAGCCATAACATTAAAGCCTCGGTGCTGGCGCTTAAAAAATTGAATATTAACCTGCGTGGTAATTTATTTGATACCATGCTGGCCCACTATCTGATTGAGCCCGAAGCCTCGCATGATCTCGGAATTTTGTGTGCGCAGTACCTGGATTATCAACTTGCAGTTGAAGCATCACTAACAGCAGATTATTATTGTGAACGGGCCGACCAAACCTTGCAGCTAAAACACGTGTTGCAGTCTGAGCTGGAAAGAAAAGGTCAGTGGCGGTTGTTGCACAATGTTGAAATGCCATTAGTTACGGTGCTTGCTAACATGGAGTATGAAGGGGTGAGCATTGATGAAGAAACGCTGAAGTGGATGAGCGATGCGTTAAAAACCGATAGCCACAAAGTGCAGAAAGAAATTTTTGAGATTGCCGGAACAGAATTCAATATAGCCTCGCCTAAACAACTGGGAGAAATTTTGTTCGACCGTATGAAATTGCTCGACAAAGCCAAGAAAACCAAAACCGGCCAGTATGCAACGGGCGAAGAAGTGTTGGTGAAGCTGGCAGGTGAGCACGAGATCGCAAAAAAAATTCTTGACTTTCGTGAATATGAAAAACTGCGTTCTACTTACGTAGATGCATTGCCTAAGATGGTGAGCAAGTTTGATCATCGTATACATACCGACTACCGGCAAGCGGTGGCGGCAACGGGCCGGTTGAGTTCAAACAATCCAAACTTACAAAACATTCCTATTCGCACGGAGAAAGGAAGGCAGATACGTAGTGCTTTTGTGCCGCGCAGCAAAGATTTTCTTTTTATGTCGGCCGATTACTCGCAGATTGAATTGCGCATTGCTGCTTCGTTTGCCAAAGATGAAACCATGATTGAAGCTTTCCGCAACAAGCGCGACATTCACGCGACCACAGCCGCCAAAGTTTTTAAAGTGGCGTTGGATAAAGTTACGCCCGACATGAGACGCAAAGCGAAAGAAGTCAACTTTGGAATTTTGTATGGCAGCACAGCCTTTGGCCTTTCGCAAAATCTGGGCATTTCGCGCACCGAAGGCGGAGAAATTATTGAATCGTACTTCAAAGAGTTTTCGGCCATCAAACGGTATATGGACGATTCCATAAACTTTGCCCGCGAGAAAGAATATGTTGAAACCATTTTAGGAAGAAGGCGCTATTTGCGCGATATCAATTCGCGCAACATCACCACGCGTGGCTTTGCCGAGCGCAATGCCATCAACGCACCCATACAAGGCAGTGCGGCCGACATCATAAAAATTGCTATGATTTTAATTCACAAATGGCTGGAGCGCGAAAAACTGAAAACCAAAATGACGATGCAGGTGCATGACGAATTGGTGTTTGATCTTCATAAAGACGAACCAGACATTGTAAAACCAAAAGTGATGGAGCTGATGAAATCGGCTGTAATCCTGGAAGTGCCCATGGAAGTGGAAGTGGGCATTGGTGATAACTGGTTGCAGGCACATTGATCATTTAAAGAAATTCTTATCACCACCTAGACTCAATACCCGATGAGGCGAATTCAACTTTTCGTTTTGTTAACCAGCTTATCGTATGCGGCCGTTGCTCAACGCACACATGAAGTAACACCCTCACCTTACTTTACCTTTGGAAAAGGCCTTGGCATAATTTCCCCTGATAGTTTGTTTCTTCTCAACATCCGGTTTCGTATGCAAAACCGTGCAGCCTTCAACACGGTAAGTGGCTCAGATCTTGCGATCGATCAGGTTGAAGCACGGGTGCGCAGATTGCGGCTTCGGTTTGATGGCTACATTTATAATCCACGCCTTACGTACCTGATACAACTTGCGTTTACTCGGGCAGATATGGATTTTGATGACACAGGTTTTCCAAACGTGATTCGCGATGCCATGGTTATCTATGCCGTTAACAAACGCTTTTCTATAGGGTTGGGCCAAACAAAACTTCCGGGCAACCGCCAGCGCGTAAACTCATCGGGCGATTTGCAATTGGCCGACCGATCGATTGTAAATTCTACGTTTAATATTGATCGCGACTTTGGCTTTCAGATGTACTACAATAATTATCTAGGAAAACTCTTTTATGTGCTGCGCGGATCGATCTCAACAGGAGAAGGAAGAAACATTGTAGCGTCTGATCGTGGGCTAAACTACACAGGCCGTGTTGAACTATTACCCTTTGGACCGTTTACAAATGGGGGCGATTATTTTGAAGGCGACCTGATGCGCGAACCGAAACCCAAAGTTTCGTTGGGAGTTACGCTCTCGCAAAATGAAAATACTACCCGCACGGGTGGCCAGCTTGGAAAATTTTTGTACGACTCGCGCGACATGTCAACGTTTATGACAGACTTTTTAGTGAAGTACAAAGGCTGGGCACTGGCTTGTGAGTGGCTGCGCAGAAACTCTCCTGATCCGGTTACTACAAATGAAGAGGGCGATGTTCGGTTTATCTATACCGGACTGGGTCAGAATTATCAGGGCAGTTATTATTTTAAAAGCAAGTTTGAGATTGTAGGTCGCTACTCACGGGTAAGCCCGTTTGAAAAAATTCAAACGCTGGATGAGCAGACCGAACAATATACGCTGGGGCTGAACCGATACATTCGTGGCCACCGGGTTAAGTTACAAAGCGATATTACCTATGAGCAAAACCATTGGCTGCAAACTACCAATGCCGATACCGACAAATGGATTGTGCGTTTTCAGATTGAGGTAGGGATTTGAGTGGTCTTATACATAGAGGGATATGCCATAGGTTGCATATCGTTTGTTGTTGGCGATTCTTCTTGAAAATAAATGGAACCTATGAGATACATCATTTTAACGTTTGCGGTGTTAACATTTTCTCATCAACTGCTTGGACAAAAGCAGTCAGACAATTACTCTGGCTGGACAGCCGTTTACGCTCATGACGAAAACGGTAAGCCAACATTTGGGACAATTGAAACGCTATTGAATGGACTAAGAAAAGGATACTCCGTAAAGATTGGCTGGTCATGGACAAGAACAATCAGCGACTCGACTGTTACACTAGAACATTTTGCTGAACCAATTTTTGTAACATTAATTCAAGAGAAAAACGTTTCAGTAATTATCAACGCTCATCCATTATTAAAAAACTATATTGATATTGGCAAACAACACTTTGATAATCCAAAAAACATTTGGCAGTGTGTGTTAACAACACAAGGAACATTCAATGCTATTGTGTATGACCAGTCAACAGGAGCATTGGTAAAAGACTGGCCACAACGACAAAAAATGATTTGGTATCTTGAGTATCCTTGACGAAGGCAAGCCACCAACAAAAAAAGCGTATAATTCATCGCCTTAATGGGGCCTTTTTATTCGTACTCAACCCCACTGCTCAGGCACAAACGTTAGTCAGAATTTTTATGATCACCAATACTTAAACAATTCAGATAGATGTCTCAAGTTTTAATAAACAACCTCATACGACAATTGAATGAAATTCAAGATGGCTCTTTATGGTTTGACCAATGTTTTAAAGATAAGCTTGATAATTTATCTGACGAGGATGCGCTCATAAGGCCAATACCAAAAGTTCATAGCGTAGCCGAGCACGTTTCTCATATGCTAGAATGGAGAAGGGAATGTATTCTCAGATTCAAAGGGCACAAGACAGAACTAATGAATAGTCCGAATGATTGGAAGGGTAACTTAGAACTAAGCAAGTTTGGTTGGACTAATTTAAAAAATGCTCTTTACAACAGTCGAATAGAATTAATTGATTTATTTGCAAATCAAGACGACACTTACCTGGAAACCAAATTCCTTGACACCGAGTATAACTTTCACTATTTAATTGAAGGGATTATTCAACACGACTTATATCACCTGGGGCAGATAGGAGTAACAATCAAATTGTTGAACGAAAATAAAACTGCCTCCAGCAAAAGGCATTACCAATAAATGATTTTTCGGAAATGAATTCCAGTAAAAAATGAACTCATAAAATATGAAATGGACTTACCTAATTCTTCTTTGTTTATTAAGTTGTGGCAAGCAAGAAAAACCAGTTTCCGCTGACGATTATATCACGACAGCCACAGGACTTAAGTACAAAATTCTTAAAGAAGGAAGTGGGGAAATGACAAAGGAAGGAAGTGAGGTTTTAATTTTTGAAACTACCACATACCGGGATGGCACAATACTTTACTCAAATGAGAACACAGACAAACCCGTGAAAGTCTTACTGGGTGGTAATCAGGCAACAGAAGGTGTTGATGAAGGGCTTAGAGGAATGAAAGTTGGAGAGATTCGGGAAATTATTGCACCGCCTTACTTAGTAAAGAGAAAATCATACCCACCTAACGTATCCCCCGACTCTACCTTGGTGATAAAATTAATTCTACACAAAATTTTGTAGGCATGAGTTTTTATGCACTTGCTATTTAACCTCTTTCGCTTTGCGTATGGCACGCGGCCCATACCACAGCCAAAAGCCGGTGATGGAAAGAAACAGCAAGCCTAGGCCAATGTAGTTGGTATAAATGATTTTAAACAATTCGCTAAAAATAGATCCATCGTGAATGTGCTCAATCCAGTCGGCATGACGTTGCGCTACGGATAGCACGGTGCCCGAAGCCCCATCTACCTGTGCTTCCCAATAACCTTCCTTAAAGGTTACTTTAATAATTCCTTTGTCGGGCCGCACATCCATGCGATCAATTTCAATTTTTTCACCGGTCACCGAATCTACCGCTGCTGAAGCTGCCAAAGCAACATTGTCAAAACTTACCCAATCGGCCAATAAAAGGCTTGTTCCCTTTTGTGTGGCGGGCTGTAGCACTTCTACATTTTTCTTCCATCCCAGCATTACTCCTGTTATACTGGTGATGAGCATAAAAAATGCAATGCTTATACCAATCCATTTATGAATGGATCGAAACTGACGAAGGCTGCTGACTAATTTTTGTAAAGCCATGGTTTCAATTTTAAAAAAAGGTGTCCTACACCTTTAAGGTCTAGGACACCCGAAAGCCCTAAAATTTAATTCGTAATGTTCCAAACAGATTTCTTCCCGGAGCACTAATGCCTGAAGAATAAGCTCTGTAACGTTTGTCAAAAAGATTTTCTGCTCCAAGGTCTACCGTAAACATTTTGCTGATCGCGTAAGAAGTTTTCAGATTAAAGGTAGTCCACGAGGGCGCATACGGATTTCCATTCTCATCCTTCGCATACAGATGCGAGTCGGCTCGCTCGGTAAGGGCAAGATTTTCGTAACTGATTTCACCTTGATAGTTTACATACCCAACTACCTGAAGTTTATTCTTTTTAAAAATCAATTGAGTTGACCCGAAGGTAGGGGCAATGTGTGTAGGCGAAAAATCTTCTCCCGATACAACATCTTTTTCATTACCCTGCTGAATGTTCAGGTTAGAAGTTAATTTGAAATTTTTGGTGATATCCCAAAGTAAGCCCACCTGAAATCCACGAACAGTTAACTCGCTGATATTTTGTAAGGCGAGAACATCACTGGGTGTGCCATCATAATCAATTTGTGATTGCCCGTTAAATGTATAGGGCCCACGCACAATGGCATTGTTGAGCAAAGTATAAAAGGCAGAGACATCGAGTGTTAAACCTGTAGCAATTTTTCCGGTAAAGCCGAGCTCGGCATTGTATGCTTTTTCTGGTTCAAGGTCAGGATTGGGCACCACTACAGTACCGGGTGTTGAATCGAAAACCTTTCCGATGTCATCCACATTGGGTGCCCGAAATCCAGTGGAGAGATTGGAATAAATCTTCATCTCCGAAGTAGGATTAAAAACTACACCCAAACTTCCGTTGAGAGCCCCATTGTTTAATGTTGCTTCGGTAAACGGAAAATCGAAGTACGTTAAATCATACGGAGCATAAGTATACACATGCGTGTAGCGGGTACTTACATTCACCAACCATTGCTCATTGAATTTATACCGCAGGCTTGCGTAAGCGGCAGTTGAGCACCATTCTGATCCATCGGGATAGCGCGTAGAAATTCCGGATATTGTTCCATCCACGATATTCACACGTTCCGCAGTTGAGCCAACCTGATTGGTTACATATTCAAATCCATAAAAAAGATTTGCATGCTCATTAAGTTGTTTGTCAAGATCAAGATTAATTGAGAATGCCTTTACATGCTCATAACGATCGGTTCTTCGGTTTCGGTTGCCCCCGGTAAAGTTCCGGTTATGGCGACTCTCTTCATAGTTCTGATAGCCGGCTGTTAATTTAATCTGATCCGAAATAGCAGTAGCATTCCGATAACTAACGTTCAGCGCATGCATCATCCATTTTTGCGGCCCGTAATACCACTCGGCACTGGTAAATACATTTGCATTACTTTTTAATAACAATCGATCATAACGAGGCACATCAGAAGTTTCGGAAAAATGAAAACCATAAGAGATGTCCCATTGATCGGTTGGTTTAAACCGTACCTTTTGCATGATGTTGAGTTGATCGTAGCCGGTTGATACTTGTACATCAGGATCTGGATTGGTGACAGCAATGTCGTTTCCGTTTTCATCGCGCACCTGATAATCCGGACGGGTATAATCATCGGGGCCATCCGAACCCATCTTCAAATCGCCATAAACTCCTTGAGTGATGCTGGTGGTAAAGGCCCATTTTTTTAGTGCAATGTTAAAATCAAGGTGCCCGGTTTTTTCTTCATTGGCAGATGAATACCGAACGAATGAGTTTCCTGATAATGTTGCTTTGCCAGTTGATGAAAACGTTGGGCGCAGGGTATGAAAATCCATCACCCCACCAATGGCATCACTGCCATACATCACTGATCCCGGACCAAAAATTACTTCGGTCTCTTCCACCGCATTGGCGTCAAAAGAGATTACGTTTTGCAAATTGCCACTCCGAAAGATGGCGTTGTTCATGCGCACACCATCTACAACCAATAAAATCCGGTTAGTCGCAAAGCCGCGAATCATGGGGCTGCCGCCACCGAGTTGGCTCTTCTGAATAAAGACCTGATTCGACAGCCCAAGTAAATCGGCACTCGTTTGTGGGTTTTGAAGTTGAATGAGCGGTGCGTTTACTTTCGCAACCCGATTGGAGATTTCTCTCAGGTTCTGCTCCCAGCGATTAGCCGAAACAACCACCTCATCGAGGTACGATGTTTTTGTTGTGTCTTTTGCTTCCTGAGCCAACAGGGGAAAGCAAAAGAGATATAATAGAATTATAGTATAAACTGATTTCATGTAGTGAAATTTTAAATGAATTAAAACAAGCCAACAAGCTAAATAGTCAACGCCTGACGAATGTATCAGGACGAGCGTTCTATTCAGAAGGCCTGCAAAAATTAATGTGAAGCTGAGATCAGTTTCGGGGTGGTGGCGAATCGATCATACGATCGAAGGCGAGGAAGGATTTTGTGTATTCAGTTGCATGAACTAAGGCTACCGAACTGTTAACTGGAAGCTGATTTTCGGTGGGAATAAAAATCAATGTAAGTAACTGTACTAATTGAGAAGGCACTGGTTTTTTATCATTGGAAGATCGCTTCAGGATTTCATCTAAAAAAGAAAGTAAGTTGTCTTCGGCTTCATCATGAACAGCATAAATCAGAACCTGATTTTTGGTAGTTGTCATGCGGGCAATGTCATACATTTTGCCATCTACCTTTACCTCATGGTCATCCACTTTGGCATGAAGGTACTCTTCAGGTGTGAAGGTGAGTAGAGTAAGTTGATTGCCGGGAAGGTATTTGAGTTGTTCGCGCATTTCGGAGCGGATGGCGGTGAGCCGCGCGATGAAATACACATAACAGCCCACAGCCTGAAGCAGGAGTAAATTCAAAAGTATAATGCCTAAAACTCTTTTCACCAGAGTTAAAATTAAGCAAAAGAAGAATAGCCTGAATAAATTTATTTGAGTGGGAATACCACCGGGATGGCGGAGGCAGTGGCTTCTCTGATGAATACTTAGGGATTTGCAATCCCGAACTAATCATGCAGCATTTCAACTCTTCGGCCAACTACAACGAATTCAGAAACTGATCTGCCTGGGTGTGATGTGCTTTCAGTTTTTTCGGATCCATCTTTTTTGCAAGATTCACAATCATACTCATGCGTGGATTCTTTGCGAAGAGTTCTTTGTTGTTGTCAATATAACGCCAGTATAAACCATCCCACACTTCGCACCACGGCCCTTTGGTATAGTCGCTCATCTTCAACACATAATTACTTCCGGATACATACGGCTTGGTAGTCATCAGTCCGCCATCGGCATATTGAGTCATACCATAAACATTCGGCACCATCACCCAATCGTAGGCATCAATAAACAATTCCATAAACCAGCGATAGACTTCATCTGGATCAAATTCACACAGGTGCATAAAATTTCCTAACACCATCAACCGCTCGATGTGGTGGCAATATCCCGTTTGCAGCACTTTCTTTATTGTTTGATCAATGGGTTCTACCCCTGTTGTTCCTTTATAAAACGAAGCTGGAATTTTGCGCGAGTAACCTAATGCGTTGGTGGTGCGTTGTTTTACACCTTCGCGTTGATAAACACCGCGTATAAACTCACGCCAGCCAATAATCTGCCGCACAAAACCTTCCAGGCTATTGAGCGGATATTTCTTTGAACGATGAAACTCAAATGTTTTATCCAGAATTTGCTGCGGGGTTAGCAACCCGATGTTGAGGGCCGGAGTTAACACGGAATGAAACAGAACAGATTCCTGCTTTACAATCGCGTCTTCATACGCCCCAAAATCATGTAATCGATATGTTAAAAAATCTTCCAGCACTTTCTCAGCCTCTGCAAAAGTCACTGGATAATGAAATACCTCAGTCGAGCCCGGATTATTACCAAACTGTTTTTCAACGTAAGCAACTCCTTCCTGCACATATATATTTTCTGCGGGCTTATAAACTTCGGGTAGCTTTAATCCTTTTGGGATTCGCTTTCGGTTTTCAGCATCAAAACTCCACTGACCGCCCACGGGGGCATCGTTCTCGATCAAAATATCCAACCGCTTGCGTTGTTTGGTGTAGAAGCTGGCCATTAGATATTTTTTCTCGCCCCGGAAAACCTCAGCAAGCTGTTGATCAGTAGTAAGAAAACCGGGAGTAGGATAAACAACAAGGTGTATGTTGTTTGCTTTTGAGTATCGCGTAAGCCTGCGCATCAGCAGGTAATCAACCGGATCGGCCAGATGTACATGTGTGATTTTTCTTTTCTTTAATTCTTTAAATAGCAGCGAAAGATCGGCAGTTGTGTGTTCGATATAGTGAACCGGATACTGCTGTTGAAGTTTTTCTGCATACCACTTCATGGAAGCGCGATGCAGGATCAGTTTTTGTTTGTGAAAAGCATACTGTGTGAAGAACAAATCATCTTCAATCAGATAAACTTCCCGGTCTTTTGCCAAAGCCGGATGTTTCTGTAATAACTGATGTGGAAAAATGAACACTACTTCCATGGTTCATTAAACAGGGCGCGAGGCAAAGTGTTAAGAGGCGGGAAAAATAATTTAACCGCAAAGTGAGAGAATCAGAGATAAATTGTTGTAACCAGTTTACCAGTCCCAGTCTTAGTAAATGATTATCAACTTCGTATTATCCAAACTTACATACTTAAAATTCTCTTACAGAATTGAGTCCAACTTTCATTACTTGGATTGGAATAAATTACAGGATTTTTACCGTAGTATGTAATGTTCTCTACTCCGACAGCGTCAGCTCTTTTTTTTAATTCCCTTGCGTGAAATGCATGATGGGAAGATATCTCTGGTGCTGAATAGGGGGGCACTACATCTCTCAGTGTATTATCAATCCAAATGGCTGGGTCATCAGCTGTCAGTAGAGCTAACATATCGACTTCTGCCCTGTAGGTATCAATTGTAGCCGATTCGTATTCTGCGTTTGACGAAACCCCGTATATCTTTGAAATATTACCAGTTTCGTTAGCCAATATTTCTGCCCAGGTAAGGGTATAGTCAACAAACACATCATTTACCCACCTGTCTTCAATGTTATAACTTGATTGTGGTTCTCTGCCTACCACGCCTTTTACTCTTGTTGATTGCCGTAGAACTGGGTCACTGTTTTGAGTGTCTGCTAATTCATTATTGAATGCTATCCATAGAGAAGTACCTCCACCAGCAGAATTGCCGGCAAGAATAATTTTATTTTTGTCGATGTTAAAATCACTTGCGTTATGCCTGATATATTGTAAAGCTCTTTTAACATCTGACATTGGTTTTTTAACGCCATCCTTTTCTCCGGTTGGGCTTAATAGCGTATATCGAATTGTTGCGAAGGCGATTTTATTTTGTAATAAAAATCTGATGTCAGCAGGAAAGTCCCAAGCTCCGCCTTGTTGAACGGAATACACAAAGTCCTTATCACCACTTGAGAATCCACCCCCATGCGTGTATATCACCAACCCTGTCGGTGTAGTTGAATCGGGTAACCAGATGTCAAACTGGGTTCGTTGTTTGGTATCACAGGCTATATCCTTTGAAAATTTGGCAGCTATTCCATTTAATGTGAAGGGAGATTCAGAAAAAACTAAATCAGAATTTTTATCTATTGAATCCTCTTTGCCGCAGGAAATACTAAAAAGAAAAAATACAGAGAGTAAAATCAAACGAGTTTTCATCTTAAATCAGTTTAAACCTTAACAACAAAATCTTCCAAAGGTTTATAGTGCTTCAAGCTCAGCCTTTTACATTCCACACATGGAAATAATTCAAACCAAGTTTTCATAAAAATTCTTGCCGGTGAAGAACACCGGCAAAGGCTGGGTTACCGCTATTGGTTATAGCTTTTGTTAGCGGCTGGCATTTTTAGCTGAATCCCATTCATGCCTTCTTAGCCGCATGTCCCAAACGTATTTGGCATAGTATTCTTCGTCAAAATATCTTTTAGGCGTTGTCTTTGTCGAAAGTACTTTTGACGTATCCACAAAGTCTTGAAGTCGATTAAATTTAACTCTAAACCTGTCGTCCTGTTCTAAAAATTCGTCCTCATTAATTCTTTTAAATTTCCTTTTGCTTTGAAGTCCGTTGCCAAGGAATAGTTTCAAACTGTCATTTTCAAGTTTATAAGTCAAAAGTAGATCACCAGCATGTTCATCGTAAAGGTAAAAATCTTTCTCTGTCACTATTATTTCTTCATAAGTGCTGTCATTAGTAATGGCTACCCAAACTCCTCTTATGTCATTGGGATCATAGTCATTTGTCCCATTGCAACTACTTAGTCCGGAAGAAATCAAAAGTGTCAGAAGTAATCTAGTAGGTATCATATTTAAAATGCTTGCCGCTAACAAATCGATATAGGCCATTATGGCCTATATTTCCTTATTCTAAGGTACTATCCTACTCCTAATATTACAATGGTAACCGGTCAAACCAACAATCAAAAAAAAGAGACTGCCTTGTAAGACAGCCTCTCTGCATTGTGATAAATTACAAATCCTACTTAACCCCTGGCAATCCACTCTTCGGGCTCACCTGATCTTTTTCAAATGAAGGTGCTTTTCGAACAGTTGGATAAACTTCATCCAACGTATTGCCATCATAGAGGCGTCCGTTTTTCATTACTTTATTAATGGTGTTTGTATTGCGGATGTTGATTAACGGATTTTGATCGAGAATAATCAGGTCGGCCAGTTTGCCGGCTTCAATACTTCCAATATCCCCATCCAAACCAATCGCTTTTGCGCCTTGTATAGTTCCTACTTTCAATGCATTGTGCGTGCTGATGCCACCGGATGCAATGCTCCACAATTCCCAATGATAGCCAAGGCCTTGCAACTGTCCGTGCGAACCCACTCCGGCATTGCCACCGGCTTTCACGAGGTCATTTACAAAACGTGCATGATCTTCAAACACATGTTCTTCTTTCATAAACCACGCTGGTCTTCTGCGCGATTTTGCATCGAGTTCTGATTTGGCTGTGAAGTAATTCAGTTTTGGATCACCGTTTACATTTTCAGTAGCATAATAAAAATTCTCGGCCCACGGTCCACCATACGATACCAACAAAGTTGGTGTGTACGTCATGCCGGATGTTGCCACAGCTGTAGTAAAATCTTTATAGAGCGGATAGATAGGGAATGAATGCTCATGACCAGGGTATCCATCAATCAGGTTGGTCATGTTAAGTTTAAAATCCAAGCCACCTTCGGTGGTGGGCATCAGTTGCTGTTCTTTTGCTGCTTGAATAATCCACTGGCGATGCTGCCGATTGCCGGTGAGATACATCTTAATGGTTTTGGTATTGTAATATTCTGAATACTGTTTCAACACATCTTTTGCCTGATCGGCATCTTTCAGATTATACATCCAATAACCAACGCCCGGCCCGGTTGAATAAACACGCGGCCCGATAATTTCTCCCGTCTCAACCATGTCGCTGTAGGTCAACACATCGGTGGTGGCAGTTTGCGGATCGCGCGTGGTAGTTACACCATAAGCAAGGTTAGCAGCATACATCCACACCTGTGTTTTATGAATGCCCCACGCGGGCCACATGTGTGCGTGTGTATCTACAAACCCGGGTATGATTGTTTTACCACTCAAGTCCATTTTTTGCACAGAACCATCTACCGAAATAGAACCTGCTGCGCCCACTTGTTTGATGCGCGAGTTTTCAATCAGCACATCGCCACGCTCAATCACTTCATCACCTTTCATTGAAATGATGCGCGCATTTTGCAGAAGAATTTTTCCGGTGGGAATATCTTTCTGCACCGTTACTTTTACTTTTAGCTCGTTGGCTTTATACCCTTCATCTTTTTTCTTATCCTCTTTAGCGGCATCTTTCTTTTCATCGGCTTTCTTTTCTTCTTCTTTCTTGGCCGCACCCGCCTCTTTTGCTTTTTCTTCTTCCGCCTTTTTCTTCTTCAGTTCTTCTTCTTTGGCTTTTGCATCATCGAGATTGTAGGTGAAGAAGGCATTGCCCAACGAATAATAAACTGTTTTACCTGTGCTGCTCCAGCTTGGAAACTCACCACCTAGTTTGGTGAGCTTGCGCGCAGGGAATGATGAACTGGCGGGATCGGCAACCGAAATCTTGGGAGCTTCTGCACCTATTTTTGGAATTGTAACTACATAGATATCGTTATTGATTTTGGCAAGGGCCTGTTCACCCTCAGGGGCAATAAGTATTACAGCTGCATTAGACGGTTCGCGTTGCGGCTCTGTAGTAGATTCTATCAACATGCAATGATTTTCTTCTGCGATCGAACCATACGTCATAATGCCCGTCACTTTCAGATGTGTTTTTTCATCAGTTCCATCCCAGCGAATCGACACCAATCCTTTTTGTCCGCTGTATAAATAAATGCGATCTCCGGCTTTTGTAAAATGAGGGGTACTTCTTCCCCGCGATTTTGCAATGAAATTAACAACTCCACCATCACCACTAATCCATGCAATGTCTTCCTGGCTGGCGAAGGCAAATGGGCCATCACTTTCTTTGAAGTTATGAGTGGCCCCCTGCATAAATACTATTTTGTTGCCCGACCAGACTGGTTCAGTATAAAACGCAGTGCTTGATGTTAGCTTAACAGGCTTGGCACCTTTCAACTTAAAATTGATTTTATAAATGTTTCCACCGCTACCTTCCCAGGTTACCCAGGCTAATTGCGATCCATCGGCACTCCATGCTGGCATGGCTTCAATAAAATTTGTAGCAGTTATTCTTTTCGGTGTGCCGGACGGCAGATCCATCGTGTACAATTTGTTGAGCGAAGTAAAAGCAAGTTGCTTTCCATCGGGTGACACCACACCATCACGAATCTGCGTTACGATCATATCCTTATCATCTTTGATCGGATATTTAAAATCAGCCACACTGGGTCCCAACAAAAACTCAGTTTCCATTTCGAATGGAATGTTTACTGCGGCTGCGCCTGAAACCGGAATGCTATAAAACTTTCCGCCATACGAAGCGATTACATTTTTACTATCGGGTGTAAACGACATGGCCGGTAACACACCAAGGGGTGCGATGGACTCTTGCTCATCGCGCTGCACCGGATAGGCCAACCATTTTTCGTCACCGGTTTTTAAATCGCGGATCAGCAATCCGGTTTGATCGTTGTAGCGCGAGCCATACACTAACCATTTTCCATCGGGTGAAAGTGTGGGCGTAAAGGCCGAACCATAGCGAGCAGTTTCACCTTCGGTTTCTCCGGTTTCGCGATCATATATGGCCAGTTGATATTGCGGAAGTTGGGCATTGTAATTCCACGCATTGAAACGTTGCGAGTACCAGATGTATCGACCATCCGAACCAAAAGCAGGTTCAACAGTTTTCAGGTTATCAGGCTTGCTGATCAACTGTGCGCCTGAACCACCTTCTTTATGGAACATCCATAATTTAAAATTTCGCGTTCCGCGTGAGCCAATTATATAATTGCCATCGGGAGTCCATTCGGCCGATTGATAATGTTCAACGTTGCCTTTGGTTACTTGCAACGAATCTTTTTTATCGGTCGTAAACCACCAGATGTTTTCGCCACCGTTTCTATCCGAGACAAACAGAATTTTTGACCCATCAGGGCTGAATTTTGGATGAGAGTCAAACGCCATGCCTGAGGTAAATTGAACAGGCTTGCCCCCTGTGATCGGCATGGTGAAAATATCGCCCAGAAAATCGAAAGCAATGGTTTTTCCATCGGGGCTTACATCCAGACTCATCCAGGTGCCTTCATTGGTTTTGATGGGCACGCGCCTGCCAACTTCAAGAGGCAAGTCTTTTTTCTTTTTGGGAGTTTCTTTTTTTACGGAGTCGGCCTTCTCTTCTTTCTTAGGTTCCTGAGCCTGAGTTTGAATACTCCACGCAAGGAGCATAGCGCAAAGTGGGGGGTAGAATTTTTTCATGGGTTAATAGTTAAACAATCCTTAGTTACTGCTTCAAGGTATAAAAGGTTACTGAATTTCTATGGGTGGTGAAAAGCAAGGATTGATTTCATCAATCGGTCGTTCCTACGGAACTTGAAAGGCAGCGATTATTTTGTTGCCGATATTTCGCTTCTATGAGGCTTAGTGAAATAGGTCATAACTAAATTGCCCTTAGTCCCGGCAGGGACGAAATCCTGGTAGAAAAAAGAAATATAAATTTAGAATAGCCCCATCGGGGCGAAATGTAGATAGCGGGTTATCGCAAATCCAATTGTTTTTTAATCACCCTTTTATCAACCCATTGCAATAAAAGTATAAACACAATTCCAAAGAGAACTAAGCCATAATAGTCAGATACAAAAGTGAACGCTCCGGCAGACCAGGTAACTTTAGTTAACGCTATCGCTACAATCAGGGTTATAACAGAGAGAAAAAGGCCAGCAGCAAGCCACCAATAATCTTTTTGTTCTTCCCTTTTTTCTATAAGTGCCACAACCCGATCGGCAAAGGGAAGCGATACATGAAAGTCGGGTTCTTTCTTTAAAGAATTAAAAACACGTTGATAGGCAAACGCATCCTCCGAATTGTTTGCGGCTAGCCCCTGTTCAACTTGATTTTGTAACTCTTCTTCGTGGTTCATAAGACTTCTTCTTTACCAAGATACTGTTTTACTTTTTCTTTAAGCAACTGTCGCGCCCGGAATAAATAATTTTTAACTGTGCCTTCGGGCAAACCGGTTATCTCTACAATTTCCGGATAACTCATTTCCTGCACATGATACAATGTAAGAATTGTTTTGTATTGATGCGGAAGTTTGTCAATCAATTGCAGCACCATATTGTCCAGTTGCTGATCAGCCAATGTTTCGAAAACATCATCAATAGCAACAAACCGTTCAATTTTACTTTCATCTTCTGGCAAATCGCTGATCATAATTTTTCGCTTGCGCAGATGGTTGATTCCGTGCCGGTAAGCAATGGTCGCAATCCAGGTGCTCAATTTCGACTGAAAAGTAAACTCGCCCAACTTCTCATGCACTTTCAAAAAAACATCCTGGCAAAGTTCTTCACGATCTTCATGCCGATCAATGAGGCGGGCGATCATGTGCCCCACAAGTCTTTCGTTTTGCTTGATCAGCACCCGAAAAGCCAGCCTATCTCCACTTATTATCTGTGAGACGAGGGTCCTGTCATCAATCATTTTGGGGTTAGACACAGTGCCTTCAACGAATGTTGCAGAAAGTTAGCTAAATGTTTTGCCCGAAATCCGACTCTATAGACGCATCTTAAATTTATCTATTTTTTTATTAGTCACTTGCAACATTGTCAATTGGAGTTGTGTCTCACGTACTGAACAACAATTAAAATATTATGAATGATGTATTAATGCCCATAGGGATTATCGGAAGTTTTGGGGCTTCCATTTTTTTCTTCACGAAGGTTATGACTGATTATATTCTAAAAAAGAAAATGATCGATAAGGGTTTTGTGAATGACGATACGCAAGCCATCTTTAAAACACACACCAGCGATGGAAAATACAGTTCACTCAAATGGGGGTTGATAATTTTCTTTGCCGGACTTTCACTGGTTATTATGGAATTTATTCCTACCAGTCCCGATTCACCACTTCCTTACGGATTGTTTGCGCTGTCTGTGTCGCTCGGTTTCCTGATTTATTATTTCCTGATCAAGAAAGGCACCTAAAACAAATTAAATATGAGAAAGATAATTCTTTCGTGTATTTACATGCTGTTTGTAGCTACAGCTTTTTCGCAAGCCAGCAAAGCAGAACTTTTGCTAAACAAAGTCTGGAAAATTAAATCGGATGAAATGTCGGGCGTGGGCCTGCACACTTCGTTGCCAGAGAATGCCGAGCTTCAATTTTTTGCTGACGGTACATGGAAATTATCGGAACCGGGCCAGGAAAAAGCTAGCGGTACTTGGCGAGTAGAAAATAACAGAACGCTTATCATTATAAACAAGGAGGAGATAAAATATTTACTTCTTCAACTAACCGAGAACGAGTTGCAGTACCGACTCAAAAAGAATGCAGCCACTTATACCTATACCTGGTTGCGCAAAAAATAGCAGTCTGCAAAACTATAAGTTCCACCAGACTTTAAAAAATTGTCAATACCACATAACGGGATAACTATGTTCAAAAATTACTTTACGACTGCCATGCGCAGTTTAATGCGTCACAAATTCTTCTCGGCCATTAATGTGTTTGGGTTGGCTGTGGCCATGTCTATTTGTATGGGTATCATTATGCTGGTAGCCGACCAAATGAATTATGATCGGCATAACTCGAAACGCGACCGCATCTATCGCATCACTACACAGGAGGTTGATCAGCAGGGAGTGGTTAGTGATGAGCAACCAAACGCAGCTTCTCAAATGACACTGAGGCAAGAGTTGCTCGATAACTATACCGGCATAGAAAAAGTGGTGCGCATTATGCGCGGCTTTGGCAACGGCTGGCTTGAATTTGAAAACCAAAACGTGAACATACCGCTGGCTGGTTTTTTTGCCGATGCCGAAGTGTTTGATTTTTTTGAATATGAATTTCAATACGGGGATGTAGCCACTGCTTTGAAAGAACCTTATTCGGTAGTGCTTACCCGCAAGGCAGCTAATAAACTCTTTAAAGAAGAAAACCCGGTAGGACAAACTATAAAGGTAGGTGACATCGGTACTTATACCGTAACGGGTGTTTTGAAGGAAACTGAAAATAAATCCCACATTGTTTTTGAAGCGCTCGCCAGTATCTCCACAATAAATAGTTTACCAAGTAAAAATGTTCTTACCGAATGGACCAACTACTGGAATGGGTGGACGTACATTTTACCAGAAGCCGGTCAATCACGCGAAAATGTGCAAGCCAACCTGGACAAAATCTATACGCAACATATTGCCAGCATTACCAATCCCGGAGTTTATAAAATGAAGTTTGGCCTTCAATCTCTACTGTCAATCACTCCGGGGCCACTCACTAATAATCCAATCGGCCCATCGTTGCCCTGGTTTTTTATTTACTTTCTGGGTGGTCTTGCATTGGTGATTTTGTTAACCTCCTGTTTCAATTTTACTAACCTTTCTATTGCTCGGTCATTAACGCGGGCCCGCGAAATCGGGATTCGCAAAGTAACAGGGGCGGCACGTTGGCAAATCTTTACGCAGTTTTTAAGCGAGTCGATTGTAGTAGCATTGGTTGCACTGGTTTTCGCAATGGTATTTTTGCTGATGGTAAAACCCCTAATACTGCAGTTAAATTTTGCCCGAATTTTCAGATGGGATTTGGAAACAAATGGAATGGTGCTAGCCGTTTTTGTTGTGTTTGCAACTGTGGTAGGAATTCTGGCTGGATTTTTTCCGGCCGTAGTACTCTCCGGCTTTCAACCTGTTAAAGTGCTAAAGAATCTGGGCAACATGAAACTCTTTTCGCGCATGGGATTGCGCAAGGTGTTGCTTGTTTCGCAGTTTACATTATCGTTGTTCTTTATCCTCTCAACGCTTGTGCTCTACAATCAACTGAATCTTTTTCTCAGCCAGAATCATGGATTTAACATGGAGAAGAATATTCTGATCCGGCTCAATAACACATCCGCTCAGAATCTTAAAACAGAACTTACCAAATACAATAACATTACCAGCGTTGCAGCAGCTTCGCATATTCCGGCAGCCGGCACTTCTTATGGTGGTGATTATAAGCGACAATTAGACGATCCCGATTGGATTGACATGGGATATTTTCTGGTTGATGAAGACTACATCTCAAACATGAATGTGGAATTACTGGCCGGTCGTTTCTATACAGCTGAGGCCAAAGATCTGAACAAGGATTATATCGTGATTAATCAACAGGCTGTTCAGAAATTTGATTTTGGTTCTGATGCCGATGCAATTGGTCAGGAATTAATTAATAAATATGATTCGTCTAAAAGAACTATCATTGGGGTGATCGCCAATTATAACCACCGCGACCTGATGCGGGAGATCAGTCCTATGGCATTGCTATACGATCCGACTCAATTTAATTTACTACAAGTGTCTTATGTAGGCGACTATCAACAGGTAACTACAAATATTGAAAAGGCGTGGACAACGATTAACCCTGATCTTAAAATTGATTACGAATCGGTTGAGTCGGAGGTGAAGTCTTTTTATGAAATACTTTTTGGAGACATTGTATCGGTGCTTACGGTTATTGCTTCACTCGCAATACTCATCTCCTGCCTCGGGCTTTTGGGTATGGCTACGTACACAACGGAAACCCGCCTCAAAGAAATTTCAATTCGTAAAATTTTAGGGTCAAGCAATTCCTCGTTAGTGGCTTTACTCTCGAAAGGTTTTGTGAAGATGCTAATCTTGTCTATCGTCATAGCAGTGCCGTTGGCTTATTTTGCCAACAATGCCTGGCTACAGCTGATTGCTTATCATACTTCGTTTGATCTTGCGATTGTAGCAGTGGGTGTTCTTGTGTTGCTAGTGTTTGGGGTAATCACGATCGGCTCGCAAACTATTCGCGCTACATTCGTAAATCCGGTTGAGAACCTGAAGGAGTAGAGATTTAAGACCAGTGAGAATTGATTTGCGATTTTATAAATCACCAGTCAATCCTCACTGATTGTCTATTTACTTAAAATGTTTCAGCGTCACAACCTCTTCAGGTTTAAGAAAGCGCCACTCGCCACGACCAAGATCTTTTTTGTCAAGCCCGGCATACACCACACGGTCAAGCTTCATCACTTCGTAGCCGAGCGATTCAAAAATTCTTCGCACAATTCTATTCCAGCCAATGTGTAGTTCAATTCCAATAACTTTATTATCGTCTCCAATAATGGCCAGATCATCCACAAGGGCTTTGCCTTCTTCTAGTCGTACCCCTTCCTGTATTTTTGTGAAATCATTTTTCGTGAGTGGCTTATCCAGCTCTACTTTATAAATCTTCTTTACGTTGTAAGAAGGATGGGTAAGTTTATCGGCCAGATCGCCATCATTAGTAAGCAGCAACAATCCGGTTGTGTTTCTATCTAATCGGCCTACCGGATAGATCCGTTCTTTACCGGCACTGGCCACTAAATTCATTACCGTGTTTCGCTCTTGCGGATCGTCCGTAGTGGTGATAAATCCTTTGGGCTTGTTAAGCAGAACGTAAACAGGTTTTTCTGCTTTAAGCTTTTTGCCCTCGTAACGCACCTCATCCGTGATCTTAACTTTATGGCCCATCTCAGTAATGGTTTCACCATTAACTGTAACCAATCCCATCTTAATGAGTTCATCAGCTTCCCTGCGACTTCCAACACCACTGTTGGCAATAAATTTATTCAGGCGAATTAAATCCGAATCACTTTTTGGTTTCTCTTCTGCTTTGGCTCGCTTGGTTGATTTTATATCGCGGGCTTTGTCGAAGGGTTTCCGCTTGTAAGGGAGTCCGTAGTTGCTGCCCTTAGTGAATGATTTCTCTTCTCCCTCAGGGGTTGGTTCAACCGATTCGCTTTTGCGAAATGGTTTTACTTCGCCCTCTTTTTTTACAAATGGTTTCTTTTCAAAACGCGGCTTTTCTGATCTCGAATCAAAGGATGGCGATTCTCTTTTTTTAAATGACTTCTCATCTCCACCATCATCACGTTTTACAAACGGTTTCTTGAAACCTGAACTTCTTTCAGGCCGTGAATTGCGATCAAAAGAACTGGATTCTCTTTTCTTGAATGGCCGTTCACTTCCTTCGTCTTTGCGATCAAAAGATTTCTTTTCGAAACGGGGAGTGCTTCCTGGGCGAGAACTGAAAGAGCGCGAATCACTTTTTCTAAAAGGTTTTTCGTCACCACCTTCTCGTTTTATAAAGGGCTTCTTACCAAAGCCAGAAGGTCTGTCGGAGCGAGATTCAAACGGCCCCGATTCTCCTTTCTTGTACGGTCTTTCGCTTCCGCCTTCTCTTTTTTGAAACGGTTTCTTCGCAAATCTTGACGGTCCGTCTGTGCGCGATTGAAATGAATCGGAAGATCTTTTTCTAAACGGTCCGCTGGCACCACCTTCTCTTCTCTCGAATGGCTTTGAAAATCTTTTTGGCCCTTCGCTGCTATCGCCATCACGTTTGGTAAATGGCGGTTTGCTTCCGGTTCCGCCAAAGCGCGATGTACGCGGCCTACTTTCTGAATCGCCACGAGGAGCAAAAGTGCGCGGACGCTCGTCATCACCGCGGCCCGATCTTTTCTTTTTATCGCGAAAGGATTTTTCAGCATCCGATCGTTTGCCGAATGATGTTTTGCCGGAGGATGATTTTCGTGGACGTGCCATAAGATTTTTTTAATTAGCTGGTGACTCAATGTGCCAGTCAGCCAATGGAGTGGATAGAGGTTATTAAATTACGAATGAATTCAATCAGAATTACGGCTTTGCTTTACGCTCGCCAGTAGTTGTGAATTGAGTTATTGATTTTCTGGAGTTTCGCCAATGGTGTTTACTTCACTTGTAAAATCCTTAGGAGTTGGCAACTCAGTGATGTCATTAATTCCAAAATACTCCATAAATTTTGCACTTGTGCCATAAAGCAAAGGTCTGCCAATTGTTTCTGCTTTTCCCAGAATTTCAATCAGCCCTTTGTCAAGTAATTTTTGGATTGCATAATCGCAATTTACACCGCGAATATTTTCAACTTCTGTTTTTGAGATAGGTTGTTTGTAAGCAATGATAGAAAGAGTTTCCATCGCTGAAGTAGACAATCGCTTCTTCGATTGTTGCTTCAACATAATGCCAATGCTGGTTTGATAAGCGGGCTTGGTTAAAAACTGATACCCACCACCCGTTTTAAACAGTTGAAAGGAATACTCATCGCCTTGAAATTTTTCATCTATGCGCTGCAGTGCTCCCGCGATATCTTCTTCCGGCACATCGGCATTAAACATTTCAGATAAGCACGCTTTAATGTCAGCCACCTTTGCTGGAGTGGGTGAACAAAAAATCAACGCTTCGATGTGGTTTTGTAAGAAATCCATTTTCTAAAAAGAGAGACGGAGTGAGTTAATCTTGTTTCATCATTTTCGCTTCGATCGACTGTGTAGTATGTGGCACAGCAATCAGGCGCTCCTTAGGAATCAACTTGCCCGTAACCGAACAAATTCCATACGTGCCATTTTTGATTCTCACCAAAGCGTTTTCAAGGTTGGTGATATACTTTAACTGACGAGCTGCCAACTGACTAAGGTTTTCTTTCTCGGCTGTTTCGGCTCCGTCTTCCAATACTTTTGTATTGCCACCCGAAGTTGCATCGGTGCCCGCATCGTTGTTACGATTTAAGGTTTCTTTTAAGATGCGAAACTCTTCTTTGGCTTTATCAAGTTTGCCAATAATCAGCGTCTCAAATTCTTTTAGCTCTGAATCACTATACCGGGTTTTATCATCCGACATCGTAGAGGGCTTTGCGGGTTTATGCGCTATAGGTCGCTGACTTATGATTGGGAAAATATGAAGTTGAGCAGTAATTCGGGACGGTGGGGCAATAGGCTTATGCTCCTTTTTAGGGGCAGGCTCTGAGGCTTTCTTTAGAATGGGCTTAACCTCCTTTTTAATCAATTCTTTCTTAACCTCTTTTTTAGGGGCTGCTTTGGGCGCGACTTTTTTAGCCACCACCTTTTTGGCTACGACTTTTTTGACAGCCAGGGCTTTTTTAGCAACCTTCTTTGCCTTGGCGGGAGTTACTTTTTTTGCCTTTGCAGCAGGTTTAGCCTTTGCTACAACTTTCTTAGCCGGCTTGGCTGGTTTTTTCTTCGATTTGGCCATAAAACAGTCCTTTTTTAAAGGTTTTTAAAAAGATGTGCAAAAATACGGGGTAGGGCCTGAAACAAAAAATGTATTGAGGGTTATTCAGAACGGTGCCGATTCTTTTCGGGTGGCGTTGGTGGGGCAGGACAGCTAAAAATCAAATAATAAAATCAAGGTAATTTTCGCGACTTACTTCCTGATAATCAGCGTTTGGATAGCTTTTAGTAAAAAAGATAGGTGGCTTTGATTTCTTTTTTGCCCATTTAAATTCAAAGGCAATCAACGTGCCATCGACTGCTTCAATCAAGTCTATTTCTTGTTGATCGTAAGTTCGCCAAAAATATCGGAGGGAGTTTTTTTGTTGGTAAGCTTGACGCTTAATCCGCTCTGTCATCAGATAATTTTCCCACAGGGGCCCAAGGTCGGTGCGCAACTCCAGCGAACTAAAATTATTAATCAGAGCATTTCGTATTCCATTATCAACGAAATACCACTTTGCCGATTTAACAACTTCTTTTCTGAGATTGGAGCTATAAGCACCAAGTTTATAAATGACAAACACTTTGCTAAGTAGGTCCAGGTATTTGGCCACTGTGTCTTTACTTAAACTTAGTTGCCTCGCTAGCTCCTGAAGCGAGACTTCCTGACCTACCTGCAAGGCAATTAGTTGAAGTAAGGCAAGCAGCTTATGTGAATTGCGCACTTGCTCATAAATCAAAATATCCTTCAATAAATACGATGAAATCAATTCCTGCAGATATTGACGTTTTTCAAAATCTGTTGCAAGGCTAATTATCTCAGGGTAGCTGCCGAAGATTAATCTGTCTTCAAGATTTCTCAAAGTCTCGATGGAAGATTCTACGTGGCCAATTTCGCCTTGCCATATCGGATAGAGATGGTATGTTAATTGTCGTCCGGTAAGAGGTTCGCCTACTTTATTTGAGAGATCAAAAGATGACGATCCGGTAGCGATAATCGTTAGGTCTTTGAATTGATCAATAATGATTTTAAGAATGCGTCCAATTTGTGGGATCACTTGTGCTTCATCAATAAGTAACAGTTTTGTGCCATTCAGTATTCGAGTATAGGTTTGAACATTGAGAGAACTCAACAACTGATGAGTCTCTGGCAAGTCTCCATTCAGGCGCACAATTCCACCAGAATAACCTGACTCAATTTGATCAAGCAAATAAGTTTTGCCAACTCTTCGCGCACCTACGAGTATTACTACTTTGTTTTTCCCCAGTTGGGCTTGTATTGCGCTAAGAATGGCTCGGGGAATTTTCATTAAATCAGCAAGTTAATTAGCCAAATTTACGTAAATTCAGCTAACACGCTAGCCAAATTTACGTTTATTGCCGTACGACAACTCGTTTTCGGTATGTTTTAGCAGTTCCGTCAAGACCAAAAACCTCGAATAAGACAAAATAATAACCCGTTCTTGCTTTGCTTCCATCATCGCGATCGCCATCCCAGCGAAAGAAACCTTCCGGACTCAGAGTTTCATTGTTTGCTATTTCCTTAATCACCCGGCCCTGCAGATCAATTATTTTCACATTGGCGGCAAGACCACTTTGATCGAACCGAAAATTGATTTGAGCAAAATCCTGCCCGATCCCATTCGGTAAGAAGATTTCTGGCTCAACGCGAACCGCATTTTCATCGATCGAATTTTCAGGGCGTGCATTGGAGTTCAAATACCCCGGAGTTGCATAACCTGTAATCGAGCTTGCCGATTTCCAATTATCGCCATTGCCAGTGGGTTCGGTTAATGAAATCCGCTCTAACGAAACTCCTTCCTTGTCTTTCAGCAAAGCAGAATGAAATTTGTCACTATAAAGGAATAAATCCATAAGCAATTCACTTTCGGTTACAAGTGCAATTGTTCCGGCATCATCATTCAGAGAAGGTAATGAAGCTGTAAAAAAATTGCTCTCAATTGAATTGGGATAATGATTTTTGACGACAGCACCATTGCTGGTAAAAACAAGATAGGCTGCCGGAGCAAGAATCAAATCAGAAGCTGCAATGACTCTGGCGTTGACAAGAGTGCTTTCTTCCAGATTAGCCAATGCCCAGTTTTTCAAATTGAGATACTTGTCGGAAACATTAACGACCTCAATAAAATCAACTCCACCGGGGTGCGGATTGAAGAGAATTTCATTGATAAACACGTCACCCACCGTTGCTGCTTCCGGCAAAGCAACCGTGACGCTATTAAAATCTTCCTGAATAAAATTTCCTGCACAATCGCGAAGGTTGGTAGCTGATACCGTGTATAGTTGTTTTGATTGCAAGGGTTGTAGTAGATTCAATTTTATTTCCCGCAGTGAAATGGATGAAAAAGAAACGGCCGTAATTTCTATTGGCGGTGTTATTGAGAATAAATCCGGAGACAAGGCCTGTTCTAATTTTTCATTGAAAATCAGGCTCAACTCGGTTGCTTGATTTGGGGTGACGGAAATTAATTTAGGACCCGTAAGATCGGGCTTGTTTGCATTAACCGAATTCACTTTTCCGGGCGTTCCCCCTTTCACATCTTCTGCGGCAGTCCAGTTACCTTCCTCACCGCAGGGATTAGCCGGATCGATTAACTCCAACGTCCAGCCGCCTTCTTGTTTGTCTTCATCGCGATATAAATCAAGGGAATAAGTGACAGAGTCGATCAAAAGTCCGGTGGAGGTACGTAGCGTTAGTGGCTCACCACTGTTGTTGAGTGTTGGGAAGTTTGAAACACCAAGGGTATTTCCAAGAGGACTAAATACTGAAGTGTTTGAACTAGCAGTTACAATCCAATAGTGTCCCGGTAAGATAATTTGTGAGGCAAACGTGGCAACAGAACTCCCATCAGAAAATTTCCAATCCGCAAGATCAACCGGGTTGGTACTTCGATTGAGTAGTTCAACAAATTCTGCATCGGGCAGCCCCACCTGCGGAGTTGGGTCAGCAAAGATCTCAGTAATGATAATGTCTTTATTGCTAACAGGTTGGGGTTGAAAGAAGAGAAAGGATTGTATGATCGATGTAACACTATTCCCACCTAAATCAGTAACACCACTTATGGTAAGCTGATTGGTAATGCCATTTGAGAAAGCTTGAGAGAAAGTAAGAATGACAGTCTTTTCATCTGCCTGTAGCGTAGCTGTTGCCGGATTTCCTAATCCATTGGACGCTGTGTAATGATTTGCATCCTGAGCGCTGGACGCTGTTACTTTTTCATTGAAGAGTAATGAAAGTTGAGTACTTGATAACACTTGAAGTTGTTGTAGCAAAGGGGGTTCAGCGTCTAAAACTATCTCTCCGGCATAGAAGTCGTCAAAGAAATGGCGATTGAAAAAGCTTGCGGTAGATTGTTGAATGCGGACACCAAAGAAATTGCTACTGGTAAATGTGTTATCTGTGACAGTGCCTTCCAGAAAATAGTTTGAATCTCCACCGGCATCTCGTTCTAACGACCAGAGGTTATTTGCATCGCGCACGACCTTTATTCGCAGTGTATTGTTTGAACTGCTGGTGATTCCATCAACTCCATTTATCAGCATGGCTGAAGTGCCGGCTGTAAGTTTGTATAAACTGATTTCATCAGGAGTTCCTCCAATTCGAACAAAATATCCATTGTTGGTAGGGGTTAACAAATTGGCTTGCTCAGAAAGCAGATAGACATCAACAAAGTTGGCACTGGAGGTATTGAATTGAAGATTGACAACAAAGTTCCATTGGGCATTTAAAGCTTTCGCGGAGGGAGTGGTGATGTAAAAGGAAGTGTTGGTAATAGCTGAGCTTGATCGCAACCACCCATCTACAACTGTCCAGTTGGCTGCTTGGTCTGGCGTCCACACAGGATTGTTCGTTAGGTCGCCATCTGTAAAATCGTCAACAACCTGGGCCTCACAAACGGATGCGAAAAAAAGTACTACGACTATGATGAATATTTTTTTCATCCCTTGCGTTCAAAAAAGTATGTTTGCACTCTTATAAAAATAACAATAAAATGAGATTAGCAGTAGTTGGAGCGACTGGCCTGGTGGGTCAGGAAATCCTGAGGGTGCTGGAAGAGCGCCAGGTAGAGTTTGATGAGTTGTATTTGGTAGCCTCTCCTAAATCAGTTGGCCAGAAGATAAAATTTAAGGGTACGGAATATTCTATTAAAGGCATGGAGGATGTTGTGGCACTCGCTCCAGACATTGCTATTTTCTCAGCCGGGGGTGGAACTTCGTTGGAGTGGGCACCAAAGTTTGCCGAGAAAGGAACCATCGTGATAGACAATTCTTCGGCATGGCGCATGGATCCATCAAAGAAATTGATCGTGCCTGAAATCAATGGCCAAGTATTGGGTAGCGATGATCTGATCATTGCAAATCCAAACTGTTCTACCATACAAATGGTGATGGCACTTGCTCCGCTACACAAAAAGTATAAGATCAAACGCATTGTAGTTTCCACCTATCAATCTGTAACCGGCACCGGTAAAGATGCTGTGCAACAGATGATGGAAGAGCGCAAGGGTATTGCCAACGGCATGAAGGTGTATCCGCATAAAATTGATATGAATGCCTTGCCACACATCGATTCATTTTTGGATAACGGCTATACCAAAGAAGAAATGAAAATGGTAAATGAAACCCGTAAAATCCTTGAAGACCAAACCATTGGTGTTACTTCTACCACGGTAAGAATTCCAACCATCGGTGGTCACTCTGAAGCAGTGAACGTAGAGTTTTATAAAGACTTTGATCTAAAGGAAGTGCGCACGATGCTGGAGAACACACCGGGTGTAATTGTGCAGGATGATGTTAAGAACAACGTGTACCCCATGCCCATTACATCACATGGCAAAGACGAAGTTTTTGTGGGTCGCTTGCGCAGAGATGAATCGCAACCCAATACATTAAACATGTGGGTTGTGTCTGATAATCTCCGCAAAGGAGCCGCAACCAACGCTGTTCAGATTGCTGAGTTTTTAATGGAGAAAAGCCTGGTGTCTTAAGCCTCTTTGGAGATATTTTAAAAGCGAGGGATCGAGCAAGGTTCCCGCTTTTATTTTGAGTGAACTGAGGAATTTTCCAGCTAAATTTCAGTTTACCTGAGTTTATTATCAGCTATTTAGATTATTTATTAAACTATTTGCTGGTTCCGTCACACCTTGACACAATTGTTCATAAATCAGTAGCTTTGTATCTTAATTAAACAAAACTATGAGTAAAGGATTAATCACAACCTTAATTATTGTAGGGGTTATTTTAGTGTTTGGTATAGGATTTTTTATGTGGGGAACCGGTGTGTATGATAGCGCTGTAAGGTCGCAGGAAAATGTAAATGAAGCGTTCAGCAATGTGCAGGCTACTTATCAGCGCAGGGCCGACCTTATTCCCAATCTGGTAGCAACCGTTAAAGAGGCGGCAGAAAATGAACGAGGAATACTTACAGCTGTTACTCAAGCAAGAGCTGGAATTGTAGGTGCAAAAACGCCCGAAGATCTTGAGATTGCCGGACGCAAAATCAACACAGCAATTAATTTGGCTTTTGAGGCTTATCCACAAATTCGCTCGACTGAAAATTTTCAGGAGTTGCAATCGCAGTTGGAAGGAACGGAGAATAGGATCAACGTTGCTCGTCAGCGTTATAATGAAACTGTAAAGGAATATAACACCTACGTGAGAGGGTATTTTAAAAGAACAGCTCTAAACATGTTTGGTGGTGGTGAAGATTTCACTGCAAAGAAAGGTTTTGAAGCAGCTGCAGGCTCAGAAAATGCGCCAAGCGTACAGGATGCTTTTAATAAGTAAAAGTTGTACTAAATGAATCAAGAGCCTGATCGAATTTCGGTCAGGCTTTTTTTATGATTCAAGACGTTTAAATCTTTGCTACTTTGGGAAGGCATAAAGAAAAAGTATGACATCAAATCGCAGACAGTTTATTCATTCACTGGCCGGATTCACCGCCTTATCGGTTTTAAATCAAAGCACACTTGTTAAAACCCAGGCTGCTAAATTTCCCATCTCCTGTAATTCGTATAACTGGATTACATTTTACGGACGCGAAAATAAAAACTGGGGCGAGGACCTGGATGCTTGTATGGCTGAGTTTGCCAAAACAGGTCTCAAGGCTTACGAACCAGGCCTGGATACTCCTCAGCAGGTAACGGGACTAATACCCGTTTTAAAAAAATATAACCTTGCTATGCCATCGGTGTATGTAGGCAGTATACTGCACGAGCCGAACGAAGTGGAAAAATCAATTAACAACATATTAGAAATTGCCGATGAGGCATTGAAGATTGGGACTAAAATAATTGTAACAAACCCCAACCCGATTAGCTGGGGAAGTGATGAAATAAAAACTGATAACCAGTTAATCATTCAGGCTGCGGCCATGGAAAAATTAGGCGCAGCCTTGCGGAAAAAAGGAATTACCTTGGCCTATCATACCCACGCTCCTGAATTTTTGGCAGGAGCCCGCGAGTTTCATCATGTTATGCTAAATACAAATCCGGAGCATGTTTCTTTCTGCTTTGATGTGCATTGGGTATTTCGTGGTTCGGCCGATTCAACTGTGGCCGTGTTTGATGTGCTAAAATTATATGGAAAGCGTGTAGCGGAGCTACATATACGGCAATCTCAAAACGGAGTCTGGACCGAGACCTTTGGTGATGGTGACATTGACTATACACGGTTGGTACAAGAACTTAAAGCAATGAAGGTTTTTCCACACATCGTGATTGAACAGTGCATAGAAAAAAGGACACCCCATACAATGACTGGGCTGGAGGCCCACATCAAAAACCGGCAAGTATGTGAACAGATTTTCGCTCCGTTGTTGAGTTAATTGACAATTCAGTTACGCAAGGATGCAAATAAAAAAACCCGATCATCCTGATCAGGGTTTTTTACTTATCTAAAAAGGATTTAAGATTTTTTCACCTCGCGGTTTTCATAGCTCTCGATAACATCGCCCACTTCAATATCATTCAGGTTTTTGATGCTCATACCACAATCAAATCCTGACTTCACTTCTGCGGCATCGTCTTTAAAGCGTTTCAGCGCGGTCATTTCACCTGAGTAAACTACAATACCTTGGCGGATTAAGCGAATTGGATTGGCGCGTTTGATGTATCCATCGGTTACCATACAACCTGCCACGGTTCCAATTTTTGAAATCTTGAATACTTCGCGCACTTCGGCATTACCCACAATTACCTCTTCCATTTCCTTCTCAAGCATACCTTCCATGGCAGCCTTAATCTCGTTAATGGCATCGTAGATGATTGAGTATAACCGGATCTCAATTTCTTCATTCTCTGCAATTCGTCTGGCAGATGGAGAAGGTCGCACCTGAAATCCAAGAATAATGGCATCCGAAGCGGAAGCCAACAACACATCCGATTCAGAAATCTGACCTACTGCTTTATGAATAATACTTACTGCTACTTTCTCTGTAGACAATTTCAACAATGAATCGGACAACGCTTCAACAGATCCGTCCACATCGCCCTTCACAATTACATTCAATTGCTTAAATGAACCAATGGCAAGTCGTCTGCCAATTTCGTCAAGCGTGATGTGTTTCTTGGTGCGAATACTTTGTTCGCGTAAAATCTGGCTTCGTCTGTTGGCAAGCTCTCTCGCTTCACGATCACTTTCCATCACCTGGAATTTTTCACCGGCCTGAGGTGCGCCATCTAAACCTAACACTTGCACAGGGGTAGAAGGTCCGGCTTCGGCAACACGATTTCCAGTATCATCAAACATCGCTTTTACACGACCGTAGTTAGAGCCGGCAACCATAATGTCTCCAACCTTCAACGAGCCGGCCTGAACCATCAGCGTTGTAACATAACCACGACCTTTATCCAATGATGCTTCAATGATTGATCCAACCGCTGGCTTATCTGGGTTTGCTTTAAGCGTAAGAATCTCAGCTTCCAAAAGCACCTTTTCAAGCAACTCATCAATCCCCTGACCGGTTTTAGCTGAGATTGGCTGGCACTGATATTTTCCACCCCAGTCTTCCACCAGAATATTAATCTTCGAAAGTGAATCTTTTACTTTTTCAGGATTAGCCCCAGGCTTATCCATTTTGTTGATAGCAATAATGATTGGCACGCCAGCCACTTGTGCGTGATTGATGGCTTCTTTTGTCTGTGGCATTACATCATCATCAGCAGCCACTACAATAATTGCTATATCAGTCAATTTAGCGCCCCGTGCACGCATAGCGGTAAACGCTTCGTGACCCGGTGTATCCAAAAAGGCAATCTTATTTCCGTTTTTGGTAGTTACATCATAGGCCCCAATGTGCTGAGTAATACCACCTGCTTCTGAAGCAGTAACTTTTGTTTTACGGATATAATCCAGCAACGAAGTTTTACCATGATCCACGTGACCCATGATGGTAACAATAGGAGCACGATCTTTCAAATCTTCTTCGGATTCCTCTTCTTGCTCGGCTTCAACTTCTTCTTCAGTTGAAGAGATGAACTGTACATCGTAACTAAACTCATCGGCAATAACCGTGATGGCTTCAGCATCCAAACGCTGGTTAATGGAGACAAACATGCCTAATCCCATACACGTAGAGATTACATCATTCACAGACACGTTCATCATCGAGGCCAAATCATTCGCAGAAATAAACTCTGACACCTTGAGGGTCTTGGATGATTCTTGTTCCTGCAACAAACGCTCTTCTTCAGCATCAGAAATAGCCTGACGTTTTTCCTTGCGATACTTGGCGCCTGATGTTTTTTTCTGATTACCGCTTAGCTTAGCAAGCGTTGCGCGAATCTGATCTTGAATTTCTTTATCGGTTGGCTCTGCCTTTTGTTGTCTTGGCTGAAAGGGTCTTTGCTGCTGCTGTTGTGGCCGCTGCTGACCTGTTGGCGAACTGCTTGGTCTTCCCTGATCTAAGCTTGGAAGTCTTTTGCGTGGTCGTTTCTGTCCGGCAGTCTTGTTAAGATCAGACGAGGCAACAGGTTGATCTTTTTTCTTTTCTGCCGGAAGCTCAATTTTATCAACCACTTTTAAGCCTTGCAACTTACCTGCTTTGGCTTTGATAAGTTCAAGCTCAGGTTGTTGTTGCTCTGCAACCACTACAGGCTTCAGTTCGGCCACTATTTCTGGTTGCTTCTCGGGTTGTTTCTCTTCAACCGGTTCTTCCTTCTTGGTTTTTTTCTTTTCGAGTTCAATTTTGCCAAGCACCTTTATTCCCTCCAGTTTAGGCTTTTCAGCTTCTACTTTTTCAAGCTTGGGTTCTTCTTTGGGTTTTACAATATCCTTCGAGCCGAGATTTTTTATCAGCACGCTTTCTTCCTCTTCCTTTTTCTTGCGATGAACTTCCGGTTCGGTTTTCAATGGAGGTGTTTCAACATGCTTTACACCGATAGTCAATCCGGAAGCTTCTGCTTTTTCAGAGGCTGAAGAGGCATACTCTTTGGAGAGCATAGCAAATTGTTCAGGCGAGATTTTCGCATTCGGATTATTCTCAACGGTAAACCCCTTTTTGGCTAAAAAATCCAAAATAGTGTTATGGCCCACATTGAGTTTGCGAGATGCCTGTCCCAACCGTATCATCTTTTCTTCTGCCATGCCCAAATATCGCTATTTAAATTATTTTACGTTGATTTTATTATTGTTACCTCATTCAAATTCTCTTCTCAAAACAGTAAGAACACCTTCTACGGTTTCTTCTTCAAGATCTGTTCTGCGTACGAGTTCTTCCTTATTTAAATTCAATACACTCTTAGCTGAATCCAATCCGATGCGTTTAAGTTCATCAATCACCCAGCTTTCAATTTCATCGCTAAACTCATCCAGATCAACATCTTCCTCTTGCTGGCCATCGGTTTCTCTAAACACATCAATTTCCATCGCTACCAGGCGGCTGGCAAGTTTAATGTTGAGGCCACCTTTTCCGATCGCCAACGAAACCTGATCTGGCTTTAGGTACACAGCAACCCGACTGTTTTCTTTATCGATCTTGATGCTAACAATTTTTGCCGGACTTAAAGCCCGCTGAATGTATAGTTCAAGATTTTCGGTGTAGTTAATTACATCAATATTTTCGTTTTGAAGTTCGCGCACAATTGCATGAATGCGAGAACCTTTCATTCCTACGCAGGCACCTACCGGATCAATACGATCGTCATACGATTCAACGGCCACTTTAGCGCGTTCGCCAGGTTCGCGTACCACTTTTTTTATCGTGATTAAACCATCATACACTTCAGGCACTTCCTGCTCGAACAAGCGCTCGATAAAGGCAGGCGCTGTGCGCGACAAAATAATTTTAGGGCTGCCATTTACCATTTCAACTTTATGAACAACGGCCCGTACATTCTCTCCTTTACGATAACGATCTTTTTGAATTTGTTCGTTGCGTGGAATGGAGATTTCATTTCCTTCGGCATCAATCAATAAGACCTCGCGGCTTAAAACCTGATAAACCTCACCGACAATTACCTCGCCCACCAAATCTTTATACTTCTGATATAAAATATCTTTCTCCAGGTCTTTTACCTTTTGCATCAGCGTTTGGCGTGCCGTGGTTACGGCTCTGCGACCAAAATCTTCCAAATGAATTTCTTCGGCCACTTCTTCACCTACTTCAAAATCTGGTTCGATTTTTTGTGCTTCCGTTAAGCTGATTTTATCATGTTCCCAAATGTCCTCGGAATCATCATCAACGATTTCGCGAAAGCGCCAGATTTCAAGATCACCTTTATCCGCATTAACAATGATATCAAAGTTGTCATCCTCCACGTATTTTTTACGAATCATGTTCCGGAACACGTCTTCCAGAATCCGAATCATCGTGGGGCGGTCAATGTTTTTTTGTTTGGCGAAATCGGCAAACGATTCAATCAGTGTGGAGGTATCCATAGTTGTCACTATTTAAAAGAAACTATTACAATTGCTTTTTCTATTTCACTAAAAGGTATTTCAGTACGACTAATTTCTATTTTCTTTTTTCCCTTCTCTTTACTTTCGGCATCTACTACAATTCTATCCTCTGTTACGTCTGTTAGCTGGCCTTGCACGGTACTTTTATCTTTACGAAGTACCTTTAAACCACGACCTGCATTTTTAACATATTGACGTTTCAACTTTAAAGGTTGATCCAGTCCGGGAGTTCCAACTTCAAGCGTATAATTTTCTTTGATAAGATCAAGTTTATCCAGATCTTCTGACAACGCCCTGCTCAGGTTGGAACAATCGTCAATAGTTACCCCCTTATCGCCATCTAAAATCACAGAAACTTTATGAGGCTTGTGCTTTCCTACGATGACATCAACAACAAAAAGAGAAGCGTCTGTTACATGCGATTCTGCCAATTCTTTTATGTTTTGAGCGATATCCATCAAATTTTCTATAAACAAAGAGGGGACTTTTAGGTCCCCTCTTTTGATTTTTTAACAAGAAGTGCTGCAAAGATAAGTGATTTTTACTTTTTAACAAATAGTTGCGGTTAGGTAGACAATCTCTTATCGATTATAAGTATCAAAGCTTTTATGATCGCGCTGATGGAGCACTTCTTTGGGTAGAGCTTTGAAATATTCGTAAGTAATTCTCAACCCTTCGGCTCTTGAAACTTTAGGCTCCCACTTTAGTATGGCTCTTGCTTTACTGATATCGGGCTGGCGTTGCTTCGGGTCATCTTTGGGCAGGTCATGATAAACAACCTTTTGTTTTGTGCCAGTCAGTTTAATAATCTCTTCGGCAAAATCCTTAATCGTAATTTCATTTGGATTTCCGATGTTCACAGGTTGTGCATAGTCTGACATAAGCAGTCTGTAAATTCCTTCCACCAGATCGTCCACATAACAGAACGAACGGGTTTGAGATCCATCACCAAAAATTGTTAAATCTTCTCCGCGAAGAGCTTGACCAATAAATGCAGGCAGCACTCTTCCATCGTTCAGTCGCATGCGTGGTCCATAGGTATTAAAGATGCGGACGATGCGGGTTTCGAGTTTGTGAAATGTGTGATAAGCCATGGTGATGGCTTCCTGAAAACGTTTGGCTTCGTCATATACACCACGCGGTCCAACGGTGTTTACGTTTCCATAATATTCCTCCGTTTGCGGATGTACGGTAGGATCACCGTACACTTCGGACGTGGAGGCAATTATGATCCTTGCATTTTTTGCCTTCGCCAGACCTAACAAATTGTGAGTACCTAGCGAACCAACTTTCAAGGTTTGGATTGGAATTTTCAGATAGTCAATCGGGCTGGCTGGTGAAGCAAAGTGAAGAATATAGTGCAATTCGCCCGGCACGTGAACAAACTTTGAAACATCGTGGTGATAGAATTCGAAGTCGGGAAGTTTAAAAAGATGTTCGATATTTCTAAGATCACCCGTTATCAGGTTATCCATAGCTATTACCGAGTACCCTTCTTTTATAAAACGATCGCACAGATGCGAACCAAGAAAGCCGGCTCCACCTGTAATTAAAACTCTTTTCTTAGCCATAAATTGTTTCGCGTCCAATGCTGAAATAGGTGTATCCCAACTCTTTCATTTGGGAGAGATCGTAAAGATTGCGTCCGTCAAAGATCACTTTACTTTTCAAAGCCGAAGAAAGTTTTTCAAAATCAGGCGTTCTAAATTCAGGCCATTCGGTAGCAATAAAGATTGCATCAGCACCTTCGGTAGCCTCATAAGGAGTTTGGGTGTACTGAATTTTATCTCCGAGTAATCGTTTCACATTTTCCATCGACTCTGGATCATGTGCTTTAATGATTGCACCCGCTTTCAAAAGCTCTTCAATGTTATATAATGCCGGGGCTTCACGAATGTCATCGGTGTGTGGCTTAAAAGAAAGTCCCCACAAGGCAAACGTTTTACCTTTTAAATCTCCACGGAAGTAATCTTTAATGCGTGGAATCAGTTTTGTTTTCTGATCTGCATTTACCTGCATGACAGCTTCAAGAATCTTGAAATCGTATTGTGCATCCGCAGACGATTTAGCAAGCGCTTGCACATCTTTTGGAAAACAGCTGCCACCGTAACCAATGCCAGGAAATAAAAATCGCTTTCCTATACGACTATCAGTACCAATTCCTTTTCGCACAGAGTCTACATCAGCCCCAACGGCTTCGCAGAGGTTGGCAATTTCATTCATGAAGGAGATTTTGGTAGCCAGAAATGAATTGGCTGCATACTTTGTTAGCTCGGCAGAACGCTCATCCATAAAAACCAATGGATTGCCCTGGCGCACAAAAGGCGCATAGAGGGTTTCCATAATTTTTCTTGCACGCATTGAAGAGGTTCCGATTACAACCCGCTCGGGTTTCATAAAATCATCAACGGCAACACCTTCGCGCAAAAATTCGGGATTGGAGACAACATCAAATTCCACAGTTGCTTTAGCAGCAACATTTGCTTTTACTTTGTCTGCCGTGCCAACAGGCACTGTACTCTTATCAACCAGAATGGTATAATGTTTTAACAAAGGCCCCAGATCAGTGGCAACCCCCAGAATATATTTCAGATCGGCTGAGCCATCTTCGCCAGGTGGTGTTGGCAACGCAAGGAAAATGATTTGAGCATCTTTTATTCCTTCTTCCAGATTAGTTGTAAAAAAAAGCCGGCCTTGTTTAAGGTTTCTTTCAAAGAGTAATTCTAGCCCTGGTTCGTAGATGGTGATCTTTCCACCGCTCAGTTTCTTTACTTTTTCCTTATCGATGTCAATACAGGTTACACTATTTCCGGTTTCGGCAAAACATGTACCGGTTACTAATCCTACATAGCCAGTTCCTACTACAGCAATTTTCATTTTTATAAAGATTCAATTTCGGGCACAAAAATAGGCTTTATATTAACTTATTGGGGTCGAAAAGTGGGATTTTTAGAACTATTAATGGCATACTAACAATCGTTTGGGTATTGATAGATAACGTAGTAGTTTTGAAGTCCTTAAACTTGCGATTATATGAATATGGAAACTGAAGAGGTTTTGAATTTTGATGTGACGGAGAACCAGAAAATGATATCTAAAATGATCCTTGATTTTGGAGAAAAAGAAATCAAGCCTCATATGATGGATTGGGATGAGAGCCAGGAGTTTCCTATTGCTCTGTTTCATAAGATGGGCGATCTGGGATTGATGGGGGTTTTGGTTCCAACCGAATATGGAGGTTCTGGTTTTGGATATCATGAATACGTAACAGCAATAGCCGAACTTTCCAAGATTGATGGTTCAATTGGGTTATCAATGGCAGCTCATAACTCTTTATGCACAGGCCATATTCTGCAGTTTGCCAATGAAGAGCAAAAGAGAAAGTATCTGCCAAAGCTGGCAACAGGAGAATGGATTGGTGCCTGGGGTCTTACCGAACCAAATACGGGATCGGATGCAGGAAATATGAGAACAGTGGCAGTTAAAGATGGTGATTATTATGTGTTAAATGGAGCCAAAAACTTTATCACTCACGGTAAGTCAGGTAATGTTGCTGTGGTAATTGCCCGTACCGGAAAGGTCGGAGACTCTCATGCAATGACAGCGTTTATTATTGAAAAAGGAACACCAGGGTTCTCTTCAGGAAAAAAGGAGAACAAATTGGGTATGCGTGCCTCTGAAACAGCCGAGTTAATATTTACAGATTGCCGGATTCATAAAAGCCAGATTATCGGTCATGAAGGAGAGGGCTTTGTGCAATCACTCAAAGTATTGGATGGAGGACGAATTTCGATTGCAGCATTAAGCCTGGGTATCGCTCAAGGTGCGTTTGAGGCAGCCCTTAGATATTCAAAAGAACGTCATCAGTTCAATCAACCTATTTCCGCTTTTCAGGGAATTTCTTTCAAATTGGCTGAAATGGCTACAAAAATTGAAGCAGCCTCTTTACTAACTTACCGTGCAGCCGATCTTAAAAACAAAGGTAAAAGTGTAAACAGAGAGTCTGCCATGGCAAAATTGTATGCTTCAGAAGTTGCAGTTGAAGTTGCAAATGATGGTGTTCAGATTTTTGGCGGATATGGCTATACCAAAGATTTTCCTGCTGAAAAGTACTATCGGGATTCAAAATTGTGCACGATAGGGGAAGGAACTTCGGAAATTCAAAAAATGGTTATTTCGAGAGCTATTTTAAAGTAAAACTTGCGCAATTGATTTAAGACCTGCATATTTGCAGCCCAAATAGTAAGAAAATGCTGATTATCAACATTAAGGAGAACGAATCAATTGATAAAGCCTTAAAGCGCTTTAAAAAGAAGTTTGAGAAAACTGGTGTTCTAAGACAACTCCGCGAAAGAACTTCTTTCACGAAACCTTCTGTAAGAAGAAGAGGTCAGGTGATTCGTGCGGCCTACCGCCAAAAAATGTACGCCTCCGAGAACTATTAGAATTTAAACAGACATTCATAACAAATCCTCCGTGAGCTTTTCCTGCGGAGGATTTTTTTTTACATTGTACCTACACAGCAGGGTTGGGTAGACAATGGTAGAGTCATTTCTGAAACATATAAAGTTCGAAAAGAGATACAGTCCCAAGACGGTTCAATCTTACCAAACCGATCTTTATCAATTTGAAAAATACCTTCAAACAGAATTCTCAGGCACAATTGCTCACGAAGCAAACTATGGACTTGTAAGATCGTGGATTGTTAGCTTAGTGGAAAGCAAACTGGATGCTCGTTCAATCAATAGAAAAATCGCCTGCCTTCGCTCTTACTATAAGTTTCTAATGCGTCAGGAAATGATTGCAAGTGACCCGATGGTCAAAATCAAAATTCTAAAGACAAAAAAAAAACTTCCCCACTTTGTAAATGAAGCCGATACCATAAAGCTGCTCGATAACGTTGTGTTTCCAAAAGGACATGAAGGCACCCGGGATAAACTTATTCTGGAACTCCTTTATGGAACTGGAATGCGATTAAGCGAACTGATCACATTAAAAGAGAACTATGTAAATCTTAAAGATTACACCATTCGGGTTTTAGGAAAAAGAAATAAGGAAAGAGTGATCCCCTTTTCAGCACAGCTCGTGTCATTGATTAAAAGCTACCTGCGCGTGCGAAATCAGGAAATAGAAAAGCAACAACATGGGTATTTATTGGTAACAACAACAGGGGAGCCTTTATACCCTGTGCTCGTAAATAGAACAGTGAAAAAGTATATGAAGTTGTTTACAACGGTAGAAAAGAAAAGCCCACACGTATTGCGTCACACCTACGCCACCCATTTGCTCAATAAGGGGGCAGAGATAAACGCAGTGAAAGATTTGTTGGGGCACAGTAGTTTAGCGGCTACACAGGTTTACACGCACAACTCGATGGAAAAACTAAAAAAAGTATTTGATCAGGCTCATCCTAAAGCATGATCATTAAGTAAAATAATTTATGTTCCACTTTTAAACAAATGTTCTTATGAAACTGCAAGTACACTCCATTCATTTTGATGCAGATCAAAAACTCATCGACTTTATTCAAAAAAAAGTAGATAAACTTGAAACGTTCTATGATCGCCTGGTTGATGGGGAAGTTTTTTTGAGATTAAATAATGAAGGAATTGAGAATAAAACGGTGGAGATAAAAGTGAATGTTCCAGGCCAAAATTTCTTTGCTAAAGAACAAGCCCGATCATTTGAAGCGGCAACAGATTTGGCCACCGAAGCCTTGCGCGCACAATTGAAAAAATTTAAAACTAAAATGAAAAGCGGGCGTGTCTAGAACCTGACTGAAAATAAAAAGAGCTCCATTCGGAGCTCTTTTTATTAGTTCAACCTGAAAGCTTTTTTGATCGCCTCAACATGATCTAATTTCTCCCACGGAAACAATTCTACCTTCACCTTCTTTTCATTTTTCTTTCCTTTGTTGAACACCTTTTCAACAATTTTCGGTTCGCGCCCCATATGACCATAGGCTGCAGTTTCAGAATAAATGGGGGTGCGTAGTTTAAATCTCTCTTCAATGAAATAAGGACGCATATCAAAGATTTTTTCAATCTTTTTAGCGATTTCCCCATCTGTAATTTTCACGTTAGAGGTTCCGTACGTATTTACATAAAGTCCCACGGGTCGGGCTACGCCAATGGCGTAGGCCACCTGCACCAACACTTCATTACAAAGTCCAGCAGCAACCATATTTTTAGCTATGTGGCGTGTAGCATACGCAGCAGAACGATCTACTTTCGAAGGATCTTTACCTGAAAATGCTCCACCACCGTGTGCACCTTTTCCGCCATACGTATCAACAATAATTTTTCTTCCCGTAAGTCCGGTATCCCCGTGTGGCCCACCAATTACAAATTTGCCAGTTGGGTTTACAAAGTATTTTATTTCTGTATTGAAAAGTTTTTGTACGCGCTTTGGTAATTTTTTCATGATGCGAGGAATCAAGATATTGATCACATCGTCTTTAATTTTTTTCAACATGATTGCATCTTTTGCAAAATCATCGTGTTGTGTTGAAATCACGATAGCATCAATGCGCTGTGGTTTGTTGTCATCACTGTATTCGATAGTTACTTGCGATTTGGCATCGGGGCGCAGATAGGTCATTACCTTTCCTTCTCTGCGAATAACCGCCAACTCTCTCAGCAACAAATGAGCAAGTTCCAGAGGCAGAGGCATAAAGTTGTCGGTTTCATTAGTAGCATAGCCAAACATCATACCCTGATCACCAGCCCCCTGATCTTCTTTCTTCTTGCGCTCAACGCCTTGATTGATATCAGATGACTGTTCGTGAATAGCAGAGAAAATTCCACAGCTATCAGCTTCGAACATGTACTCACTTCTTGTGTACCCAATTTTCTTGATCACCTCACGTGCAATATCCTGCACATCCAGATAGGCTTCAGACTTAACTTCTCCGGCAAGCACAACTTGCCCGGTGGTTACCAATGTTTCGCAGGCAACTTTTGAGTTGGCATCATAGGCCAGGAAATAATCAATAAGCGCATCTGAAATTTGATCGGCTACTTTATCAGGATGACCTTCAGAAACCGACTCGGAAGTGAATAAATAAGGCATAGGTTGAGATTATATTTCAATTAAGGTCGCAAAGATAATAAGTAAGATTATATGGCAAGCGATTGAGCTGTTGAATTAATGGATTAGGCGAGAAACAGAAAAATGGCAGGGCTCTTGGGCCATACAGATTTTAGATTGGCCCATTCTTTAATCGCCAGCGTTTTTATCAACTCATCCTTCCCCGTAAGATCCAACGCCACCGTTAATAGAGTTTCAGGTCGAAGGGTTTCTATTAAATAATTGAAAACAGAATTATTTCTATACGGAGTCTCTATAAAAATCTGGGTTTGATTTTTTTGTTGAGATTCTTTTTCAAAATCCTTTATAGCTTTCGTTGCCTCTTTCGCTTCCACCGGAAGATAACCATGAAATGCAAACCGTTGCCCGTTTAACCCCGAAGCCATTAACGCAAGTAGAATGGAGGATGGCCCAACCAGAGGGATTACCTGAATTTTATTCTGATGTGCAAACTGAACGGCCAAGGCACCGGGATCTGCAATGCCGGGGCATCCCGATTCGGAAAGGATACCAACATTAAAACCATCGCTTAAGGGCGACATTAAAGTAGGAAGATCGGCAGCACGGGTATCTTTATTTAAACTCTGAAAGTTCAGCGTTTCAATGCTTGAATAAATTTTCAAGCTGCTTAAGTACCTCCGTGCGGTGCGAATCTCCTCGGCCAGAAAATGCTGGATAGATGGCAGTATTTTTTTTACTGATGCCGGAATTACTTCTTCCTGAGTCGATTCGGAAATAATAGTAGGAATCAGGTATAATTTCCCTTTTTCAGCCATTACGCTTTTTGTAGAAAGGCTATTACAGTTTCGGAAAATTCCTTTGGCTTTTCAGCCTGCACCCAATGTCCGGTTTGAAGTGTAACGAATTCTGCTTTTGGAAAAATCTTGAGAATAGCCTCTTCATCACCAGGCTTATAGTAAGTAGAGAGGGCACCCTTAATAAAGAGAGTTGCATCTTTAAAGGTGCCTGGATATTGCATGCCAGCACCAATCTCTTCGATGTGATTATCGATAGCCGTTAGATTTACGCGCCAGCCAAATTTACTTTCGCTTGTGCGAAACAGATTCTTGAGTAAAAACTGCCGCACATCCGGTTCGGGTACGTGATCGCTTAAAACCATATCGGCCTGGGTGCGCGAAGTAAGGGTATCCAGATCGAGTGCTTTTAACCCATCAATTATGTGATCGTGGTGTACCGGATAGATTTTTGGTGCGATGTCAACCACAATAAGTTTATCCAACTTCTCGGGATACTTTACGGCAAAGTTCATGGCCGTTTTTCCACCCATCGAGTGGCCGATAATGTGTGGTCTTACAAGATTATGCTGACTAATAAACTCCGCTAAATCTTCGGTTAACAAAGAATAGTTAAAATCATCGCTTTGGGGCGACTGCCCATGATTTCGCTGATCGACCAGATACACCGAGTATTGTTCGGCAAAAACTTTTGCTAGCGAAAACCAGTTGTCGGATGAGCCAAACAGCCCATGAAGAATAATCAAAGGTTTGCCTTGCCCGGCTTGACGATAAAACAATTTCATTGCGCGAAGATAACCAAAGCCAAATAAAGTGCGGCCAACAGGACTCGGGGTAAATTCCCAACCGATATATTTGAACTTTTATTTCTATGGAACTTACTAACGGAGTTTATACAATCCAAGGTCTGGACGTAGCGGAGATCTGCAAAGAGTTTGGTACTCCGTTGTATGTATATGATGGCGACAAGATAATCCATCAGTTGAAAACCCTGAAAAATGCTTTTTCAGGTGCGGACGTACGGATTAAGTATGCAGCAAAAGCGCTCACTAATATTTCCATTTTAAAACTTTTGAAGAAGCATGGTGCCGGAGTAGATGTTGTCTCTATTCAGGAAGCCCAATTGGCGCTGGGAGCTGGCTTTACACCAGACGAAATCATGTTTACCCCAAATTGCGTTCACTTCGATGAAATTGTTGAAGGTGTAGACCTGGGTCTTAATATCAATCTTGATAATCTTTCTGTGCTTGAAAAATTCGGAAAGAAATATGGCAACACATACCCATGCTGTGTACGGTTAAATCCACACATCATGGCCGGAGGAAACTACAAAATTTCTACCGGTCATAGCAACTCCAAGTTTGGCATTTCTGTGTACCAGCTTCCGCAGATCATGCAACTGGCGCAGCAGCATCAAATTGAAATCAACGGATTGCACATTCATACTGGCTCAGAGATAACGGAAACGGATGTGTTTCTTAAGATGGCTGAAATACTCTTTGGCATTGCTCGTGATTTTACATCGCTTAAGTTTATTGACTTTGGCGGAGGCTTTAAAGTTGCATACAAAGAAGGTGATCTGGTTACGAATGTATATGATCTGGGTCTTAAGGTAAGTAAGGCGTTTGCCGAATTTCATCACAGTTATGGTCGCAAGCTTGAACTCTGGATTGAACCTGGAAAATATTTGGTGAGTGAAGCAGGCTACTTATTTGTATCAACTAATGTTGTGAAACCCACACCCTCCATTACGTTTGCGGGCGTCAACTCGGGGTTGAATCATCTCATTCGCCCCATGATGTACGATTCATATCATGAAATTGTGAATGTCTCTAATCCCAAGGGTTCGCAAAAAGTGTATACTGTAGTAGGCAATATTTGCGAAACAGACACACTGGGTGCTGATAGAAAGTTAAACGAAGTACGCGAAGGCGATTTACTTGCCATTAAAAATGCAGGAGCGTATGGTTACTCCATGGCTTCTAATTATAACTCCCGCCCTCGGCCAGCCGAAGTATTGATCTACAATAAGGAAGCTAAACTCATTCGCAGACGCGACACCCTGGAAGATATTTTACGAGGTCAGATAGATGTGATTTAAGATTCTTCCAAACCACATCTGACCCACACCCTCTATGCAAAAGAAAAATAGTTTCTCCAGGTATGATATTTTCGTTATCGCCATACTTACCATTTTACAGTTTACGTTAATTCTCGACTTCATGGTGCTTTCGCCATTGGGCGCGATACTCATGCCTGCGTTAAAGATTTCAACGAGCCAATTCGGAATGGTTGTATCAGCATATGCATTCAGCGCGGGTGTTTCCGGGTTTCTGGCTGCGGGGTTTGCAGATAAGTTTGATCGCAAGAAAATATTACTCTTCTTCTATTTTGGTTTTATTGGCGGCACCTTGTTTTGTGGATTGGCGCAAACATACAATTGGCTGTTGGTGGCGCGCATCGTTACCGGAATTTTTGGGGGTGTAATAGGATCCATTTCATTTGCAATTATCACCGATCTGTTTCGGTTAGAACAACGTGGTCGTGTGATGGGGTTTGTTCAAATGGCATTTGCATCAAGTCAGGTGCTTGGGTTGCCAATCGGATTATACTTTGCTAATCTCTGGGGTTGGCACGCACCGTTTATTATGATCGTGCTGGTGAGTGTAGTGATTGCCGTGTTGATTGTAGTTTATCTGAAACCCATTGACGAACACCTAAAAATAAAATCCGACCGAAATGCATTTACCCATTTATGGAAAACGATTTCGCATAATGTTTATTTGAAAACATTTTTGGCCACAACCCTGCTCGCTACCGGAGGCTTTATGATGATGCCGTTTGGAACAGCCTTTGGTGTTAATAACCTGAAACTTACACTCGGTCAATTGCCGCTGCTCTATATGGTAACGGGAGCCTTCTCAATGCTTGCTGGTCCGTTAATAGGAAAGCTGAGCGACAGTTGGGGTAAGTATCGAATCTTTTTTATCGGGTCAGTAATTATGATTGGCACAGTAGTGCTTTATACTAACCTGGGGCCAACCCCATTGTGGGTGGTGATCATGATAAACATTATTATGTTTATGGGCATTTCTTCGAGAATGATTTCTACTTCAGCTCTTATCTCAGCCGTTCCAGATCCAGCGGATCGGGGTGCTTTTATGAGTATCAACTCATCTGTTCAACAAATTTCGGGAGGCGTTGCGGCCTATATAGCAGGTCTTATAGTAGTGCAAACAACAACGGGTGAGTTGGAACATTATGATACGTTGGGCTATGTGGTTTCCGGAAGTATTGTGATAACCATAATTTTGATTTGGTTCCTGGATCAATATGTCAGAAAGAAATCAGAAGCAGATATTGCCAAAGCAGCTGGAGAATAATACCCACTCACTCAACTACGATCTTGTGGTGGTGGGTGGAGGTGCGGCTGGTTTTTTTGGAGCCATCAATGCCGCAGAAATAAATAGAAATCTCCGCATTGTTATACTCGAGAAATCAACCAAACTCTTATCGAAAGTAAAAGTATCTGGTGGTAGCCGATGTAATGTAACGAACAATTGTTTTAGCCCTGCGGCTTTGTCGCAACATTATCCACGTGGCCAACGACAACTTAAAAATGTCTTTCACCACTTTCAGGCATCGGATACAGTAACCTGGTTTCAAAAGCATGGAGTCGAGTTAAAGACCGAAGAAGACGGTCGCATGTTTCCGACAACAGACAATTCACAAACCATTATCGATTGTTTTTTACGAGCAAGTGAAAACCTGGGGATCGGAATAAAACTCAATTGCGAAGTGGAGCGTATTGAAAAGAAAGAAGACATTTTTATTGTTCATGGAAAAGAGACATTTGTTACTTCTAAAATTCTGATTGCAACAGGAGGGTATAACAAACCTGAAAGCTATCAATGGTTAGCAGATTTGGGACATGAAATCATTAAGCCAATCCCCTCGCTCTTCACCTTTAATGATTCTGAAAAAGAGTTTACAAACTTAATGGGCGTGGCTGTACCCAATGCAGAAGTGAGAATTGCAGGAACCAGGTTTTCTCAACAAGGCGCAGTATTGATAACGCACTGGGGTCTGAGTGGACCGGCTGTTATAAAACTTTCTGCCTGGGCAGCCATCTATTTGAATGAACGGAACTACACATTTACAACCTTAGTCAACTGGATAGGGTTGGCAGAAACAGAGGTGCGCGATGAACTCATGCAACTTAAGAATCAAAGCAAGAAAATAGCGTTGGCAAATTCAATGTTCGGATTGCCTAAGCGACTTTGGGAGTTTCTTTGTATCAAGTCTGGAATTGAAGATCGAAAAATCTGGGCTGAGTTGCCGCATAAACAGATCAACAAACTGATTGAATTATTATATGCATGCCCTTTTCATATAAAAGGTAAAACTACTTTTAAAGAAGAGTTTGTTACCTGTGGCGGACTTGCACTCACCGAGATTGACCTTCAGTCGATGCAGAGCAAGAACGTGCCGGGATTGTTCTTTGCCGGGGAGGTGTTAGACCTTGATGGTGAGACAGGTGGATTTAATTTTCAGTCTGCCTGGACTACAGCATGGATTGCTGCGCGAAGCATAGGTGGTATAAATTAAAAATGCCAACCATTAGGTCAGCATTTTGTTTCTTCTGTGGTGACGGAGGGAATTGAACCCCCGACACAAGGATTTTCAGTCCTTTGCTCTACCAACTGAGCTACGTCACCGTTAAAACAGCCTTTTTATTTAAGGCGGGCCACAAAAGTATGGAAATTTCGATTTGCAGCAAACAAGGCCTCAATTTTTCGGGTTTTGTATTAAAATATTGGTTCAACCGATAGCGTAAACTAACTTCCCCCTAAATTCCCTGTTATGGCTGTTATACAGCAAATTGTTTTCATCATCACCTTAGCGGTTTCCGTCTTTCTTATTCGGAAGCGTGTGGTACGCATTCGAAGTAATATCAATCTGGGTAAACCCTTCGAATCCAAAGGCAATGCTGGCCAACGTATTCAAAATATGGTATTGGTAGCGTTTGGTCAACAGAAGATGTTCAAGAAATTTATTCCAGCCTTCTTACACTTTTTTATTTATGTGGGTTTTTTGGTCATCAATATTGAGGTGCTGGAGTTTGTGATTGATGGAGTTCTTGGAACCCATCGGATTTTTGCGCCTTTCCTCGGTGGATTCTATACGGTGTTGATGAATTTATTTGAGTTTCTGGCGCTGGCTGTGTTGTTGGCGTGTGTCATCTTTTTGCTCCGCAGAAATGTATTGAAGGTGGCCCGTTTCCAGTCGGCCGAGATGACCAAGTGGCCTCGCCTTGACGCAAACCTTATTCTTGTAACTGAGATTATTCTAATGACAGCTATTCTTGCAATGAATGCGAGCGATCAGGTTTTGCAAACCCGTGATAATCACTACGTGGCTACGGGAAGTTTATTCTTAAGTTCTTTTTTACTTCCACTTTTTCAAAATATCAATACAACCACGTTGGTGTTTATAGAGCGCTTTGCATGGTGGTTTCACATCATCGGCATTCTGGGCTTTGCTTTGTATGTAACCTATTCAAAGCACTTGCATATTTTTATGGCCTTTCCCAATACGTATTTTGCTAAACAAGAACCCAAAGGGCATATCAATAACATGCCTGTGGTAACCAACGAAGTGAAGTCGATGTTAGGTCTTACTACAACGCCTCCGACAACACCAGCCGTGCCCGAACGATTTGGAGCGAAAGATATCAATGATTTGACCTGGAATAATTTAATGGCTGCTTACTCGTGTACGGAGTGCGGCCGATGCACAGCTGAATGCCCGGCTAACTTTACAGGCAAAAAACTTTCGCCACGCAAGATTATGATGGATACCCGCGACCGCATGGAAGAAGTGGGCACCAGTATACAGGCCGGTGGCCCGGGATTGAATGACGGAAAAACATTGCTGAATGATTACATCACCAAAGAAGAGATTAATGCATGCACCAGTTGCAATGCGTGTGTGGAAGCATGCCCCGTACTGATTAATCCGCTGGAAATTATTTTGGAACTGAGGCGATATGTAGCGATGGAAGAATCCGGTTCGCCAGCGCAGTGGAACAGCATGTTTCAGAATATTGAAACGAGTTTTGCGCCTTGGAAATTTCCTTCTTCAGATAGATTTAATTGGGCCAAGGATCAATAGCACAATTTCTTAAAGAACGAACAATAACGATTAACGAATGACTGTATCTACCATGGCCGAACTTGCCGCTAAAGGTGAATCTCCCGAAATACTTTTTTGGGTAGGATGTTCCGGATCGTTTGACGATCGCGCCAAGCGGGTAACAAAAGCCTTTGTAAAAATTTTGAATGCTGTAGAGATTAAATTTGCTGTGCTGGGTACTGAAGAAAGCTGCACAGGCGACCCTGCCCGCAGAGCAGGTAATGAGTTCCTCTTTCAAATGCAGGCCATGAGCAACATTCAGGTATTGAATGGGTATAACATAAAAAAAATTGTTACCGCATGTCCGCATTGTTTTAATACGATTAAGAATGAGTATCCCGAATTAGGAGGAAGTTATGAAGTGATTCATCACGCTACATACCTTCAGCAATTGATTAACGAGGGGAAAATAAAACTGGCAGATGGCGGAGCTTTTAAAGGGAAGAAGATCACGTATCACGATTCATGTTATTTGGGGCGCGCCAATAATATTTACGAAGCTCCACGCGAAGTGCTTCAGGCGCTTGATGCAGATTTGGTTGAGATGAAACGTTGCCGCACTACAGGCTTATGTTGCGGGGCAGGCGGGGCACAAATGTTTAAAGAACCAGAGAAGGGAAATAAAGATATTAATGTTGAGCGTGCCGAGGAGGCATTATCAACCGGAGCAACTACCATTGCTGTGGCTTGCCCGTTTTGTATGACGATGATTACTGATGGAGTTAAGAACAAGGAGAAAGAAGCTGAGGTAAAAGTGAAAGACCTGGCCGAACTTATTGCAGAGGCGCAAGGTTTATAGAATGACGAATAGGTTCAGAGATCAGAATTAAATCGAGCATAATGTATATTCCTTTTGAAGAGTTAAGAGATGAAAGCAGAGTGTGGATCTATCAGGGCAAGCGGGCCTTGTCTGCTGCGGAAGAAGAAACAGTTACGAAGTTGCTTCAATCATTTTGTGCCCAATGGGTTGCTCACGGCCATCCATTGAAAACATCTTACAAGATTGAACGGGGTCAGTTTATTATTATGGCACTGGATGAAGATTTCCATAACCCGAGTGGTTGCTCAATTGATAGTTCAGTAGCCGTGTTGCGCCAGATACAATCAGCAATAGATGTCGATTTTTTAGATCGGTCGGTAGTGTCATTTTTTTTGGATGATAAAGTAGAGTTAATACCGCTTATTGAAATCAAGGCAGGTTTTGCTTCGGGCCGACTTCAATCCGATACGATAACATTCAACACACTAGCTGCCACCAAGGGCGAATGGCAGGTACGTTGGCAAATTGCTGCAGAAAAGTCGTGGTTGGCAAAATATTTACCGAAAACTACGTTAACTCAATAGCATTTAATTTTTTGTAATTTTAGAGGCTTGTAAGATACCATGCGTGTGAGAGTTACGATTGTTTTAATTGGTTTGATATTACTGGCTGCATGCAGTGCAGAAAAAAAGGCAATGAAGTCTTTTCGGTATGGGAAGTACGAAAGTGTAATTGATTATTATAAAGGAGTTACGCGCAAAGATCCAAACAACGGAAAAGCCAACTATTTTATAGCCGAGTCTTACAGGTTGTCTAATCGTATTAAAGAAGCAGAACCTTTCTATGCCAAAGCCGGAGGCAAAGGCGTGAATCCTGATTCCGTGAAATTATACTATTCGAAAGCGCTTCAGGCCAACTCTAAATATGAAGAGGCTCGCACCATACTTGAAGAATTGGAAAGCGATACAAAAGACGAAAAGATGAAAGACCGTGCCCGCAAAGGCTTGGACGGTATTAACTATCTCGACAAACTGTCGCAAAAGAAAAGTTATTACAAAATAAAAAATCTGGAAGCAATCAACACACCCTTCACCGAGTATGCCCCTGTTTATTCAAACAACGAATTGTACTTTACATCGTCACGAAGCAATGTAAGAATTTACGAAGCGACCGGAACGCCCTTCACCGATCTGTATAAAGCAGAGACGAACGGTGCGAATGTTAATGCCAGCACAATAACTCCGCTGCCAAGTTTTATCAACGAATCAAACATCAATGAAGGATGCATAACGTTTACGCCCGATGGAAAGACCATGATCTTTGCCAAAGGAAATAGTGGTAAACGCAAAGGAGCTATTGATGTGGATTTATATTTATCCCGCTTTCGAAATGGTGAGTGGGCCGAGCCGACACCCATAAATATTAATCAACCCGATGCGTGGGAGTCAACCCCGGCCATGAGCCCGGACGGAAGAACGCTTTATTTTTCTTCGAATCGCAAAGGAGGTTTTGGTGGGCTGGATATTTACTCTGCTCAGATGGATGGCCGCGGTCGTTTTGGAAAAGTGAAAAACATGGGGCCGGAGATTAATTCGGCAGGAGCCGAATTGTTCCCTTACGTTTCAGAGAATGGGAAATTGTATTTTTCTTCGGACGCGCACCCAGGCTATGGCATGCTGGATCTGTTTGTGGTAAACCGGGCCAATGGAAAAACAGTTGTTGAGAATTTAGGACAACCCGTAAACTCTCCAGCCGATGATTTTGGAATGTTTCTATTTAAAGCCGATCGCGGTTTTTTTACTTCTAATCGTGAAGGGGGCAAGGGCGATGATGATATCTACACATTCGTAAATGAAGACCCCAACCTGCGCGTGGTTAATTATTATTTGCAAGGTATTACGTACATGACACGTAAAGACAGCACCCGTGAAATTTTACCCAACACAAAAGTATCTCTCCTTGATCCGGAGGGAGAAGTAATGCAAGATTTTGTAACTGGTAATGATGGTAAGTTTTTATTTAGAGTGTATGAAAACGAAAATTACACCTTGCTGGGTGAAACAGACGGGTTTATAACCAAACGGCAAGAGTATACCACCATTGGAAAATCAGTGCCATTGGAATCGTTGAAAGAACTTATCACCAACATAACCCTTGACACTCTTTTAGTATTGGATCGTAAAGAGCGTAACAAAATTTTTGTTTTGGAAAATATATATTTTGGATATGACTCAGCTGACATTCGGAGAGAAGCAGCACGAGAACTTGACAAGCTTGTTGCTTTACTGAATGACAATTCTGATTTGAAGATTGAAATGGGTTCGCACACAGATAGCGTGGCTTCGGAGGCATACAACATCCAACTTTCGCAACGTAGAGCCGAATCAACGGTAAGTTATCTTATTCGAAAAGGAATTGATCCGGCTCGCCTCGTAGCGAAAGGGTATGGTGAATCGAAACCAATTGCCCGCAACACCAACCCCGATGGCACCGATAATCCAATGGGCCGCCAACGAAATCGCAGAACTGAATTTAAGATTCTGGAAATAGGAGCCCTGATCAAGAAAGAGGGTGAAGACGATGACGAACGATATTTCCGCAATGAGTTGAAGAAAGATAATGACTGATTAGTGCTTGCCTATCATTGTTGAATCTGTTAGTTGTGTGGTTTAAGGCTAACGGACATATAATCTATTTCAGCCGGAATCAACATTATAAAACTTGAACTCGGATCCCTACACTGTAAGCCACCAAAACATAAAGGAACCGCCAAATTCCATTTTGGCGAGCCTTAAATTTTTAGGTCCGGGTTTTATACTCTCAGCTTCAATTGTTGGATCAGGTGAGTTAATTGCAACAACCGTATTGGGCGCCAGCGCAGGGTTTGCTGCATTATGGATCATCATAGTTAGTTGCCTTGCCAAAGTAGCCGTGCAACTTGAGTTTGGCAGGCACGCAATTCTTACCGGAGAAACCTCTGGTCAATCTTTTAATAAACTATCAGGTCTTCGCCTAGGAAAGGCTAACTGGGCCGTGTGGATGTTGTTGATTCTCCAGCTCCTTAAGGTTGTTCAGATTGGCGGAATTATCGGCAGTGCTTCTGTGGTGATGCATTTACTTTTTCCTTCCATAAGTATAATGGTTTGGGTGTACCTTATTGCAGCGTTGGCGGCAGCACTAATTTATAATGGGCGCTATGCCATGATCGAGAAAGTATCGTTATTTATGATTTTACTTTTTACAGTGCTTACGTTGGCTTCTTTATTTTCCATTCAATTTACTGCGTTTGCATTTTCTTTTTCAGATCTGGTAAATGGGCAACGGTTTAAACTTACAACTGAAGAAATTGCCATTGCCCTTGCTGCTTTTGGGATTACCGGAGTTGCCAGCGATGAAATTATTGCATATAACTATTGGTGTATAGAAAAGGGATATGCCAGTTATGCAGGTTTGCCAACCAATACACCTGCGTGGAAGAAAAGAGCCCAGGGTTGGATTCAAGTGATGTACATAGATGCAGTGGTGGCCATGATTATTTATACGCTCGTAACCGTAGCGTTTTATTTGTTGGGTGCCGCCATTTTGCATGGTAACGGAGCAATTCCTCAAGGCAATCAAGTTATTGAAACACTTGCACTCATTTACACGCAGTCGCTCGGTAATGGAGTAAAGACAATTTATCTCGTAGGAGCATTTTTTGTTTTGTTTTCAAGTGTGTATGCAACGCTTGCGTATTGGACACGCGTATTCACTGATCTTTCTGGCCAAATTGGATGGTTTGATTTCTCTGATCAGACAAAAAGGAAAAAGCTGATTTTCTTTTTAGGAATAATTTTTCCATTTATTTGGGCAAGCTTGTTTCTCTACATCCAACTGCCAGTGCTGATGGTTCTGTCGGGCGGCATCGTTGGTTCGGTTATGCTTTTAGTGGTGATTTATGCTGCCTGGATTTTTAAGTATAAACGAAAACAGGAAATAGCAACCGGCACCTTTTACAACATTCTCTTTTGGGTGAGCCTGCTGTCGATTGCCTGGGTGGGTGTATTTGGGTTCATGCAGATTTTTAGATAGCTTAAGGTAGCTCAGCCAAAGCCACAGATACACAGAATTTAATCAATGAATCTGTGGCCTTAAATTTTCAACTAGTCAGGAGTTGAAAAAATAGTTGGTGCGAGTAGGGTTAGCTGCTGAACTAGAATCAAAGATAACTTTCAGTATTGAGGTATAACCAGTATCTTTTACAGCTTTAAATTTTTGCTTATGTTTCGTTCCACCCTCACAACAGTTCTACGACATTTTACACGCAATCAGGTTTATTCTTCACTAAGTCTTGGGGGGCTCATTATTGGTATCACGGCTACTATGCTACTGTTTATGTGGGTGGTTGATGAGTTAAACTACGACAGACAACATCCGGACAACGAGCGTGTTTTCATGGTGCTTCGAGAGAAAAAATTGGCAGATGGTCAATTAGTTACAGGAGAGACAACACCCGCTCCGCTTGCTGATTATTTGAAAAGTGAAATCCCGGAGATAGAATCAGTTTGCCGGGTAGGGTTTGGTCAGCGAGTTTTAGTTGCTAATGGTGATAAGGCAATCAATGCAGATGGAGTTTTTGCCGAGTCCTCCTATTTTGAAGTGTTCAATATCCCTGTTCTACTTGGGAACAGAACGAATCCACTTCCCGATAACAATTCTATCGTTATCTCCGAAAAATTGGCAAAGACACTATTTGACGACACGGCTATTTTAGGTAAGACTGTATTGGTTAATAACCAAATGGAATTTCGGGTAACAGGTGTCTTTGCGGATCATCTAACTAACTCAAGCCTGTCTAGTGAGTATGTTTTGCCATTTGAATATCATGCACAACAGGAATTATCGACCTGGGATGACAGTAACGTTTACACGTACGTAGAGCTGAATAGTCCTTCTGCAAAGCAAGTGGTAGAGGAGAAGATAAAGGATAAAATAGATGTGATGCGTGGCACTAAAGAAACCACTCTGTTTTTGTTCGGTTTTACAGATTGGCATCTCTATTATAATGAAATTGTGAATCGACAACCTGGTGGCGGGATTGTTTATGTGATCGCTTTTAGCCTGACTGGTTTTTTTATTCTGGTGATGGCTTGCATAAACTTCATTAACCTAGCTACGGCACGCGCAGGCATTCGTGCTCGCGAAATTGGGGTAAGAAAAATGTCTGGAGCGACACGACCAGTACTTATCCGTCAGTTTATGACAGAGAGTTTACTCATCACTAGTATAGCCGTGATTTTCTCCTTATTGTTGGTCTACTTATCGATGCCATTATTTAATGCAATAACAGGTAAAGAACTTACCCTATCAGTAACCGATCCTAAAACTATTTTGGGTACGTTAGCAATCCTGCTCTTTACTGGAATGCTGGCTGGTGGGTATCCGGCATTTTTGCTTTCTTCACTTAAGCCAGCTACAATACTAAAAGGCAACCTCAATTCAGTATTTACGGGTGCGGGTCTGCGAAGGGGTCTGGTAGTTTTTCAATTTAGCCTATCCGTTATCCTGATTTTTAGTGCGATTATTATTCAGCAACAGGTAGAATTTTTGAAAAATAAAAATCTGGGTTTTGATAAAGACAATGTAATGTACTTTGAGCCGGGTCGTGAGACTGCACTACCTGCAGAAGTTTTTAAAGCCGAGGCTTTGCGAAATCCTAACATTGAACATGTGAGCCAGGCGGCTGCCAGCCCCATGGAAATAAATGGAGTTGGTGAAGTGTATTGGAAAGTCAACGGTAGCACGCAAACCATGCTGATAAACAATAACCCTTGTGATTATGATTACTTGCCAACGCTAGGCTTTGAATTAATAAAAGGAAGGAATTTTTCTGCGGCTATGCTAACTGATTCCACATCTGTGATTATTACCGAAACGGCAGCAGAATTAATGGGCTTTGAGGATCCTATCGGTCAGGTTATCGATTTTGGTTTTGAGGCTAAGATAATTGGCGTGGTCAAAGATTTTCACAATGCTGACATTCATACCGCTATCGCACCAGTAGTGTTTTATCTCGGAAATGAGGAAACGTTTGGCCGATGGAAAAGAATTTTTATTCGATATAAGCCAGGCACTCAGGCCGAGGTGATGGATTACCTTAAAAGCGTTACTCAAAAACTTACACCTGGCATGCCGTATGAATTTCGGTTTGTAGATCAGGATTTCGAGTATCAGTTTTCGGAGGACCTTCGGATCGGATCGCTTTCTGTCTTCTTCACCATAATTGCTATAGTGGTCGCTTGTCTTGGATTGTTCGGATTAACATTGTTCAACACACAAAGGCGCACAAAAGAGATTGGTGTTCGAAAAGTATTGGGCGCAACGATAACAGAAGTTGTTGTCATGTTGTGCAAAGATTTCTCACGACCCATTATTATCGCCCTGATACTTGCCCTGCCTGTGGCCTATTTTATCATGACTGATTTCTTAACGATGTACCAATATCATACACAAATTACATTCAGTGCATTCATTATTACAGGATTAGTCTTACTTGTACTTGCTCTGGTAACCGTAGCGTATCAATCTATTCATGCTGCGCAACGAAATCCGGTTGATGCGCTAAAGACAGAATAATAGATAACGAAATGATATTAGCCACAGATTCACTGATTTAGTTTATGAATCTGTGGCTAAATTTTTAATATCCCTTTGTAATCCCTTTCTCAATCGCTGGCACGCCCTCTTTCATCCACGGAGGTAATGTTGTGCCTTTCAGATAATGATCAAAGAATTGCTTCATGCGAATTTGAAAGTCCATACGGTTTTCGCGCTTCACGGGCCAATGCGGTTCACCATTATAATTCAACATCCACACGGGTTTATCTAACCTTCGCATGGCCATGTACATTTCAATACCCTGATACCAAGGCACTGCACCATCGGCATCATTGTGCAAAAGTAAGAGAGGCGTTTTTATTTTATCAGCAAAGAAGATGGGCGAGTTCTCAATGTAAAGCATCGGTTTGTCCCATAGGCTTCCACCCAAACGGGTTTGCGATTTTTCGTATTGAAACATGCGACTTAGCCCACTTTCCCATCGGATGCCACCATAGGCGCTTATCATGTTAGCTACGGGCGCACCAGCCTCGGCAGCTTTAAACATATCGGTACGTGTGATTAAATAAGCAGTTTGATAACCACCCCAACTGTGTCCTTGTATGCCGATATTTTTTTCATCAACAAATCCTTTTGAGATTAGCTGAGTGATGCCAGGCATAATGCAGTTGTGAGCACTTTCACCAGGGAACCCGATTTTATAAATGATGTCTGGAACAAATACGATGTACCCATCACTGACATACGTTGTTCTGTTAATAGCCGAGCGAAGTGGGTTGGGAGTTATATGCCCATGAAGGTTATCGCTTTCACGTTCATAGAAATACACAATCATCGGGTACTTCTTTTTCGGATCGAAGTTTTCGGGTTTGTATAGTAATCCGGTAAGTGGAATATTATCGAGTGATGTCCAGGTAACTAATTCCACATTGCCCCAAGAGTAATTTTTCATCTGCGGATTGGCATCGCTGATTTTTTTTGGTGTTGATAAATTCAAATCGGCCGTCCAGACATCCGGAAACTCGCGAAAATTTTCGCGCGTAAATAAAATCTGATTAGTTTGTTTGGCTTTCACTGTTCCGCCAAAGCGATAGTTGTCCATCAGCAGTTTGGTGAGTTTGCCATCTTTCAACGAAAGTTTATAGTAGCCGGAAGCTTTCGTGGTTTCGTTAAATGCAGAAAGCAACATTTCTTTTGAAGGATCAATGAAACGTTCTTCGGTATCTAGCTTTACATAACGGAATACAATTTTTTCCTGCCGGCCAACCTTCGTGAGATTTACAGGTGGTCTGTTGTTTGCAGGATCAAGAGCCCAGAGATCATGGCGATCGTACACAATAAACTGCTGGTCATCGGTTGTCCAGCCAGCTGCACCATACGGACTCGGATAATCGGGATGATCATCTTCTTCATCAGCAAATTTTACTTTTGCACCCTGACTAATTTTTTGAGTTTTGTCCGTAGCGATAGAATATGAAAACCAGGCTGTATCGGCCAGGCTGAACCAATACACATATTTTGCTTTGGGCGAGAGACTGGCATTTCCTTTTACCCCAGTGGCAATTTGTTTCTTCGAGCGAGCAGTTACATCAAACACATAAAAATCATTGGTGCCACCACCTTCCCACGTTATCTGTTTTCGATAAGGAACATTACTCTCACCTAAAAACACTGCGGCATTCCCTTCATTACCCAACTCAACAGACGGAATAGAGGCATCGCCTACTTGCAGCACAGTTTTTGTGTTGAGATCAAGACTTACCAGGTAAGAGCGTTTTCGGTCAGCATCCAATTGTTTGTTTTGTTGTGGATAGATATACTCATCTTCGCCATGCCAGATTTCTACACTTACAATTTCCTCTGCAAGCAGGGTAGTATCCTGAACAATGGGCTTAGGGGCCGAACCAAAAAATAGCTTTGCACCATCTTTTGAAAACGTGGGCGAATAATGTTCGCTCACAATCCAGTTTTGTGGAATGCCGAGTGACGTTTCAACATCAAGTAGCTGCGCAGCTGCATTTTCTTTTTTCCAATGGTAAAGATTAAAATGTCGCACCAAGGCTTTGGTTGTATCAACATCTACCAAAAAGGCTGCTTGCGTGCCGTCTTCACTGATGGATAGTCCCTTGTATTTGAATTTTGATTTTCCCTGATGCAGAGATTTTAATTCCTCTTTTTGCAGATCGTACCAATAGATGCCCGCTTTCAGGGTTGAGTCGTTGCCACTGGATGAGAATAATAAACCCTGTCCGTGTTTGGCAACCGTATAATCTTTCACATAACCAAAAGAGGCTTCTTTTCCATCCGCAAGTTTTTTTACTACAAGGGTGTAGCCATTGTCGTCACTGTTTGTTTTTTTCTTTTTAACCGGAGCAGGTTTTTTATCATCCGTTTTTGGCGCAGGTTTAGATTCTTTTTTTGCCTCAAGCTGATACACAACAATGCCGCCTGCCTTTTCAGGAATCTTGTATGACTTTACATCGGCAATCTTTTCGGTTTTGCGCGCGAGGAATGAAAAGATACCCAGCGTATCTTTTGGCAGATCTTCTTTTTTCTTTTTCTGCCTGCGCAGGTCTTTCATCAATTTTTGCTGAGGTTTGATTTTAAAAACAGCATAACGACTGTCGAAAGTAAGTGCTATTTCTGCAGCTCGTTTTACGGAATCGTATACGGCTGTTTTAATGTTGTAGAAAATCACTTTGCCATCCCCATCCTGCGGGTTTACCGTAAAGGCAGCAAAATTTCCATCCGGAGTTAAGCCTTTGTAGGGGATTTCTTTCCAGCTATCGTACATGGTGTGACTAAGTGGTTTTTTTGCAGGGGCAACGGGCGCTGCTTTTTTCTGGCTATAGCAGAGGCAACATATCAGAAGAAACGGAAACACCAGAAATGATTTCATATTAGTTTTTTTTGTGAAGATACATACCGTTTGAGATTCAGATTAATAATTTTTATCAATGGCAACAGACTATCTTTGGTGCGCTAAATTGCTACTTTATGGAACTCACTCTTACTACACCCGCTCTGCTGTTTCCAACTGTTTCGTTGATTCTGTTGGCGTATACCAATCGCTTTCTTGCCATTGCCGCCCTCATCCGCAAACTGGCCAATGACTATACCACCAAAGCCGACAAAAGACTTGCTGATCAGATTCGCAATTTGAAACTACGTGTAATACTTATCCGCAATATGCAAATGCTAAGTATCTTCTCACTTTTTCTTAGTGTGCTGTGCATGTTTTCTCTTTTTTATGGCGAAGAACAAGTGGCAAAATATATTTTTGGGGCGGCACTGATTTTTTTGTTGATTTCTTTGGGGATGTCGTTGCGCGAAATACAAATCTCAACCCGTGCACTTTCAATTCAACTTAGTGATATTGCCGATGATGTGAAGTTGTAATTTATAAGACTAGTTTAAGCCAACATGAACAAAAGCCGACCAATGATAAGGTGGTAGAGTTGGATTTTTTTTAATCATCGCAATTTTAGCATCATGCAGGGATTGCGAAACAGAATGATTTTTTACTAAGGCAGAGTAAAAATGAGTCATTAATTGCGCGGTGCTTTCATCTTGTACTTTCCATAAAGACACCACAAGATTTTGTGCTCCCGAATAAATAAACGCCCGGGTTAGTCCAACAAGTCCTTCTCCTTCTTGAAATATTCCGCTTCCTGTTTCGCATGCCGACAAGCAAACAAGATTAGCTTTGTTTTTTAATGAGAAAATCTCGTCCATGTAAAGAATGCCATCATCGGATGAGTTTTGATTTTTTGCAAAGGCGATACCCGCCACATTTTGTGATTGGTTTGAAACAAAACCATGTGTGGCAAGGTGTATAATATTATACGACCCAAGATTAGCTTTTTTGAATGAAGCCTCATCGGCTTGTGGCCCTAAAAAAACAGCCGTCTTGATTTTTTTCTGCTTTAGAATCTCAGCCACCTGAACAACTTCATCCTGGTTTTTTTGGAGCGGACTGAAATCAAATGAATCGTATCCGGGTTTTTCTGAACCTTCGCGGGTGGATTCGTTCATCAGCGGACCCGAGCCGCGCACAAACTCAGGTGCGAAACCAACCATACTGGTTGTGTTCACATTCCATTTCTGCTGATCTGAAAACTCTGTCCATAACAAAGTAGAAGAATATCCATACGAAAACTGATAATCGTAAAGTGCGTAATGCCACGATTTATTAACGGGTTTACCAAGTAGTTCGAAGTTGAGATAATTCAATGGCCCATCGGGTATAATAACAACCTTTTTTATTTTTTTTGAATGTAATCGAAAGCAGCTATCCACAGCTTGAAACAACCCTTTGTAAAGTTCAAAAGAAGCTTGCTGCAATTCCCTATTCATTTGATGACTTACATAATTATTGAATGATTTTAATTGTCGCGTAATTTTTTCAGCACCATCAAGTTTAATAAAATATTTGTCGTTGTGGGTGATAGCAATCGCATAGCTTTCAGATTCGCCCACATAATAAGAGACCCAGGCCATATCCTGGTTGTTGGAAAGAAAGCTGTTTTGTATCTGATGTATTTCGGTAGTTGACCGATTAAACTTGAGGTTATAATAATCCGGCAAGTTGTTTTTAATAGAATCCACAAGTTCGTTGTGGCGATTTGAATTGGTGCGCCATTGTGTGATATACTCTTGCACAAGTTCGGGCAAAGGTTCCTCCTGCTTCGCCAATTCTTGTGAGTACTGATACTCCAATTGCGCCACTTGCTTTACCAGCTTTTGCTCTTCGGCCATTATTTTTGAAGTCACTCCGGCAAAGGCATTGACCCGATCTAACTTTATAGCATTTTGCAGAGTTTGGTATTTTGATTTTTCGGAAATAAAAAAGGCTTTGTCGATGTATTGTTTGTCTCCCGTATGGTTGTAGAGTGTAAAATAATACTTCATGGCTTCGTCAAAAAAATCGCGCGTCATACGATACAGGTTGGTGATGTCCTGGTCGTTCCGAAACTCAATGCGTTTGGATTCTATTACAGATAAAGTGGAGTAGATCAAGCCTTCAGATTGTTGTAATTCTTCAACTGATAACTGACCGGTAGTGAACTTCTTTTGGTCAATCATGTGTAAATAGTAGTTAGATACGATCCATTCGATTTTTGAGGCGTATAGTTGATTAGATTTAATTTCCGTAGAAGCTAATTGATTATTTTGTTTAGCCAACCGAAAATAATAGCCAGCTGAATCATATTGTTTTTCTTTTACGAACAATGAACCAAGATCATTTAGAAGATAAATTATTTGAGGGTGGGAGTCTGGAAATAACTTCTTGAAATGAATCAACAATTGATCATAGTATTTTCTACTTTCTGCGTATTGCTTGAGATTATTAAAACAAATCGCCTTTTGCTTTTCAACTTCAAAAAATTTATCAGTATTAATTTTCGAATAATAAATTTCAAGTTCTTGTAAGATTTTCAATGAGGTCTCCAAATTTCCATTTTGCCGCAAACTAATTGCCTCCCACAGCCGCCAGGCATTATACTCGTTAGGCCACTTTCCCTTATTCTTAATAAAAAATTCATTGGCCATAGCCTTATACGGTTCGGCTTTGGATGCCAAGTCAAGGTTACTGTAGGCTGTAGCAATATTGAGTAGGAGTTGAGTATAGATATCGCCACGGTCTTCTTTATACTGAGTAACGATTTGTAGCGCTTGAAAGTAGGTTGAAAGCGCTTCTTGAAACTCATACCGATTAGCTAAGCAAGCGCCATAGTTCTGAAGTATCATTGTTCTCCTTATGGGGTCGATGTTACTTTTTTGCATCCATAGAAATGCTTGATTAAACCAGTACTCAGATTGCAAGTGATTTTCGAAGGTATTATAGAATAATCCTAGGTTTGAACATGCATTCGCTAACTCTATAGGGTCTCCGATTTTATCCTTATTTAATTGAATTGCCTTCTGATAATTATTTACGGCCTCGTTATAGCTCCATATAGCTGCATAAGAATTACCTAAATTGTTATGAATTTTTACAATCTCCCTGGTCTTGTCAAGTGGAGTGTTTTCAAAAGTACGGAGAGCCCTTTTAAGGAAGTAAATTGAAGAATCGAAGTCTTGTTCTTCGTTCTTGACAGTCCCTAACCAGAAATATAATTTTGCATTTTTTGTAAAAAAGCGAAGTGAATCTTGTTGATAAAATTTCAAAGCGCTAAGTAGGTTTTGTTCTGATAGTTCTAACTTCTTTTGTTCAAGAAGCGCATACCCGCGCCAATAATTTAGTTGCGCGAGAAGATTATCTTTTGGTTTGCAGATTTCAAAAAGTTTCTCGGCCAGTTCAAATCCTTTAATTGATTCTGGATAATTCTGCTGCTTATGATCCAGCATGGCCATCAAAAGGTGAAACTTACCTTTTTCACGATTTGAAGTAAACTGATTTTTATGGAGGAGCAGTATTTCTCGGGATTTTTTATAATTTCCTTCAAGAAAGAAAAGCTCAGCCTCAAACAGTGCGTGCTCGATTGGATTTGTTAAGGATTTGAGATAAAACGCAGCGGCCGCTGTATTTTCTGTTTCGAAGTTTCTTTCTAATTGCTCAATTTGTGCTTGTCCTAAACTGCTAATAAACAGCAGTGAAAAACTCGCGTATTTAAGCCTTGAGATCATGCGGAATTTATTGTGGTAGTTGTTGAGCTACCTCCGGCTGTTTCTGAAGAAACCCTTACCCGATTGATCTTCCGTTTAGCTTTTTCATTATCGTTTAGTTTTTGGTTGAATCTTAGACCAAACCGTTTCTTATGCCGGATGACAATTGATTTAATGTTAGATGTTGCTTTTTGAAGAGCCAGATCATCTTTAATAAAAATGGTTTCCTGCTCGGAGCCATCGTTATATGTTATATAAATAGATACTGATGTGTGCTTGCTCTCGCCCAAGTCAATTTCAAAATTGAGATTTGTGCCGGTAAAATCATGAAGAACTAATTTTCTTTTTGAAACCTCATGTTGAAATTCACCTTGACTATGTGCAAAAAGGGCATTGAGTATAAAAATGAAAATTAAAACCAGCTGTTTCATTTTATGCGGAATTTACAGTAGTAGTGGTTGCAGTTCCTCCAGCTGAAGTAGTCGTTACCCGTGTCCTTATTGCCATACTTATTTAATCAATCGTTAAGTCACACTGAACAATTTGCCCTTCCACTTCCTTCCAATGGGTAACCAGCAAATCAATCCCACTTATACTGGTATATTCCACAATCTGTGGCTCTGTAGCTAAAATCCGTAAAAACTCTTCTTTACCTTCAGTATAAAGTATTATCCAATAATTCGCTCCTTCGCACAAATCTGTATCTAGCGTCAGTTTTCCGTTAGGTTCAATTGTTACCGGGAGGGCATTGCCAACAATCAGAGGAAGATCGAAAAAGGGACCGAACTTATTGGTATCTGATTTCATAAGGAGCCTTGATTAGCAGTGTTGATTCTCCCCACATATCCGTCTGATAGGAAAGATAAGAATAAATCAGCTAGATAATCTTACTTGACTTAACTTTTTTAAAATCTACGGATAAACAAACTCATCGTGATGGGTTTTGAGTGTAACTTTTTTTGCAGAACTAGCCTCAACCCTGCCAACCACCTGCGCCTCAATTCCGAACGATTGTGAAATGTCGATTACTTGTTCGGCAAACTTTTCCGGCAAATAAATCTCCATACGGTGCCCCATGTTAAACACTTTGTACATCTCTTTCCAGTCGGTGCCCGAGCATTCGTGTATCAACTTAAAAAGCGGGGGCACATCAAACAGATTGTCCTTAACTACGTGCAGGTTTTCAATAAAGTGCAGCACCTTGGTTTGGGCTCCTCCGCTGCAATGTACAATGCCATGAATGTGCGCACGAAGTTCTTCCAATACTTTTAAGATAACTGGCGCATAGGTGCGTGTAGGTGATAACACCAGCTTTCCGATATTTAGAGGTACATCCGGAACTTCATCCGTCACTTTATATTTTCCCGAGTAAACCAGATTATCAGGTACGGCCTTATCAAAAGTCTCCGGATATTTTGCTGAATACTCATGGGCAAACACATCGTGCCGGGCTGAGGTAAGTCCGTTGCTGCCCATGCCACCATTGTATTCACTTTCGTAAGTAGCTTTTCCGTAAGAGGCCAAACCCACAATCACATCGCCCGCCTGAATATTCTTATTATCGATTACATCGCTACGTTTCATACGCGCAGTAACGGTGCTATCCACGATAATGGTGCGCACGAGGTCGCCCACATCGGCCGTCTCGCCACCGGTACTATAGATTTCCATGCCATGCAGGCGCAACATAGCCAGCACTTCTTCGGTGCCGTTGATAATTGTTGAAATTACTTCGCCAGGAATAAGATTTTTGTTTCTGCCTATCGTGGAGGAGAGTAAGATTGGCCCTGTTGCACCCACGCATAATAAATCATCAATGTTCATGATGATGGCATCTTGCGCAATGCCTTTCCATACCGACAGGTCTCCGGTTTCTTTCCAGTACAGGTAGGCAAGAGAGGATTTTGTGCCAGCTCCATCAGCATGCATCACGGTGCAAAACTCAGGATCGCCAGCCAGCCAGTCGGGTACAATTTTGCAGAATGCCTGAGGAAACAATCCCTTTTCCAGATTTTTAATAGCCAGGTGCACATCTTCTTTGCTGGCAGAAACACCACGTTGATTGTAACGATCAGAACTCAAGGGATGAATAGATTATTCGCAAAGGTGCAAAGATTTAATTGAATCTGGCTACTGGTCAAGGGCCCAATGGCAACCAACCAGCAACGAGATACTTTTTTGTGCAACCTCCCTTGTTATCTTGCGTCTATAGAGCAAATCCCAATTCCAAATGTTAAAAAGCTACCTACTCATTGCCACCCGAAGTTTGTATAAAAATCTGGGGTACACAGCCATCAACATCTTTGGCCTGGCTATCGGGCTTGCCTGCTGCCTGCTGGTAACCTTGTATGTTCGGTTTGAACTGAGCTACGAAAACTTCCACGAAAATAAGGAATCGATTTATCGATATATACCGCGGGGCGAGCGCGATGGCAATGTAAGCATGCAGACGATGTTGCCCGCAGGCTTTGCGCCTTTGATTGGAGAAAGTTTTCGCGAGGTAGAAATGTTTACTCGTTTTAGTGATGTGAATGAACGTCCGTTGATCCGGAAAGGAGATACGTTTCTGGATGCTAAAACACTTTCCATTGCTGATAAAGATTTCTTTAAGATGTTTAGTTTTCGGTTGGTGCAGGGCGATGCCAATACAGTATTGAGCCGGCCAGGCACGATAGCAATAGCAAAATCAGTGGCCGATAAGTATTTCCCAGCGGGTGATGCCGTGGGTCAGGTTATTCGGTATGATAACGCATACGATTACGAGATCACGGGTGTGTTTGAAGATGTGCCGGCCAATTCGCATTTGCAGTTCACCTACCTCACCACCTTCGAAACCATTGCTAAAATGGTCGAGGATCAGTATGGATTTCCAGCCGATCGATTTTTGAACAGTCTGGATGCATGGAATTACTCAGCTTATTTTTATATCCCCAATGAAAAAGACCTTGATGGGTTGGCAAAGCGCATCGATAAAAAGTTTACCGAAGCCCGAAAAGAGACGTTCAACAATCAGGCACTTGGCGACTGGCTGCAGCCTTTATCTGAAATTCATTTTACCCAGGGTATAAAAGCAGACACGGCCAACGGAGACATGAATTATGTCTACATTTTTTCTGTGGTTGCTTTGCTTATTCTCATCGTTGCCTGTTTCAATTTTATGAATCTCTCTACGGCCCGCGCCATGAAACGTGCCAAAGAAGTAGGCTTGCGTAAAGTGATGGGCGCGTTTCGTCATCAATTGATAAAACAGTTTTTAGGGGAAACGATTATGCTGGTCTCTATTTCGCTGGTGATTGGAATTATTCTACTTGAAATGCTGGTGCCGATGTTCAATTCCTTAGTAGGTCAGCAATTAGAAGTCAGTTATTTGGGCGAAAACAGTGTATTGATTTACATTCTGTTGGCAGGTTTGTTCACAGGGATATTGGCTGGCAGCTATCCTGCATTTTACCTTAGCTCCTTCGTGCCCGCGCAAGTTTTAAAAGGTCAGGTGGGGCCTTCCGGAAATGCAGGATTAAGAAAAATACTTACCGTGATGCAGTTTGGGGTTGCCGCTTTTCTGATGATTGGCACCCTGATCGTTTATCAACAGATGAGTTTCATTCAAAATAAAAATCTTGGTTTTGATAAGGAGAGTATTGTGTACATGAATCCACCCTCGCCTTTGTGGGATAAGAAAGAAGTGTTTAAAGAAAGTTTATTAGCCAATTCATCCATCAAGTCCGTAACGTTTTCGAATGGCACTCCGGGCATGAGTACATCCACCTGGCAATATGATTTCCCTGGCCTGGATATACCCAAACGCAGCATGAACACCATGATCGTAGATTATGATTATCTTAAAACATTTGGATTGGAAATAATAGAAGGGCGCGATCTATCGATAGAGTTCGCGACAGACTCCACGGAGTCTTATTTGATTAATGAAGCGGCTGTGGCTGATCTCATGCTAGAAAAACCACTGGGTACTCCCATCCGGGCGTTGGATGGCCACCCTATTGGTCGTGTAGTTGGAGTAGTAAAAGATTTTCATTATCGATCGCTGCACAGAAAAATTGAACCGCTTGTGTTGCGAATTGATCCAGGTAATATGTGGTGTATGTCTGTAAAGCTTTCAACGGGTAATTTGAAAGATCATCTGGCCCTTGTTGAACAGGAGTGGAAGAAATTAGCACCCGATTATCCGTTCACCTATCAGTTTGTTGATGAAACTATTGAACGACAGTATAAAGCCGAGCAAAACACGGGCGTGTTGATTGGCTCATTTGCCATGCTGGCTATTCTTATTGCTTGCTTAGGACTGCTTGGGCTCACTGCATTTATGACCGAGCAGCGAAAGAAAGAAATCGGAGTGCGTAAAGTATTGGGCGCTTCCGTTTCCGGGATTGTATTTTTGTTATCGAAAGATTTTTCGCGCCTGATCATAATTGCATTTGTATTGGTTGTGCCGCTCGCGTGGTATGCCATGAGCCAGTGGCTTTCAGATTTTGCCTATCAGGTAACAATCAATCCGTTTGTATTTGTAGGAGCAGGCTTGATTGTGGTGGCTATTGCTTTTCTTTCGGTTTTTTATCAGGCCCTGAAGGCAGCTGTTATCAATCCGAGCGAGACGTTGCGGAATGAATAAACATTCTGAAAATCAACTCAACCGGAATTTATAACTGTATCTTTGCCAGCATTAAAGTGAAGGCAATGATAAGAATTCTGGTTTTTTTAGTCGCAGTGGGCATGGTTGCAATCTCAAACGCCCAGCCTGTGGCGGGCTCTACCATTACATCTCAGAAACAAAAATTTATTCTGGAGACAATAACTACCGATCTTCAAAGTGTTTGGGGTATTGCTTTTCTGCCTGATGGAAGAATATTGTTGAATGAAAAGGGCGGTGAGATTCGGATCATTAAAGACGGAAAATTGTTAGTTGATAAAATAACCGGAGTTCCTAAAGTATTTGATGCTGGCCAGGGTGGCCTTATGGATATTCAGCTTCATCCTGACTATGCAAAAAACGGTTGGATCTATTTAACCTATGCAAAACCAGATGGCACGAAGGGCGGAGGCACAGTAGTAGCACGGGCTAAACTGCAAGGAAATGCATTGGTAAATCTGGAAGAACTATTTAAAGCAACTCCGAGCTCAACTTCCGGTGTGCACTTCGGTTCTCGCATTGTGTTTGATGGCAAGGGGTATATTTTCTTTTCGTCAGGCGAGCGGGGTAAAAAGGAAAATGCTCAAGACCTCAGCAACCATTTAGGAAAAATTCTGCGCTTGCATGAAGATGGTCGGATTCCAAAAGATAATCCGTTCGTTGACAAGGCCAGTGCAAAACCTGAAATCTGGTCGTACGGTCACCGTAATCCACAAGGACTCTATTATGATAAAGAAACCAACACACTTTGGGATCATGAACATGGGCCTAAGGGTGGAGATGAATTGAACAAAGTAGAGAAGGGAAAAAACTATGGCTGGCCTGCAATTACCTGGGGGATTGATTATAATGGGAAACCCATATCCGACATTTCTGAAAAAGAAGGTATGGAGCAACCTGTGCGGTACTGGGTTCCATCCATTGCACCTTGCGGGATGACGATGGTTACGAGCGATAAGTATCCAAACTGGAAAGGCAATTTGTTGGTGGGGGCGCTGGCCTTTCAACTTGTAGCACGTGTGGAATTGGCGAATGGAAAGTTTGTAGCCGAAGAAAGACTTCTTGAAAAAATTGGCCGGGTGCGTGCGGTGGCACAAAGTCCGGATGGATATATATATGTGACTACTGAAAACCCGGGAACAGTTTCGAGGTTGGTGCCAGTGAAGTAAAGAATTACGAATTTTATAAGTACGAAATACGAATAGCAGAATTCGGGCTATTGAATTCGTACCTCGTCAGTTACATTCGCAAATTCTTAAACATCTCCCACACAACAATTCCAAGACAAACAGAGATATTAAGTGAGTGCTTTGTTCCGGTTTGAGGAATCTCAAGCGCCAAGTCTCCAAGGGCAATAGCCTCTTCACTTACACCATGCACTTCATTGCCAAAAACAAGACAATACTTTTTTTCTTTTTCCGCGAAAAAAGTTTGCAAGGGTAAGCTGTCTGTTGTTTGCTCAACAATCACAATCACATAGCCATTCGCTTTCAATTTTTGAATAGCTTCAGAGGTGCTTTCTGAATATTCCCACGCAACAGATTCAGTTGCTCCTAGAGCAGTCTTTTGAATTTCGCGATGGGGTGGGGTGCCTGTAATGCCTGTCAGATAAATTTTTTCGATACGAAAAGCATCGGCTGTGCGAAACGCAGAGCCTACATTGTGCAGGCTGCGGATATTGTCCAATAGTAATGAGACAGAAATTTTTTCTGCATTTTTAAATTGATCTACAGAAATGCGGCCTAGTTCGTCCAGCGACAATTTTTTCATTTTGGAGTGTTCAGGTTTTCGCAACAAGCTTTGTGAGAGTGCCGCAAAAGTGTAATCGCTATTAGTTTATCGGCTTCGGTTTTTATTTGAAACGATATCCACCCCGAATTTTTAAAAATGTGATGATCCTGAACCTTATATTGTTTGGTAAGCTCCGATTTCATTTTTCTGCTGAATAAAACATCGAGCAGTCCATTGCCATGGATATGCCCCAACTCTTTAGTCTGAAAATTAAATTGTGTGCCACCAAATTTATGCACCTGTATGGTTGTGTTTGGCCACGACAACACCTCATTCTCAATGTCATCCATGTAATCAAGTAGTTTTCTGTTGTAAAACAGAGTTCCGATCTTCATCAGCGAATCGAACAGTTGCGGCAAAACAGGCACATGCTTGAGCAGGCCAAAATATTTGACAACCCAGTTAAACACTTTCTTCGCTAAGAATTTTTATGTGCTCCATCACCCGAAGATGAACATTGCGGGTGATGCTCTCCGACCAGATATTGAAATACCACCGTGGAAAAACATACAGTTTATACCACGAATTTCCAATGAGAGTGGTAGTGCCATCGCCATTGTCTTTTAATAAAAATTGCCCTCGCAAAATATCAATATGTCCCATAATTTCAGGATCGTGCGGCTGACTGATTATATCGAATGTCAACTCATCATTGGGTTTATAGACTATCATCTTCTCATCAAACACATATCCGTTTGAGAAAATGCACTTGCGGCCTGCGCCTGCTTCGTGGCCATCCACCGTGCTTTCTACCGGGCTTGGCATGCCGACTTTAAATAACCAATACTTTTCCTCCAGTGCGATTGGCTTATATTCTACCACGTGTGGCCAAACTTTTTCAATGGGTGCATTAACAATCATGGTATCAGTTACAAGCCCGATATTTTCATGCTTAGAGAACGTATCGGCAACAACAACTGCGAGGAGGATGCCGATTATACTTGAGTTGAGGGTATTGTTTTTTCTACGATAGATAACCCGACCAATCAGGGCGCCCGCCACCACGAAACCAAAAATGAGAGGCGACACAATGATGAGGCAAATTGCGCCTTCGCTTAGAAAAAGAAAACTGGCAAGGATTGCAACCAATGAGCTTACAGCCGACCAACCGATGTAGCCTGATGTTTTGAGTTGCAACGAACGCCAAAACCAGGCGCTTACCAACCCCATTAACAAAGGCACTATAACAAAGCTCGAGAAAATAAATACTCCGGAGCTGTTGCCGGCATTGTCACCCTCGAGACGGCTAACCAACAACTTGCTGCAACCAACCAGCACAATTGAAATAATATTGGCAACCAGGATTCCGTAAAAGAGTTTGGTGTTTTTGTTTTCGGGAGGGTTCATTTTTAGGAGTTTGTACTAAAGTAACACTCTTCCTTTAAAACCCAAGTTTTTTAGATGGCGTAAGAAAAGATTGTTTTTTTGTTGAAGTCTCCTGATTAATCAGGCCTCTTCAACTCATCAATCCGGGCCTTTAATTCGATTAAGCATTTGCCATACGAAACTTTGTAAAGCCAGCGGGTAAGATAAAAGGCCAGTGGAGTAAGCACGATGGCTGTGACAATAAGAGAAATAACTACAAACTTTTCTTCCAACATTTTCTCCACATTGCCACTGCCTACCGAGCCGCCCATCAAAAAGCCAGCCGATGCGGCAATGGGATAAATAAAGATTGCAACACGCTCCTGAAACCGAATGTTATCGGTAATAAAATTATAGGTGTGCTCAAGAACTGTTTTAAGGCTACTATCTACAGGCAACACTACGTTGATCTTTCTGTACATTGAAAAATTGACTACGAAAAAAAAGATGTAGCCGATAATAACCAGCAACAATCCTGCCTTTACAATGGGCTCATGAAATACAAAGTAGAGTACAATAAAGCCAATCAGAAAAACAAAGGCAAAACTTGTTGTTTGTAAATAGGCATTCTTTAGTTTCTGCACGGGATGTTTGGATTTTTTTTGAATGCGCACCGACCCCTCAACAGGCTTGCTGAGTTTATCGGTATCCAATTGTTTCCAAACTTTCTGTAAATCCATCGTTACAATGGTTTTAATTTTTTAGTTAGGCTTTCCTTTATGCGGTAAAGTTTTACCGCTATATTATTTTTAGTTAGGCCTGATATTTCAGCAATCTCCTCATTCTCATAACCATCCAAATGCAGCGTAATAATCATCCGGTCAATTTCATTTAGCTCGCGAATAGCGATATACAAGGCTTCTGTTTCTTCGGCAGGAATTTTGTCGCCCGAAGAAACTTTTAACATTGATAAGTCTTCGTGGGGCATTACTATCTGCGGTCTGCGTTTAAACGTAAGTACAGTGTTTAACCCAACGCGATAGAGCCACGTAGAAAATTTTGATTGTCCTTTAAAATTTGGGTACGATCGCCACGCCTGAAAAAGAATTTCCTGAAATAGATCGCGTTCGTCTTCTTCATGCCGCACATACAGGCGTATCACCTTGAAGATGATGCCCCGGTTTTGATTTACCAGTTCAGTAAATTCTTTTTCGCTGACCATCAAAATGAGCTTACTACAAATAACCTTTTAAGGCCCCAAAGGTTTTAAACCCATTTGAAACAATTAGTTGCCTGAGTGTGCATATAATTACATCCGCCAAATTATTTTACTCAGATATTGTGAATAATTTAACAATCCTGAAGCAAGCTAGTCCGTTTTAGCCTTATGATAAGAATCGCACTACTTTTCTCCCTGCTCTGTAAGCTTAGTCTTTCAAATTCTCAAGACCCATGGAAGAATGTGTACACAGAAAGCGCCTGGGCAGAGCGTGATAGCTGGCAAAAAGCAGATGACTTGATTCATAATCTTAACCTGAAACCGGGAAGTAAGGTGGCCGATGTCGGGTGCCACGAAGGATACATGACCATAAAACTAGCCACTGTTATTGGGCCTTCTGGTAAGGTGTATGCTGTGGATGTGGAGCAATCTAAACTGGATAAACTTCAGGTTATTCTCACAAAGCGAATAATCAACAATGTTCAAGTTGTTAAAGGTGACTATGATAATCCCAAACTTCCACCAAACGAATTAGATGCAGTTATCATTTTGGACACGTACCACGAAATGGACGATCACGATAAAATTCTTCAACACATAAAGAGTTCATTAAAACCCGGTGGCCGGCTTGTTCTTTGCGAAGCAATCGCGGAAGCAAGGCGCAGTTCCACGCGCGAAGTTCAGGAAGGAAAACATGAGCTGGGGATGAACTTCGCACTCGAGGATTTGCACAAAGCCGGGTTTCAGATTGTCTTGAAACAAGACCCCTTTGTTGATCGCTCGAAAGAAAAAGGAGATAAGATGTGGTTGATTGTTGCGTTAAAGAAATGATTCTTACTTTTCTCCTTTCAACATAGCCAGTTGTTTACTCGCATTTTCGTTCTTGCTGTCAAGCTCCACAGCGCGTTCGTAGCTAGCTATTGAATTTGCTTTTAATCCGGCCATCAGATACGCCTCGCCCAGACTATCAAAGCAGTTTGACGATTGAGGAAACAGATTAACATTTATACGAAATACAGTAATAGCTTCTTGCACCTCACCCCGCATCAGCAATACATAACCACAGGCATTAAGATCTGATTCGCGACTTACCAACGAACGGATTTGTTCAGCCAATCCTCGTGGATTTGCATTGACATCGGTTAGAACACCCTGTGCAAGCCACGCATTAACTTGCGGATAGCTTTTATAGTTGGGTGCGTATGCTTCGCCTTTGATAATTTTGAGCAGGTCTCGCTCCAGTGTTTCAACTGCGTATTCAACAATTCTTCCTACTTCTTTTCCTTTGTGATACACAATAAATGTAGGCACCCGATACACGTGCAAATCTTTTTCTTCGCGATGGGGCGCTTGCTTATACACAGCCATAGAATCAGAAACACCCAATAACTGAAGTTGATTTTCGGATACTCCGGTTATTCGTAGAATTTTTATCATACGAGGCAACTCTCGTTTACTGTCTCCACACCAACTCCCAAAAACTATTTTGAAGGAAAATTTGTGAATACTTTTTTTTAGTTGGTCGATTACCTGCGGTTGAGGAATGTAGTTTGTATAATTAGGTTGAAACCAGGCCTTATAAGGCTCTTGCTCTAACGCATAAGAAGAGCAGGCACCGAGCAAACTTTTCTCCTTCTGTTGGGTAAATGCCACACAACAAATAAAGAGAAGGGCAACAGTCAAGATAATTTTTTTCATGAGTTATTTTTTAACAAACTTATTCAGCCCATCATCCAGAGCGTGTTAACTGTTTCCTAAATGATTGTCAATAAGATGTTAATCCCAACTCGGTAAAGGTGAAAAAATGCAGCAAGAATTATTTCCTATGAGTTTATGCAGTCTGCCCTTAACTTCTTACCAACTCCCTATATTTGCCCACAATTCAAATTAAATACGCCAAGCAGTATGGCCGGAGCAGCAGCAATGGATACCCCGTTAATGAAACAATACAACGCTATCAAGGCGAAGTATCCGGGTGCGCTTTTGCTTTTCAGAGTGGGTGATTTTTATGAAACGTTTGGCGAAGATGCCATTCGCGCAGCCAAAGTGCTCGACATCACACTTACCAAGCGGGGTAATGGTTCGGCTTCCGAAATTGAACTGGCGGGCTTCCCGCATCATGCACTGGATACCTACTTACCTAAATTAGTGCGAGCCGGAAACCGTGTGGCTATTTGTGACCAGTTAGAAGATCCACGATTTGTAAAAGGAATAGTAAAGCGGGGTGTGACAGAGTTGGTAACACCGGGCGTTTCATTTAATGATAATGTGCTTGAGCGCAGACAGAATAATTTTCTTGCTTCCGTTTTTGTTGGAAAAAATGCACTGGGGGTTTCTTTTCTCGATATCAGTACGGGCGAGTTTTATACAGCCCAAGGCCCTGAGAATTACATCTACAAACTGATTCAGAGTTTTGGACCAGCCGAAATTATTTACAGCAAGGCAAGTCGTGAAAAATTTGAAAACCAGTTTAGCGAAGAATACGCTACGTTCACTCTCGATGATTGGGTATATGCATTCGACTTTGCAAATGAGAAGTTGATAAAACAATTTAAAACCAATTCACTCAAAGGTTTTGGAATAGATGGCATGCAGGAAGCGATTATTGCAGCCGGGGCGATTTTGCACTATCTCGAAGCTACGGAACACAAAGACACACAACATATTTCGGCCATTGCACGCATTGACGAAGACAAGTATGTGTGGTTGGATAAGTTTACTGTTCGCAATCTTGAAATTGTCAGTTCGCCCAACGAAGGCGGAGTGCCCTTACTTCAGATATTGGATCAAACAGTAACGCCCATGGGTTCGCGCAACCTGCGCAAGTGGATGATTCTTCCCTTAAAGGAGAAACAAAGCATTGACGAGCGGCTGCAGGTAGTAGAACAATTTTATTCTGACAACAACCTCACCGAAAAAATTCTGGATCACCTGCGGCAGGTATCTGATCTTGAACGATTGATTTCAAAAGTAGCCGTGAGCCGGATTAATCCCAGAGAACTGATTCAATTGAAGCGATCATTGAAAGCGATTCTTCCCGTAAAGGAATTGTTGGAGAAATCTGCTTCCCTAGAATTAAACAAGTTGGGTGATCAGCTAAACAAATGTGAATTTCTTTTAGAGAAGATTGAGAACGAACTAAAAGATGATGCTCCTATGCTGCTTCATCAGGGAGGTATCATTAAAGAAGGGGTAAATGCAGAGTTGGATGAACTGCGGGCCATTGCCTTTTCGGGAAAGGATTATCTATTGCAGATACAGAAACGTGAGATAGAGCGCACGAGTATCAATTCTTTGAAGATTTCATATAATAAAGTGTTTGGCTATTACCTGGAAGTAAGTAATGCCAACAAAGATAAAGTACCCACCGATTGGATTCGCAAACAAACCCTGGTGAATGCCGAACGCTACATTACTGAAGAATTAAAAGTATACGAAGAAAAAATTCTGAATGCGGAAGATAAATTGCTGGTAATCGAGCAGCGACTCTTTCTGGAATTGGTGCATCACACAGCTGATTACATTTCGCAGATTCAACAAAATGCACGCGTGGTAGCGGTGTTGGATTGTTTGCTTTCATTTGCAGTAACGGCAAAGACAAACAAATACAATAAGCCCGAGATCAGTGAATCGAAACGATTAGCTATAAAAGCGGGACGGCATCCTGTTATTGAAAAACAGTTACCTGTTGGCGAGAATTATGTGCCCAACGATATTTATCTCGATAACGAAACGCAACAAATTTTAGTAATTACCGGTCCGAACATGGCTGGTAAATCTGCCTTGCTCAGACAAACTGCCTTGATTGTACTGATGGCACAGATGGGAAGTTACGTGCCAGCCGAAGCGGCCACAATCGGCATCATCGATAAAGTGTTTACACGAGTGGGGGCCTCCGATAATTTATCGCGAGGCGAATCCACCTTTATGGTGGAGATGACGGAGACAGCCAGTATTCTCAACAACCTGAGTGATCGCAGTTTGATTTTAATGGATGAGATTGGCCGCGGAACTTCTGCCTACGATGGGGTATCTATTGCCTGGGCGATTGTTGAGTATCTTCATACCCATAAGAACTTCAAACCAAAAACGTTATTCGCCACCCACTACCATGAATTGAATCAACTCACAGAAGATTTAGTGCGCGTGAAAAATTTTAATGTGAGCGTAAAAGAGGTGGGCGATAAAATCATCTTTATGCGCACGCTTAAAGAGGGCGGCAGCGAACACAGTTTTGGTATTCATGTGGCACAGATTGCCGGCATGCCTAACAAGGTGGTGCTGCGAGCCAATGAGATTTTACATTTTCTAGAGAAAGATAAACATCAGGAGAAGGCAAAAAAGTTTGATGAGCTGCCCAAAGCCGCGCAAATGAGTTTGTTTGAAATTGATCCCAAATCCAAAGCTATCCACGAGATGCTTTCGCAGATTGACATCAATACCATTAGTCCGGTGGAGGCCTTGCTGAAGTTGAATGAGATTTTGAGTGTATTAAAGAAGTAATTGGTCGTTTGCATCATGTCGAGTATCCTCTCCTCCAGAGAATGATACGAAAAAATGCATCGTACCCACCGCAGAGACGATGCATTAAAGCAATTAACCTGTTTGTTATTTCTTAGCTACCTCACCTTCACTAACGATCAATTTTAAAATTGAACCCTTCTTTTTTCCGCTTATGGTGCCACTCAGCACCAACTGATAGGTTCCGGTAGCCGCATCGGATGCAACTGCAATGGTTGCAACACTATTTTCAAAGTCTCCTTCTGTTGGTTCGAATGAGATAACAATTCCTTTCGGCAGAGAATTGGATGTGGAAAGAACAACCTTGCGTGATGAAAAACTTTTTGACCGGAGGATGGAAACGCTAACAGTTTTAGTTTCTCCGGGTTTCAAAGACAAACTGCTTTCAGAAAGATCAATTAAAAACTCAGAGCGTGGCAAAGCGGCAGTGGACTGAGCGGAAGTAACAGCTACAGAAATTGCGAGAAGGAAACCTGTAAATAATGTTTTCATTTGGTATAGTTTGTTTCTTCAAACAAACGCACAACCAATTTTTGAAGCCAAACAAAAAAGTACAAAGGGGTAAACTACAAAGAGTTTGAGGGCAATAGAGAATAATTGGGGCGAACTGTATCTGCTTGGGGCAACCGACTAGCTCAGTTCCATCATGTTCCTTAGCTGACTAATCTTATCCATTACTTCTTTCCCTTTCGGGCGCGAAACTGGAATGGAAAAATCTGACCCATTGATTTTTAGTTTGTACCCATTTGTATTGCCCGATACAGCGCTGATCGCATTAACATTGACAATGAACGACCGATGACAGCGAAGAGTAAATGAGTTGTTGAGCTGCACTTCGAGGTTTTTCAAATTTACGCGGAGTAATTTTTTGTGCAGCACATCCGCTTCTTTCCAAATAATGGTAGAGTAATTATCGTCAGCTTCAATAAAAAGCAAATCGGGTAAATTAAAGGTTAAACTCTCGCTGGTATCAGAGTAGAGTGTAACGAGGGTAGCCGTTTTAACAGACTCTTTCGATTCTCGCTTCAGGGTTTGAATTTTCTGTAACTCCTGATTGGTTTTAATGGCTTCGCGCAAATTTTGTTGTAACAGATGTGCATTCAGAAATAACGTGGTAAGCGCAATCGGAATCACACCTTTAATAACTACTTGCACGCTGGCATGAGAAGCCACAACACCCCAGGTCATATCGAGCGGACAAAAGTATAATTTTTCAAGAATCGTGCAGATAATCCAGATCAGTGTTAAGTGTAGAATGTTTAACAGAATATATTTTTTTACCGACCAGTTTATTGAATCCATCCAGGCAGGAAAAACCCGCGGCAGCAATAAAATATTGAACAGCAAGACTCCAAACGTTACAAGCCCGTGTAGCCACTCCAACTGATTAGCAAAGCCAAACTCCGACTCGGTTTTAAATAGATAAAGAAACAGGGTGACAAACCCGCTTAATACGGTAACCAGAACAAAATTCTTTCGGTCGTCATTCAGATAAAAAGGGAATGGGGTGTTTAACCAGTCGGTCAAACGTGTGCTTGAGGTGTTCCAAAACGAAATTCTGGTTGGGGCAATTACCTGCGGTTGAGCCATACACCACAAACTTAAAAACCTCTGCTTAGGTTGCAAAAAATCTGCAATTTGAGTGGTGAAAGGATTGATTTTGGGGTGAAATGATTACTAAATGAGTGGGTGACTGACTTAGTTAATAGACTAATCACTTCATTTCTTTATAATCTGCAGTAGTGGAAACTCGCTAACAACACTTGGTTTTTGAGTTGTTGGGTGTTGCTTGCCGTTCGTTAATTCTTTTACGCGTTCGGCTACGTAATAATCTATTTCACGAATGTTGATGATTCCATCTTCATTTAAATCGGCTTTGCCTTGATTCATTCCTTCAATCAGTGCCAGTGTAAATGCACCGTGTTTCCAATCTGAACTTTCCAATGAAGATTCTTTTCCGGTTGAGGCAGCCATAATAACAACGCCATTTTCTTCAGTTGCTAACGATCGGATGGCTTCCATTAAATCGGTATCTCCACGTTTGGCAAGAATGTTTGTTCCTAACTTTCCACTGTGGCAGGCATCAATAAAGACCAGCACTTTGGAGGGTAGGTTTCCTAACACATCTGAAAAATTAAACCAATCCACACCGGTAATCCTTATGCGTTCCGGATCGCCATCATACGGGAGGATATAAAATTTATCTTTTTCATTGAGCCCATGCGAAGCCATAAAAATGACTACTACATCTTTTTGAGTTGCGTTTTGCTCTAACCAATAAAAGGCATCAAGAATATTGACACGCGTGGCTTGTTCATTGAGTAGGGTGCGCGCGAATACATTTTTGAAAAGCAGTCCGTTTTGAGATTCATACATTTTACTGATAGCCGAGGCATCTTTGTCTGCAAAGTTCAATCTATAGGTGGGTATCGTATGATTGGACACGCCTACACTTAGCAGGTATAAATTAGGTTTATATTTTTCAATTCCGGTTTCAAGTTGCTTCAATCGCAGAACCCGCTCTTCCGAAACCGTAGAACCAAATTCATTTTCGGTGTAGAGGTTTACGGTGCTCTCTAATGTCACAAGATCAATATCAAACGACACGAGGTAGTTTGGCAAATCCCTTTCTTGTTGTATACTAATTTGATCGCGCCTTAAAACCGTGCGACCATTGAGCAGTATTTTAGCTCCTTGTAAGGCTGATGACGAAGTAACGCGAGCCGTTAAACGCACCGTATTTTTTGATAGTAGCGTATCTGCCGATGTTGGATTTACCCAGGCAATACTGGGTGGCAATTGTTCATTTATTTCTGAGCTTGCTTTAATAGGATTCTCACTTGTTCTATTATAAACCTCAAGCGCTTTCTTGAACGTGCCTTCCTTGGGTATAAGTTTCAATAACTCAGGTCGGTAAAACTGTTTCTTAAAATCATACATAGGGTGAAACTCAGCAAATTCATTTACGCTATTGTTGATTACCCAGCCGCCCATTTTTTCCCCACCCATGGACGCAGCATAATAACCTTGCGGAGTCCAGCAGAGCCATTCATTATTATCAAGAGCGGCAAATGATACCAGCGGCTCCTGTACTTTTATTTTACTGAGTGTAAGTTCTGTACTTATTTCTTCTGTGCCCCTGCGCACTTTAACGGTTAGTGGTGCAAGTGGATCGAGCCCTTCCAGGTGACGATACATTTCATGCTGATTTTCTGAAGAAAAATTATTGACGGATAACAACAGATCTCCCTTTTTCAGAATTCCGGTATAGCCTTCCTGCGGTAAAATGCCAAAGTATTTTCCTTTTTCATTAATGAGTAGATTAACCTTTTCAAAAGGCCAATAGCACAACTGAGTTTTATATTGCCAACGAAATACATCACTATTTTCATCCCATAAGGAAACTACACCAAAGGCATCTGCTGTAACAAAATTGCTTGAGTTTAGATCAGGCGATGGGGCAATGCCGTCAATTTGCTGATGGATGCTTATGAATTCTTTTTCCGGTGTGTAGACATAGCTACCCATTTTTTTATTTGGATCATAAGTTAATAAGTACTGCCGATTGGTTCTGTATTCGGTTCGATGTATTAGAATTTTTCCAGTATTTAGATATGACACGTTTTTGTCGTTGTGGCCAGGCGGATGTGTAAAGAGCAGATCATCGTTTAGAAGAACCTGAACGCCCCTGTAGGATAATTTATTAGCATGATACGAGAGTTTTTGTTGGGAGAAACCGTAGAGTGTAGATTCTGCCTTTTTAAGTTGCAAGGATTCAAAGTCAAATAGTTGCCTTAAGCTGTCAAATGCAACCTGTGAGTGTGGTCCATACTGCACCAACTCGTTATTTTTTGTAATAGCAGGTTTAAACAATACACGGTTTTTGTTAGTTATAAAATTAATGCGAATAAGGCCAAGGTCACTGTTAGCAATTAGGGCAGAATCAGAAAGTAAAATAACATCCTGATACCATCGTGACTTCCCTTTATAAATTCTGACTTTTGATTCCAGATTAAAAACTTCAAGAAAGTTAGAATCATTTTGATCTTTTGTGGCCCCAACAACAACACCTAGAGAATTACTAACAAAAACATCGTTTATCAAAGAATCACCCATCAACTTTCCACCTTGCTTTCTTTTGAAGACGAGTTGCTTATTGCCATCGGGATTTATAAGGTAGGCATCGCCTTTGTGATCGCCATAAAAAATTTTGTTTAGTTGAGGGATGTCTTTAGCGTGACCTATAGGTTTGATAAGCGGTTCAATGCTCACTAATTTGTACTCAGGAATTGCACTGGGGTCATATTCAATAGAAAGCCCCTTACCATTTCCCCAGCCAGTCATAAAAAATTTCTTTCCATCATCATACAAGCACAAGTCGTGTGATTGAAAGCCTGGAGCTTCTGCCGAAGGTGTTTTTACACTAAATGGAAAAGTTGCTCCATAAGGAATTTTCCAAAGCCGAATGGGTTCACTTTTTTCATTGCCTAATTGAAAACTTCCGGTTATCACAAATTTTTCGTTCGGATCTATTCGCACAAAGCCCAACTCTTGTGAAAATCCATTAAACGTTCCTAAAATTTTCTCTTTATTAAGATCAACGATGTTAACAACAAACTTGCCTTGTGAGTTAATCCGTGCAATGGCAAGGAGCCCGGTTTTTAAACCAAGATCAGCATCGATTATTCGCCCAGCTTCACCTTGCCCGATATCAAACCATCGTTTTTTCAGTAGTTCGCCAGAGTTGGAATCCCAAAAGCAAATGCTTTTATCATCGCCAATGGAAATGATTGTTGATTTGTCGTTGGTGACTAATAGTTTACTGATGCCCGAATGGTGACCCTCCGGATTTAATACAAATACCGGCTCTTGACCGACTACAAGTTGGCTTGCAAGTAGAAGGATTGATAGCAACAGAATTCTCATTGCTACTAAAGTACTTAAAAAATGTAAACGAATTATACTTACCGCTTTAAAAGATTCTCCTTAATCCGATTCATTATTTCGGTTTTTAAACTTCGGCTTACGGGAATCCTACTCGTGCCGAGAATCAGCGTATTGCCATCCAGAGTCGAAATTTTTTCCAGCGAAACAATAAACGATTTATGCACCTTCATGAAACGGTCGGCAGGAAGTTTTTCTAATAGGTGAGTTAATGTAATGTAGCTGATCAGTTTTCTGGATTGGATGTGAAGAATACAGTAGTTCTGCATGGCTTCTACATAGCGTATATCACTAAAATTTATTTTCTCAAATTTGTGATCACTTTTGATAAAGAAATAATCAATGAGCGAACCGGAACCAGATTTTTGTTTTAAAGAATAGTAATCAAGAGCTTTTTCTGCTGCTTTCAAAAAACGTTCGTGGGAGATGGGCTTTAAAAGATAATCAATCACATCAAGCGAATAACTTTCTACTGCATACTCAGAATAAGCCGTTGTAAAAATTACCAGAGGCGGATTTTTTAATGTGCGAATAAAATCAATGCCGGATAGTTTAGGCATGCGAATGTCGAGCAACATAAGATCGATTGGATTTTGTTCAAGGAATGCGCTTGCTTTGATCGCGCTGTCGCAAGACCCGCTTAACCGAAGGAATGAAATCTCCTGAACGTATTCTTCCAACCCCTTTCGGGCCAGAGGCTCGTCATCAACAATCAGGCAGTTGAGTTTCATAAAAGAGGCAGCTCAAGTGTTACTGAATAAAGTGTTTTTGATTTTTGAATGATCAACCGATGTGTATCGTCATACAACAAATCCAATCTGCGTTTTACGTTTTTCAAACCAATGCCACCCGGCTCGGCTGACTCCAGGCTTTCTTTATCGTAGGTGTTAGTTACTGTTAACGTAAAAAGATTATCAGTTTTTTTTAGTTCGATGGTAATTTCGTTTTTGCGATCAATAAAATTCGAAACGTGCTTGAATGCGTTTTCAACAAACGGAATAAGCAGAAGCGGAGGGATGGTAAAGTTGATCAGGTCGGTTGCGTAATTAAACCTGATTTCATAGTCAGTGCTTTTACGAAGCCGCTGAAGGTTTACATAATTGTCGAGGTAGGCTACCTCTTTTTCAATTGCAATTTCATTGCCGTTACATTCATAGAGCTGATAGCGGAGCATATCCGCAAACTTATTCAGGGTTTCACGCGCAGCTTGATTTTGCTTGTCAATTTGAAAATAAATGGTGTTGATAGAATTAAATAAAAAGTGCGGGTTGATTTGCGCACGCAGATATTCCAACTCAGTATTCAACTTTTCAAGTTCAATTTTTCGCATCTGTTCGCGCTGCAGGTACCATTGTTTGCTCAGGTATAAAGTTGTAGCAAACGCCAGGTAAAAGGTTACAATTGAAAGGTTGTAGAACGTGTTGTAGAAAAAATTCTGTCGATCGGGGTCGCCTACTACATAACCATAGAAATATACATCGTGCGCATTTTTACCAAGCACATAGATGATCAGAGCTATCAAGAGACCAAAAATGCCTTTGGTTTGTTTGCCATTTGTAAGCCGTGGAATCGAAAACAGAATGGTAAGGTAAATGGCGCAGGCAAGAAGTCCATTACGAACAATTAACTCCAGCATAAACTGACCGATGCCAACTTTATTGATCCACGGCAACCGGGTGTAGCCATGAAAGAATACAGTAAGCATCCAAAAGAGCAGGTGATCGAGTTTATAAGTAAGAAAGCGGTTCACACTTAAAAATACGGGAATTAAAATTTTATAATCATCATTCAAGGTAGCATTTCGTCAAGAAAAGATGGCAATTCGTCAGACAGATAAAACCTGACACAAAATTGTACGTAAATCGAAGCAAAGTTGATGGTATGAAAAATCGAATTTTGCTATTTGTGTTTTTTGTTGTCACAGCGTTGCCAGGTTGTTCTCAAAAGAGTAAAACAGCCTTGGCTATTGGAGGCCCTTGCGAAGATTGCCAGATGATGTTTGATGGGATCCCGGAATCTATTCAGTCAAGTAGTTCTTTGGTTACCGCTTCTGAACCGGGCGAGCCTCTTATAATTCGCGGAACAATTTTTAAGAGGGATGGAAAAACTCCAGCTCCTGATGTGATCTTATATGTGTATCAAACTGACAATAAAGGTTTGTACTCGAAAGGCGAAAATCAAACGCGAGCCGTTAGGCATGGCCACATTCGGGGATGGGTAAAATCTAATGCCAGAGGTGAATATGAAATTAAAACTATTCGACCGGCATCATATCCCAACAGCAGCAATCCACAGCACATACATCCCATCATTTATGAATCCGGCAAAGGATATTACTGGATCGATGAATATGTTTTTGATGATGATCCGCTACTTGGTGTAAGTGAACGATCACGTGCAGATAATCGTGGCGGTTCAGGGATTATTAAACTCAAGAAAAATTCAGCAGGAACTTGGGAAGGCAAACGTGATATAGTTTTGGGTTTGAACGTGGCTGGATATTGAAGTGCGATTAACTAATCCATCACTCAAGCCGGCAAACTGTTCATGGCTCAGGTGCAGATTTGCTTTGACTGCCAACAGTTTGGAGTTGCGTATAACGCATTAAAGATGAACTTGTGATATACTGAAATTGAACGTAATCCTGAAGCAAGATGAAAACACTCGCGTTATTAAGCGGTTTATTTCTAGGCCATCAGCTTTTTGCTCACCCTGGTGTAGGCATTGTTATGGACAGCAAAGGCAATGTATTCTATACCGATACCGAACGAGTATTAAAAATTGATATCAATGGTCGTAAGACAGTTGTTATACCAGATGTACACACGCACGAATTATTTCTGGATGCGAACGATAACCTGTTTGGAGAACATTTGTGGTACGATGGAGCAATTGATATATGGAGTCATTATGTGTGGCGCTATTCGGCTGGTGACAGATTTGAAAAAATAAAACCCACTACTAAAGGCTTTCTGGAAGACTACAGTTTTGTGTGCGATCATGTTGGCACTATGTTTTGGGCCAATCGCGATAAAGATTGCCAACAAGTTGTTCGAATGGATGTTCGTAAAACTAAAAAACTAGTAACCGATGCATGTTTCGAAAACATTCGTTGGATGTATACCAATAAAAATGGCGATCTGCTCTTTATAGATTTTCAAGACGTGGTAAAAATTGATAAGCAGGGTAATGTAAAGAAAGTGGCGCAACAGATTGCTGATAAACGGATGGCCAAATCAACAACTGAAAATCAAAAATTCTGTTTTTGGCGTGTGGGACGATGCGCAGGGGAATATCTATACAGCCGTTTCCAGTAACCGCGTGGTCAAGAAATTTGACCTTACCGGTAAAGAGGAAATTGTTTTTCGCACAACCACTCCGTGGACTCCTACAGGAGGATTGGTTTCGCCTTCGGGCGAACTATGGATATTGGAGTGTTCGGATACAAATGCGGTGCGGATAGAGCGGCTAACAAAAACAAACCAACGCATTGTTTATTGAGTTATTCTGATTTCGTTCTGGAAAAATTCCCACCTCAAAGACCCGCAAATTTTTATAACTTTATTGCTTAAGTAATTTTTGCAATGAAGAAAATCCGATGGGGTATTTTAGGATGTGGACGTATTGCTCGCAAGTTTGCAGCTGATCTTTCATTTGTGTCCGATGGCGAGTTGGTTGCATTAGGTGCACGCGAACAGTCTACCGCTGATGCTTTTGCGAAAGATTTTCCTGCAAAGCATGTTCATGGAAGTTATGAGGCCTTGGTGAGCAATCCGGAAGTAGATGTGATTTATGTGGCTACACCACATTCGTTGCATCACGAACATGTGATGTTGTGTCTAAAACATAAGAAAGCCGTGTTGTGTGAGAAAGCTTTTGCGATCACCCATAAGCAGGCAAAAGAAATGATCGATTTTGCGAGAACGCAGAATACATTTATCATGGAAGCTTTCTGGACCCGCTTTTTGCCACATTATATAAAAATGAAAGAGTTGCTGGCTCAGAATAAAGTAGGCACAATCAAATACATAAACGCTGAGTTTGGATTTAAACCCACACCACCAATTCCACCTCGCTTGTACGATCCGGCCTTGGGTGGCGGAGCTTTACTTGACATTGGGGTGTATCCTATTTTTCTTGCTCTTGATATTTTGGGAAAGCCCGATCACATTGATGCGATTATGACTTCAGCACCAACAGGTATAGATGAACAATGTGCCATTCGGTTTCAATATAAGAGTGGAGCAATTGTAAACTTGTTTTGCTCGTTCGCCTCCAACTTAGCCACAGGTGCCGACATAGCTGGTGATGCAGGTCGCATCCGGCTAACGCATCGCTTTCATGGGCCAACTACTACCTTGGAGTATTATCCGGGCATTGTTGACACGCGCGAAGAGATTACGTTTGATAAAACATTCGGTACCGGATATGAATATGAGGCACAGCATGTAAATGAATGCTTGAAAAAAAACCTTACCGAAAGCCCGATCCTAACACACAACCTTACATTACTGTTAATGCAAACGCTGGATAGTATCCGGGCGAAAGCCGGAATTAAATATCCCTTAGATTGATTCAGGATTTTACCGGTTTTTATTAAGAGGCTCATTTCATGATTTAAGTCAGGTTTATTCCAACTAACTCTGCTTTTTGGGTTTGTTGGCAGGTGAGTTTACCAATAGTATAAAGTGCATGGAATTATTGCTATCAATTCACGTTCTTTGTAAAATCAATTGACAAACTAAAAGAGATGGCACAAGAAGCTGTTGTTCCGGAGGCGCGAAGTAAACCGATATTAAAGCAAGAGATTGCCTTTGCACTTATCCATCTTATGCCTTTAGGTGCGTTGTGGACGGGCGCAACTTTTTTCGACTGGATGGTGTGTATCTTTTTATACTTCTTCCGCATGTTTTGGGTTACAGGTGGCTATCACCGCTACTTCGCACACAAGTCGTATAAAACGTCACGTTGGTTTCAGTTTGTAATTGCCTTTATGGCGCAAACTACTGCGCAGAAAGGAGCGCTCTGGTGGGCAGCGCATCACCGTCATCATCACCGCCACAGTGATACTCCGGCCGATCCGCATTCGATGAAAATTTATGGCTTTTGGTATTCGCACATTGGCTGGATTGTTGGCCCCGACTTTAAAAAAACAGATTATAAAGTAATTGGTGATTATGCCAAATACCCTGAGCTGGTGTGGTTAAACGAACATTATCTGGTGGCGCCTACTATTCTTGCTGTGATCGTTACCGCACTGGGCGGAATCGTTAACGGAGGAAGTATTCTTGCCATGTTCACCACCGCAGGATTAAGCACACTATTTATCGGGTTCTTTTTAAGTACCGTGATTTTATATCATGGCACGTTTTCTATCAACTCCATCATGCATAAATTTGGTAAGCCGCGTTACGAAACCGGAGATGAATCAAAGAATAGTGTAGTATTGGCCTTGGTAACCATGGGTGAAGGCTGGCACAACAATCATCATTATTATGAAACGGCAGCACGACAAGGTTTTTTCTGGTGGGAGATTGATATTACTTATTATATTCTCAGAGGCCTTGCAGCGGTAGGGTTGATTTGGGATTTGAAAGGTGTACCCAAACACATTCTGTATTCCAAAAATAAAAAGGATGCGGCTGAACTAAGAAAAAAATATGAAGCACAGAATCCACGCGGTCCTGTTGCGAGGGAATCTGAAACAACTGAAGCATAATAGGGAATAAATTTTAAGATGCGACTGTCTCAAAGCTTGTGGTCATTATAAAAGACTCGCCATGCATAAATCCAATGATCAGACTTTTTTAGAAAGCGCAATAAAACTTTTTCGCTACTACAAAAAATTGGGTGAAGGTGCAATCGTACAATTAACTGACGATGAAGTAGTGCGTCAGCCCAACGAAGCCAGCAACAGTATTGCATTAATTGTTCATCACCTGAGTGGGAATATGCTTTCGCGATGGACTGACTTTTTAACTTCGGATGGCGAGAAAACATGGCGCGATCGCGAAGCAGAGTTTGAAGAGACATACGCCAGCAAACAAGCTATGATAGAAGCCTGGGAGAAAGGTTGGACCTGTTTGTTTACGGCACTCGAAAGTTTGAAACCGGAAGAGCTTTCTCAAATTATTTTTATTCGCAACGAGGGTCAGTCTGTACTCGAAGCAATCCAGCGACAGCTGGCTCATTACTCATCACACGTTGGTCAGATTATTTTTCAAGCTAAAATTCTGAAGGGCGAGCACTTTAGGTCATTATCAATCCCTAAGGGAAAATCGAATGAATTCAACAAGGGTAAGTTTGATCAGGAAAAATCACGCAAGCATTTTACTGACGGATTGAAGTGACAATCTATTATCCCTTCAACGCTCCCGTTAAGTCTGCTCGGTTAAGACAGTATGCCTGAAAGCCACAGAGCGCCAGTATAACCAGTATACAATAGGAAAGTGGATAGATGGAATCGGTCCATTGAAAAAGAGTTGTGTAAACAAAATTACGTAAAAATTCTTTGAGAAAAATATAGGTGAAAGGGCCAAAGATTAAAATGGCCAGCCCCATCTGCAATGCAAATTCACGTGCCAGCAGTCTTGTTATCCGCACGATGCTTGCGCCATAGAGTTTGTGAATGGCAATCTGTTTTAGCTTATCGCGCACTAAACTTATGCTCAACCCATAGATAGCGAAGCATGACAAAACACCTGAAATGATAGCCAGCATTTCTGAGAGTTTATTCAGCCGATCCTGATAATGAAGCCATTCTTCAAAATGAGTATCCATGAATGTTATCTTTAACGGATCAGCGGGTGAGGTAAAAAAGGTTGAGAGATAGGTTACTGTTCTGCGGATATTTACTTCCAGGATTCGTACACACAAGAAATTGTAGTTCACCTGATTATTGACCAGATACTTAATTGGTTTTTGGGTCTGATTAAATTGCTCACTCATATTTTCGACTACGCCAATGATTTCGTTATTAGGTTTTAATTGTGCCGCTTTGTTTACAACCGCCAGAGGAGCCTCATCGTTGGCCTGAAACCATCTTCCCTGCGTTGTTTTCAAATCAAAAAAATCAAGAAAGCCCCGATCGACTGTTATGAAATAGAGATCAGAGTCAAGCTCTTTACTTTGAATACGGTTAGGGAGTTGTGAAGTCGCCATTACATCCTGAATGTTAGGATTGTTTCTTTTCCAGTGTGCTCGTAAATCCCAAAGCCCTTCATTCGTATAGTCTGCGGGATAGTTTAAATAGACAACTTGATAATGATTGCGCCCTGGTTCTTTTACTAAGGAGTGATTTACCTGGCGCCTTATAACAAGGGATGCCACAATTAAAAAGATGCTAATGCCAAGCTGCATGAATGCGATAACCCGCTTGAATTTTGGAAATGTAATCGTCTCTGTTCTCAGCAATCGTGTGGGGGTGGCACCGGCAAATTTATTAGCCATAAACAAGGGAGCAACTCCCCCAATGATTATCAAGAGCAAAGCAATCATAATCAGCGATTGATCAGCCGAAAGCAAAAGTTTGCCCGTATCAATTAAAAGTATGGGCTCAATAAATGTATTTGCACTAAGCAGAATAACAAGACCGAGGGCAAAGGAAATACCCACTAACGCAAACGACTCTTTGGCGAAACCGAGCATAATCACACCTTTACTGGTGCCGGAAAATTTTTTTATGGCCAGCTCTTTTGACCGATGGGGTAATGTAAGGGTGGTGAGATTGACAAAACTGGTGAGAGCTAAAAAAAGAATTAAGCCGGTGATGCAAATCAAAATCCAGATACTATACTCATCACCATGCCGTGCTTCTTCGCCAACCACCCGCGCACCAAAGTAGATTGACTCAATGGGTTGTAATGAGTAAGTAAGCTCGGGATTTTTATTTAGTCTTTCCGCATAAATAGTTTTCGATCCTTGCAGCAGACGACCATAGAGATTAAAATCTTCTGGATTAAAATTGAGTGTGGAAATACTTTTCGGGTCGAATCGCAAAAACACACCAAAGTCTTCATGCGAGTTTGCAGGAAAATCGCGAAAGACAGCCGCTACCTTGCAGTAAAGTGTGTCGCCTAATGAATGCAGTTTGAAAGTAGCGCCTACACTTTGTGTGGTGCCAAAATATTGAACGGACATCTTTTCAGATAAGATCACAACAGGACTATTGCCTTCAAAACTTTTCAAAGCCCCCTGCGTAGCATTAAATGTAAATATTGAAAGCAGTGACGAGTCGGCTGTATGAATTTTTTGATCGTGGTGTAGTTGCTTATTGACAACAACACCTACACTGTTCATAACTTTTACACGCGCAACAATAAGCGAATCAGGGAAGGAAGATAAAGTATTGTAAACGCCAACGGGAATTTTGGAGGTAAGCCGGTTGCCGCTAAATTCTTCGTGATTATTTCGTTGCAGAACGCGAAAGATGGCTTGAGATTCTGAGTGAAATCGATCGTAGCCAAATTCGTTTAGTGAAAATAATGCAATCAGGGTTGAACTGGCAAAAGCGACCGCCAATGAAATAACTTTTAGCAGGTAGGCTTCCCGGTTTTTAGAAATGATTCGGGCAAACAATCGAGACTGAAGCATAGCTGGTTTTATAGGTATGGCTATTTCAACAATCCGGCCATAACCGATCTTCTAATTTAGCCTGCGTTCACATGTTTTCTTAGTGATTAGTAAAACACCGTTCAAAGTCGGACTTTATTTCCCGATATCGAAAAATACCATTTTTCATTTTATTTTATATAAATCTCCAACAGATCGCCTTCAATCTCATCGAGATAATCTTCGCGGCAAAACCAGCGGAGGAATTGGAGGGGGCGTTTGGGAGGATTGGTTTCATTCTGATTTTAAACTATTACCCGGGTTCGTCATGGCAGCTTTGATAGCCTGAAAACTTACTGTTAAAAGTGTGATCGCCAACGCGCCCATGCTAGTAAACAGAAATATCCAAATCGATATTTGGGTACGATATTGATACTTCAACAGCCAACTGTTCATAGAATAGTAAGCAATTGGTATAGCAATGCAACACGAAAGGATCACCAATACCACAAAGTCTTTTGATAACAAGACCCAAAGATTCGTTACACTGGCACCTAACACTTTTCTAATTCCAATTTCTTTGGTGCGTTGCTCGGCCATAAAGCTGGCCATTCCAAACAATCCTAAGCAGGAAATAAAAATTGCCAACAAAGAGAAGAAGCCGGCCAACTTCCCAATGCGTACTTCTGCCAAAAATTTAGCGTTATATTCGTCATCCACGAATTTATAATCAAATGGAATATTGGGAGCTATTTTTTTAAGTGCACTTTCAATTTTTGAAAGTGCTTCACTTGTACTCAAGGAAGGATTAAGCCTAATGTTTATCCAGTTTGGAGTACCGTTCGGGGCTTTGATAAAAAACGCAGTTGGCTTTATAGGTTGATAAGGCGATTCCATCACCATATCTTTTACCACTCCTATTATCTCATAGTGAAATGTCTTGTCGCGAAACTTCCAGCTCACCGTTTCTCCTACGGGATTTTTCATTTCCATATAATTCATAGCAGATTCATTAATAACAATCGCTAACGAATCGCTCGCCATTCTTTCAGAAAAATCTCTTCCTTGTAGCAGTTGCCACCCAATAGTATTTCCATGCTCGGGAGTTACCGTAAGCGTTCCGAAACTTTTGGTAAGAGCCGGGTTTCGGTCTTTCCATTCCCAGCCATCGTTACTTGACCAAACCTGTGTCATTTTTCCCATCGACTCGGAAATTTCTGCAACAGCGCCTGTGTTCTTTAACAAGGTTCGAAGCATATCGTACTTACCCTTAAAGTCATTGCTTTTCATCTCCAGCATAATCAATCCTTCTCGGTTATAACCTACCGGGCGATCTTTTGCGAATTGTATCTGGTAATAGATAATAATGGTGGAGATGATTAACGAAACTGAAATGGTGAATTGTGTAACCACTAAAACCTTGCGATGTGAGATCACGCCTTGCCCGGCACTCAAAACACCTTTCAAAGCTTTCACCGGGTTAAATGAAGAAAGATAAACAGCCGGGTAGCCGCCTGCCAGCAAACCAGTCATTAGCATAAGTGAAAATATTAGTAACCAAAACCTCCAGTTGCCAACGGGTAGAATCATTTGCTTTGCAGCAAGGTCGTTGAACCACGGCAACAAGAGTGCAGCCAACAAAATGGAGAAGGCAAGCGAAAAGAAAACAACCAGAAACGATTCACTTAAAAACTGACCAATCAATTGCCTACGCATAGAACCTATCGCCTTTCGAATGCCCACTTCTTTGGCTCGGGTTTCACTGCGAGCAGTGCTTAAGTTTACAAAGTTGATGCAAGCCAGCACGAGCACTAATGCTCCTATCAATCCAATAAGCATCACCATTCTGCTTGGCTCCGTATTCACTTCGCTGTTTTTAAAACTATACAGGTGCCAGTCGCTCATGGGATGCAAAAACACTTCTGGTTTTTCTGCTGCCTGGTCGGGCAGATGATTTAAGTTTTTTAACTCGGCATCCATAATTTGAGCCGATACCGTTGCAAAATTATGTGTGGAAAGAATCTCCGTATAAACTTTAAGAAAATGATTATTCCAGTCGGTAGTGGCTCGCTCGCTTACCCAGGGATTATCGCTTACCCAAAGATCAAACGGAGCAATAAATTTTAATTCATACAAAGCTGTGTTCTGAGGTAAGTCTTCATATACTCCTGTTACTTTAACTTCCAACCGACTATTTATTTTCATCAGTTGATTGATAGGATCAGCATCTCCAAAAAATGCAGTGGCTGTAGAGGCCGATAGCAGAATGGAGTTTCTATCGTTCAGTGCAGCGTGCGAACCGTGGATCATTTTTAAAGAAAACATTTCAGGAGCGGGCGGTTCTAAAAATTGTCCTGTTCGTGTCAGATTTTTATCATCGGTAGATAAAATGTATTCGCGTATGCTAAATGTGCCGATAACAACATGCTTGAAATTGTCGGCATAGTTCGACTTTAATTCCAATGCCAATGGGTAGGGTAAAGAAGTATTGATACCCACACTCCCTTTTTCGTCCGTTTCTTGCGTCAATACCTGAGCAATGCGATCGTAGTTTTGATGATACGTATCAAAGCTTAATTCATCATAAATCCATAAACCAATAAGTATGGCCACCGCGACACCTACCGACAGCCCTCCGATATTAATGAAAGAGAATCCTTTGTTCTTCAACAGATTTCGCCAGCCTATCTTAAAATAACTTTTATACATACTATATGCATTTGGTTGATGATTACTAAACGACTTCATAAACTCTGGTCTTAAATATTTGATTACACTTAATGCAAATTTCCATTTCGCTGTGCGCGGAGAGCTTTCAACTTGCTTTTTATAAATCTCCAACAGATCTCCCTCAATCTCATCGAGATAATCTTCGCGGCAAAACCAGCGAAGGAATTGAAGGGGTCGTTGAGGTGGCTTAATGATCATTCCTTGGTTAAGACTTAAGTAGCCTTATATCTTGTGTCTATTTTTCATTCCGCTTTCAAACTATTAACCGGGTTCATCATGGCAGCCTTTACAGTTTGATAACTTACCGTCAACAGAGTAACGAGTAACACGCTACCACCCGTGATCAGGAATACCCACCACGAAATTTCTGTGCGATAATCGTATGAGCTCAGCCAGCCACGCATTAAATAATTAGCAACGGGCATGGCAATAAAACAAGCGATGATCACAAGCAGTAAAAAATCTTTGGATAACATACGCCAGAGACTGGAGGTAGAAGCGCCCATTACCTTGCGGATGCCAATCTCTTTGGTACGTTGTTCAGCGACAAAAGAGGATAACCCAAAAAGTCCGAGGCAACTGATAAAAATGGCCAGCACAGCAAAGATGGTCACCAAACTACCTACACGTTTTTCGAAAGCAAATTTCTCTGCAAACTCATCGTCAGCAAATTTATATTCAAACGGTGTGCTTGGGTTGTGTTTTAGAAAAACCTGACTCAATTTAGTCAGGGCCTCATCAGGACTTGCCTGCGGACTTATTCTAACACCAATAAAATTGACCTGATCAAAAGGATTAAGCACAAAAACAGTTTGTTTGTTCGACCGATAAAGCGATTGGGTTACCATATCCTCCACCACACCTATCACCGTATATTCTTTTCCGTAGGTGCGAATGGTTTCACCAATCGGATCTTCAAAGCCCATGTACTTTACCGCAGCTTCATTGAGTATCATTGCAGTGGAGTCTGACGGAAAATCCCGCGAGAAATCGCGGCCTTCTTTTATTTTCCAGCCAACGGTTTTGCCAAAGTCATAATCAATAGCGCCCCGGAAAATATTATCCTGAAAGTTGGGGTCTTTGCCTCTCCACTTAAATCCCCAATCGGACCACCATAAATTTGTAACAGTTGTTTCGGAACTTGATACGTCTGAGATCACACCGCTACTCAACAAATCATTTCGCAACGCATTGTAACTTCTCTTTACCTCTGGTGTTCGGATGGGGATGTTGATCAGGCCATTTAAGTCATATCCCAACGGGCGATTTTTTGCAAACTGAATCTGTTGGTATACTACAATAGTTCCAACAATTAATATAATAGAAACAGTAAATTGTACCGTGACCAATACTTTTCGCGGAAGCGAAGCAGAACCCCCCAGCTTAAATGTTCCTTTCAATACTTTGGCTGGAGTAAACCCAGATAGATAAAAGGCAGGATAACTACCCGCAAGAAGTGCGATCAGAAAGATAAATGAAACCGCGGCTAAGAAAAGAGGCAGACTTGCCAAGTTGATGTTAATTTGTTTGTTGGCGATTTCGTTAAACCAGGGCAGAGAAAGTATAACTAATAAAATGGAGAAGATAAATGCGAGCATAACGACCAACAACGATTCGCTGAAAAACTGACGCATGAGTTGACCCCGTGCTGAACCGATTACTTTACGAACACCAACTTCCTTGGCTCGTTTCTGAGAACGCGCAGTACTCAGATTCATAAAGTTGATGCAGGCTAACAGAAGAACAAAAATTCCAATCGCCCCAAATAGCCATACGAAATCAATGCGGCCACCTGTGTTCACGCCATCTTTAAACTCAGAATATAAATGCCACTTCGACATAGGATGTAGAAAAAGTTCAGGCTTGAATCGATTATCACCTTCAGGCACATTTTTAATCTTGGCATCTTTGATAGCGAGAGAAGCCTGCTGCATGTCTGCGTGATCGGCCACCTGAACGTACACCCCCAACCAGTTGTTACTCCACCCGAACGATCGACCACCGCGATTTACCAGTATGTTAAGGTGTGCGATAAAACCAAACTCACCTTTAAAGTCAGAGTTGTCTGGAATGTCCTGGTATACACCTGTTACTTTCAAGTCAATGCCATTGTCGAGTTTCACTACCTGGCCAACGGGATTCTCGTCACCAAAAAACGTATTAGCCACAGTGGCTGATAATAAAAGAGAACTTGGGTCTTTTAGCGCAGTGCGTGAACCATGCATCATTTGCAGAGACAACAATTCCGGACCATCCGCTTCCATAAAACTTCCAACTACACTAAAGGTCTTTTCCTGTTGTGTAAGAATGGAGCTTGCAGGGAAAGACAACATCACCACATGTTTGAAATGATTTCCGTAATTGTTTCGAAGCTCGGATCCCAGTTGATACGACTGGCTTGACCATGTTTCAATCTTGCCATCAACGGTATTGTTTTGCAGTACTACAGCAACTTCATTATAATTTTCCTGATGTTTGTTAAAAGATAACTCATCGTATACCCACAACCCAATCAATATGGCAATGGCCATACCAAGGGAAAACCCTCCGATGTTAATAAATGAATATCCTTTTTCTTTCAGCAGATTTCGCCATCCTATTTTAAAATAACTTTTATACATACCGTATCCATTAGGATGATACTTAAACGACTTCATAAACTCTGGCCTGAAATATTTGATTACACTCCAACCAAATTTCCATTTTGCTTTGCGCGGAGAAATTTCAGATTGTTTTATAAAAACCTCCGTCAGGTCTCCCTCAATCTCTTCGAGATAATCTTCGCGGCAAAACCAGCGAAGAAATTGAAGAGGGCGCTTGGGTGGTTGCATTTTCTTTATTCAAAGGCTCCTTCTATAATCAATGAGCTTTAGCCCTGCCAAAAATTCCAATTAAAATATTTACTACATAAGCGAGTTGACCAAAAACAAATAGCAAGGATAAAATTTGAATGATGATGCCAATTAACTCGTGCTGGTCGCTTGTAAATTGTGATGGATTTATGCCTATATATAGAACAATGACAATGAGGAGCGTAGTGATAACTGTTGTGAGAACGTGTATCCAGGTGATAGCTATCGAGTAGAGAAATTTATTGGTAACTAAATAAATCAGCCAGGAGGATAGAAGCAGGAAAGGGAATACCCAAACTATGCTGCTTAGTGGAAAGCTGAACATAGTTATGTCTTGGATATCAATTTCAGCGATGGGGCGAAATGCGAGTGTAAGCAATAATGCGATGGTTGTAAACAAAAACAGTACATAAGGACTTTCTTTGATGCTCAGTATTGATTTCATAATAGTTGAGTTTTGTATATCGACAATCATAAACTGCGGCCTGAAATACATGATCACACTCCAAACAAATTTCCACTTCGCTTTGCGGAGAGAGATTTCTGCTTGCTTTATAAAAACCTCTGTCAAGTCTCCCTCAATCTCTTCGAGATAATCTTCACGGCAAAACCAGCGGAGGAATTGAAGAGGACGTTTTGGAGGATTATTTTTCATTTTTAACTGGCGTAGTGAATAGTAATCAGTAAACCCGACCGATTTCCACTTACTGATTACCTTTTCTCATATGTCAAGTTTGGTCATTAACCGAATGATATTTTTGGAATCTCTTTATAGATGCTGTTTCGCAAATTATACTGAGCATCGAGCATTCTTTTTCCCAAAGCAGTAATGACATAAAACTTTTTGCGTCTGCCTCCGCGGTCTTCCGTAATTCCGCCAAAGCGGGATTTTACAAAGCCTTTGTCTTCAATGCGTTTTAAGGCAACATGTACCGCACTGATGTTTACTTTCTTTTTTAGTTTTTGCTCGAGACCTTCCAGAATAACTACTCCGTAGGCTTCGTCATGCAGGGCAGCCACCATAAGCAAAACGAGTTCCTCAAATTCACCAAGAGATTGTTGTGTCATAATGATATTTACTTAACAAACGTGAATATAATACATTAGTTTCACTTTTGTTAAGTAAACCCTGCAAAATTTTAGCCCCGAAAATAGGTGGCTTTGTTATTGTGCTCAGACCACAGCCGACTGTCGACAGTTTGACTGTGATCTGCTCAACTATTCCGAGCGAAGGCTTTTCACCGGATTCATCAGTGCGGCTTTTATAGCCTGGAAGCTAACGGTGGCAAGCGTTATCGTTACAGCACCTAATGCCGAGACGGCAAAAATCCACCAGGTTATTTCAATCCGGTATGTATATGCCATTAACCATTTTTCTACTACATAATAGGCGAAGGGAATAGAGATGAGGATGGAAATAGAAACCAGTATCACAAAATCTTTTGATAACATTTTCCAGAGATTAAACACAGATGCGCCCATCACTTTGCGGATGCCGATTTCTTTTGTTCGTTGATGTGCCACAAACGATGACAGGCCAAACAGCCCAAGACACGAAATTAAAATAGCAAGTACAGCAAACAAGGTTGCGAGTTTACCGATACGTTCTTCGGCTGCAAATTTACTTTCGTATTCCTGATCAATGAATTTGAATTCAAAGGGAACGGCTGGCAGTACTGATTTAAAAACATTCTCCACGCGTGCAATTGCTTCATGCGGACTTAGATTGGGATTCAATCGCATGGTAATCCATACATTGCCAAGCGTATTCAACAGAAGATTGTTTTGCATGAAATACACACTTGGCTTAACGGGTTCGTAAGGCGAATCCACAATCATATCTTGTATTACTCCAATCACCCTGAACGTTCTTCCATTCCAGGTAATCTCTTCGTTGATTGGATTCTGCCACCCGATTAATCGCGCAGCAGTTTCATTGAGAATAACGGCAGAGGAATCCGTAGAGAACTCGCGTGAGAGATCACGACCTTGAATAAAATTCCAACCCATCGTAGCGCCATAGTCAACAGTTATCGCTGCACAAGTAAATCCGATTTTTTCGTCAGGGTTTTTGCCTTGCCAGTTGAAGTTGTTAAATGTAAACCACGTTTCGGTGGCCGGGCTTGACGATTCGGCCAATTCAACAATAGCATCCGACTCTTTTAGTTTATTTTTTAACGGTCGAATTATCCTCCAAAAATCGGGCGCGGTTTTCCGTACCATAATCAACCCTTCACGGGTATAGCCTATCGGCCTGTCTTTAGCGAATTGAATCTGTTGCCACACGATGATGGTGCCAATAATCAGAGCCACAGATACAGAAAATTGCATCACGACCAATACTTTGCGCGGAACGTTTACAAATCGACCCACCCGGAACGTACCTTTCAAAACATTTACTGGTTGAAACGAAGAAAGAAACAATGCGGGATAACTACCGGCAAGGAGACTGGTAAAAAAAATGAAACCCAGCGCAATCAAAAGAAAGATCGGGTTTGTCCATGGCATAGTCATTTCTTTTTCAGACAATTGATTGAACCACGGTAGGGCCATGCCCGCCAGACCCATTGCAAAAACAAAAGCGCATAACACAATTAAAGATGTCTCAATGTAAAACTGACTGATCAATTGAGAGCGCGCAGAGCCAATCGATTTGCGAATGCCCACTTCTTTGGCGCGCATCTCCGACTGGGCAGTGCTCAGGTTCATGAAGTTGATGCAGGCAAGCACCAAAACAAAAAATCCGATCATCCCAAACAGCCATACGAATTGAATTCGCCCACCGCTTTCTTGCGCATCTTTCCATTGCGAGTACAAATGCCAGCGGCTCATAGGCTGAAGAAATACTTTCGGGTTTTCCTGTGCCGCTTGCACGGGCGTTAGTTTGTTAAACTTTACCTTCTCAATTTTTTTTGAGACCGTCTCAAAGTTGGTAGTTGGCTCGATCTCCACATACGTAATTACATCTGTAAAATTAATATCATCACTGTTCCAGTTGTTTTCATCATCTTTCATCCACGGGTTGGTCGATACCCATAAATCCCAACTGGAGATGAATTGAAGCGCGTGAAACCTTGAATTGGAAGGAGGTTCCATGAAAACTCCGGTCACCTTCACATCAAGGGAATTGTCAATCGTTAGCATTTGATTAACAGGATCTTGATCACCAAAAAGAATGTGAGCTGTAGACTCTGAGAGAACAATCGAAGAAGGGTCATCCAGACTTTTCCATGAACCTTGCACCATTTCAAATGAAAACATTTCAAGTCCTTCCTTTCCCATAAATACTCCATTTCGCGGAATCTTTTTTTCTTCGATGGTGAGAACGTGACTGCGTTCCCACCACATTTGTACCACATGTTTGAAATCGTGTGGGTAACTATTTTTTAATTCTATGGCCAGCGGCATGGGCACAGCGGTATTTGTTTTCACCTCATTAAAAACGGTTTGATGTTGAAACACCTGTGCAATTCGATCATAATTTTTATGATAACGATTAAAGGATAGTTCATCAACCACCCACATTCCGATTAAAAGTGTAACGGCCATTCCCATGGCCAGGCCAACAACGTTGATGTAGGAGTAGCCTTTGTTCTTGAGAAGACTACGCCATCCGATTTTAAAATAACTTTTGAACATACCGTAGTTGTTTAAATTTCTATATCCTTCTGTTGGTTTGATAATTCCTGCCCGGAAGAGCAGCAGCACGTCTTTTATAAAATGTAGGTCTGCGTTTCGTTTGCCAGATTTTTCCAATCGCCTTTCATAAACCTCTAACAAGTCGCCTTCGATATAATCGATCAACTTCGGGTGGCAGTACCAGCGGAAGAAGCGAAGAAAGAGTTTGGGCGGAGTATGGTCCATATTGTTAATCAGTTGGCAGACGGCAGGATGCAGTCAGCAGGAATGTATTAACTGCCTATTGCCACCTGCTTACTGCCCACTTATTTTATCAAGTTGATTTCAAAAACTGTCTTCGGTATCGCTTTCCACAACTGTTCCCGAGTTTCTTTTGCGTAATGCATGGCTTTTTTTCCGAGGGCTGTTATTTCAAAATAACGTCTTGGTCGGCCGGCACGATCTTCGGTGCTTTCTCCCGAATAGGATTTTAAATAACCTTTATCTTCCAGTCGAATTAATGCCGTGTGCAGTGCCCCCATACTTACGGTGCGCGCTAACCGCGATTCAATTTCATCTTTAATGGCTACACTGTACGCTTCATTGTTTAAGATGCCGACCGTAAGCAGCACGATCTCTTCAAACTCACCCAGTTGATAATTTTTCATTGGCAAATTATTATTCTCCAAATGTAGGAATAACAATTGTGCCAAATCACTTAGGATTCGAAAACGAACTGTAAATGCAATCTACGCTCACGAGCTAGTCCGATTATGGACGATTACTTATCGGAAACGATCAGGCATTATAATTGCTGAGATTTGTTAACGTGGTCACTTATTAACTATTCGTATCTCAATGCCTTAACAGGATTAGCACGTGCCGATGTTATTGTATGATAACTAATGGTGAGTAATCCTATCACCAAGGCAAGAACACCTCCTGAAACAAACAAGAGTAAATTAATGTTTATGCGGTAGGCAAAACTTTCTAACCAGTGATGAAGCGCGTAGTAGGTTATAGGACTTACAATTACAAATGCGATAATAATTAACATAGCAAATTTGCGTGAGAGCAGTATAGTAATCTGACCTTCGGTAGCCCCCAATGCTTTTCTCACACCAATTTCTTTTGTCTTTTTCTCAATCGTGATAGCGGCCAGACCAAATAATCCTATGCAGGAAATCAGAATGGAAAGCCCGGCCATAATTGTCACCACGGAACTCATTTGATTATCGGAACGATACACTTCTTCAAAGTGCGCATCCAGAAATGTATAATCAAAGGGGTAAGAGGGAACTAATTCGTCCCATACTTTTTTTACCGCAGCTATTCCTTCTTCGGTGTGGCCCTTCTCTATTTTTACCGATAGTTCGCTGTAGCCCCATTCAGGATGAAGTGATAGCGCCAAGGTATTTACTTTGTAATGAAGAGAGTTGAAATTAAAATCCTTTACCACGCCAATGATGGTTCCAAGGGAGTCATTATGATCCCAGTCGTGACCAGCCTTTGTACCAATGGTTTCTTTTAACCTCAGTTCTTTAGCAAGCGATTCGTTGATGATAAATGCAGAACCATTCTTTGTGGGATTATCTTTCGAGAATCCCCGGCCTTCCTTCATCTCTATACCATACACTGTCAGGTAGTCGTAATCCACATTTATATTGGAGGGCGTAATGCTCATCACTCCTGTATCAGCTTTTACTTTGAAGCCACCTTGATGAAAATTATTTCCTAGGCGTTGGCCACTGGCGGTTACCCCGCGTATTACGGACCGCTGTTGTAATTCCTTTTTAATGGTTTCAAATTTTTCATTGGCTTCAGAATTCATATTCACCAGTAGCATTTGGTCTTTATCAAAGCCGATGTCAGATTCTTTCATAAACGACAGTTGCTGCACAACAATCAGTGTACTTACCATCATAGCGATGGCCAATCCAAATTGAACCACGACTAACGTACTTCGTAGTACTGACTTACCTTCGCCCTTGTTGCCACCCTTTAGCACACGCGATAAATTAAACGAAGTCATATAAAATGAGGGATAGATACCCGTTAGTATGCCCAATGAAAGCGTACCGACCAGCACCGCTGCCAATTGCCACTCGTTTTGAAACAACTGAAAGAGAGAAAGTTTTCGCCCGATTAAGTCATTGATCATCGGAACAAAGAGAGCATCGATCAATAAGGCGACCACCAAAGCAATGCCCGCTAACATCACCGACTCAAAAATAAACTGACCAAATAATTGAACTTTCTTTGCTCCGATTGTTTTTCGTACTCCTATCTCTTTCCAGCGATGAGATGCACGAGCCGTAGTCAGATTCATAAAATTGACAGCTGCTATCAGTAGAATAAAAGCGGCAATCACATAAAATATAGTCAGGTACGATCCATTAAATTTTCGATAGTTAATGTAGTCATGTTCGATATCTGTAGAGGCCAGGTGTACTTGATTGAGGGGTTGTAGAAATAACTTATAGGTTGTGGTGATTTCTGGGTCATCCATGTAGCGAGAGAGAAATGCCGGAATTTTTTCCTCCATAGACTTGATATCCACAGTGGGCTCCAATAGTAAATAAGTAGTCATCCAATTGCCACCCCATGAATCATTGACATTATTTTCGCCACTCGTGTAAGTAACCATGGAGAGCAAGGCATCAAATTGAATGTGTGAATTTTCAGGAACGTTTTTTAGAATTCCGGTAACCTGATAGTCTCGTCCATCCCATGAAACTGTATTGTTGAGAGCTTCACTTGGCGTCTTGAAAAATTTCAATGCGGTGGACTCTGTAAGTAAAATAGTTAGTGGTCGATTTAAACATGTACTGATGTCGCCCTGAACCAAAGGAAAATCAAACACATCAAAAAAAGTACTGTCCACCACCATTACATTTTCGATCAATTGTTTGGTGTCTTCTTTGGTGATCAGCTCCTTGCCACGCAACCACAATCGCACGTACGATTGAACTTCAGGGAAATCCTGCTTCATGGCAGGTGCCATTCCAGGCATGGAGAGCGCTACCTTTTGCTCGTTTGTTCCGGTAAACTTTTGCACTTCATCGAGCCTGTAGATATTTTTATTTTTGGAATGGAAGGTATCGAAACTTCGTTCGTCCGATACAAACAAATAAATGACCACGCAAGCAGCCAGCCCAACGGCTAAGCTAAAGACATTGATAAATGCGAACGTTTTGTTTTTGATCAGATGACGAAGACTAATTTTAAAATAACTTTTGAACATACCGTATGTGTTTAAATTTTGATATCCTTCTGCTGGTTTTATTATACTAGGTCTGAAGAGCAAGACTACATCGAGTATAAATCTTAAATCTGCTTTTAACTTTCCATTTTTAACCTTTCTTTCCTCATACAATTCCATCAAATCCCCTTCAATACTATTTCTCAACTTCGGATGGCAGAACCATCGGAAGAAGCGGAGGGGGAGTTGGGGTGCCTGATTTTTCATTTTCAATTTTACCTTGGAGACAAGTATCAAGACATAAAATATTAGACAGACTTAATGTCTTGATACTTATGTCTAACTACTTATATTTTCACTCACTTCTCAACCCTTTCACCGGATTCATTACTGCAGCCTTAATAGATTGAAAGCTTATAGTGAAAAGAGCAATCAAAACAGAAATTATCCCTGATACCACAAAAACATCCCAGCCTATTGTTGTTCTGTAGGCATAATCTTCGAGCCAGCGTGACATCATGTACCAACTTATGGGGGCTGCGATTACAATAGAAGTCAAAACCAGTCTTAGAAAATCCCACGTAAGTAATTGGAACACGCTGTTTACGGAAGCTCCTAAAACCAATCGAACACTGATTTCTTTGCTACGCTGTTCTACCATAAAAGCCGATAAGGCAAACAACCCCAAACAAGCTACTATTATAGCCAGTATGGAGAAACTTGTAAATATTTTTCCTGTGCGCTGCACATCGCTATACATGGCCGCATAAAGTTCATCTAAGAATGAATACCGGATTGGTTGGTGGGGAGCAAACTTATCCCACACAGTAGTGATTGCTTGAATGTTTTCACTCATATCACCGGCTTTCAGTTTAACAGCAAGAACTGAAGCTTCTGTGCCTAAGGCTAATCCAAGAGGACGAATGTCTTCGCGAAGCGATTCATAATGGAAATCTTCTACAATACCAATAACAGTCCATAGACCGGCATAGTTAGTGATGCCTTTGCCCAGCATGTTACCGCCAAGTTCTTTTGCCATTTTTTGATTGATGATGATGGCGCTGGAGTCTGAAGCGAGATCGCGGTTGAAGTCGCGACCTTCTACAATTTTAAGACCGAGTGTGTTTACATAATATGGATCAACGCGCCAGAATTGACTCGATACCGCTGGATCAATACTTTTACGGCCTTCGTTCCAAAAACCATTTCCATTTCTTTTCGAACCGCGCACCGGTAAGTAATCGCCAGTAGAAACCTCAACTACCTGAGACACCTCGCGCAACTCATTGGCGAATGAAACAACCAGAGGCCCCAACGTGTCTGTTCCTTGTAACAACAATACCTGCTCTTTATCGAACCCGATTTTTTTGTTCAGGATAAAATTCATTTGCTTTTGAATAACCATTGTGCCGATTAGCAGAATGATACTGATGGTGAATTGAAATATTACTAACGAACTTCTGAGTGGTGAGCTTTTTGAGCCTTGTGTTAATGCACCTTTCAACACCTGAATGGGTTTGAAGGATGACAAGTAAAATGACGGATAGATCCCAGCGATAACACCGACCACCACCGATAATCCCAAAAGAGATGGAACAAACCACCATTCCATCAATGGCATTGAAATTGATTTTCCTGAAATCGAGTTGAAGTATTGCAGTATAATCGAAGCAATGGCCAACCCCAGCACAAATGAGATTGTACTGAACATGACCGATTCGCTGAGAAACTGATTGATGATGTTGCCACGAAGGGAACCAACCACTTTCCTCAGACCTACCTCTTTTGCACGATTGGCTGATTTGGCTGTGGAAAGATTAATAAAGTTGATAGCTGCAATCATTAAAATGAACAGAGCTACTCCTCCAAACAACCAGACAAACCGGATGTCGCCATAAACCAAGTTATCAGCAACACCTTCTGAGTACAGGTGAATCTTGTCTATCGGCTGCAGTTCTAAATGAGCTTGTTTTTCGCTGAAAAATTTCTTCACATTTTCTTCAGATTGCCCGCCTGCTATCATCCCTGGCATAAAGTATTTTTCTATCACCTCTTTCGAGATTTTGGATTCCAGCGATTTAACATCCACACCTTCTTCCACTTGAAAGTAGGTGGCATAGTTACTAGCGCCCCATGATTGCTGTTCACCATTCCAAAATTCAAGGCCTTCCATTCCAATTAGAAAATCAAACTGCAGGTGTGAAGTTGTTTTAAAATCTTCAATCACGCCACCGATGGTGTAGGGTTTATCGGCCTTATTGTTTACCACTAATGCTTTACCAACCGGATTTTCACCGGGAAAATATTTATCGGCTTTTCTTTTTGTGATAACAATAGAACCGGGTTGAGTAAGCGCTTTTGCGGGATGGCCATACACAAACTTCAATTGAAAGATGTCAATCAAGGATTGATCGAAATAGACAAAACCTTCATCGTAGGCATTGTCATCGTTGTCTGCAGCACGCACTTCACTGGCACCCGCTCCAAACAGTTCACTATTGTTGTATCGACCGGCATTCAATATTTCAGGAAACGCTTCCTTTATGGCTGATGCCATTGGCGCTGGAAAGGCCACGCCTTTTCTAGGATCACCATTTTCGGTAATCACACCCAAGACTCTGTACAACTGTTTATGATTGGCATAATGTTTATCGTACGAGAGTTCATCTTTAATGAATAATGCGATCAGCAAGCAAGCGGCTACCCCAACGGCAAAGCCTCCGATTTTGATAGCCGAATACATTTTGTGCTTCACCAGATTGCGCCAACTGATTTTAAAATAATTTTTTAACATACCGTAGGTGTTTAGTGTTTCTGTTCCATTTGTGGGTTTAATAATTCCCGGTCTGAAAAGCAGCAACACATCTTTGATAAATTTTAAGTCTGCTTTTAGCTTCCCACTTCTAACTTTTCTTTCTTCATACAACTCCATCAAATCACCTTCAATATTATCTCGCAACTTCGGATGGCAGAACCAGCGAAAGAAGCGGAGAGGAAGCTTTGGTGGATTTTGTTTCATGATTTTATTCCGATCGCAGGCTCTCTACCGGGTTAGCCAAAGCAGATTTTACAGTTTTGAAACTCACGGTAAAAAGTGCAATCAACAACGTACTTATTCCGGCAGCCATAAATGTCCACCATTGTATTTCAATTTTGTAGGCAAAATCCTGAAGCCACTTGTCCATCAAATAATATCCTAATGGAAAGGCGATGACGAATGAAATGACAATGAGTAAAAGCAGGTCTTTTGAGAGCATTGACATAATTTGAAAGACTTCAGCTCCTAATACTTTTCGAATACCAATTTCCTTCACGCGTTGCTCTGCTGTAAAAGTGATGAGTCCGAATAAACCAAGGCACGCTACAAAAATGGTTAACAACCCAAATATCTTTAAGACACTACCCATGTTCTTTTCAGCTAAATAGGTTTCGTTGTAGAGTTCGTCAAGCAAGGCATAGGTAAAAGGTTCTTCGACATGAAACGCTTGCCACTTTTCATTTATACTGGCAAGTAAGTCAGCCATTTCAGCCGTTTTTGTTTTTATGATCAATCCACCATAAGAATTGTTTAGCATCATTAAAGGCGCTATCGGTTCATGCAATGACCTGAAATGGAAATCTTTGATAACCCCAACAATGGTTAAAGAACTGTAGCCACCAATGTTATCGGTTCTTTGATTAATAGCTTGACCCAATGGATTTCCCTGCAAAGAAAAAGCTTTAATAAATGCTTCATTGACAATAACTTTATCATTTTCGCTTTCAGGCCCTTCTAAAAAATTTCTCCCTGTTATTATTTGCATCCCCATGGTAGGGATGTAACCTGGGTCAATTCCATAGATAACCGTTCTTCTGAAGTCTTCTTTGTTTTCACCTACCCAAACACTTGTCATATTGTCGTCAGTCGGGCCGGCAGGGATAAATGCAGATCTCGTTACACTTTCAATTCGCGGATCTGTTAAGAGCTGATTCTTAAAAGCGTTTTCACTGGAGCCTAATAAATGGGATTCTCTAAACACAATTCGCTGATCACGGTTGTAGCCGATATTTTTATCCTGTATGTAACTCATTTGCTGGCTCACTACTATAATTGCCAAAATGAGTGTTACTGAAATTACAAATTGAAAAACAACCAGTGCACTCCGAATGCCTTTGCTCTTGCCGTTATTTGAGAATTTATTTTTAAGAGCAGCAATAGGTTTAATCGAAGAAAGAAAGAAGGCTGGATAGCCACCTGCCAGCAAACCGATGGAAATCAGTAATGCCATAAGGGAAGCAATTACCTGGGGTTTTAAGAGAAAAGCAGATTCTAATTCTTTACCTGAAAGTTGATTGAATGCAGATAAGCAAACCGTCACAATAAGCACCCCCAATATCATTGCTACGGCAGTAGCGATGAATGACTCAATTAGAAACTGATGTACTAATTGATTTCTTTGAGAACCCAGGACTTTTTTAACGCCCACCTCTTTGCTACGTTTGGTTGCCCCGGCTGTTGAAAGGTTCATAAAATTGATACACGCAATCAGGAGCATAAATAATGCGACAGCTCCAAAAATGTAAACTGTATTTATATCTCCGCCCGCTTCTAATTCGCTTGCCCCTGCAAAATCAGAAAATAGATGAATCTCTGTAAGAGGCTGAATAAAAAGACCAATTTCGTTACCACTTTCCCGGAATTTTTCGAAGGTCATTCCCAACTGCGCTACTTGAGGCCCCATGTATTTCTTAATTATGGCAGGCAACTTTGATTCAAACTCTTTGTGGTCCGTTCCTTTTTCGAGCACTACATACGTGTAATAATTTGACTCTAACCATTTATCCTCTTTTGAGTGAGCCAATCCCTCCATCGATGCAAAGAGATCAAAATGAAAATGTGAATTGACGGGTACCTTTTCAATAACTCCGGTGACTTTATATTGCTCTTTTGAATCTTTAAATTCCAAGAGCTTGTTAATAGGATCTTCCATTCCAAAATAGTTGTAGGCTTGCTCTTTTGTAATAACTATTGAATTGGGTAATAGTAAAGCAGTCTTTTGATCCCCCTGAATGAAGGGAAGTGTAAATACATTGAAGAAATTAGGATCTACAAAAGCGACCGAACTTTTGAAGGTTTTTTCCTTATAGGCAATCTTGGGCGTTCCACTTCGTCTCAAGCGAGTAGCATCAAGCACTTCGGGAAATTCATTTTTTAAGGTTGAGCTAACGGGTGCTGCGGTCACCGCTTCTTTAATAATTTCACCATTTACCTTTCCTTTTAAAATTACGCGTACAATCTGATCAGCTTTTTCGTTGTATCGATCGAAACTTAATTCGTCTATAACAAACATCATGATCATAAGGCAGGTGGCAATCCCAATAGCTAGCCCCGAAATGTTTATAGCGAAAAGTCCTTTATTCCTTAAAAGATTTCTCCACCCTATTTTAAAATAGCTTTTATACATACCGTAAGTGTTTAATTTTTGATATCCTTCTGCTGGCTTTATGATACTCGGCCTCAAGAGCAAGACTACATCGAGTATAAATCTTAAGTCTGCTTTTAACTTTCCATTTTTTATTTTTCTTTCTTCATACAATTCAATCAAATCGCCCTCAATACTATCCCGCAACTTCGGATGACAGAACCAGCGGAAGAAGCGAAGGGGGAGTTGGGGCAGTAAGGGCTTACGTTCATTCATTGGTTATTCTGATCTCAAACTCTTTACCGGATTTACCACAGCCGCTTTTATCGCTTGATAGCTTACCGTTAGCAGTGCAATAATGATTGACAGCAATCCTGCGATTACAAACATCCACCACTCCAGATCGATCTTGTATGCAAACCTCTGTAACCACTGCGTCATGCTCCACCAGGCAATGGGTGTGGCAATGGCAATCGCGATCAGAACATGTTTTATAAAATCTTTCGAAAGGAGTTGTACAAGGCTACTCACACTAGCTCCCAAAACTTTCCGGATGCCAATCTCTTTGGTACGTTGCTCAGCAGCGTACGTAGCGAGCCCGTATAACCCGAGACATGAAACCAGAATGACGAGTACGGAGAAGAAAAGGATGATACGTCCTGTATTTTGTTGAGTCCGGTATTGGCGTTCGATCGATTGATCAACAAACTGAAGATCCATCGTCCGGTTTGCTTCATGTATCTTGTATATTTTTTCAATCGCTGCAATGGCATCTTGTGTTCGGCCTTCGCTCGTTTTGATAAACACACCACTATAGTCGGCATTGGGCCAGCAACGAAATACCAGTGGTTCGATTGGCACGGTCATCGGTCGGAAATGAAAATCGCTTACAACCCCAATCACCGTACCTTTTACCTCCCAAAGTGTAATGGATTTGCCAATAGCCTGTTCAGCATTCCAGCCCATTCGTTGTGCAGCCTTTTCATTTATCAGATAGGCAACGGTGTCCGATTTGGCCCCACTAAAGTTTTTTCCAGCAACCAGCTTGATGCCTGCTGTAGTCAAAAAATCAGGGTCAATATTAATCTGGGTGATGAGAATTTGATCATCTCTTGTTTGCCCTTCCCACTCAAAACCGTAGGTTGAATTGCTGACATCAATTAAATTGGTTGAGCTTACAGTAGCCGATGTAATGCTGGATTGATTTATTAGCTCTGATTTGAAAGATGTTGCATCCTTCCAGACGTTGTTCTTGAGGCGTACATACAATAAATGCGACTGATCAAAGCCGAGGTTTTTGTGTTCAATAAATTGAAGTTGGTTATACACAACCAGTGTGCTGATCAACAGAATAATAGAAAAGGAGAATTGACAAATTACGAGCACGCTCCTGAAACGTGATCCGGAGCCAGATTGAAACTGACCTTTTAACACTTTCGCGGGTTTAAAAGATGATAGGTAAAAAGCCGGGTAAAAACCTGCAAGTGCGCTGATGCTGAAAATGGAAAGAACTAAAATGCCGAGAAAGGCCGGCTGGTCAAAAGGAATGTAGAGCGATTTCTCTGCAATATTATTCAGCACTGGCAAGAAAAGTTGCAACATTGGCAAAGCGATACCAAAGGAAAGAAGTGTTAGCATCAGCGACTCCGTTAAGAATTGCCGGATCAGTTGTTTTCGAAAGGCTCCTACTACTTTGCGCACGCCCACTTCTTTTGAACGCTGAAGCGCGCGGGCTGTGGCAAGATTTACATAATTGAATATGGCGATGAGCAACACCATTATTGCCACAGCAAAAAACACCTGTACATAGACAAAGTCGTTGGTCTTGCTGGTATCGGTTTGAAAATCAAATTTTGAATGAAGATAAATATCACGCATGGGCTGAAGCAGAAGAGTGCGTTGATCGTCTTTTGATCCGAAATCTGAATATTTGTCGATATACTTAGTAAGCTTGTGATCGAACGCAATGGCATCAGCATTTGAATCAAGCAGGACATACGTGATATAGGAATTGTTTTCCCATGAGTAGTCATTGTCGTTGCTGACAATCATTGAGAACGATAGTAAAACATCAAACACAATGTGCGAATTGGAAGGTGCGTCTTCAGCAATTCCCGCCAACAACAGTGTGTGTTCCTTTCCCCAACTCGTTAACTTTATGATCTTGCCCAAAAGATTTTCGTCCGTTCTCCATTGCAGCCCAAGCAACCGATCGGCCAGTGACTCGGTGAGAACAATCTCGTCTGGTTTTAAAAGAACAGTTTGAGAATTACCCTTTACTAATTTGAAATCAAACATTGTAAAGAAGGCATTATCAGCGAGACGTATGGAATTGGTCTCAACGTTTGAATCATCTATTTGTAATACACCCGGCATGTAACCGAGACGACACGTTTCGACAACTTCCGGAAAATCCGTTTTCATTGCAGGCCCTAACGGACCCGGTGTACTGGCTACATCATACATTACGCCAGCTTGTTTTTGTTTCTCAACAACACGGTAAATATTTTCCATGTTTTTATGAAACGAATCGAAGCTGAATTCATCTTGTATATAAAGTCCAATCGACAAACAACACGCCAGGCCAATGGCAAGCCCAAACACATTGATAGAGGAGTAAACTATATTTCTTCTGATATTTCTCCACCCGATTATAAAATAACTTTTATACATACCGTATGTGTTTAAAGTTTGATAGCCTTCTACTGGTTTGATAATGCTGGGTCTGAAAAGCAGCAACACATCTTTAATAAAAAGTGCATCGGCTTTTAGCTTTCCGCTTTTAACTTTTCTCTCTTCGTACAACTCCATCAAATCACCTTCAATACTATCTCTCAACTTCGGATGGCAGAACCAACGGAAGAAGCGAAGGATAAGTCGGGGCGGATTATTTATATGAGGCTTCAATTTTTTACAGTTATTTCAATAGCCACCCAATAGCATCTTGCATAAATGGTGCGCACTCATAATCGTTAACATCTTGCCAGCTGGTCATGTAAAGCGATACCATAGCTTCGCCCATCGCTATGATTTTGCCACCACCCTTTATCTCGGTGTAAACTGCAAAAGAGCTCGGCTCAGATTTGTTGCTAAACGCGAATGGTGTACCGCCTTCCACTAAGCGCGCTCCATGGAAAGGAATAGAATATTTCTTCTTTGTGATTTTGCCTTCCGTGGCATGACCGCCCACTGTTTTATCGGGATTGTCAGTAGAGAATTTGATCCCGAAAGGTGATAGTATATCGTTTGCGTTTACCTGATCCAATGTTGCCCAATAATCTTCCTCGATTACGATAAATAATGAGCCACCCTTTTCCAGATATTGACGGATGACTTTACACTCGTCAGCTGAATATTTTATGGAGGGAACGTGAATGAACAATAAATCTGTTTTCGATAATGCTTCCGCTGTGATGGATGTTTTTAAATAATTGATTGCTCCGTTGTGAGCAGCCGCGTTTTTTGTGAGTTCACCTGTCAGGTACTCAAGTCGTTGGGTGGGGACTAATTCAGTTGAAATTTTATCGGCCGGGTCGGTATAAAATTTTTGACCGTGAGCTACATCGAACAGGATTTTCTTCTGCGCCAATAGGAGGGAGCTGAAGCTGACGCACAACAATAATGCACAGGTAGTTAGTAATGATTTCATGATTTATTTTTATAGGTGATGACAATTGTTGTTAACTGAATTTTACATCAAGCGCAACCTTGGGTATTGCACTCCATAATTCATCGCGGGTGCACTTGCTATACTCCATGGCTTTTTTACCGTAAGCCGTAATAGTAAAATATTTCTTTGGGCGACCGGCTCTTTCTTCGGTGGCCTCGCCTTCATGCGATTTTAAATAGCCTTTATCTTCCAGCCGCCTTAAGGCAGTTTGCAATGCGCCCACGCTTACACCGCGTTTTAGCCGACTCTCAATTTCTTTTTTAATGGATACTCCGTAGGCCTCGCCATACAGAATGCCAACTGTGAGCATAACCACTTCTTCAAATTCACCTAATTGATATTTTTTCATAGATGCAAGTATTCGCCACAAGGCCCTAAGCCACAAAGAATAATTTCAGTGCCTTCGTGTCTTGGTGGCAGGGTAATTAATTAATTCCTATTTGTAGTATTAATAATTATGCCAGAGAATAATAGTTAGAATTCTAAGCTATTTGAGTAGGTGTTGGGTTAAGAGGTGTTCACAAACGCACGCGTGTGGTTAAGAATCGGACGGATTACAATCAGCAGTTCGTCAAGAATAAGGAGCCATGCATCATGTTTTGTAGTATTGTTTACTCTCGCCTCCGTTCTTTAAGTCCGTAACCTTTTAAAGTAAGTGAAGTTGTAATACTGGATCGACCAAACAAGATGACATAGAGTAAATTAAATAGCTGTTAACAATTTTTTTAAAACTCACCCGTTAAAAATCCGTTCAGATTCAAAGTATTCCCAAACCTAACACGCAACCAACTATCAAAAGAGTTGTCCTTCCTCCGACCCCAACTTTAATGAAATCATTTTCCCTCATTCTTTTCATTTGTAATTTTACGGCATATGCTCAAACAGACGTAGACTCTACCAAACACTATACAACAGCCCGGGTAAAAGGGGACGCTCCCATCATTGATGGATTATTAAATGATGCAGCCTGGGATCAAGTGGAATGGGCAGGCGGTGATTTCCGTCAGGTGAATCCGGACAAGGGGAAACCTGCATCGGTGCAAACTAAGTTTAAGATTTTATACGATGCCAAAAATCTCTATGCTATTTTCAGATGTTACGATCCCGAACCAGGTAAAATAGTAAAACGCATGTCGCGCAGAGATAGTTTTGATGGCGACTGGGTAGAACTTCATATTGATAGCTACTACGACAAGCGAACTGCATTTTCTTTCACCTCGTCCGTGTCCGGAGTTAAAAGTGATGAGTATGTATCCAACAATGGAGATGATTGGGATGCCAGTTGGGATCCGATCTGGTATTTGAAAACCAGTGTTGACGAAGAAGGATGGATTGCTGAAATCAGAATTCCATTAAGTCAACTTCGCTTTACTAATAAAGAAGATCTTATCTGGGGCATAAATGTGCAACGCAGATTTTTTCGGAATCAGGAAAATTCACGCTGGCAATATATCGCTCCGGATGCTGCCGGCTACGTTCACCTGATGGCAGAGATGGATGGCATTAAAGGAATTAAACCTCAAAAGCAACTTGAGATACAACCGTATGTAGTTGGTAAAGCAGAAACGTTTCAAAAAGAAGAAGGTAATCCTTATGCAACCGGAAATTCAACATCAGCCGATATGGGTCTTGATGCCAAGATTGGAATCACGAGTGACATCACACTTGATTTAACTGTCAACCCTGACTTTGGTCAGGTAGAAGCAGATCCCTCACAAGTTAACCTGACTGCCTTTGAATTATATTTCAGAGAGCAGCGTCCCTTCTTTATAGAAGGAAATAATACCTTGAATTTTCCGATAGCCTTTGATAATAATAATCTGTTCTACTCAAGACGGATTGGTAGACAACCTCAGGTTGGTGCTGAAACCGATGTAAATTCGGATGATGGAGTAAATGAATATGTAAAACCAAATGGAGGCACTACTATTTTAGGAGCCGCTAAACTTACTGGCAAAAACAAAAAGGGATTTTCGTGGGGATTATTGGAAACTGTAACTTCCCGCGAGTATGCCGAGATTGACAGCTTAGGCAATACCCGAAAACAAATTACAGAGCCGTTAACGAATTACTTTGTAATGCGCGCTCAGCAGGACATCAACAAAGGCAACACGTTGGTGGGCGGAATGTTTACGGCCACCAATCGAAAGTTAGATGATGCCCGGTTGAACTTACTACATAAAAATGCATACTCCGGTGGAGTTGATTTTGTACATCATTGGAAAAAACGTGAATACTATGTAAGCACAAAATTTTTGATGAGTCATGTAGAAGGCAATGAAGAAGCCATCAGCAATACCCAACTTTCTTCGGAGCGATTTTTTCAACGACCAGATAATAATCATACCGAGTATGATCCTACTCTTAAATCACTTACCGGAACCGGAGGACAATTTATTATTGGAAAGAAAAGTGGAGATCTTGTTACGGATCTGGGTGTAACCTGGCAATCGCCAGAACTAGAACTTAATGATGTAGGATTTTTACCACAAACAGATAATATCAATCAATGGCTTTGGATGCAATACCGAATCCTGAAACCAAAAGGAATAACACGCTCCCAACGATTCAACTTTAATCAATGGCACGACTGGGATTTTGGTGGGCGAAGTTTAAGTAATGGATATAATGTAAATGCGCATGCAGAATGGAAAAACCTATGGCAATCAGGTGGCGGGGTAACCTATCGTAATTTCAGAGCCTCCAATGCCGACTTGCGGGGCGGGCCTACAATCAATTATCCGGGAATGTTTTATTACTGGTTTTATGTAAGCACGGACAATCGTAAAAAGTTTTATGTAAACCTTAACCCTGAATTGGGTCTTGGTAAAGAAAACTACGCAAAAGAATTATACATCAATTTAAGAATGACCTATCGGCCAATCAATGCGCTTAACATTTCGCTTGAACCCACGTATTCATCAAATCAAAATGAAATGCAATATGTGACAACATCGGATGTAAGTGGCGAACCCCGTTATGTGGTAGGTCGCATCGATCAATCTACTATTCGCCTGGTGATCAGGGCTACCTATATGCTTACCCCTAATTTATCCATTCAGTATTATGGACAACCCTTTGGAACAGCCGGTGAATATTCAAAATTCAAATCAATCACTGACCCCAGAGCGGCTGAATATGCAAGTCGGTATGCTGCACTTTCACCAACGTTAAGTGCTGATCAGTATTGGGTAGATGAAAACAATGATAATGCTTACGATTATTCTTTTGGTAAACCTGATTTTAATTTTGGTCAGTTCAGATCGAACATGGTCATGCGCTGGGAATACATTCCTGGGTCAACTTTCTTTCTGGTTTGGACACGCGAAAGAAACGGAGCTTTTTATGCTTCGGATCCAAATCACAAAAATTACTCGTTCGAATTTAATGAGAAAGGACATAACATCTTTTTGATGAAGTACACGTATCGCTTTAGAGCCTAGCGTTAGTTTTTTAAACTTTTTAAATATGCAATGGATTGCGGCACCTGTGTGTTTACACGACTGCTTTCGTCTTCTATAAAAAAATGTTTGATGCCAATTTTATTGGCTGCTTTTAGTATTCCGGGTATATCTATTTCACCTGTACCCAATGCCACATCATTTTCCTGCGAAGTGCCACCGGTTAAGTCTTTAGGTACACCTTTGCGTAAGTCTTTTAAATGAAGAAGCTTCCAACGGCTTCCATATTTCTTAAGAAGAGCAACCGGATCGCCCCCGCCAAAATGGGTCCACAATACATCCATTTCAAACGATACATAGTCGGGATTGGTGTTTTGAATCATATAATCTAACAGCGTGACGTTTTCATAAGGCTGAAATTCAAAACCGTGAACGTGATAACAAAAAGTAATTCCATTCTCTTTCAGTACTTTTCCTGCAGCATTAAAGTCTTCGACTGCTTTCTTAGCATTCTCTAGATTAAAGGCACCCTTGTTGTGGGGTATCCATGCAGTCATAACAAACTTAGCTCCTAATGTTTTTGCATTTGCAGCCACGGCTGCCGGATCTTTTACAAGTTGGTCATAACCAGTTCCCGTTGATGGAATACTCAAACCACGTTCATCACAAAGTTTTTTAAATTGTTCCGGTGGCATGTTGCCAGCGCTGCCTTCTATTTCGGTAAAGCCCATGGCTTTGATCGAATCTAACGTTTCGGCTACACCGTTAGGGAAACTCTTTCGGAAGGTGTAAGTCTGAACCCCGAAAGGAGCCGTGTATAATTTATTTTGAGCAGTCGCGGTTTCATACAAGAATGGAAGTGCAAAGAAGAGTAGGAGCAAAAACGAATGCTTTTTCATAAGGGTAAGTGTAGATGAATAAACAGGCTGTCCTTTAAATATATCGAGCAAATTACAAATTTGAAAGTTATATTTTAATAATGGATATCAACGTAACTCAATCATTCTGATTTAAGGCTTTCAACCGGATTCATTAAAGCCGCCTTCACTGCCTGAAAACTAACGGTTAGCAACGTGATGGCTAAAGCAATTACACTCGTAACGACAAAAACCCACCCCGAAATTTCAATGCGATAATTGTATTGTTGCAACCATTGGTTAGTATAATAATAAGCTAACGGGGTAGCTAGCACAATAGAAATGATAACAAGCACTACAAAATCACTAGACAATAGCTTCCATACATTAAAAACAGTTGCTCCCAATACTTTTCGAATTCCTATTTCCTTGTAACGCTGACTGGCAGCAAAAGCTGCTAAACCAAAAATGCCGAGACAGCTGATCAATATAGTTAAACCAGCAAACACGGTGGCTATTTTGCCAATACGTTCTTCATCGTTAAACAACCGCGCGTAATCATCGTCCTGAAATTTATAATCAAAAGGTGCTGAAGGGTCATACTTTTTAAAAACAGCCTCAATTTTTTCCAAAGCCTCGTGAACGCCAACCTTAGAATTTAATTTAACGGTTAGATAACCTTTGCCTTTGTAACTTAAGTTGTAAAGATGTGGGCTTTGCTTTGAAAAGGGTGTCCATCGGATTTGATCTTTAATGACACCAATGATTTCTTTTTCTTTTCCATAACCAAAGTTTATCTTCTTCCCGATCACACTCTCAGTGGAGATAAGTTTAGCAAACATTTCGTTCACAATCACAGCCGTTGAATCAGTGCTGTACTCGCGGGAAAAGTCACGCCCTTCAATAAACTGAAACCCGTTTGTTTTTGGAAAGTCATGACTACAGTTGTTTATAGCAACCAGCGGTTGATTGGCCGGATCTTTTCCTTCCCAACTTAAGGAAGCATCTGCACTCATGCTTCCGGTAATTGGAAAATCAGATTTAGCCATATCCGTTACTACACCTGTAGATAAAAGATCTTCACGAAGTGTATTGTAATCTGCTTTTGCTAAATCATCCGTGCGAACATCCAGATGAAAAATACCATCCAGATCAAAACCAACAGGTCTGTCTTTTGCATGTTGAATTTGCTGAAACACAACGATGGTACCAATGATCAACGCAGTGGAAATAGTAAATTGAAAAACAACCATTGCCTTTCTCGGTAAGGCAGCGAAGCGGCCCACTTTAAAAGTACCCTTCAAAACTTTTACAGGGTTAAAAGACGATAAAAATAAAGCCGGATAGCTTCCAGCCATCATACTTGTGATGATAATAAATGCCACTGATGTTAAAATGAAATACCAATTGCTCCAAGGCATCACCATATGTTTATCCGATAAATCATTAAACCATGGGAGACTTAATACTACAAGAAGAATTGCCATTGAAAAAGCGATCAACACCATGAGTAACGACTCGCTTAGAAACTGATTTACCAACTGCCTGCGTACGGAGCCTAATACTTTTCGGATGCCTACTTCTTTCGATCGTCTTTCACTTCGTGCCGTGCTTAGGTTCATAAAATTTATGCACGCGAGAATCAACACAAATGAACCAACAATGCCGAACATCCAAACAAATCGAATTTTGCCGCCTGTACTTTCTTCATTTTTAAATTCACTATGGAAATGCCAGGTTTCTATAGGAAACAAAAAGCCTTTGGGTTTTAAAGACTTCATATCTTCCGACCCGTGTTGAGTGAGCAGATCTTTTATTTTGAGATTTGCTTCGTCAATTGAAGTTTTATCATTCAATAGAACAAAGCATTGGTATGAGATGTCTTCCCAACTATCAGCATTTCTAGTAGGCTGAGTTTTAAAATAATAATCCATAGGCAGAAGAAGCTGCACTGCTCCAAACTCTGAGTTAGATGGAAAATCTTCGAACACCCCAGTAATCATCAATTGATCCTGATTGTATTTGATTGTCTTTCCGATGGGGTCGCTACCCACTAAGTCATCGGCCAGTTTTTTTGATAGCACGATAGAGTGAAGCTCCTTCAGAACATCCTCGCCACCTTGTAACATATTCATTGAAAAAATTTTGATAAAGCCAGGCTCTACAAACATGCCCGGTTTAGAGACGGAGTTCTCTTCGTAACTAATGATCTGATCAGTTTGATAGGTGGTAATAACTGCCTCTTCGAATTCCGGATGATTGGTTTTTAACTCAGCGCCCATGGCTGGAGGTGCCCCACTATCGGTAATAACTTCTCCACCAAAATTAAGACTGAAGTAAACACTGGCCAACCGATCATAATTTTTGAACGACTTATTGAAACTCAGCTCATCAAAAATCCATAAACCAATAAGAATGGCTACGGCCATCCCAATAGCCAATCCACTAATGTTGATTACAGAGTAAGTTTTATTCTTTATTAGATTTCTCCATCCAATTTTAAAATAGCTTTTATACATAGAGTAATGATTTGAGTAGTGAGACTTAGATTTTCGAATGGCAAAAGGTCTTACATAATTGAACACCTGAACCCAATAGTTAAACTTTGCTTTGAACGCAGATTTTGATTTTATATCAGCGTAGAACTTCTCTTCCAAATCTCCTTCCACTTCCTCTACAAAATCATTTCGCAGAAATGTATGCAGCAGTCTGATTGCAAGTTTAGGCGGTATGTGCTTTTGGTTAGCCACCAAAACTTAATTTGCTTGTGCTGAAAGCCGGGTATTGTTGCCACAGCGCAACTTTAAAATCGCGCGAGTCTTTCAATACTTTTTTGCCAAGGGCTGTAATGGTAAAAATCCGCTTTCGCCTTCCACCGCGCTCGGTGGTGGGCTTGCCCATTTCAGATTTTAAAAAACCTTTGCCCTCGAGCCTGTCTAGGGTAGAGTGCACAGCCCCAATGGATACGGACCTGCCTGTTTGAGATTCAAATTCCTCGGCAATGCGAAACGCATATGCATTCTCTTCTCCCAAAATACCCGTAAGAAGCAGCATCACTTCTTCAAATTCACCTAGTCTTGTTTCGATCATATGATACTAAATTGTAGAGCTAATAACGACAATCTTCTTTATTTGTTCTACTATTTAGTAACTAATTTATTTTTGCTCTAGTCGTCCGACCACTTTGAGTGGTCTTGACGACTTGGCTAACTTGCAGGTAATCCAATAGTGAATACTGACCCATAGCCATACTTGCTTTGCAAAGAAATAAGTCCGCCCTGTGCTTCAACAAACTCTTTTGAAATGGCTAGTCCCAAGCCAGTTCCTTTGGTGGTACCAGGTACTTGAAAAAATTTATCAAAAATGCGCGATTGATATTTTTCTTCAATGCCTTGCCCGAAATCCTGCACGGAAACATAAATGTGATTTTCTTTTTTCTCTATCGTGATCTCAATCTTTCCATTCTCAGGGGAATATCGAATCGCATTAGTCAATAAATTGATGAGCACCCAGGTTGTTTTCTCAGGGTCTGCCTTTACGTTTGGCATTTCATCTGTCTCCATAACCTGAATCGCGATATTTTTTCTTTCGGCTTGAAGTTTTACTGACTCAATTGCTTGCTCCACTAATCGCTGGGGCGAAACCGAACTTAATGTGAGTTTTACATTCCCGGTTTCTACTTGCGATAGATCGAGTAACTCATTAACTAGTTTAGCAAGCCGTGCAGTCTCATCATTCAATGTTTGTGCTAATTTTCTCTGCTCTTCATTTAAACTTCCGATACGCTGATCATTGATAAGCTGTGTGCACATTTGCAAGGAAGCGATAGGTGTTTTCAATTCATGCGAAATGGTAGCAATAAAATTTGTTCTGGCCAGGTCAAGTTCTTTGTAGGGAGTAATATTTTTTAGCAAAATTACCTGTCCAATTAAAATCTCTCCTTCCTCGCCTGTGGCTGTGTAGCGAATGTCAATAAGTTGTTTACTGAAATAATTTTCTTTGCCGGCAACCACAATTTTCAGCAAATTAGCGCGATCTCCACTTTCTTCCTGTTTAATCAGTTTGCGAAGTAAGTCATTCTCCACGGCTACATCCGGTGAGTATTTGCCAATGATCTTTTCTTCCTTAAGATTTAAAAGCTGCAACGCTTGTTCATTCGCAAACACAATGTATTTTTTTTCATCTAAACCAATCACGGGGTCGGTCATCCGGTTGATAATAGTCTCTATTCGTTTCTTTTCGAATAAGATCTTTGCGAGGTTGCTGTGCTCGTACTCATCCAGTTTTTCGGCCATTTGATTAAACGCCACGGCAAGTTCTTCAAACTCATCTTTCCTCGAAAAATGTAATCGCTCTTCATAATCTTTATTAGCGATAGCCTTTATACTTTGCGTAAGCTGCACAATGGGATTTGCTATATAGCCGGGAAAGTTGACAATAATAATAAAGGCTAGTATCCCTACCAGCGTACCCACTAATACCAAATAGTTAGTAGCCTTCGAAGCTGTATGGGTGGCAGCCTCACTTTTCTTCTTAATTGCCTCCATATTTAATTGTTGAATGGCAACTGCATGCTGCCGTAAATTAATCTGCGCCAAACTATCCGAAGGATTGGCAATAAGTTTCTCAATGTCCTCACGCAGGGAAAATGTAAGATCTTGCTCCCCTTCCTCGGTGATATTTCGTTCCTGCTCTTTAAGGGTATTCAATAATTCAGAAATTATATGTGGGCTAATGGTTAGGCTATCACTTGCTTGAATAATTCTGTTCGTATGCTCCAGACTTTCATAATTATCGTGCAAGATGTTTCGGGTATCGCGCGCTAATTGGTTTATTGAAAATAATGCAATGCCACCCATGATCACTAAAAAGGTAAACAGTACAAATACTCCCAGCGTAACTTTGAATTTTATCTTCATGAAAGAATGATCAGATCAGTATTTGATTTAGATAATTTATTTAGTAGTTGGTTGAACGAATTGGTATTCAGAATCACTTGCCAAAAGCGAATGCGGGGCTTGCCCAGGCACACCGTGGTAATGTGTTTTTCTTCAGCAGTCTTTACAATTGATAAAGCAATATTCTTGCCTTTTGTTTGAATAACCTCTCCGCCAAGTTCTGTGGCCATTTTGAAATTATTGATTAGATGACGCTGAGCCGCTAGCGCAATTCGATCGGGATTTTCATAAGGCGTTTGCACATACAATAGATACCATTTTGAATTATAATAGCTCGCTAATCGTGCTGTTTTGCGAATGATCATTTTTGCTTTGGTATGGTTGCTGCTGATGCAAGCCAAAAAACGCTCGTGACGAAGCCGCGTGTCCATGGTTACTTCCATGTCCACTTTGCGTTCTACTTGCGCAGCGGTTTCTTTCAGAGCCAACTCACGAAGTTGAAGTATTTTTTCAGATTGAAAGAAATTGCGTAGAGCTGTTTCTATTTTTTCTGCTTTATATATTTTCCCTTCCCTGAGTCTTGTAATTAATTCGTCAGCGGTTAAATCGATATTAACGACCTCATCTGCTTGTTGAATAACATTATTGGGTACACGTTCTTTTACTTCGATGCCCGTGATCTGCTGCACCTCTTCATTCAGGCTTTCAATATGCTGAATATTCATGGCGCTGATTACATTAATTCCTGCATTCAGAATCTCCAATACATCCTGCCAGCGTTTTTCATTTTTACTTCCTTCAATGTTGGTGTGGGCAAGTTCATCTACAAGCACTACTTCAGGCCGGGCAGAAAGAATAGCCTGCACATCCATCTCTTCTAACTCTTTTCCTTTATAGAAAACTTTTTTTCTTGCGATGACTGGAAGGCCAGCCACTAATGCTTCCGTCTCCGCGCGCTGATGTGTTTCAATATATCCAATCTGCACATTTACGCCACTCTTCAATAAACTATGAGCTTCCTGAAGCATGCGAAAAGATTTACCTACTCCAGCACTCATGCCAAGGTAGACCTTAAATTTACCTCGCTTTGATTTTTTAATGAGGTTTAGGAAATGCTGTACAGAGTGTTCCTTTTCTGTCATAACTTAAAACCAAATTGTAAGGTTAGAGATTAGCAAATTACTTGTATTAACAGGCAAATTATCTTTTTGATAAACATCTTGTTGCGAGAAAAAAGATCGTCCCTCAAAACGTGCCACAATGTTGGAGGCGATTTGTACATTCAAACACAAACCGGTACTATAACTGCTAAAACCTGAGCCGGGATTAATGGAAGTAATCTGAACATTTTCCGGATCTTTAAAATATTCTATGCGGCCAGAGAGCGAGAGCTTTTCATTAAGGGCGTATTTGCCGATTAGATTAGCTTGCCACCAGGTAGCAGAGTTGGTTTCGATGCCACTATCCTGTTGTTGAATTCCGTAGTAAACACATCCGGTAGCAGACCATTTATCTTTCGAGTAGATAAAGAATAGATCTGAAAAATAACGCGTTCTGTTCTGGGGAGCTGCTGCCGTTTGTTCATTGCCGATATAAGTATTCCAATTGAGTAACCAATTATCATTGGGACGGAACTCGAGTTGAGTGCCTAATGATTTTCCTTCATTAGGATCAGCAATTTGCTGCCAGCCATTGAGCAGATAGAGATAAGCATTTATTTTTTCACTTAGCGGCAAGGTGAGCTTAACTCCCGAAAGGTAATAGGGCACATATTCAGGCGCAAAAGAACGGGTGTACATGAGATGATCTTTTGAAATAGCACTTTCGTTTGTATAGGGGGAGCCAAATACACCGGCATCGAGCCAGATATTTTTAGTGGGGAATAGTTTAACACCCACGTTTGCCTCCACAATATTTTTTAATACTCCTGGTTCTGCTGCATAGTTTGCATTGATGTATGTTCCAAACCCTGGTACGAAACGTGCGCGTAATCGTGCCGAACTATATTTTATATCAATATAAGCCAGGTTGATATTAAATTCATTATTGCGAGCCATGGAAACAAAGTAAGGCTGTTCTTTGGTGGCTGGTTTATTGAAGTTGTAACCATAATAGGTATCGATGTATCCATTCACAATCACTTTACCTTGATAGTTGAAGTTGCTGGTATCCATGGTGGCGGTGTTCACCACTTGTGCAAAGGCTAATGTATTCAATAGCGCAAAACAGAGTAAAACAAAGATTTTTTTCATATCAGTTAAGATTATCTAATGCAATATTAAGTGTTAGTACATGTACGGTAGATGTACCTAAAAAATTTAACAAAGGTTTTTCAACATGATCGTCTACTAATTTTTTAAGTTTCACCTGGTCAAGATTACGAACGTTAGCGATGCGAGCAATTTGCACATAAGCCGCTTGTGGCGAAATGTGTGGATCTAAGCCACCACCAGAGGCAGTTACCAAATCCACGGGAACGTCTTCTCTTTTTATAGATGGATTTTCTTGCAGGAATGTATTAATACGTTCTTCTACTAAAGTGAGATATTCCGGATTAGTTGGACCTTTGTTTGAACCTCCAGTGGAAGCTGCATTGTACTCTACCGCAGACGGGCGACTGTTAAAATATTTCGCGTCATCAAACTTCTGTCCGATGAGTTCAAAGCCGACTATGTTATTGTTTACTGATACTTCTTTTCCCTTTCCGCCATTTGGTGCAACAAATTTTGCAATACCTGTAATGGCCAGCGGGTATAACACACCAAAGAGAATAGCTGTAACCAACGTAAGCCTGATTGAAATGAGCCAATAATTTTTCATAACTATAAATTCTAATTTTTATAACTGTTTCAGTCGACCTTATAATAGAGGTGTAATAAGTAGGTCAATTAATTTGATTCCAATAAAAGGAACAATTACACCCCCCAGTCCATAGATCAATAAATTGCGTGTAAGCAAGGCCCCTGCGCCAATAGGTTTGTATGCCACTCCACGAAGCGCCAATGGAATCAGCATCGGAATAACAATTGCATTAAAAATCACAGCAGAAAGAATCGCGCTCTCCGCACTACTCAGATGCATAATGTTTAATGCTTGCAAGCCTGGGATAGAAGCCATAAACAAAGCAGGAACGATGGCAAAGTATTTGGCAACGTCATTCGCAATGGAGAATGTAGTAAGTGTGCCCCGCGTGATAAGCAACTGCTTGCCAATCTCCACCACCTCAATAAGTTTGGTCGGATCATTATCAAGATCCACCATATTACCGGCCTCTTTCGCAGCCTGCGTTCCACTGTTCATAGCCACACCCACATCAGCTTGCGCCAAAGCAGGAGCATCATTGGTACCATCGCCCATCATGGCCACTAACTTTCCGGACTGTTGTTCTTTGCGGATGTATTCTAATTTATCTTCGGGCTTTGCTTCCGCGATGTAATCATCCACTCCTGCTTTTTCCGCGATGTATTTTGCAGTTAATGGATTGTCGCCCGTTACCATTACCGTTTTCACACCCATCTTACGCAAGCGCTCGAAGCGTTCGGTAATTCCAGGCTTGATGATGTCTTGTAATTCAATTACACCAATTGCTTTTCCATTTTCCGCTACTACAAGTGGAGTGCCTCCGTTGGAAGATATCGTGCGCACAATTTTTTCTGCCTCTAAAGGAAAAGTATGACCTTCTGATTCTACTAGTTTCTTTATTGAATCAAATGCACCCTTTCTTATTTTCCTTCCATCGGGCAAATCAATACCTGAGCTTCTTGTTTCGGCTGTGAATTTAATTATACGTGCATCAGGAATACTAAGTGAATTGCTACCAATCGTAGCCGGATGTTTATATCCCTTAACGGCTGCCAACTCCACAATCGATTTTCCTTCCGGGGTTTCGTCAGAAAGCGATGCTACTGTGGCACTTTCCAGAAAATGATCTTCATGTACATCAATGGGATAGAAATTGGTGGCTTTGCGATTACCAATGGTAATGGTTCCTGTTTTGTCTAATAACAAAACATCAATGTCACCAGCCGTCTCTACTGCTTTGCCTGATTTGGAAATCACGTTGGCTTGTAGCGCCCGATCCATGCCTGCAATGCCAATGGCCGAAAGCAACCCACCGATAGTGGTTGGAATCAAACACACGAAAAGAGAAATTAATGCACCAATGGTGATTGTCGTGTTTGCATAATCTCCAAAAGGTTTTAATGTAACCGTTACCAACAAAAAGACAATGGTAAAACCCGAGAGCAGGAGCGTTAATGCAATTTCATTGGGAGTTTTCTGCCTGCTCGCGCCTTCTACCAGCGCAATCATTTTATCTAAAAAACTTTCACCTGCCTCGGTAGTTACCTGTACTTTTATTTTATCGGAAAGCACTTTAGTACCACCCGTTACGCTGGACTTATCACCACCTGCTTCACGAATTACAGGAGCCGACTCGCCCGTAATAGCACTCTCATCTACCGTAGCGATGCCTTCTATGATTTCACCATCGGAAGGAATCAAGTCGCCAGTTTCACAAATAAAAATATCTCCCTTCTTTAATGAAGCAGAACTTTTGGAAACGACCTTTCCATCCAGCCAAACTTTGGCCGGAGTTTCTTCACGTGTTTTGCGAAGCGAATCGGCTTGCGCCTTGCCACGTGCTTCGGCAATGGCTTCAGCAAAGTTGGCGAACAACAACGTAAGTAACAGAATAATAAAGATCGAGATGTTGTAAGAAGGTGATCCCTGATCGGTATTGATAAAGGAGTAAGCCGAAACAAACAACATGATAGCAGTGCCGATCTCCACGCAAAACATCACGGGATTTTTGATCATGATGCGTGGATCAAGTTTTACAAAAGATTGCTTGACTGCTGCGCTAACCAGGGCAGGCTCGAATAATTTTGTTGATGAGTTTTTAGTCATAACTTTTTAATTGACTGTTAGAAAATTCTGGGTTGTGATTACATGGAAAAATATTCAGCGATCGGTCCCAATGCCAGAGCCGGGAAAAACGACAAGGCAGCAATGATGATTATAACTGAAAGCAACACAGCAGTAAAAGCCATACTTTCTACCTTTAATGTTCCAGCACTTTCAGGAATGTATTTCTTAGAAGCCAATGAACCTGCAATGGCAAGGGGACCGATAATCGGAATAAATCTTCCAAGGATCATAACAACTCCACACATGATATTCCAGAAAGGAGTAGCATCGCCAAGACCTTCAAAACCTGAACCATTGTTGGCTGCAGATGAAGTGAATTCATATAGCATTTCACTGAATCCATGAAAGGATGGATTGGCTAACCAACCGATATCAGGATTAGTGGCAGCGAGGTGAGAGGCGATGGCAGTGCTTACTAAAATAAAGAAGGGATGAGCAATGGCCACTAGCGCAGCAATCTTTACTTCTTTGGCTTCAATCTTTTTACCAAATAATTCGGGTGTGCGACCTACCATTAAACCAGAAATAAAAACGGCAATTACCACAAACACAAAGAAGTTGATAAGGCCTACACCCACGCCACCATAGATGGCATTGATCATCATATCCAAAATAAAAATTCCTCCCGATAAGGGGGTGTGACTATCGTGCATAGAATTTACAGAACCATTGGATGTAGAAGTGGTCGACACTCCCCACATAGAAGAAGCTGCTGTACCAAAGCGCGTTTCTTTACCTTCCATGTTGCCTAAAGTATTATCAATGCCCATGGCCGTGAGATTCGGATTGCCGTTCATTTCATAATAGACAGAGATGGCAACAAAGCTTGCGAAGATCACCGTCATAGCTCCAAAGAAGTAGTATCCCACTTTTGGTTTGCCGATGTAAAAACCAAATGCAAACACTAAGGCAATTGGAATTAAGAGAATTATACTGTTCTCAATAAGGTTGGTGAAGTAGTTTGGGTTCTCGAAAGGATGAGTAGAGTTAGGGCCAAAATAACCACCCCCATTGGTGCCAAGTTGTTTGATCGTTACCATAGGTGCAACCGGACCTCGAGCCACATTTACGGTGTCGCCTTCAAGCGTGATCACCTGGGCTGCCCCTTCAAACGTAGAAGGCATACCTTGAATCACTAAGATGATTGCAACGAAGATTGAGATGGGTAATAAAATTCGTGTAGAACTTTTTAAGAACAGCGCATAAAAATTTCCTAACGAAGTTGCCTGTCTTTGAACAAGACCTTTTAAAAGTAATGCCATTGCGGCAATACCGGTTGCAGCACTTACAAATTGCAGAAAACAAAAAACGATAAGTTGAGTAAAATAACTCGCACCTGTTTCTCCACTATAATGCTGCAGGTTGGTGTTAGTCATGAAACTAATCGCGGTATTAAATGCCGTGGTTGGTTCCATAGAGGCAATGCCATCCGGATTCCAAAAGGGATGCAAGCTTTGTGTGATTAAGATGATAAATGCCCACACAAAAAAGATGAGGTTAAGCCACAACATGGCTTTCATGTTTTGCTTCCAATCCAACTCTTCATCGGGATTGATGCCCGAGATTTTAAAAATCAGTTTTTCAACAGGGGCAAGAAAATCCAACCATGTTTTTTCTCCTTTAAAAACCTTCGAACAATATTTCCCCAGCGGTATAGCGAGAAGAACAGTAATAATAAAGAGTACTACGACTCCAAGAATTTCGGTATTCATAGTCAACGTGTTTTAAAATTTTTCAGGTTTCAACAGCGCGTATATCAGGTACGCAAACACTGCGACAGAGATAATGAGTAGTGCGATCATCATAGTTTGTCAAAGAATTTAATGGAGCGATATAACAGGCCAAAACAAAGCAGGCCTATAAGAAGCATGAGTAGTGCAGTCATACATATACAGTTTTATGCTGCTTAGGCTAATGCCAGGCCAAAACTTATAGTCTTTTGTAAATCAATCAGATAGGTAAATGAACGAATGAACTACCCTACCGAAATGGAAGGGTGTATTTCGGAAATGGAAGGAATTAGCAGGAAATGATAAGGACAGAGAGAATCAGGAAGATTAAAGATTGTAATCCTTGATTTTTTGATACAGTGTAGTAAGGCCAATATCCAGCAGCCTGGCCGCTTTGGTTTTGTTGCCTTGCGTGAGGGCCAGTACTTTTTGGATGTGATGTTTCTCCAGATCAGCCAGCGTAAGCGAGCTTTCATTTATTTCGCCCACATTGAAATCGTAGGGTAATAGATCGGCAGTTAAAATTGCCTCACTCGAAAGAATAACACTGCGCTCAATTACATTTTTAAGTTCGCGAATATTTCCTTTCCAGGGATGCTGCTGAAGTAATGTTAAAAACCGCGCATCATAGCCTTCCATGCGCCTGTTACTTTTTGCGGAGGTTAGTTGAATAAAATGTTCGGCCAGCATGGAAATGTCCTCCGCACGCTCGCGCAGCGAGGGTAATGGAATCTGAAATACAGAAAGCCGGTAAAACAAATCACTTCTAAAATGCCCGGCTTCAATTTCTTTTTCCAACTGGCGATTGGTCGCAGCAATGAATCGCACATCCGCTTTGCGAACTTTAGAATCACCCACCCGATAGTATTCACCGCTTTCGAGCGTGCGCAAAAGTTTTGTTTGGAGTTCTGCATTCAGTTCACCAATCTCATCCAAGAACAAAGTACCTCCCTGTGCCTCTTCCAGCAGGCCACGTTTGTCTTTATTGGCGTTGGTAAATGCTCCAGCTGCATAGCCAAAGAGTTCGCTTTCCAATAAATCTTTGGCAATAGCACTGCAATTAAATGCAACAAAGGGCTTGGCTCTTCGGTTGCTTTCATAATGAATGGCATGTGCAAAAACTTCTTTGCCGGTTCCGGTTTCGCCTGTCAACAAAACGGTATTTTCTGTAACGGCTACTTTTTTTGCCAACGCAATGGCTTCGCGAATGGCCATTGATTTTCCTATCACCTGCTCAAACCCAAATTGTTTTACAAGCCGCGCTTCCAGTTGTTTTACTTTTTGTTGCAAGGCTGCTTTTTCGTAGGCTTTGTTTAGAAGCGGAATAAGTTTTTGTTGATGATCACCTTTGGTGAGGTAATCGAACGCACCATTTTTAATCGCAGTTACACCGTCTTCAATGGTGCCAAATGCGGTGAGCACAATTACTTCTACGGTAGCAAATTTCTCTTTGATGGTTCGGGTAAGGTCAATGCCATTTCCATCCGGCAATCGTACATCGGTAATAACTACCTGAACATCTTCATGGTCTAAATACTTTAGCCCTTGCTTTGCATCTTTAGCCTGAATCACTTTAAATCCTTCTAACTCAATGACCCGCGCCATTAACGAACGAAGGTTTTCTTCGTCATCGATAATTAATACAGATCGATTGGTAGGCATGACGCAAATATAGGAACAACTTATGCTGTCGGGGTGATCTTCGGTCAAGGGTTTACTTATATAAAATCAAGCTTGATATGGAGCTTACTTGATTGTTTGCTAGAAAAACATTGAAAAAATTTTTTTTTGAAACTTAAAATTCCTGATATAAAAAAAGCCTGACGATTACTCATCAGGCTTGTACCCAGGACGGGACTTGAACCCGTACAGATATTACTATCCACAGGATTTTAAGTCCTGCGTGTCTACCAATTCCACCACCCGGGCAAAATAATCGTACTTTAAAAAATAACCCCTCTCTTTAGGAGAGGGGTTTGAGCGGGAAACGAGACTCGAACTCGCGACCCCGACCTTGGCAAGGTCGTGCTCTACCAACTGAGCTACTCCCGCTTATTATTTGGGACTGCAAATTTAATAGCTCCCCTCAAATATCCAACACACACCTGTTTTTTTCAAAAATATCTCGGGTACGTCTGCTTTTTGAGATACCCCGCGTTTGCAACTACCTTTTTGTTTTACTGGAAATATGAGAACTTGCTCCGATCAATATTGCCTTATGAAAAAAATAGTTATTATCACGTGTGCGCTTTGCTTTGGGCTCGCATTCCAGAGCTTTAGTCAAACAGTTTACTCATCACCCAAAGGTGAGAAATACCACACCGCAGATTGCAGGCTTTCGGGTGAAGCTGAACCCATCAGGTTGGCGGCAGCCAAAAAGGCTAAGAAGGGAGCCTGTGATATTTGTAAGCCCAATGAGTTGGGTAAAGCAAAACTAAATCAATGTGGTGGCAAAACAGCCGATGGCACCCGGTGCAAACGCATGACGGCCAATAAGAATAAAAAATGTTTTCAACATCAAACAACGTAACCGATGGAGCACCGTAAAATTCATCCGCAAGGGCCCACGTTCTCGCGCATTATTTCAGGCGCGTGGCGTTGGCATAATGTGTCGCAGGATGCGGTAGCAAAACTTATTCAAACTTCCCTGGACGAAGGCATCACTACCTTCGATCATGCTGATATCTATGGCGACCATGGCAATGAGGAAATTTTTGGTAAGGTGCTGAAAAGCAATCCGTCCCTGAGAAATAAAATGGAGCTCGTTAGTAAGTGCGGCATTAAATTCAGCTCCACCAAACGCCCCGCTACGTGGGTAAAACATTACGATACTTCGAAAGAACATATTCTGTGGTCCGTAGAAAATTCATTGAGTATGTTAGGCACCGATCACCTGGATCTTTTATTAATCCATCGCCCCGACCCACTGTTAGATCCTGCCGAAGTAGCGGAAGTATTCAGTCAGTTGAAAGAGCAAGGTAAAGTATTGCACTTTGGTGTTTCGAACTTTACACGGCCACAGTTTTACATGTTGCAAAAGTTTGTACCGATGCCGTTGGTTACAAACCAAATTGAAATTTCGCTTTCACGAGTTGACTCTTTGCTTAATGGCGATCTTGATTTATTGATGGAACATCGCGCTTCGGCTATGGCGTGGTCGCCATTAGGTGGTGGAAAAATAATGGCCAACGAACGCGAAATGTTTAGTAAGGCATCAAAGTATAATGCTTCATACAGTCAGCTTTCGCTGGCCTGGTTGCTGGCGCATCCCTCTATTATTTTCCCCGTTATTGGCACAACCAAGCCCGAGCGAATAATTGAAGGCTCCAAATCCATCGACATTAAACTCGATCGGCAAGACTGGTTTGAGATGTTGCAATGGGCAACGGGTAAAGAGGTGGCTTGAGTAGAGTATAATTAATGGTTATCTTTAAGTTTACTAAAGAAGTGATGAAAGTGCCTCTTATTGAAAATCCGCCCCGCACCATCATGGAGGTTTACAAAGGCCTGCCAGCAGGCACCCTTGCCGAATTGATTGATAACATTATCTATATGTCACCCTCACCCATCTTTAAACATCAATCTGTTTTGCAAACCATTTTCAGAAAGCTGTCAGAAGAAATAACAGATAAGAAAAAAGGAGAGGTTATTGTTGCCCCATTTGATGTTTATTTGGATGAACATGCAAACGCAGTTCAACCGGATATAGTGGTGATTCTGGAGGGAACGCACGGCTTGGATAAAGAAGGACATTTTCATGGAACGCCTGATCTTTTAATTGAAATTCTCTCGGAAGGAAATAAGAGTCATGATCTGATAAAGAAAAAAGAACTTTACGAACGTTTTGGTGTTCCTGAATATTGGACTGTTGACCCTGAGACAAAACAAGCCCAAGGGTTTCAATTGAAGGAAGGAAAGTACATTTTAATCAGAGGTCAAATAGGCTCCATTCACTCGCCTTTGATGAGTCTGACTATTTCATTCTGATTTCTGGTCACATGTTTACACTAATGCAGCTAAAGTCTTTTAGTTTCTTTTGCGTTGCAGCAATCCTACCCCATTTTTGTATTCCTTTGTGGTAATCTCTCTTTAAGATAATGTCAAAATCTGCTTCCGCTAAAAAAATCACCGACCTTTCTGGTCATGACTACATAGAAATTGTTGGGGCCCGTGAGCATAACCTGAAAAACATCAGCCTCACCTTTCCACGCAACAAGCTGGTGGTAATTACTGGTATCAGTGGCAGCGGAAAATCGTCTCTGGCTTTTGATACAATTTATGCCGAAGGTCAGCGCAGATACATGGAAAGCTTTTCGGCTTATGCTAGAAGTTTTATTGGAAATCTCGAACGCCCGGATGTTGATAAAATTAATGGTCTCAGTCCGGTTATTTCTATCGAACAAAAAACGACTTCGCGAAATCCACGATCAACGGTGGGTACCGTTACCGAGATTTATGATTTTCTCCGATTACTTTTTGCGCGGGCCGGGGAAGCGTTCTCTTACCTTTCGGGAGATAAAATGGTGCGCCAGTCTGAAGATCAGATTCTCGATGCCATTATCACAAACTTTAATGGAAAGAAGTTAACCTTGCTTGCCCCGGTAATTAAAGGGCGCAAAGGTCATTACCGCGAACTGTTTGTTCAGATTCGTAAACAAGGATATTCGAAAGTGCGCGTAGATGGTGAGGTGCTTGAGATCACCGCTAAAATGCAAGTGGATCGATTCAAAATTCATGACATAGAAATTGTTATCGACCGCATTGTACCTAACGAAAAAGATCGGTATCGCATCAGTCAATCTATAGCCACTGCCATGAAAGAAGGCAAAGGTGTAGTTATGATTATGGACGAAGGGAACAAAGTCCATCACTTTTCTAAATTTTTAATGGATCCTAAAACGGGCTTATCATACGATGAGCCCGCGCCCAATAATTTTTCATTCAATTCTCCATACGGTGCATGTCCAAGCTGCACCGGGTTGGGTATCATAGAAGAGATCACAGAAGATTCGATCATCCCCGATAAAAAGTTAAGCATCAGCCGCGGGGGTATCTTGCCTTTGGGGGAATACCGCGACATCTGGATATTTAAAAAAATTGAAGCCATACTTAAGCGTTATAAATTCACGCTTACAACTCCCATTAAAGACATCCCGAAAGAGGCGCTGAAGGTATTGTTATATGGTGATGATGAACCCGTGGCCGTTGCTTCAGTAAAATATCCGGGCACAGAATGGAATACCAAATTTGAAGGCATCATCAATTTCCTGCAAAAGCAGAAAGATGAAGGCTCAGAAGCCATGCGCAAATGGGTTGAAGATTTTACAATTACAAAAGTTTGCCCCGAGTGTGAAGGGGCTCGGTTAAAAAAAGAATCGCTACACTTTAAAATTAATAACAAGAACATTGCGCAGTTGGCTGAGATGAATATCAACATGCTGCAGAAATGGTTCGAGGGATTAGAAAATCGCATCAACGATAAACAACGGCTTATAGCCATTGAAGTATTAAAGGAAATTCGTAAGCGCATTGGCTTTTTACTGGATGTGGGGTTGGATTACCTGCATCTCAACAGGCCGCTGCGTACATTAAGTGGTGGTGAAGCTCAGCGGATTCGTCTGGCCACTCAGATAGGAACACAACTGGTAGGTGTACTTTATATTTTGGATGAACCGAGTATTGGTTTGCATGCACGTGACAATGCAAAACTTATTAAAGCATTAAAGGATTTACGTGATCTCGGCAATTCAGTGATTGTGGTGGAGCATGATAAAGAAATGATGCTTGAGTCGGATTATATTATCGATATCGGACCGGGTGCCGGCAGACATGGTGGCAATGTAGTAGCCGAAGGTGAGCCGGAAGTCTTTCTAAAAAACAATAGCACTACGGCCAAGTACCTGAATGGCAAGATTGGCATTGAATATTTGAAGGAGCGCAGAAAGGGTAGTGGTGAGAAAGTTGTGTTGACCGGATCAACCGGGAATAACCTGAAAGATGTTGATCTCGAAATTCCGTTGGGCACGCTGATGTGCATTACGGGTGTTTCCGGAAGTGGCAAGTCAACCTTGATTCACGATACCCTCTTTCCGATTTTGAATCAGCACTTTTTCAATTCGCGCACCGAGCCATTGCCTTATAAAAAAATTGACGGCCTTAAGTTGATTGATAAAGTGATTGAAGTAGATCAATCGCCCATCGGGCGCACACCGCGCTCCAACCCAGCTACGTACACAGGCGTGTTTACCGACATCCGCGATTTGTTTTCGCAAATGCCTGAAGCAAAAATTCGCGGGTATAAAACAGGTCGTTTTTCTTTCAACGTAAAGGGCGGCCGCTGCGAAACCTGCGAAGGTGCCGGACTGCGCTTGATCGAAATGGAATTTTTACCCGATGTTTATGTACCCTGCGAAACCTGTAAAGGCAAACGATACAATCGCGAAACCCTTGAAGTTCGGTTTAAAGGAAAATCAATTTCGGATGTGTTGGATATGACCGTGGAGGAGGCAGTAAACTTTTTTGAAAACCAGCCCCGCATTCTCAGAAAAATTCAAACACTGAGCGAAGTTGGTCTCGGGTATATCTCATTGGGTCAACACGCCACTACCTTATCAGGCGGAGAAGCACAACGTGTAAAGCTTGCTACCGAACTTTCTAAACGCGATACCGGTAAGACACTCTATATATTAGATGAACCTACCACGGGTTTGCATTTTCAGGACATTAGCCATTTGCTTGATGTGTTGCAAAAGTTGGTGGACAAAGGAAACACGGTGTTGGTGATTGAACATAACATGGACGTAATTAAATCGGCCGACTATATTGTTGATCTTGGGCCGGAGGGTGGTGCTGGTGGCGGTCGTATAATTGCAAAAGGAACTCCCGAAGAAGTGGCAAAGAACCCGGCCAGCTTTACAGGAAAATTCTTGAAGCCTGAGTTGAATTAATCCTCATTCCATCACAGTAATTGATGTTTACCCCGTTCGTGTAAGAAGAAAACGTTCCGTTTTTTGATTTACTAACTTTGCTCGCTCGTATGGTAAACAAAGCACGGTTATATTGGTCAATGCAAGTGGGCGGCTGGATGCTCTATGCGGCTGTCCAGATTGTTGCAGCGCTTGCCTCGGTAAATGGCGCCATCAGCACCCAGCGGATAATTTTTCTTTTCTACGAAGCTTTCTTTTGTTTTTTACTGACCCACGGGTTTCGTACCTACATGAATAATAACCGCTGGCTTGCGATGATCATGCCGCGTCTTATTCCTCGGGTTATAGCAAGCGTGCTGTTGTTAGGTGTTGTTATGTATTTTCTTCGCATCCCGGTTTCTATCCCGCTGGGTTTGTATAACTGGAATGTGGTTCTTGATCCCTCTAATCTTTTAGGCCAGTCGGTATATTATGCTATTCTCTTTTTTCTTTGGTCGGTATTTTATTTTATGTACAATTACTTCGAGCGTTATAACAAGTCATTAAAGCTCGAAGCCTCAATAAAAGAAATTGAGCTGAGCAATCTGAAATCTCAATTGAATCCACATTTTATTTTTAATGCACTTAACAGCATTCGAGCGCTGGTGGATGAAAATCCTGAGAAGTCAAAACAGGCCATCAATCAACTATCGAACATTCTTAGAAACTCCCTGACCACAGAAAAGAAGGGCTTAACGAAGTTTGGGGACGAATTAAAAGTAGTGCGCGATTACCTGGGCCTGGAAAGCATTCGCTTTGAAGAGCGACTTAAAACAGAGTTTGACATTGATCCGGCCTCAAAAAATTTTTTGGTTCCACCCCTGATGATTCAAACGTTGGTTGAAAATGGTGTGAAGCATGGCATTTCAAAATTAACTGAGGGTGGATTGATTCAGGTAAAAACGAAAGTTGAAAATGATAAACTTAACATCCGCATCCGCAACAGCGGCCATTATCATGTTAACGGCCACAAACGCAGAGGTGGCCTTGGGCTGGTCAATACCTCGCAACGCCTGAAATTACTTTATGGCAACGAGGCTCACTTCGCAATTAGCAACGAAAACAATAGTTTTGTATTAACTGAAATAATAATTCCACATTTACATTCATGAGAGCATTAATAATAGATGACGAGCGCCTGGCGCGGAAAGAGTTGGCAAAGTTGCTTGAAGAGCATCCTTCCATTGAGATTGTAGGCGAGGCTATGAATGCCGATGAAGCTGAGCAGATGATTAACGAGCTTAATCCTGATTTACTTTTTTTAGATATTCAAATGCCCGGTCGCACCGGCTTTCAATTGCTTGAATCGTTAGAGTCAGTTCCGCTCGTAGTTTTTACAACTGCCTATGATGAGTTTGCACTAAAAGCCTTTGAAGTGAACGCCTTGGATTATTTGCTTAAGCCAATACAAGCTGAGCGACTAAGTGAAGCCATGCATAAAATTATGGAGAAGGAGCGGGCCAAGGCAGGTCGCGGTGCAGGCAAAAAGTTAGGATTGGAGGATCAGGTGTTTGTAAAAGATGGCGAGCGTTGCTGGTTTGTGAGCCTGGCAAGTATCCGTTTCTTTGAATCGGATGGAAATTATATTAAAGTGTATTTTGACACCAACCGTCCAATGATTCATAAATCATTGAATGCATTGGACGATCGGTTGGATGAGCGCGCATTTTTCAGGGCCAGTCGCAAACATATTATTAACCTGAGCTGGGTGGAGGGGATCGAGCCTTGGTTCAACGGTGGGCTAATGGTGAAACTGCGAGGTGGCGATAAGGTGGAAGTAAGCCGTAGGCAGGCCGCCAAGTTTAAGGATATGATGAGTTTGTAGTTCTATTTAAGAACCAACTCAATTAATTCTTTCTCAACATTCCAATCGCGGGCTAACTTAAACATAGCCGTGGCTTCCATTTCGGTCACATATCCTTTTACATTATTGGATTGCCACACCATATTAATAAGACCAACCCGCTTATCCTTTGGGTAGTCGCCAATGATGTGGTTTAGAAATTCGCGGGCACGGTCGAAGGCAGTCATATAATCCTGCGCAACAAAATCCAGCGCCCAGCCCAGTTCTTCTTTGGCATCCATATCAGTAGAAATCTGATCCAGATCTTTTTGCTCCACTTCATCCAGTCCATGATAATGGTAGATCACCGACTTCAGCAATAAGTACACTCTTTTTTCTTCTACAGTCATTCGATGTTAAAATAACAAATTCTTATAAATCAATTGAGCTTATCTGAAACAAAAAGATCAGCTGCGATGGTATCCGCTAAAAGTTTGCCGGTGCGGGTGAGTGTTAACGTATTGTTGTCAATCTGAATCAGTTTCTTTTCTGCCAAGTGCGTTAAGTATGATTTATTCAAATTGAGTAAGTCGTAATTAAAAGTTGAGGTAAGGTAAATCATGTTACAGCCTTTGTTGGTTCTCAGCGAGGTAAAGAGATATTCATTGATCTTGTTTTCCCGTGTAAGCATTTCGCGTTCAAAAGGTATTCGCCCTTCAGTAAGTGCCTTTATATAGAGTGCATTATTGCTGATATTAAACTGCCTGCTTTCGCCATCAAAGGAGTGAGCACTAGGCCCAACACCCAGGTATTTTTTTTGTAGCCAATAGCTGGTGTTGTGTTTAGATTCAAATCCCGGCAGGCAATAATTTGAAATTTCATAATGCAGATAACCGTTTTCCACCAATGTATCCATAACAAGTTCAAACTGCGAGGCAGACAAACCTTCTTCCATGGCTGTGAGTTTACCCTTACTTGCCAATCTGCCAAAGACAGTTTTTTCTTCAAGAGTAAGAGAATATGCCGAAATATGAGTAGGCCTTAATTGTGTGCCAATAGCCAGATTTTCTTTTAGCAGTTCATCACCTTGACCCGGTATCGAATAAATCAGGTCAATGCTGATGTTGGTAATGCCCACGTTTCGTGCGTTGTCAACACATTGAAGCGCATGCTGTGCGGTGTGGGCACGGTTAAGAAATCGCAGAATCTTTTCATCGAAAGATTGAATGCCAATACTTAATCGATTAACACCCATCAAAGAAAGTTCTCTTAGTTTTTCTGGAGTAAGGTCGTCTGGGTTGGCTTCCAGAGTGATTTCCGGAGTTACTACCTGAAAGTGTTTGTGTATTGTATTGAACAGAACCTCAAGATCCTTGGCCTTAAGCAGAGAAGGAGTTCCTCCACCCAGATAAATGGTTTCCAGGGACTCACCTTGCAGATATGTTTTTTGAAAAAGTAATTCTTGAGTGATTTGGTTTACCAACTCCGACTTTTGGGTTTGGTTGGTGGAGAAATGGAAGTCGCAATAATAACAAGCCTGCTTGCAAAAAGGGATATGTATATAAAGACCGGCCATCAAACTCAAAGATAGATGGAATAAGAGAGAAGTGAATTTCCTTTCCCCGTGCTAATCTGATACTTTTGTTTCGCATAGGTTCAATGAAGTATTCTCTTACCCATTTAATAGCGTTACTCGTATCATTCTCCGCATTAGCGCAACCCCAACCGGCTATCTATAATCTTCGCGAGGATTGGAAAGTGCAGGAGCAGGAGAATTTTGAAAGTTTCGCAGATCAGAAGCGTAAGACAATCCATTTTGCGTTGGATAAGAAAGCCACTGGGACCAAACTTTTAATTTGGGATCAAACTGAGTTTTCAGTTTTTATCAACGGTAAGTTGATTGCCAGAAGTAAAAATCTTCGCCTTTCAGTTGACAGTCTATGGTCGCGCTACCAGGGAAAATTATCCTTCAGCATTCATCAAGACCGGCCGATTTATTCACTTCAAACCGTGTTAGAGTTGCCGATTCAAAAATCAGAGTTGGATAACCCTGCTCTTAAAGGAAGTTATTTTAGAGACTTCGTGATTCTTGCCTCTTTCCTTTTGTTGACATCGTGGATCGTACTATTTAGGATGAACCCCCGGCTTACGGTCGATTATCTGAATGTTGTGAAATTGTTTTCAATTCAGGAGCGTGACGAAGCCATTGTTGCGGGCCGAATAGGGTCGAGTATTAATTTGTTTTTTTTCGCGTTGGTCAGCTTTCTGCTCGGTCTTCTTTTTATTATAATTTTTCATTTGGCGCCAGATCGCCTGCGGCTTGCTGCAAACTTTCACGTTCTCTCTACGGCACAATCCTTTCTTATTTGGCTTTTGTTGTCGGCCTTCATTTTTGTTGTGCTCATCGGCAAGTTGGTTTTGGTTGTAAGCTTTTCTCTTCTCTTCGGCTTGCGCGATACGGTTCGGTTTCAGTTCTTCAATTTTATCCGCCTGCTTTTTGTCGCCACCACGCTCATGGGCTGTGTGGCTATCGTTTATTTTATTTTGCAAACGCAACAAGCAGGTTATTTTTATCACTTGCTTACGATGGGCAGCCTGCTGGTACTATTAGGCACTACACTTTTATTTATGAAACTATTGGCTCGAACCTCCTTCCCGATTTTTCATTTATTTTCCTACCTTTGCGCAACTGAAATCATCCCACTAATGATTTTAGGTAAAGTGATCCTATTTTAAGCCGAACCCGATACGTGTTGATATGACTGAAACTGTTACGGACAGAATGCGAAAAGTAAAAAGCGTTCTGGTCACTCAGGAGGCCCCCAGCGATGTAAACTCACCCTATCTTAAACTTGCGGAGAAGTATAATCTCAAAATAGATTTTCGCCCTTTCATAGAGGTTGAGGCAGTTCCTATTAAGGAATTCCGAAAACAGAAAGTAGACATCCTTCAGCACACAGCTGTAATTTTTACAAGTCGTCACTCGGTCGATCACTTTTTTCAGATTTGCCAGGAATTAAAGTTGGAGATGCCCCCCGAGATGAAGTATTTCTGCATCTCTGACCAAACCTCCAATTATCTTCAGAAGTACATCGTGATCCGGAAGAGAAAAATTTTCTCTGGATTAAAAGACACAAAAGATCTGCTGGAGATTATTAAGAAACACAAAAACGAGAAATTTCTTTTCCCGTGTTCGGATATCAGAAAAAATGACATTCCCGATTTTCTTACCGATAACGGATTCCATTTTACGGAAGCGATTATGTACCACACGGTTGCCGCTAATCTGAACGATCTTAAAAATGTTTATTACGATGTTCTGGCATTCTTCAGTCCGTCCGGCATAAATTCACTCTTCGTAAACTTCCCTGAGTTTAAGCAAAACAATACCCGGATAGCCGCCTTCGGCCCAACCACGGCACGGGCTGTTAAGGAAGCCAGCTTAATTCTAGACATCGAAGCCCCACTGCCCAATGCACCCTCTATGACCGGGGCACTAGAACTTTATATAAAAGCTGCCAACGGAATCAAATAACTATTTAAGCCTTACGTTTTTAACAAGACTCTTATTTTATTACACTTTAATTACATTCTGATTGAAAGTGTGATAAGAATTGATTTATCTTTAAGTCCTGTTCAATAAGAAACTGTGAAGAAAGTCTATTTTTTACTTTTACTGGCCGGCACTTTTTTTAGCGATTCGTTTGGCCAGCAAGACCCTCAGTTCACGCATTACATGTTTAACACCATGTATTATAATCCAGGATTTGCAGGCGCTGAAGGAACAACCAAGTTCACAGCTATTCATAGAAGTCAGTGGATTGGATACCAGCCTAGCTTTGGTGGCGGAGGTGCTCCAACCACACAGATCGTAAGTATGTCGGCTCCTATTAATAAGTTGAGAAGTGGATTTGGAGCATACATAGTTAATGATCGACTTGGCCCCCAGAATAATTTAGAGGCACAGGCATCGTATGCTTATCACCTCGCCCTGAAAGACACAAAGCTAAGTTTTGGCATGAAGGCCGGAGTGTATTCTCAGACCATCAACTTTGATGAATACAGACCCATTGATCCTAACGATCCACTATTAAAAAATTCAGGCAAAGAGTCTCAGGTTCGGCCTGACCTAGCCATGGGTGTTTTTATGCAACGGGAAAAATATTATGCCGGGGTAAGTTTTAATCACCTGATCAAATCAACATTTGATTTTGGAGTAGGCCAACGCAGCGCCCTTCAACCACATATGTATGTAACCGGAGGGTATTATTATCAGGTAAACTTTGATCTCAGGTTTCAATTCTCAACATTAGTTAAATCAGATTTTACTAAAACCACCTTTGATCTTGGCGGTTTAGCCTTCTATAAAGATACGATGTGGGCAGGATTGGCGTTTAGACAATCTGAAGCAGCCATCCTGATGTTAGGATACAGTTTATTAAAAGACAAGTCATTGAAGATTGGGTATGGATTGGATTATGTGATTAAGGATCAAGCTGCAAAACAGCCTACCTCACATGAATTTCTGCTTACTTACGAACTTCCTGTAAACCCGGCAATTGGTAAAAAGGTAGTGCGAACTCCCCGATACAGGCATTAATCGGCTTATTATTTTGGTTTTTTTCAGATTTTGTTGAATTTGGTATCTCGGTTATTAAAAAAAAGAGCGAAAAAGAATAACTTTCGGGTCTGTATCGTTGGCTTATCAACAAACGAACGACTTGAACTAATAATAAAAAGTATGAAGAAAAGAGTTTCTCCAAAGGTTCTGTACTATGCTTTAATTCTGGGTGCTGGATCGATGCTAGGTGGCTGCGGCTTGCTTGGTATTGGTGGTAATAAGGGAGGCGATGCCCAGGGTGAGGTAGTGGGTCAATCTACGCTCGAACGCAGAGAAGGTTGGTCTATGGTGATACCATATGGTATGGTTCCGATTCCCGCAGGTACCTTTCACATGGGGCAGGCGGATGAAGATCCTGCTTCAACTCAGATTAACTTCAACAAACAAATAACCATTGGCCCTCTTTTCATGGATGAAACAGAGATTACCAATGATGAATACTTACAGTTTACAACGTTCTTCCTCGATCCTAACGGTGCCGAAGGCCTTACCAACTTTGCTCAGATCGGATCGCAGGAGTTTATGGAAAAGTATTATCCTGATACAACCGTGTGGATGAAAGATTTCTCCCACCATATGGGTGATCCTTTAGTAGATTATTATTGGCAGCATCCGGGCTATCAGGATTATCCAGTGGTAGGTGTAAGCTGGGAAGCCGCTAATTTCTTCGGTAAATGGAGATCAGCTTTCTTAAATGAATGGCGACAAGTTAACGGTGGCCAGCCTCCAATGCCGGCTTTCCGTCTTCCATCAGAAGCCGAGTGGGAATATGCGGCTCGCGGTGGTCGCGATATGGCTAAGTATCCTTGGGGAAATCCATACATCCGTAACTCGAAGGGTTGTATGCTTGCAAATTTCAAACCCGGTCGTGGTAACTTTTTCGATGATGGATTTGCATACACAGCCCCGGTAGGTATTTATTTCCCGAATGATTACGGTCTTGTAGATATGTCGGGCAATGTGGCTGAGTGGTGTCTCGATGATTTCAACCCGGCCTCAGTTCCTACCGTATGGGATCTTAACCCACAGTATATAGACAAAAATGCCTACGATCGCGAAGGCAATTCGAAAGAGAGATATAATGCAAGAAAAGTAGTGCGTGGAGGTTCGTGGAAGGATGTTGCCTACTATCTTGAAACAGGAACCAGAACCTATGAATACAAAGATTCAACCCGTGCTTACATCGGTTTCCGATGCGCGATGACTAACCTTGGAAGGTCATCCGGTGCTGAATTTCAATAATTGAAAACTCTGGTTATATTTATAAAAAATCGGACTAAAACTTAAACTTTTAACGACCTATGGCAAAGAAAAAAGGCGGATTTGTTAATTTACTCTACACAACCATTATGCCCAAAATATATGGTATTGGGGCAGCTGTGGTAATTATCGGAGCATTGTTTAAAATTGAACACATGGAAGGAGCCAGCTTAATGCTTATAGCTGGTTTGAGTATTGAGGCTGCCATCTTCTTTCTAAGTGCTTTTGAGCCTAAGCACGAAGAGCCAGATTGGTCAAAAGTTTATCCTGAATTGTCTGAGGAATATGAACCAAGTGTTGAAAGGAAACCTACCATCAGCAACCGTCCTGCCGGTGGAGAATCACCGTTGCTTAAAATTGATGAGATGTTGAAGACTGCTAAAGTTGATCAAAATTTGTTGGATAACCTTGGAAAAGGCCTTACTAACTTGGCAACGTCAGCTTCGCAAATGAGCAATCTGTCAAACGCGGCAGTTGCTACCAATGATTATGCTAAAAATGTTCAATCGGCCTCAGCGGCATTGAGCGAAATGAATAAGTCTTATGGAACTGCCATGAAAGCTGTAACGGCTATGGCCGATGCATCAAAAGATACAAGTGAGTATCATAGCCAGGTTCAAAAAGTAACAAAAAATCTTGCTGCTTTAAATTCTATCTACGAGATGGAGTTGAAGGATGCAGATTCGCACGTTAAAAACATGAACAAGTTCTACGAAAGTTTAACAGGTGCTATGCAAGGTCTTTCTAAAGTGGGTGAGAATACTTCTAAGTTTACAACCGAACTAGGAAGTCTTACTACCAACATTACCGCGCTTAATAATGTATATGGCGGTATGTTGACAGCCATGAAAGGTTCGAGCAAGTAATCAAATCATCAGTAGTAGGTTTATTCCGATTTATAACTAATTAAAATACAAAACCATGGCAGGTGGTAAGGAAACACCCAGGCAAAAGATGATCGGTATGATGTACATGGTGCTAACTGCGTTGTTGGCATTGAATGTAAGTAATTCCGTTCTCGAAAAATTTGCCATCATTGACGATACCTTGGTTAAACTCATTTCCGAGAGCCAGGTAACGAACGAAAACAAATTGACTGCTATTCTCAATTCAACCAGTCAAGATGTGAATGTGCTTGCAGCTAAAGAAAAGGCTAAGCAAGTGCGCGAACTCACAAAAGGTATGGTAACATACCTGGATGAGTTGAAGACAAAAATGAAAACTGAACCAGATGGTAAAGCGATTGAAGGAGAAGATTTGGTAACAAATACTCACCGTGCTGAAGAGTTAATGCTCGACAGTCAAAAGCCTGAGGTAGGTCAGGAGTACGAAAGAAAACTTAACTCTCACGTGGCCGACCTAAACAAAATCATGGGTTTGAAGACCCCCTTTCCGAATCTGACAAGAACGGCAAAGGATTATGATGAATTTAAGAGTAATACCAACCAGTTAACAAAAAACTTCCTCCAGTTTTCGTTTGAGCAAACTCCTACAATGGGTGCGATTGCTACCCTGAGTCAGATGCAAACAGAAATTTTGGAATATGAAATGGTTGCTTTGGATACCCTTAACGCTGTGGCGGAAGGTGTTCAGGTTAAATTTGACAAGGTTGTTCCGATGGTAAGAGCGGAAACTAATACACTTGTAGCAGGCCAGGAATACACTGCTGATCTTTTCATTGCTGGTGCTACCGATGCGGAATCTGAAATGTTCTACAATGGTGCCCCTGTTAAAATTGAGAAGGATGCGGCCACTGGAATTAAAATGGGTAAAATTAAATTCAGAACCAGCGGTGGATCGTACGATAAAAATGGCCTTGCAGAGGCTTCATATAAAGTAAAAATCAATATTAAGGGCAAGCCTTATGAGGAAGTAATTAGATACAAGGTTGCAAAACCAGTGGCTAAGTTCGAATCAGAAAGCGCAAGCACATTGTATTTGGATTGCGGTAATGAAATGTCGGTGAGCGTTCAAGGTCTTGCAGAAGCATCTGGAATTTCGCTTAGCGTTTCAGGTGATCAAGGTAAAGTGGTGCAGCAAGGTCCGGGTAAGTTCGTTTTGATTCCTACTCGTCCGCAGATGGATGTAAGGGTGTCGGTAAACGGAGCACAAATTGAAGTTAAGCCATTTAAAGCAAAAGCAGTTCCTATGCCAGTTGCAAAATTGCAGGTTGGTAATGGTGACTATGATGTTAAACGTGGTATTCCTCCTGGGACTTCTATTGTACGGTTTATCCCAGATATTTCTGACGAAACTTTCAAGCGTCAAAATCAGAAAGATGCAAGCTATCGCGTTGTTAGTATGATTTTACAGATAACAGGTAAGACACCAATTACCTTGAACTCAGGTACTATTGAAATAAACAAATATGGCCTAAGACCAGGTGATAGTTTCTCTGTCTTCAACGTTCAGGTTGTGCGTTCTACCTGGGATCCGGGAGATGCCGACAACAAGCCTGTGAACGCGAAGTTGGAAGGCGTGTACGTTATGGGTAAATAAAAATGAAAATGAAATTAGTAAGTATCTTTCTTCTGTCTATTGGGTTGGCTGGCGTTGCATCTGCTCAACAGGATACGGTGTATAATCCGAATTCTACTGAGAGAATCCCCTACTATGAGCAATTGTATCGCTTTCGGGTATGGAGAACCGTGGATCTGCAGGAGAAGCAGAATGCGGGTTTTAAAGGAGCTCAATCAGATATTGCCAACTTTCTAATTAAGAGTATTCAGAATGGTACTTTGATAGCTTATGACGATTCTGTAAAAAATGTTAAAAAACCAGAAGAGACATTAGTAATGAATCAGGCTATTGTCGAGCCACCCTATGACGAAAAGAAATCATATTTCTCCAGTGAAACGGCTAGCTACAATGGCAAAAATTACCAGTCAACCCGTAATGATAACGTGGGTCATCCACCCTCAGATAATCAGTGGTGGGAATTGGCATCTTCTCAGACAGAGTTTTATACCACCTCTTCAATTGTAGCAATCACAATCATAGAAGATGTGATTTTTGATAAACGAAGATCACGTCTGTATTATGACATCCAATCAATTGGTATCCTGGCTCAGAAATCTGGCTCAACTGATATAAACCCGATTGCATTTATTCAGTACAAGGATTTTTATAATCTGGTTGAAAAAACTGCACACAGTAAAGATTGGAAGGAACGCGAGAAAGTGTTGTGGAGAAACAGATACAATCCTGCTGAAAACAGAACATTTACCGATGCCTTTAAGTTGAGATTGTTTCATGGCGTGATTGATAAAGTAGAGAATCCAGATGACCGATCAATTCAGCAGATCTATGAAAGAAACGGTCGTAGCTATGGTGAGTCAGTGTTTGCCCGTTGGGAAGAAGAGATGAGGATGATGGAAAAAGAACACAATCTTTGGGAATATTGATTTGATAAATCAACATCTATAGAAGCCCCGTAAGGGGCTTTTTTATTTAGAACTATGTTTGCTATAAGAAGAGGAAAAAAGGAAGACCTGCCGCAGGTTTTTGAATTGATTAAAGAATTGGCTGCCTTTGAGCGTGCGGCCAATGAGGTTACGAACACCATTGCTCGTATGGAGGCCGATGGATTTGGACCGAATCCTATCTATGGTTTTTTTGTAGCAGAAGAGGGTGCTGCTATTCATGGGTTATCGTTGTATTATTATCGGTATTCCACCTGGAAAGGAAAAAGACTGTACCTCGAAGACATAATCGTAACTCAGTCCCAACGCGGAAAGGGACTTGGAAAAATGCTTTTTGATGCAACCCTGGAACAAGCATTGATCGAAAACTGTACTGGTATGATGTGGCAGGTATTGGAATGGAATGAGCCTGCCATTGAGTTTTATAAAAAATTCAACTCCCGTTTAGATTCGGAATGGATTAACTGCCACCTGGACGCTGATCAGATAAAAGTAATTTTAGGGAAGGATTAAATTTCTTCCAGCAACGTATTAAAGGCTACGTGCCTGTCTTTAAACCGAAGCCGATGAGCTTCTACCAAAGCAGGAGCAAATTCATGAATGTATCTAAGAACCTGATCAATTGTGGAAGCAAAGCATTGTACACTATACGATACGGAAGTTTCGTCATCGTGGGTAAGCACTTTGTACATTTTATAGTCTGAGAATAAGGTTGTTTCCATCATGGCAGGAATGTAGTTCTCCTTCATCCAGGCAATCCACTCGGGTTCAATTTGTTTATCAATTCCAAAAGTAACGTTGTAAAGCAGCATGAGAAAGGCGTTAATTTTTATTCTGTACTTGAAACGTAGTCTTGTAAGTAACTGAATGCCTCTGTTAATGCTCCATTTTCGGCAACCGTTCCACGCTTGATAATACCATCAACATCACCCTCTAACAAAGGCTTTAATATCCGATCAATTAAATCGCGACCAAACTCTTCAGAGGCGCTGCGAGGTAGCTCACAAGGAAGATTATCGACTGCCATGGTAGAAATATATCGTTCATCACTGAAGGCTGGCAATACAGAATCTGTTACAGGATCATAATCATAAAGTGGATCGGGAATAGTGCTGGATCGCTTAGTGCTAGGCACGGAGCCGTTGATATCGCAGGTAATGTCAGCTATAACTTTTATTTTAAAACCGGAGTTAATCATATCGGCCTTGGAAAAAAGTATCGGGGCTTTTGGATTCCAATAGGCACCTGCCAAGAGTACGTGAGCTGCTTGTGTATATTTTCGAAAGGTAGAAAAGTATCGTTCCGGATTCTTGTGAAACTCATCTCGGTTAAAATGACCACCTTCTTTTCGCTCATGATAATCCGCACTGCTTAGTTGCGTGTATACGGGTTCATCAAATTCCTTACTCAGAAAGTCTGTGGGACTTACTTTTCGGATTCCGGCTGTATCCAGCGTTTCCATGGCACCTTTGCCAACCCGGCCCGCTCCAGTCAAGATTATTTTTATAGCAGGAAGCTTTACTTTTCTTAACTCAAGTTTCAAATCATTGATGTCGAAACATTCAAAGGCTTTTCTAAGAGAAAATAGGTGATAACGTTTTCCGTACGTTAGCAATCCATTGAATGCCCCAACGATGCCCGCAAATCGCCCAAAGGCAACAAGGCGATTTCCTTGCGTGTCTTTGAGTGCTTCGTAATCAATTAACCGAATGTTTTTCTTGAGTATTGCTTGCAATAACTTTCGGTTATAAGGTTGCTTTTTAATGGTGTGTGAAAAAAACAAGTAGGTTTTATTTGCTACCAGATTGTCGATGGGCACTTCTTTTATGCCCATCAGAATATCACAATCACTAATATCTTTTGTTAAGTCAATATCTAACTGCTTAAATTCATCGTCTTTAAAACTTCTAAACGGGCTTTCCTGACAAACGACTTTTACTTGAGTGAAACGCTGCTGAATTTCTTCGACCTGCAAGGGAGTAAATGGCACGCGCAAATCCGGAGGTACTTTGCCTTCCCTGATTAATCCGATTTTTAGTTGAGACATGAGAACTCGTTTGGCTTCGAAGTTACTCAGGTTTTGGCTTTTTATAATGTTTGTTGAGTCACTTTTGAAAGTAAGATTTGCTGTTGCAGGATGAAAATAACGAATTGTGGATAGTGAAATACACTACCTTAACTTTCCAGGAGTCCGCCCAGCAATGAACCTGATTCTTTTCTCGAGTTTCTTCCGTATGGCGATAAAGCCTGAACAAGTTTTCTAATGGGCATGGATTGTAACCACGCCTTACCACTACCTCGAAGTGTGGCAAGAAAAATTCCTTCACCACCAAACACCATCGACTTTAGGCTTCCTGTTGTCTCCACATCAAAATCAATGTGCGATTCGAACGCCACTACACAGCCAGTGTCCACGCGAAGAGTTTCATTATTAAGGGTGCGTTCTATCACCGTTCCACCGGCATGAACAAAAGCTTTGCCATCGCCTTGTAGCTTTTGAAGGATAAATCCTTCACCACCTACTAGGCCCGCTCCGATTTTTCTATTGAAGACAATAGAAAGTTTAGTGCCGTAAGCAGCACATAAAAATCCATCCTTCTGAACCACTAGTTCGTGATTGGGACTGGTAGCTAAATCAACAGGAATTATTGTGCCGGGATAAGGAGCAGAGAATCCCACTTTTGCCTTTCTGTTTCCGCGATTGGTAAAGTGCGTCATGAACAAAGACTCGCCCGTAAGCATCCTGCTACCGGCAGAAAGTAGCTTGTCAAATAGCCCCTGATTGGGATTGGATCCATCGCCCATTTTAGTTTCAAATAGAATACCTTCCTCCATAAAGAGCATGGCACCAGCTTCTGCGATCACGGTCTCCATCGGATCTAATTCTACTTCTACAATTTGAATGCTTTCGCCCTTTATCTGATAATCAATTACATGCGAGGTTGGCATAAGGAAGTTGCGTTATTTGATGTACTTAAATACGGGATATTCCAGCGGTTGGTTTTCAGTTTTATTCTTTTCTATATATTCATCCAGAAAATTCCACGTAAGGAAACCATCATCCGACTGTGGTTCGAGCAAATAGAAAATCAGGTTAGCCAGCGGTTGTGCCATATCTACAACATAATCTCCTTTTTTGAACTTGCGGGTTCCGGCAATAAAGTTTCCATCCACTTGTGCCATGGCGTGGCCCTGAAATGATTGTTTTGCTTTTTCAAATTTCTCGATTTGAAAAACTTCGCCTTTATATGATTGTGATTTTGTTAACGTATCAACTTTAACACCGTGCTGAATAAGATTTTGGGCAAGGTTTGAAAAGGCAGCAGGAATGATGTAGCCAGAAGGTACAGTACTTTCTATTGTGGCTTCAAACTTTGCGTGATAGGTAACGTCATTGAACTGCGAAATTTTTCCGGTGCGAATAAAATCCTTTGTGCCATCCGGTTTGTTCCTTTGGATGTAATCATAGGAAAGAAAATTGTCCAGATTTTTGAGCGGCACCATTTTAAAGCGAACACCTTTTTTTGTTTTCCCGGCTCCCGCTACTACCGCCTCAAGGGTTTCTTTTTCTGCACGGTTATTAATGCCAGTAACTTCTTTTGAATGAGCATTTGTATACTTAAGGATTTCTGTGGCAAATGAATATGTTGAATGGATGCGCTGGTAAAACCGTTCGTGAGCAAACGCTTCGCTCAAGATTGACATGCGATTGCGCAAGCCAAATTGATTAACGAGATATCGGGGATGATGATTGTAGGTATAAAAGTTTTTTGGCGGCCATCCTTCACGCAAATAGAAATCCCCGTAAGGGCCAAGATTCAGATTGTAGGATTCTTTGGCAATGCTGGTTATTTGTGGTAGCATTTTATTGTTCACAAACTCGTAGGTGGCGGGGTGACCACTGCTTAGATAGCCAGGAGCCCAAGTTAATGAATAAGCATGCCAGGTGCCGTTGGTTGTATGCAAATCGACAAATACCTGTGGATCCCACGGAAGTAAAACTTTGGAAAAAAGCGCCTGAGTCTCGAGTGCTTCCATCTTCATCCCATCCCGATTCAAATCAAGACCCTGGCTGTTTTCACGAAGGCCAACTTCCAATGGACTATCTTCCTGAGAAGGCCTTCGCCCTTTTTCCATTTTGTCGTTGCTGTCGGTGTTGTAAATGGGAGCAAAGAGAATAATTTGATTGTCGAGCAAATCTTGTTTGTTGCCAAGAAGAATATCGCGCATCAACATCATCACCACTTCTTTGCCTTCCACTTCTCCGGCATGAATGTTTCCTTGCATATAAACTACTAACTTGCCTGAGGCATGTGCTTCAGCAGCCGTTGTGATTTTTTCTTTTGACAGGATAGCTACGGGAATATCTTTACCTTCTTTGCTCTTACCCATAGAAAACACATGAAGCTTATCGCTTTTTTTCTCCAAAGCATACAAAAAACTCATTACCTCATCGTAAGTGGAGGTTTTTATGAAATTGGATTTCTCTGGAGTAATCAGAAGCTCTTCATCCCAGGATTGCTGGGCGAATAGTAAGGGGGAAACTAAAAGCAGGGGTAGGATGAAAAACTTTTTCTTCATGAACGTAACTATAAAATTGAATTTTGGGTACGCTGTGAGAGCTATCAAACTATTTTTTATTTTTCTTCTTGTCCTTCTCGCTTTTCAGCTCTTCGTAGTCATCACGCTCAGCTAATTTTTTATCATCGACATTTTCATTCAGAAAATCATTCAACTTTTCAATTGCCATGTTTGATTTAAGTTCGCCAAATTGATCGATGGATACTTCAAAGCCGCTAAGGTCTTTGTGCACCCGTGGCTTACCTTGTTTCTTGCTGGGGTTGTCATTTTTTTTTGCCATCACGCAGTTTTTTTAATTGTACTAAGTGCATATTCAATACGAGTCACCACTTCTTCTTTTCCTAAAATTTCCATCGTCAGCATCAAATCTGGCCCTGAGGCCGCACCTGTAATTGAAACTCGTAACGCCTGCAAAATTTTTCCGGTGCCAATACCTAAACTGGTTGTCACCTGTCCGAGTGTTGATTTGGCATTGTCGGCCGTTAAGGTTGCGGCTGCAGCGATTTCCTTGCTATAAGCGGTTAGTACTTTGATTGCTTCATCATTCCATTTTTTGGCAATCACGGTTGCATCGTACGAAGCGGGCACCTCAAAGAAAAATTTTCCCTGCAGCCAAAAATCCTGAGTGAACGTAACACGATCTTTCATGACTGCGCAAATCTTCAATGCTTTGCCCTTAGTACAGGTGATATTTTCTTTAGATAGAGAATCCAACAGATAAACGGAAAGCTCTTCGTCTGATTTTGCTTTTAAATATTGCTGATTAAACCACTGGGCCTTTTGAATATCAAACCTGGCGCCAGCCTTACCAATACGCTCTATCGAAAAAGCTTGCACCAATTCTTCCATCGAAAATAATTCTTGCTCTGTGCCCGGATTCCAACCAAGGAAAGCAAGAAAGTTGATCAATGCTTCAGGTAAGTAGCCGGATTCGCGAAATCCGTTGGCCAATTCATGTGTGTTGGGATCAGTCCAGTTAAGTGGAAAAATCGGGAAGCCCATTTGATCAGCATCGCGTTTGCTAAGTTTGCCATTGCCATCCGGTTTCAAGAGCAAAGGGAGATGTGCAAACTGAGGCATCTCTTGTTCCCAACCTAAAAAGCGATATAACAAAACATGTAACGGTGCTGAAGGCAACCACTCTTCGCCACGAATTACATGAGAAATTTTCATCAGATAATCGTCTACTACATTGGCCAGGTGATAGGTTGGCATACCATCCGATTTCATCAACACTTTGTCATCAATCTGTGCGGAATGAACGCTTACCTCGCCACGAATCAAATCGATTAATTTTATCTCTTCGTCAGCAGGTACCTTCAGCCGGATAACATAGGTATCACCCGCGTCTAATTTTTGTTTCACCTCAGCGGGTGAAAGCGTGAGCGAATTATTCATAGTCGCCCGGGTAGTGGCACTATACTGCTGATTAGACGAGCCCTCATTCTTTAGTCGTGCGCGCATCGCATCCAGTTCATCGGCAGTATCAAAAGCATAATACGCGTTGCCTTCATCAATCAAGCGTTGTGCGTATTGACGATACAAAGGTTTTCTTTCTGATTGCCGATACGGTGCGTGAGGCCCGCCCTGAGTTACGCCTTCATCAATTTTTATTCCCACCCAGTCCAACGACTGCTTAATATATTCTTCAGCACCGGGCACGTAGCGGGTCTGGTCTGTATCTTCAATACGTAAAATCATGGTGCCATTCGTCTTCTTTGCCAACAGGTAATTATACAGGGCTGTGCGCACACCACCAATGTGCAACGCACCAGTGGGGCTAGGCGCAAAACGAACTCGAACTTCTCTCATTATACATGTAAAACAGGGAGGTCAAAGGTAAGAAATTCAAGGCAAGTAGGGCGGCTTAACTCGCGTAAAAAACCACATAGACACATAGATGGATGTGTTCTATGCTCCTATGTGGGCTAATGTTTTGATCACTTCACCGCAATACATGAGATTTCTACGTTAACGTCTTTGGGTAATCGACTCACCTCAACAGTTTCGCGGGCGGGTGGATTGGTTGTAAATTTCTTTGCATACGCTTCGTTAACCACGGGAAACTGCCCCATGTCCTTAAGAAAAATGGAACACTTTACCACATTCGAAAAATCCATACTTGCAGCCGCCAGAATCTCGCCCAGATTTTTCAATACCTGATTGGTTTCTTCGGTAATGTTTTCGGTTAATATTTTTCCACTCGTTTTATCGATGGCAATCTGACCCGAAACGAAAAGCATAGACCCGATTTTGATGGCCTGACTGTAAGGCCCGATGGGTTCGGGGGCATTGGCGGAGTAAATAACTTCTTTTGACATAAGGTGGTGTGTATTACTTTTGATCAAATATCGAAAATCAATTGACCCAGAACAATCCGGCCCAACGAAATGAACATATTAGTGATCGGAGATAAGCTTAGTGTGGCGGAATGCCAGCAGAAATTTCACGCACATACATGTATCCGGGCAAACTCCCGCGAGGAAGCACAACCGTTATTGGCTAATGCCGAAGTAGTTTTTGATTTTCTTACGGACCGAACTTCAAAGCCGATTGAAATTTATAGTGCTAAAAAAGATCTAACTATTTTTCTTAATACCTCATTGATTGCACTTCGATCCCTATTGAAAAACTCAACCCCTGCGAATACCTACATTGGATTTTGTGGTCTACCTACATTTTTAGATCGTGAGTTACTGGAGGTAAGTATTCATAGAGAAACGGACTTATCTCTGTTGGATGCAGCTTGCAAAAAACTAACTACTAAGTATGCTCGTGTAACGGATAGTGTTGGACTGGTTACGCCACGCATTATTTGCATGATTATAAACGAAGCGTATTATACAGTAGAAGAAGGTACAGCCTCGCGAAAAGATATTGACCTAGCTATGAAGTTAGGTACCAACTATCCGTTTGGGCCATTTGAATGGTGTGAAAAAATCGGGGTTCGCAATGTTTATTATTTACTGAAGGCTGTGCATGAAGCCACACAAGACGAACGCTATTTGATTTGTCCGTTATTAAAAAGCGAAGCCGATTTAAACCACCATTAACCGAAAGGTGAGGTTAACCCGCGGAGTTTTTACTTTGGTAGTAGGTGGCAACCGATGATGCCAGTTGGTTTGAGTGGTGCCTTTCATGATCAACAAACTCCCGGCTTCCAGTATCATGGAAACCGTGTCTTTGGTTTCTTTATGACGGAAGGCAAACTTGCGCTCGGCACCAAGGCTAAGCGATGCGATAGCAGAATTTAAACCTAAGGTTTTCTCATCATCGCTGTGCCAGGCCATGCCTTCTTCTCCGCTATGATAGAGATTGAGTAAGCACGAATTGTATGTGGTTTCAGAAATTTTTTCAACCCGTGCCTTAAGCTCCCGCAGCTCCGGGGTCCACGGTAGCGCAAGCTTGGTTTTGTTAGAGTATGTATAGGAATAATTTTTATCTCCATACCAGGCCACTTTTCGTTTGGTAATGATGTGCCTGCCAAAGATGACGGCTTCATCATTTCGCCACGCAATATCCGTCATCATCTTTTGGTAATAATGAGTGGCCTCTGCTGCACTCATTATTTTTCCATAATAATTTACAATGCCCCCAAAAGGCAGCAGGTTGGTTATCGTTTCGGTGGTGAACAAATCCATTGGTTATATTCTTTTTTTAAGCAATGTGCGCATGGCCGATACTCGTTTGTTTGTGCTTCTTTTATAGAAACAAAAAACACACGGTTTTGTCTTTTCATACGCTTGCCCGAAGCGCAGGTTAAACGACCGTAAATTCTCAGTTTTTTGTTACCAGCCAATGTGACCACCTTGGTTTTTATAAAAGCTGCTAAGGCCTTCTTACTTAGTTCTGAATGCTGCCACATTTGATGCAGTAAAAGTATGCAGTGGTGATGGTAAGGCAAACCTGATTCTTGCGAAGTTGGATGAAGTAAAAGTAGTATAGTAATCTGGTAGATTTACTATTTTTGTCATACAAAACTAATTGCATGATGGAATTCCTCAAACAACCCTGGGCTTGGTACGTATCGGGCGCACTCATTGGGCTTACTGTACCCGCGTTGTTATTATTGGGTAATAAACACTTTGGAATCTCATCCTCGTTGCGCCATATCTGTGCTGCTTGTTTACCCACAAAAATTCCATTTTTTCAATACGATTGGAAGCGCGAGGTCTGGAATTTGTTTTTTGTTGTGGGCATTGTTGCCGGGGCTGCATTTGCGCTTACGTTTCTGAGTAATCAAAAACTGGTAGTGGTTTCAGTGAGCACCGCAACCGACTTGGCAGCGTTGGGTATTGTAACAGATGGCAACATGATGCCAGTCTCTATTTTCAATATTGAAAATCTATTTACGTTAAAGGGACTTGTATTCTTTGTAATTGGAGGTTTTATGGTAGGCTTTGGCACTCGCTACGCAGGTGGTTGCACCAGTGGCCATTCTATTATGGGCTTATCTACCTTTCAATTCTCTTCGCTGATCGCCACGTGTTGCTTTATGGCGGGTGGCTTTGCCATGGTGCATCTTATTTTTCCTTGGTTGTTAAAATTAATCTGAATTAATCAAAGCGAATGAAACTGATTCAAGATGAATTTGTAGAGAATGCAGTGCACCCCGATGAGTGTGCGGCAGCGAATGATCAGACAGCTCCTGAATCGTTGGTGGGTAGCAATATAAAATATCTGGCTATGGGTATGTTGTTTGGTGTGATTGCAGTAAAGTCAGAAATTATTTCATGGTATCGCATTCAGGAAATGTTTCGCCTTCAATCATTTCATATGTATGGCGTGATAGGCACCGCTGTAATGACAGGAATAATTTCAGTCTGGATGATCAAAAAATTCAATTTAAAAACACTTCAAGGTGAAAAGGTAATCATTCATACAAAACCGTTTCATTGGGGAAATGTGATCGGAGGATTGATCTTTGGGTTAGGCTGGGCTATTACGGGTGCGTGCCCGGGTCCGTTGTTTGCGCAAATAGGAAGTGGTTTTTTTGTGATTGTCATAACGTTGTTCAGCGCTTTGCTGGGTACATTTGTTTACGGGTTGTTGCAAAAGAAATTGCCGCATTAAAACTCTAAACAACGGAGTTTGCAAAAAGCCAGCTAGTTCCCTTTCGCATTTCAGTTGAAATTGAAGAACTTTACCATTGGTCTATGGCAAATCATTCTTCAGAAAAACCTCTCACAAATAGAATTTTTTTAATTATTCTTTCGCTGGCGCTGGTTGTGCTCTTTATCTTTTCACTCACATTTTTTGGTTTTCTAAATTTCACACAGGCTACTTTAAACACTAAAGCAGATACGCTTTGGCATTCGCCTGATGTTAGTACAATTCCTGTGGATGCAGCTGGTGATTTGATTCGCTATGGCCACGAGTTAATCAGTCGCACATCGTATTACCTTGGGCCAAATGGACTTGTAGCTAGCCTGAGCAATGGTATGAATTGTCAGAACTGTCACCTCGATGCGGGCACCAGAATCTTTGGTAATAATTACAGCGCGGTGGCTTCTACCTATCCAAAATTCAGAGCACGCTCAGGCACGGAAGAGACAATCGAAAAAAGAATAAACGACTGTATTGAACGAAGCCTCAATGGCAAAGCCCTGCCTGGTGAGAGTCGGGAGTTGAGTGCAATGATTGCTTATATAAGATGGGTTGGAAAGGATGTAGCCAAAGGCAAATACCCAAAAGGAGCAGGATTGATTGACTTGCCATTTTTAGAACGACCTGCAAGTTTTGAGAATGGAAGAGCAATTTACAATCAAAAGTGTACGACCTGTCATGGAAAAAAGGGTGGTGGCATTTTACTTGCTGATAGTACAGGCTGGCAGTATCCACCCCTGTGGGGCGATAGTAGTTACAATACGGGCGCAGGCCTGTATAGGCTTTCACGCTTGGCAGGATATATTAAAGCAAATATGCCTTGGGGCGCAACGTATACGGCACCACAACTAACCGATGCGGAAGCCTGGGATTTGGCAGCATTTGTAAACTCAATGCCACGCCCCACCAAAGACTTGAGCGCGGACTGGCCTGATGCTTCTAAAAAACCAATCGATCATCCCTTCGGACCGTATACTGATGGTTTCACTGAGCAGCAACATAAGATTGGGCCGTTCAAGCCAATTCTGAAAAAACGCGAACGGATTTCGGGTTCATGATGTTTATAAATGAATTACCTACATCATAGATTTTTGAACTGTAATTTCATTTTAATGAAATACGTGCTGGCAATAGTTTTAATGTTGTGCTTTTTAAGCACTCAGGCTCAAGTGCAAAGTGCGTCTTTTAATCTTATGCTAAAGACGCTGCTATCGCACAACGTGCCTGAAGTAACAGTAGCCGATGTAGTTAAGATGGATAGCGTTTTGTTTTTGGATGCCCGCGAGATTGCAGAGTTTAATGTTAGCCATTTGGAGGGGGCAATTTCTGTTGGGTATGATCGATTTAATGAAAACGTAGTTGCTACCCTGAACAAGAATAAAAAAATAGTTGTGTATTGTTCGGTCGGTTACCGAAGTGAAAAAATTACTGAGAAATTGAAAAAATCTGGTTTTACAGATGTATCTAATCTGGTGGGCGGAATTTTTGAGTGGATTAATCAGGATAATATTGTAGTAGATAATAGCGGCAACGCTACTAAGAATGTACACGCCTACAATAGAACCTGGGGCGTATGGCTAACAAAGGGAAATAAGCACTATAAATAGATTATGGGCAAGTATCACTGTCATCAGAAATTGATTGTGTGACAAAAATCACCTAATTCCACTGACGAAATTTCTTAAATTTGCCTCGGCTTTTGAAGCCAAATGCAAGGCATGTATAATTGAAAATCAAGCTATGTTTTTCCAACACGTTTACGACAAGACTTTGGCTCAGGCCAGCTATTTCATCGGGTGCCAAAAGGCGGGTGTAGCCATGGTTATTGATGCAAAAAGAGATGTAGATACCTATCTCGAAATAGCGCGGCAGAACAACATGAAAATTACGCACATCGCGGAAACGCATATTCATGCTGACTTTCTAACGGGTTCGCGCGAGTTGGCTAAACTAACTGGGGCTCAGATGTATTTATCGGATGAAGGAGGTGAAGGTTGGTTATATGAATTTGCGCACGAAGGTCTTAAAGACGGAAGTGTTATTAAGCTAGGTAATCTTTCGCTAAAAGTTTTACACACTCCTGGACACACACCGGAAAGTATCAGTTTTCTCTTAACGGATCATCCGGCCAGCAATGAGCCTGTGATGTTATTTACGGGCGACTTTGTGTTTGTTGGTGATGTAGGACGACCAGATTTATTGGAGAAAGCAGCGGGTATCGCAAACACCAAAGAAGCCGGAGCAAAAGACTTGTATAAGTCAATGGAGAAGTTCAATGCCTTGCCCGATTATGTTCAGGTATGGCCGGGTCATGGAGCTGGCTCGGCATGCGGAAAGGCATTAGGTGCTGTGCCAAGCACAACCGTTGGTTATGAGAAAGTTCGCAACTGGGCGTTTCAATATCCCAACGATGAAAATGGTTTTGTAAAATATTTGTTGGAAGATCAGCCTGAGCCTCCAAAGTACTTTGCCATGATGAAGAAACTTAATAAAGTAGATCGCCCTCTGTTGACGGAAGTACCGAAGGTTAAGAAGTTGAGTAAAGAGGAGTTTAAAGGTGCAATGGATAAAGGCATTAAGTTGATTGATGCAAGACCCAAAATAGAATTCGCGGCCGGATTTATTTCAGGCAGTCTCAACATTCAGGGGAACAACGCCTTTGCAACCTGGGCAGGTTGGCTCGTGAAGTATGACGAGCCCTTCATGCTGATTGCGAAAGAATCGCAATTGGATGACCTAACCCGTAAGCTTATGCGCATTGGGCTTGACAATATTTACGGATACGTAGAAAACGTTTCTGTTTGGACAGAGCTTGGTAATACGTTAGAAAAAGCAAAAGTAATTTCCCTTGATGAGTTTGACTCTTTGGCAAAGAACAATGGAATTCAGATTGTTGATTTACGCGGTGAATCAGAATATAAATCAGGACACATTGCTAAAGCGGATAATGTATTTGTAGGAACCTTGCAAGACAACCTGTCAAAAATCAGCAAGGATAAAACTACTGTTGTGTATTGTCAGTCGGGTGATCGTACTGCAATTGGGTACTCCTTACTTGCGAAGAATGGGTTCAAAAATATTTTAAACTACTCAGGTGGTATGAGCGAGTGGGCCAATAAAGGCAAGCCTGTGGTATCAGAAAACTGATTACTCTACAGTAACGCTCTTGGCTAGGTTTCTTGGTTGATCAACATTGCAACCACGCATAACAGCAATATGATAAGAAAGTAGTTGAAGGGGCACAACAGAAATCAGCGGCATCAATGATTCTGCAACGTGCGGCACCTCTATAACAAACTCCGACATTTTGGGTATCAGCATATCGCCTTCAGTTATTATTGAAATAACTCTTCCCTTGCGCGCCTTCACTTCCTGAATATTCGAAACCACTTTTTCGTACGAACTATCTTTTGTGGCAATAAAAGCCACTGGCATGTCGGCATCAATCAATGCTATGGGGCCATGTTTCATTTCAGCTGCCGGATATCCCTCAGCATGGATGTAGGAAATCTCTTTTAGTTTCAACGCTCCTTCCAGCGCTACCGGAAAGTTGTAGCCACGCCCCAGATAGAGGAAATTGGTAGAGTCTTTAAATTCTTCGGCAATTAGTTTGATTCGATCGTTGAGCGCTAATACTTTTTCAACTTTGGCCGGAAGATTTTCCATCTCTACCAGCATCTCATTAAATTTTTGTTCGGTGATTGTGCCTTTACGCTGCGCAACAATTAAAGCAATCATATTCAGTACGGTCAACTGAGCAGTAAAAGCTTTTGTGCTGGCAACGCCAATTTCCGGACCGGCATGAGTGTAAGCACCTGCATGCGTAGCGCGTGGAATAGATGAACCCACAACATTACAAACTCCAAAAATAATGGCGCCTTTTGATTTTGCCAGATCGATCGCGGCAAGCGTATCAGCGGTTTCGCCAGATTGTGAGATGGCTATTACAACATCGCCTTCGCGGATAATCGGATTCCGGTAGCGAAACTCAGAAGCATACTCAACCTCTACGGGAATTCGGCAAAACTCTTCAAAGAAATATTCCGCTACTAATCCGGCATGCCAGGAAGTACCACAAGCAATGATGATGATGCGATCTGCCTGAACTAATTTATTCAGGTATTCGCGAAGACCACCCAATATCAATCGACCAGAAGCAGAATCCAACCGCCCGCGCATGCAATCACGAATAGAGCGTGGCTGTTCAAAAATTTCTTTCAGCATAAAATGCTCAAAGCCACCTTTTTCGATAGCCTCTAATTCGAGGTCAACCGTTTGAACGTAAGGTGTAAGTGGAAGATTAGAAGTGTCCTTGATGGTAAGTTTGCCATTGTTGATGATGGCTATTTCCTGATCATTCAGATACACTACTTCATTGGTATATTCGATAATGGGTGTAGCATCAGAAGCCATAAAAAATTCACCTCGGCCCACACCCAATACCAACGGGCTGCCTTTGCGGGCAGCGATCAGAAGATCGGGATCATTCAACGACATGACCACGATTGCATAGGCACCTACTACTTTAGTCAGGGCCAGACGAACCGCTTCATCTAATGAACAGTTTTCATTTTCCTTTATGTCTTCAATAAAGTGAATGAAAACCTCAGTATCAGTTTCACTTAAAAAAGTATGTCCTTTCCGTAGCAACTCTTGCTTAAGCGATGAGTAGTTCTCGATAATTCCATTATGAATGATCGCAAGATTTTTTGTAGCTGAATAATGTGGGTGCGCATTCTCATCGTTGGGCTCGCCATGTGTTGCCCACCGCGTGTGCCCCATGCCGATGTGGCTATTTAAATTCTGCCCTTTGATAAAGGATTCTAATTCTGAAACCTTGCCTTTCTTTTTGTAGACATTCAAGCCACCATTTAGCAGCGCAATCCCGGTGCTGTCGTAGCCACGGTACTCCAATCTTTTAAGACCCTTGATGATTACCTCATGAGCCTGACGATGTCCTACATAGGCAACAATTCCACACATAAAATTCTATTCGGTTGAATCTGTAACTGGCTTGGTGTAATAAATTTTCAGTTTGATGTTGTCTTTTGGAAAGACGGTACGGGTAACTGATTTCGTCATAGGAGGACTAGCGGGTACAAGAGCCCAAAATGGATAAGGACGATCCTTTTGCTCAAATAGTTTTTGAAACAGTATGGTTGGAAAAGCCTCTTCAAATGAATTATCTTTTGCAGAGTAAACTAAAGTAAGCAAACTGCCTTGATCATTTGTGGCAAACAGAGATAACGGAAGATCGGCATTGACGGCAGTTCCAATAGTCAGTGTTCCGGAAAAGTTAAAAAAATCAGTTGTATCTTGTTTTGTTTTTAAAACCTTGAATCGATTATTATCAGTCAGCACACCAAGCGCCAATGTGGAAGGTTTTTTAAAACCACCATCTGGATTAATGTTCTCAATCGAAATTTCGGCTGAATTGATTATTATATTGGAAAGGGTATCTATGTATTCATAATATTTTGAAAAATCTAACTTAGTAACAAGAGAGGTTCCGCTCTGAACATATCGATTGCTTGCAGGTTCAAAGTCGCTGTGAAATTGACTAATTGCGGCCAGTTCGGTGGATGATCGGTCAGAAGATATTTTTGAAAAATTGACTCCTCTAGATAAGGAAAATGGTAAGATCGATTTTGTATCTCCGGCATGGTAATAAAGCATGAGTGCAGAATTGATTGAACTGATATTCATCCCTACAATTTTATTTGATGTTTGTGGAATTATTGCCAACCCCTTAAAAATACTTTTGAATAAATTAAAATTTGTATAATTCTCATCATCCGGATCAATACTGTCAAAAAGCCTTTGCCCATATGATTGATCTAATCTGATTTTTACTGTCATTACTGAATCGGTATTAGAGTCTTCGTATTCGGAGTTGAAGAAATCTAGATCAATAATCAAATCCTGAATTCCCAAGAAGGATGGCTCATAAGGTAAACTTGAAGTAGAGTAGTAAGTACTATCATTGTTTATCTCTTTTGAAATCTCATGAATGGAAATAGTTTGGGTAGTCTTACCAGAACTGCCATAAGCATAAAAATCGTATTGAAATTGGAATATCAACGAATCGAATATTGCATTTTCGGGTATTTGAGTATTAATATTTGAGGACGCGAACTGTGCATAGGATTCAGCTCTAACAATACCAAAATCAGGATCAGAGTACTTACCAACCAATAACCGGTTTGTTTGTCCGGATAAATTCATGGTGCGGAGAGAATCCATCCAAAGCACACTGCTGGTAATTGGAATTTCGGCATAATGAACCGTGAATCGTTTCTGATTTGTTCTGAATCCCAGCGTATTCAGTTCTTCTTCGCACGAGAAAAATGAAACAAGAAGGGAGAAAAGAAGGGCGCTTTTAGCCCACCAACTCCGTGTATAGGTTATAAAACGATTCGGTGTAGTTGTCGTCTTTTTCGATGGTCTCAATTTTTGTCTCTTTAAGCTTCTTAACTAATCCTTCTAACTTTTTATTGTCCCCACCCGTGGAAACAACATCTGAAAATTGTGCCCCTAATTTAATAAAGCCTTCGTAATCCGCAGTTTTCAAATGGCCCAACATATTATCTTCAATATCCATCATACGTACTTTACCCATCAGGTCGCCCTTAAATTTATGGGTAAAGCTATTGTTATAAATAGTGAATACAGTCTTGGTGTTTTTAAACAACGGATCATTCTTGTAGGTGGTTTTTAAATACAATGGAATGAAGCTGGTAATCCAATCATTACAATGTACTACATCGGGGGCCCATCCTAGCTTACGCACCGTTTCAATAACTCCTTTACAAAAGAAAATGGCACGTTCATCGTTGTCCTCATAGAACTTGTTCTCTTTGTCGTGGAACATGGACTTGCGATGGAAATAATCTTCGTTATCAATGAAATAAACCTGAAGTTTAGCATTTGGAATAGAGGCAACCTTAATAATCAGAGGCTTCTCTTCATCACCAACTGCAATATTTATTCCCGAAAGTCTGACTACTTCATGTAACCGATTCTTTCTCTCATTGATCAACCCGAACCTTGGCACCAGAATGCGAATCTCCATTCCCCTTTCTTGCATGGCCTGAGGTAACTTTCTGACAAAGTCGGCAACCTCCGTGGTCTGCAAAAATGGGTTGATCTCACTCGCTACATAAAGAATACGGATTTTGGACATAGTTTGATTATTTAATTCACGACAAAAAACAGAACCACAAAAGTACGGAACTTTAACCCCTTCTTCAACTAATCTTCAGATATAAGGCCTATATTTGCGACCCTTTAAAAAGGCCAGAAATGGATATTTTCAAGGAAATTGGGGCGCTTAGAGCTTTTTTAAGACAGTTAAGAAGTAATTCTTCTTCTGTTGGGTTTGTGCCTACTATGGGCGCCTTGCATCCTGGCCATCTTTCATTGATTAAGGCCTCAAAGCAAGAAAATCCTGTTACAGTTTGCAGCATTTACGTAAACCCAACCCAGTTCAATAATGCTTCAGATTTAGACAAATATCCCAGAACACTGGAGCAGGATATTGACTTGCTTACAAATGCTCAATGTGATGTTCTCTTTTGCCCTGATGACGATGAAATGTACACCTCAGAAAGTCACCTCAACTTTAATTTTGGTGATTTGGAGAAGGTAATGGAAGGTCGGTTCCGTCTGGGGCATTTTAGTGGAGTTGCTCTCATTGTATCAAAGCTTTTTCATATTGTTGAGCCTAACATAGCTTATTTTGGACAGAAAGATTTTCAGCAATTTAAGATCATTGAAAAATTGGTTCAGGATCTCAACTTTAACCTGACTCTCCGGTGCATGCCCATTGAACGAGAAGCCGATGGGTTAGCCATGTCCTCGCGCAATGCTCGCCTTACAACAGATCAGCGAAAAAAGGCCTTAGTTTTTTACCAATCCCTTAAGCAGGCCGAACAAATGTTGCGAAACGGTAAGTCACTCAAAGCCATTCAACTTGAAGCCAAGAATAAGTGCGACCAGGTTGATGAAATCCGACTTGAATATTTAGAATTAGCAGATGCGTCAAACTTAACCATACTGGAAAGTGTTTCACATTCACGCAGAGCCATCCTTCTTATTGCCGGCTATGTGGGAGAGGTTCGGTTGATTGATAATTTATTGTTAGAGATATGAGGATAGAAGTTTTAAAATCAAAAATTCACCGAGTTAAAATTACGCAGGCAGAATTACATTATGTTGGAAGCATAACCATTGATGCGGAACTGATGAATGCAGCAAACCTGCTTGAAGGTGAAAAGGTGCAGGTAGTAAATATAAATAATGGTGAGCGAATGGAAACGTATGTAATAAAAGGTGAGCCCAATTCGGGCACAATTTGTCTTAATGGCCCGGCTGCCCGCAAGGCGCAGGTGGGAGATATGGTGATTATTATTTCTTATGCCTCTATGGATTTTGAAGAAGCAAAAAAATTTAAGCCATCTTTGGTGTTCCCTGATCCGGATAACAGATTAAGTAGGTAAATAAAAAGCATTAACGGTGAACACGAAACTAAAATCTTTTCTTCAGTATCTCTTTCTTATTGCTATCACAGTTGCTTTGCTGTGGTTTTCCCTGCGAGGGCTAACTGTTGCTGAAGGTGAAGATAAATCCGATTTCATACTAAATGCCTGGAAGAAATCTAACAAAGGTTACCTTCTTCTCATGGCCGTGGTTGCCATGATTAGTCATGTGCTTCGCGCAGAACGTTGGAAGATGCTCCTTGTTCCAACAGGAAATAAAGTCACCTTGGGAAGCAGCTTTCTATCTCTGATGATAGGCTATTTGGTAAACATGGCGGTTCCCCGTGGAGGCGAAGTATCCCGTTGTTATAATTTATATAAACTTGAAAAAACCCCGGTTGAGGTATCCTTCGGTACTGTGGTGGTTGAACGGTTGATTGATCTTGTGTGTCTGATAATTCTTATCGCAATTTCATTTTTCGTTGAATGGGATAAACTGAAAGCGTTTATAGATACGTTGGATTTTTCCTCCAAAGAAGGCAAGTCTTCATTCCCGATTTGGATTTTCGTTGGAATTGTTTTGGCTGTTGGCCTTTTTATTGGTATTTATCTTTTGCGAAAAAACGAAAAGCTAAAAGAGATCCTCCTTGGATTTAAGGAAGGCTTGCTCGCAGTATTTCACCTAAAAAATAAGGGCTTATTTATTTTTTACTCGATTGCGATCTGGTCGTTATATTTTCTGATGAGCTACTTTGTTGTGATTGCATTTCCTGAAACCCGCGAACTTGGTATCAGTGCCGTGTTAACATTGTTTGCCATAGGTTCTATTGCCATGGCGGCTCCACTGCCCGGAGGCGCGGGGTCATACCATACATTAGTGCCTTTAGGCCTTGTAATGCTTTATAATCTTCCGAAAGCAGATGCCATTGCCTTTGTTTTTATTTTTCATGGCTGGCAAACTATTATCATGATTGTTGGTGGTGTAATATCTTTAATCGTGAGTTACCTGATTATCCGATGGAGAAAAGTGCCAGTAAAATAGTTGAATTAACAAATGCAAAAACGAAGATTAAAGAGTGGCAAAAGGCTGGTCTTAAAGTCGTATTTACAAATGGATGTTTCGATCTGATCCACCTGGGCCATGTTGATTACCTTGAAAAGGCACGACTACTTGGAGGTAAGCTTGTTCTTGGTCTGAATACGGATGATTCGGTTAGTCGATTTAAAGGCCCCGAAAGGCCTTTGCAGGATCAGAATTCAAGAGCTCGCGTGCTTGCAGCAATGCAGTTTGTAGATTTGGTAGTATTTTTTAATGAAGACACACCATTAGACTTGATTTCTGCATTAGTTCCTGATATTTTAGTTAAGGGAAGTGACTATTTGACAGAAAATATTGTTGGCGCAGATGTTGTGAAAAAAGCTGGAGGTGAGGTGAAAACCATTGACTTTGTTCCTGGTTATTCAACCACACGAATTGTAGAAAAAATTAAGAAATCATAAAACAATAAAACTATGGGATTTGGTGCATTATTTATCACGGGATTCTTCATGCTTGTGGGGTGGATTGTGAGTTCAAGACTTAAGAATAAGTTTAAAAAGTATTCAGAAATCCGATTAACGAAAGATTTGACTGGAGCGGAAATAGCTAAGCTGATGTTGGCTGACAGTGGCATTTCTGATGTGCAGGTTATTTCTGTTGAAGGCCAGCTAACAGATCATTACAATCCTGCCAACAGAACCGTTAACCTTAGCCACGATGTTTATCATGGCCGAAATGCGGCAGCTACAGCTGTAGCGGCTCATGAATGCGGCCATGCTGTTCAACATGCCAAAGCGTACAGCATGTTACAGTTTCGCTCAGCCATGGTGCCCATTCAAAACATCAGTGCCAAGGTGATCAATTTTGTAATGATAGGTATGATGTTTGGAGCCTACGCATTGGGTGGAATATTCTCTTACGATTTAGCGCTAATGGTGATCATTGCCTGTTATGGTGTGTTTGCATTATTTGCTCTGGTAACTTTACCTGTTGAATTTGACGCGAGCAAAAGAGCGTTAGCCTGGATTGAAACCCGTGGTATTGTTACTCGTCAGGAGCATGACATGGCAAAAGACGCTTTAAATTCAGCAGCCATGACTTATGTGGTAGCTGCGATTGGTGCCGTTACGATGCTACTTTATTATGTGATGATCTTTTTAGGACGAAGAGATTAAGACCTGAGTTGTAAAAAATTATTTGCAGGCCTGAGTTTTAAACCTCAGGCCTCTTTTTTTGTTTTCGAATTGAAGCTATCTTGAACCCTATGAATTTTGAATTATCTGAAGAACAATTGGCGGTGCAGGCAGCCGCCCGCGATTTTGCCCAAACCGAACTTTTGCCCGGTGTTATAGAGAGGGATACCGAGCAGAAATTTCCTGTAGAGCAAATTAAAAAAATGGGCGAGCTAGGATTTATGGGTATGATGGTTGACCCTAAATACAATGGCGGAGGCATGGACACCATTTCTTATGTTCTTGCCATGGAAGAAATCTCAAAAGTTGATGCCTCAGCATCGGTATGCATGTCGGTAAATAATTCGTTGGTATGTTGGGGGCTGGAAAAATTTGGCAATGAAGAACAAAAGGAAAAATATTTAAAACCCTTGGCGGCTCAAGGCATTGGGGCGTTTTGTTTATCGGAACCAGAAGCAGGCTCAGATGCTACAAGCCAGCGAACAACGGCAGAAGATAAAGGAGATTATTATTTGCTTAATGGAACAAAAAACTGGATCACCAATGGAAAAAGTGCAAGCACCTATTTAGTGATCGCGCAAACAGATGCTTCAAAACGTCACAAAGGAATTAATGCATTGATTGTTGAACGAGGCATGGATGGATTTGTGGTTGGCAAGAAAGAAGACAAAATGGGCATTCGTGGTTCCGACACGCACTCACTTATGTTCACGGATGTAAAGGTTCCCAAGGCAAACAGAATTGGTGATGATGGATTTGGATTTACGTTTGCCATGACAACGCTGAATGGGGGTCGCATTGGAATTGCCTCGCAGGCATTGGGTATTGCAGCCGGAGCGTATGAACTGGCTCTTAAATATGCTAAAGAGAGAAAAGCATTCGGGAAGCATCTATCAGAACACCAGGCGATCCAGTTTAAACTTGCCGATATGGCAACAAAAATTGATAGTGCGCGATTACTAATCTGGAAGGCAGCTTCTTTAAAAGATCAAAAGAAAGATTTTGTGAAAGCTGCCGCAATGGCAAAACTATATGCGTCACAAATTGCCCAGGAGGTGACTACTGAAGCTGTGCAGATCCACGGTGGATATGGGTACGTAAAAGAGTTTCATGTCGAGCGCTTAATGCGCGATGCAAAGATCACTCAGATATATGAAGGCACTACAGAAATTCAAAAGATGGTAATATCCAGAGAGCTCCTTCGATAAGAACGCTCTGGAAATTTAGTGTGCCAATTTGATAAACTTTCTGGTGAGTGAAGTTCCGTCATTCAGGGTTAGCCTTAGAAAATAGATACCATCAGCCCAATCACTTACTGAATATTCAACTTTAGTATTTTCCCTCACGCCAATTTCATCGTTGATTATAGTACGACCCTGAGCATTGATAATTTGAATCTTTGCATTTTCAATGGAATTAGTTGCCTGAAGTTCTACAGTTATTTTTCTAACTGTTGTTGGATTGGGATACACGGAAAGTGAAATCCCGTTTAGTTCAGGCTCAAGACCCGTTATAGGCCCTTGAATACTTAGGTTATCAATCGCCCACCCCCAACCATTGGTTGCACCATCGGCAGATAGCCTGAATCGGATAAGCACATTATCCCCAGCATTGAATTTACCAGAGCTAGTTAGATTAACAAGTCTGGTACGTAGGAGTGCAGGATTTCCACTTCCCATCGCATCGAATGTGGCTCTCCAGGTAGTGTTTGCATTTGCAGCGTAAGGATTAACCAAACTCTCCCAGGTTGTTCCATTATCTTTGGAACCTTCAACTAAAACAAAATCCTTTACATTATTTCCGATGTATTCCACAAGGGCAACTTCGCTGAACAACATAAATGGGTTAGTCGAACTTATTGTGATTGGCTTCTTAAGTGTATAAGAGTAACTAGATGTACTATTGGTTAATCCAAATCCATTAACGTATGGATGCGTACTGTGAATGGCACCATTCGTAAACCCCGAAGGTTGAGAGATGGTAAAGAAGTTGCCAACAAAATCAGAATTAGCAGAATTAAAATCTGCGCTATATTGCGCTACAGGCGCACCGAAGGTTATTACAGGCACTTGAAAGAAAGAGGCATCAGGGAGCACGGTTTCGTTGCCAACTTTATCAATTGAACGAATCCGATATTCAACGAGATCGTTTAAAGCTATACCTGTGAAGTCAAGCGTAAGCGTATATTGACTTACTCCTTCTGATACGGGAAACTCATCAGTAACGATAGTTCCATTGTTTATTTTGTAATCGACAAATAGTTTGTCAATACCCGAAGCATCGGATACATCCATGGCAACAGGAAGTATGGGTGAGGCTAGTTGAAGGTAATCAATGTGATTATGTAAAACAGTAGGGGGAACATCGTCAATCTGAATTTTTAAGTTATCGATAGCCCAACCCCAACCGGCAGCCCCCGGATCGCTGAATAATCTAAACCGGATTACAACTTCATCTCCGGTATCAAATTTGTCTTGCAAATTCATCGTTCGGGCCCTGAATAAACTTGGGTCTCCAACTGCGGTTGAATTGTTTGCAGAAATGGCGCTATTATACTTTGCTAACCAAAGTGCAAAGTCTCTGGAATCATAGCCGTCAGCAATGGTAGTCCAGGTTACTCCTCCATCTTTAGATCCATCTACTACCACGTAATCGAAAAAATCTTCACTTGGAAAGACTGATCCTGTCTCACCCGGTTCAATGAGAACAACTTCGTCAAACTTTAGAGTGGCTTCACTTTCCTTTACCCGAATAGGTACTCGCAATTGATATACCCACTCAAACCGATTATTAGGGAATCCATTGCCTTCAGGATAAGGGTGATTGGTGTGGATGGCTCCATTGGCAAAACCTGCTTCGGTACGAACTGAAAATTCTGGACTTCCAAAGAAATCCTGGCTTGCTGCTGAAATGTTATTAAAATCATTACCGTACGAATCTTGTGTGGGCGCAAGACTGACAACGTTCACATTATAAAATCCAGGTGATCCTGAAGGAATAGATTTTGTATTCGGTGTATTGGCCTGATCAGTTGCCCGAATCAGGTATTCTATTTTATCGCCATTGCCTAACCCTAATCCCCCGTAGGGAATAGTTTGCGAATAGGTTGAATCTGTTCCGACCACCAGATTCATGGGCAATGTTTGTAATGAACTGGTTACTCCATTTTTCGTAATCTTAAAATCCACAAATACATTGGCCACCGCAATATTGTCAGATACAATTGCCTCAACTTCAAATTCAGAGTCGGATGCTTTCACGAAAGCGACAGGCACATGCGAGAAAAAAGGTCCTTTTGTATCGGGACCGGCTTCAAAAACATAGAAACGCTGAAGAGGAGCTGTTCCATCTGCTGTGAAGATACCAGGTTTGGTTAGCGTTCTGTTTAAATTATCTTTTATGGAAATGTAATAGCCATATGTAGTTGCTAAACCGTTTGGAATCGATGCAATAAATTCATTCGCAATACCAGTAGGAGTCATTGCTACAGTGGTAAAGGAAGTTCCGTTAGTTGTATAGCTTAGTTTAACTTCACTTGAGTTGTAGCCATAGACTGTCCCCGTCTGATCTTTTTGATCGGCATTGATGGTTGCCTTTACTTCGTAAGGCGTTGATACATCTTCCGTATTTGGCAATCGAGTATGAGCGATTTGTGTATGCACCCATCCCATATCGGCCAGCATTTTCATTACTAAAGAGCCTGGATTGTGAATCACTTCAGCATTGCCAACCTGAGGTGTCATAAGGGCATTGGCAGAGCCGTTATACGTGTCTTCGTCCACGTGTGCTATACTTGAGCCTGACTGAAATGTACTTGGTGCATAAAGCTTGACGCGTTGATTTTCTGGTGATAATTGAGCGCTGCGAAACCAAAGACCGCCAGCACTACCACTTGTAAGTTGTATTTTTAATGGAGCCGAAGGCGGAATAAAGCTCTGTACTAAATTTGTTTCGGCACTGTTCTCGATAAAATGATCGTATGTAACATGAAGGTTTGAAAAGAAACTTGAAATAATACCGTTGTCTCCAGATACATCATATCCTTTGGTAATTCCTAAGCCGTGGCCAATCTCATGTAGAACTACCGTTACAAAATCTGTTTTGCCTGCCTGCGGTGTACCATTTAAATTGAAAGACCAATTGTCGAAAGAACTATTGAATTGAGCAAATATGTCTTCATCTTCTGTGTCGTTCAACTCCGTGCCAGTCATTTTTTCTGCGAGTGCAACCGGGTACCAGGTAAGTATCTTTTGCGCTCCATCAAAATCGCGGATATATGTGCCGGGACTAGCCCCACCAAGCACATTAGTTCCCAATGGTTGCCAGGCTGCTGTAATTCTTATAGGGGTATTTGATTCAATTAACGTTGACCAAATGTCAACTGCTTTCTGAAAAGCAGCCTCTGCTTCTGGAGAAAACCCAATGTAAGTTACTTCAAACGTAGTTGCGTTTGTTTTAGCAGATGATTTACGTTTCCAGTTTTCGTAAGCTTGAGGCGGTGGAATTATTAAATTCTGATCTTCGGGTTTGTTATAACAAACTGTTCCATCCTTCAATTTTTTTATCTCCTGTAAAGGAAGCGGGACATTAAACTGGGCGGTAGCAGAAAAAGAAATGAAAGTAACGATAGTCAACGCATAAGCAACCTTGCACATATGTCTAATATTTAGAATATAAAAATAAAAAATAAATGTGTTGAAGCCTATGCATTAAGTGCGAATTGACGCAACTGAGGATTTGGATTTGTGCCTAAATCAAATTCCGCGCCTTCAATTCCAGGTATTTGTTGATTGTGTTGATTGTCAGTTTTTCTGGACTCGTTAAAATCGATTGAATACCGTGTTTCTGCAACTCTTTGATGATCATTTTCTTTTCATACGCAAAACGCTCGGCAATGGCTTTATAAAAGATTTCCTTTAGATTTTCTGCCGAGTTGTCGGTTAGTTGCCTTAATTCCGTATTCTCAAAAAATATGACTACTAGCAAATGAGCTTTGCCGAGATTAAGCAGATAAGGCAACTGCCGGTGTAAACTATGAATGCTTTCAAAGTTTGTAAAAAGCAGCAATAAACTTCGTTGCGAAACAGTTCTGCGAATAGTCGAATATAAAACTGAAAAATCAGATTCAAGATAAGCTGTCTTTTGATTATACAGTACTTCCTGTATGGTGGCCATTTGATTATTAAGCCGGCCAGCCGGCAACATATTACCAATTTTATCCTGAAACGTAATTAGGCCAGCCTTATCCGATTTTTTGATTGCAATGTTTGAGATAACGAGACTGGCATTAATTGCATAATCGAGCAAACTCATACCCTGAAAAGGCATTTGCATCACCCGACCTTTATCAATCAATGAATAAACTTGCTGTGAGCGTTCGTCCTGATATTGATTAACCATCAGTCGGTTTTTACGAGCTGTCGCTTTCCAGTTTACCGTGCGAAAATCATCTCCGGTTACGTATTCTTTTATTAATTCAAATTCCTGATTGTGGCCAATGCGCCTGATTTTTTTTATTCCTGTATTCGTTAACCGCTGACTAATTGCCAGAAGTTCGTACTTGCGCATTTGAATATAGGAGGGGTAAACGGGAACAAGTTTATCTGCTGAGAAGCGAAATCTTCGGGCAATTAATTTTAGCGAAGAACTTGACAACACATTTACGGCACCAAAGGAATATTCGCCTCGCTTTACAGGTCGTAATGTATACTTGATTACTTTTTGATCTCCAGGCCCAAGCAACAAATTGAACTCTAAATCCCTGCGCTGAAACTGGTGCGGAATTTCATCGAACACTCTTAGGGAAATTGGAAATGAGTAAAAATTTTCAAGATAGATTGAGATTTCATTTTCATCGCCATTCGAAAGCTTATCGGCCAACAGGCGCTCGCCCCGCATGCCGCGAGTAACTCTGAATAATAAAAGAACATCGGTTACTATTGCCGCGAGCAAAAGAAAGAATAGAATTTTGGGAACGATATATCCTCCGCCCAATACAAATGTGATGATGAAGCTCACCACCACCAATCCGATCAGCAGGAACAGACGATTTTGTAAGTATAAATGGCGAACCAATTTCATTAACGCGGCACTTCTATTTTATCAACTATTTGTTTCACCACATCATCGGCACTTACACCTTCCATTTCTTTTTCAGGACTAAGAATAATCCGGTGTCGAAGCACAGGAAGGGCAGCAAATTTTATGTCTTCAGGATTTACAAAATCACGACCGCTAATCATAGCGTAAGATTTGGCGCCCATCAAAATGGCAAGGGAAGCACGTGGCGAGGCCCCTAAAAAGACCATAGGATTGTTTCGTGTCTCCTGAATAATTGCAGCTATGTATTGAAGGAGATTTTTTTCAATATGAACTTGTTGCACAAACTGACGAAATCCATGTATCTGATCAGCAGAAAGAATAGCGTTCACTTCTGTTATGGGTAGGAACCCTTTGCGATCGTGATGCCGTGTTAATATTTCGATCTCCTCGTCTTGAGTGGGATAGTTAACCAAAATCTTAAAAAGAAAACGATCCAGTTGTGCTTCAGGTAAACGATAGGTGCCTTCCTGCTCAATGGGGTTTTGTGTAGCAAGCACCATGTATGGACTTTTCATTTTGTGCGTGTGTCCATCCACAGTTACCTGGCGCTCCTCCATCACTTCAAATAAGGCGGCTTGAGTTTTAGCGGGCGCACGATTGATCTCATCGATTAAAACAATGTTTGAAAAAATTGGACCCGCTTTAAATTCAAACTCAGTTGTTTTTAGATTATAGACCGAAGTGCCAAGAACATCGGACGGCATCAGGTCGGGTGTAAATTGGATTCTGGAAAAATCGACAGAGATAATTCTGGAAAGAAGTTTTGCTGTGAGTGTTTTGGCAACTCCAGGCACTCCTTCGATTAACACATGGCCATCGGCCAAGATGGCCGTAACCAATAAGTCGATCATAGTCTCCTGCCCAACTATAACTTTTCCTATTTCTTCTTTGATCTTTTTCACCTGCTCATTCAGAGCGGTAAGGTCTACGCGATTTTGAAATACATTTTCTTCCATAGGTCAGGATTTCTTTAGTTGAAACTTTTCTATTGATTGATTGAGGAGCGTTAATTCACTTGATGAGATCTTTTCTTTTAAGACAATCTGATTGATAATATTGACAAGTTCGCGTACAAGCTGATCAGAAGCTCCAGATTTTTTTGCAAGCAGTGTAATAAAAGCCTCATCTCGTTGCTGGGTATTTATTGCATAGTGAGCCCGGATGTGTTCGAATAAAAATTGAATTTTCTTCTCAGCAATATTTTTATGGTCGCCCCGCTGATAATATAAATTGCCAATGGTGGCAACAAACTCAAGGGTAGTATTTTGTAGGGGTTTGATAATGGGGATGATTCGTTGTTTGCGTTTTGCTTCGAACGTCATAAAGAGCAAGAGTGAGATAATAGCAATGTAATATGCCCAGCGCAAGGGTTCGTTTTGTAAGATAAACCGGAGGGGCGTGCCGATTTCCATACGGCCAAGATGATAGAACTCAGTCCAATACGTTTCTCGTTGTGGCAAATACGAAAGTGAGGCCGAGGCAAATTCGTGATTTTGGTTACTCAACAATTGAATATTAGTGAACACCATAGGCGTACAATTCAAAATGAGTGCACCCTTTCCTTTTGCAATTCGAATGGTGATAGGTTGGTAAAAATCATTGCGTGCAACAACTGTAGCCGTTACCGAATCAACATCGCTAAAATAGTTATGAATGTTTGCGCGCTTAAATGCGTAGAGTTTTGTTGTGTCCATAACCGGGCTTACAAAGTGCAGATTTACAGAGTCATTTTCGATAAATGTTTTTGAGCCCTGAAAAAATGTATCTCCAGTTGCCAGGCCAAGCGTGTCGGCAAAGACTCCATAAAACTCGTTGGCTCCTATAAATAAAACTCCGCCATCCTCCGCATACTCCAAAAGCATTTCGGTGTCTTCCTTACCTGGAGAAAAACTGCTACTCAGAATCAAAAGATTTTCTTTAGTTTGAAGCGAATCCTTTAGTTCGTAAAGAGTCTTATAGGAGTTATTCACCTTACTTTGGGTAAGGGCCGGAAGTAATTGATTGAGGGCGTAAGCGCCATAGGGATTTTTATCTTCGTGCGAAAACGTTATGCTCCAATCGTATTGTTTCGATTTGGAAAGCATGACAACCACCAGCAAAGCTGCCAGTAGTCCGATGTAGGTCATGTATTTCCAGTCTTTCATTTTATCTTTTCTCTCCAGAAAGAAAATGTGCTTTTTATTTTTTGAAACTGTACTTCATTAATTGCGAATCCACCATACCACGCATAATCAAAATAGAAACTCAATTCATTAAGGCCAGTTTTTATTTCTCCTTTCTGAAGTTCTTCTACATAATCGTGATTGGTTTTGCCCGGACTGAAGTCAATCAGATGTTTATCTGAAAGAATTTTAAGTGAGTAAAGAAAAACCAATCGGGTTGCCAGCCGATATTCTTTTTTTTCTGTAGCCTCATGAATAAGTGTATCAAAGTTCATCTCATGAATATTTTCGTGAAATACCTGATAGCCTTGCTTGCCCTGATCGGCACCGGAATAAAAAACCTTGAAGGCATTTACTTTCAACAACATCATAATCACAACAATGGTGAGGATGATGGCGATGGTGTACATAAGAAACCTGCCGAAATCGGTAGTGGTGGCTTTGGAAAAGAGTGAATCGATAAGCCAGCTAAGCCATTTAAGAAACCGATCCCATAAGGTCTCGGCTACCGTGGGTGGCTGCGTGTAATTCAGATCAGGATCTGCTTTTAGTTTTTCAATCTCAGAAGCCGAAAAACTTCTGCTCTTTACACTTAGGGTATCGTTCGGTCCGGTAAAATCTTCATCTTCTTCGATTTCTTCAAAATCGGAAAATGCACTATCTAAAGAAATTTCGGAAAACGTTGTGTCCGTAATTACGGCATCGGCCTGCGCATACAAAAGAGTTGTAAGCAACAACAAAACACATACGGAAAGAAGTCTTGGCAAAACGATTCGTTAAGAATTAATAATGTTCTTCGGGGCGATTTTCAGGAGCTGTTGATTGACCTAAGTTTTCAATCTTACTCATCAGTCCACGGGCTTCTTTTAGCTCTACCAGATTAAAGTACTGGAACGCAATGCCAACGTTAGGCAAAGCATAGAGTATCATTTGAGCCATATAATAGAGCGTAAAAAAAACCATCGTCCAGATTTTCATTGAATCTGAAAACTCCATAGGGTTGCCGGTAGAAACAGAGTGCATGGAACTGGTGAATATTATGATGTAATAGGGAATCAGAAAGATGTAAGAAGAAACCCCCATGATTAATTGTAAAATGAAAACTAGTCCGAACGTACTCCACCACTTTCCATTATTAACCAGCCGAAAGGAACGCACCACAGCATCGAAGAAATTCTTTTTTTCATACGACTGAATAAAGAAGGTGAGTGTTGCACTTATAACCAGATAGAAAAGACCGACAATAAAAATTAAAACACCAAAGAACACGAGGAAACCTGAAATAGCACCCAGCACAACAATAGGTATTAATAAAATGACATAGGCAATTATCAGAGCAATAAAAAATAACATACTGCTGCCCAGGTACAACCAAAAGGTATTGCGTACGCGCTCCCAAACTTCAGTAACTTCTATTTTATTAGTTTTCTTTTCATCGTAGATAATCAGGTAGTTGTTGATGGTGGCGATGGTAACAACAAAACTGATGATCAGAAAAACGAACATGAGCAAAATCTGAACCCAGAAACTCACTGATAAAAAGTAATCAGCGACTGCACTCGGATCACCCGCGCTTTGCATTGATTGCGACAGGGTAAGAAACTCGCCCATGAATGAGCCAATCAGCAAACTGCCCACCAACACCGAGGGGCCGGCAATAAAAAGAATACTTTTCCCCAGTGATTTAAAATTCTGTCGGATGAACTCAAATGTTGCGTTCATTTTCTTGCTGAAATCGCGGGCGCGCTGAAGTTCAATTGCTCTAAATTCTTCCATTTCGTTTAAGCTGAATAGGGTAAAGAATAAAATAATAAATCATAAGAAAGGCGGACAGGCCAATAATCACAGTTTTTAAACTCCAGTGCATAAAGGCATAGCGGGTTATAAAAGATTCTATAAACCCAGCGATAACAAAAAACGGAACGAGGCCCATCACAATTTTTAATCCTTTAAGGGAGCCCATTCTAAAGGAGGCCAACCGCGAGTAGGTGCCCGGAAACAAAAGGCTATTACCCATCACAAATCCTGCTGCAGCAGCAATTACAATAGATGTTAATTCGATGGTGCCATGAAGCATAATTACCGGAAGACCTTGAGCGAGTTGATTTTCATTATAAAAAAACATCATGAAGGTGCCCACCATCAACGCATTGTAAAACAAATAAAGGCCCGTGCCCAGAGAAAGAAACACGCCATAAATAAAGACCATGAAGGAAACGAGAATATTGTTTCGGGTAATCAGAAAAAACATTTCCACCTCACCGCTGGAGGAATAAACTTTTGTTGGATTTCCATTCTTGATATTTTCCAACGTCATGTTTACATAGCCATCACCCAGAATCAGGCGCACAAAGGTATCGTCATAAGCCGCTGATACCGCCCCGATTGTGCCCGCAATAACAAAAATGATAAACGCATAAAGCAATTGTTTTTGCACGGTAATCATTACGGCCGGCAATTCTTCTTTCCAGAAAAGAATGAAACGGTTCTTCTCTTCTTTCTTATTTTTATAAATCTCGCCATGGATTTTACTTGCCAGCGAGTTGAGATACTGCGTGGTGCGACTTTTGGGATATTGAGTTCGCGAAAAAGAAAGATCGTCTGTGATCTGAATAAATAATTCAGCCAGTTTATCGGGTGGGGCTTGTTGCTGGTTTTTAACCACAGCTTCAAATTCTTCCCACCGGGCTTTATTACGCTTTACAAAGGCTGATTCTCTCATAACAAAGAAGTTGGAAGATAGGGCTTGTAGCTTTTTCCTCCAACTTCGAAAGATAGAATTCGAAATCTCTTTGTTTAACTTCCTTTGGCGGCCTGTTCTACTTTATTCCACACCCTCCACACGTTTTTATAGCAAACCTTTGCAATGTCTTCTTCGTTGTAGCCGCGCTTCAAGAGAATATAAATCAGGTTGGGATATTGCGATACATCTTTTAGCCCGGTGGGCAAACTATCGCCTACGCCATCGTAGTCTGAGCCGATGCCCACATGATCAATACCCGCCAGTTTCACAACATGGTCAACGTGGTTGGCTACAATTTCAACATCGGCAAAAAGCGATGGATTCTCGTTGCGAAATTGTTCAACAATGGGCTTAGCCAACGAATCGGAAGACTTCAACCCTTTTTCATCCAGCAAAGCCTGCAGTTTCTTGCGATTGATTTCATTGCCTGCACGCACAGCTGAATCAAGAAAAGCGGAACCAAAATTGATCTGAATTACTCCACCATTTTCACCCAGCTTTTTGATCATATCATCATTCATATTTCGTTGGAACCCGGGCGTAAATGCACGACACGATGAATGCGAGGCAATTATTGGGATTCGAGTAAGCTTGATCACGTCATAAAATGTGCTGTCGGAAACATGCGAGATGTCTACCATAATGCCCACACGATTCATTTCTTTCACAACCTGTTCACCAAATGCACTTAGACCGTTCCAGGTGCGGGTAGTGTCGTAACTGGAATCACAGATTTGATTGTCTTTGCCATGCGTTAAGGTAATGTAACGAATGCCGCGCTCATGAAAATATTTTACATTAGCCAGATCATCTCCGATGGGCGCACCATTTTCCATACCCATAGGCAATGAGATTTTTCCAGCTTCAAAGTTAGCTTCTACTTCAGCTGGCGAATTTGCCATAGCAAACTTGTCGGGTATTTGTTCGGCAATTCCGCGAACCATGTTGATCAATGAATCGGCCAGTGCTTTGCCTTTATCGGGTTGCAACTGGTAGGAGGACGGAATATAAACAGACATAAAGGGAGCATCGAGGCCACCTTTTTTTGCACGTTCGTAGTCAAAGTCACCTTCGGTTGTCGACACCGGAATAGTCATGTATTCGCGCTCGAGCCGAAAGTTTTTCACCTTCAAACGAAAAGGTAAATCCACGTGGCCGTCTGTAATAATGTATTTATGGGCGAGTTCGTCTGCATAAGCGCGCAGTTGCTCATCATCCATTCTGTCAACAGGTCTCTTTTCTGAACAACTTACAATCATGCAGGTGAGCAGGGCAGCGAAGGCAATTTTTATTTTCATTGATAATTAAGTTAGGTTTGGGATGGAAAGTTACGCATTAAACAGAATCATTTACTTTTGCTTTGAGCATTGGTAATTAGCAAGGAAAAACGGTAAGCACATGCAAACCATTCACGTACGCACCACGCAAAATGTATTTATTCACTATCCGCTGGCAAGCGTGGGCGATCGCATTCTGGCCTACCTGTTAGATCGGGTTATATTGATCGTTTATTCAATTGCTATCGGAGCCTTACTGATAAACCTGGAAATAGAGACCTACTGGGTTTGGGTTATCGTATTGGGAACCCCGTGGCTTCTCTACTTCGTTTTGTTCGAAATATTTATGAATGGGCAGTCGCCTGGCAAGCGGGCGTTGAATATAAAGGTGGTTCGGCTTGATGGCACACCACCCACTGTTGGCGATTATATACTCCGTTGGATTTTTGCCTTTGTCGACTTCTTTATTTTAGGCGGAGCAATTGCCGTAATTCTTGTAGCGGCCGGAGGCAAAGGTCAGCGCCTGGGCGATATTGTAGCGGGCACATCTGTAATCAAGCAGGTGGAGCAAAAAGAGATAACGGCAACCGAAGTGTTTGTTACGGCAGATACATCGTACCAACCTGTGTTTGCTCAGGCAATTCAACTAACTGAAAACGATATTGATTTAATTCAACGGGCACTGGAAGTAAACCGCGACATAGGAAATGCACAGCCGATGTTGGCTGTTACCGAAAAAGTAAAAACCCAGTTGGGCATTCAATCGGATTTGCCACCTGTTAAACTTTTATATACACTCATCAAAGATTTTAATAACCTCACATCCCGATGAAGGAATTGCCTGTGATTACCAAAGCCCAACTTGCGTTGCGCAATGGTCAGGATAAACCGGAAATCTGGATTGCTTATCAGGGGTTGGTATATGATGTAACCAGTTCGCGACTTTGGTTAAAAGGGAAACATTACGAACATTGGGCCGGGCAGGATCTTACCGATGAGTTGAAGGATGCGCCCCATACGGAGAAGGTGTTTGAAAAGTTTATTCCCATTGGGGTTTTGCTTTAGCGATCCAAACGATTGGGTTGGTGGTGATTTGGCCTGATACTTCTTTTGTTTGATTAACGTTTACTTTTTTTATTACTCTTTCTTTTTTGACTAACTTTTAATTCTGGAACCAGTGGCACAGTCTCTATCAGTTCAAGCGATTTAATCATGTGAAGCGTACCCGTTTTGTACTTGAGAAAATGGGGTGTTTTTATGTGAGTCTGGTAAGCATCGTCACTCGCATAAGTTTCAAGAATTGTAAAGTGAGTAGGATTTTCCTTTTCCGATAGAGCGTATATCGTCAATACACCCGGTTCTACACGCAAAGCGGTTTCAATACCCTCCTTGAGAAACACTTTGTAACTCTCCAGATGTACCGAATCAATTACAAGTTTTGCCAGCCTCACGATTTGCCCCTTTTCCTTAGCCGTGGCAATTTGAACTGGGAGCTGCATCAGCATCATAGCGAGGATAATTTTGATTGATTTCATTTCTCTTCAGTTAGTGATGAACATAATTTTTATCGAACGAGTAAACCAAGCTTACATTCCAATCAAAGTCTTTACCGGGAATATCAGTCCGGATGGCCTTGTTAACAATGTTTGAAATAGAAAGCGGAAAATTTCGCATGGCTAATGTGAGCGTATTGGTTATGTAGACTCCGTCTTTATCATCCGTTTTTAAATAATATACCTGCGGATTAAGCTTAAAGAATATTCGTTTGGTAATGTTGAGGTTTGTGATTGTACTTCTTAATCCGGCATAATAAGAATCCTGTATTCCTCCCTTGTCAAAGCCATGACCTCGCAAGAGATACATACCTATGCTTACACTTTTTGACAATTGATAATTTGGTACGAGTTCAGCAGCTAAAAAACGCTGCGATACAATGACATCTTCAGTCGCGCCATTCCTGATAACTGTCTGCGTGCTAAATATGAGTGCAGGAATGTGACCACCAACCTGTAAGGAGAACTTACTTCTATCAACTAGCTTATACTTGTAAATAAAAATGAATGACCAAGGTTTACCTTCCAGCGCAAACCTGAATTGTGGTTCGAGGCTCAACCGCTTATTCCCAATCGAGGGCTCGAATATGAGGGCCGGTTTACCAAGCGAGAAAGAAGGAATAAATGAAAATCCATTTTGGGTAATACTTAAAGCGCTCTTGAAAAATAAAGTACTGTCGCGCTTTTGAGCGAAACAGGCTTCAACTGAAATAGACATCAGTATAACCATTAAAGTAATGGCTGATTTTATATCAAATCGAATTATAAAACTCATCAGGCAACTAGTTTATTGTTGCACAAATTTCTCTTTATTTTTCTGGCCCCATTTACCCATTTTACTGTATCACATACCATTTTTACTGATCAACGAAGTATTAATAAATCAGGCTTTTTTTCACATATCTTTGGATTGCAGTAAGGACATCATGGATAAAATCGAAAAACTGACTAGCGTTACTCAATTCAATTCCCGGAGAGGACAAGATACACTGCATCCGTTGGTAAGTGTGTTGGATCAGTCTAAATCTATTCCTATCAAAGCCTACCGGCAGTTGTCGGAGATCTATGTGATTTTTTTAAAGGATTTAAGATGTGAGGATTTTCAATATGGCAGAAACCAATACGACTATCAGGAAGAGACTTTATTATTTATTGGACCCGGACAAGTTTTTGGCTTCGATTTACCCGGGGATGTCCTGGTACAGCCCAGTGGCTGGGCATTGATATTTCATCCAGATTTCATCAAGGGAACATCATTGGGGCGAAAGATGGATGAATATGGATTCTTCTCTTACGATGTAAAGGAGGCGTTGCACATCTCAAAACGAGAAAGGGAAATTGTGCTGGAATGTTTTAAAAAAATAAAAGAAGAGTTAGAACGTGGCATCGACAAACACAGCAAGAATTTAATTGTAAGCAATATTGAGTTGTTTTTTAATTATTGTATTCGATTCTATGACCGCCAGTTTATTACTCGCGAACATATCAACTTAGATGTTCTTACAAGTTTCGAGAATTTGTTAAAGGAGTATTTTGAATCGAGTTTGCCACAAACCAATGGTTTGCCTACAGTAGCATATTGTGCCGAGAGGTTAAATCTTTCTGCCAATTATTTTGGTGACTTGTTGAAGAAAGAAACCGGGAAATCAGCATTAGATTATATTCAAGCCAAAGTAATAGATCTTGCCAAAGAACAAATTTTCGACAGGAGTAAATCGATTAGTGAAATTGCTTATGAGATGGGATATAAATATCCTCAACATTTCACCAGGTTATTCAAGCAACGAGTCGGAATGTCGCCTTTGGAATATCGAGCGGCAAATTGATTCCCGTATTTCTATTAATTTGCACAATATGACTACAAACGATGATACTTATAGCAGATAGTGGCGGCTCCAAAATTGATTGGCGACTTATAAAAAAAGATGGCACCATCGGGCAAGCGCATAGCCCTGGTTTTAACCCATACTATCAACCACTCCAGGATCTTAATACTATTATCGATGCACATCTGATGCCACAGATAAAAGAACCTATTGAAAAAATATTTTATTATGGCACGGGGGTGTCGTCAGAAAAAAACCAGATCATTATTCGCGATGCGTTCGCAAAATACTGGCCTAAGGCTCATATCGAAATTGGGTGGGATCTCCTAGCTGCTGCCCGTGCGCTGTGCGGAAGAGAGCGTGGCATTGCTTGTATTTTAGGTACCGGTTCTAACTCATGTTTGTACGATGGCGAAAAGATAGTTGATAACGTCTCTAATCTCGGTTGGATTTTAGCGGACGAAGGTTCGGGCACCTATATCGGTAAAAAATTTATTTTCGATTACTTCCGCAACGAAATGCCTACAAAACTGGCTGAACAGTTTAAAGCCCGGTTTCCGTTTACACGCGAAGAAGTTTTGGAAAAAGTATATCAAGGCGAAAAGCCCGGAGCTTTTCTGGCCAGCTTTTCAAAATTTATTTTTCAGCATTTGAAAGAACCCTATTGCTACAAACTGATTTACGACAGCTTGGCGGATTTTTATCAAAACAACGTGATGAAGTATGAGAACTATCAAACAACAAAGGTTCACTTTACCGGCTCCATCGCATTTTATTACAGCGATATCTTGCGCCAGGTAGCCAGTGATAAAGGAATTGCCGTAAAAAATATTCTCGAAGGCCCGATTGCCGGACTTACCTTGTATCATCAAAAAGACCTTTAATAATTCTCGGTTGACAATGAACAATTGAAAATTCAGTACGTTTCATTATCAACTATCTATTGTCAATTTATTTTTATGCACCAGATTGAGCCTTTCTACAACTGGCTTAAGTATTACGATTCGTCAACAGACGAAAACTCACCTTTCTTTGGCAAAGAATATAACTATGATTTGTATTCAGAAACTGTGTATGGGTATTACATCGATCCGGCCTGGGATTCGTTTGGTTCAGAAACCTTGTATCTGAAAACACTCTATGCTGACTATGAGGAGCGGTTCGTGATTCTTGAATTTATTGGCGAATGGAACGACACACTCAATAACGACATCATGACCTTGAAGCGCGACTTTCTCGAAATGTTGATGATAAAAGGAATCAATAAGTTTATTTTAATCGGTGAAAATATTCTCAATTTCCACGGCTCCGATGATTTATATTACGAAGAGTGGTTTGAGGAAGTAGAGGAAGGTTGGATTGCTGCCGTAAGTTTTCCAGAGTTTATTCAACAGGAATTTAAAAGATACAGAATTGATTCTTACGTTAATATGGGCGGCACGCTACAAATAGAACAGTGGCGTACGCTGCATCCACTCAAGTTCTATGAATTGGTGAAACAACTGATTCAACGAAGGTTAAATTAGGATCAGACTCTAAACTAAGTCACTAGATTTCTACAATCTAAATGCTTAGAAAATTGATTAAAGAAAAGAAAGTTGGGCACTGCCTACCGGCACATCAGCTGGCACAAGAAATTGTCTCTGTGATTTCACTTCCAGACAAAGCACCCGGGTTCTACGAAGCTTCCCTTTTTTAAACCAGCGGCCATGTAAGTCAAACACACTACCTTCTGGCAAATCGGACAACAGGGTAGATTGAGCCGTGCGCGGATCTTGGCCACGTAACAGTTTGGTAAGTTCAGAATCCGAGTACGTAGAAGCTTTTGGATTGAGCATATGTTTTTGAAGACACTCCAGAATTTCTGAAGGAAAAATTTCTTCCTTAAGCAACGGAGAAAGGAGCTCTTGAAATTTGCTTTTCCATTCCTGGCCATGAGCTTCGGCCCGAAAGCCATGCGCCTGATGCACATGAAGGTGTGCAATTTCATGGACATACGTTATCAGGAATTCAAGCGGATGTAAATCTTTATTAACCGTAATTCTGGGAATTTGCCCATGGCGACATGTAAAGTCTCCTGATTTGGAAATTCTTTTTTTGCTGAGGTGAAAGTGAAAAGGTTTTTGTTCCCAAAGTGAAACGCAATAGTCCAGCGCTGTAACAGGTACATGCACTTGCAGTTGACTTTTTATGGATGCGTTTGTCAAAACATTGCAAAATAAAAAAGGCTTTAGATGTCTAAAGCCTTTCCGGGAACAATCTTTTAAAAGATTATTTAACTACAGCAGCAGCTGAATCAACAACAGCATTTACTGAGTCAACAACTGCATTTACAGTTGAGTCCAATACGGTAGTAGCTACTGAATCCACTGCAGCGGCAGCTTCTTCTTTTTTAGCACCGCAAGCGACCATTGCTACTGCAAAGCCACACACGATAAGAGATGCAACAATTTTTTTCATAGTTATCAGGTTTTTGAATTATGGCGCAAAAGTAAGGCTTTTGTGCGATTTTCACCTACAAACGCGGAAAGATATTAGAAATATATTAGAGAAATTAGGCGGAAATCGCCCCTCGTTATTCAAGCAATCGTTTGCTGAATTATTTCTTCCGGAAAAAGAGCCTTACGGGCACGCCTTCAAAATCAAATTTATCGCGGAGTTTATTCTCCAAAAAACGCTGGTACGAGGTCTGAATATACTGCGGATGATTGCAGAAAAAAGCAAAGGCAGGCGATCGGCCGGGCACCTGAGTTATGTATTTGATCTGAATATGTTTGCCCTTAATGGCCGGTGGTGGATAATGTACGATTTCCGGTAGCATGCCATCGTTTAGTTCTGAGGTGGGCACGCGTTTCGTTTTGTTGTTAAAAACTTCAACTGCTTTTTCAATCACTTGAAAGATCCGTTGTTTGGTGAGCACCGAGGCGAAGATCATCGGAATGTAATCGATGGGGGCAAGTTTTTCTAAAATGTCTTTCTTAAACGTATCTGCTGTCTTGGTATCTTTTTCGATCAGGTCCCATTTGTTCACCATAATCACAATGCCTTTATTTTGTTTGTGAGCCAGCACAATGATGTTCACATCCTGCGACTCCAATCCCCGCTCGGCATCAATCACAACAATACAAACATCGCTTTCTTCTAATGCCCGCAGGGAACGCAGTACCGAATAAAACTCTACATCTTCAGTTACTTTGGTTTTCTTGCGAATACCGGCTGTATCAATCAGAATAAAATCATTGCCATACATTTTATACCGCGAATGAATGGCATCGCGCGTGGTGCCGGCTTCATCGGTAACGATGCTGCGCTCTTTTCCGAGCAGCACATTCAAGAATGATGACTTGCCCACGTTGGGTCGCCCCAGTATAGAAATTTTTGGAATGCCTGCATCCGGATCTTCTACTCCTTCAGAAGGAAAAACAGTTACCAGTGCGTCAAGTAATTCACCAGTGCCTGAACCATTCTCTGCCGATACGGGAAAAACTTCACCCATTCCAAGTTCATAAAATTCAGTGGCTTGAGCCGATTTACTTGGTGTATCTGCTTTGTTGGCAGCAATAAACACAGGCTTTTTTGACCTACGAATGATGTTTGCAAACTCTTTGTCATACCCGGTAAGGCCGTCTTTGCAATCCACCATAAAAATTACAGCCGAGCATTCTTCGAGCGCCAGTTCAACCTGCTTTCTGATTTGAGATTCGAACTTATCGTCAGAGCCTGTTACATAACCCCCGGTATCAATAACGGTAAAGAATTTTCCGATCCATTCAGCATAACCGTAGTGACGATCGCGGGTAACGCCCGGCATATCGTCCATAATAGCTTGCCGTTGTTCCACTAAACGGTTAAAAAACGTGGATTTACCAACATTGGGCCTGCCTACTATTGCTACGATGTTTGCCATGATTTCAGAGATCGGAATTTTCCGGACCGCAAAGGTAACAAATTAGGCATCAGGGAATACCTCGGGAATTAGGCACTGGCTATTAGGTCTGAACACTGCAGCCTATCACAAGTCAATCAAGATAGCCGAATTGTTTCAGCTTCAACTTCTGTTTTCGCCAGTTGTCGGCCACCTTCACGTGAGTTTCCAGAAAAACTTTTTTGCCAAAGAATTTTTCGAGATCAACGCGTGCTTCACTGCCTACTTTTTTCAGCGAACTTCCGCCCTTGCCAATCAGTATTCCCTTTTGCGAGTCGCGCTCCACATAAATGTTGGCCCGAATTCGGATAATGGCATCTTCTTCTTTAAACGTTTCAATACCTACTTCAGAGCTGTAGGGAATTTCCTGTTCGTAGTTAAGTAGAATTTTTTCGCGAATGATTTCAGCAGCAAAGAAACGCTCACTTCTATCCGTAAGATCATCTTTAGGATAATACCCTGGATGTTCAGGCAAATACTTTTTAATAGTATCAAGCAATAAACCAACGTTGGTTCCTTCTTTGGCAGAGGTTGTAATTATTTCCTTTGCCTGAATAAGGTTTTTCCAGTAGGTAATTTTGTCTTCTACCTGCGAGCCCTTTGCGGTATCAATTTTATTGATCACCAATACAATGGGCGTTTGAATTTTTTGAATGATGGAGAACAAATGCTCGTCATACTTTTCGCCAAGTTCTACAATCAGTAAAATGAGATCGGCATCATCCAGCGATACCTTCACGTATCCCATCATGGCTTCCTGCAATTCGTATTTGGGTTCGAGTATGCCCGGAGTATCGGAGTAAACAATTTGAAAATCATCACCATTCAAAATGCCCATAATGCGGTGGCGTGTAGTTTGCGCCTTGGCGGTGATGATGGAAAGATTTTCGCCCACCAGTTTATTCATCAGGCTGCTCTTACCCACATTGGGACGGCCTACAATACTGACGAAACCTGATTTGTGTGTGGGCATCTCTAGAAAGATAACTTTTTGAGTTTAAACTAAAAAAGCGACTGTTAAAGTCGCTTTTTTCTAGTAGCGGGGACAGGACTCGAACCTGTGACCTTTGGGTTATGAGCCCAACGAGCTACCAACTGCTCCACCCCGCGATATATTTTTTACCTTTTTATCTTCTTTTTTTCTCGAACCCCTGTCCGCCAGTTGGCGGATATGAGCCCAACGAGCTACCAACTGCTCCACCCCGCGATTTGGAGGGACAAAAGTAGAACCATAAGGCCTAAAAACCAAATACACCTAAACTTAATCCGATTAAACACCTCTTTTTGTAAATTGAAATTTTTAAGGAATTCCATGATTATTGATTTACGAAGTGATACGGTAACAAAGCCCACACCGGCTATGCATGCAGCCATGATGAGTGCTGAGGTGGGAGACGATGTTTTTGGTGAAGACCCGAGCGTAACAAAATTGGAACAAAAATGCGCCTCCATGCTAGGCATGGAAGCAGCCGTGTTTTGTCCTTCAGGCACCATGACTAACCAAATTGGGATAAAAATTCTGACACAGCCGTATGAGGAAGTAATTTGTTATAAGGGGTCACACATTTATAAATATGAAGGTGGCGGCCTTGCTGGAAACAGCCTGATTAGCACCCGGTTGTTAGAAGGAGATCGTGGAAGAATTTCAATAGAGGAGATTCAATCAAACATTAATAATGTCAATGATTCGCACCAACCCATTTCTTCTGTTGTTGCGTTGGAAAATACTGTTGTGCGGGAGGCGGGTAGTTATTATAAGCTTGATCAAATAAAATCGATCAGTCAATTTGCCAGAGCACAAGGATTGAAAATGCATCTGGATGGTGCCCGTCTGTTTAATGCGTTAACCGAAACCGGTGATAAGTCAATTGAGTATGGAAAGTACTTCGATACGATTTCAATTTGTCTCTCAAAAGGATTAGGTGCGCCTGTGGGCTCGGTGTTGGTTTGCAAAAAAGAACTTGAACCCAAAGCAAGACGCATACGCAAAGCTTTCGGTGGTGGCATGCGGCAAGCAGGATTTTTAGCGGCCGCAGCAATTTATGCGTTGGATAATCACATTGCTCGATTAAAAGAAGATCATGCACGGGCAACGGAACTAGGCAAGGCTCTTTCAAAAGTGAGTTGGGTTAAATCGCTGAAGGCAGTAGATACTAATATTGTAATCTTTTCGGTTATTGAATCAACCATACCAGAAAAAATTCTGGCACAATTGAACGAGCAGCATATTAAAGCCCTCAAGTTTGGACCACAAGAAATCCGGTTGGTAACACACCTTGACTTTAATAATCAGATGCTTGAAAAAACTGTTGATGTACTTAAAAAAATCAAAGCATAAATCATGGAAGACATAGGCAAATCATTTCCGGCTGCCGAAGGGATGGTAGATGCCGAAGAAGGATCGAAACCAAAGCATGTAAATGAGTTTTGCCTGAACTGCGACACCAAACTGCAGGATTTGTATTGCCATCACTGCGGACAAAAAGATATTCCGCAGCGTCAAACACTTGGTGAACTCTGGATGAATTTTATTTCATCGTTTTGGAGTTATGAAGGAAAATTTTTCCGCACAACTAGATACCTCATCACCAAACCCGGATTTCTGGCCCAAGAATACTGTGCAGGCAAGCGCGAAAGTTATTACCACCCCGCCCGCATGTATGTGTTCATCAGCTTTGTGTTCTTCTTTGCTTTTTTTTCCATCACAGATTTTGAAGAAGACGAAAAAGCTGAGAAGGACAAAGTTGAACTCAGTGAAAAAGACAAGAAAGAAATTGCCGACAACACAAAGAATGGTTTTGATCAAGTCGTAAAATTTACTGGCGATTCATCATTTGTAGCCCTAGGTGATTCCATCCAAAAGCAAGTGAAAGCGAGCTTGGATACTACTAAGTTAAAAAAGAAAAAGCAAGGTGCTGCAAGTTTCAATTTCGATGATGTGGCAGAATACAAGACTGTTGAGGCATATGACTCCATTCAGCTGACCAAACCGGAGTCCGACCGCGACAATTGGTTTGTTCGGCTTATTTCAAAACGAGTCATTAATGTAAGAAATAAGTATGGCGAAGATTCGGAAAAACTGGGTGAAGAATTTCTTTCAGCCTTCAAAGATAACTTTTCTAAGGTGCTCTTCTATTTGCTTCCATTTTTTGCTCTGCTGTTCAAGTTACTGTACATACGCAGGGGATACTATTATAGCGAACACCTCGTTTTTTCGATTTACTACTACAACTTTTTTTACCTTGCGGGTACTCTTCAAATACTCATTGGTCTTTTGCCTTGGCTTTCGTGGACAAGCACGTTTATCGGATTTTGGATTGTACTCTATTTGCTATTTGCAATGAAACGCATGTACCAACAAAGCTGGCGTAAAACAATTCTCAAGTATCTCATTTTCGGTTTCTCGTTTATGATCTTGGTTGCAATCGCGTTTTCAATCAGTGCATTTGCAATATTCTTATCCATTTAAATGTGATCAATAGCAAAATTCCTTTAGCCGAACGCATGCGACCATCAAAACTCGAAGACCTGATTGGTCAGGAGCATTTGGTGGGCGAAAACGGAATTATCCGTAAAGCAATTCAAAGCGGCAATGTTCCTTCCCTGATATTGTGGGGCCCACCCGGAGTAGGTAAAACAACCATTGCAAATATTATTGCCAACGAAGTTAAGCGGCCGTTTCATATGCTTAGTGCAGTAAGTGCCGGAGTAAAAGATGTACGCGATGTAATTGATCAGGCAAGGCGAACCAGTAGAGTAATTCTTTTTATTGATGAAATCCATCGGTTCAACAAATCACAACAAGACGCGTTGTTGGGGGCAGTAGAAAAAGGAGTAATTACATTAATCGGAGCCACTACAGAAAACCCTTCCTTCGAAGTAAACTCCGCGTTGCTTTCACGATGTCAGGTATATACACTTAAAGCATTAACGCAAGATGATCTGATTAAATTGATAAGCCATGTGTTAGGGAAAGACGTTGAGTTAAAGAAGAGAAAGATCAACATTAAAGAATATCAGGCACTGATCAATATCTCAGGCGGAGATGCACGAAAACTTTTGAACTTGTTGGAGATTATCAGCGAATCCGTGGCTGACGATGTAGTCGTAACCGATGAGTTGGTCATGAATGTGGCCCAGAAACATATTGCCATTTACGACAAAAGTGGTGAGCAGCATTACGATATTATTTCTGCGTTTATAAAATCGATCCGCGGTAGCGACCCGAATGCTACGGTCTATTATTTGGCCCGCATGATTGAGGGTGGGGAAGATGTAAAATTCATCGCCCGCAGAATGGTGATCCTGGCTTCAGAAGACATTGGCAATGCAAATCCAACGGCTTTGGTAATGGCAACTACCACATTTCAAGCGGTGAATATCATCGGCTATCCCGAGGCCCGGATAATTCTTTCGCAATGTGCTGTTTATCTTGCTTGCTCGGCAAAAAGTAATGCAAGTTACATGGCCATCGAAAAGGCGTTGGGGGTGGTTAGCGAAACCGGTGATCTTCCGGTGCCGTTGGCGATTCGAAATGCACCGACTAAACTTATGAAAGACCTCGACTACGGAAAAGGATATCAATATGCCCATGACTTTCGTAATAACTTTGTAGCCATGGAGTTTTTGCCCGATGAAATTAAGGAAACAAAGTTTTATGAACCTGGCAAAAATGCCCGTGAAGAGGAACTACGGAATTATTTAAAGAAGTTGTGGGATAAAAAATATAATTATTGATGAGAAGTAAAATCAAATTGACAGTTAACAAGACACAATTGGCAACTGAAGGATCATTTTTGTCAATTGCATTTTGGTAACTGTCAATTTTTTGCAGTAACACAGTAAAAAAGTATGCAACGACTACTATTCGAATCTTCACCACTTTTTATATTGCTTTGCGCAGCGCTTAGTTTGAGCTATGCTTTTATTCTTTATCGAGCCAAACATACGTGGAGCAAGCGAATCAATCAGGTTCTTTTTGGATTGCGCACCGTGCTTGTTTTTTTTCTTACCCTTCTTCTTTTAGGTCCTATCATTAAACTGATTACCAATCAATATGAAAAGCCTTCGTGGGTTTTTTTGATTGATTCATCATCATCCATTGCAGAAGTAACTGATTCAACCACTCTATTAAAATTGAACGAACAACTGGCGCAGGCCCAACAATCTTTGAAAGATGAGGGTTATGAAGTTCAATGGAAAGACCTAAGCGGGAATGAAATAGAAGCGCTCACGTTCAATGCTACTGCATCAGACCTTAATCGCGGCATTCAACAGGTTGTGCATGATTTTGAAGGTCGCAACCTGGCCGGATTGATTTTGGTTTCCGATGGAATTTATAATTCCGGTGCGTCTCCGGTTTATATGCCGGTGCGCGTTCCGGTGCATACCGTTGGCATTGGCGATACAGTTTCGCGAATTGATTTGATTTTAAAAAATGTAGCATTTAATAAAGTCGCCTATCAGGGAAATAAATTCCCGTTACGAGCGCAGGTTTTATTGCAGGGCATCGACAATCAGGAGGTGAGTGTCTCTGTTTTTAAGGATGGCAAATCAGTAGCGGCACTTTTAAAAACTTCAACCAATAAGTCATTTCTTGATTTTGATTTTCAATTGGATGCCACCGAAAAAGGAATTCAACGCTATGACGTTTCAGTTCGGCCAATAAATCAGGAAAGCAATAAGCGAAACAACACAACCAGTGTTTTTATTGAAGTAGTTGAGGGGAAGAAAAAAATTGTAATGATTGCACCCGCTCCACATCCGGATATCAAAGCAATGAAGACGGTGGTGGAAAAAAATTCCAACTATGAATTTGTCCAGCACATCCCTGGAGTATCAGAGGCTGATCCTGCGTTTCTACAACCAGGCGGGGCCGAACTTTTTATTTTTCATCAGGCGCTTGATCAAGGTGGAAGGACTACCGCTTTATTTACGTCTTTGTATAAAAGCCAATCGTCTGTGATGATTATGGTTGGTGGAAGTACAAACCTACGTCAGCTACCAGCGTATGAAATTCCGATTCAGTTCGAATCGTTTGGTGGCCAATGGGATGATGTAACTCCGGTTGTTAATAGTACTTTTCGTGAGTTTGGATTCTCAGAAAACAGTAATGGCATTTTTGCACGTTACCCGCCAGCCGATGTTCCGTTTGGAAAATTTTCGTACCCACCTTCTGCGCAAGTGTTGTTGTTTCAACGAATAGGGAGTGTAACTACTGACCGCCCGATGCTAATGACGTGGCCGGACAACAATCGAAAAATTGCTGTCTTTATAGGTGAAGGACTTTGGCGCTGGCGTTTAAATGAATTTGCCGATACAGGAAACACGTTGGTGTTTGACGAATTGTTTTCAAAACTCATTCAATACCTGAGCACTCTAGAGGACAAACGAAAGTTTAGAAGTTTTCCATTGCAAAACGAATTCTCTGATTCAGAACCTGTGGTGATCGAAAGTCAGGTGTATAACGATTTATATGAAATGATGTATGGAAATACGATCAGGTTGGAAGTACGGAATGACCAAGGTGAATTAACTACCTATAGTTATGTTACCAGTCCGGGTAGTTCGCGTTACCGGATTGGGGGATTAAAAGAAGGAGTCTACCGGTTTCGGGCTTCAACATCCATCAATAATAAAAAAGAAGAGGTTGCTGGACAATTTTTAGTTAAGGCTCAAAATCTGGAAGCGCAAAATCTGACGGCTGATTTTGGATTACTGCGAACCTTATCGGATCAAACCGGGGGCAAGTTTTATAAATCAAATCAACTTGCATCGTTGGCGAGCGATCTTCAACAAACCAAAGCAGCCAGTCTTATTCATTCAGAAGAAACCTTCAATCAACTAATAAATCTAAAGTGGGTATTTTTTCTGCTGCTTACGCTGATCAGCGCGGAGTGGTTTTTAAGAAAGTATTTGGGGAGTTATTAGAAGAACACAGATTCACAGAATACAATAACCTCTACGACTTAGTGAGAGTTATTTAAAACAAAAAAGGCGGGTCACCCCGCCTTTCATTATTATATTAATATAAACTTATTCACTCTTCTTCTCCTTCGAAGACTTAGTCTTCTTGGACTTGATCGTCAACACCTCACCAGTACCTTCATAGTCGGCCATGATGGTGCCGCCTTCCGGAATTTCACCTTTCAGAATTTCTTCTGCTACCGGGTCTTCAAGATATTTCTGAATGGCCCTGTTTAGCGGACGCGCACCAAATTGTGGATCGTATCCTTTCTCGGCCAAAAAGTCTTTTGCTTTTTCGGTAAGCTCAACATGATAGCCAAGGGTAAAGATGCGGGCAAACAATTTACCCAATGTGATGTCAATGATCTTATGAATGTGTTCGCGTTGCAATGTGTTGAAGACAATCACATCATCCAGACGATTTAAAAACTCTGGACTAAAAGCACGTTTCAAAGCGCTTTGTATGGTAGACTTCATTACTTCTTCATCGTTGTCGCGTTTGGCGCTGGTAGTAAAACCAATGCCGGCACCAAAGTCTTTCAAATCGCGCACTCCAATGTTGGAGGTCATGATGATGATTGTATTTCTGAAATCCACCCTGCGTCCTAAGCCATCGGTTAAGATACCATCATCCAAGACCTGCAATAAGATATTAAATACATCGGGGTGAGCTTTTTCAATTTCATCCAACAACACAACCGAGTAGGGTTTGCGTCTTACCTTTTCAGTAAGCTGCCCACCTTCTTCGTATCCTACATAACCGGGAGGCGCACCCACTAATCGTGACACAGAGAATTTCTCCATGTACTCACTCATGTCAATGCGCACCAGTGCATCGTCTTTATCAAAAAGATAACTGGCCAACACTTTAGCCAATTCTGTTTTTCCAACTCCGGTAGGGCCAAGGAAAATAAATGAACCGATAGGTTTGCGTGGATCTTTCAATCCTACGCGTGTGCGCTGGATAGCTTTTGTCAATTTCTTGATTGCCTCGTCCTGCCCGATTACCCGGCCATTCAATTGATCGCCCATGCCCAACAACTTGTTGCTTTCTTTTTGTGCGATACGATTGGCCGGAATGCCCGTCATCATACCTACCACATCGGCAACGTTGTCTTCAGTTACGGTATACTTTTCGGTGCGGGTTTTTTCTTCCCAGCGCGCTTTGGCGAGATCAAGTTGTTCGATTAGTTTTTTCTCTTTGTCGCGAAGTTGAGCAGCTTCTTCATACTTCTGGCTTTTCACCACCCGGTTTTTCTCCTTCTTCACATCTTCAATAGCCTCTTCATACTTCACGATGTCCTCCGGCACATGGATATTATTAATATGCACGCGCGCTCCGGCTTCGTCCATTACATCAATAGCTTTGTCGGGAAGAAAACGATCGCTGATATAACGGTCTGATAATTTTACGCAAGCCTCGAGGGCTTCCTTCGTATAGTTTACGTGATGATGATCTTCGTATTTTTCTTTGATGTTCTCAAGAATCTGAATGGTTTCATCTACCGAAGTTGAATCTACCATTACCATCTGGAACCTGCGGGCCAGTGCTCCATCTTTTTCAATATACTGACGATACTCATCCAGCGTAGTGGCACCAATACATTGTATTTCTCCTCGGGCCAGGGCTGGCTTAAACATGTTGGAAGCATCCAGCGAGCCAGAGGCTCCGCCAGCCCCTACAATCGTGTGCAACTCATCAATGAATAAAATTACATCGGCTGATTTTTCTAGCTCATTCATCACCGCCTTCATTCGTTCTTCAAACTGACCACGGTATTTTGTGCCAGCCACTAGCGAGGCAAGATCCAATGTAACTACACGTTTGCCGAATAGCACACGCGAAACTTTTTTCTGAATAATGCGCAAGGCAAGACCTTCAGCAATGGCCGTCTTTCCTACTCCCGGTTCACCGATTAGAATTGGGTTATTTTTCTTTCTGCGACTCAAAATCTGAGCCACGCGTTCAATTTCTTTTTCGCGGCCCACAATAGGGTCGAGTTTGTTGTCTTCCGCTAACTTGGTAAGGTCGCGGCCAAAGTTATCGAGCACTGGTGTGCGCGATTTTTCAGCACCTTTTTTCTCTTTGCTTCCGCTGCCTGGATTGGCTGAACTTCCAAACATTTTAGAAGAGTCGTCATCCGGATCATCGGTGTCGGAGGCAGAGGTAGGTTGATCGTTTTGGTATTCAAGCATTTCTTTTACAACATCGTAGGCTACGTCAAATTTATTCAAAATCTGAGTACCCAGATTGTCGGGATCGCGCAAGATAGAAAGCAACAAGTGCTCTGTGCCAATCAATTGCGCTTTAAAAATTTTTGCTTCGAGGTACGTTATCTTAAGTACTTTTTCGGAAGCGCGGGTGAGGGGAATATTGGCCAGATTTTTAATTTCGTGGGTGGCGGTGCCTTTCGAAATTTTTTCAATCTCACCCCGGAGTTCTTCGAGTGGCACTCCGAGTTTTTTCAAAACCCCTACGGCCACACCTTCACCTTCGCGAATCATCCCCAGCAGGAGATGTTCTGTTCCGATGTAATCATGACCTAACCTCAGGGCTTCTTCCCGGCTTAAGGAGATAACTTCTTTCACCCGGTTAGAAAATTTTGCTTCCATATTTGGCATATTCTTGAGTATTGTAAATGTAGAGTTTTACCCGTGATAATTCAAAAGGCTTTACGAGTGCAGATTAGCAAATAATTATTTACCAATTACACCCATTAACACAGACTGAATTTTATTTGTTCAAACCTTGATTCCGTGAGGCGAGGAGAAGGGAACCGGCCCGGGGTCCTTCGCAAAACAGGAGGTCAATCACGCTGAGGTTAGGTACAAATTGATTGCCAAACACCTGCATATAAGAAACCGCCTGATAGATTGGCCGCACAGAATGTGGTATTTTGGGTTGAATCACTGATCTGAGATCAGAAAATGATTCATTAACTATTTTATCATACGACACAGTTACTGAAAGCTCTGGAGTGTGTCGAATACATTTCAGACAGAATGACAGCAGATCGAGGTTTAAGTCAAAGATGTATGTGTGATTGTGATAGATTATTTTTTTCAAATCATCTGAGTAGTACTCGTAATAAGGTGCCTTTCGATACGCAGATTCAATTGTGCGCCAGTGATTGTTTTGCCATTTGATACTGTAGTCGATACGCACATCTTTAATTGAAACTTTGCCGTGTTTATCGGTAAGCGGCACGATGAGCATCTCGGGCCCTTGTGCGGAGTTTAAGTAACAGCGATTTCGATAACTCTGTTTAACAAAGTGTTCATGTTTTTCTAAAATGATTTGATCAAACTGCTGAAGAGCACAGAAGTACTCCAACGAGGGCAGGTAATGAAGATCAATTAGTAAAGATTTCAATGGTGGTTATATGATTAATCAAAAATGCCTAATCCCTGCCGGGTTACAATTGCCTCGCCACTGGTAAAGTCAACAACGGTGGAGGGAATGTTGCCCCCCGTGCCGCCATCAATTACCAAATCTACCTGCTGTTTAAAGTCTTCAAAAATTTCTTCAGGGTCGGTGGTGTATTCTTTTATTTTGTCATCGTCTTTTATTGAAGACGTGATGAGAGGATTGCTAAGCAATTGTACGATGGCTAAGGGAATAGGATGATCGGGAATGCGAATACCCACCGTCTTTTTATTTACATCCAGAATTTTAGGCACATTGCTGTTCGATTCGAAAATGAATGTGAACGGGCCGGGCAACATTTTTTTTAGAACTTTGAATTGTGGAGTGTCAATTCGTTTTACATACTCGGAAATATGACTCAGGTCATTGCAAATAAATGACAGATTTAGTTTTTGTGGTTTTACTTCGGTGATATAGCACAGTTTTTCAACGGCTCTGCGATTCATCAGGTCACAACCAATTCCATAAATTGTATCGGTAGGATAAATAATTACGCCCCCTTTTTTCAGCAGGTCAACCACACGCGTTATTTTTCGTGGTTCGGGATTTACCGGGTGAATGGTGAGAAATTCGGCAGCCATAGTAAGTCAATTATCGTTTAAACGATAATTATGCAAGGTAAATCAAATCTAAGAGAGGGTAGTGGTCTGCATGCATTTTAGTAAATTTGAAACTCGAAAATTATTTATGGCCGAAGTATCTAAAAAGAAGCTGACATTTTTCCTGATTGGCTCCACGCTTTTAATCACGTTTGTATTTTACACCTATCAAATCGTGTATACGCCCAACATTTTGGTAGACAGAGACGATCGAACTTTTATTATTAGAAGTGGATATTCATTTCGCAAGGTGCAGGAGGAATTGGGTAAAGGTGGCTTTGTAAATGACATGGTTTCATTCAGTTTTTTAGCCCGCCTGAAAGATTACGATAAGCACATTATGCCGGGTCGTTATTCCCTGCGGAAGAATATGACCAACCTTGATGCTCTTCAGGTTTTGGAATCCGGACAGCGGCAAGCGGTGATGGTAACATTTACCAATGTGCGCCTGGTAGAAGAACTGGGCGAAAAGATTACTAAAAACATTGGGGTTACACCGCTAGAGTTTGATGATGCACTGGATAATTTTCTTGACTCCAACACCGAAGGATTTACCAAAGACAATATTATTGGAATGTTTATTCCTAATACCTACGAAGTGTATTATAATGTGCTGCCCGATGAGTTGATAGAGCGCATGCATGCTGAATATAAAAAATTCTGGAAGGAAGAACGGTTGGCAAAAGCGAAAACAATTGGCCTCACTCCGTTTGAGGTTTCAACGCTGGCGTCTATTGTGCAAGCCGAAAGCGTGAAGAAAGCCGAGGCTGAGATTATTGCCGGACTCTATATTAACAGACTGAAGAAAAACATTCCATTGCAGGCCGATCCTACGCTTGTATTTGCCACCCGCGATTTTGCGGCCAAGCGAGTGCTTAACTCCCACAAGGAAATCGATTCGCCTTATAATACATATCGAAATGCAGGCTTGCCTCCGGGGCCAATCAACATGCCGCAGATCTATACGCTGGATGCCGTACTCAATTATCAGAAGCATGATTATATTTATATGTGTGCCCGCGAAGATTTTTCGGGAAATCACAATTTCGCCACCACACTTTCAGAACATAACAAAAACGCAAGACGCTATCAGGATGCGTTAACCTTGGAAATTAAAAAAGGCAAAGCGAAGCAAAAATAGATCGGATGTATACTTCAGAAACTCATATTCGTGTGCGCTATGGTGAAACTGACCAGATGGGCTACGTATATTATGGCAACTATGCTATGTATTATGAAGTAGGCAGGGTTGAAAGTCTGAGACGACTGGGTCTTACCTATAAAGAACTGGAAGAAATGGGCGTGATGATGCCCGTGCTTGAAAATAAATCAAAGTTTTTGTCGGCAGCCTTATATGATGACCACCTCAAGATTGTAACAACAATCCGCGAGAAACCCAGTGTGCGTATAAGATTTGAATACGATATTTTTAATGGTGAGGGTATATTAATTCATCAGGGAGAAACCATGCTGGCGTTTGTCGATAAAAAATCGGGAAGGCCGTGTCGTCCACCGGAAGTATTTCAACATGTGCTGAAGCCCTATTTCGCATGAAGTACATAACCCGAAAACGTATTCTTAAATTTTCTTCTGCCCGCACCAGCCGATCGTGGTTAAAAAAAATAAAATTCAAGCGATTCAATAATCTTTCGCTCTATCGGTTTCTTAAAATATTTCTTCACAACATTGATGAAGATGAAATCATGGATCGCTCGAACAGCGTGGCATTCAATTTTATATTGGCCATTTTTCCAGCGGTTATTTTCTTGTTCACGCTGATCCCCTACATAACGGATCTTTATCCGGCCATTACCAACGAAGCGATTATCAAGTTTCTAAGCGATTCGTTGCCGCCCAGCATGAGCGAAGTGATCTCTTCCACCGTGTTGGATATTGTTAACAATCAGCGTGGCGGCTTGCTTACGTTTGGATTTTTCTTTGCGCTCTATCTTGCCACCAACGGCATGATGGCCCTGATGCGGGCGTTTAATGCCTGCTATCGCACCGTAGAAAGACGAAATCCGTTTCGCATGCGCCTTACTGCTACGGGGCTCACGCTCATGCTGGCTGTTGTTTTGTTACTGGCCGTTATTCTACTAATTGTTGGACAGCTTATGCTCGATTATATGATGGATAATATTTATCGTTTCAGTTCGCTTAACCTGGATGAATATACAATTCATCTTCTATTCCTGCTTCGGTTTGTCGTTATCTTCATTGTGTTTTTTGTGGCCATTTCGTTTATCTATTATTTTGGCCCGGCAGTACATTACAACTGGAGTTTTTTTTCAATTGGCTCACTCATTGCCACGCTCACGATTCTTGCCATCTCCTATGGGTTCTCTTTTTACATTACCAACTTTGGTAGTTATAATAAAGTGTATGGCTCCATTGGAGCACTCATTGCATTAATGATCTGGATACAGTTGATAACGCTGGTGCTTCTGTTTGGATACGAAATCAATGCGAGCCTTCATTACGGACAAAAACTAGAGGCTGTCCGCGAAAATCTTACAAAGAATAGAATTGTGAAGGCAATGCGTTAGTCTGCTGACACAGGGTTGTCACAGACAATAGTTATTTTCATAAGATCATGGCGAGTGCTGGTGCAAAATCAATTGATGAGGTTATTTTGGGACTTCCAAAACCAGAGCAGATGCTTGTTAAGCAATTGCGGGCACTCATTTTTGAATGTTTACCCAGGGCTGAGGAAAAAAGCTATTATGGAGAAGGGGTTCCTTTTTACCGACATCACCGACTGATTTGTTTTATCTGGCCGCCTTCCATTCGTATGGGGCCGAAGAAAAAAAATGATGAACGCGATAATTTTGTTGTCTTAGGTTTTAACCAGGGTAATAGGATGAGTAAAAATCCCTTGCTTTTGGCAGAGGGTAGAAAACAAGTGTATTGTTTGTATATTAAATTAAATGATAAAATAGACGAATCGCAGGTTCGTGCGCTCTTGTACGAAGCCGGCATGATTGACGAAGAGTTTAGCCGCAAGCGAAAGAAGTAATGCAGAAGATTATTGTGAAGTAAATTCTACACACTCTCAAATTTATCCACAACAGAATAAATTAAAAACACCATCAAATTCAGGATTGCTGCCTGCTGCTTGTGGGTGCAAAATTGCTTTAGTCAGGAAACATCAAATAATACTGACTATGAAATTATTTCTTATAACCATCAGTCTTGCCAGTTTCTTTAGCGCAAGTCTTGCTCAATCAAAGGATTCTGTAAATGTAGAGATAGCTAGAAGTCATATCTCTGAAGAGTTAATTGAACTCCGTGACTCTATTAATCAATCCTTACAAAAATTTGATGCCCGCATGAAGGTAGTCAAACCAGCGCAAAAGAAAGAACTTCAAGCCGCACGCAAAGAGTTAGTGCAGTATTATGACTTGGTAGAGTTAGATTTAGCAGAGGCAAGTACAACGGCTAAAAATGGCTGGACGGAAGATGCCATGGGTCGGATTCGTGCCAATATGGTTATGATCAGGCGAGAACATGCCCGACTCACACAGTTATTGTAAAATAAAGTACGACAAATCAATCTTCATGATAGAGAACCAACCTAACGAACTCACGCTTATTTACCATTCTGATAAAGCAGAGGATAAAAAGGCAAGAGCCTTTATAGAAACAATCATAGGCTACGCTGTAAAAACACTCGATTTGAAAAGAGATAAGATTACGGAGACGCAACTTGCTGAAGTAGCAAATAAAATGGAGGTAGATATTCAAATGCTTTTTGATCCAACGTACAAGGATCGATTTAAGACAACAAACGCACACACGATTACAAATGCTAGCGATGCTGATCTTTTGATAATACTGTCGCGCGAGCCCATTTTAATCAATACCCCCATCACCATTATAGGTAAGAGAGCGTTTCGGTATTCGTCAGCGAATGAAGTTATGATTAAGAATTTAACAAGCGATAAAATTGCATCTGTTTTGAGCGCAAACGTGGAGGAGAAAAAGATTGTGTTTTAAGTTTTACTTCTTCGCTTAAAGAAACGAATTCCGAGCTAATATCCTGCGAACTTTTAAAGTACAAAATCGTTTTCCTAAAAACGTATGTTCTTCTTTTTATGGCATCAATCTACTCGAGGTTGAGGACTTTGGAAGAACGCATAGTATTAATCCGAAATCTTAGTTTGAACGGGCAAACATTAGTTCTCGCTCAAAATAGACAAGTTCTTTGCGATGTTTATGTTCCTGGGCCTTGCAATAATAGATGTTATCTTTAATGTAACTGACTACCAATTTTCGAGTGGGGTAAATTCTTTCAGAAACAATTTCACCAATTTTGTATTTTATTTCCATCACAAGAGAGTTTAGTATTTGCTAAAATTAATTCTATTTATTTTAAGTAAGTGGTGCCCAGGCCATTCCTCTATCTCAAGCCAAGTGATAGATAAGTAAGAAGATATAAATAGTTTAACTAATGGTAAACTAATTTATGGAGCCATGAATTATAAGGATGCCATTTTCATGCCCATTTAGGAAATCACTCTGCATGGAGATGAGAGATTTTAAAACGCTCTAGAATGGGGACCATAATCGCCTTTTATTTAGGAACAATAAATTCAGCTAAAAGTTTAAGTAGCCCTTGATTCAACTATGGAAAAAATTCAACACCGCAATAGAATTCACCACTTGCAACGCTAAGATAACAATAGCGTTTTTGGAAATTTCTAACGTAAGAGTTCCAAGAGTGTTTTATCTTCTTCTATATTTTAAACTTTACCAACTTTACCAACTTTACCAGGTTTGGTTTCGTTCTTTAAGCTATAACCTTGTGTCAAATTTGTCTGTTTCCTAATTTCTCTACTTCAACTAACCATTGTTTTCTCTTTTTATCATCTGATGATTTTATGGGAGCAAACGAAGTTATCTTAACAGGCTTTATTCCGCAAAATTCTAAGATGGCTCGCTTCATGGAATTGTGCCCCGGACTTCTGTATACAAGGAAATTGTACCACTCGGGGGAATCCATTGTGGTAATTAATCTGGCTGTTTTTCCTTTGAGTAATTTATCCCAGAAGGGATCGCCCTTATGATATTTAAACGCAAAGCCTGGAAGAAAAACCCGATCGAAAAATCCTTTTAGTAATGCAGGGTATGTTCCCCACCAGGTAGGATAGACAAATACAAGATGATTGGCCGCAACTATATCCTGTTGTGCCTTTATTAAATCCGGCTCCAGTACGGATATTTTTCTGTAGCCGAAATTAAGTATCGGATTAAAATCTAAGTCGGTGAGATGGATAAGTTTACAGGAAGCACCAGCAGCGTTTGCTCCTATTTTATAACGCTCTGCTAAAGCAAAACAGAAACTCTCTTTGTTGGGATGACCGTTAATGATTAGTATATTTTTCATATTTAATTTTCTTATTCATCGATTAAAACCAATGAGCCAGCAATGAAGCATAATGCACATGAAAATTTTACTGTATTCATTTTTTAGTCTTCTTATCCAATCCTTCTGCTTCGCTCAATGCAATGGCAATGGCTTGTTTTGGATTGGTAACAATGGTATCCGTTTTGCCAGAATGCAACTCACCTTCTTTAAATTCTTGCATTACTACAGCAATTTTTTTTGAGATGGCGTACGTTTTTTCTTTTTCATAATTTACTCTTTAAACTCAGTCACATTGTATTCGATACTTTTTAAGTAAAATTTTCCATACACAAATTCTCCGTCTGGGTAATGCCAAACGGCTTCGCCATATTTCCAAATATTCCGTTCATTAAATTGTCTGTAATCTTTTATGGGAGTGGAGAAACGATATTGTTTCATGTCAATGGCATATCGGTCGTCTGAAACAAAATTGATGAGTTGTCCTTGTTCATTAAAATAAAGTGTGGCGGATATTGTATTAGATCCGTTTGTGAATTTGGCTTTGCTTGATAAACTATCAATGACAGTCCATTCAATTCGTTTATCAATCAGGGCGGCAGGAGCCATCAGGCACATATCGTTGAACACCGTTACTGTCTCGGCTTTGTTCATTATTATACCTTTTGTATTTACTATATTAAACAAACCAAGCAATTTTATTTGCATGGATGCTGTAGCATTTTGATAGCGGTGATAACCAGGTACTATAGTCCCATACATTTTCCCTTTCATGAAAAACAACCTTGTTGGTTCATCAAAGAAATTATATTGTACAGAGGTAAATTTGAACCAGTCTTTCCCCTTGTCTCTCATTTCACCATCAAAAACTATTTTTATATTTTTTACTTTTGGCTTGTTTAAAACATTGCAGTAGCGCAAGTATTTTTGAACGGGTAATGGCAAAAACTGTATATCCTTTTCAGTTAGTAAATCAGCTTCAGTGTTACTTACTCTATGCAGATGCGATTTTACATCGGTGCTAAAAGTTATTTCGAACTGATGACTGCTCCATGCGACAATAGCCACAGACAGTACAATTACGTTGGCAATGGTTCCGAACTTTGCATCTTTCCAAACACTAATTATGAGTATTTGCGAAATCACCACAACAGCAACTGCGATGTAAGGCCAGCTTTCTTTTTTCAATATGAAAAGTAGAACAGCTACTATAAAAAGCATGGCAGTGATTAGCCAAAGCAAACCTATAGGTTTTGATATGTCTTTAGATAGTTGCGCTATATTGCCATGGCCATACGCTTTTGCAAAACCCATCAAATGTATGAGACCGTGGGCTATCACAATAGTGGCAAATAAAAATTTTAGCATAAAATAATTTTTTAAGGTGGTGATTTTTATATCATTTAAAAACCCTCAACCGAGCTCCATACTATCCATATTCATAATTTCTCTTAGCGAAGCTAACGGCAAAATGACAACCGTTTTTATTTTAAATGCGATCGTAAAAACCAAGCCATTTTCTCGTGGCTTTCCATAAGTCCGGTTATGAAATCGCTGGTGCCAGCATCACTAAATTTATCGGCAAAGTATTTTACATTTCCACGTAAATGAATGATGATACTTTCGTGATCTTCTAAAAGTTCCTGTATAAATCCCTGACTGTCATTCTTCTCTCTGCTTTGTTCGGTTAAGTGGGTTAAACTCAAATACGATTTTAACGTAGCGGGCGCGTAATGGCCAAGCGAACGAATCCGCTCTGCTACGCTGTCGATAAATTCATCTAGTTGCTCAAATTGACTTTCAAAAAACTTATGCTTATCATAAAAATCACCACCTTCTATATTCCAATGCGCATTTTTTGTTTTTATGTACAGTACGGTCTCATCGGCTAAAATTTTCATCAATTCATTAGCCACAGCTTGGCGGTTAGTCTCGGTTATTCCTATTTCTGTTGTCATGGTTTTATTTTGTTTTGAATGTTTATGAATGGTTTAAAATCGTTACTTAATATTATTTGTAAATACATCTTTCAATGATTTCCATGGTGCTTTTTTTAAGCTTTATACTATTGAAGTTGAAGCACTACCGGTACTTTGAAATTCGGGTAATCGGTATAGCCATGTTTATCAGCCGTGTAGAATAATTCCGTTTTCAGGTTTTGAGATAGCTCGTGGTCGTGTTCTAATCTTTCTACCAAATCTGGATTATTGATAAAGGGTCTGCCGAATCCGACAAGGTCGCACAAGCCACTTTCAAGATCTTCTTCTGCACTGGCTTTGTCATAGCCGCCACAAATGATCAGAGTGTTTTTGAAATTTTTGCGGATTAATTTTTTAATTTCAATGGGCACAATGGGCGCACCCATCGCAGAATGGTCAACAAGATGGATGTAAGCAATCCCCAATTTATTGAGCTCTTTGGAGAGGTAATCGTAAGTCGCATCAATTTCAGGATAATTGCGCATGTCGCCCGCCACTCCATATGGAGATAAGCGAATACCCGTTTTGTCTTTGCCAATAATAGCGGCAACATCCGTTGCCACTTCAATTACAAATCGACAACGATTTTCAATAGTACCACCATACTTGTCGGTATGTGCATTGCTCACGGGTGATAAAAACTCCTCAAGCAAATAGCCATTGGCACCGTGTAGTTCAACGCCATCAAATCCGGCTTTCATGGCATTTTTTGCGGCAGCTACATATTCGGCTTGGGTCGACACAATATCGTCAGCATTCATTGCTTTGGGTGTTGGGTAGTCTTGCATGCCTTTGGCATCTGTCCACATTTCACCTGCTGCTTTTATGGCTGAAGGCGCTACTATTTCGGCACCCTCTGCCATATTTAAAATGTGGCTTATTCGTCCGGTGTGCATTAGTTGAACAATTATTTTACCACCACTGCTGTGTACGGCTGCTGTTGTCTTTTTCCATCCAATTATTTGTGCTTCGCTGAAAATACCTGGGATGCGTGCATAGCCTAAGCCGTTGGGCGAAGGTGATGTACCCTCAGTGATTATTAAACCAGCGGTAGCCCGTTGTTGGTAATAACTTGCCATTAACTCATTGGGAATGTTACCAATGGCGCGGCAGCGCGTCATCGGTCCCATCACAATACGATTCTTCAATTCTAGCGCCCCAACTGTTGCAGCGGTAAACAATTTGTACTTTTTCATTTCGCTGATTTTTATAATTAGTATTAAACTTTCACGATCATTTTACCTTCATTTTTTCCCTCGAAAAGATTAAGAAAGGCTTGTGGGATATTTTCAAATCCTTCTACAATGGTTTCTGAATACGTTAATTTCTCCTCGTTCAGCCACATTGTTAGGTGGGTAATTCCTTCCTCAAAGCGATTGAAGAAATCGGAAATGATAAAGCCGCGCATAGTGGCACTGTTGGTTAAGAGCAATGGTTGAACCCGCGGCCCTACCGGTTGCTTGGTATCGTTATAAAGGGAGATGGCACCACAGATAGAGATGCGAGCATGTTTATTAATGTTCGTTAAAACAGCATCTGAAATTTCGCCCCCAACGTTATCGAAGTATATATCCACTCCATCCGGACAAGCTTTTCTAATAGCCGCATTAAGATCAGGATTGGTTTTGTAGTTGATGGCTTCATCAAATTTGAATTTAGATTTAACCAGGTGTACTTTTTCATCGGTGCCGGTTATGCCCACTACGTTGCACCCAAGAATTTTACCGATCTGGCCTACCGCACTGCCTACTGCGCCTGCGGCACCAGAGACTACTATTGTTTCGCCTTCTTTTGGTTCTGCTACTGCTACCAAACCAAAATAAGCGGTGAGTCCTGTCATTCCTAAAATGCCTAAGTACCGCGATAGCGTGCAAGCATCTGCATCTATCTTGCTCAGGTCTTTACCACTTGAAACTTGATACTGCTTCCAATCTAAATTTCCTGAAACGAAATCTCCTTTTTTAAATTGAGGTATGGATGACTCTAATACTTCGGCAATACAGCCAGATTGTATGGGTTGGCCTAACACAAATGGAGGAACGTAGGACTTGGAATCATTCATTCTGCCACGCAAATAGGGATCGACAGATACGTAGATTGTTTTTATAAGTACCTCGCCTAAATGCGACACCGGCATTTCCTCATCGGTAAACTTAAAATCAGAAAGAGTTGGCTTCCCGATTGGTCGTTTGTTCAACGAAATCACTTTGTTCATATCGTAGCGTTTACTTTTTCATCTCTACCAATGTCCGTTCACCCAAACAGAACCTCTCTTTGATTTTTTCCAATAACCCTGATGATACACGCGCCCTCTTCGCGGTACTGCCCAATATCCATCTCGCTGTACATAGCTGCGTGAACTCCGGTTATAGGCCCAACCATTGCCTACCCAAACATGCACCGCGCTGGGTTGCTTTGGCCTTACCACTTCTACATAAGTGGGTTCTGATACTACAATGGCTGGTGCGCAACTTGTATAAAGTAATACCATCGCTACAAAACCGATTGCTGTTCGAAATTTTTTCATATCAGTTATATATTTTAGCACACTCAACAGCACATTTGCGACAGGCCTCCGCACATTTTTTGCAATGATCCATGTGTGAATGCTTTTCGCATTCTGTTGCGCAGGCTGTACAGATTTCTTCGCATAGCTTACAAAACTTCTTTACAAAGTCGAGTGTGTGTTCGTCAGCCCGTGCCATGAAGGCTGCGGCTGTTCTGCACATATCAGCACAGTAGCGATCCAGTTCAATGCACTTTGCCTGCGCTTGGGCATCCACCTCGTGTGCACAAGCGGTAGCGCAATGCTCGCAGGCTGCTGCACAATCATTGCAGGCGTCAATACATAGTTTAAATTTTTCGTGACTCATATAGTTATTGTTTATTGATAGGTTGCCAGTTTATACTTACTATAATCTCATTCTTTCTTCCGAATAGTTGATAGGGAGGATTGTATGCTAAAAGGCGAAAGCGCCCGTAATAGGGAATTGAACTTTTTTTCAATGCGTTTTCCAGCTTTTCGGAATATTCCTTTATCTGTTTGTCAGAAGCAAAACCTCCGAACCGTATAGCGGCCACGTATTCGTCATCGGTTGTTTCGATTTTCACCGATGAATCGTTTGGTTGAGGTAGGTTGTCTTTATGATATTCCGCGGGCATTACAAAACTCATGGTGGAAGCATCATCATTTACATTCATGTGCACAGGTGCTGCCATGGCTATTTTTTGCTTGCTGCTGTTGCCACCAAGAATATAGCCGGCTAATTTTCTGAACCCCGAACTGCCTAACGCTTTATAATTTTTATCAGAGGATGTAATGGAAGCCATGGTCGCGGCTGGATAGAATCGGATTTCAAAATCTTTCTCGGTGCTAATTACTTTGTATGCCTGTGTTTCTGTCGCCATAGACGCATAGATTTGGAGCGTGAGAGAAACCGCGACTTCTTTACATCGTCTGTTTTTGCAGTTGAAACAGTTTTCGCGGTGTTACTATTTGCCAAGTGAAATTTCATGCCAAGAATACGGGTGCCTGGCACGGCTAATGGGGAGGGTATCTTTAGAAATATAGGGAGATTCCGCTACACATCTTATCCCGTTCTCACTTTGGGTATTTATTGACCCACTACTTAAATTAATATTGAAATTATCCGAATAACCTCGATACGATTCATTAATATGAATTGCAACAATCCAGTCGCTTAGAATGCTGGATGAATGAGTAGCTATTGTTTGATAATCTTACCATCTTCCATTTCTATAATGCGATGGGTGCGCTTGGCAAATTCCGTATCGTGTGTAACGATGAGAAGCGATTGCTTATCCACTTCTGCTAGTTCTTTAAATATGTTGAATACAATTTCACCGTTCTTTTTGTCTAAGTTGCCGGTAGGTTCATCGGCCATAATGATGGCTGGGTCGTTGATCAACGCACGGGCGATGGCCACTCGTTGCTTTTCTCCACCCGATAATTGATTTGCTTTTTTATTTGCCAATCCATGAATGTCCAATCGTTTGAGTCGCTCCAAGGCATGTTGCCGTATTTCTTCTTCCGGGTGAATTGCCAATTTTAAACCGGGCAGCATTACGTTTTCTAATGCACTGAATTCATTTAATAAGTAATGAAACTGGAAAACGAATCCGATCTTTTCATTTCGTACGCGTGCCAATTGTTTTTCTGTTTTGCCACGCATCACTTCACTCATTATTTTTAATTCTCCTTCATAGTCGGTATCCATGGTAGAGAGTATATAAAGCAAGGTAGATTTACCGCAACCTGATTTGCCAATGATCGACACAAACTCTCCTTTGGTAATCGAGAATGAAACACCTTTCAACACTCGTATCGATACCGGATCGTGGAAGGTTTTATTAATGTGCGCAGCTTCAACTACTAGGTTGTCGTCCATGCTATTTTCCGCGAATGATAACCACCGGATCTACCCGGCTGGCCTTTCGTGCCGGTGCCCAACCTGCCACATAAGTTGTAACAAGTGAGAATACAGAGCCAATAAAATAGAATGCCATGTTATAATTGATGGGATATGTTTTAATAGTAGGAAGCGATGCTGTGTTGAAGGGAATTTGATCGATGGAGAAAGAAAGTAAAAAGCCAAATAGAAGACCCAGCACCCCACCGAATAGACCGATGCTTAATGCGATGACCATAAAGATACGCTTTACATCAATGCCAGAAAATCCTGTTGCTTTTAAAATGGCAATGGAATCCATTTTTTCAAAAATCATCATGTTTAAAATGTTGTAGATGCCAAAGCCTGCTACAACCAGTAATGTAATTCCTACTGCATAGGAGATGAGCGAGCGAACGGATGAGCCGGTTTCAAATTGTGCATTGGCAGTTTGTATATCTTCGGCATCGGCTTGAAATAACTGTGCGTATTCTTTGGCCAAGCTTGGAGCGATTGTCATATCGGTCAACTTAATTTGAATATCCGTTATGTAATCGTTTGGCTTTCCCACTATCTTTTGTGCTGTGGCGATAGAGGTATAGCTTTGCACTTTGTCGATTTCTAACAATCCGGACTGAAAGAACCCCACAACTTTCAACGAAAAGCTTTGCTCTTTAACCGTGGTTACTTGCACCACATCGCCAATGCTCACTAATAGTTTATCCGCTAGTCCCTTTCCTAAAATGATGCTATTGGAAAGAGTTTGGATATCAAGCGAATTGCCTTCTGTTACATAATCGCTGAAATGGAAAAATTTGCTTTCGGCTTCTGCATCAATACCGTTCACTATTCCGGTAATGTCGATGCCTCCATCATTAAAAAAAACTTGGGCGGTAATCTTTGGAGCGATACCGATTACACGTTGATCATTTTTTAAAGCTTGTATAATCGCACCGCTGTTGTAAATCTCTTGTCGACTGCTTCCGGATTTTATGGAACTGATGAAATTATGACTATCGCTAAATTCTTTTACTGAATTGATTGGTTGATGCTGATTTGGTTTTATTTCGTTGAATAGGCGGATGTGTGCCGTACGATTTAAAATTAACCCATCTAATAAGTCATTTAGGCCTGTCATAAAACCCAGTAGCGCAATAAACATAGTGATGCTAAACGTAACCCCTATGGCTGCTACCAACGTTTGTTTCCACCGTGCCAGTAATAGTGCTTTTGCAATGCGTATGATCAAGCGGAAATTCATTGGTTTGGTTTGTAGATAATGTCTTTAACGGTCAGCCCACTTTTTATTTCCACCTTTTCATAATCTTTCAGACCAATCACCACCTTTCTTTTTTCGTCTTTATTCACCATTACTAACGAATCGTTTATCAAGTAGCTTCGCGGAATAGTCAATGCCTTTTGTTTTGATTGAATGATAATATTCGCTTCTGCTGATAAGTTAGGATATAGCACGGCAGGTTTTGTGACAAATACAGCATTGACAGTAAATGAACGCGACTGTTCATTCATGAGGGGCTCAACGTCTAATACGCGGGCTTCTAATACTTCACCCTTGTAGCTGTTCATGGTGAACACTATTTTTTGACCCTCCGAAATCCGCACAACATCATACTCATCCACCTTTAGTTCCAACAGAAACTCGTTGGCATCGCCCATAATAGCCACAGGGTTTTGTGTCGAAACAAATTCTCCCTTTTCCTTTAAAATTTTATAAACCCTTCCGGGTGCTTCTGCTTTAATCACGTAATCGCCTTTTAAGGCAGTGCTTATTTTTAAATTGGTTTTCGATTGCATAGAAACAAATTCAACTTGCTTTTTAAGATTTCGATAAGTAATGTTTGCCGATTCATAATTGGCCTTAGACGTTTTATAGGTTAATTCACGCTGCTCTACTTCTACCAGCGTGCCTACTTTTTGCGACCATAAGTTGCGTTGCCGTTCTAACTGGAGCGAATCGTTTTTTAGTTTGCTCTGTGCAAGTTTAATCGAAACGTCTGCTTCTAATAGCTTATCCTGATTAGCAGATAAATCGTTGTAATCGGCCGTTAACTTTGCGTTATCGGTATTTAGTTTGGATGACTCGTTTTGAACACGCATCAATGCATCGCCTTTTTTAAGGACATCACCTTCGTTTACTAGAATTTCCCCAATCAATCCATTCGTAGTCGAATACACTTGATACTGATTTTTACTTTTCACCACACCCGAAGCGTACACCGATTCAGAAATAGTTTCCAGTATTGGGCTAGTGTTTTCGCCATCAGGTTTACATGATGCAACTGCCAGAACAATAAGAATAAGAAGACAAAATATCTGGGGATAGAATTGGTCTAAGAGAAGTATTCGCTTTTTCATTTCGAAGGTGGAAACTCGTGTAGAATCTTAATCACGATATCACTAATTTCTTCTTCTGTCAAGCTAACATCGCTATCATTTAATACAGAAACACCCCAACCACGCCAAATCAGGTTTTTGTTTTTTGAATCCATTAGGTCTATTATCAGGGTACCTTCCCGATACCGAAAAACATCCACTTGGTTTCGCATCCAATAGGTACTGTAGTTGTAACCATAGGCATCAGGTCGCACTGCCGATTTATTGTCGATGATGATGTGATAGTGCACGCGCAGGTTTGGGTTAGTGGCTAGTTGAATTCCTTTGCTTTGCAATTGTGTTTCTACGGCTTGCTTAATGCGCTTATCAGTAAGTTCGTTGTACACAAGTGGATTAGTTTTCGATTCAATTTCTTTGTTGGGCAGCCAGGCGTATGTTTTATACAAGGAAAGATCAACATCTTTATCGTAATCAGATTTTACAGTAATTTGATTACTGCAACCTGCAGTCAGCAAAACTGCCAGGGCTAATAAAAAGTAATTTTTGGTTTTCATAAGGTCTTTATTTTTTACAATAGGTAAAAGGAAGGTAGTTATCAGTATAAAGCGCTAGTATATTTTATAAATAGTGGACGTCAATAATTTTCATCGTTTTATCTAAAGCGTATACTCTTGGAATGCCTGTAGGAATATTTATTTTGGTTATCTCAGCATCGTCAATGTACTCTAAGTGCATCATCAACGCACGCAGGCTATTGCCGTGTGCTACAATTAGTACATGTTGTTCGGCTTTTAGTTTTGGTTCAATTTCTGAAATAAAATAGGGCATTAGCCTTTTGAATACCGCTTCCAGACTTTCACCCTCTGGGGGTGTTATACGATAACTTCGCCTCCAAATCTCAACCTGAACAGCACCATATTTTTGCACTGTATCTGTTTTATTCAATCCTTGTAAACTTCCGTAGATACGCTCATTAAAGGCTTCATTTTTAATGATGGGAATTTTCGATTGTTGAATTTCCTCCAGCACAATTCGCAATGTTTCTTTCGCTCTTTTTAAGACCGAGGTATAGGCAATGTTAAACTTAAATCTGGTTAATTTTTTTCCTGCAGTATGGGCTTCCTCTTCACCTAATGTGGTGAGCGCTACATCGACATTGCCTGTAAATCGATTTTCCAAATTATAAACAGATTGTCCGTGCCGTATCAGAACTAAGAGACTCATTTTTTAAACGTTGTTTATAAATACATCAATTAATAGATTCAAATAGTTGGTTCTTTTATGGAATGTAGCCGCCATCGTAATGAACAAATGGAGTTGTTGGTGTTGATTTTTTGTATGCCCCAGTGATCTCGTTCATAATAAAATAAACAGACGTGCTGATAACCGCTGCAAAGAAACACCACACTGAAAAAGCATAGTGCCTGAAGAAAAATGCAGCAGCTATATACGAGATACCAATAACCGCACCCAGCCACCACATTCTTTTAAAGCGAGAAAGGAAGAGTGGCAACACAGTAACGATTCCATAAAAAATGCCGCTGTATAGTTTAAGGGATGCAGGGTAATCTTGCTTGTAGAAAATATGATGTTCCGATATGATTGCTTCCGTGGGCTCTACCAGCAACGTGAAAATGAAATAGGCAGAAACTCCGAATCCCATTAACATTAAAATCTTCTCCATCTTCCTTTTTTTTCCTTCAAACTCTAATAAATAAATAGCAAGAGGAACCCACAGCGGCCACACCACGCGTGCAAAGATTAAAAATGTGTAGGTGGCAAACTGTTGTAACCCCGCATAGGCAGGGTTGGGTATGGTCAGCCACAACACACCTTCTGAAATTTGTTGTATACCAAAGATTAAAGGAATACTTGCAAATACACTCTGCGAAGGGGCTTGCACTTTCCTTAGCGTTGCAACTCCGATGGTGGAAATAGCGACACCGGCTACAAAACTTGCGTTGGCTGAAAAGCACATAGAACTTTATTTTTTAAATTATTTTCGAACTTATTTAACGCTGTTACTTATATCTCCTTTTGTATCAATTGGTTGGTTTATCCGATTGCGTTTCCATAATTTCTATTTCAATCTTTTCCTTTTTTATTCCCTGCCGGATTAGCGCGAACAAGCCCATGTAAATATTCGCTATCCACACCAAGGAAAATCCTGCAATCAAATATCCTTTCCAATCGTTGAGTAGAAGGGTGTAATTGGTTAAGAACAGAAAGAATAACGTTACATAATGACTAAAGCAATATTCGCAGGTGAAAAGGTAGAAGAATTTCCGCGTTGTTAAATTTTTCCCTTGCCTGCTTTTTCGTTCACAATAATCTCTGGGTTCCCGAAATACTTCTTCATGTGTAACGGTCCAGGCAACACAAGCAATGGGAATTGCCAATAGAAAAAGCCAAAGTATTTGTAATTCAATTTCCATAAATTATTTATTCATAGAATAGGTATCGGTTTTGTAATTGTAATCAATCATAAACTTTAAGCCTATTAGTAAGTAAATTGATTTGTTGCTGAAGTTGGTCCATTCGTTGCAACAGATGAGAAATTGTTTCAATGCCTTCTATGTTGATATCCATTTCACTATACAGACGCACTAACTTTTCTAAATGCGTCAATTGACTGATTGGTATAAACGTCTTTTCTTCTATTTCAATAATCTCTACAAGCCCAGATTCGTGCAAGGAATAAATAAACGACACTTCAATATTGTGGTGAATACAAAATTCGTTGGCAAGTATCATATCTTCCGATTGCATAGAAAAGAATTGTTACGTTTTTGATAATTCAGTAAAAAGAGCTTTTTGTTGTTCGGTAAGTTTGGTCGGAAGTTGTACAGTATAAGTAACATACAAGTCACCAGCTTCACCTTCTTTTTTGTATATCGGAAATCCTTTTCCCCTTAATCTTACTTTTGTGCCTGCTTGCGTTTCCGGTGTTACTGTTAGTTTCACTTTACCTTTCAACAAATCGATAGTAGTTTCCCCACCGAGCATGGCCGTGTAGAGATCGATAGAAACGGTTGTGTATAAATCATTTCCATTGCGCTTAAAATGCGGGTGGGTTGCAATAGAAAACGTAATGTACAAGTCGCCAGCAGGGCCATTGTTAGCACCGGGAGCGCCATAACCTTTTAACTTTATGATCTGTCCGTTTTCAATACCTGCCGGAATGGTAATGCGAATGTTCTTTCCGTTAACCGAAAGTGTTTGTTGATGGGTTTCAAGTGCATCCGTTAAGTTGAGTTTCAGTTCAGAGTTATAATCCTGACCTCTAAATTTAGCTTGACTGCCGCGCGCCTGACCTCCAAACATGGATTCGAAAAAACTCGAAAAATCTCCTTCTGCATCGCCCGAAAATTGTTGACCGCCAGCATATCTGGATTGTTGCTGCGACTTGCGTTGTTGTTCAAATTGTTCAGCATGTTGCCAATCCTTACCGTGCTCATCGTATTTCTTTCGCTTTTCAGGATCGCTTAATACCTGATTGGCTTCATTTACTTGTTGAAATTTTTTCTGTGCATCCTTATCATTTGGGTTAAGGTCGGGGTGAAGCTTCCTTGCTAACTTTCGATATGCTTTTTTTATATCCTCTTCCGAAGCTTTTTTATCTATAGCTAAAATTTTGTAGTAATCGATAAACTCCACAAGCCTGAAAAAATTTAATTCACATTTTTAGTTGGAACTATGAACAACGGAATGGTTGTATGACGCAGCACTTTTTCCGCTACGCTACCCATTAAAATTTTCTCCAACCATTTCCGGCTGTGAGAGCCCATTACAATTATATCAACAAATAACTCTTGCGAAGCTGCCAGAATCGAATCCGCAGGATCGCCTTCCTTTATAAGCGTTTGAATAGTTTTATCGTAAAGATGATTTTTTGATTGATCCAGGAATTCTTGCGAGACTTGTTTAAGCTGTTGGTCAACAAGATCTAATTTGACAGGATCAATATTCATATAGCCACCAAACCCCATGACAGGATACTCCATAGTAGAGTAATGATGAGCATCCGCTAGTACATGCATCAGAATAACTTCACTATTCATTGCCTTACCCAGTGCATATCCCGTTTCGGCTACTTTCTGTGATGTTGGAGCGTAGTCCAAAGCAATTAGAATTTTTTTCATGACTAATTATTTGGATTAGAATTTTTTGAAAAATGATCTTTTACGAAAGCCTGTTGCTGGTTTTCTGTCATCTTATCAGCCTCTTTTATTTCCATTTTTATTTCTGAAAACAGATGGTCCTTGGTTAGAATATTAAAGAGTTCAGTCTTGGCAGTGGTTGGGCCAAAAAGAATTACTTCTCCATAATTTTTAATAACCGCACCTAACTTTTTATAGTAAGCAGATTGGTCATGTTGTTCTTTGTTGTGCATCAGGTTCTCACTTTTGCCCATACTAGTTACTTTTTCCTGATGAGTAAATGATGAAGTGATGGTCGTGGGTTTTTCAGACTCTGTAGTAAACTCTATTAAATGTGCATTAGAATGATCCATCCAAATACCTAATTTCTTTCTTGTTGTCATGGGTGTTTAGTTTAGTGGTGCTAGTGGGTAACGGAATAATGCTGTCGTTTTTTTTGATGTGAAAAAAGGGCTGTTGAAATCAACAGCCCTGGTCCTTACGAAGTAAAGGTAAGCTAACCCAACCCAACCTGCTTCAATAAGGAATTTCGAGTAGTGCCAAGACTAGCTCAGCTTCTTCTCTAATTCGTCAATTTTTTTCTGTGCCTCGGTATTGCCCAGCGACAAAGAAAGTTTATAAAGCTCAAGTGCTTCACGTCTTGTTTCTTTCTTTTTGCGTGGTGCAAATTGTGTTCTGTCTGCTGCCATCTCCAAGGCTTGTGCCTGTGAGTAATAAAGGTTAGAAACTGCCGATCTGTTTTCAACCTGCGTATCATTGACTAGTTTCTCAAGAGAAACAATATCACTTTCCTTAATTTTTATCACCTGATCTTTCATCGACAGGATAGAATCCTTTTCGTTTACTTTTGCCCACAGAATGGTGTTCTGATCTTTTTCTGTGGCAAGTTTCAATTGAAGATCCAAGATTTCGGCAGATTGTTTTTCTAAATCTGCTTTATAGGCACGAATGGCTCTTGCAGAAATCTTCGAATTATTTTTAGATGACTTTTCAAGCTCATCTAATTTAACTTCCGTTTGACGCACATAGGTATTGATGGCTTGTAAACGAGCTACGTAGTCAGCATACGAACTTCCTTCCACCATTTTTACCTGCAACGACTTCCGGCTAGCGTCAATCGAGTCGATTAGTATACCCACTTCATTCATACTCTCCTCTACTTGCCTGCTGGCAACAAGTTGAGTATTGAGCGAGTCTATTTTTACTTGCATGGCTTCCTTCTCTTTCGTGTCGCAACTGAAGAGAGTAACCAAAATAACGAGACCTAAAAAATACTTCTTCATAATGTGTTTGTTTTGGTGAGTGCAGAACATTACTGAAATAATTATGCCACAGCAAAACCAAGTGCCAATTCAGAAGAATATACAATTTGAAGCGCTTTCTATCGAGTGGTGTGTAGATAAATTTCCACACTGAAAAATCTTTGCTGTGGAAAAACTGACCAAAATAATATGTTTTGAAATTTGTATGAGTAATTGAATCCTACTACACGAGCCATCATTTTTTGTTCCAGATAGCTTTTAAAAGCTGAATTATAACCAGCGGTAACAAACCCGCCACGAGCGAAGCTAACCAAACCGTAAGACTACTCGGGGCCAAATGCAAGGCTAATCGTAATTGAGGCACTGCGTAAACGAGAATCAGAAGGGCAACACAAATAAGCAACGCCAGCCATACAAACTTATTTTTTGTAACATCATTTATAAATAATGGTGAGCGTGGTGAGGACATATTAAAGACATGAAATAGCTGGGCAAAAGCAAGCGTTAGAAATGCAATATTATTTATCACTTGATCATCATCACTGATTAATTCTCGACAATAGATAACTGCTACTAGTACCGCCACTGTCATGGCCATGGAATAAGAAGAAATAGTGATCCAGTTTTTTTTGGAAACAATATCTTGCTTTATGTTGCGAGGTGGTATTTCCATTACAGATTTATCTCCGTTGCCCAATCCAAGAGCAAGAGCTGGGAATACATCTGTTACCATATTTAAGAATAAAATTTGTAGGGGAAGTAGAATGGAAGCAGGCGCAAGAAAGCCAAGCATCAGTACAATGAATATTTCACTCAAATTGCATGACACAAGATAGATTACAAATTTTTGAATATTCTGAAAAATGACGCGGCCATGAAACACAGCCTCTACTATAGAATTGAACGAATCATCTTTCAATACAATACTAGCGGTCTCTTTGGCAACTGCTGTACCCCTTAGCCCCATGGCAATACCTACGTCTGCCTTTTTCAAAGCAGGTGCATCGTTTACGCCATCGCCAGTCATGGCCACGATGTTGCCCGCTTTTTGGTAGATATCAGCGATATCAAGTTTCTGTTTTGGTGTTGCCCGCGCAAACACAGCAGTGGAAAGTATTTTATCTGTCAATTCGTTGGTAATATCTCCTGCAGGGAAGTCTTTTCCAACCAGTACCTGTTGTTCGTTCTCATCGACTAAACCAACTTTTTTAGCAATGTTCAATGCTGTTAAGGGATGATCGCCTGTAATCATTACTATTTTAATCCCAGCTTTTCGACAGGAAACAATTGCATCTTTAATGTCTAACCGTGGAGGATCAAGAAAGCCGATCATCCCCAGATAGATTAAATCAATTAAATAATTGTCAGGATTGATCTCATTCTCTTCACGATAGGCAAAGGCAATTACCCGAAGACCATCCGCAGACATTTTTTCGGAATCTGTCAATATGGATTTGCGTTCGTCATCATTCAATTCTTTGATAGTTTCACCGACCTGAAAGCGATTACATTTTTCTATCATTTGTTCAACCGATCCTTTTGCGGCTACAAAATGACCATTGCTGCTCTTGTGCAACGTTGCCATTATCTTTGTATCGGAATTGAAAGGTACTTCCGCTATGCGTTCATATTGTTTTTTTAATTTTTGAAGTGAAGAATCCGAAGTATTTGCGAGGTGCACAAGCGCTATTTCAATTGGATCACCTAGCACTTTTTTATCACTACCCGAAGATTTGACAGAAGCATTATTACACAAGGCCCCCACCAATTTTAGTTTTTCAAAATTCGCTTTGTTTTTTTCAACCTGCCCATGGTCAAACTTTAGCGTATCGCCATCGATACTCGCCAGAATATGCTCTTCATGAAAGCTGAAGGTATTTACGAAAATTTTGTTTTCAGTCAGTGTACCTGTCTTGTCTGTCAAAATCACATTGGTGCCACCGAGTGTCTCCACGGAGGAAAGTTTTTTCACTATGGCATTACGCCTGGCCATTTGCAACATTCCATAGGCCAATGCAACCGTTGATACAATGGGCAAGCCTTCGGGAAATGCAGCCACGGCCAACGCTATGGAAGTTTTAATGATCTGCACCCATTCTTTGCCCTGAATAATTCCAGTAATGACAAATATCAGTGTCATGATTAATGTTAACCAGATAAGTTTTTTACTTAATGCCTGAAGTTTTTTATCTAACGGGGTGACCGTCTCGGCTGAACTTTCAACTAATGAGGTAATGATGCCTAGTTGCGTATGTTTGCCGATGCCCGTGATCACAACTTTGCCGTTTCCATTCATTACAAAGGCGCCTTTAAAAACCATGTTGTGCTGATCGCCAAGCGCAGTTTGCTCTGGAAGTTTTTCGATATTTTTTAAAGTTGGCAGCGATTCGCCTGTTAACGAAGATTCATCACATTGCAATTGATTTAATTCGATCAGTCGTGCGTCTCCTGGAACAACATCACCGGCTTCAAGAATAACAATGTCGCCAGGCACCAATTGCTCAGAAGGGATGTCCTGGAGTTGACCATCGCGAATCACCTTAGAAAGTATAATATCCATTTCCTTCAGGGCATTCATGGAATTGCGCGCCTGAAGCTCCATCAAAAAACCGATCAATGCATTGATCAGTATCACCACCAGAATGGCAACTGCTTCGATGTAGTCTTTAAAGTAAACCCCAGCGGCTACGCCAACAAATAGCAAATAGACGATGGGACTTTTAAACTGCTGGAGGATCATCAGCCAAATACTCTTCTCTTTTTGAGCCTGATAAATATTGGCACCAAATTGAGTAGCACGATCTTTCGCTTCAGCTTGACTTATTCCTTGGGTTGAATCCGTTTCAAATGAACCTAAAATTTCTTCCTCTGAAAATGTATGAACATTTTCAAGCGGATAGTTAATTTTCATTTTTTTCTTCTGCTTTTTTCTTCTTTCTAAAATATCGCTTCAGCGGAAAGCTATGTTGCAAGGCCTCCATATTTTCATCCAGTTTAAAGGACGCAGACTTTGCATTATCCATTGTGCCTTGCAACTTTTGGGCGAAGACCGTATCACTTAATAAGACTCCCAATGCATTATCACCCTCATTCATTTTGGCGGTAACTAGCTGAAGATCGTTGGTCACTTTCTTTGAGTTAACACTTACGTCATTAATATTTTTTAGTGTTTTGTCAAAAGAGGAAGCATACGCGGTGTCGGAAATTAGTTTGGTGATAAGCCCATCACCATTGTTTATCTCGTTCACTAATTTTCTTGTTTCGAGGGCGATTTTATTTGAGTTTTCAGTTGTTTCTTTTAAGGCTACTATAGCTTGTCGCAACTCTTGCGCAATAGCTCCCTCGTGCAGAAGCTCGCCAAGAATTCCTTCTCCATTATTAAGTCGTGCGGATATCAACTTGAGATCATCTGTAATAGCCCGGGTATTCACACCTACTTCTTTCGCGATGTTGATTAATTCCTGCGTGTCGGCCGGGGAGAGTGCATTGATCGTATCATTATCCTGAATGGTCTGACGCGCGGCTCCGGGCCGTATGATTACTATTTTATTGCCTACCAATCCATCGGAACCCACAAACGCGGTGGCATCTTTTTTTATAAATTCATTTTGTTTGTCTTTAAGGGAAAGACTTACAATCACCTGGCCTTCTGAAACAATCTGCACACGTTTTACCATGCCTATCTTTACACCCGATAGCCAAACATTATCACCTTCCTTTAATCCTTCCACATTTTTAAAAATGGCAGAAACGGTAAATGTCTTATTGAACAAATTTCCTTCTCGCCCCAGGTAGAAAATAGATCCCAAAAAAATTACAATTCCACCAACCACAAAGGCTCCTAGTTTTATTATTTGCTTCATGTCTTTGTTTTCCATACGGCCAGGTTTAATAATTGAAAAAATGTTTTAGATCGATATCGTCTGTTGCTTTTAATTCCTCAAAAGTTCCGGTTAGTTTACTTTCACCATTCATCAGAGCTACAACTCTATCCGATGTTTGATGTGCGCAACTTATATCGTGCGTGATAATGATAGAAGCTGTATTGTATTGATCGCGAACCTGCAAGATCAGTTCATTGATTTCACTTGAGGTGACGGGATCGAGACCTGCTGTAGGTTCATCGTAAAGCATGATTTTTGGTTTGAGAATGAGGGTGCGGGCAATACCGATTCTCTTTTTCATTCCGCCTGATAACTCGGCTGGCTTTTGATCTGCAGTATGCTCCAATCCAACTTCCTTCAGCGACTGCATCACCATTTCATTTAGCTGCTGCGTGTCGTAGATGCCAAGGTTTCTTTTTAAAGGAAATTCTAAATTTTCGCGCACGGTCATTGAATCGTAAAGCGCACTTCCCTGAAATGAAAAGCCCACCTGAAGCCGGAGCTCGTTTAGTTCAGCTTCTTTTAGGGTGGGGACATCGAAGCCAAGGATATTAATATCCCCGGCATCTGGTTTAAGCAAACCCACCATACATTTGATCAGTACTGATTTGCCGGTTCCTGATCTGCCGAGCACGACCAGATTTTCGCGATCGTACACATCAAGGCTTATGTCTTTAAGGATCACCCTATCTCCAAAACTTTTTTGCAGGTGTTTTATTTCTACAACCTTTTTGGTTGAAGTAGTTTGCGTTTTCATCAACGAATCAGATTCAAAAATTGTAGTGTAATCAAGTCAATCACAAAAATGAAAACCATCGAAACAACCACGGCCGTATTGGCTGCTTTGCCTACTCCGATAGTTCCTTTTTCAGAATGGTAGCCCGCATAGCTACTTATGATGCCAATGGCAAAACCAAACAATGTTGATTTTATCAGCGATGAAAAAATATCCAGATACGTGATCGAAGCCGCTACTTCGTTGAAAAACAACAGAAACCCGGAATCATTGAATGAATTCACCATTACAAAAGATCCGAGTAACGCCACCCCATCGGCATACACAACCAGCAAAGGCAACATGAACGTTGTGGCAAGTACACGGGTAACCACCAGATACGAGAACGGGCGCGTTCCGCTAACTTCCATAGCATCAATCTGCTCGGTTACTTGCATGCTTGCTAACTCTGCACCAATGTTTGAACCCAGTTTGCCGGCACAGATCAAGCCGGTGATGAGCGGGCCCAGCGACCTCACTACAGCTTGCGATACCAAAGAAGGAAGCCACGACTCGGCACCAAACGATGCCAGCGAGGGTTGCGATTGTTTTGTAAAAACAATTCCCGCAAGGAAACAAGTAAAGGTTATGAGAAAGAAAGATTTGTTGCCAACGGCAAAACACTGATGTAATATCTCTCTTCCTTCGTAGGGTGGGTTGATTGCTTTTTTGAAGAAAGCAAGAATAAACTTATAAATGTCTGCGACACTGATAAGTGTTTTGGTGAGGGTCATAGAACAGTACCCTTAGAAAACACATGCCAACAATAGATTTTGAACTGGAATCAGCTTTTGAGAGTGTGTAGTATGAACGGAATGGAACAGATAAATTTTTTTGTAGAGATTAATACCCACTTCGTTTCCACAATGTCAGCAGGTTGTATGCGAAAAAGACGGTAAACTGAAAGCGCCATCCGAAAGGGTGGCGCTTTAGTTAAATGCAAAAGACAAAACATTAAATGTCTTTAAGTACGCGTCTGATCTCTGCTTCGGTTTTACCCAGCCTGGTTTGAAGACGACCATAAAGTTCGTCTTCTTTTCCTTCAATGAAAATGAGATCATCATCGGTAAGTTCACCAAACTTTTGTTTCAGTTTACCCTTCACCTCGTTCCAGGTACCCTTTATCTGAAGTTTATTCATGGATACAGAATTAAGCTTTAACGCGATCACTCAAGTTATTAATGATTTCTCTTCCTTTTTTACTCACTTCGTCTACGCCAGTATTGAATTTGCCTTTCAACGATTCAAGTGAGTCTTCGGCAGTTTCCTGCAATTCATCTTTTAACCTGCGCGATCCGCGAATCAATTTCGTTCTTGTTTTTTCACCACTTGCAGGGGCCAGCAAGATTCCAATAGCCACACCTATTGCTGCTCCAGCCAGCAGGCCACCAATCATTTTCTTCGAGTCCATAATAAGTTTGATTAAGATTTAAACGTTCCTACACCTTGTGAGAACCAATCCTACTTTAGAAAATAGTATGCCATCCTTTTTAGTCGGCTCAACATGGCAAAAGGTGTATTCGTGGTAAGAATGTGGGGAAATGTGGAACGACCGGGTGGGATTAAATGCCCCTAATTTTTTGAGTATCCTCGTTTAGATCAAAATTCGGGGTTTAAAAACAAGGCACTACTATTTCTATAGCCTGGTACGAAACTAAACACTAAATTATTATGATACGTTACTCAATCGGTTTTCTTCTTCTCGTTATCGTTGCGGCTATCTTCGCATTTGGTGGTTTTTCTGTGCGGGCAGCCTCTATTGCAGAAGGTTTGTTTTACATTTCACTTCCGCTATTTGTGATCTCAAGTCTTTTAGTCGCACTCATGTTTAAGAAGCACATAGTTGAGAAGAAGCAAATTCCAATTTCGTAACAACTCATAAACCGGGCAGCTTCAGGCAAGTTTGAAGTGAATATAGAACGTAGTTCCCTTATCTACTTCACTGCGAACGTCAATCTGAGCATTATGACTGGTAAGAATATTTTTAGTCGATGTGAGACCCAGGCCCATGCCGTTTTGTTTGTTTGTAAAAAACGGATCAAATAATCGTGCTATCTCGGAGGTTGGAATTCCTGTTCCGTTATCTGAAATTGAAACCGTTACAGTCTTATCTTCATGGGAGGCATTAATTTTAAGCACTCCATTTCCAGGCACCATCGCCTCAATAGCATTGATTATTATATTAAGCAAGGCAATTCTGATTTTAGCTTTATCTACTAATATCCTCGGCAAATTGTCTTGGTAATCAGAAACAAGTTCAATCTGTTTCAGGTTTATACGATCGATGGCCAGGCTCAGGGTATCTTCCAGTATTTCTTTTACAGGAGTGAGTTGTAACTCAAGTTGTTTAGGTTTTGAAGAATTAAGCATTTCCTCAACGAGTTGTTCAATTCTTTTCGCGTTTCTTTCTATGATATCACCATACAGTTTTGCGGATTCATTATCTAAAGGCATCTCTTCCCTAAGTTGATCGAGGGCCAGGTTAAGATTTGTAAGAGGATTTCGAACCTCATGGGCAATTGTGCGGGCAATTTTTCCGGTTAAGGAAAGACGTTCAGCAACCAGCATATCACTTTCAGCTTGTTTGCGTAGAGAAAGATCGTGGATGATTCCCTGGTAGCAACAAAAACCGGATGCCTGATCGGGAATAAAAACGCAGTTCAAAAGACACACTTTATGTTCGCCTGACTTCGTAACAAGAACAGTTTCGAAGTCGCGGATTTGCCCCAGGGTGTTCAGGGTAACTTTAAAATGCTCAAGGTGTTCGGCATTTGCAAAAATATGATCGATTAGCAACGATTCTTTTTCGAAATAGCCAAAGAAACCAGCAAACGAATTGTTAACATCGATGAGAGCAAGGTCATCGGTTGCCAAAAAGATTGGATCAATGGATCGTTCAAAAAGCGTACGATACTTTTTTTCTTTTTCGTCCAGCTCTTTAATAATACGCGACTGATCAAGGTTGTAAAGTTCAAGTTGTTTCTCCTGCTCTTTGCGTTTTGTTATATCGATGGCAGCCCCTAAAATATCAATACTGGAAATGCTGTGTGGTTTAATAGTGAGTGAAAGGTATCGTATCTCGCCACCTTTTATAATCCGGTAATCAATAGAAGAGCCACTTTTATTGGTCTTAGCTTCGTGCAGGCAATTTTTAACAAGCCCAATATCTTCCGGAAATACATTTTCAAGAAAAGTTTGCCATGACACAGGCTCATCATTTTTTTTATCAAAAATTTTGTAGAGCCCATTAGACCAAACCAGTTCATTTGTGCTTTCCGTCCACTTCCAGCTTCCCATCTGAGAAAGTGATTCCGCTTCGTTCAGGATAACTTTCCTTTCCTCAATGAAAGATTTTTGTTGTTTTAAAATAGTTAGGTTTTGCAACACTTCGTTCTCAGCCTTTTCGCGCTTCCGAAGTTCATCCATCACTTTTGAGAAAAGGAATAAAACTCCAAATAATGATAACAATGTAAACGAAAGTAGTGCGATGGGCGCAATAGCTTTATAGGTGCTTTCTTTCTCTATTCTAATCTGATAAATGCTCCGCTCTTCTATTAAGATATCACTAACCTGCTTTCTCAACGCGTCCATATTTTCTTTACTGCGTAGCAACAGATTACTTTCATAAGTATCCATATACAATGTACTGCGACTTGCATTTGATAAAATGTTTGAAATAATTAAAAACTGATTTTGTATTAAAGCGGTTAACGAGTCAACATTTTTACTTTGCGCCTCATTTTCTTTAACCAGGCTATTCAACATTTTAAGTTGATTTGGTAAAACGGCCAACGCAGAATAATACGGATCTAAATACATTGTATCGCGAGTTAGTTGAAACCCCCGATGGCCGATCTCTGCATCTTTAATGGTGGAGAGCACGAGTTGTGTTGTTACAATAATTCTGTTCGAGTGTCTTATTAGCCTTACCTCTTCCATGTAGTTACTCAAATTGCGATAGGTGACCAAGCTGACCAATAGCATTACTATAATGGAAATAACAAATAAAATTCTTGTGTAATGGCGTTTCATAGGTGTGGTTAGAATTCTACACGTGTGGAAAACTCTTCTTTGTAAGATACCGATAAACCGTAATTATATTACTCAAATCACTCAAAACCTATTCCTAAAATTTGGCTTAATCTTTATACCATAATAATTGAACCAAAATCAGTTAATATGAATAGTAAGAAAAGAATTTTATCAGTGATTTTTGTAGCAACGGTTTTCAGCCTTGCATTTAATCACAGTGCAGAAGCGCAACAGGGCAAAAAGGCCGGAATCAAGGGTGGGTTAAATGTTAGCAATCTTTACCTGGATGATGTGACTGATCAAAATGCAAGACTAGGAATTAACCTGGGTGTATATGGTCAAATTTTTTCATCTGACGTATTTGCCATTCAGCCTGAGCTACTTTTTTCAACCAAGGGTTCGCATGCACAGTATAACAGCGGATCCATCGATCAAGAAGTAAAGTACAATTTGAATTATCTGGACTTACCAATTCTTGGCGTTTTTAAAATCGGAGAATCAGTGGAAATTCATGCGGGTGGGTATGCCAGCTATCTTTTAAACGCAAACATCTCGTATAGTGGCGATTTGGCCAATGGTGTAGATGAAATTGACAAAGACAATCTTAAGTCGTTTGATTATGGATTAGCGGGTGGCGTAGGAGTAAATTTTGGCAACGTGTTAGTTGGTGCACGCTACAATTTAGGCTTGGTAGAGATTGCGGATAGTGATGGAGCAAGAGCAGTGATAGGGGATGCTAAAAATTCATGCGCCCAGTTATTCATTGCTTTTAATTTAAGAGGAAATTAATGAAGTAGGGGTGAAGTTGGCTTTGAAGTTATCCCGGTAACGGGATAACTTTTTTTATGCCGGAATATTATAGAGTTTTAATTTATTGTAGAGAGTCTTTCTATCAATTTCAAGAAGTTCAGAGGCTTTAGATTTATTGTAATTGACTTTCTCCAACACATCAATGATTGTTTGTCGCTCGGCTGTCCAGGCAACTGATTTTAGTAATCCTACACTTTCATGCATGGCATCACCATTCTGATTTACTTCGCTGGTCTGCACAATCTCCTGCGGCAAAGTTTCAGCGTGCACTACATCCCCTGTAGTTAATAGCACGGCTCGTCTTATCACGTTATTAAGTTCGCGTAGATTTCCGTGCCAGTAGTAGTTTCTTAGGTAGGCCTGCACCTCAGTAGAAAAGGAGATTACATTTTTACTCAGCAACTGATTAGCTTTTTTCAGAAAGAAATCAGCAAAGAAAAGAATGTCTTCTTTACGATCGCGGAGCGGAGTAAGCTCAATTTTGAATTCATTAAGACGATGATATAGATCTTCGCGAAGGCGGCCTTCTTTCACTGCCTTCATAAGGTTTTCATTGGTTGCGGCTATAATACGCACATCAATAGAGGTATCTTTTGTTGCTCCAATGCGTTTTATTTTTCGTTCCTGAATTACGCGCAGAAGTTTAACCTGATTTTCATATGATAGATTCCCAATTTCATCAAGAAAGATGGTGCCTCCATTAGCTGTTTCAAAACTTCCTTGCTTGTCGGCAACGGCCCCGGTAAAAGATCCCTTCAAATGCCCAAATAGTTCACTGCCTGCCAATTCCTTTGGCAGAGCACCACAATCAATCGCAATAAAAGGCTGATCGGCACGCTTGCTGAATTTATGAATAGACTGTGCAACAAATTCTTTTCCCGTTCCGGTTTCGCCATTGATTACCACCGACATGTCGGACGGTGCAATCAATTCGATGTGACGTTGTATTTCCTGAGATTGAGAGCTAATGCCAACAATAAAATTAGTGACTGATGATATATCAGATTTTGACTTTTTAGCTTGAATGTTGCTTACCTCTGGATTGCCCTGTTTAACATCATTTTTCAACGAATTCTTAGAGATAGCTTCTTGTATGGTCACCAGCAGTTCATCGGGATAAAGCGGTTTGGTTACATAGTCATTTGCTCCATAGCGAAATGTTTCTACGGCCGTCTTTACATCCGAGTATCCGGTAATGATAATAACAGCTACCTGCGAGTTAAGGATTTTAATTTTTTGCAACAATTCAATGCCAGTGAGGTCAGGTAATTTATAGTCGCACAAAATCAGATCATAGTCATTGGTCCGTAACTGCCTAAGGCCCTCTTCTCCGGAGTAGGCAATACTTACGTTGTAACTGTTCTTACTTAAGAATTTTGATAAGACCAGGCAAATGTCCTTGTCATCATCTATAACTAAAATACTTTGCATAAAGAGAAGTATAAAAAATTAACTGGGTAAAAAATTCAATTTTTTAAGAGCCTCATTAATTGTTTTAATGGTAAATGGTTTTGATATAAAAATATTTGCCCCCATTTCTAATGCCTTTGTGGCTTCGCTGTCATGCGCGCTAATAACAATCATTTTGGAAGTCAAATTAAGTTCGCGAACATATTTGATAACATCAAATCCAGAACCATCTGTAAGATTTAGATCAATAAACATGAGTTCAAAAACAGAACTACTTACTTTAGCCCGTGCATCCTTTACGGTAAGCGCATACTGAGAGTCGAAGTTTAAATTTTGGAGATGCCGATTCATCATTAAGCAAATATCCAATTCGTCATCAATTACCAGTGCTCTTCCCATGGAACCTCGTATCACTTTGTTTTTATTGCATTATTACGTTTTTCATGCTCTTCTTTCGTAAAGAACGGAAAGAATAACTTACTCATAAAAAACACAATGCTCACAAAGCAAATGTAGCCTATTATAAATACAATTAAGAAAAGAATAACGTCCTTCATAGTGACCATTTACAGTTTTCAGAACAACAAAATCATGCCATAAATATCGAGCGGGCATGCTGCCTGGTTAGAAGGTAGGTGTGGAAATTTTGCCCCATTCACTGTGTAAACTGTAACCGCATTTTTTTGACCGATCAGGCCAAATGCATTGAAAATTGACCCGATTAATTGGCATAAAATTATCAGGGTACGGATTAAATTAAAAACCAATCCCATGAGCAATTTACTTTATATCATCGCGGTCGTATTGATTATTCTATGGCTTCTAGGCTTCTTTGTGTACAGCGCAGGTTCAATCATTCACATTCTATTGGTAATAGCCGTTATCGCGGTTCTTATTAGAGTAATTCGAGGCGATAGAATTTAAATTGGAGCAACCATCCCTCAAGGCTGCCCATGAAATTCAACGTTTCTAATAAAGTATTCCGTTGGTTAATTATATGCATTGGCGGCCTGCTGTTTTGTTTTGCTGTAAACGCTATTCTTTCCAGCTACCTGGAAAGTGAAATTGAAGCGCGTATTCGACTTCTTAATGGAGAACTTTCATCAGTGAGTGTAAACCTCGTTACAAGAACTGTAAACGTTAACAATTTTGAGTGGAGTTCGGCAACGGATTCGGTAGCAAAAAATCCACACTTCATACAGTTGAGTGCCATTTCTTTGGAAGGCATTCACCTGTATGATTTATTGATTCACAAACGGATTGTTATTGCCAGAATAACACTTGATAGCGGAACGATCCAATACAACAAAAGCATTCCTCGCCCGGCACAGAAGCAAAACGATTCGCAATACAAATCTTTTCTGGCTAAAAACTTTTCATTGGTTAATATTCAAACGCAGGTAGTTAGTGATACAGTTGAAAATTTTTCAGCTTATATAAACTGTAACCTGGGCGATGTTGGTTTGACTATGGATACGGCCAGGCATATTACCTATTCCCTAGAACGGGCGGAAGCTCTTATTGAAAAGATTAGTTTATCCCGCCATGAAGGAATGTATAGTGGCACTATTGCCAGCGTGAATATCAATACCATTGCCCAGACAATAATTGTTGATTCGGCTGAACTAATCCCAAATTATGGTAAGTATGAATTTGCACAACGCTTGGGAAAACAAACCGGAAGGTTAAGTTTATCTATTCCCAAACTGACCATTGAAGGGCATCGGTATAATGGTATTCGCGACAGCTCATTCGTTGCATCAAAAATTAAAGTGGAGTCATTCAACTTGTTTGCTTTTAAAGACAAGAGAATTCCATTTCTTAGAAAAGAAAACGTTCCACTGCCTATGGAGGCTTTTTTAAAAATACCTTTTCTCGTAAAGATAGATTCTATTCTAATTTCAAATTCACTGATAACCATAGAAGAATTTCCGGAAGGTGGTATCAATACTGGTATAATCACTTTCAACGAAGTTAACGCGACACTGACCGGATTAAACAACCAACAACTGCGTAGTGATTACCCGTATGCACATTTACAGGCTACTGGTTTGCTGATGGGCACCGGGAAAATAAATGCCTTGTTTAAACTTCCCCTGGATGGAGTATCCATGTATACAGCGAAGGGATATATTTCAGGCCTGTCTTTCAAAGACCTTAATACCATGCTTACACCCATGGCAAATGTGCGGGTGGAGTCTGGTTATCTGAATAAACTTACTTTTGATTTCAAATACAACGAGTTTATTTCCAAGGGAAATACAGACATCGATTATAAAGACCTCCAACTGGTTAGTTTAAACACAAACAAAAAATCAACAAATGAAATCAAGACATTTTTTATAAATGTTTTTGTTAAAAATAAACGAAGTAAGTCGTTAGCTTCTGCTAAGAAGAACGGTGTAATTGATATTGAACGGGATAGAAAACGATACATTTTTAATGTGTGGGTGAAATCAATACTGGATGGTATTAAGTCCAGCATTCTTTGATTTACCCAAGGGGGTACTTAACTGATAAAAAACTTTACTATGAAAAATGAAGCGCAGGATGCAGACAAACAAAAAATTAAGTTTCACAAAGGTCGGCCAGCACTTGTGGAGCAAGGTGACGCAAGCAAAGTAAATAAGGTCGAATTAAAGCCAGAAGGTGATAATTCTGTGGCAGGCACAACTGACGAGCAAGAGGGTATCAACGAGGAAAAAGAACAGCGCGAAAAAAATCATCATCCAAAAAGGAGTTCAAAGATGAGAAGAAAATAATTTGACTCTTGCGATTTCAGGTAATCAAATATTTATTACGACTAAGTGCCCTTGCTTATCGTTCATTAATTGAAAAGTATTTCCGGGCTGCATCTGTCCATCGATAACAACCTGTGCCGATTCACCATCCGACAGTTGATTTATTTGAATCGTATAACTGGTTTGTTTAAACTGGTATTTAACGGTAAACGATTTCCAGGTGGCAGGAATACACGGCTTAAATCCCATACTATCCCCTTCGCGTTTTAGCCCGAGATAAGACTCCAGAATAAGTTGATACATCCAACCGGCTGATCCGGTGTACCAGGTCCAACCACCTCTGCCAATGTGCGGAGCAACACCATATACATCAGCTGCCATAACATACGGCTCTGCTTTATACGTTGCTACTTGATTGGCAGTAGTACCATGACTAACGGGATTGATCAGTGTTAACAGTTCTTCCGTTTTTTTTGTATCACCCAATTTTGCGAATGCCATCACTGCCCAAATAGCAGCATGCGTATATTGCCCACCATTTTCGCGTACACCAGGCACATAACCTTTAATATAACCGGGATCCATTTCTGAAATATCGAATGGAGGATCTAACAATTGGATAATGCCCTTCTCTTTATTGATGAGGAATTTATCTAATGCCCGCATGGCAGAAAGCGATCGTTGTTTATCTCCGCCTTCGGATAGCACGGCCCAGCTTTGCGAGATGGCATCAATTTTACATTCCAGATTATTTTTTGAACCAAGCGAAGTGCCATCATCAAAGTATGCGCGCAAATACCACTCACCATCCCACGCATGGAGATCAATGTTTTTTCGTAATTGAATGGCTTCCGTTTCGCATCGGGTAACAAAATCCAGATCCCCGCGAAGGGTAGCAAGTTTTGAGAACTTTTGTAAAGTATCGTAAAGAAAAAATGCAAGCCAAACGCTTTCGCCTTTACCTTCAATGCCAATCCTGTTCATGCCATCATTCCAATCGCCTGAGCCTTTCAATGGGAGCCCATGCTCACCAAAACGCAAAGCGTGAATAATGGATTGTTTACAATGATCATAGAGAGTGGCTTTCTTGTCTGATGTAGTCGGCAGATCGTAATACGATTCTTCATTGGCCGTTAATGATCGCCCTTGAAGAAAAGAAATGGGTTCATTTAGTACATCAACATCTCCTGTAGTAGTGGTGTAACGACTTGTAACATAGGGCAGCCAGATGTAATCATCGGAACACAATGTTCTTACACCACGACCTTGTGGTGGATGCCACCAATGTTGCACATCACCCTCCACAAATTGCCGCGAGGCATGGGTTATGATTTGTTGCCTTGTTAACTGGGGTTGAGCATGCATAAGTGCAATCACATCCTGTAATTGGTCCCGAAAACCGAACGCACCACCAGATTGATAAAAACCACTCCGCCCCCAAAGTCTACATGAGATAACTTGATACAGCAACCATCCATTGGCTAAAATATTTAGTGAAGCATCCGGTGTTTCAATTTGCACAGCTCCTAATGTATTGTGCCAGAATTGGTTTACTCGCTGGAGTGAGAGAGAGGCCGCTTTGCTTCCCTGAAAACGTTGAACCGTTTCAATAGCTTCGGTTGCATCTTTACCAGCACCGATCTTAAATATAAGTGTGCGCTCTTTGCCGTCCTCAAGTTCGAACAATACTTGTAACGCAGCGCAAGGATCTAACCCGGCCCCCGATTTTCCAGAAAGCTGTGTGCGCTTCATCGCCTCGGGATTTTGAACCGTGCCATTGCGGCCGAGAAACTCCGTGCGATCTGTGGTGTAGGTATAGTTAGGATCGTCTACGTCAAAAAAAGCAACCACATTTTGAAATTCTGTGTTGAAAGTATTTCGGGCAATGATTGCACCACTTGCCGAATCAAGTTCGGTTACAATGTGCATAACAGATTTCGATTGTAACTCACCAAGTACCCACTCTATGTAGCCGGTAGCTGTTAACCTGCGATGACGACCTGATTGATTGATAACTTTTATGATTACGAATTTAATGGGCGATTCATCGTCCACATAGGTGCAAACATTTGATAAGATTCCCTCTTCAATGTGATCAATGGTAGAATAGCCAAAGCCATGCTTAATTATATACCGTGATTGATCAGAGACAAGATTGCCTAATGGCGACCAGAATTCTCCACTCTCTTCATCACGAAGATAAAATGCTTCCCCACTACTATCTGTTATCGGATCATTCTTCCAGGGAGTGAGACGGAATGCGTGTGCATTTTCAAACCATGTGTAAGAAGAGCCCTGCTCAGAAACGATGGTGCCGAAGTGTGCATTTGCCATGACGTTGATCCATGGCAAGGGAGTTCCTTTTTTGCCATCGGTTAAGATTACATATTCTTTACCATCGGCTGAAAAGCCACCCGTTCCATTAAAGAACTGAAGCCCGACAGGTGTTTCCAGTTTATGTTGAACTGGGGTATGTATTTTGCCCGTAAGAAGTTTTGAAATGGGTGCTTTAATCGAAAGACGTTTATTCACCTGATCTTCCAGACTTCCTTTTTTATCAGAGATAATAGCACGCGCTACGGTCTTCAACAAAATTTTATCTTCCTCAGAAACCTGATCGATAGGGCGGACAAAAACCCTGCCTTTCTTTTCGAGGGTAGTAATGCCAACACCCGCAGCGATAAGACCCTGAATTTGCTCTTGTAACACCTGGCGATAGCCACTTGGATCTTCATTGAGAATTACCACATCTACGGCCAAGCCCTTCATGTGCCAATAGGCTTGTGCTCGCATCAATTGCTTAACCAGATTGATGTTTTCTGAATCTGAGATTTGCAACAATACAATGGGCAGATCGCCAGAGATGGAATAACTCCACAAGGCCGATTGGCCACGATAGTTTCGTAACATCACACCGGGTTGTGTGCGCAAGGCCGGATTGATATAAAGTATAGAACTCGCCAACCGGGCATACAATTGCGCATCGGCTTCGGTGGCTCCTATCTGCCGCAACACAACCTGACTGTGCGTCCAGGATAATTCAAACGCCCGGTCGCGCAAATGCCGATCCTGATATTTATCAATTAAACTCTGATTCGCTTCCCGTGTTTCAGCTACACCGGTCACTATGTCTATTATGGCGCATTCACCGGCCTCAAGCGTTATTGTGTATTGAATAGAAACGATTGGATCTAACACCGAACCTTGTGAGCCAGAAAGAGGCTTTGTCTGATTCATTACCTGGGGATGAACAAGCGTAAAACCACGTCCAATAAATTTGCTCCTGTCTGTTTCGTACGATACATGCTTCTCTTCCACACCATTCACTTTCATTAAATGAAACATCCAGGGTGGACGTTCTTCTTTTGAACGCGGCCTTCTTGTACAAACAATCGCATTTTGATGTTCGTTGATTTCAGTCTGCACAAAAAGATTACTAAAGGCCAGATGCGAATCATCTGATGCCGCTGTAGCCAACACTACTTCTCCGTAACTGGTTATAGACAATTTTCGGCTGGTGCTAGCATGATTGATAAGTTGTACACGCCTAACTTCTACATCATCTTCGGGTGAAACAATAATAACAGTATAGGTTTCAATAGCATCATCTCGTCTGCGAAATTCTGCCCGACCTTGTGAAAAAATAGCTTCGTAATGATCTGCTTCTTTTAAGGTAGGTTGATATGCAGTGGACCAGAATTGTTTTTTATCGCGGTCATTGATGTAGCAGAACGTTCCCCAATTATCACAGGTACTATCTTCGCGCCAGCGTGTTACGGCAATTTCTTTCCATCGGCTATAGCCGCCACCGGCATTGGAGACCATAACAAAATACCTTCCGTTGGAAAGGAGTTGGACTTCAGGTATAGCTGTATCAGGGTTTTTGATTACCCTGATTTCGGAGGTAGTTAATGTGGAAGTTATTTTCTCGTCATCTGAGCCTGAATAAAAACCCGTTGATCGGGGCACCCTTTCTTGTAATAATAGTAGTGAGGTTTGAAATTGAGTATCAGATTCAAACCGTTTTTGCATGGGTTGATCAAGAAGAAAACTGGAAAGAGCCAGAAGGCTCATACCCTGGTGGTGTACCATAAACGTCTGGATCAACGCATGAGTTTGCCCGGGTGATAAACGAAGTGATGTATAGTCGATCGCTTCATAAAAACCATACTGACCTTCAAATCCATCATCGGTTAATCTTTCAAGATTGTTACACGCTGCCAGCGGGTCAACCAGCAAGGCAAGAACTGAAGCATACGGAGCAATTACTAAATCCTGCCCAAGCCCCCGTTTAAAACCCAAGCCTGGAATTCCAAACGCACGATACTGATAGGTAAGATGAGCATCTACCAGATTGTAACACGATTCAGAAATTCCCCAAGGAACATTATGCAACTGACCATACTCTATTTGTTTTTTTACTGTGCCGATACACATCTCATCCAACAGAGTGTTTTCATAAACAGGCATAACTAAGTTTGGCATGAGGTATTCAAACATAGATCCACTCCACGATAGAAGTACCGGAGTATTTCCGGCTGTGGTTAACCTTCTGCCCAAAGCAAACCAACTTTCTTGTGGAAGTTTCCCTTGAGCGATGGCTACAAACAACCCAAGCCGTGCTTCAGAAGCCAGCAAATCATAATATCCCTTGTCGCGCTGATGATCATCTACGGTATAACCAATCGATAGCAGATGCTGCGTTTTGTCATATAGAAATTCATATTCCATGTCAGCAAACTCAGAACTTTGTGCGACAAGTGTTTGTATGATGGCTATACGTTCTCGCGCTATCTTACTGGCTGATTGAACAGATTGCTCTAGATTTATAAGCCATTCATTTTCCTGAGGGTTGTTTTCAAGAGCAAGCAAGCGTAGTAACTCGGGCTTTATCTCGCGATCCATTTTTGCCAATCCAACAAGTGTTGGAATTTTTGAAACAATATCCCAGTCTTTAAATTTTTCAGGCGTTGATAGATTTGTCCAAGGCGCTAATAAATCTATTTCATGAAGTATCGATTTAAGATGGCTTTCAAAAGGGCGCCAGATTTTTGGGGCTACCTCAATTAAAGAAGCCGTAAAGACACCATAACGTGCTAAGAGATGTTCAAGGTGTTTTTTTATGGAAGCTAAACTAAATTCCTGCAGGTTGATTTCTGTATGCAACCTGTTAAAACTTGTTCGTAATTCGTCTCCAGCTTTAGTGAGTTGATTAATCGCAGGTTGCAATGCATCCTCAAGACCATGAATAATTTTTTGACCAATGATTTGATGATGGGGTAATGACAATAATCCTTGCCGGAGCGTAAGTAAGTGTCCTGCTAAATTTCCACTGTCTACGGTTGAAATGTAGCGCGGGCTTAGCACATTTAAAGTTTGGGTGTCGTACCAATTATAAAAATGCCCTTGATGCCGATCCAGTTTTTCGAGCGTGGCAAAAGTGTTGTGTGTGCGATCCAGAAGTTGTGCAGCGGTGGCGTAACCAAAATCGTAGGCCGAAAGATTTGCCAGCAGCGAGAGACCAATGTTAGTAGGTGACGTGCGATGAGCAATCACTGGAATAGGATAGATCTGTAAATTGTCGGGAGGCAACCAATTATCATCTTGTGTCACCGTATCTTCAAAGAAGGCCCATGTTTTTCGTGCCAATATTCGCAAGTATATTTTCTGATCTTCGTTTATAGTCGATTTTGAAGACGAAGATGGTTTGCCTAATTGGTAAACCACAAAGGGGGATGCAATCCATAATAGGATAAAAGGTGCTGCAAGAAATAAGACAGGAGATGATTCGCTCACCAGGAAAGCGAGCAAAACTCCTGATGTTAGAGGAGCAATCCACATTTTGCCATACGTAGTAAAAAGAGTTTCCTTTTTTTTCTGATTAGTTCCAGACGGATTCCATTCTAATAGTTTTTTACCTTTTAAGAGTCTCCACAAGGTGCGCAGAATGGCATCAACACTTACAAAGGCTTCATACGGCAGACACATGAGTGAGAAAGCTGCTTGCAAAATTCCTTTTGTAGTAATGTTCGCTACGTTATTTATGTGTTGAGTTACGCCAACTTCTTTTGGTCTCCGAACAAAATCCCACAGCGAAGTAATGGCTGATGGAATAAAAATTATTCCTACTACAATCAGAGTCCAAAACCAGGCATCGGGTAATACAGTCCAACTAGCAATAAGTAAGAGGGTATAAGCAATCGGTACAAGACTGCGCCTGAGGTTATCAAAAATTTTCCAGCGTGATAATGTAGAAATAGGATTTTTTGTAAAGCGCTTGTGCGCATTAGGCACAAAAGGCAAAAACCAATTTGCTATTTGCCAGTCACCGCGTATCCATCGATGTCGTCTGCTGATATCAATACTATAACGCGAAGGATAATCTTCATAAAACTGAACATCACTCGCAAAGCCGCACCGTGCGTAGTTGCCTTCCAACAAATCATGACTCAAGATTCGATTCTCAGGAAATCGATCCTTCAATGCTTTTTCGAACGTATCAATTTCGTAAATACCTTTTCCGATAAATGATCCTTCATTAAATACGTCTTGATAAACATCGGAGGTTACCCGTGTGTAAGGATCAATGCCAGCATCATTTTCGTGGAGTCGGGTATAGCCCGATCGTGTTGCTCCATGCAGGCTAATGGCAATGCGCGGTTGGATAATCGTATAACCTTCTGTAACACGTTTCTTTCTTTCATCATAGAACGGATGGTTTAGCGGATGAGCCATTAAGCCCACCAGCCTCCAGGCGGCATCGCGCGGCAATTGTGTATCCGTATCCAATGTGATCACATATTTTACGGAAGTAAAGACATCTTCCTCGCCAACAATCACACTAAAACGATCTTTTGAAGCACCTCTCAGCAGATGATTAAGGTCGCCTATCTTGCCACGTTTACGTTCGTAACCCATCCATATTTTATCCTTGGCATTCCACACCCGTGGTCGATGAAAAAGGAAGAAAGTATCAGCTCTTTCACTTCCGTATTTTTGATTTAATTCTTCAATACTTCTTTTGGCAAGCCCAATCAGAGCAGTGTCTTCTGGCATTTTTTTAGAAGGCGCGTCTGCAAAGTCTGTTAGTAAACCAAATAAAAGATTGGAATCTCGGTTAGCCAAGAACCTAACTTCAAGATCTTCTATTAGTTTTTCTGCCTGTGATGGATGAATCAATAGAGTGGGCACCACCACCAGAGTTCGACACTCATCTGGAATCCCTTTTGAAAAATTGAGCTTGGGAAGAGGTTTTGGTTTTATCCACATCGTAGCCCACCAATTAGTCAATGCAAAAGCCAGTTGACTTGCGCTTATAAATGAAAAAACGCCAACCAGAACTAACCATTCAATAGACACACCGTCATCAAATGCTTTCATTAATATACTGGTTCCTACCGTTGCCGTGATGAGCAAGGCAGTTAACACATAAACAGCATATGAGGAATCATAAAATTTCTTCCTGCACCATTGAAGCATGGATAACCGGGTACCCACCATCTTTTCTGTTTCTGATACGCCCGTGCCAATGAGGTAATACCCTACGTGTGCTTTGCGTTTATCCTCTTCATTCAACGAAGAATTTTTTTTCGAGAGGTTAATGGCTAGTTGTGCGATTTCTGATTCTTTCAAGCCGCTTACCTTAGAAAGGCTTTCTACTTTGTGACGATATTCATCGCGGGTATAAAAATCCATCCGCTCATAAACACCTTCTATATCGGTGCGCAGTATTTGTTCTACTACGCTCATAGCATCTACAAATTCGCGCCAATCCATCTTAGCCAGAAAGCGTAAACTATTAATACTGTTGCTTACTGATACCTGATGAGCAGCTTGTTTTTGATTTTCGATGGCAACCATTGAGGCCAGGGTAGCCTCTGTGCCGGAAAGATGTTGTTCAACCCAATTGAGAGGCAGCGTAAGTTCTGGCCCTTTCCATTGAAGCTTGCGGGCAAACTCTGCCACAAAGGCACTCACCATCGGTGGGTTTGAGCGAGCCATGTCGGCTATTACCAATACAAGATCTTTCGGGCTTGTTTCAACTGTTTCTATAATTTGCTTAGCCCATTTATTTGCCAAAGCAGAATCCTTGCGGTCAACGGCAATCATAGCGGCTACCCGGCTAAGATTTTCAAGCAAGGCCAGCCGAAGCATAATGGGTATTGCCCACAATTCGCCCAGTGTTAGATGACTTTCTGTTTGATAGGCTTGAATAAAATTGGTGAGGCTACGAATATCGATATGCCCATCGCTATGCGAAATTATCTCAATAGCAATATCATACACACGAGGAAATCCACTCTTTAATTTCGGGAGACCTTTGCTATAACCCTTTGGCAGGTAACGCTTAGCTATCCTGATTTGCTCTTCGATCAGAAAAAAATTATCAAGCAGCCACTCCGCAGCCGGGCTGATTGATTTCTTTTCGAGAATACTTTTTTTGAGAAGCCCATTAACCTGAAATAGAATCTCTTCATTTTCAGATAATCCTTTTAACAATAACTCAGGTGATTGTTTTTTAACGATTGAATGATTAACAGCGAGGTGGTGAGCATGTATTTCCATTTGCTCTTTGCTAAAAAGCTCCGAACGCAAAGGAGGATTTTCGCTTACTTCCTTGTGTGTAAACTTATCTCTTTTAAAGACTGGCAGTAAAGGAGATAAGAGATCGTCAAGAATGGGAACAGTCACCTTCATGGAGAATAATTTTTCGCCATGCAGACACATTGGAAATGCAACGCTTAATACGTTGAAGAAACAAATTAACTACATGGTCGGAATGTAATTTTTAAACCAAACAACAGGTTTCTATTAATACTCAGAGCCTGAATTCCCCCCCATAAAACTACCCCAATAGGCATAGGTCTTTTCATAGTGCGCATTGGTTTCAGGCCAATGGTCTTTATCAAAGCCAGGGGCGTTTTCAAGTACTTCCCTTTTTTGATTTAAGATGAAAGCATGCCGATTTGTGTCAAGTGTTAACAGCGAAAATGGAATCGCAAAAAACTTCTCTCCAATGCTCAGGAATCCGCCAAATTCGATCACCACATACTCTATTTTACCATCTATTAAATTGATCATCAAATCTTTTATTTCGCCCAGCTTCTCGTCTGCTGGATTATAAATTTTATTACTCAGAATAGAGGTTGCAGTTAAATATTTTACAGGCGTGTTGGCCTTTTTTCCACCATCGTTTACACCTGTTATGTTATCATTTTCCATTGTTTCCATAGTTTGTTTTGTTTTAATTTGTCTTACCCCACTCTTGCTTAAAGCTGTCCTTTTTCGGCAGCTCGCTTCATCTTTTTATTTGCGTAAATAGCTACTTCAACGCGTCTGTTTTCGTTATCATTTTCTGAAATGGCCTGCTCTTCGCCATACCCCTGTGTGTTAATCCGATTGGTGCTAACACTAAGTTGTTGCAGATAGGCCGAAACTGATTGAGCACGTTTTTTTGAGAGCGTCATGTTATAGTCGTCCGAACCGCTTTTGTCTGTGTGCCCTTCAATCAGGATGTTGGTGTCTTCATATTTGTTAAGGGTTTTCGAAAGGCTCGTAAGATTTTCTTTAGTGCTTGGGGTTAATGCTGACGAATTAAGATCGAACATAAGACCAGAATCGAATGTGATTTTTATTCCTTCGCCTACACGTTCTACTTTAGCACCTTTAAGATCGTTGCGTAATTCTTCAGCTTGTTTGTCCATTCGCTCACCGATAATCGCACCCGTGGCACCCCCTACACCAGCTCCAATAATTGCCCCTACAGCTGTATTTCCAGACTGGCTTCCGATAATCCCTCCAATGACGGCCCCTGAGCCAGCTCCAATACCAGCACCTTTTGCTTTGTTTGAAGCATTACATCCGATAATGAATTGAACACTTACAAGTGCCAAAAGGATACAACTGATTTTTGATATGTGTGTGATTGATTTCATGATTATGTAGTTAATTGAACTAAATTATTTTTTCCTTACCACAAGATTATAGAGCGCCATGCAAACTGTTGAGATGCCTCCTATTAAAATTAAGAACAGGCCAACTGCTTTCATGCTTTTCATGGTTTCTACATTTCAGGTAACCGTTAATGATTAGGTGCTTGTGAGTTAAATCTTTTTCTTGCTGATAAGAAGAATTACAAGACCAGCGGCAGCCAGAACTCCACCCGTGATAGGTGACCAATAAATTGGTGTTTTTTCCTTTGTTGAGATCTCAACAGACCCCAGGTCAACCACTTTTTTTTGAGTGACAAGATTGAAGCCTGTAAACACGGTCATGATAAGACCAACTACCAGTAATGTTATTCCTAGATTTTTCATCGTTTATTATTTAGGTTAATTGTATTAAATAGTCGGCATTATTCTTTCAAATTCTATTGCATTTGAAATGTGATGGGCAGACTAAATTTTACATCTACAGGTTTGCTGTTTTGGCTACCCGGGGTCCATTTAGGCATCGCTGTTACTACACGAATAGCTTCGTTGATAAAACTCTGATCAACTTCTTCGGTATCAGTTACGGTTACTTCGCGCACATTTCCGGCAGCGGTCACAACAAAGTCGACAAAAACAGTTCCTTCTAGGCCTTTTGCTTCTGCTTCTTTAGGAAAGGTGATATTGTCGTTGAGGTATTTCATCATGGCGTTGGTTCCACCTATAAACACAGGATCAGTTTCGGCTTTGTTGTAGACAATATTGCCTTGGGCATCGGTATAGTAAGGAGTGCTTTTAAAGCGTTCCTCAAGTTCGATTCTTCTTTTTTCGGCACGTTCATTTTTTAATGCTTCGAGCTTAGCTCGCTTTTCAGATACAGTAAGAGTCACTGAATCAGAAGAGTATTCTGACATAGTCGATTCTTCTTTGGTCTCTGTTTTTGTTGCACAGGCTTGCGCGATTGTAAGAACAACGCCTAGTGCAAAAAATTTTACGATGGGTTTCATAGTTTTAATTTATTTTTTAGGAAGAGTGTTTTGAAAAATTGCAGTTCAGTTCAGGTTTAACGCGTTTATTTAAAAGTGTAGCGAATTCCAAGTCCGCCCCACGAGCCTATAAATCCTCGATTATCGCCAAATTCAAAAGAAGGTTGCCAGTCGAGCGAAAGATTAATAGGCACACCATTGAATTTATAATCGAGGCCCAACACACCATCAATGCCTACAAATGAACCTGAGGTGCGATCATTATTAGGGTTGTTATCATAATAGCGACTGTTGTACAAGCCAACATGCACGCCTGGGCCTATATACCATTTTAAGCCAGGGGCTCCGGCAATGTCATAGTGAAATTCATATAATCCAGTGATACGAGTTCCTCCATTCCAGAAGTAACCAATCGCTTCAACTGCATTGTTGTTGCTTACAAAATGTTTAAGTGTAATACCGCCACCGTCATTCCATAATTTTACACCCAGTCCGGTTTTGTACCCGCTGCTTAAGTTTTGAGCTTTTGTTGTTACTGTTGCAAGCGAAATCATAAAAACGGAGAGTATGAGAATTTTTTTCATAGTGATTTTAGATGAAGTTTGAAGTTCAGTGACTGATGGGTTAACACCAGCATTAGAAATTTATAGTAGGATAATCAGTACGATGATCAGGATCACGGCACCCACCGAAAGGTAAACGCCACCACCGCTTCGGTTGAGTTCTTTTTTAATGACTTTAACCTCTTTTCTCAATTCCTTTCTTTCGAGTCGTGTCATGCTTTTGGTATCCATCTCTTTGATTTCTTCTAATCGATTAATAAGTTTCTGGGCCTGTGCTGCTTCAGTGTTTTCAATGGGGGCTACTTTATCGAGGGTTGTTGCTGTTGAGGGAAGCGAGATTGTAATCAGCATCATCAACACGGTTGCTTTTAGTAAGTTTTTCATAAAATGGAATTTAGGTTGACTTCGTGTATTGAAATTTGCATGCCACACAATCCTACCGACTTAAAGTGCCTTTAGGTAAGTAAAATGGGAGATTACCAGACTCCTTGAAATAGTGTGTGGAAGTTTATACCCATAGTGTGGGCAAGTAGATGACCACAAAGAAAGAGCAAGGATTTTTCGTAGTAGGGTTGAGAGGCTCGGAGTCCTGTATAAAACAAAAAACCCCGATTATGGTCGGGGTTTTCATTCAGCAGAGGAGGAGGGATTCGAACCCCCGGAACCCGTAAAGGTTCTCCGGTTTTCAAGACCGGTGCAATAAACCGCTCTACCACTCCTCTGTGTATTCTCTTAAGCCAGCGGGGCTAAAGAAAATTGCGGTTTTCCTTTTTAAGGACTGCAAAAGTAAACGGAAATTCGGTTTCCGCAAAAACGCTATTAAAAATGTCTATTGCTCACTAAAATCCGGAAAAGTCTTCTTCATATCCTTGTTATCAAACTCACGCACTGTGGGTTTGCTGGCATCCAACTCCAGAATCACCAATTTCTGATTATTAATAATGGGTAAGAGCTTGTCTCGGTCAGCATCAAAATCTTTATTTCTGCGGGCACTTTTTAGCGCATACTTACGGGCAAAATTATCACCTTCTAGTTGTAGTTGATTTCTGATTTCAACATTGATTTTCATTTTCTCGAGAATATCAGATCTCGACTTGCCGATTACTTCCGTAGCCTCCAGGGTTCCCATCGTTAGCACAGTTGTGCCGCCAATAGCCGATACTGCTTTGTAGGCGGTAGGGTCGCTTTCTAACGCAATAGGAGCCAGGCCCGTAGTAGCGCCCAGCGATGCATTTAATATCGACCGGTTTTTCTTCCCCTTCTTTGCCTGCTTATAGGCTTTATTTAATTTGTCATTGTTTTGATCTAACAAATCGAGCAACGACTTTGCCTGCACGAGTGAGTTTTTATATTTCTGATACAGAAATTTGTCTTTCTCCTCCAGATTTTCAGTGTCTTGTATCTTTATCCGAACCTTGCGCTGCACCCGGTTGTTCGATTTATCCAACGCAAAGAAAACAACTTCCACCTCTTTTATTTTTTCATACTCTTCAACAAAATAATATCCAGGCGACCAGGTAAATTCGGATTGCACGGATGTATTTTGAATAAAGCTCTCAGGTTTTATGCGTGGATCAGAACAAACAAATCCTACGTTGCTGATATTTTCATCGCCATTAGGATCAGATACATAAATTTTGAAGTTGACACGCTCATCTTCTTTTATTGCAAGGCTGGTATCACCCGGCACAAGCAACATTTCAGGGGGTAGATCGAGTTGAGTCTGAGCAATTCTTATCCTTCCTTTGGTTTCCAGTTTCTCTGGTTGGTCTTGTACAATAAATTCAACCTGAAGTGGATTATTTTTTAATGAAATGAATTGATTTCGCGAGGGTGTCCATGTAAGAAGGCCACTGGAAGATAGTGTTACTCCTTCCGGCAACTGAGATTGTATGGATTTAAATGCCAACGGATCTCCATCCGGGTCGTTTACATATTCGCCAGGTATTTGATAACTGTTGGCAGCCGCCTGCTTTACATAGAAGATTGGTAAGTCTTCTACTACCGGGGGACGGTTTTGGTGCGCAACTAAAAAAGTTAATGTCTTTCGCACCCTACGTCCGTCCTTCCATTCAGCCTGCACAATTACATTAATCTCTTTTTGTTTCTCAAGCCGATCTACTAAATCAAAATTGGGCGTCCAGCTAAAATTTCCAAGTGTATCAAACTGAATCAGCAAGTCATGTATACCTTCCAGCGTATACCTTGGTTTTTCAGCATCGGTGGTTTCTATTTTGAATGAGAGAGCAGTGCCTTCGCGCAACGAATGCCAGCTTGAAGTGTCGGGCACGATCAAATGTTGAGCGAAGCCAAGAGAACTACAAACGATCAAAAAAAAGGCTACAAGCCAAAACTTCATTTCGGGTTAGGTTTTGATAAATTTGAAGCGCAAAGTTAAAAGATTACGTGTGGAATTTAATCCTTTCGTGGATTTTACAATGATTCAAAACAATGGCTAAAAGAGACACCACTATAAAAAAATCCGGAGACTACCCGTTTTTTGACAATGTGTTTGAAGTAGCCATGCTTATTCCCAAAGGGAGAGTAACCAGCTATGGTGCCATTGCCAGTTACCTGGGAACAAAGATGAGCGCACGCATGGTAGGCTGGGCAATGAATGCCGCACATAGAAATAAAAAAATTCCTGCGCATCGGGTTGTAAATCGTTTAGGCTTGCTAACCGGCAAACATCATTTTGAAACCCCCACAACCATGAAAACCAGACTTGAAAAAGAAGGAATCAAGGTAGTTAAAGATCAGGTTCAGGACTTTAAAGCTAGGTTCTGGGATCCTGCTAAAGAGCTTCTATAAAAGTGCAACTTTGGGATTTACTTTTTTTTAGAGATAGCAAAAAGTCCTGCGAATGTTAGCAATCCGTTAAGAATTAAAAGTTCGTTGCCGAAGTTATAACCGCTAAACCAAGCCACTGAGTTTAGGCTGATCAGGTAGGTTAGGATCGGAGAGGCAATGCAAACTACGGTTACACCAAATCCTTTTATTTGCCTACTTGTGAACAAGCCAAATGAAAACAGACCGAGTAGTGGCCCATACGTGTAGCTTGCCACGCTAAGTACCGCATCAATTACCGATTTTTCATTTATCTCTTTAAAGACAACGATGATGATGAGAAACAAAACCGAAAAAGAAAGGTGTACAATAAATTTCTGACGCTGCTTTACGGCTTCACTTTTGTCTTTGAAGTTTAAAAAATCAATGCAAAAAGAAGTAGTCAGTCCGGCCAACGCAGAGTCGGCACTGGCATACGAAGAGGCAATGATTCCAAGTAAAAAGAAAATGCCTACCAGCGGCCCTAACTCAGTAAAGGCTAATCGGGGAAATAACTCGTCAGAGTATGCAGGCAGCGCCAATCCTTTTTGTGTAGTATATAGATAAAGGAGTGCGCCCAATGTTAAAAAAAGCAGGTTGACAAAAACCAGCGTAAGACTAAACCAGAACATGTTTTTTTGGGCATCGCCCAATGTTTTGCAGGTCAGGTTTTTTTGCATGATTTCCTGATCCATGCCCGTCATGGTAATGGCGATGAAGGCTCCACCAAAAAATTGTTTCGGAAAAAAGAGTGTTGAGTTTACATCGTCAAAATGAAAAATTCTGTCGTAGCCATTGCTTTTAATGGCCGCAAACACATCGCCAAAACCTAAATTAAGATCGCCCGAAATTTTTACTACCGTGATTACAACTGCCGTAATCAGAAAAAATGTTTGAAAGGTATCTGTCCACACAATGGTTTTAATGCCGCCTTTAAATGTGTACACCCAGATCAGCGCAATGGTAACTGCCACAGTAATAAAGAAGGGAACGCCCCACGCATCGAACAAAAAAAGTTGCAGTACAGTAGCAGCAAGAAACAATCGCAGCGAAGAACCAATAGTTCGGGAAATCAGAAAAAAAAGTGCACCTGTTTTATACGACCATTGATCAAAGCGTTGTTCGAGGTACGTATAAATTGAAATTAAATTGAGCCGATAATACAGCGGCATTAATATTCCAATGATTACCCAATAACCAACCAGATATCCCAACACAATCTGAAAATAAGCAAAGCCTACCTTGCCAACGTTGCCAGGAACCGAAACAAACGTGACCCCCGACAGCGAGGCGCCAATCATGCCAAAGGCTACCAGATACCAGGGCGATTGCCGATTGGCTGTGAAGAAAGTGTTTGTATCAGCACCTTTGGAAGTTATGTAGGATATGCCAATAAGAACACAGAAATAGACTGAAATAATCGAGACAATAAGAATGGGATTCATGATCGCAATTTATCGGCATAAAGAAAGTAAAAATCGACTGGATAAATAAATAGCTGCAATCAGGTTCAATTTTTTTACTTTTGTGAAGAAACAGGTTGCACACAGAATGAAGACATCGCATCAGGAGCAAGAGTTGACAGACGTGCTGGAGGTTATTGACGTAACGGATGTCAAAGACCTTATCGTTTTTAATGACGACTTCAATACCTTCGACCATGTGATTCAAACCCTGATTCGAGTATGCAAGCACACGAATGAGCAAGCTGAGCAATGTACGTGGCTAATACATTACAAAGGGAAATGCGCAGTAAAGTCAGGGTCAATGGAAGAACTTAAGCCCATGCGCGAAGCCATCTGTGATGCCGGCATTGACGCTCGAATTGTATAACGAATAACTTTTTTATTTTACCTGTGGAGTTCCCTTCCAAACTGATAGAGGATGCCGTGAATGAAGTTGCCAAATTGCCGGGCATCGGAAAAAAAACTGCCCTTCGGCTGGTGTTGCACCTTGTTAAAGAAAATCAGAATAAAACTGCCGCTCTTACAGAGGCACTCAACCGGATGAGGCAGAATATTAGGTTTTGTAAAACCTGTCATAATATTTCTGATCACGAAGAATGCTCGATCTGTAAAAGTCATCGCAGAGACAAAAGCCTGCTCTGTGTTGTGGAGGAAACGAATGATGTGATGGCGATTGAAAACACTTCTCAATTTATTGGAGTGTATCATGTGTTGGGTGGAATTATCTCACCGATGAATGGCGTAGGGCCGGCTGATTTAAAAATTGATTCGCTGGTAGCTAGGGTAGCTAACTCTCAAGGATCAATAAAAGAAATTATTCTGGCGCTTAGCCCCACCATGGAAGGCGACACCACAGCATTTTATATCAACCGCAGACTTAAAGAGTATCCGGTTAAACTCACCACCATAGCGCGTGGTGTGTCAGTTGGGGGCGACCTTGAATACACCGATGAGATTACGCTGGGGCGGAGTATCAGCGGGCGAACATTGTTTCAATAGATTTAATCATCCCAGTTCTCCGATTTCATTTTTGAGCTTACATACATGATGCCAATACCTAAAATGGCAATAGCTCCGAAAGCAAAGTACCATAGAAAACTCTTAGCCCGATAATAGTCTCGCGGATTATCTTTTTTATAAACGATGTCGACTTGATCACCTATTTTGTATTCAAATTTTTCGCGGGTATAGATATTGCCTCGTAGAGTATCGCCCGCTTTTGTGAGGTACCAGAGTTGTGGATAGTATGAGTGAGTTACTCTTCCAAGCGAATCTGTTTCTGAAGTTTCTTCAATAGCAGCAATGGTACCGGCAACTTTAACGCTATTTGATTGGGTCATCCATTGCATAGCGAACAGTACAGTTCCCAAGGAAAACACGATTATCCCCACAGATAAAACGGGTGCCCTGCCAGCTCTCATCGGGTTTGGGTAATGATCATCAAAAGTAATTTATATTTTAATGTAGGCATTTTGGGAAAATATTAGTCATTACATACTATAATTCTTTAGTATTTTTGGGCTCAAATTTTATTAGATGAACCACCTTTCAAATCGTATTGAAGCCATTCAGGAGTCGGCCACACTAGCCATGGCTGCCAAAGCCCGAGAATTTAAAAACCGCGGCATCGATGTAATAAACTTAAGTCTGGGCGAGCCGGATTTTAAAACCCCGAAACATATTTGTGATGCAGCCAAAATGGCCATTGACGATGGAAAATATTTTTCCTATCCGCCCGTAGCTGGCTATCAGGATTTGCGCGAAGCCTTAGCTGCCAAATATCAGAAAGAAAACAATGTTCCCTACAAGGCCGAAAATATCGTAATCTCTAACGGAGCCAAACAATCGATTGCCAATGTAATGCTGGCTTTGCTTAATCCGGGTGACGAAGTGATTATCTTCTCTCCGTACTGGGTAAGTTACGATGCGCTTGTGCGACTGGCGGAAGCAACACCAGTAATTGTAAAGGGAACGATTGAAAATGATTTTAAAGTAACGGCCACTCAGGTTGAGAAAGCGATTACAATAAAAACTAAAGCGATTATTTTTTCTTCTCCATGCAATCCTACTGGTTCGGTATTTAGCAAAAAGGAACTGGAAGCAATTGCCGCTGTAGTGTTAAAGCATCCAAACCTTTTGGTGATTGCGGACGAAATTTATGAGCACATCAATTTTACTGGCGATCAAACCAGTATGGCTTCCATTCCCGGCATGTTTGATAGAACGATAACCGTAAATGGTTTCGCCAAAGGCTTTGCCATGACAGGCTGGCGCGTGGGCTACATTGCAGCGCCTAAATGGGTTGCTGATGGAAGTAATAAAGTGCAAGGCCAGATTACATCAGCCAATTGTTCGATCTCACAGCGTGGTGCATTGGCTGCGATTACCGGAGATTTAAAACCAACCCATGAAATGGTGGCGCAGTATCACAAGCGCAGAGATATCGTATATAAATTGTTGAAAGAAATTCCAGGTGTTAAAACACATTATCCACAAGGTGCTTTTTATTTTTTCCCGGATGTAAGTTATTACTACGGCAAATCGAATGGCGAAAGAACCATAAAAGATGGCGATGACTTTTGTTTGTTTATGCTTGAGACAGGCCATGTTTCGCTGGTGCCAGGAGGCGCATTTGGCGAAGAGAGTTGCGTGCGACTGTCCTATGCAGCTTCCGAAAAAGATTTGATTGAGGCTATGACGCGAATGAAAAATGCATTGGCGAATTTTAAATAAGAATGACTAAACGTTCCCTTCCTGATATTTTTACCTCATTCAATAATCTTCGCGTCTTGATTATCGGAGACGTGATGCTGGATAGTTATATCTGGGGCGTTGTAGAACGGATTTCTCCGGAGGCTCCAGTACCCATAGTAAATGTAAAAAAGCGCGATGTGCGTTTGGGCGGTGCGGCAAATGTTGCGCTTAATGTGCAGGCACTTGGAGCAACACCCATTTTGGTGGCCCTTTACGGGGATGATGATAATGGTAAAAAACTCCGCTCTATTTTAGCCACGCAAGCGATGTCATCGGATGGGCTCGTAACCTCCGCACAGCGACCCACCACAGTAAAAACCCGGGTGATTGCCAGTAGTCAGCATGTGGTGCGCGTAGATGAAGAATCAGATCGGGTTGCTTCTTCAACCGAAGAACAACAGTTGATGGAACGGATTGAAAAATTATTACCCACGTGTCAGGTAATTGTCTTTGAGGATTATGACAAAGGTGTTTTAAATGCATCGCTAATTGAAAAGACGGTTGCTCTTGCAAAGAAGAACAATATCCCTACTGTGGTAGATCCTAAGAAAAGAAATTTCTTGGCGTACAAAGAAGTCAGTTTATTTAAGCCCAATCTGAAGGAAATGCGCGAAGGATTGAAAATTGATCTCGAATCGGGAAATCAAAAGCAATTGGAAACTGGCATCGCTATTTTAAAAGAAAAATTATCGGTTAAAGGGGTTATGGCAACTCTCTCTGAACATGGAGTATATATTGACTATAAAAATGAGAGAGTCTCATTGCCTGCGCACCCCCGCGAGATAGCAGATGTTTCGGGAGCTGGCGACACGGTAGTAAGTATTGCAGCTTTGTGTGTTGCGTTAGATTTACCGCCAAAACAAATAGCCGCACTTTCTAATCTGGGTGGAGGACTTGTATGTCAGCATGTGGGTGTGGTGCCAATTGATAAAGAGGAGCTGTTGCGCGAGGCCCTCGAACAACTACACTAGTAATCTGTAAGATTTTATCGATTATCCTTAAACTGCTTTTCCAGCGGGCCTTGTTTTTCGAGATCTTCAAGAATTTTCCTATCAAGCGGGCTTTCTTTGATTACGTTATAGTTGTCCCAAAACTCTTTATTATATGGCAAGTCCTGATACTGCAACCCATAGTTGCGCATTTTTTCGGTTGTAGCAATTCGGTTTTCCGGATTAGGAATAATTTCGTTAATCAATAATGATTGCATTAGTTCAGTTTCAAATCTTAACTCTTTTGTTTTTACATCATACCAATTCACTTTTGAATCAACCGTGATGAAGTTTAAATAATATTTTCCTTCATACGGTTTAAATTCAATTACGCGTTTGAGTCTTACAAACTTACTTTCCAGGCCTCTCTTTTTTGTTAATGCTTCTTCCTGATTGTTTTCGAACTCCGTACGTAGGATGGCGTAGGTTCCCTTCTCAACATACACATGCAGAAGGTATTCACCCTTATACGAGACAACAAACACTTCATGACCATTATAATATGAATCGCGCTCTCGTTTTAGGTTGTTGTAAAAAACCTGCTCAATTGGAAAATGACGATACCGAATGCTGTTGTGAAGTAATAAGTCCTCCAGCAGATTATCCTGATCAAAGTAGGCAGTGAATTTACTTTCGTAGCCGATGCTTCTTCGTAGCTCCAAAAGTGAAACGCGTTCGCGGAGTTTGAATTTATTGCGAGGTTCAGCATAATCTTCATCATAGATTTTCACAGCAGCCTCCAACAAAGAAATATACGTGCCGCCAACTTTTTTTATATCGCGATAGAAACCATCCATCAGGTAAGGTGTCATCGGATAGTTTTGCTCAATCCGTGAAAGGGCGATTTGCAAGATTTCACCACCGTTCAGAGAATCTGAAATCAGCACTTCGTTCAACACAAAGGTAGACTTCTCAACTTCAATGATAAGTTGACTGACACCCATCAAGGTCCATATCGGAGCTTCGTAACTTTTATAGCCCAGCATATTGATAATCAACAAATCATTTTGTAGCTCGACTGGGATGTGAAAATCAAAATCACCTTGCAGATTGGTAATGGTTCCAATGGATTTTCCTCTTACACCGATGGACGCAAAAGGCAAAGGTTCTTTAGTTTCCTTATCGATCACGGTTCCGGAAATGGTAATTTTTTGAGCCTGCCCTATAAGCGCAACCATCATCAATACGATAAGCAGAAATAGATTCCTCATGTAAAGAAAGTTTCTGATTCAACCATTTGATTTCAAAGATAGTGTATTCAGCAACACCGGGCACAGGTAACCTAACGCAGTAAAACCTCCATTAATCGTATCTATATTACATTGGTCGTGTTTGCCTTCGAATGTTTAACTTTATAGAATAATCTTCCAAATCATGAAATGGTTTGACGCAATACCGGGCATCTGGAAACGAGCTTATCTGCTCATTTGCCTCTGGTATGCAATCAATTTTACAGTAAGCGCGATTTGGGAGTGGAAGTTTGTCAATCCTGAATATTACGTTCTATGGACCAAGCTATTTTTGCTCGAGGCTCTTTGTGTATTTATTCTACTCATTTTTTTATGGTCACATTGGCTGTTCAAATTTAGGGCACGGTGGCAAATTACAGGTCACGTAGTGGGTATTGTCGTGTTCTTCCTGATGATGGGCACCTTGTCATATTATCTTACCGACTACCTGGAAGGCTTTACATATTTTGAACATTGGAGAGAATACCTGATTGAAATGCTCGGTGATTTGGCAGCCCTTCGGATAAATGATCAATATATAATTACCGTGGGTGTGTATTATGTGATTCGTTATTTTCAAGGACTTCAAAAGCAAGAGCAAGAGAAGAGCGAACTGGCTATTCGAAATAAAGAGATGCAGATCTCGCTACTTAAGTCTCAAATCAATCCACACTTTCTTTTCAATACATTAAACTCCATCAGCACCCTGGTGCATTCCAGCAAAGAGCAGGCACGTAAAGTAATCAGTCAGCTTTCTGATATTTTTCGCTATGCGTTGGATTCGCACAATGGGGAGATGGTAAAACTCTTGCACGAGATTGAGTTTATAGAGAACTATGTGCGTATACAACAGGTGCGTTTTGGCGATCGGTTAAAATTTCAAAAAGAGATTGACTCAAGCTGTTTGGGAATTTATATACCACCCATGATTCTGCAACCGCTGGTGGAGAATTCAGTTAAGTATGGAATAGCTCCCAAAGACGATGGCGGAACAATATCCTTAACAGTGAGGCGTTCTGGGGCTGTGATTTTTTTTGAAGTAAAGGATAATGGGCTAGGATCGAACGCAAAGAAGGTGATGGATGGAAGTTCGAGCGGAGTAGGAATGATGAATACAGACCTTCGACTCAAAAGCTATTTTGGAGTGCAATCTCACTTACGGGTGTTGTCTACTGAACATGGTTACTCCGTTAGTTTTTTTATTGATGAAAAGAAAATGAAAGTAAAGACTCCTGAAAAAATATTAGAAAACCAATTATTATGAATACTACTTGTTTGATCATTGACGATGAAAAATTAGCCCGCGAATTGTTGCGTGAGTTTCTGGAAACCTTTCCTCAAATAGAGATTATAGGCGAGAGCAGTAAAGGCACAGATGCTGTTGAGCAAATCAATAAGTTGAAGCCTGATATGATTTTTCTGGATGTGCAAATGCCTGGCATGAATGGGTTTGATGTATTGGATGAAATTGAACACGAGCCTTATGTGATATTTACCACCGCGTATGATCAGTATGCCATTAAAGCATTTGAAAGAAATGCAGTTGATTATCTGTTGAAACCACTGGATGAAGAACGTTTTAAATTAGCGGTTGACCGCGCCCTGAAAAGAAAAAAGATGGAAGACGGAAATCTGGAAGAGCTGCTAGGAAGCCTTCGGCCGGTAAACGCGCGCACTTCCTACGACTCACATATTTTCGTTCAAAAATCTGAGAAACTTTTTAATCTGTCGGTGGATGAAATAGTTTATCTTGAAGCATCGGGCGACTACACAGTTATCTCAACCAAGAACGATCAGTTTGTAAGTTCTTCTGGCATTGGTAAGCTGGAAGAACTAATGAACCCCGATACATTTATTCGAGTACATCGATCAACCATTGTTAATGTCAACTTCCTGAAGGAAATCGAGCGCCATTTTAATGGTGGTATGGTGGTGAAAATGCAGAATGGAAAAAGTTTTCCGGTAAGCCGTACCTATGCGAAACTGATCAGAAAAAAAGTTGTGTAACTACACGTAGTTCAAAACTTCTCGAATAGATTTCAGCTGCTTGAAATTCGCATTTTCGATTTGTGTATCAACACGCTCGTGTGCCCACGTAATGTGATAAGGAATATGAAATCCATGCCCGCCCAACGCAAGTACAGGCATGACATCCGATTTGAGTGAATTACCGATCATAGCAAATTCTTGGGGAGTAATATCCAGGTGCCTAATGAGTTTTCGAAAATCATCTTCCTTTTTCTCAGACATGATTTCGATATGATGAAAATATTTTTCAAGACCTGACTTCTTAAGTTTACGTTCCTGATCTAGCAAATCGCCCTTGGTAGCCAACACTAATCTATAGTTGCCCTTCAACTTGCTTAACACTTCCTCCACGCCATCCATAACCTCCGCAGGCATATTCAACATTTCTTTACCGTAGCCGATTATTCTTTCGATAGCTTCATTGGGTAAGGTATTGTTGGTAACACGTATAGCCGTTTCAATCATTGAGAGCACAAAGGCTTTAATACCATATCCATAAAGCGGCAGGTTATCCATTTCCGTTTTTAATAATTCCCGTGCGGTGGAGTGTTGGGGCAGATAGTTTTCCAGTAATTCAAAAAGTTTCTTTTCTGTTTCCTGAAAGAAGGCTTCGTTGTGCCAGAGCGTATCGTCTGCATCAAATGCAATTACTTTAAGCATAAAAGAATTCAAATGGGTTTCTCCAATACGACAAATTCCAACTCTTGTTTTGGCTGACCAAAGCGCGGATCATTAAAAGCGAAAGGCTTGCGATCTCCCGTAAGGTGATAACCATGGCGCACATACCAATCAATAAGTTCTTTGCGAACAGAGATTACCGTCATATAAATTGAATTGCATTTCTGATTTTTCGCTTCCGTTTCGGCAGCCATCAATAATTCTTTGCCGATGCCTTTACCTTGCAAGTAAGGTCTTACGGTAAGCATGCCCAGGTAAAGTTTGCCTTGTTGATTACGCAACTCTACACACCCTAGAATTTCATTTTCTTCTACATACTTTAATAGCGTAGTGCCTGGCGTTTGTATCAGCTCGGCAATGGCCGCTGAATCCGTGCGACTTCCATCTAATAAATCGGCTTCGGTGGTCCAACCCAGGCGCGAGGAGTCACCCCGATAGGCAGAGTTAACGAGTATTTCAAGAGCGGGCGCGTCTGCTATATCTGCTTTTGTGATCATGAAGGTGGTAGAGCGAATTAATTCCCAGTTTTATTCTTGGAATTCGCTTTATCTAAATCGGGTAAAACAAAATCATCGAAGGCTGAGGGCAGCTTCATCATGTCTTCAATATCTTTTACTGTGCGTGGCGCAATCTTCGAAAGATGTTCGTACCCATCTTTAGTAATCAGGTAATCATCTTCAATGCGTACAGCAATGCCCCACCATTTTTTATCGCACGCAGCATTATCCGGAATATAAATTCCCGGTTCTATGGTGATGGTATTATTTTCTTCCAGCAACGGACCACCACGATCATGAACATCTAAACCAATGTGATGACTAACCCCGTGTGGAAAATAAAGATGCTTTTCACCGGGCTTGATAATGCCTAACTGAACCAACCCACGATTTACCACAGCGCGGCAAGTATCAGTTAATGCCTGACGGGGTGTGCCAGGTGTGGTAATCTTCATTGCTTCTTCTTGTGCTTTTAACACAAGCTCATAAATTAATTTTTGCTCGGGCGAAAACTTTCCGTTCACCGGAATGGTGCGCGTGATGTCAGCTGTGTAGCCATGAAACTCCGCACCCAGATCCATCAGAATTAATTCTTTAGACGACACACTGGGTTTGTAGTTGTCGATGTAATGTAAAATGCAACCGTTATGGCCAGCACCCACAATAGATGGATAGCCCAGGTCTTCGGCCTGATATTTTTTATATACAAATTCATGGATGCCTTGAATTTCGCGCTCCGACATGCCGGGCTTTATTGCTTTCATCACTTCTACCTGGCCCTGGCATGAAATAGAAACGGCTTTTCGTATCAGGGCAATTTCATCAGGGGTTTTTATACCTCTCAGATTTGCCATAAGGTTGTTGAGGCCTTTCATATCCAGGTTATTTTTAGCGGGTTCTACCGAAAGCGAGACGCTATTTTTCTCAGGATACTTTACCTTTTCTTTAAACTGAACAATCATGTCATACAAATCAGATGAGTCGCGCGGATCGTTACGAACATCATTAAAGAAATCGAAAAACAGAACCTTATCAAATTTTGCGAAGTCTACATTATAACGCTTAAACTCGCTGTTGTTAAACGCTTGTTGAAAGCCGAGTACATCTTTGGTTCCTTGCTCACCAAGCCTGCGGCCCGTCCACATCTCGCGCATGGCATTGCGTGGTTGTACAAAAAGAATTTCATCGTAGGTAGTTCCATTGGCGGCTGTTTGATTATCCTTAAAAATAAACAACAACGCATCTGGTTCTTTATAGCCGGTGAGGTAGTAGAAGTCAGGATCCTGATGATAGATATAGTCAACATCGCGAGCCCGATTACGCACGGGGTTGGCAAAGAAAACAGCAACTGAATTTTGCGGCAAGCTTGCCCGTAGTTTTTCTCTGCGGTCTTTATGAAAACCTTTTGGCAGGAAATCGTTGGGTAAGTCTGCATTCTGGGCCAGCAGCGAAAAACTTGATAAAAGAATGAACAGGGGAAGAAGAGATTTCATAGAATGTTTTTTACAGCGCTAAAGATAGGGTTCGAAGCCATAATATGAAATGAATATTATTTGACGAAACAGGCACTTTGTTTTCGAAATGCTAAGATTGGGGATAGATTCAAAAAGTTCAATTGGTCCAACTGAGCCATGAGAAATTTCTACAAATAATTCTAACTTTAATAAAGAAATACTACCTCCATGAAATACTTACCACTTTTAATTGTACCGATGCTGCTGGGTGGGTGCAACACAGAGAAACCAGAACAACGCGTGTGGCAAAATATTGAGCAAAATTTGCAGACTCAGTTAATTACTATTAATGATGGCGATACCCTCAATCTGCCGGAGGGCAATTTCATGTTTACCAAAAGTCTGGCGATGGATGGGAAATCGAATGTTGTGATACGCGGCAAAGGCATGGACAAAACAATTCTATCTTTTAAAAATCAAACCAAAGGGGCGCAAGGGCTGCTGATCAGTCATGGAAAAAATATTACGCTCCAAGATTTCTCCATTGAAGACGCCAAAGGCGATAATCTTAAAGTGAGTGAAGTAAATGGCATTACGTTAACGCGCATTCGGTCGGTGTGGGCCGAGGGTCCGAAAACAGAAAACGGAGCGTATGCACTCTATCCGGTGTTGTGTAAGCATGTGTTGATTGATGAATGTATAGCGATGGGTTCGTCCGATGCCGGCATTTATGTGGGCCAGTCTGACTCAGTAATTATCCGAAACAGCAAAGCGTATTGGAATGTGGCGGGCATTGAAAGTGAAAACTCGCGCTGGGTAGAAATTTATGGAAACGAAGCGTATGAAAACACCGGTGGCATTTTAGTGTTTGACCTCCCCGGCCTTACCCAATACGGCCACACAACAAGAGTGTTTAACAACACTGTGCGCGACAACAACCACGAAAACTTTGCCGCAAAAGGAAATATTGTGGCGAGCATTCCACCCGGCACCGGTGTGATGATTTTAGCAACGCACAACCTGGAGCTTACGGCCAACGAAATCACCGATAACAAAACAGTGGGCGTGGGTATTATAAGTTACGATCTGGTTGCGGCACTCAATGAAGGCGAAGTGGAGCAGGAATCATCCATTGGCGGAGTGCAAACAGTAAACAATAATTACGAATCAGATTCTTTATACAATCCGTATCCCTACCAGGTTTATATTCACGATAACAAATTTGACAACAGTCATTGGTTTCCTGCGTTGGGTCACGATATCGGAAAACTTTTTTTGATGAAGTCGTTTATGAGCCCACCTGATATTGCCTACGATGGCATTGCAGATCCGGCCCGACCCAATCCGGAATTATGTGTGCAGGAAGGTGGGGAGATTATTCTGATGAACCTTGACGCTGCGCATGATTTTGAAAATCTCAGAAAAGATCCAATGCAATTTGATTGTGCGGGTGTGAAATTAAGTATCCGATGAAATCGGTTCAGTTTTACGTTTGGCTGATAGGATTGATGTTCGCTGGCTGTCAGACTAAACAACAGGAAATAGTTGTGCTGCCCGAAGAAGAACTGGCGGTTGATTTATCCTCGGTAGGCAAAGCGAAATTATCAGAGTATGGATTTTTTGTTGGCGCGTTAAAAGATCTGACCCCGGCCGAGGGAGTTATTCCCTATGCACTTAACTCAGCACTTTTTACAGATTATGCCTTCAAACAACGGTTTGTAAAAATCCCTAAAGGCAGTAGCGTTGCCTATAATGCTGAAGACGTTTTTGATTTTCCGATTGGTACCGTACTGATTAAAAATTTTTATTACCCGGCTGATTTTAGAAAACCAACCGAAAACATACGAATACTCGAAACACGGTTGTTGATTAATGATGCGGGCGTATGGAAACCCTTGCCGTATATCTGGAATGAAGAACAAACCGAAGCCTACTTAATGGTAGCTGGAAAAAACCTGGATGTAGCGTGGACTCATGATACGGGAGAAATCAGAAACGTGAAGTATTCGGTACCTAACCTTAATCAATGCAAGGGGTGCCACCTGCGTGGAGAAAAAGTGATGCCGATTGGCCCTTCGGCCCGGCAGTTAAATGGTGACTACGAATTTAAATCGGGTACGGAAAATCAATTGGCGCATTGGCAGAATTTAAACATGTTGGATGGCTTACCGGCACCTGATCAGATTCCGCGACTGGTAAACTATGATGATAAAAACGAAGCCATTGATTTACGAGCCCGGGCGTGGCTTGAAATTAATTGTGCACATTGCCATCGGGCAGATGGCCCGGCAAAAAACAGTGGCCTGTATTTGTTGGCCAACGAAAAAGATGCGGCTAAGCTGGGTGTTGGCAAAGCTCCGGTGGCAGCGGGCAAAGGCTCGGGTGGCTTGTTGTATGGTATTGTGCCCGGCAAACCGGAGGAATCTATTTTGCAATTCAGAATAGAATCAACGCACCCGGGCATTATGATGCCCGAGTTGGGCCGCTCAATTACGCATGAAGAAGGCGTGGAGTTGGTAAGGAAGTGGATTAAGGAGATGGGGAAATGAGTTTAGATAGAAATATATGCAATTGCTTATATTAGGATTTTGTACTGAATTTTTCTTAGTGCGAGTGGACATATAATAAAAGTTTAATATATGAGAATCCTATTGACGTTTATCCTATTGACAACTTCAGTTCATCTATTTGGACAGGACACAAAGAAGAAAACGGTTTCAAATGACTACCCACCATTCAAAGAGACGTTTTACGTCTTAAAGACTGACCAAGAGACAAAGCATGGCGAATACAAAAAGACCTACGGAGGACTTTCAGTCAAAGGACAATTTGAAAACAACAAAAAGATTGGAGTTTGGGAGTTCTATGATAGAAGTGGACAACTTGAACAAAAGATTGATTTCAGTACTAACAAAGTTATATCAACGAAACCGATAACTTTAATAAAGGGCTACTTCGTAAAAGATGGAGACTCGTATAAAGAAGTGACACCAGAAGAAACGCCTGTTTTTCAAGGTGGACAAAGTGGAATAATTTATTATATATGGAATTTGAGATACCCTGCTGATGCAAGACGAATGGGGACTGAGGGAAAAGTTTTAATATCAGCGACAATAACGATAGACGGAAAAATGATTGACGAAGAAATATTAGACGGCCCTGGTAACGGACTAAGAGAAGAGGCGCTCAGAGTTATTCAAATGATTCCAGACGAGTGGATTCCTGGAAAAGTTAATGGCAAAACTGTTGACATTAAAATTGTGATTCCTGTAACGTTTAAACTGGGTTAGAGAGACTACGAACAACAAAGCAGAGCTTGCTAAATCTCCCATATCTCAAAATCTTTTCCCCTACCAAACTTAATAGTATCCTTTAGCAGAAAGCGTTCTAACGTGTTCAGGTCTTTTACTTTAAAATCGCCATTCACAAGAATGCGTTCTATTTCAAACTCGTAGCGATCTCCAAAATTTAGGAGCCGGTATTTTTTACCTACGCGCAGCACATCAAAAGAAAGCCCGGCCATTATAAATCTTCTTCGCGTTCCAACATCAGAATAGAAGCTTGCGGCACAATAAAATATTTTTCACTCTCATACATCACCTCAATAGCGCCCCGTTGCAGAAAGATGGCGAGGTCACCTTCCTGTGCCTGCAAGGGCAAATATTTTATCTGATCTTCTTTACCTTTCCACAGATCGTCTTCATCGGCTGGCATCGGCAACGGATAGCCGGGACCCACTTTGATTACAAATCCTTTTTGAATTTTTTCTTTCTCTTGCACACCGGGTGGCAAATACAAACCGCTATCCGTTTTGTCTGATTCCTTTGCGGGACGGATCAGCACACGATCGCCTACAACAATTAATTTCTTCAGTTTATTATCAGCCGTAAGCTTCATGAAATTATTTTTTGCGTGTGGCTTTAAAAGGAAAGCCCATGCCTCCGGCCGACATGCTGCCTGTAATTTCGTCAACGACAAGCGTGGCATCAAAGAGTACTGGTGTGCCTGAGTAATAGAATTCGCCCGCGAGTTTTTTTGTTTCCTTGTTGTAGGTAAATTTTTCGATCGGAATCTCGCTGCCGTTGCTTACCATTTTAGCGGTTAGGGTTTTGTCTACTTCAGCGATTGTCATAACACCGGCAAAGTCTCCTTCGGGTGTACCTGAAATGGTGTAGTCCCAGTTGCCGGTTGGGCTGGGAGCTTTAGATGTTGATTTGGTAGTGGCACAGGACGAGAGTAGCGCGAGGCCAACGAATAAGTAGAGTAGATTTTTCATTTAGAGTATGGTTAGTTTTAAAATAAGTCGCCTTGGTTTTTATCAGATTCAATGTTTGAGTAGAGTGGCAATTTATTGATTTCTTTTACCAGCAAGCTGTCCTGCACGGCAATACCTTTTTGCGATGCTTCGCTTTGAATTTTTTCTGAATCAACTTCAAGCTCCTTCAAGCTGATTTGTTTCTCGCGTTTTTCCTGAGGCGGATTTAGTTTCTCTGATTTTTCAAACTCCGCTACTTTCTCTAAAAACTCTTTCGACAAATCGGCTTCGGTGCGATAGACCAATTCAAAAAATTGCTTCGCGAAAAATCCATCAATCTGAATTCTGCGTTTGCTCAGGTGCACAAACTTACCAATCACGCGACAAATGTTTTCGCGCTCTTCCGGACTCATCTGCTCGGCAAACTCATACTCTTCAATTCGCCTCAGCGTAAGCAACATGGGTTCCAGCGAATCGCGCGCGATAACATAAACCGTATAATCGCTCAGGCGATATTCAAAAGTCTCCAGGTATTCCAGCGTGTTGGTGGGCACAACCAGAAAAACTTCTTTGCGCACGTTTTCCTCCTTCACATATTTGATGGCACTTTCGGCTTGCGCTTTTACATACGAGGGGAAATTCGACAGGTCATCGCCCGCAGGACTTTTTGCATCAAAGATGATGTATTCGTCATTGATGCGTACGGTGTTATCGGGTTTACCTTTAAAAGGAACTTTATCTACATATTCAATACCATGCCGATGGCAGATGGCTCGCATACGATTCTTTACATTCTCTTCGTGATTGAGCCAGGTTTCTTTCAGCTTGCGAATGCGAAGTATCTCAGCCTGGCTTTTGAGAAGTTGTTCTTGTTCGCGGTCGTCCTGAATTTTACGTTGAATCTCTCGCAACGAAGCCATTGCATTAGAATGTTCCTGCCTGCGAAACTCATCTTCTTTTTTGAGCTTGCTGTTTTCTTCTTTCAATTCCTGAAGATGTTTATCAAGCGTTTCCAGTTTTTGTTTTAAACCATTCAAATCATTGGCCAGTTCAGTCCCACGCTTTAGATATTGGATATTCAATGTTTCCAGCGTAACATTTTTATCCTGAAGCTCTTTTAACTTTTCGGTTTGATGATGTTGCGAGTTTTTAAATACTTCCAGTTCAGTGTTTACCCGATTGAACCCATCTTGTGAGTTTTTAAGGGCAACTCGTTCAACAGAAAGCGCATTCTCGAGTCGCGAGTTTTCAGTTTTTACTGCATTGGCCGTAGCGCTCAATTTCTGCAACTCACCATTAGCATCAATCAACTGCGATTTTATCTGGCTCCAGCCAAACAATCTGTTCCACCAGCCCAGCGATTTCAGGGTGTCAAAAAGTCTGCGGGTGTTATCTAAAAAAAACTCCATGCTAGTTTAAAAAGTGATAGTCAAAGGTAGTGCATTCGGGGCCTCATGCAAAACCTAAAAGAATCCCCTTCCAATAAATGTATATCTTTGGTGAATAAAATAACGCTATGGTAACTGCAATTACATCCAGCCAGGAGGCGATTGACTTGGAAGACAAATACGGAGCACACAATTACCATCCGTTACCGGTAGTGCTTACGCGTGGCGAAGGTGTTTTTTTGTGGGATGTTGAAGGCAAACGGTATTATGATTTTCTATCAGCTTACAGTGCTGTTAATCAAGGTCACTGCCATCCGCACATTATTAATGCCCTTATTGAGCAAGCCAAAGAGTTAACGCTTACCTCGCGTGCTTTTTATAACGATAAACTGGGAGTTGCCGAAAAATATGTCTGCGATACATTCGGGTATGAGAAGGCGCTGTTTATGAACAGCGGTGCCGAGGCAAATGAAACGGCTATCAAACTTGCCCGTAAATGGGGTTACACAAAAAAGGGAATTGAAGATAACAAGGCAGTGATTGTAGTAGCTCGTCAGAATTTTCACGGGCGCACCACGACTATAATTTCGGCCTCCAGCGATCCATCGGCCCGAAAAGGATTTGGTCCGTTTATGCCGGGCTTTGAGGTGATTGATTACGATGATGTAGCTGCTTTGAAAAAAGCACTTGTTAATCCAAACGTATGTGCTTTATGGATTGAACCCATACAAGGCGAAGCGGGTGTATATGTGCCGAAGGAGGGCTATCTGAAAGCGGCTGCTGATTTGTGCAAACAGCACAATGTGTTGCTGATGATGGATGAAATTCAAACCGGCATTGCGCGCACAGGCAAGATGTTGGCATCCGATCACGAAGGTGTGCGGGCAGATTTGTTGATTCTGGGCAAGGCACTTTCGGGTGGAGTGTTGCCGATCTCCTTAGTGCTGGCCGATGATGATATTATGTTGGTGATCAAACCGGGGGAACACGGTTCTACGTTTGGGGGCAATCCACTGGCGGCTGCGGTGGTTGTTGCGGCATTAGATGTGGTGAAGAATGAAAACCTGATTGAGAATGCCGAACGTCTCGGTAAAGTTTTCAGAGCAAGAATGAATGCGCTAAAAGCTAAGTCAGATTTAATTACGCTGGTGCGAGGCAAAGGATTACTCAATGCGATTGTTATAAACGACACGCAAGAAGGACAAACCGCCTGGAATCTTTGTGTACAATTTTCAGAGAATGGGTTACTCGCAAAACCTACGCATGGAAACATCATTCGATTGGCACCTCCGTTGGTTATCAACGAAGAGCAGATTCACGAATGTTGTGATATCATTGAGAAGTGTGTGGTGAACTACAAAGCACAGAATTAGTTCTCGTAGAGCTTCATCATCTTATCAAACGCCTCCGATTCTTTTGAATATGTGAAAGGCACAACGGTTTCTCCTTTTTTGTTAATCACGCCATAGTTGCCTTTTAGTTTCACTAGACTAAAGTCGCCCTCGAAAAAGAATGGTTTATCATAAATAGGTGCGACTATTTCTTTACCCGCAAACGAGCAAGATCCATACTTCCCGTTTTTCCGCACTTCAAAAACTTCACTTCCTGAATCAGAGATTTTTATATCATCATAAATACATTGAATGACCTGTCGGCCCACGGTGTCGATTACACCTGCTTTTTTATTTTGACGAACCAGGTAGAAGTTTTCATAATCAAGATCTGCAAAGGGGCGTTTGCCTCCATCGTAAAGGCAAGGCACAATTTCTTTTCCTTCTGCAGTTAACAGGCCTGCTTTTTTATTTTTATACACTAGCGCCACAGCACCCAATGTTGAAATGATGCCATCATCAAAATAGAAACTATTTTCATAGACACAAGAAACAATCTCTTGGCCCTTTTGACGACTCACCATTCCATACAGTTTATTTTTTGAAACCGAATAAAGTTCATCTTCACCATAATCCAGATTGGCAATTTTGTCGTACGAAAAAGGAAGAATGGCATTACCCTTCTGATCAATGAGCCCCCACTTGCCTTTTAATTTTACAAACGTGTAAGGACTTTCATAAAATTCCTGAACCTCGCTGTACTGAGGTTGAATTACCCACTCTCCGTTGGCATCCGTAAATCCGAATTTTCCAGAACTGCTCTTTTTACTTTCCAGTTGTGAATAGACAACTAACGAAAAAAATAAAAAGGAAATAAAGAGGGTGGGTGTTTTCATTTATGAAAAGATGTCAGTTCTAAAGAATATTCACTAGCCGTATTTACACTGGATTTTTTCAAATTAAAACCTTATGCGCAAGCAGGTCGGCTCTTAATTGCTCGGGAGATTTAAAATGTATGCTGGGTAATCCCAATGCAAGCCCAGCATCAATGTTTCTTTGATTATCATCGATAAATAAAGCGTTTTTCGGATTCACCTTGTATCGATCAAAAAGTTTCTGGTAGAATTCAGGAAAAGGTTTTCTTGTTTTTTCGTGCCCCGAAACTACGATGCCATCAAACCAATGGAGGAATTCAAAATTTTGCAGCGCCCACGGAAAGGTCTGTGTCGACCAGTTAGTGAGTGCGTACAACCGATGCTGCTTTTGATCTTTAAGTTGTTTTAGAATATCTACTGTTCCTTGAATCGGTCCACTGATCGTTTCTTGCCAGCGGTCGTACCACGCACGAATGGGAAGTTCATGCTCAGGAAATTTTTTAAGTAATTCTTCAGTACCATCTTCAAACGAACGCCCGGCATCTTGCTGTTCATTCCAGTCGTGTGTGCAGATGTTTTCGAGAAACCATGTGATCTCCGCTTCGGTTTTGAAAATTTTTCTGTAGAGGTGGCGCGGGTTCCAGTCGATAAGCACTGCGCCCAGATCAAAAATTATTGTGTCGATTGAATTTTTCATAGTAGTTATTTCTTTGCAAACGCCCAGGTCAAAAACTGTGGCATGGCTTCGCCCCAGGTTTTTAAATTATGCTCACCGTCTTTTACTTCCAGATAATGAATGTCATGGAACGGGCGATATCCTTTTTTAGTCAGCTCCACAATCAAGTCCAGGGTATCATCAATAGAATCAATCACACCATTTTTATTTCGGTCACTGGTTTCATCCTTCAGGCCAGTCTGAAACCAGAATTTTAATCCTTGCTTAAAACGGCCGTTGCGAATTTGCTGATGCATGATGCGGTCGTAATGTTCAGAATAAAATCGGCTCTTTGAATCGCGCTTGCGCCACCAAAACGATCCGCTGAAAGCGCCCACCTTACCAAAATAATCTCCGTTATGCCAGGCAATATCAAGCGCAGATAATCCGCCCAACGAAAACCCGGCAATAGCCCTGTGTTTTGATTCTTTCGAAATTGAATACTGATACTCGAGATAAGGAATAAGTTCGGTCATTATAAACCGCGCGTAGTTTTTAGCACGCGATCCTCGTTTCTTAAAATCCGGCTTGTTGGCAACACCATATTCCTGCATCCGGTCTCCGGCATGCACGCCCACCACAATTATGTCTTCAATGGCTCCTGTGCTGGTCAGCGTTTCGAGGGTTGCCTTTAAGCCAATGGCTTCACCATCCTGCCCATCATTGATGATGAGAATGGGATAGTGTTTTTCGGCTTTTTTGTACTGAAAAGGCAGAAAAATATCTACTACCGTATCGCGGTCAAGCAACTTGGAATGTATGTCGGTAAGCTTTTCGAGATGGTAATGATGCGCAGTAGACAAGGATGACAAATAATTACGTTGCGATAGTTATTTTGAAAGCTTTATTTCCGATTTTCAAAGGTAAATTCTGTCTGCAAAAATAGGACTTTAATTGAATCGGTATGCCTTACGAACATTATCATAAATGGTACTCTCCCCGACTGAGCCGCGATATTGAGGTGTTAGCTTTTGGAACTCGCGGCTATCCGGTGATTTTATTCCCCACGTCAATGGGGCATTTCAACGAGAACAAAGATTTTAAACTCATCGATAGCGTGTCGTGGTTTTTGGATGAAGGCCTGGTAAAAATTTATTGTGTAGATGGAATTGACGAATCGAGTTGGTATAACAAAAGCATTCATCCGGCCGATCGGGTGCGAAATCATATCTGGTATGATCAGATGTTGTTGCACGAACTTATACCGTTGGCTCAGCGCGAAACCGGAGTAGGCCGGGTAGCTACTGCTGGGTGTAGTTTTGGTGGGTATCATGCTACCAATTTTGCCTTCAAACATCCGGAAGTAGTAAAGTATGTGTTCAACATGGGCGCAGCGTTTGACATCCGCGATCAACTGGATGGCTACTATGATGATAATGTATATTTTAATAACCCACCGGATTATATGCCCAGCGCCAGCAACCCTTACTTTTGGGATATGTATGTAGTGTTGGGCACCGGCACTTACGATATGTGCTGGGATGCCAATACAAAGATGGCCAACGTGCTGCAAAACAAAGGCATGAACTATTGGCTGGATGTGCGCCACAATGCTCCGCATGATTGGCCCGCATGGCGCGAAATGTTTCCGCATTATTTATCGCTGATAAAGTAATATGGTTGCCCGGCTTTTGATTCTCTTCATCTTGGTGAGCCAGGTAGCTGAGGGAGTTTCGATAAAGAGTAGTGAAGCCGTGGAGATAGGAGGAATTAAACATTGGATAACCTGCGTGGGCGTGGATGATCGGGCGCCCGTTTTATTGTTTCTTCATGGTGGGCCGGGAAATTCTGTGATGAGCTATGCCGATCGGTTTACAAAAGAATTGCAAAAACATTTTATTGTTGTGCATTGGGATCAACGCGAAAGCGGGCAAACAGCTGTGCTGAATAAATCGCCTCAAGCGCTTACCGTTTCGCTTTTTGTTAATGATGCCGTTGAAGTGGTCAACTATTTGTTGACCCGATTTGCGCAGAAGAAAATATATTTGGTAGGCCACTCGTGGGGTGGCTATCTGGGGCTGCGGGTAGTCGCAAAAAATCCAGAGTTAGTGAAAGCCTATTTTGCGGTAAGCCCGATGGTTAATCAATTGGAGAGCGAGCGATTTTCTTTAAAGCTGATGCAGGAAAAGGCCGTAAAAGAAAATAATAAGGAGGCAACTTCAGAACTCAATCAGGTTGAGATTCCGTTTAAAAATGGCGAGCAGTTGTATTACCACAGAAAATGGTTGACTAGACTTATGAAATCGGCAACACCAACCCGTGCCAAAGTGAATGCCTGGGCTCCCAAGTGGCTACTCCTATTCAACGAAGCCTCGCTAACTGATTTTTCGAATTTTGCACCTGAACTAAAATGCCCGGTCTACTTTCTTGTTGGCAGCAATGACTATCAAACTCATTATAAACTGACCGAATCTTACTATCAACAAGTTGTTTGCAAAGAAAAAAAACTATCTTGGTTTGAACATTCGGCTCATAACCCGCATTTGACAGAGTCGGCAAAATTTCAGGATCTTATTATTGAAATAAAGAATCAACATCTAAAATCAGAGTTATGAAAAAAATTGGTGTACTGCATGGAATGGAACGCTCCTTCCCCGAAGCATTTGTAGAACGCGTGAATAAACTTGGCTTGAAAGATATCAAGGCCGAACCCGTGCTGGTGGACATGGTTTCGCAAGGTGAACCTACTGACTATGCGGTAATCATCGATCGCATCTCTCAGGATGTTCCTTTCTATCGCGCCTATTTGAAAAACGCAGCCATTTCGGGCACAGCCGTTATCAACAACCCATTTTGGTGGAGTGCTGACGAGAAATTTTTTAACAATGCATTAGCCGTGAAGTTGGGTGTGCCGGTGCCCAAGACCGTACTCCTTCCTTCGCACGAACGCCCCACCGACACAGGTGAAGCATCGTTTGCGAACTTGAAATTTCCATTAAGCTGGGATAAAATTTTTGATCATATCGGCTGGCCCGCCTACATGAAACCACATGCCGGTGGTGGCTGGAAGAGTGTGTATAAACTTAATAATCAGGATGATTTCTTTAAAGCCTATAGCGAAACCAACCAGTTGGTGATGATGCTACAAGAAGAAATTATTTTTGAAGATTATTTTCGTTGCTATTGCCTCGGTAGAAAGTACGTGCGCATTATGCAATACGAGCCTCGCAACCCACACCACTTGCGCTACCAAAGTAACAATGGCCCGGCATCAGAAAAATTATTGAAGAAAGTACACGATTATGTACTTGATCTTTGCAATGCACTTGGATACGATTTTAATACGGTAGAAATGGCGGTGCGCAATGGAGTGCCTTACGCAATTGATTTTTGTAACCCCGCACCAGATGCTGAAGTTACTTCGGTTGGGCAGGAAAATTTTGATTGGGTAGTTGAGCATGCAACTAAAATGGCGGTGGAACGAGCACAAGCCCAGAAGCCCGGCCAGGATAATCTTACGTGGGGCACCTATGTAACCAGTTCTGTGTCTTCTTTTGAAAGTTCATTGGCAAAAGCAAAGCCTGCAGCGAAGGCTGAACCCAAAAAGGAAACAAAACCAAAAGCAAGTAAGAAGTAATCATAATCTCACGCTCGCAATACAGGTAGTTGGCTTATGGAAAAATTTACATTAGGAGTTGAAGAAGAGTACATGGTCATTGATCCGCACACGCGGGAGCTCGCTTCGCATGACCAGAAAATTGTAGAACTCGCCTCGCACATTATCAAAGACAGCGTGAAGGCGGAGATGCACCAGGCCGTAGTGGAAGTTGGCACTGGTATTTGTAAAGACGTGGCGCAGGCCCATCAGGAAATTAAGGATCTACGCAAACTTGTATCTGAAGTAGCAGGCACATTAGGATTAAAAATTGGAGCCGCAGGAACGCACCCCTTTTCACATTGGAGCAAACAATTGATTACACCAAATCCTCGCTACGATGAAATAGTGCAAGAAATGCAAGAGGCAGCGCGATCAAATTTGATTTTTGGCTTGCACGTTCACGTAGGTATTAAGGATAAAAATATGGCCATCCATATTCAGAACACTGTACGGTATTTTTTACCGCATATTTATGCTTTATCCTGCAACTCGCCTTTTTGGGAAGGAAGAAACACAGGATTCAAATCATTTCGAACTAAGGTGTTTGATAAATTTCCGCGCACGGGTATTCCCGATCGTTTTGAAAACTGGGACGACTTCAAAAACTATGTTAACCTGCTGATCAAAACAAATTGCATCGATAACGCAAAAAAAATCTGGTGGGATGTGCGCGTGCATCCTTTCTTTGATACCATCGAATTCAGAATTTGTGATGTTCCGATGCGCGTAGAGGAAACAATTGCGATAACAGCTGTGTTTCAGGCGTTGGTTGTTAAGTTGTATAAATTGAGGCTACAGAATATGAGTTTTATTCTTTACACGCGGGCGCTTATCAATGAAAACAAGTGGCGCGCCTCTCGCTATGGATTGGATGGCCGCCTCATCGATTTCGGGAAACAGGAAGAAGTAGACACGCGTGTATTGATTGTTGAATTATTAGATTTTGTTGATGACGTAGTCGATGATCTTGGCAGCCGGAGCTCGATCAATTATATTCGCACCATACTAGAACACGGCACCGGGGCCGATCGTCAATTAGCTGTTTTTAATGCAACCGGTGACATGGAAAAAGTGGTTGATTATATTACCGATGAAACCGTGCGTGGATTATAATAATTAGAAGTGACGCCAGAAAGCCAAATAAATATCGCCATCCTCGATCTCTACGAAGGAGAACCTAACGAGGGCATGCGTTGTATACAACAGCTAATAGAACAATTCAGTCATTCAGTTTCTACAAAGATTAGCTATAAAGTATTTGATGTTCGCTTGAAACTCGAAGTTCCTGATCTAAGCTTTGATGCTTACATCTCTTCGGGTGGGCCCGGTAGTCCGATCACAAGTCAGGGTTCTGAGTGGGAACAAAAGTACTTTACCTTAATGAATGGCATCATTCATCATAACCATTATCATCCTCACCAACGAAAACACGTGCTTCTCATCTGTCATTCGTTTCAGATTTTTTGTCGACACTACAATTATGCCAATGTATCCAAACGCAAAAGCACATCTTTTGGCGTAATGCCAATTCATAAGACAAAAGCAGGACTTTCAGAACCATTGTTTGCTGAATTGTCCGATCCCTTTTATGCAGTTGACTCGCGCGACTATCAAATCATAGAGCCCAACGAAGGAAAAATCTGGTCGGGTGGAGGTCAGATATTGTGTATTGAAAAAGAACGCCCAGGTATATTTTTAGAAAGAGCCATCATGGCCATTCGATTTGACGAAGCTATTATTGGTATGCAATTTCATGCTGAGGTGGATTCGGATGGGATGCATAAATATCTACTGCGCGATGACAAAAAGAAAATAGTGATTGAGAAACACGGTGAAAAAAAGTATTTCCAGATGTTATCATTTCTCAATGATCCTGATAAAATAAAGCTGACCTATTTAACTATTGTGCCGGGCTTTCTTAATGCAGCCTTGCGTCATCAGCTCAGCAACCTTGTAGTATGATTGCCGCAGCCCGTCAGCTCTTCAATCAGCAATTTTCTGAAAAGAAGTATGCTGAATTTATAACAGACCTGGATCGGGAGTTCAATTACAAAATTACCTTCCGGGTTGCTGAAAGTCCCGTGTTTGTAGGGAAGGATTTTAAAGCAAAACTCTTAAAAGCTGCGGACGAGATTATCGATTTCATTGCGTTGCCTGATTTTAAGCAGCGTATGAAAGGTGCGCTGCCTGATTCTGTTCGCGTGCCGAATGAAGATGCACACACGTTGTTTCTTGCCCTTGACTTTGCCGTGTGCACAGAGGAAGGTAGTGACGAACTTGTGCCGCGATTGATTGAGATGCAGGGGTTTCCATCTTTGTTTGGGTATCAGGATTTTTTAGGAAATAAATTTCGCCAGCATTACCGCATTCCACAAAATTTGGATTTCCATTTCGGAATTTCATCGGAAGCATATTGGGAGCGATTGCAAAAAGCGATTGTTAAAGATCACGATCCTGAAAACGTGGTGTTGCTCGAGATCGACCCGATGAAACAAAATACGGCCATCGATTTTCTCGTTACCAAACTCCATTTAGGCATTGAGCCGATTCATCTAGGCGATGTAATCATTCGAAATAAAAAGCTCTTCTATAAAAGGAAAGGTGTTGAAGTTCCGATCCATCGGATTTACAATCGTGTAATCTTTGACGAGCTGATCGCAAAGAAAGATTTTAAAATAGATTTTCATCTCACCGAAGATGTAAACGTAGAATGGGCGGGGCATCCCAATTGGTTTTTTCATATCAGCAAATACACGATGCCGTTTTTAAAAAGCAGTGCCGTGCCCGAATGTAAATTTTTGAATGAATATTCTTCGCTGCCGAAAGACCTTGAAAACTATGTATTAAAACCGTTGTTTTCTTTTTCGGGCAGTGGTGTAATTTTTAATGTAACCGAACAAGATATACTTGCCATCCCCGAAGGAGACCGTAAAAATTTTATGCTCCAACGAAAGGTTCACTATCAACCCGTAGTGCAAGCCCCTGATGGATTGGTGAAAACCGAAATTCGGTTATTGTTTTTGTGGGACGAAGGTGCGTCAAGGCCCCAATTAATAACCAACCTGGCCCGGTTGAGTCGTGGCGATATGATTGGTGTTAAATACAATAAGGACAAAACGTGGGTAGGTGGTTCCGTTTGTTTCTTTGAACAATAATGTCCAGCCATCATGTAGTGCGCGAAAATCAGGAACCTGCGCTTGTCATTTTTGATGTACACGCAATTCCCTTCGAAAAAATACAAGAATTGCTGGAGTGGATACCTACAATTGTAGTGTTGCACACGCAACTTGAAACAGTGTTGAGTTGGGGTATTAAAGTAGATGTGTTGTTGGTGCCTGTTGGTGAAGAAGCTATGTTGACTGATCGCACAAAAGAACAACAGCCAATTCGCATGGTTTCTTATAACACTACGGAAACGCCATTTAAGAAAGCGATCCAAACAATGGAAGCACAGAACATGCGGGCTGTTAATTATTTAGTATCGGATGCAAGTGCGCTAGCTTTGCTGGTTGATTTTAAAGGGGATGTTGAAGTATTCTTTGATAACAAGCGATGGGGTCGTGTAAAATCAGGACGCTTTGAAAAATGGGTAGCAGCAGCAACAAACCTTTTTGTTTTACCCGAAGAACTGCACCCTCAATTGCCGAATCTTAAAAATGGTAAATTAACAACGGAGCAAGACGGAATAATAATCTTGCAGACTTCACAACCGTTTTGGGTGGGCGAGGAGCTGGAGTGAGGAGTCTATATATAAAGGAATATAGGAAATTTATTTCTTATATTAAGATGTTGGCGGTAATTTTAGAAATGAAAATATTTTCCTATTATAAACGGGCAATAAAGAGCCCGCTGACAAATGACAGTGTATTGAATAAATTTGAGAATATAATAAGGGAACATCGAACGAACAATTTTCCCAACAATGAAGGGTTCATCGGTGGTGAAATAACAGATAGACAATTTAAAATATTTCGAACAGGTGGAATGACAAGAAAGCCATTTCCTCTGACTGTAACTGACAATCAAACGACAATAGAAGTTGGACTTTGACTTTTACGACAAATAAATGGAGCGGAATTGTATTCTTATTAACATTTGGTGCAATGACTTTTGTAACTATTAAATACGGGACGATTTTCTTTGTTCCTGTAATGATATTGTCTTATGTAATCGGACAGGTTGCATTTAACAGGGACTCACGGACTTTGGAGGAAATAATTCTAAAGGAAATGGAGTGTATCTAAAACTACTGCCAACAGGCAGTTAAACCTATTACTTCGTCATTTTGTTTTAGCGCCTAAATGGTGTGCGCCATTATGATCACTTCCAGTCAATCAAACTCTCCCCCACACCACGCGCTCTTTACCGCTCCAATCTTTTAACAACATCACATCGTTAAAGCCAGTTGCTTTCAGAATTTCACAGATTTCGTTGCTATAGTGTTCGTTGATCTCAAACCAAAGTGAGCCTCTTGGCTTCAAAACCTCTTTTGCTTTTTTTGCAATTACATGGTAAAACAATAACACATCTTCACCAGGCGGAAACAGGGCGGTGTTTGGTTCATAATTTAACACGTTGGGTTTCATGTCTTGCTTTTCACGCTGCGAGATGTATGGCGGATTGCTTGCGATTACGTCAAAATTTTCAGTCAGTGGTTCTTTTAAAATATCGAGCTGCGCAAAGTTTACAGATGCTTTTAATTGTTTTGCATTTTGCTGGGCAACCGTTAGTGCAGGCAAACTTATATCAATGGCTTTCATGGAGCAGGGCAATTCGAGTGCAAGTGAAATGGCAATGCACCCGCTGCCAGTGCCAATGTCAAGCATAGTTAATGGCTCGGTATTGGATTTAGCATGCTTGATAATTTCTTGCACAAGTAATTCCGTCTCAGGGCGCGGAATCAGCACGGATGAATTAACTATAAACGATCTTCCATAAAATTCGGCCTCGCCTAAAATGTATTGTATAGGTTCATGCCGGTTGATGCGTGCCAGGTGTTGATCAAACTGCGCGGGTTCGGCAACATTTTTTTTTTCAGACAGAATTTCTGTTTTTGTAAGACTCAATTCTTTTTGTAATAATAAATAGATAATGCTCTGTATTTCATTTTTATCCTCGGGCAGGGTAACCCGACTTACCAGATGGTTAAAAAGTTCTTTGGAATTGGTCATCGCGAAATTGATCTTTGCAAGGTAGCTATAAGCCATGACACCCGAAGAACTCTTCATGCAACGTGCTCTTGATCTTGCCCGCTTGGGCATTGGTTCAGTGAGCCCAAACCCGCGGGTAGGCTGTGTGATTGTGAAAGAAGGTGAAATTATTGGCGAAGGCTGGCATCAGGTTTATGGCCAGGCCCATGCCGAAGTAAATGCCATAGCTACTGTAAAAGATAAATCTCAACTGGCAGGTAGCGCTGTATACGTAAATCTTGAACCCTGTTCACATACTGGAAAAACTCCCCCTTGTGCAGATCTTCTGATCAGTCATAAAGTTAAAAAAGTTGTAATTGCCAATGTAGACACAAACCCATTGGTGGGTGGTGCAGGAATAAAAAAATTAACGGATGCGGGTATTGAAGTTGTTACCGGAGTGCTGGAGAAAGCAGGTCGGAAATTGAACAAACGTTTCTTTACCTACCACGAGCAACAAAGGCCTTATATAATATTGAAGTGGGCACAAACCGAAGATGGCTTTATAGCGCGAACCAATTACGAATCGAAGTGGATCAGCAATGAACTTTCGCGACAGCTTGTGCACAAGTGGCGCAGCGAAGAAGATGCTGTGTTGGTGGGCACAAAAACAGCGGCTCATGATAACCCCATGCTTACCGTGCGCGATTGGAGCGGACGAAATCCGGTTCGTTTGGTGATTGATAGGTTTCTTCGTTTGCCTGATAAACTAAATTTGTTTGACAGAAAGGTCAGAACCATCTGCTTCAATCTGCTTAAACACGAAGAGCATCCAAATCTCTCACTTGTTCGCCTGGATGAACAAGACTTTGTTACCTCTATGTTGGATTATTTAGCAACTGAGAAAATTCAATCAGTACTAGTTGAGGGCGGAAGCCTTACACTCTCGTTGTTTATAAAAACTGCTTTTTGGGATGAAGCGCGGATATTTGCCTCATCCAGATTATTTCATTCGGGCATTGTAGCTCCAACACTGCAGGGAAATATTATGGCTGAAGAAAAATTTTTAACGGATACGTTGAAAGTCTATCAACCGATCTTAAAAACGAATCACTAAGCGAGCTTGCGTTCCATAAAAATAGAACGTTGGTTCTACCCGACTTGTATATTTTTTATTGTACAGTTCAAGTGCATTATAAGCCCGGCCCTTAAAAGTTCGGTGAAGTGGAATGGAGGCAAGAATCAACGTAGCTCCACCAGCAGCCAATCCCCACTCCGGATCACCCCCTGCAATAGCTGTTCCAACAGGGAAGCCGATAAGAAATCCTCCGGCAAAGCCGAGAACTCCGGCTGCACTATAATTGGCTTTTGCTTTTTTAAATTCATCATACGCCAAGGGTTCTTCTTTTAAAATTTCAAGAACCTGTTTCGGGCTTAGCACCAGCGTATCCATTTCAAAACGCACTCCGCCAAAAGTTTTATACATTTTAATTTCCTGAGTCTGGCAAAAACCATGGAGGGAAATGCACACCGTGCAAAGCAGAAAAAATCTCTTCATAGAAAAAATTTTGATTAGCTGTTCAGGCGTTTGGCTACTTCATCCCAGTTCACCACATTCCACCAGTTGGCGACATATTCGTTGCGCTTGTTCTGATACTTGAGGTAGTAGGCGTGTTCCCAAACATCTAATGCGAGCAGTGGTGTGCCTTTCAACTCACTAATACCTGCCTGTCCGGTAGGCAAGTCCATCATCGGGTTATCCTGATTGGCAGTTGATCCTACTTTTAATGTATTACCATCTTTCACCAACCATGCCCAACCCGAACCAAAGCGGGTCATGGCTGCCTGTGTAAAAAGTTCTTTGAATTTATCAATTGATCCAAAGCTTGCAGTTAGTGCCTCCGCTACTTTTCCTGTAGGTGCGCCACCGGCTGGCTTCATGATCTGCCAGAAGAAGTTATGGTTCCAGGCTCCGCCACCGTTGTTGCGCGCTTTCGCGGAAAGTTTTGACGTATTAGCCAAGAAATCTTTTTCAGTAGAAAATGTAATGTTCTCTGCCACGATAGCATCATTTACATTTTTGATGTAGGCCGCATGATGTTTGCCATAATGAATCTCCATGGTTAGAGAATCAATGTACGGCTCCAGGGCATTGTTTGCATACGGCAATGGCACTTGGGCAAACTGAAGAGCAGGTGTTATATTTTCGGAAGAGAAAATATCCGCTTTTATAAGAAAAGGAGCGGCCAGGGCAGCCGAAGATGTTAGCGATGTTTTTACAAACTTTCTTCTATTGATGGATTCCATAATTTATTGATTTAGATTTCTGTCTTCGCGAAAATCATGCCCGACTTGGCAATAGGTAAATTTACCCAAAAATAATTAGCTTGCGATAACCCTCTAACTCAAGTGGATATGGCAGAAATACTGTACGATACCATCCCATCGCTGGATCTTGCCGACTTTACCAGTGGCGATCTTACACAAAAAAATAAGTTTGTTCAGCAGGTGGGCGAGGCCTATAACAACATTGGTTTTGTCTCGGTTCGCAATCATTATCTCACCGATGATCTATCGGCCCGGCTCTATAATAACATTAAGAAATTTTATGCTTTGCCGGATGAAGTAAAACAAAAGTATGAGATTGCCGGATTAGCCGGACAGCGCGGCTACATTGGCAAAGGCAAAGAGCATGCAAAGGGTCGCAACACGGGCGACTTGAAAGAGTTTTACCATGTCGGTCAGGAAGTGTTGGATAATGATCCTATCAAAAAAGAATATCCGGATAACGTATGGCCAACAGAATTACCTGAGTTTAAAGAAATTGCCCTTGATGTTTATAGACGATTGGAAAAAACGGGCACACAAATGCTTCGTGCAATTGCCCTGTATCTGAATCTGCCTGAAAATTATTTTGATGATAAAGTGCATCATGGCAATAGCATCCTGCGCCCCATTCATTATTTCCCGATAGAAAATCCGGATTCCGTACCTGCTGATGCTGTGCGTGCTGCCGAACATGGCGATATTAATTTGATTACACTGTTAATGGGTGCCAGTGCAGATGGTTTGCAGGTGCTCCGCAGAGACGGAAAATGGATTCCTATTACAGCCTTACCTGAGCAATTGGTTGTGAACGTTGGCGATATGTTAGAGCGTTTAACGAATAAGAAATTGAAATCAACCATTCACCGGGTTGTTAATCCACCCCGTCATCTGATGAATACACCCCGATACTCAATACCGTTCTTTATGCATCCGCGTTCCGAAATGGACTTAACGGCCTTGTCTTCGTGCGTTGACACAACACACCCAAAACTTTGGGACGACATCACAGCCGGAGAGTTTCTTAATCAACGTTTGCGCGAAATCGGGTTAAAAAAATAAACAAAACATATTTGGAGCGAACCCGCTTTACCAGTTTTTTAAAGGATGTATTCCTGCTTTCGGTTACATGTTTTGGTGGGCCACAGGCGCATATTGCGCACTTTCAAAATATATTGGTTAAAAAACGAAACTACATTTCGGAGGAAGACTTAATTGAACTAAATGCCTTGTGCCAGGTAGTTCCAGGGCCCACATCAACACAAACACTTTCAGCCATTGGATATCGCCTTGGTGGTTCTTCGCTTGCTTACCTTACCTTATTGATTTGGCTATTGCCATCGGTTGCCATTATGACGGCCGTAGGGATTCTTATCAGCAGCTTCGGTTCTAAAAATATTTCATTAGAGTTTACCCGCTTCATTCAACCCATGGCTGTAGGGTTTGTGGCGTATGCAGCGTACTCAATTATTCTAAAAACGGTTACTACACGAAGAGGTTTGGTGTTGATGATTGTGGCTGGTATCGCCACCTACTTTGTAAAATCTCCGGTAGTGTTTCCGTTGATCTTGCTGGCGGCTGGTTTAGTTACGGCACTTAATTACAAAGCCCATCCTCGCGAAGAGAAAAAGAAGTTTGATGTATCGTGGGCAAATTTTTTCCTTTGGGCAGGCGTATTAATTTTTGCTGCCTTGTTAGGCTGGGCCACTAAAAGTATTCCTGAACTAACGCTTCCAGTTCGTCTGTTCGAAAATTTCTATCGTAACGGCAGTCTTATTTTTGGTGGCGGTCAGGTGCTTACACCTATGCTGTACACAGAGTTTGTTCAATATGCTCCCAAGCAATACCTAACTTCTGAAGAGTTTTTGTCGGGCTATGCATTTGTGCAGGCACTGCCGGGGCCGGTTTTTTCTTTTAGTTCTTATATAGGTGCGTTGGCCATGCGCGAGTACGGAGTGTTTGGTGAAATTGTAGGCGCGGTGATGTCGGCAGCAGGAATTTTTTTGCCAGGCACGTTTCTGATATTTTTTATGATCAGAATCTGGGACAGTCTAAAAAAAATAAGAGCTATACGTGCTTCGCTCGAGGGCATAAACGCAGCTAATGCGGGGCTTGTGGCAGCAGCAGCCGTGTTACTTTTTCAACCTTTGGTGGTGGAGCAAACAATCAATATTGTTTTATTGAACGGGCTTTTCGCGATTGCGACTTTTTCGCTGACAGCCTTTACCAAAATTCCTTCGTGGGCAATTATTTTGTTGGGCCTTGGCTGTGGGCTGATCTTATAATAGGGCAATAAAAAAGCCCTGACTTTTCAATCAGGGCTTCTCAGTATTCTTAATAAGTTATTATCCTAATTTAAAGATGATAGGGATAACCATTTTTTGTCTTACAGCTTTACCTCTTTGTTTACCGGGCTTCCAGGCAGGAGCGCTCTGCACAATTCTTACTGCTTCCTCATCGCAACCTGCGCCAATTCCTTTTATTGATCTCACGTCAACGATAGAACCATCACGGTTTACAACAAACTCAACGAAAACCCTTCCTTCAACACCCATTCTTCTGGCCTGCGCAGGGTATTTAATTTTTTCTCCTACGAATTTATAAAACGCTGGCATGCCACCTTTAGGTTCTGCGGATTCTTCCACAACACTAAAAATCTCGTCCACATTTTCTTTTTCTTCAACAGGCGCTACTACAACTTCTTCCACTTTCGTTTCTTCAGTTACTTCCACGTCAAACTTAAGATTAAGATCTTCCTTAATCTCTTCTTCATCAGGTACCTCTACAATTTGAGGTTGTTGAATGATAGGTGCTGGTGGTGGTGGTTGCTCAGTAGGAGGCACTTCCAGCATTTCTTCAAAAGTGTTGGTGCTTTTGCCTTGCAGATTGACTAGGGAATCTTCGTAGCTTCTCCATTCAAAAGCCATGAATACAAGGGCCATGGTTAACAACAGGCCGATACTAAAAAAGAAACTGGTCTTCTTAGTTAAATCGGCACTTTCCGTCTTTTTCGCTTCCATACGTTACTGATTACGGGTTTAGGAATTCCAAATATAATAATAGAATACACTTCTGGCCATCCAGTCACGGAAAATCAGGAAAATTTTTGAGAAGTATTATTTACGATTACCGTAGAATAATGTGAAAAACACCGTAGGAAACACCGATTTATTCTCAGCCGTGGGCATTAACGGTATTTTAGTGAAGTAAGAATCCACCAGCACACCCACCTCAAACCCGGTAACCTGACTCTTCAAAAAGCCAAGCTCGAAGTTGATAGCTGCCTTTAGGTTAGCTCCAAGTTGTAATTTCGAATCTCCAATTCCTTCAAATAGATTGCCTGTACCCAATATGTCGTTATAACTATGAATAGCTGGGTCGTATTGTTCATGTATTGAATTGAAAGAAAAGCCACCCCCATCAATTGATTTTTCTATATAGTATGGCGCCACAATGCCCAACGAAGGGCCGGCTGCAAAAACGGCTTTAATCTCTACGCCTTGCTGAGGTGCCTTGGTAAATAAAATTAAATCGCGACCATATTGAAACCGAACAGCGTATAAGTAATTGCTCTTGCCGAAAATGAAAAAATTGCCTGTGTAAACGGATGTGTGTCTTTTTTCCTGCGGATGTTTAACGTTCATAATTTCGAGGCCAAACGTCTCAAGCATGCGATCATTTAATTTCCTCGACTTTTTAAAGGTGAAGCCGCCAATCAGGCCACCAGCCGAATTTTTATTTATGCCCCAGGTAAACTCAGAGTTATATTCATAGCTATCTTGTGTTTGGGCACAAGCAGGCATGAGCACAACGCTTAAGATCAGAAAAAGCAAAAATTTGATTCCTCGTTTCATACCACCCTCTTTTCATTACCTTGGGAAAGATAAAGTTAATTTAACTAACGCAGAAAAAATAGTCTTGTTATGAGTGTAATGGCAACAGTTGAGTATTTGGGTGGTTTAAGAACCCAGGCAAAACATTTAAAATCGGGTAATTTGATAGTTACCGATGCGCCTGTAGACAATATGGGCAAGGGGGAGGCATTTAGTCCGACTGATTTGGTGTGTGCAGCACTTACCAGTTGCATGATGACTATTATGGGGCAGATTGCCGATAGGGAAGGGATAAACCTTAAAGGCCTCACCTCTGAAGTTGTGAAAATCATGTCTGCTAATCCGCGAAAAATAGCGGAGATACAAATCACTTTTTCGCACCCGGATTTAGCAGCAACGGATATCCAAAAACAGAAATTAAAAAACGGTGCCCGCACGTGTCCTGTTGCATTAAGCCTTGCAGAATCGCTTACACAAACGGTGACTTTTAACTTTTAAAAAGGGCATTTTTTATTTCACGAAAGTCAATTTCGAAATGAGATTTGGTGTAAAAAGATTTGCCGTTTCGGATAAGTAAAACCTGAGGCGACTCGTGCTCTACATGAAAGGTGCTGGCAATCTTATTTGAAATTTCGCGATAGGAGAGAAGATCCAGAAAATAAGATTTTACTTGTGGCAGTTCTTCCTGTTTCCAGTTTCGTTCAAGCCGATCGAGGGATGTTCGACTGATGGAGCAACTGGTGCTATGTTTAAAGATGATAACAGGGTGAGTTTGTGATTCTGCCTGTAACGCCTCGAGTTGATTTATGCTGGTTAACTGAATCCAGTTTATTGTTTTAGTCATAAAGGTCTTTCCAGAGCTCTTTCTCTTTTTTGTCGTAGCGCGGTCGCCTTACCTTATCTTTAACAGCGTCAGGCTGCGTAGCGTTTTTCTTAAAGAGCTTGGTCCATAACAACTTAACGTCTGTGATAATAGTTCGCTCGCCCTTCACATTATTAACCTTGCCATGGGCAAACTGAGCATCAGGAAAATGTTTCTTGTGGTTAAACTTGTTCATTTTAGTATTTCCCTGATAATCGCCAATGCGGGCATAAGCGCGGCCGGGGGCAATAACTTTTAAAGCATCCTTATGACTATTCGGATTATGCCGATAGTTTTTCGTTAACCGGGTTTTGCCTGCAAAACTTGTGGCTTCCTCAAATGATTTTGTGTTCTTAAAGGTTTTCTGCGCACCCTCGGCACTGCTTGGATTTCGTTTGTATGCCCAATACATTTTCATGGTGCCGGTATACTCACCTGCTTTTACGGTTGCCTTTGTGGGGCCTACCGAAGGCATTGAACCTTTAACTGCGTTAGGTTTTTTGTCAGTATCTTTTTGTTTTACACTCACCATCAATCCATTTACCTGATAGGTATTTTCGTAAGGGCTATGTTTCTTCAGCGCTTCTTCAACTGCATTTGGATTGCGCACATATTCTCGTTTCAATCTTGGGAGTCTTGTTTTGCCAGAGTAGTTGATGTCACCCGCCTGGTCTCCGGTTGGCACTTTTGCAGGCAATGGCTTTCCGTTATTATTCCAAAGTTTTCCACTCACACTGCCGCCTCCTTTTTCTGGTTTTCTGGTTTTGTTGTAGCCCGAAAAGCTATAACCTTCCTGATTGAAGGACTTCTTTTTGAACGTTAAATTTCCCTGATACGAATCAACCTTGTTTGATGAGCCAGGAGTTTTTCCGGGAATAGGCTGATTGTTGTTGTTCCAAAGTTTTCCGCTTACGCTGCCACCACCTTTTTCTGGTTTTCTGGTTTTGTTATAACCAGAAAAATCATATCCATCCTGGCTATAGGTTTTTTTCTTCTGCGGCAAATTACCTTGAAACTTACTTATCTGACCAGACACAAGGCTGGGGGTTCTGCCGGGTATGGGTTGATTGTTATTGTTCCAAAGTTTTCCACTCACACTGCCACCACCTTTAGGTTGCCGTCTTGCCTTTACACTGCCAGAATAACTAAGTCCGTCCTGACTGAAGCCTGTAGGAATTTTACTACGCTTGATAAAACCCTTGTAGTTGCCCTGAAAGTTTGCTGCCCGAATATCCAACGGCTGCCTAACCGGAATAGGTCTGTTGTTATTATTACGTTTTAACTGCGAGCTCACACTGCCGCCACCTTTTTGCGGTCGCATTGATTTTATGTTGCCAGAATAATTAAGTCCACTCTGACTAAATCCTTGTTCACTTCTTTTCTGTGTGCCTTTATAGTTGCCCATCATTGCTGCTACTCTTGGATTAGCAGGGGGCTTTGCGCCAAGTGGCACATTCTTTTTATTCTTCATTTGGGCACTGATGCTTCCGCCACCACCTTTTATCGGTTTAATGCCTCTTAATTTCTTCAAATCTTTTTGCATGAAGGTGGTTCCAATGCCAGGCGCACGAGCAGTTAACGGTTTGTTAGACCTGAATTTTCCGGTCACACTTCCGCCCCCTTTTTCTGGTTTTATACCGCGCAATCTATTTTGATCGGCCCGCATAAGAGTGGTACTAATGCCAGGAGCTCGTGGAGTTAACGGTCGGTTGGATTTGTATTGACCCGATACACTGCCGCCTCCTTTTTTTGTTTTCACTCCGCGCAGACGCGAAAAATCTTTTTGCATCATTCGGAAACTAAAGCCCGGAGAAATTCTGGGTCCGGAGCCGGGTTCACCTGCAATCTGATTTTGTCTTCCCTTACTTTTTCGAATGGGTTGACCTGAGATGTCACCTTTCCACGGAGTTTCACCTCGCTTTGTAGCGGTAGCAAAGCCAGAGCGAAATGTTCCTTTGTAGGCGCGATCACCACGATCTTTTCGGCCATAGTAAGGATTATCTGCTTTAATAATTGGATTGGGAGCAGAGCGGAAATTTTTGGTTCGCAACGGCCTGCCGGCAACATCTTTGGTAATAGCTCTTTCGCCTTTAGAGAACTTGCCCCAATAAACATTTACGCGACCACGGGTAACATAAGCTTTCGATGCCGATCGAGGTGTTACTCGTCTTTTGCCGCCCGGTGGTTCTCTTTTGGTTTGAAGACGTGAAAGGCGCGATAACTCACGTCTGTTTGAATAAGCGTTCTCGGGTGTTTTTGAATTATGATTTACAAACGGACCTTTTTGAGGATAGACATTGGCACGAGCCATCTCTGCTGATCGTGACCGGATTCTTGGGGCGTTTCCGCCTATGGGTCTGCCTACCTGATCACCAGCCATGCGTTTATTTTTGTAAGGCGAACGAGCTGCAATAACGGCCCGTTGAGCCGAGGATTTATTTCTTGTTCTTAATCTTTTTCCAGCAATATCTTTTGTGGTCGCAGTCTCTTTGTGCTTAACAGACTTAACACGGGTTTCCCGGATTTGACGCTTATTATTTATGGGACGTTTGTCTTGCGCAAAACCATTTGATGAAAGAAAAAAGACAATGGCCACCGTACTGAAGGTAATCAGGGGCAATCGAAGAGTGGCAATAATTTCTTTGCGGCTAGTCAAAATTATGGCATAGAACAGGCTAAGATACAGAAAATTGCAATTTCCTTATTGGGAGGGTAGATAACGCTGACTTTCTCTTAGAATTTCAACAGTTGTTCTATTCTGGATTTTAATCTTCCCTTAGGCAAGAAATTTTGTTCGAGTGTGGCTGCAAAGGGTATTGCTGTATCCAAACTTGCAACACGCATCACGGGCGCATCCAAATATTGAAAGGCATGCTCGCTAATCCACGCAGCAATCTCACCACCAATACCTCCGGTTAACGTGTCTTCATGAAGGATCAAAACCCGCCCCGTTTTTTTTACGGTAGATAAAACAGCTTCTTTATCCCACGGCAGTATGGTGCGCAAGTCCAGCACATCAGCAGAGACTTCAGGCATGGTGGCCAAAATCTCTTTGGCCCAATGCACGCCCATTCCATAAGTAATGATGGAAAGATCGATGCCCTCACTTACGAAATTAGCTTTGCCGATTTCTATTGTATAATAATCATCCGGAATCTGTTCTTTGATAGAGCGGTAAAGCACTTTGTGTTCAAAGTATAAATAAGGATTGGGGTCTTCCAAGGCTGCACACAAAAGTCCTTTTGCATCGTACGGGTTTGATGGATATACAATTTTTAATCCGGGCGTATGAAAAAACCACGCTTCGTTACTTTGACTATGGAACGGCCCGGCTGCGGTGCCGGCACCTGTTGGCATACGCACCACCACATCGGCAGATTGGCCCCAGCGCCAGTGCGTTTTTGCGAGGTTGTTAATGATCTGATTAAACCCTTCGGTAACAAAATCGGCAAACTGCATTTCTACCATCGCCTTCATGCCTTTGATAGAGAGACCAAGCCCAGTTCCAACAATAGCCGATTCGCACAACGGAGTATTGCGCACCCGATCTTTGCCAAACTTTTCAACAAAGCCTTCGGTGATTTTAAAAACACCTCCATAGTCGGCAATGTCTTGTCCCATCAGCACCAGGTTAGGGTAACGCTCCATACTTTGCTTTAGCCCGTCACTGATGGCATCAATAAATCTTTTCTCTGATAGCTTCACTTCCAACCTCTCTCCAGAGGAGATGGGAGAAATGATTGCTTGCTCAAACGGGGCATAAACATCTGTCAATTCCAATTCAGTAGAAGGGGTTGGCAAAGACTCCTGAAACGCTTCGTTTAATCCAACTTCAATTTCCTTTTTAATTTTCTTTCGGAGAGTTTCGGTATACTTTAAATCAATCACTTGTTCAGTGATCAGGTATTTTTCAAAATTTTCTACAGGATCTTTTTTACCCCACTCGTCCATAAGTTTTTTAGGAACGTACTTTGTGCCCGAGGCTTCTTCGTGACCACGCATGCGAAAGGTGATGCATTCAAGCAAAACAGGCTCTGGTTTTTTGCGCATGTTCGTGGCGAGCGTTTTTACTGTGTCATAAACTTCCAGAACATTATTTCCGTCAACCTGAACTCCTTTTATTCCATAGCCAATTGCTTTATCAATAAACTGTTTGCATTTAAACTGCTCGCTGCTTGGTGTTGATAAACCATAACCATTGTTTTCTATAACAAAAATCACAGGCAAATTCCACACTGCGGCTACATTAACAGCCTCGTGAAAATCGCCTTGGCTTGTTCCGCCATCACCATTAAATACGATGGTAATTTTTTGTTCACCTTTTAGTTTAGAGGCAAGTGCAATTCCATCGGCTACACCATTTTGTGGGCCGAGATGGGAGATCATACCCACGATGTGATGATCGTTTGTGCCAAAGTGAAAAGAACGATCGCGCCCTTTAGTATAGCCCATAGACGTGCCTTGCCATTGAGCAAAGAGTCGAGTGAAAGGAAGCTCACGACCGGTGAACACGCCAAGGTTGCGGTGCATAGGCAGAATATATTCATCTTTTTCAACAGCCTGAGTGATGCCCACCGAAATTGCTTCCTGGCCTATGCCACTAAACCATTTGCTGATTTTATTCTGCCTCAGCAGAATTAACATTTTTTCTTCGATGAGCCGCGGCCGAAGCAATGCTTCATACAGGTTGATAAGAATTTCGTCAGAGTATTTTTTGCGGGCGAATTTCATAAAGGCGAATGAAGAAGCAAGTTAGAAGGTTTCTGTCACAGCTCCTATTCGGTTAAATCCGGAGCGGGTTTATCATTACGCACACCAAGCAGGCCGAACGTCATGATTAAGCTTGTGGCCAGGATTATAAAAAAAAGTAATCCATTTTGTAGTCCTTTTAATTTTAAGGTTTCGGGAATGCTAAAAAAGAGCAGGATTGTGATAAGCCCGCGCGGGGCAAGCCAGTATTCTGCCCAGGAGGCCGTAGCAACAAAATTTTTCTGATAGATAAATCTCACAAAATAAATTATAGCAATAATAATCGCCCCATTAATCAGCACGTCCAGGTGAAGCAACGATTTAATTTCGAGCGTGAAACCAAAAATAAGGAAGAAAAAAGTTCGCACAATAAAAGCGCTTTCCCCGCTTAGCTGGGTAAGTTGTTGAAGGTCTTTGTTGAAGTGTGTATATTCAAAAATTTCTTTAAACCGAAGGTGTTTGATCCAATGAACGTTGTTGAGAAACAAACCAAATGCAAGCACAATTACCAGGGTTGGTAAATGAAAGTATTTACCGATTGAATACGTTAAAATGAGCACGGCAATAATTAAGAAGAATTTCAAATGATGGGTTATTCTTTTTAATAAATAAAGAAGAACGAGGCAAAATATTCCGGAGATCACCAGAATAAGAATGGTTTGCCAGCCCAGGTTTATAAATGAGGTGACGTTAATAGTCTCATTTGTGATTAAAAAATTAAAGAGTATGATGCCGAAGATGTCTGAGAGAGAAGATTCATAGACAATAAAATCTTTACGATTGCCAGGCAAAACACTGGCAGAAGGAATAGCAATGGCTGAGCTGATAACGCCCAGGGGCACCGCATTAAGGAAACAGATTTGAAAATTTTCTCCAGTGAGGTAATAGAAAAAGAATGCCAGACCTACGCTTGTGATAATCAAAATGAAGAAAGCAGACGCAAGCGATTTTTTTATGAGCCCGGATTTTTCTTTTTCAAGTTTAAGCTCCAGTGAGCCCTCGAGCACGATCAGGATCAGACCCACAGTTCCCACCAGTGGTAAAACTGGAGTAAAGTCAATGCTGGTAAACGAAAAAAAATCAGCTACATAACGAAGGCCAATACCACTTAGTAGCAATAGTATGACAGATGGAATTTTGAATTTTTTTGCCAGCAGGTCGAACAGGTAACTGAAAATAACCAGCGAGCTAAGAATGATAAGAGTTATTTCAACAGACATATATTTAACTAGGTAGCGGCTGAAATATAGATAAAATTAAACGAGAGCCTATCTTGCGCCTTTATTGTTGATAGGTAGCTTTAAAAATGATTCAGAACTCATGATTCCCTTTTCATCTTTTACACTGGATAATGGTCTTAAGGTGATTGTTCACGAAGATCCCACGGTTCAGATTGCTGTTATGAACATTTTGTATGATGTGGGTTCGCGCGATGAAAGACCTGATAAAACCGGATTTGCGCATTTGTTTGAGCATTTGATGTTTGGTGGTTCTGCAAACATACCTTCATTCGATGACCCGCTTCAACTGGTAGGAGGAGAGAACAATGCTTTCACCAATACCGATATCACAAATTATTACCTTACGGTGCCTGCGGCCAACCTTGAAACAGGTTTTTGGCTAGAGAGCGACCGGATGTTAAGTTTATCGTTCGACCCCAAGGTGCTGGAGGTGCAACGCAAAGTAGTTGTGGAGGAATTTAAACAGCGGTATTTAAGTCAACCCTATGGAGATGTCTGGCTGAAGCTTCGGCCGCTGGCCTATACAACGCACCCTTATCAATGGGCAACTATCGGAAAAGAGATCAGCCATATCGAAAATGCAACTCTGGAAGATGTGAAGGATTTTTTCTTCTCATATTATACTCCCAACAATGCTATTTTAGTTGTTGCAGGAAATGTCACCTACAAGCAGGTTAAAAGTCTTTCTGAGAAATGGTTTGGGCCAATACCAGCCGGCAAAGAGAACAAACGCAATCTGTCTTTAGAACCTGCACAGAAAAGCAAGCGAACAAGTTCTGTAAAAGCTAAAGTGCCCGCTAATGCGCTGTATAAAAGTTATCACATGGCAGGTCGGTTTAATAATGATTTTTATACGACAGATTTAATAAGTGATATTTTAAGTCGGGGGCAGTCCAGCAGGTTGTACAATCAATTGGTGAAGGAAAAGGAAATTTTCACCTCTATTTCCTCCTTTACTATGGGATCAATTGATCCGGGTATGTTTGTTATCAGTGGCCGGGTAAAAGATGGAATAACTCTTGAAGCCGCGGAAGAAGAAATAAATGACGTTATCAAAGTTTTGGTAAATGAAGGGCCGGGCAAATCGGAATTACAAAAAGTAAAAAACCAAGCGCAAACAACTCAGGAGTTTGAGCAAGTGGAGGTGATAAACCGTGCTATGAATCTTGCATTTGCTACCCTTTCTGGAAGCACCGATCTTGTAAATACGGAGGCAAAAAAAATTGAAACCGTAACACGCGAAGAGGTGATTCGGGTATCAAGGGAAATCTTTGATGAAAAAAATTCAAGTGTATTGTATTATCACGCTGAAAATATAAGGTAAAAAATTAACCTTCAGCAGGCACTGTAACGGTAAACTCTGCACCCGCACCCTCAGCCGATTGCACACTGATATTTCCACTTAGTTTATCCAACGTTTCCTTAACGATGTACAAACCAAGGCCCGAACCCTCCGAACTTTCGGAAGCTCGGTAGAACATTTCAAAAATTCGTGCATGATGTTCGGCAGCAATGCCACGCCCATTATCTTTAACAGTAATTAATATTATGTCGCCTTTTTTTATAGCCGAAGCGATAATGTAAGGGTCGGGTTGATCGAAGTTATGGTACTTATACGCGTTTGATAACAAATTATTGATAACTACTTTCAGTCTGCTGGCATCCGTAAGTATAGTCAGGTGCTTGTCAATATCAACTTCAATTCTCACTTTTTTATTCACGATGGCATAGGCCAGATTTTGTACTACCTCCTGAACAAAGTCATGCAAGGAGATTTGTGTGCGCATAAGGTCAAGCCGCGTATTGCGCGAGTAGTCGGTAACTTCTTTTATAAATCCTTCCATGGTTTTAATTCGATCTTTCATCATCTGCAGAAAGAGACTCACCTCTTCGGGGCGGTCAGTTTTTTCAGATAAATGAATCAGGCCAAGCAACGAACTAAGCGGAGCCCGCATGTCGTGCGAAGCGCTGTACACGAACCGATCCAGCTCCTCGTTGGTTTTTGCGAGCTGGGCGTTTTTTAAAGCCAACTCTTCCTCGGCTCTTTTACGTTCATTGATATCAATGATAGAGCCAATGACCACGGCCGGGTTGCCTTCTTTATCAAGCTTCGAGACGCCACTATCCTGAAACCATTTATAGTCACCTCGTTTTGTGCGAATTCGCAATTCAGTTTGATAGGGCCTGTGATCGTGTAGATGAACTTCTATGGCATGCGAGGTGCGCGTTACATCTTCCGGATGTATCAGAGAAAGAAATTTTTCGACAGTAAGATCGGCCAGTTCGTGATCTTCAAATCCTAACAAGCGCTTCCAATAAGGACTTACATAAATACTATTTGTGGGAACTTTCCATTCGTAGATGCCTGCACGTGTTCCGGTGATGGCCATCGCAAATCTCTCCTCACTTCCTTTAAGTTCGGCTGCGGTTTTAAGTAGATCTTTTTCGCTGTTGCGAAGGGATCGCTCTGTTTCATCGTTCCTGTTGATTAAGAAATAAACAACAAAGGCATTCGATAAAATTCCGATAGTAAGGTTTGTTACGAAATTGATACGAATCATATTTTCCTCGTAAACGGGGGGTGGAATGATATTGAGATCATAGAGGTAAGCAAGAATACCCAGGACAATGGGCAACAAAGCAAAAAAAATACTGACACTGCGGTGGTAGTAATTTAGCAGGATAAGTGCTGTAATGGAGCACGTCATGAAGAAGAAAAAAACACCTCCATAAGGATGATCAGCGTCAGCAAACAAAAAAATCAAACTGTTGATTAGTGCTAATTGAAGTATTGTGGCAGCGATGTAATATTTTTTTCTATTTAGATAAAGCGAAAGCAAGGCGAGTCCGCCAAGTACGGCATACCAGGGTATAAATACGGTAACACCATTCGAGCTATCGAGAATAACATAAAAAATGGCCACCGCGCAAATGATGCAGGCAAACTGCCCCCGCAACATCGCATATTTGTACTCTTTACGCGATGGAATATTATTTTTTCCTACTAAAAAATTCCGAAAGAAATTCATAAGCCAATTATGCTATATAAATATAGAGATTAGTATTAGATGCCAGCCAATCCGATTACTTTTGAACAAATAAAAATGTATGAAAATCCGGGTAGGGCTAGGTTTTGATGTTCATCAATTGGAAGAAGGGCGCGATTTTTATCTGGGTGGAATTAAACTCTCGGCCAGTAAAGGTGCGGTGGGCCACTCCGATGCCGATGTTTTGATTCATGCTATTTGTGATGCGTTACTAGGAGCAGCTAACCTGCGCGACATAGGGTTTCATTTTTCAAATAAAGACCCGCGCTGGCACGGCATGGATAGCAAATTCTTTTTGAAAGAAGTAACGTGCATGCTGCATGAAAAAGGTTGGAAGATTGAGAATGTTGATTGTACACTAACGCTGGAGAATCCGAAAATAAATCCACACATACCTGAAATGAAAAAAGTGCTGGCTCCGCTCATGGCTATTACCGAGGACGATGTTTCGATTAAAGCCACCACCAACGAAAAGTTAGGCTATGTTGGCCGCGAAGAGGGCGTGAATGCAATGGCGGTTGCGTTGATTAAGAGGGATTGACATAACACTTTTGTGAGCTCGATTAAAATCATAATTACTGAAGATGGGTCGCATTCACTTCTAAACGAAGCTCTGGATGAAACGTATCACTCCCGCTACGGAGCATTTCGGGAGTCTGCCTATGTTTTTATCGATAAGGGATTAAACTTCTTTGCGGAAAACAAAGATCTCAACTCAATTTCAATTTTAGAAATAGGATTTGGTACAGGCCTCAATGCCTTGCTTAGCTACCAATGGAGTGAAGAAAAAAAGACAACGATCAAGTATCACTCGCTGGAAGTATTTCCCGTGCCCGAAGAAATCTGGAAGGCGATGAATTATGTCAATCAAACCGATGCAGCACGGTTTCAAAAGCTACATGAAGTGCCGTGGCAAGCCTGGAATGAAATAGACACGCACTTTAAACTTTATAAAGACAATCAATCGCTACAGGCAGTTTCGTTACTGTCTGAAAACTTCGATCTTATTTATTTCGATGCATTTGCGCCAAACAAACAACCCGAAATGTGGCAGTTGCTGATGCTTGCAAAAGTTGTAACGAGTATGAAACCGCAGGGTGTGTTTGTTACTTATTGTGCCAAAGGGCAACTTAAACGCGATTTGAAATCACTTGGTCTGCGGGTTGAGTCGTTGCCGGGGCCGCCCGGAAAACGCGAGATGGTTCGCGCAATAAAAAACTGATCTTCAGAACTTCAAAATTCCTATTTTTGCAATTTAAATTTTCAATAAAGTGGCTGGGCAAAAAGTAAAAATAGGTACAGTGCAAATGAGTTGCGCCAAAGAACCAAAAGAGAACTTACAAAAGGCAATTGGAAAAATTCGTGAAGCAGCTGCAAAGGGTGCTCAGATTGTGTGCCTACAAGAATTGTTCACATCTCTGTATTTCTGCGATGTGGAAGACTACGACAACTTTAAATTGGCCGAATCCATTCCAGGTCCTTCTACAGAATCACTTTCTTTGGTAGCAAAAGAATTAGGGGTAGTCATTATTGCTTCTTTATTTGAGAAACGCGCTGAAGGACTTTACCATAATACAACAGCGATAATCGATGCCGATGGCAAGTATCTGGGCAAGTATCGAAAGATGCATATTCCGGATGACCCTTCGTATTATGAAAAATTTTATTTTACTCCTGGGGATTTAGGCTACAAGATTTTTAAAACCCGCTTCGCCACACTAGGAGTCTTAATCTGTTGGGATCAATGGTATCCGGAAGCTGCCCGCATTACTGCACTGATGGGTGCAGAAATATTATTTTACCCTACCGCAATTGGTTGGGCTACTTCCCAAGACGAAGCAACGAATACTGAACAATATAATGCATGGCAAACTATTCAGCGAAGTCATGCAGTAGCCAATGGCATTCATGTGGTAAGTGTAAACCGGGTGGGGGTAGAACAGAATGGAGCGATGAAGTTTTGGGGTGGCTCCTTTATTAGTAATCCGTTTGGTTCAATCTTATATAAAGCCTCTCATGATAATGAGGAAGTGAATGTATTGGAAATAGATTTAAGTAAAACAGATCGTTACCGCACTCATTGGCCTTTTATGCGCGATCGCAGAATTGATTCGTATCAACCGATCACTAAGCGATATATTGATGATGAATAGTATATAGTCCATGGTCGATAGCAGACTATGGACTATCTACCTTAGACTATGGACTAAATAATGGAGACACCTAAACAACTCGGATATCACTTCCCCGCAGAATTTGCCAAACACGCAGCTACCTGGTTAAGCTGGCCTCATAAAGAAGCCTCGTGGCCCGGTAAGATTGAAACAATTTATCCCGTGTATGCGGAGTTTATCAAGCGCGTTGCCGAAGGTGAAAAGGTAAGAATCAATGTGCTTAACGAAACCATGAAACAAAAGGCTATTGGCCATTTGCAAAAAGTGGATGCGGACTTAGCGCAAATAGAATTCTTCTTTCACCCCACTAACGATGCCTGGTGCCGCGATCATGGACCGGCATTTTTAATCAACCCGAAAGAGAAGAAAAAAATGATTGTAGATTGGGGCTACAATGCGTGGGGTGGCAAGTATCCACCCTTTGATCTGGACGATGTAATTCCAACGTTAATAGCTAAGCACTATGATATTCCAGTGGTGCATCCCGGTATTGTTATGGAAGGCGGGTCAGTAGAATTTAATGGCACTGGAACTTTGTTAACGACACGGGCTTGCCTTTTAAATCCGAATAGAAACCCACATCTCAATCAAACGCAGATTGAAGAGTATTTGTATAACTACTATGGCGTTAATCATATCCTATGGCTGGGCGATGGAATTGTTGGGGACGACACTGATGGCCATATTGACGATCTTACCCGATTTGTAAACGAGGATACCGTAGTAACGATTATTGAATCCAATAAACAGGATGCGAATTATGAATTGCTACAAGAAAATTTAAAAGAACTCAAAACACTGAGATTAGAAAATGGTAGGCCGTTGAATATTGTTGAGCTGCCGATGCCATCAGCCGTTGTGTATGATGACATGCGCTTGCCAGCTTCCTACGCCAATTTTTATATCAGTAATAAATATGTGGTTGTGCCCACCTTTCGCGATAAGAATGACGATTGCGCTTTGGATATTTTGCAGCAATGCTTCGCTGACAGAAAAGTAATTGGCCTTGACTCAACAGACATAATCTGGGGTCTAGGTTCGTTTCATTGCCTGAGCCAGCAAGAGCCCCTCCTTTAAATCTTTGACGGCAGCGTAGTTTGTTTGTCAGTTCAAGCATTTATAGATATTTTTAAAAATCTGAATTTTTGCTTGTTGAAAAAATTATTATTTGTCGCCCTGTTTATTGGCTCGCAAGGACTCTCGGCTCAGTCTATTTTAGATTTTAAGCTGGCAGGTGGCGAACAAGGAAAATCACTGACCTCAATAATTGAGGATATTGAGAAGAAAAATCCGGTGCGATTCTATTTTTTGTCTTCCTGGCTCGAAGGAATTGTTTTTGATCAGGATTACCAGGGGCAGCCACTTCGAGTGGCCCTTGATAATTTATTTTTAGGAACAGACCTTAGTTATTTAGAGATGAATAATCATGCAGTGGTTGTGGTTCGCGACCCAACCATGGCAATTCAGAGGCTTACTTCAATAAAAGCGGCCAAAAGAGAACAAAAGAAAATCGAGAAAATAGCCATAGGTTCATTTGAGTCAGCAAGAAGAAATTCAAAAGTTACTTTAAGAGGTCAATTAAAAGATTCAAAAAACAATGAGCCTTTGGTGGGGGCAAGTATTTATGCAACTGACCTTCAAACAGGGGTAACAACTGATACGGATGGAAAATTTGTTTTTACCCTTCCATCAGGGGAGCATGTGATGTCTGTTAACTATGTAAATTTTGAAGAACGTATTCTTGACATTTCAATTTACCAGGACGGACAACTAGATCTTATTTTGGAAGAATCACCCCGCATGCTGGAGGAGATTGTGGTGATGGACAAAGCCTCTAAAGAAGTGACAACAAGCAGGATCGGACAAACCCAGTTTTCAATTAAGGAAATAAAGCGACAGCCGGCTATGCTTGGTGAGGTTGATTTGATTAAACAAATTCAGGTGCAACCCGGAGTTACCACCGCAGGAGAAGCGGCCTCCGGATTTAACGTGCGTGGAGGCGGTGCAGACCAGAATTTAATTTTGTATGATGGCATGCCTGTATTTAATAGTTCGCACGTCTTTGGGTTTTTTTCAACCTTTAATGCGGAAGCCATCCGTGATGTTTCTTTTTATCGCGGTGGTATCCCTGCTGAATTTGGCGGCAGAGTATCCTCGGTGTTGGATATCACTTCGCGCGAAGGAGATTACGAAAAGTGGACCGGAAGCGGAGGTATCGGAATGATTTCCAGCAACCTTCTGATAAGTGGCCCGATAAAAAAAGAGAAAACTTCAATCTCAGTTTCTTTGCGTTCAACCTATTCTGATTGGCTAATCAATACGATACGCACCGATTATGTTGATTTGAGTAATAGCTCAGTTTCATTCTATGATGGAGCGCTGAAACTGACACACAAATTTTCGGATCGCACCAAGTTAACTTTCTCGGGTTACACAAGTCACGATCAATTCAGATTGCAGGGCGACTCTACATTTAAGTGGAATAACCTGCTGGGCTCTGTGCGACTCGATCATGCCTTTTCATCAAAATTTACTTCCACGTTTACCCTTGGTTCCGGTTCATACGATTACAGTGTAACAGATAAAGATGAAAGGACTGGATTTGACCTTACCTATAAGATAACCTATCCTTCACTAAAGGCAGACTTTCAATATCAGGCGGGTGTTCATAAAGTTTCTTTTGGCTTGCAGTCCACCTATTACTTGTTTGATCCTGGAAAATTGGAGCCGTACACCAGTGGTTCGAATGTGGTGCCGCTCCAAATGGATAAACAAAAATCTGTTGAGAGCGCCATTTATATTGGAGATGGGATTACACTTAACGAAAAATATTTTCTTGAAGCGGGTGTTCGCTTCTCGGTGTTCAATGCGTTGGGCCCGGCTACTGTAAATATTTATGATCCCATTCTGCCCAGATCACCGGCTTCTCAAGTTGATGTTGCTGAGTATAATGATGGCGATGTTATTAAAACCTATACGGGTGTTGAACCTCGGGCTTCTTTACGATATACAATTAACGAAAGCAGTTCGATAAAGGCTGGCTACAACCGAATCTATCAGTACCTTCATCTGGTTTCAAACACAACCGCCATTACTCCGGTAGATATCTGGCAACCAAGTAATTCTTACTTTAAACCACAGGTGGCGGATCAATTTTCTATCGGCTACTTCAAGAATTTTAAAGAGAAAATGTATGAGGCTTTTGTTGAAGTATATCATAAGCGAATTGATAATATTCTTGACTTCAAAGATGGCGCAGATTTGATTTTAAATGAATATCTGGAGACAGATCTCCTGCAAGGTACTGGGGAAGCCTATGGAGTAGAAACCTCCCTTTCCAAAAATCTGGGAAGACTTACAGGTTCTGTAAATTATACTTACTCACGTTCTTTACGAACAATTAATGGACAGTTTGAAACCGAGAAAATCAATAATGGAGTGCAGTATTCCTCAAACTTTGATCAACCTCATATTTTAAACCTTACATGGAAGTATAATTTATCGAGGCGATATTTCTTTACAGGAAATTTCACCTATCATACCGGAAGACCCGTCACTACGCCCCTTGCGGGATTTTTGGTAGATAATATGACGGTAGCAAGTTTTTCAGAACGCAATCAGTATAGAATTCCGGATTACCATCGATTGGATATTGCTTTGGTTTTGGAAGGTAGTCATAAAAGGAAAAAGTTTTGGGACGGAACCTGGTCGCTTTCTTTTTACAACGTTTATGCAAGACGTAACCCCTATACGGTATTCTTTCAAGACAATGGTGATGGTTTTTTGAGTCCCTATCAATTGTCTATCATAGGTACTATCTTACCTTCACTCAGTTACTCGTTTAAGTTTTAAAAAAAATGAAAGTTCGAATAGCCTTACTCATTTTCATTTTATTGGATGCTTGCATAGATCCGGCCAAAATTGATATTCCCCCCTTTCAATATCAGCTTGTTGTAGATGGGTATATCACTACTGACCCAGGACCTTACACAGTAAAATTATATCGTTCGCGACCACTCGGCAGCACAGTTGATTTGGATAGGCTTATAGCTGAGAAATTTGCGAAGATTACACTGCTGGATGATGCTGGCAATTCCGAACTGTTAACAGAGATTGAAAGTGGAGTTTACCAAACCAAGGTTGATGGCATGCGTGGTGAAACAGGACGCTCTTATCATTTGCAAATAAAGTTAGTAAACGAAAAGCAATATGAATCTGAGCCTGAAGAAATAATGCCTGTTGGTGAGGTAACTGCCATTGACTACGAATTTGTAGAAGGCGATGGTCCCGGTGTTGGGGAGGGAGATGGGTTTCGGATTTTTGCTGATGCTACCGGAGTGGTTGGTCAGGATGATTTGGTTAGACTAAGAATGGTAGCCACGTATAAAGTAGAAACCTTCCCGCAGTTGCGAACGAAACGAGTTGAGGGTGGAGAAATTCCAGATCCATTTCCATGCAGTGGATATATTGAAAGAGATGGTCGACTTGTAAAAGTAACAGATTGCGAATGTTGTATTTGCTGGGTAAATATCCACGATGAATTACCACACATTACGAATGAGAAATTTACTACAAATGATATATTTATTGGTGAGGAAGTTGGGTTTATCCCCGTAAACAGACGAACGTTTTATGAAAAGATCCGTGTTGAAATTCAAGAAATGAGTTTAACTCCTAACACATACCAGTTTTGGAAACTGGTAAAAGCGCAAAAGCAAGGTGTATCAGATATTTTTCAACCCCCGTCAGCAGAGCTAAAGGGAAATATTAAAGCCTTAAATACAAACGAGGAAGTTCTGGGAATTTTTTGGGCTGCGGGCATCCATAAAATGGAAATGTATTTAGAGCGAAAGGATGTTCCCTACATTGTACTTCCTATTGACACACTGAAAGCGCCTTGTCCGTTTTTTCCTTACAGCACAAACAAACAACCTTCCTTTTGGCAATAAGTATGAAGAAAGTACTAGTAGGCTTAATTCTTTTTATTGCGTCAACGGCATTTGTTGGGACTGACATTGACTTTGTGGAAATACTAGTTAAAAGGCTGCGCGAATACAAATCACAAAATCCACATGTTAAGGTCTTTCTTTTTTTTAATCAGAATACTTTTGCGCCTGGTGACACAGCTTTTTTTGCAGCCCGTTTCATGACGGAAGATTTTCTTCCCATTAGAGGAAGGCAGATACTTCGGGTAGAGATTGAAAACGATAAAGGTGAAGTTGTTTTCTTTGAACACATTGCCTTGAAAGATGGTAAAGGCGCAAATCAGGTAATAATTCCCTCAGAGCTTCCGGCTGGTCGGTATCAGTGGATTTCATATAGCGAGTATATGCGAAATTTCGATCCTCGTTTTTACTTTTCTTGTGATTTTAATTTGGTTAGCAAGGGAGACTTGCAAAATGGAAAAGAGGAAGATTTGGTACTGAATTTTTATCCGGAAGGCGGAACTTTCATCGCCTCAATTCCAAATCGAATAGTACTTGAAGCTAACAAAGATTTTGTGGGAGATGTTTCTATTAATGACAATACAGGTATTGAGATTACCCGACTTACAGTCGGTAAGCCCGGACTGATTTCTTTTGTTCTTACTCCAGAGATAAATAAAACATACTTTGCTAAAGTCAACGATCAAGGGCGAAATAAGGAATTCAATTTACCACAATCCAAACCATCTGGGTATTCCATTATGGTTTCACCAGACACTGACCCAATGAAGGTGGCAGTGGACGCTTCCAGTGATTTAATAAATCAACAAGAACGCTTGTCGCTAGTTGTGACTTCTCGCTCTGAAATCTACTATTCGGCACCATTCAAGTTTGGCGACTCTGAATTAGTAAACATACAACTACCCGTAAAAGATCTTCCACGTGGAATTGCGTATATAACTCTCTTTGATGAAAAGGGAAATGTATTGGCTGAACGACTGATTAATCATCACATAAATCCACAGGTCTCAATTGAATTAATAAAAAGCCAATCATCGTATGGCAACCGATCGCCCATTTCGTTGGACGTTGTTCTAAAGGATGAGCTAGGCAATCCGGTAAATGGAAATTTTGCTATTTCAGTGGTGAAAGAAAATCTTTTTCATGATCAAAGTCTGGATATCTCAATTGAAGATTACTTGTATCTATATTCCGACATTTCTACCCGAAAAAGCCTGAAAGGTTTTACACCTGAACAAATAGATTTATTTCTAATGACTCAGAAGAACAGTAAAATAGATTGGCCCAAAATTCTTACGGGTAACACTATAGCTAAACACTCATTTCGAGCAATGGTTTACTATTCCGGCCAGGCTCTTCAATCAGAAACGGGAATGCCTGTGCCTGATTCAACCCGAATAATCACTTACCTGCAAAAGAATATGATGGGGTATGAGACAGTTACAGGTAAAGCTGGGCGTTTTGATTTAGCCTTTCTATTTGATTTCTGGAACGAAGATGAGATATTTTATTTTCTCGAGGGCAGACGTGGCGGTGAAATTAATGGTGAGATAAAATGGGATATTGATTCCCCAAGACAAACATCCAATTCTTTCCAACCAGAGGAGGATAACAAAAATCGATATGCAGAATACCAAATGAAAAAGCGCCTGATTGATCAATCTTATAATTTTTATTCATCGGTTGAACAAAATCGGGACACTGAAAATTTAGTTGATCCTAATGATAGTTTTGAAGATGAAGTCTCCGGAGCAGACATCTCTGTAAATGTTCAGGATTATATGATATTTCCCACCATGGAAGAATTGATCCGGGAAATAATTCCTTATCTGCAACATCGTAAGGTAGCGGGCAAATCAAATGTTCGGGTTATACTCTCTGAAGGTGAAAAAGTCCCAAAACAAGATCCACTTTTTATGATTGATGGAGTTATGACGAAGAATACAGCCTACTTCCTTAAACTGAAGCCTAGTGAAATCATTTCTATTAAGTTGGTTAATGATGTTAACAAATTGAATCGCCTTGGTATTTTGGGCTCCAATGGAATTGTTTTAGTGTACACAAAGAAAAGGGGACATCCGGAATTGAAAAAAATCAATTCGCAACTTCCTGTAAAAGGACTTAGCAAACCAATTGCATTCCGACATCCTACTCATCCTGAAAGTAAACAGCGAAGAAAACCTGACTTCAGATCCACACTCTTCTGGAACCCGGGCGTTGAAACGGATGCCTTAGGAAAAGCAACTCTTACTTTTAACGCATCGGATGATGTGGGTACTTTTTTGATCCGAATTAAAGGAATGACTACTGGCGGCCACCCTTTCGAAAGGACGGATTCATTGACAATTTCTTTTTCAGGAAATTAGAATGGATACCCGTGATCTGGAGTAAAGCAAGCATTTAATCTCTCATCATGTGATGAGGAATCCTCAATTCGGTCAACAGGTTCAAACAAACTAAGCCCGATTTTTTTACAATCAGTCTCGCATTCTTTTAAGAGTCGGTCATAAAATCCTTTGCCATATCCAACCCGGTGCCCTTGAAGATCAAAGGTCAATAAGGGAACGATGACTAGATCAATTTTTTCAAGAGGTGTCAATATCCCTTGTTGGGGCTCTAAAATACCCCACGGGTTTTTTTTAAGTTGATGGAGTCCTTCAAAAAAATAGTTTTCCATCGTGTCATTCTCAACTTTAGGAACTGAAAGCTGAATGTGCGGGAACTCTTTTTGAATCCGATTAATGATTAGCCAGGTATCAGGCTCTCGTTTCTCTTTAATAGGGAGATAAATGTGCAGCACTTCAATCGCTGACAGATTAACCGAGAGAAAAAAAAGATCAGAAAGCTGCTTGCTTTTTTGAGCATAATCAATTTCGCTAAGTGCTTTTCGCTTGGCAAGATAAATCTTTCGCAATTCATCTTTCTTCATGGCGAATTAGTAGAATAAAAGATTGAATCGAAAGTCGAAGGGATCGAAAGAATTTAAGAGGCTTTGAATAAACTGCGAATCTTTTTGGTAATAATTTAAAAAATTGTCTACGCGCTCTTGAGGACTTCCTTTAGGAAATAGTTCGTCTTTTACTGATTCAAGTTGTTTTAGCTTATCGGAATGTAACCGTTTTTCGGCTCGTAGAATTTTTTGTTCAATTTTTTCAAGATTGTTAAGTGTTCGTTTAGCCTGCGCATCAATATATTTTGTAAGCGTAACATCAATTTTCTGAGCTTTTGCACGAATGTCTGTAAAATACTTTGTGATTGATTGCATTTCCTTACCCAATGTAAGTTCGTGTACAGAGTTTTTTATAATCCATTGATTGAAAAGAAAATTCTTCTCTTCAAACAGATGCTGATATTCTAGCCCGGTTTTTTCAAATTTTCTGGATAGAGGCTGATCAATTATCATAGCAAAATTTCGCGGCATCAAAATCGGAAAGGGTATGCTAAAATGATCAAATACTTTTTTGAGTTGTAGCCAATACACCACTTCGGCAGGGCCACCGGAATAGGCCAGATTGGGCAAAATAACCTCTTGATAAAGCGGCCGCAAAATTACATTCGGGCTAAACTTTTCCGGCTCTTCTTGTATCATCCGTTCTATCTCCGTTCCGGTAAATCGAAGAGTAGTGTCAAGCACATGAAAAATTTCATCCTTTATTTCAATTCGCGAACGAATAGTGCCATCGAGATAAAAGAAATTAATGTCGCGGGCAAATACTTGCGGACGATAACCGTCTGATTCAAGTTCTTTATTTTGTTCCTCTACAAATCGTTTAGGAGTCTGGGTAAAAAGATCAGTTTCAATTACTTTTTTAAAGAGACTTTTAAGTTGACGATCATCAGCATCCACTACTATCAATCCTTCTTCGCCAAAGAGGGCATTCACGTAATGTCTTACTGCTTCGCTTAATGTTGAATGGTTGAGGTAGGCCTTTTTGAATAGTTCTATGTCACCCGGAATTTCATCAAAAAGTGCGGCAATTGACTTAGGATTGAATCTTCCTACGGCTCCTTTTTGATCAGTTTCCCACGTGTGCTTCTTTCCGTATAGACGAAAATATTTTATTTCGTCATAGTCATGATCTTCAGAAGCCATCCAATAGACTGGCACAAAATTGCACATTGGATATTTTTTCTTTAATTCTTTACAAGCATTTATAACCGTTACTATTTTGTAAATAAAATATAGCGGCCCTGTAAAAATATTTAACTGGTGACCTGTTGTTACAGTATACGTATTTTCATTCTGAAGAGCAGCAAGATTTTTTGTAACCACCTCGGTGAGAATCAAACCCGAATATTGCTTTTGAATTGCCTCTGTTAAGACTTTGCGATTCGTTTTTGAATACGATTTTGATTTCTCCTGAATCTGAACTTGAAAGTTTTCGATTTCAGGTGCTTGCGAATAGAATTTTTTTAAAGAATCTTTTTGTTGAATATAATCAAGGAAGAAGGAAGAGAATGAGTGGGTGTCTGCCAAGGCAAGTTTCTGAAGGCGCATACTAACAACAGGTGTAGTGAAATAAAAGCATAACCCGAATAACGACTAATTTGATAGATATTTTAAGGATTTACACGAAGTTGAAACTGTTAAAATTATGTTAAAAAATTATGAACAGGTTCGGCAACCAGATCAAATTCGCTGGCCCCAGCAATTTTTGCCATAACAAAATCACCCACGCGCAGGTAGTTGCGCGTGGCATCTAGAATTACTTCATTGTCAACTTCGGGCGAATCAAATTCTGTGCGACCATAAAAACTACCACCTTCTTTGCGGTCAATCAGTACTTTATAGGTTTTCCCAACTTTCTGTTGATTTAGTTCCAATGAAATACCTTGTTGTAATTCCATCAGCCGATCCACTCGTTCTGCCTTAATTTCTTCAGGCACATCGTCATTTAGGGAATAGGAGTGTGTATTGTCTTCATGCGAGTAAGGAAACACACCCAGACGATCGAAGCGTGAGGTCTCTACGAATTTCATCATTTCATCGAATTCCGCATCTGTTTCTCCAGGATGTCCGGCAATCAACGTGGTGCGAATAGCAATACCCAGTACTTTTGTGCGAATAGTTGCTAAGAGTTCTTCCGTTTTTTCTCGGGTTATTCCACGCCTCATAATCTTAAGAAGTTCCGTAGAGCCATGTTGCAAGGGTATATCCAGATACTTACAAATGTTAGGCCTGCTAGCCATCACGTCTAATACATCCATTGGAAAGCCTGCCGGAAAAGCATAGTGGAGACGAATCCATTCAATGCCCTCTACATCGGATAACCGTTGCATCAACTCCGCCAAATTTCTCTTCTTATATAGATCAAGACCATAATAAGTTGAATCTTGTGCTATCAGCAATAACTCTTTTGTTCCTTTTTTAGCCAGATTCTTTGCTTCCAAAACCAATTCTTCCATAGGTTTTGAAATATGTTTTCCTCTCATTATTGGAATAGCACAAAAGGAGCAAGGTCGATCACAACCTTCAGAAATTTTCAGATATGCAAAATGACTAGGATTTGTAAGAATACGTTCACCAACAAGTTCGTGTTTATAGTTGGCATTCAGTTGTTTCAATAACCGCGACAAATCGCGGGTTCCAAACCAGGCATCAACAGCTGGAATTTCTTTTTCAAGATCAGTTTTGTAGCGTTCCGATAAGCAGCCTGTTACATATACTTTTTCTACAATACCTTCTTCTTTGGCATCTACATACCGCAAAATGGTATCGATAGACTCCTGCTTGGCGTTATCAATAAAACCACATGTGTTAATAACCACTACGTTGGCATCATCTTTTTTAGATTCATGCGTGGTGTCAATACCGTTACCACGAAGTTGAGTTAATAAAACTTCAGAGTCCACCAGGTTTTTTGAACATCCCAATGTAACAATGTTGACTTTGGTCTTTTTGACGCCTTTTGTTTTCACGAGCCTAAATTTCGATGCCAATTTACGAAAAATACCGCCCGGTAAATTCTTGACCGACCAGGCTTGGACTATATTTGCACTTCAACTGTCGGTACTTGAAATTCGTTCGATTCATACCCATAATTTTCCTTATCACGGGTTGCCTCAATGAGGCCGATTGCTTGATTACAAGTACAAATCTGGTTAAGATTTCATTCAGAGATGCTGAAGATGCTGCAAGGGTAATCAATTTCGATTCAATAACCGTTTCCGGGATAAGTACATTATATTATGAAGATAAAGAAGTAAGTTCGGTTGTGCTTCCTGTAAGTCCGGAAGAAACGGAGGTTATTTTTACGTTTGCCTTTGAGGGTCGTATTGAAACGTTACGATTGAATTACACCACAGGTGCCGAAGTTATTTCACCTGATTGTGGCGCATTTCTAAATTATAAAGATCTGACTGTGGCCGAAACCACGTTCGAATTATTCAATGTAGTTAATAACAATCTGCTCATTAATGCTACTGTCAATCTTGAAATACGTATTGATTAGTGGCTTGTTATTAAGTCTGTTTATTCAGACGGAAGCACAAGACAATCTCAAGGACACTACGCGCTTAATTCAGAAACCAACAGGCATCCGTATTGGTACTGACTTAATAAGTTTAGGGAAAAATTTTTCAAACCATCCTTTTTCAGGTTGGGAAGTTAATGCCGATATGGATTTTGGCAGGTACTATCTGGCATTTGATTACGGTTCGTGGGCCCGTGAGGTAACGCTTTCGAATGGTGCCTATGAGAATGACGGCCGCTACTTCCGATTAGGGGTAGATGTTAATTTTTTATTGAAAGACCCTGACAAGAATATGTTTTTTGTCGGCTTTCGATACGGCCGAGCTAACTTTACCGAACGTCTTGTTTACGAGTTCACAGCATATGATTTTGGAAATTTTCAACAGGAAGTTTCCAACATTGGAGCAACTTCGGGTTGGGGAGAAATGACCATCGGATTACGTGTAAAGATTTGGAAGCAATTTTGGATGGGCTACACTGGGCGTATGAAGTTTTTTCCAGGAGTTAGAAATAATCCAGGATTTGATACCTATGAGGTTCCTGGCTTTGGCCTTGTTTATAAGAATATCTATTGGGGATTTAACTATCAGGTGTTTTGGCGCATGCCGATACGAAATCAGAAGTAGAAAAATTTTGTAATTTTTATTATGATATACTTCTGATGTAAGGTTCGTTTTATGTGCTGATTTGCTTTAGTATTGCTAACTGAGCTAAGAAAAATAATCAGTGAGTTTTTGGATAGTATTTTTTTATCAGACTGGTCATATCACCCCTTATTTTTACTTGCTCTATTATGGAGGTAAAGCAATAGCGGGAAAACAGAAAGTTAATTTTTCCTAAACAACGAATCCACAAACTCGTTCTTATTAAACACCTGCAGGTCGTCTACTTTTTCGCCCACACCAATGTAGCGCACCGGGATTTTAAATTCATCTGAAATTCCAATCACTACACCTCCTTTAGCTGTGCCATCCAACTTGGTAATAGTTAGGCATGTTACGTCAGTAGCCTTCGTAAACTCACGAGCTTGGATTACGGCATTTTGTCCGGTGCTTCCATCAAGCACTAGCATTACATCGTGAGGAGTGTTTGGGATCACCTTCTCCATCACGCGTTTAATTTTGGTGAGCTCGGCCATCAGGTTCATTTTCGTGTGAAGCCTTCCTGCGGTGTCAATAATAACAACATCCGCGCCTGTATCCACTCCGTATTTTACTGCATCAAATGCCACCGCTGATGGATCCGTATTCATACCCTTTGATACTACCGGAATGCCGTTGCGCTCGCCCCAAAGTTTTAACTGATCAACAGCGGCTGCCCGAAATGTATCGGCAGCACCTAGAACAACGCTTTTGCCTTTTTTCTTAAACTGTGCGGAGAGTTTTCCAATGGTGGTTGTTTTGCCAACGCCATTTACACCCACTACCATTAAAACATAAGGCTTAACTCCAGCAGGAATCTCAAAATCAACCAGATCCAGCGAGTTATTTTCTGTGAGCAAATTGGCTACTTCTTCTTTTAAAATTTTATCAAGTTCGGCTGTACCGAGATATTTATCACGGGCCACGCGGGCCTGAATGCGATCAATTATTTTGAGGGTTGTGGTAATGCCAACATCAGAGGAGATTAGGATTTCTTCCAGGTTGTCGAGTACCTCTTCATCAACCGTAGATTTTCCGGCAATAGCCTTACCTAGTTTACCAAAAAAACTCTGTTGGGTTTTTTGCAAACCCTGATCTAAGCTTTCTTTTTTTTCCTTGGAGAATAAGCCGGTGAAAAATGACATAGGGTACAACTAAAATCAGGCTTAAGATAAGTAACTAAAACAAAAAAGTCCCACGCGGGGACTTTCTAATCTCATTTTCAGTGAGTAATTATTTCTTGGCAAGGGTTTCCTTAACCAAATCAGAAACCACAATTTCTTCTTTGAAGATATAAGCACCCGTTTTTTCAGATCTCACAGCGCGAATTACTTTCGCGTAATTCTTGCCGTCTGTTTTCTTTAATGAAGCAACAACTTTCTTTGCCATGATTATTTAATTTCTTTGTGTAGAGTATATTTTTTTAGAATCGGATTATACTTCTTAAGCTCGATACGCTCAGTAGTATTTTTCCGGTTTTTAGTGGTAATGTGGCGGCTCATGCCTGGCAAACCGGTTGTTTTATGCTCGGTGCACTCTAAAATTACCTGTATTCTGTTTCCTTTCTTTGCCATGATTGCAGCAGCTTAATAGTTCAAAATTTAGATGGAAAGGGTTCCTTTAGCACGGGCATCCTTCAATACTGCCGTGATTCCTTTCAAATTGATAGTCTTTATTGCTTTGGTGGAAAGCTTTAAGGTAATCCACTTGTCTTCCTCAGGAATAAAAAAGCGTTTAGTCTGTAGATTCGGGTAGAATCTACGCTTCGACTTGTTATTCGCGTGAGAAACCTTGTTGCCTACCTGAGGTCTTTTTCCTGTTACTTGACAAACCCGTGCCATAAAAAGTATTGATTTAGCCCTTCCTAAAAAGGGACTGCAAATATCGGGAATTGCCACCCAATAAACCAAGCCTGCTCAAAAATATTGGGTTAGGGCTTTTATAAACCATTAAAACTTATTCCAGCCTGCCCTTAGCTGTCTCAAAATGTTCGATTTTCCTTTAAAAAGGGAATATCAGATGGTTGAAAGTTCAAAAAAACCAACCCATTCAAATGGAAAACACTTTTTTAGATAAGTCTGAAGGCTTCAGATTTTCAAAATCAGCAATTACAAAATCCGTGTGTGCCAGTTCCTCGGGTTTATGGGTTGTAGTAACACCTACCACCTTGGCTCCGGCCCGTTGTGCCGATTCAACCCCGGAAAGAGAATCTTCAAACACAATGCAGTGCTGAGGCTCGAAACCCAACCGGGCCGCCACCTTCAAATAAATTTCAGGGTTAGGTTTTCCGTGCTCCACATCCGACTGGTCAAGTATGGTAGTAAAGTAATTTTTCAGTTTGGTATGCTCCAATACAAAATCAACATTGCTACGCGGGGCCGAAGTGCCAATCGCTATTGGAATATTTTGTTGGGTAAGCAGCTTAAGAAAATCCTCTAACCCTTTCATCGGTTCAATCACATCCCTATAGATGGCTCGAAACATGGCTTCCTTTTCTTCTCCGAGTTCCAGAATTTTTTCTTTAGGCAGGTTGCCAAAAATGTTTCGAATCCACTCGTTGTTGGTGCGGCCATATATCTTATTGATGAGATCTTCATCGCTAAACTGATAGCCATACTTTTCGCAGAACTGTTTTAAGGAAATTTTATGGTAGGGATTTGTGTCTACAAGTACACCATCCATGTCAAAGATGACAGCAAATGAATTCATAAAGAATTGAAGATAAATAAACTAGTGAATAACAAAACGTTTACCAAGGGTTTTACCGTTGTACGTAAAGTGTGCAAGATAGATTCCGGAGGGTAATCCTGAAAACCGGATCGGATACTCCTGATTGGCTGGAATAAAATAAGAGTCGGAAAGACGTTGACCTATTGAAGAATAAAATTGAACAATCATATTCCGGTCTGTTTTGATTTTTAAGATTTCATTTTCTTCAACCGGGTTAGGAAAAATTTCTACTACAGGCTCATCTGCGAGCGCTTTACTCTCTTCATTTTTTAATATAGAGAGGCCACCCATCGTATTACCAAATACAATAGCGGGTTTATCGCTGTTGAATAGATTGGTTATTGTGGGCCAGCCTCGGCCACCCAGGTTTTTGGAATAATACTCTTCTGTTAATGTATTATACACAATGTTACTCACACCTTCAATGTTAGGATCCTGAGCACGAAAATCTCCATAGATTGTAAGTTCACCGCGCTGATTTGCCACTATTAAATCGGCACGGCCATCAGCATCAAGATCACCGGCAGCCAAAGCCGGGCTTTGCCGATCGATACTTGAACCTAATTCAAGAAAAGCACCTGTTATCATTGTAAAATTGAATTGTCCGCCAGGGCCAAGGTTTCTCCAATACTGCACGGCACCGGTTGCTTTGCCTACCATAATATCATTAAGCCCATCCTGATCGACATCCACAATCAAAATGTTTTCGGTTTGGCCAATTTGAAAACCTGTTGTTTCGAGCTGTTGCCCTGAGAAATCAAAGCCGTTGGCGGAACGATTAGGCACAAACAATAACGTGGTTATTCCGGTTTGTGGATGGGTGCCGGTAAACGCAAAGTCTAATGTGGCATCGCCATTCAGATCAGCAAATTGAAGTTTTACGTTGTAATAGCTCGCGAACGAGAGATTAATAAAATCGGTTGTTATCAGTTTAAAACTTGCGTTATCGGCTGTGCCTGTATTTTCATAGAAGTAAACTGAACTTGAAAAATCCGGGCCTGCATAGGTGCTGATGTATAAATCCTGATCGCCATCGCCATCCGAATCAATAAACGCGGGCACAGCATAATCGCCCACATCAATCATCTCATCTTGCAGAAAGTTGGTTTTTTGAAAAGTAAATTGTGGCAATTGATTAGAACCTGTGTTTTTGTAAAACCACATTGATTCTTGAAAGTTAGTATTTTGAAACGCGCGTGCATACATGTTAGGTGAAGCAATCAGATCAGGCTTGCCGTCAAAGTCCAGGTCTTCCAGAAAGGGAGCCGGAAAAATTAAAAAATTGATTGGATTGGGTGCTGGAAAACTTACTGCGCTCGTCATCAATGCATTTTGTGCGTCTCCTTCGTTCTCAAGCATGTATACGCGGGCACACGACTCTTCCGAAAACAAAATTTCACGATCGCCATCGTTATCCATGTCTATTGTTAATAGAGCTTTGCCACCTGCGTGTTGCGTGCGACCACCGGGGAGAGAAGCACAGGTTTGACCAAAGGCAAATTTTCCACATTCACATTCTTCAAAATTGCCAAAGTTTTGTGTTACCCGCTCAAGTTGCAACGAGTCGCAGCGACCGGTTCGTTCAACACTAAGGTTTTTATGCCACTCAATTGTGCCAATGCCAACAAAGCGAACATTCAGAATATCCAGATCGCCATCGCCATCTACATCATCGATAGCAGGAATGTCGGATTCATTTATTTTAAGATTCACATTGCTGGCGAATCCTTTGGTAAGCAATGGAAAGCCGGGATTAAACAATCGCCATGATAATTGCTGACCTGGTTTTGTAGTATTTACAAAAACGATAATGCCAAATGGGTCGCTGGTGAAAAGATCTTTTTTGCCATCACAATCAAAATCTCGTAATAAAACCCACTGTGTAACTTGGTCAGGAAAAAGTTCTTCATATTCAGGGGTATAAACGTACTGGTTAGAGACACTAAGAAAAGTAAGAATTTTATCTGCTGTGCGGTCGAACAGTACCAGATCCTGATTATTGTCTCCGTTCAGGTCCATCGTATTTATTTGAACTGAGTTTAGTCCCCCGGCCCACGGGAGCAAGAGAATTTTTCCATTGGCTTCCACGGTAATACTCTGATCCAGTTTGTAAGTAAACTGAGCATGTGTACTAAACGAAAGAACAAAAAGCAGGATGATCCAAACAGTCCTCATTTCAAAAATATTCACCTGATTATAACGATGACCAACAGGCACCTGTTATCTTGCCTGCAAGATACTTTACCCAGCCGGATATACCTGTATGCAAATTGAGAAGCTATATGAGAAATTCCTGGAGGCAGGAAAAATTTCTACCGATACCCGCCAGATAGGGGAGGGTTCGATTTTTTTTGCCTTGCGGGGAGATAAATTCAATGCCAACGAGTTTGCGCAGCAGGCTTTTGAAAAAGGAGCCCGGCATGCAGTTGTTGATGATCGTGCTTATGCTAGTGATCCACGATGTATTTTAGTTGCTGATGTTTTAAAAACACTGCAAGCATTGGCAGGGTATCACCGGGGGCAATTAAAGATACCCGTGGTGGGCCTTACGGGATCGAATGGAAAAACAACCAGCAAAGAATTGCTTAGTGCAGTGTTAAGTAAAAAATACAAAACGTTTGCCACTAAAGGCAATTTGAATAATCATATTGGTGTTCCACTTTCAATTTTGAGTATTGACACCACAGTTGAGATTGCAGTGATTGAAATGGGCGCTAATCATGTTGGTGAAATAGCTTTGTTAAGTTCGATTGCCAATCCCACGCATGGGTTTATTACAAATATTGGCAGGGCACACATTGGCACGTTTGGCGGATTTGAAAATATTATCCGTGGCAAATCAGAATTGTATCAGCATTTGCTTACAACAAATGGAACTGTTTTTATCAATTCGCAGAATTCGATTTTGGCCAACATGGCCAGGCGATTTAAAAGTCCATACTTCTATTATGCCGCTGGTGATTATTATCACGCTAAACTATTGGAAGCCGATCCGTTTATTCGATATCAGGCAGAGGCTGGTGAGATTGTGCAAACCCAATTAATGGGTGCCTACAATTTTGAAAACATTGCAGCCGCACTTTGCATCGGAAAGTTTTTTGATGTGGATGCCACGGATGCGAACAAAGCCATTGTTGATTATGTGCCAGGCAACATGCGTTCACAAATTTTAACGAAAGGTACAAACATAATTATTCTCGATGCATATAATGCTAACCCCAGTTCGATGGAGGCCGCCCTTAATAATCTTGCAGGGATGAAAGCAAAAAAGAAAGTTGCCATTTTAGGTGATATGTTTGAATTGGAAGAGGAGGCAGAAAGGGAACATCAAAAAATTGGTGAGTTGCTAACGGATAAAAAATTTGATCAGGTTTATTTATGTGGCAAGTTGATGAGGGCGACTAAAGATATCTACGCATCAGCACAGTTATTTGAGCAGAAGGATTTATTAATTGAGGCGCTCAGAAAAAATCCAGTCAAAGATTCTACTATTCTCGTAAAAGCATCGCGTGGTATTGGCCTGGAGTCGGTGGTTGAGTATCTTTAGTGTAATTGATTTATAAAACCATAGAAGCAAAATAACATGGAGCCAATTCTCAAATTCCTTAAGGTCATCGCTAAAAACAACAATCGCGAGTGGTTTGAAAAAAACAAACCAAAGTATCTTGAGGTAAAAAAGCACTTTGAAGATTTCCTGGAAGCGCTCCATACAGAACTGTTAACGTTTGATGAGAGCCTGGCAAGTCTTAATCCGCGTAAGCAAGGATTTAGAATTTATCGCGATGTGCGCTTTAGTAAAGATAAGCGACCGTATAAAGTAAATATGGGTGCTGGTTTTTCGGCTCATGGAAAGATGGATCAGGAGCCGGGGTATTACATTCATATTGAACCCGGAAAGAGTTTTGTGGCCGGAGGCATTTATATGCCCGATGCAGAAAAGCTTGCAAAGATTCGGCAAGAGATTGATTATAATTCAAAGGGATTTCTAAAAATTTTGAATGATAAAAAATTCAAGAAAATTTTTCCTTCCTTGGATGATTTTGATAGACTAAAAACTGCTCCTAAAGGCTATGCGAAAGATCATCCTCATCTCGATCTTCTCAAAAATAAAAGTTATGTGGTATCGCACCGCTTTACAGATGCAGAGGTAACGAGTAAAGCTTTTGTAAAAAAGATAGCGGAAACCTGCAAGACACTAAAGCCCCTGAACGCTTTTATTGTGGAAGCGATTGCTTAGATTTTATTTTCAGTAGCAACTTCATTAACGGACCACTGCTTATGCTTGTGACTAGTGCCATAATTACCAGTGAAACAAAAACTTTTTCGTTGATCAACCCGTTTTCGAGCGCCACCAAGCCGAGTATTATCTCCATTGCACCACGGGCATTCATACCGAAAGCAGCTGCAAGCGATTCGCGCCAGGTAAAGCCACCCAGACGAGTACCCCATCCGCTGCCAATAATTTTTCCGGCAAAGGCAATTGCAATGATGGCCAGCGTTAAGGTAAGATCGAAGTTGGCAATGAAGTTTACTTTTAATCCAATGCCAACAAAAAATAGTGGCGCAAAGATGTTGTTGATAAACTGATGCACAATCTCTTTGGCACGTTCGCTTAAATGTTCGGAATCGCCAAGAGCCACACCTACAATGAAAGCTCCAAACACGGCATGTATACCAATATATTCTGTGAAAGCTGCCGCCAGAAAACAAAGCGCAAGGGCAAGAGAAAGTACACCTCCCGGCCAGGCGAGTTTTCGGTTTACCCATGGCAGCACTCGATTAATAAGTCCTCTTCCTACGGTGAGCATAAGCACGGTAAAACCAACCGTAAGCAAAACGGTATTCCAGATAGACATACTCTGTTCTTTGCCGATCATACCCAGCACCACAGAAAAAATTAACCATCCTATAAGATCGTTAATCATAGCTGATGAAATAACCAACATGCCCATACGCGATTTAAAAATGCCTAAGTCCATAAGGATGCGTGCAATAACCGGCAGTGCAGTAATGGCCATAGATGTGCCCATGAAAAGGGAATAGGCGAGGTGTCGCGTTTCATCGGTGCTATCAAAAAACTCAGGAAAGAAATACGGGAATATAAAGCCAAAAGCGAACGGAATGATTAGCCCGAGTGTGCTGGTGTAGATCGCTTGGCGGCCTTGTTGCAATACAATATGAAGATCCACTTCCAGGCCAGCAATGAAGAGCAGCATAACAACTGCTACCTGAACAAATCCGTCCAGCACAAGTGCCGATGAGCCTGCCGGAAATAATCCATGAAACCAATCGGGTTGAATCATACCCAGAATGGTGGGCCCCAGAATGATGCCCGCTAGAATTTCGCCAACTACCGCAGGTTGTTTTATTTTTCGTGCCGCCTCCGCAAAAAGCCTTCCTATCATCAGCATCACACTTAGCTGAATCAGCAAACTCATCACCTCATGTTGACTTAACTTGTTCATGGGGTTTTGCGTGGGTGTATTAATAAAACATTACACGGCAAGTCGTTAAAAATATATTCCTGATCGTGGGGAAACACGCGGGTAAGAAAAGAAAACCTTCTGCGAGGTGCACCCAACACTAATAAGTCTGCTTCTTTACGTTCGGCAAACCGGGCCAATTCAAACCCCGATTTTCCAGAAAGCATCTTTATATTAATTTTTAGTGTATCGTGCGGAATGCCATGCAGGATTTTTTCGACCTCTGCCGTTTCTTCGCGCAGCATGTTTTGTTTGCTTTGTGCGTATTCTTCTTCGTTACATTGTTCGTTAGCCGAAAGAGCAAGACCCAGAAGTTTAAGCTCCCTAACGATGTGAACCCAGGTTCCTGAAGCTTCGTGACTCCACTGACACGCAGCATAGATGGCTTGTTCTACATACGGACTATCTTCGGCATTGACTACAATATTTTTAAGTGGCTTGCTTTCTACCGATGGGTTTATAATCATCAATACAGAACAATCGGCCTTGTGCATAATCTGTCTTGCTACTGTGCCGAGGTAATGATTAACCAGGTTTTCTTTTTTGAGCGCGCCTGCCAGCAGTAAATCAATTTTTTCTTCCTTACAGGCTTTTAAAATCTCCTTAACGGGATCGCCATTTTTCCACAACACTTTAAAATCAACGGAGGTCAAGCCAGCTTCGGTGAGCATTTCATTGATTTTGTGCTCCTGTTCCTGTCCTCGAGCACCCACGTGAATTAGAATTAATCGTGCTTTAAAATGTTTGACCAAACGGCTTGTTTCGGCAAGCATGGCACGTGCCGTTGGAGAAAAGGCAATGGCTAAACCAATAACATGGAACTGAATCATGAGGCTTGAAAATAATAAACCAACGACTCTATTCGGCAGAAATTTGGTTTTATCTTGATTTTTTTGTGATCATTGATTCAAGATTCGCATGCTGGCCAAGAAATTCAGAGATCTCATCATTGGAAAAGACACCTTCATTGTTTCGTGGGTGGACTATAAAAACGCTATTTTGAGTGGCCACCTCATTGTTGTTTCTATTCTGGTAGGTGTTTTTTATCTCGTTAATGACAGGCTCAACAAAATTTATGGAAATGAGCCTTATTACATCGGGGTTATTGTAATTGGCATACTTGCCCTGGTGCTTAATCGAGCGCGAAAATACCGATTGGCCAATATTGTATTTATGTCAATCATCAACCTGATCGTCTTCTTGTTTGCATCCAATGATACATACCGCACGGGTGTTTACTTCTTTTTTGTTATCGCAGGCGTAACGGGGTTTGCACTTTTTGGCCACAAGGACCGGAAGCTAGCCATTGCCTTTGCTACCGTTTCGGCAATTTTATTTTTTGTTTCTTATTGGGGTGGCTTTACCATTCAGCCTAAGCGCGTTTTTACTGAGGCTTATGTGCAAATAAGTTTTGCTACAAATTTTATTGTGGCGCTGATTACAGGCATAGCGCTTCTTTACTTTTTAATTGATGTAAATCATGCTACCGAAAGGGAAATACTGGCAAAGAATGATTTGCTTGCCAAGACAAACAAAGAATTAGATCGATTTGTCTATAGTGCTTCGCATGACCTTCGTGCGCCCTTACGCTCGTTGCTTGGTTTAATAGAGGTGGCTCAGAAAACAGGTGATCAGGAAGAGGTTCGCCAGTGTATTGATTTAATGAAGCAACGTGTTTATAATATGGATGCTTTTATTAAAGAGATAATTGATTTTTCGCGTAATGCGCGTCAGGAAGTAAAACGCGAACGAATTATACTTCTGCCCCTTATTCAGGGAATTGTTGAAGACCTGAAGTTTGCGGAAGGGATGGAACAGATTTATGTGCGCGTGGATATTCTGCCAACTCTGGAGATTGTATCTGATTTAGCCCGGCTTAAAGTAGTTCTCAATAACCTTATTGGAAATGCTTTTAAATACCATGATCATGGTAAAGAACAACAGGAGGTATTTATAAAAGCCCGTGTTGATGAAAATCAATTCCGAATCGATATAGAAGATAATGGGCTTGGTATAGCACCGGAGCATCAGGAAAAAATCTTTGAGATGTTTTATCGAGCCTCTGAAAAATCTCAGGGCTCGGGGTTGGGTCTTTACATCGTGCAGGAAACTCTTGTGCGGCTAAAAGGTTCAATAAAGATGAAGTCGACAGTCGGGCAAGGATCCTCCTTTACTCTTTGGCTACCAACACACGCGGCCTGAGGGTATTCAAACAAGTTACGCCAGAATAGAAATTTTATAAATCGGTACGCTCCCTCTGCTATCGACTAATTTCTATCTTTGCGGCTTATGGCAAATCAGGAAGACAATCTTTTTAAAAATGTGATCTCCCACTCAAAGGAGTATGGCTTTATTTTTCCCTCCAGCGAAATTTATGACGGCCTCAGCGCGGTCTATGATTACGGACAAAATGGGGCTGAATTAAAGAACAACATCAAGGAATACTGGTGGAAATTTATGACCCTCCTCCACGATAATATTGTAGGCATTGATGCAGCAATTTTTATGCACCCTACTACCTGGAAGGCCTCCGGGCATGTGGATGCATTTAACGATCCGATGATTGACAACAAAGATTCTAAAAAGCGCTATCGTGCCGATCAGTTAATTGAGGGTGTGATTGAAAAGCTAGAAGAAAAAATTGAGAAAGAAGTTGAAAAGGCTGCGAAGCGCTTCGAAAATTTTGATCGTGCTATGTTTGTAACCACCAACCCCCGCGTGGTGGAGTATCAAAAGAAAATAGATGAGATCAACGCGCGAATGAAAGAAGCATTGGGGAATGGCAACATGACCGACCTCAAGCAATTGATTGTTGATTTAGAAATTGCAGACCCGATTTCGGGAACTAAAAACTGGACAGACGTGCGTCAGTTTAATCTGATGTTCTCCACCGAAATGGGCTCGGTAGCAGATGATGCTAACAAAATATACCTGCGCCCCGAAACAGCCCAGGGAATTTTTGTAAACTTTCTGAACGTGCAGAAGACCGGCCGAATGAAAATACCTTTCGGGATTGCCCAGATCGGAAAAGCATTTCGCAATGAAATTGTGGCCCGTCAGTTTATCTTCCGCATGCGCGAGTTTGAACAGATGGAGATGCAATTTTTTGTGAAGCCCGGAGAAGAAATGAAATGGTACGAGTTCTGGAAAACTAAACGCATGAAGTGGCATCAGACACTTGGCCTGGGGGCTGAGAACTATCGCTTTCATGATCACCTGAATCTTGCACACTACGCAAACGCAGCGTGCGACATTCAGTTTAACTTCCCCATGGGCTTCCGCGAACTCGAAGGCATTCACTCGCGCACCGATTTCGATTTAAAAAGCCACGAAAAATTTTCGGGTAAAAAACTTCAGTATTTTGACTCAGAAGATAACCAGAATTTTATTCCGTATGTGGTAGAAACATCGGTGGGGCTGGATCGCATGTTTTTATCAGTACTTTCTTCGGCTTACAAAGAAGAAAAACTGGAAGATGGAAGTGAACGTGTTGTATTGAAAATTCCAGCCCCGCTGGCACCCAATAAAGTTGCCATCCTTCCTTTGATGAAAAAAGATGGCTTGCCCGAGAAGGCGATGGAAATAATGAATCTATTGAAATTTGATTTCCGTTGTTTCTATGAAGAAAAAGATGCAATCGGAAAACGGTATCGCAGGCAAGATGCAATCGGAACTCCGTATTGCGTAACAGTAGATCATCAAACACTGGAAGATAATACAGTTACCATTCGTGATCGCGACACCATGAAGCAGCAACGTGTTGCGATAAGCGCAGTGAAATCAATTATACAAGACTCCGTTTCGATGGCCGAATTGCTTAAACAAATAGCGTGAGCTTAGTAGGGGCGCTGGCGCAACTTCTGTATTCTATCTATCAGGAGTTGCGCTTTCGCTTTTATTATGGCCCCATCTTTCACCGCTTTCTCAATCGCAAATATATTTTTTACACCACCTTGTCGTGGTCTGTCAAAATGAAGTTCCTGCGCTTGGCGCGCGATCAGTACGAATATTTTGAGTTTGTGTCTCGCGAAAAAATAAAACTCACCCGCGCCATGAAGGCGATTATTTCTTGTGCGGCCGCACAACTTCTTTTATATCTACCCTCCGAAGGACTGTCGTATTACAAACGGATTATAGTTTATCCTGACTACTATAATTCGCTTATTACTCAACGCAGGCACAAAGGCGAAGTAAACCCAGGCCTACATACTATCGTGTTTAGCTGGCGCGGCATCGTGGAGGGATTAGAACAGCAAGACGATGGTATTAATCTGTTGTTGCATGAATTTGCTCATGCTTTGTGGCTTGAACACAAGCTGATAAACCATTACGAGGTTTTTGATTCAAACGTAGTAGAGGAATTTGAGCGCTATGCGGCCAACGAGATGCAAAGCCTGGCTGCCCATTCACAACACTTCTTCCGCAAGTATGCTTTCAGCAACATCGAAGAGTTTTTTGCGGTGGCGGTAGAGAATTTTTTTGAGCGCCCGGCTCTCTTTCAAGAGGCACAACCTGAACTTTATCTTATTTTAGTGCGACTATTTAACCAAGACCCTGTAAAACTCTATGCATTCCGCCCTCAACAGAAACCTTTATTTCGTTAAGGAACACGTAAAAATTTTTAAAGCGGCCAATAGCTTTGATGTATTTGATCCTGAAACGAAAGAACAACTGCTTCAATGCCGGGAAGATAATCTTGGATTTTTCACCAAGATGTTCCGGTTTACCGACTACAAGCGGATGACACCTTTTGAGATGGAGATAAGAACACCTGCAGGTGAGCCAATACTTACGGTAAGGCGCGGAGTTTCATTTTGGCTTTCGACTGTCGAGGTATTGGATGAACGGAAGCAGTTGATTGGAAAATTCAAGCAACATTTTTTTACCATCGGTGGTAAGTTTGAGGTACTGGATGCCAGCGAGCGCCCCTTGTGTATGCTGCGAGGAAAGTGGACAAGTTGGGATTTTAAGTTTGTAAGCAATGATGGTAAAGAGTTTGCGTCAGTGTCGAAGCAATGGAGCGGCATTGGGAAAGAACTTTTCACCTCTGCTGATAATTATATTTTGCAGATTAGTCCGCAAGTGCCAGCCGATAATCCGTTGCGGATGCTGATTATGGCTGCGGTGATGTGCATTGACATGGTATTGAAGGAATAAGAAGATGAACTGGATACAACTTCTTTCTTCGCAGCGACTCAATCAAAAATCAGATTCTCCCGAATCTACGCGCAGTGCCTTTGAACAGGATTATGATCGCATCGTTTTCTCGCACCCCTTTCGAAGGCTACAGGATAAAACGCAAGTACATCCATTGCCCGAGCACGATTTTGTCCACACTCGCTTAACGCACAGCCTAGAGGTCTCCAGTGTGGGGCGATCGTTAGGAAGACGCGTGGGGGAAGTTCTTATTCAACGACATAGCGATCTCGTAGAAAAATTTTCATCGCATGATTTTGGAACAGTGGTGGCTTCGGCATCGCTCGCCCACGATTTAGGCAATCCGCCTTTTGGTCACTCGGGTGAAGATGGACTTAGTGATTATTTTCTTCATCAGGAAGGCAAAAAATATAAACCTCATTTTTCAGAAAAAGAGTGGACAGACCTTACCAACTTTGAAGGAAACGCACAAGGCTTTAGAATCCTGAACAAGAGTCAGTATCAAGGCCTGCGACTCACGGTTGCTACGCTGGGGGCGTTTACTAAATATCCTTGCCCGTCATTATTTTCAGAACGCAATAAGCTGAAGAAGAGTCAGAAAAAATTTGGATTCTTTCAAACAGAGCAAGCATTGTTTAATGAAGCTGCAACCCGACTGACACTGATAAAAAATGGTGAGCATGTGTGGGGTCGTCATCCATTGGCTTTTTTGGTGGAAGCTGCGGATGACATTTGTTATAATATCATTGATCTTGAAGATGGTTGCAGGTTGGGGCTTGTATCGATTAATGATACCATCGATTTATTGGCGGGCATCTTGCGCGATGATTTTGATCCTGATAAAGCTGCACGGATAAAAAGTGTGGATGAAAAGATAGGTGTGTTGCGTGCCATGGCCATTGGCAAACTGATTACCGATGCGGTAGAAGTTTTTCTGCAGCATGAACCTGAAATTTTATCCGGCAATTTTGATCAGGCACTTACAGACTTAGGTTCGTATAAAACAGAGTTGAAACAAATCATTGATCTCTCGATAGAAAAAATTTACCGGGCACGTCATGTAGTTGAGATTGAATCGGCCGGGTTTGAAGTACTACCCGGTTTGCTGGATGAGTTTATCAAAGCGGCCGAACATTTGGTGAAGAAAAATCATGCGCGCAAGTATGCTAACCTTGCCCGATTGTTGCCTCAGGAAACCATTCATGTTATTGTAACGAATCCGGAGAACACCTATTTACACTTTCGTGAAGTAATTGATTTTGTATCCGGTATGACCGACCGCCATGCATTATCCTTGTATCGAAAGATCAAAGGGTTTGAGATTTAGATTTGCTTTCTACTTAGACATTGAACGCTTCCCCACTTTTACACGAGAAAAGCCCTTCCGTAACCAAAATTTCTTAGTTTTACCAGCCTAAATAGGGATCACTCACACGCTATGTGGACTACGCTTGCCCAGTTTATAATCCGGTATCGATTGTCATTGATTATTATCATTGGCTTGATCACCTTGTTTATGGGCTATAAAGCCACTCAGGTGGAAATGAGTTACGACTTTGCGCGTACTGTGCCATTGGATGATCCGGATATGATTTTCTTAAATCACTTCAAAGCGCAGTTTGGCGAAGATGGCAACGTAATAGCCGTTGGTCTTAAAGACAGCGCTATTTATCAGGCCGAGAACTTTGAAAAATACAGACTGCTGAGCGAAAAACTTAAAACCATTGATGGTGTAAGCAGCGTGCTATGTGTACCCACCATCAAGATCATTCGGAAAGACACAGCCAACGCCAAGTTCTTTTTGGATGATCTGTTTCCAAAACGAAAACTGTCACAACCCGAACTTGATAGTCTCTTAACAGCCTTTCGAAATCAAAAATTTTATATGGGGCAGATTGTCAATCCCGACAATGGTGCCACCATGATGATTGTCTCCATTAATAAGGAGGTAATGAACTCAAGCAGAAGGCTGGACGTAACCAACGCACTAGTAGAAGCAGGAACAGAATTTAATAAAGAGACAACCATTGAACTTCGGTATGCAGGGCTTCCGTTTGTGCGCTCGGTGGTAGCCGTGCAGGTTAAAAATGAATTGCAACTCTTTTTATATCTATCGGCACTCGTTACAGGCCTCATTATGTTTTTGTTCTTTCGCTCATTTAGAGCGGTTTTGTTCTCGATGATTATTATTGCCATTGTGGTGGTGTGGGTGTTAGGCACGCTTGCCTTGTTTGGCTATAAAATTTCATTGCTTACAGGAATCATTCCACCGGTAATCGTTACGATCGGTATCACTAATGCCATTTATTTATTGAATAAATATCATCTCGAATACATAAAACTAAAAAACAAGGAAGAGGCAATTGCTTCGGTGGTGAAGAAGATGGGGCTGGCTACCTTTCTCACCAACCTCACGGTGGCCATTGGATTTCTAACACTTCTCTCCACCGATATTTTGGTGTTGCGAGAGTTTGGTATTGTGGCCGGCATCAATATCATGGTTCTGTTTGTGGTGAGTTTGATTATGATTCCGGGAATTTTTTCGTGGATGCCGGAACCAAAGCCCAAACATTTAAAACATCTTGACTTTAAAATCCTCGGCAAGTTTGTGCAGGCCATCGATCTTTCGGTGCATCGGCATCGCATCATTATCTATTCGGTGTCGGCAGCGTTGGCAGTTGTATCGTTAATCGGTATTTCGAAACTTGAGTCTGTTTCTTTTATCGTGGATGATATTCCTGAAGAGAGCCAGGTGAAGAAAGACCTTCATTTTTTCGAAGCTAACTTCAGCGGCATTATGCCTTTGGAGATTATGGTTGATACTGGAAAGAGACGAGGAATTTTTGAAGTGAAGAACCTCAGAAAGATTGATGAGTTCGAAAGTTTCCTAGACTCAATAGGTGGTGTGTCGAGACCTATTTCATTGATAAGTCTTGTAAAAGCATCCAAGCAAGCTTTTTATAACGGTAATCCAGATCGGTACGAACTTCCTTCCAACCAGGAGCGAGGATTTATTCTGCGATATATGAAAGGGCAAACCGACAACAGTGGGTTGTTGAAATCATTTGCCGACTCTACATTTCAAAAGATGCGTATCTCCCTGCAGATTGCCGATATCGGTTCTAAAAAACTTGATTCGCTTGTGAGCCTTGTTATTGAGCCGCGCATGCATCAGATTTTTGAAGGCTCGGGTATTACCGGAGCGGTAACAGGCTCGTCAAAGATTTTTATCAAGGGAAACAATTTTCTGATCGCCAACCTACAAGAAAGTCTTTTACTGGCATTTATTCTCATCACACTCTCTATGGCAATTCTGTTTGCCAATGTGCGAATGATTATCATCTCGCTGATTCCAAATTTGCTGGCACTGATGATCACCGCGGGCCTGATGGGCTATTTCGATATTCCACTCAAGGCAAGCACGGCTTTGATCTTCAGCATCACCTTTGGAATTTCTGTCGACAACTCTATCCGCTTTCTGGCAAAATACAGACAAGAGCAATTCGCCAATAACTTTTTTGTTCCCGTTTCAGTAAGCGAAAGCATTCTGGAAACCGGGAAGAGTATTATTTATACATCCATCGTGCTCTTTGCAGGATTTATCATTTTTGCATTTTCATCGTTTGGCGGAACGATTGCGTTGGGTGTGCTTACATCCACCACGCTGGTGATCTCCATGTTTACCAACCTTATTCTGCTACCTGCATTAATTATGACGTTCGATAAACCTAAGAAGGTAAAAGACCGCTTGCCCATTGATGATTTCGACTCTAATTTTTATGGCGAGCAGGAAGATGAAGAGATTGACCTGAGCAAAATCAAAATCCACGATCGTAAAGGCTCATCGGAGTAAATTAGAAGACTTAAGCTAAAGTCTTACGTAACCACTTTCATCTTCTTGCTCCGGAAGTTCAAAGATTTCAGATAGATCAATCGTAAGGCCGGGCAAAGTTTTAGGCTCTATCTTATCAGTGCGAACATATGGCTTTAGAATACCCTCGTATTTGCCTCTATCATTCAGCGTATAAACCAAAACCGTTTGCTCACTGGGGTGAACCACCCAATACTCTTTTACACCAGCTTCTTCATAAACCTCAAATTTTTCGTTCAGGTCTTTTGCCGAAGTATGCTTCGATAGAATTTCAATTACCCAATCGGGCGCACCCAAACAACCGCGCGTATCAATTTTGGTCGGATCGCAAATCACACAGATGTCGGGTTGAACTACGGTTATAATGTCTTGATTGGCTTTGCCCTTTCGGGGAAGCCGAACATCAAAGGGAGCAACGAATACTTTGCATGGTTGCTTTTTTAAAAATGCCTTGATTTCTGCCAACAGGTTAACAACAATAGTCTGATGCCTTGAAGTAGGCGCAGGCGACATCTTATAAATTTTGCCGCGAATAAGCTCCACCATTTCGGGTAACTCCCACTTAAGGTAGTCGGCATACGTGTACGATAAACTCAAGTCGGGCTCTTCCGCTTTCATACATTAAAATTAACACACGCAATTGCGAATGCCTAATACGTAATACCTAATGTTCAATGCTCAAAATATCCTAAATTGCGCCTTCCATTTTAGATTTTTAGTTGAAGTGAGCAATTACAAGGAATTTAAAGACCTGCAACTGGCCAAACTGGCCGATGAAGTACTGGCATTCTGGAAATCGGACAAGATTTTTGAGAAATCCGTAACCAATCGCGAGGGTGCCGAAACGTTTACGTTTTATGAAGGCCCGCCTTCCGCCAACGGTACGCCCGGTATTCATCACGTAATGGCCCGCACGGTAAAAGATGTGTTTTGCAGATTTAAAACCCTGCAAGGCTACCAGGTAAAACGAAAGGGCGGATGGGACACGCATGGCCTGCCGGTAGAATTGCAGGTAGAAAAAGAACTGGGCATCACCAAAGACGATATCGGCAAGAAAATTTCCATTGAAGAGTACAACAAGAAGTGCCGCGAAACGGTGATGAAGTACAAAGACCAGTGGGATGACCTGACTCAAAAAATGGGCTACTGGGTTGATCTGGAAAAACCCTACATCACGTACGAGAAAGAATACATAGAATCACTTTGGTGGATTTTAAAACAGTTGTACGACAAAAAGTTGTTGTATAAAGGTTACACCATTCAGCCTTACTCACCGGCTGCTGGCACAGGTTTAAGTTCGCATGAGTTGAACCTTCCGGGTACATACAAAGACGTGAAGGATACTTCTATCGTAGCACAATTTAAAGTGAAGCGCGATGCGAAGTCGGAACACCTTTTTGAAGGAATTGAAGGTGATCTTTTTATTCTAGCTTGGACAACTACACCGTGGACACTTCCATCAAATACGGCTTTGGCTGTTGGCGAGAAGGTCACTTACGTGCAGATTAATACTTTTAATCCCTACACGCACAAACCGGTTAGTGTAGTATTGGCCAAAGATCTTTTTGGAAAATATTTCTCTGAGAAGAACAAAGACCTGAAACTGGAAGATTATAAAGCCGGAGATAAAGCAATTCCATTTGCGATTGTACAAGAGCTTACCGGTAAACAATTATTAGGCATCCGCTACGAACAACTGATGCCTTACCTGCAACCGTTCTACGATGCTGATAAAGCCTTTCAGGTTATTGCTGGAGATTTTGTGACCACAGAAGATGGAACAGGCGTGGTACACATCTCGCCTACATTTGGTGCCGATGACTTTCGTGCGGCCAAACAAAATGGCGTGCCAGCGCTTACGGTTAAAGATGAAACCGACAATGAAGTACCCACGGTAGATCGCAAAGGAAAATTCATTAATGCCATTGGAGAAAAGCTGAAAGCAGGTGTTGCCAAATACAACATCAAAACACATAAGGCGCTTGGCGCGGATGATTTTTATGTAAAGAATTACACTAACGAAGATGAGGGCCATGCGGATTACAAAAACACTGATGTCATCATCTCCATTATTTTAAAAGAAGAGAATAAAGCGTTTAAGGTAGAGAAGTACGAGCACACCTACCCGCATTGCTGGCGCACCGACAAGCCCGTATTGTATTATCCGCTCGATAGCTGGTTTATTAAAACCACAGCATTGAAAGATAAAATGGTAGCGTTGAACAAAACCATTAACTGGAAACCGGAAAGCACCGGCACCGGACGCTTCGGCAACTGGTTAGAAAATTTAGTAGATTGGAACTTGTCGCGCTCACGCTATTGGGGCACTCCGCTACCGATCTGGCGCACCAAAGATGGTAAGGAAGAAATTTGTATTGGCTCGCAGGCTGATCTTAAAAAGGAAGTAGAAAAATCAATTAAAGCAGGTCTTATGCAAGTGTCCATGAACCATGGACCATGGACGCTGGACTTGCACAGACCTTATGTAGATGAAATTGTGTTAGTAAGCTCGAAAGGTGAGCCTATGCACCGCGAACTTGATTTGATTGATGTGTGGTTTGATAGTGGCGCCATGCCGTATGCACAATGGCATTTTCCATTCGAGAATAAAGATATTTTCGAAAAAAGTTATCCAGCCGATTTTATTGCCGAAGGCGTAGATCAAACGCGTGGCTGGTTTTTCACGCTTCACGCGATAGCTGTTATGCTGAGCGAAAACAGTGACGAGATAAAAGCTGTAAACAAGAAAGTGGGTAATGGCGGAGTTTCATTTAAAAATGTAATCTCCAACGGGCTGGTGCTGGATAAGAGCGGCAACAAAATGAGCAAGAGCAAAGGCAACGTGGTAAACCCGTTCGATGCACTTGCCAAGTACGGCCCCGATGTAGTGCGTTGGTACATGATGGAAAACGCACCGCCCTGGGATAACCTCAAGTTCGATTTTGCCGGAGTGGAGGAAACGCAGCGCAGATTTTTTGGCACACTCGCAAACACGTATTCATTCTTTGTGTTGTATGCCAATATCGATGGCTTTGTAAAAGATGAAATGAACAATGTGCCGTTCAACGAACTTGCGCCCTTGGATAAATGGATCATCACCAAAGAGCAAACGTTGATTGCGGAAGTAACGGCCGCTTACGCGGATTATGAACCTACCAAAGCGGCACGCGCCATACAAGAGTTTGTAAACGATCATTTGTCGAACTGGTACGTAAGGTTAAATCGTAAACGGTTCTGGCAACCTACTTACGCTGAAGCTTCGGTAGTCAGGCCAACATCCGCTGAAGCTTCGGAAGGCAAACCGGTTGTGCTTTCAATTGATAAGCGCGCGGCTTACGAAACGCTGTACGAGTGTTTAATGGTAACCGCTCAATTGATGTCACCAATAGCGCCCTTCTTTGGAGAGTGGTTGTATAAAAACTTAACAGATAACATCCGTCATCGCGCAAAGCAATTCAACACGCCTTTGCAATACGAATCTGTACACCACACGTTGCTGGTTAAGGCAGAGCAAAATCGTAAAGATGTTGAACTTGAAAAATCGATGGATTATGCGCAACGCATTTGTTCGCTCGTGCATTCTATTCGCAAGAACAGCAAAATAAAAGTACGTACCCCGCTACAAAAAGTATTACTACCGGTGCTGGATGAAAAGTTTGCGCAACGGGTACGCAGTGTGGAAGCAATTATCAAAGCTGAAGTGAACGTAAAAGAAATTCAGTATGTGGATGATGCTTCAGGGCTTTTGGTTAAGAAGGTTAAACCTAACTTTGCTAAACTAGGAAAACAATATGGCCCGAAGATGAAAGATGTTTCGGCTGTGATCAACACTTTTACGCAGACTGAAATTCAGATCATAGAAAAACAAGGTATTTTGAATAAAGGCGGTTATGATCTGGTATCGGATGATGTTCTGATTTCATCAGAAGATATTCCGGGTTGGGCGGTAGCATCTGAAAACGGATTAACGGTAGCACTTGATATTACGTTAACCGATCCGCTGAAGCGCGAAGGAATTGCCCGCGATTTTGTTAATCGTGTGCAGAACCTGCGTAAGGATATGGGACTGGAAGTGCTGGATAAGATTTCGATTGAAGTGGAAAGGAATGTAGAATTTGTTACTTCAGCTTTGACCGAACACAAAGATTACATTCGCACCGAAACACAAGCGCTTACGTTGGAGTTAAAAGAAACGTTAGCCGACTCCACGGAAGTAGAAATGGAAGATTTTATATTGAAAGTGAAAATAACGGTGAATTAATCCGTTGAGAAATTGATAAGATGAATTATAAGAAATATTTTTTAATAGCCTTGGTAATAATTTTGGCCGACCAGACAAGTAAGTTGCTTGTTTATAATTACATGTACATTCATCAGGAAGTTAATGTGCTTGGCTCGTGGTTCCGCTTGCATTACCTGCTTAACCCCGGCATGGCGTTTGGCATTCGGTGGGAAAGCGAATTTGGAAAACTTGCTCTTACCGTGTTTCGCATTTTTGCTATGATAGGTATTGCTTATTATTTAGTGAAGATGGTTCAGAAGCAAACCCACAATGGTTTTTTGATTTGCCTGGCACTTATTTTAGGAGGCGCTATTGGTAATGTGATTGACAGTACGTTTTATGGTGTGTTTTTAAACAATGCACCGTTAGATTCGCCTACCCCTTGGTTTCATGGTCAGGTAATTGATATGTTGTACTTTCCACTATTTCATTTTTATTGGCCTGATTGGGTGCCCTTGAAAGGTGGTGAGTATTTTGAGTTTTTTAGTCCGGTGTTTAACATCGCAGATTCTTCCATCTTCATTGGCGTAGTTGTAATTCTTTTTTCGCAAAAGAAGTTTTTTAAGGAAGAGTTGAACGAGACTTCAGAAACATCAACAATCCAGCCCACAGAAAATCAGGTGACAACAATCACAGAGAGTTCTGCTGCAGACGAAACGCCTTCGAAGGGTAATGAGTAACTGCTGTAAGCCTGCCAAAAAAGGTAATTATGCCAACGGGTTGCGAATCTCGGCAGATACAGCGATCTTTTGTCATTCATGAAGAAAGCCTCTGCCAAACGAATCCCCAAAGAAATTCTCGATCTCATTCGTGAGCAACTTGCACGCACTGGGTTTCATGAATCGGTGGGCACAGGCCGCTGGAGTTTTATTCATGGCTTGCAAAAAGCAGTAAAGGATTTTGTCAAGAATACTCCGTCACTTGATCCGCAACTATCACTTGCCTATCCACAAGGCCCATCAGAAGATTTGTTACGCAGAGCATTTAATTTAAAGAGCCCACCTGGCGCTACTCAGTCACTGCGCAATTTGCTGAGCTTGTTTGCTACACAAAATCAGCAGGACTGGAATACGTTGATCAATGGCCGCTTTGCCGAAAAATTTAAAAACCTGCTGGATGTAGATGCTGAGGATTCAGAGTCTGAGAGTGATCCTGTAAAATCGCTGGAGCCAAATAACATGGAGTCATTCGCAACTAAGATTGCCAATGTACTATTTGAAAAACTTTCGAAGAAAGAAATTGATATAATTAAAGAACAGATCGATGATGAAAAAGCGTTACGTAATGTAACGGATGAAACTGTTGCCGGGCTCTATGTGCCTTCGCTCGATGATCCGTCAAAACCAGAATTTCCACCCCGCCCTTTTTACGAACCGAAATTTCCTGCTTCCAATACGATTAAGATTGACGTACCCGGCTTTACCAATGTGTGGATAAAGGACGAGAGTACAAACCCAACAGGCACACATAAAGCGCGAATGGCGTGGGAAGTGCTAATCAAAGCGAAGCGGTATAATGTAAAAGAAGTTTCCATCATTTCATCGGGTAGTGCGGCTGCAGCCATTCAGCATTTTTTCAATTTGTTTAAAGTCAACACCAAGTTAAAGGTGCTGATGGATTTTCAAATTAAACCTGAGATCAAAGAATCGCTGCGAAAGATGGGCTGCGAGGTATATGAAACAAATTTGAGTAAACAATCTCTTACAGGGAAAGAGATAAAAGAACTCACCAATAATAAAGAAGGTATTGATATTACGTATCGCGAAATTCTCGATCGCTATAATGATAATTATTACGACTGGCTTTCGTATGAGGTGATGAATGAAGGTCCGGGGTATTGCTTTGTACCTTTTGGTACAGGCGATTTGTTTGTGAACATCTTAATTATTGCCGAGCGTGAGTTTAATAACCGTATCTATAAACACGACCCGCGGTTTTTGGCAGACATTAAGAAAATCAGCCAATGTCATTTTTTTGGGGCCACCACCCGCGATGCCAATTCGCGTATGGATAAGTTATTTTCGTATTACCTGCCTTCGCTGGACGACTATCAGTTTTACATCAATTCATTAATACAAAATCAACGCATCGGAAATCTTTCCGGCATTTTGGATGTAGATGAAAATTTTGTAGAGGAAGCATTGGAGATCAGTCGTAAACATTCCATTCGCTGCGAACCTTCGGGTGTGGCGGGGTTGGCGCTGCTGCTTCAAATGAAGGACGAACTTCCGCGGGATGAGAAAATGCTCATCATCAATACTGGATCTACAATTTATCCCGGCAAGGGGTAATTAGGCCAATTGTTGCAATGGCAGAAGTTCCGGAGTTTCTTTCTGGAAACAAACCAACATGCAAAAGCGAAGTATTATTCAGCTTATCGGAATTTTGATTGCATTAATCATTGTGTTGTTGTTTTATCAAGGGTAGCGAACTTGCATTCTTTTCATAATTTTGTCTGTGTAATATAAGTACATGGCAGAAAACCTGATTATCTCTCAATCCGCTGATAAAGTAGCCCGCTACAAAACACTGGTTCCACAAATAGAAGCATTGACGACTGGTGAACCCGATCTGGTTGCCAATCTCTCAAACATTGCGGCTGCTCTTAAACAGACGATGAATTTTTTCTGGGTAGGATTTTACATCGTAAAGAATAATGAATTGGTGTTGGGCCCTTTTCAGGGACCGATTGCCTGCACACGAATAGCTTTTGGCAAAGGAGTATGTGGTGCAAGTTGGAAAGAAAAGAAAATTTTACTGGTGGCTAACGTTGATGAATTTCCCGGTCATATTGCCTGTAGTTCTGATTCAAAATCAGAAATTGTTTTGCCGGTATTCAAAAATGGCGAGGTGGCGATGGTGCTGGATGTTGACAGTGATGTGTTGAATGACTTTGATGAAACGGATGCATTGCACCTGGCTCAGGTGATGGCGATCATCGAAAAAATGATTTGATCAGAGTGTTTATATGCCAAACTCTGAATTTTACCAGCAGCGTGCTACCCAATTTCAGCAAGAGCGAATCCAGATTGAAAAGATAATCAGACGCTATTCCTGGAGCCGGGTGGCTCTTGTGTTGGGAATTGGAGTGTTAATTTATCTGGGATTTTCTGATTCACTCTTTTTCTGGATTCTTCCGATCCCGATTATCAGTTTTGTTTTTCTGGTTAAGCGTCAAACCGTGCTTGAAGAACAAAAGCAGTTGGCCAGCTATCAGGAATCACTCAACAGGATGGAGGCACGTGCCATAACTTTTGAATCTATTGATTTTTCGGATGGCCATCAGTTTGCCGATCCACACCACTCCTATGGTCATGATCTTGATTTGTTTGGTCTGGGTTCTGTCTTTCAATACCTAAACCGATGCGGCACTCAATTAGGAGAAGAGCGGCTTGCGCACGATTTAAAAACTTTGCCCTACACAAAGGATGAATTGGAGCAACGCCAAGAAGCTGTGCGCGAACTGGGAAGTTGGCTTGAATTCAGACAGCACGTATGGGCACTCGGTCGGCAAATCAATGACGTTACGTTCGATCGATCAGGATTGTTGATATGGTTGAAAGAGAAATCTTTTTTTTATGGAAAAACCAGTTACTCCATATTGCGCTGGGGGCTTCCCGTTATCACGCTAACAATGCTTGGGTTTACCATTCATGACTTCTCAAGATATTTTCCCGTACTGTTCGTGATGATGACGGTTCAAATAACATTGGCCGGATTTCATGCTAAACGAATTGGTGAGTTTCAACGCGTGCTTAGTTTGGGCAGAAAAGTAATGAGTAACTACGCGCGCATTTTTGAACAACTTGCGCAGCAAAAGGTGACATCGGCATGGATGCGGAAACATCACGCTACTGCAACGAGTGCATTTGAAAAGGTAAAAGAGTTTTCGGCATTGGTAAATGCACTGGAGTCGCGGATGAATCCAATTGCTATGCAATTTGGCAATGGTTTATTTCTATACGATTTTCACGCGGTAAGCAGATTGGAAAAATGGCGCACGGAGAATGCGACCGAATTGCCACATTGGTTGGAATCGTTAGGAGAATGGGATGCACTACTTTCACTGGCTACACTTCATTATAATTTTCCGGCCTATTCGTTTGCGGAAATAAATTCGCACGTTGCTTTGGAGAGTCGCGCGGTAGGTCATTTACTTATTCCGGATACAGTAAGGGTTAACAATAATTTTGATCTAGGTAAGCCTGCAAAAATCTGGTTGATTACCGGGGCTAACATGGCAGGAAAGAGTACGTTTCTTCGTTCGCTGGGCGTAAATTTTGTGTTGGGAAGTATTGGCTCCCCCGTTTGCGCAAGTCAGTGGCGCATGCCATTGATTGCATTGCGATCCGGTATGCGCACAACCGATTCGCTGCAAGATCATCAATCGTATTTTTTTGCTGAGCTGCATCGACTTCAATCCATTATACAAGAGCTACACGCAGGCAAGCCAATGTTTATTTTGTTAGACGAAATCCTAAAAGGAACAAACTCCACCGATAAACAATTGGGCTCGCGCGAATTGCTACGACAGGTAAAAGACATGAACGCGTTGGTTGTGATAGCTACGCATGATATTGCGCTGGGTGATCTTGCTCAGCAATATCCCATGCAGATAGCGAATGCATGTTTTGAGGGAAAAATTGAAAACGAACGCTTAACCTTTGATTATACGCTTAACCCTGGCGTGGCTCAAAAGGCGAATGCCACCTTTTTGATGCGACAAATGGGCATTATTCCTAAAGAAGCGCATTAGTTATTTCCTGATTTTATTAAATTCGTTGGATATTCACACCCAATGAAAACAGCACTTTTATTATTCTTTTTACTGCCTCTTGCGGTGACAGCTCAGATTGGTGCAAAAGTTCAACAGCAGGGTAAAATTCACGGGCTCTGGCAAAACTCACAGTTCGGCTATCAAATGACGTTGATGCTAAATGAAAGCGGTAGTGGTGAGTTTGATGGGGAGATGATAAAATTTACAATCACGGCCAATAAACTTTCAATTACACAAGCTGGTCAAACTACGGCTTACACATATTTACTACAAGGCAATTCATTAACACTTACTGGTGGTGATCTGGATGGAGCTATTACCTTTGCCCGCGCTGGGGTAGAAGGAGTATCCAATCCGGTTGCAACCCAGACACCAATAAATTCAAAAACGGAAGGTTTGATTGGCACATGGTCGGGTAACGGTGAGTCTATTGAATTTAAACAGAATGGTCAATGTGTGTATTTAGGAAATACCTTTCCTTATGAAGAATCGCAAGGTCATATTATTCTCACTACAGCCCAAGGCAATGTTATGTTTGCTTACACCATTCAGGGTAATCAATTAAATCTCACTGCCAATGGCCAACAGGTTTCGTATACACGTGGTGTTGCTAATGCAAGCGCCACACCAAAAGCGATTGTTGGTGGCGGAGGTGGAAATATTGCACAAGAGTTGGTAGGTAAATGGTGTTGGACAAATGTGAACACAACCAACTCGGGTGGCTCCAGTTCCAGTACCTGCATAGTGTTAAATGCGAATGGCACTTATGAGTATGCATCCGAACGGTCCATGGATACCAACACAAATTCTTTTTATGCAGGCACATCCTCACAAGGATCTGACAAGGGCACGTGGTATGTACAAGGCGACAGGATTTATTACAACTCTCAAACAAATGGTCAGGGATCATACCGATTGCAAAAACAGAATCATCCCAAAAACGGTGACCCCATGATTGTGTTGGATGGCGAAACGTACGTTACATTTTATCAAAAGCCACGCTGGTAAGGAATTACAAATATTTTAAATCTGATAACCCTATTACCCATGAATAAAAATATTAGTCGTAGAGATTGGTTTAAGTCTACTCTTGCATTAAGTGCTGGGTTTACGGTTACACCGGCTCTTGTAAACAGTTTGATGGCAGCACCCGTGAGCAATGCCGAGCGTGAATTTTTTAAAATGCCTAAACTCAACGGGGCCAAGGTGCGATTGAATTCAAACGAAAATCCGTATGGCCCTTCCGAAAAAGCAAAGCAAGCCGTGCTGCAAATACTTACACAGGGCAATCGCTATGCATTTAATGAATTAGAAGAGCTACGAAAATTACTCGCAGAAAAGGAAGGTGTTGATTCTTCTTTTATAATGCTGGGTGCCGGCTCGGGCGAATTACTTTGCCAGACTGGTATTGCCTACGGCCTGGAAGGTGGACGAGTGCTATCAGCCTATCCAACGTTTACCTTGCTTATGAACTATGCTCAGCAGATGAATGCAACGTGGGATAAGGTTGACTTGAACGATAAACTTGAGTTTGATTATCAAAAGCTTTTGTCGGCCATCAAGAGCGATACTCGGCTAGTGTTTGCTTGCAATCCTAACAACCCAACAGGCACGGTTGTAAATGCGGATATTGTAAAATCATTTTGTGAAGAAGCTTCTAAAAAAACATTGGTGTATGCCGATGAAGCCTACATTGAATTTCTGGAACCCGCCCAACAGAAGTCAATGGTTTCAATTATACAAAACACCCCCAACCTGATTGTATCAAAAACCTTTTCGAAAGTATATGGCTTGGCCGGTATGCGCATCGGCTACATTGTTGCCCACCCCGATGTGTTGAAAAAAGTAGGGAAGTATGGCGATACAATTTCGCCTAGTCAAACCGCGCTGGCCGCAGCAAAAGCCAGTTTGGGCGATGATGACTTTATGAAACTTACGCGTGATAAGAATGCCATTGCCCGCAACGTACTTACCGACTACCTTGATAAGAAGAAAATTTTCTATGGCAAATCGCAAACCAATGTAGTGCTTTTTCCAGCACCCAAAGATGGCAAAATCATATTAGCTAAGTTAGATGAGAAGGGATTTTTGATTCGCGTTTGGGACTACCAACAAAAAGAGTGGTGTCGTGTAAGCATTGGCACTGCCGAAGAGATGAAGGCCTTTGTAAAAGTATTTGATGAGGTGATTGCCTAACTATGAAATTTCGGGTTTGGAAAGTAGATTGGCCCAACCACCTGATCGGTTTCTTTAGCGCTTTATTTGGAATTCTTATCGCGTTTGAGTTGGATCAATGGCGCGAGGCAAAAAATAATCAGGATGATGCGGGCAATGCTTTTGAAAAAATTAAGCAAGAGATAGAAATAAATAAGGTTGCCTTGCATGAGACAGTGAATGTAAATCTTCAACTACTTCACTTACTTGAGGAGGAATTGTTGCCCGGCATAAACGAAAAGCTGCAATTCAAAGGTTCTTTGGAGGCCGCCAGAAATATCAATACCAAGGTCAATAAAATTGCAATGATTAACCTTGCAGATACAACTCTATCAAAGGCAGTATTTTCGATTACGGTAAATATTGGAAGCTTACTTCATCCCACCTTACATTATTCGGCCTGGGAATCTGCGAAAGCAACGGGCGTAATTAATTATATCGAGTATGAAAAAGTTTTGACTATTTCTTATCTGTATAATATTCCCCGCATCACAGAAGAGCTTCAGGAAATCAGAGGGTTAATCAGAAAGTCGGATGACATCACAACCAAGTCCAAACTTCAAAAATTTATCTCCGAATTGAAAGAAAGTCATTTTTTGATTCAGACAGAACTTTCTAACTACGACACGTTTGTGAGTATCATTCAGGGAATGGAGTGAGATTACACCGCAACTTCAAAAGTCTCAGCGGAAGCACGCTTCATATAATCTTCAAAATCAAAAGGTACATCACCGTCAGCCAACAAGCAACCATTAGGAATAGTAGGATAAATCTCTTCGTAGGTTTTTACCAGGTTCATAAACACACGTCTGTACACATGTGTGCGATTAATTTTATCGGGGTGATCAATGCCACTGGCACCAATCAACTCCACAAAACTTTCCACCGTGTTTTTATGGTAGTTGGCAACACGCACAGTTTTATCTTCTACCACAAGTCCCTTCATAAAATACGGGTCTTGTGTGGCCACACCCGTAGGGCAGGTGTTCTTGTTACACTCTAATGCTTGTATGCATCCCAGGGCCATCATCATAGCCCGTGCACTGTTGCAGGTATCAGCGCCTAATGCCATAGCGCGTACGAGATGAAAACCTGTAAGAATGCGTCCGGAAGCAATCAATTTCATTTCGTTTCGAATGCCAAAACCTCGCAGAGAATTATCAACAAAAGCAAGCGCATCTAACAAGGGCATACCTACCGAGTTTGTAAACTCAGGCGGTGCAGCACCGGTGCCACCTTCGCCACCATCGATGGTGATAAAGTCGGGGTAGGTATTTAACTGCACCATGGCTTTGCAAATGGAAAGAAACTCGCCCTTGCGACCCACGCATAATTTAAAACCAATAGGTTTGCCACCAGATAATTCACGCAGACGTTTAATAAAAAGTACTAATTCAATGGGTGTGCTAAAGGCGCTGTGAAAAGGAGGCGAAAAAACTGTGGTGCCGGGCTCAACCAATCGGATGGCCGCAATCTCGGGCGTATTTTTTTTTGCAGGCAAAATTCCGCCATGCCCTGGCTTGGCACCTTGCGAAAGTTTGATTTCAATCATCTTTACATTTGTTTTGATGGCATTTATTTTAAAGGCATCATCCGAAAATTTTCCATCGGCTGTTCGGGCTCCGAAATAGCCGGTGCCTATCTGCCATACAATGTCACCACCCGGCTCGAGGTGATAAGGACTCAAACCTCCTTCGCCTGTGTTGTGTGCAAAGCCCCCGATTTTAGCACCACCATTTAAGGCGAGCACCGCATTTTTACTTAGCGACCCGAAGCTCATGGCACTTACGTTGAGCACGCTCATATCATACGGCTGCGAACATTCTTTTCCGCCTATGCGCACACGAGGATTATGATCCATCTTGTGAAAATCTTTTGGTACAATTGAGTGCGTCATCCACTCGTAGCCTTCGGCATACACATTTAGTTGGGTGCCAAATGGAATGGTATCGGTTTGTTTTTTTGCGCGCTGATAAATTACGGATCGCTCGTTGCGATTGATGGGCGCACCATCGGTATCGCTCTCAACAAAGTACTGTTGAATCTTGGGTCTTAAGTCTTCAAATACATAGCGCAACCGCCCCAGCACCGGGAAATTTTTGCGTATCGACTGTCTGTCTTGCATCACATCCTGAATCCCCATAATAATAACAGGACCAACGATTATAAAAAGGAAGAGAGCGTCTGTCCAGAAATAGGCCCAAACCAGGACTAATGCTACTGAAATTGCAGAAATGAGATAGAATGCGGTACGCTTCATAGGGTTAAGATTAAAGGTCGGATAAATTAGTGATTCATTTGGAGGTATCAAAGAAAATTGAACCGCAGAGACGGCTAAGTTTCGGAAAAGAATACATTAAAATTTTTATCCAGCTCTGTTAACTGTATTTCTTTGCATTCTTTGCGGGTTATCTTCAAGCAACCTTCATCTGCACCAGGCCACGACTTTTGTTAAACTTTACATCAAAGTGTTTAAGTATAAAATGATTCATTCGGTTCTCAGCAAGGTCGGCATGACGGTTGTCGGGTAGGAATACGGTTATATCAAGTACAGCTTGCAGAAATAATTCGTGTTGGCAAAAGTCAGCCGTCCATTGAAGAAAGGTTTGGGTCCAATCGTCTTTGTATTTTTCGGTATGATCGCGGCCATCCCACAGAAAGTCGAGTTGATTTTCGCCATACTTGTAGCGATAAACAGCCGCCAGATTTTGATAGAAATTGTAGAGTGGTTTTCTGTTTTTTGACTGGTAGTTTTTTAACTGCTGACTGAACGAGTCGTTAAGACCTAACGGGTTGTGAAGTTGCTGATGCTGTGCCTTTACATTTTCGATGAGTTGCGTTAGCAGCATGTCCTGAAGCGAAAGTTGGGCTTCTTCAAGGAGGTAGTTTTTGTCTAGCGGAAAAAATTTACGAATCACGCTGGAACGGAAGGTTTTACAAAGGTAAAAATATTATTGATTCCCTATGTAATTAAAGGCACTAATGTCAAAGAAGTCAGACCGCCCTGCATTGCGCAAGAAGCGGGCTGACGTCTAATACTACCTGCTTGCATCCGGGCTAATCATTGGCCCGAGAAAAATTGCATTCATCAGCATTTTATTAGTCCCAAACCAGAAGGCGCGGAAGGCCATGTTTTCAGTAAAGCCAATTACACGCCCACGACCCACTGCCGCAGTGCCCAGCACCGATGAGTTTTTCACTTTGTCAAGATTGGGTTTTGTGATGTAGCCACTCAGCAAAGGAGCATTTCCATAGGTGAGTGGGTTTGAATATGCGCCATTCGCTTTTTGTATAAAAAGATTATTCGCTTTAAACATGGCCACTTTGTTGGAAGTATATCCATACAGAATAGGGTGAGTTAAATCAGCCTCGGCTTCGAATATCGCGCCACTGGTGCTTTGCGCACGTTGGGCTTCGTCCATATCGGCATAAGGTTTTGGTTTTGCAGGATCTTTTTTTTCATCATCTTTCTTCACATCAAACTTGCCAAGGCCGTTAGCTGTAAACCAATTCAAGGCTCGTTCGAAGCCAATCAACACACCGCCAGCCTGCACCCAACTCTTTAGTTTTTCTTTACCCGCTTCGCTAATTGCTGAATGACTTCCTTCCGGGAATAGGATGGTGGTGTATTTTTGAAGTGAAGTTGAGTTAAACACACTGATGGGAATCATAGTAACGGGAATTTGATAGCGCGTATCAAGCAGGTGCCAGAGTTCCCCGGCATCCGTAGGCGAAATGCCACCATCCACCAACATCGCGATCACAGGTTTTTCAGGAACATAAAACGAACTGCTACCCAGGCTAACGCCTCGATAGTCAAGACCCGTACTTAATGCATACACATCAATACCATCCTTTTCGGTGATCTCTTTCATCATCGTGCTGATCTGATCCGGAATTCGTTCCTGATTATCAACCGGAATCATCACCGAACCCCGATCAAACTTTTTACCATCGGCATAGAAAGGTTCGGTGGCTACTTTAATGCGCACCTTGCTATCGAGCAATCGATACATAGCACGCGGTGTATAGTATCCATACGGCTCAAACACATAGGCGTAATCGCCTTTGCCCAGCATTTTTCCGGCTGGCATTTTTAAGTCGGTAACTTTTTCACCCAGCGCGGGAGCAGTTTTTATTTCGTCATAGTCCAATCCAAAGGCAAGTGGCAGCGTCCAACTTGAGATGTCGTAGAAAATGCTGTCTTTAAATTTCAATTGTTTATCAAACATACCATGAATCAACTTGTATTGAGTTTGATTAAGTGGGATGAAGTAACTCGACTCGGCTTCAAATGTTTTTCCGTTGATGGTTTGTGTTGAAGCAACTTTATAGACATCTACTTTTTGTCGCATCGCCATTTCGACAAAATGATAAACGCGGGCTTTGTCTTTAGAGCCAATGAGGTATGCCTTTACTGGATCTTTGATTGCATCCGCGGCAGCGGTTTTAAAAAAGTCGAGCTGATACGTTAAAATCTCTTCGCGCATTTCGTTAATGGCTTTCAGTGAACTGAGCATGGTAACAAAATGATTGCGGATGGTAAATGGAAAGCGCAACACACCATTTACACTTTCCTGCGCATGACCACGCGAGCTAGCTTGCTCAAACAAAATTCCAATAGAGCCTTGCACATCCGGAAAGGTAGAACCCTTGCCATAATAAAAATCGTCATAGCCTTCTTGCGTAAAATACAACGACCCGATTTCATCTAATGCTTTCGCGTGATACTCGCCCATCTTGCGTGTTAGCTCCTGATTTTTTTCGGGTGTAAGCGGATGTACACGCGAGGGCACTCCAGGCATAAAGAAGAACGTAGCATTGGTGCCTTGTTCGTGATGATCGGTAAGTAGATTAGGTCTCCAATCCTGAAATTTTTTGGCGCGGGCCTGCGACTCGGGATTTTGTGCTACCAGCCAATCGCGGTTTAGATCAAACCAATAATGGTTGAAGCGACCACCGGGCCAGGCTTCATTATGTTCAGTGTCGTTGGCATCAGTAGAAATAACTTTGCTTTTGCGTGAATTTACCCAACCAGAAAATCGCTGTAGTCCGTCAGGGTTAAAACTCGGATCGAAGAGTATGATTGTATTGTCAAGGTATTTTTCAATTTCTGGTCCCTGCGCTGCTGCCAGATGATAAGCCAATACTAATCCTGCGTTGGCGCCACTGGCTTCGTTGCCATGGATGCTGCATCCGAGATAGAATACAGCGGGCATATTTTTTATATCCAGCGCGGCTGATTTTGAAGCATCGCCCAATTGAAGATGCTGCAAGCGAATGGATTCGATGTTCGAATGGTTTTTGGGAGAAGTAATTGTCAGTAATAGCAATTGCCTTCCTTCGTGGGTAAGGCCTGTAACTTCAAGCGAAATGCGATCCGATGCCTTATCCAGAGCCATCATGTAACTGACGAGCTTATCATGAGTCACGTGCCATTCGCCTACCTCATGGCCTATTACGGATTGAGGAGTTGGGATGGCCGGGTTGTATTTAACCTGGGCAGGCAGATAATAGGGAAGGTCTGTTTGGCCTTGCAGGGTAAAAACGGAGGCAACCAGGATCGAAATTGCAGCAAAAAGCTTTCTCATGGGTGGAAATGGGATTTAAAAAGCGGAAGTAATTAGTTTTTAACTCAAAGTGCAAACGATAAAGTACTAGTGGTTTAAGGGGTTATCAAATTGTTAATAAAATGTTTGAAAGATTTAAAATAGACACTGACAGTTTTAAGGGCCAAAAGGATACTTTTGCCAGCGGAAATTCAACCACTAAAACCATACATTATGAGGAAAATTTTACTCACCATGGGCCTTGTATTTATAGCCTCTTTAGGGCTTTATGCACAGGTTACAACGTCATCCGTTACAGGGGTCGTTACCGATTCTAAAGGCGAGGCGTTGGTAGGAGCTACTGTTGTAGCTACACACACACCGTCAGGAACAACATATGGAGCGGCCACACGCACGGATGGCCGATATACCATTCCAGGTATGCGTATAGGCGGACCCTATACTGTAAAAGTCAGTTTCGTTGGCTATAAAGATCAAGAGGTTCAGGAAATTTATTTAAGTCTTGGTGTGTCGGCTAACATAAACGCTAAACTAGAAGATGCCAGTACTGAATTGGCGGAGATCGTAGTGTCAGGCGTTGCCAATGATATTTTTAGTTCTGACAGAACAGGGGCTGCTGCTTCGTTTGGTACAACGACCATCAACAATTTACCGACTATTGGTAGAACCGTAGATGATATCGTAAAATATAATGCGTTTGGGAATGGTCGGTCATTTGCTGGTCAGGACAGTCGTTTTAATAGTTTTACTATTGACGGTTCCGTTTTCAATAATGGTTTTGGTTTAGGAAGTTCTGCTCAAGCAGGCGGTCGTACAGGTACTACCCCGGTATCATTAGATGCATTCGATGAAATACAACTTAACGTTGCGCCTTTTGATGTGCGTCAATCCGGATTTGCTGGTGCTGGTATTAATGCCGTTACACGTTCTGGCACAAATGATATAACTGGCTCGGTTTATTATATAACGCGTAGCAATAATTTAACAGGGAACTCAGTATATGGCAAAGACTTAACAGGAATCAACATTGATGAGAAAACAATGGGATTTAGGATCGGTGCTCCCATTATCAAAAACAAACTGTTCATCTTTTTAAATGCTGAGCAGTTTGATAGCTCAACACCTGCTCTTAACTGGTCTTTGAACCGCGGAACAGGTGGCAACAATATTTCACGAGTTACGGAAAGTGATTTGTCTGACCTTAGTGATTTTATGTCGACCAATTTTGGATGGAATGGTGGTGCGCTTGACGGCTGGAACAATACAATTACTAGTAAGAAAGCCTTGATAAGACTGGATTACAACATTAATAATAATCACAAACTGGCACTTCGATATTCACACCATGATTCAGAGTCTGATCAATCAATCAGTAACAGTAACAGTAGTAATACAGCTGGTTTCGGAAATCGACAGGGATATCCTACAGGCTCCTACGCTGGTGATCTTGCATTCTCTATGCAAAATACAGGCTATAAAATTCAAGATAATACCCGGTCTATTGCCTTGGAGTTGAACTCAAATTTCAGCGGTAGGATTTCCAACAAAGCAATTCTAACCTATAATAAACAAAATGAGGATAGAAAGTACTTGACAGATTTATTCCCTACCATTGAGATTCAGAGCGCAGGCTCAACTTATACAACCGTAGGATTTGATCCCTTCACCCCAGACAATAAGTTGAGGTATTCTACCCTTAACTTTACAGATAACTTAACTTACTTTGCTGATAAGCATACTATTACTGCGGGCATTTCGTATGAATATTTTACATCAGATAATCTATTCTTCCCCAGTTCAAATGGAGTGTACGTGTATAGTTCATTAGCAGATTTTTATACAGCAATGAATTCATACATTGCAAATCCCACAGCTGCAACTTCTCCAGTAAACGTAAGCCGTTACAATTTGAGAGTTTCCTTATTACCAGCAGGAGAAAAACCGTGGCAGACTTTGAAGACATCCACATACAGTTTTTATGTACAGGATGAATTCCAGGTAAATAGTAAGTTAAAATTAACGGGTGGTTTACGTGGAGATATTTATGCCTACAATAACGAAACCACAGAAGCTTATGAGAATCCCGTAGTATCAGGGTTAACTTTTAAGGATGATTATCAACAACCTTACAAAGTTACAACGGGTGCCTTCCCTACAACCAAATTATTGTTATCACCTCGTATAGGTGTTAACTATGATGTATTGGGTGACCAAACCCTTCAGGTTCGCGGTGGCTCGGGTATTTTTGTTTCCCGTATCCCTCAAGTATTGATTTCAAATCAGTTGGGTAATAATGGTGTAAATACTGCTGTTGTTACATTAAGCAATAGCAATATTCCTTTTCGTACCAATCCTGCTGATTTGCCTGCTGGTTTTATTAATCCCACAGCACCGACCGGCTTTGCTGTTAATGCATCGGATTCAGAACTCAAAAATCCGATGGTGTTAAAAACTAATTTGGCTATAGACAAAAAATTGCCTTATGGTCTTATCGCAACGGTGGAAGGGATTCACAACAAGAACATCCAGGCGTTGCGCTATATTGATGCTAACCTGAATGCTCCGGTTGCCACCTTCTCGGGTTCTGATACCCGCGACAGGTTTAACACAGCGGGTAACCCGCGCTTCATCAATACCCAGGTAAGCAACACCTTTGTATTAAAGAATACATCGAAAGGTTATTCGTATACACTCACTGCCAAACTCGAGAGACCCGCTATTAACGGTCTTGGCGGAATGTTAGCGTACACCTATGGGTATGCACGCGATCTACAATCGGTTGGAAGTACCGTTCAGGCCAACATGCCAACCACAGTAGGGCAGAACTACCTGGCTACTTCGTTTGCAGATAATGATCTCCGTCATCGGATCATAGGGTATGTAAATTACCGTAAAGAATACGGTGGTCAATATGGTGGAGCGACTACTGTTACTCTTGGAACAACAGCGAATAGTGGATTTAAAATATCTTATATCTACAGTAATGATATGAATGCAGATGGTCAGAATAACGACCTTATTTATGTTCCAAAAGACAATACCGAACTTACCTTTACTACCTTAACTGCAGGTGGTAAAACCTTTACTGCGGCCGATCAACAAGCCGCTTTCAATGAGTGGATTGATGGAGATGAATATCTGTCAAGCCGCAGAGGTCAATATGCAGAAAGAAACGGTCAGGCACTTCCTTGGTTAACACGCTTTGACTTTACTATCGCTCAGGATTTTTATATCAAAGTAGGCCCTAAAGCTAAGAAGAACGCATTCCAGATAAGATTTGATGTTCTCAATGTTGGCAACTTGCTCAACGATAAGTGGGGTGTAGGATATATTGCAACAACCTCCAACCCATTAACCCTTGCTAGTGTTAGTGGAGCTGGTGTTCCTACTTACAGAATGGCAACTCAAACTGTTACCAATGCTTCTGGAACCAATGAGGTTGTGTTAGTTCGTGATAGGTTTGTACGTGGTATTTCACTTAACAATACCTGGCAAGGTCAGTTAACACTTCGTTATACATTTAATTAATCCTTCTAATCTTAGTAAAGAGGCTGTCTTCTAAAAGACAGTCTCTTTTTATTTTACTATTGTGAAACCAGTTCAATTAGTAGAGCAAATTGGCATCTTAAAGATCAGACAATAGCTCCTTAACACCTGTTTGAAACAGAAGTAATATTTTTAGTGAACAAAAAAATGACTCAGGTTATACCAAGGCAAGGACACTTGATGCATTACTGCCTCTTGGTGGTTTGATTTTGCATTGGCACATGCAATTGTGGGTTCGGTATGTTTTCAATTAAACGAAAATGAAATTCTAACTAAATTCTTTAAAATCAATAATTATGAAAAATTTAACTAAGTCGCTCTTATTATCTGTTATGATAATGGCTGTCTCTTGCTCCGAACAGGATGTTGAGATACTTAAACAGGCGGAGCCAACAGGCCTTGTCATCAATGAGCAGAACAGGGAGGTTGTGAATAAACTAATTGAATTGGGCTATGAGTTATCAGATATAAAAGAACTAAATGATTTTTTCGCGGTGGAAGGAGATATCCTTTATTCAAAAGACATCAGGGATTATCCCGATACCAAGAAAGGAGATCCTAATCTAAGGCATGCTCATACAAATAACTTGGTATATCCCACTCGACTTAATATAACCGTAAGAGTTGATGCTTCTATTCCTACATCAGGAACTGATAATTGGAGGACAGCAGTACAAAGTGCATTGGCCGACTGGAATGGGATAGCAAATTGTGGAATTTTCTTTGTCTTCACTACCAGTAATAGTGCTGCTATAACTGTCAGATCTGATAATAATCAATTGGATCCAACCATTTTGGGTTTAGCAGCATTCCCCTCGAATGGAAATCCAGGTAACACTATCCTAATCAACCTTGATGGGACTGTTGGTGCGATTCAAAATGTTGATATCCCTGAGGGACGAAAAAGAGCCATAATGGTACATGAACTTGGGCATACCATAGGTTTCAGACATACAAATTGGGAGACTTTAGGAGGCGAGATAGGTGATCCGATTGGAGCGAACGTCATTCCTGGAACTCCTTCACAGGATCCAAATTCAGTGATGAATAACACGGCACCGTCATCAGTTTTCTCTAATTTTGATCAGATTGCAGCAAGGTATCTTTACCCTTTTGCAGCGCGTACAGAAATCGTTTATGTGGTTTCTCAATGGGATAATGATCACTATCATGAGGAACAAGACGTGTTTTTAGAAACATACACTAAAGCTGATTTTATTACAAGATTAAATTTACCAAACAATAGAACGATAAATTACCAGATCGGGGAATTATGGTCTAACAACGGGAGCTCTAGTAGTTATAATACAAATACTTTTGCAAATTTAAACGCTGGTCTTAACAGGCACCATTTAGCTTATATTGTCTCAAATGATTGTTCTTATGATGCCTACGGTATGCCTTTAGGAGATTGTTATCAAAGATGGGTCGTTGCTACCAGCTTAAACTTGAACTAGTATCAACATATATAATCTGAAAGTCTTAGGTGGATAACACGCTTTAGTTCGAAATCATGTAAAGAATGAAAGAGGCCCTTCGGGGCCTTTTTTTATTTTAGCCCGGAAAGAGTATCTTCATTTTATGGCTTTAAGATGCGGCTTGCTTTTTTCAATCCTATGGGCCCTTTCTTGCCTGGTCGGTTGCAGCAAACTGAGTGGTGAAAAAGAATTTGCAAAAGACCCCTTGGTTCATCTCGACCTTGAAGCTATTCGAAAGCGAGGCTATCTGGTTGCCCTAATTGACAATAACTCCATTAGTTATTTTATTTATAAAGGCCTCCCCATGGGCTATGAGTATGAATTGCTCAAGCAGTTTACTAGTCATCTCAAGGTAGATTTGAAAATCAAACTCGTAACCGGTATTGAACAAGCAATTGACATGCTCAATACAGGGGAAGGTGACATTCTTGCTTTCCCGCTTACCATCACGCAAGATCGTGTGCAATATCTTTCGTTTACCGATACGCATTTCAACACGCAGCAGGTGTTGGTGCAAAAGAAGCCCGCCAACTGGCGCATGCAACCACCGCAGAATGTTGAAAAGAAATTAATCCGCAACCCGGTAGCGCTTATTGGCGAAGAGGTTCATGTAATTCAAGGGTCCTCATTTAAAGAACGTATGGTTAATCTTTCCAGCGAGATTGGCGGAGAAATTAAAATTGTTGAAGACAGCGCTTCCGCTGAAACCGAATCGCTGATTCGAAAAGTAGCCACCGGGGAGATTAAGTATACCGTAACTGACCAAACCATAGCTATGGTCAACTCCTTTTATTATCCCAACCTTGATATTAATACCGTGATGAGTCTGCCCCAGCAAATTGCCTGGGCGGTACGGAAAAATTCACCCGATTTGTTAGGCGAATCAAACACATGGCTAAAGGAAATAAAGCGTACCGGGGTGTATCGGGTAATCTATAAAAAGTATTTTGAGAGCCCGAGGTTTACGCTGGCCAGAAGTACAAGTGATTATTCCACGTTGTCAGGAAATCAACTTTCGCCTTTTGATCAACAATTGAAAAAGGAGGCTGAGCAGATTGGTTGGGATTGGCGCTTGATTGCCTCCGTTGCTTATCAGGAATCAAATTTCGACCCGAAAGTAAAGTCGTGGGCTGGTGCTATTGGCTTAATGCAAGTAATGCCCGAGACCGGTGAATTTTTTCATGTTGAAAATCTTTGGGACCCCAATCAGAACATTAAAGTGGGAATAAAATTTTTAAAATTTCTTGACAGCCAGTGGGTAAAAACTGTGCCCGATCCGCAGGAGCGGATAAAATTTGTATTGGCTTCTTACAACGTGGGCCTCTCTCACGTTATTGATGCTCAAAAGTTAACTCGCAAATACGGTAAAGACCCAACTGTTTGGCAAGACAATGTAGAGCACTTTCTCTTGAAAAAATCAGACCCAAAATATTTCAGAGATCCGGTTGCCGTAGTCGGTTATTGTCGGTGCACAGGCCCTGTTAAGTATGTGAAAGAAGTGCTTCAACGCTATGATGAATACAAACTACGAATTGATGCTTAAGGCGTATGATCACTTATTGCTGAGGCCTGATGCCTCAACCTAATGAAGTGATTTAATAATTGCTTTAAAATCTAACGACTCCCAGTTTTTTTCAATACCTGGTTGTTTCATCACCTCATCCATAATTCTCTTTTGCTTTTGCCCGGTTTGATAGGCTACCGAATAGGGCATTGAATCGTGAAATGTGACCATCGAATAAAGAGGTATCCACTGGGCTGGATAAAGTTGGTGTAAACGAGCTTCAATCTTTTTTCGCAGCAAGAATTCTGCATCGGCTACGAGATCACGCATTTCAATAAAATTATCTAATGCTAATTGAGCAATTGCATCAGTATCATTTTTTCTGATTCGTTGAAATTCAGTTAGCACACTTGACCATTGATCATTATGCGTTGTCAGCAATTCATTTAAGATCCGGCAATCTTCAAAGCCGGCATTCATTCCCTGGCCAAAGAAAGGCACAATGGCGTGGGCCGCATCTCCGATAAGTAGTGTATTATTCTTTACCCAAGGATAACAACGAATCGTTACCAACGAGGAAGTAGGATTGATGGTATAGTCTTCCAGTAGGTCAGGCATTAGGGCTTGGGCATCGGGGAAAGTTTCTGTAAAAAAGATTTCAACGTCCCGTTGAGTCTTTAATGTATCGAAAGACGGATTTCCTTTAAACGGAAAAAATAATGTACAGGTAAAACTCCCATCGGGGTTGGGCAACGCTATCATCATAAAACTTTCACGTGGCCAGATATGCAATGCATTTTTCTCCAACTTAAATTCTCCTGCTGCTCCAGGCGGAATGTGGAGTTCCTTATAGCCATGGTCTATATAATCCTGCGAGTAATCGAAACGGTCGGTAACCTGAAACGCGCCACGCACAGCAGAAAACGCGCCATCGGCACCAATGATGTAATCAAAGGAATAGCCGCTGATTACTGGTTGCTCGTTGCTCGTTGTAAACCCTTGACTGCCTACTGTTTTCTGGCTACTGCCAACTTCCAATAAAGTATTCTCTAAATCAACTTTTGTTATTCGCTTGTTAAAATAGAATTCTACACCCAACGCTTCGGCCTTATTCATCAAAATAATATTCAAAGCACTGCGCGAAACCGAATTGATAAACTGTCCTTCTTTTCCGTAAGGTTGATAGGTAAGATTACCCTTACGATCGTGCATGACCCTGCGATGCATAGGAATAGCTACCTTTTTTATTTCTTCAGCCAGTTCAACTTCCTCAAGGGCGCGCAAACCCCGGTTACTCAGCGCCAGGTTAATAGAGCGCCCACCTTCATACCCATGTTCGCGCATGTCGCCTCTTCGCTCAAATACACTAACCTGGTATCCTCTTTTGGTGAGATAGATTGAAAGCAGGGAACCCACTAAGCCTGCTCCGGCAATGGCAATTTTTTTGTTTTCCATTACTTCAACGCACGATTAAAAATCTCATAAAACCTAAACACATCTTCAAAGGAGTTATACATTGGTACTGGCGCTACACGAATAACATCAGGCTCGCGCCAATCGGCAATAACCCCGGCTTTTGCGATTTGTTTGAAGATTTTTTTACCATTCTTCTTCATTAGTAGTGAAAGCTGGCAGCCTCGCGCCTCAGATTCTGATGGAGTGATGATTGTAAATAATTCAGAAGCAGCTGGAATAGATTTCAACAGATGCTCCATATAATCAGTGAGCAGAATACTTTTCTTGCGCAGATTTTTTATTCCTGCTTTTTCAAATTGTTGTAGCGAAGCCAAGTGTGCAGCTCCTGATAGAATCGGGAAGTTTGAAAGCTGCCAGCCATCCACTCCTTTCATCGGCACGAAACCTTTCTTCATTTGAAACCTTACATTTTCATCGTGGCCCCACCAGCCAGCCAGCCGTGTTAAACTAAAATTGGAAGCATGTTTCGCATGAACAAAAGCACCGGCAACACCACCAGGGCCGGAGTTGAGATATTTATAACTGCACCAGACAGCAAAATCCACTTCATCTTTATGTAAGGATAACGGCACGTTACCAATTGCATGTGCCAAATCAAACCCTACCAGAGCCCCGGCTTTATGACCGGCTTCAGTAATAGCTTTCAGGTTAAAGAATTGCCCCGAATAATATTGCACTGCGCCAAAGATCACAAGCGCTATTTCATCTTTATGATCATCAATGGCTTTCACAATATCTTCGGTGCGCAACCTAAATTCTCCGGATCGTGGTTTCAATTCAATCAGTCCTTCATGCGGATTGATAGTGTGAAATTTAAGCTGCGATTCGAACGCATATTGATCGGATGAAAACGCTCCGGCTTCTGTTAATATTTTGTAACGTGTTTTTGTTGGCTTATAAAATGAAGTCATCATCAAGTGCAGATTTACAGTAAGCTGGTTCATGGAAACAACCTCACTTGAGTTGGCGCCCACCAATCGCGTCAATGCTTTTTTGCTAAACTTGTGGTAATAGAGCCATGGCCTTCGCGCATACACATGCCCTTCCACGCCAAGTGTAGCCCAGTCTTCCAATTCCTGATTGATGGTAGCCTTGGTAGATTTAGGTTGTAAACCCAGTGAATTTCCCGTAAGGTAAATGGCGGTTTTGCCTTTTACTTTAGGAAGATAGAACTGCTTACGAAATGATTTTAATAGATCTTGTTTGTCGAGTTTCCGGGCAAACGCCAGTGAGTTTTCAAATTTCATAGAATAGGCACCTAGATAAATCGTGAATCAGCATCCATCACTGTGCCGCAGTTTTTACAGGTGCGAAGTTCTTTGGATCCATAAAATTCGCGGAAGCGCGGAAGGAAATCCTTTTCGATGTTATCGAGATGAAAGCGATATTCATGAAGTTTATGATTGCAGGCATCGCAATACCATTGTAGTCCGTCCAGCACATCTTGTTCAGGTCGTTTACATTCTATCACAAGCCCCACTGAACCAGCGGGCCGTTCGGGCCGATGCGGAACGTTGGCCGGAAGCAGAAACATTTCTCCTTCTTTGATGGGGATGTCAACAGCCTTTCCACCCTCCTGAATTCGCACATTTATATCACCTTCCAGTTGGTAAAATAATTCTTCCGTTTCGTTAAAATGAAAATCCTTTCGGGCATTGGGGCCACCCACGATCATCACAATATAATCACCCGCATCGGCATACAGGTTTTTATTGCCCACGGGTGGTTTCAGTAGATCCCGGTTTTCGGTAATCCAGTTTTTTAGATTGAACGGTCTGCGAATTGCCATAAAATTTTATTGTGTATAGATTTAAACACTTCTTCTATTATTTTCTAACATTTAATAAGGAAAGTTAATGTTCTTTTATCTTTACTAAAAATCGGTGTTATGAATTTGGATTTACGCGGAAAAAGAGCGGTGGTAGGTGGTAGCACTCAGGGTATTGGCAAAGCTTCTGCTCTTGAACTGGCACAGTTGGGCGCTACAGTAACACTGCTTTCGCGTAATGAAGACTTGCTTAAGACAGTGCTTAAGGAGTTGCCCACACCAGCGGGGCAGGTGCATAATTACCTTATTGCAGATTTTAATTTTCCCGATCAGCTTAAAACAGTACTGCAAAAATTTACAAAAGACAATCCTGTTCATATTCTGATTAACAACACCGGAGGCCCACCAGCCGGGCAAGCAATCGATGCTTCACCTGAAGAATTCATTAAAGCATTTACAAGTCATTTAATCTGCAACCAGATTTTAGTGCAGGCTGTAGTGGATGGCATGAAGCAAGCCGGGTATGGAAGAATTATCAACATCATTTCTACATCGGTAAAAATACCTTTGAAAGGGTTGGGAGTTTCAAACACAACGCGGGGTGCGGTAGCCAATTGGGCCAAGACCTTATCGGTGGAGTTGGCTCCGTTTGGGATAACAGTGAATAACGTGTTGCCCGGTACTACCATGACGGGCCGGCTTGACTCTTTGATAAAAAGCAAAGCCGCGAAATCCGGAAGAACATATGATGAAGAAAAAGCCATCATGACTGCGGAAGTTCCAGCGGGTAGAATTTCAGAGCCGCATGAAGTGGCTGCTGCAGTAGCATTTCTGGCAACTCCGGCTGCGGGTTATATCAATGGAATTAATGTGCCGGTAGATGGCGGACGAACCGGTTGTTTATAGTTTTAATGGCTAATTCTTTCAAAATGAAAAAAATCTTTTACCTATTGATTTTTAGTGCGTTTTCTGCCTCGGCTCAACCTCCAATTTTTATTAAAGACGAATTTGCAAGCACAAATAATAATGGCTGGTGGACAGGATCTGGAGATAACTATTCGATTAAAATTGAACGAGGGAAATACGTATTCACCACAACCCAAAAAGACAATGGACGATTTACTACCATCAATCCCTATGTAGATAAAAAGAAAGATTTTTCTATTGAGGCGACCTTTGTTCAGAAATCAGGTAGCGATAATAATGGTCTTGGTTTGCTGTGGGGCGATAATGGTAGTGGAAAGTATCAGGAGTTCATAATCACTTCCAATGGCTATTATAAAATAAAGAGCCCCGAGAAGCTTGAAAAAATAAATGAGTGGGTAGAATATAAAAAAGTTAAACCGCTAGGCCAGGAGAATACGCTTAAAGTGGAACAACGTAAGGGAAAGTGGTACTATTTTATTAATGGCGAGGAGGTTGCAAGTATAGCACCTTTGCCCTTGTATGGAACGAAGATGGGGGTGATTAACTATACAGACATGGTGTTGGAGATTGATAATTTTATTTTCAGACACGAAGTAAATATCAACTTGCCGCCTAACCTTGCCACAGGATTGATAAAAGAAAATTTGGGTGCCGATGTAAACTCTCCGTATGACGATCTCGGTCCGCACATCACCACCGATGGAAGAATGATTTTATTCGGTCGCGAACTTTCGCCTGATAACATGGGTGGAAAAGAGGATGGCGAAGATATTTGGATGACCACCAGTGCCGATGGAATTACGTGGGCGAAAAGTAAAAATATGGGGCCAGCCATCAACGATAAAGATGCCAACAACCTGGCGGCAATAAGCGCTGATAATAATATGCTTTTATTTTGCCGCCTCGATGGGTTTCAAGTAAAAAAGAAAACCGAAGAAGGATGGTCGCAACCCGAGTACATCAACGTTAGGTTTAAAAATGAATCTAAAAATATGGAAGGCAACTTATCGGCTGATGGCAAAGCACTGTTGTTCACCGTTAAGCTGAAAGAAAATCTTTTTTATGATGCTGCTGCAGAAAACAAAGAGAAAGATGTTTATGTAACTGTGCAGGACGAGAAAGGAGTATGGTCTGATCCGATTAATCTTGGGCGACAGATAAACACTGCGGGTGACGAGATTTCTCCATTTCTCGCAGCCGACTCGCGTACACTTTATTTTGCATCTAACGGTCGCCCGGGCTATGGCAGCTATGATATTTACATGAGCAAACGCGGAACGTCCTGGACAGATTGGAGCGAACCCGTTAATCTGGGACCTGAAATTAATACGAGTGGTTTCGATGCATATTATACACTTTCAGCGGCAGCTGATTATGCGTATATGGTGAGCGATCGAAATTCTTTTGGCGCTTCTGATTTGGTAAAAATTAAATTGCCGGAAGCGATCAAACCCGATCCGGTTGTGCTTTTGTTAGGGCATACATTAAATGCAAAAACCAAAGAACCCGTTAAGGCCGAGATTTTTTTCGAAGACTTATCAACACAAAAAGAAATTGGCGAGGCTATTTCAGATCCTAAGTCTGGATCGTACCGGATTGCATTAACAAAAGGAAAGAACTATGGTATTCGTGCCGAGGCAAAAGGGTATTTATCGGTAAATGAAAATCTTGAACTTGCATCAATTATTAAATACACAGAGTTAGAGAAAGATTTATTTCTGATGCCTATTGAAGTGGGAGAGAGCATCTTGCTAAACAACATATTTTTTGAACAAGGGAAACCAATTCTCAAATCACAATCGTATCCAGAACTTGACCGCTTGGTTCAAATTATGATTGATAATCCATCAATTCAAATTGACCTAAGTGGACATACGGATAATGTGGGCAATAAAGATGCCTTGATAAAGCTTTCTGACAGCCGTGTGTTGGCAGTAAAATCATATCTTGAAAATAAAGGAATCAGGAAAGGACGCATTACAGGAGCGGGTTATGGAGCTTCCCGCCCTATTGCCGCAAACGATACTCCCGAAAACAGAGAGCGAAACCGAAGAGTAGAATTTAAGATCACGAAAAAATAAAGCAACTCCCTCATGCACCAACTACTAAATTATATAGGGGGAAAACTTCTCGAACCTGTGTCGGGAAAATTTTTTGAGAATATAAATCCTTCCGAAGGAATTGTTTACGGAACGTTGCCGGATTCGGATCAGCAAGATGTAAAAAAAGCGGTTGAAGCAGCTCATCGTGCCTTTCCATCATGGTCTGGTATGTCATTAGCAAAACGCGCTGAAGTACTTCTTGCCATCGCGGATTTAATTGATCGCGATCTGGATAAACTTGCATTGGCTGAAAGTATGGATCAAGGTAAGCCACTCAAACTTGCAAAGTCAATTGATATACCAAGAGCATCAGCCAACATGCGATTTTATGCAACAGCTTCTATGCATGCTTCATCCGAATCGTATTTGATGGAAGGTGAAGCGATTAATTACACAACACGAACTCCGATTGGTGTGGCAGGTTGTATCTCTCCGTGGAATTTACCTTTATATCTTTTTACCTGGAAAATTGCTCCAGCTCTTGCAGCTGGGTGCACCGTAGTGGCAAAGCCTTCGGAGCTTACACCCCTGACAGCATTTTTATTTTCAAAACTTTGTATCGAAGCAGGCTTACCGGATGGAGTATTAAATATTGTGCATGGCCTAGGTAGTAAAGTTGGGCACGCTATTGTTGAACACCCCAATGTTTCCGTTATCTCTTTTACCGGAGGCACCGTAACCGGAAAAACGATAGCGGTCACGGCTGCCCCCATGTTTAAAAAACTTTCATTAGAGTTGGGGGGCAAAAATCCGAACCTGATTTTTGCTGATTGCGATTTTGAAAATGCAGTAAGTACTTCTATACAGTCTTCATTTTCAAATCAGGGTGAGATTTGTTTATGTGGTTCGCGCATTTTAGTTGAACGAAGTTTGTATGAAAAATTTGTGAGTGAATTTGTAAAACGCACAAAAGAACTTATTGTGGGAGATCCTCTGGAAGAAAAAACCAGGGTAGGGGCGTTGGTTTCAGAGGCGCATATGAATAAAGTGCTCTCCTATGTTGAACTGGCAAAAAAAGAAGGCGGCCAAATCTTGTGTGGTGGTAATAGAAAAATACTTTCTGGCCGTTGTGTCAATGGATATTTTGTTGAACCCACGGTAATTGTTGGTCTTGATCAATATTGTCGCACCAATCAGGAAGAAATTTTTGGCCCCATTGTAACCATTATGCCCTTTGATACAGAAGCAGAGGCCATCACCTATGCAAATTCAAATGCATATGGATTAAGCGCCACCATCTGGACAGAGAACCTCAAACGAGCGCATCGTGTAGCACATCAGATTAAAAGTGGAATAATCTGGATAAACTGTTGGTTACTGCGTGATTTGCGCACACCCTTTGGCGGAATGAAACAATCAGGCGTTGGCCGTGAGGGAGGTTGGGAAGCACTTCGGTTTTTTACTGAGGCGAAGAATATTTGTGTTAAGATTTAGACTTTATTATTGGCCACGAATGCATTACTATTCATGTCCTTCGCAAAGATCTATTCATAATGAGACGATAACAATTACCGAATTTAAATTATTCGTGCATTCGTGGCTAACCACCTAACCTTCAATCATGGGTTTCTTCGACATCGAATCAATTTTTTTTAAAGTGCTTGGCTACCCGCTAAGCTACCTTGAATTTTTTGCAGTGATCTTTGGGCTTGTGGCCGTTGCTTTATCAGCCGCAGCCAATATCTGGAGCTGGCCCATCGGAATAATCAACATAGTTCTCTCGGCTTTCTTTTATTATCAGATTCAACTTTACCCGGATATGTTCCTGATGGTCTTCTTCTTTGTTACCAATCTGCTGGGGTGGTGGCGATGGGCCAATCCAAAACCCGGAGAAGAAGATAAGAAACGAGAGTTAAAAGTAAGTTTCATGAAAAGGAAACACTTTATCTTGCTTTTGCTGCTGGGTTTTGCGGGCACATACCTGATGGGCACGCTTGCCTCAAACCTGCATGAGTGGTTTCCGCTCCTTTTTAATTTACCGAGTGCCTATCCTTTTGTTGATTCCTTTATTTTGGTGATGAGTGTGATCACTACATTCTTAATGGTTCAAAAGAAAATTGAATGTTGGATCATTTGGATTATCATCGATATCGTGGCTACCTATTTATATTTTTTGAAGGAGGCTATGTTTTTTGGTGTGGAATATCTTGTGTTTACGGGTATCGCTTCGTTTGCCTTGTGGAATTGGAGCAAAGAATATAAAGGGTACACAAGGTCTGTATGAAACGGGGATTGGTCATCGGAAAGTTTATGCCTGTGCACGCGGGTCACCTTGCGTTGATTCGCTTTGCTGCCGCACAGTGCGATGAATTGATTGTTTCCATGAGTTACACCGAGGCAGATCCAATATCACATTCTCTACGTTTTTCTTGGCTTCAGGAAATTTTTAAAAATGAGCCTAATGTAAAACCAGCTCTGGTAAAAGATGATTTTGATGACGAGTCGCTGGCGTGGCCTGAGCGAACAAAGGTGTGGGCTAATTTTTTAAAACAACAATATGGAAAAGTTGATGTAATGGTAAGCTCAGAAGAGTACGGTACTTTTTTGGACGAACATCTTGGGGCAATTCATATTTCTTTTGACCCGGCCCGAAAAAAAATTCCCGTATCGGCCACTCTTATCCGAGAGAACCCTTTTAAATATTGGGAATATATTCCCCGAATAGTGCGACCCTATTATGTAAAGAAAATTTGTTTTTATGGTCCGGAGAGTACCGGAAAATCGGTGATGGCAAAACACCTTGCATCATATTACCAAACAGAATTTGTGCCTGAGGTAGCCCGCGAAATTGTTAGTTCAAATGAATTTACGATTGAAGATATAATAATAATAGGCCACGCCTATGCTGACCGGGTAGCCGAGAAAACAAAAACTGCCAATAAAATTTTATTTTGCGATACCGACCTGATCACCACACAGATTTATTGTCGCCATTACCTGAGCGAAGTACCCCATGTATTATATGAATTGGAAAAGAAGATTTCGTTTGATCACTATTTTCTTTTTGACATTGACGTTCCCTGGGTAGCGGATGGCATGCGGGATTTAGGAGATCGGAGACAAGTTATGTTTAATGTATTCAAACGTGAGCTGGAGATTCGTGATAGTTCATACCAACTTGTGAGAGGTAATTATGAAGAACGAGAGTTGTATTTAAAAGCAGAAATAGGTCAAATTCTTCAAGATTAGTTCTGGTTAGAAATGGAAGTGATAAAATCATCAATAATCTTTTTGCTTTTAAAATTCTCCCATACAACGATACTTAGTTTGTTAGTAGGTCGCTCAACCCATTGATTATTTATGAAGATCGGGGCTGGTATTGATCGTTGTTCGGCCCAAGCCGGGTTTTTTACGATCGCCACGGCAGCCATATCAAACAAGGCCCGTGCTGGTGTGTCACCATGATAGTCGATGTGCTCAAAAAGATTTACTGAGTAATCTCCAAAGCAATAAAATTCTCCACCATGCCTCCCGATAACAGGTGTAGAGATGTGAGGTCCTAAACCTGGCATCAATTTATTTACTTCCTCTTGAGTTATTACCACCGCGGCCGTTCCGCTGGCTTTTCCATATCGCACCGTAGCCATTTCAAAATCAATATCACTGTTAAGCAGATAGTTCATCGCAATCGTATCGTTGTTCTGATTGTGTTCACCGGGTTCAGGATAGTTTGATCCGAGCCACACCAAACGGATTCGTTTTGTAATACCAGGATCTTTTGCTACTGCCAAAGCAACCGTGGTAAGTTTTCCAACGGCTAAGATCAGTAGTTTATCTTCATCTGGTTTGTGAGCCTGTGCTATCATAAGATCAACGGCATCTTTTCCGTCATACGCTACAGAATCAATAGTAGGCAGAATATCTTGAAACGATTGATCGGCACCCTTCAAAACCGGTAACGTATCCGCAGCACAAAGTTGTAACACCCGCTTTGCTTCTGCATATTGTTTTTCCATGTTGCCGCCACTGGAAGTAGTGTTGATGGTAATACCTTCAATTTTAAATGTGGACTGATTGAATAGTAAATATGCTAAGGCGTGCTGATCGTCCAATTCATTATTGGTATCCGTATCAAAAATTACCCGAATTGGTTGTGCGTGTTTAGTTTCCTTTTTCTGACATCCGATCAAGGCAATCATCAACAGCACAAAAAACAGAGTACATAATTTTTTCATATCAATGGGATATTAATTCAATCAAGATCAACGTCTACTTGAATTTGCTGCCGGCAATCGCACTCTCAAATACTTCCACACACTTTCTGTCTTGTACTGTAACGTAGCAGGTTTTTCCTTCCGGACCACCGAAGATGATATTGCTTGTTAGTTTTCCTTTCATCTGAACCTCGCGAAGCACGGTTCCTTCGGGGGATAGAATTGCCACTGTACCTTTGCCATGTCGTGTTACATACAGATTGCCTTTCTTATCGCACTTCATGCCATCCATTCCAAAATCTTCAAACTGATAAAAAAGCTTTTTATTAGAGATGTCTCCTTTTCCGTTCACATCGAAAACCCAGATTTTTTTCTGAACGCTTTCATTTACATACAACTTCTTTTCGTTGGGGCTCAATTCAATTCCATTGGTGGTGCCCATGTTGTCGGCTAATAAAACAGCTTTTCCATACCAGTCGATGCGCCATAGTTTTCCGGTGCCTTCTTTCCAATTGGGATCGGAAGCAAAAAGCTGACCTTTTTTATTGATGCACAAATCATTGGGTTGATTAAATAATTCATTGTGTGCGTACGTACTAACGGCTCGTGTTTTGGAGTCCACAGTCAACACATTGTGTCCTTTCCAGTCTGCCAGCAGCATGTTTCCTTTTTTATCAAACATAATGGCATTTGCAACGCTACCTTCGGGTAAGGTTACATAGAGTTTTACTTCACCATTCGGTTTCACCAAACCAATAGTTCCGTCTTTTTGAAAGTTTACTACAAAGAGATTCCCTGCTTTGTCAACATTAGGCCCTTCTATGTTTTCCGAAAAAATATTTTCAGCGGTTAAGTCTCGGGCTTGATACATCTGGGGGTACACGGCCTGTGTAGAAGTTACCAGTATTATGCAGGCAATGAACTTCATGCTCTTCCAGCTCGGTAGCCTTTCATCGCGAAGTACATGATGAAGAGGTAACAAGGTACCATAATCCAATAGGCTTGCTGACTGTTCCAGACTTCAGAGAGTTGTCCGTACACCAAGGGTAATATGGCCCCACCCGCAATCGCCATAATTAACAGGGCCGAACCGATTTTGGTAAACTTGCCCAAGCCATCAATCGCTAGTGGAAAAATGGCAGGCCACATGAGTGAGTTGGCCAATCCCAACAAAGCAATAAATGCCACTGAAACATATCCATTGGTTGTTACCGCTCCGATTGTGAAAATAACACCTAACCACGCGCATATTTTTAATGCAGTTTGTTGCGACATATACTTTGGGATAGCAATAATCCCTATAATGTATCCGATTAACATGCATGCAAGAGTAGCTTGTGTAAAGTAGCGGGCAATGGACAATTCAATTCCCAACGATTTACCATAACTGATAATGGTATCGCCTGCAATTACTTCAACGCCTACATAAAAGAACAGGGTGATGACGCCTAAAATCAAATGAGGAAATTGAAGTACACTTGTTTTGTTAGAGTTTGATGATTTAGAAGTATCACTTTCGCCACTGTCATCAATGTCCGGAAGAGAAGAGAACAAAATCGCTATCGAAAGAAACACGAGAACTCCTGCAATAATCATGTAGGGAACAATTACTCTTTTGGCCAGTTCGTCAAGCGTTGCGTTTTTGGTTACTTCGTCCATCGTCTTTAAACTTGCTTCAAGAGCATCCGCATCATTCAATGCAATGTACCCGAAAATCAAGCCCGCCAATATGCCGGCCACTTTATTGCAAATACCCATTATACTTATGCGCATAGCAGCACTTTCATTTGGCCCCAGAATAGTGGCGTATGGGTTTGAGGCAGTTTGCAACAGCGCTAGGCCGGTACCGATTATGAACAAGCCCACTAAAAACAAATCGTAATTACGCGCGTTGGCGGCTGGCACAAATAAGATAGCACCAATTGCCATAATGAATAGACCAATTGACATGCCTTTTTTATAACCTGTCTTTTTAAGTACGTATGATGAGGGGATTGCCATCACTGTGTAAGCGATCATAAATGCAGTAACAACCAGATACGATTGAAAGTCGGTCTTTAATTCGCATGCAATTTTTAAGTAAGGAATCAGTGTGCCGTTAATCCAGGTAACGAAACCAAAAATGAAGAAAAGAACACCAATAATGGTGAGGGACATCAAATAATTGGAGGGTCGGGTTTGGGTCATGTGTGAGGTAGTTAGGCTTTCAAAAGTAAACTTCTATTTTTGCACAGATTTAAATAGATCAATTAACAGGTAATTACCCACTTTTAATTTATTCAAACAAATTGAAAAAAGACCAAAAACTTTCATTGCTCGTAATGGCAGCCGGCATGGGCAGTCGCTATGGCGGAATAAAACAAATTGATGGGTTCGGCCCCAACGGAGAAACGATTATGGATTACTCTCTGTATGATGCACTTCGGGCTGGCTTCAGTCAGGTGGTTTTTATAGTACGCGAAGAAATCAAGGAAACCGTTAAAGAGATTTTTTTGCCCAAGCTTCAGGGTAAAGCAGACGTTCATTTTGTTGTTCAATCGCTCGAAAAATTTGTGCCTGCTCGTTATCAACCCATTGATAGAAAAAAACCCTGGGGCACAACGCACGCCATGTTGTGCGGCATGGAAGTTATTGATGGCCCGTTTGCTGTAATCAATGCCGATGACTTTTATGGCAAAGAAGCCTTTGAATCGTTGGCAAATTTCTTTCAAACAGCGCCCCCTCATCATCATGCAATGGTTGGCTACACACTAAAAAATGTTTTATCAGATCACGGCAGTGTTTCGCGGGGCGTTGCCACCCCGGATGAAGATGGCTATTTAAAAAGCATGAAGGAACATACGGTTATCGTGCGCGAAGGCAATAAAATAATTTCTAAAAATGAAGGCAATCAGGAATTGAACGAGTTCGTGCAGGTGTCAATGAATTGCTGGGGATTTCAACCGGAGGCTTTTGACCTTACTGAAAAAATGTTTGTAGAGTTTGTAGAAAAAAATCACCAGAATGGTTCGGCTGAATTTTATATAGCGCTTATGGTAAGCGAATTGATCCAACAAAGATTGGGTAAAGTTCAGATTCTGCCGGGTGGAAAAACCTGGTTTGGAGTTACTTATAAAGAAGACAAAGAAGAAGTATCGCAAAAAATCAGAGACCTGGTTCATCAAGGTGTTTACCCATCTAAACTTTGGTAAGTTAACAATGAATGAAGATTTGGTTCCCTCCACTATTCTGGCAGCTTTTGAGATTTCTCCACAGGCAAAGATTAAACCCATCGGTTCGGGCCATATCCATCAGACTTTTTTGGTAGAAGACAAACAGAAGTATGTTTTACAACGAGTAAACAAAAACGTTTTCACAAAACCAGAAATTATTGCAACAAACAATCGCCTGGCGGCAACCTACCTTTCGCATTATCATCCAACATATTTATTTCCAACCGTTTTGCGAGATAAAAAAAGTAATGAACTTGTTTATGCTGATGATGGATTTCCCTGGCGACTGTATCCATTAATTGAAAATACGATCAGCCTTGATTTTGTAACTACCGAAAAGGAAGCTGAGGAGGCTGCGATGGGTTTTGGAAGACTTACCAGACACCTGAATGGAATAGACTGCGATTTATTTAAGCCTACGCTCGACCGCTTTCATGATTTGGACTGGCGTTACCAACAATTTGAATCAGAACTTCAATCCGCTTCAAGCGAGACAATAAAAGAAGTAGGAGATGAAATAGAAGTAGCCAAGCAATTCAGCTATCTGGTAACCGAATACAATACACTTATCGGGAGTGGATCACTCAAACAACGCATCACGCACAACGATACAAAAATCAATAATATTCTTTTTGATGCAGCTACAAAAAAAGCCGTTTGTGTAATTGATCTGGATACACTTATGCCTGGTTATTTTATATATGATCTTGGCGATCTTGTGCGTACCTGTGTACCTCCGGTAAGTGAGGAGGAAAAGGATCTTTCAAAAGTTGTTTTTCGGAAGGACATTTATAAAGCTCTCTTATCCGGGTATCTTTCTGAAATGCAAGAAACCATGACTACAGAAGAAGAAAGAGCTGCTCCCTTTGCAGGAAAAATGATGACCTATATTATGGCGCTTCGGTTTCTTGCTGATTTTTTACGGGGCAATACATACTATCATATTACCTATCCCCATCAGAATAAAGTTCGTGCCCGAAATCAATTGCACCTTTTAAAAATTCTTTCGGAATCTGTTTAAGAATTTTTACATCTTGCAATTCTGTAAAAAAATCAATTTAAATGTTTTATATGAAGAGAGTAGTAATTCTGGTAAGCACGCTCACACTGGTAATTACCGGGTTTGGGCAAGTAAGTCCAACTGCACAAAAATATGCAGCCACCATTACTGAAGCTGACTTAAGGGAGACCTTGAGCATTATCGCTTCGGATGCTATGGAAGGACGCGAGACAGGTAAGCGTGGACAGAAGATGGCCGCGGCTTTTATTGCAGCCTACTTTGAAGATCTTGGTTTGAAAGCTCCGGTATCAGAAAGTTATTATCAATCCGTGCCATTGTTTTCAACCGGTGCTCCAACAGTTTCTTTAAATGGATTAGAGCGTGAGGAATTTGTTTTCTTTGGCTCTGGCCAAACAGAGGGGGTTGTCAATATTCCGTTGGTGTTTGCAGGTTCAGGTTCTGACGCTGAAATGGCAAAGCTGGATGTAACGGGAAAGGCAGTTGCGGTTCTGCAAGATGCAAATGCCTCTGTAATGAATAATCCAACACTGGCCAAGTTTCGCGAAAAAGGTGCAAAAGCATTTGTAGCTGTTATCGAAAAGAAAGAAGACTTTGCCCGGATGTCTGGAATGTTCAGAAGATTTTCAAACGACCGGCTTGCTTTAAAAAAACCTGAAGCGTCAGGGAATTTTTCCGGATCGTTTTTGATCACCGCTGAAACGGCTGGTAAACTCTTTAATACTTCATTCGAAAAACTAAAACAAGCAGCAACTTCTAAGAAATTAGGTAAGATAAAACCTGCAACCATTGACTATTCTATTACACGTTCGGTAAAAGAAATTCGTTCTGAAAATGTGTTAGGCTTTTTGGAAGGAACCGACAAAAAAGATGAAGTGGTGGTAATCACTGCACATTATGATCATGAAGGAGTTTCGGCCAGCGGTGAAGGCGACCGCATTTATAACGGAGCGGATGATGACGGCTCGGGCACAGTGGCAGTATTGGAAATAGCACAAGCGTTTGTGCAGGCAAAGAAAGATGGCAATGCACCTCGCAGAAGTATTTTGTTTATGACGGTAACGGGTGAAGAAAAAGGCTTGCTCGGTTCTGAATATTATTCCGAACATCCCATTTATCCGCTGGATAAAACGATTGTGGATTTAAACATTGATATGATTGGGCGTAGAGATCCGCAGCACAAAAACAGCGAACCTTATGTGTATGTAATTGGCTCGGATCGGTTGTCGAGCGAACTGCACACCCTTAGCGAGAGTATTAATAAAACATATTCAAATTTGATTTTTGACTATACCTACAATGCGGAAAATCATCCTGACAGAATTTACTACCGCTCCGATCATTGGAATTTTGCCAAGAAAAATATTCCTATCATTTTCTATTTTAACGGTGTGCATGAAGATTATCACAAACCCAGCGATGAAGTCGATAAGATTGAGTTCGATCTGCTGATGAAGCGCACAAAAAATATATTTCACGTAGCATGGGAAATTGCCAATCGCGAAAGTAGATTGGTAGTTGACAAAGGCGAGAAGAAATAAGGAACAGATTTTACGAGGGATGAATTTTTGAAGAGCGGATGAAAGTCCGCTTTTTATATTTTTTAGAATCTAAAAACTGAGGTGATTATTGATTTTTACTGTATTCCAAAGGGCACATGCACATGTCGCTCGGCATGGTAACTTGAGCGCACCAACGGCCCGGACTCTACATATTTTAATCCACGCTTCAATCCTTCTTCCTTATACATCGCAAACGTATCAGGGTGAATAAACTCAGCAACCTCCAAATGCATTTTTGTTGGTTGCAAATATTGGCCTAATGTTAAGATCATTAAGCCCTGTGCGGCAAGGTCGTCCATGGCTTTAAATACTTCTTCTTGTGTTTCACCTACACCGAGCATAATGCCAGACTTGGTTCTTTTACCAGCTTCGCGAATGCGCTTAATCTGCTCCAAACTCCGCTCATATTTTGCCTGAGGTCGCACCATTCTATATAAACGCCCCACCGTTTCCATGTTATGCGACACTACTTCTTGACCGCCTTCAATCATGCGATAGAGCGCTTCCCAGTTTCCCTTTGTATCCGGAATTAATGTTTCAATAGTGGTATCGGGGCTCAGTGCCTTTGTTTGCACTACGGTTTGATACCAGACTTCGGCACCGCGATCTTTTAACTCATCACGATTTACAGAGGTAATTACGGCATGCTTCACACCCATTTTTTTTATGGCCTCGGCTACACGTGCAGGTTCTTCGGTATCATATTCGGTAGGTCTGCCTGTTGCCACCGCACAAAACGTGCAACTGCGGGTACACACATTTCCCAAAATCATAAACGTGGCAGTGCCAGCACCCCAGCATTCACCCATGTTTGGGCAATTGCCGCTTTCGCAAATGGTGTGAAGTTTATTTTCGTCTACCAGTTTTCGTACGTTGGCATACTCTGGCCCCACGGGCAACTTCACCCGCAGCCAATCGGGCTTGCGCTTTCTGTTTTCCTGAGGTGGTATAACGGGTAGTTCGATCATTTCAATTTAGTATTGAGATGTACGATTTAAGGAATGAGAAAAAATTGTCTCACATCTCAATACTTACATCTATAATCGTATAAGACTTTTATTTACCAATAAGTTCCTTATACTGGTCAGCCGATAAAAGTCCGGCCACTTCGCCTGCATTTGTAAGTTCTACTTTCACCATCCAGCCGTCTCCGTAAGGATCGCTATTTACCTTTTCGGGGGCTGACTCTAAAGCTTTGTTAAACTCAGTCACTTTTCCACTTATGGGCATAAATAAATCAGAGACAGTTTTAACAGCTTCCACCGTTCCGAATACATCGTGTTGCTTAATCTGCTGACCCACCGATGAAATATCCACATAGACTATATCGCCCAATTCGCCTTGAGCAAAATCAGTAATGCCAATAGTAGCGGTGCTGCCTTCAATGTTAATCCATTCGTGGTCTTTCGTGTACTTAAGTGCTGCAGGAATGTTCATAGTATGGTGGAATAATTTTGCTCAAAAGTAGTGAAAGTAGGGGAGCCTTTAAATTTTCGCTTCCAAGTATTTTGAATGAAAATAGGTAGAATTACCGTACCTACTGAGCCAGATTAAACATGATTTTTACCCCGCCCCGGGTAGTTGACCTGCGGAATGAATTAGTGACCAAGGGCTCATTGACACTGCGCTCTACATAAGCCTGCACCCGCAACTTTTGGTTGACCAGATAACTTACATTTGGCCGAAGCTGGAAGTTTACATTTCCGTTGGTGATGGTGTTTACCTCTTCAATTTTCCGTTGGATAGTGCGGTTGTTAGTAACGCTCATATCCATCTGGAATATAATGTCATTTTTCAACGTGATTACCCTGCCTTCACTTTTGAATGGCAATCGCATATTGTTTTTGGTGTAACCAAAACTCACCGACCAATCTTTGCTGTTAAGTTCTGTAATCTGTGAGTTTGAAATATTCAACGCAAGGTCGCGCTTCGTTTTATATTCAAAACGGAAGTTAAGCTTACTCTTTGTTCGGAAGTTTACACCAACCAACGGAGCAAACTGTTCGCTGATCATCACCTGGCTGATCACATACACAGGTATTAATTCGCCACTTGAGTTTGTTTTAGATGCAAACTGTCCATTGTTATAATCTTCAATCGGATTGCTGAGACCAACATCTTCATACTCCAATGAATTTGAATAGTTAACTACAGAATAAGAAGAATTGTAAGCATGATTGATGGTGATGGATTGAAAAATATCTTTCAGCCCTTCCAGTTTCCCTAAACCGGTATAATCCAGCCGCCAGTTGGGAATAGGAATCACCGGGAACGGGGAGAGATTAACGGTCTCGGCCGACTTGCCCGTGTAGGCGGCAATGAATGCGGGGATCAATACATCCTGCGAGCGAGTTTCGTATGAGTTGCCTGTTATCCGCGTAAAGCGATCTTGCAACAAGCCAATGTTACTTTCAAATTGCTGAAACACACTTGAAGTTATGCTTTCATTATTTTTGAATGCTGTGTTAATGGTTAGTGTAGAAATTTTGTACGAACCGATTCTACTTGGACTGAGCGATTCATAAAATGATCCGGTTGAATCAATCCTGTAAATTTCCTGAAAGGAATTCATAGAATTCTTTTTAATATCAAGTTGAATCTTTAGGTCGGGGGTAGGTTCAACAGAAGCTCGCAAGCCCAAATCCTTCATTTGATTTTGAGTAAAGGGTGTTGTAAGCTTTGAGCTTCGGCTAAGCCAGCCATTGTCTCCGGCTTTTACCTGAAAGTCGGATTGTTGCTGACCTAACACAAAACCCCAACCCGGAGCACTCCATCCCTTATCCATACCCAATAGATAAGGATCGGGCGTGAAGCCGGGCAGTATAGTTCCTTGGGTAATTGTATAGGTGCCGGTAATATTTCGCAGCGACATTATAAGACGCAACACACCTTTCACCACTTTAAGATCGGGTGGTCGCCTAACCGTGTCGGGCTCGGTTGGTTTTTGATTGGTGGGTGCCGTGGGTCGTTTGGGTGTGTTTATATTTTTCAGATACCCAATTTTGTTATACAGCTTAACCATATCAATCCGCCCGCTCAACGCTTGCTCTTGCGTGTTTTGAATGATGTTACCCAATTTTAAACTATCAACTCTTTCCAGCGGTCCTGCTTTCCAGTTATAGCCTACATTATAGCGATATTCGGCACCCAACCAGTTGGTAAGGGGAAATTTATCTAGCGGCAGGGTGTAGTTGGCAGTGATATTCTGATCGAAGTTTTTCATGCGACCAAAATTTTTCAAATTCCGGATTACAATATCAAGCGAGTCTTTATTGTCAAGATCGCCATTGGGTTCGTCAATAATGGCGTTTACTCGCGAACTGTAATCGAGTGTCAATGATTTGGCCAACGTCCACCGCACATTATAAAAACGATTGAAGACAAAAAATTTCTGAAAGTTAGGAATCGAACTACCGAAATCTGTGCTCGAATTCCGATACACCATTTTACTGAACGATCGATCTAACTCACCCCGGATAGAAATATTGGATGGCATAGGATTGAAATTAAAATCCTTCACCAGCTGCAAAAAGGGTGACGACAAAGCTTTAATTTCTTTGAAGGGTTCGAAGCCTTTAAACTTAGGCGAATATTGCCACGCTACTGCACCTTTATAATTGCGCCTTGTATTTTCCTGCAGGTTAAAGTTGGTTTGTGTTGCTTCGCTATACGCGTAGGTAAAAGAAAAATTTTCAAGATCATAAATGTGAGCTTTTGCTTCTTTGTTGGTTTTTACCTTGCGCACATTGGTAAAGTTTAAACTACGCCTCACCGATCTATCCTGAATTAAGTTTCGATAGGCATCTCGTTCACCTTCGGTGTTAAAAGATTTCAACGCGGCCTCGAGCCGCAAGTCCGGGTTGGCCGGGTCATAATTTGGATCGATGGTGGTATTTTCATAGCTAATGAACATGGGGATTTTAAGTCCCGTCCATTGCGGAAGTAATTTGTCTATGTTAAGATTAGCTGAAACATCATAGCTGGTTGTCTCTCCGCGGGCACGCTCCGAAATTTTTGATTGCACACCTCCGTAGCCAAAACTTATATGCCGCACTGAGCCGGTAACTGTACCTAAGTCGGCCAGCTTTGTATTGAGTACCACATTACCAGCCCAGCCAGCGGTGCGATCAAAATCAGTGAGGCGTAGTTCGTTTGCCCAAACGCAAAAGTCAAAAGATTTTGCGTCACCCGTGCGCGGATTACGAACACCAATCATCATCATTTTTACCTGACTCAGATCGGGCCTGCCTAAAATACGAAGGCCATGTTTGCCTGCAGGTTCGGGCCCAGCTTGCGGGTAGAGAATGCCCAGGTTATAACCTTCGCGGTCGCGTCTTGCTTTCAATGCATATAAGTCGTTCAGATCCACATCAATTTGATTTTGATCGGGCCACACCGCTTCAATGGTTCGCCCGTCTTCAGGTCTTGTAATTTTAAGTGGCAATTCAATTTCATAATAGTTCTCATCAAAGTCGGTACCGAGCCGCAAGAAGGCAACCAATTCGCTGTCTTGTATCGGCAAGCCATTGGTACTATGCGCACTCAAAAACATTTTAACGCGGCCATAGTTGAAAAAATCCATCGACACATTTTTAAAAATGGATCGCGCATCGCCATCGGGTAACTCCGTCACGCACATTTGAACCGATTGTTCGTTCAGTCTGCGTTGCACAGCTGAAGTATTGTCACGATCGCGTCTTAGCGGTTCGATGTAGCCGGGCTTTATGTTGTTACCATTTCCATTCTCTTCAACGTTTACAACAGAAACGGAAAAATTATCAAGGTCGGGTTCGATAGGTTCGCCAAAGCGCGACTCTTGTAAGTTGGCTGTGTAGCGTCTCCAGCGATTGCCCACTGTGCGAAACTTGGCCATCCGTAATACTATAGGTTGTGAAAAATCAGTTAGATACATACGTGCGTAGCGGATTGATTTAAATCCTTCCAGATTTCCTACCTTCTCATCAAACTGACGCACGGGAATACGGAACAAAAACCAGGTAACTTCATCACCGTTAACAATGTTGGTTATTTTGTCCACAATAAACTTATTTCCAACCTCCATAGTGTTTGGTCTGAGTTCAATATTATAGGCATAATATTCTTCAAGATCGCTCAAGGTATTATCCTGATTTAGATCCTCATTGTCGGGAATGGTCGTTCCTGAATTGGTGTAGCGTTCGTTGCCACTCAGCACTGGAGTATTATTTTCCTGGTTGTTGAAATTTTTATAGCGCTCAAGAATCTGGGCATCCTTTTCGTCCAGGTCATCGCCTAAATAATATTTAAAATTATCGGCTGAGGGATCCTGTGTTAATAACTGGCGAAGGTTGGGATCAGTAAACGAATTGACAAAACCGCTGAACTTATTATTCTCGTAAGTGTCATTGGCACCGTCCAGGCCCGTATCCTGAAAAGGTCGTCCACTCGAACTATTGTCAAAGGCATTATTGAGGTATTGTTTGGTAGTCACATAACCCCACTCATTTGACGATACATTGATGGCAGTTGTGTCCCCATCTGCCGGCAAGCCGTTTTCAAAAGCATGCTTACCATCGCGCATCAGATCTTCTGAAAGACTTCCTAAATGAAATCTTAGTTTACCCCCGGTTGTATTGTTTATCGAATTTTTGCCGTCATTGATCTGACCATTTTTTGAGGAAATAAATGGATCTAATAACCAAAACTCTAAATATTCAACGTTAGCTTTATCAAAGTCAACTTCCGTTCGAATGGCCGTAGTAACACCGCCCCAGTTTTCGGTTGGATTTTTTAAAGTGCCATCAAGGTTTAAATCCGGATTATAGTTATAAGGCCCACGTTCCGTTGGATAATAAGCCACATCAAAAATAGGTTCGAAGAAGTTTCCTATTTGTTGATCGAAGAATGGGAAAATTTCTTTGGGAGGTACGGCACGCACATAGTGATTTTGCAAATCGGTATCATCGATATTACCTGGCTTATCGCGGCCACCCGAACGATAGAAAACATTATCTACCTGATACCACGCCAGTTTGGCACGCTTGTAACCAGCCCTGCGGTCGTCAGGGGCACCGAGTGTAACATCAAAATCTTTGGGTGTAGTGGAGAGCTTCCAACCTTGTGGATTGATCAGACTGTAAGGAGTGGCAGTGTTTTCAAAATCGTCAATGAACGAAGTTCCTTCACCATCTACAATGTTGGATGTGCCTGGAAGAAGTTGTGCAAACTCTGCATTAAGTGTAACGGTTGATTGTTCTTTTGTTTGAAGGAAAGGCAACCAGTCTACCATTTTGGTAAGCATGCGCGATTCCTTGCGCATATTAAGATCCAAGCCATATTGAAGATTGCGGGCAGGCTCACTGCCAATCAGGTTGCGACTTATCAGCGGTCGCTCGTTGTAATATAACAGCGTTGATCCGATGTTGATGTCGTCATTAACTTTATAATCGAGCCGCGTACCGATGAGCGACCGGGTTTGAAAAGCAAATGGGTCTTGTTGTTCGTAGGTGATTTCAATATCTTTTCCAGAACTCAGAATGCCTTCATTTAGAATGGTAACTTTTCCAAAGGTATAATCCACGGTGTAGTCAGTGCCCTCGCGCAGGGGTGTGCCGCCTGAGTAAACCTTTACCGAACCTTGCGAAATGTTAAAGCCCTGAATGATGATGTCTTTTCCCGAACCCGCTTTGAATGAACCCACGAGGTAGAATTTATTTTTTGTTGCGAATAATTCTGCTTCCGCTTTGGTTGTGCGATAGAGTGTATCGTACACATACTTGGCAATTAACTGATCGCGCAAAGCATCCGACTCCAATGGGTTATTGAACAACTCCCGTAAAGCTGTATTAAAAGGTTCGAGGTAAGGAAAAATGATCGTACCTGTTTCAGGATTTACGGTTATCTTCTCAACAAAGTCAAAATTACCATCGGGTTGTGGATCGTTGTAAGGATTCAACCGGTCGAGTCCAAAAACCTGAATCAACTGCTGCGTGCGCGCATAACTCCCTTCTTGTAGTTGCGGGTTATCTTTTCCCGTGCGGTCATCGCGATAGATAACCCGAAGTTGAAATCCATCGCGCGTAAGCTGACTTACATTCAGGTTATAAATGTTTTTCATCATCAGATCCCAGGTAGGCAAAATTCTGCCTTGCGGATCTTTGATGCTGATCTTCCGCGGCCGCAGTAATTTCAAATAGACAACTTCATCTTCAGGCTTGTTTCCATAGTCTTCCGAGAGCTCTCCCACTTTATACACGCGGCCGTTGTAGGTGTATTCGAAGGCCACTGCTACCGCTTCATCGTTTTGTAGTTTGCGTTGCAGTGTTACATAGCCAAGCTCTTTGTTAAACGTGTATTCGCTGGGGGCTAATTTTCTTGCACTGGTTATTTTTTCAAAGTCGGTGCCGTTCACAAATCCCAATCCCTCCAAAGCCTGGTTGATGCCATCGGAGGTTGCAGAAATTCCACCCAACTGACTGAACAAATCATTAGCATTGTTGGCTGTGGGATAGTTTGTGGTAGCGGTTGATGTAAGTATATCACTCCGATAAATTTTATCCGATTCACCCATATCCATAAAGCCCACCACATTGCGCAAGGTTTGGGTATCGTTTTGCCGATTCAACAAATAAACTTCTACACGGGTAATGTTAACCCCCGATGTTATCTGCGGAAGCGTGCCCAACCAATCTTCAAAATTGTCGCGGAAGAATTGGCCTAAAAAGAAGTGTCGGTTTTCATCGTAGTTGGAAGCAACAATCTCGAAAGGCCTGCCTTGCGCGGCACCGTTCGTACTGCCTTGTACTTTTATAGATGATTGTTTGCCCCGTTGCGTAGTAGCCAGTGCGGTAACAAATAATTTTCCAAACTGCATTTGAGCTTTCACCCCAAAAAGGTTTTGCGAACCGGTAATCAAACTGTTGTTGAGTGGCAAGCTTACATTACCAATTTCCAGTTTCTTCAGAATGTCTTCTTTAAAACCGGTGTATTCAACTTTCATGTTATTTTGAAAATCGAAGGAGTTGTTGTTGTCAAAGTTGGTGGTTACAGATAGTTTTTCACCCACCTTGCCCACTACACTTAAATTTATTTGCTGATCGAATTCAAACCCACCATTGCGCTGCTGGCGGATAGGGATGGAAGGATTTTCTATTTTCTGAAATTGAACCCCGAAATCAAGATTGACAGAACCCCGCGGAATTAATTCTACATAACTACCGCCAAAGATGCGGTCGAGTACGGGGCTCACATAAATTTTAGGAATCAGGTTGCGACTGCTCACAGCACTTTCGCCATCCAATGCTTTGCTGCGGCTTTGCCAATAACCGCGCCTCAGAAGCTGATCTTGCTGCCGACTGAATTCTTCAAAGGACATGGACGAGGGCGCCCGGTAATTTAGCGTGCCTATCTTCTCATAAATGTTGTAATGCCGCCCGGTGTCAATCACCAGGTCTGTTCCTAAACTTTTGGGGTCTTTAAGGAACAGGGGCGAGAAGGTTGTGAAGTTTGAGAATGGGTCGCCATAGCGATCTCTAAGCCGAAACGAAGGCCGATAAGGGTTGGTGATTTTTGAGCGAAGTGTGTCCGTGCGTGTTGTATCCCGTTGTTGGCCATAAGCCAAGGGAGCAGACCAGCCTGCTGTGAGGCAAAAGGCCAATCCAAGGATGAACCGAATCTTCCGGGTTATTAAAATCAATCGTGGTTCAGGCGTTTTTTAGTGCTTGCTTTACGAGCTCTTCTAAACTAATGGTATTTCCTGACTTCTTCAGGACGGTGTCAACGCTTTTTTCGGCAGCCAATTTGGTGATGCCCAGCGTCATCAAGGCAGTTAACGCCTCGTGCCGCATGGTATTGTGTACCAAACCAGGTTTCCCTAAACCCTCTTCAACAGGGTCTTTTCTCAGCTTGTCTTTCAATTCCAATATCAACCGCAAGGCAGTTTTTCCTCCTATTCCCTTCACGGCCTGCAAGGCTGCGGCATCTTCCCGCACAATAGCTTCCCGTAGTTCGTTGGGCGGCAAGTACGAAAGCACTACCAGAGCTGTGTTTGGCCCCACGCCATTTACAGAAATCAGGTGCTGAAACATTTGTTTTTCGGCAGCGCTGGCGAAGCCATACAAGATGTGGGCGTCCTCGCGCACATGCAGATAGGTTGACAGCGTTAAATCTTCACGGTCTTTGATTTCAGAAAATGTATTGAGAGAAATGCTCACCTGATAGCCTACTCCATTCACTTCCAGGTGGACGAAGGTGGGCTCTTTATAGACGAGCTTTCCTTTTAGGTATGCAATCATGAAAAGCTTAAAAAATAAAATGCAGTTTACGAGGTTTTGGGCACCTAAACAAGGGTATATGCCCCACGAAGCCAAGGTGTTTTTTACTTCGGTAACAGGTACTTACTTTGGATACTATCACACTACCTTTACAACATGTTTCGATCACCTTCAAAAAATCTTGCTATTGATTTGGGCAATAACAATACGTTGCTAACCGACCAGTCATCTCTGTTACTCTCGCAGCCCTCTTTTATGGTGGTGGATGAGCGTAATAATAAATTGGAAGCTGTGGGCGACCAGGCCTATGACATGTTGGAGAAAACTCATTCTAATCTCAAATCTATCAAGCCATTAAAGGGCGGAGTAATTTCGGATGGCGAGTCGGCCAAAAAAATGTTGAAGGCGCTTGTCGCAAAGGTTCATAAGCCATCGTATTTCCTCTCAGGATTTAATTATTTATTGTCGGGTGTGCCTTACGATACAACGCCTGTTGAGAAACGTGCATTGCGCGATGTGCTCGATCAGTTTTCGTCACGGAATATTTTTTTGGTTCACGAACCGATAGCGGCCGCACTCGGCCTGGGGTTAGATATTCAAGAGCCAGAGGGCAAACTGATTGTAGATATCGGTGGTGGCATTACCGAAGTGGTTGTGGTGTCCTTATCGGGAATAGCCGCCTTTCAATCAATTCGCGTAGCAGGCGATACGCTGGATGAAGCGATTCAGGATCACTTTCGAAAGGAATACAACCTATCTATTGGATTGAAAACGGCCGAGACTGTTAAGAAGCGAATCGGTTGTATTTATTTACCCGTAGCAGATAAAAATGAAACGATTCTTGTTAAAGGCAAAGACCTGATGGAGGGAATTCCTACGAGCCGTGCCGTTAGCCAATCAGAGATAACAGCTGTTTTAGAAAAGCCGTTCAAACAAATTGAAGAGTGCATTCGCCAGTCACTGGAAATTTGCCCACCCGAATTGGCTTCCGATATTTATCGATCTGGAATTTTTGTTACTGGAGGCAATGCTCAACTTAAAGGAATTCGCGAACGACTTACAAAAATATTTCAGTTGCCGGTGCACATTGATCCGCAATCACTTTTGTCGGTGAGCAAAGGCATTGCGCACATTCTCAATGCCCCACAGAAATACAGATCTGTGTTGATTTAGTAAGAGGTGAGCAAAAAGCCAATCTGTCATCACGGCCTTTGAGCCACGATCCCGTGGAGTGTACAAAATTCAGATTGACACTTCGATTGATTTTGACTTTTTGGTTAGACCAACGGAACATCTTTTACAAATGATCATTCTTTTCATGCAATTGAGCATCCACCACAGCAATGGCAGCCATGTTGATGATGTCGCGGATCGAACTACCGAGTTGAAGAATATGAACGGGTTTTTTCATTCCTAATAAAATCGGTCCAATCGCTTCAGCACCGCCAATTTCCATCAGCAGCTTGTAAGCAATGTTGCCCGCAGCCAGGTTTGGAAAAATCAACGTGTTGGCACCTTCTTTTGATAATGCACTAAACGGGTAAATTTCTTTTTGAAGATCGGTGTCGAACGCCACGTTTGCTTGTATGTCGCCATCTAAAATCAAATCTGGAAATTTCTTTTTTGCAAGACGAACGGCTTCGCGCGTCTTGTCAGGTATTTCACCTTTGCTTGATCCGAAGTTGGAATAGGAGAGCATGGCCACGCGGGGTTCATAATCAAAAAACTTAACGCCCCGTGCAGCCAATCCAATAATCTCCACCAACTCATTTACATTCGGATCTACATTCACCGTGCAATCGGCAAAGAAGAATGTTCCTTTCTTATTCATAATAATATACATACCCGCCACACGACTTACCCCATCGGCCATGCCAATGATTTGAAGCGAAGGCAAAATAGTTTTAGGATAATCTTTTGTGAGCCCTGATACGAGCGCATCGGCCTCGCCAAACTCAACCATCATTGCACCAAACGCATTGCGGTCGCGCATTTGTCTATCGGCATCTTTTATGGTGATGCCTTTGCGTTGACGTTTTTGATGATACGCGTGTGCGAATTTTTCGGTGCGTTCTTTCTCTTCGCGCGGATCAACGATTTTACATTCACTTAAATCCAGACCATGTTCTTTAATGAGTCGTTCAATATCGGTGCGGCTTCCCAATAAAATCGGATGCGCAATTTTTTCATCTTGCAGAACCTGAGCAGCTTTTAAAATTTTAGGATGATCAGCTTCGGCAAAGACAATTGTTTTTGGTTTTTTCTTAGCGAGATCAATGATGCGAGAGGTAAGCTCTTGATTGATGCCCACGCGCTTTAATAACTGTTGATGATAAGCGCCCCAATCGCTTATAGGATTCTTTGCCATGCCCGAATCCATAGCTGCTTTAGCAACGGCTGGCGATACCGTGGTTATCAAGCGCGGATCGAGGGGTTTAGGAATCAAGTACTCACGACCAAACTGAATGCGATCGATTCCGTATGCCTGAAATACAATATCGGGCACGGGCTCTTTAGCGAGGGCGGCCAGTGCATGAACAGCGGCCAACTTCATCGCTTCATTTATCTCGGTTGCGCGCACATCCAACGCACCACGGAAAATGTAAGGAAAACCAAGTACGTTGTTAATCTGATTTGGAAAATCAGATCTGCCGGTTCCCATTACCAAATCGGCACGGGTTTTTTTAGCGAGCACATAATCAATCTCTGGGTTTGGATTGGCAAGTGCAAATACGATTGGATCTTTAGCCATCGACAAAATATCTTCCGGCTTTAAAATGTCTGCAATGGAAAGTCCAACAAAAACATCAGCACCCTTAATGGCTTCTTGCAGTGTTGAAATTTTTCTGTCGGTGGCAAATTCTTTTTTACTTCCGTCAAGGCCTTCGCGTTTTTTATGAATCACCCCTTTGCTATCGCACATGATGAGGTTTTCTTTCTTCAACCCAAGCGCAAAATAAAGTTTTGTACACGAAACAGCGGCAGCCCCGGCACCATTCACTACCAACACAATTTCGCTGATTTTTTTCCCGACAACTTCCAGTGCATTCAGGAGAGCAGCACTGGAAATGATGGCCGTTCCATGCTGGTCATCATGCATGATCGGTATATTCATCTTCTCGCGCAGTTCGGTTTCAATTTTGAAACACTCAGGCGCTTTAATGTCTTCGAGGTTTATGCCACCAAAGGTAGGCTCCAGCGACTTTACAATTTTGATGAAAGCATCCGGATCTTCTTCATCAATTTCAATATCAAAACTATCAATGCCAGCATACTTTTTAAAGAGCACAGCTTTTCCTTCCATCACGGGCTTTGAGGCTTCGGGCCCGATATTACCTAACCCCAGCACCGCGGTGCCATTAGAGATTACAGCCACCAGGTTTCCTTTGGCCGTGTATTTATAAACGTCATCTTTATTGGCAGCAATTTCTTTGCACGGTTCGGCTACACCCGGTGAATAAGCGAGCGCTAAATCAAGTTGAGTACTCAACATCTTGGTGGGCACTACTTCTAATTTGCCGGGCTGGCCTTGCGTGTGATAGTTGAGTGCGTCTTGCTTACGGATTTTAATAGACATAGAACTGATTTTAGAACTTAGTAAAGCAATTTACAACCTAAGCCTCACGATTTAAGCAATCGGGAGAGAAATTATTGAACCCACTAAGAAAATCTGTTGCTAATTTTTCTTGTAGGATTACTTAGCCACTGGTGTTAGTTCGCTGCTCACTTTAAAAGTTAAAAGAATAGTCTCTAACTCGCGCATAATTTCGCGTTGGTCTTTACCCGGACTGATGGTGAACCCCTCTATGTAATAGAACATGCCTTGTGCTTCATCAACCAGAGCATAGCCTAAAAACGGGCCACCCATGGTAAGATTATTCGTGCGCCAGAGGCCGCGCATCTCTACTGTAAATTTTTTATTGAAATTAATCTCGCGTGTTATAATGGGTTTATAAGGTATGGACGTTTCGGTTACCAGATATGTATCGATTCGCTCGGGGTCTTCGAAAAGATTTTTTCTACACACCTGATCTCTGAAGGCTATCAGGCTGTCTTTTTTGAATTGATCTGTGGAGGTATACCTTTTCCGTGCAATGAAAATATCTTTATCATCGGATGGATTAATTTGTCGTAGCCACATAAAATCTTTCTCATTTGTTACCAGTTGATAACCGAAAGGAATTTTCATTTCGCAATTAAAATCTTTACGTAAAATTTGCGGAATGCTTTTGAGTTGGCCGGCTTTATAAAGTGAGGTTGTAAGTCGTTCGCGTTCGCGGAGATTAAAATACTCTACCAGCTTAGCACCATGGGTTCTGAGGTTTCTAATCAGATCCTGCTCTGTCTTTCCAAAAAGAAAAAGTACCTCCTGATTTTTAGCAAAAATATTTTGTGAATTTTGACTGAAGAGATTCGGTTCAGTTTTTATTTTCTCAAGCGACTCAGGTGTAAATGTTCTTTTTATCTGATTGGCACTACTTGTTTTCTGATCCAATGTAACGGCAAAGATCAAATTCCTTCGCTGCTTCAAAACGAAGTTAAGCTTACGAGGATCGATCCACCGCATGTGAAAGATGGGTTCTTTGCGTGGCAACCCTTCCATTTCTGCACTAAATAAAGAATCCATCACTTCCCCTAAAGGCCCTTTCCATTGTGTCGAGTCCATAATCAGAAAGATATCGCCCGTTCTTCCGGACGAGGGTGGTAAATTTTGTCCGTCTTTATCTGAACAAGCGGAAAGGATAATGCTGAAGAGGAGTAAAAGAGAAAGGTGTTTCATGAAGCAAGGATAGAAATTATCTTTTGTAATTCGTTTTTAGGGAAATCGTCACACCAACAATTGCATTATCCGACAATTAGCTTTTGGCCTGGCTGTAAGGTGTTGCTTTTCAGATTATTCAGGCTCTTTATTTTTTCTATTGTTAATCCCGGCACTTTTTTAGAGATATCCCACAGAGTGTCGCCCGGTTGCACGATATACATTTTGGTGTCGGGCGATAACAGGATTGTTTCTTTCGCAACAGTGTTTTTGGCCGAAGCACTTACCTTGCCGGGTAGCACCCATACCACAAGGCGTTGATCGGTATGAATGGTGTTAGTTTTTAGATTATTCCACGTTTTAAGATCCTGAATTCCCACACTATGTTTTTGTGCGATTAATCCGAGCACATCTCCTGACACCACTTTGTAAGTGATCATTTCGCGACCAATTGTATTGCCTGTGGAATTTTTTGCAGACAACTCAATTTCATTTCTACCCACGCGCGAAGCAGAATCTAAAATTGCAACCCGGTTGGCGTCAAGAATAATTTTTGAATGAACCGGAATTCGGATCACCTTCTTGCGACCATTTTCAGGTAAAGCATTTCGTTGTACGGATGGATTGAGTTTCTGTAAATCCTCCAGGCAGGTGCCGGTAAGTTTGGCCAGCGTTTCAAAATGCACGAATTTTTTTATCGCCAACGTATCCGAATCTGAAAGTTCTTCGCGGGCAGTTTCCACCAGATTGTGTTGCTCGGCATAGTTCAGCGTATAGATGATCGCAATAAACTGTGGCACATAAGCACGCGTTTCTCGTGGAAGATGTGGATATACTTCCCAGAAAGATTTTTTATAGCCCGATCTGCGAATTGCTTTTCGAACGGTGCCCGGTCCGGAGTTGTACGCAGCGAGGGCTAATTCCCAATTTCCAAAAATACGATAGAGTTGAGATAGATAACGACACGCAGCATCGGTAGATTTCTCCGGATCCATCCGGTCGTCAACATACCAATCTATTTGCAATCCAAAGTATTTTCCGGTGCCCGACATAAATTGCCACAACCCCACCGCGCGCGCCCGCGATACAGCCCGTGGGTTCAATCCCGATTCGATGATGGATAAATATTTAAGCTCATCGGGCAGATTATATTTTGCCAATGATTCTTCGAATAACGGAAAATATAGATCTTGTTTGCGCTGCACCATGCGCGCGTAATCGCGATTGCGCACCGTAAAAAAATCGATGAAACCATGTACCGTATTATTATACGTTAATGGAATTTGTTTTTGAATGCAACTAAGACGATCGGCCAATAATTCAGGTGTATCATCAGCCGGAATGTATTCCAGATTGGAAGGAAGAATAAGCACATCAACGGCTACTGAATCTATTGGAATCAACTCGCCACTAGGTTCGGGCAAAGAAAGTGTATCGGGCATTGGTACCGGAACAGGCGTAGGCTCCTGAGCCAGGGCGACCTGCGCGGCAAAAACAAAAAATAGTACAACAACACGAATCTTCATTGATTTTCTGTTTTAGCCCTTTCGGGCAAAAAGTCAGGCTAAGTTCAGCATTACTTGGGAGAACTGAAAGAGCTTGGTTTCTTCAAAGTCGTCAGCAGTAAGTTGAAGACCGATGGGCAAACCGTTTTTATCTTTTCCGCAGGGCACTGAAATAGCTGGCACACCGGCTACATTAGCCTGAACGGAAAATAAATCTGCCAAGTACATTTCAATTGGATTACTTGTATGCTCACCCAGTTTGAAGGCGGTAGTTGGTGTAGTGGGCGTAAGAATAAAATCGTAGCGTGTAAATATCGACTTGGTTTGTTCGCGAATAAGCCTTCTTACTTTTTGCGCTTTGGTGTAGTACGCATCGTAATAACTTGCGCTCAGCACAAAGGTGCCCAACATAATTCTTCGCGCCACTTCTTTTCCAAAACCTTCGGACCGTGTTTTTTTATACAGCGACTCAAGATCGGTAACTTGTTTGCTACGATGTCCATACCGAACTCCATCATACCGAGAAAGATTTGAACTCGCTTCGGCTGTAGCCAGAATGTAATATGTGGGCAGAATATATTCACTCAAAGGAAAATCAATGGCGTCCACCTGATGGCCAGAAGCTTTAAGCTTGTTGATTTTCTCCAACATCAGTTCTTTAATCTCGGGTTGCAGTGCCTCCGATTCGAGGGTTTCGCGTAAGTACGCTACGTTATATTTTTTATCGGACGAAAGTTCTTTCGAATACGATGGAACAGTCTTTCGCGATACGGTGCTGTCATAGCCATCGGGGCCGGCAATTACTTCCAGCACCAACGCAATGTCGTGTAGATTTTTTCCAAAGATGCCAATGCAATCAAAGGAAGATCCATAGGCAACTAATCCATATCTTGAAATGCGCGAATACGTTGGCTTAATTCCAAGAATGCCGCAAAAAGCAGCGGGCTGCCGTACGGAACCTCCTGTATCAGACCCTAAAGAAACATCACATAAATCAGCCATTACTGCAACAGCCGAACCGCCCGATGACCCACCCGGAACACGAGTATTATCAAGGTCATTTAATACCGGGCCAAACGCTGAGTTCTCGTTGGACGAACCCATCGCAAACTCATCACAATTTTGCCGACCAATAATGATGGCATCTTCATCGAGTAAGCGTTGTACTGCCGTTGCATTGAATTGAGAAACAAACCCATCCAGAATTTTGCTGCCTGCTTGTAAGGGATGATCTTGATAACAAAGAACATCCTTAAGGCCAACAACAAGGCCGGCAAGTTTACCGGCTGTTTGAGTTTTTATTTTAGCATCAACAGCATGCGCACGTTCAAGCGCTTCATGCCCGTATACACTCAAATAAACATTGAGGTGTTTTTTTTTATCGATGTTAGAGAGGTACTGATTAACCCTGTCTACACAGGTAAGAGTGCCGTTGAAAAGATCGCGCTGTAAGTCTTTTAAGTTCGAATCCGTACTCAATGCTTACTTCTCGTCAATCTTCGGAACTTCCTTTCCTGCTTCGTCTACTTCTTTCTTGACATCTTTAACTGCATCCTTAAATTCACGAATACCTTTACCAAGGCCTTTAGCAAATTCAGGAATTTTCTTTGCACCAAAGAAGATGAGAACGAATAAACCGATGATCACCCACTCGCCCATGCCGGGCATCCCAAACAAAAGAATTGCGCTCATAGTGAAAAATTAAGACTGTAAAGATAGGGAATTATAGTAAAATGAATAATGCAAAAAATCTTGTTTGCATTGAAATTTGGCCGATTATAGGCTTTTTGCCGCTCAGCCTAGTTTCTTAACCACTCCTGTGGATCGAGGGCATCAAAATTTTTGCGGATTTGAAATCTTAACTCAGAAATTCCTTCACCATTCGATAGAACTTTGCCTAGTTCCTGATTGGTGGTAACGCGCTGACCCTGTTTTACAACGATGTCCTTTAAGCCTGCATATACCGTAAAGAAATCTCCATGCTTAATAATAACGGTGCTCCCAATTCCGGGGGTAAAAGCAACGCGGCTCACTTCTCCATTAAAAATGGAATGCACATCTTCTCCTTGCTTGGTTTGAATATTCACACCATCATTTTGAATCACAATCCCTTTAAGCACTGGATGATTCTGGCGCCCAAACTTTTGCGATACAAACCCTGATACAGGCCAAGGGAATTTATCTTTGTTGTCTTCAAAAGAAGCCGACAGTGCCACAACGGCATCGGCTACTTCGCGATTGTTCTTTTTGTTTTCGCGTTCCCGTTCACGGGCTTCGCGTGCAGCACGCTCAATTTCTTCTTTAATGATTTTGGCAATCATGTTGTCCAACTCAGCAATTGATTTACGGGTGGCTTCCAAATCTCTTCGCAGTTGTTTTTCCTGTTTGGTAAGCGATTGCACCAAAGTGCGTTGTTTTTGCTTCAGGCCTGTGAGTTGTTTGTTTTCGGTTAGTTCATCCGTGAGCAGATTATTTTTCTCACCACGTTTCAGCTCGGTTATGCGAACCTGTTCTTTTAAAATTTGCTGCACTTTTTCGATAGCAATAGCCTGATCCTGGCGAGCCTTACCATATTGCTCCATGTATTTAAGGCGCATCATCAGTTGATCAAAGGATTGTGCGGAAAAAAGAAACGTCAGTTTATCTACTTTTCCACTGGCTTTTTGTGCAGCCACCAGCATCGAGGCATATTCTTCCTTTAATTTCTCCACATCGCGTTCCAGCGCGTCAATGATCTGATTATTTTCACTGATGTCGTAGTCTAATAGGGAAACTTCGTTTTGAATGGATTTTATTAAAGATTCTTGTTGCAGAATTCGCTGATTGAGCGCTACCAACTCGCCAATAGAATTTTTCTTTTGTTCGCCTGTTTCGGTAAGAATCTTTTCAGTCTCTTTTATCTTTTCAAGATTTTGCTGCTTCTCTTTTTGCAGTTGTGTTTTGGTTTTTTGAGCCAACGCACAAACAGAAAGAATAAGAGAGAAGAGAAAAAATAAAATGAAAGATTTACCTGCGGTCATATCGATTCGGAATTCTGAAAGGGAATTTCAATTCCTTATCACCTATTTCAACTTTACTATATTCAAAGGTAATGGTGTTGCTGATAATACCGGCTGCGGTTTTGTAAAAAACACTTACAATACCGTTATAGGGATATGATTTTTCGCCTAACGGTTGAAAATTGGAGTATTCCAGTTTGAGGCTGTTGCTCGTATTCGATTCGATCAATTCCACATGCTCAATTTTTTTGATAATCGGGTTGATCAAATTCTTGATAGTAACAGTTCCTTCTGTTTGCACTAACTTATCAAATTCTCCTTCGCGCCCTATCTCGTCTGTCAGTTGTTTTGCGCGAATAGGATTGCCAAGCATGGCGGCTTCTAAAACGGAATAATCAATTTTAAAATTGAATCGCTTCGACAATTCCTCATAATCGAAAACGTAATACTCTTTATCTACGGTGCTCACAATTGTAATTGAATCTTTGTTGATTAAGGCTTTTCCGCCCTGCACGCCAATCACAGAAAAAGTCATCCAGATAACGCTGTCTTTACGAATGCGAATATTAGCCTTTACGTCTCTCTCTTTCTTTTCGTCTCTAAAGATCATTCGGGCTTTGCTATGCAAATAACCAAAGTCGATCTCTTCAATAGCCAGTGTTTGAGGCGGGGTAGGGAGTGTAGGCACTGCTTTCCGCTGGCAGGATTGCATCGATAAGAGGCTTAATAAAAGAAGCGGAAGTAAGATTATTTTTTGCATGGGCCGTTAAACAAGATTAAATCCACAGGGTACGTTTTAATTGAGTTTTCGATTAGTAATCTTCTTATCCAAACTTGCGTTATCACCATTCTTTTGTTTGGCTTTTTGCCACTGAGTTACCGCATTGTCAATATCACCCAGTTGAAAAAGAATGTCTCCATAGTGTTCGAAGTGAGTGGCGGTAGCTTGTCCGCCTTGAATCGCCTTTTCAATAACCTTTTTGGCTTCTTTATATTTTTCGCGAGCATATAAAACCCACGCATGGGTGTCGAGATACGAGGCATTATCCGGAAAATTCTTAACTAATTGCGCAGACATCTTTTCAGCTTTCTCGAGATTTTCTTTGCGTAGCGACAAGTAGTAGCTGTAATTATTTAACACAATATCATTATTGGGATTGAACAGGAGTGCCTGGTCATAGGCCTGATCTGACTTTGTATATTCTTTTGACCCATTATAACAATCGCCCAACATGGCGTTAAGATCACTTACAAAAGCCGGATTAGATGTTGTGAGTTTCTTTGCCTGCTCAAGGGAATAGGCTGCTTCGCGATAATGTTTCTTGCGTACGTGTCCATAGCCATTAAAGTAATGAACCATTGCCTGATTTGGAAACATTTCAAGGGCCTCTTCCGAATGAGCAATCAAACTATCAATTTCGTTAGTTTGAGTTTCGAGGTAAAGCAGATTTTGCCAGACTTCAAAACTTCCTGAGCCGCTGCGCACGGCTTTCAAATACTCCTTCTTGGCGCGGTCATCATTCTCTAGCGTCATGTAAAGATCACCCCCGATTAAATGCACATTGGGATCACTTGAATAGTTGGATTCCAGTTTTTCGAAGAGGGTGATAACAAAGTTTTCTAACTCCGAATCGTTTATGTTTTTACTTTTGTTTTGTGAGAGGGTGTTGTTATAGGTGCCCATCATTAACACTTTGCTGCTTACATCTACTTGCGGATCGTCAAATACCTCAAGCACGAAGTTTCTTGATTTTTGCTCCTGCCCGTCATCTTTATAGAATCCAGCCAAAATCATTTTTGCATTTCCGGCTTCCGGATGATCTTTAATGAAATTTTCTACAAACTGAATAGCTTTTGAACGTTTGCCACTCTGCGAAAGCGTTTCGGCAAAGCCCAACACATATCGCTCTTCATCAGGAAAGGCTTGAATAAGTTTTTCGCCTTCGGCTATAGCGTCTGCGATCTTGCCCTTGTCGAGGTAGATGCGTTGCTTTTGTAAAGACGAAACTTCATTTACACCCATCAGCTCTTCGGCCCGGTTATAAACCTTGAGCGCTTCGTCTTCCTTTTTATCGTAGAGATATAATGCAGCTAATTCAAAAAGATAATCCTCGGTGCCCTTCACCTCTTTCATCATAGTCTCCAGTGCGCTTGTGGCTTTTTCAAATTGACCAAGACTTGCATAGATATTTGATGCCAGCAGGTAGAAGTACTTGTTCTTTTTCTCATACTTCAGCGCAAGCTCAATGCTTTCTGCAGCTTTTTGGATGTCTTCTTCTTTGGTTCCTTTGGCCAGCACTTCAGCCATTTTATAATGAACCGTAGCGTTGGTGGGATTTAACTCGCTTACGCGTTGAAAATAAACTAACGCCTTGGCGTAGTCTTCCAGAATAAAATATTTTTCAGCTTCCGCAAAAAAGAATTCAGCTTCGCGCAACCGAACATCGCTTGGTTTAGAATCGACAGGGTTTTTTCGCTTTTGCGAATGTGCCGGTGTGATAACCACCAGCAAGAATGTGGAGGCTATGAGAATGCATAAATGGAGATTTTTTTTTGTCAACACCTCGGGGATCAAATCGTACTATAATCTCCCAAGTCAACATGGGCAGATTTTCCTTCAAAATTAACGAAATTTCCCAAAAGGCTGTCTTTTAGGAGAGCTCCTTTAAGGATGCTATTTCTCTGAATAATAGAGTTGGTAATCCGGCTTTCGCTGATTTTGGTGCCTGATCCTATCGAAACATGTGGCCCTATGATAGAGTTTTCAATCGTAACATGATCATCGATAAAAACTGGCGGAATCAGAACAGTGTTAACGAGTGTGGCTTTTTCGGAAACCAGTTTTTGGTCTTTTATAAATTCAAGATAACGCTGATTCGTTTGGAGCATATTTTCTTTATTACCACAATCAAGCCATTCTTTTACCTGGCCGGGAACAAATAGGGCTCCTTTCTTCCGCATGTTTTCGAGTGCAGTAGTAAATTGGTATTCGCCTTTTTCTTTAATGTCATGATCGAGTAGGTACTGCATTTCTTCGCGCAGCTTTTCACCTTGTTTAAAGAAGTAGATACCAATAATAGCCAGATCAGACACAAAGGTGGAGGGCTTTTCAACAAGGTCGGTGATCTCACCTTTCTCGTTTAGTTTAACAACGCCAAACTGCGAAGGGTTTTCAACCTGTTGCACCCAAATAGTGCCATCGCGATTCATATCGAGTTTGAAGTCGGCACGGAACAACGTATCGGCAAAAGCCACAATTACTTTACCTTGAAATAACTCCTTTGCGAAGAGTAGGGCATGAGAAATTCCCATCGCTTGTTCCTGATAATAAATTTTGCCTTCGGCACCAACGGCCCTGGCTACGCTCTTCAAATCGTCCTCGACAGTCTTTCCAAAGGAAGGGTGAACAATAAACCCAATGTTATTTATTTTTTCAGGACAAACATGAGCAATGTCCTCCACCAACCGATGCACAATGGGTTTGCCTGCTATTGGTAACAACGGCTTGGCGGTTGTAAGCGTATGCGGGCGAAGGCGCTTGCCGAGTCCGGCCATGGGGATTATAATGTTCATTCGGGTAGAAGATTGAATTGAGTAAAGCTACAAATTCTTTATACGATGGGCTTGTTAAAATTTTTTCTTTCTACAAGATAAATAAATGCAAGAAAGAGAAGAATCACACCTGCGTGAAAGACGAGCGCAAGCCATGGATCGGCAATTATAATTTTATTGACAATGCTTAAAACAGAATAGGTAAAGACAATATACCCAACATCGCGGCTTACGGTATAGGGAATGGGGTAATTTCGTTGCCCCAACCAATAGCACGTTATCGCCATGATTGAATAACATAACAAGGCAGCAAGGGCACTTCCCATAAATCCAAAGATGGGAATGAGAAAGAAATTGCCCACCATGGTAACAATTGCGCCCAGCAGCGTAATAAACGTGCCATAGTAAGTTTTGTCTGTTAACTTAAACCAAACGCTCAGATTATAATAAACGCCAAGAAAAAGATAGGCCAATAACAAAACTGGTACGATGGAAATCCCCAGCATAAATTCGGCATCGGTAAAATAGTTAAGTAAATCCAGGTTGATGCTGATGCCTAACAAAACCACACAGCAGGTTATCACAAAGTAATGATTCACTTTTGCGAATAGTGCCGGGGAGTTTTTTTCAGCGGCATTGGAGAAAAAGAAGGGTTCGGCTGCATAACGAAACGCCTGAATGCCCAGGTTCATAAAAACTGCGAACTTATAACAGACTCCAAAAATTCCGCCCGCTTCTTTGCGGCTAACTCCATTATAAAAATTTTCTGGTAGCCACCAGTCAAGCATGGTGCGCGAAAACAATTCGTTGATCATACCTGCCACTCCGGTGATCATAACCGGGTAGGCGTATTGAAACATTTGTGGCGATAGCTGCTTATCCCACGCGGGGCGCCATGATAAGATTGATTTATAGAGAAATAAAATAAAAAAACCGTTTGCAATCAGGTTGGCAAGAAACACATAGCCAATACCCATAGCAGGATCAAAATTTATTTTAAGAAAGTAGTAATTAAGACCCACCAAAACCAGCACATTTAAGATTTTTGCAGTGGCAAATAGCATTGCTTTTTTCTCAAGGCGTAAGCGTGCAAAAGGAATGGCCACAATAGCATCAATCAACATGGTAAGAGCGAGCCACGTGACAAACTGAGGATTTGAAATCTGAAGCGAAGATGCAATGGGGCTTGCAAAAATAAGAAGCAGAAAAGTTAACGTTCCGCTTATAAGTAGCACGCTTGTTTGTGCCAGGTTGAAAATTCGTTTGCTGTTTGCATCAGGCTTTGTTGCAAACCGAAAGAAGGCAGTCTCCATGCCAAACATGTATACGATGTTGATTACACCAACAAATGCATAGAGTTTGGTGATCTCGCCATACTCTGCCGGGCTAAACATATTTTTAGTGTGTAGCGGCACCAGCATAAAATTGAGCACCCGCGGAAAGATACTTCCTAGTCCATACAAGGCGGTTTCGCCAGCCAGTCGTTTTAGTTTACTCATTCACCTTTAAATGTGGGTGTTCTTTTTTCTAAAAATGCGGTGGTGCCTTCTTTAAAATCGTTGGTTGTAGTAAGCGCAGCAAAATTTTTGGTCTCCTCCAGATAACCTTCTTTCTCTTGACTATACCCTGCGTTTATACTTTTGATTACGGCAGCAATCGCAAGAGGACCTCTCATTAAAATCTTGTTTATAATTTTTTCTGCCAGGGCAAGTGCCTCAGCTTTGGTTGCAACTACATGATTAATTAATCCGAGTTCTATTGCCTCGTTAGCTGAAATCATATCCCCGGTCATGGCTAATTCCAATGCCTTGCCCCGACCCACCAATTGAGCTAATCGTTGTGTGCCACCGTAGCCGGGTATGATTCCTAAACTTACTTCGGGCAAACCGAATTTAGCATTTTCAGTTGCTATTCTGAGATGGCATGCCATAGCGAGTTCACAACCTCCGCCTAACGCAAATCCATTGACGATAGCAATCACGGGCTTGGGGCAGTCTTCAATCATTTTAAAAATTTGCAGTCCTTTTTGCGCGAACTCAAATGCTTTTTCCTGCGATAGCTGAGCTATTTCTTTGATGTCGGCACCCGCTACAAAAGCTTTTTCACCAGACCCGGTAATAATCATTGCTTGCACATCGGCACGATGACAGGCTTCCTTCACAACGGATTGTAACTCGGTTAATGTTTGTTGGTTCAGTGCATTTAAAGCCTGCACACGATTGATAGTGACCACTAAAGTTTTTACTGAAAGTTCAGCGGTAATGGTTACGTAACTGTTCATATGATGGAATTGGTATTGTAAAAATAGATAAACTAAATCGAAAGAAACTTAAGTCAGGATTTGATACGATCCCAAATCATTAACTATGAGCCCGTTCGTATAAAGTTTGGAATTTATCAGTCACCTGACCATATATTTGAGGATTTAAGACAAAGGAGAACATACTATAAATTGGTTTTTTAGATACTCATTTTCATGATACGTAGATTGGCAGTTGGTATTTTAGGGTTTTTATTAGCTCATTCAGTTTTTTCGCAGATCACTTACAATTCGGCAAATAATCAGCAAAGCGATTGGCATGCAATCAGCACCTGGACTTTTCTGCCCGCCAGCGAGACATGGGCCCCGGCTACACCGGGTAACCCTACCAATAGCAACTGCAATGCAATAAATATTAATGGTTATGTGCGTGTAGAAAGTGGTGGCCTTACCATCAATAATGCTAATCCTGTTTTAACAGTTTATGATACCCTCTATATAGTAGGCAATGTAACTTTGGGTTCGGGTGCGTCAATGAGTGTGCAACCGGCTGGGGTATTAATAATTGTGGGCAACCTTACGCTGGCTGGGAGTTTTAATATGACTAATGGTGGCAATGTGGTAGTAACCGGAAACCTTAGTGTAACCAACGGATCCATTAATAATACGAGCGATCACCTTTATGTTTTCGGAACAACGTCTGCTTCGGGCGGTGGAACTATTGATGGCTGCAATCCCTATGGAGGCTGCACTCCGGGCTCGCAAGTTCAAACGGAGGCCCAGCTCAATTCGCAAAATCCGAGCTTATCTGATTTTGTAAACAATGGCGGAGCACTACCTGTTCAATTGCTCTTTTTTAAGGTAGAGACTAACGATTTCTTAACGTTTAGCTGGGCAACAGCTTCTGAATTGAATTTCCATTATTTCAATCTGCAAAGATCGTGGGATGGCTTAAAATTTGAAACCATGGCTGTTATTCATGGACAAGGTACAAGCACTGACCGTCATGATTATATCTATATTGAGCAAAATCCACCAACAGGCACATCGTATTATCGATTGCAGTCAGTTGACTATGACTTATTCACCGAAAACTTTTCGATCCTTAAAGTTGATCATTTGAAACGTAAATCTTTTTCAATTAATCCCAATCCATTCACTGGGGAGATGTTTTTTATCCAACTAAACTTTTTGCCTAAAGAAAATGAAAGGGTTGTTGTATATGATGCTATGGGCAATGAACGAGTTCGCATTCAAGCCACAGACCTGCAAAGGGAATACAGACTTCCAAACAAGCTTGAGGCAGGTATTTACTTTGCCAAGTACATCTCACCAGATTTTACCGAGGTTTTCAGGGTGATCGTTAACTAACTAAATTCTCCTATAGCGGAGACTTACCCAAGAAATTCAGGATGTTTTTTCAGGTTGGTAAGTATATCGTTCGTCATTTCTTCCAACCCAAATTGATGCTTCCAATCCCAATCGTGCCGCGCAGGCGTGTCGTCAATTGATTTAGGCCATGAATCAGCAATGGCCTGACGGAAATCTGGTTTGTATGTGATAGCAAAATCGGGAATATGTTTCTTTATGGTGGCAGTTACCTGAGCCGGACAAAAACTCATCGCGCCTATATTGTAGCTGGAACGAATTTTTACTTTTTCAGCAGGTGCTTCCATTAAGTCCAACGTAGCCTTTACCGCATCATCCATATACATCATGGGTAGGTAAGTATCGGCCGCCAGAAAACACTCGTACTTCTTTTCTTTGATTGCTTTGAAGTAGATATCAACGGCATAATCGGTAGTGCCGCCACCGGGTGGGGTCTTATAGCCGATCAAGCCTGGGTAGCGCAAACTGCGCACATCAACACCATACCTTCTGAAATAATATTCGCACCAAAGTTCGCCTGCCAGTTTGGTGATTCCATACACGGTGGTTGGATCCATGATCGTATCCTGTGGTGTATTTTGTTTTGGCGTTGTAGGACCGAAGGCTGCGATTGAACTGGGCCAATACACTTTGTGTAGCTTCAACTCATGCGCTGCTTCTAATACAAAGAGTAAACTATCCATGTTTAACTTCCAAGCCCAGCGTGGGTCTTTTTCTCCGGTTGCGGATAACAGTGCGGCCAGATGATATATCTGGGTGACTTCATGTTTGCGAATCAGCTCAAAGAGTTTGTCGCGTTGCATCACATCAAATTTTTCGTAGGGGCCTTCTTTTAAAATGCCTTGCGCATCTTTTATATCGGAGGCAATAATGTTTTCCTGACCGTATATTTTCCAAAGACCCTGGGTAAGTTCTGAGCCAAGTTGACCCCCAGCGCCTATAAGTAAAATCTTCGTTTTCTTCATGTGATCAATCGAATGCGGGGGCGAAGTTAGAGAAAATTACCATTTACGAATTACGAATTACGAGTGTAGATTTACGCGATGAATTTTGAGGAGTATCTGATCAGTAAAAAGATAGACAGTCAGGCATTTCATGTTGTCGAGCCCGATCTTTGGAATGAATGGAGTGGATTGTTTGAGGCAATGAGTCCGGCAAGTTTCACGGCACAAAAGTTATACCTGATCAACCCGATACGCAGAAAGTATCAATTGAAAAATACCGAACCGATATCTGATCAAAAGAAAGAGTCTGCAACCGCCCCAAAACCTGTTATGAGACCTAAACCTAAAATGAACTAACCCATGTATAAAAGACTTCAACCTGCGTTGCAAAAAGAACTTGATTCTATTCGCGAAGCCGGGCTTTTTAAAAAGGAAAGAATTATTGTCACCCCCCAAGGAGCTGATATAAAAACGCAAGATGGTAAAGAAGTAATTAATTTTTGTGCGAATAATTACCTAGGGTTATCATCACATCCGCGGGTCATCGAAGCTGCCAAGCGTGCAATTGATACGCACGGATTTGGATTGTCATCGGTTCGATTTATATGTGGCACCCAGGATATTCATAAGGAGTTAGAGAAAAGGATTTCAGAATTTCTAGGTACAGAAGATACCATCTTATACGCGGCAGCTTTCGATGCCAATGGCGGTGTGTTTGAACCCTTGTTGGGAGAAAAGGATGCGATTATTTCGGATGAACTGAATCACGCTTCGATTATTGACGGAGTTCGTTTGTGTAAAGCCATGCGTTATCGTTACAAGCACAACGACATGGCTGATCTAAACGTGCAACTGGAAGATGCGCGCAAAGCCGGAGCCAATCAAATCATTATTGTTACCGATGGCGCTTTCTCCATGGATGGCACGATCGCGCAACTGGATAAGATTTGTGATCTGGCCGATCAATTCGAAGCGTTGGTGATGACGGACGAATGTCACTCTTCCGGGTTTATTGGTAAAACCGGTCGCGGTGTGCCAGAATATTGTGGTGTAATCGGTCGAGTAGATATTATCACGGGCACGTTGGGCAAAGCACTGGGTGGCGCTTCCGGTGGGTTTACATCGGGTCGTAAAGAAATTATAGAATTGTTGCGCCAGCGATCACGACCCTATTTATTTTCAAATACATTGGCGCCTTCTATTACCGGGGCTTCCATCGAAGTATTCAACATGCTTTCAGAGACAACAACCTTGCGGGATAAGTTAGAGCAAAGCACAAAATACTTTCGTGAAAAAATGACGGCTGCCGGTTTTGATATTAAACCTGGAGTTCACCCTATTGTTCCTATTATGTTATACGAAGCTCCGTTGGCACAAAAGTTTGCTGAGCGATTACTCGACAAGGGAATTTATGTAATTGGATTTTTCTTTCCGGTGGTAGCCAAAGGCAAGGCACGCATTCGTGTACAGATTTCGGCAGCACACGAACAACACCATTTAGATAAGGCGATACAGGCCTTTACGGAAGTAGGGAAGGAGTTGGGGGTTTTGTAGTGACTTTAAACCACAAAGCTACATAGTTCTGGTTACGAAGAAATATCTGGACGAGATTACGTACTCGATAATCGGAAGTGCCATTGAAGTTAATAAAGCTATGGGCAGGGGACTGTTAGAAAGCGTGTACCATCAGTGCATGACAGAAGAGTTCTTACATAGAAAAATAAATTTTTCTACAGAGATGAAAGTGCCCGTGGAGTACCAGGGTAAAACGCTGGCTATTGATTTTAGATGTGATTTCTTTGTCGAACGATGTATTGTTGTGGAATTAAAGGCCGTTCAGGAAATCACACCTGTGTTTGAAGCGCAGCTTCTTACCTATATGAAACTCTTAAAGGCCCCTAAGGGCACTCTCATTAACTTTAACAGTTCCAATATCTTTAATGACGGCCAAAAGACTTTTTTCAATGAGTATTTTACAAAATTGCCTAAAGGTTAAACCTATGTTTCTGTGTGGTTTATTAAATATCAAGACATTCTCAACAGGGTAAGTAAATCTTTTTAAGTTCTTCTAAAATTTAGAGAAACCACCTCCCACCCAAACCCAATACCAATTAAAAAGAATCTTGGTGCTTCCGTTTGTTTGGGCAATTCGTGGTAGAAAATATTCTCTATATTTCATTCATAATAATCCTACCCATGCTAAAAAGAATTTCCCTTTTCATGTTTTCAGTATTGTTGCTCACAACAACACAAGCTCAACGAACTAAAAAAGAACAACCTGTCGCCACGGCCACAGCGGCCACCAATCTCAACGATTATTACAAGCCCGTAAAATGGCGGAGCATCGGGCCGTTTCGTGGTGGTCGCTCAAACACTGCAACCGGTGTGATAGGTGATATCAATACCTACTACATGGGCACAACCGGTGGGGGCCTTTGGAAGACGGACGACCTCGGTGTTACCTGGTTTAATATTTCTGATGGCGCATTCAAGACCGGTTCAGTTGGCGCGGTCGCGGTAGCAGAAAGCGATCCGAATGTTGTGTATGTGGGCATGGGTGAGCATGCTGTGCGCGGTGTGATGACCCATCATGGTGATGGAGTTTATAAATCGACCGATGCCGGAAAGACATGGAAAAAAATTGGTCTTGACTTAACACAACATATATCGCGCATAGCCATTCATCCAAAGGATCCAAATGTAGTATACGTAGCTGCACAAGGTGCATTGTATGGAAAGTCGCAGGAGCGAGGCGTATTTAAATCGATTGATGGCGGCACCACCTGGAAAAAGGTTTTATATGTAGATGATAAAACAGGATGTGTAGAATTATCAATGGATATGAACAATCCACGTGTGCTCTATGCAGCTATGAATGAATATGGTCGCTTGCCCTGGAAAGTAATCAGTGGTGGTGAAGGCAGCGGACTTTATAAATCAACGGATAGTGGTGAGACCTGGGAGAAAATTCATAACGGTCTGCCCAAAGAACTTGGCAAGATGGCCGTTTCTGTTTGCCGGTCAAATTCCAACAAAGTGTATCTGCTACTCGAAAGTGATTCAGATAAAGAATTGGGCGGGTTATTTGTTTCAAACAATGCCGGAAAAAATTGGTCGCGTGTCACCAACGATCATCGGTTGATTCAGCGGGCCTGGTATTACATCGAACTATTCACCGATCCGCTTGACGAAAACACACTCTATGTATTAAGTGCTCCGGCTTTGCGTTCGGAAGATGGTGGAAAAACCTGGGAGTATCTTTCGGGTCGGCATGGCGATTATCACGATCTGTGGATTAACCCCTATAATTCTAAAAATATGGTGATGGCTGATGATGGCGGAGCCTCAATCAGTGTGAACTTTGCAAAGACGTGGTCGTTTCAAAGCAACATGCCTACGGCACAGTTCTATCGCATCAATGTTGACAATCAGTTTCCATACAATATCTACGCGGGTCAGCAAGACAACTCATCCGTAATTATAGCCAGTCGCGAGTTTGGTAGTGGCGGAATCACAACATCCAGTTGGACTTCATCCGCAGGTGGCGAGAGTGCATTTCTTGCGTTCAATCCGAATGACCCACGGTTTGTCATGGGCGGCAGTTATCAAGGCACGATTGAAGTGTTGGATACAAAAGCAAAAGCTGGAACCAACATCATGGCTGCGCCTATTCAATATCTTGGTATGGATGCCAAGGATATAAAATACCGATTCAATTGGAATGCGCCTATCATCTGGTCTAAACATGAGCCCAATACATTTTATCACGGGTCTCAACTTTTATTGCGCACAATCGATATGGGATCCACATGGACGGAAGCCTCGCCTGATCTTACCCGCAACGAAAAAGAAAAACAGGGCAAGGGTGGTGGCCCTTATACAAACGAAGCAGTAGGTGCAGAAAATTATGGAACGCTGAGTTACGTTATGGAATCTCCGCACGAGAAAGGCGTAATCTGGACAGGGAGCGATGATGGTTTTGTTTATGTTACCCGCGACAATGGTGCAAGTTGGCAAAATGTTACTCCAACAGGGTTGCAAGAATGTTTGATCAATGCAATTGAAGTATCGCCACACGATAAAGCAACAGCATACATTGCTACCACACGTTATAAATTTAATGATCACGCGCCCGGTCTTTACAAGACAACCGATTATGGAAAAACGTGGACAAAGATCACCACGGGTATTCCAAACAATGCATTCACCAGAGTGGTGCGAGAAGATGACAAACGCAAAGATTTACTTTTTGCGGGAACAGAACTTGGCGTATTCATTTCCTGGAATGGTGGAAAGGAGTGGTCAAGCTTTCAGTTGAATTTGCCGATTACTCCTATTACGGATTTGCGCGTGCATCAGGGAGACTTGATAGCTGCTACATCAGGAAGATCATTTTGGATTCTGGATGATATCGGGCTGATTCGCCAACATAAAGATGAAAGTGGCTTTGCTTTGTTTCAGCCCGAACCTGCCATGTTGGTGAATGGCTATAGCCAGTTGGATGGCTCTTCTCCTGATTTTGATGGCACTCATCCCGAACGCGGAGTAAATCCGGCAACGGGCGTTGTCATTTATTACCAACTACCCGAATTGAAAGCTACTGATAAGCTGGTGATGGAGATAAAAGATGCGCAAGGAAATCTGGTTCGATCATTCACATCAGTTGCCGATACAACTTTTATAGAATATGATGGCGGACCCTCATCTGATCCTACCATACCGAAATCAAAGGGCCTCAATCGGTTTGTATGGAACATGCGCTATCCTACTATGGTGGGTGTGCCGAATGTTTATATTGAAAGCAATTTTCGTGGTCACAAAGCTTCGCCCGGAAAATATTCAATCACGTTGAAAGTAGGCAGTCAAACCGCTACTACTGATTTTGAAATTTTAGCCAACCCGCTTTACCCTACCGATGCAAAAACATATCAGCAGTATCACAGCCTGATGAGCAGTATGGAGGCTGAGTTGAACAAAATGCATGAAACGATCAATACGATGTATGCAAAGCGAGAACAACTCGATCAGCTTCTGAACACCTTACCAGCCGATGAAAAATCAAGCGCACTTAAAAAGCAAGGGCAGGCGTTAAGTCAGCGGATGAAGCAATGGGATGAAGACATGATTCAACGAAAGTCAAAAGCATATGATGATGTGGAGAACTTTCCAAATAAGTTTACGGCAAATTATCTCTTTATGATCAACCATGCCGAAAGTGATATCCCTAAAGTAATAAAACCCACGCTCGACAGATTGAATGAACTGAATGCACAGTGGGCTACATTAAAGACAAAAGCAAGCGAGATTCTTGAGAAAGAAATTCCTTCGTTTAATAAGCAGTTGTGGGATGCTGGCGTAGGACCCGTTTGGAAGAAGTGATTGAGCAAAACCTAACGTGATTACCATGATAAGGATCAACAGAGTATGTGCAACTGGATTGTTACTGGCTGCCGCCCTGTTTATTCTGGCAACCTGTTCGCCTCAAAAAACTGAAACAGAAAATTGGGAGATATTATTCGATGGCTCTGATCTTGAAAATTGGGATACCTATCTGGGTGCTAAGCATGTTGCTGATGATTCTGTGGTTTCCCTGCCATTGGGTTTAAACGTGGACACCAGTGTTTTTAAGATAGTGGATATTGATGGAGAAAAAGCGCTGAGAATATCCGGTGAGATCTGGGGTGGGATTTCGACAAAACGAGAATTTGAAAACTATCATCTTCAACTTCAATTCAAGTGGGGAGAATTAAAATGGTATCCAAGAGAAAAAGATTCTGATCGGAGAGATAGCGGACTTTGTTATCATGGTGTGGGCGAGCATGGAAGGGGTGATGGCTTTTGGTTACGCTCGCAGGAGTTTCAAATACAGGAAGGAGATTGTGGTGATTATTGGGGTGTGGCCGGAGCGGCCTTCGATATAAAAGCAACGATGAATGCCGACAGTATTTTTCAGTATGATCCGCAAGCCTCGTTACTTACATTTAGTCAGGAATCTGATATAGGCAGACATTGTAAAAAATTTCCGGATAGTGAAAAACCTTCCGGGGAATGGAACACGATTGACCTTTATTGTTTTGGAGGCACAAGTGTACACATGATCAACGGGCAGGTGGTAATGGTTCTTGAAAATTCCAGACAGTCTGACAATGGTAGTGAGACTTTGCTAACAAAAGGGAAAATTCAATTTCAATCGGAGTCGGCCGAGGTGTTCTACCGGAATATAAAAATCCGGTCAATAGATAAACTCCCTGGCGTAAACTAGGTGTGTTTTTACCTAACCTTCTTGGGTATCAAATCTGACGCAGCAGAAAAAAGTCCGAATACAGCGGCTGTGTTAGTAGTTGGTAAAAAGTAAATCTTCCTCTTTCCTTTCAGCTTTAAACAATACATATTTAGAAAAGGGATGAGCTTTACGCTCTTTACTTCTTCCCAATCATAACTTTTCACTTTTGCTGGATTGATAACGGCAATTTTCTTTTTGCTTAAGGCCACACGTTTTATTCTGGGGGCAATCAACAAATGCAACGCAAAAAATATGAGTGCCAGTGTGAACAGCGCAAAGGCTACAAATTTGTTTTTGGGGGAGTCTCCGAATTGGAGCAACATGAGTGCAGCGGCCAGTCCTTGAAACGCACTAAGCGCAAGAAAAAAATATCTGGCAAGGTAAAATTTAACCGGGTTTGCTTCTTCCATTAATCATAGTTAGTTGGTTTGCGACTACTAAAGTAAAAAAAATATTACCAATTTGGTAATCAGGTTAACGTTAGTAGTCACTTTGCTTATATACGCATGAGTGCTTACACAAGTTTTGCTGCTCAAAAGACTACTTCTCATTCTCAATCACCACAGGAAAATCTTGACCGCGGGAAAAGGTATACGGATACTGTGGTTTGCCTTTTAGTTTTTGTGTCATCTCGGGCACTTGGTCATCGAGGTACGATTTCAATTCGTATATGGTAACCTTTCCATCTTTTGGTGCGCCATCGGCATCGCCTTGCAAGGCTTTAATAAGTAAGTAGGTAAACAGGCCATGACCTAATTCAGCAAACTCTGTAGCGAACTGTTCGCTGCCTGCTGAAGCCATCACATGAATGCCGGCACTACGCGAAAGCTGTGCAATTGCTTTTTCTTCAGCGGCACCACGCGTGGCCAGCATTTCTACCGAAGCCCCCGATTGACACGCATCCATAATGATTAGTTGTTTTAAGGCTTTAATACTTTTTAATTTTTCCTGTAGCACGCTGGCTTCGATGGCATCCTTTTGCAAGGACATAAGATCATATAAGCGACTACTTTCGGAAGGGATAAAAAAGAACTGATTGTCGACCATGCTGCCATGGCCGGCATAATAGAATATAAAAACATCTTCCTGATGGATTTTAGCCGAAAGCTCTTCCAGTTTTTTTAGAATGTTGACCTTCGATGCTTCCGCATCATACAGGTTGTGTAATTCAATGTTTTTAAATAAGCTTCCTTTTTCGTCCAGCACTTTACCAAAAGATTCGGCATCGGGCTTTGCGTAATTGAGCACCATCTTTGGATTTTTATAGAGGTTGATGCCGACAGACAACACGTAGCAAACACTTGTTTTGCCCGCGTGTTCGGAAAAAACCTCTACCGATTGTATATCCGATTCTATTTTGTCTTTGTTACTGGCAGAAGCTGTAATAGTATTTGTGCCACCAACTAAATTTACAACATGTCGGTAAGTTGTGCTCTCGCCTTTTCGAGTCGGAAGCCTTAAGTTGATCTTATCAATCGGAATACTTTTTCCATTATGAAAGAGCTTTATATTGTCGATGCCGCTGCCAGTATCGGTAATTCGAATAAGTACTTCGGTCTGTGTACCGTCTGTTCCGGGCACGGTAGCAACTTTTACTCCGGGTGGTGGCGAACTGTTAAGTTTTCCCTGAATGCCTTTGTAATCATCGTTGCCACGACTCTTGAATATTTTTGGTAGCAGATCAGGACGATAGAATTCATCAAAGAATTGATCTACGCCATAGGTCTTCATGCCATCAACGAAATGAATGTATTGCCGTGCATCTTGAGTGCCATTGAAATAACCTTCGGGGTTTTTCACCATCCATTCTTTTTCACCAAAGTGAATGTGTTCAAAAAATTCTTTGCCTGTTGTTAAGTCCCAAAACTTGGTAACGCCATCCAGGCTATGACTGATTAACATCTTTTCGTCAGCCGTTAGAATCAAACTGGTAACTTCTGCCAGATGACCTTCAAAAGTCTTCTGTACTTTACCAGAAGCAATATCCCAATAGCGAATGTTACGATCGGCACCGGCACTGTAGATTCCGTTTTCCGGTCCATTCATTAAGGCAATGTGCACAGCGCCTTTATGGCCAGTGAATTTTCTTTCCGCAAGCCCGGTAGCTATATCCCATAGGCGGATAGAGCCATCCCAACTGGCCGACAACAGTCGCTTACCATCCTGAGAAAGTTGCATAGATGAAACCATGTCGGTATGGCCTTCGAAGCTGCGAACGATTTTTTTTGAATCTATTTCGCGCATTTGTAGTTTGTCAGGGTTTTCACCCAGCGTAGCTGTAAATACATAAAGATCGTTTTTGCTGAATTGTGATAGGTAGGCCGAGCCTTCTTTCAATTCGAAGTAATGGAGACGTTTTCCGGTAGCGGCATCGTGTATTTTTAAACTACCATCCCAACTGCTGCTAATGATCTGCGTTTCATCGCTGCTAAAATGAACATCAAAAATTGGTTGGTCGTAGGATTTTATTTTAAGTAATGTATCGCCACGTTCTGCATTCCATAGAATCAACATACCATCGCCACCGCCAGTAAGAAGCTTTTTTCCATCGCGGGAGTATTGGTAACACAAGGCAGCTTTTTCGTGCCCGACAAATTCCATGTTGGTTTTGCCGGTAGCGATGTCCCAGTTTTTTACCTTATTGCCGAACTTACCTTTCAATAAAGATTTGCCATCGCGACTTAACAGGAGATTGTTTTTGTAACGAACATAGCGGGCGATGTAAGAATCCCAGTATGAGTTCGGGTCGTACATCAGGCCTCCTTTATCACGATGATTTAAAAAGCCAGTGAGTTCACCTTTCTTTCTTCCAGTACTGAGATCAAAAATTAAAACCGTATTGTTATCACAAGCAATCAATACATCTCTGTTATTAGACCTGAATTGTGCTTGTGTTATTTCTCCTTCCAGCCTGGGATCAATAGTCATTGAATCGCCTTTGGTGACAGAATAAACCGTCACCAGTTTTTCGGTACTGGTCAGAATCTTTTGACCATCTGAGCTAACGTCTGAAGAAGTAACATCGTCTATACCCTTGCTATAATGCTTGATTAATTTTCCGTCTTGCAAATTATAAGTCACCACCTCATTTCGAGTAGCTTTCACCAGCCAACGGCTATCGGGCGAAAAATTCATATCCGTAAAACAGCCACCACAAAAGTCAAAGGCAAGCGGCTTAAACGTATGCACTTTTTCAAAGTCTTTTGTACGATAAGCATCAACGGTTGCATCGGTGCCCACCGCAAGCCATTCTCCATTGGGGCTAATTGCTAAACTCTCGGCCCCTCTATTACCCTGAGCTACTACCCATGATTTTATTTTTTTTCCTGACGGGAATTCCCACACATGCACCATTTGGCCTAGGGTAACAAAAAATTTTCCGTCTGGGTCAAACACAACATCATTAATCAGTTCCTGCCCATTGCCATATTCCTTATTATACCATCCGTTGTCATCCAACAGGCTGCTAAAAATTTCTTTTCCGGTTTTCACTTCCCATATTTTTATTGTTTTATCGTTTCCCCCCGTGATCAGAAATTTTCCATCGTGACTAAAATCCAAACTATTTACAGACGCCTGGTGCCCAAGAAAACTTCTTACCTCCCGGCCTGTGCTCAACTCCCATAGCTTAGCCGATTTATCGCGACTTCCCGTAGCTACATAATTGCTATCCGGACTGATGGCTACAGCAAGCACGGCCAACTCATGACCTTTCTGAATTATGGTTTCGATGGATTGACTGTTCGCAGTAAACGAAAGTAAAAGCATGAGGAGTAAAACAGTCGGCCTCATAGAGTTGATAGATAATGTCAAAATAATTTTTTTATTGAGCTTTTGCCTCCCGAGATTCCAGCGCTTCACTTTCCACTGGAATATCTTCCCAGTTCTTTGGCTCATCATTGTGTAGGTAGTCAAGTATCTTTTGTTCTACCTGCTTTAGTTTAAGACCTCGCAAGTGAACTCCGTTACGAGATAGAATTAAACGGCCGGTTTCTTCTGAAATGGCCAGCACAAGAGTGTCGGTTATCTCACTCATGCCTATGGCCGATTTATGTCGTAATCCAAAATGCTGCGGCAGATGATCATTCTCGCTTACGGGCAATACACACCGCGCAGCTTTAATCCGACCTTTGTAAATAATAATGGCCCCATCGTGTAAAGGGCTGCTCTTATTAAAAATAGAAAGCAAAAGGCGTTTGCTCACTTTTGCATCAAGTGGATCACCCGTTTCTGCATAAAATTTTAATTCAATATCGCGTGAAAAAACAATTAGTGCACCTGTGCGAGTGGCTTTTAGTGTTTTAACGGCATCAATTAATTCATGAACATCAAAATCATCATGATGTTCTGATCGCCAGTTGGTGATCGTTTTAAAAATACTTTCACGATTTATTTCTGTACTGCGGCCAATCAGCAATAAAAACTTTCTGATTTCAGGTTGAAACAAAATGATCATGGCCAAAACACCCACACCCATAAACTGACCTAGAATGGTGGCGAGCAATTCCATCTGTGCGGCCCGCACAATCAGATACACCAGGTAAAGGGCCAGAATGCCAAGAAAAATATTTACGGCAAGACTCCCACGAATGAGTTTATAGACCTGATAGAGCAAAATGGCCACCAGACTGATATCGATCATATCCACCCAGCTCACTTCCAGAAACCCTATTTTAAAAGCAAGAATCATCTAAACAAAGGTAGTGAAACGATTTATCTCTATGTTATAAGCGATTTACTAACGTAATAACTTCTTTAGCTTCTTTTACATCGTGAACGCGCAACAAAGACGCACCCTTTAACACAGCGAGTGTGTTTAATATGGTTGTTCCGTTAAGCGCATGTTCTGCCGTTGTTTGAAGCGTTCGCCAGATCATAGATTTGCGCGACAAGCCAACTAGCAAAGGTTTCTCCAACACAGTAAACTGATTAAGATTGCTTAGTAGATCAAAGTTTTGGTCGGCTGTTTTCGCGAATCCAAATCCGGGGTCGATAATTATATCGGCAAGGCCTGCAGATTTTAAATCATAGATCTTTTGGTGGAAATAATCCAGAACTTCCCTCGTCAGGTTATCGTAGCTGGTAAGTTGCCCCATAGTTTGTGGCGTTCCTCGCATGTGCATTATTATGTAAGGAACCTGAAGGGCAGCTACCGTTTTGATCATTGAGGGGTCAAGTTGTCCGCCACTGATATCATTAACAAGTCCGGCACCTTCCACCACCGCGACATGCGCAACCTGCGAGCGAAAGCTATCAATAGATATAATGGCTGAAGGAAATTCGTCCTTTATAGCCTTGATCACCGGAATCACTCGGGCAAGTTCTTCTTCAACGGAAATATCCGTGGCTCCGGGCCGCGATGAATAGCCACCTACATCGATGAAGTCGGCACCTTCTGCGAGCATTTTTTCAGCTTGTTTCAGAATAACACTCTCCTGGTTGTAGCGGCCACCATCATAAAAACTATCCGGGGTTATGTTGAGTATCCCCATCACCTTGGGTGATGACAAGTCAATGATCTTGCCCTGCACGCGCAGTGTTTTGTTGGCTGAAAATAATTTACTTTGCACCACAATTATGAATGAGAAAACTACCCACGAATATAAAGAGGTGATTGCCTCCTGCAAAGCATTATTTGCCCGCAAGACACACGATTATGGCACAGCCTGGCGGGTGCTGCGACTTTCGTCTATTACCGACCAGATTTATATCAAAGCTCAACGCATACGCAGCATTCAGGAGAAGGGCATGCAAAAAGTGGAAGACCCTGTTAAAGATGAATTTATAGGCATTATTAATTATTGCATCATTGCGATGATCCAACTAAAACTGGTCGAGTCTGATAAGTTGGATTTGAGTTTTGCTGAACTGGAGCCGTTGTATGATGCAGCAGTCAACGAAACTTTTGACCTGCTTCAGAATAAAAACCACGATTATGCTGAGGCCTGGCGCGAGATGCGCGTGAGTTCGATGACTGACATTATTCTTATGAAATTGTTAAGAGTGAAACAAATTGAAGACAATCAAGGTAAAACACTTGCCAGCGAGGGTGTGCGGGCAAATTATCAGGACATGATTAACTATTCAGTGTTTTGTTTGATTAAAAGTCAACAGTAGACAACTATGATTAAAAAAATTATCGACCAATTCTCTCGTTTTTTTGTAGGCGGTCTTTTCATTTTTTCAGGATTGATCAAGTTGAACGATCCCATAGGCACTCAGATAAAGATGGAGGAATACTTTGAAGTGTTTGCCGAAGACTTCGGTTCGTTCTTTCATTATTTTATTTCCTGGTCATTAGAGATTGGCATGATCATGATTATTCTTGAGTTAGCCTTGGGTGTAGCAATTCTGATTTACTGGCGGATGAATCTCACCGCATGGGTGCTGCTTGGCCTGATGGTGTTCTTTACATTTCTCACTTTTTACTCAGCCTATTTCAATAAAGTAACTGACTGTGGTTGTTTTGGAGATGCTATAAAACTGACTCCGTGGGAATCATTTACTAAAGACATAATTCTGATGGTGTTTGTACTGCACTTGTTCTGGTATCGAAAAAGGTATAAGCCGATACTTCGAACCCGTGAAGGCCACGCCATTGTATTAGCCGTTATTGCACTCAGTTTGTTTTTGGGTATCTATGCAATCCGGCATCTACCCTTCCTTGATTTTCGTGCCTATCGTATCGGCAACAATGTGCCTCAGCAGATGATTGCACCGGAGCAGCCTATTATCGAATATCTTTTTGAAAAAGATGGCAATCAGGTTAGCGATACAAAGTTTCTTTCAGCGGATGACGGCTATAAGTATATATCCTCACGCATTCTCAATGAAGATAAGATCAAACCTAAAATTACAGATTACTCAGTAAGTAGCCCGGAAGGAGAAGATATGACCCAATACACATTTCAGGGTGATAAGTTGTTATTGGTAATTTTTGATGTTAACAAAGCTTCGGTAAGCAACATTGCGGCTGTGCAACTATTAACAAAACAATTGGAAGGGAAGGTAGATTGTTTCGTGCTCACCTCGTCAGGCTCAGACGTGATGGAGGCTTTTCGACACGAACATCAATTGGGGGTGCCGTATTACTATGCTGATGCCACCGTTTTAAAAACAATTATTCGCTCAAATCCCGGCATTGCTTTGTGGAAAGAGGGCACCGTTTTGGGCAACTGGCATCACAACGACACGCCCTCGGCTAACGATATTTTGGGGTTACTGAAATGAAAATTTTTCTGATTGGTTTGCCGGGTAGCGGAAAATCTACATTAGGAAAACAATTGGCCTTGAAATTGAAGTTGCCTTTTGTTGACCTTGATGCCGAGATTGAAAAATCGTTAAGCACATCGGTGAAGGAAATTTTTAAAAAGCAGGGCGAAGATTTTTTTAGAAAAAAGGAGTCGGCTATGCTGCATCATTTTTGCGATACGGCAACTGATTTTGTAATGGCCACGGGTGGTGGCGTGCCCGTTTTTTTTGACAACATGACCTTTATGAATCAACAAGGTCAAACTATTTTTCTCGATGTGATGCCAAGCGAAATTGCAGAACGTGTATTAAAAACACAGGTAGAAGATCGGCCCCTGTTAAAAGTCTCGCACCCGGATGAACTAAAAGATCAGATTGAATTTTTGCGCTCGCAAAGAATTTCATTTTACAAACAGGCACATACGTGTCTGAAAGAACCCATTCAGCTTTCCGATCTTGTACGAGCCATCATAAAACCATCCTAGAAACTAGAAAGGAAACCCAAGGGTAAGCATGCCGAATGTCGTATTGTTTGTTAGTGTAACTAGCGGACTTTCAGGCGTATTTACACGGTAAGGCCGATAGGAATTTTTTCCTTGCGTGAATACCATAGCTACATCGATATAGAATTTTTTATTTCTAAATCCCAATCCACCAGAAAGTGAAGTGAGATCTCGACTTACACCATTTTGTTCAGACTGAAACGGATCAGGCATATACGAAAATCCGGCCCGGGCTCTGAAATTTTCATATCGAAATTCTCCACCGAGCCGATAATTAAAGGTAGACTGATAAAGGCTTTTGATATCATCATTATCCGATGAAAAATCAATTCCTGAAATTGCTGAAGAATATTTTGTCCCCGAATAATTTACCATTTCTACATCAGCAGAGATGAAGCCATATTTCTGAATAAAGAATGAAGCGCCAAGATTTAAACGGCCGGGTGTTCTTAAGTCATATTCTGAGATAATGTCTTCTGTTTCTTCGCTCTCATCTTGCAAAATGCGCGAACCATCACCATAATAATCAAAATCATTCCATCGGGTAGTCATGGTTGCGTTATAGGAGTCGGTAAGTTTATAAAGAGTTGGTGTAGCGTAAGAAATGCCCACCTGAATGAATTCTAACGGCCTGAAAATTAACCCAAGAGAAGCATTGAAACCTGATCCGCTTATTCTAAGATTTTCCGTTAACGTCAAATGTTCGAGTGGCTCGTTGCTAAATTCTTCCCGAAAGTTTTTTTGCGTTTCGTAACGTAGCGAGGTAAAACCAAAGCCTGCCCCAATAAATACTTTATCGATAAGATTAGCCCCGTACGAAAAACTCCATTGGTTTTGAGCTCCTTTTGTTTTCACGCTTTCTTTTTGAAAAGGAATTCCTAAAACATCAGTAAAATATTCTGTCGGATCGTTGCCCGGATCAAGAATGGTAGCCTCTCCAATCAAATAATTATTATACCCAAGCCACGTTACCGTGTTATACAAGTCACCATTATCATCAAATTGATTGGGCGGATAACCCGTTGCATCCTCGATGAAATAATCAATGATTGAATTGTCTTGATTAGTGCCCTCATACGTAAAACTTTGATTGAAATTATTCGTGCGATTGAAAGAAACTGCAAAGGTGCCACTCAAAAATCCTTTGCGCCCTTCCTGTTCTGTTTGAAACACTAATCCGAAGCCGGGTATATGAAGATTTGTTTTGGATTCATCGACATAGTTGTTCAAATAGTCTGAGTTGATTTTTGCAGAATTAAACCCAGGCGAGATGCTAAACTCGGATCGATTGAACATGCCCAATCCAGCCGGGTTCGAGAACGCTGAACTATAATCTCCGCCAAGGCTGGTTTGTGCTCCGCCCATCGCTTGTATGCGCGCGCTGCCACCTGGGTTTATGCGACTGAATAAAAGTGCTGTTTCTGTAAAACTTTGCGCTTCTACCATGCCCGGTAAAAGCATAGTAATTACCACGAGCCATTTGCTCCAAGTTTTCATACCTGAAATTGTTTTGGTTTACGGCCTGACTCTTCTAACTAATCCCTTCCACCTCTGGCGCCCGAAGAAGAACTTCCGCCACCTGTTGAAACCGAACTGCTTCGACTACCACCGCCACTTGAAACATTATTATTACCACCCCAACTGGAACTCCGTGAGTTGTCGCTGCCGAAGGATGTATTAGAATTGCTCCTGTTATTGTTGGTGCTGTTGAATGCATTGTTATTTGAATCGGTGCCCGTGCGCCCCGAATTACTCCACACTGTGCGGGTTGTGTTAGTCTCGGGATTGGTTCTCCATCCACGTTGATAGTAGCTTCCGGCAGCGTTATCGTTACCGGTATTTGCTACCCGCCCGGATGATGAAGTGCGATTGCCTTGCGAATTACCAACAGAAGTTGAGCGGTTGTTTGTTGTTACATTGTTGTTAAGATCGTTGCTGCGAGATGAACGTTTTCCGTAAGCAACATTGCGTCCGTTTCCATCGCCATTGATGATAATAATATTATTGCCACCATAGTAGCCGGAATTCCAACCGTAGCCACCATTATAGAAAGAGTTGCCCCAGTTGTTCCAACCACCAAAGCCCATTCCCATTGAGAGAGAAAGACCCGAACCAAATCCGTATCCACCGCCATACCCGTAATATCCATTGTAGCTATTCATATTGTATCCAAATGGATCATAATATCCCATGGGAGAATACATGTTATTGTAATAAGGATTACCAAAAGTAGACATACCCATACCATATCCCATCATCGAGTTCATTCGATAATAGGGAAGATATCCGCCACCGTAAAAGTTTGAGTAGGCAGGATTATTATTGAAGTTGTTAACGGGTAATGCATTGTAGATACTTTGATTTACACCTGTAGGTAAATAACCTGGTATAAAATAAGCTACGGGCTCCTGATTGCCTGACGATGGATTTAATTTAGTTTGAGAAAGATACTCAGGATTAACGTTGCGGGCCGAATAACTATCCGTAGGATTGATCGGAGAAATAACTTCCGATTCCCTGACAGCTGTCTTCATGTTCAGCGTTTGCGAAGCTGTTAAAACTGCACGATCCTTTGATCTGAAATACATGTCATCAGTCTCCACCTCCTGAGCAGATGCAGCAAAAGCTACAGGTATCGACAAGATGCTTAAGAAAATGATTCTTGATTTCATAACATTTCGTTTTAGTTCAACACCCTATTTAACGTAAATCCGGTTATTCTGGGTATAACCACACAACAAGTTTACTCTTAAAAATGTCCAAATACCAGCATTTTACTTTGGTAGTTATGCCAATTTATGGGCTAAAATTTCAATACCAACCAGATGAAGCCGCCTTTCCTCTTCTATATTTGCGAACAATTCAAAGTTACAAATTAATTACGACTGTTTTTTAGATGGGAAAGGAGATAACAAGCCGCAGCGAAGACTACTCACAATGGTACATTGACCTGGTAAAAAAAGCCGATCTGGCGGAAAATTCAGATGTGCGGGGCTGCATGGTAATAAAGCCGTATGGTTATAGTATCTGGGAAAAAATGCAACAGGCATTGGACAAAATGTTTAAAGACACGGGGCATGTAAATGCATATTTCCCGCTGTTTGTACCCAAGAGCATGTTTGAGGCAGAAGAAAAAAATGCGGAAGGCTTTGCCAAAGAATGCGCAATCGTAACTCACTACCGACTAAAAACAGATCCTAATAGGAAGGGAAAATTAATGGTGGACCCTGATGCGAAGTTAGATGAAGAGTTGGTAGTGCGGCCAACCAGCGAGGCCATCATCTGGAGTACCTACAAAAGGTGGGTGCAATCGTATCGCGACTTACCGTTGTTGATTAATCAATGGGCAAACGTAGTGCGATGGGAAATGCGCACCCGCTTGTTTTTGCGAACAGCCGAATTTCTTTGGCAGGAAGGCCATACCGCGCACGCCACTTCGAAAGAAGCCGTGGAAGAAACCGAACGAATGCTGAATGTCTACGCAGAGTTTGCAGAAACATTTATGGCTATGCCCGTAATAAAAGGAAAGAAATCCGAAGGTGAACGGTTTCCCGGAGCGGTGGATACCTATTGCATTGAAGCGATGATGCAAGATGGTAAGGCGCTGCAGGCTGGCACTTCTCATTTTCTGGGTCAGAATTTTGCCAACGCTTTTGATGTGCAATTCACTAACCAAGTAGGCAAACTTGAAAAAGTATGGGGAACCTCTTGGGGTGTAAGCACACGTCTGATTGGCGCGCTTATCATGGCCCATTCAGATGATGATGGATTGGTGCTTCCACCTAAGTTAGCACCTATTCATGTGGTTATCGTACCTATTTTCAAAAATGAAGATGAACTGAAACGAATTTCGGTTGAAGCGGAATTAATTGCAAAGGCTCTGCGTAAGCAGGGTTATTCTGTAAAGTTTGATAATCGCGAAACGCATAAGCCAGGGTTTAAGTTTGCTGAATACGAGTTGAAAGGCGTACCTGTGCGCATTGCCATTGGGCCCCGTGATTTAGAAAATAAGACCGTTGAGGTGGCGCGAAGAGACACCAAAGAGAAGCAGATTCTTGCCATTGATTCTATAGCTTCGGTTATTCCAGCTTTGTTAGATGCAATTCAAGAAAATATCTATACGAAAGCCTTAAAGTTTCGCGAATCCCGGATCACCGAGGTTGACACCTTTGACGATCTTAAAAAAGTGTTGGATGAAAAAGGCGGGTTCATAGCCGCTCATTGGGATGGAACCATGGAAACGGAAACTGCCATTAAGGAAGAAACGAAGGCAACCATTCGGTGCATTCCTATGGATTCCAAACCTGAAAATGGAGTTTGTGTTTATTCAGGGAAACCTTCATCGGGACGAGTCTTATTTGCCCGTGCTTATTAATAAGTAGGGTATTAAAAATCAAACCTCAAAATTGATTACTTTTAAGACCGAATGATTTTTAAATGCTACCTAAAGCGGATTTGAAGTGATTGAGTGGATTACTGTTATATCGTTGATTTTATTTGGCCTGTTGCTGATTGTAGCGGAGATTATCTTTGTGCCGGGCACTACCGTGGTTGGCATCTTAGGTTTTATTTTTTTGGTGATTGGTGTGAGTTTTAGCTTCAGTTATTTCGGCAGCGAAACAGGCTGGACAACCGTAGGGGTTTCGGGCGTAGCCTCAGGATTGATTTTATACTTTTCATTTAAGGCTAACATCTGGGGTCGTTTTTCACTAAAGTCATCGATTAAAAGTAAAGTGAATGAAGGCGAAGTTGACCTTTTAACAGTAGGCACAGAAGGCCTTACCGTGTCTGCGTTGCGCCCGGTGGGCAAGGCTACTCTCGGTGAAAAAATGTATGAAGTTAAAACACTCGGTGACTACCTGGATAGCGGAAGCCGTGTGCGCGTGATTAAAATTGTAATGAATCAAATAATCGTAGAACCTATAAACTAACACTAAATGGAAATGGAAGGCTTAGCATTTATTTTTATCGTCTTTATCTGCATCATCGGGTTCTTCATGTTCATGTACTTTGTTCCGGTGGGCTTGTGGATCACAGCCATTTTTGCCGGAGTTAAAGTGACTATTGGCGAACTGATCGGAATGCGCATCCGGAAAGTGCCACCCGGAGTAATTGTCAACTCATTGATCACAGCAACTAAGGCGGGCTTAACGGTAACTACCCGCGAATTGGAAACCCACTACCTTGCTGGTGGTGATGTGCCAAATGTAATCAGAGCGTTGATCTCGGCCGAGAAAGCAAACATTAGCCTTAGCTTTAAACAAGCAACCGCCATTAACCTGGCAGGTCGCGATGTTTTTGAAGCAGTGCAGATTTCAGTAAATCCTAAAGTTATTAACACACCAAAAGTAGCAGCGGTAGCGGCCGATGGAATTCAGTTAATAGCCATTGCCCGTGTTACAGTTCGGGCCAGTCTTGCCCAGCTAGTGGGTGGTGCTGGTGAAGAAACAATTTTAGCGCGCGTGGGTGAAGGTATTGTTACATCGATCGGCTCGGCTCAGTCACATAAAGAAGTGTTAGCCAATCCTGATAAGATTTCGAAACTTGTTTTATCTCGCGGCCTGGATGCAGGCACCGCTTTTGAAATTCTTTCCATTGATATTGCCGATGTAGATGTTGGTGCTAACATCGGTGCGAAACTTCAAACCGATCAGGCTGCTGCCGATTTGCGGGTTGCCGAAGCACGCGCAGAAGAGCGCAGAGCAATGGCTGTTGCCCTAGAACAAGAAATGATTGCAAAAGCACAAGAAGCTCGAGCTAATGTAATTCAGGCGGAAGCTGAAATTCCAAAAGCAATTGCGCAGGCATTTATCAACGGTAATTTAGGTGTGATGGATTATTATAAGATGCAGAATGTGCAGGCTGACACGGAAATGCGCCAGTCGATTTCCGGATCTGGTAAGTCAGGGCAAAATCCTAACAACCCGATTAAGTAATAAATAACAACGATCTTTTAAATCAAAAGGGCCACTTGGCCCTTTTTTTATTTTACAGAGATTTCTTTCCAGTCAGATTTTTTCAGCGCCAGGTATTGATTACGGGTAGCATCAAAAGAAAGCGCATCATAAATGGGAGGAATTACACTTAATCCAGTAACGGAAATCAAACCAAATTTTCCTTCGCGTCCTGTAATAACAAATCCATTTTCTAACTCGTGGAGGTAATCGAACCTTGGCTCAATCAAGATGCGTCCTTGCTGATCGGCCAAACCAATCAATCCGTTTTTGTGAAGGTGTAATTTTTTGTTTGGTTGGAGGTGAACAGAGTCATAGTGAAGTGCGAGAACAATTTTTCCGTTTTGGTCAATAGCGCCCGCCTTACCATTCTTACTAATAATAGAAATGCCCTGAGTAAATTTTCCAACCGATTCAAAATTTGGATTGATAACAATCTGATCATTCAGATCGATAAAGCCCCACTTTCCAAGTAATTTTATGGCAGCCAATCCCTCACTAAAATCACCTATGCCATCATAACGATTGGCTATCCGCAGTCGCCCACGCGAATCTACAAATCCAAACTTACCATCGCGTTTGATACCCCGCATTCCTTCGCTTTCTAAAAAAACCTTTTCCAGCTTATCAAGTTTTGGCGGATCAGCTCGATTAAGAAGCCTTCCCTGATAGTCTAACGTTTTTATTGTACCGTCAGCAAGCGATTCTATCCAGGTATTGTTCTTGAATTCCACCCGGTTATCAGTAAAATAAATAATCTCTCCTGCAAACGTGCGAAGAAATTTGTTTTGTGGCTGTAGCTCAAGATAACAAGAGTCATTCACCAATTGCAACTGAAAAGGCTGGGGTGCCACCAACCAGTTTTCTTTTGAATCAATAATTCCATATTGACCTCTGAATTTTACAGCCAGACGCTCCTCCAAAATCTCATGAAGGGAATCAAAGACACAATGAATAATTTCTTCACCTTCAGAATTCAACGCGCCCCAGAAGCCATTGTTTTTTATCGGATAAAGTCCCTGCTGATGGTCACCAATCCAATCATAATTTTTTTGAGTTTTGATTTCATTATCGATAGTAACAAGAGACCAGCCACTGGCTTTTTTAAAAGCTCGAAATAATTTTTCAGACCAATCAAGGGAATCATACAGCAGCGGGATGCTGATCGAATTATCTGATCGGATAACTCCCGTCTTTTGGTTTTTTTGAGCGCGGTAATAATTGTTTCCTAACGGGGTGAGATTGTCGTAGTGTGCGGTGAGAACGACATTCAGCGTGGCGTCAAGAAGCCCATATCGGTTGCCATTGCTGTAAATGGTTATTCCGTCTTCAGCAGGAAATAATTCGTCAGCAAAAAAATTAAGCTGCGTTTCATTCTTTTCGTTTATCAGCAACCATTCATGCGGCATCAGCAGGGCTACTTTGTCCTCATCGACAATTTTTATGGCTAGGTAATTCGGCTCCACCAAAATTTTTCCATCACGATCAATAAGTCCTTGCTTTAAGTTTTGATAAATAATTGCGCGGCTTTTATAGAATTGAGAGATACTATCAATTTTAAAATCAATAATGGCACGACCATCTTCGCCCACTAATCCGATTTTTCCATTTCTATTTTCCACTGCGAAACGCAGCGTGCCCAGTGGATAAATATTTTTGTATTGCAAAGGTATAATGAGGTGATTTTGTAAATCAACTAACCCGTAAACATATTGAGCTTTTATTAAATTAAAGACAACCGCCCGCAGGCCATGGATGCTGATTCCATCATATTGAAAGGGAATTTTGATTTCGCCTTTTAGATTTAAGCAGCCGGTTTTGGTTTGTACAGGACTGATTCTTTTTCTAGCTACAACAAATTCGCCACTAGCGTAGACAAGCGTTTCAAAATCTGCCTTGGTTACAAATTCTTTTTTGAGATTCAGAATTCCCCATTGGTTGTTGAGCCGATAGCCGGTTACGTTACTGATAACTGAAAAGCTACCATCCGACCAACCCAGTGCTTCAAAGGAGGCTGGTACAATCACCTGACCTTCTTCATTTTTGATACCCATTTTACCGTTCTCCTCAAAAACGATAAATGACTCAGCCATAACTGATGTATGCAAGAACAGAAAAGCCAGAAGAGCAAACTTTTTCATTACGCTGTAAAGGTAGAGGGTAATGAATGATTTATGAATTTTTTGTTGGCAGGTTAGCCGGATGGACTTACTATTGTTTTAATGGTCAGGATTGGATTTTTTTCAGGTCATCCGGAGTGTCGATATCGATTTCACCACGCTCAAACGGAATGCTGATTGTCGACCCAGAATGTTGGCCAATAATTTTTCGGGCTCCTTGTGCATCATCAAGCGAAAGAAGTTGATTAAACAAGTTCTTGCTGAAAAGTGCAGGAACACCTTTGGTTTGATTGTACACGGAAGCCACTATTTCCACAGAGCCTTCTTGGTATCTGGCAACGAGATCTTTTAAATGACTGGCTGTAAGATAAGGTTGATCACACACCATTATAATAACAGCTTCCGTTTCCGGATAGTGATTTATGACGTACTGCATTCCTTTTTTAAGGGAATTGCCCATTCCCTTTTTCCAATCTTCATTGAAAACAATTTCTACAGGAGATATTTCAATTGATTTCTTGTGTTGTGTGGCCTCCGCACCTAAAACAACAAGTACGTGCTGAACTCCTGAATCCAATGCCGATCTACAAGACATTTCCAGCAATGGTTTTCCATTTATTCGAATGAGTTGTTTGGATTGGCCTAATCGTGAGGAGGATCCTGCTGCCAGTATAATGATCGAAACTTTTTCGATTGTCTTCATTCGTGCCGGATTGATTCCTATTATTGCTGAATAGGTTCGGCAGCGAGAAAAATTTCGTTGGTGATTACTCCCTCATCACTGGAGTCAGAATCAACGAGTATTTTCCATACCCCGTTTTCTTTGCGAAGGGCTACTTGAAATTTTCCAAAACTGATTTGTTTTTCTCCGGCTGTGGTAACTACTTCATTCTTGAAATAGCCAACTTCATAGGCCATGTTCCCATTGCTTATGCGCTCAAGGAAGCGAAGTTCAAAACTGTATTTCTGATTTTCTTTTTTGATGGACTCTTTCCACGCTGGCCAGCCGACTTCCATACCTTTTTGATAGGCATTCAAATCTAATACTCGCTTACCATCGCGCTCAGCACGGATCAAATCTTTAGAATGAACAGATACAAAAGTGGCAACATCCTGATTTATGATGGCTTTGGTGAAAGGTTTCCAAACTTGTGCGTCAATAATTTGTTGATCAGTTTGTGCGTGACTACCAATAGAAACACACCATAGGAAAAGAAGGATGATCGATTTCATTTTTAAATATTGCTAACGGAATTTTTCAGTGACGGGTTGTCGAGATAGACCTGCTTAAACACTTGATCGCTGTCAGGATCGCGCTGATGAATGGGGCCGGGATGATATTTGAGAAACCCACCAGAACGATTGCTAAACTTGCTTTGAATTTCAGAAACAATAGAAAGAGCAATTTCATCGGGAGCCTCAGCACCAATGTCTAGGCCGATAGGCGAGTGAATGCGCTGCATGTCCTGATCGGTTAGCGAAATACCTTGCGCAGCAAATTCCAACAGCATTTTATCAAATCTTTTGCGTGGTCCGAGGATGCCAATATAAGGTGTAGTTGTTTTGAGAAGTTTTTTCAACACATCGCGGTCATAGTCGTAGTTATGCGACATGAGCACACATGAGGTGTAAGGTGTTATAGTAAAATCGCGATCGATAAACTCACGCTGACAAAGTGATAGTTTATCGGCTGTGGGAAAAAATATTGGCGCAATGTGTGCCACACACTCATCGGTAACGGAAACATTCCACCCCAACGATTTAGCCAACTCACTCACGGGCCGGGCATCAAACCCACCACCGAAAATTATCAGCGATACGGCAGGTTGAATGAGTTCGATAAAGATTTCAACCTCATGCCCATCCAAAGTGTACTTCTTTGCCTGCGATTTTTTAGATTCGAAAAGTTTCTTCAAATCAATCAGCACCTGATTTGTCAACGACTTGTTTGAAATTTGATTTATTGTTTCCCCTGAAGCTTTTAGCAACAATTTTTCTCCAACGCCTGCTGCACCTTCAAAGATTGTTGCCATCGCCAGTGGCTCGTTTGCATCCACGAGTGAACTAAACTGTGTAACAGGATTTTTTTCATCCGAGCTATCAATCGGCTCGATCAACACATCAATTACCCCGTTACAACCTAATCCTATACCCAGATTCTGGTTGCTCTCCTCGCGGGTATCGTATGTAACCGTCATGGGTAGTTTATTCGTCATCACGGTGCGGGCTTTTCGCAGTGCATCACCTTCCAGACAGCCGCCACTGATTGAGCCTACCCAACGCCCGTCATCGGTTATTAGCATGCGTGCCCCTGGGCTGCGATAACTGGAGCCGCGCACTCTAACCACCGTAGCAAGGGCAGCATTACGCTGACTAAAATCTACGTTCTTATAGGCGGCAACAATTGCTTTAAAGTCTTTCATTTCACGTCCCTTTCTAATTCTTCATCCTCCTCGTTGTGCGAAAAGTAGTCGATGTGCATCAACTCTCCGGTATATTCTTTAAAGTGAAGAGTGTCGCCTACTTGCTTGATGTCGTAATGATCGCTGTGGCAATTTACTTTTAACACAGCCCCATCTCCTGTTCTTACAAACGCAATCCATTGATCATGTTTTTCTGCGCTGATGGTATAATCGTAGGATTTATATTTCCCGTAAGGGAGCACATGCGGCCCGGTAGTAGTTTTGCTGGGCACATGCATTTTTTCCACAATTACACCCTGCATGATTATGGGCTTTGAAAAGAGGATGTCGTAGGCAACAATGCCAAACGTAATCAGTCCACCGGCAAGCACAGTAAAAATGATCGCGTTTTTTATGTTTTTTGAAAGACTCATGTAGTAACTATTTTTTTCTAGCTGCTTTTATTTCGGATGGTGTGATTGCGCCTCCTTTATTACCAAATGAATTAAACACATAATTCATCACGTCACTCATCTGCTCATCGGTATAATCGAAACCGGCCATTTCGCCTGTGTAAATTTTTCCATTTACCGTTATCTCGCCAGTAACACCATACAAGGTTTGTTGAATGGCGCGCTTTTTATTACTTAACATATAATCTGAATTGGCAAGGGGTGGGAAAATCCCCTCAAGCCCTTCACCTTGTTCCATGTGGCAACTCATGCAATTCATTAAATAAATTTCTTTCCCGCGCTCCCTGCTTGCCTTTAAGTCGAACTGGGGTGTTTGCTGAAAAGACAGAAATGAAGAAACAGCTACTACAAACACGGCAACGACAACTATTTTTTTCATGAAATAACTATGGTTTTAGCGTTCTTTTCAAGAAATAATTATGCCACTAACTATTTCTGAACGGCAAGAAAGATACTAAATATTAGTCAGGACAATGATTGATTTCAAGAATCAGCACTAGTCCTATTGGCCTTAAAAACCGTTTAAAAGCAACGTTGCCTCACATTGTCAACGAGTTAAACAAACGGTTGCACACAGGTATTTTGGTCTTGGCCTGAAATTTATAAAACTGTTTTGCTCGCCATTTGTTACTTTCGCAACCCATAAACGACCTAACCTAGCCGATATTTACATGATTACTGCTGCAGAGTTGTTCTCCTACAAGATTGATAAAAAGTATACTAAACCGGCAGCCTATTTTTCGATGGAGTTCGCCATCGATCAGCCGCTTAAAATATACAGTGGTGGGCTGGGCTTTTTAGCAGGCTCGCACATGCGAAGTGCTTACGAGCTTAAGCAGAACCTGATCGGCATTGGCATACTTTGGAAATATGGATACTACGATCAGGCCCGTAACCTGGATGGAACGCTGCGGGTAAGTTATATTGAAAAGGACTATTCATTTCTTACTGACACGGGTATTGTATTCCCGATCACCATTCATAATCATGAAGTGCAAGTTAAAGCGTGGCTACTGAGACCGGAAGTGTTTCAGACAGCTCCGATTTTTCTTCTGAGTACCGATATTCCTGAAAATGATCATTTGGCCCAAACCATTTGTCATCGTTTGTATGATAGTCATGAATCTGCGCGCATCGCTCAATCTATTCTGTTGGGTACTGGTGGTGCAAAGTTGCTTGACATTCTTGAGCGCAAAACAGAAGTGTATCACATGAACGAAGGGCATGCACTGCCGCTTTGTTTTTATTTGTTGAATAAGTACAACAATGATTTAGAAGAAGTACGAAAGCGTGTGGTGTTTACTACCCACACCCCAGAAAAAGCAGGGAATGAAGAGCATTCCATTTCATACATGGAACTGATGAGCTTTTTTCATGGAACGCCAAAGGAAACAGTACTTAAGTTGGCTGCTCCCGACCAAAACAACCTGAGTTATACACTGGCAGCATTACGCATGGCGCGTATTGCGAATGGAGTTTCGTCACTGCATGGCGCTGTATCACGAAAAATGTGGACGGGCTTTGAGGACATCTGTGAGATAACCTCGGTTACCAATGCACAGAATAAAACATATTGGATGGATGCGCAACTTGCTGAATTTCATAAGCATGGAAGCGACAAGGGCCTTCAGGAAAGAAAGAAGGAAATGAAGAAGGAGTTGTTTAAAGAGGTGGCTAATCAAACGGGAAAGATTTTTGACGAGAACGTACTCACCATCGTTTGGGCAAGACGATATGCAGCTTACAAACGAGCCAACTTATTGATTCGTGATTTTGAACGGTTTGAAAAATTAGTGAACAACAGCAAATATCCGGTTCAGGTTATCTGGGCGGGCAAACCATACCCTGAAGATTACGGAGCCATCGATATTTTCAACGATATCTATTGGAAAATCAAAGATCTGCCTACGTGCGCCATTCTTACGGGATATGAAATGCAATTGTCGGGTTTGTTGAAACGCGGATCGGATATGTGGTTGAATACCCCAAAAATGTTTCGCGAAGCATCGGGCACGAGCGGTATGACAGCCGCCATGAATGGAAGCATCAATCTTTCGATCCCCGATGGTTGGATTCCAGAATTCTCCAGCCATGGAAAAAATTGTTTTATTATTTCTCCGGCCGAAACCGAGAATTCGGACGAACAGGATATCATAGAGAATGATAACCTGCTTACCATGCTTGAAAAGGAGATTGCTCCACTTTATTATAACAATCCCAAAGCATGGACTGCCATAGTAAAACAAAGCATGGAAGATATTCTGCCCGAGTTTGATTCTAATAGGATGGCACGGGAGTATTACGAAAAGATGTATTCAGAGGAAGCAACGGGTACACGAAAGTCAAGCAGTTCGAAGCAATTTGAAGTAATCTGAGTTTGACAGGAAACTTGCTTGCCGCTCCATATAGTTTTGTCCGATTACTGACACGTTGTTAGCTGTGAAAATTGCACCTTTACAGGAGCATGAAACACATCGTGATTATCGGCAATGGAATTTCGGGCACTACTGCAGCGCGGCACATTCGTAAGCGTAGCGATTATAAGATAACAATCCTCTCTTCCGAAACCGATTATTTTTTTTCGCGCACCGCCCTGATGTATATCTATATGGGGCACATGAAGTATGACCACACCAAACCCTATGAAGATGGGTTCTGGAAAAAGAACAGAATTGATTTGCTTCGCGATCGTGTTGAAAAAATTGAACCATCTTCAAAATCATTAATTCTTCAATCCGGCAAAATAATCACCTACGATATTTTAGTGATTGCTTCCGGCTCAACCCCTAACAAGTTTGGATGGCCGGGTCAGGATTTGCCAGGCGTGCAAGGGCTTTACAGCTATCAGGACCTTGAAAGTATGGAGCAAAGCACGCAAGGAATAACCCATGCCGTGATTGTTGGGGGAGGTTTGATCGGTATTGAAATGGCAGAGATGTTGACATCAAGAAAAATTTCAGTTACCCTATTGGTGCGCGAAAAAGAATTCTGGAGCAACGTACTTCCTGTTCAAGAGGCGAAGTTGATTGGGCGCCATATCCAGTCACATCATGTTGATTTAAAACTAGAAACTGAATTAAAAGAAATCCAGTCTGGTGAGGACGGAACAGTAAAAGCTATCGTAACAACTAGCGGAGAAGTTATTCCGTGTCAGTTTGTAGGGCTAACGGTAGGGGTTTCGCCTAGCATAAATTTTTTAAACAACTCAGGCATCAATACTAAACGCGGAGTTCTGGTCAATGAATTTTTAGAAACGAATCTTCCGGATGTGTATGCCGTGGGGGATTGTGTGGAACGAACCTATCTGTTGCCAGATCGAAAAAATATTGAACAGGTTTGGTATACAGGTCGCATGATGGGGGAAGTCGTAGCGCAAACCATAGTAGGAGATAAAACAAAATACGAACCCGGACCGTGGTTTAATTCCGCCAAGTTTTTTGATATAGAATACCAAACGTATGGAAACGTGCCCAACACGTTGAGCGATGATCAAACAGATTTTTATTGGGAACACACATCGGGCATGAAGTGCATGCACCTTGTTTGGGATAAAAGCTCGACTCTGTTTTTAGGAATTAATTCTTTTGGTATCAGATTGCGTCACGAATGTTTTGATCGATGGCTGCGAGAGAAGCGAAGCATTCAGTTTATTCTCAACAATCTGGCGGAAGCCAATTTTGATCCGGAGTTTTTCTCGCGACATGAAACTGAAATCATCGAGGACTTCGCATTAAAATTTCCGCACCTTGAACTTAATCAAAGACTTGTATGAAACTGATAAAGCTTTTAGGGCTACTGGTGTTCTTTCTCGGGTTCATTCTCTTTAATGCTACTTTTTTCTGGGCAACCTATAAGCTTACCCCACAGACAATCGAACCTAAAATTTCAGACACCTCGAAACGCGAGTTGTTTATGCAGGCTTCTTCTGAATTGCAAAATCAGACAATCACCACTTCCTTTTCTTTTGTCTCAAGCCTTAAAAGAATTTTTGATCAAGTCAATCAACAACAAGTGAACACGTATGCGATTACGCAGGAAGAAGTTCTTGATTTAGCCGCACGAAGTGGAAAAAACTTCTCACTTGCATCGGTAGATTCGCTTTATGTAGGAGGAGATGTTGTAAGTGAATTTAAAAAGAAAGCGTGGCGTGATTACGGAAGCTGGATGGAAGGACGTGCGTTTACAGCAAGGGAAGAGCTACAAGCTCAACTTGAAGGTGTGGTCAGTAACATCAATCAATATGCCATCATCAGTCAGGTAGGTTTCGATCGCTATCAGATAAAGGAGTTGATTTATTCTCTGACTAAAGCTTCTGCCAATGGCGAGGTCACAAATAATCCCGTGCTTTTTCTTTTTCTCACCATTGGGTTGTGCGCACTAGGAGCCTTGCTTTACATTCTACCCAAGTTGAAGCATCCTTCGGGGATTAAGAATAATGGAATTTTTTTTAATGTAATTAAGAATACAAGTTGGCTTGGCATTCTTACCGGCACTTGGCTGATCGCGTTTTATATCGTGTTGTATTTCCATCCTGAATACATGACCAACTGGGTAACGTTGGTTGATCCCGTAAGTAAGGTGTTGAATGGAAATGAAGCAGGTCGATTCTTTCTTTATGGATTTATCTACACGCTATGCATACTCGTCATGGGTGTTCGCATGATCATCCATTATCGCCACAGCAAGTACCAGATTCTGCGCACAGCTTCGGTTATGTTTTTTCAAACGGCCTTTGCTTTTTTAATCCCCGAAATTCTAATTCGGCTTAATAAACCCTACTTCGATTTTAAGAACATCTGGCCGCTGGATTACAGTTTCTTTTTTGATTCGCGGTGGAATGAGTTAGTGTCAAGTGGTACGCTTGGTATTTTTATGATAGGGTGGGGCATGGCGTTGATTATTGTGGGTGTTCCGGTGCTTGTTTATTTTTTTGGTAAACGTTGGTATTGTTCATGGGTGTGCGGGTGCGGTGGGCTTGCCGAAACCTTGGGCGATCCGTATCGGCAGCTCTCCAACAAAACAGTGAAAGCATGGAAGGTAGAACGTTGGATGATACATGGCGTGCTCGTCTTTGCAGTGGTAATGACGGCCGGAGTAATCTATACTTATTGGACGGGTGCCTCCTGGTTTTTATTTTTCGATTCGTATCAACTACGCGAAGTGTATGGTGTATTTATTGGTGCCGGTTTTGCCGGTGTGGTGGGCACCGGGTTTTATCCGGTAATGGGCAATCGTGTTTGGTGTCGGTTTGGCTGTCCGCTGGCTGCGTATCTGGGCATTGTGCAACGATTTAAATCGCGATTTAGAATTACAACCAATGGAGGTCAATGTATTTCGTGTGGTAACTGTTCTACCTACTGCGAAATGGGTATTGATGTGCGTTGGTATGCGCAACGTGGCCAAAACATTGTGCGGAGTTCGTGTGTTGGATGTGGCGTGTGCTCTTCGGTTTGCCCGCGGGGTGTGCTAAATCTTGAAGTAAAAGAAGAAAACGGTCGATTCGGAAAACCGATCCTGATAGGAAATAACAATATTAAAATTTCAGAATAAGAATTTCAGTGTTACGGATTAAATACAACGGCCTTGAGTTTTGTGGTAAAAGTTATAATTCCAGCCTTCAATGAAGAGAACGGAATCGGTGAAGTGATCAGGGAAATCCCTAAAGAGATTGTGTCAGAGATTGTAGTGGTGAACAATGCCTCTACAGATAATACCGAAACCATTGCCAGCCGTGCAGGGGCCACCGTACTTCGCGAACCTGTTCCTGGTTATGGAAGGGCTTGTTTAAAGGGTATTGACTATGTGAAACAAACACAATCCACTCCGGATATAGTTGTTTTTTTGGACGCTGATCATTCTGATTATCCTGAAGAAATTTCAGACTTATTGCGCCCCATCCTGGATGGCAATGCCGATCTCGTGATTGGTTCTCGGGCACTCGGAAAAAAAGAACATGGCTCGATGACACCCCAACAAATTTTTGGCAATTGGCTAGCCACACGACTGTTGAAATTATTTTACGGTGTTAAGTTTACCGATCTGGGTCCCTTCCGTGCGATCCGGTTTGCTAAACTGATAGAACTGGATATGCAGGATAAAACCTATGGGTGGACAGTTGAGATGCAATTGAAAGCTGCCAAAAAAGGCTTTCGTTGTGTAGAGGTGCCTGTTCGCTATCGCAAACGAATTGGGTTTTCTAAAATCAGCGGAACGGTAAAAGGAACCATTATGGCCGGCTATAAGATTTTAGCTACTATCTTTAAATATTTGTAAGGTGATAGCCGGATTAAAATTTCACGCTATTAAGAGACACCAGAACGTTCGAAGGGCTCAGGTGGCTGATTTACTTTTGAATTAAGATTAATGACTATAATCCTCACATTGATATACTGTCTTTCGCTGCTATACATTTTTTTGTTTAGCCTGGGGCAGTTACATCTTACGCTGATTTATATTCAGAATCGGAAGAAGGAAGAGAAAGCTGTGTCCGCTTTGCAGAACTATCCATGCGTTACCGTACAGCTTCCGGTATTCAATGAAAAGTATGTGATTGAGCGGTTGCTGGAGGCAGTTAGTAAACTTAACTATCCACAAGATAAGCTTGAAATTCAGGTACTCGATGATTCTACAGATGAAACCACTGAGATCATCAGTCATAGAATTTTGAAGTTGCAAGGTCTTGATCTGGATATAAAATTGATTCATCGCGGTAATCGCAAAGATTTTAAGGCAGGAGCATTGGCTTCCGGATTGCTATTGGCAAAAGGTGAATACATTGCCATTTTTGATGCCGACTTTATTCCCGAGCCAGATTTTCTGATCAGAACACTTCCACACTTTTTCGAACCAGCTGTAGGTGTTGTTCAAACGCGCTGGGGCCACATTAACAAGGAATATTCTATTCTTACAAAACTTCAGGCGTTTGGACTTGATGCGCATTTTTCGATTGAACAATCGGCACGTAACGCAGCCGGAAGTTTTATAAATTTTAATGGAACCTGTGGTGTGTGGAGAAAAAAGTGCATTGAAGATGCAGGCGGATGGAGTGCAGACACACTTACTGAAGATCTGGATTTAAGTTATAGGGCTCAATTAAAAGGTTGGAAGTTTCAGTATCGTGAAGAAATTGTAACCCCAGGTGAATTGCCGATAATCATGCCCGCAATTAAATCTCAACAATATAGATGGAATAAAGGGGCCGCGGAAACGGCACGCAAAAACTTCGGAAGTGTATGGCGAAGCCAGTTATCGGCAAAAAGTAAAATTCACGCGTTCTTTCATTTGTTTAACAGTTCCGTGTTTGTATTTCTTTTAGTAGCCGCTGTGCTTAGTATTCCCATGTTGTTTATTAAGCAGCAACATCGTGAAGTGGTTTGGCTTTTTAATCTTGGGGTTGTTTTTCTGTTGGGATTTTTTTCCATCACCTTTTTTTATTGGATTGCCACCAAACGATTTTATAAATCTCCTGGAAAAAATTTCTTGTCTTTGTATCCACGGTTTTTAATTGTTTCGATGGGTTTGTCACTTCACAATGGGTTGGCAGTGCTGGAAGGGCTTGCGGGCAGAAAGACATCGTTTATCCGAACCCCAAAATTTAATATCTTAAGCAAAGAGCAATCATGGACAGAAAATAGTTATATCCGCTTGCGTATTACTACGGGTGCCGTGTTGGAAGGCTTACTCTGCTTGTATTTTATGTTTGGCATTGCTGTTGGAATTTGGCTTAATGATGGTGGTTTGATTTTCTTTCATAGTATGCTGGCCTTGGGTTTTGGAAGTGTATTTTATTATTCCGTAAAACCTTCTTTTCATGGGTAGGCATAGGCCTGCATTTTATTTTTTAAGTTGTATTGGATTGCTGGGGTACATACTGGTTGGGTATGTGATTGAACGGAATGAAACATTTTTTTTACTTCCGGTTTACGCAGTTCTATTCGTATCCTATGTGTGGATTCTCAGACAAGTAAAGACAGAGGAAATTTTTTATTGGTTGTTTACTTCTTTTTTGTTTCGAACTGTTTTTATCGTTGCGTTGCCTTCGCTATCCGATGACTTTTATAGGTTTATTTGGGATGGCCGCTTGTGGAGTGCCGGCTATCATCCGTTTGCTGAGTTGCCATCGCACTATGTGCAACAAGGAATCGCGAGTGTTGATCAAAAACTTTACTTAAAACTTAACAGTCCGGAATATTTTACCATCTATCCCACGGTGTCGCAGTTTGTTTTTTGGCTGTCGGTAAAGATATCGCCTCAATCAATACTGGGTAGTGTAGTTATTATGCGTTTAATTTTATTGCTGGCAGAGTTTGGAAGCATCGTTCTTATTCAAAAATTATTGAATCGATTTTCACTCCCGGCAACGAATGTATTACTGTACGCATTGAACCCGCTCGTAATCATTGAACTCACTGGTAATTTGCATTTTGAAGCACTGGTGATTTTTTTTGTTTTATTGTCATTGCATTTAATACTTAAAAGTAGAGGATGGCTATCAGCAAGTAGTCTGGCATTGGCTATAGGATCAAAATTACTGCCTCTAGTTTTTATCCCCGCACTGGTGCGCACGCTGGGCATTAAACAATCTTTAAAATATGGGAGCCTTCTTGTGTTCGTTTTATTGATTTGTTTCTTACCCCTGTTTAGTTATTCGGTTCTTCAATCTATGTCGCAGAGTATTACTCTATACTTTAATAAATTTGAGTTCAATGCAAGTATTTATTATTTGGTAAGAGAGTATGGGTTCTGGCGGTATGGGTATAATATTATTCAAACTGTGGGCTGGAAACTGGGGTTGATTGCTACAGTCCTGATTTTGTTGCTTTCTTTTTGGAGAGGGTTAAAATGGGATTCTGCAACAGAGCCGACAGCGATTAAAGCATTGCTTGCAGATTGGTTATGGGTATTGAGTATTTACTTTATGTTCGCTACGGTGGTGCATCCATGGTATATAACAACGTTACTGGTAGTATCTATTTTTACTTCGTACCGCTATCCTGTAATCTGGACAGGATTGATTTTTCTAACATATGCAGGATATACGCAAAATTCTTACATAGAAAATCTATGGCTAATAGGTTTTGAGTATCTGGTACTTATTGGCTATCTTATTATTGAATTAAAATCACGAAAGCCCTTGTTTCTTTTATAGAGAAAATGAAATCTGATCTGCTAATCATTTTTTATCGCAACCCCGAACTTGGAAAAGTAAAGACACGATTGGCTGCTACCGTTGGGGATGAGCGAGCACTCGCCATTTATGTAAAACTCGCATCACATACACGCACCCTTGCAAATGATCTTGATTGTGATCGGGTTGTTTATTATTCCGATTATATTGATAGAGTAGACGGGTGGTTAAATGAAGATTATTTCAAGCAGCTTCAACTCGGGAGTGATCTTGGAGATAAAATGGAAAAAGCGTTTGAGGTCGCTTTCATGAACGGGTATAAGCGTGTTTCTATTATTGGTTCAGATTGTTTTGAGCTAACAACTGAAATTATTAAAAACGGTTTTGAGAGTCTTGTAAACCAGGATGCAGTGATTGGCCCCGCATTGGATGGTGGTTATTATTTACTGGGAACAAGTAAATTTATTCCACACGTATTTCGTGAGATGAAATGGAGTACCAGTTCAGTATGCAAGGATACAATCCAGGTGTTCAATAGCCTGAAGTGCAGCTATCATCAATTGCCCACATTACGAGATGTAGACACAGAAGACGATTTGCCTTTACAGTTTCGTTAATGCTTTGGCTTCTTTAACGTAAACACTCTGGAGACTGTAAAGCCGAGGCGAATATCTCCCTCAAAGAAATTGCCGGTTGTTTCGCTAATGTAGGTTCGTTCAGTCATGCCTGTTGAGTTTGTGCAATACAATTGAAACACATGTCCGCCTGTTTCGATATCTACTCCAATAGCTAATGAGTTAGTAGTTCCGGGAAGTTTATAGTTTAGCAGTTGATAATAATATTCAAGATTAATACTTACGCGCTTACTGACTTTCATCCTCCCGCCAGCACCTAAAGAAAAAACATCATTTGGATCGTTGGCACCCTGCACAAGGTTATAATGAATAATTGTGGGCATTAACTGAAGGGAAAGGCTCTCATTAAATTTTCGACCAATTAATAATTGCCCCGCGTAGAACAACTTGGAAGTTGGAAAATTTTCGCGGTCAGGGTTTTCAGTTCGTAGTGATTTATACATAATGCTTCCGAGTGCACTGAGTGTGATAGGCATCGACCGGGTTCCGGAGGATTGTCTTAGAATTTTATATTTTGTAAAGCCATCATACTGTTTTTGATAGGTACTTCTTCCTATTCCGATCATCCATCGGTTCGTCAATCCATAATCGAGCCCCAGGCGCATACTTGCTTCATCCAAACCAAATAGTTCATAGGCCCCGCCATTTACATAGCCAAAGCGATGAGAGATCCGGAAATCCAACACACCTTCCGCAACGTTTTCAACTGAGTGCCCATTGATAATCCGTGTAGTTTTAAAGGTTGCCGTAGCGTAGTCGGGTTTCTTATCCTTCGTTGTTTCATCTTCCAGCATTTTCATAAGATCGTCTTGAGCGAAGGATGCCAAATAGAAAAATGTAAAAAAGGTAATCAGGGGTAAACGAATCATGTTAGGATTTGGGTTGGTAGTTGCAGATAACTCGGATTTCAATTGTTTCTGAAATTTTATCAGCAACAAGAGAGGGTATTTCAATTTTATAGTCGGCCAGTCTGATTGTAAATGTTGAAGTCGCAGAGACCTTTCCGTTTGTTACGGTAATAGTTCCTGAAGCAGTTTGATGTTGCTTAACTCCATGAATAGTTAAATCCCCTTCTACCATGGCAGGATAGGATCCGTCTTTTGTAAAATTGATAGAAGATGAGTTTATTAACTTGCCTTGAAAGGTAGCTTTAGGAAATTTTGTTGACTCCAGGTAATTCTCGTTAAAGTGTTCTTCCATTAGGGCTTTTTCAAAGCGAAAGCTCTTCACAAGAATGGCAAATACAATTTCGCCCTTGCTGGCATCAATTAGACTGGTAACTTCGTTGTTAGTGCCGTCAATGTTTTCCATGGGTGTCTTTGAAAAAAATGATACCTGGCCACTGCGCGTCATATAGACAGTTTGTGAAAAGACGGTGAAAGTCGATACGCTTAGTAAAATTATTAGAATGAAGTGTTTCATTTTTTTAAGATGTTATAGTTGAAGATTAGTTGTTCAGTGCACCGGCATCAATCCAGCTTTGAATTTTTTGAATATCGCAAGCTGACATTTTACCAGAATTTTTGGGCATGGCTGAATATCCTGAAGCAAAGTTTACACTGCCCATCAGGCTACCGTCACTTACATATTTCATCACATGAGCATGAGTATCAAGAGCTATTCCCCCCGAAGGCGATGATCCGGCATGGCAATTATTGCAACGATTGTTTAACAAGGGTAGCACGGTACCACTGAAGGTGGAAATTGCCGGAGTGGTGCAATTTGCTGATTCCGGATAGAGTATTTCTTCTTTATCGTAATAACAACTTGTCGTCAATACGATAAGCAGAACTAATAGGAGTTTTGCGTAAGTCATTCGCATAGTTTTAGTTATTGAGGCTGCCAGCATCTATCCAATTTTTGATTTGCGTAATCTGACAATCTGAAAGTTTTGTGCCCTGTGGCATAGGTACGTAGCCAATGGCGTGCGAGATGCTTCCAAATAACTTTCCATTATCAGCCTGTGTTTTAACTAAGGCATAGCTTGAAAGATCAATGTTACCTCCCAGTGAACCAGGTTTATGGCAACCAACACATTGGTTTGTCATGATGGGTTGAATGATAGCAGCGTACGTAAACTGAGTTGGCTCGCATGCACAGTTGCAGTTTACTGTGTTTTTCGCGCCTTGATTAATCCAGGCTGCAATCGAATCTTTTTGGGCCTGAGACAAAGGGGCATCAGGCGGCATCTGATCTTCTCCGGTATCAAAAAGTACTTTATAAAGTTTGCTTTCACTGGCATTTCCAGGCTTAATTCCTTTTTTCACAATGTTGGCGTAGTTATTTAAAACAAATCCTTCCTCATGGGTTATTGCATCATGACAACCACTTCTCGCACACGAAGAAATGAATATGGGGAGTACACTGCTTTCAAAACAAACAGTGCCACCACTTACACAACCCGGTGTATTAGGTTGGCCTTCGTTTAAAGCAAAGGGATCAATAAATGGTTCGTGAATACAAGAATCCACGAGTATAAATAGAAAAACGAGCAGAGCCAGAATACCAAATTGTTTGAAGCCAAAGACATTTCTTATGAAGTTGTTCATACTGATTTAATTGGTTTTTACTATAATGGCATTTGTAATGATTACATCAGAAAGATATCCTGTGCAAATCCCTTTTATTGTTATCGTCTCACCGGCCTGAACTTTTGTCTCTGCATTATCCATAGTGCAACGAACTCCAAATGCCATATTTTCAGTTTCTAAAACTATAATAGGTGTCATGTTTTGATTGGCAGTTATCTCGGAGATATTTCCTGTTATTTCTAGTACTTTATCCAGATAAAGTGTGTTTGCATGGGCTTCATCTTCCTCAAAGCTTCGAAACAGGTCATTGGCACTTACTGGGATCGTTTTTTCATTTTCGGGATCACGATGAGGTTTATTATACATCTTGTAAATCACTACACTGGCCACTAATCCGAGTAAAATAATACCAATGCTAATTTTCTTCATATTCATAAAACAGGTTTGAACTCTAAACTCCTACCTATGCTTAAGAAAAAGGAACAAATAGTTTTAGGGCTTCAATAATTCTTTGAATTATTCCAGTTGCAGTGAGCAGCTATTGTTTTGATCTATCTGTAAATGCATTCAGAATTGCCAATAGACTGTTCAATTGCTTTCTCTAAGCAAAGAAGAAAAATGATTCTGAAGATATTCTGAAGTAAAACTGAAGAGAATCAGAATTATGGGAGAAAGGTAATAGCGAATTGATGTTGATTTTGGGAATAGTTATAAATAACACCGAATCCTTCGATTTCACAAATCATTTTAAGAATTGCAAGCCCCAAACCGCTGCCTTGGGTATTTCGGGATTCCCGGTTAAACCGTTGAAATATTTTATCAGGATTTCTTAGGGGTTCACCAGGATTGCTGATTTGCAAGGATCTTTTATCAATGCGAATTGTGATTTGATTATTTTCAGGAGTGTGACGGATTGCGTTGGAAATTAAATTACTTAAAAGGATATCCAGTAAAATAGGATTGGTCTTAATTAGTAATTCTGATGGCGGATCAAAATTTATTTTTAATTCTTTGTCACTGGCCAATTGGCCATATAATTCAAGGGTTTGAAGGAGTGAAGTTTTTACCGAAACTTCTTGTGTTGCTATAAATTGACGATTTTCAATTTTTGAAAGTAGTAGCAGATTTTTATTGAGGCGCGCAATCCGGTCAGTTACGTTTAATAGACTGCTAATTAAATCAGCCTGATCGTGCGTGATGTCTTTATCTTGCATCAATAATTCCAACTTGGACCGGAAGATGGCTATAGGAGTTTGTAATTCATGTGATGCGTTTTCTGTGAATTCTTTTTGATTCAGATAGGCATCTCTACTTTTATTCACAAGTTGAACAAGAGCTTCGCTTAGATCTCTAAACTCTGCTGTTGAGGATTTGGGAAGTTCAATGGACAAATCTTTGTCAATTTGATATTGCTTTAGTTTTTCCAAAATAATGTAAAAGGTTCCCCAGATATTTTTGGATAGTTTCCGGTTAATAAGAACAAATCCAATAAGCAGGAGAATCAAGAGCCCTGCTTGAACAGAAACAATTGTGGCAACTAGTTTTGTATTACCAACAATGGATTCACGAATAAGTAGTTGGTATTGTTTATTTTGAATAGTAATGCCAGTGCGGAGAGCCCGAAAGGGAATCAGCTCATTTTCCAAACTATCATATTGACTATACGTAAATAGCGAATCGGAAATTGGCCATTGACTTGATTCTGTAAGAATAAATTCTTCGTTGATGAGTTGATATAGTTGAATCTCTTTTTCAGTTTTAAGACGGGCAACGGTCTCAAGAAAATTATTTTTATGATGAAAAAGCTCTTCCTCCATTTCGTTGATAAACAATTTCTTTATGGTGAGGTAATATAGAGGAGTACACACCAGTAACAGGAGCGCTGAATAAAGTATGTAATTTTTTACGGTGCGTTTGAGTAGCCTCATGCCTCAAATTTGTAGCCTAACCCGTAAATCGTTTTTATATAATCGTGGCTTCCAGCTTCAGTAAGTTTCTTTTTAAGATTTTTCATATGCGCGTAGATAAAATCAAAGTTATCAAAAACTTCGGCCGCATCGCCTGAAAGGTGTTCAGCAATTGCATTTTTTGAAACAACACGATTTTTATTGGACACTAGAAATAATAGGAGGTCGTATTCTTTTCTTGTAAGGTCTACTAAATGGCTGTTTACTGTGGTCACTTTGCCAAGAAGATCTATCGATAGCTCGTGAAATGAGATACTATTACTTCCGTCAAAGCGCTTTCTTCTTATTACCGCGGAGATACGGGCACCCAATTCTGAAAGATGGAAGGGTTTTGCCAGGTAGTCGTCTGCCCCCAGATTCAACCCTCTGATTTTATCATCCAATGAATTTTTTGCTGAGATAATGATAACTCCATCCAGCTTTCCTTCCTTTTTAAGTTTTTCCAAAATGGTAAGTCCATTTCCATCGGGAAGGGAAATATCGAGTAGTATACAGTCATATTCATGCAATAGAACTTTCTCAATAGCTTCTTGTGCGGTATACGCTAACTCACAGACATAGCTCTCCTGCCGTAAGTATTGCACTATACTTTTTGCTAGTTCGCGCTCATCTTCAACTATTAGTATTTTCATGATCAATAGAAAAGTAGTAAATTTTAAATTCTAATCGTTCATTAGTTGATTTTTAAAAGCATAACTGGCCTCCTGATACCAGGTAATGGCTTCGGTAACAATAGAAAGCCTATGTTTCCGTTTCTCAACAACAACAACCGATTCTTCAGTTTGATTAGTAAGATAAACCATAGGCTCTTTTTTTGGAGCCAGAATAACTAAACTATCGTTCTTTATATATCCAAGCAATTGATAGGTGCTGATAAAGGCCCGTTCCTTTCCTTGTGGAACTGTTTCAATATCATAACCAAAAAATTTTGTTTGATACGAAAAATTTAGAATTCCTAATAAAGTTGGTGCGATATCGATTTGACTCATTAGTCTGTCCTGAACTCCGGGAGGTACGTGAGCTGGCGAAAAGATGAGCATGGGGATCTGATATTTTTTTATAGGCAATTCTGTTTTGCCTGCGCTGGAGGCACAGTGATCTGCAGTGATTATAAATATTGTATTGCTATACCAATTCTTCGTACTTGCTTCTTTAATAAACTTACCGATTGCATAGTCAGTATATTTTACAGCACCTTCGCGATTAGTATGGGACGGAATATTGATTCTTCCATCAGGATACGTAAAGGGACGATGGTTGGTAGTTGTCATGATATGCGAAAATGATAATTGATTCTGTTGTGTGGTTTCATCAATTTCCCTCAGGGCGAGTGTAAATAAATTTTCGTCAGCAACACCCCAGATATTTTCATAATCAATTTCTTCATCGGCCAGCGAACTTCGGTCAATTACCTGGTAATTATTGTGTTCAAAGAAATATCCCATATTATCAAAGTAGCTATAGCCACCATAAATGAACTTGCTTTCATACCCTTTTGTATTAAATACAGTTGCCAATGAAAAGAGATTTTCATTTTGCGGTCTGCGAACGATAGACTGGCCAGGGGTAGGAGGTATAGCAAGCGAAAGTGCTTCTAAGCCCCGTACGGTACGCGTTCCCGTAGCATATAGGTTTGTAAATGTAAGGCTTTGCTGAGCGAGTGAATCCAGAAACGGGGTAAGTCTTTGGGTATTTCCAAATAATGAAAGGTACTCTGCACTAAAGCTTTCAATACTAATTAACACAACGTTGAGTTTTTTTTCCTCACCTGCATGCGTAACAATCCGCTCGAGACTTAGTGTGGAGGAAAGAGGTACGCTTGGTAACAGAATTCTTTCAAGATTGAAATGTGCGTCTTTTTCCGATAGATGTGGATAAAACTGATCGTAGTTAAGTTCATTGTTTCGATAAGCTGCAAACAATTCATAAAGGCCATTGCCGGCTAACTCATTGGCAATAGAGTTTGAACTAAAATTGCGGTAATTATTGGTAACGAAAGCAAAACTTAATAGTGGTAATAGCAGGATAGAGCCACCCCAAACCAATCTTTTTTTGAGGCGCATCGGGCGCTTCATGCTTTGATCGATTCGGCTCTTAATTAAGTATGTGAAAAGCAAGGAGATAATCACCAAGGCTACCATTATCCATTCAATGGGATATGATTGCCGGATGTTACCAATTACTTCGGTGGTATAAACGAGATAATCGACAGCGATAAAATTAAATCGAGAACTGAATTCATCCCAAAAAAACCATTCGGCAATCGCGTTAAATAGTAGCAGAAAGAGCTGCATAAAAACCAAACCATAAAGGACAACGCGATGCCAATTCTTTTCATAAATAGTTTGCGGTATAAGCAATAAATAGAGCGCAAAAGGCAACGTAAAATATGTGGCCTGTATTACATCAAAGAACAACCCGATCGCGAAAGCTCCTGCCAACTGGATCAACGTGAGGTCTGCCTGAGAAATTGATTTTATAAGAAGTGCAAAACGGGTTAGGGAAGATATCCCAATAATTAGCCAAGCCATTAGGACAATCAGTCCAAACCGATGCCGTTTATCGTCAGGTAGAGCCAGATTCATGTTGCAATCACGCTCACAATCCTGAAGAAAATCTGAACTCAGCGAGTCACTTCAACGACTCTAAATCGCGAATAAGGATTTTCTTTCGATCAAAGTTGATCAGATTTTTGTCTTTTAATTCGTTGAGAATAGTTGTTACCGTTTGCCGCGAGGTTCCTGTGAGTGCGGCAATATCTTTATGAGTGAGTCGGGTAGGGATCATAGTTTCATAACCCACTTTCTTTCCCTTCCAGGCGGCTGCATCTTTTAGAAATTCAATCACCCGGGTGCGGGCATCTTTAAATACCAATAACTCAAGCTTACGCTCAAGTTTCATCAGGCGTAAACCAATCAACTTCAGGATTTTAAAACTTAGTTCTTTGTTTTCCTTCATCAGCTCAGCCAACTCAGTGATGCTTAGTGGACAAATTACTGTAGCCTCCATTGCCTGAGCAAAGTCCCTCCGTTTTTCTTCTCCGGCCATGGCCAGCTCTCCGAAAATCTCGCCTGTGCTCAAAATGGCACTTATAACTTCCTTTCCATCTTCCTGATAATGTCCGATCCGCACCCGACCCGACACAATCATGTAAATATGTGTGGCGGCTTCGTCAGGAAAATAAATGTATTGATCTTTTTTATAGTGATTGTAGGTGTGCTTTTCCGCCATCGTCTTTACCTTGTGCGGGCAAAGAATTTGATAGAGATTTACACTTTCAAAAAACCAAAGCGCAGAAGTGTTATTCATTGTCAGAATTCAGCATTAAGTTAGCAAAAAATAGCTCAAAAAAATTCATGCCTAAGCGTATTCTAAGTGAGATCTGGATTTATCCAATTAAGTCGTTGGGCGGAATCCGGTTACAACGTGCTAGCGTTAAGCAAAAAGGACTTACCTACGATCGCAGGTGGATGTTGATTGATGAGGTCGGACGGTTCCTTACGCAACGTGAACATCCTGAAATGTCGCAGTTTCAATTGACAATAGATAACACGCAATTAACAGTTTTGAATCGCATTACCAATCAGTCAATACTTCTTGATATGGAGCATGCCCTGCAAGGTAATTCTTTGCTGGTTACTATTTGGAATGATGAAGTTGAAGCTCATGAAGTAGGGCCAGCATTTAGCACATGGTTTTCTGAACAACTTAATAGATCATGCAAACTCGTGTTTTTTCCCGAGTCAAGTTCGCGACCCGTTGATCCGGACTACGCCAAAGAAAACGAGCAGGTAAGTCTTGCCGATGGCTACCCATTTCTAGTTATCGGACAAAGCACATTAGATGATTTAAATAGTCGGCTGGAGACACCTGTGCCAATGAATCGCTTCCGGCCAAATTTTGTTTTCACAGGTGGGCAGCCGTATGAGGAAGATGAGTGGAAAAACTTTAGTGTTGGTAAGAATCGGTTTGTAGGTGTAAAACCCTGCGGCCGATGTACAATTACTACAGTGGATCAGCATACAGGTGAAAAAGGCAAAGAACCGCTGTCTACCTTGTCAACATATAGGAAAAAAGGTAGTAAAATTCTCTTCGGACAAAATGTATTGGCAGTTGATTATAATGAAATTTATGAAGGTGATAGAATTGAATTGGAAGAGTAGGCAACGCTGGCCGATAACTACCGCATACTTTATGCTGGTAGGGTTGGGTTTAATTTCGTGTGGGGCTAAGGAAACTACGTTGCCAATCTTTGGCGAGCGTGAGGTTGTGGGTACCGACACAGTCTATCATACTATTGCACCCTATACTTTTGTAGATCAGGATAGTGCCCTGATAACAAATACAACTTTCAAAGATAAAATCTACATAGCTGATTTTTTCTTTACCACCTGCCGCACTATTTGCCCGATTATGAAAACGCAAATGCTACGAGTGTATCAGGCAACAACAGAAATGCCGGATGTAAAAATTCTTTCTCATACCATCGACCCCGAATATGATACAGTTGCGTTGTTACACGACTTTGCTGAACGGTTAGGAGTGGAAAGCAGCCGCTGGCATTTTGTTACGGGTGCAAAAGATTCTATTTATAAGATAGCCCAAACCAGTTATTTTGCTACGGCCATGGAAGATAAGTCTGAGCCTGATGGCTTTATCCACAGCGGTGCTTTTTTACTTATTGATAAAAAGCAACGCATTCGCGGAAAGTATGACGGCACAAAAGAAGAAGATGTAAACAGATTGATCATTGACATCACGAAGCTCCGGGCCGAAATTGAAAAATAGTTTACAAATCAGGTTATTCATTCTATTGGCTGTAGGTTTAGCCTTGCTGGCCTGTGTTCCGGAAAATCAAAACAACCCAGGCTCTTCGGTTAAGTTTCAGCAGTACTATGTGGAAGGAGAAGTGCTCTATAAGCAGCATTGTTCCAACTGTCACCAAGCCGATGGCGTGGGATTGGGTCGCGTGTACCCACCGCTCAATCAATCTGATTTTATGGATAAGAATTTTGAGGAAGTAATCTGTTTGATAAAATATGGAAGGACAGGGGAGTTATCAGTTAATGGGATTATCTATAACCAGCCGATGAAAGGTAATCCAACCCTTACCGATTTGGAAGTAGCCGAAATCGTTACTTACATTTATAACACATGGAGCAATGAGCGCGGACTGATAGAGGTGGGCGAGGCAAGCACGGTACTTGGCCGGTGTGATGATAAACTGAAATGAACCTTGTATTTTTATTTTTTGATTTTTTTACCTTACTTAAGCAAGGTTTATTAAACTGTGAAGAAGCCCGACCACCGAAAACTTATTTACTCCCTCTTCGGCTTATTTCTTTTCTATGGAGTAATTATTTTTTTACTCCATGGCATTGAGTCTGACGTTCCCGGCTCCAGAATGGTTAGTTGGCAAGATGCGCTTTGGTATGTGGTGGCTACCATTACCACGGTGGGCTATGGCGATGTAATTCCTATTACTTATTTGGGCCGCGCACTTGGGTTTGTAGTCATGTTATCAAGTTTAGGTGTTTATGGTTTTATTATTGGTCAGATCGCAAATTTTATGAGTACACTAAAGGAACAACGCAACCTGGGACTTAACGGAACCGATTTCAAGGATCATGTAGTAATTATTGGCTGGAATGAGTTCGGAAAATCGGTGATGAGCCACCTTGTAGCAGCCGGAAAGCAGGTAGCTGTAATAACAAAGGACAGGAGTACGATCGACACCATACGTGAGTATTACGATACCGATCAGGTCTACACGCTCTTTACCGACTATAGTAATTACGACATGTTGGAGAAAGCTAATATAAAGTATGCATCCATTGTGTTCGTAAACCTGAATGACGATACAGAGAAACTGGTTTATGTTATTAATCTGAAAAAAAACTTTGCTGATTTAAACTACGTGGTTACCCTCGATAACGGAAATCTGAAAGGCACCTTTCAAAATGCAGGCGTAACGTACACCATTAGTAAAAATGAAATTTCCGCTAAGCTATTAGCGAGTTACATATTTGAACCAGATGTTGCTTTGTTTAGTGAAGAGATACTTGCGTATGCTCACAACGACCAGCAATACGATATCAAGCAGATGAAAATTACTGCACAAAACGTTTTTGTCGGATCTTTTTATGAGAAGGCTTTCTTTGACCTTAAGAAAACGTGTAATGTGATTTTGATAGGACTGGTGAAAGGTGGGGCAGAAAGAAAATTTATCAGAAATCCTGAAGGCTCGTTAAAAATAGAAGCCGGTGATTATTTAGTCATGATGATGGATGGCAATGGCAAAAGCAAAATCAAAAAACTCTATCAGATAGATGAAGTTGGCTAGGTCATTAACAGGTAGCTTTTTCAAACCTGTTGGTTATGGGTGTTTACTTTTTTTACTGGTCGTTGTAGCGGGTTGCACAACACCTAAACTGGTTCTTAATCAGAACTTTAAACAAGACACCCTTCGCATAAGCTTAATTTTTTCACCCGAAGTCCCCGATGCAGTAATTAGTGAGTTGGAGAATCAACTTGAAGCGGTAGTTATTCAAAACAATTCTTCAAGTAAAATGAAAGTTGAGCGAGTTAGTGAGCGTGAATCCAGCGATCTTCAGATAAGAATTTTGAAGTCAACGCTTGTAACGGAGCAGCAACAAACAGCCGGAGTTATTGTAACCATGTTTGGATTAGCATTACCAATTTTAATGGCTTCAGCAGGAACGGAATTTGTTATCTTTTTCTGGTATGCCCCAAAGATGCACTCCGCTATGGAATTTGCATTAGACCCTTCCATAAATGGATCACCTTACAACCCCGTTCTTATTAATCTACATAGCCCCGGTTTTTTGAAATCACCCGAAAGGCAAATTGCCCGGCATGGAGTTTATTTTAACGACTATCTTATTCGTGTTTTAAAAGATTTGAAGAGAAGATAAAAAAGAAGGGCGGGCCCCTCAGCCCGCCCTAACCCCAAAAACCAAACCCCACTACACTTCCCGGTGACCCGGGACCTCACTATCATTAATGACTTACGTCACATTTTCTAATTCCGTATCGAGATTGGTAAACTCAAATTCTGTGCCTTCTTTTAACTCAACAAAAATTACTGAGTCCTTGTTCACTTTTCCGGATAATATTTGTTTGGAAAGCTCATTTAATAATTCCCTTTGCATAACTCGTTTTAATGGTCTGGCTCCAAATTGCGGATCATACCCCAGTTTGGACAATCTTTCAAGGGCTTCTTCGCTGATATCCAGTTTAACGCCACCATCTGATAAACGTTTTTGAATCAGTTTAAATTGTATTTCTACAACTTTTCTAATATCTGCCCGGCTCAATGGCCTGAACATGATGATTTCATCAATCCTGTTTATAAATTCTGGCCTTACCGACTTGTATAACAAGGCTAGCACTTCGTCTTTAGTGTTTTCCAAGATCTCGAAGTAATTTGTATCATTTATTTTTTCAAAATTCTCTTGAATGATGTGCGAACCTATGTTCGTGGTCATTACGATAATCGTGTTTTTGAAATTTGCAACCCGGCCTTTATTGTCTGTAAGGCGACCATCATCCAAAACCTGTAATAGAATGTTAAAAACATCCGGGTGAGCTTTTTCAATTTCGTCTAACAATATTACTGCATACGGTTTGCGTCTTACTGCCTCTGTAAGTTGTCCACCCTCATCGTACCCAACATACCCGGGGGGTGCTCCGATCAATCGGCTTACACTATGCCTCTCCTGATACTCGCTCATGTCAATTCGTACCATGGCATTTTCATCGTTAAACAAATAGTCGGCCAGTGCTTTCGACAGTTCGGTTTTACCTACCCCCGTGGTGCCCATGAATATAAACGAACCAATGGGGCGCTTTGGATCTTGCAAGCCAGCCCGGCTTCTGCGCACAGCATCACTTAGCGCTCGAATGGCTTCTTCCTGGCCAGCTACGCGCTTACTCAACTCAAATTCAAGCGTTAACAATTTTTCACGCTCACTCTGCAACATTTTTGAAACCGGGATGCCTGTCCATTTGGCAACTACTTCAGCAATATCTTCGCTATCCACTTCTTCTTTTAACAAAGAGTGGTTGCCCTGCATTTCTTTCATAGTGATTTGAAAATCTTGCAGACGCTTTTCAGCTTCCGTTATTTTACCGTACCGAATTTCGGCCACCTTGCCATAGTCTCCGGCTTTTTCGGCTTGCTCGGCTTCAAACTTTAAGCGATCTATATTTTCTTTTTCCTGTCGCAGGTTTTGCACAATCGACTTTTCATTTTCCCATTGTGCTTTCAGCGTATTTCGTTCACCGGATAATTCCGCAATCTCTTTTGAAAGGATTACTTCTTTGTCTTTATCCTTTTCTCTGCGGATGGCTTCGCGCTCAATTTCCAACTGCATGATTTTTCGGTTGAGTTCGTCCAACTCTTCCGGTAACGAATCCATTTCCAGCCGAAGTTTAGAAGCGGCTTCGTCCATCAGGTCTATCGCCTTGTCGGGAAGAAAACGGTCTGAGATATAACGACTGGATAATTCCACTGCAGAGATAACAGCATCATCTTTAATGCGCACTCCGTGATGCAATTCATATTTATCTTTGATACCGCGCAAGATTGAGATCGAATCTTCTACCGAAGGCTCATTCACCATTACAGATTGAAATCTGCGCTCAAGGGCTTTGTCTTTTTCGATATACTTTTGATATTCCTTTAAGGTAGTTGCGCCTATGGCATGCAGCTCACCACGAGCCAAGGCGGGCTTCAATAAATTAGCTGCGTCCATGGCGCCTTCGCCACCACCTGCGCCAATGAGTGTATGAATTTCGTCAATGAAGAGAATGATCTCACCATTTGAATCAGTCACCTCTTTTATTACAGCTTTCAAGCGCTCTTCAAATTCGCCCTTGTATTTAGCACCGGCTACAAGCAAACCCATGTCTAACGAAATCAATAATTTGGATTTCAGATTTTCAGGCACATCTCCGCTTACAATACGCTGGGCCATGCCTTCTACAATGGCAGTTTTACCAACACCGGGTTCACCCAATAGTATTGGATTATTTTTTGTTCTGCGAGATAGAATCTGAAGTACACGCCTGATCTCTTCATCGCGACCAATAACAGGATCTATCTTTCCTTTTTTGGCGAGATCATTAAGGTTTTTTGAATAACGCTCAAGTGACTTGTATTTTGCCTCGGCATTTTGGTCTGTAACATTTGCTCCACCGCGCAATTCCTGAATTGCTTTTATTAACGATCCTTTTTCAAATCCCGCATCTTTCATAATTGACGAGACTTTGTCTTTGGTAGACAGCAAGGCCAATAATAAATGTTCTATCGCAATGTATTCGTCTTTGAGTGCACGAAGTTCTTTTTCGGCATTTTGAATAACCGTGTTGGTATTAGTAGATAAATAAGCTTGCTGGCCAGAAACTTTTGGATATGAGTTTACAATCTCATCCAGTTTAGTTTCCAGAATTGTACTATTTATATTTAGTTTTTTATATAGATAGTTGGAAACGTTCTCATCAGTTTCCAGAATGGCTTTCAGCAAATGGCCAGGCTCAATTGCTTGCTGTTGTGCTGCTGTTGCAATTTCAGCCGACTTCTGTAAAGCTTCCTGTGATTTTATTGTGAATTTATCAAAGTTCATAGCAATGTGATTTTCAATTTGCTAACAGCAAATTCGAATCCATGTATGAGATACTATGATTTAAAGAAATTTTGTCATTAAATTGTTTGCAATTCAGTAGTTTCAAGACACTTTGACTCGCATTATGCCAAAACGATTACCACAAATTTCAAAACCTGCAAATACAGCCTTGCTTATGGAAGTTGCCTGGGAAGTGTGTAATCAGGTGGGCGGTATTTACACAGTAATCCGATCTAAAGCGCCAGCGATGATGGCAAATTGGAGTGGGCATTTTTGTATGATTGGCCCGTATATGAATAAAAATATTCTTGCCGAACTCGAGTCATTGGATGATGCAGCTGATATTTTTGGGTTAGCGGCAGCAAATCTCAGAAAGAAAGGCTACGATGTTGTGTATGCAGAGTGGCTTATTACCGGCAAGCCCCGTGTTGTACTTCTTAATCCAAAAGTGATTGAGGAAAAAACACTAAACGTACTTAAGTATTTATTATGGAAAAATCATTCGATCAGCACACCGGATAAAAATGAATTGATTGATCAGGTGATTGGCTTTGCGTATCTCACCAAGTTGTTTATTGATGAAGTGGTAAAGATCAACGGACCAGATCAAAAGATTCTTGCCCATTTTCATGAATGGATGGCCGGGCTGCCCATTCTGGATATTAAACGCGAGGCCATGCCTGTGAAAACTATTTTTACTACCCACGCTACACAACTCGGCCGACATTTAGCAATAAATTCCCCGCTATTTTATGCACACCTTCCATTTTTTAAATGGGAAGATGAGGTTGGGAAATTTGGAATAGAGACAGAAGCAGCCATTGAATACGCTTGTGCCCAACGGTGTGATGTAATGACCACGGTGAGTGATGTTACTGCGCGAGAGTGTAAACATCTTTTAAGACGACAGCCTGACTTTGTGTTACCCAATGGGTTAAACATTCAACGCTTCGAAGCCTTGCACGAATTTCAGAATCTACACTCCACCTATAAAGATCAGATTCATCAGTTTGTGATGGGGCATTTCTTTTCATCGTATTCATTTGATCTCGATAAGACCGTGTATTTTTTTACTTCAGGTAGATATGAGTATAAAAACAAAGGATTTGATATAACTCTTGAAGCGTTGGTTCACTTAAATCAAAAACTGAAAGAAGAAAAATCTGATCTCACGGTTGTTATGTTTTTTGTTACTAAGCGCGAGTTCTATAGTATTAAGCCCGAAGTGCTTCAGTCGCGCGCAGTAATGGAAGAAATCAGGCAGACGTGCGATGCCATTCAACGCCAGGTGGGCAAGCGTTTGTTTTTTGAAAGCACGATGCGGCAGGATCATCGACTTCCGGAATTGAATGAGTTTGTAGACGAGTATTGGAAACTTCGGTACCGTAGAACAATCCAATCCTGGAAAAGTAATAAAATGCCGTTGCCGGTTACACATAAGTTGGTGAACGAAGAACAAGATGATATACTTCAATTTCTTGTACGAAGAAATTTTCTCAATCGAGAGGAAGACAAAGTGAAAATTGTCTATCACCCGGATTTTATTAATTCAACTAATCCGCTTTTCGGAATGGACTACAGTCAGTTTGTTCGCGGTTGTCATCTTGGTATTTTCCCTAGCTATTATGAACCATGGGGATATACACCGCTTGAGTGTATGGCCAGCGGAGTGCCGGCTGTTACCAGCGACCTTAGTGGCTTTGGTGATTATTTGTTGCAGAACATGCCCGATCATGAGAAGGGTGGAATGTATGTGGTAGAACGTGGTAAGCGTACGTTCGATTGGAGTGCGAGACAGTTAGCTGCTTTTCTATATAAGTTTTTGTTGCAAGACCGTAGAGGTCGAATTATGCAACGCAATAATGTTGAGAATTATTCTTCAGCATTTGATTGGGTTAACTTGATCCGTCATTATGAGGAAGCCTATCAATCTGTTTTATAACCGCTTAAAGAAGGGTTGTTTCGGTTCTTACCATTTTAATGCATATTCACCTATAAAAATTTCTAATCCATGAATACTTCGCGAAGAGAATTTATTAAGAAAAGCACCCTGGCTGTAGCTGGTGGATCGTTGTTGTCTTCCTCATTATTTGCAGCCCATGCAAAAAAGGAACTTATGGGTCTTCAACTTTATTGTGTGCGCGATGAAATGAAAGTGGACCCGCTCCGTACTTTAAAAGAACTCGCCAAAATGGGATATCAACATGTGGAGCATGCCGACTATGTAAATAGAAAATTTTATGGCTGGACGGCAGCTGAATTTAAAAAGATACTGAATGACCTGGGTATGACGATGCCAAGTGGCCACACCGTATTGGCCAAACAGCATTGGGATATCGCAAAAAATGATTTTACAGATGCGTGGAAATACACCGTGGAAGATGCTGCCTTTATGGGTCAGCAGTATGTAATCAGTCCTTGGATGGATCAAGCTGTGCGTCAATCAAAAGATGCGTTAATGCATCAGTTGGAAATTTTTAATAAGTCGGGTGAGTTATGTAAAAAATCGGGTATGAAGTTTGGGTATCATAATCACGATTTTGAATTCAGCGAAAAGCATGGTGATAAAACACTGTATGATATTATTCTTGAAAACACCGATCCGGAATTGGTGATGCAACAACTTGATACCGGAAACCTTTATAATGGTGGCGTCAAAGCCATAGATATCGTGCAGAAATTTCCGGGCCGATTTGAGTCACTTCACGTTAAGGATGAAATTTTAAGTAAAGGAACTCAGGGTAAATATGAGAGCACTATTTTAGGGACTGGTATTGTGAATGTGAAAGATGTAATTGACTTGTGCCGGAAGTCTGGCGGCACGGTTCACTTTATTATTGAGCAAGAGTCATATCAAGGTAAAACTCCGCTCCAGTGCATGAGAGAAGATTATGAGATCATGAAGAAGTGGGGCTATTGAGCTAAAGTTTTTTATTCTGTGAATCAGTGGCTTTTTTTTAATGATTTATAATGAATTCAAGTCAATTTAATCATCAGAAAAAGTATGACTATTTTTTTAAAACCCCATTAATCCATATTTTAATTTCATTGGCCAATGTTGGAATCAGATTTTGTTTACCAGCTTTAAAACTATGATCTGCACCTTCAAACTTAATAAGACTGGAAGTTGTTAATTTTTTACTGGTCTGTTCCATCAATGGCCATTCAGCTAATGCATCGCGCGAGCCTTGGAGGAATAGTATCGGGATTTTTATTTTATCAAGATGCGTAGCGCGCTCAACGCCCGGTTTGCCAGCGGGATGCAAGGGAAAGCCAACAAAGACGAGTCCGCTAAGAGTTTCATTTACCTTTTCAGAAACATACTGCGAAGTCATTCTACCGCCAAATGATTTGCCGCCAGCAAACAACGGAATGTTTGGAAAGGATTCATTTGCTTTTTGGATGGCAGCGGCAACTGCTTTGTGCGCTACAGCTGGGAAATCGGGCCGCTTCTTTTTTTGTTCAGAATACAGGAAGTTGTAACGAAGGGTGGCAATCTGATGATTGGCAAGTTCACCGGAGAGTTCTTTCATAAATGAATGGTGCATGTTCGTGCCGGCACCATGTGCAAAGACAAATAGAGCTTTGGGATTTTGAGGTACAAAAAATTCTCCGGATACAGATTCTCCACCCGAAAGTAGAATTGAATGCGAATGAATCTTCATTTAGAATTTTTGGATTGCTGAGTAAATTTACTCATTCTTTAACACCCGCAGCCGGATTAGCTCCGGCTACTTTTAAGGTTTGTGAGCCAATCACTATTCCTGAAAACATGCCCCTCAGTGAAAGAGGGGCAGTGTTGCTGATTTCTAAAAATAAAACCCGCTCAAAGAACAAAATAGTAACTGGAAGCGCGATCACAGTGGCAATCGCCAGTAAAAGAAAGAATCCCTTGCCAAGTAAAAAAAGTAACCACACTTCGGAGGCGCCCATTATTTTGCGAATACTAATTTCTTTCAATCGTGTTTCAGTAGTGAATACTCTTCTGAAAATAGCAACGCCTTTAGGCGCAGAGAATGTTTCTTGAATTAGCTTACTTGCCTTCAGTGAAGTGGTAGCCATAAAATCCGGTTCTTTATTTTCAAGATATTGGAATCGGCTGATAACGCGATAGATGTTATTATGCTGTTCGTGAAATTTATCATACGAGCTAACATCAGAAATCAACCCGATAAGAAGCAGCCCTACTGACATGCTGATGGCAAGACCCACAATGTTTATTGCTGAGAATAATTTATTGCGCACTATACTGCGGCCTGATGTTTTAATGTAGCTGCCAATCATAATCCATTGTATTAAAAGGTTAATAAATTCTGGTTTGCGAATCGTGTAGAGCCGAAGGAATTTTCGATTTTACATTGCGTTCAAAATATTCGTTCAAGTCACCCTGTAAATCTTCCAACAAATCGGGTCTGCAATACCAGCTCAGGAATTTTTCTGCCCAGTGAGGAGGCGATATTTGATCATGGATTTTTTTTATTACTCACTTTTCAAAACCTCAGCCGGATTGGTTCTTGCAGCTTTTATTGTTTGAGAAGTGATCATGATAAATGCCAACGCGATTACAACTAACGCACCAGCTATCATTTCCCAAACACCCAACGGTGCGTGATTGGCAATGTTCGGTAACAATATCTTATCAAAGAATAGGTAGGTGAGGGGCAAGGCAATGGAAGTGGCGATAACCAGCAAGACTAGAAACCCCCGACTGAGCAGGTAAAGTAAACTACCTTCTGTTGCGCCCATTACTTTGCGGATGCTTACTTCTTTTAATTTTATTTCAGTGGTAAATACAACCATACCCAGCAAGCCGATGCATGCAATACAGATAACCAACATGGCTAGAAAGCCACCCACTTTAACACTTGCTTTTAATCCCCGGAAGGTTTCTTCTATCTGCTCGTTATAGAACTTAGCCTGAAACGGATGATCCGGATCAATCTTTTTCCAGATGGTTTCCAACTTGCCATACGTTTCTGGCCAATCTTCCGAAAGAATTTTTACATTCAGGTGTTGCGCATCTTTTTTGAGATGTCTCATAATGACTTCTTTGTTAGTCTTACTGTTTGATTTTCCATATTCGAAATCCTTAAGCACACCAATAATAGTCAGGTCTTTACCATTAACACTTACTGCTTCTCCTATGGCTTTCTCTGGATTCTGCCCACCGATGTTAAATCGTTTTAGTACGTGCGTGTTTACAATCACTTCCGTCTCCATTGAGTCTGCTGTTGTCTGAAAGTTTCTTCCCGCAAGGAATGAATGATTGTGTAAGGGCAAATAGTTCTCATCAATCATCGTGTAAAACACATCGGCTGAGTCCTCAGGATTAGTTGAGTTTTTCATTTTAGTAATCCAGTAATGTCCGATGCCTGCAATGAGATTAGATTGTGAGATGCCTTTCACTTCATGCAATGCCTGTAATTCATTTTTAAGCACCGTTGCATCATTTCCCTGTACTCGGATGTTCAAAATGTTTTCGGTACTAAAACCGAGATCATAATGAATGAAGTGTTTGTACTGTTTGTATAAAATAATTGTAACTGTAATGGCAATAATCGAAATCGCATATTGGAAAACCATTAACACTTTTCGGGCAGTAATTCCTTTGAGTGCGGGAACTGCAGACAGACTTCTAAAAGCCTGAATCGCATTAATCCTTGAAAATGAAAGTGCAGGTATAATTCCGGCAATAAGACCAATGACGATCGCAAATAAAATAAACGAGACAATCAGTAGTGGTGAAAGATCAAGTATGAGTAACTCCTGTAGCGATTCCTCCATGCTGATGAAATGTGGCCTGATAAAAAGAAATAATAAAAATGAAAATACAAGTGCAAGCATCGAAATCGAAACTGATTCTACCATAAACTGTTCTGCTACCTGGCCCCGTAATGCGCCAATGGTTTTACGAATGCCTACTTCTTTTGTGCGCCTGAATGAGCGAGCTATGGAAAGGTTGGTATAATTGAAGCACGCAGAAATAATAACTACAAGGGAAAGAATGAGAAAAATGCGAACCGGAGTTTTACCCATTGTTGTGCCGATCTGATTACTCAGGTTTTCGCCCGTCATAATTTCGGTTAAAGGTTCTAGGGCAAGTTCAATGTGTGTGTCTGTAACGGATATATCTTCCTGGGCACTTAACTTATCCAGACTTTGTTTCAACGCAGACAGGTCTGCCTGTTCGGGCATCAACACATACGCCCATGTGTCCCACATGCTATCCCATTTCATCAGTTGTGGGTTTTCACTTTCAAGACTTTCTAATGTGCTTATCGAACCCAGCATATCGAATTTGAGATGCGAAAAAACAGGTACATCTTCCATTACACCCGTTACTGTGTATTCCTTTTTGTTTCGCACGATTGTTTTGCCAATTGCATCGGCATCACCAAAGAGTTTATGAGCACTTGTTTCGGTGAGTACAAGACTGAAAGGTTCCTTTAACGCTGCGGCCGGATTTCCCTTCATCAGTTTAAATGAAAATACACGGAAGAAAGCCTCGTTAGCCCAAAAGCCTGCTAGTGGAATAATTTTTTCACCCTGTTCCAGATCTCCTGAAAAATCTCTTCGCAGAATTGCAACATCTTCTGTTCCGCTTATGGATTCTTTTATTTGCTTCGCGGCACGTAAAGACGTGGTGGCAAAAAAATCATTGCTTGCATTGCCTTTGTATTGATGTTGACTGATAACTCGGTAAATCCGATTGTACTTCTTGTGAAATTTGTCATAGGAGTATAAGTCGGACAGCATAGCTATCATAATCAATCCTACAGACATGCTAACACCAAGCCCAACAATATTAATTGCCGAGAAAAGTTTATTGCGCATGATGTTACGCCCTGAAGTTTTTAAATAGCTACCTATCATAATCCATTGTAGTAAGAGATTGAAAAATTTTGGTTTTCGAATTGTATAGAGACGAAGAAATTTTAAAACATCGATAATGAAAATGAGTTTTGCTTTTCTAACTCCTTTTGATTTTACGTTACGATCAAAATATTCATTTAAATCGCCTTGCAAATCTTCCAGCAACTCGGGTCTGCAGTACCAAGTTAGAAAGTGCTCAGCCCAACGAGGAGGGTGTTTGTTCTTTTGGGCTTTCATCAAATATTTTTCAAGGCCATTTCCGGAATCATGTTCCAAAGTTGATCGCGCACTTCTTTCGATTTGATGAGGGCAGCCTTACCCGTATTGGTTACACTGTAGTAGCGCTTGCGCTTGCCACCTCGCGCGCTGGTTGCTTCGCCTAGCTTACTTTTCACAAATCCTTTTTCTTCTAATCGGTTAAGCACCGCATGGACTACGCCTAATTTTGTTGCGCGACCAGTATGCTTCTCCAGTTCATCGCAGATAGCTACACTGTATGCATCACTCATCAACGCGGCAATAGTCAGTAGTACCAGCTCTTCAAATTCACCCAGATTGGTTCCTTTCATAACAATGATTAATTACGTAAATGTATGTAAAATAGTTTTAGATTTGAAAATCAATTTTTTCTTATCAACCTTTATTTGCCGAATAGCAGTTTTGGAGAATATAAAAGGAGAGGCACCGCATAAACCGCAATCATAGCATAGGCCATAATGGTATATCCTTTGGCAACCAGATCAATAATACCTACCTGTGCCAGAATAAGCGAAGCGATAAGGGCAGCAAACGAAATATATGCTTTGGTAATTTTTTTCAACGGCTTACCTTTTTGATTTGCTTCGGTTTCAATCCGGCTGATAAAAGCGTGAATCATTCCGGTGGCTGTTTCAATCAAAGTCCAGCCAACTACAATACCAAACACCACAACCAGAATGGGATTAAATTCTTCAAGCATTTTTAGCCAGGGAACCGTAGACGCCAACACGTTTGCATCGGGATAATAGGCCATCAACGCAAAGTAAGTAAGAAACCAGGGGATGGTCATGAGCAAGCCCGCAACAATAGCAGCAATAAAACTTTCTTTGCGCGAGTGAAGATCACGGAATGTAAAAAACGAAGCCGGATATACCGCCAGGTTATAACCTACATACAAAATACCGGTCCATACTAAAATGCCAATGCCTGGAGCATCTGGTAGGTAGCTGGTGTTCCAATCCCGAAAAGTTTGCATGATCACATCGCCCTTACTTCCAAACACACTAAACGTAAAAATAAAATAGGCTATGAATAGTGCTACCGAGCCGATTGTGTTTCAAGTTTGGCTATTGTTTCTTCACCCTTATAATTCAGAAATCCAACCACAACCGTAATGAGTACCACACCTACCCAACGATTGAAGTTAAGCGTTTGATTTAAAATTTCACCGGCAGCCGATGCCATTACGGCAATGATCAGAATAGCCAACAGCAAGTACACAATTTCGTAGGCGATCCAACCTGGCCCGATTAATTTTTTTAAGAGCGACTTATAATCGTATGCCTGCCACTGCCGACTTGCCTCCATCGATAAAAAGGCGATGAGTGAGAATCCAAAAAAGATAGCAAGTCCGCTTATCCAACCACTGGCGCCAAACTTGCCTCCATACTCTACAATCTCGCGGCCGGTTGCATAACCACCACCAATAAGAACAGATTGAAGAATGATGCCGGGAAGGAGAATTCGCTTAAACGCAGAGGAAGCAATCGCTGAGTTATTCAAGTGCAGAAGATTTAATTCTGCGTTCAATATAAGATTTATATTTGATCGTTTTGGATACAATTTTATCCACCACACCGGAGCTCTCAACAACAAAATCTTGTTGCTGGTCTTCAGGTTAGATGGAATATTGTTTATTCGCTTCTCAAACTATTAACCGGGTTTGCCATGGCTGCTTTGATAGATTGGTAACTCACTGTTAGTAGTGTGATCAGCAAGGCACCCACACCGGCTGCGGCAAAAATCCACCACGCCATATCGCTGCGGTATTGATATTTCTGTAGCCAGTTATTCATAAAATACCACGCTAATGGCATAGCCACGAGCAACGAAATTCCAACCAGCACAACAAAGTCTTTCGAAAGCATCCCCCAGAGGTTGGTTACACTGGCACCCATTACTTTGCGCACACCAATTTCTTTGGTGCGTTGTTCGGCCACAAAACTGGCCAGCCCAAAAATACCCAGGCAGCTGATGAAGATAGCCAGCACCGCAAAGAAGCTGGCAAGCTTACCAATACGTTCTTCATCACTAAACTTGCTTGCGTATTCAATATCTACAAACTCGTAACTGAAGGGTGACTCCGGATTGTATTGGGTAAACACAGTTTTAATTTTATCGAGCGCTACGTGCGAGCTCATGTCGGGATTGAGTTTTAAAATGGCAAGATTTACATTATCGAAGCGGTCGATGTGCCAGAGCGAAGCACGCACAGGTTCGTAAGGCGATTCGATAATCATGTCTTCGATTACACCAATAATGGTGTAGGGTTCTTCGTTCCACGTAAGTGTTTCGCCAACCGGATTTTCAAAGCCCAGAAATTTTGCGGCTGCTTCGTTAATTACAAATGCATTCGAGTCGCTCACAAAGTCGCGCGAGAAATCGCGACCCGCTTTAAACTTCCAGCCTATGGTTTTGCCAAACTCATGTGATACACCGTTGTTCGGAAAGTCAACGGCAAGTGCAGGGTCCTTACCATTCCAGGTAAAACCTCCGTTGGTATTCCATACTTGTGTGGTAGGGCTTCCGGCTTCTGTCATCTCTACAATGGCTCCCTGACTTTTCAATTCATTGCGCACGGCTTCAAAGTGTTTGTGAATATCCGGTGTTTGAAGATATATATTAATAAGCCCATTGCGGTCGTAACCGATAGGCCGGTCTTTGGCAAATTCAATCTGACGGAATACGATTATAGTACCGATGATAAGAATAACCGAAACACTGAATTGTAACACCACTAATACCTTGCGGGGAAGAGATGCAAGACGACCCACCCTGAAGGTACCTTTCAAAACTTTTACCGGTTGGAAGGAAGATAAATATAAGGCGGGGTAACTTCCTGCTAAGATGCCGGTGATTAAGCTGAAGCCAAGACCAATTAACCAGAACATGGGATTGTTCCATAAGAGAATAAGTCGTTTACCGGCCACATCATTAAAAGCAGGCAATGCGAGATAAACCAATCCTAACGAAACAGTAAATGCTATTACAGCCACTACAATCGACTCGCAAAAAAATTGGTTGATGAGTTGCGATCGCAGTGAGCCGATTGATTTGCGTATGCCTACTTCTTTTGCACGTTTTTCAGAGCGGGCTGTGCTCAGGTTCATAAAATTGATACAGGCCAGCAATAGAACAAACACACCAATTATTCCGAACATCCATACAAACTCAATGCGACCTCCTACATTCTTGCCTTCGCGAAAGTCAGAGTACAAATGCCACTGGCTCATAGGGTGAAGAAAAACTTCAGGCTTATACCTGCGGCCGCCTTCATCTACTTTGTTAAACTTTACATTCACAATTTTGGCTGACACCTGTGCCATGTCGGCATTCTCGGCAAGTTGTGCCCAGGTTTGTGTAAAGTTGCTGCCCCAGGGATCGTCCATTCTTTTAATCCATTCACTTTCGATAATGTATAAATCCCAAGGCATTATAAAACTCATTTCCCGGAAGGTGGAACTGTGCGGCATGTCTTCATACACACCCGTTACTTTCACATCGCTTTTGTTATTGATACGAATGGTTTGACCTACCGGATCGGCATCGTCAAAGAATGCTTTGGCTACGGACTCGGAAAGAACAATGGAGTATGGATCTTTCAACGCTTGATCGGGATCGCCTTTTAATAATTTGATGGAGAGCATGTCAATGACTTGTGGCTCCCAGTACATGCCGCTTTTGTTAAATTTCTTTTCGCCCACGGTAAGAATGCGACCGAAATTCCACGAGGACTGTAATACATATTTAAAATCGCCACCAAAGTTGGTACGGATTTCTTCGGCCATCACATAGGGGTTAGATACCTGCGAGCCTTTTACGCCATTGTACTCATTGTGCTGCCACACTTGTGCCAGACGATCGTAATTTTTGTGAAACTTGTTAAAGGTGAGTTCGTCCCAGATCCACAACCCGATAAGCAATGCTACAGCCATACCCGTGGCTAGTCCGGCAATGTTAATAAAGGTGTAGCCTTTATTTTTGATCAGGTTGCGAAGGGCAATTTTAAAGTAGCTGCGTAGCATTGGCAATAATTTTGGGAATACTCTATAGATACTCCACATTCATTAAAAAGTTTCGTGCAGGTTACTATTATTTTACAAATGGTCGGTACGTGTCAAATCAGGACAGATCAACTTTGGCCATCTCCCAACCAATAATGCTTTTTTTGCGCGTGCTACTCCATCGATATTCGCCAAGTATTCCGTCTTTCCGGATTACACGATGACAGGGAATCAGATAGGCGATATGATTTGATCCAACGGCAGACCCTACTGCCTGCATGGCTTGCGGATTTTGAATTTGCATGGCAATGTCTTTGTAAGTAGTCACTGATCCTACAGGAAGTTTTAGCAGAGCTTCCCAAACCTTAATTTGAAAGTTGGTACCCTTTACAAATACATGCAATTTACGTTGCGTCTCCGCGCCTTTGCGATTAAATATCTTAGTAATGTAGGATTCCGTCAACTGTTGATCTTGATGAAAAACCGAATTATACCAATGCTCCTTCATTTCAAGAAGTTGAAAATTTGGATCAGCATCAGCCGTGATGAATGATAGCCAGCAAACACCACGTTCTGTAACACCAATCAACGCCATCCCAAAAGGAGTTTCATGAAACCCGTAGTTGATGTGAATGCCAGTACCCCGGTGTTTATATTCTTCTGGAGTTACCGCTTCCAGCGTGGTGAACAAATCATATACTCTTGATTGACTCGATAATCCGGCAGCCTCTGCAGCTTCTACCAGATTTTTTGATTGTTTCAATTTTTCTTTTAGAAAATCAACCGTAAGAAATTGAAGAAACCGCTTGGGACTAATGCCTGCCCATTCTGTAAAGATGCGCTGAAAGTGATAGGGCGAAACACTTACCTCCTCGGCCACTTCCGTTAGCTCAGGCTGGCGCTGAAAATTTTTTTCCAGGTACAGGATGGCCTGTTCAATGCGCAGATAATTGATGTCTTGATCCATGGCTGGTATCATAAAGCTATTGTTTTTTTGTTGACACAAAACTGGCATACCGGTAATTGTTATTCAACCTGTTTCTTGCTATGTTTTGGAACTGAATTTTGATTAGATTTATCTCCTCATTAAAATTTCCCCAATGAAATCAACTTGCTTAAATCTCTGCTTTTTATTGCTTGTGCTTTCTGCCCACGCGCAAACCAATTACGATACCGTAATGATCAAATCAGTTATGGTGGCCGAGCATATCTACATGCTGAAAGGGGCCGGTGGTAATATTGGGGTGCTTACCGGAAAGGAGGGAACGCTTGTGATTGACAATCAGTTTGCTCCACTCTCCAACAAAATCAATGGCGCCATTAAAACGCTTGACCCCGGAGAGATTCGGTTTATGATAAACACACACCTACATGGTGACCATAGTGGGGGCAATGAAAACTTTTATAACATGGGAGCCACGCTGGTAGCACACGATCAGGTGCGGGCCCGTATGATGAAAGAAACTATTAACACACGCACTAACCGCACCACTCCGCCTCGTGCTAAAGAAGCCTGGCCGGCTATCACGTTTAGTGATAAATTAAATTTTCATTTGAATGAAGAAGATATTGTGTTACATCACTTTGACATTGGCCACACCGATGGCGATGTAATTGTGCAGTTTACTAAAGCCAACGTGGTGCATACAGGCGATGCCTTTGTGCGTTATGGGTATCCTTACATTGATGTTTCGAATGGAGGTGGAGTAAACGGGTTTATTAATACGCTTGATAAAATTCTTTTGATTATTGATGACAACACAAAGGTGATACCCGGTCATGGCGAAGTGGCCACAAAAGCCGATGTAAAAAAACTGCGCGATACCCTTGCCGACATCCGCGACCAGGTGGCAGCCGCCTTAAAGAAAGGAAAGAAAGTAGAAGACATGGCTTCGTTGGGCATCACCGACAAATACGAAGCTGAGTTAGGAAAGGGCTTTGTGAAAGGAAAAGATTTTGTGTTGCTGGTGGCGGAGAATTTGAAAGTAACAAATAAGTAGTATCAACTACATCAATGCCTGCAAGTCAAAAAAATTAAAAATAGTCGACCTATTAATTTTAAGAGTAATACTGATAAGTTAATTGTTAACTGCCTTGGTTATTATTGTCAACCTTTTTTGATACGTCACACAAAACGATTAAATTTCATTTTATCTCCAATTCGTATGAACCTGAACGTAAAAGCTGAACAACAAAACACCTATGATGCCATTGTGGTGGGCACAGGTATTAGCGGTGGCTGGGCCGCCAAAGAACTTACCGAAAAGGGATTAAAGACACTTGTGCTTGAACGCGGTCGCCCGGTGAAACACCAGGTCGATTATCCTACCATGAACAAAGACCCGTGGCAACTTCCTTTTGGCAACCGACTTACACCCGATGATCTAAAATTAATTCCGGTGCAACGCAGAACAGGTTGGATCAGTCAGGCTACCAAACACTGGTGGGTGAATGATCTTGAAAATCCCTATACGGAAATAAAGCCTTTCGATTGGATTCGTGGCTATCACGAAGGTGGTCGTTCAATCATGTGGGGCAAACAAACTTATCGGTTGTCTGATCTTGATTTTGAAGCGAACGCAAAAGAAGGTTTTGGTGTAGACTGGCCCATTCGTTATAAAGACCTTGCACCGTGGTATGATCATGTGGAAAGTTATATTGGTGTGAGTGGTCGCGCAGAAGGGTTATCGCATTTACCTGACGGAAAGTTTCTTCCACCCATGGAATTAAATTGTGTGGAAGAAGTTTTTCGCGATAAAGTTGCCGATAAGTTTGGCGGCCGTAAAGTTACGATTGGCCGCGTGGCACATCTTACAGCACCGTTACCACACGATCCATCGCGTGGCGTTTGTCAATCGCGCAACCTGTGCGACAGAGGTTGTCCGTATGGCGCATACTTTAGTAGTAATTCTTCTACACTGCCGGCTGCAGCCAAAACCGGAAACATGACGTTGCGGCCACATTCCATTGTGCATTCTATTATTTACGATGAACAAAAAGGCAAAGCTGTTGGCGTGCGCGTGCTGGATGCTGAAACAAAACAAGAAATAGAATTTTTCGCAAAGATTATTTTTCTTAATGCATCATCATTGGGTAGCACATTCATTTTACTGAACTCTATTTCGAATCGTTTCCCGAATGGATTAGGCAATGGCAGCGATCAGTTGGGTCGAAATTTAATGGATCATCAATACCGTGCCGGTGCCGATGGTGCCATAGATGGTTTTGATGATAAGTATTATATCGGGCGAAGGCCTAACGGTGTTTATATTCCACGATTCAGAAACGTAGGTACCGATAAACGCACCGATTACGTGCGAGGCTTTGGATATCAGGGAGCGGCCAGCAGGCAAGAGTGGTCGCGTGGCGTAATGGAGATGGCTTATGGTGCGCAGTTAAAAGAAGCGTTGGAAACACCGGGCCCGTGGCGCATGGGTATAACTGGGTTTGGCGAGTGTTTACCGTATCAGGAAAATCGTGTAACACTAAATACAGAAAAGAAAGATGTATATGGTTTGCCAACATTAAGTGTAGATGCTGAATGGAAGCAGAATGAAAAAACCATGCGTGAAGACATGAAGGCTTGTGCAGCCGAAATGCTGGAGGCTGCTGGCTTTAAGAATGTAAATATGTTTGATGCACCGAATAACATCGGCCAGGGCATTCACGAAATGGGAACTGCGCGCATGGGTAAAGATGCAAAGACTTCGGTATTGAATAAGTGGAATCAGGTGCACGAAGCGCCTAATGTATTTGTAACCGATGGTGCCGCTATGACATCTTCTGCTTGCCAGAATCCATCGCTCACCTATATGGCCCTTACCGCACGTGCAGCAGATTATGCAGTTAAAGAATTAAAAAAACAAAACCTCTAAACCCAACACGATATGGATAGGAGAGAAGCGATACAACGAGCCAGTCTTATTTTAGGCTATGCTATTACGGGGCCCACATTAGCAGGCGTGTTAAACGGCTGCAAGGCGGCACCTGAGGTCGGTTTTAAATCGGAATTTTTTTCGAATGAACAAAGTGTGCTGATAGAAACGCTGGCAGAGATCATCATTCCGAAAACAGATACACCGGGAGCGAAAGAAGCCGGAGTGCCGCAGTTTATGGATGCATTGATCGCGAAGGTGTATTCAAAAGAGCAGCAAGAAAAATTTATTGCCGACTTAACTGCTTTTGATACTGAGGCAAAAGAAATATTTGGACAATTTTTTATTGAATGCAACGCAGAAGAACAACTTCAACATTTTGAAAAACAGCATGCTAAAGCAATAAGTGATGCTTCAGGCGGTGGCCCCACAGGTTGGTGGAATGCCGGTACCGGTGGCGATATACCTTTTGTGTTGAAAGTAAAAGAATTGGTTCTTGTTGGTTATTTTACCAGCGAGCCAGGGGCTACACAAGCCTTGCAATACAACCCCGTACCCGGACCGTTTAAAGGGTGTGTGCCCTATGCGGAAGTGGGGAAGGCGTGGGCGACTTAGCACTCAAGAAAATCTTTGGTTATGGAGAAACCAATAACCCTTGTTATACTTTTTGGTTTATTGATATTCGTTATCGGATTTCTTGGATATCTATTTGTTAATTATGTAAAGGACAATATTGTCTTAGTTCGAAGTTTTAATTGGAAGATATTTGGTGAAGTACTTCTTTGGAGACTATGGATTAGTGTGCGACTCATTATTTTTTTTATATCTGGTCTTTTGATTACGGGATGGTCGATAAAAGAGATGTTGCAGACTAGCGGAACAGATTGGAGGAAGACAAAAGCATCTCTTTCAAGAGTAACTCTTAGTGAACGGACAATTGATTCCGAGACTCAGGAGTTTTTAACTGCTGTCTATGAGTTTCAGGTAAAGGAGAACAAATATGAAGTCTATGACGAAGTAGCTCGCTATTCATTCATGTCTGTAGAAAAACAAATGGAAGAAGTTTGGTCCTTGTATAAAACTAAAGATGTCTTTTATAACGAAGATAATCCGTATCAAACAGAGTTGAATGAAAGAGACACGGGAATTGCAATGTACATTTCGGCACTTGTTGCTGGTTTCTTTATAATGCTATTTAGTTATTGGTTGGTAATGGAAGCCTATAAACAAAAATTATCTGGCTCTTGAAATTTTATGAAGTACAACTTACTCTTAGTGTTAGCAATTTTATTTTTAATAGATTAAACGCCCAACCCTACTAACTCACCACGCGCTGGGGCGAGGAAATAAAAGCCAACAGGCGCACCATACTCAACGATATTATCGGGAGCGATGAAACCGGATTCTATGCTATCAGAACAAGAGCTTCCTTTCTGGAGTTTACGTTTACACTAGAACATTATGGAAATGATCTAAGGCCGATCAACTCGGTTGAGCTAGAACTTGTGACCAACGGCCAACAGCGAATGGGAGGATTTACGTTGTATGCCAACAACGAGATTTATATTTTCTCCTCATATGCCGATCCGCAAACCCGGATCAACGATCTGTTTGTTCAACAGGTAGATAAGAAGTCGCTGAAACTGTTTTGTTTGGTCAAAGAGGTAAAAAGCAACAGTTTGCGATATTGAACATTACTGATTGAATTACTTCTTCGGCTTACTTTTCTTTTCAGGCTTTGGCACCTCCAGCAACTTCGCCACATCTTCATCATCTTGCAAATTATTCATCTGATTAATAATCCATGAAGTACGCCTTGCCACGTAGGGTGATGCAGGTTGGGCCTTGTATTTTTTTGGATTTGGTAAACAAGCAGCAATTCGCGCAGCTTCTGTCCGCGTTAGTTTACTGGCAGATTTTTTGAAATAACTTCGTGCGGCAGCCTCTACTCCATAAATTCCTTTTCCCATCTCAGCTACATTCAGATACATTTCAAGAATGCGTTCTTTACTCCACAACAACTCAATCATAAACGTAAAATATACTTCCAGGCCTTTGCGAAGCCAACTACGACCTTGCCACAAAAAAACATTTTTAGCTACCTGCTGACTGATGGTGGAGGCCCCACGAATGCGTTTGCTTTTCTTGTTATTGATAAGAGCTTTTTTAATGCTCTTTATATCAAACCCATTATGATCAGGAAAAAGTTGATCTTCTGAGGCCATTACAGCCAGTCTTATGTTGGGCGACATGTTGTCAAAATCAATGTAGTCACGAGTTAGTCCGTAGCCGCCTACCCAATCGGATAGTTGTGTAAAGGTGATGGGTGGATTTATCCATTTCAAGGCTATGATGTACACAAACTGAAGCACAAAAATTATCAGCAGGATTTTCTTTAGCTTTCTCCACCCGGAAACCAGAAGACTTTTTCGGATCATGGAAACAGATTGTTGATAACGAAAGGTGGATTAAGTCAAATTGTTTTATAATTATACAAAAAATTAGAAGAGATGTCGCGCCTCGAAATACAACTTCCTGAAAAATTCCACTTCCAAACTGAAATTGCTGTGCGGGTCAGTGATTTAAATTATGGCAACCATGTGGGCAACGACAGCGTGCTTACGCTGATGCAGGAAGCCCGCACATTGTTTTACCGATCCCTCTGGGTTTTGAAAGCGAAGTAAAACTTGATGGACCAATAGGTCAGATCGTAAGTGATGCAGCGATTGTTTACAAATCAGAATCATTTTTGGCGACATTCTTGCATTCGAAATTGCCGTAGGCGGTTTGAACAAATATGGCTTTGATCTATTTTATAGAATTACCAATAAGAATACTGGCCGCGAGGTGGCGTTGGGTAAAACCGGAATAGTTTGCTTTGATTATTCGAAGAGAAAAATTGCAAGTATTCCGGAAAGACTTAGTGAAAAGTTTAAAGTACACTGATTTCTCAGTGTACTTTAATTATGTAGTTTAAAACACAATGAACACGGTAGGTAAACAATTTCTTTTTTACCTCGATAACACAGGCATGCTGGCAACCAGCACGATCAAATCGGCATCGGTTACTTCTTTCTTTTCATCGGCCAACACCAGAAAATTTTCATACAGCGTATTCAACTCATCTCCTTCCACATGATGGCCCAGTAATTCCGTACGATGTTTCAACGCGGCTCTTCCGCTGCGGGCGGTAAGCACAATGGAAGAAGAGTGAACACCCACATCTGCAGGGTTTATGATTTCATAATTTTCAGCGTGCTTCAAAAATCCATCCTGATGAATACCAGAGGAGTGTGAAAATGCATTTCGACCAACGATGGCTTTATTGGCCTGCACGGGCATGCGCATCATACCTGATACAAGTTGACTCAACGCATAAATTTTATTTGCCTTAATATTTGTGTAGAGATCAAGATCTTTATGAGTTTGTAAAATCATGGCAATTTCTTCCAGCGAGGTATTGCCGGCCCGTTCACCAATGCCGTTGATCGTTACTTCTGCCTGCCGCGCTCCGTTTGTCAACCCGGCTATCGTATTGGCAGTAGCCAGACCTAAATCATTGTGGCAATGAACAGAGATGATTGCCTTATCGATATTCTTTACGTTTTCTACCAGGTATTGAATTCGCTTGCCGTATAAATTTGGTAAACAATAACCGGTTGTATCCGGAATATTCACCACATCAGCCCCGGCTTCAATGACCGCTTCAACCAATTGAGCAAGAAATACTAAATCGGCACGTCCGGCATCTTCAGCATAAAACTCCACTTCATATCCTTTAGCCTTTGCATATTTGGTTGCCCACACTCCTTGTTCTAAAACTTGCTCGCGGCTGCTTCTGAATTTATGTTTGATGTGAACATCCGAAGATCCTATGCCGGTATGGATTCGTCCGCGTTTGGCATGATGTAAGGCTTCGGCTGCCACATCTATGTCTTCTTTTTTGGAACGAGTTAAAGCACATACAACAGGGTCGGTAACAGCTTTTGAAATTTCAACAACCGAAAGAAAATCTCCAGGGCTCGAAATAGGAAAGCCAGCTTCAATTACATCTACACCCAACAGCTCAAGTTCTTTTGCAATAATGATTTTTTCCTCTGTCTTCAATTGACAACCGGGAACCTGCTCGCCATCGCGAAGGGTGGTATCAAAGATTTGAATTTTTTTACTCATAGTATAAGTGTTACTGGTTACTGATTGCTGGTTACCGACACCTGGTAACTGGCTACATTCCTTAACTCATTTATGATTTGTGATCCCATTTGTTGAGTATTCAAGATTTTGTCTTTATCGGTTTTGGCATCGGCAATATCAGAAGTACGGAATCCGTTTTTCAGCACGGCTTCAACGGCACGTATTACTGTTTTTGATTCTTCTTTCATTCCAAACGAAATATCGAGTAGTAAAGCCGCAGATAAAATAGAAGCCAACGGATTCGCAATGCCTTTTCCTGTAATGTCATGGGCACTTCCGTGAATCGGTTCGTATAAACCAACTCTATCACCAACAGATGCAGAAGCTAACATTCCCATTGATCCCGCAATCTGCGAGGCTTCATCGGTAAGAATGTCGCCAAACAAATTTCCGGTAACAACAACATCAAAACTGCGGGGGTTCTGAATCAATTTCATTGCGGCAGCATCTACAAACTGATGCTCGAGTTGCACATTCGGGTATTGTTTTCCTATTTCCTGCACAACTTCTCGCCATAGCCGCGAACTCTCCAGCACATTGGCTTTATCTACAGAAGTAACTTTCTTTTTTCTTGTGCGTGCAGCCTGAAATGCTTTGTGCGCAATGCGCTCAACTTCGTAGCGCTGATAGATCATCAGGTCGTATGCAGTATTACCATTATCTTTTCTTCCCTTCTCGCCAAAGTACACATCGCCTGTTAACTCCCGGAAGAACAAAATATCAGAACCTTTCAGTATTTCTGGTTTAATACTCGAAGCCTCAAGAAGTTCGTCAAATAATTTTATTGGGCGAAGGTTTGCATAAAGCCCTAACTCTTTTCTCATTTTCAATAGGCCTTGTTCAGGCCGTACTTTCAAGGTTGGATCGTTGTCATATTTTGGATGACCGACAGCGCCAAACAAAATGGCATCGCAGTTTTTTAGTTTATTCAGAGTTTCGTCAGGCAAGGGATTGCCAGTGGTTTCAATGGCATCATGCCCGATTGTGGCTTCTTCAAATTCAAACGTATGACCAAAATCTTCGGCAATTTTTTTCAACACGGTCTTCCCCTCAGCGGTAACTTCTTTGCCGATTCCGTCTCCGGGTAGTATGACTATTTTTTTCTTCATTAATGGGCTAAATCAAATTCTCTGATTTCTTTATTCAGGCTTAACAAATAGTCGATATCATCATATCCATTGATAAGGCATTCTCTTTTATAAGCATTGATTTCAAACTTCTGACTCTGACTACCATAAATGATAATCTGATTCTGTAAATCCACTGTAACTTCTGTAGATGGATTTTTTTGAACGGCCTCCAAGAGATTTTTCAAAAAGTTATCAGAAACCACCACAGGCAACACAGCATTGTTAAGCGCATTGTTTTTAAAGATGTCAGCAAAAAAACTGGACACTACCACGCGAAAGCCATAATCGTAGATGGCCCAGGCAGCGTGTTCGCGACTGCTTCCGCACCCAAAATTTTTCCCAGCCACTAAGATTTTTCCGGTGTAAGAAGAATTGTTTAACGCAAAGTCTTTAACAGGATTGTTATCGCTGTCATAACGCCAGTCACGAAACAGGTTATCACCAAAACCTTCGCGGGTTGTAGCCTTTAGGAAGCGTGCCGGAATTATTTGATCCGTATCAATATTCTCTGAAGAAATTGGTACTGCTGTTGACTTTAATATTGTGAATTTGTCTTTCATAACCTCACCCTGGCCCTCTCCAGCGGAGAGGGGGTTAGGGTTGTTAATTTGTATAATAAAATGTTCAATTAATATTACTTTTTGTCCAATGCCGTCTCCACTCCGTTCTCCTTTGGAGAAGGGTCGGGGATGAGGTCTCTTACATCTGTCACTTTACCTGTAATCGCTGCCGCAGCAGCACTCAACGGGCTTGCCAAAAATGTACGCGACTTTGGTCCTTGTCTACCTTCAAAATTTCTGTTGGAGGTGCTGATGCAATATTTGCCAGCCGGAATTTTATCTTCATTCATTCCCAAACAAGCTGAGCAGCCTGAGTCGCGCAGTTCAAACCCGGCAGCTTCAAAAATTTTATCGAGCCCTTCTTTACGTGCTTGTTCCTGCACTTGCTTAGAGCCGGGCACTACCCACACTTCCACATTCGAGGCTTTCTTTTTTCCTTTCACCATCGAAGCAACAGCTCGTAAATCTTCAATGCGTGCATTGGTGCAACTTCCAATAAAAACATAGTCAATAGATTTGCCAAGCAGTTTTGAGCCAGGTTCTATACCCATGTAGTCCAAAGATTTTTTGAACGAATCTTTCTCGCTTAACTCTTTTAATTCTTCAGCTGTCGGGATGCGATCGGTCACTTTCATTCCCATACCCGGATTTGTTCCGTAGGTAATCATGGGTGCAATGTCAGCTGCATCAAATGTTAGCACCTGATCATACTGTGCTCCTTTATCCGTGATCAATTTTTTCCATTCCGTAATTGCTTTATCAAACACTTCTCCTTGAGGAGCAAATCTTCTTCCTTCGATATACTTGAAGGTAGTTTCATCAGGGGCAATCAAACCACCACGGGCGCCCATTTCAATACTCATGTTACAGATGGTCATGCGGGCTTCCATTGAAAGATTGCGGATAGCATCGCCTGCATATTCAACAAAAAAGCCAGTGGCACCACTGGCTGAAATCTTAGAGATGATGTATAAAATAATATCCTTGCTGACCACACCCTTGCCTAAGGTACCATTGATTTCAATTTTCATGGTTTTGGGTTTGTATTGCAAAATACATTGAGTAGCTAATACTTGCTCTACTTCAGAGGTGCCAATACCAAAAGCAATATTGCCAAAAGCTCCATGCGTAGACGTGTGACTATCGCCACAGACAATGGTCATGCCGGGCAATGTTAATCCTAACTCGGGCCCAATGATATGTACGATGCCTTGATAAGGATGTCCGAGATCGTATAATTCAACACCAAACTCTTTGCAATTCTTACGAAGAGTTTCTACCTGATGCCGTGACAATGCTTCTTTGATTGGCAGATGTTGATCTTTGGTGGGCACGTTGTGATCCGCTGTCGCTGTAGTTCGCCTTGTATTGAATACCTGTAGTTCTCTTTTCCTTAAACCATCAAAAGCCTGAGGCGATGTTACTTCATGAATAAAATGACGATCGATAAACAACGCATCAGGATATCCGTCAGCGCGTTTCACCACATGCTTATCCCAGATTTTTTCAAAAATTGTTTTTGGTTTTTCCTTACTCACAACAATCGTTAGTTTGTTCAAAACTCTATAAAATGAAATCGTCCCGCTTTAGGCGGGACGATTTGCATAGGTTTAGGTTAGGTTATTGGGTAATCATTTTCGATTCGCGAATAACTACACGAATATGGAGAATTCAAATTGATTACTCAAATCAATTTGAAAGAAAATGATTGATAGCTTACGAGTGTTTGGTGTTAATTCCACCAAGGCAAAGGCAACTTGATTTCATTCACAGAATCAACAACTATATCGGGCTTATACGCATATCGAATCAGATGTTCGCGTTTTGTAATACCGCTAAGAACAAGAATTGTTTTATAACCCATCTGCACACCCCCACGAATGTCGGTATCCATGGTGTCTCCAATAATGGTTGTCTCGGCAGTTTCAAGACCTAGTGCTTTGCGTGCTGAGCGCATCATTACCGGTCCAGGTTTTCCAACTACAAATCCTTTTATTCCTGTTGCTTCTTCGATCATCGCTGTAGTAGAAGCGATGCCTAAATTATCCCATCCTTTTTTCTTAGGGGATGGATCACGATTTGTAGTAACAAATTTGGCCCCGGCCAAAATCATATCTACCGCACGTTGCACCATCTCCAGTGTAAAATTTCTACCCTCTCCCAACACGACAAAATCAGGATCAGAGTTCACCAACGAAATTCCATTTTCATGCAAGCTTGAAAGCAATCCACCTTCCCCCAACACATACGCAGTTCCATTTGGAATCTGACTTGCTAAAAATTTTCCGGTAGCCATGGCACTCGTATACACATGATTTTCTGCAACGTTGATGCCAAGCTTCGCCAACTTTCGAACTGCATCAAGCCGTGTGCGCTGGCTGTTGTTGGTCATAAACATAAAGGGAATATTTTCGGTAAGAAGCCGCGCAACAAAAACGTCCGCACCGGGAATCATAGTATCACCACCATATACTACACCATCCATATCAATCAATAATCCTTGTGCCATATCTATAATTTATATACAAGATACTCATTGATTGTCAATTTGTAAGAATCAATGTTTTGAGAGCATTTCAAACGGTTGTTTGAAATGCTCGATTTTACGTTCGAAAGATTAGACTAAATACTCAAACAGATTCTCGCTTTGATTTACGAGCGTGTAGTTGAGTTTGTGTTCGTTTATGCGTTCGATGAGCAATGCAAAATCTTCTCTGGATTTTACTTCAATGCCAATTAATGCCGGCCCGGTTTCCTTATTATGTTTTTGAATGAATTCAAAGCGTACGATATCGTCATTGGGGCCGAGAACGTGATTCACAAATTCTTTTAGCGCTCCAGGACGTTGTGCAAACCGAACAATAAAATAGTGTTTTAGTCCTTCGAATAGCAGAGAACGTTCTTTGATCTCCTGCATGCGGTCGATATCGTTGTTGCCGCCACTCAAAATGCAAACTACTTTTTTTCCTTTGATCTGCTGAGCATATTGATCAAGGGCAGCAATGGATAAGGCTCCGGCTGGTTCGGCCACAATAGCATCTTCATTGTATAGTTGAAGAATGGTAGAACTAACTTTTCCTTCAGGGACTAGCAGCATGTCGGCAATCACATCTTTGCAGATAGCAAAAGTTTGATCCCCAACTTTCTTCACAGATGCTCCATCCACAAATCGCTGTATCGTATCAAGTATTACCGGCTTGCCAGCTTTTAATGCCTCTTTCATAGAGGGAGCACCTTGTGGTTCAACGCCAATAATTTTTGTTTGGGGAGAATAGGTTTGAAAATAGCTTCCTAATCCTGCGCAAAGGCCGCCACCGCCAATAGGAACAAACACATAGTCAATGTTGGATTGTTCGTCCAGAATTTCCTTGCCTACAGTTCCCTGACCTTCCATCACTTTCACGTGATCGAAAGGAGGGATGAAGACACTGTTATTTTGCTGCGTAAATTCCAATGCATGTGTCTGGCATTCATCAAACGTATCACCAACCAAAACAATCTCAATATTGTTGCCGCCAAACATTTTCACCTGATTGATCTTTTGTTTAGGCGTAATGGCTGGCATATAAATCACTCCTTTAATGTTGAGGAGCTTGCATGAGAAAGCCACACCTTGTGCGTGGTTACCAGCACTGGCACACACTACTCCGCGATTTCTCTGCTCTTCTGTAAGACTTTGAATTAAATTATAGGCTCCGCGAATCTTGTATGAACGCACTACTTGCAGGTCTTCACGTTTCAGATAAACTTCACAACCGAATTTTTCGGAAAGCTTGCGATGAAACTGAAGCGGTGTTTTGAGGACTACCGGTTTCAACACTTCGTAAGCTGCGTTGATATCGAGACTGGAGGCTTTTGTAGTTGTCATGACAATGAACGTTCGATTATTTTTTAACAGCAACAATAATTCCAGTTGCCCAAACTTGTTTTGTTAGGGTTAAATCACTTCTCTTCTCCAGCACGTTAACAAGATTAATTGCTTTTTCGTGATGACCCTCAGGCCAGTTGGGCTGGGGAAGCATGTCGTCTATAATGTACAGACCACCTTTATTCAACATGGCTAACACTTCATCCAATAAAAGATATTTTCCATGCCATGTATCGGCAAAGATGTAATCGTATTTTTGATCTCTGTTTGATTCAACCCATTCTCCACCATCGGTGCAGACAAGTTTTAAGCGTTTGTCAGTACCTAAAGATGCTTGGGCGATTTCAATAAACTTCGAATTGTTATCAATTGAAGTGAGAGTTGAACGTTCATCCATCCCATCCAGTATCCACGAAGTAGATAAACCTGTTCCAGTGCCGAGTTCTAAAAATTTTGCGGCAGGTTTTGAACTGGCTAATGTTCTAAGCAATGAGCAAGTCAATACATCAGAAGCCATTGTAAAACCAGATAATTTTGTGGCCTCTTTTATTGTGTGATAATCTTTGGGATAGGCTTGATGGATTGTTTCAATCATCTTTGTAGGCAGTAGGCAAATCACAATAGGCAATAGACAAGTGATTGCCTATTGCTTACTGCCACTTGCGTACTAGTTTATCATGCTTGCTTCTACACTTGCTTTTTCAGGTCTCAGCTTTCTAACGGCAGCACCGGCCTGCCATAACTCGCTTTCTCGAACCTCTTTCAATTCTTCCGCGAGCTTTTCGCGATAGTCAGGTTTGCTACACGTCTCGATAGTTCGTTTTGCTTCAGCACCACTAGCCACGCTGTCGTATAGTTCTTTGAAGACAGGAAGTGTGGCAGCTTTGAATTTCTTTTTCCAATCCAATGCGCCACGTTGTGCGGTAGTAGAGCAGTTAGCATACATCCAATCCATGCCATTCTCGGCAACGAGCGGCATTAAACTTTGTGTAAGTTCTTCTACTGTTTCATTGAAGGCTTCTGACGGTGTATGTCCTTTTGAACGCAACACTTCATATTGTGCTTCGAAAATTCCGGCAATAGCGCCCATCAAGGTTCCACGTTCGCCAGTTAAATCTGAATAAACTTCTTTTTTGAAATCTGTTTGGAACAAATAACCAGAACCTACACCTATCCCCAATGCAATAGCTTTTTCAGAGGCATTACCAGAAGCATCTTGAAATACAGCATAGCTTGAGTTGATGCCTTTGCCTTGTAAGAACAATCTTCTTACGGATGTGCCCGAACCTTTTGGTGCCGCCAACACTACATCAATATCAGCAGGAGGAATGATTCCGGTTTGTTCTTTAAAGGTTATTCCAAAGCCGTGAGAGAAATATAATGTTTTTCCCTTTGTTAAATACGGTTTGATGGTTGGCCAAAGTGCAATCTGGCCAGCATCAGAAAGAAGGAATTCTAGAATGGTTCCACGTTTGGCAGCCTCTTCAATGTCAAACAGTGTTTCACCCGGAACCCAACCATGTTCAACGGCTTTATCCCAGGTCTTTGAACCTTTACGCTGTCCAACAATTACATTAAATCCATTGTCGCGCAGGTTTAATGCTTGTGCGGGGCCTTGCACGCCATATCCAATAATTGCTATGGTTTCATTTTTTAACACTGCCAATGCTTTCTCCATCGGAAACTCTTCGCGGGTCACTACTTCTTCCAGGGTTCCGCCAAAATTGATCTTTGCCATATTCTTTTTTTTAGTTGTTCGTTATAATTATGAGATTGAGTTATTAGTCTATATCTACGATTTGTTCACTTCGTTCGTAATAAAATGCGCTGCCACTTACATAGTTTGCGTATTCTACTTCGATTAGTTTTTCTAATTGATGTTTTATCTTTTCAATCAGATCGGGGGTTGTGAAAACGAGGATGATCGCACCACCTTTGCGGTAGTCACTTTCATTTTCATGAGCCATCAGTTTTTTAATGCGCACGCGCCTGCGGTTCAAAACATTCACTATCCGGTTAAGGATTGAGAAATTATTGTCGGCCGCAATTTCTAATGTGAAGTCTTGTTTCATATTCATTCTTGTATTGAGTATAGAGATTTGAGACCTGATGAGACCTGAGACTTCTCAATACTCATATCTCACTTCTCAAATCTATTTAGGTATTTCTAAAATCACTTCGCTTACGCCCGCTCCAGCAGGCACCATCGGAAAAACATTATCTTCTTTCTCCACAACTACTTCAAGAAAATAGGATGTATTTGAATCCAACATTTTTATCAAGGCGCTTTCTAAATTTTTTTGATCAGTGACTTTAGCACCGGGTATTTTATAAGCCTCGGCAATCTTTACAAAATCCGGATTGTCCATCTCTGTAAAGGAGTAGCGCTTTCCATGAAATAGTTGTTGCCATTGCCGCACCATCCCCAAAAAATTATTGTTTAAAACCAGAATTTTTACTGGGATTTTGTATTGCATTATGGTTCCTAACTCTTGAATCGTCATTTGATAACCACCATCGCCAATAATGGCAATTACTTGCTTGTGTGGTGAGGCAATTTTTGCACCCATAGCGGCAGGCAACGCAAAGCCCATGGTGCCGGCACCACCGGACGTGATGTTGGTGCGCGGATTTTTGTATTTATAATAGCGTGATGTAACCATTTGATGCTGGCCAACATCGGTTACTACTACGGCCTCGCCTTTTGTTAACTCAGAAAGCATGTGCACCACTTCAGCCATCTTCAGACTGCTGGTGTTTTCAATTTCTTTCTGCACTACTTTTTCAAATTCCTCTTGATTTAAAGCAGTGAAACTTTTTATCCAATCGGTAAAGTTATTGGGTTTACATTGTTTTGATAATTCGGATAGTGCTTCTTTAGCATCGGCATGAACGGCTACGTCTGCTTTAATAATCTTATTGATTTCTGCTTTGTCGATTTCTATGTGAATGACTTTCGCTTGCTTTGCATATTTGCTCACATTGCCTGTTACGCGGTCGTCAAATCGCATACCTACAGCAATCAGCACATCGCATTGATTAGTATTTATGTTCGGCCCATAATTTCCATGCATGCCCAAATACCCAACATAGTTAGGGTGGTTAGTTGGAAATCCACCTAAGCCAAGTAACGTGCTTGCCACGGGAATCCCAGTGCTCTCTGAGAATGAAATCAATTCTTTGGTGGCTCCCGATAATAAAATTCCTTGCCCTGCTAAAATGTAAGGTCTCTTTGCATTGTTGATAAGAGATGAGGCTTCTTCTATTTGTTCTTTTTGTAATGCAGGTTTTGGTTTATAGGTACGCACGGCTTTGCAGGGCTCATACTCAAATTCTTCAGTCAATTCATTTTGCGCATTCTTAGTTATGTCCACTAACACAGGCCCTGGCCGTCCGCTTGCAGCTATATAAAATGCTTTTGCGATGGCGGGTGCAATATCTTTTGCTTCGGTTACCTGCACGTTCCATTTCGTAACAGGAAGTGTAGTGTTTATTACATCGATCTCTTGAAATGCATCGGTGCCTAATAAGTGTGCAAACACCTGACCTGTAATGCACACAACCGGAGTTGAATCGATCAAAGCATCGGCTAACCCCGTAACCAAATTAGTTGCACCGGGGCCTGAAGTTGCAAATACAACACCCGTCTTACCTGAAACTCGCGCATATCCTTGTGCCGCATGAATGGCGCCCTGCTCATGACGCACTAATAAATGAGTAAGCTTATCAGCATAATGATAAAGGGCATCGTACACAGGCATGATGGCACCACCGGGGTAGCCAAAAATATGTTCTACTTTTTCTTCTACCAGGCAACGAAGCAAAGCTTCCGAGCCGGAGATCTTTATTTTTTCGGGAGCTGCCAACTCTTTAGTCTTCGTCAGTAACGCATCCATCAGCTGCTGTTTTTACTTGTTTTGCATATTTAAATAAGACACCGCTTGTTGCGCGAGATTGTGGTGCTTTATAATGTGATCGTCTGATTGCAATAGTTTTTTCGTCTACCAGCAAATTGATCTGATGCTTTTTTACATCAATCTCAATCCAATCGCCATCCTCTACCAATCCAATCAAACCACCTTCAAAGGCCTCAGGAGTGATGTGGCCAATAACAAAACCGTGCGAGCCACCACTAAATCTTCCATCGGTAATCAAGGCTACACTTTTTCCAAGTCCCGAACCCATAATTAAGCTCGTTGGTTTCAACATTTCGGGCATGCCTGGTGCACCTTTCGGTCCTACGTAGCGAATCACCACTACATCACCTTCTTTTATTTTTCCGGATTTAATTCCATTGACTAATTCAAACTCGCCATTGAATACCCGGGCCGTTCCTTTAAACTTTTCTCCTTCCTTGCCAGTGATTTTTGCTACCGAACCTTTTTCAGCAAGGTTTCCATATAGAATTTGTAAGTGGCCCGTTTTCTTGATTGGTTTTTCAAAGGCAACAATAACATCTTGCTTTTCGAAGTCAAGGTCTTTGGCGTTAGCAACATTTTCAGCAATTGTTTTACCAGTAACGGTAATGCAATCGCCATGCAGCAATCCCTTCTGTAATAGATATTTCAGTACGGATGGAACGCCACCGATTTTATGAAGCGCTTCCATTAAATATTTTCCACTGGGCTTAAGATCGGCAAGCAATGGAGTTTTATCAGAGATTCGTTGAAAATCTTCTTGCGTGATTTTTACACCAACACTTTTGGCCATGGCAATCAAATGCAACACTGCATTGGTTGACCCACCTAAGGTCATCACAATCGTAATGGCATTTTCAAATGCTTTAAACGTCATGATGTCGCGCGGCTTTAAATCTTTTTCAAGCAACAATAGAATTGCTTTACCGGCCTCAACACATTCGGCAGATTTTTCTTTGCTTAAGGCAGGGTTTGATGATGAGTAAGGCAGAGACATTCCCAATGCTTCGATAGCCGAGGCCATTGTGTTGGCTGTGTACATGCCGCCACAGGCTCCTGCCCCGGGGCAGGAATTTTGAATGATGCCTTTATAATCTTCGTCAGAGAGTTTGCCTTGAATTTTTTCACCCAATGCTTCAAAAGAAGAAATGATATTTAACTCACGACCTTTATAATGCCCTCCGGCAATAGTTCCGCCATACACCATAATGGCAGGACGGTTTAATCTTCCCATGGCCATAACAGAGCCTGGCATATTTTTGTCACAGCCCACCACGGCTATTAGTCCGTCATAGTATTGAGCACCACAAACAGTTTCAATGGAGTCGGCAATAACTTCACGGCTCACCAGCGAATAACGCATGCCATCGGTGCCATTGCTAATACCATCGCTTACGCCAATAGTATGGAAAATTAAACCCACGAGTTCCTGATCCCACACGGCTTGTTTCACTTCTCTGGCAAGATCGTTTAAGTGCATGTTGCAGGTGTTGCCATCAAACCCCGTGCTCACAATTCCTACCTGTGCTTTTTTCAGGTCATGTTCTGTCAAGCCAATTCCATACAGCATTGCCTGCGAGGCAGGAAGTGTAGGATCCTGGGTGATGGTTCTGCTATACTTGTTAAGTTCCACTGGCTTCTGGTTACTGGTTGCTGGTCTCTGGTTTTCGAGCTACGAGTAACCAGAAGCCAGTAATCATTTTAAACAATTACATACGAATAACTCCTATCTAACACAATACACTTGTAGGCTTCTTGTACTACAGCGCCCATAGAAGTTTTCCAGGGTTTGCTGAAGGGTTGCCCTTCGATGGATTCAATACCAATCACTTCAGCGGCTGTGCCACAGAAGAAGGCACTGTCGGCTTCGAATAGTTCTTCGGGTCGGAAATATTTTTCTTCAACTGGCATGTCCATCTCTTTGCAAATTTCAAGAACAGTTTGCCGTGTGATGCCCGGTAAAATATTTCCAAGAGGCGGAGTATAAAGCACCCCATCTTTTTCAAAAAAGAAATTGGCTCCGGGGCCTTCTGCCACAAAACCATTTATGTCTAACATCAAGGCTTCATCAAAGCCGCGCTGTTTTGCTTCGTTGGTTGCAAGAATAGAATTTACATAGTGACCCGTTATTTTGGCTTCTACCTTAACTGATTTTGGATTGGGTCGTTGATAAGAGGAAACACAAACTTTTACTAATTGATCACCCAGGTACTTGCCCCATTCCCAGGCGGTGATCATCAACGATACTCCCTTGGGTGCCGACAAAGTCATGTTTGGTGCGCAATAGACCAACGGCCTGAGGTAAGCATCTTTTAGATTATTTCTTTCTAGCACCTGATACGAAATCTGGGTTAGTTCTTCGGCCGTGTAATGAAAGGGTATTCCTACCAGTTCGCAACTGCTTATCAAACGCTCATAATGCTCATGCGATTTAAAAATCTTTACGCCATTGATAGTTTGATAGGCTCGAATGCCCTCGAAAGCTCCATATCCATAATGGAGAGTTTGACCAAATAAATCAGTAGTAGCATCCTTGGCCTTTACAAATTTTCCATCCTGATAAAGAACCGTGTCGTCAGTGTAGTACATAAGATTTGAAACAATCGTTAGTTTGCAGTTAGTCCTATAAAACAAAACCGTCCTGCCTGAGGCGGGACGGTTTAAATATCGTTCGAACAATATCGTCACCGCCCCGGTTTTCGGAGTATAATGACGTTAATGAGCACAAGCACACGACTGATCAAACTAATCAGGGGTTTATTGCCGTATGACTGTAAATTCACTTGCATAGTTTATTGTGTGACGTTACAAGATTGTAAAATTTTGTGATGAGATTCAACGAAAGCATAGAAAAAAGTTTAAAAAATGCTTTAACGAATGTTAGGTAAATGTCTAATTGGAAGCAAGATACTCAACAATTCCATCCCTGATTGCAGTGAAAGTCCTGATAAGAATTTCTTCATTCTCTTCTAATAGTGTTACACGAAAGCCCTGTAACTCCGAACAAAAAGAAGATATGGGAACAACGCAAACCCCCTTTGCGCCAAGGAGGTAATAGACAAAACGTTTGTCGTGCGGAATGTCATGATCGACCCAACTCTCTACCAGTTTACTGATCTGTAAATCATTGATTTTAATTTTCTGACCCGTGTTTAATGTTCCTTCACGAAAGATGATGGTGTTATAAAAAGCTCCAAATGTTTCGTTGAACGTAAGCTGTGGAACGGTGTGCAAAATATCAGCAATGATTTTACTGCGCTTGCCAATATTGCGGTTGGTTTTTTCGCGATACAATTTAAATCGTGGGTCGCCTAAAATTTTTGGTATCGCCAATTGCGGAAGTTTGGTAGAACAAACTTCAATCATTTTTGCATTATCAAGTGCCTGGCAAAACCGATTGAAGTCAACATCTTTACCGCGATTGTAATATTCCATCCAGCCACAGCGTGCACCGGGCCAGGGTAGTTCTTTCGAAATTCCTTTCATGGCAATGCCGGGCACATCATCAATTACTTCCGCCAGCGAATAAGCCCGGGCACCATTGTAAGTGATGTTGATGTAAATCTCATCGCAGATTAAAAAAAGTTTAAACTCTTTGGCGATTTCAACAATCCGTTTCAATGTCTCCAGTGGATAAACCATACCGGTGGGGTTATCCGGATTGATGATCAGAATGCCCACTACGTTTGGGTTGTACTTTACTTTATTATATAAGTCATCCAGATCGGGATACCATTTGTTATTTGGATCTAACTTATAGGTAAGGGGCTCGTTGCTGGCATGTGCGGCCTCGGCACTTGAGTGAGTGGAGTATGCCGGTGAAGGTCCGATTACGCGTGAAGTAGGAGTAACGTACTGATATACTTTTGCAATAGCATCACCCAGGCCGTTGAAAAAACAAATATCATCGGGTGTGATTTGAGCACCACCCAACTGATTGGTTTGGGTAGCAAGAAATTTTCTTGTTTCTAATATTCCTTTACTCGGGCAATAACTATACGATTCATTTTGTAAAGCCAGATCGGCAATAATTTGTTTTATCCAATCTGGTAGTTTGTGATTCTTCTGAATGGGATCGCCAATATTTTCCCAATAGATTTCTTTGCCAAGATTTTTAATTTGTTCGGCCTTCTTTACAATCTCCCGGATTTCGTAACTGAGTTCTTTGGCTCCTTCACTAAGTAGTTGCTGACGCATGGGTTAGTCGATAGGGTATAGTCGATGGTCCACCGTGGACACTATATAAAAAATATCTGGCGCAAAGGTGAATAGGAGACACGAGAAAATCAAACAAGTCGACTGTGCACAGGTGTATTTGCTGACATCACTTCTGCGAAAGCCTGGTCTGCTCGCTTACTAACCATTGGTAGTTTGTCCATCCAATGAACATCAATAGCGAATACACCAAAGTCTTCAGTTACTTTTCCTTTCAATTCATAAAAACCACGACCGCGAAACGGAAACTTACTGGCAGAGCCCGGAAAGTGAACGGTATCAAACACTTCGCCTGTTGCATCGTAAAAAGTGCCAAAGGCCATGTGCTCATGATTTTTTAACGTGAAGGCATCTTTGGTTGTAACCAGGTACCCAACTATCCGGATTTGTTTTCCTTTCTTTTCAGAAAGTTCGACTGCAAGCGTATCGCCATACTCTTTTGTTGCCAGCAGATCAAATGGGTTGCAAAGAGGAAAGCCCAGCAATTCAATTTCATCGAAGGCATCTTCGAGCGCATTGCGTTTTAATTCGGGAAGGGGATATTCTTTGGGTTCGGTATCAAACAGATCAACGGTGGTGGTGGGTTTTGCTTTTACCTGACTGAAATAAAGCAGCGACTCCCATAGTAATTGTTGTTTGGTTTTTCCCGTAAAACGAAACGATCCAAGCCGGATAAGAATTCGTAATTGCTCAAGCCCAATACCGGGTGTACGTCTTAAAAAGTTATCAAGACTTTTATAAATGCCTTTACGATTTCGCTCGTCTGCAATGTGCTGACCGATTTTGGTTTCCAGACTTTTGAGATGGATGAAGCCAATATAAATTTTTTTGCCATAAATGGTGGTGAGGTATTCGCTGTTATTTACACAAGGCGCTTGGATCTGGGCACCATTCATGCGGGCTTCGTGAAAATAAAATTCAGTGCGATAGAATCCGCCAAAGTTGTTGATCACACCCACCATAAACTCCAGCGGATAATGTGCTTTTAAAAATAAACTTTGATAACTCTCTACGGCATAGCTGGCCGAATGGCCTTTGGCAAACGAATACCCGGCAAAGCTTTCAATTTCTTTCCATACCCGATCCGTAACTCGTTGTTCGTAGCCAATCCTTACGCAGTTTTCAAAAAACTTATCATGTACGCGTTGAAATTCTGCCCGCGAACGATACTTACCTGACATGGCCCTGCGAAGCACATCGGCTTCAGTAAGAGAAAGATCAGCAAAATGATGTGCTACTTTAATTACATCTTCCTGGTAAACCATTACTCCAAAAGTATCGGCCATCAATTTATCCATGGCCGGATGAATAGATTCATAGGCAATTCCTTTTCGATGCATGTGAAAGCGTTCAATGTAAGCCTTCATCATACCAGAACTGGCAACCCCAGGGCGAATAATTGAACTGGCCGCTACCAGAGTAAGATAATCGTCACACTCAAGTTTGCCCAATAACATACGCATGGCGGGCGACTCCACATAAAAGCAACCCATGGCTTTGCTGTGGCGCATAAGATTTTTTATTTTTTCATCCTCTTTAAATTTTTTGAATTGATGCACGTCAATGTCAATTCCTTGATTTCGCTTTACATGCTTTACTGTCTCCTTAATGTGCCCGAGCCCACGTTGACTTAGAATATCAAATTTGTAAATACCAAAGTCCTCAGCTGCATGCATTTCAAATTGTGATACAGGTAAACTCTTAGGTGGAAATTCAGTAGCCGTGTAGGCATAAATAGGTTTCTCTGTAATGAGGACTCCCCCAGCGTGGATGGAAATATTGGCGGGTAGCTCTTTACTTACGATATAGTGAGCGTAGCCAATCACCTTTTTTGCAATATGATCGCGATCAATTTTTTCTTTTCGGTTATCAATCAGAGCATCGATTTCTTCTTTTGGCAAACCAAATACTTTTCCGAGTTCGCGAAGGATAGATTTTAACTGATATGTAACATGCGTGCCCAACAGGCATACATGATCATAGCCATATTTAGTAAAAAAGTATTCATAGATGGCATCGCGATTATCCCATGAAAAGTCAATGTCGAAATCGGGTGGCGCTACACGCTCTTCATTCAAGAAGCGTTCGAAATATAAATCCAGTTCGATCGGGTCAACATTGGTGATACCCAGGCAATAGGCTACCGTACTGTTGGCGCCACTTCCGCGCCCAACAAAGTCAAAGCCGCTCTTTTTGGCAAAACGGATCAGATCGTATGCAATCAGATAATAAGCAGTAAAACCTTTTAAAGCAATAATGCGGAGTTCTTTTTCAATATGAGATTCCCATACCGTTTTATCGTGGCCATACCGTTTGGCATAACCGTGAGTGGTAATTGAGCGTAGATATTTTGTGTCTTCGGCAGGCCCCGAAGTAAAAAATTTTTTATTCTTGTCTTCGCCCGGATTACACTCAATAGAACATTGGTTAAGTAGTGAGCATGCATTATCAATAAGTTCAGGAAATTGTTCAAACATGTTTACCAGCTCATCTTTGGGCATCATAAATTCTTCTTTGCGGGCCTGATGATGTTCGGGTAGTTTGCTTAACAGCGTGTTGTGGGCAATACAACGAAGCAACCGATGGGTGTTATGGTCGCGATAAATTAATTTTCCTTTTTCATTCTTTTCCGGTGGCAAAAAGGTGACCGGATGAAGTAGTACAAATTTGTAATTATACTCTTCCCGTTGTGGATGAATGGCAAACGTAATCAGATCATGTTTACTCACACCGATGTGTTCATACGCCTTTAGCTGATCGGGTTCAATTTTTCCAAACGGATAAATGATAAAAGTTTGATCCAATTCGGGTGCGCGTGCAGGAAATTTTTTCCCCTCCCGATTATGGTGCGATAAAAACCGATTGAGGGCTTCAAACCCGCCATTGTTTCGCGCCAGCGCGATAAACATTAGATCATGTTCATTTCTGAATTCGATGCCTATGGCAATATTAAGGTCATGGGGTTGTTTCCCATATTTGGTGAGTCCGTCTGCGCGGGTTTTATTTTCATCACAAATTCGCAGCATATCCAGATAGGAGGCTACGTTGTTGATTTCAGTGAGGGCTAGTTTGTGAATACCGCAACGCCTGGTTTCTTCAAACAGAGTTTTTACCGGCAAGGTGCCGTATTTGAAACTTAGACCTGTGTGGCAGTTGAGATACATTAATAATTGAGCCTGTTATCAAATCATTAATTGAGGTGTTAGCACAGAGACCGAGTATGAAGAATTTTAAAATCAATTATTTTCAGATTCGATCAATTGGAGCACAGGCCGAGTTTGGGATTTATCCAATGGCAATTCTAAATATCGATTCCACCGATTAGGTTCTTTTTTCAGAACAGTCACAGTGTTGCACCGGAAATAATTGCTATACGTAATGCTTTGTAGACTCTCCCAGGCTTTGGTGAAATCATCGGGAGCAAGATTTCTGGCAATGGTGATGTGTGGGGTTATACGTTCGCCATTCAAAACTTTTGCAAGTTCTTCAATAGGGGTTTTATATTCAATTTGTAAGTAGATTGTTTTATTATTTCCATGCTTGAATATGCCCAATCCGTTTACATGTATCTCGAACGGCAGCAAGGCAGCGATAAGCCAGTCGGCATCGTATAAAAAACTTTCTGTTTTATAGTCGGTGTATTTAAATAGCGAGATGTGGGCCTTAGAAAATTCATCTTGAAATCCATGACCAAGGGCGTTGCGCACTTGTCTTTTTAAACCGGAAACAAAAGCCTGAACGGGTTGTGAGGGCGTTATAGTGAAGAAGAACTGGTTAATACAAAACTTTTCCATAGTAGATACTTCTTATTAATTAGTTGATTAGATTTTTTGTGACTTTACCTTTAAACATATTCATCTCCATGCGCACACGTTTATTTACATCCAGCGTAGTAGCTCGAATTAGTTTTTCTACTCCGTGTTTGTGTTTAATAAAATCCATGGCTTCGTAGAGGTTAATGTCCTCTTCGGTATTGTCAAACAAACTGATTTGCTGACTGCCATGTACCAGACTGCTTAGCCGCACGCCCACCAATCGGATTAACATCCTGCGGTTATAGAGTTTGTTAAACAACTCCTGAACAACACGAAGAATAACATGATCGGAAGATGTGTAAGGAATATGAATCTGTTTGGTTTCTGTATCGAAGTTGGAATAGCGGATTTTTACTGTTATGCAGGAGGTCAGCTTTTTTTGCTCACGTAACTGAAATGCTACTTTTTCAACCATGGCGATCAAAATCGATTTCAATTTCTTTACATCAATCGTATCGGTTTCAAAAGTTGACTCAGTAGAGATGGATTTCTGTTCGCTGTAAGACACCACGGGCGAGTCATCAATGCCCTGCGCTTTGTTCCAAAGACTAATACCGTTTTTACCAAATGCGCTGATTAAAAATTGTTGTGGCATTTCCCGCAAGGTGGCTACCGTGCGTACACCCATGTCGTATAAAAAAGAAGCCGTTTGTTTGCCTACCATCGGAATTTTATCAATGGCAAGAGGATCGAGAAAATTTTTTACCTCCTTAAGCGGGATTTCCTTCTGTGCCTTGGGCTTAAACTCCGCGGTAGCAACTTTGGCTACTAACTTATTTACGGACAAGGCCATGGAAATTGGCAACCCACTTTCTTTCGTGATTTTTTTTTGCAGCTCAACTGCCCATTTAAAAGTGCCGAAGAAGCGATCCATGCCAGTAGCATCGATATAAAATTCATCGATGGAAGATTTTTCAAAAGCCGGTGCTTTGCCAGCAATGATTTCGGTAACGAGGTGCGAATTCTGGCTGTAGGCCTCCATATCGCCCGAGATCACCTTGGCATCGGGGCAGAGTTGCATCGCCAGGTACATAGGCATGGCCGAGTGCACCCCAAATTTTCGCGCCTCATAACTACAGGCTGCTACCACACCCCTGCGACTGCTACCCCCCACAATAAGGGGTAACCCATTCAGTTTAGGCTCTTTTTTGCGTTCGACCGCTACAAAAAAAGCGTCCAGATCCATGTGTATAATGCTCCTGTCAATCACAGAGGTAATTATACTAAAACAATTAGTATTACCTCTTTTTGAAATACTAAATTATTTATTAATAATAGATGTAATGATGAAAAGCTCGAAAATGCCCCGATCGAGACGAACTATTTCAAATCCAACCGCGCCACATTTTCCACATGAATAGTTTGTGGAAACATATCTACTGGCTGCACCCCAGTGATCTCGTATTTTTCAGAAAGAATTTTCAAGTCGCGAGCCTGAGTAGCAGTATTGCAACTTACGTAGACAATTTTTTTTGGGGCTGCCTTTAGCAGCATGTTGGTCACATCTTCGTGCATGCCTCCGCGGGGCGGATCTGTTATTATCGTGTCGGGCTTACCGTGTTGCGAAAGAAAACTGTCGTTAAGCAGGTCTTTCATATCGCCTGCGTAAAAATCGGTGTTGTTGATGTTGTTAATTTTTGAATTCACTTTGGCATCGTCAATTGCTGCAACTACGTATTCGAGGCCAACTACTTTTTTTGCTTGCCCGGCTACAAAGTTGGCAATGGTGCCCGTGCCGGTGTAGAGATCATAGACCAACTCATTGCCTTTCAGGTCGGCCAGTTGCCATGCTACTTTATAAAGTTTGTAGGCTTGTTCTGAATTGGTTTGATAAAATGATTTTGGACCCACACGAAACTGTAACGTCCCACTGCCATCAGGCTTTTGCATAGTTTCAGTAATGTATGGATTCCCTTTCCAGCAGATTACGTCTAAGTCAGCAAACGTGTCGTTGCGTTTGTTGTTGATGATGTAGTTGGCCGAAGTGATTTGTGGGAATGCATCGGTGAGTGTTTTTAAAATGAGTTCAGTCCATGTTGGCTCATCCTGGGTTACTTGTAATATAACCATCACTTCACCAGTTATAGCTGTTCGTATGGTGAGTGTTCGCAAAAAACCAGTTTGCTTTCGCAGATCGAAAAAGGGAATCTCATTCTCGATAGCAACTTTTCTTGCCAATAATCGAATGGCATTGGATGGGTCAGGTTGCAGATAACAGATCTTGACATCAAACACACGATCATACATTTTGGGAATGTGATAACCGAGCCCGGACTCATAACGATTCTCTTCAATTGCCAGAATCAATTCCTCTTTGGTGAGCCACCGATTGGCAGTAAACGTGTAGTCCAGTTTGTTGCGATAGTATTTTATATTTTTTGATCCGAGGATGGGTGAGATAGCAGGCAACGTTAGTCCCCCAATGCGTTCGAGGTTATCAACTACCTGTTGTTGTTTATACTTAAGTTGTGTTTCATAATTAATATGTTGCCACGAACAACCACCGCACGTGCCAAAGTGCTCACAAAAAGGATCTGCCCGATGCGGAGATAATTTTCGGATTGCCGTAACTTTTCCTTCCAGAAAAGAACTTTTGATTTTAGTGAGCTCCACTTCCACCACATCGCCTGGGGCTCCTCCTTGAATAAAAATAACCAGCCCATCTACTTTGGCGATGCACTTGCCTTCGGCAGCCATGGTTTCTATTTCAATATTATCTAGCCTGTCGCCTTTTTTCATTTATTCGGTTACTCAAGGGCGCGAAATTACTGAAATATGGGTGGTTTTTAGCAGTGATATGAATTCGCTATCTTTCGTAATTGCTGAAATGTGATGAAACGGTTTTTTCTAACGCTCCTGCTACTTATTTCCTTTCCGCTTGTTGCTTCACACATTGTAGGCGGTGAGTTTGAGTTGATCCATATTTCAGGAAGTACATATCGTCTCAATCTTATTATTTATTTCGATCAGATCAATGGAGCTATTGGAGCCAAAGATCCTAGTGTCACTGCCACCATCTATCGGAAAAGAGATAAAGTATTTATGGGTCAGGTAATTTTACCGCTCAGTAGCGAGACCAACGTTCCGTATACACAACCGGTATGTTCAAGTGGTGAAATTGTAACTTCTAAACTATTATATACCTCTACGCTTACCCTTTCGCCAGCAATTTACAATGACCCTGAAGGATACTTTGTTGTGTGGGAACGGTGCTGTCGAAATTATACAATCACCAATATATACAGTCAGCAACCACAAGGTGCTAATGTAGCTGCCGGTCAAACTTTTTATCTTGAGTTTCCCCCTGTGGTAAAAAGAGGAGAACCGTTAATAAACTCATCTCCACGTCTTTTCCCACCGCTCAATGATTTTGCCTGCCCGTTTCGTCCTTATTATGTCGATTTTGCAGGTGTAGACGATGATGATGATTCATTGGTTTATTCTTTAGTAACACCTCTTAACACCACTTCTGCGGTGGCACTTCCTGTTCCTTCACCGGGCCCGTTTCCGGAGGTAATCTGGAAACCAGGTTATGGCCTTTCTAATATTATTAATGGTCAGCCAGATTTAAGAATAAGTAAGGAGGGATTACTAACAGCAACACCCCGAACACAAGGACTTTTTGTTTTTGCCGTGCAGATTGATGAGTACCGGGATGGTGAGAAAATAGGTGAAAGCAGGCGCGACTTTCAAATGCTGGTAGTAGATGCCTGTCCACAAGCAGAGCCACCTCAGATTCTTGGAAAGAAAATGGCAGATTCAGATTTTATATTTGATGAAAACATGACGGTGAGTTTTTCAAATTCTGTTGCCGATGGAGATAGATGTATACAGGTTCGGATTTCCGATCCTGATTCGGGTAAACCAGAAGATAATTTTGCTGAAAAGATCAGCATTCGCGCGGTGCCACTTAATTTTAAAAAGAACGTTAGCGAAATCTTACCGCAAGTAACATCAACCGTATTATTTAACAGCAGCACTAAAGATTTTACGATCTGTTTTCCTCAGTGTCCTTTTATTGAGGGCGGCCCCTATCAGATTGGGATTATTGCCTTTGATGATGCCTGCAGTTTGCCGCTCACCGATACATTAAAGATTGCTGTTAACATTGAACCACCCGTAAATTCCAATCCCTACTTTGTTGACCCCGTACAGCCGCTTTCAATTGTTCAATTAGATGAAGGTGGGTTTTATGAGAAGGATTTTGAAATCCGCGATGATGATGGCAATGAATTAATTGTTGCTATTACCACCGATGGGTTTCTGCTAGCTGATGCGGGTATAAAAGTAGAGATTGAAGAGCCACGTCAAAACGGATTGGTGAAGGGGAAAATCCGGTGGGATGCTTTTTGTAATATTTATGATTTTACCAACCGAACTAACTTTGACGTAAAGATTATTGTTGATGATAATGATGTATGCGATTTTGGTGAGCCAACAAGCACAACGTTTAGATTTTCGTTAAGGCTACCCGGCAATGCCGATCCGTTTATTGATACTGATCTTACAAGTGACCCGCAAGAGCGAAAGGTTCTCAATCTGCAACGGAGAATTAATGAGTCACTTTCTTTTTTGGTTACAGGCAAAGATTTAGTTGATAACGATCTGCTTATACTTGATATTGAAAAAAGGGACTCATTAAATTTTTATGGAATTACTTTTTCTCCCGAAACAAAAAATGGAATTGTGTCTTCCCGTTTTCAGTGGGATTTACAATGCAGCAAAGTAAACCTCACCAAAAAGAGTACTTTCACCTTCCAGTTTATTGTAGTTGATAACGCTAACAAGTGTAGATTTTATAAGGCCGATACGGTGGATGTGCAGGTAAAAATTCTTCCACCTCTTAATGCTTCTCCACAACTTACTGTTATGCAGGGCACAGAATCAGTAAACGACCAAACGGTTGACTTTACCCTGGGGCAACCGATTTTATTTTCATTAACAGGTATTGATGCCGACATTTTTCCTGAACAGGATTTGCTTTCTCTTTCGTTGTTAGAAGCCAGGGGAGATAAAACCCCTGAGGGGTATTCATTTACACCCGTAGAAGGAAAAGGCCGGGTCGAAACTGTTTTTTCATGGACTCCAGACTGTTCCATTTTTAAAAATGATATTTATGAAAATGAGTATGTATTTAAGTTCTTACTAAAAGACAATCGCTGTTATTCTGCCCGGGCCGACACAGCAACGGTGCATGTAATAGTAAAAGATATTGATAACTCAGGTCGCGAATTTCTTCCGCCCAATGTGTTTACCCCCAATGGAGATGGATGCAATGATTATTTTGCGTTGGAGGGGATTGGGCCCTGTTCGCTTAACCCGGTTTCGGAGCAAACACCCGACCAGCAAATTTCATTACCGCTCGACAATTGTATAAATCGGTTTGAAACCGTTCATGTTTATAACCGCTGGGGCGGACAGGTATTTGTAAGTACAGAACGTAAGTTCAGATGGTATGCGCCCGATCAGGCAGCTGGAGTTTATTACTATGTAATCAAATACACAAACAAAGAATATAAAGGATCGCTATCAATCCGTTTTTAAAGAACAACGTTCAGTACTTGATTTTCCTTTATGTAAACATATTTATCCAGCCACTCTACTTTTAGCCACACATCTTTTTTATCCTTTACTTTAAGTTTGTGACCTTCCCTTACCAGAGTTATTACATTTGCGCCAGCCGAAGGCCCACTCATCAGATAGGTATTTGAATCTGTAATGATGACCGAAGGAGATTCGTTTGACAGATTGATTTGTAAGGCAAGTATCGCAATAACTATCATAGTTAATACACCAAGCGATATTGATTTAATTTCTTTTTTTCGTTGTCTATACATGATGGCCAGCAAAAGAATTATAAATGCAGCCAACACGCCAGAAATATAGTTGCTGTATTTCTGAAGGATGAAGAAGATTTTATTTGTTTCCGATTGTTCATATCCTTCCAAATTATTTTTAGTGGCAAGCTCCTGAAGTTTTTCAAGCACGTGTTCGTCACCACTGGATAGATAATATAGATTTAAATAATATGCCGACAAACTTATGTGTCCGAGCCCTTCCTGAATGAAAGCCATTTTAAGAAACATGGCTGGAGAATAAGTGCCACCCTGATGAAGGCTTTGATAAATCTCAAACGACTGCGTGTATTGTTTTTTGATGAAGAGAGAATCAGCAGTGCTTAACTGATTTGTTTTAACCGTTGCATGTGCAAACGTGCAGACAAGAATCACAGCAGAGGCAAGAAGAATTTTTAAAATGGCCGTTTGTATATTTTTCATATCCTGTTACCTTTGTGCCCTCAATTACGGAAAAGCTGTTTAAAGCGGCAAATTCGCTAATCAAGAGGACGGTTTCGTAGCTCAGTTGGTAGAGCAATACACTTTTAATGTATGGGTCCTGGGTTCGAGTCCCAGCGGAGCCACTAAAAACCTGATCAATTTGGTCAGGTTTTTTTGTTTACACTTCTACTTGTTGTTAAGCTTTTGGTTCTTAATACCTTGAGCCATTTTCACAGCCTCGTACGCATTTACTAAACCGCCCGAATTGCTAAGTTGATTGAAGTTAACGCGACCACCACCTGGTTTCTGAACCATTAGGTTATCAAATTTTCGGGCAGATTTCATCAAAATATCTTTTACTTGTTCGGCTGTGAGTTCAGGAAAGTAAGACATTAATAAGGCAGCAACACCGGCTGTTGAGGGGCTGGCCATACTGGTGCCGCTTTCATTTTTGTATTTGCTGCCAGGTACGGTAGAGTAAATTTCAACACCTGGAGCAAACAGCGACACACCCTTCTTTCCATAGTTAGAAAAGCTTCCCACAAACTCTTCGTCACTACCCCAGGCCGAAGCACCTACTTCCAGCCAGTTTTTTGCCTCTTTTCCATCTGAGTAAGTGCGCGAAGGATAATTTTTTTCTACGTCAATATCTTCAGCATCATTTCCTGCAGCGTGAATAAGCAGAACTCCTTTTTGTTCGGCATAACGCACGGCCTTATCAACCACCTCTTTATTCGGAGAAAATGATTTTCCAAAACTCATGTTTATTACATGCGCCCCGTTGTCAACAGCATACAAGATTGCATTTGCAACATCTTTATCTCGTTCATCGCCATTGGGCACTGCCCGTACCACCATAATCTTTACATTGTCGGCAATACCTTTAATGCCCAGGTTATTTTTGCGATCGGCTGCAATAATACCCGATACGTGCGTGCCATGCGTGGGATCAGCACCCTTCACATCGTTATTACCATACCCCTTTTCAGTTAGGTTGTTGGCGTCATCACCCACAATTAAGCGCGAATCAAACGACTCGTTATAGCCATACTTTACAATTACTTCATAATAATCAACCCCCTCTTTTAATTCAGCCATGTATTCTTCCAAAGTTCCATCATCACCAATGTTTCTGAACATATTTAACAGGAAGCCCTTGGCAAAAAGAAGCGTTGGATCTTTCGTCTCAAAATTTTTCAGGTCCTGAGAGGTGATTGTATCAACCTGAAGAAGTGATTTAAGGGTGTCTATACTTTGGAAGATGTTGTTATAGATGTTTGAATACAACTTGTACTGTTGTTCGTTCTTAGCCTTTAGCTTTTCGTATTTGTCTTTTATCGATTGATAACTTTCGTATTCAGCCTTTTGTTTTTTGCTAATGTTATTTCCGTCAACGTTTTCGTATTTCGCCTTAAGGCGAATGTATTCGCGGGTAAGTTCGTAGGTATCGGCATCTACATTCCCATTCTTGCCACCAATAAAATTCCACCCATGCACATCATCGATGTAACCGTTTTTATCATCGTCAATTCCGTTTTCCGGGATTTCGTCTTCATTTTTCCAGATCACGCTCTTCAGATCTTCATGATCAATGTCCACACCAGAGTCAATGACGGCAACAACCACAGTCCGTGAGGGCTGATCTTTTAAAACGGTTTGGTAAGCCCTTTCGGCACTTACACCTTGCAAACTATCCTGTTCAGGGTCGCGCAAAAACCAGTCTTTGGGTATTGGCCGGCTGCCCGAAGTTTGAGAAAAGACAGGAATGGCAGCAACCACAAAAAATATTACACTTAACAAATGCTTCATCATAGGATTTTAATCTCTGAAAAATTATGCCAAGATAACTTTTGGCGTCCTTTAACTCATTTCACCGCACTTTTTTATTAAAAATAGGTTATACGAGTAGTCTAAAAGACAAGAAGTTTGGCAAAAATCAAAGAGAAATTACTTCTGTGGGGACTCTTTAAACATAAGCATGATTGGGTTGTGGGGTTTGGAGACTTTTGAATTCTAAACACAACCACTATGATCCAGTTTTGCCTGTTTGCCGTTTTAGCATTTTTTACTGTGTTTTTCTATACTGTAATAAAATTGCACCATGATCTTAAGTTGAGTTTGCCTGGAATGAAATCAAAACGCTCCTTGGCTGATGAACTTACTTATTGAGATAGACAGTTTATTTTTCCAAGCGATAAATAAACAAAGAGTCATCCTGTTAATTTAGTGAATGACTTTTAAAGTTTAGTGCCGAAGGCGGGCCTGCCCACCGAAGGCTTTCTTCACTTACCATTAAAAAACAAAAAGTCACTCTAATGAATAGAATGACTTTTTATTTTAGTGCCGAAGGCGGGACTCGAACCCGCACACCTTACGGCTCACGCCCCTGAAACGTGCGTGTCTACCAATTTCACCACTTCGGCTATCCTAAAAACATTGTGCCCAGGACTGGACTCGAACCAGCACACCCTTTCGGGCGCTACCACCTCAAGGTAGTGCGTCTGCCAATTTCGCCACCTGGGCCTTAACCTGATCTGCATCAAGCGAGGGCTGCAAAAGTAAAAAGGATTTAAAACTTTACCAATGCTATCAACTTATGTAGAAGGGGTCTTTTTTCGGGGCAACTTTTGTTGCAGGTATTGCACAAGCCGTACATATTCCGTGTGTTCCTTCTCCCCCAAACTGATTCTCTTCTTCTTCTCAAAGAGTATCTCTAGTTGCTTATAGACCGAATTCTTACCTGTCTTCACAATATTCTCGCGCCACGCCACCACCGATTGTAAAGAGTGTTTTTCTGAACTTCTTAAAACCGGATAGTTGATTTCGATTTGATTGTTACCAGCCCGTATTATTTTATACCGGATAAAAATCTTGTAGGTAACAAACAAGCCAATTGGAAGAAGCAAGGCTATAATCAGGTAATTATACCAGGCCGAAGATTCGCGAAGCACAGAAATAACATTCATGGCGAGCACAACAAATGTGATCACTAAAAAGAACGCAAAAGAAACAAGTGTGTTTGTTTGAGGCCGCGAGACAACCAAAGTATAAAGATTTTAAGTGTGTTAAACGATCAAATCAGGTAGAGCCGAGAATGGGATTTGAACCCACGACCTGCTGATTACGAATCAGCTGCTCTACCCCTGAGCTACCTCGGCCAGCTACAAAGACCTCTTGCAAAAGTATAATTATTAACAAAAAGTATATCTTGGATGCGCTTATGCTTTCAAAGAAGTGCAAATACGCAATTCATGCCTTGGTTTATCTGGCCGAGCGCTATCAACAAGGCCCTGTTCATATTCAGGATATCGCTGATGCTCAGCACATACCAAAGAAATTTCTGGAGGCTATCTTATTGGAACTGAGAAATGCCAAAGTGCTGCACAGCAAAAAAGGCAAGGGTGGTGGCTATTATCTTTACAAAAAACCAGAGGATGTAAACCTCATTGAGATAATACGCTTGATGGATGGCGCAATAGCCATGTTGCCCTGTGTTTCTCTCAATTATTACGAACCCTGCGAAGAATGTAAAGATGAAAAGACCTGTGGCATCCGCGATAGCTTTATTGGGGTTAGAGACGAGTCGCTCAGAATTCTTTCAGAAAGCACACTCGCTAAAATTGTGAAGCGAGAGAAGATCTTAAGTAAGAAATAAATTTTTTAATCAATTAGTATATATATTCTATAGAGTAATAGATATATTTGATCTTATTAAAATAAATTCTGTTTATGTCGATACGTTTAGGAGATATAGCCCCGGATTTCACAGCCGAAACTACCGAGGGCACTATTAAATTTCATGATTGGTTGGGTAGCAGTTGGGGCGTGTTGTTTTCACATCCGGCTGATTTTACTCCGGTTTGTACTACCGAGTTGGGTGCCGTAGCAAAACTTCGTTCGGAGTTTGACAAACGCAATGTAAAAGTTGTTGCACTGAGTGCCGATCCGTTGGAATCGCATACTAAATGGATAGGCGACATCAACGAAACTCAAAAAACAGTTGTCAACTATCCGTTGATTGCTGACCCGGAATTTAAAGTGGCTAATTTATATGACATGATCCATCCACAGGTAAGCGATAAATTTACGGTACGTTCTGTGTTTGTAGTAGGCCCCGATAAAAAAGTGAAACTTACCATCACCTATCCGGCTGCCACCGGACGTAATTTCGATGAGATTCTTCGCGTAATAGATAGTTTACAATTAACAGCGGGTTATAGTGTTGCCACGCCTGCCAATTGGAAACAAGGCGAAGATGTAATTATTACAGCAGCCGTTAAGGATGAGGACATCGCAGCTAAATTTCCGAAAGGTCATACGCGCATAAAACCTTATTTACGCACAACACCACAGCCAAATATTTGATTCTCTGATAAGTACTCAATCAGAACGCTCCCTTTGCGGAGCTTTCTTTTTTTGAACTAAATTTGCTGTTTGCCTGACTAAAAAACTGGCAGTTGACTCCTCAAGCATATGCACAAAGAAAAGCCCATGAACGAATTGCCCGTGATGAATGAAACGGAGGGCATTGTGTTGTTTCATCCGCATGTGCCTGCGCGCGCTATTGAAGAAGTGACTCAGGTTTTGCATTCGCGATGGATTGGCCAGGGGCCACGCGTGGCACAATTCGAAAAAGAATTTTCTCAACGTTTTGCCGGAACAGGATCTTCGATAGCCGTTGGCTCCGGTACTGATGCATTACATCTTGCCTATATTCTGGCGGGCTTAAAAGCAGGTGACGAAGTGATTGTGCCAGTGTTTACCTGCACGGCTACTAACATTCCTTTTCTATACATGGGTGTTGTAATCCGGTTTGCCGATGTTGATCCCGAAACTCTAAACATTAACGTAGATCACGTTCGCAAATTGGTTAATGACAAAACGAAGGCGATTGTGTGTGTGCATTACGGTGGTCTTCCCTGCGACATGGATGAATTGCACGCCATTGCAAAGGAATTTAATATTCCCATTATTGAAGATGCCGCGCATGCACCGGGGGCAACTTACAAAGGCAAAAAGATTGGTGAGATCTCTCACTTTACGATGTACTCTTTTCAGGCGATCAAACATATTACCACAGGCGATGGCGGCATGTTGATTATTCAGGATAATAATCTTGTACCGAAAGCTGAGCGGATCCGTTGGTTTGGAATCGATCGATCGAATAAACAAAAAGGAACCTGGGAAAACGACATAACCGAAGTAGGGTATAAATATCAGATGACCGACATAAGTGCGGCTATGGGTCTGGCCTCGTTGCATGAGTTTGATGAAATTCTTGCCCATAGGCAAAAACTTTTTGAAGCTTATAAAGTCGGATTGAAAGGAGCTAATGGAATAAAATTGATTGGAGATCATGCGCCTGATCGCACACACGCAGCCTGGCTTTGCACGGCTTTGGTTCAAAAAGATCGCTCAGGTTTTATGCGTACTCTTCGCGAAAAAAGGATAGAATCAAGTCAGGTACATTATCGCAACGACCGCTATAGTATTTTTGGCGGCCGCAGAGATGACTTGCCTTACATGGATGCCGTGGAGGAAAATTATATTGTACTACCTCTTCACACCAAAATGACGGTGGCCAACGTGGAGTACATCTGCGATGTAATTAAGAAAGGTTGGTAGTTTAATTTGGGGAACAAGATTCAGTCTACAATTTCCAAACCGAAAACAATCGCTTTAGTTGATCGCGAAAAAGTTTTAATCGGAATTTACTTCTATCTGGCTCGGATGTATAGCCTGTAAACGGCTGCCCCAACCGGAGGTACATATCAAAGAAAGTAGATTTTGAAAGGCCCCACTTTAACAAGAACTGTTTATTGCCATCGTTCTTTTTTACACGTGCTGTGCTGCGTGAGGTAAAGTGATACACACGGGCTTCGCTTACGCCTTTATAATATCGCACACCACAATGCCAAAGCTTCATCATCATGTCGGGGTCGGAGCCCATGCCCGGAAAAAATTCTGTACTCAGTCCGCCAATCAAATTCCAGAGCGAGCGATGAAGCACCAGCGGATACCAGTTGGTGCCATTCCAATCGGCAAAGGCTAAAGTTCTATTTTCTTTTAAAAATCGTTCCTCATCAAATTCTTTCACCGTCTTACCAAAGTTGTGCGGGGCAATCATGCTTGAGTACTGAGTACTACTGTGTTCGATCATCGTTCCGCTGATGCAGAAAAAATTATGATCAAGTTTTTGTATTTCTTTCAGTAGGAAAAAATCCCAGTCAGGAGCAAAGTAATAGTCATCGTCTGACAATAAAATGTAGTTGGTTGTCGCCAACGCAGCGGGTGCATTAAATCCATAACATACACCAACATTCTCAGGTGAATAAGTGTAGCTGATTCCTTGCTCCTTAACCCACTCCAGGGTTCCATCTTTCCCTTCGTTTACGTGCACGATCAATTGATGCTGGTATCGGGAATTTTTTTTGATGCTTTCCACACAACATTTCAGATACTCCAGATTATTCCACGAGGGAATCAGAATAGAAAACACCTGCTTACCAGATTGATCGGAGTTAGTTTTTTCACTTGAGTGATAGCTGATTTTTGAAATCATGGCTACAAGTTAAACGATTGATTTCTTTTTCTTTTGCTGGTAATAACCATAATTAACAAGATAAATCCCGGCTACGGTAACTAAAAAAGCAATGCCGATCTTCAGGTTCAATTTTTCTTGAAGTACGAGCCAACCTAATACAACCGCCACCAATGGGTTTACATACGAATAAAGTGATGCAATGGTAATCGGCAGTTTACTCAAGGTATAAGCGTACATGCTAAAGGCTGCAATAGACCCAACTACAATCAGATAAGAGAGAGCAAGGAAAACTTCAGAAGACCAGGCAATGTTTTGCAGATCGTCAAACGCCAGGCTGAAGGGTAAACAAAAAACTCCGCCAAAGAACATCTGTAAGCCGGCATTTAAAAATGGATTTGAATCCTGAATGGTTCGTTTGGTAAGGATGCTGCCTACGGCCCAGGTTAAGGTTGCAACAAAAATTAAAATGATGCCCAGCCGATAGTTTGGATTAGCGAAGTCAGAAAGAAATTCGCTGAAGACCAATAAAATGCCAGCCAAACCAGTTACAACACCGAGGCCAATAATCCACGTTGGTGCTTCAGTTCGGTTTACTGATAAGTTTATGAGGATAACCATTACCGGCATGGTTGAACAGATAATCGCGGCAAGCCCACTGGGCACAAATACTTCTGCCCATGACACTAGCCCATTGCCACAGGTGATCATTAAAAAACCGCGGAAGGCCTGAATACGAAGAGAGTTTAGCGATGGAAACTTTTCACCTTTTATGATTAAAAGAAAACTACACAAAAGTAATCCCGCTGTTACCTGACGCAACGCAGCAAATAGAAACGGAGGAAAATGCATGACACCGATTCGCATGACCAAAAAGGTGGTTCCCCAGATAAGGCAGATGCCAGCCAGGCAAAAATAGGCAATGAGTGTTTCTTTTTTCACGGGACGAAAGGTAGATCAGTAGGTGGGAATCACAAAGAAATCAAACTTTTAAAAGAGATTTAGGATTTGAATAGGGGTGAGGCTTTCAAAAAGTGTCATAGAATAAAATACAACTATGATTACTTCGCAAGCAACCATGAGTTTCAGCAACTCTTATCAAAGGCTTTTTCAACTTGCCCAACAAAATCTTTTATTGTGGCAGCAAGAAGAAAAGAAAATGCGATCGAAGAATCAACGAAGGAAGTTAAGGTAGTTAGTAATTAGATTACCCGTTAATTGTATCATACACCACCACCTTATCCCATAAGGCTGAGCAATCGGCAATAAACTTTTGGTGGAGGGGGTGATCCTGATATACTTTTTGTCCTTCCAGATTGTCGAAGAACATGAGCTCAGAAACGGCATAGCTGTTATCCACTACATCCCTTTTTTCGGTAGAGGCTGGCACGCCAACGTGAATGAATTTTATAGTCTCAATTTTTGACAACGACTTAACACCGGCAATCAATTTGACGAGATCTTCCTTTGAGTCGGGATTTTTGAGCCAGAAAAACACATGATGAACAATTATAGGTTTATCTTTTTTCATAGGAAAAGCTTGGATGAATGGAACGAAAGATAATAAAGAAGCGCTGGCTAAAAATTTTCTGCGGGTGGATTTTAATAGATTCATCAGGGTAAAGATTTGATCCTAAAAATAGTGAAACGGATGTGTCATTCACATTCCCTTATTTTGGTATTTCCCTTACTTTCTTAACTTTCTTTTGTAACCTTTCCAGCCCCCACGTGTAACTAACACGAAACTTGACAAAAAGTGAGACCTGATGAGCGATGAACAAATCATGGAAGCCGTGAAAAACGGCAACCTGCAGCAGGCTTCCTTACTTTTTGACCGGTATCATAAACGGATTTTCAATTTTCTGGCCCGGTTGGCAAATGATCGTGAAGGTGCTGAAGACCTGACGCAAAACGTTTTTCTGCGGATGCTCAAGTATAGGCACACCTACAAGACCGAAATGAAATTCCAGTCGTGGATTTACCAAATGGCCCGCAATGCATTTTCGGATTATTACCATCAACAAAAGCAACGCATGCCAGTAAAAATGGAAGTTGAAAAGTTAAATGACCATGTACCTGATATAATGGAGGCGCTCGAGCAAGAGGAGAACGAAAAGAGACTGATCCGTGCGCTGGCTCAATTGCCCGATGATTATCGCGAGTTATTGGTACTCACCCGCTTTCAGCATCTAAAGTACGAAGAGGTAGCAGGCTTTTTAAATATGACGGTAGCAAACGTAAAAGTAAAAGTACATCGCGCCATTGGGCAATTGCGTGAAAATTATTTTGAACTCGGAAAATTGTAAGCTATGGATATGGATATTTGGGAAAGCAGAATCATTGATTATCTGGACGGCAAAGGGAGTTTAGAAGAACGCGCGAAGTTGGAGCACGACCTCGCACATAATGCAACAGCCAATAAGCTTTTTGAGCAACTGCGGGAGGTGATGCAAGCTATGGATAAGGTTTCTGTCCTTGAGCCATCCGGCAAACTGAAAATAGAATTTGATAAAACTCTTGAGCAAGAGATTGCAACACAAAAGAAAACAACTAAAACAGTCTTCTTCTCACCAATAATGTATCGTGTAGCAGCGGGTTTTGTGTTGGTAATGGCTGGCCTGGCTGTAGGATATGAGATAAATAAAAGTCAGGAGCGCGAACGTGAGTTGGTGGAATTGAAACAGCAGGTGGAAGAAAACAAACGATTGATGCTAGCCATGATGGATAATCAGCAGTCGGCAAGCCAGCGCATGGTTGGGGTTTCAGTTGCCTATGAGTTAGAAACAGCCGATGATCAGATTGTGAAGGTTTTGGTAAAGACTTTAAATGAAGATACAAATAGTAACGTACGCTTAGCGGCTCTCGAAGCCCTCGGAAAATTCAGCAACGAAGAAGTTGTGCGACAATCGCTTATTAACTCACTCACAACACAAAAAGATCCGGTTGTTCAGATTGCACTCATTCAATTGCTGGTAAAGATGAAAGAGAAAGGTGTACTGAATCAATTGGAGAAGATAACGAAAGACGCCTCTACCATGAAGGCTGTAAAGGACGAGGCACACACGGGCATATTAAAACTTTCATAGAAAACAATCTCACTGCAGAGAGATGGTTTATGGATGGAAAATAGATAGGAGTAAAATGAAACGAATTTAAATTTAGAAAAATGAAAAAGATAGTGATAGCAGTATTAGGATGGCTGGCGGTAAGTGCCGCTCCTGCACAGGAGTTTAAGGTAGCAAAAAGTACGGGTCGATTGGAATTAAACATTGGTCGGGTAACGGTAGAAGGCCACAGTGGGAATGAAATTATTTTTTCTTCCCGCGATCACCGCGAAGGAAAAGATGAACGTGCCGATGGACTACGGGCAATCAATAGTCTGGGTTTGGAAGATAATACTGGTTTAGGAATCAATGTGACTGAAAAGGGCGATGTTGTGCAGGTAAGTCAGTTGAAGAAGATGAATGCACCGGATGTAAAAATTTTAGTGCCCAAAGGAGTCATAATCTCTTTTTCTCACGAATCGCAGTATGGGGGCACGGCCGTATTCAAAAATCTGGAGAATGAGATTGAAGTTTCGGCCAACTACAATAGCATTGAAATGGAAAACGTAACAGGGCCATTAACGGTAAAAACTGTGTATGGTCATGTAGAGGCAAGTCTTGGTGCCAATGTAAAGGGTCCGATTTCAATTGTGTCAGTGTATGGGTATGTTGATGTGGCTATGCCAGTTGCCATCAAAGCAAATATTAAAATGAGTACATCGTATGGTGAGATATTGGTTGCCCCTGAATTTAAAATTAATATTGAAAAACAGGGCGACTTTGTACGCTACAGCGATCGGGTGTATGGCAAAATCAATGGCGGTGGAATCAATGTTGACTTCCGCTCAGATTACAGCAAAATCTACCTGAGAAAGAAATGAGAGCTGTTGCATGTTTCTTGATGACCTTACTTACCGGAGTGCTGGCTGCCCAGACTCCGGTAAATAAAGTGTACCCTGTATCAGCCGGACAAAAGATTTCACTTCGCTTCGATTACCCTGAGCTAGTAAGAATCAGCACGTGGGATAAGAACGAGATTTCAATTACCGGAACGGTAAGCATCAACGGTGGCGAGAGTGATGATGCTTTTGAATTGTTTCAATCGACCTCTGGTAATTCAATTTACATAGAAAACAAAATCCGGAATATCAAAGACCTTCCACAACGCATCACGGTTACCCGCGGTGGGGAAAAGCTAACCTTCAAATCAAAAGCTGACTATAAGAAGTATTGTGACGAAACCGGTCACGACTTCAATGTAAAATCGTGGGGTGTAGATATGGACATTGTGCTGGAAGTGAAAGTGCCTAGAAATATGGAGACCGAACTTGAATGTGTTTATGGAATAGCCGAGGTAAAGAATTTCTTAGGACCACTTACCGTTGAGGCAACCTATGGCGGAGTAGATGTTTCAGTACAAGAGAAAACCACGGGTGAATTGATAGCTGAAACCAACTACGGTCAGATTTATACTAACCTCGAGTTAAAATTTTCCGGTTCTGATTTTAAAGATTTTCACACTCAGGTATCTGCTAAGCCAGGTTCTGGCCCGCGCTACAGCTTCGAATCAAAATATGGGAATGTGTATTTGCGGAAAGCACTTTAGGTGTTCAGTTGTCCTATATCTTTAAGATGTAGGACAACTGACTGCTACTCCAATCGCTTATGAAAAAACAATGTATGGTCTGGTAACAAATCCGGATGCGCAATCTTCACAAGATCTTTCAGGATCAAATCCGGCCGCAGGTACCCCAACTCTAAAAACTCACTTCCACCCTTAGTACCTTTTCTTGCATTATAGGTATACACCTGCTTGTCACGAAAAGGTTTAAACATTGTGTAGCGCGATTCGGTAGCTTCAATTTCACTTAACGAAGCGAAGGAGCCAACACCAATCCACAGATCAACTTCTTTTGCTTTTTCAAATACCGACTCAAAACTCAATTCTAAAAACCCGTTTGAGTCTGTGTCTTTCCATAGATAATCAGTGCCTGCATCCTGCAAAAGATGTGCAGCATAATTCTTCCCGGCTGGCATAAACCACACATCGCCATACACAATGCCACTGAGTACTGTAGGCCGTTGACTATTATTGCTTACGAGATTTTGAACAGCCAGATATTCTTTTTCAATTTCATTAAAAACAGAGTCAGCTACCTTCTCTTTGTTGAAGAATAAAGCAATGAATTTTATCCATTCAGCACGACCTAATGGATGTCGCTCGAGATACTCGGCATTAATCACTACAGGTATGCCAAGTTCCTTGATTTTTTTTAATTGACCCAAATCACTACTCATCGTATAACTCATTACCAATTCGGGTTTCAACGAAAAAAGTAATTCAAGATTCATTCCTTTGTCAATCCCTAAATCAGTTACACGGCCAGCATCAATTCTTTTTCGCATAGTTTCAGAACTGATGTAGTCTGTGGTAGGAAATCCAATCAGGGCATCTGTTTCATCGAGATAATCGAGCAGAGGAATGTGTGTTGTAGATGTACACACAATGGTTTGAAGGGGCGTTCTTATTACCTGTGTTTTGTCATCATGTTCGGGCATCGGTTCACCTGCGGGCACAAGCAGGTACTGGTATCCTTCGGTGGCACCCGGATAAGGATAGTTAACTGTTATACGCTTTATGTTACCCTCCATTACAACGGAAAAACCAGTCGCGTACTTTAATTCTGTTTCGGCTTTATCATTGGTAGATGGTTTCTTTGGGGCGCACGCAACGACAATCAAAAACGCAACAATAAGTAAACTGTTGAAGGAGTGGTTATAAAATTTCATTCGGCAAGTTTAATAAATTAATTATGTTTGCAGCGGTATTAAGGTCCCCGATTCGTATCGGGGTTAAAAGGGAATCCCGTTTTATTCGGGGGCTGTTCCCGCAACTGTAGTCCTGATTCTGCACAAGCAGAATGTATTTTATTCAATAATCCATTGTTCGCCAACTGCGGATGAGAAGGGGAGTAAAATCAGGAAAGCCAGGAGACCTGCCTTGTTACTCAAAATTCAGTGCTTCGGGTAAAAAGCGACTGTGATTCATTTGATGAATGTGCTGAGATTAACAAAGTCTCATTACCACATTGTCATCGTTTCATTTTCAGCCTTTTACTCTTTTTTCAAAACCTTAAAACTTTTTCAAACATGAAAAAAGAGAGAAAAGTCTGGGCAATAACTTTAATTGTCCTTGGGTGGCTGACGCCCAATCAAACCTCAGCGCAGCAAGATTCACTTACTGCACGTCAATTACGTGAAGTAGTTGTTACAGCTACTAAGTTTCCTAAAAACCAAAACGAAACAAGCAAAGTACTTACCATCATTGATGAAGATCAGATCAAACAAAACGGGGGAAAGGATCTGACTCAACTCCTAAATGAACAAGTTGGATTGGTAGTGAATGGCTCAAACAGTAATTCAGGTAAAGATAGGTCGGTGTATTTGCGTGGTGCGAAGAATGAGTACACATTGATTTTGCTTGATGGTGTTCCTCTCAACGATCCTTCTGGTGTGGCGGGTGGAGCCTATGATTTAAGAATGATTTCATTAGATCTGGTTGAGCGTATTGAAATTTTGAAGGGAAGTCAATCAACATTGTACGGCAGCGATGCTGTTGCAGGCGTTATAAACATCATCACCAAACAGGGAGGTGATAAACCCTTTCAAGTTGGTGGAACACTTGGCTATGGGAGCTATAATACATTCAGAGGCAATACAGCTGTTCGCGGCAGCACAAAGATGATTGATTACAACGTTGGTTATTCAAGCATGCGCACCGATGGCCTTAGTGAAGCTAAAGAAACTAATGGTGGTGATTTTGATAAAGATGGAGCTTCTCAAAATGCATTTCAGGCAAATTTTGGAATCAATCCTTCGGAGAAATTTTCCATAAAGCCGTTTGTCCGGTATAGTACATTTAATGGTGAGTATGATGGAGGCGCATTTACAGACGATTTATTAAATACTTATGAAGCAAAACTTCTCAATGTGGGTGCACAAGCTAAGTATACGGTAGATAAAGGGTCTGTTAATCTATTGTATTCCTACGATAAAACAGATCGTGTTTTCGATGGCACTTATGGTAAGAGTGAATACACAGGCTTATTTAATCAAACAGAAATCTTTTTTAATTATGCATGGAGCGATAAAATTCAGACGTTGACAGGTATCACACGTCAGGATTTAAAAATGCTTGATGAAACTTCTACGGAAAAGGATCCTTCGATAATTCTTACAAGTCCGTATGTATCTTTGTTTGGGCATACTGGCAATTTTTCTGTTGAACTTGGCGGTCGTTACAACCATCATACTAAGTTCGGCAATCACGCTACTTATAGTTTTAATCCATCCTACCGGTTTAAAAATGGTATGAAACTGTTTGCAAATCTCTCTACAGGGTTTAAAGCACCTTCTCTCTATCAACTTTATGGACAGTATGGTGCCAACCCCGATTTAAAACCTGAACGAAGTGAAAGTCTGGAGGGCGGTGCACAATGGATTTCGTTAAATCAAAAGGTCGAGTTGCGTGCGGTAGCATTTAAAAGAAAGATCAACGATGTTATCGTTTATCAATACCCAACTAATTTTAACCTCAACAAACAAAACGACCACGGAATAGAACTGGAGGGTTCGATAACACTTACTTCTAAAATAAAGGCTCGGCTATTTTACGCCTGGGTTACCGGAAAAGTTACTACTAAGGATCCTTTGGGTGGAGACACAACATATAAAAATCTGATCAGACGCCCCGCACATTCGGCAGGGATGAATATCCGTTATCAGCTTAATGAACGTTTCTTCGCCAGTGTTAATGCGAATGTTTTTAGTGAGCGCGATGACTTATATTTTGATTCAAACACATTTACCAATCAGCCAGCTACTCTTAAACCGTACGCGTTGGTGGATGTTTACGGTGAGTATCGTGTTAGAGAGTACCTGATTATTTTTGGTGAGGGCCGAAATCTGCTGAATGCCGATTATGAAGAAGTGTATGGGTACAGCACGTTTGGTATAAACGTTACTACCGGTATAAAATTCAATTTTTAAAAAATCGTGGAAGTGAAAGCGAATAAAGTAACGGAAGGTGAAGACTATTATTTAGAAAAAGGACTTATGGTTTTCACTTCCACGTATCTCATAAAGCGAGGGTTTTGCTGCGAGAATAAATGCCGTCATTGTCCATATGGCAACGATAAAAAATCTAAGCCTCGAAAAATTCCTGAATAATTTTTTGAGCTGCCTGGGAGGGCAGTATTGTATTCGCCAGGATTTCTTGTTCGAGGGATTTTATTTTCTGACTAACTTCTTTCGATTGAGAGAGTTGTTGCTGTAGAAGTTGTTGAATACTTTCCTGAAACCAGGCAAGGTTTTGTTGAGTTCTGTTTCGCTCGAAATACTGATTTGATTGAGTTAACGCAATGTAGTTCTGAATGGCTTGCCAGGTTTCGGCAATTCCTTTTTTCTCTGGCGCAGAGGCGGTAATAACAGATGGTTTCCAACCGGAATCTGAATCGGAAAATAAGTGGAGTGCATGTTGAAAGTCGGTCATCGCCTGCTTTGCTTTTTCTACATTCTCACCATCTGCTTTGGTGATTACTATGCCATCGGCCATTTCCATAATTCCTTTTTTTATTCCTTGCAGTTCATCACCTGCTCCGGCAAGCATAAGCAACAGAAAAAAATCAACCATGCTGCGAACAGCCGTTTCGGATTGCCCAACACCTACAGTTTCGATAATGATAATCTCATACCCGGCAGCTTCACATAATAAAATGGCCTCTCGCGTGCGATTGGCCACTCCGCCCAATGCTGCACTGGTTGCTGTAGGTCGGATAAAAGCAAGTGGATCGCGGCTTAGTTCTTCCATCCGGGTTTTATCACCTAAAATGCTCCCTTTGTTTTTGATGCTGGAGGGGTCAACTGCCAACACGGCAATTTTTTTTGATTGCGTAGTAAGTTGTTTTCCAAAAGCTTCGATGAAAGTACTTTTACCAACTCCGGGTACTCCGGTAATTCCTATCCGGATTGATTTTCCCGTAGAGGGCAGCAAGCGTTCAATCAATTCATTAGCCAACCTAATGTCTTCGGCTCGATTACTTTCGGCCAACGTAATAGCCTGAGCAAGCACCACCGTATTTCCTTTAAGTATTTCTTCAATTAAATAAGAAAGCGTAAGTCGATTGGGTGAGGTGTTTTTCAAGGTCTTTATTGATTGATCCGTTAAATTTCTAAATTTATTGTGAACTTAGTATGCTATGAAGAAAATTGCTCTCAAAAGCCTCGCTATTACCGTCTTTGTGTTTTTCATGATGTGGGTGGTAAGTAAGATTACGGATTTTAAATTTTTTAATGCATTTGACCCTGTATCACAGGCTCTTACCGATTTTGAGTTAACAGATTACGCGTTTTCAAATTTACGACCTGATCCAACTGTAGATCAGCGAATAGTGGTGGTCAACTTAGGGATGCTTAGCAGGCGGGAGGTAGCACAACAGATTCACATGATTAGTCAATTCAAACCAAAGGTAATTGGAATTGATAGTTATTTTAATTGCGAAGGCCGACTAAGAGATTCAATCAATTGTCCGCAACTGTTAGATACATTGGGTAATCTGTTGCTTTCTGATGCAATTAAAGAAGCAGGCAATGTAGTATTAGTCTCAAAGTTGTTACAAAAGACAAAAACCTCAGCTGATGATAACTTGATTGACGTATATGATTCTATTGAATATTCTGATCTTAACTTTAGCATGTATGCCAAACATGGGTATGCCAATCTGCTAACCGATCCACCCGCAGTTTATCAGGATGATGTAAAACAATGTCGTGCATTTGTTCCTACTTACAAAGTCAATGATGTAGACGACTATGCTTTCGCTGTGCAGATGTGCATGATGTTTGATTCGGCAAAAACAAAGCGGTTTCTCGCCCGGAAAAAGAAAGAAGAGATTATTAACTATCGTGGAAACATTGAAATTCAGGACATTCGATTAAAAGCAGTACGCGAAAAAGAAACTTCTACCACGCGTTACCCTTTGATGTTTTATGCTGTGGATGCTGATCAATTGCTAAATGGAGAAGTCTTACCTGATTTATTCACGAACAGTATTGTAATCGTGGGGTTTCTTGGAGCCTACTTTGGAGACCCGTCATGGAACGATAAGTATTTCACTCCCCTCAATAGAAAAGTTGCCGGTCGCGCAAACCCAGATATGTTTGGAGTTGTTGTTCATGCTAATATTGTTGCAATGATTCTGAATGAAGATTATATAAATGAGTTGGCTGATTACCAGAAGTATATAATCGCTTTTACAGTTTGTTTTTTGACGGTTGCCCTTTTCATCACTATGGATGAAAAATTACCACTGTGGTTTGATGCCCTTTCAGTCTTAATTCAGATTATTTTACTATTAGCAGTTTCAGGGTTAATGGTTTTTGGGTTCTCATCCTTTGGGTTCAAACTCGATTTAACTCTTACTTTGGCGGCATCTGCTTTAGTGGGCCCTTGTTACGACATATATAAAGGTTTCCAGAATCAGTTTAATAAATGGCGACTTACCAGAAAGCCAGTTGAGGTATTAAACGAGTGAAGTCGAAATTGGCACGATTTTTTAGTATTTTCGAATTGCAAATCAATTAAAAACCATGAAAAAAGGCAGATTTCTATTACTAGTTGGCTTTTTCGCGATCAATTCTCTGGCATGTGCTCAGGATTATACATTCCGTGTCCTTGCAAATAAGGGCGCAAATGAAATAAAGACAGGTGAATCCTGGCAGCCCGTAAAAACCGGAGCAAGTCTTAAGTTGGGCGATGAGCTCAGAATCACAGAAAACGCGTCCATAGGCTTGGTGCACTCTTCGGGTAAACCATTGGAAGTAAAAAAAGCAAATACCTATAAGGTGGCAGACCTTGCCGCACAGGTAAGTGGAGGCTCCAGTGTATTAAATAAATACACCGACTTTATCTTGAGCAGTAATTCTGCGGAAGCAAAGAAAAACAGATTGAGCGCAACAGGGGCCGTTCACAGAGGCCTTGGCATAAAGGTATATCTTCCCAACAACCAATATTCAAGTGTATTTAATAATATCGTTTATGTGAATTGGGATAAAGAAGAAAAAGGGCCTTACACAGTTACGTTCCTGAATATGTTTGACGATGTGTTGATGAAAGCCGAAACTCCAGAAAACTCACTCTCTATTGATTTAAATGATCCTAAGTTTGCCGGAGAAGCAGCTATTCTGGTTGAGATACAATCTAAGTCAACAGGCACAAAATCAGACGAGCGTTATTTGATAAAGAAACTTTCTTCCGGAGAGCGTGAAAAGATTAACGTTACCTACAATGACGTTATGAAAGACCTTCCTGGCGAATCAGCTTTCAGTAAGCTATTCATAGCGGGTTTCTATGAGCAGAATAAGTTATTAATTGATGCAATTACTGCTTACGAACAAGCGATAAAACTCGCACCGGATGATCCTACTTATAAAGAATATTACGAGGAATTTCTGTTGAGAAATAAACTCAAAGTAGTTAAACCATAAAACTCATATTGAGTGAAGAAAAAAGCCCCGCCCTTGCGGGGTTTTTTGTTTTAGGTACCTTATTCTCCGTTTGGTCAACAATATTATTATCCTAATTTTGTAGACTAATCTTTTTTCTTATGAGTGTTTTGGTAAATAAGAGCTCCCGCATTATCGTTCAAGGATTCACCGGCTCAGAAGGAACATTCCATGCTGGTCAAATGATAGAATATGGAACCAACGTGGTGGGTGGCGTAACTCCAGCTAAAGGAGGTCAGGTGCATTTAGCAAGACCTGTCTTCAACACTGTGAAGGAAGCCGTAGAGAAAACCGGGGCCGATGTAAGTATCATTTTTGTGCCACCTGCTTTTGCGGCAGACTCAATTATGGAAGCTGCTGAAGGCGGTATCAAAGTTATTGTTGCCATCACAGAAGGAATTCCTGTAAAGGACATGATGATTGCTAAAAAATATGTGAAAGAAAAAGGAGCAATCTTGATCGGGCCAAATTGCCCCGGTGTTATTACGCCCGGTGAAGCAAAGGTGGGGATTATGCCGGGCTTTGTTTTTAAGAAGGGAAGAATTGGAATCGTTTCGAAATCAGGTACGCTAACTTATGAAGCTGCCGATCAAATCGTAAAAGCCGGGTTGGGCGTATCCACCGCAATTGGAATTGGTGGCGATCCGATAATTGGCACTCCTACTAAGGACGCTGTAGAGCTATTAATGGACGATCCGGAGACAGACGCCATTGTTATGATCGGGGAGATAGGTGGAAACTATGAACCGGTTGCCGCCCGTTGGATAAAGGATAATGGAAACAAGAAACCTGTTGTTGGCTTCATTGCGGGTCAAACAGCACCACCCGGAAGAAGGATGGGGCATGCCGGTGCCATTATTGGCGGAGCTGATGATACGGCAGCAGCAAAAATGAAAATAATGCGCGAGTGCGGCATTCATGTGGTTGAGTCTCCAGCTTTGATAGGAGAAACCATGTTGAAAGCATTAGGAAAATAACTCAGGAATTAGTCTTAAAGCCACAGGCTCACAGAATTATTCAGTGAATCTGTGGCTTCTGTATTTTACAGAAGTTCATTAGCCAGATTAGCCAACTCCGACCGCTCACCCTTCTCAAGCGTTACATGTGCATATAACTCATGATCCTTTAATCGGTCAATTAAATACGAGAGTCCGTTACTTTGTGCATCAAGGTAGGGAGTGTCAATCTGATGAATATCTCCTGTGAAAATGATTTTGGTATTTTCTCCAGCCCGCGTGATAATTGTTTTTACCTCGTGGGGTGTCAGGTTTTGGGCCTCATCAACTATAAAACAAATGTTGGATAAACTTCTTCCGCGAATGTAGGCAAGCGGTGTTATAACCAATTTTTCGTTCGTTACCATTTCGGTAATTTTTGAATACTCTTTATCCGACTCGCTGTATTGATTCTGGATAAACTTCAAATTATCCCACAGCGGTTCCATGTATGGATTCAATTTCGATTTGATATCACCTGGCAAATAGCCAATGTCTTTGTTGCTGAGCGGTACGATCGGCCTGGCCAGATAGATTTGTTTATACTCTCGTTTTTGTTCCAAAGCAGCAGCCAATGCAATCAGCGTTTTTCCGGTTCCTGCTACACCTTGCATAGAAACCAGTTTTATCTCGGGTTTTAAAACGGCATGGATAGCAAACGCCTGCTCAGCATTTCGGGGTTTAATTCCATAGGCATTTCTCTTTTCAACTTGTTCCACCATGCCATTGGCAGAATTATAAAAAGCGAGCACAGATTTTTTCCCACTCTTCAAAATGTAATAGTGGTTTTTCATTGGCTTATCCTTACCCAGCACATCGCCCGGTGGGCAATAGCCCTTCTCATACATAAGATTGATGATAGAAGGATCTACCTCTTCAATCACCGTGCGGCCGGTATGCAACGAGCTGATATTTTGAATTTTGCCAGTAGTATAATCTTCAGCCTGCAAGCCTAGCGCTTTTGCTTTGAGTCGTAGATTAATATCTTTCGAAACCAGAATGACTTTTCTCCCTTTCTCTTCTTTCTGCAACAATAAGGCAGAGTTAAGAATCCTGTGATCGGGCTTGTCTTCATTGAATACTTTGTTTGCATCCAACAGGCTGGTGCCACCTGTATCCATTACTACCTTAAAATTTCCTTTTCCTTTTCCATTGATGGGATGCCAATGGTGCAGCATTTGATCTTTCGCCAGCTTATCAATCAGCCGGATAAACTCACGGGCTTCAAAATTTTTGGTGTCGTTACCTTTTTTGAAATTGTCTAGCTCTTCCAGTACCGTTATCGGTATACCGATATCGTGTTCGTCAAAATTTAGGATGCTATTGTGTTCATAAATGATAACTGAAGTGTCGAGTACGAAAATCTTCTTTTCCTTGTCTTTCTTGCTCATGGTATCCGGTTAAATTAAAAAAGCGAAGACACGTTTCTTACAATGGTGTAAATAAACCCTGCAAGTATGAAACGTGTCTTCGCATCAAATCTATAAGCGAAATCTAACGAAAGGAGATCAAAAAACGCAAAGGAATTGGGTAATCTTTTTGTTACGAATGATCAATTGATTCAACTACACAAGGCTAAACCCTTGAATATAAATCTCCTTTTTCGGAGGCTGTGATTTTGAGTACGTTGGCCAAGACCAGCAAGATGAGTTTTCGGCTTGCCTGAAAACGATTTAATCCTGAAAATTTCCGGTAGTCAGCCAGGGTAATGGAAGACTGAAGCTCCAGATATTCCATTAATTTTTTTTCAGCGTCACCAAAGATAAAACGAGTGTCACGTTTCTTTTTGGACCTTCGTAAAACCTCCTCCATCTCGGCACTCGCTTTAATACTCATATCACTAACACGAACAAATGTTTCGCGACTATCCTTCTCCATTACAAGATAATGTGGCCTCAGAGCACTGGGTGGAATATCGAAGCGAACAACAAAGCGATTTTCAGAGATGGAAATAGAAGATTCATGATAGGCAACCACGGGTCGGCAATGGCGGCTCAACGATTCGATTACCACATGGGCTTCTTCATCGGGGTATTTTACTCCGGGTATACTGCCATCATCATCAACACCAATCAGCAATGTGCCACCGTGCGTATTGGCAAAGGCGATTAATTCCCTTATAATCTTTTCCGGGTAGGCTGCCTTTCTTTTAAACTCAAGGTGCAACCCTTCTCCTTCAGCTACCAGCCTTTTTAATTCGCGCAGGTGCGGCACATCAGCGCTTGCTGTTACCGAAGGCTTCATCGTCTTCCGATTCATCGTCTCCATCTTTTGGTAAGCTAAACATACTGCTGAGTAAATCTTTGAACTGAAGCCCCGAGGTAAGATTGTGTTTACTGATTAGGCTAAACTCAGCCAGACCGTGCAACGCAAATTCCATAAAGAATAACTTCATCGTACTATCCTGACCTTTATGAAATTCATTTACTAAATCTAGCAGACCAGGAACAGAACGGAGTGTTTTTTCATACTCCACGTTGCTCATGTCGTGTAGCAGATCGATTGTATTTCCATCGCCAAACCAGTTGCTGATTTTTTTGTAGGGACTTTTGTCTTTTTGTTTTCTGAATTTATCAGGATCAGGAAAGTAATTTAAAAACTGAGTACGAATAGCTTTGCCCACCAGATTGTAAGCAACAATACCAGGCCCTTCCTGCTGACCTTCATAGACCAACTCTACCTTACCAGTAACAGATGGCACTACCCCGGCAAAATCCGAAATCCGAACGGAAGTATTTTTTTCATTGTTGATCAGCAATCTTCTTTCGGCTGCAGCCAGCAAATTTTCGTATGCCGAAATTGTAAGCCGGGCTGAAACTCCGCTTTTGGCATCTACAAATTCACTTTTGCGCGCTTCGAAGGCAATCTGTTCAATCAGATCCTTTGCGATTTCAGGAACTGATACTAGATTTTTTTGCTCTTGTCGAATCAGTGCTTCTTGTTGAGTTATTCGCTTACTCACCTCCATCGATTTTGGATAGTGCGTGATAATCTGACTATCGATGCGATCTTTCAGTGGTGTAACTATGCTGCCCCGATTTGTGTAATCTTCAGGATTGGCTGTGAATACAAATTGAATGTCTAGCGGCAAGCGAATTTTAAATCCCCTGATCTGAATGTCGCCTTCCTGTAAAATATTGAAAAGAGCCACCTGAATACGCGCTTGTAAATCCGGCAACTCATTAATAACAAAAAGGCAGCGGTGCGATCGTGGTATTAATCCAAAGTGAATAACCCTATCATCGGAGTAAGGCAATTTGAGTGAGGCGGCTTTAATCGGATCAACATCTCCGATTAAATCGGCAATGGATACATCGGGCGTTGCCAGTTTTTCTGAATAGCGGTCGTTGCGATGCATCCATACAATGGGAGTTTCATCACCTAACTCCTGAACCTTATCTATTCCGTAGCGAGATATTGGGTGAAGTGGGTCATCATTTAATTCAGAGCCTTCAATTACCGGAATGTATTCATCCAACAAATTCGTCATCAATCGAGCGAGACGTGTTTTGGCCTGCCCCCGTAATCCTAACAAGTTTATATCATGACCGGCCAGAATGGCGCGCTCCAGATCGGGTATTACGGTTTCTTCGTACCCCCAAATTCCCTCAAATACATTTTCTTTCTTTTTAAGTTTTGCAATCAGGTTTTCGCGCAACTCATCTTTAATGGTTTTGAATTTGTAACCAGCAATCTTTAGTTGGTGAAGTGTTTTAATTTTCGGATAGTCCATTTCGTAGTTAGTTCTTAATCGTAGATTGATGTTATTCGTTGCTGACAACGAATAACCATAAGCCGTTCGTTACAAATTCTTTGTTCTGTTTTTTTTGAAATCTTCAAATACGAGGTTACCAAGACCTTGTAAACTACTATAATAAGCCTGACCATTATTCGCTTTCGTAAACTCACGTACAAAGGCCTTGAGATACGGATCGGTCGCGATCATAAACGTTGTAACCGGAATTTTTATTTTTCGCAATTGCGATGCCAGGCTAAGGGTTTGGTTTAGAATTTTCTGATCTAACCCGAAACTGTTTTTATAATACTTTATTCCCTGCTTGATACACGTAGGTTTACCATCGGTGATCATGAAAATCTGTTTGTTGGTATTTTTTCTTCGCCTTAAAATATCCATCGCCAGTTCAAGGCCAGCAACCGTGTTGGTATGATAAGGCCCAACCTGCAGATAGGGTAAATCTTTAATTTCTATTTGCCAGGCATCGTCACCAAAAACCAAAATGTCGAGGGTGTCTTTAGGATACTTTTTTGTGATCAATTCCGCCAAGGCCATTGCCACCTTTTTGGCTGGTGAAATCCGATCTTCGCCATATAGAATCATAGAGTGCGAGATGTCAATCATCAACACCGTAGAAGTCTGGGTTTTAAATTCACTTTCTATCACTTCGAGATCTTCTTCGGTCATGAAAAAATCTTCCACACCGTGATTGATTTGGGCGTTGCGCAGTGAGTCCGTCATGGAAATTTGCTCCAGGGTATCGCCAAATTCATAATCGCGTCTGTCTGTGGTAGGTTCATCACCACGCCCACTATGGTTTGTTTTGTGTTCGCCCGACTTAGACCTTTTAAGTTTTCCAAAAATTTCTTCAAGAGCTGATTGCCGAAGATTTTGCTCAGCCTTTGGTTTGAGTTTAAATTCTCCATTCGGGCCATCATCGGTTATATATCCGTTTTTCTTAAGGTCTTCAATAAAATCACCCATCCCATATTTATCGGTGGTGAGTTTGTATTGCTTGTCAACTTCGGTAAGCCATTGCAACGCTTCTGCTACGTTGCCCGAAGTGATGAGAATGAGTTGCATGAAGATGTTAAGCAGGCGCTCAAAATCGCTTTTTTCGCTATCGGGTGGAGGTGTGTATTTAGAAAATCGATTCCCTAGCATGTACTTATCATGAGATACTTTGTAATAACCTTGCTTGTCAGCTTTCTGTTCAATTTATCTGAGCGCAATGACGATCAACCAGCGGATTCAATCTGCCGGATAGCGGTAGTTTTTTGGATAACTTTTTCATAATAACGCTCATACAATGGCAAAATGTTGGTGATGTCAAACTCTTTTGCCCGCGCCAGCGCATTTTCTTTGAATCTCGGTAAATTGTTCTTATCCAAAATAAGTAGAGCATTTCGGGTCATGTCTTCCACATCGCCTACGTTGCTCATAAAGCCAGTAACGCCCTGAATGTTTAATTCAGGCAAACCGCCCGCATTGGTGGAAATTACCGGCACCTCGCACGCCATAGCTTCGAGTGCTGCCAATCCAAAGCTTTCTTTTTCAGAAGGCATCAAAAACAAATCGGCCACTGACAAAACTTCTTCAACAGCTTCTTGCTTACCTAAAAATCTAACGGCATCATTTATTCCAAACTCGCGCGCCAGGGTTTCGGCTCCATTGCGCTCGGGGCCATCACCGATCATCAGCAACTTGGATGGAATTTCTTTATGAATATTATTGAAGATCGCCATTACATCGCCTACTCTTTTTACTTTTCGGAAATTTGAGGTATGTACAATCAACGATTCGCCATTCGGGCAGATTGCTTTTTTAAAGTGATCCTTCTTTTGCTTTTTGAACTTTTCGAGATCAATAAAATTTGGGATAACTTCAATATCGCGGGTTATCTTAAAAGAATGGTAGGTCTCTCTCTTTAGATCTTCTGACACAGACGTAACTCCATCAGATTGATTGATACTAAAGGTAACTACAGGTTCGTAGGATGCATCTTTCCCCACCAGGGTAATATCGGTGCCGTGTAGTGTAGTAACTACAGGAATATAGATACCATGAGTTTTTAAAATTTGTTTCGCCATGTAAGCAGCTGATGCATGTGGAATCGCATAATGAACATGCAGCAAATCCAGACTTTCATTTCTTACTACGCTCACCATTTTACTAGCGAGTGCAAGCTCGTAAGGAGGATATTCAAAAAGCGGATAAGAACGAAACTCGACTTCGTGATAAAAAAGATTCTCATTTAAAAAATCCAATCGGCTTGGCTGACTATACGTAATGAAATGTACCTGGTGGCCTTCTTTGGCCAACGCCTTGCCTAACTCTGTGGCTACCACACCGCTACCACCAAATGTAGGGTAACATACAATACCAATTTTCATACTTTAAAATTTTGTTAACTAAACTATAGATCAACATTGACCTGTACTCTAAACTCACTTTCCGTTCCTTTAGTTTCTGGGTTTTCTGTAAAAAGAACGCTTTCTTTCTTAATACTGGCGATAATCAAAGATTGCCTTATATATGACCTCTTGTATGCGTGGACGAATATTGGCATTTAATAGTTTATTATTTGTCATATCCGGATGCACGCGGTTTGAGAGGTAAATAAAAACGAGGTTAAACTCCGGGTCTACCCAAATACACGTTCCTGTAAAGCCGGTGTGGCCAAATGTTTTACGCGAGGCATACAACGAAGTGGGTCCAGCCCAATCGCTTAGGGTGGGTTTGTCCCAACCCAGACCACGCCTGCTCGTTTCGTATTGTTTGGTTATAAAGAGGTCTATAGTTTCTGGTTTATAAAATTGCTGTCCACCATAGTTTCCTTTTTGCAAAAGCATTTGACCTAATTTTGCAAGATCGTTGGCATTGCCAAAAAGCCCGGCATGCCCGGCAATGTTTCCATGCATGGCCGCACCCTGATCGTGAACATAACCAGTTAATAATTTTTTTCTGAACAGCTTGTCATCTTCGGTAGGCGCAATTTGTTCTGTAGAAAATTTTTGAAGCGGAAGATAACCCAAGGTATACGCCCCCAGGGGTTCGTAAAAATTCTGTTCCAGAAAATCCTCCATGGGTTGATTCAAAAGCTTTTCGGCAAGATGTTGTAAAATGTAAAAGCCCATGTCGCTATAGCGATAGTCGTATACGGTGCGGGGTGGTTTTTCACGCACTCTTGCTTTAATGATCCAACTCCACAAACTGTCTTTCATCGATTTGTTGGCATACAATCCCTCGGCAACCGGAAAGGGATAATCCGGATTGCTTTCATAACTATAATATTCCGGCAACGCGGTTCCATCTTTTACAGTTTCGGCCCAGAAAGGAAGAAAGGGCCACAGCCCCGCTTGGTGTGTTAAAATATCTTTGATTGTAAAATCTTTTTTATTGGAGTCTTTAAGTTCAGGAAGATAAACCGAAATTTTTTTGTTCACATCAATCAATCCCTTCTCGTGCATGAACATTACGGTTTGCAGCGTAGCAGAAACTTTGGTTACTGAAGCGAGATCGTAAATAGTTTGTTCTGTTACCGGGATTTTATTTTCGTAGGTAAGCCAGCCAGCCGAATGCTCATAAATTACCTTACCATCTTTGGCAATTAGTAAATGACTGCCAGGAGTGGCGCCACTGTCTATCGCTTCGTGAGCAATGGCATCAATCTGCGCTAATGTTTTGCTATCAATACCAACAGCTTCCGGTAGTGTATACGAAAAACGATTTAGGGTTTTGCTGCTCAAGCCCTGACCTTCTTTAAAGACATCGGCTATAGTAATTGGCAACACACCCTGCGCAGACATTCCTCCGAAGAGTATTTGTGCTGCTATTTTTGGAATCCCGTCTTCATCGGTGTAACCTGCCAATACGGTTGGCAGATCTTTCCATAAAAAAAGTTCGTTGGGGTTACCAAAATGACAGAGTATGATTTCCTTTTTAGAGCCAAGTTTTTTGATGGCAGGAATTATTTTCGTAATAAAGGAAGACGAGAGAGGAAAAACCCCAACGACAACAACATCAGCGGCAGCAAATTTTTTTGCTAATAAAACTGTATCACCAACCTGACGCAACGCATGATGCTGAAAGGATGCATACTTCGACAAGTATCGCGTAAATTCATTTTGTTCTTCTTTTCCAATGCTGATGGAAGCAAATTGTTTTCCTTCCAGTAAAGTTATAGGAACTAAATTTTTAGAGTTGCTTAAAAGAGTAACAGTAGCTTCTGAAAGTTGATGCTTCAACAGCGCGGCTGAGGGAGAATTTAATTTGCTTATTAGATTATCAGTATTTATAGATTGACGATGCTGCAGGCCTGCTTTGTATTTTGATGTTAAAATTTTTTTCACGGCATCGTCTAGCCGGGTGTTTAAAATTTTATCTTTTTTAATGGCGCGGGTAATTTTTTTTATTGCATCGGCAATGTCCTCCGGGTTGATCAGCATGTCGTGGCCTATTTGCAACGCAAGTTTTTCCACTTCTCCATCGGGTTGATTGCCAGCAATTTTTTGCACATGCGGAATCTCTCCGAAAACAAGACCGTCAAAATTGACTTTGGTTTTTAATATGTCGCCCGCAAAAAGTGTCACTGGGTCAAGCTCAAGGCCTGAGTTGGTGAGCGGAATGTTTGATGTTATAATTCCATCAATACCTTCTTTTACAATTTGTCGGAAGACAGAAAGATTGAGCGAATCCAGAATGTTTGTGCCGACAATTAATGATGTGTTTCTGGCTTCGTTGCCTTTTTGTGTGCGTGTTGGAAAATCTGCACACGTAAGCACACCTTCTTCGGCTAGCCCTTTTGTAAATGAAATTACTTTTTTACTTGTTCTAATTGAATTGTCGCTGAAAGATTGGAGCGAGGTCGGATATGTTTGTTGGTTGAAGGCAAAGTCTATGCGCGGGCCAAAGTTGATGTGAATGCCCAGCGTCTTCATCTCATGCGCAATTTCTTTACCGAGATTATAAATCAGCTCTTCGTTGGTTACGGCCCCGAGCAAAAATGGTTTTTGAAAACTCAAAACACTATCAAGGGATTGGGCAACACCCCATTCCGCATGCATACCCACCAGCATAGGCACGGATGATAAATTCTGTAACTTATTTATAAGATCCGCGTGACTTCGGGGTCCACCTTGCGTTATCAGAACACCACCGGGCTGATATGTTTTTATCAGGGTTATTAATTGTTCAAGGTCTTCGCCTTGAGTATACGAAGATGTTGAGACCATAAAGAGTTGGCCAATTTTTTCGGGTGTAGATAATGTTTGAAAAACGCTGTCTACCCAGCGATTTTTCAAGTCCTGCGCGGAAAGGGATAACTGAATGACTATGAAGAGAATACCAAAGAAAACTTTTTTCAACATCCGGCCGTTCGATTTTTGTAACTTTACCTTTTCTTTTTACCCTTCGGGCGTAACGAAGGAAAAAGATTTATCAGATGCGAAACTACATTTAGAATGAAAGAAAAGCTATGAAGTTTTTTTCCTTATTCACAAAAGCACCTCAATATCAGCGGTTCAATTATAACCCCCGGTTTTACGATCCGCAAAAAGAAGAAATGCAGGAGCGAGAGAGGCGCATTAAGCTAGACCTTGACCGGGAGCGGGGGGTGAAGCCAGAAGAAACAAGTCAATATAAGTCGCGTATAGCAGGGTCGTTTCAAGCGGCTCGTAAGAGAAGTAAACCAGTCATTGGTGCAAATGCTGTTATGATTCGGTTAGGCGTATTATTGTTTTTGGCGATTTTTATTGTAGCCTTTATGGAATGGGGGCGTCCAGCACTCTATTCACTTTTTTTGTTTGTTCCGGTTTATCTCTATCTGAAGTTCAAACGCCAATAATTTTTACGTAGAGTGCCTGACATAATTCAACTTTTGCCGGATTCTATTGCCAACCAGATTGCTGCCGGTGAGGTAGTGCAGCGGCCAGCTTCGGCTGTTAAAGAATTGATGGAAAATGCCCTCGATGCGCAGGCCACCGCCATAAAGCTATTTGTGAAGGAGGCGGGAAAAACACTTATTCAAGTGATTGATAACGGAGCTGGAATGAGCGAAACGGATGCCCGCATGAGTTTAGAGCGCCATGCTACTTCAAAGATTCGCACAGCCGATGATTTATTTAAGCTGCGCACGATGGGCTTTCGGGGTGAAGCGCTTGCTTCTATTGCTGCAGTCTCGCAGTTTGAAATGAAAACCCGGCAAGCACATGCTGATTTGGGCACACAATTATTGGTGGAAGGATCAGAAGTAAAAAGTCAGTCACCCGTTGCGTGCGAGAAGGGAACAAGTATCAGCGTAAAAAATCTGTTTTATAATATTCCGGCCCGTAGAAATTTTTTGAAATCGAACCCCGTTGAAATGCGTCATATTATTGATGAGTTTCAACGCCTGGCCTTGGCCCGCCCGGAAGTTGCTTTTAGTTTACAGCATGATGAGGAGGTGATTTATGATTTATCGCCCTCTAAATTAAGTCAGCGGGTGGTTGCGTTGTTTGGCAAATCTTTTCAGGAGCAACTAGCACCTTGTCAGGAAGAAACTACGTTGGTTAAAATTACCGGCTACATCGGCCGGCCGGAGTCAGCCAGAAAAACACGGGGCGAGCAATTCATCTTTGTTAATCAGCGGTACATCCGAAATAATTATCTTAACCATGCTGTGACCAGCGCTTTTGAAGGTCTGCTGCCCGAAGGGAATTTTCCGTTTTATGTTTTGTTTGTAGAGATAGACCCGAAGCACATTGATGTAAATGTGCACCCTACTAAAACAGAAATAAAATTTGATGACGAGCGGGCTGTGTATGGCGTTGTATGGTCTGCTGTAAAGCAGGCATTGGGGGCTCATAATCTTGCACCCGCTATCGATTTTAAATCCGACATTAATATCGTTGGCAAACTCAATCAGAGCCTTAGCAAAGATCAGTACCTCGATGAACAATTCTCCACTTCGTTGCATCGATCCAACTTGCAGAACTGGGACAAATTATTTGAAACAGATGCACCACAATCTAAACTCTTTCAGAAGTCGGAACCTGAACACACAGTGTTACGCTTTGAAAGTGCACTAAATCGATCGGAGGCAATTGATAAAAATGAGGAGGGGGTTGGATTTCAGTTTCAACAGAAATACATCATTCGGGCAACCAAATCCGGATTGATGATTATAGATCAGCAGGCAGCGCATGAACGCGTGTTGTTCGAAAAGTACCTGACCAGAATGAAAGGCGCACCCGGAAACAGTCAGCAGAGTCTTTTTCCCCAAACCGTAACACTATCTGCCTCTGATTTTGCATTGGTGATGGAAGTTCAAAACGAATTAATGTCGCTTGGCTTTCGCTTTGAGATTTTTGGAAAAAATGCCCTGTTGGTGAATGGTATTCCTGCAGGGGTTGTTGCCTCTGAGAAAGAACTTTTTGAAGGATTTTTAGAGCAGTTTAAAAAGAATCAATCCGAGTTGCAGCTTCCCCTGCGCGACAACCTGGCGCTGGCGCTGGCGAGACGATCTTCCGTAAAATCGGGTCAAAAACTGATAGGTGAAGAGATTAAATCTATCGTGGAAGGTTTGTTTGCGTGCACCAAACCAAATTTTTCTCCTGACGGCAGGCCAACATTTTTTACCTTTGAAACGTCTAAGATAGAAAGTTACTTTACCCGATAAACCGAAAGCATGTTTAGACTCACTCCGCTGGTCCGAAATCTGATCATTATTAATGTTGTAGTATTTCTGAGTCAAAATTTACTAAGTAATCTCCACCTTACAGAGTACCTGTCTTTGTGGAGCATCCATTCACAATATTTTAAGCCCTATCAATTCTTTACCTATATGTTTGCTCATGGCGGCATGGGACATATCTTTTTCAATATGCTGGCGCTTGCCTCTTTTGCACCTATTCTGGAAAGTTATTGGGGTGAAAAAAAATTCTTGATTTTTTATCTGGCAACCGGAATTGGTGCCGGAGTAATCTATGCGTTGGTTAATTATTTTTTAGGCACAAGTGCCGGGGGCATTATGCTGGGGGCATCGGGTGCTATTTATGGGATATTGATGGCTTTCGGGATGGTTTTTCCAAACTTGGAAATCATGCTTCTATTTCCACCAATCCCGATAAAGGCCAAATACATGGTATTTATTATGGGCTTTATAACCTATGCGTTGGATAGTAGCGGAACGGTGGCTCACCTTGCCCATTTTGGTGGTGCTTTTGTGGCCTTTATTATAATAAGTATTTGGCGGGGTCAGGGAAGAGATAAGGGTTGGTAACTTTACCGCTGGATAAATTGTTAAGAGTTAAACAATAAAAAATTCAAATCGTGTTTGACGAATTTAAAAACGCATTTCAAAAACCGAACAACGCACATATACAGTTGATCTTCATCAACGTGTTGGTGTTTTTAGTTTTGGCTGTGTTTTATGTCTTCTCGACAGCAGCGGGCTTTATCGAATTTTTTAAAACAATTCATTCGCAGCTTGCCATACCTGCGCCTTTCTTTTCTTTTCTGGTTAAGCCCTGGACAATTATCACCTACGCTTTTGTTCATGACCTCTCCGGCATTTTTCATATTCTATTTAACATGCTCGTGTTTTATTGGTTTGGAAAACTCTTTGTTGAATATCTTGGCAGCGATAAATTGGTTGCCGTTTACATTTTAGGAGCCATAGCAGGTGGGCTTTCTTATTTACTTGTTTACAATACAATTCCATTCTACGAATCGCGTATTCCTGTTGACGGTATGGTGGGCGCATCCGCTGCCGTGTATGCGGTGTTAATAGCTACTGCTACGTTATTACCAGACTATACTTTCTTCTTATTATTCCTGGGGCCGATCCGCATTAAATATATTGCATTTGCTTACATCGTGATCTCGTTTCTTGGATCAGTGGGAGGAAATGCAGGTGGAAATGTGGCGCATCTTGGGGGTGCCCTCATGGGTTTTATTTATATGAAGCAATTGCAGGTGGGTGTTAACTGGGGTGGTTGGATTACCGCAACTCTGGATTGGGTAAAAGGACTTTTTGTTTCGCAGCCCAAAGTAAAAGTTACCTATCGCAAGTCAGAACCCAAAGCAACTCAGCCAACCGCCAAAGCAAGCAAAGCCACCCAAGACGAAATTGATACCATTCTCGATAAAATTTCTGACCGCGGCTATGAGAGCCTCACGAAAGAGGAAAAAGAAAAATTATTCAACGCGAGTAAGAAGTAATTTAAGCGATCAACTTGGCAATTGTAAATGCTGCTGCAGCTGCAGCAGCACCCACCACAGCAACGCGCATGGTTCCTTTAAATAAGGGCTGACCTGTTAATTTACTTTTCACCAGTCCAAATGCAATCAAGCATAGTAATGTTATGATGCTTGAGTAAATAAGCCCTTGTTGTGTAGATTCAGTAAAGAAATAAGCGCTGAGTGGTATAAGGCCCCCGATTACATAGGAGATGCCAATAATAAAAGCACTTTGGTGCGCGCGATTTTTATCGGGTCGTTCGAGTCCTAATTCAAAACGCATCATGAAGTCTACCCATTTCTTTGGGTTCTTAGCCATTTCACGTGCCACTCTTTCCTGCAACTCTTCACTCACACCATACTCAGCAAAAATCTCTTTGGTCTCTTGAATTTCAACTTCGTGTTTATGCGCTACCTCATCGTACTCGCGTCTTTCTTCTGAATCGTAGTGTTCAATTTCTGTGCGGCCCGCAAGGTAGCCACCTAATCCCATGGCAATGGAGCCGGCCGCAATTTCTGCAAGGCCTGCGGTGATCACAATATCGGTGGAATCTACAGCACCACTTAACCCGGCTGCCAACGCAAATGGCACGGTAAGGCCATCGCTCATGCCGATTACAAAATCTCTAACCTTTGCAGAACTTTGAAAGTGTTCTTCCATGCTTACTTTAGGGTAAACAAAGTTAGAAATTATCCTGGGGCTATTCTTTAAAGGCAAAGAATTGAATAAGCAATGTTACAATTTCTTCTTTGCTGATGAGATAGACCGCCTCGGGGTTTTCGAGATTAAAACGCTCCAGTTTTTTTAAGAATATCTCTTCAGAGATTCCATATAATTCCATCACCTGTTTTTTTACTTCGGGCGAAGTGATTGTCTTACGATACACCTCTGTTCTGGAAATCTCATCGCGTTTATTTTTAGTTCTATCTTTTCCACCAAAGCCAATAGCAATGCCAGGGCCAAAAGTGGCAATGGTGCCGGGCTCGGGCTCAAGAGATTTTTGTAGAATTTTTATCTGTGTGTTTGGCGGAAGGTCTTTTTTCCAGTCATCAATACCAGCAATATTGAGATCCCCATAAACCGTTACGTCTTTTAACATGCGGCTATCTTCGGCCAGGATTACTTTCAGGTTGAGTTCGTTCTTCTTGATGGGTAATAAAACAGGTTTGTAGCCCAACCGGGTAAAAATAATGGTATCATTTATCTCCACCGAAAGTGAAAATGTACCTTTCTCGCTGGTTGACTGCCCAATGTTTTTCCCTTTAATCTGCACGGCTACATAGGGGAGGGGGTTTAAGCTAGCCGAGTCGATTGCAATACCTCGCACCTCCAACCCATTTTGGCCTAATGAGTCCAGGTAGCAAAACATAAAAAATACAAATAGACTAAGTCTCATTTCACCATAGTTATCAGAATGGTGATTCGACTAGGATGATTGATAGTGTGCCTTCAATCATTTTTTATTGAGTATTTAAAAATTGATTTTCCAGGAATCCCAAAGGAAGAAAGGCCTTCTATGACTCCCGTAACTGTTGTTTCTAAATCGTGGTTGTAAAAGGAAACACTAGCTTGACCAGTAGAATCCGTTCTGATTGTTGGAGCCCAATAAAGAGTTACCCTTCTATCTGGTTTAATATGCTCTGGTCTTTGAACATCATACTTAGGTGAATAAAATTCACGACCTGCAACAAAACCGATTTCGCCAAATCTGAAAATGCCTTCTCTTGGTGGAAAATAAGATTTACCTTTTTTTGTATAAAACGCAATAACTCCGTTTGCACCTTCAGACCCGAAAACGGCTGCATCAGGACCTTTCCAAACGTCATAACTTTCAATGTCCCGTACAGGGATTTGACTTAAATAATCAATTTGCACCTGAATATTATTGACTAAAATTAATGGGGTATTTCCATTCATCGAACCGACACCTCGAATAGTAACATTCCAACTAAGACCACTTCCGGTCACCTGCACTCCAGAAACTCTGCCTTGTAAAAGTTGTAGCGGGTGCAACAGATTTTCCAGTCCTGGATTGCCTGCAACACTAACACTAGTAGAGCCATTTCCATACATCTTTGTAATGTTACTAGCTTGTTCTTCCCTTTTACCAACAATTTCTACCTCATCTAAGACAATAGTTTTTTCACTTAGATTATAGGCCTCATCAATTTTTTTTCTTTCTATACTTTTGGCTAAAAGACCTCTTTCAAACTCATTCATATTACCCTGAAGCTGATAGAAGGGAAATTGGGGTGGGGAATAATTGAAAGAAGTATCTATCAAAAATTTAACCAAACGACTGCCTTTTTTTGTTTCTCCTTGAAGTACTGTTTGTGCAGAATCAAAATAAACGATATGTGCCATCTCAAAATCTCCTGTCGCGTTAGTTTGCACCGTTTTGGTTTCTGGGGTAGGAGATAAAGCCAAGTACGTAACTTTTCCATCTTGTATAGGTTTATTATTGAATTTGTCAACAAGTTTACCCCGAATGGTTAGGCCTTGCTCGATTTTGAATTCTGGACTACTCCATTGGGACTCCATAGCCTTTTTAAAAGTGAACCTACGCCAACCCTGTGTCATAAGAAGCAGATCCAAATCTTCTTGACGATCGGTGTTTTCAGAATTGAAGTAATATCCAGGCGACTCAATATGACCTCTTAGTTCTGATGTGAGATACAAGTATGAATAAATGCTTTCGCGGTTTTCATCCAGTTGGATTTGCTGATCATCACATACTGCCATTGAAAGATCTGAAGCCACCGGGTTTCCGTTAGCGTCCTTTACCAGTATTGATAAATTGATTTTTTCTCTAGGTTTATAATATGATTTATCCGGTTTGACTTCGACTACCAAACCCTTATTTTCATCATTGAATATCAGTCGTTCTGCTAACGGGATACCGTTTAGGTCTATTGCAGTTAGCTGTACTACACCAGTAGGGAGTTTAGATTTTGGAATTTTGGCGATGACCAGATTTGCCGACAGGTTAATTTTAACAGCGTAACAAACAAGTCCTCGAGTTTGAGCAAATAGATAAATACTCTTTTGTTGGGCAAAATCAGTTGTTTGAATTCTGGCAATTACATCAGATTGATTTGGTAGATTAGTAACGGATAAAATCAAACCAGAGTCAAGGGTTTTATTGAGTATTGAAATTTCCAATTTGGGATCTTCAATAATAGCTTTATAGGTACTGCCCTTTTCAGGTGTTAGATGAAAAAGGCCCATCCCCAAAAAATTGCTTTGAAACTCTGCGATTTCCAGAGAATTTTGATTTATAATCTTTCCTTTAATTTTCCGGCCAAGTCCATCAGGCCCGGTTACTTTAAAAGCAATTTTACTTTTTAGACCAGCTATTAAATCTCCTCCTTCGGGAAAAAATTGGAGATCCAAATTTTTTTCTTGAGAAAGGATCGAAGTTTGGTTGCTGAGGTTCCAGACTTTAATTGTTTTATGAAAAAAATATTCTTCTTCGAAATTTCTCATCCAATTAGTATAGGCCCTCACAATATAATTTCCGGATGGAATAGATTCAGGAATATTGATGTCGCCAGAAACAGAGCCCTTCGAAGCAAGAAGCTTGAATTGTTTAATAAGCTTCTTCTCTTCGTCCAGCAATTCTACGTAAATAGTAAAACTAAAGGGAGATGGCTCATGAAAGGCCCCTGCAACCAGATATGCTTTAAACCAAATGGTTTCACCGGTTGAATAATAGTTTTTGTCCAAATGAAGATAGACTTTCTCCTGTGGTAGTTCCTCTACGTATTTTTTGAAACCTGCAATAATTTTTTCCAACGGGTCTTCTGAAGAAAAAGAAAAAAACGCGAGTCCTGAAACTAGAATGATTGAAAGAAACCTTTTCATGTTGTGAGGTTGGATGATAATTATAACTAATGACTTAAGATGTTTTGCTTATAAAATAAGTTTGATGAAATGAAGATAAATTATTGTTCTTGATTAAGATTTATTGGCCAATTGCCCGCAAGCTGCATCAATGTCTTTGCCGCGGCTTTTTCTTATCCGGGTAGTGATGCCGTTTCGTTCGAGCAGATCCATATACATATTCAATACATGATCTGGCGCTTGCTGAAAATCACCATCATCAATGGGGTTGTATTCAATAAGATTTACTTTAGATGGCACTCCTTTGCAAAACTTTAATAACGCTTGTGCATCTGCTTCGGTATCGTTAATTCCTTTCCAGACTACGTACTCAAACGTAACTTTGCTTTTTGTTTTCTGATACCAATACCCCAACGCTTCCCCGAGTTCCTCCAGTGAATTGGTATCATTGATTGGCATAATAGAAGAACGGGTTTGATTAACAGCTGAATGAAGTGAAACGGCCAGATTGAACTTCACCTGATCATCTGCCATCTTCTTTATCATTTTGGCAACGCCAACGGTAGAAACAGTTATCCGTCTGTTGGCCATGTTTAACCCTTTTTGAGAAGTAATTTTTTCAATAGCCGCTGTTACGTTGGCATAGTTTAATAACGGTTCTCCCATGCCCATGAATACGATGTTGGTTAGGGGTCTTCCAAAAAAGAGTTCAGCTTGTTCTTTAATAGCAACAACCTGATCATAAATTTCATCGGGGCTTAAGTTTCGCTGGCGTTTCAAGCGGGCCGTTGCGCAAAATTTACAGGCTAAGCTGCAGCCCACCTGCGATGAAACACAGGCAGTAATTCTTTTTTCGGTTGGGATAAGTACGGACTCAACCACCAGCCCATCGTGCAAGGTCACAGCATTTTTTATAGTGCCATCCGCACTGCGTTGCATATTATCGACCTTAATATGATTAATAACGAAATGCTGCACCAACATTTCACGTGTTGCCAACGAAAGGTTAGTCATCTGATCAAAACTCTTGGCGGACTTCATCCACAGCCATTCATATACCTGTTGGGCACGAAAGGGCTTATCGCCTTTTTGCACGAAAAATTCTTTCAGTTCTTCCAGCGTTAATTTTCGAATGTCCCGCTTGACAGCTATCGTTTCAACCATGTTGTTTGTTACACAGGCACTTGAGTTATGCCGACTACAAAATTACATTATTTGCCGATCGTGTAAGTTCATTCTCCAAAGTCCTTGAGATTCGTAATTAATCCGCGTAATTTTCGACTTTCTAACCTTATCTATGGAAAAGAGTAATGCCATCATCATCACGGCCGGGTATCTTGATACGAACAGCGGTAAAACAGCTCATGGTTTAATTCGCGGAACCGATCGCTATACTATCATTGGTGTTATTGATCAAAAAAATGCCGGAAAGGATGCGGGTGAGGTGCTGGATGGTAGGCACCGTAATATACCTGTTTATGCCTCGGTGGATGAGTTTGCAAAAACATCAAAACAATCAGCTAAATATTGTGTAATAGGCGTGGCTACCAAAGGCGGAGTTATACCGGATTCTTTGCGATCCATTCTAAAAGATGCTCTTGTGCACGGTTATAGTTTGGTAAATGGATTACACGAATACATTTCGGACATCCCTGAGTTGGCCGATTTTGCGCGATCGCGTGGTCTGGAAATAATTGATGTACGCAAGCCCAAGAAATTCAAAGATCTTCATTTCTGGACTGGCAAAATAAAAAGTGTGCATTGTCCTAAAATTGCTGTGTTAGGAACAGACTGTGCGTTGGGAAAAAGAACAACAACCCGCTTTCTTACCGAAGCAATGCGCAAAGCTGGCTTTAGGGCCGAGATGATTTACACGGGCCAAACCGGTTGGATGCAAGGTGCGAAGTATGGTTTTGTTTTTGACAGTACTCTCAACGATTTTATTTCGGGAGAGATGGAGCATGCTATCGTTCAGTGTTGGGAAGAAGCCAAACCCGATATCATATTTATTGAGGGCCAATCGTCCTTGCGCAATCCGAGCGGTCCGGCCGGGGCCGAGTGGATTGTTTCGGGCGATGCCAACGCGGTGGTGCTTCAACACAATCCACCCCGCAAGCAATATAAAGATATGGAGTACTATCCGGCATACATTCCTGAGGTTAAGGATGAAATTGCGTTGATAAAGATTTATGGTGCACCTACTGTTGCTCTTACTGTAAATACTGCAAAGATGACAGAGAAGGAAGCGCGTGACTATGCGGCACAGAAGGAGAAAGAGTTGGGCATACCCGTAATTCTTCCGCTGGAAGATGGTGTAGATAAACTTGTAGCGCTCTTTAAAGATATGATTGATAAGTCGATCGCTCAGGTGTAATCATCAAACAAAACGGATTATGAAAATTAAAAACATTAAAGCCTGGTCTGCCGATCTTGGAAATACAAAACCCTACACCATTGCATTCAAAACGGTGGATGAGGTATTGAATGCTTTTGTTGAGATCACTTTGGAAAACGGAATAACCGGAATTGGTGCCGGTGAACCCAGTGAATATGTAACAGGTGAAAGTTTCGAATCTTGTAAGAATGCTTTGCAGGAAAATAATATTCAATTCTTAGTTGGCCGTGATATTCGGGAAATTCATCAACTGACTTTTGAGATCTGGCAGAAATTGCCAATGAATCCTGCTGCACGAGCCGTGTTAGATATTGCACTGTACGATACATTCACAAAGCATCTGGGTGTTCCTCTGGTAAAATACTTAGGCCAGAAAATTTATTCCTTGCCCACATCCAACACAATTGGTATTAAAAATGTAGCGGAAACGCTGAAGGAGGCTCAGGAATATGGCGAGCGTGGCTTTAAAGTTCTTAAAGTAAAACTTGGAAAAGATTTGGAGGAGGATATCGAGCGCCTTGTGAAGCTGCGCGAAAAGTTTGGGAAGAAGTTTATTATTCGTATTGATGCCAATCAAGGATATACATCCGCTCAGACTATTGAGTTTTATAACACGACAAAGCATTTAGATATTGAGTTAATAGAGCAGCCGCTTCCTGCCAAAGCGGTTGAGGAAACAAAAAAACTACCTTCCGAAATCAGAAAGGTAATTGCCGCAGACGAATCGCTGCTGTCACCACTCGATGCCCTTGAGCTCGTTAAGCCACCAGTCGCGACTGGAATTTTCAACATTAAATTAATGAAATGTGGTGGCGTAAGTCAGGCAATTAAAATTGCCGACATAGGAGCCGCGGCAGGTGTTGACCTTTTCTGGGGTTGTAACGATGAAAGCATTGTTAGCATAACCGCTGCCTTGCATACAGCTTTTGCCTGTGCAAATACAAAGTATATTGACTTAGACGGAAGTCTCGATTTAGCCAAAGACGAAGTTACGGGTGGCTTTATATTAAAAGAGGGTATCATGTATTGCTCGGATAAACCAGGCCTCGGTGTGGAAAGAATATAACTATTCCTTATGCGGGAGAATCTCTTTTTTTTGGTTTGGCTAATTTCTGTCTCAGCGTACAGTCAACACCATCATGAAACCACAATTGAAAAAAACATACCTCAAGTTGTGCTCTTTATGGCTATCGATTGCCCTATTACACAAAAGTATCTGGCAAGCATTAAGGAAATAGCTGCTCAGTTTTCTAACAAGGAAGTTCGCATTACAGGTTATTTTCCGGCTGGGCTCACCAGAAAAGAAGAAGCAGCATTTCGTTTGGAGTATCAAATACCTAAACTGATCGAATTTGTTGACGATAAGAAGCATGTTTGGACAGAAAAGTTGCATGCTAAAGTAACCCCCGAAGTTTTTGTCATTAGTAATAATCAGGTTGTATATAAAGGGGCCATCGATAATTGGTTTTATGAATTAGGTCGATATCGTCTTAAGATTACAGAACACTATTTAATTGATGCTATTAATGCCGCTCTGAATGGTACAAAGCCTGACATTGGCGAGACGGAGGCGGTGGGATGTTCTATTCAATTGGCAACAAAAACAAAGGGGGCAGATCATATCCATAACCACCAGCCGTGATGAGGAAGCTGCTGGCTCTATTTATTTTCTCGACTTCCTGGAGTTATATTTCGGGGCAGTCTAAAATTACATTTTATCAAGACATTGAACCGATTCTGGTAAAGAATTGCTTGTCGTGCCATAGGGCCGGAGGTATTGGTCCGTTTAGTTTGCAAACCTATGAAGAGGTAAAGGCGAAAGGAAGTTTTATAGGTCATGTTACCAAAACCAAATACATGCCACCCTGGAAAGCCGACCCTACCTATCAGACGTTTCGAAACGAAAAAAAACTAGAACAATCGGAAATTGATCTAATCCAAAAGTGGATTGGTACAGGTATGATTAAGGGAAAGAAGAGCAAGTCAGCTCAAATCAAAACTGTGCCTGAAGAGTTGATAAAACCGGATCTTGTTTTGCCCATGCTTAGCAACTATCAGCTTTCAGATAAAGCCGAAGAAGACTTTCGGTTTTTCGTAATACCAAGCAATCTGATAAAAGATACTCAAATTTCAGCCATAGAATTTGTTCCAGGAAACCGAAGACAAGTGCATCACAGTCGGATCATGGTTGATTCTACACAAAAGATCAGAGGCATTGATGGCATGAGCGAACTCGATCCGAAAATAAAAGAGTTTCAAACTATTCCCTTAGCTGATGAATTTCTCTACGGCTGGGTGCCGGGTAACACCAAGATTTTTTTTCCTTCGGGTACGGCAAAAAAATTGAATAAAGGTTCTGATTTGATTTTAAATATCCATTACTCTCCATCTTCAAGACTGCAACAGGATAAATCGGTAATTAATCTTTATTACGCTAAAAGTTCGGTTACACGAGAAGTAAAGACACTAACCCTTCGCGAAAATGATATTCGCAATCAGCCATTTTTTATAGAGGCCGAACGGATGCCCACATTTCACATCAGCTATCCTATAACAAAAGATATTTCATTAATATCCGTAATGCCTCACATGCATTTTATCGGTAAATCTTTTTTGGCATATGCAATAACACCGGGGGGAGAAAAAATTCCACTTATTAAAATTGATAACTGGGATTTTAATTGGCAGACCACCTATCAATTCAAAAAACTCCTGAAGATTCCGGCTGGGTCGCGCATCATCGTGGAAGCAAAGTTTGATAACACAAGTGAAAATCCAGCTAATCCGAACAACCCTGCTAAGGATATTGGTTATGGTTGGAACTCCACAAGTGAGATGTGTAACCTGGTAATCTACTTTGTTGACTATAAAGAAGGAGACGAGTCAATTGAATATTGAATTCTTAAAATCGTTTTCCAGAGAATGCAATAATTTTTCCAGGCTAAAAAAAACCTCAATTGAATCTTCTGATAGCAGAGACCAGGCAGTTTTGTTTTCTTTTTGAGAGATAGTAATTTTTATTTTGGATGAAGAATTGATCTTGTAGCCACTTCGTTCGAGAGCGTTTTTTGTCCACAGGTATTCATACCCATTTCCGTGCAGGTTTATTTCTATACCACGATAAGGTTCGTGACTCACCTTTCCTGTCTTTAAATCAAATCCTTTAAACTGGAATACAGTATCAAATGTGCTATCCAACACAAGATCTTCCGGAATTCCTTCCAGAATTTTTCTATCCGGTGTAGCCAGCCAGATTCTGTCGGCCGTTTGCAATGCAAGGTCAAGTTCGTGCGTGGCAATTAGAATAGTTTTTCTCTCTGTTCTCGAAAGACTACGGAGGATGTTCATGATCTCAACTCTGTTATTTAAATCAAGGTGGGCAGTAGGCTCGTCAAGAAATAAAATGGACGTGTTTTGTGCCAGTGCCTTGGCTATCATGACCATCTGCAGTTGGCCATCACTCAATTCAACTAATCTTTTATCGGTTAGTGCCTCTATATGAACCTGCCGGATTGCCTTTTCAATTAATTCATGATCAAAATCTGATAATGATACACTCCAATCGAGGTATGGATAGCGGCCATAGGTTACAAGGTCATACACAGTCATGAGTGCTGAGGTAATGCGATCGGTGAGAACGACCGCTATCGATTGGTTGTTTATCTCAACAGAACCACTAATGGGTTTGTGCAATCCGGTTATTGTTTTGATAAGCGTTGTTTTACCAACTCCATTCGAGCCCATAAAACAAACCAACTCACCACTTCGCAAACTCAAATTGAGTTTTTCGAAAAGAGGAAATTCCTGATTGTTTTGTTTGTATCCTACAACAAGCTCTTTCGTGGTCAGCGCTATGGTTTTTGATTCAGACACTTATTCTTTTTGATTTAATAACCATCCAGATCACGATGGGCGCTCCTATCAATGAGGTAACTGCATTTAATGGGAGTGCTTGTGTGCTGCCTGGAAGTTGGGCGATCAGATCACATAAAAGCAACAAGCTGGCGCCACCCATCAGTACGGCAGGAATCAATATTTTATGATTTGTAGCGGGGATAATTAATCGTACTAAGTGTGGCACGGCCAGCCCGACAAATGCAATTGGGCCACAAAAAGCGGTAACACCCCCCGTTAGTAACCCGGTGGCAACAACAATCCAAAGTCTTGAGCGATTAATGTTAATGTTAAGATTACGGGCATAATTTTCGCCAAGCAATAAACTGTTAAGCGATTTAATTAATCCATATCCAATCACTATTCCCATCAACACAATTATAGAAAGCACACTTACTTCTTTCCAGCCAGTGCCTCCAACGGTCCCTAAGGTCCAAATTAAAAACAGCTGAAGATCATCTGCCTGGCTGGTAAATTGTAAAACGCTTACTATCGAAGACGTTGCTGCGCTAATCATCAATCCAATTATGAGCAATGAGGTATTGTCTTTAACATACCGGGCAATAGAAATTATCAGAAAGAAAACCAGCGCCCCACCTAAACTTGCAGCAATCGCGACACTCCACGGGCTTTGTAGTAAGATTTCCGAAAAGCCGAGATTAAACTGCCCTATTAATAACACGATAGCTACCAGTAAGCTTGCTCCGGATGTTAAACCAAGCACATCGGGCCCGGCCATTGGATTTCTGAAAAGAGTTTGCATTAGTAGCCCGCCTGCTGCCAGCGCACCTCCAGCCAGAATACAAGTGAGTGCTTTCGGAATCCGAAACTGCCATAAGATGTCTGCATAAACCCCTTCACTACCAAATAAGCCAGCCACTAGTTTTGAAAAGGGAATTGAAACGCTACCCATCGAAACATTGGCGATAAACAACCCAACCAAAAGTACAGTCAAAAAAATGCTCTCTTTCCAAAAATTAGATTGTCTCTTCAATGCATGTTGAATTGGTTGGAAAAGTAAGACCTTTTTGAGCTTTGCTGAAATTGAGGATTTATATATAAAACTTAATTGAATTATATCTTTAGGATAATTTCATGAATCACTTTGAAAATGAGATACTTACGTGCTTGATGAAATTATGGTGAGGCTACATTTTATACTCACTTCGTATTTTTTTGAAAGCCATACTTGGTAGCTAAGCTTTAGTTCCTATCTTTGCAGTCCTTTTTGCGGTACAAAACCCGCAAAATGGGTTAAAAACAAGCAAAATAGGTTTCAACCATGCCTGGAATAATTGGACGTAAAGTAGGAATGACCAGCGTATTTGGCCCAGATGGCCAGAATATTGCCGTTACGGTCATCGAAGCAGGCCCGTGTGTAGTCACTCAGGTAAAGAACGCTGAGACTGACGGATACAGGGCTGTGCAACTTTCCTTCGGAGAGAAGAAAGAGAAAAACACCCCCAAGCCGCTGGTTGGTCATTACAAAAAAGCCAACACCAGCCCTAAAAGATCCACTGTTGAGTTCAGAGATTTCCGTGTGGAATTCGATGGCCTTGTGGAATTGGGAAAAGAAATCAAAGTGCAGGATGTATTTGTGGAGGGCGACTTCCTTGATGCAGTAGGCACTTCCAAAGGAAAAGGATTTCAGGGTGTGGTTAAACGTTATGGCTTCAGTGGGGTTGGTGGCCAAACTCACGGACAGCATAATCGTTTGCGAGCTCCTGGTTCTATGGGTAACGCGTCTTTCGCTTCCCGTGTAATTAAAGGAAAACGTTTACCGGGCCGTATGGGTACGGATCGCGTGAAGACTTCTAACCTTAAGGTGGTTAAAATTCTGGCCGATAAGAATTTGATTTTAGTAAGCGGCTCTGTTCCGGGTGCAAAGAATTCAACTATAATCCTGCAAAAGTAATGGACATAGCAGTTGTAAAATATAATGGCGAAACCACTGGGCGCAAAGTAAGCTTGGCTGGTGATGTATTTGGTATTGAGCCGAATGACCATGCCGTGTGGTTGGATGTAAAAAGTTTTCTGGCTAATCAACGCCAGGGCACCCATAAGTCTAAGCAACGTAACGAGATTTCTGGATCTTCTAAGAAACTCAAAAAACAAAAGGGAACTGGTGGTGCTCGTGCGGGTAACATTAAGAACCCTCAGTTTAAAGGTGGTGGTCGTGTATTCGGTCCAACACCCCGCGAATACTCTTTCAAACTGAATAAGAAGGTAAAAGACCTCGCGCGCAAATCAGCCCTTACGTATAAGGCAAAAGACAACATGATAGCCGTGGTGGAAGACTTCAATTTCGAAGCAGCCAAAACCAAGCAGTATGTAAGTCTCCTGAAGTCACTTTCTTTTCAGGATAAAAAAACTCTCCTTGTTCTTCCTGATGCCACCAACAAGAACATCGTTCTCGCAGGAAGAAATATTCAAAACTCTAAAATTGTTACAGCGGATCAGATCAACACATACGATGTGATGAATGCTGAGCAATTGATTTTTGTTGAGAGTTCATTGACTAAGATTGATAACCTCTTAAATAAACAGTAAACCAATGAGCATTTTAAAACAACCCCTGGTTACTGAAAAGGTTTCTTCCTTAAATGAAAAGGGCAAGTACGGCTTTATCGTAGATGCCGGTGCCAACAAGGTGGAGATCAAGAATGCAGTAGAAAAAATGTATGGCGTAAATGTAGAGCGGGTAAATACAATTAATGTGCTCGGTAAATTCAAATCAAGATTTACCAAAGCCGGTGTGTTGTCTGGTCGTAAGCCTAGTTATAAGAAAGCCATTGTTACTTTGGCTTCTGGAGAAGTAATTGATTTTTATAGCAACGTATAATTTTTGAGCGATGGCGTTGAGAAAACTTAGACCCGTTACTGCAGGCACCCGTCATCGGTTGTCTCCTGGTTTCGAGGATATTACCGAGAGTAAACCAGAGAAATCGCTGGTAACAACTCTTAAGAAAACAGGGGGTCGTAACAATGTAGGCCGCATGACTATGCGCTACATTGGTGGTGGCCATAAGCAAAAAGTTCGTTTGATTGACTTCAAACGCGACCGTTTCGGCATCCCGGCAGTTGTTAAATCAATTGAGTATGACCCTGCCAGAACAGCACGCATTGCGAAGCTTTATTATGCAGATGGTTTCAAATCATACATTATTGCTCCACAAGGTATTAAAGTAGGGCAAACCGTTATTTCAGGAGATAACATCGCTCCGGAAATTGGTAATGCTCTTCCACTTTCTAAAATTCCAATTGGTACAATCATTCACAATGTAGAGGTAAAACCAGGTCGTGGTGCATCCATGGCCCGCAGTGCAGGTACATTCGTTCAGTTGGTTGCGCGCGAATCTGTCTATGCAACGCTAAAGACTCCGTCTGGTGAATTGCGTAACGTGCTAGTGAATTGCCTCGCTACCGTGGGTGCAGTTTCAAATGCGGAACACATGAATGAGAGCGTAGGCAAAGCAGGACGTAGTCGTTGGAGAGGTGTTCGTCCACGCACCCGTGCGGTAGCGATGAACCCGGTAGATCACCCTATGGGTGGTGGTGAAGGTCGCGCATCGGGTGGTCATCCAAGGTCGCGCAACGGCTTGTTGGCGAAGGGTAAGAAAACCCGTCATCCAAAGAAGTATTCTGATGGTTTAATCATTGCAAGAAGGAAAAAATAATTTATGGGAAGGTCAGTAAAGAAAGGTCCTTATTTAGATGCCCGACTTGCCAAGAAAGTGCAGGTGATGGAGCAGGCTGGAAAGAAATCAGTGATCAAAACATGGTCACGCAGATCAACCATTACACCAGATTGCATTGGCCACACATTCGCTGTGCATAATGGTAATAAGTTTATTCCGGTTTATGTAACTGAGAATATGGTGGGCCATAAGTTGGGCGAGTTTGCCCCAACCCGCACATTCAAAGGGCACTCAGGAAACAATAAAGCATAAGCATTAATTTTTAAGAATTCCTGATATGGAAACAATTAAAAAGAAGAAACGATCAGTTGTAAAGAGGGAGAAGATTGAGGCTGTAAAAGAAGCTGCAAAAAAAGGTGCTGCTACTTCGTATCTCAAAAATGTTCCAACATCTCCGCGCAAGATGCGTTTGGTGGCCGATTTAATCCGTGGCGAACGGGTTAGCAAGGCCTTGAATATATTGAAGTATGAAGCACAACACGCTTCTGCTAAAATGGAAAAACTTCTTCTTTCAGCGATCAGCAGTTGGGAAGCTAAGAATGGTGATGTGAAGCTCGAAGAAGCAGATCTTTTTGTAAAAGAAGTTTTTGTTGATGGTGGTCGTATTTTAAAACGGCTGAGACCCGCCCCACAAGGCCGCGCTCACCGGGTTAGAAAAAGATCAAACCATGTAACGCTAACAGTAGATCGCATGCCCGCCAAGGCTGCTGTAACCAAGTCAGAATCAAAAGAAACGAAAGCATAATGGGACAGAAGATTAACCCGGTAGGTTTCAGATTAGGTATTGTTCGCGGTTGGGATTCCAGCTGGTATGGCGGAAATTCATTTGCTGATAAGTTGGTTGAAGACCAGAAGATCAGAAAATATGTTGATGCCCGCATTCAAAAGGGTGGTATCTCTAAAGTTGTAATCGAACGCACACTGAAGAGAATCACACTTACAATTCATACGGCTCGTCCAGGCGTTGTAATTGGAAAGGGTGGCAACGAAGTTGATAAAATTAAAGAAGAGCTAAAGAAACTCACCAATAAGGATGTTCAGATTAACATCTATGAAATTAAGCGTCCGGAATTGGATGCTCGGTTGGTAGGTGAATCAATCGCTCAACAGTTGGAAGCAAGGATTTCTTATCGCAGAGCAATGAAGCAAGCAATTGCCTCTACCATGCGTGTAGGAGCAGAAGGTATAAAAGTGAAGTTGTCAGGCCGTTTGGCAGGTGCCGATATGGCGCGTACTGAACAATACAAAGAAGGACGCATTCCACTACACACTTTGCGTGCAGATATCGATTACGCAATCTCAGAAGCACAAACTGTGTATGGTAAGATCGGAATCAAGGTGTGGATTTTCAAAGGTGAGGTTTATGGTAAGCGTGACTTGTCACCTAACATTGGAATGGTAAGTAACACTACAGGTGAGAATAAACAAGGAGGTCAGCCAAGTGGTGGAGATAGAAGACGAGGTGGTGGCGATCGCAACGAACGTGGCGGAAGAAGCGAGCGCGGTGGCGATAGAGGCGGAGAAAGAAAAGGAAGGAAATAATTCAGGACAGATAAAAGGAGTAAATCATGTTACAGCCTAAGCGGACGAAATTCAGAAAAATGCAGAAAGGAAAAGTGAAGGGTTCGGCCACACGCGGCCACTCAATCGCTTTCGGCTCTTTTGCATTAAAAGCTCTTGAGCCAGGTTGGATTACAGCCCGTCAATTAGAAGCTGCTCGTGTTGCAGTAACCCGTGCCATGAAGCGTGAAGGTCAGGTTTGGATTCGGATCTTCCCAGATAAACCAATTACCCGCAAGCCAGCCGAAGTAAGGATGGGTAAAGGTAAAGGAGCTCCTGAATATTGGGTGGCAGTAATTAAGCCAGGAACTATTCTGTTCGAAGCAGGTGGTGTTACAATGGCTACTGCAAAGGAAGCATTGGCTTTGGCCGATGGTAAACTTCCTATTAAAACCCGCTTTACAGTAAGAAGAGATTACGTAGAACAAGCAGCAAAATGAAAAACGCAGAAATTAAGGGATTAACCCTGGCGGAATTAAATGAGAAGATCGGCAGCGAGCAAGAGGCTTTGCGCAAGTTAAAATTTGCACATCAGGTTTCAGCTATCGAAAATCCAATGAGAATAAAGGAGACCCGCAGACTCATTGCCCGCTTAAGAACAGAATTGAAAGGAAAAGACACTCAAAAATAATTTCTCATGGAGACGGCAAGAAACCTAAGAAAGGAAAAAGTAGGGAAAGTGGTGAGCAATAAAATGACTAAGTCAATCACCATCGCTATCGACCGCAAGGTAAAGCATCCTATCTATGGAAAGTTCATGAACAAGACTACCAAGTTCATGGCCCATGATGAAAAAAATGAAGCTGGTATCGGTGACACTGTACGTGTGATGGAGACCAGACCTTTAAGCAAGAGTAAGAGATGGAGATTGGTTGAAATTATCGAAAAAGCGAAGTAACCATGATACAAACAGAAAGCAGGCTTACCGTAGCAGATAACAGTGGCGCAAAGGAAGTTCTTTGTGTGCATGTTCTGGGAGGCACTAAAAGAGCATCGGCCAGCGTAGGTGATATGATTGTTGTTACTGTAAAGTCAGCGATCCCTACCAGCCAGATTAAGAAAGGAACAGTTTCAAAAGCTGTGATCGTGCGTACCAAGAAAGAAATTAGAAGAAAAGACGGTTCATACATTCGTTTTGAAGACAATGCAGCGGTATTGTTGAATGCACAGGATGAACCTCGCGGCACTCGCATTTTTGGTCCGGTAGCACGCGAATTGAGAGATAAGCAGTTCATGAAAATCGTGTCATTAGCACCCGAAGTATTATAATTATGGAAAGGAAGTTTAATAAGCAGCCTAAGCTGCACATTCGCAAAGGAGATACCGTAATGGTACTGGCGGGTGACGATAAAAAGAAGACAGGTAAGGTTCTTGAAATTATTTCAGAGAAGAACCGCGCCATTGTAGAAGGCATTAACATGGTGACTAAACACCAGAAGCCATCGGCTGGCAAGCCAGAGGGTGGAATTAAAAAAATGGAAGGCACTATCAACATCAGTAACCTGATGTTGGTTGAACCAGGTACAGGTAAGCCTACTCGCACAGGAAGAAAGCTTAATGAGAAAGGTAAGCTTCAGAGATATTCTAAAAAAACCGGAGAATTAATTAAGTAATGGCAACTCCCAGATTAAAAGAGAAGTACCTCAAGGAAATCGTTCCTGGCTTGAAACAAAAGTTTCAATATAAGTCAGTAATGCAGGTGCCTCAAATTGAGAAAATTTGTATCAATAAAGGTCTCGGTGCAGCAGTAGCTGATAAAAAACTTATTGACGTTGGTCTTGAAGAAATTTCGACCATAAGCGGACAGAAGGCCGTAGCTACTCGTTCCAAAAAAGACATTTCAAACTTCAAGCTTCGTGTTGACCAGGCTATTGGGGTAAAGGTTACGCTTCGTGGCGATCGCATGTATGAATTTATGGATCGTTTGGTAAACGTGGCCCTTCCACGCGTGCGTGATTTTAAAGGAGTAAGTGATAAGGGTTTTGATGGCCGCGGAAATTATACGCTTGGAGTAAAAGAGCAAATCATTTTCCCTGAGATATCAATTGATAAAGTGAATAAGATAAACGGGATGGATATCACCTTCGTAACCAGCGCTGCTTCGGATGAAGAAAGCTATGAGTTATTGAAAGCTCTAGGTATGCCCTTTGTAACTAAAAATTAATCGACTCGATGGCAAAATTATCAATCATCGCAAGAGACAAGAAAAAGGAAAGGCTGGTAGCTACCTATGCCGCAAAACGCAAGGCTTTGAAAGAAGCCGGAGACTGGGCTGGGTTGGACAAACTTCCAAGAAGCTCATCGGCCGTGCGCCTTCGTAGCCGTTGTAAACTTACAGGTCGGCCAAGAGGCTACATGAGCAAGTTTGGTCTATGCCGTAACCAGTTTCGCCAAATGGCAAGTGATGGTAAAATCCCTGGACTAACCAAGGCAAGCTGGTAGAAGGCTTTACTAATATATTAGGTTGCTGAGTATTCAGGTCGGGGCACCCCTTAAAACAGGCTAAACCGAAACCAGATAACAGTTTGGATAACAGAAATTGTTATATATCTTTGCAGCCCGTTCGAAAAAACGGGTTTGTTTTTAAATAAGTACAATGAAAACAACTGATCCGATAGCAGATTATTTAACCCGGTTGCGCAACGCCATCAAGGCCCGCCACCGTGTGGTAGAAGTTCCTGCTTCCAACATTAAGAAGGAGGTAACGAAAGTTCTATTCGACAAAGGGTATATCCTTAACTACAAGTTCGAGGATACCTCCAACAGACAGGGGAACATCAAGATTGCCTTGAAGTACAATCCTGAAACCAAGGAATCGGCAATTACCAAATTGCACCGAGTAAGTACGCCCGGCTTGCGCCAATACAAAGCAGCTGATAGTCTTCCTAAAGTGTTGAACGGACTGGGTATCGCAATCCTGTCTACTTCTAAAGGTGTGATTACAGATAAGGAGGCGAAAGCCCTCAATGTAGGTGGTGAGGTTTTGTGTTACATCTATTAAACGCAACGGACTATGTCACGAATAGGTAGATTACCCATCGCTCTCCCCAAAGGTGTTACATTCACTTTTTCAGAAGCAGACCATCAGGTAACTGTAAAGGGACCCAAAGGAGAATTGAAGCAAAAAATTGATGCTGATTTCAAAGTAACGTTAGAAGAAGGCAACGTGGTAGTGCATCGCCCTACTGAACAAAAGAGACACAAAGCTATGCATGGTCTTTATCGTTCGCTTATCAATAATATGGTAGAAGGTGTTAGCAACGGATATAAGACTCAATTGGAATTGATTGGTGTGGGTTACAAGGCCACTGCTCAAGGCAATGTGTTGGATCTGAGTTTGGGATATTCACATAGCGTAATTGTTGGTATTCCCTCTGAATTGAAGGTACAGGCTATTCAGGAGAAGGGACAAAACCCAACCATTATTTTGGAAGGTATTGATAAACAATTAATTGGTCAGGTAGCTGCCAAAATTAAGTCGTTGCGCAGCGTTGAACCTTACAAAGGAAAAGGTATCCGCTTTGTGGGTGAGTACGTACGTAGAAAAGCTGGTAAAGCAGCTGCTAAATAATAAGTAATCATGGCAAACATTAAGGACAGAAGACTCAGGATTAAAAAAGGAATCCGCAAAGCGTTGGAAGGTACTTCCTCCAGGCCGCGCTTGTCAGTTTTCAGAAGCAATAAAGTAATCTATGCTCAAATCATAGATGATTCTAATGGACACACACTCACTTCTTCTTCCTCCGTTGAGTTAGATAAAAAAGGAGGCGTTAATCTTACTATCTCTAAGAGCGTAGGAAAAAAGGTGGCTGAAAAAGCAGTTGCCAGCGGAATTAAGGAAATAGTGTTTGACCGCAATGGTTATCTCTATCATGGTAATATCAAGGCTTTGGCTGAAGGAGCCCGAGAAGGAGGTTTAAAATTTTAAGAGCATGACACAAAGTAACGTCAGCACAGTAAAGGCAAGTGAAATCGACCTAAAAGAAAAGGTGGTTGCCATCCAGCGTGTAGCCAAAGTGGTGAAAGGTGGTAGAAGATTTAGTTTCGCTGCCATTGTAGTGGTAGGTGATGGTAACGGTGTGGTAGGGTATGGTCTTGGAAAGGCCAACGAAGTAACCGATGCTATTACAAAAGGTATTGATGATGCAAAGAAACATTTGGTAAAGGTTCCAATCATTAAAGGAACTGTTCCTCATGAATCGCTCGGAAAATTTGGTGGTGGTTTTGTATTGTTGAAACCTGCTTCTCCGGGTACAGGTGTTATTGCTGGTGGTGCGATGCGAGCTGTATTGGAAAGCGCTGGTGTACACAATGTGTTGGCTAAATCTAAGGGATCCTCGAATCCACATAACGTGGTGAAAGCAACCTTCAAGGCATTAACAACTATGCGCGATCCTCAGACGATAGCGCGTAATCGCGGAGTTTCTTTATCTAAAGTTTTTAACGGATAAGAGTTATGGCAAAAGTTAGAATTACTCAAACCCGTAGCACAATTAAAAGACCTGAGACTCAATTGAGAACGATTCAGTCTTTAGGTTTAGGAAGAGTACACCGTTCTGTTGAAGTGGAGTACACACCACAGATTCAGGGCATGGTGAAAAAAGTAAAACATTTGGTGAGCGTAACCGAATTATAAAATGAAACTGCATACCCTTAAGCCGGCAGAAGGATCGGTAAAAAATAATAAACGCCTCGGCAGAGGTCAAGGTTCTGGTGGTAGCACGGCTGGTCGTGGACACAAAGGAGCTCAATCACGTTCAGGCTACCATAAGAAGATTGGTTTTGAAGGCGGTCAGATGCCATTGCAAAGACGCGTTCCAAAGTTTGGATTTAAGAATAACGATAAGATATATTTTAAAGCCATCAACTTGGATGCGTTGGAAGAATTAGCTGCGAAGACCAAAGCTTCTGCTATCACTGTTCAGTTGATGGTTGAAAATGGTATCGTAGGTAAAAAGGATAGTGTAAAAATTTTAGGAAGAGGTGAGTTGAAATCAAAAGTAAGTGTGGAAGCACATGCTTTCTCAACCACAGCAACGAAAGCAATTGAAAACGTAGGCGGAACCGCCACAACCGTGAAAAAATGAAGCGTTTCTTTACAACCATAAAGAACATTTTCTCGATCGAAGACCTGCGGGTTAGGATTCTGAATACAATTGGATTTCTGATTATCTTCCGTTTGGGTTCTTACATCGTTTTGCCAGGAATTGATCCAAACTTATTGTCAGGAAACCAAGGTGGAATTTTTGATCTACTCAACACGTTTCTGGGAGGCTCATTTAGCCGTGCTTCTATTTTCGCATTGGGTATCATGCCGTACATCTCTGCTTCTATTGTGGTGCAGTTGTTAACGGTAGCAGTGCCTCATTTCACTAAACTTCAAAAAGAAGGTGATAGTGGAAGAAAGAAACTCAATCAATTTACGCGGGTTTTAACTATTCTGATCACAGCAGCACAGTCATATGGATATATCAGGGCAACGGTTAATGCCGAAGCCATTCTTAATCCAGGTATGTTCTTTACCGTTTCATCTATTATTATTCTGATAGCAGGTACCATGTTTTGTATGTGGTTAGGTGAGCGTATTACCGACAAGGGCATTGGCAATGGTATCAGTATGCTCATTATGATTGGTATCGTATCTCGTTTCCCGGCAGCTATTTATCAAGAGATTGATGCAAAGGGAATGAATGGTATGTTGCTTTTCATTCTTGAAGTATTGGCACTGTTCTTTGTTGTAGTAGGAGTGATTGCATTAACACAGGCCATTCGTAGAATTCCTGTTCAGTATGCCAAGCAGGTTGTGGGTAATAAGTTATATGGTGGCAAACGCGATTTTATTCCTTTGAAGTTGAATTCGGCTGGAGTAATGCCAATCATCTTTGCTCAAGCTTTAATGTTTATACCACCGCTTATTGCTCAGATTTGGCAAGACAGTGATTTGGGTACATATGTTGGTTCTACGTTTGCAGACTTTACTTCATGGCAATACAATTTGTTGTTCGCCATTTTGATCATCGTATTCACTTTCTTTTATACAGCTATCACGGTGCCATCTAATGACATTGCTGATAATTTGAAAAGAAATGGAGGGTTTGTTCCGGGTATTAAGCCAGGTAAACAGACTGCCGAATTTATAGATAGTATTTTATCAAAAATTACTTTACCAGGTGCCATTTTCCTTGCTGCTGTTGCCATTCTTCCTGCGTTTGCGGTGAAGGCAGGCATCACACAAAATTTTGCCTTATTCTATGGAGGTACTTCTCTATTAATTCTGGTGGGGGTTGTGTTAGACACCCTTCAACAGGTTGAGAGTTACTTGCTGATGAGGCATTATGAAGGAATGATGAAGTCTGGAAGAGTAAAAGGACGTTCTCAGTTTGCTGCGGCTTGAGGTTGAATGATTCACTACAAGACGGACGAAGAGATTCAGTTTATTAGAGAAAGTGCGCTGATTTTAGGAAAAGCGCATGGAGAAGTAGCGAAACGGGTAAAACCGGGTGCGAAAACTAAAGAATTGGATAAGGCTGCCGAGGAATTTATTTGTGATCAGGGAGGTTCGCCTTCATTTAAAAACTATCACGGATTTCCATCAGCCTTGTGTATATCGGTTAATGAAGTCGTAGTTCACGGGTTTCCCGGAGACTACGAATTGAAAGAAACCGATATCGTTTCGATTGATTGTGGTGTGAAGTTTAAAGGCTTTCATAGCGACTCTGCGTACACGTATCCCTTGGAAAAGGTAAGCGAGGCAACGTTGAAGCTTCTTGAACGAACGTACGAATCGCTCATCATCGGAATTGAACAGGCGAAAGCTGGAAACCGGATGGGTGATGTAAGTTTTGCGATACAGAATTATGTTGAGCAATTCGGGTACGGAGTGGTGAGAGAGTTAGTTGGCCACGGGGTAGGTAAAGATCTTCACGAAGATCCGGATGTTCCCAACTATGGGAAGAGAGGAAAAGGCGTGAAACTTTCACCAGGAATGGTGTTTGCCATAGAACCGATGATCAACTTGGGTGGTAAAGGTGTTGTTCAGGAAAAAGATGGGTGGACAATCCGCACATCCGATCGTAAACCTTCAGCTCACTTCGAGCATACGGTGGCGATCCATAAGGACAGAACAGAGGTTTTAACGACTCACGAGTATATAGAACAAAACTATTCGTATAAGTGGCGAAGCAAAAGTCGATAGAGCAAGACGGTACGATTCTCGAAGCATTATCCAATGCCATGTTTAGAGTGCAATTGGAGAACGGGCACGAGGTGCTGTCGCATATTTCGGGTAAGATGAGGATGCATTACATCCGCATATTGCCAGGGGATAAAGTAAGGTTAGAAATGTCACCTTACGATTTGACAAAAGGAAGAATAACTTTTAGATATAAATAGGTTATGAAAGTAAGAGCATCAATAAAAAAGCGGAGTGCCGATTGCAAGATCATCAGGCGCAAGGGCAAATTGTTTGTTATTAACAAGAAGAATCCACGGTATAAACAAAGACAAGGATAATTATGGCACGTATTGCTGGTGTTGATATTCCCGATAATAAAAGAGGCGAAATTGCCCTCACATACATTTACGGTATCGGCCGTAAGTCGGCTCAGAGAATACTTACGCAAGTAGGTGTAACCTTTGATAAGAAGGCAAAGGAATGGAACGATGAAGAATCAAATGCGATTCGTGCCGCTATTGCTGAACAGTTTAAGATTGAAGGAGCACTAAAATCAGAAGTTCAATTAAGTGTAAAGCGCTTGATGGATATTGGATGCTACCGGGGTCTTCGTCACCGCAAAGGCTTACCTGTGCGTGGTCAAACAACTAAAAATAATGCTCGCACGCGTAAAGGAAAACGCAAGACGGTAGCGAATAAGAAGAAGGCAACTAAAGGATAATAACTAAAACGCAATAAACTTTTCTGTATGGCAGCTCCAGTTGAAAAGAAAAAAGATAAAAGCAAGAAGCGCGTGGTAACTGTGGAGGCCGTTGGCCAAGCCCACGTTCGCGCCACGTTTAACAACATCATTATATCGATGACCAACACAACGGGTCAGGTGGTATCGTGGGCTTCTGCAGGTAAGATGGGTTTCAAAGGCTCTAAGAAGAACACTCCGTATGCAGCGCAGGTTGCAGCACAAGAGTGTGCTACTAAAGCCTTCGAACTGGGTCTTCGTAAAGTTGAGGTTTTTGTGGTTGGACCCGGTGCCGGAAGAGAATCTGCCATTCGCAGCATTCAGGCTTCTGGTATTGAAGTGATGATCATCAAGGACATGACTCCGATGCCACACAACGGATGCCGTCCGCCAAAGAAAAGAAGAGTTTAAATATTAAAGACAAAGGATAAGTCATGGCAAGATACACTGGCCCCAAAGCGAGAATCTCCAGAAGGTTTAACGAGCCCATTCTTGGTGAGAGCAAGGCGCTTCAAAAAAAGAATTACCCTCCTGGCCAACATGGTAAAGGAAAAAAACGCAAGCAATCTGAATATGCAGTGCAGTTGGCTGAGAAGCAAAAGGCAAAGTATATCTATGGTATTCTTGAGCGTCAGTTCGAGAACATCTTTGATAAAGCTTCGCGCAAGAAGGGCGTAACCGGTGAGGTATTGTTGCAAATGCTGGAGTCTCGTCTGGATAACACCGTTTATCGTTTAGGCATTGCACCTACACGCAGAGCAGCTCGCCAATTGGTGGTTCATAAACACATTACTGTAAATGCCGATGTGGTAAATATTCCATCGGTAAGTTTGCGCCCGGGTGATGTGGTAGCCGTTCGCGAAAAATCGAAGTCGTTGGAAGCGATCACCTATTCACTTTCTGTGCAGAGCGCAAAGAAATATAATTGGCTTGAGTGGGATGGAAATGAGATGGAGGGAAAGTTGATCAACTTGCCACTGCGTCAGGATATCCCGGAAAATATCAATGAGCAGTTGATCGTTGAATTGTACTCTAAGTAATTCTTAAATTTAATTTAACCGATATGTCAATATTAGCATTTCAAATGCCGGAGAAAGTGGTGATGGAAAAATCAGATGATTTCCATGGCCTCTTTACTTTCAAACCTTTGGAGAAAGGATATGGAGTTACGATCGGCAACGCATTGAGAAGAATTCTCCTGTCTTCACTGGAAGGGTATGCCATCACGGGCATCAAGGTTCCTGGTGTTTTGCACGAGTTTTCTACTATTGAAGGAGTTGTAGAGGATGTAGCTGAGATTATCCTTAATTTGAAACAGGTACGATTCAAAAAGGTATCTGACAATTTTGACAGCAAGATTGTTGTTAGCATTAAAAAACAAAAACAATTCAAAGCAGGTGATATTGCTAAGTTCACTTCTTCTTTCGAGGTGCTTAACGCGGATCACGTAATATGTAATCTGGATGAAGCTTCTCAATTTGAGATTGAACTTACCATTGAAAAAGGAAGAGGCTATTTACCTGCAGAAGAGAACAAGCCGAACGAACAGGTTTTTGGATTTATTCCAATCGATGCAATTTTCACTCCTGTAAAAAATGTTAAGTACAGCGTTGAAAATACCCGTGTTGAGCAAAAGACTGACTACGAAAAACTGTTGATTGATATTGAAACGGACGGCTCTATCCATCCTGAGAAAGCGTTGGAAGGTGCCGCTTTCATTTTGATTCAGCACTTCAGATTATTTTCTGATAAGTCTATCGAACTTGAAACCGGTAAGGATAGTGAAGTTGAGCAGGTGGATGAAGAAATGTTACATATGCGCAAACTGTTGAAAACCGGATTGCATGATCTGGATCTTTCGGTTAGAGCATACAACTGCCTAAAGGCTGCTGATGTTAAGTCATTGGGCGACTTGGTGCAGCTTGATATTTCTGACATGATGAAGTTTAGAAATTTCGGAAAGAAATCATTAGCTGAATTAGAACAATTGGTGGCCGAGAAGAACCTGACCTTTGGAATGGATCTCGCTAAGTATAAACTCGATGAAGATTAAATCATGAGACACGGTAAAAAAATTAATCATCTTGGAAGAAAGTCAGCGCATCGCCATGCTCTTCTTTCCAACATGGCCTCATCGCTAATCCTCCACAAGCGGATTACAACTACAGTTGCAAAAGCAAAGGCGCTAAAAAAATATGTTGAGCCTTTGATTACAAAGGCAAAAGATAACACGACACATTCGAGAAGAACAGTGATGGCGTACCTTCAAAATAAAGAGTCGGTAACGGCTTTGTTTGGAGAAGTTGCAGGCCGTACAGCCGAGCGTCCAGGTGGCTACACGCGCATTATCAAATTTGGTGATGTTCGCCTGGGAGATGCTGCTGAAATGTGCCTGATGGAATTGGTTGACTTCAATGACATTTATAAGAAAGATGGCGCAGAGAAGAAGGCCAAAACACGAAGAAGCCGCAAGGGTAAAAAGGCAGAAGGCGAAGTAGCGGCTGAAGCAACCAGTGAGTCTGCCACAACAGAGACTGAGGAGAAGCCCAAAAAAGCAGCAAAAAAGGCCGCTAAAAAGAAAGAATAAGTGACGGAATGATCTACATAAAGGGATTGAGCGAAAGTTCAATCCCTTTTTTTATTGGCGCGAGCTTTCGAAATCGGTTGCTTAAATTTTAGCTTTGGAATAGTTAACAACGCTTGCAGACATAGTATTTTTGTAAAACTTACCCCATACACATTGAGTACAAAGGCATATCTTCTTCTCGCTGATGGTTTTTTGATTGAAGGAAAAGCTGTTGGAAAGCGAGGTACCTCGGGCGGTGAAATCTGTTTCAACACAGGTATGACTGGCTATCAGGAGATTTATACTGATCCCTCATATTATGGTCAGATCATTGTTAACACCACTGCTCACATTGGCAACTACGGCACTGTGGTAGATGAGCAGGAATCAAATGCTCCTAAAATTAGTGGTATTGTTGTGAATGAATTTTCTGGAGAGTTTAGCCGGAAGACTGCCAAGGAAAGTCTGCAGACTTATTTGGAACGTCATGGTGTTGTGGGTATTTCAGATATAGATACTCGTATGTTGGTGCGCTACATTCGCAGCAAGGGTGCAATGAATGCACTCATCTCTTCCGAGTTAACTCCCGATCAGATGAGGGAAGAGCTAAAGAGAGTTCCCTCCATGGATGGACTTGAATTATCATCGATCGTTAGTACAAAGGCTTCTTATTTTTTTGGTAATCCATCGTCCTCAATAAAAATTGCAGCATTGGATGTGGGTATTAAAACTAATATCCTGAAAAGTCTGGCTGCCCGTGATTGTTATGTTCAGGTGTTTCCGGCCAAAACTACTTTTTCAGAAATGGAGAAGTGGGAGCCACATGGATACTTCATTTCGAATGGCCCGGGTGATCCCTCGGTAATGGACTATGCTATCAAAACGGTAAAAGAAATTTTGGTGGCCGATAAACCGGTTTTTGGAATTTGCCTCGGACATCAACTTCTTGCCTTGGCCAGCGGACTAACAACCTATAAAATGCATCATGGTCATCGTGGGTTGAATCACCCAGTTAAAAACCTGATCTCAGGTTTAGGGGAGATGACTTCGCAGAATCATGGCTTTGCTGTGAGTGATAATGATCTTGAGAAAAATCCCGAAGTAGAGGTTACACATCTTCACCTCAACGACAATACGATTATGGGTATCCGGTTAAAAAATAAGAAAGCTTTTTCGGTACAATATCACCCGGAAGCTTCGCCCGGCCCCCATGATTCAAGATATTTGTTTGACCAGTTTCTTGAAATGGTTAAAGAAGAGGTAGCAGTTAATTAAGAGTTCTACTATACACTAAAATCTAAAATACCTATGAGTTTAATTGAAGGAGTTTACGCCAGACAAATCCTTGATAGTCGCGGCAATCCCACTGTTGAAGTAGATGTAGTAACGGAGAGCGGTGCGTTTGGGCGCGCAGCAGTTCCTTCAGGTGCGTCTACCGGTACACACGAAGCAGTTGAACTTCGCGATGGTGATAAAAAGAAGTACATGGGCAAAGGTGTGCTTAAAGCCGTTGACAACGTAAACACCAAGATTGCTTCTGAGGTGGTAGGACTTTCGGTATTTGATCAAAATCTTATTGACAAGGTAATGATTGAATTGGATGGTACTCCTAACAAAGGAAAATTAGGCGCCAATGCCATTCTTGGAACCTCGTTAGCTGTTGCTAAAGCCGCTGCTATGGAAGCAGGCCAATCGTTGTATCGCTACATCGGTGGTGTAAATGCAAATACATTGCCTGTGCCAATGATGAACATTTTAAATGGTGGAAGCCATGCGGATAATTCGATCGACTTTCAGGAGTTTATGGTAATGCCAGTGGGTGCCGATACTTTTTCGGAAGCCTTGCAAATGGGGGCTGAAGTTTTTCACACGTTGAAAAAGGTTTTACACGATCAGGGTCTATCTACCAACGTAGGTGATGAAGGTGGTTTTGCTCCAAATATTAAATCGAACGAAGAAGCTATTGAAATTGTATTGAAGGCTATCGAGCGTGCCGGGTATAAACCGGGCTCAGATATTTTTATAGCACTTGATCCGGCTGCTTCTGAATTTTATGATCCAAAAACAAAATTGTATCACTTCAAAAAGTCATCGGGTAAGAAATTGAAGCCACAAGAAATGGCTGAGTATTGGACAAACTGGGCTAAAAAATATCCGATTATTTCGTTGGAAGATGGTATGGCTGAAGATGATTGGGCAGGCTGGAAAACACTGACAGATAATATTGGCGACAAGGTTCAGTTGGTTGGTGACGACTTGTTTGTAACTAATGTAGACTTTTTGCAGAAAGGAATTGACAAAGGTGTAGCAAACGCAATATTAGTTAAGGTAAACCAAATTGGTTCACTTACCGAAACGATCAATGCCGTTAACCTTGCTAAACGCAATAGCTATAAGAGCATTATGTCGCACCGCTCGGGCGAAACGGAAGACAGTACAATTGCTGATTTGGCGGTTGCACTCAACACCGGACAAATAAAAACCGGTTCAGCATCGCGTTCAGACCGCATGGCGAAATACAATCAACTACTTCGCATTGAAGAAGAGCTGGGCGAAACGGCTTATTTTCCAGGCAAAAAATTCTGATACCCTTATTTGTGAGCTAGAAAGGCTGGGAGTTATTCCCGGCCTTTTTTATTTCCATTTTTGGGAAATCCAATCCCGAAATGATGCTTTTTCAATGCGAGTTTTGATCCGCCTCGATACTAAATCATTGATTTTGATTAAAAAAAGACCTTTTTGGTAATTTTCCTGGACTCACTAAAACCTGTTTGATTTTTGTCATTAGTAGCAGAGAGATACTCGATTAAACGAAGTGTCTCCTGAATATGGAAGTAAATATGATGATGGTTGCGTTTGTTCTGGTTCTGATTGTGGTGGGTGGTTTAGTGTTGTTTCTGATCAGGGAGCAATTTTCGGGTGCTGATTTTCAGCAAAGCATTGTGGGGGTGTGGTTTAACGAACATCTTAACATCCGCATCCTTATGTATGATGTAGACTCAGTGTTTCAGGGTTCTGTTGTTTGGGCCGATAGTCTCAATCATTCCATCCTGGGCACACGGGTAGTTGAAAATCTGAAAGTAGGACTCTTTAATATTTGTAAAGGAACCTACGTTGATCCCGCTACCTCAAAAGAGTATGATGTGCGATTGCAATTGAAAGGTAAGAACACAATGAAGCTTACAGCTTTTCACAAGAGTACTCATGAAGTAGCCTTTTCACAGGAATGGAAACTTCTGAAATCGTAAATTTTCAAAATCAGGCCGCAAGGCCTGATTTGCTTTTTATAGGTATTAATTTCTACCTTCGTAAAACCATTTTTTAATCTTTGTATGTTCAAGAAAATCCCGCCAGCCTTTAGAAATTTTTATGTGGTAACCGGCCTTTGTTTTTTTGTTTGGATGCTGCTGCTGGATTCTAATGATTTGATTTCACGTTTCAAAATGACCAACAAGATTCGCACTCTTGAAAATGAAAAAGAATTTTATCAGGAAAAGATAACAGAAGTAGAAAAAGACCGCAAAGAATTGATGACCAACAAAGAATTGCTCGAAAAGTTTGCCCGCGAGAAATATCTGATGAAGAAAGAAAAGGAAGATATATTTATCATTCAGGAAGAATAATCAGTTGAAAAAGCAATTCACCATACTGCTTGTTTTTGCAGCACTTTCTGCCAGTGCTCAATGGGGTGACGAGGAGATGCAAGAGAAGCCGTCTATTAAAGATAGGATATTTACAGGTGGAGGTTTTGGATTAAGTTTTAGTAGTACATACGACTACGTCTCCATTTCACCATTGATTGGATACCGAGTAAATCAGCGGTTAGCCACAGGTGTCAGCGTTACATACCGATACGCAGCTCATAAGTATGTTACCCCTAAAGTTTCAACGAATGATTTTGGGATTAGCCCCTTTGTCAGATTTCAACTTTATGGTCCATTATTTCTTCATGCCGAGTATGAATATTTGAATAATGAATATGTTTTAAATTCTGCTGGTGAAACGATGAGGCAAAATTTTTCCAGTTTTATGGCAGGTGGGGGTTTCTTTCAACCTATCGGGCGTAGGGCCGGATTCTTTGCAATGGCTTTGTATAATTTTTCTTACCGCAATCCAACATCACCATACGATTTTTATCCCTACAGTAGCCCACTTGTGCTGCGTGCGGGTATCACAGCAGGCTTTTAAATAGAAACACCCAGTTTCTTTCCCAGCTCCTTTAAATCTTCAAATACTTTTTCATTTAAAGGAATTCCTTCTTTAAACCGCACGGCTTCACTTTCCCGTTCCGGGTCGCCCGGAATGATCAAGTGCTCCTGACCTTCAATAGTTTTAGCGGATCTGAACCGAGTAATCCAAGTGTCCATGTGTTTCTTAAATTCATCGGCAGGCCGAAAGGCGTCCACTCTCAGGGCACCAAAAAAATGCCCGATCCCTTCACCCACCGGATCGGCCGGAGGTGCCAGAAAACTTACGAAGGGTGGAACCCACGGCCCATAGTTAGCCCCACTCAACACAGCTGAAAAAATATCTACCCACGCACCCAGACAAAAACCTTTATGACTTCCATGCTCACGGTCGCTACCCAGGGGCAAAAGCGCACCGCCATCTTTCAACTCGTTGGGATTAATTGAGCTGCTGCCATCCTTTTTTTGAATCCAACCTTCAGGAGCTTCCTGATTTTTGCGTTGCAGTATTTCCAGCTTACCATTAGCTGCAGTGGTTGTTGCAAAGTCGGCAACGAAGGGGGGTTGCTCTCCGGCCGGAATTGCCACGCAAATTGGATTTGTTCCGAGCAATCGCTCAACAGAAAAAGTTGGGGCCACCAAGGGGCTTGCGTTGGTCATGGCCATGCCAATCATGTTTTGTTTCAGAGCCATCATAGAATGGTAGCCGGCAATTCCAAAGTGATTTGAATTTTTTACGGCTACCCATCCCGTTCCAACCTTATTTGCTTTTTCTATAGCAATCTCCATGGCTTTGGGTGCTATCACCAGCCCCAATCCACCATCGCCATCAACCACGGCTGTGCTTGGGGTTTCGTGTACAACCCTGATGTTAGGCTTACTGTTAATACGCTTGGCTTCCCATAGGCGCACATAACCCGAAAGCCTTGCCACCCCATGCGAATCGATACCTCGGAGGTCGGCACTCAGCAAAACCTCTGCGGCAAGCGAGGCCTCTTTTTCCGAACAACCCATCTTATTAAAAATAGCTACAGCAAATTGGCTTAATTGACTATATGGAAGCGTTATATCGTTCATACCAGCAAAAGTCTTTGATTGAAGGCAATATTCAAGATTTTACTAAAAATTACTCGTGCTAATATGGAAATTTACTTCGGCAGGCATCTTACAGTCAAAATTTATAAATCAATGAAAAATCAATTCTTATCATCTGCCTTGGTACTCAGTTCTTTAGTGGCTATTGGCCAACCCGACAAATCAGTTGACTCCAGAATTACGGATGTAACTGTATTTCTGAACAAAGCCCAGGTTACCCGCGAAGCGAAAATCAGGCTTGAAGGCGGGAAAACCAATTTGTTAGTGACAGGCCTTACTTCTCAGCTAGATCCTCAAAGTATTCAGGTTACGGGTAAAGGAAATTTTGTCATTCTTGGGATCAGTCATCAGCAAAATTTTTTAAGTGAATTTAATTTACCCAAAGCCCTGAAAGCTTTAAAAGATTCTGTAGAGACATTGCAACGACAACTAGTGCTTGAGCAAAGTCAAAAAGAGATTTTGAATAAAGAAGAGCAAATGTTGCTAAGCAATCAGAAAATTGGCGGCACAAATCAAAATCTTACTGTAGCAGAACTTAAGGCGATGGCTGATTTTTATCGTAGCCGGTTGGGAGATATTGTTACCTCGCGCATGAAGCAAGACGAAAAGATAAAAAAGATTAGTGAGCGCATAGCACGGTTAAATACTCAAATCAACGAGCAGAACGAATTGTATCAAAGAAACACAAGCGAGATTGTTGTAAGCGTCTCCGCGGATGCAGCTGCTTCAGCCGAATTGAGTGTTAGTTACGTTGTGGCTGAAGCAGGGTGGAATGCCATTTATGACTTGCGTGCCATTGATACTAAAAAACCTGTGCAACTCAATTACAAAGCAAATGTTTATCAACGCACAGGCGAGGAATGGAAGAATGTGAAGCTTAAATTATCAACAGCCAATCCAAATCAGAGTGGTCAAAAACCAGAACTCTATTCTTGGTACCTGGACTTTTATAGTCCGATAGCCTATGATAAAGCAAAGCGATACAGATCAATGGCCGGTGCACCCGCAGCAGCACTTAAAGCTGAAATGAATGCGGAAGAGGATAGCGAACTGGAAGCAGTTTCTGTTGCAGATTTTGTAACCACTGTTCAAACTTCTTTAAATACTGAGTTTGAGATTTCGTTGCCATATACCGTTCTGTCTTCAGCAAAACCTACCGTGGTTGATATTCGAAACTATGAGATGAAGTCGGACTATGTTTATTCAGTGGCCCCCAAGCTCGATGTGGATGCTTTTCTGATTGCCAAAGCAACCGGATGGGAAGAATTCAATTTACTACCAGGCGAGGCAAACATTTTCTTTGAGGGTACTTTTGTTGGAAAGTCATTTATTGATCCAAACAATATCAAGGATACGCTTTCTGTGTCGCTGGGGCGCGATAAGCGGATTGTAGTGAAGCGAGATAAATTGAAAGACTTAACCTCACGAAATTTAATAGGCTCAACAAAAAAGGAAAGCTATGCGTGGGAGATTTCAATCAGAAATACAAAATCGGAGCCCATCAAGATTGTTGTTGAAGATCAGGTGCCGATTTCGCAAAATACTCAAATTGAAGTAGCGATGTTGGATGCTGGCGGAGCGCAGTATAACAAGCAGACTGGTAAACTTATCTGGGAACTTGAGCTTAAACCTAACGAAACCCGAAAAGTTGTTTACAAGTTTGAGGTGAAGTATCCGAAGGATAAAGTTGTTTCAGGATTGTAAAAAAAGTAAACGAAATGAAAGGAGGGTTCCGCAAAGGTGCCCTCTTTTTTTATTTCAGAGCATTGATGCCAGCACACCCTCTTTCAAGGAATAGGATGAAACTCTTAGCTGTTGAAATGTGTGTTTCGTTAGAAGATATTTAATCAGACAACAAGCCACCACAATCATATCCACCCGCATTTCAATCATACCGGCAATTTGCATGCGCGCGGCACGATCTTTTACCAACAGCTCATCATAAATTTCATCAAACGCTTTTATCGAAAAAGGTGTCTCGGGCGTTTCCGTTACCGGGATATCATTGCGAAAGCAATAGATGTCGCTAAGGGTATCAAAAGTCCCGCTTGATCCAACAAGAATTTTTGGTTGATGTATTTTTAAATGCTCTGACAGTAATGATAACGCGTTCTCAAAAAATGCAAACAGCGCAGCCACTTCTTCTTGTAAGATAGGATCGTGCTTTTGAAATTTTTCTAACAACCGTTGCCCGCCTATTTCAAAACTATGGCTCCAGAATATTTCAGTTTGATTGGCAATAATGAATTCTACGCTGCCGCCTCCAATATCCATAATCAGATGTTTCTGTTCACCCATAGCTATGGCAACGCGGGCCCCGAAACAGATGTACTCAGCTTCTTGTATACCAGAAATAATTTTAGTTTTAATGCCCGTTTCCACTTCAATTTTTTTTGCTACCTCCTCACCATTTCTGGCGTTTCGCAATGCGCTGGTGCCAAAAGCAAGTATCTTTTCAGTGCCAGCTTCGGTGAGAGTTTTTTTAAAGGATTTCATTGTCATAAGTGCCCGTTCGATTGCTGCATCCGTAAGGTAGCCTTGGTTTATACCGCCCACCCCAATTTTTACGGGCACTTTTTCGCGATGTGTTATGGTAAATTTGTGGGCATTCAATTCCGCCAGCAGCAGGTGAAATGTATTAGTTCCCATATCGATAATTGCAATGCGCATTGGTGATTCATTTTCAGTGGCTCCAAGATACAATTTCACTGGTAAGTATGCCTATATTTGGGATGTAGCAATCTACCTTATGGCGAAGCGAAAAGTAAACTCTGAAATTCTTCAACCCAAATTTGACGAACTCGAACGGAAAAATCTGGAATCTCTTTTAGGAGGTGGCGAAAAGCGAATTGAGCAACAACATGCTAAAGGAAAGCTTACCGCCCGCGAGCGCGTTCAGTTGCTTTTAGATGAAGGCTCATTTGAAGAGCTTGGCAAATTTGTGATGCACCGTAGTAAAGATTTTGGTTTGGATAAAGAGCATTATTTGGGCGATGGCGTAGTGACGGGCTACGGCACCATTCAGGGGAGACTGGTGTATGTTTTTTCTCAAGACTTCACTGTGTTTGGAGGATCGCTTTCGGAAACACATGCTGAAAAAATTGTTAAGATCATGGAGCTGGCCATGAAGAATGGTGCGCCAGTAATCGGACTCAACGATTCGGGTGGGGCCCGCATTCAGGAAGGTGTGGTTTCGCTCGGGGGCTATGCAGATATTTTTTATCGTAATGTGATGGCTTCAGGGGTAGTGCCTCAGATCTCGGCCATCATGGGCCCGTGTGCCGGGGGCGCGGTTTACTCGCCTGCCATGACTGATTTTATTTTTATGGTAGAGAATACCTCTTTCATGTTTGTAACAGGACCTAATGTGGTGAAAACCGTTACTCACGAAAACGTAACGGCCGAAGAATTAGGGGGAGCATCAACCCACAGCACAAAAAGTGGTGTCACTCATTTTGCGTGTGCGAATGAAGCCGAGTGTATAAACCAAATCAAACAATTGTTTAGTTATGTTCCTCAAAATTGTGAAGACACAACTCCACTGCTTCCATATAGTCCGGCAAATGAATCGCGACCGGCATTGAATGAAATAATTCCATCCAATCCGAATCAACCTTACGATATCCGCGAAGTGATTAATGGGGTAGTTGATGACGCAACATTTTTTGAAATCCATAAAAATTTTGCGGAGAATATCGTTGTAGGTTTTGCGCGTCTGGGCGGAAGGAGCATTGGCATTGTAGGCAATCAACCCGCTGCGTTGGCCGGTGTGTTGGATATTGACGCGAGTGTAAAGGGTGCGCGGTTTGTACGTTTTTGTGATTGCTTCAATATTCCGTTGCTTGTATTGGAAGATGTGCCTGGCTTTTTGCCTGGCACCGATCAGGAATGGAATGCGATAATTACCAATGGGGCAAAATTACTGTATGCATTTTCGGAAGCCACCGTGCCCCGTGTAACAGTGATTACACGCAAAGCATACGGAGGTGCCTATGACGTGATGAATTCGAAACATATTGGTGCAGACTTAAATTACGCCTGGCCTACAGCAGAAATTGCTGTGATGGGAGCAAAGGGCGCTGCTGAAATTATTTTCAAAAAGGAGATTTCGGAGGCTGCTAATCCAGAGGCAAAGCTTTCTGAAAAGGTAGATGAGTACACAAAGAAATTTGCCAACCCATTTCGGGCGGCACACCGTGGTTACATTGATGAAGTAATCTATCCGGATCAAACCCGTGAGAAATTAATGCGCGCTTTCAAAATGCTGGAGAATAAAGCCGCGAAACTTCCTAAGAAGAAGCATGGTAATATTCCGCTATAGAAAGACTAAAATTTTTTGAAACGATGACACTTCAGGAAGCGCAACAACAAGTTGATGAGTGGATAAAAATTCATGGGGTGCGCTATTTTAATGAGTTAACCAATACAGCCATATTAACCGAGGAAGTAGGCGAGGTGGCCCGCATCATGGCCCGGAGGTATGGAGAGCAATCAGAAAAGGAATCAGACAAAAGCAAAGATCTTGGTGATGAAATGGCCGATGTATTATGGGTGTTGATTTGTCTGGCAAACCAAACGGGCGTTGACCTCACTAAGGCTTTTCAACAAAATCTTGAAAAGAAAACCATTCGGGATAAAGATCGTCACCATCAAAACCCAAAACTTAAATGAGACTTGTTTTGGTAATCTTTGATTGACTAGCAGATCAATTCATTATTCACTAATCGAGGAATAACGGTATACTGATCGGGTGTCAGGCAGAATTCAATGTCTTTCTGAATATTCAATCTGTTTAATCTTTTTACGTGACTGGATTGTGATAAGAATCCAACCATATCATTTTTCGCCAGGTTATAGAGGTGTTGAGCAGCCATGGGCGCATCACAATCTGGTTCAATATGATTTCTTAACTTCTCAACTAAAGCGCCCGCAAACAGCGTGTCTTCCAGATTTACTTTTCCTTTCCATCCGGCACAGACAACCAAAATATTGTTATGACTAAACAGCAAATATTTTATTATTGACGACAGGTTAAGAAAACTTCCAATAATAACTTCTTTGGCCAGTTTCGATTTTTCGATAGCCTGAGTTCCGTTTGTCGTTGTGAATGCAATCTTTTTTCCGGTAACTTCTGTACCCATGTATTCAAAGGGTGAGTTTCCTTTGTCAAAGCCATCTACTTTTTTTCCATCGCGTTCTCCGGACGTTATGTAGCCGCGTGATTTCATGAGCCTGCATTCTTCCTGGCTTGCGAAAGGAACAATAAGCTCGGCCCCATGGGCAAAAGCAGTAACCATGCAAGATGTAGCTCGCAAAATATCGACAATAACAATCGTTCTATCCTTGAGCGGGTAAAGATGAATCAACTCGGGAGTTAAGCAAACGTCTATGGTTTTCATGACTTTGAATTTGATGATGAGTTAATTTGATAATTTGAAGAAAAGTTTTGCCTTATCTCATTTTCAAATTAGCTATTGTTGATTAAGGGTAGTTTGCTCACCAAGGCCTTCAGGCTTTTTCCGCGCACATCTACATAGATTTCTGACCCCAGAGCAGCGTGTTCAATAGTTACATATCCTAGGCCAATGCCAATACCCAACATGGGTGATTGCGTTCCTGAGGTAACTTTGCCAATCACTTGACCAGTTGAATCCTTTAATGGGTAGTCATGACGAGGAATGCCCTTGTCAATCATTTTAAATCCAACCAACTTTTTTGAAACGCCTGTTTCCTTTTGTTTTTTTAGTGCGGTAGCGTTCGTAAAATCTTTAGTAAATTTTGTAATCCAGCCCAGGCCAGCTTCCAACGGAGATGTTGTGTCATCAATGTCATTTCCGTAAAGGCAAAAACCCATCTCCAGCCGAAGCGTGTCACGCGCACCTAACCCAATGGGCTTAATGTTCTCTTCTTTACCGGCTTCAAAAATGGCAGTCCATACTTGTTCTGCAAAAGTATTTTTTACATAAATTTCAAAACCACCAGCCCCGGTGTAACCTGTGTTGCTCATGATTACATCTTTCACTCCCGCAAATTCGCCAATAGCAAAATGGTAGTATTTAATAACACTTAAATCTGTGCTGGTAAGTTTTTGAAGAACAGCCGTTGCCTTTGGGCCTTGCACAGCAAACAAGCACATCTCTTCCGACAAGTTTTTAAGAATAGCACCCTTGGTATTGTGCTTTGAAAACCAATTCCAGTCCTTATCGATGTTGGATGCATTCACTACGATAAAATAGTCATTGTCTTTAATTTTATACACAATTAAATCATCGACAATACCACCATCTTCGTTTGGCAGGCACGTGTATTGAGCCTGACCATCTACCAGTTTTGATGCATCGTTGCTGGTAATACGTTGAATCAGGTCGAGCGCCTGCGGTCCTTCGACTTTAAATTCACCCATGTGCGAAACATCAAAAACGCCAACACCATTTCGAACAGTCATGTGTTCTTCAATGTCAGACGAATAGCGAACAGGCATCAGAAATCCCCCAAAGGGTACAATCTTTCCGCCTGACTTTACATGAAGGTGATGAAGAGGTATTTGCTTGTCCATGGGTATAAAATAGAGTCAGCAAAAGTAAGCATTGAAAATGATTTTACGCTGATCAATAAGCTGTGATTCTTCACTCTTCAATATCGAAGAAATATGGATTTTCTCTAACGTAACGATTGAATGACCGCGGTGGCAATAACTCCCTGAGCTTAATCAAGCTCTCATCGGCCTCCTCGTCAAAACCTACCAAGGCAGCTTCTTTTACATAAGCCTTTAATAGTTTTACAGAATGAGGCCGGGCTAGCAAACCCGAAACTACTATGGAGTAAGATTTTAGTCTGTCAGTTGTGTCTGCCGAAAAGAATCGGGCGGAGGCAACGAGGCCCTCTTCAAAATGAATGTTTGCCTGACTTAAGGATTTGAATTTTTTGACTGCTTCTTCAGCCCGATTGGCGTGTTCATCCTGCAAAGCTTGCAGATAGAGCAGTTGGTTCGGGAATGATTTTTTGAGTTCCAGAATGTTGTCAAGAGATTGTTTTTGAAAACTCTCCTGATCCAATTCGGCCAGTATCATTAAATTCATAATCAGTATCTCGTCATAGATTTTTTTATTTGTTAATCGTAGACCTTTAACCTTTTTAAGAATCTCAGAAGCTTCAAAGGCTTCGTCAAGGGCAAACCATTTTTTACTTCTGTCAAGTATAGCCCGTGCTTTTAACTCTTCATTTTGTATGGTTGAATTGACTCGCCAAAATAATGTAGTATCGGTTACCGGAATTTTGTATCGGCAGTACTGGTATTTATCTTCATCCGATAACCCGAGCACTTGGGTTGGTGTTGCTGCAAGAACAGTTAGCATTCTTTTGGCAGTAGTCGCTTGAATGGTATCCTTACTGCGGGTCAGGCTGTCCCACAATATCATTGCAATCGAAAGGCTATCGGCCTCTGTGTTGGCAAGGGCTTCATAATACAGTGCGTTCGGTTGACTTTTATCTTTAGCAATCAGAAAATAGTTTGCTGCTATCTGCGGATTATTTTGTTCTAATGCCCAGGTTCCCAATAGAGAAAAGTATTTTCCACGACCTGCGGTGTACGCAGTCTCACGCGTCAAATCGAAAGCGCGTTTTATTTCGCCTTGTGCATAATAGGCGTGAGAGACAGCTACCAGAATGGGTTCTTTAAAATATTCGTTAACGGGTCTTCTGGCTAATACAATTGCTTTAGCAAGAAGGCTTGTATCAATTTTTTCCGGCTGATTAATCAAGTAGTTGCACAGAAATGTTGCCTTGGTGGCAGAAAGCGTTGTGTCTTCACTCAACTTGAATTGGATCTCGATAGGATGACGCTGAAGATTTGCGAGCGCTAAAGCGTTTGCCTGGGGGCCCTCTTTATCTGATCCGATTAATTGCAGAAGTGAATCTGCGGGATAGGTAAGCTTAAACTTTGCACTGGTTGCCAACAGATTTGTTTCTGCTGATTCTTTCATGGCGCGATCCTTACGGGCTTGCTGAAAGGATAGCAAAGCCGAGTCGGGCATCTTCAATTTGGAATAGACAAGGCCCAAAGAATTAAAAATGATTCCACTCTCAGGAAATTTTTGCTTTGCTTCATTCAATACCAGTAACGATCCGAGCAGGTTCCCGCTGCGCTCGTACGATTCGCTCAAATTAATGAATGAGAATTCTGTTGGGTTTCCACCGCTGGCTTCGGTAAGCTCATATTTTTCTTTTTGAGGTTCCAGCCGGGTAAGCTGTATTGACGCTAATGCATAATGTGCATGATGGTTTTGGTTACGATATACAATTGACTTGTTATAAAAACCTTCGGCCAACAGATCGTTGCCTTGGGCGAAATATAAATCGCCATAGTTGCTGTAATAACCCGCGAAAACCTGATTGACCAGCGTTTTGTAATTTGTATCAAAAAATAGAAAAGCGACACACGTGATCAGGCCCATAAACCGAAACGTGAAGTAGGGCATGGTTGTGGGTTTGTAAAGTACTTTGTGTACCTGCAGATTTTTGCTAAGCATGGAGCCAAAGTTGGAAAGTACATACATTAGAAAAATAATTCCATAGCCTAGATGGCTATACAGAATTACATCTTCCAACACCGAAGTAACTGTATCACTGGCAGTTGCAAATAAATAGAAGATTGTAGCAAACGAAAGTAAAGTCAGGGAAAGGATAAAATAAACTCCTAGTGGATCGGCTGGTAGAATTGAGGAGTACTGTGATTCGCGCTGACGAAATCCCCAAATGCCTAGTATACTTGAAATCGTAAATAGTATGAAGAAATTAACCATCCAGAGATTCCAACCGAGATAACCAATTTTGATTCCATAGGTAAGCAGCAGGTTTAGCAAATAGAAAGCAGTGATGAATAAGAAGTGACGTAAACTTTTTGTTTGACGGGTTCCTTGTGTAAGCACATTGATGAAGGCAGCAGGTATTTCATGACCAATCATCAAAATAAAGACAAGCGTTAAAATCAACCCAACCGTGTATCCGTTTACAGCGAGATGCAATAGAGGATCCTGAACGTTAGCAAAGACAACGATGAACGCACCCAGTATCAAAAACAAAATTGAAAAGAAAAGAAGCCGGATGTTAAAACTTGTAGAACTTCTAAAGGAATGGAAAAAGTAAGCGGGCCCAATCACGAACAATATTAATGCGGTCGAGGGAAGTTTATTCGTTAGCCCGAAAATTTCAAGCGCTTCGATTTTTAGACTAATAACAAACAGCGAAAAAATGCCAATCCCAACCATAAACCAGAATCGACTAAGAGTTGTAATAATTGTGATCAACACAATTATTGAAACAAGAAGGGCAAAGATAAAGATATAAGATGCTACCAGGTTAGGCTGAAGCTCACTGCCGGATTGTGTTTCATACACCATATAGTTATCGGCCACAACCGGAATACTGTGCAGACCGGTTTCAAAAAAACGAATGGGTGTTTCTTCATTTTGTAGCTCCTGATAATATTTCCAGGTGAGTACTGGGGCCGGACTTTGCAGATAGGAGTACCAGAATAATCCGATTGATAACACTAACACCGAACTCAGAAAGAAGAGAAGATAGTGAGCAGATTTACTCCAGGTTTTCCAGAATTGGATAGTGTGCATACGGGCCGAGTTATAAAGCAATCACAAGTTTACCTTTTAAAACTGCTATTAGCAATGAGTATAGCGTGTTGGTAGTTATTCCAATACTTTAGGCACCCGAAAATAATCGGCATCTTTTTTAGGGGCACTTTTAAGTGCGAGATCATGATCAAGGTGTGGTTTAACCTCATCTTCACGTAATACATTTAATTCATGGCTCATGGTGGTGAGCGGTTCCACTCCCTCCGTATTTACTTCATTTAGTTTTTCAACAAACGAAATAATATTACTCATATCCTGCAGCATTTTCTCGGAATCTTTTTCATTGAACTCAAGGCGTGCGAGGTGAGCAATTTTATTTAATGTGTCTTTATCAATTTTCATGATTTCTTAGTTCGTTGTCGATTATCTCATACGTTTTGTTTTTCAAGTCATCGATCTGACCGAGTGTATAACCTTTTGTGTCGATGGGTTCGTGAAAAATCACTTGTATAAGCCCCCGATGCAAACGCATCGGAGACTGATCTGGTAAAATTATCCAATTGAAAGGAATCGTTACTGGAACGACCGGAATTTGTTTTTCGATGGCTGTGCGAAATGCCCCGTCTTTAAAGGGTGTCATATGAGGTGGGTTTTTGGTTAGTATGCCACCCTCTGGAAAAATCACCAAACTTTTGCCTTCGTCAACGGCTTTCATCGATGCAATGATTGTGTCTCTTCTGCTTTTAAGCTTGGATCGATCAACCGTAATATGAAGTTTTCGATACATAAATCCGAACAAAGGAATTTTTTCCATGTCGTTCTTTCCCACAAAAATGGCATTGATGGGGTTAAGGCCCATGGCTGCTATGTCAAGATAAGAAGAATGATTTGGGCAAAAGATGTATTTTTTTTTGGGATCTAGTTTTGAACGACACTCAACTCTGTATGGCAGAAAGGAGATCGGAAATAGAATATAAGCCCACCACCGATTTAAGACACCCACGAGGTGAAATTGTTTTGGAAAAAAAATTGGGATGAGAAAAAAGGGGAACAGAATGAAAAACACTATCGAAAAAAGCAGGAATCCATAGAGGGTATGAAGCGTTCTTAGGATTCTCATGCAGGCTTGGTCGATACTTTAAATTCTACCGTAAAGATAAAACAAAAGCCCTCCCTTGGGCGAGCCAAAAGAGGACTTGGCGGAGATACTTTTATTGCCTATTAATGCCACCCATTTTAGGAATGGTAATAATTTCCTTTTGCCTTCCATCAATGTAGCGGAAACCGGTTTCATCAAAGTAGCCATCTTCTTCCAGTTGAATGCGAATATCTTTTTTCCATTCAGGAATGTTCACCGTGCAGTTTAACTCGATGGAGTAAGCTGTTTTGTAATGCATGGGATAATCTCCAGTGAAGGGAACACCCCCTTGCATATCCCACATGCCAATGGTAGTGCCAGCGGCATGGCCATGAAACCCGATGGGGTGCGTGTAAATTGAAGGTGTAATACCTTCGGCAATTGCCTGCTCGCGGGTAGCTTTTAAAATTTCATTGCCCGTGCGACCTTCTTTAAAATGACTGGTAAGTATGTCTTGCAGTCTGTTTCCTTTTGCAAAGGCATCTTTCAAAAATTTGGGTACTTCGGTTTCACCAGCTTTTAAAATATAGGCATGCTGTTGTGTGTCGGTATTTAAACGCAGGTAAGTGATTCCAAAATCTACATGCAGAAAATCTCCGGGTTGAATGATCAAGGGTTGAGGCCGCTTAGCGGTGAACGCTTCTGCCTCGTTGCGCTGCACAGAAACGGAAGGATGAAACCACGTGTCTAATTTTAATTCTTTGATTCGTTCGCGATACCACCATACCACATCTTCGGTGGTGGTTACACCGGGCTGAATGACTTTGTCTGAAAAACCTTCCTGAATAATATCATGCGCAATGCGACAAATCTGTGGATAGATGGCCATCTCTTTTTCGGTGCGCGTTTCAAGCCAACTTACTGCCAGCTTTTCGGCCGAGACGACTTTTGGCTGTAGGTTTTTTGGGAGCACTTTAATCAGATTATCATAATCGTTTGAAGTGAGTCCATCCGCATGACCCCATGAAGGCGCTTTATTTACGCCAATCTTTTTGGGATTACGTTCGCTAATGATTTTGCCAAGCTGCGCCCATTGATCAGGATTGGCATCAGGATCCCACGCACGTTTAAATGTTTTGCCAACATCGTATCGCGCCACAGCAAGAAACTCCATTTCCTTATCAGTACCCCGATCGAATGCAACTAACATAGTAGTTCTACGGGCTGCCATCCAGGTAGCGGGCAACAAGGTTTCGATTACCGGATCTTCGTTGTACTCCCGCGAAATCACCACCCACATATCAAAACCTTCCCTGCGCATAAGGCCGGGCAGGATTGTGCGCAAACGGTCTTCCAGCAGTTCGTCAATTACCCTAGCTTGATCGCGTTGAGTTAGGATTGCGGGAATCTGGCTGAATGAAATTGAGAATGTGAAAAAGAGGATAGTGAATAAGACGTATTTCATGGAGATACTTTTTTAGCAAGAATAAGATATTTTCAAATCATTGAAGAGTTTAATTACACGATTGGCTAAGGTTAATTGAATTTATGGGTGCAAAAACCAAGTCATTGTTTCCAAAAAGGTATCTCAACGGGCTCTTTGCCTTTCACTTCAATGGTGAGTGTGTGCAGCTTTGTCTCTAGGTCTCTGATGTTGATTACAGTAGTTGCACCGGATTGTCCATTTGATTTTTTGAGCCCTATCCATTGTAAGTTATTCAAATTGATGCCATCCATCTTCAGACCAACAATCGATGTAAAAAATTTTGTTTCCCTTGTTAAGGAGTCAATGACAGAATCATCAAATGATGAGTAAGGAACAAATACGTCCAGATATCCTTCGGCAATTATTTGTGATTGGATTGTCGGATTTTTTATCCAACTATTACCTTCGCTTTGATCTCTATATTTAGTAGAGTTAGTTTGGGTTGTCGCTATTTTGTATTTCCTATCATCAACCATCGTTAGTATGTCAGCGTTGCTGTCAGCAAAACCTGCTACTAACAAGAAGCCGAAAGCATAAAAGATAATAATCAAGAATATTAGGAATGACTTACGGGTAGCATTTGTAAACAAGATATTTATAATCGGCCGCCACAAAAAACCAAGAGATAGGGTATTAAATACTATGTAAATTGGATAGTAAAGTTTTGGAGCGATTTTTCCGCGCCTCAGGAATCCAACGGTTAAAAGATCCAGATAGAAAAATAGTATCCAACAGGCTGCGAGGATAAATGAGAAAATTGAAAAAAACAAATTTTGATACAAGCTGGGCCAGATATTCCCAAGTATCATGGGAATCATAATTACAAAGTAGACAATAAAAAAGCCTATGATAAGAAATGTAAAGGCAAAAGAAAATACAAATACTTTGCTGCAGGTTATATCCAAGAACTCAATTCTCTTTTGAAGTGAAAAATTTTTTGTCTTCGTAAGATATGGCTCCGCTAGTTTTAATTTTTCAAAGTTTATTTCATTGGGATAAATCTTCTTTAGCATAACCAGGGAAACCCAAAAGCCGCGGAGTATCAGATGAATTGAAAACCCGCCGACAAGACCAGCAGTAGCGAAGGGTATCATAATTATAGATACAGCTATTACACCACCTACGTCCATCAGTTTCATCATAAACTCACCTAATGAAATGGTGATTTGAATGAGCGTAAGCAAGGCGCCTCCAGAGATAAGTAATTCTGCCTCCCACGATCTGCCAAAGCCGGTTTGCTTGCCCTCTTTTTTAGTTTGATCGATTTCGCTCATACAGTTATTTTACTTGAAGAATGCACCGCTCATTTTTCAAAATCTCGTGTGCACGCTCCACCTCAATATGAGATTTGGCATCATCCATTTTTTCGCGCACGGCACTCCGGATTTCCTTAAGGCGCAGCGCTTCGATAAAACGTTTTACATCTTCTTTGTTTTCAAGAATGAGCATTGGCACAACGGCTGGTTTGTCGTCATCGCCTTTCGCTACCATAGTAAAAAAGGATGAGTTGGTATGTGTTATTTTTCCGGTTTTTATGTTTTGCGATTCTACCCGAATGCCAACCACTAGTGAGGTGCGGCCCACATAGTTTACGGAGGCATGCATAGAAACAAGATCGCCTACTTCCACAGGTTGAAGAAACTCTACTCTATCCACGGTAACTGTTACGCAATAGGTGCCGGCATGTTTACTGGCTGTGGCATAGGCTACTTTATCCATCAGTGAGAGCAACGTACCGCCATGAATTTTGCCCCCAAAGTTTGCGTAGGAGGGGATCATCAATTCGGTAATGGTTGTCTGCGAGTAACGAACGGGGCGTGCGGGCTCTTCCATGGGAGTGGGTTTGGATAGTAAGGTAAGGTATGCACGCAAAGCCGCAAAGTCCGCCAAGGTTTTATTTACTTAGCTAAGTAATTTCTTTGCGTCTCTGCCGTAAAAATCAAAACTATCTCAGCAGTTTTTACTTTTCGAAAGCCTGTGAAACCGGATTACCATCGCGGTGGCTGTTAGCGTGAGTCCTATAAATAATCCGATCCAGATTCCATTGGCCCCCAATTGCAAGGGAAAAGCCAGCCAATAACCAAGCGGCAACGCAATTACCCAATAGGCAATAAAAATTAGTATCGATGGAATTTTTACGTCTTGCAATCCGCGCAAAGCACCTGCGGTTACTACCTGTATGCCATCGGAGAGTTGAAAGAATGCTGCAATAATTAGTAATGAGGCGGTAAGCTCAATCACGCCTACATCGTTTATGTACAGTGCGGGTAAAAAGTATCTTCCAAAAATAAATAGCAATGCCCATGCTGTCATCACACAAACCGCCATCCAGATCATAGTGAAAGCCGAGGCTCTTAAATTTTGTGTGTCGTGCTGGCCCCAGAAATTTCCTACGCGAATGGTGGCGGCAGCGCCAAGTCCGGAAGTTGTCATATAGCTAATGGTAGCAAGGTTAAGCGCAATCTGATGTGCAGCAAGCGCTGTTGTACCAAGCCAGCCCATCATAATAGCAGAGAAGCCAAAGGCACCCGCTTCAAAAATAAATTGCGAGCCGGCAGGAAGACCAATGTGTAACATTTTTTTAATGAGAGATCTGGAATAGTTGCCTATCGAAAATCCAGCTCTGTAAACTTTAAATTTTCTTCCATAATAAACATAGCCCATCATACTCAGCCCCATTACAACTTTCGAAATAAGAGTAGCCCACCCGGCACCGTTCAGTCCCATTTCTGGGAAGCCATACTTACCAAAAATCAGAAGATAGTTTAGTACAATGTTTAGAAGGTTGCTGCCCACAACAATGATCATGGCCATGCGTGTGCGTTGCAGTCCTTCGGCAAATTGCCGATAGGTTTGAAAGATCATGGTGGGGATGATGGAGAGCGCCACTATACTGAGATACGGTATCGCCAGCGCGACTACATCTTCCGGTTGCCCCATCGAATACATAAACGGTTCGATGAGAAAAATTAAAGCAACCAATAACAGGCCAGTGATGATGTTAATTAATGATCCGTTTTTTAGCGTAGCAATTATTTTCTGTTGATCGCTGGCACCTTCAGCTTGTGCTACTAACGGAGTGCTTGCATACGAGACACCAACCCCAAAGAAAAGCAGAACGGTAAGAAACGTATTGGCCAGTGAGGCTGCCGCCAAAGGCAAAGCTCCGGTCCAGCCAACCATTACGCTATCGGCCACGCCCGTCATTACCTGCCCCAACATACTTAACATCACCGGGTAGGCGAGCAGGAAATTGGGACGAATGTGTTGGTTATTGATCATTCAGGATTCTATGTCATATTAATTTTGAATCTTGATTATTGAATCCTGAATCTAAGGAGATTCACTTTTAGAATCCCCATCACGGTTAAGCTGTCGGTTATTTTTCCGTCCAGCACCATTTGTAGGGCTTCGGAGAAAGGAAGCTTCCACACTTTCATATCCGCTTCGGTTTCTTCCAGATCGTTTTCATGTTGGGTTAATCCTTCAGCTAAAAAGAGAAACCCTTCTTCATCAGAAACTGAATTAGAAAGATGGGTTCGTTGAATCATCGTCCAGCGGGTAGCCATCAATCCGGTTTCTTCTTTTAATTCTCGCTTGGCGGATAGTAAAGGATCATCGGGAAGAGGCCCACCACCTTCTGGAATCTCCCAACTCCATTCGTTTAATGTATAACGCCACTGGCCTACTAGCCAGATATTATTCTCATCATCTAGGGCCACAATTCCTATTGCTTTATTTTTATAGTGAACCTTTCCGTAAATGCCTTTGCCGCCTGCTGGGTTAATCACCTGATATTCGGTGACGTTAATCCATCGGTTATCGTATTTTTCTTCGAAGGAAAGTGTTTGCCAAGGGTTCATTCTTGAATAATTTTAAAATCGAGTTTCAAAATTAGTTTAATAATTAACGTAAACGACCTTGAATTTTGAATTTGAATCTTGATTTTTGATTGATGTTATTGTCGTCATTTACACCTGATTTAGTTGAGGCCGGCTGCGATGAAGTAGGGCGTGGGTGTTTGGCGGGTCCCGTAGTGGCGGCTGCGGTAATTCTTCCTAAAAACTATACACACGAATTGTTGAATGATTCGAAGCAGTTAACGAAAGAAGATCGGGTTGCTTTACAAACAGACATTGTGCGCGATGCGCTTGCCTGGGCTGTTGCGGAAGTAAGTAATGAAGATATTGATGCCATCAATATCTTAAATGCATCTTTTAAGGCCATGCACCTGGCCTTGGATAAGTTGACCATAAGGCCGGATTTTTTATTGATTGATGGCAATCGATTTAAACCTTACGGGGAAACAAAATTTGAATGCGTGATTAAAGGAGACGGCAAATATCTTTCGATCGCAGCGGCTTCAGTGCTAGCGAAGAACTATCGCGATGAATTGATGACCAGACTTTCTGAAAAATTTCCTGGCTATGGATGGCACACCAATGTGGGCTATCCAACGGAAGAGCATCGAGATGGCATCAGAACATTCGGCATCACTCCGTATCACCGAAAGTCATTTCAGTTGCTGCCTTCGCAATTGGAATTATTTGAGTAATTTTCTGCAATGAAGTTCAACGCTTTTAGGAAAAAGCAAGATACCTTTGATTTTGAGGTGACGCGCATTTGCAAAGTGTGCAGCAATACCTTTCGTGGCCGCTATTGCAATGTATGTGGTGAAAAAGTGTTCGAGCCGAGCGAGCGGTCTTTTCTGAACTTTTTGGATAGCCTGCTCAATGCCTTTACTTTTTTGGACGGAAAGTTCATTAAAAGTCTCACGTTACTACTTACTCGTCCAGGGCAATTGTCTCGGAATATCGCGGATGGGCTACGAGTGCCTTACATGAAGATGGTATCCTTGTTTTTTGTGGCAAACTTTTTCTATTTTCTGTTTCCGGTTTTTGACACCTATAACTCGAGCCTCAATACACAATTAAATTTTTTAGGTCAACACAGCGTTCGTGCTAAGGAGATAGTTAGAAATCATATAAAAGAGAAGGGTATTTCTATCCAAGAATTTCAGCGCACCTATCAAGAAAAATCCACAAATCTTTCGAAACTGCTTATTGTGTTGTTGGTGCTGATGCTTTCTGGGATTTTTATGGTGGTAAACTATTCTCGTTCGGCTTATTTCTTCGACCATTTACTGTTTGCGCTGGAATTTTACAGTTTTCAATTACTCTTTAATTTGGTGGTGTTGGCCAATGGATTTGTCTATTTGATTGAAGGAGTAAAGTATTTAGGATTTGATTGGAGTATTCTTCTTTCTGACGATGTATTTTCTATTATTGGTCAGGTTACTATCTGCTACTTTCTTTTTCGTGGGCAGATGATTTTCTATGGCCAGAAATGGTACTGGTCAATTCTTCGGGCCGTTCTTATTTATTATTTAATACTTGAATCTGTTTACATCTACAGGGCTGGGCTTTTTTACATTAGCATGTGGTTTATGTAACCAAAGACTCAATTTACTTTTTATGTGCCTTATTTTTTTTGCCATTCAACAACATTTCACTTATAAACTTATTATTGCCGCTAACCGCGATGAATTTTACATTCGCAAAACAGCACCCGCCCGATTTTGGGAAGATCACCCGCAAATTGTTGGTGGTCGCGATCTTGAAGCATCCGGCACGTGGATGGCCATGAATAAAAATGGAAAAATAAGTTTAGTCACCAACTATCGCGATCCCGCCAATATAAATGCAGCGGCACCCTCGCGCGGACAACTTGTTTCTGATTTTTTAATTAGTAAAGAATCACCACAAGTATATTTACAAAACGTGAGCAAGCGCGCTTCAGAGTACAACGGTTTTAATTTGTTGGTTGGCAACCAAGATGGGCTGATGTATTTATCCAATTATAAAGAAGGAATTCAAAAACTCGGAATTGGAATTTATGGATTAAGCAATCACTTACTCGATACTCCTTGGCCAAAAGTAAAACAAGGCAAAGATAAATTCAGAAAAGCAATCGGGCATACGATCATTGAGCCTGATTCTCTATTTGAGTTGCTTTACGATGAACAACAAGCTAAGGATGAATGGCTGCCAGATACGGGTATTGGTCTTGAACGTGAACGGGCACTTTCATCCATGTTCATTAAAACAAACGGATATGGCACTCGGTGTTCTACCATTATATTAATTGATCACCAGAACAACGTGTTGTTCTTTGAACGCACCTACCAGCTAGATACGTTCAGATACAACACGCAGTCTTTTCAGTTTAGAATTACTGAATAACAAGTCTCTTGATTCCTCCCGTGAAACTTCTCACGGTATAAACTCCCGCAGGCAAAGACGAAACATCTATTTCGTTTGAGTCTTTAATCTTCAATACAATTACTCCCAGGTTATTGATAACCATGTAATCTCCTTTTCGATTTAAGGTAACGAGTGTGCCTGCGCTTACCGGATTAGGATGAAGAGATAGCTCTCCCGAAAGACTGACGTTTATGGCAATAACTTTTGAATACGATGTCTTTTTGTCGAAGTCGGTTTGTCTTAATCTGTAATAAGAGACATCAGGCAATGGACTTTGATCAACAAATGTATAGTGTGAAGAAGTTTGAATCGTTCCAGCCCCATCAATCTGCGCGATGCTTTCAAACTCGGCACCATCTACTGAGCGCTGAACGGTGAAGAAATCGTTATTTAATTCAGATGCTGTTGTCCAGTTTAGTTTTACCTGTTCATTTAATACCTGACCTGTGAAGCTAACCAACTCAACGGGCAGTGGGTTATCATACGATGTTGAGCCTAGTGTAATCGGACTGAAGGTAGTAATAGGAGCAGAGGTGATAACGGTTCCGCTGGTAGCATTACCCGTTGTTCCACCATTTCCTTGATTTACCCACGCGGCACCACTCCAGCGCATTACCCGCAAATCAGTAATGTCGGTTATGTAAGGTCCGGTGCAATCAGGTGTGTTCCAACTAAGGGTAACATTTACGTTTGAGGCACCCACCGTGCGATCAAGTAACCAATATTCACAGGAACTTACGGTTACAATACCAGCCGCATACGTAGTGGGGCCACCAAAAGCCTGCGCAGCTTTGAAATACTCTGCTCTGAATGCGTGAGTCGCTGTGGTAGGAGCAGAGATCGAAATAGCGCGATAGAAACCATTGTCACCTGTGGGAAATGCGAACGGGGCATTTCCAATTTTCACAACAGGGCCATCCACATGGCTGGCATTAGAACCACCAGTAACTGTTGATCCATTTGCAAAATTCAGAATGTTAGTGTTTGTTGTGTTCAGTACCCCGGCAGTGAATGTAGCATTGGTTGTTACACTTATATCTGTTGTGAGTGTAACCACGTTACCGGATTTATTCATTAACAATCTTCTGAAGATAGGTGATGCAGTACCGCTTCGGTTTACATTTTGAGCGTTGCCTCCGGCAAATGTGATGGTGCCATTGTTTGCACCAAAGGTAATTGCAGTAGCTCCGTCAACTGTTACATTCGCCCGGAAAGTGCTGGCAATATTGTAGGCGGGTTGAATAGTTCCATTTGCTTGGTTGAAGGTTACGTTTCCTGTAAAGTCATCTGCGGTTGTATTGGCAAAACGGAAGATACCGGTACCGGAGTTAGTAAAGGTTGTGTTACCTCCGAATGTATTTCCCCCGATACTTGCATCGGAAGTCGTGCCGGTTTTTATTATTGAGTTAGTGGTGCCATTTAAAACAGTACCATCTAGAAAGAGAGCCGGAGACGAAACTATAAGTGGTCCATTCCACGTAGCTGTAGGTCCGCTTCTGAATGTAGAAGTTCCAGTCAACACTAAATTTTGTGCGGTTGTTCCGGTTTGTGTAAAACGTTGCAGACGAAGTTCGCCAGTAGTAAAACCCAGACCGCCAACTGAAATGGTTCTTCCTGTGGCTAACGTTGATGTGGCAGTACCTTGTTCGCTAAAAATAATTCCAGCTCCACTGGTACTGTTTACTTGAATATTTCCGTTGAAGCCACTGTTACCCTGATACGACATTCTAATATTTGATGATCCGCTATTAGTTAATGTTAAATCCCCATTGTATGTACTTCCTGTGGTTAACTCCAGGAGCAGGTAATTAGAACCTGAATTGATGAGTGAGGTTGCACCGTTAAAAGTATTGCTACCATCTGTGCGTAAGTAGCCCGTTCCGCTGTTTCGTATGGTTGTAGTTGAATTGAAAGTGCTGTTACCTAAGCTTCCATTATCACTGGCTCCTGTTTTTTCCAGATGAGCCGTATTGTTATATGATCCACCATCAAGAAAAAGTTGGGGGGCACGAAAGTCAACTCCACCATTAAAGATTATGGATGGCCCTAATCGAAGAGCAGCTGTTCCGGTCAAGACCAGATTCTGTGCAGTTGCTCCATTTTGAGTAAATCTTTTCAATCGTAATTCACCTAAACTAAATCCAAGACCGCCTACTGAAATTGTTCTTCCTGAGGCAAGCGAGGCAGTGCCACCACCACTTTCGCTGAAGAAGATGCCACCGCCAAAGGTTGAGTTAACAAAAATGTTTCCGTTGAAAACAGAACCAGGAACGTTATCAGCCATTCGTATAGTTGATGATCCTGTATTCGTTAAGGTAAGATCTCCATTAAATGTATCAAGCGTAGTTAATGCAAAGCGAAAGAATCCACTTCCTGAATTTGCAATAGTGGTTGAGCCATTAAATGTATTACCACCACCGCTATCATTATTTGTTGCGCCAGTTTTTTCAAGGTAGCTGGTTCCGTTGTAGATAGCACCATCTAGTGCGAATTGAGGCGAGCGAAAATCAAGGTTTCCATTAAACGTAGTGGTTGGCCCGATGCGCAGTAATGCAGTGCCTGTAAGTAATAAAGTTTGGGGAGCCGCTCCAACTTGTGTAAATCTTCTGAACCGCAGTTCACCACTACTATATCCCAATCCACCAACTAACAGTGAGGCACCATTTGCCAGGGTTGCATTACCTGTAACATTGTTAGCAAAATAAATTCCCGCACTACCCAAGGTAGAGTTGAAGGTGATGTTGCCATTAAACTGATTGCCTGCAACATTATGGGCCAGATAAATAATATTCGAGCCTGTGTTAGTTACGGTAAGATTTGAGTTGAAAATATCGGGGGAAGCATTGGCAGTTAATAAATATCCGCTACCTGAGTTCAACAGGGAAGTAACTCCATTAAATATATTTCCTCCGGTTCCTACGTTATCTGTTGCTCCTTCCTTTTCGAGATAAGCTGTTCCACTAAAAGTAGTGCCATTCAGTAAAAGTTGAGGTGAACGAAAATCCACATCACCGCCAAAACTTGAAGTTGGTCCAAGAGTTAGGATAGCAATGCCAGATAGATTTAATGCTTGCGCAGTTGGACCTACCTGAGTAAAACGAATTAATCGGATGTCACCACTAATTACGCCTGAAGTTCCAACTCCAATAGTTCTTCCCGCAGCTAAAGTAGATGTACCGGCTGCTTGATTTCCGAAATAAACCCCGCCACCAAAGGTTGAATTAACTTCAATATTGCCATTGAACTGATTCCCGGCAGCATTATCAGCCAAACGAATTGTTGACGATCCTGAATTGGTAACGACCAGATCAGCATTAAAAATATCCGGAGTAAGTGCTCCGGTTAGTAAATAAGCACTTCCTGAGTTTACTAAGGTTGTTACTTGATTAAAGACATTTCCACCGGTACCATCGTTGTTTGTTGCACCATTTTTTTCGAGATAAGCTGTGCCATTATAGATGGCACTGTTTAAAAGTAATTGTGGTGCAATGAAATTTACATTGCCATCAAAGGATGAAGTGGGACCTATCCAAAGCCGGGCCGATCCTGTAAGAGTTACATTTTGAGCAACGGCTCCAACTTGCGTAAATCTCCTTAATCGTAAATCACCCACAGTAAAACCGGTTCCACCTACAGCAATAGATCCTCCTGTTAAGGTGGAAGCCCCAGTTGCATTATTTGAAAATAAAATTCCAAAGGCGCTGGCGGTATTATTGACAAAGATGTTGTTGTTGAATTCATTACCGGGAACATTGTGGGCGAGAAAAATCCAGTTACTACCTGAGTTTGTAACAGTTAACACACCATTGAAGATATCAGGCGAGACGTTTGCTGTATAAAACTCTCCACTGCTCGAATTAACCAAGGTAGTCGTTCCATTGAAAATGTTTCCTCCGTTTCCAACATCATTCCCTGCTCCATTTTTTTCGAGATAGGCGGATCCATTGTAAGTGGCACCGTGTACTAATAGTCTGGGAGAAACAAAATTCACGTCCCCATCAAAGCTTGAAGTAGGGCCAACGCGTAAAATTGTTGATCCTGTTAATGCCAATGTTTCAGGAATTGCTCCAATCTGTGTAAAGCGATAAAGATTGAGCGAACCACTGGCAAACGCCCCTGAAGATAATCCACCATTCAATATAGAACTCGCACTTACCTGATTGTTAAATGTTATGCCATTGGCGCCACCACTATTGGACACTGCAATGTTTCCGTTATAAATCGAAGTACCATTTTCACCCATGTAAATAGTGGTTGAAATATTGCTATTACTTAAGTTTATTGATACTCCACCATACGTTGCAGATGAACCTGTGCCACTTAAAAAACGAATATCACTTCGCACGGCACCGGTACAATTGATAGTAAGATTTCCGGCTATTGATAGGGATGAGGTTCCAGCTTCGGCAATCAGGTACGACCATTGATCTACCGAGCCAGTTTTTGTTGAATTAAGAATAACATCTGACGCGAAGGTGGTTGTTTGCCCCGGGTGATTATGACTAAAATAGATTTTGTCGCTACCCGTATTGTTGAATGTGGTAGCTGATAAAAACTGATCACGGGTGCCATTACCTAAAAGTAAATAAGCCGATCCGCTGTTTGTAATTGCGGTTAATCCAGTAAAAATATTGCCTCCTGCACCGGCATCATTGCCTGCCCCCGTCTTTTCAAATGTTCCGGTTCCACTATATGTTGCACCATTCAATAAAAGTCGGGGAGCGGTAAAAGTTACATCACCACCAAACGCAGAGTTTGGCCCAACGGTTAATGTTGTTGTTCCTGTAAACGAGGTTAGTGTTTGAGGGGTAACTCCAAGTTGTGTGAAACGAACCAGCGCGAGTGTTCCTCCTGTGAATCCACCAGCTCCGAGCGTAATGGTTTTACCAGCCGATAAAGTTGAACTAGCGCTGGCATTTGTGTTGAAGAAAATACCATTTGCACCTCCTGAATTAGTTATGGAAATATTTTCGGCATAGGTAGAGACACCGTTTACACCCATGGTAATTGTAGACCCCGAATTTGAATTCGAGGAATTGATGGTAACAGGCCCGTTGAATGTCCCCACCGTTCCGGCTCCATTTAAAAAGCGATAATCACTTCTTAGTGCGCCAGAACTATTGATATTAAGTGGTCCGTTGAAAACAACAGACGTGTTAGTACCATCGGCTACCAGAAACGACCACTGATCTGCGCCTCCTGTTTTTGCAGAGTTTAAGGTAACTGCCTGGGCAAACGTAGTGGTTTGGCCACCATGATTATACGCTATTCGAATGCGGTAGCTTCCTGTATTATTGAAGGTGGTTACACCATTAAAACTATCACCGTTTAAATTACCAAGAAATATTTCGCCTGAACCGCTATTAGTAATGGTGGTGGTTGCGCTAAAGACATTTCCACCAGCACTGCTATTATCTGTTGCTCCCGTTTTTTCGATGGTGGCTGTGCCTTGATAAGTACAACCATCTAGTTGAATTTGGGGTGAAGTTAGGGTTACGTCTCCGTCAAAATTAGAACTTGGTCCAACACGCACCATAGCCGTATTGGTAAGTGTTAGGTTGTGTACAATTGCCCCCACCTGATTGAAGCGATATAGATTTAAAGACCCGCTGTTAAATCCTCCAGCTATGGAAATGGCTCCATTCAATGCGGAGCTTGCAGCAGCATTGGTGTTGAAAGTAATTCCGCTAGCTCCTCCCGTATTGGAAACAACAATATTTCCATTGTAGGTAGAGATTCCATTCTGTCCCATGGCAATATTTGTTGAGGCATTGGAGTTAGCGACATTAATAGTTACCACCCCGGCATAAGTAGCTGAAGAACCAACTCCATTGAGGAAACGATGGTCACTACGAAAACTTCCACCACATTGAATTATCAAATCTCCTCCAAAGGTCACTGAAGTATTTGTTCCTTCGCCATATAGAAATGACCATTGATCTACCGCGCCTGTTTTGTTACTGATAAGAGAAACATCATCGGCAAAAGTTGTTGTTTGGCCTCCGTGATTCTGTGCGAAGTGAATTCGGCCACTACCAATATTATTAAACGTGGTTGCGGCAAAAAACTGATCCCGGTTTGTGTTTCCGGTAAGCAAGTATGCCGAACCTGAATTTGTTATAGTGGTTATGCCGTTAAAAATATTGCCCCCTGTGCCACTATCGTCACCACCTCCGGTTTTCTCAAGTATAGCTGCTCCATTGTATGTACAGCCGTTGAGCAAAAGTCGCGGTGCTCGAAAGTCGACATTACCACCGAAGGAAGAAGTCGTGCCAATGGTAAGTGCCGATGATCCTGTTAAATTTAATATGCTTGGCTGACTACCCGCTTGCGTGAATCTACTGAAGAATAATGTCCCGGTAATGAACGATCCATTTGAAATTGAAAACCCGCTGGCTAAGGAAACTGAACCCGTTGAATTACCAAAGTAAACTCCGCGACTGTTGTTGGTAGATGAAACTATAATATTTCCATTTATATCTACCGCACCATCATTGGCAATTACAATTCCCGATCCGGAATCAGCATTTGAGTTGTTAAGTGTTAACGTGCCATTAATTGTAGTTGTTGAGCTTGCATTTCGTGCGATGATCGTATTGATGTTGCCCGGTGTGTTTCCCCCATGATTAATGGTAAGGCCATCATTAAACTCATTTCCAACGGAATTGATGCCAACCTGAACGCGAGATGTGCCTGTATTATTTATGGTTGCACTCGAATTAAAAATATCAGGGTTTGTATTGGCTAGTATAAGTTCTCCAGAGCCACTGTTAGTAATCGTGCTCACCCCCTGATAGATGTTACCACCAGAGCCGGTATCGCCATTCGCTCCGGTCTTTTCGAAATTGGAAGTTCCGGCAAAAGTGCTTCCGTTTAATTGAAGTCTGGGTGCTACAAAAGATACATTGCCCCCAAAAGATGATCCAGGGCCTACGATTAACGTAGTGGTGCCTGTAAGATTCAACGTTTGTGTGGTAGCTCCTGTTTGAGCGAATCTCAATAAGCTTAACGTTCCGGCATTGTAGGCACCTATTGGAGATATTGTGCGCGATGCCGCTAAGGTAGAACTGGCTGTAGCAGAGGTGTTAAAAAACACACCGCTGGTGGCTCCCGGATTTATCAATAAAATATTTCCATTGTAGAGGGATGTACCAACCGTTCCTAACTGTATAGAGGTGGCCGCGTTTGTATTTGTTACGGTAACCACCACCGTTCCTCCATAGGTGGCTTGTGTACCAGTTCCTTGCAAAATTCTATGATTGCTTTGAAGTGTTCCATCGCAATTAATAGTTAGGTTTCCGCCAAAAGATACATTCGTGCTAGCGCTCTCCGCAATAAGAAATGACCAAGCATCTGCGCCCCCTGATTTGTTGGTGTTGAGAATTAAATCAGATGCGAAGGTTGTAGTTTGTCCAGCATGATTGTAGGCAAAATAAAAACGGTAACTTCCGTTGTTATTGAATGTTGTTGTAGCATTAAATTGATCGCGGGCACCATTACCTAATAAAATCTGGCCACCGCCAAGGTTAGTTATCGTAGTTACACCATTAAAAATATTATTGCCTGAGCTGTTATCATTGTTGTTATCTGTTTTTGAAATGTTTACCGTGCCGTTGAATGTAGAGCCATTAAAGAAAATTCGACCTGTGGTTCCGTTTACGTTGGCACTTATCGTTGTTCCATTAAAGGTTGTTGTGACAGTAGTGTTTAATGTCAGGGCTGCCGCTCCTCCGGTATTAACTACGGATCCTGTAGTAAAAGTGTTTGGTCCCGTGGTTGTTAAGTTAAACCCACTCAGATCAATAGTGCCTGTGTAACCATTTACTATAATTCCGGCTACATTTGCAGCGACATCAAGCGTGCAGTCACCTTGGCGTAAGGCATTAAATGTAACAATATCTGCCGGGCCCGGAACCGATGCACCACCAGCGCCACCAGAGGTTGTTGACCAGTTAGCTGTATTGTTCCAGTTGGAAGGAGTTGAAGCCACCCAAAAGCGCTGACCAAAACTAATATGACTGATTATTACTAGACAAAAGGAGATGGAGTAAGAAAGTAGAAGTTTTTTCATGAAATGAATTCTATAACCTTCAAAATTAGGGTTTTATACGCTCTAATAGTCATACTAACATGTACTTTTTTGTATCTTTTATTAATAGAAATTGAAAAAACACAAAATCCCTTTTGCTATCCGGCTCATTCGATGGGGTTTTCCTAAGTTGGAGACAATATCACGCCCTTTAGCTGCGGTTTATTTTGAAAAGATTTTTTTTACCCCTTTCAGGTACTCGGCTACCGTTAAAGAGAAAGAGGTTGAGCGCTCCGCAACGAAAGCAACTTTACTTGTTGATGGCAGAAAAATACAAACCTATGAATGGGGTAACCCTACACGGCCTTATGTTATTGTTGTGCATGGTTGGGCTGGTAGAGCAACTCAGTTTAGAAAATTTATACCTGCACTGAATGCCGCAGGGTTTCTTGTTTTGGGGTTTGATGGCCCGGCCCATGGAAACTCAGAAGGTAAACGAACTACCATTGTTGAGTTTGAAGAAGTATTAAAAAAAATTGTGGATGTGAAGGGAGTTCCGGTGGCAATTATTGCACATTCCTTTGGTGGTGGTGCCTCTTTGTTTGCAATCCGAAATAGGTTGCCGGTAACAAAACTGATCAATATCGCGAGCCCTACGATGGCTGATGAGATTATCCGAACGTACCTTAATGCAATTGGTGGTTCGTGGCCGACCGGAGTTCATTTTAAAGAGGTTATAAAAAAGAAATATGGCAGACCTTTCGAAGAGTACACAGCTTCATTTATCATTAAACAAATAAATGGACTTGAGCTTTTGTTGATACATGACTCAGAAGATCGAGATGTATCTATTACACAAGCTCAGGAAATGATTAAACTTTATCCCAAAGCAAAACTGATTACAACCCATGGCCTTGGCCACAACCGTATTCTAAAAGATGAAGCCGTAATAACGGCTTGTGTCGATTTTGTTAAGAATTGATGAATTGCTGTAACTTAACACGCTTGCCTGCGTCTATATTCAGTAAATTAGGCTTGCCTTGCCGCTTGCAACATATTTCAACTTTTTACACCAATTTTGAAACTTAAATCCTTATATCAAGTAAAAAGGTAGACGGAAAAACTATTTGACCCGTTTCCGCATCGTTAAAATTACTTAATCCCGAATCATGCCGAATATTATTAAGACAACACACATCTCGAAAATGTATAAAATGGGCAATAACATTGTAAACGCCCTTCAGGATATCTCAATTTCAATTGAAAAAGGGGAATATGTAGCTTTTATGGGACCTTCCGGTTCAGGAAAATCTACCCTGATGAACATTGTGGGTTGCCTGGATTCGCCAACAACGGGCGAATATTCACTTAACAATCAGTTGGTAAGTGATATGACTGAAAATGAGCTTGCTGTAGTTCGAAATAAAGAGATTGGGTTTGTATTCCAGACTTTTAATCTTCTACCGCGTGCTACCGCGCTTGATAATGTTGCCTTGCCACTGATTTATGCCGGCTACAGCCGCGATGAACGCGAAGAAATGGCTTTGGCCGCTCTTGAAAGTGTAAATCTAGGGGATCGTCATCATCACCGGCCCAACGAACTTTCAGGTGGACAGCGTCAGCGGGTTGCCATCGCCCGAGCTTTGGTAAACAACCCTTCTATTATTTTGGCCGATGAACCTACAGGTAACCTCGACTCCAAAACCTCCTACGACATTATGATGCTTTTTCATGAACTACATGAGAAAGGCAATACTATTATCATGGTTACACACGAAGATGACATTGCACACTATGCACATCGTATCATTCGCCTGAAGGATGGATTAATAGAGTGGGACAAAAAAAATGAGAACATAACCCGTCACGATTCTGTTACGGCTTAGACTTCAAGATTCAAAACTCAGAATGAAGTACAAGAACACTCATTTTGAATTTTGATTAATAAATCTTGAATTTAGCTGTATGAAGATCTATACAAAAACCGGTGATCAGGGAACAACTTCGCTTTTTGGCGGTAAACGCGTATCAAAGTCAAATCTTCGAATAGAAACTTATGGCACCACCGATGAACTTAATTCATGGATGGGCGTGTTACGCGATCAAGCCGTTAATCAATCCCGCAAGGAAATTCTGATTGAAATTCAAGACCGCCTGTTTACAATCGGCTCAATATTGGCTACAGAGCCTGGTAATACCAAAGTAAAAATTCCATCACTTTGGGAACGTGATATTGAGTTATTGGAAAATAAAATGGATGAGATGGACGCAACACTTTCGCCTATGAAATTTTTTGTACTCCCCGGTGGGCACACTTCTGTTTCGTTTGGCCATGTTGCACGAACAGTATGTAGAAGAGCAGAACGACTTGTAATTGCTCTAAACGACATTGAAGCGCTGGATCCCTTGGTAATAAAATATCTTAACCGACTTTCAGATTATATTTTTGTGCTTTGTCGCGTTATGACCCACGAACTGAACGTAGAAGAGACTCCATGGAAACCTAGAATGTAGTTTAATCTAATCAGATTTTAAGCTAACGCCTGTTAGTCAATTTTGATTTATATTCTAACTTGCGAGCTGAAATTTTAACGCTTGCAATCATGGTCGATACCCTCAGCATTTCTAAAACCCGAATTTCAGAATCGCGCCTTTCTAAAACCGATTTTTCGAACCTACCCTTTGGCAAGGTTTATACCGATCATATGTTTATGGCCGATTACCGAGATGGCGATTGGAAAAAATTTAGAATCGTACCGTATGGCGCTATGCCAATAAGTCCGGCAACTCCGGCTTTGCATTATGGCCAATCTATTTTTGAAGGAATGAAAGCCTACCCATCTGAAGATGGCAAAGAGGCTTTGGTTTTCAGGCCGCTTGATAACTGGAAGCGCATGAATATTTCGGCCGAACGCATGTGTATGCCGCCACTTCCTGAAGAGCTGTTTATGGAAAGCCTTGCCGCGCTTATTGAATTTGATCGCGCGTGGATTCCCACGCAGGAAGGTAGTTCTTTATACATCCGGCCTTTCATGTTTTCTGCCGATGAGTTTATTGGAATACGACCGTCATTGGACTTTACATTCATGATTATATTAAGTCCTGCTGGACCCTATTATTCAACACCTGTAAAAGTGAAAATAGAAACCCATTACACCCGTGCTGTGGAGGGAGGAACTGGATATGCAAAAGCTGGTGGAAATTATGGTGGCGCCATTTATCCAGCCAAACTTGCACAAGATCAGGGCTATCATCAACTGATTTGGACGGATGGAAAAGCACACGAGTATGTAGAAGAAAGTGGAACCATGAACGTAATGTTTGTAATCGATAATGTACTGGTTACACCCGCCTTGAGTGATTCTATTTTGGCAGGCATCACTCGCCAAAGTGTATTAACGCTGGCGCGCCATTGGGGAATGCCCGTAGAAGAGCGAAGAATTTCTGTAAAAGAATTAATTGCTGCCTTACAACAAGGTAGAGTTCAGGAAGCTTTTGGTGCCGGCACTGCTGCTACCATTGCCCATATTGAGTTAATAGGCCATGAAGGAATCAATTACCAACTTCCACCTATTGAAAAACGTTTGTTCGCAAACAAAGTGTTAGCTGAGCTGGAGAGCATTAAGCGTGGGAAAAGCGTTGATCCATTCGAATGGATTTACCGAATTTAACTCAAAATTCTAAAGCGGGTATTGCCCGCTTTTTTGTTTATTGCTTTTTAAATAGGGAATCAAATTGATAAGATCAGTGCGTATAGGTTTTGCTGTTTTCATCTTGTTGATGAGTAATGTGTTTATAACAACGGCTCAGAAGCAATTGATACTCTTAAAGCGCGGCACCGTAATCGCACGGTTTACCGAAGGCGAGAACATAAAGTGTATGTTGAAAAACAAAAAGATTATTGAAGGTGTGGCAATTCGGTTCAACGATTTTTCAATTCAGACGTTTAGCGATACCATTCTCTTTGAATCGATAGAAAAAATAAATGTTAAGGGCCGAAGAAATGCAAGTACACTCAATAAGCTAGGCAATGTGTTGCTGATTGCTGGTGTTGGGTATTTCACTATTGATCAGGTCAACACAATTTTTTTTGTGGATGGTCAGAGTGGAATTGATAAAAATGTTGCCATTACTTCATTATCCTTAGTTGCAACCGGAGCAGCTCTTCGGTTCATCCGCAGCCCGTATCAAAAAGTACGCGGCCTTTCACTTCGTACAATCGATCAGACTTCGAGGTATTATAGCTATGATTAGAAGGATGTTATTAAATTTCGGACGAACCTAGTACCTTCACGCCTGAATTTTTTGCAATCATGACAATTGAACAATTAAAGGACCTAAAAGCCCGTGTTGCCGCCCTCAGGCGGTATCTTTGACTACGACCGTAAAATCGTAGAAATACAAGACGAAGAACGAATCACTCACCAAGCTGATTTCTGGAACAAACCCAAAGAAGCAGAAGTAATTCTGAAAACAATCCGCACAAAAAAAGTATGGACCGATGCCTTCGATCTGGTTCACAAACTTGTGGAAGATCTTGATGTGCTGAATGAATTTCATGAAGCAGGAGATGTATCGGAAGAAGAACTTGATAAGGACTATCTGAAGACAGCAAAAGCCATTGAGGAGCTTGAGTTTAAGAAAATGCTTAGCAAGGAGGAAGATCAACTCAGCGCAGTGATTGAAATAAATCCGGGTGCGGGTGGTACGGAAAGTAACGATTGGGCCGATATGCTCAATCGCATGTATATCATGTGGGGTGAGAAGAGTGGTTATAAAGTTTCCCAAATCGATTATCAGTCGGGGGAAGTGGCAGGTATCAAATCAGCAACGCTTGAAATCGAAGGGCCTTTCGCTTATGGAAAATTAAAATCAGAAATTGGTGTGCATCGGCTTGTACGAATTTCACCGTTTGATTCGAATCAACGAAGACATACCTCTTTTGCGTCAATTTTTGTATATCCTAAAGTTGATGATTCTATCCAGATTGAAGTTAATCCGGCTGATGTAGAAATTCAAACCTCGCGATCAGGCGGTGCAGGCGGACAAAATGTAAATAAGGTAGAAACGAAAGTGCAGCTAACGCATAAACCTTCGGGTATCGTTATCGTGTGTCAGGTAGAGCGTTCGCAGCATGCCAATCGCGAACGTGCGATGCAGATGCTAAAGTCCAAACTCTATCAGGTTGAGATGGAAAAACGAAATGCTGCGCGCGACAAAGTGGAGGCTGGAAAAATGAAAATTGATTTTGGCTCGCAGATTAGAAACTACGTTTTGCATCCTTATAAGTTGGTGAAAGATGCACGCACGGGTGTAGAAAGCCATGATGCACAACGCGTATTGGATGGCGACCTGGATGGATTTATCAAAGCCTATTTATTGGAAGATCAGGAATCCGCGTCAAAGCAATAAATGAAATTCGATGATAGCAAAGTCATCTTCTTTCTGTAAACCGAAATCTATAAAATGATAAACTGAATACTGATTACCGAGCACCAATTACCGACTACCACTCACCACTACCTTTGACCAAAATCTACACCTCTTCCTTCTGGTTACTCTGCCTCAGCTCGTTGCTATTCTTTGCGAGCTTTAATATGATTATTCCTGAGTTGCCAGAGTACCTAACGCAATTGGGCGGGGCCGAACATAAAGGATTGATCATTTCTCTCTTCACAATCACGGCCATGATATCCCGACCATTTAGCGGAAAGCTGGCGGATAAAGTAGGAAGAGTTCCGGTTATCATTTTTGGTGCAGTGGTTTGCCTTATCTGCAGTTTATTTTATCCAATTATTACTTCGCTCACGGGTTTTTTTCTTTTACGATTGGTTCACGGATTTTCTACCGGTTTTACACCCACAGGTACTACCGCCTATTTATCAGATATTATCCCTGCACATCGAAGAGGTGAAGCAATGGGTTTGTTAGGAACAGCAGGTGCAGTTGGTATGGCAGCAGGGCCTGCATTAGGTGGTTTGTTGGCCAATCAGTTTGGATTGGATGTGATGTTTTACGGATCATCTCTTCTTGCTTTAGTTTCGATTGCAATTCTTCTGCGAACCAAAGAGACACTAAAAACAAAAGAAAAATTTTCATTTAGCTACCTGAAGGTGAAGAAGGAAGATATTTTTGAGCCGCTGGTGTTAGCGCCTTGCCTCGTCATGGTACTTTCTGCCTTTGCCTATGGAACAATGTTTACAGTCATTCCTGATTTCGGACAATTTCTTGGGATAAAAAATAAAGGATTATTGTTCACCTATATTACGGTAGCATCTTTAATTGTTCGTTTGCTGGCGGGTAAAGCCTCTGATCGGTACGGACGAGTACCGGTGTTAAGAGTTAGTACGTTACTTATTGGTACTTCGATGGTGGTAATAGGCACCGCTACTTCCTCTGGTCAGTTAATTTTGGGTGTTACTTTATATGGTTTTGCACAAGGATCAACGTCACCAACATTACTCGCCTGGGCTACGGATTTAAGTGACAATCGTTTTAAAGGTCGTGGAATTGCATCACTTTATATCTTTATGGAGTTAGGCATTGGCTTAGGTGCATTTCTTTCAGGGTTATTTTATGCTAATGATCCTTCGCGATTTTTTAATACCTTTTTAGTCAGCGCACTGCTTGCTGCTTTTGCTTTCATGTACTTAGTGATAAAACCACAAACCGTGCGCACTGTATGAAAAAGTTAACGCTTTATCTTTTCATTCTCGTCTCAGTTATTGAATTGATTTCTGTCAGCTTTGAAATGGAACAAGTTAATCGGATAGCCAAACCGCTGATCATGATTACACTGGCAGCTTATTATATAGTAAGCACACATTCCCGAAGTTCATTGTTTTTAACCGCGATGGCATTTTGCTGGTTGGGCGATATTCTGCTTATGTTTCAGGCAAAACAGGCTCTGTTTTTTATAGCCGGGTTAGTTTCTTTTTTGATTGGTCACGTGTTATACATTTTTTGTTATCGGGCAATGCGCAATGAAAAAAGTACGAATGCGTTGCTAGGGCCACAAAAAATCAGGTATTCTTTGCCGATTATTTTGGCGGGTAGCGGATTGGTTACAGTCCTTTATCCTTCTCTTAGTGATTTAAAAATACCAGTAATGATTTATGCGTTAGTGCTAACCGTAATGGTGTTGCAGGCACTGTTACGTTTTGGCTTTACAAACAAAAAGAGTTTTGCGTTTTTATTTGTGGGAGCTTTATTTTTTATGATATCCGATTCGTTGTTGGCAATCAATAAATTTCTGGAACCACTTCCGTTTGCTTCACTAATTGTTATGTTAACCTACATCATTGCGCAATATTTTATTGTGGAAGGCGCGATGGCCCATTATACTGAGGTGAGAAAATAAAAGAAGTCCTCCGCTCGGAAGGACTTCTTGTTCATCAGGGTAAAAAATTATCCCTTACATCTTTCTAACCTTCCCGCTACCGGAAGAATGACTGTTAACCTGGCTTGGGCTTCCTTTATAGGTAACACTGCCACTACCCGAAATAGTAGCATCCAGCTCGCTCTTTACATTAATTTCAACATCGCCCGAACCGGAGATACGAACTTCACATTTATTTACTTCAAGCCCGGCAGCAAGCACTTCGCCAGAGCCACTGATGGTGGCTTTTATTTCGCGGGCTGTACCATCGGCAAGAATTTTTCCAGACCCCGAAACATTTACATCGGCCCGCTCGGCCACAGCACCTGAAAAGTTAACCTTTCCAGAACCGCTTACCTTACTGTCAAGCGAACGACAAGAACCTTTTACCTCTACATCACCCGAACCAGAAACATTTGCTTCCATGGCGCCCGAAGCATCTACTTCAATTTGCAAAGAGCCCGATCCACTTACGTTAAGATCTAAGTCACCTGCTTTAAGTTTTCCATCCCCAATTAAATCACCAGAGCCACTTACGCTTAACCCTTCAATATCTTTAACTGTTATATAGACTGAGATTTTAGCATCATCCCAATCCCACATTCTCCAATTATCGTTCTCGCGACCAATGCTAAGGCGGCCACCACTTACTTCTGTTTCAATCTTCTCTAACACATCTCGTTCGCCTTGCAACTCAACTTTTTGCACCGCGCCCTGTCTTAGATAAAGCTTGCCGGGCACACGAAACGAAATTTTTGTGAACGTATCAACATTGCGGGTTTCTTTGTTTTGAGCCAACACAAAGCTGAAGACAAAGAACAAAACCAAACTGGTAGTGAATAATTTTTTCATATCGGTAAGTGTATTTATGGTTTGAATGACCTGAGAACAGACTGTTGGTTGCCTCGTTTTCTAATAATTTTTTTAGTGATTTCTAATTTCTTTCTTTAAGACGCGAAAAACGGGATTCACGTTGCAAATGGGCACATTTTCTTTTCATACTATTCAAGACTTTGCCGAAGGCCAGTACAAAGAATTGGGCAGTAAGTTTCTTGCTTTTGCCTACCCGGTGCAATCCGAAGTGGAAATTAAAGCTAAAATCGAGGTCTTGAAGAAGAAGTACTTTGATGCAACGCACCATTGCTTTGCCTGGGTTTTGGGTGCCGATAAAACCCGATTGCGCGCGTTTGACGATGGCGAGCCAAATCATTCGGCTGGCGATCCCATTCTCGGACAAATCCGCACTCGCGATTTAACAAATGTACTAGTTGTTGTGGTGCGTTATTATGGAGGCGTAAAATTAGGCGTAGGAGGTCTGATTCAAGCGTATAAACTTGCAGCAGAAGTGGCACTTTCCAATGCATCCATCATAAAGCAAGACGTGACTGAATTTTTATCATTACGTTATCCGTACGATGAAACTCCTGAGGTGATGCGGTTGATTAAAGACTTTGAACTCAGAATAAGCAAGCAGGAATATGTTGAAGACTGCTTGCTAGAAGCTGAAGTAACCGCCCGCAACAAAAATAACCTGATGAAGAAAGTAGACTTGCTAAACGCACTGGGGCATAAGATTTCTTTGGCGTTAACCTTATAATATTTTTATCTTTCGAATTATCCCTCTATGAAATCCAGCAAGCAAGCCGCCATAGGTTTTATTTTTGTTACTATTCTTATCGATACCATTGGCTTTGGAATTATTATTCCGGTGTTGCCTAATCTGATCATGGAGCTTACGCACACCACTACCAGCGAAGCTGCACGAATTGGGGGCTGGCTTTTATTTGCTTTTGCAATAGTCCAATTTTTGTTTGCACCAATTCTGGGTGGGCTTAGTGATAAGTATGGCCGAAGGCCCATATTGCTCGGCTCGCTCTTTGGGTTTGGATTAGATTATATTTTTCTGGCGTTTGCCCCAGCACTAAGTTGGCTTTTTCTCGGGCGAATAATTGCAGGTGCGTTAGGGGCAAGTTTTACAACAGCGGCTGCCTACATAGCCGACATAAGCACTCCTGAAAAGCGTGGTCAGAATTTTGGAATGATTGGCGCTGCCTTTGGGTTGGGATTTATCATCGGGCCGGCTTTGGGTGGATTGCTCGGATCATTTGGTTCGCGAATTCCTTTTCTTGCAGCGGCAGCACTCAGCTTGCTTAACTGCTTATATGGATTTTTTATTTTACCTGAATCACTTAAACCCGAAAACCGAAGAGCGTTTGAATGGAAACGAGCGAATCCTGTTGGCTCTTTGCTAAATCTTAAACGCTATCCGGTTGTGCTCGGTCTTGTTGCATCGCTGATACTGATCTACATCGCAGCTCATGCCGTGCAAAGCAATTGGTCGTACTACACAATCGAAAAATTCAAGTGGAGTACAGCTATGATTGGCTATTCGTTGGCAGCGGTTGGTATTTTGATAGCCGTTGTGCAAGGTGGATTAATCCGAATTATTATTCCTGCGTGGGGCCAGAAGAACTCACTCTACATTGGCTTGGCACTTTATAGTTTCGCTTTCATACTCTTTGCTGTAGCCACAGAAGGCTGGATGATGTTTGCTTTCTTAATTCCGTATTGCCTCGGGGGCATTTCGGGCCCGGCTTTGCAAGGCATAATTTCATCGCAGGTGCCTGCCAACGAACAGGGTGAACTTCAAGGTGCTTTAACTAGTTTGATGAGTGTAACATCCATTGTGGGTCCCTTGCTGATGACGCAACTATTCAGCGCGTTCACCGGACCAGCAGCAGCGTATTATTTTCCGGGAGCACCCATGGTGATGGGTGGTTTGTTAACGCTAATCAGTTTATTACTTGCCATAAAAGCCTTAAAAGGGTTTGTAGCAGAGAAACATTAATAATGCTATGTGCGCGCGAGAATGTTGTAAACCTGCAAGCATACCCACGCATCGGTTGCTGCATAACTAATTTGCTTTTCATTCAATGTTTCGGCTTCCCAATTGCTGGTCTGCGCACTTTTCGAAATCCTGAAACCCAAGAGTAGTCCGGCAAGTTTTTTTACACTTTCTACTTCAAGGCCTGCTTGTTTGCTTCGCTCGGCCAGTTCAACAAACCCTGCTGGCGTATAATGCTTTAACTTTTGCAAGGCTTTAATATCATCCCGCAAGGCAACCCCGGCTTTGAGAATATTTTCGTTTTCAAGAAAATGGATAATGGATGAATGCATCCCCGTTTGCTTCAGGCGAATCAGAAACACCGTGTCCTCGGTCGCAATTTGCATTAAGGAAACTTTGTTTTGGTGGCCGCGCACGAATACAGGTTTAGTTTCGGTATCAAAACCAACAACCGCATGTTTACTGATTTCGCTAAAAACCAGAGATAAATTTTTCTCATCTGAAACAACAACAACCTTTCCCTCAAAAGCACCGAGGGGAAGTTCATTGATCTCTTCGTGAGTAATGGTGGTACGGGTGCTATTCTTTTGGGTCATTCAACCTGCGAATCTTAAAGTTGAGATAGGCTTGTAATACAGTCATTAACGGACTGATGATACAGAAAAAACAATACGGTGCATACGCCATGGTAGCTACTCCCAACACATTGGCTTGCGTAGCACCGCAGGTATTCCAGGGTATTAATACGGAGGTTACGGTTCCTGCATCTTCTAATGTTCGGCTTAATAGCTCTGGTTTATAGCCACGCTTACGATATGTATCTGCATACATTCTTCCTGGAACTGCAATGGCCATGTATTGATCAGAAGCTGTGAAATTAAAAAAGATGCACGTTGCCGCTGTTGAAGCAACCAACGATCCGGTGGAATGTGCGAATTGAATAATCCGTTCGGCAATCGCCTTTAATAATCCTGAGGATTCCATCACGCCACCAAAAATCATGGCACATAAAATCAACCAGATTGTATTCAGCATACCACTCATGCCTTTGGCGGTAAGTAGTTCAGTGATCATTGGGTCGCTGGTTTGAATGTTGATGGTTGTTGTCATGGCATTCATCACGGCCACAAACGATGCTTTTAGGTAATTACCTTGCACACTTGAAATCTGCTCGATGATCTGAGGTTGAAAAATAATCGCGGCAATGCCACCCAGCAGCGCGCCAACTAACAAGGCAGGTAAAGCTGGTACTTTCTTTACGATCATAACAATGACTAAAACCGGAACAATAAATAAGAGAGGATTCAGATTAAATTTATCTTCAAGAGCTAGTAGCACGGCCGAACTATCAGCGGCTACTTTAGCAGTGTCCAATGTAAATCCCCACACAAAAAATATAACCAAGGTAATGACCAGCGTGGGCAATGTGGTGTACACCATGTACTTGATATGGGTGAAGAGATCCGTGCCTGCCATGGCCGGGGCGAGGTTGGTGGTATCAGAAAGAGGCGACATTTTATCACCAAAGTATGCACCTGAGATTATCGCACCGGCAATTACACCTTCGTGAATATCAAGGGCTTTGCCGATTCCCAACAAAGCAATGCCCACCGTAGCCACGGTTGACCACGAGCTTCCGGTTGCCATCGAAACAATGCAGCAGACTACACAGGCAGCAAAAAGAAAGATAGTAGGGTTAAGAATTTTTAATCCATAATAAATCATCGAGGGCACGATACCGCTCAGCAACCAGGTTCCTGAAAGCGATCCGATGGCTAAAAGAATTAGCATGGCCGCCATAGCCGAACTGATACTTTTTACTATGCTGCCTTCAATTTCGTCCCAACTGTAACCAAGCCTGAAGGAGATTATTCCGGCTACCCCCGAAGCAAGTAACAACGCGATTTGGTTAGCGCCAGAAATAGCATCGTTGCCAAGTACCACCACGTTGATAGTAAGAAGTGAAATTAAAATCGCAATGGGGATAAGAGCTAGTAGGAGGGTGGGTTGCTTTTTCGACAGTTCCATTATGCGATTTTAAAAAGTTAAGGTAAGAATAAAAACCAACTGTGAAAGATTAGTAGGAGGTGGTTTTATAAATAACTCCCCGCTCTTTTAAGTAGCCCACAATGAAATTGAAATTTTCTTCCGCTTCACCCAGATATTCTGGCGGGCTTATGCCTTTGCGGGTGTACTTACCAGCCAGTACCAGATTAACTGCAGCGGTGCAGGTGTAGCCGGTGGTGCGGGCCATTGATAAGGTGCCACTTTTACGATCGGTGCGATCTAATAAATTGTATTGCAATTTTCTCTCCTGACCATTTTCTGTTCCGGTCATGCGAATTCGCATTACCGTAAATTCTTCTTCACCCGGTTTTAGTTTCCAGATAGGAAAGAGCAACTTGGCGGTAAGATCAATCGGTCGCACTTTTACTCCTTTCACATCCATTTCTTCGTACGAAAAGAAACCTGTTTCGCGCAGCACGCGTAAGTATTCAACGCAGCCTGGATAGCGCAGCGTTTTCTCAATCATATCCGGAATGTGCGACATGGTTTTTATCAAAGATCGGAGCCCATCCGAATTCCATGACTCTAATGTTCCTAGTTCGTCAAACTGTATAAGCTCTTCATCCGATAAAGCTTCTTTAATTACAATACCACCGTTTTGAACATAGCGGGCCGGACGTGTGTATTCTTCAATAACATCAATTGGCGAAAACACCGCTTTATATTCGTACGGCCACTCGCGTACGAGCGGCAATCCGCCAACCAGACATTCGTACGAACTGATTTTCATTTTTTTGTTATGATAACCAAGAATGATGTTGCCCATGCCGGGAGCCACACCACAATCGGTAACAATAGTAACGTTGTGTTTCTTCGCCAACTCATCTAGCAAAAAGGGATCTTCCGGAAAGAAAGAAATATCGACCATGTTCTTACCAGCTTCAATTACGTTCTTACACGTTTCAAAACCCAGAAAGCCCGGCACGGAACCCACCACAAGATCGAAAGGTTGAATCAGGGCAGAAAGTATTGTAGCATTGGTGATGTCTGCCTTTTGAGTTTTGATGCCCAAGCTATTCAATTCAGACAACGCCTGCTGATTGATATCCACAGAAGTGACATCGAAGTTTTTTGAGAGATCAATGGCCATTGCTTTTCCAACAAGGCCGGCCCCTAAAACAATAATCTTTTTCATTTTCTATTTAATTAATAAGATCGTACTTCGTACTTCCTAATTCTGCCTTATGATTGATGCCGCCAAAATACTGGAAAAAGCAAAACATTCATCGTTTTATTTGAAGGTGCTTAACTGGTCGCTCAACCGGATGGTTCCCTTTAACAAGCCCCACGGGTTTAAGATAGTTGAAATCGCAGATTACAGACTCAAAACGATTATCCCTTACCGCAGAAGTAATTTTAATCACATTCGCGGCTTGCATGCCTGTGGTCTGGCTACGATCTCCGAATTTGCAACAGGCTTCCTTTTGCTCAGCAGTCTGGACATGAAAAAATATCGCATGATTATGCAGCGCATAGAGATGAATTATCATTATCAGGGAAAAATGGATGCCACGGCCGAGTTTATAATTTCGAAGGAGTGGCTGGAAGAAAAGATAGTTCAGCCGCTGCAAACCCTGGAAGCTGTTGTTGTTCCGTGCGAAGTAAAAATTCACGATGTAAAGGGAAATCAACTTACTACAGGTCTTGTCTATTGGCAGTTTAAGGAATGGACCAAGGTGAAAACCAAAGCGTAATTTGTTTCCACATTGAAATTCTATTTGCATCATACTGCCGACCTGCGCAGCCTGGCAAGGGATCGGGCCAACTATTTATTTAATGAGGGCGATCATGCACTACTTCAATCAAAACGTGGTTGGCACATCTTCGAATACAGAGAAGTAAACTCATTAAAAGTTTGGGCAAGATTTTTAGTGTATGTTAAAAGTGGTGAAGCGCACAGTCCGTTGAAAGCTCCTTTTGGTTCGGTGGAACTCTTTCAAAAATTAAGCGAAGTGCACCTCACCGATTTTCTTGAACAGGTACAGGCGCAATTGAGTCATCTTCGGGTTAAACAACTGGTTATTCGAAATACTCCGGACTTGTATGATCTGCAAACATCAACCCTGCTTCAAGCTGTATTGAAGAAGTTAGGTTTTGAAAGTGCAGAAGAAGTTTCCAGTATACTTTTGATTGATGAGAAACCATTTGAACGAAAAATAAAAATCTCCGAACGCCAGAAATTAAAAAAAGCTGCTGCCACCTTTCAGTTTGAAAAGGTTAGTAGTAAAGAGTTAAAAAAAATCTATTCTTTTATTGCCGCCTGCCGGAAGGAAAAAAATCAAAATCTCTCCATGAGCTTGCGCGACTTACAAAAGACAATTTCTGTTTTTCCGGATCGGTTTTTTCTTTTCACAGTCGGCTCAAAAACTGAACTGGCAGCCGCAGCTATTGTGATTCAGGTAAGTAAGAATATCTTGTATACATTTTATTATGCGCACGCCAAAAGGTATAATCGCATCAGCCCGGTGGTTTTTCTTATGTCAGGCATCTTTGAATTTGCTGCGAGTAAAAAATATAAGTTGATTGATCTTGGCACATCCATGATCGATGGTCATGTAAACCGAACGTTGCTTCATTTCAAGAAGAGTATTGGCGGGGTTAGTAACAAGAAGTTGACGTTTTATAAGCCTCTGTCATGAACGCTCCGCTGGTAACCGTAATTTGTATTTGTTACAACCAGGCCCGGTTTATAGTGCAGGCGTTGGATTCGGTGATAGCACAAACGTACAATAATATTGAATTGATTGTGATTGATGACGGCAGCAACGATGGCAGTGCGAAAGTAATTAAACGGTGGATTGCCAATCACCCCAACACAACGTTATTAATTAACGCTACCAATCTCGGCTATTGCAAAACCTTTAATAAAGCATTTGCAATTTCTAAAGGCAGTTTTTGTATCGATCTGGCTGCGGATGATGTTTTGTGTTCGGATCGTGTAGAAACCGGAGTGAAGACATTAACCGATGCTGGCCCTGACTATGGCGTTACCTTTTCGGATGCCGAGCATGTAGATGAGGAGGGAAATTTTTTACGAATTCATTCTAATAAACATCCGCACAACACAATTCCATCAGGCGATGTGTATAAAGATGTGATTGATCGGTATTTTATTTGCTCGCCCACCATGATGTTTCGTAGAGAAGTAGTTGAGCGCCTGAATGGCTACGATGAGAACCTGGCCTATGAAGATTTTGATTTTTGGGTACGCGCGGCTCGCAGGTTTAAGTTTATTTATTCTCCGTTGGCACTGGTTAAGAAACGATCGGTTGCCAACTCCATGTCAAAAAATCAATTCACGCGTTCGGGCGATCAGCGTTGGTCTACGCTGCTGGTTTGCGAAAAGATCAAAAAATTAAATCAAACACCCGAAGAAGAACAAGCCTTGAAGCGCAGGGTATGGTATGAACTGAAGGTGAGTTTAAAGCTGCTGGATTTCCGGTTAGGCTTTGAATATATGAAATTGATAAGAACTCTTTGATTTGCTTACTTCCTGTTATCTTCACCCAACACCATGCTCAGATAACTATCGTATCGACTGGGGGCAATCTCATTTTTTTCAACAGCATCTTTTACAGCGCAGGTAGGCTCGTTGACGTGCAAACACCGTGAGCCAAACTTGCAATCATTGCGCAACTCGCGCATCTCTGGAAAGTAATCTGAAATTTCCTGTGGCTCCATGTCCACCAGTCCCCACTCTTTAATACCGGGGGTATCAATAATAAACGTGGTGGCTTCAAGCTGAAACATTTCGGCAAAGGTGGTGGTGTGGGTTCCTTTTTCTGAGTAATCTGAAATCGCTCCGGTAGATTGTTTGAACTCCGGAGCGAGTCGATTTAGCAACGTTGACTTTCCAACACCCGAATGACCGATAATCAATGTTACGTTGTCTTTCAAAAGAGCATCGATTGATTCAAGGCTCGCATCTTTCTCAGCTGAAACGGACATCGTTTTGCACCCGATATATTGGTAAAGAGTCATCAGTGTTTCGAGTTCTTCCAATTCGTTTTCGGTAAGAATATCTTTCTTGTTAAATAGAATTACTTGTGGAATACGAAATGATTCTGCCGAAACGAGTACCCGATCAATAAAACCGAGCGAAGTTCTTGGTTGCTTGATAGTCGCAACCACCAACACCTGATCTATATTTGCGGCAAGCACACTGGCATGTCCGGTTCTTTTTACCGATTGGCGCAACATGTGATTATCACGCGCCAGAATAGCGGTGATTACGGAAGCCTCTTCATCGGGCTCGAAGTTTACCCGATCACCAACTGCAATGGGATTACTTTCACGATACCCTTCAAGCCGTAACTTACCGCGCACCCGGCAGGCATACTTTTTTTGATCGTCTCCAGCTACCTCATACCATGAGCCGGTAGATTTTAATACCCGCCCGATCATGATGCAAGCAGATTAGCACTGTACTTCATAATTTTATCGGTAGCACCCAGGTTTTCTTTTATGTACGATTTTGTAACCTCACATGCCAACAGAAAATTTTCAGGCCGGTTCACCATCAGTTCGTAGGTAGATTTTAATTCTGAATAATCCGCTATCGCAAAAGCACCACCCCGCATAATTAATTCATTTGCTTCCTGAAATTTTTCATAATTTTTATTGCCAAAAAAAATCGGCACTCCATAGCAGGCGGCTTCCAAGATGTTGTGCAGTCCTTTTCCAAACGCACCACCGATGTAAGCAAATTCACCGTACCCATATAATTGCGAAAGCATCCCCACATTATCGATAATCAACACAGAATGGGAATCAAGTGGTTGATTTGCTTTTGAGTACCGGACCGATTTGGCATTAATGGACTTCTCAATTTCGGTCAGAAAATTCTCATTGATTTCGTGTGGGGCAATAATAAACTTAAGCGAGGTTTTGTGCTCGTTAATAAAGGGAGCAAGTACTTCCAGATCTTCAGCCCAAAGGCTTCCAACAACAAACACCCGCTCTGTGCCCTTAAACTGCTGAGCTATTTCTATGGTTTTATTATTTTGAGTGATGGCAAACACCCGATCAAACCGGGTGTCGCCAGCTACGGAAGCCTTGGTGATTCCAATTTTTTTCAACAAGTCGATTGACTGATTTGCCTGAACAAAAAAGTGATCGAAATTTTTTAAAATCCTGCGAAAGAATGCACCATACCATTGAAAGAAAACCTGATCGGTTCTGAAAATGCACGAGGCTGAGATAAGAGGGATAGAATTGCGTTTTAATTCTGCTGTGTAGTTATACCAGAATTCGTATTTGATAAAGATGGCAAGCTTTGGTTTGGCTAGTTGAACAAATTGTTTTGCATTACCGGCACTATCCCAGGGTAAATAGAAAATGTAATCGGCACCTGCGTAGGTCTTTCGCACCTCATACCCTGAGGGAGAGAAAAATGTAAGTAAGATTTTATAATGAGGATGTTCTCTTTTGAAAGCTTCCATAATCGGTCGGCCTTGTTCAAACTCTCCCAACGAAGCACAGTGCACCCAAACCAACGGACTCTTATTTTCTTGAAGCGATTTGGTAAGTTTTTGGAAAATATTTTTGCGTCCGGTAACAAACAGTCGTGCCTTAGCATGAAAGGTTGCGGCTAGTAAATAAACTAACCGAAGAAATTGAATAGAAAGATTATATAAGAGCAAGTTATTTTCCTTTGAAATCAGGTTTCCGTTTTTCCACAAAGGCTTTCATGCCTTCCTTTTGATCTTCCGAAGCGAATGTGAGATAGAAGTTTTTTCTTTCGAGCGTAAGCCCTTCATCCAAATGAGTTTCGAACGAGCGGTTGATGGATTCTTTAGCAAGTTGCACAGCCACGGGTGAAAGTTGAGCTATCTCTTTGGCTAATTGAAACGCTTCGTACAGATACATTTCTTTAGGCACTACTTTGTTTACCAATCCATAAAAAAGTGCTTCGTCAGCGGATAAAAACCTTCCGGTAAGTATAAGTTCCATCGCTTTGGCTTTGCCAACGGCTTTGGTCAATCGTTGAGTTCCGCCAGCGCCAGGTATTGTTCCGATTTTTATTTCGGGTTGACCAAACTTCGCAGTCTCGGATGCTATTACCATATCGCATGTCATCACAAACTCGCAGCCACCGCCCAATGCAAAACCGGATACCGCGGCAATAATTGGTTTTTTGGTTTTCCGAATCTGATCCCATGTGCTGAACTTATCAATCATCAACATATCGATGGCGGTTTTGTCGGCCATTTGTTTGATGTCCGCTCCGGCAGCAAAGGCTTGCTCGTTACCCGTGATGATGATTACGCGTACCTGATCGTTTTTATCAAGTTGTTGTAAGGTATCTCGCACTTCTTCCATCAATTGCCGGTTGAGGGCATTGAGTTCTTTGGGTCGATTTAATTCGATGAGTGCAACAAAAGGTTCTTTTTGTTCCGTGACTTTTATGAATTCCATTTTCTGAAAACTTTCAGCAAATCTAAAGGAATTCTGGTTGGGTGGTGTAAAAAAAGAAAGGCCTCCTCTCTTTTGAGGAGGCCGTTTCTAAACCAAAAGGCGGATAAAAAATGCTATGCAAGTTTATATACAAAGGCCATTGGCCAAGTAACCCGTTCATGCATTAATTTTGAGGGTATGAAGATACTGTTTGTTTGTCTAGGTAATATTTGTCGCTCGCCTTTGGCAGAAGCAATCTTTAATCATAAAATAAAAGTACAGAAGCTTAACTATTTTTTTGAGTCTGACTCCTGCGGCACAGGTAATTATCACATTGGTGGCCCCGCGGACTCGCGTACAATTTCAATTGCTTTAAAAAACAATGTTGCCATAAACCATGTTGCGCGGCAATTGTCGGAAGATGATTTGATTGTTTACGATCAGATCCTTGCTATGGATCAAAGTAATTATTCTAATATTCTAAGAATAGCTTCTGCGAAAGAAAATAAAAATAAGGTGCGGTTGATGCGAGACTATGATCCACAGGACAAGGGCGATGTTCCTGATCCTTATCATGGAACGGAAAAAGATTTTCAGGAAGTTTTTGAAATTCTGGATCGTTCTATGGATCGCTTTATAGAGGAACTCAAATCAAAAATCTGATTAGCCCTTCACCAAAACCTGTAAGGTTGATCGCGATGATTGCTCCAGAATCACTCCGGGCTTTGTTCGGTACTCATTAAAGGTTGCTGTATCGTAATTCTTTACTGTGATCAGTGTAAGGCCTGTGTTGTAAAACACTTCAAAGTTTTTACTCAACGCATCAATCAACTTCAGAATTTTATGATCACGAAAGTCAACACAAAAAGAAAATGTGATTGCAGAATTTTGCATTACATTAATGCGCACGTCATGCTGCGAAAGGGTTTCGAAAATTGCACTCATCTGTTGCTCATTAATAAATGAGTAATCAGTTACCTTGCAGGAGATGAGACATTGGTTGTCTTTAAACACAATCAGCGGTGGAAGCTTGTCAATTTTGCAGGTATGAATAACAGTTCCGGGTAAGGAAGGATCATCAAAGTTTTTTACAAGCAGTGGAATATTTGCATTTGCTAGTGGCTTAATTGTTTTTGGGTGAATGACAGAAGCGCCATAATACGTCATCTCAGCAGCCTCCTGATACGGTAGTTCGTCAAATACGACCGCATCAGGTAATCGCTTGGGGTCCGCACTCATCACACCGGGCACATCTTTCCAAATGGTAACGGATTTTGCTTCGAGGCAGGAAGCAAAAATGGCTGCGGTATAATCCGAACCTTCGCGCCCAAGCGTGGTGGTAGTATCTTTTTCTGTGCCACCAATAAAACCTTGGGTGACAAGAATTTTTTGTTGGAGGATATTTTTTAGTGGAAGTAAAACTTCTTTGGTTTTCTGCCAGTTTACTTTTCCTTCGCGATACGTTTCATCGGTGCGGATATAGTTTTGCGCATCAAGCCATTCAGACTTAAAGTTTTGTGATTGCAGGTATTTGCTTAAAATAAGTGAGGAGAGGATTTCGCCTTTCGATACGACCTGATCATAGATGAGATCATAGTCGCCAGGCACAAGAGCATTCTTTTCGATTTCCTGAAATTGGGTTGAGATTATATTTAAAAAAGAAGGCTCAGTTAAATTCAAATCCTGAATGATCTGAGTATGATAGAGTTTGATCGCTTCCAGTTCGGTGCGAAAATCTTTTCCACGCTGAGCAAGGGCAACCAGTTGTTCCAGTGCATTGGTAGTTTTGCCCATAGCCGAAACAACAATCAGCAAGGGTTCGCTTTCGTATTCTTTTACGATGGCAGCCACATTTTTAATGGCCGATGTATTTTTTACCGAAGCACCACCAAATTTAAAAACCCTCATGGTTCGATTTTATTGATTTCAAACGTTTGCAATCCTATATTTGCCCTTCTTAAAGGGCAGGGCCGAATTTAGTAATCCGATAGTCAAACACCATCTTAAAGACCAATTTCATGGAAGCTTCGCGCATTGCGCTGCCTATAGGCACAGCACTTGATCGATTTATAAAGAACAATCAGGATCAGTTTCAATACGCCAGTGGCGAGCTGTCGCAACTGCTGCGCGATATAGCCCTGGCCTCGAAAGTGGTGAACCGCGAAGTAAACAAAGCCGGCCTGATTGATATCATGGGGCCGATGGGATCGCAAAACTCGGGTGGTGAACAACAACAAAAGTTGGATATTCTGGCCAACATCCGGTTTACACGAGCCCTTACCAAAGGAGGCGAAGTTTGTGCGTTGATCTCGGAAGAAACCGAATCGTTTGTTGATTTAAACAACGAAGGCAACTACGTGATTGCCATCGATCCTCTGGATGGGTCCTCTAATATTGATGTGAATGTTTCTATCGGCACAATCTTTTCAATTTACCGAAGGAAGAGCCCGGTTGGTAGGCCCATTCAGGAAGAAGACATCTTGCAAACAGGCGATGAGCAGGTGGCAGCCGGATACATTTTGTATGGATCGTCAACTATGCTGGCTTACACAACTGGCCACGGAGTAAATGGTTTTACGTATGAGAGCACACTCGGTGAATATGTGTTGTCGCATCCTAACATGACAATCCCCGAGCACGGAAAAATTTATTCTATTAACGAAGGATTGTCGAACTCATTTTCAGAAGCGGTGAAAACGTATGTTCAGTTTTGTAAGGACAGCAACTATACAGCTCGTTACATTGGCTCATTGGTGGCTGATTTTCATCGCAACCTGCTGAAGGGCGGCATTTATATTTATCCGGCCACAGCCAAAGATCAAAACGGAAAATTGCGCTTGATGTATGAGTGCAATGCGCTGGCTTTTTTGGCCGAGCAAGCAGGCGGGTTGGCTACCGATGGTAAAAACAGAATTTTAGAAATCAAACCCAAAGATTTGCATCAGCGCACACCTTTTTATGTGGGTTCTAAACAAATGGTAGAGAAGGCGGGGAGTTTTATTTAGCAGGCTCCTCTTTTTTATCGACAAAAATTTCGGGCGCAACTTCCAATAAAAGGCTATACCATTTTACCAGTTTCTTGATATCAGAAACATAAACCCGACTTTCATCAAATTCAGGCAGAACTGATTTTAGAAATGATTTTAACTCATTGCCATCCGAATTACCATCCACTCCTAAATCATTATTAAATTCTTTGTGTATTTTCTTCAGCACATCTTCCAGCGCTACCGTTCCTTCTTTGGTGGTTGTGTAAATGGAAATCTCACTCAACAATGACAATCGTTGTGAAGCACTTGCTACCACTCGTGTCTTTGTGGCATCCAACGATTCAAGCAGCACCCCGGAATTGCCCGGCTTCAACACTTTAAAAAGTCCACCCTTACCACTGATTGATGCTATTTCTGATAATTCCATAAAGTCTATTTATTTAGCGCGCAAAACTAATCATTTTGTGTATTCGTCTTGATAGCGTTATCAATAAAATCGAGTAAGGCGGTGCGACCCGATTTCTTTTCAGCCGATGTAATGAAGAAGGGAGGAAGTTCTTCCCAGTCTTTCAATAGCTCTTTTTCAATTTTATTTTTAGACTTTCCCAGCTCGCTTTGTTTAATCTTGTCTGTCTTGGTAAGAACAACAGCAACCGGAACTCCAAGCGATCCAAGGTGTCGGATAAAATCCATGTCTTTTCCTTGCGGGTCAATACGAGAGTCAAGAAGTACAAACGTGCAATACAGGTTTTCACGTTTCTCAAAATAAGTTTCGATCATGGGCACCCACTTTTCCTTCAGGCGTTTGCTAACGCTGGCATAGCCATAGCCGGGTAAGTCAACAAGGTACCAGGCTTTGTTAATTAAAAAGTGATTGATCGTTTGTGTCTTGCCGGGTGTAGAGGAAGTTTTGGCTAAATCTTTGCGCCCGGTAAGCATATTGATGAGTGAGGATTTACCCACGTTCGACCTGCCAATGAAAGCAAATTCGGGCTTGGTGGGAGGTGGACATTTTTCAATGTCTGTATTACTGATGATAAACTCAGAGGAAGTGATTTCCATAGGCTCAAAGTTCACATTTTAAAGTTTGTAAAGTACCTTAGGAATGTAATTTCCTTGTACTTTATTCACGCAATTTGTAAATTTTAGTACGTTTAGTTTATGGTACTTTGCCATATCTTGAGGGGATACTGTTTTTTAGTGGCTACAATCTAAATTTGTGAATCACATGCATCGTTTTTGCGGTGGTCTTGTTTTTATAATTTTTACTCTTGCTACAGCTCAGGCCTGGGCTCAACAACAAGACAAAGAGCAGGCACGTCAATATTTTGAAATGGCTACGGAGATCATGGCCGGCACCAAGGCGGTGGATGATGCACGCGAATTGATGGTGATTGCTGCGGATTACGACACTACTAATTTGAAAGCAAATACCGATGCCGGGTTGATGCACCTGAGCACCATTCAACGAGAGTTGGCAGTTAAATTTCTGATGCGTGTTTATCGCAAAAATCCAAACTTCCGCTACGATCTCGAATATCAGATTGCAAGAAGTTATCAATATGGACTTCAGTTCGACAAGGCCATTGATTTTTATACCCGCTATAAACTAAAGGTTGACAAAAGTCCTGACTATAAAGGGAAAGATAAAGTGGACGTTAAAGAAGTTTCGCGAAGACTGGAAGAATGCGCGACAGGAAAAGAACTGGTGGCAGATCCTAAACCATTTTCAATTACCAACCTGGGGCCTGAAATCAATTCTGAGTTTGATGATTATGCCCCCGTGGTGAGTGCCGATGAATCGGAATTAATTTTTACTACACGAAGAAGAGACGGCAACCTGAATGAAAACGTAGGCGATGACAATAAACCCTATGAAGATATTTTTGTGAGTAAAAAAGAAGGGGAGAGTTGGCAATCTGCAAAAAATGCGGGGCCTGCTGTTAATTCGCGTTTCAATGAATCGAATAGTGCAGTGTCACCTAATGGTAATATTCTTTTTATCTACAAAGATGGTGTGGGCAGTGGTGATATTTTTTCGAGCACGCGCCAACCAGACGGCACATGGATAAAACCAGTGCCGTTGCCGGGCGCAGTTAATTCGTCATTCTATGAATCATCCATTACCATCACCGAAGATGAATCGACTATTTACTTTGCGAGTGAACGCCCCGGTGGGCTGGGTGGACTGGATATTTATTCCTGCAAGAAAGATAAAAAGGGTGCGTGGACTATTGTAAAAAATCTGGGCCCGGCTATTAATACCGAATATGATGATGATGCGCCTTACATCGATCACGATGGCAAGACACTTTACTTTAGCTCGAAGGGAAGAAAAGGAATGGGTGGCTATGATATGTTTAAGTCTACCGTAATTAATTTTGATAAAAGAGAATGGACAGAACCAGAAAATCTTGGGTATCCGATTAACACACCCGATGATGATGTTTTTATTGTAGGCACAGGCAAACCAAACCGGTTTTATTATTCATCGGTGCGAGCGGATGGTGTGGGGTATTCAGACATCTACCTGATCTCTGACTTAAAGAAAGAACCTGAAGTAGCTAAAGCACCAGCTAAGAAGGGAGTTCAACCCATTAAATTTATTTTAGAGATTGTAGATGCAGAAACTAAACAACCTGTAGAAGCAAAAGCCAGAATGAAAGGACGAGACAATACAACCATTGGTTCGGCCGGGTTAGGCACGGGAGTGCATGAGTTCGCAATTATGTCAACCGTGCCAAAAGAGTATACAGTTTCCATCGAACTGGAAGGTTATATTTTTGAAAACTTAAAAGTTTCGCTGGGCCGGGCAACAGAAGAACCACAGACGGTGAATCGAAAAGTTTTACTTCGCAAGGTTGCCGTTGGCGAAATCTCCGCGTTGCGCCACGTATTCTTCATTTTTGGTAAGGCAACGTTGCAAGAAGAATCCAACGATGAATTGAACATGATGCTTACCATGTTGAAACAAAATCAATCAATGCAAGTAGAGATTGGCGGGCATACGGATGATGTGGGCAGTGATACATTCAACAAAAAACTTTCACAACAGCGGGCCGATGCGGTTAAAGCTTACATGACATCCAATGGTATACCCAGTCGCAGAATCAAGTCCGTTGGCTACGGAGAAGAGCATCCGCTTGTATCCAACGATGACGAATCCGGTGGCCGCGAAATCAATCGCAGGGTTGAGTTTAAAGTGCTGGCCAAGTAATCCATAACCATTCCTCCGCCTTCTTGTTTTTAGTAGTACTTTTGTACTTTCAAAACTTAACAACCTTTCATTTTGACAGTCGTTCCTTATAAAGAAGACAGCTCCGGCAAGAAACAGCAGGTAGCCCGCATGTTTGATTCCATCAGTGGCAACTATGATTTTCTCAATCATTTTTTAAGTCTGGGTATTGATATCCGCTGGCGCAAAAAAGCCATTAAGTTGTTGGCCGAAGGCAAGCCTAAATTAATTCTGGATGTAGCCACTGGCACGGGCGATTTTGCAGTTGAAACGTTGACGCTTAATCCAGATCAGGTAATCGGTGTGGATATCTCGGAAGGTATGCTGGAGGTGGGGCGAAAGAAGATGAAAGATCGGGGTTATGATCATAAAATTGATCTCCGGTTGGCAGATTCAGAAAATCTGCCCTTTGAGGAAAATAAATTTGATGCAGTGATCGTTGCATTTGGAGTGCGCAACTTTGAAAATCTTGAAAAGGGACTGGCTGAAATGCTCAGGGTATTGAAACCCGGAGGTAGGATGGTAGTGCTTGAGTTTTCAAAACCTCGTTCGTTTCCGTTTAAGCAGTTTTACAATTTTTATTTTAACTTCATTTTACCTAAAATAGGACGATTGATTTCACGCGATCCGGCAGCGTACACCTATTTGCCCGAGTCGGTGCAAGCTTTCCCGGATGGAGAAGCGTTTACAAAAATTCTGGATCGGTTAGGTTTTACTAAAACTTCATGCAAGTCATTAACCTTTGGCGTAAGTTCACTCTACACAGGAATAAAATAATTCTCGTGTTCTGTTTGGGGTTGGCGCCTGTAATTTCTCAGGGTCAGATCTTCAAATGGGCCCGTCAGAATAATCCCAACTATGACGAGCGACTGATCAGCTATGGCTTTATGATCGGTCTACACACCAGCGCCTATCAGGTAAAATATTCCAATCAGTTTGTTACGGCTCCTTTCGACACGGTGCATTCCGTGATGGCCGAGTTTTCACCCGGCTTTTCCCTTGGTTTTTTGGTAAACTATAGAATCAATGAATTTTTGGACTTGCGTTTAATGCCCAAGGCTGGTTTTTATACCCATAAACTTCGCTACACCTATACCGATGAAACTACGCGCCTTCAGTTTGTAGAAACTACGCACGTAGAGTTTCCACTTTTGCTTAAATATAAATCCATGCGCAGAGGCAATGTGCGCATGTACATGATTGGTGGCGTTACACCGGGCTTTGAGCTCTCGGGTAAAAATGATATTCAGGCTTCTTCTGCTTCTCTCGATATTCGAAAAAATAATTTGCAGTTGGAGGCCGGTATGGGCTTTGATTTTTATTTTCCGCTATTCAAATTTTCGCAGGAGATTCGTTTTGCCCGCGGCATGGCAAACATGCTCGGTCCCGATCCCAGCATTTATAAAGATCCGCTGAAGCGGTTGAATACCAATACCATTTCGGTATACTTTATTTTCCAGTAACGTAATCACATTCAAGTATGACTCAACAACGTATTGCGCTCATCACCGGTGCAACATCCGGTATTGGCGAAGCAACAGCCCGTTTGTTGGCTGCTAATCACTTTAAATTGATCTTATGTGGACGAAGAAAAGACCGTCTTCAAACATTAGCGGAGGAATTAAAAAAAGATACAGAGGTAACTACACTTTCGTTCGAAGTTCGAAACCAAAAAGAGGTAGCTGACAGTATTGATTCATTGCCAACGGCATGGAGAAATATTGATGTACTGATTAATAATGCAGGCAATGCACACGGGCTTGATCCAATCCATACAGGTAGCATTGACGACTGGGATGCGATGATGGACATTAATGTGAAAGGACTTTTATATGTTACCAAAGCGGTGTTGCCTGTGATGGTTACACGAAACTCCGGCCACATCATCAATCTGGGTTCTATTGCCGGTAAGGAGATATATGCGAACGGCAATGTGTATTGCGCCAGCAAGTTTGCTGTAGATGCGTTGACCAACGGCATGCGCATTGATTTGAATGCACACGGAATAAAAGTTACTGCCATTCATCCAGGGTTGGTGGAAACAGAATTTTCAGTTGTGCGCTTTAAAGGTGATGAACAAAGAGCCGCCAATGTTTACAAAGGATTTGAACCGTTGCAGGCCAATGATATTGCCGATTTGATTTTGTTTGCGCTCACACGCCCGTCTCATGTTGTGATCGCAGACCTGGTGGTGCTGCCCACAGCTCAGGCCAGCGCTACGGTGGTTAAGAAAAATGTTTAAGAAGATTACCTCCTCCGGATCGTACACCCCACCGCCCGTTGCACAGCAGGCTCAGATTTTTGACCCGCCATTAATTTAGTGATGGCGTCTTTTAAAAAACTCTGTTTTGCTTCTTTGGCTACCTGGGGATTGTCGTCTATAGCGCCACTATAGGCAACTGTAAAATTGCCACCAGCGGATGAAAGTAAAAACACTTCGGGACTTCTGCGCGCACCAAACGCTTCCATAACCGTTTGATCTTTATCAGCCAGGTAGGGCACATTCAAATCACTATAGTGGATGGCCATTTGGTCAGTACTTTCAGCGGGCTCCTGATTGGAGTTGATAAACAGAAAAGGAATTTTTCCTGAATAGGTATTCACCAACTCTTTCAACCTGTCTTTATAATAATTATCAAAGGGGCACTCGTGGCTGGTAAACACCACCACCACACCCGCGGATGAAGCATAATTGCTTAGCGAAACCTCTTTGCCATCTTTGGCATTGATAAGAGAAAAGTTTTTTATCTCTTGTGCAAAGGAAGTAACCGACAAAAGAAACAAAAGAGGCAGTAGTAATTTTTTCATAACGTAAAGATGCAATATTTTAAGTCTTAGTATGTACAAGCACATAGTCGGGTTGTATGCTGTAGATCAAGGCTAACTCACGGCTGTAACCGTTTTTTATAATTTTTCCTTGTAGATCGCCCGTGCGCATTAATGCGAAAGGGGCCACGTGCAAATGATCTGTAAAATGAAGGCCACGTTTTCCATACGATTTATACAACGCTTCTTTCGCACACCAATACACACAATGTTTTATCACATCGGTGCCGGCATCGGTTAGTTCTTGTTGCGAAAGCACACGATGTGCGATCGTTAATAATTTTGCTTTGGGTTGTTCCAGATCAATGCCTACTTCAAGGGTAGGATCAATCTGCGCGGCTACATACGGGTAAGAATGTGTTAAGGAAATGTGATGCGCGTGATTTTTTAGAAACGGCTTCCCAAACTCATCCTTCTCTAATCCATAAAACTCCATGCCGCATTGTTCCACCAATGATTTTATCAACGCTCTTCCCGCCAGCCATTCTAATCGTTTGGTATAACTAACAATCGAAGTATCGAGCAATTCACCACTTGCTTCAAAAAGTTCGGGCTCTGCTTCGGTGATAAACCACAATGCCCATCCACTTTGCTTATCAGTCTTTTGTATCTTGAGCAGGGGCATTGGTTTCTATAGCTTAATAATACAATTTTGGTAAAATATTTGGATTCCAAACACTGTGTTGGTCAAAGATTAGGTATGAAATTCGTTAATGTAGAAAAACTTCATTCACTTACTGGCCATCGCGATTGTGTTTACACACTCGATTCAGCAGGTAAAGAAAATCATTTTTTCTCAGGCGGAGGTGACGGTATGATTGTGCACTGGGATCTTACCAACCCCGAGGAAGGCGAGTTGATCGCCAGGTTGCCCAACTCGGTGTACGCCATTCATCAACTGCCTGATACTGATCTTTTGGTGGCAGGCCACAACTACGAAGGCATTCATTTGCTTGATTGGAAAACAAAAAAAGAAGTTGCCTCGCTGAAGTTAACAACTGCAGCTATTTTTGATATCAACCACGTTGAAAAAGATCTGCTGATCGCTACAGGCGAGGGCGCTTTGATAGTAGTAGATAGTGAGCAATTGGTGATTAAAAAAAAGTTACAAATCTCAGAAAAAAGTGCGCGTGTGCTGGCGATTAATCCCGTTGCCGGAGAAGTAGCCGTTGGCTTCAGTGATTATTTTATCCGGGTTTTTTCGCTCGATGATTATAAGCTGAAGTATGAATTCCGTGCCCACCAGAATTCGGTATTTGCATTAAGCTACACATCCGACTTTAAATTTTTAATCAGCGGCTCGCGCGATGCTCGATTGAAAGTGTGGGATGTAGCCTCTGGTTATCAGCAAGCCGGGGATGTAGCGGCACACTTATTTGCTATCAATCACCTGGTCTTTAGCCCTTCCGGGAAACATTTTGCTACAGCCAGCATGGATAAGTCGATCAAGATTTGGAAAACAGACGAACTTAAATTATTGAAGGTGATTGACAAGGGCCGTCATGCAGGGCATGGAACTTCGGTTAATAAACTGTTATGGACTTCGTATAACAATCAGTTGGTAAGCGCCAGTGACGATCGTACAATTTCTGTGTGGGATATTAAGTTTTAATAAAAAATCCTTAACCGAAATAAGATTTAAAATGTTCATTCCGGCCCTGCCTTTACCGAAGTCTACGAACAGGCAGACTTGAGCCGGAATCGAGTTGTGTGCGTACAAATGTCGGATCGCGGCTCAAAGGCCGCGATGACCTCCGATTGGATGGGATTGCTCGAAAGGAAGAGGGTGGGAAAATCTGACATAAATTCATACATTTGGCTGTGGATTAACGTTATACAGCTAAATCCCACAAGGAATAGCTGGCATTTTTTAGGCTTCCATTTTTTAAACTTTAAATTAAACCACGCCCGTTATGAAAATCACACCGCTGGAAATCCGCCAGAAGGCATTCGAAAAAGTGCTTCGTGGCTACGACAAAGATGAAGTAAATGCTTTTTTGCAAACACTTTCTCAGGAATGGGAACGCATGTTGGATGATACCAAAGAAATGCGTCTGAAGATGGAGGCTACTGAGCGTGAAGTAGCTAAACTTCGTGAAGTGGAAAGTTCGTTATATAAAACACTAAAGACAGCTGAAGATACAGGGGCCAATGTAATTGGTCAGGCTAACAAAACGGCTGAGTTGATTTTGCGCGAAAATCAGATGAACGCTGATTCAATGCTTAATGAAGCAAAAACAAAAGCGAAGAATACAATCGAAGAAGCCGAGATGATTTCGCGACAAATGCTGGATGAGATGGAAGAACGATTAAAATCACTCGGTCAGCATTACAAGACACTCGAATTGCACCGCGATAATTTATTATCCGACCTTAAAAGAATGGCCGGAGAAACTATTGATCGGGTTGAGCGCGCCAAAACATCGGCCCGCGATTTTGACCCAGACCAACATCTGGCGTTGGCAAAACGTGAAAGTAAAAAGGCGTTGTTCCCAAACGCAGCTATGGAAAATGAAATTAAAAAATCATTGCCGCCCCTTGTTCAAGAACCTGTAAAGCAAATTCTGGTTGAAGAGCCGCGCCATCAGGGTTCTTTCTTTGACGATATTCAATGACGGGTAAAGTAGCGTTGGAAGGTCTTGAGTTTCATGCCTACCACGGTGTGTACCCGCATGAACGCTCCTCCGGAAATAAGTTTGAGGTGGATGTAGTGGTAGAGACTGAATTTCACGATTCGGCATTTCAGGATGATCTTACCGGCACTATCAATTATGAAGAACTTTATGCGATTGTAAAGGAAGAGATGGCCAAACCTTCGAAACTTCTGGAAACGGTTGGTCATGCCATCGCAAAAAAAACCCTGAAAGTTTTTAGTGAAGCAAAGACTGTTGAGATACGGATTTCGAAATTTAATCCACCCATTGGCGGGGTTTGCAAAAAAGCAACAGTCACTGTCAATCAAATCCGCTAATAAATTAACTGAGTGTTTTTATCTGATCAGCAAACATAAAGCCGCGGGCATCGGCACCTTCATAAAAGTCGACTTCTTTGCCAATCAGATACATCGTGTGTTTTTTGTCGATGTGGATGGTGATGCCTTCTGCTGTGTAGGTTAAGTCCGTTGACTTTTGTTTATCAAAGCCGATAATCAGAGAAACGCCACCACACCCGCCACCTCCGCGCACACCTACCCGCAAGCCGTACTCAACCGGAATATTTTTAGTTTCCATGATCTTCCGCACTTCCTGAGCTGCTCGTGATGTTAATCCAACAGGTTCAATTTTTTCTAGCATCAATCGTTTATATTGGTATTTGGACAGTCAAAAATATCTAAATTTTAAACACCTTTGGTCTTGATTTAATTCCTATGGAAGCATTGATTGAATTTGGAAAGATACTAATACCGGCTTCGCTGGTTTTATATGCGGTTTATCTTATGGTGCGATCTTTCGTTATCAAGGAGATTGAACTCAAAAAACTGGAAGTTCGCTCGCGTAGCATAGAGATTATTCTTCCCGCCCGGTTGCAGGCTTATGAACGAATGACGTTGTTTTTAGAGCGGATTGCCCCACAAAACCTGTTGATAAGACTTAATAACCCCGGCTTTTCGGCTCGTGATTTTCATAAAGTGTTGTTGGATGAGATTCGCAATGAATACAATCACAATGCCTCGCAACAGGTTTATATGGGCGAGGATGTCTGGAATCAGATTCGTAACGCAAAGGAAGATTTGGTTATTCTGATCAACGAAGCAGCCTCACACATGCCTGCAGAAGCTACCAGCATAGATTTATCCAAGAAAATTTTTGAGATGGTGATGGACAAAAAAGTTGACTTAATTCTTCTTGCGCTCACAGATCTGAAAAAAGAAATTCAACAAACCTTTTAACATGTCGCGGGACGCGTTGGTGGCCGGCTCAACCGGGTTGATAGGAGATCAGTTACTAAAGCTTTTACTTGATGACTCATACTACGACAAAGTGATTGCACTGAGTCGCAAACCGTTGGAACTGAATCATGCTAAGTTGCACAATGTTGTTTTAGAGATAGATCAACTTAACCAGCACCCTGAACTAAAAGCAGACGATGTGTTTTGCTGTTTAGGTACCACCATTAAACTAGCCAAAACAAAAGAAGCCTTTCGCAAAGTTGACTTTGAGTATCCATTACACCTGGCCAAAATTCTTAAAGCCAATGGTGCGAATCAATTCCTGCTGGTTTCGGCCCTGGGCTCAAATAAGAATTCGGGTATATTCTATAATCGTGTTAAAGGTGAAGTAGAAGCAGCTGTTGCCGAAGTAGGGTATAATTCATTTCATATTTTCAAGCCATCCCTGTTGGTTGGGCCACGGAAAGAACAACGATCGGGCGAAGATGCCGCCAAAGTCTTTTATTCCATTTTTGGATTTTTAATTCCACAAAAATATAAAAGCATTGAATCGATAAAAGTTGCTCGGGCTATGCATGTACTTGCTAAAACTAATCAGCGGGGCACATTTGTTCACGAATCCAATGTGTTGCAAGCATATTAGAAATGCGTTTCATTTTATCTTTCATAGTGATTTTGATTGGATGCCTGAATGTTGCGGGGCAACAGAACATAGTTTCCGGAACAATCACGGACGAAGACACGGGTGAACCAATTGCTTTCGCCAATGTATTTTTTGCAAACACCCGCATTGGTGTAAGCAGCGATGTTGATGGAAAATTTCAACTGAAGGGATTTCCTTCGGGCAAGTATGATCTTACGGCAGCCTATGTTGGCTACACAACCTATCAGCAAGCACTGGAATTTAATGGCTCTGAATTGCGGGTTACAATAACGCTTAAAACTTCAGAAGTAAAACTTCGCGAAGTTATTGTTAAGGCGGATACAGCAGGCTGGGCCCGAAACTTCGTGCTGTTTAAGAAACATTTTATTGGGGAAACAAAGAATTCAAAATCGTGTGTAATTCTTAACCCGAAAGACATCCATCTTTATTTTGACAGCAAGACTCGCATTCTGGTTGCCCATGCTCGTGAGGCAATTCAAATTGAAAATCAGGCCTTGGGATTTCGTATCAACTATTACCTGCATCAGTTTGAACTGGATTTTGCAACGGGTCGATTAGCCATCTTTGGTATTCCGGCTTTCCAAAATCTAACAACAGATAAACCCGGCCAACAGAAGAAATGGGATAAAGAACGGCTTCGTGCTTACGAAGGTTCAATGATTCACTTTATGCGGGCTTTGCAAACGGAGTCGCTGGCAACACAGGGTTTTGTTGCAAAAAAGCTTTATCGCGTTCCCAACCCTGACCGCCCACCACAGGCTTTTATTGATAACAAGATAAGTGCGCTAAAGAGTAAGATGAAACGAGATGGAACCATAATGATTCGCTCGGGTGATAGCCTGAGTTATTATTACAAACTTAATTCGTTGCCGTTGCTGGTTGATAGCCTGACTAAGTCAGTTGTGCGCGAAAGTGAACTTTTAAACGCAACGCTTGAAGTAGTCTACAAAGGATTGTTAAGTGTTGAATTCAAACCCGAGAAAGAAGAGCAAGGTTATTTGCGGGTGGTTGGCAGGCAAACAACCAAATGGCAGAATTCTGTAATTCATATTTTGGCTGTACCGCTTAAACTCTATAAGAACGGATACTATGAAGATGCGCGGGATGTTTTTGTTGAAAACTATTGGGCCTGGTCAGAGAAAATGGCAGACTTGTTTCCGCTGGATTATCAACCCGAATCTGTGAAAAAGAACAAAAAATGATTGCTGTTATTCAACGTACAAGCGAAGCCTCGGTAACAATTGATACAAGAATCAAGGCGAGCATTCAATCAGGACTTTTAATTTTGATAGGTTTTGAAGAAGCGGATGATGCTGAAGACATTGAATGGCTTGCTACGAAAATTATAAATCTTCGCATTTTTAATGATGATCAGGGTATTATGAATAAAAGTGTAAAAGATTGTGGCGGTGATATTATCCTAGTCAGTCAGTTTACACTTCATGCCAGCACTAAAAAAGGTAATAGGCCCAGCTACCTGAAGGCTGCCAAACCAGATATCGCTATTCCCTTGTATGAAAAATTAATTACGGCAGTTGAAACACACTTAGGCAAACCCATTCAAACCGGAGAGTTTGGTGCCGACATGAAAGTTAGGTTGGTTAACGATGGGCCGGTAACTATTCTGATCGATACAAAGAATAAAGTATAGACTACAATATAGCCAGTCCAATAAAAACCAAATTGGCTATTATGTAGAGACCGATAACTAACTTAGCACCCAAAGCGTTTACCCGTTCACACGCCTCTTTGTTTCCCTTATCAAACTGTTTTAGTGCAATGGCAGACACCACCAAGGTCGAAAAAATCGCCAGAAATGTAAGTGTATGCAGTGTATCTACTAAGGTGAAGGAAGAGGATTCGGGCAGAATTGAATCTATGATATACTTATTACCAACTGTTGCAAACAGTCCACCCACGGGTAACCCAAAGCGTGGTTCAAACTCTGACGGATGCGGAGTAAAGCTGATGATCGAAATAAGAAACGCAATGTACATGCCGATGAAGATTTTCATAAACAACCCCCATGCATCGCGCTCAATATCCATTTCAATCAGAAAAGAAGAAAAATTTTGAAGACTTCGTTCGGGGGCGGGGTCACCAAAACCGGTTTCGTAATCGTTGGTTTGTTCCGAAACCCGGAAGTTCACAATATCCCAGCCATCAATTGCTTCTTTTGTATCAAACTGGCTTCCTTTAATATCGGGTTTAAAAATTAAACTATTGTTGTCGAATAATGTATTTTCAATCTGCACTTTCAGATGCTGTCTATCAAAAGGAAAATCGCGCACGTTCCAACTTTCTTTCATGGTCGATTTCATTTTCATAATCGCCCACGACTTACCGTTTAAACTGTCCATGATTATTTCCGGAGGCTCAATGGATTTAGCGTTGGGTATATCCAACTGAGTAGAGAAATCAAAATCCGGATTATCGTACACAAACCACAGCCAGAAGCGCATGGTATATTCTTTATCGCGAAAATTGATGTCGTGCACACTGATCACATATGACCCAACTGAAACCGTATCGGGTTGACTTATTGCAGATGTGAGAGAAATGAAAACAAAGAGAGCTACAACAAATAAACGAGTCTTCATCACAGGTAAGGTATCGCTCGTGAAGGTATGAAAATAATAAGTTCTAAAAACAAACTGCCGGCTTTTACCGGCAGTTTCGAATCTCAGTGCTTCAAATTGACTTTTGTGTCCTTCGGTTTTTCTATCGGCTTTTTCACATAGGTCTCGAGCCACGTGTCCATTTCCCACAGTGTGTGCATGATGCTTTCCTTCGCTGCATAGCCATGACTTTCGTAAGGCAACACAACATACCGCGAGGTGCCCCCATGACCTTTAATGGCATTATAGAAACGTTCGGTTTGTATTGGAAACGTGCCGGAGTTATTATCCGCTTCGCCATGAATAAATAGGATCGGTTCTTTTAATTTATCGGCATATGAAAAAGGCGACATGGTTGTATATACTTCAGGTGCCTGCCAGTAAGTACGTTCTTCAGCTTGAAAACCAAACGGTGTTAGGGTTCTGTTATAAGCACCACTGCGTGCAATACCTGCTCTGAAAATATCAGAGTGCGCCAATAGATTAGCCGTCATAAACGCGCCATAGGAGTGACCGCCAACACCCACTCGGGTTGGATCAAGCACACCCAAGGAAGCACCATAATCTACAACCGCTTGAGCGCTGGCAACTAACTGTTGCACATACGTATCATTCGGTTCCTGATCGCCTTCGCCTACAATCGGCATTGAAGCATTATCCAACACGGCATAGCCACGCATTACCCAATAGATAGGGCCACCCCAACTTAGTCTGGTGAATGTGTAAGGCGAACCTTTTGTTTGGCCGGCCGCATCAGCGGATTTGAACTCGCGTGGGTAGGCCCACACTAATCCCGGCAACGGACCATCTTCTTTTTTATAACCAGGAGGCAAGTATAAGTCTGCCGTTAACTCTACACCATCGCCACGCTTGTATTTCAATACTTCCTTCTTCACATCTTTTATTTGCGGATAAGGATGTGGAAAAGCAGTGAGTGCTGTTACTTTGGATGAGCCAAGTGTGTGTAAAAAATAATTTGGATTTTCTGTGTTGGATTCGCGCGAGGTAACAAAGGTTCCTTTTTTCAGATCAAGAAATGTAATGAATGGCTCGTAATAAGGAGCAGCGCATTGCCATTGACGCGCTTTCTTTAACGAGGTCAAGTCCATTTTATCAAGAAAGGGCATATCGCCAGACGGGGACGATCCTGTTCCACTTAAATACACACTGTTATCTTTGTTAATCAAGATAACATTGCGACCATATACATTAGGTGCTGTAAGCACACTTCCCGGATCATTATAGCCATCTTCATAATTGCGATCGAATACCGTTTTCTTTTGTCCCGTTGCAGGATTCACCTGATACACACGCTCTTTGCGATCGTTAGTCCATCGCTCATACACCCAGGCAACGTTATCATTGCCCCAGGCAATCCGCGAAAAGCGTAACGGCATGCTGATAAATTCTTTGGGCTGTGCTGTGAATGGATAGTCCAGCGTAAATACTTTGTCGCGCACCGCTGCTTTTATTTTAGGATCACCACCATCTTGAGCATGAGCCCAAACAAGTGTGGCTGGTTTATCGGCTCGCCAGACGTGGTTGCGAGGCTCTTTTTGTGTTGCGTTGTTGCCGGTGGGGATGTAATCAAGCAGCGGAATTCGGGTAATTTCTTTCACCAGTTTTCCATTCAGATCAATCACGTTTACAACCGTAGGAAATAAATAGGCGGGCACCAGGTATGAATAGGGGCGCTGAATAACTTCGGTTAGAATATATTTTCCATCAGGCGATGGATTAAATCCTGAGTGAATGGAAGCGCTACTTACTATTTTCTCGTCACCACTGAGATTCTGAACAATCAAATCGGATTGCGTGTAATAATCAAAGGCAGCTTCGTCATAGGAGTTTTTTAATAAGTCCTGATAGGTGCGCGAAGGTGCTTTGCGGCCTAAGTTTTCTTCTACCACAGGCCCGGAAGGTACGCGAGATTTTTCTGGAAGTGGTTTAATGTTTTCCGGCACCGCTGTAAAAATTAATGTTTGCGAATCGGATAACCATGAGTATCCACCCATGGCGGTATTTACTTTTCTATTCGTAAGTTTTGAAGCGGCAAGAGTAGTCATGTCAATAATCCAAAGCTCCACTTTGTCGGCATTGTTTTGCAGAAAAGCAAGCTTCTTACCATCAGGCGAGAAAGTAATGCTGCTGGCAGTTAGCGGTGTTGGGAGATTTTTAATTTCTATTTCCTGATTGTCGCTCAAGCGTTTTGCTTGCAGGCCGATGGTATAGTTACTACGACTCGGACTGAAATTTTCGGGATTAATGCGCAAGCCAGCAATGCGCAACTCAGGTCTTGAAAGTTGTTCGATAGTAGGAAAGTCAGATCGTTCCAGCAAAAGCATCCATTGCTTATCAGGCGAGAATGAAACAAAGGGAGTTAACGGGGCTTCCAGCAGTTTGGCTATTTCTTCGGGCGGCCGTTGATACCCGAGGTTTTCTTGCGCAAATGCACAGGATGAGGTTAAAATCAACAGATAGAGTAATTTTTTCATAGTTGGAATGATTACATGTAACTATTGCGAAGATAACACACTTGTTATGCTGGCATTTATATTTTCCGCAAAACCTCTAATTTTAGATTTAACTGGCCGGATAAGCAGAAAAACTTGGTAATTTTCGGATTGAAACCTATTCACTTTAGTTATGACCGATTTACTTGTACTTACCCACTCCGTTTTAAGGTATTTTGTTCTGGTGTTTTTGCTCATTCTCCTGTTTCGCTCGTTTCAGGGCTGGCAGAAGAAAAGTGCATTTACCGCCATGGATGATAAAGTGAGTTTGTGGTTATTCATTTTAACGCACACGCAGTTGCTGCTGGGGCTTATTCTTTATTTCGTAAGCCCGCTAGTAATTTTTGAAGGCGCATCGATGTCGAATAAAGTAGCGCGGTATTGGTTAGTAGAACACAGTAGCATGATGTTAATTGCCATTGTGTTGATTACGATGGCGCGGATAACAGCTAAAAAAATGACCGAGGCTGTGGCTAAGCATAAACGATTATTTATTTTCAACCTTCTGGCATTAATCGTAATTCTTGTTGCAATTGCACAAAGTGGCCGTGGATTTTTCAGTTTCCCTGAGATATAGAGTATGATCTTAGCCATTCCATTCTTAACAAAATAATTATGAAATATACAATTGCCCTTATTGTCTGGTTGGCTGGCTTTTCAATAATGGCGCAGGAAATCAGTCCACGTTATGAGCTGGTAAAGATGAATGATAACATCAATACTTTATATCATCAGGTGTCGCCTGTGATTTCTATTGATGGAACGAAGTTATATTATTTTGTCAGCAACCATCCGCAAAACACATTTGGAAAAGAGAACAGTCAGGACATCTGGGTTTCTACCTTGGATGATAAAGGTGTTTGGTCAGAAGGCAAACGACTGGGCCCACCGCTAAACCAGAATCGTTATAATCAGGTGTTTAATGTATTAGCCGATGGTTCATTTCTTGTACGCGGTGGTCGGGCTAAAAACTCAAAAGGATTTTCATTGGTGAGCCCATCCGGTGCCTGGACGGAATTAAACATACCGGGTTTTGCCGACATGGATAAAGGTCTGTTTAATGGAGCCACTATTTCTTCTGATGGTCAACACCTGATTTTTTATTTAAGCGAAAAGGCAGGCGACAAGTTTAGTGACCTGTATCTTTCAAAATTAGAGGGTGGGCAATGGAGCAAGGCTGTAAAATTGAAGATCAGTTCACCGGCTGATGACTACAGCCCGTTTGTATCACCCGATCAAAAGACGCTTTATTTTTCGAGCGATCGTTTTTCGAAAGATAAGGTAGGGGGAACAGATATTTATAAGACCACCCGACTTGACGACACATGGCTCAGTTGGTCGGAACCTGTAAACCTGGGTCGGTCAATCAATACACCCTCGGGCGATGCTTATTTTTCTATTGATACGCACGGCAATATTTTTACAGCGCGTGCCGGGGCGCGTGTGGACGGTGGAAATTTTGATCTCTTCATTTTAAAACCGCGCAACTTTAAGATTGTGTTAACGGGCACCACGTTCAATCAAAAAACGCAGCAGCCGATTCAATCGGTATTGGAAGTTAAAATGAAAGAACAAAAGCCATTAAATTTAAGAACTACACCAGCGGGAAACTTTGAAACCCGCATGCCCGATATTACAGAATACACGTTAACAGCTGCTGCCACCGGGTTTCTTCCGTTTACTCAAACCTATAAGGTTCCGGTAATTAATCGCGACACAACACTGCATGTAGACCTATACTTAACACCTTTGGCCAAACAATTGGTATTGGCGGGGGATGTTCTTGATAAAAAGACTGATCAAAAAATTAAATCGGCAAAAGTAAATGTGGTGCTTAAAGCAGATCGGGCCACGCAATACTCGCTCAATACAGTGGAAGGAAAATATGAACAAGCTATTTCAAGTCTTGGCTGGTATCAGTTTGCCGCTTCCGCGGAAGGATATTTGAATTCAATGGATAGCGTAGAGGTAGTAAGTGAAGAAATTACACCGGTTATTAGAAATCTTTATCTCACCCCCATTGAAGTGGGGCTTACCGTCCGGTTAAAAAATATTTATTTCGATACCGATAAAACCACGCTTAAGCCAGAGTCATTTATTGAATTAAACAAGGTGGTAGAGTTTTTAACAAGTAATTCGTCTGTGTCAATTGAAATCTCAGGCCATACCGATAGTCAGGGTTCTGATTCCTATAATCAAAATCTATCGCAAGGAAGGTCGCAGTCCGTTGTTAATTATCTTATTGGTCAGGGAATAGATATTTCGCGGTTGCAGGCACAGGGCTATGGTGAATCTAAACCCATTGATTCAAATGAAACGGATGCAGGTCGTGCCAACAACCGCAGGGTTGAGTTTACCGTATTAAAAATTTAAGTGCGTCCAGCCACATCAAACTCTTTTCCGCAAGCCTGACAATTGTAAATAATTTTTTCCTCCATAAAGGGGCTTATAAAAAGCGTTGAGAAAATCTGCTTGATTGCTCCGGATTGACTTTTTGCTAACTCAACCTGGTCGGACTGGCAAGTGGGGCATTGCAGCACTTCCGATTCACTTCGATGCTCTTCAACAAGAATTTCTTTTACCCGATCGCGATCTTTTTCAAAGATATGCAAGCGCACCCCGGTAAATAATTCGTTGCGAAATGGATAAAGTCCTCCAAAATTTTCATCTGAAAGAAAGCACGGAATTCCATACGCATCCAGTTTGGTTTTTACCAGATTGGCCGACATCACCGTGTCATACGAGTCGAATACGATAATTTTATCCTCAGAATCATTCATAGATTACCTTAAGTAACAAATCCAGCAGCAATGTGCCATTCTCAAGGAGAATATATTTTTAAACTATCTTGTAACAAGTTATGTGCTCCACCGTCTTGCCCTTGAAACGATGAATCTCGAAGCCTTTGAAATCCGGGTTCTGCCTACAAAAAACAAGCTTTTTCGGTTTGCCTTCCGGCTTCTGGGAAGCTCGGAAGAAGCAAAAGATGTAGTGCAGGAGGTGTTGATCAAAGTGTGGAACGGACGAGAACAGATGGCCGAAGTGCAAAACATGGAAGCCTGGTGTATGCGCATCACCAAAAATCTTTCCCTCGACCGCCTTCGCGCCCGACAGCGCAGAGCCACCGACCCGATTGAAGAAGGCATGCAGATTCACAACGAAACGTTAACGCCTCATGAGAGGACTGAAAGCCATGAGAACATGCAACGAATAAATGAAATGATTGCCGCACTGCCCGAGAAGCAGCGCCAGGTGATACACCTTCGTGATGTGGAGGGGTATAGTTACAACGAGATTTGTGAAATTCTGGAACTGGACATGAACCAGGTAAAAGTGAACTTATTCCGTGCACGGAATGCAGTGAGAGAAAAATTTATAAAGATTAACGCGTATGGACTCTAAGCACATAGAAACGTTGCTGGAGAAATACTGGAACTGCGAAACCTCGCTGGAAGAGGAGCAACAACTGCGGGAATATTATCGCGGTGACGTGCCCGAATCAATGAAAGAAGTAGCGCACCTGTTTCAATATTTCGACTCCCAACAAAAACAACAGGTAAACAATCCTGAGTTTGACGATGCCGTGAAAAAGAAAATCAAGCAGCATCAACCAGATGGTAAAGTAGTAAGGCTGTTTCAAAACTACGGTCGTATTGCAGCAGGTCTTGCAGTGGTAGTAGCAGCAACCTACTTTGTTCGACAAGAGGTAAGAAAAGCGTATCCGCCCGAAGTGGCCGACACGTATAGTGACCCCAAGCTGGCCCTCGAAGAAACCAAGAAAGCCCTGCTGATGATCTCTAAGGGTTTTAGCAAAGCACAAAAGGCGGCTGGTAAAGTAAAAGTCTTTAATGAAGCTGAGGTAAAAATTCAGGGCAAAGTCTTGGATGATCCAAAAGAAAAGAACACCAAGATTTAACAGAAAACAGGTAAGAAATTAAAAACATTAAATAATACAGTTATGAAAAAATTAATAGTTGGATTTGTGATGATAGCCTTCGCGATTTCTGCACAGGCACAGGGCGATGCGATTTCAAAGTTCTTCACCAAGTATCAGAACGATGAATCGTTTAGCCAGGTAAATATGAGCAGCAAGATGTTTAGCCTGATGGCAAACCTTGAAGTTGAAAGTCCGGAAGATCAGGAAATTGTAAACATGATCAGCAAGTTGAAAGGGTTGAGAATTTTGGCGAAGGAAGAAGGTCGCGACTCAAGGGAATTGTATAAGGAAGCCTTAAGCATGATCCCTGTCAAAGAGTTTGAAGAATTAATGACGGTGCGTGATAAAGATAAAGACATGAAATTCTTTATCAAGGAATCGGGTGGTAAAATCAGCGAACTGGTAATGGTGGCTGGTGGCAATGAAGAGTTTATGTTGTTGAGTCTTTTTGGTGAGATTGACTTGAAGCAGGTTTCTAAAATCAGCAAAAAGATGAACATCGATGGGTTGGAACAACTTGAGAACATCAAGGAAAAGAAAAACTAAAAGATAAAGTGAAAAGGGTGCATGGTCTCATGCATCCTTTTTCTTTTTTGATGCGTCTTGTAAAGAAATTTCAACTATGAAAACTCTGCAAATTTTATCCCTTCTCTTTATTGTTTCAATAAGTGCCCACGCGCAAAGCAACAGCTACCAGATATTAAAAGACAATTTTATCGATCGCCCCGAAGTACATAGCTTTTCATTCAGTGGTTGGATGGGGCGCTTTGTTTTAAATCTGGCGGGCGAGCTTGAATTCAGAGATGCAATTAAGGAACTTAAGCATGTTCGCTTGATAACAATTCCACGCGCAGAGTTTGCGGCCCAAAAACTTTCCGTAAATGGTTTTAAAAAAGTGTTGAAACAGGATTCTTTCGAGGAACTTGCTTTTATTCGCGACAACGGTGAGGAAGTTAGCATTTATTTGCGCGAAGGGAACAACCATAAAAACCAATACTTCGTATTAATCGAGGAAGAACAGGAGGTAGTAGCAATCGAACTAAAAGGATACATTGATCCTTCGTTGCTCAATCCTAAAAACACCACCATTGCTATTACAAAATAAATACACCATGAAATTCATTTATACCTTCATTCTTTTTAGTTGTGCTACAGTTGTGTTTGGACAAACAAAAACTACCACCGCACTCGATGAAAAGTATGAAGGGTTGTCTTTATACTTTTATAAAAACACATTACGCATGCTCAATCAAACCGATGATAAAGAGTTTGATGAATTGATCAAGGACATCGAGAAAATGAAATTTATGATGATCGATAAAGCAGAGGCAAAGTTTGGTAACGAGGAGTATAGCAAACTGATAGCTGGATATAAAGCTGAGTCGTATGAAGAAATGATGACAAGCCGGTTCGAAGGCCGTAAATTTGATGTGTATCTTCGCGAAAAGGATGGCGATATAAAAGGAACCGTCATTATAGCCAATGATTCGTCTAGTTTATTTGTTCTCGATATTCTTGGTAAAATTGCGTTGGATAAAGCTCCGGCACTTTTCAAGACCTTGGATAGCAGCACGGATATTGGAAAGAAGATAAAAGACTTTACAGGGCAGAACGATAAAGAGGAGGGAAAAAAGTCGGACGAGAAGAAGAACGATAAGCAGGATAATTAATTAACTCTATTTTGGAAACAGTTCTATCTATTCAAAAGCTGACTAAAATTTTTGGAAAGCTTCGTGCCGTAAACAATCTTGATCTTGAAGTAAAGAAAGGCCAGGTGTTTGGTATGCTAGGCCCCAACGGCAGTGGTAAAACAACTACTCTTGGCATGCTGATGGGTGTTGTAAACCCGTCCTCAGGAAATTTTTCCTGGTTTGGTGAGCCAGCTTCAAATCTTACGCGCAAAAAGATTGGCGCAGTGTTAGAACATCCTATTTTTTACCCCTACCTCAGCGGGCAGAAAAACCTTGAATTGAATGCGATGATTAAGGGAGCAAATCCTGCCAACATCGCTAAGGTTTTGGAAACTGTTGAACTAACGGCACGCAAGGACGATAAGTATCGTACCTATTCGTTGGGTATGAAACAACGCCTGGCAATTGCATCGGCACTTGTTAGCGATCCGATAATTTTAATTTTGGATGAACCCACCAACGGCCTTGATCCGATGGGGATTGCTGAAATCAGGGAGATCATAAAAAAAATTGCTGCCGATGGAAAGACCATTATACTCGCCAGTCACTTGTTGGATGAGGTACAGAAAGTATGCACTCATTTTGCAGTACTTAAGCGCGGCACGTTGATGCACACGGGTCCTGTTGATGATGTTGGAAAAGGTGAAGAGTTAGTAGAGGTGCAGGCCTACCATGATGATTTGGGTGTGCTCTTGCAGGAGTTTTTAGGAAGCGCCAGCATAAAAAAAGAAAACGGAATTTTTCAGGTGATGATGAAAGAGGGTTTCCACAGCAAAGACCTGAACCGGTTTTTGTTTGATAAGGGGATAACGGCATCACACTTAATTACCCGTAAGAAAAGCCTTGAAAAACAGTTTTTAGAAATCTTGTCGGATACGAGTCATAAAGTTTAATTGTTAGAAGAATCACATGCTTCATTTACTTAAAATAGATCTCAAGAAAATGACAAGCTATCGCACCTTTTGGGTGATTTGCGGTTTGTATTTTCTTACACTCGGGTTTACCACTGCCAGTGGTATGGAAATTTTGAAGTGGCTTGCCAGTAAGGGCGCTGAGTTTGGTGCTGATATCAACATCAATCGGGTGCCGTTATATCACTTCCCTGATATTTGGCAAAACCTAATCTGGATCAGTGGCCTCTTTAAAATTGTGTTGGCTGTCATGGTGGTTATCTCTATAACCAACGAATATCAATACCGCACCCTCAGGCAGAATGTTATTGACGGATTGAGTCGGTGGGAGTTTTTAAAATCAAAGATTCTTACCAACGTACTCCTCAGTTTGATGAGTGTTGTTATGATTTTATCGATTGCCCTCCTTACTGGTTTTATTTATACACCTACGATTGACTGGAATTTTTTCTTTGTTGGCAGTGAATTTTTTCTTGCCTATTTTATTGAAGTGTTTGCATTTTTATCATATGCGTTAATGTTAGGCATTCTTATTCAGCGTTCTGGTCTTACCATTGTGCTTCTGATGTTATCTCACATGATCGAAGCTATTATTAAACTTAACATCTTTCGCTCCAGTGTGGAAGATCAGATTGGCTGGCTAAAACAGTTTTTTCCTTTGGAGTCTATTACAAACCTGGTGCCGTTGCCCTTTGCGCGCTATGCTTTTCAGGAGATTCAGGATTATGTGGCGTTGGGAGCCGTAGCAATTGCCTTGGTTTGGGCAGCGCTCTTCAACTATTTTTCTTACCTGAAGTTGAAAAAGTCTGACATCTAATCAGGCATTTTCTTACGGAATACTTTAACAAAGTGCCTGTTGGTTTCTGTATAACCGCGTTGCCGGTAGTATTGATGAGTATGGGTTCTTTTTAAATTGCTTGTCACTTCTATCTTAGTACAATGCTGTCGATGAAAATACTTTTCGGCCGAAGCAAGAAGTAAACTTCCAATTCCTTCTCTACGAACAGTTTCGTCTACACAAAACGCAGTGATCCGGCCAACAGGAGTGGGAAGGTGAAAGGCATGATAAACATGCAATGCGATGAATCCTAAAACCTGATTTTCATCTCTGGCTACCAAAAGTCTATAGGATGGATTGTTATACAACGCAATCTTAACCAATACATCCTCAATCGCTACGGGATATCCCAACTGACCGAGCAAAATGGTCAATCCTTCAGCATCCTCTGGTTTTGCATCTTCGATGTGGACGTTCATGATTATTATGTGAAGGTAGTGAAGATGCGTACTTTTGAAAAAAATCTACCTGTGGACTCAACAAATATATTAGGCCTGCTTGCCGGACTTCTTACCTCTATTTCATTTGTTCCACAAGTTGTTAAAACATGGCGATCGCGCTCAGCGAAAGATTTGTCACTCGTTATGTTTTTGCTTTATTGTGCGGGTGTCTTGCTGTGGACTATCTACGGATTTATGATCGATGAATTGCCCGTAATTTTATGGAACATCATAACGCTCGTGTTAGCTTCGGTGATCTTGTTTTTTAAGCTCAAGTTCAAAGACTAATGATCATGATCGCAGCAGAGTTTATTGCTGGCTGCTTTTTCAAAACACTCTTTTCCCTCTTTGTATGAAAACCAGGCGAGACCCAGTGTGCCGAGCGCATCCGCATAAGCGAAATCTGTAGCTTCATAAATAGCGCTTGACACTAACAGCACACAAGACATATAGATGCAAACTTTGGTACAATTGGCATCGGCCAGAATTGCATCCGAGTTAAGAGCTTTGCCTGATTTTATTTTTCCATAGATGAGGACGAGCATAACTACAATAGAGATTAGCGAAACAACAACCCCCCAAAAGGTAGTTTCAGGTTTTCGTCCAAGATAGATAGAAAGCAAGGACGAAATTACCAGTCCGGCAACAAGAACATAAAAGGAGTATCCAGTAATTTTTAATGCGGTCTTTTCGAATTCGCTTCGATTGCTTCCTGGCTGCTGCCGGATGCGGGTTATCATATAGATAATCCCAATTCCAGAAATCATTTCAATGAAACTATCTACACCAAATCCAAAGAGCGCTAGGGTTTCATCTTCAAAACCAAACCAGGTGGCAATGATGCCTTCAATCAGGTTGTAGACAATGGTGAAAATACCCAGCGCAAATGCAATGTCATACCATTTTTTTTCCGGCCCGGAAAGACTAAGTAAATTCATGCTTGAAAAGTAAGACAGACCGATGTATGCTCAAACTCATTTCCGATAATTATAAAGTTGTTGCAACTACGATACACAAAATGTACTTGCTTCTGCAACAAAGTTTCACGTTACTCTTTTGAAATTGGATAGTCTATCAAGACTTGTCGTATTCAGCCACTATTATTGTCGCATTTATACCCCAATAGTATAGTCTCAATGGACTAAATTGGTATCGTAACAAAACTAATCCCGATAGCTATCGGAATGATGGATCTTTTAAAGAATTAAATAGAATTTAACATGAGAAAAATAATTGTAGGATCATTCATTACGTTAGATGGAGTCATGCAAGCAGCTGGCGGACCTGAAGAGGGTTTCAAGTATGGTGGTTGGAGTGCTCCATATTACGATGAGGCTCTTGATAAGATAGCAGAAAAACAAAAGCAACCTGCCAGAGATCTTCTTTTGGGCAGGAAAACCTTTGAGATTTTTGCTTCCTTTTTTCCTGAACATGAGGACATTTGGCCGGGTGTCAATGATGTTACAAAATATGTGATGAGTAATACGATGGATAAATCAGACCAGTGGAGAAATTCGGTCTTTATAAAAAGCGTAGCGGATATAAAAAAGCTCAAGAATTCAAACGGCTCTGATATTCAGGTTCACGGTAGTGGTAACTTGGTGCAGACATTGCTGAAAAATGATCTGGTCGATGAACTCTGGCTTTTGATTCACCCGGTGACACTCGGCAGTGGATACAAGCTTTTTGACACGGGTGCGATTCCGACAGCATTCGCACTGGCAGAATGTACGGCCACACCTGGGGGAGTGATCGCTGCCCATTACATAAGAACAGGAGAAGTAAAGACAGGAACTTTTGGAGCATGAGGTATAAAGTGGAAGAATTACAACAGTAGAAATTTTTATGATACAGAATGATATCAGAGGCCAATTAATGGCAGAAGTTTTTATCAATGCATCAATTGAAAAGGTGTGGAATTTATGGACAGACCCTAATCATATCGCCAAATGGAACAACATTTCTGATGAGTGGCATACTCCAAAAGCTGAAAATGAGTTAAGAGTTGGAGGGAAATTGTTTTTAAGAATGGAATTGAAGGATGGTAGTGATGGATTTGACTATGTATGTTTTTATGATGATATAATTGTGAATCTCAAAAAATTAGTCATACCGGTGCTGACAATAGAAAAACAACGGTATTCTTTTCTGTTATTGACAATGGTGTAAGATTAACCGAAACATTTGACGCGGAGAGTCAAACCCCTGCAGACCTGCAGCAATCTTTTTGTCAATCAATTTTGAATAATTTCAAGACGTACGTAGAAAATACTCCTTAAGCTGGAAGGCAACCAACCGTTACTGATAATAGCCTTTTGATTTATTTTAATTTATAAAAAAGCACAAAGTCGATAGGGATGTTATAAACCCTTTACACTCATTCCGCCATCTACCGAAATATTCTGACCTGTGATGTAGCTACTTTTTTCCATAGCGAGATAAGCTGCCAGGCTAGCAACTTCTTCGGGTTTGCCTACACGCCCCATGGGGGTGCGTGCAATAATTTTTTCAAGTCGATCGGGTTGTGAAAGCACGGGCTCGGTCAGGGGCGTTTCAATATACCAGGGCGAAATGGAATTAACACGAATCTGATCCGTGCTCCATTCGGCTGCCAGGTGTCGGGTAAATTGGATGATGGCGGCTTTAGTCATCCCATACGGTGGCCCACTTTGCACATCAACCATCCCGGCCACGGAAGCGATATTGACTACACTGGCCTGCCCTGACTTTTGAAGCAAAGGATAGCAGGCATGCGTTAGTTGCATCATGCTGAAAAGATTTGTTTCAAAAAGTTGCCGGATTTCCTCCTGTGTGTAGTCAACAAATTTTTTTCGAATGTTGGTGCCTACATTATTAACGAGTACATCCAGCTTACCCCAATTTTCGGAAACGCGCTTTACCAGATCGCTTCTGAAATCAGCGTTGTTTAAATCACCCTCGTAGGTAAATAAGTTGGCCGAGTTTTTTACTTTACCCTGAATGGTTTTTGTATTACGTGCTATCACCAGCACTTCAGCTCCCAGTTCAAGACACTCGCGTGCAATGGCCAAACCAATACCTTTGGTGCCACCGGTTATTAGCGCTTTTTTTCCTTGCAGTGTCCAGCCGCTCATAAGGGTTGTTGTTTAGGCGATTCACTTTTTACTACCAAAAGATACCAGTTATTCTCTAAGGCAAGATAACCCTGTTCGTAACAAAAGTTATAAACCGCACCCTCTTTGGTTTTATATTGACTTGTAAAGTAAGTAAAATCAAAACCCTTCTCATTCAATTTATCGCGATTCGCTTTGGCTTTGCCGGTGGGGTTAAGGTCTAACAGAATTCTGCGATTCTTTCTCAAAATGTTGGCCACATTATTCATGTAAGCGGTCTCATCGCGGTTCAGTTTATTGTTGTAGGAAACCCGGCATTGATCTGAACAAAATTTTTTGTCGGCCCGGCCAATAATTTTCTCACCACATTCCAGACACACTTTTTCTTCCTTTTTGCCCATTTTTTAAATGATTTTAGGGGTTTTGCTATCCGTTTATAAACGTTTATAAACGAATATAACCGAAAGTAATTGATTAATAAACGGCTCGCCTTAGCCGGCTCCCTCACCTTTGCATCACCAATCGGGACAAACCCGGTAGAGATTTCGAAAATAAATGTTTAACAATTAAATAAGTACAAGTATGAAAAGTTTAAGAAACAGTGTGCAGTTGATCGGTCGCTTAGGTAAGGATCCTGAAGTGAAAAGTTTTGGCAGCGGCAAAAAGATGGCAACCTTTTCCATCGCCACCACCGACAGCTACAAGAATGCGAAAGGTGAAAAGGTGGATGACACGCAGTGGCATAACGTTGTGATCTGGGGCAGCCTGGTGGAGGTGGCTGAAAAATACCTTAAGAAGGGGAATGAGGTGTGTGTGGAAGGAAAACTCATCCACCGCGATTACGAGACGGACAAGGGCGAGAAGCGCTACATAACCGAGGTTAACGTCAACGATTTGTTGATGCTCGGAGCAAAGCAGAAGTAAAACTTTGCCATCAAATCAAAAGCCCCGCTAGTTGGGGCTTTTTTTATTTATAACCATTCGTGTATTAGCACAAACAAGCACTTAATAATCTCCGTTTCTATGGAACTGAATGATTATTTTTGTGCTGATGAGTTTTAATTATCCGCAGTTTCTTTGGGCCCTTACAGCCCTGGCCATTCCGCTCATCATTCATCTCTTTAATTTCCGAAAAACAACCCGCATCTTTTTTTCTAATACCCGCTTTTTGCGGCAGGTAAAACAGGAGACAACTCAAAAGCGCAAACTGAAACAATACCTAGTGTTGGCCAGTCGATTGTTGTTTTTACTTTTTTTAGTTCTTGCTTTTGCCCAGCCTTTTCTACCCGCCAGCGAACAGTTGACTACCCAACGCAACCTTGTCGTTTATTTAGATAATTCGTTTAGTATGTCGGTTCCGGTGCGCGAAAAGGTTCGTGCCGTAGATGCAGGCGTTGGCTTTGTACGCGATATTGTTGAATTATTTCCGGCCGAAACCCGGTTTAAACTTCTCACCAATGATTTTGCTCCGTTCTCAAATTCTTTTAAATCGAAATCAGAAATTCTCGATCACCTTTCGCAGGTTAAGTTGTCACCCATAAGTCGCACATTTGATGAAGTTGTAAAACGAATGGGCGAATCGGGCAACACCGTGTTCTGGATTTCAGATTTTCAGAAGTCAACATTTGGAACCGAGCTTGTGCTTGATTCTGGGTGGCAGATGCGCCTAGTGCCGATTGAGTATCCGCAAGTATCTAATGTTTTTGTTGATTCAATTTACCTCGACAATCCTTTTATTATTGGCGGAGAGAAAAACTCTATTCGGGTGCACTTGCGAAATGACGGATCAAAAGCAATTGAGGGATTGGTAACAAAACTAACGATAAACAATGTGCAGGCTGCTACTTCGTCTGTTACCATCGAACCCAATAGTTTTGCGGAAACTTCCTTCGATTTATCGAATGAAATGAAGGGATATAATAAAGTAAAATTCAATTTCAGCGATTTTCCGGTAAGTTTTGACAATGAATTTTATTTCACTCTTAATTATTCGGGCCGTCTGAAGATTGTAGAGATAAAGCCGAATGCCCAAACTACATCTGTAGAAAATGTGTATGGCAACAAAGAGCTTTTTGATTTTCGAAGTTTTGCTGTCGGCAATGTTGACTACAGTGTTTTGAATGATGCTGACCTGGTGGTGCTGAATGGAATCGATGCCATTGATAATTCGTTGAATGCTGCGATTCAACTTTACCGTAGCAATAACGGCTCACTGTTGGCGATACCAGGGTTGCAACCTGATCTTGGTTCCTATAAAAACCTGATGACGTTACCAACGTTAACTAAGAATGAGAAATCAGAGCTTCTGGAATTAGACAAGCCAGACTTTCAGAATCCATTCTTTGAAAATGTTTTTGAAGAAAAGACAGCTGCACTAGCAATGCCACTGGCTACAAAAATTCTGGATTGGGGAATGGACCGATCAGCGATACTTCGTTTTAAAAATGGTCAGCCGTATTTGTCACGGTTCAACAATACATTTCTGTTGGCAAGTTCATTGAATCGTGAAGCCAGCGATCTTTCTGCCCATGCTATTTTTGTACCTGTGATGTATCGGATTGCTGCCAGTGGAAAAAAAGCTGAGCGCAAGCCATATTATTATTTGTCATCTTCGTTGGTGACTGTGCCCGCAGATAGCCTGGCCGGAGAGGAACCAGCCCGAATGAAAGGTGATCAGGAGTTGGTGCCTTCGCAACGCAAGTTGGGCGATCGGCTTTTATTAGAGATTCCACGCTATTCCGTTAATCAAGGGTTTTATTATGTAACCCATCAGCGCGATACATTGGATTTGCTTGCCTTTAATCTCGAAAAGAATGAGTCGATGTTAGATCAGTTTACAGGCGCGGAAGTTAAAACTGCGCTAGGTGGGGGAAATCAAATCTCAATTTTTAAAGCAACCTCAGCCGATACTTTCAGCAACGAAATAAAAGAGAGATATTTGGGCACTCCCTTGTGGAAGTATGCGCTCGTAATGGCGCTGTTCTTTCTGCTGATAGAGGTTCTTTTAATCAGGTTTTTCAAGTAATTTTGAACAATGTCCACGCGAGAAATCTTATCGGAAGAAATCAAAAAGACACCTGAGAATTTACTTAAGGAATTGTACGATTTTTTACTTTTTCTAAAGTACAAAAAACAACATGCTCCTGATGAGGTAAAAACTCATCTTGCATCTGAGAAGGTTCTATCACGCGATTGGGACACACCTGAAGAGGATGAGGCATGGAAGAGTTTGTAAAAGGTGATATTGTTGTAGTTCCTTTTCCCTTTTCCGATTTATCATCTATTAAACGTAGACCAGCATTGGTTCTTATTTCTTTACCCGGCCCTGATGTTGTTCTTTGTCAGGTAACAAGCAAACAAAGAATAGATAATCAAACCCTTGAGTTGACCAAAAGTGATTATTCACATGGGGGGCTCGACCGTGTAAGTTATATTAGAGTGGATAGAATTTTCACCGCTGAAAAATCTATCATACTAAGAAAAGCGGGTACTCTCAAGCCAGAAAAGATGTCTGAAGTCAGGAAACTGATAATTACCTTATTGGAAAATTGATTATGAAAATACTCATCCGCTCAGCCTATATTATATCTCCGCAATCACCCTTTCATAAAAGTAAAAAGAACGTTCTCATTCAAAACGGACGCATTGAAGAGATTGGCGATAAAAATTATAGTGCCGACCGCGTGATTGAAGCCGAAGGTATGGTTCTTTCTGCGGGCTGGTTTGATCTCGGTACTAGTGTGGGCGACCCCGGGCACGAACAAAAGGAAGATTTACAATCATTGTGTAAAACGGCAGCAGCCGGAGGGTTTACTGAAGTAGCCGTGTTGCCCAACACACACCCAACTATTCAAACCAAGAATGAAGTAAGTTATATCACGGGCCTGAACGAAAACAGGTTGGTGCAGATTCATGCGCTGGCAGCCGTTACAAAAAACTGTAAAGGCGAAGAGTTAACCGAGATGATTGACCTGAACAAAGCAGGGGCGATTGCTTTTACTGATGGGTTGAAACCGATTTGGCATACCGATATTTTTCTTAAGTCTCTTCAGTACCTTCAAAAATTTGATGGTTTGTTGATCGACCACCCGGAAGATATCTGGCTTAATTTATTTGGTCAGATGCATGAAGGCCCGCAGAGCACTATGTTGGGCTTGAAAGGAATGCCACGCATAGCCGAAGAAGTTGCCCTGAGTAAAAATCTTGATCTGCTTGGTTATGCCGGTGGCCGACTTCATTGTGCCAAGTTATCAACAGCAAAGTCGCTTGATCTTATTCGCAGTGCAAAGAAAAAAGGATTGAAGGTGAGTTGTGATGTGGCTGCTTATCAGGCGTTGTATAGCGATGAGGTGCTTACAGATTTTGATACGAATTATAAAGTAAATCCACCGTTGCGCGAAAAAACAGATCAGGATGCCCTTATTAAAGGTCTTAAAGATGGTACCATCGATGTGCTGGTGAGCAATCACGTGCCACAGGAAGACGAAAGTAAATTTTTAGAATTTGATCAGGCTGAATTTGGTATGATCAACTTACAGACGTTTGCATCGCAACTGGTATCACTTTCTAAATCGGTGGAACTTGACGAACTGATTGAAAAAGTTACGGATGCACCGCGCAGACTTTTAGATAAGCAGCCCGTTGTGATAGACGTTGACACAAAAGCTAACCTTACTTTATTGGATCCCGACCGAGAATGGGTATTTACATCGGAATCAAATTTCTCCAAATCAAAAAACTCGCCCTGGCTTGGGCAAACCCTGAAAGGAAAAGTGGCTGCCGTATTTAATAATTCAAAACATTGGATTGATGTCTAAGCCTGTTTCGAGGCTGGTGTTTATTTCGGTGCGCAATGGATTTATTGCCGGCTTACTCGGCTTCTTATTTTTAATTGTCTTGTATTACATGGGCAAGCATCCGTTTCTGTTTCCTATTTATTTCGACTTTCGGATTGCCTTGTTTGTGGTTTTTATGGTGATGGGGTTAAAAGAACTGCGTGACCATCATCAGCAAGGCGAGCTTTCGTTTGGGCAGGGTATGGCGGCTAACTTTTTGTTCACCTTACTTTTTGGTTCGTTAACAGCTTTGTTTATCTGGATATTTTGTGTTATGGAGCCGGAATTTTTATCGAGTTACATTAAAATAGCCATCAATCAGCTTAAGTCCGTGGCGCCCGCGTTGATAGAACAATTGGGAAAAGATGGGTACGAACGTAATTTAAATGTACTTCCTGCAACTAAAGGAGGAGATTTGGCCCTCGATTACTTTGTGAAAAGCTTTATTATCAGTTTTTTTATAAGCATAATAATATCTGTAATTTTAAGACGACAACCCAAAACCACATAATTATGGAAGAAAAAGAAACCACATCCTTGTTTCAACATGCACTTAAATGGGGATTAATTGTTGGCGGAATCAGCATTGCATTAACTATTGTGTTTTATGCAATTGATTATTCGATGTTGGCCAACTGGAAATTCGGAATTTTTGTTTTTGCTCTGTTTATCGGCCTCGCGATCTATGCAGGTATTAATTACCGTGGCGAAATAGGTGGCTTTATTCCGTATGGAAAAGCGTTTCAGCATGGCTTTATTTTGATGGCTATATCCGGTCTGGTTTCAACAATCTTCACAATTATCTTATACACAGTTATCGATCCGGAGCTTCCAGCAAAACTTACCGAAGTGGCGTTAGAGAATGCACAGAAAATGATGGAGAGCTTTGGTATGCCCGAAGATCAGATGGATCAAGCTATGGAAGATGCCCGCAAGCGCACAGAAAATCAGTTTTCGATTAGCGGATTGGCCATGGGGTATGGGATTGGTTTGATTATTTACGCAGTTTTGTCTGCAATAACTTCCATCTTTGTTAAGAAGAATCCACCCGAGGATGTGATTTAAATTTGGAATGAACATTTCAGTTATAATCCCTGCTAAGGACGAACAAGAATCTATACCCGAACTAAGTCAGTGGATAAGCCGTGTTATGCAACAACACGGCTTTTCTTATGAAGTTATTTTTGTGGATGACGGCAGCACCGATGGCACGTGGCAGGAAATTCAAAAACAGAATCTGATCAACCCTGCCTTCAAGGGCGTAAAGTTTAATCGCAACTTTGGCAAGTCTGCTGCGCTACACACCGCATTTAAATTGGCCGAAGGCTATGTGGTAATCACCATGGATGCCGATTTGCAGGATAGCCCGGATGAGATACCTGAACTCTACAGACTAATAAAAGAGGAAGGCTTTCAGTTGGTGAGTGGTTGGAAGAAAAAACGTCACGACCCGATCTCAAAAACTATTCCTTCGAAGTTTTTTAATTATGTAACGCGCAAAATTTCAGGCATTTATCTGCACGATTTTAATTGTGGACTAAAGGCCTATCATCATCAGGTGGTAAAAAATATTTCTGTCTATGGCGAAATGCACCGCTACATACCGGTTATTGCCAAGTGGGCAGGCTTTACAAAGATTACAGAAAAAGTTGTGGAGCACCGTGAGCGCAAGTATGGGGTAAGTAAGTTTGGCTGGGAGCGTTTTGTGCGTGGCTTTCTCGATTTACTTTCAATCACTTTCATCGGCAGGTTTGCACAGCGTCCGATGCATTTTTTTGGCACCTGGGGAATTTTATCTTTTTTAGCGGGCCTCGGCTTTACCGTAAAAATTTTATACGACAAGATGGATTCGGTCTTCATTTCAAAAATTCCGCTCAAGCGTGATGTAACCGAACAGCCTATATTTTACCTGGCGCTGGTAGCGTTAGTTATCGGGGTGCAGCTTTTCCTAACAGGATTTATTGCAGAGCTACTGGCCCGGCAATCCGTTTCTAAAAAGAAGTATCTAGTGATTGATAAAGTGGGAATGAAATCGGAGAGTATAAAGCAGAAAGTATAAAGGTAAAAGCTATCTGCTTTCAACTTTATACTTTCTGCTTTGAACTTTCAAACTTTTAACCTCCTTCAACTTCACCTCATTCTCCCTCCGGTTCACCAATCACTACATTGTGCTTGTTGCACGCAGAGTCTAAATCGGCACGCCACATTTTTATCAGTGCCCTGCCTTCGGCAAGATCTTCGTTGGCGCGGGTTATAATTTGTGCATCCTGTTTTTCGATGGCTTCGAGAATAAGTTTAAAGGCTTCCAACTGATCAGCGGCCGCTTGCACATATTCTTTGTGCAGGGTGGCTACCTCATCGGTGGCAGGTTTAATGTCCTTTAATTTATCATAGAACTCTTGGTACCGGGGCACCACCGTTTCGGAAATGGTAAAATACATGATCGAGTCACCCTGATAGTTTTCGCCACTTACACTTTCGTAGGCAGTTCCGGCTTCTGTTTCGAGCGCAGCTACGGTAGGCATTTCTACGTTGATGTAGTTGAGCAAATCTTGCTGCACTTTATCGGGGCTGCACTGAAGCAGCAACAACAGAATAGGGGAGAAGAGAAGTTTTTTCATAGGTTTATGATTTTAGGTTGATTAAAGGTATTAAAAACGCGGCTCATGTAAGAACTATTTTTCGATTACCTTTGTAGTTCGGTTTACGTTAATCACTTCGAAATTCTGAATTTTAAATTCTGAATTAGCTTGGGGCTGACCGGTTTTGACAGGATGCGTGGAGGTGTAGCCAGCATGCAGGCTCATGGGATGAGAGCCTTAAAAGATGGTCCTACAATTATAAGTGGCGAGAATACTTACGCCATGGCTGCTTAATCTGACCTAAGGTTAGATTTGCTTATTCGCTGATAAGATCGGTGGAAGCCATCATCGCCCGGTGCTCTGTTTAGCGGTGCCGGACCCGCGGTGTCGACAGCATAAACTGGGCCTCGTTGTTGTTGCGCAACGATGTCGAGATAACAGTAACTACGGAGTTGTTTAGGCTGTTGCCTGCCTTGCCGCTCCCGACAATCAAAGTCAACTAAGCATGTAGAACGTACACGTTCATCTTCTCTGGACCAGGGTTCGATTCCCTGCAGCTCCACAACTTCATTAACCCATGATCTCCATTAGATCGTGGGTTTTTTGTTGGAGGTTGGCAATGTCGGCTCAATAAACTAATCACCCTTTTACAAACTCCTCGCCTTCGTTTTCTTTCTCATTTTTTGACTGGCTCGGAGCGAAATACACTTTTTAAATAAGTTTGTTAGCCTCAGTTTGCAGGCGAGCAAATCGATCGGAATCTACTAAATATTGGCCTTTATAATGGAGAAGAGTTAACTTTAGGTACTAAATACGATTCGTATGAAGAAGAGAATTTTTACAGCAATTTTAGTGGCGGTTGGGTCGGTTGTCTGGGCGCAAAATGTAAATAAAATTCCCACAATTGAACCTACTTTATTTCAGTACAACGAGCAGATAACGGTAACCTACGATGTTACGGGAACAGCTCTCGCCAATCTTTCTAATGCTTGGATCTGGGTCTGGATTCCTGGAAAAAATATTAACGCAAAGTATAACATCAATCCGGCTACAGCCGCGGCCGATGCGGCTAAGTTTACCAAGTCTGTAGCGGGTGGCTTAACCAAATGGGCGATTACTTTCAAACCCTCGGATTTTTTTACAACCGACATCAGCAATGAAATACAGATAGGAATGTTGTTGAAGGCCAGTGATTGGTCGGGTGGTCAAACAGTAGATCACGTTGCTAACTTCGGATTTAAAATTAATTTAGTCGCACCCACAGATTTTCCTGTTGCCGTATTGGATGGAAGTACCCTTAACATTAACGCTACTGCTCCGGCCTCGGCCAACTTTCAATTATTTGTTAACGATGTGCTCACAGACTCAAAACCAGCCACTCAAAATTATACTTATACTTATGTTGTTCCGGCTTTGCCTACGGAGGCGACTATTAAAATTGTGGCAACGGCAGTAACGGGTGGTGCCAATCATGAAATCGAATTTCAATATATAGTAAAGCAAAATAGTCCGGTGGTTGCAAGACCTGCCGGAATAATTGCAGGAATAAACTATGATGCTGACCCTACCAAAGTAACGCTCTGCTTCTGGGCTCCTGGAAAATCTTCTGTGTATTTGTTAGGCGATGTCAGCGACTGGGAGGTGAAAAGTGAAAACCTGATGAACCGTGACGGTGAATATTTCTGGAAAGAACTTACCGGGTTAACACCTGGGCAAGAGTATGGATTTCAATATTGGCTGGAAGGTGCATTGCGTATTGCTGAACCTTTTGCCGATAAAATTCTTGATCCCGATGATCAGTATATACCTGTGACTTCTTATCCCAACCTAAAAACATATCCCACAAAGGCCCGGTCTGCAAAATGGTACGAGAATAGAGTTGCCGTATTTCAAACTAATCAAGCGGAATACGAATGGCGGGTTACCAATTTTCAAAAACCAAAAAAAGAAAGTTTGGTCGTGTATGAATTACTGTTGCGCGATTTCTTTGATCAGGGCAACCGAAATTATCAGAATTTGATTGATACACTTTCGTACCTAAAAAAATTAGGAGTAAATGCCATTGAGTTAATGCCGGTAATGGAATTTAATGGCAACGAGAGTTGGGGCTATAACCCTACGTTTATGTTTGCGCCTGATAAATTCTACGGCACAAAAAATAAATTGAAAGAGTTTATTGATGTGTGTCATCAGAATGGTATAGCGGTAATATTCGACATTGCCATGAATCACCAAGACATTCCCAATTCATTTGCCATGCAGGATTTTAATTTCACTACGTTTAAACCAAATCCAACCAATCGATGGTTTAATGTTAATCCAACACATCCGTTCAACGTGTTTAACGACATGAATCACGAAAGTGCCTACACAAAAAAATATCTCGATACCGTAAACTACTACTGGATTAATGAATATAAAATTGACGGTTATCGGTTTGATTTAACCAAAGGGTTTACACAAACTAACAATCCATCGAATGTAGATGCGTGGTCGGCTTATGACGCAAGTCGAATCGCCTTGTTGAAACGTATGTCTGATAAAATCTGGGCTCATACTCCAGATGCCTATATAATCTTTGAACATTTGGGTGTAAATCAAGAAGAGAAAGAGTTGGCAGAGCATCGAGCCAATGAGGGTAAAGGAATTATGTTTTGGGGAAAGATGACCGATCAATACAATCAGAATACGATGGGGTTTGGATCGGGTTCGGATATTGCAGGCGTGTATCATGGCACTCGGGGTTGGTCGATTCCAAATCTGGTTGGGTACATGGAAAGTCATGACGAAGAACGATTGATGTTTAAGAATCTTCAGTTTGGCAATACAGGCACCGGTTATAATGTAAAGACACTGACCACAGCATTAAGGCGAATGCAGGCGGCATCTGTCATGTTTTATACAATTCCTGGCCCTAAAATGTTGTGGCAGTTTGGCGAACTTGGTTTTGATTACAGCATTAACCGATGCGATAACGGAACCATAAGTAACGATTGCCGCCTTTCTATTAAACCCGCAGTATGGGAATACCTGGACGAATATCCGCGCAAGCAATTGTATAATCATACGGCCAGTCTTATCAAGTTAAAGAAGGCGGTCAATGTGTTTCAGGATGGGGTAGCTACGTTTGCATCTGACAATCTTGTGAAGGTGGCCGTAATAAAGAATAAGAATTACACCATTACACCAGCCGATTCGCTTCAGATGAGTGCCGTAGTGGTAGCAAATTTTGATGTAAGCGCTAAGAATTATTTGCTCAGTTTTCCACATGCCGGTACGTGGTATGAATATTATTCCGCTACCTCAATTGAAGTAGCAGGTGCTACCGCAAGTGTAAGTTTGTTGGCGGGTGAGTATAGAATGTTTACTAACGTGCCATTGGTAAATGAACTTATTACGTCTGTCAAAGAATCAACTTCGTTATTGATTTATCCTAATCCGGTCGGTAGTTATATTGAAAGCGATGAAACGTTAGATCAGCTTTCGCTGATAAGTACAACCGGTATTAAGTATTCTCTTAGAAGACTAAACGTTAATCAATGGGATGCTTCCGCAATTCCGGCAGGATTTTATGTGGCTGTATCTGTCAAGGACGGCAGGGTATTAAAAGGTAAAGTTTTGAAACGTTAACGAAACGGGCTTTATAGGAATACTTATGGAGTGTGGGTAAATGTAATGGTACTTTTACCAGCATGAACTCAAAGACAATTTGATGGTATTATAAGGAGTGGTTATGCCTCCGGAAGAAATTTCTGTATGTATTTCATTTCTTTTTAGCTTCTTCCACCAGAGTTTTGTTTATTAACGTTGTTCAACGCCTACGTTTATGGCTATTTACTTAAAAACCAGGGCGCGCATTTTGTACGCGGTTGTTTCGGTTATCAGTATCCTGCTGGCTATAAATGCACTTCTTATCTACCAAAACAGTCTCTCTATTGAACGTAATCAGCGACTGTTAGAGAATGCCGAACAAGCAAAACTCAATTCACTCGATGTAATCCGAAACATTCACCTGATGGATTTGGCATTGCGTGGTTATGCGCTAACCCGGCAGGAAGAGCAATTGGCTGCAACCGACTCCGCAAAAGTAAATCATCCAAAAATTTTTAAAAGATTGCGAGCCGCACTACAAGCTCAAAATTTTAACAGACTGGAAGAGTTAGACTCATTGGAAACCTCTGTTTCAGCATATTTTAAACACACAGATCAGATGCTGGCTTTAATGCGTGAAAACAAAGAAGATGAATTTCTGGAGATGCTGCGGGCTAATGAAGGGTATTATGTATGGCATGAATATAAAACATTCTCTGATCGTATAACTGTTTTTGAAACGGAAGTGGTAGCAGAAGCCAGCACCAGTATACAGCTTGCACTTCGAAATAGTTACCTCCTCCAGTTTCTTATTTTCCTGATGGCTGTACCTGCTTTAAGTTACATGGCATTTTCTTCCGCCAAAACGTTTCTGCTTTCAGATGAACTAAGAAAAGCACAGCAGGAAAAGAACAAGATCCTTCAGGAAAAAAATACAGAGCTGGATCGGCAGGTGAAAGAGAAAACAAAAGATGTGCTCGCGCAAAATGAAGCTATCAAAGCACATAATACGCAACTGATTTTGCAAAAGGAACAAATCCTTCTTGCAAACCAAACCATTGAAGCGCAGACAAACCAGATTGAAGAAAAGAATAAAGAACTGGCGCTGGAAGTTGAACGGCAGACAAACGATCTGCGCCTCGCAAACGAAGAATTAATTGAGCAGAATAACAGGATGCAGCAGTTTACGTATATCATTTCGCATAACTTACGCGCACCGCTGGCAAGGTTAAAGGGTCTAGCTAATCTACTTGAGTATAGTGAGGCAGAAGCAGAGAAAGATACTATTTATAAGTTAACCGTTAAATCCTCGCGCGATATAGATGAAGTGATACAGGATTTGAGTGAGATTCTTAACATTCAGAAACAAAATACGATGATTCGTTCAGAAGTTGTTCTGGGTGAAATGATCCGCAAAGTTTTATTTACGCTTGAAGATGAAATTAAAGAAGTGAATGCCAGGTTGCTGATGAAGGTTGGTGACGAAAAAATTACAGCAGTGGCACCTTATGTGGAAAGCATTTTGTATAACCTGATTGCCAATGCCGTCAAGTATCGCGATCCGGAGCGGCCCTTGCAAATAGAAATTTCAACTTACTCAATCAGGTCTTTTGTTTGTGTTGAGATCCGTGATAATGGGTTGGGCATAGATTTAACCAAGCACCGCGAAAACCTTTTTAACCTGTATAAACGTTTTCATGATCATGTGGAGGGGAAAGGCCTGGGTCTATACCTGGTAAAAACAGAAATGGATGCATTAGGAGGAAAAATTGAGGTTGAAAGTGAGGAAAACAAAGGCACCCGGTTTGCACTTTATTTTAATGGAATTTAATTGACTTGCTATAGGAAGTATTGAGACGGCTTTTGATTTCAAGGGTAATCATGAGAGTTCTATTTTCGAAATCGTTCCCTTAGAGAGTTTATTTGGAATTATAATTGTGAATGTTGTCGAGGATTCTTCTACTGATTCTACCTGAATTGATCCTTTCAATTTTTCGATGGCCTCCTTCACAATATAAAGCCCTAGTCCGGCTCCATCGCTCTTTTCTGTACCTCTGAAAAACATCTCAAAGATTCGGGGAAGCAGATCGGGACTGATCCCGATCCCATTATCCGAAATTTTTATTAATGCTTCTTCCTCACTGATATTTATCTGAATAGTGACATACGATGAAACATACGGGTTATTGTATTTAATGGAGTTAGACAATAGATTAGTTAGTATAACCGAAAGCCTAAAAGGATCTGAATAAAAGTTTACGGATTGATTCAGTGTAAAATTGAAGGATAGTTGATCAAATGTTTCAAGGTATTTTAGTTTCTCGCAAGTCTCACTATAAAGTTCCTGTATATCAATTTTTGTGTTGGCTATTTCGTTTCGGGAGTTTTTTGAGTAGTCCAGAATTTCCTTCAAGGTTTCATCCAGATTGAAAATACTTTTGGTCATCATCTCCCAATAAGGTTCAAAGTTATTTTCCTTGTCCTCACGTTGTGCAATATGAATCAATCCCAACATGGACATAAGCGGTGCCCGTAGGTTATGAGACACACTGTAAACGAAGCTATCTAGTTCGCGATTGATTTTCACCAACTCTTCGTTTTGCTTTCTCAGATTGTTCTCGGCCCTTTTCCGTTTTATCTCAACATCATATTGTTTTAGTGCTTGCCGGATGGCAGTAGGCAAACGCGAGAGGTTTGACTTTAACACATAATCATCGGCACCAAGCTTAAGGCAGTTCACAGCAAATTCTTCGGAGACTGCCCCGGTAACCAGTATAAAAGGTATAGTACTACCCTCATGCTTCATTAGTTTGAGGGCTTCAATAGAGTCAAATTGTGGAAGGGCATGATCGGACAGGATTACATCGGGCAAAAATTCGCTGAGTGAATTTTCAAAGTCCAGCCGGGTATCAACTCTTTTCCAACTGAAGTTAATCCCTTCACTTTTCAGGGCCCGTACAATCAGGCCTGCATCATCTTCCACATCTTCCAGCATAAGAATCTTCAAATCATTCTTCATGGTATTTTCATTTAGCAGACTGATTAAAAATGAGCCAAAAAAGTCCGATCTCAGTAACGGCTCTTACAAATTTTTCAAAATCAACGGGTTTCACGATATAAGAATTAACCCCTAGTTTGTACGATGCAACGATATCATTTTCTTCTCGGCTTGAGGTGAGCACAACTACTGGGATGAGACTTTTTTCAGGGTGCGCTTTAAGTTGCTTCAACACTTGAAGACCGTCAACCTTTGGCATTTTTAAATCAAGCAAGATTAACCTAGGCATGGTAGTACTATTTTCATTCATCAGAAATTCCAAGGCTTCTTCACCATCCTGAACATGCAAAAGATGATTGGCAAGATTATTTTTCCGAAGCGTGCGGATAATTAACTCGGCATCTTCAGGGCTATCTTCAACAAGTAAAATTTCTATAGCAGTTGTCATGAAAGGTTTTTATTAGGTAATGAAAAGTAAAAAGCAGCACCTTGATCAGGTTTCGAATCAGCCCACACTCGCCCGCCATGTCTGGTTATTATACGTTTAACAAGTGCCAAGCCTACGCCTGTTCCTTCAAAGTCCTGAATTTTATGCAAGCGTTGAAATACTTCAAAAAGTTTATCACTGTATTTCATATCAAACCCCACCCCGTTGTCTTCAATGCTAAACTGAACTTCTTTCGGGGTATCAATTCGGCTTATTTTTAGTTTGATAATTTCCTGTTTGGACGAATACTTGATGGCGTTTGAGATAAGGTTAATCCAGATTTGCCGTAACATATTCATGTCGGCTTTTACCGTGCCCAGCGGAGCAATATCTGATTCTATTTTTAGGATATTGTGCTGAAGAAGATCGTCTAAAACACCTGTTACTAATTCATTTACCGTTACGACCGAGTACCTAAGTTCGATTCTACCCAATCGTGAAAAATCGAGAAGATCATCGATGAGTTGACCCATTCGTTGAGCATTTTTGTTAATAATGCCTAACACCCTATTTCCCTCCACGCCTAAGGTGTTGGCATAATCCTCTTTCAGAATTCTGGCATATCCATCAATAGATCTGAGGGGTGCACGCAGGTCATGCGAAACTGAGTATGAAAAAGCTTCTAACTCTTTTTTAAGGCCCAACGCTTTTTCTTCGGCCAATTTTCTTGCTGTATTGTCAAATATAGAAGAGCGGCTTTTTAAATAATTTCCTTGCTCATCATATACAGCAGAAGCATTTAACAAGACGGGGAAAGTAGTTCTATCTTTTCTCACTAACTCAAACTCCCGATCGTGAATGTATCCTTGCTCTTTAAAGTGAGAAAAGCTTTGTTTAAAAAGCTCTGCACTAGTCGATGTAAGGATATCAGAAAATTTCATTTTGCCTACCACTTCCTCAGCGCGATATCCAAGCCATGTTAGTTCAGTTTGATTGATATCAACAAATAAACCTTGCGCATCAAGGGAATGATACCCACACGGGGCATGGTTATAAAGATCCTGCACCCGTGCTGACGCTTGCCTCAATTGTTCCATGGTTTCCTGACGGTGCCTTAGATTTCTATTCAACGAAAAGAAAATGACTATCAGCGTGATGGTAATCAAGGCCAGTAGGCCCGCGAAGGAGAGTTGAAAGTTTTGCTGCCTTTCGCTCGCTTGACTATTACGCAGTTGCAACAATTCATACTCTTTATTTTGCATGTAGGTTATGTTTTCACGGATTTCATCCATCACTCTTTTTCCTTCGCCCGTTAGCATCAGGTATTGTGCTTTTTCAAAACTGGTATGCCGGGCCGCAATTACTTCAATTACCCATTGCTCTTTTTCATTAATGAGTTCTGCTAATGTTTCTATTTCCTTTCCTCGTTCAGGATTATCAACTACCAAATCCCTCAGGTGCGTAAGAATTTGATTGACGCTATCCTGCGCAGTGTAGTAGGTCTCTAAGTAAGTTGTATCCCCAGTAATAACATACCCCCGCTGAGAAGTTTCCATGTCAATGGTGGTGGATAAAATATTTTCTATTCCTCCAATAACTTCGCGGGTATGAGATTGCAATTTTGACGAATCAATTGCCTTCGACACACTCCAATAGGCATAGATACTAAGGCTGATCATACTTGTAATCACGAGTATAAAACCTAGTATGGTAGTTCTTTCGAAATAAAATTTCATAGTAATCCCACGGAGAGCTTTGTGGAATTTAAGGTAGAGAGCTTAGAAATTTATCTCTGGCGTGGATAGGAGTAACTCCCATCTACTTTTCAATCAATGTGGTCAACGGATTAGATTTAGTTTGATCAGGGGGGAATGAGTTGAGTTTCTGCAAAAAGCAATATTAATTCCGTTGATATTCCCCGTTAATGTAGCCTTTTGTAATTGCGAATTTAACTAACCCAACATTACTTCGGGCACCGGTCTTTTCGAGAATATGTGCCCGATGATTAAAAAATGTCTTTTCACTTATTTGTAGTCGCTGACTGATATCACCGGGAGTAAGGTCCTGACAAATTAATACCAGAATTTCAGCCTCCCGCGTACTTAATTTGTGACCCGGATCTTTAAAAACTTCTCTATGGTGTTTCTGTAGCGAATTTTCTACAATTGAGTTTCTATAAAAATCCTTATCTACAATTGAATAAAGTGCTTTCTCTAATTCTTCAGGGCCGGAAGATTTTGTCAAAAATCCATTCACGCCAATATCCAACAGTCGGTTAACAAATATGTCTTCCGTGTGTAAGGTGAGGATCAGAATTTTAACGTCAGGATGCCGTTGAGAAATAATCCGGGCCGCTTCAATGCCCCCCATCACAGGCATTTCAATATCCATGATCACAGCATCGGCAGGTTCCACACTTAGGAGATCAATCAGTTCTTTTCCATTTGCGGCTTCCATTACCTTGCTTACCCGCTCAAACGTAGTCAGTAGCCTGATCATGCCTTGGCGCACAATCGGATGATCATCGGCTATATAAACCTTCATATTTTTCATGTTACTAAAGGTACATAAATGTTTATTTCAGTGCCTTTTCCAATAGGAGGATGTCCTATACTAATTTTGGCGTGCAGTTGTTTTGCCCGCTGCTGAATGTTCCACCAGCCAACACCGGTTCGTTCCTTGCTTAGGGTTAACCCAACACCATTATCGGCAACACTAATTTGCACAACGTTGTCGGTCCAGTGTAACGTGACCGTAACTGCGGAGGCTTGCGCGTGTTTTATACTATTACTTAAAAGCTCCTGGACAATTCTAAATACCGATAAAGCCCTTTCATCATTCCATTCAACCGTTTTATTTTCTTGAAAAGAAAAGGTTAACAAAGGCCCTGTTAACCGTGCGCATAGTTGTGATATTGAAATAGAAAAACCCGCTTGCTGAAAAGCTTGTGGGGTCAATTCCCAGGCAATTCGTTTGATCATCGAAAGAGATTGATCTAACGCAATCATTAATTCTATGTACGACTTTTGTTGCTCGGGTTCGTATTGCACCGATCTATCCAGGTAGGTGGCGTTTAGTTTTGCGCCCCATAATAAAGACCCAATCGAATCATGTAAATCGGCCGCTATTCGTTTTCGTTCTCTTTCCTGACTTTCAAGCTGAGCTTCGATCATCTTAATGGAGTAAAGTTCGTCAAGCTCTTTTTGTTTCTTGTGCTCTTGAAGAATTCGTTTTTGATAGATTAGTACAAAGAAAAAAATTCCACCCACCAACATCAATATGCCGAGGGAAGCAACAATCAATATATAAATTATATCTTGTTGCGATAGTTCTGCCATAGGGCCAGTGAGAATAATAGGTTTTTCAGAAGATTCAAAAGATTATGAAGTATCCACATCGCAGCGTGCGAACCACCAATACCTAAAACCAGATAATTACTAACGATGAATAATAACAAATTGCCTGCATAGTAGGAAAGAATCCCTGTGGCAATCCAAAATTCTGGGATATCCGTAACATTCATTTCGGGTAACCCATGCAAGAGCGTAGAAAAATACCGTAGCGTAAAGAAAATTAGAATTAAGCAGGCAACTGAATTTGAATAACTGTTAAAAACCAGTGGACCTTGAATGAATAAAAAATCAACAGAGAAAAATACAATAAAACAGCCAAGGATTATTCGATGCGAGGTAGAGAATCTTGGTTTCTCATTGAGCAGGCTAAAGCAGATTAAAAATTGAATGAGAAGAAAGAAATTGAGGATTACATAGGAGTTTAATGAAAACTTAAAAAGTATGAAGGAAACCAAATCACTGATCAGCGAAGCAATTATTAGACGAAATAGTAAAACCGTTTTTTTTGATTGTTGTTTCCATGAAAAAATTCCAATAATGAGTGGAATTAAAATGGAGCCTGCCGAAATGTATGCGATATGCAGCGGATAAGTCATGGGCGGACAACGTGTTGCGTCCGCCCAATATACACTAAAACACCATGTCGGGACAAAATGAGGGGCACGGAAAACTGGCATCGGCAACAATGTATTCATCGCCTTCATTCAATTCTTGTGAGCCAGGTAAAAGATTTTCTCCCTTAGAATTTACACCAACAAGTATAATTTGCCGCTTGCCCTGTTCATCAAGTGCGTAGTACATGCGAATGCCCACACATGCCTCTTCTTCTAAAATTTGTTTTATAATCTCGTGCCCAAAGAAATGCGCCTGCGTACCCGCGGAATTATCTTTCCGGAAATTTGAGGTCCAGGCCTGGGCGGTTTCAAGAGAAATAGGATCACCCTCCGTTCCATAGAACATATAATCAGTAACCAACGCCTGACCGGTAATCTGAGTAGAGCCCATAGCAATCTGAGGTAATTCATGATTGGCCGGTGACTCTAGTTGTAGCGATTCATCGCAAGCGACAAAAAGTACAGCGCTGTAGATAGTTAGTGATGATAGAATTTTTAGATTTTTCATAAATATTGTGGTTATCACTAAATCTAAAGGTGATTAATCAACTAACGCACAATTGAGTGGGAGTAACTCCTATTTGATTTGATGAGAGTGTTTGAAAATCTATATGTATTTTAAGACGATTCGAAAACCGTGCACCTCTAATTGCATTTTTGCTTGTATGTAACACTTCACCCTCTCCCGTGGAGGGTGGCTAGGGAGGAGGTTACTGTTTGCAACCTGCGCTTAGTCGTTTGCAAGCTGCACTTACCACTGCGCACGTTGCAACTAGCACTGCGCACTTGCGCGCTACCCCTGCGCACGTTGCAACTACCCCTGCGCACGTGCGCGCTACCGCTGCACCCTTGCGCGTTAGCACTGCACACATTGCAACTAGCACTGCGCACGTTGCACCGAGCGCTGCGCATCAGCACTTAACCTTTCACATCGGTTATTCTTCGGTTGTCTTTCATTGCCAGGAAAAAAATATTTTTTTTCCTTTTGAATAAAAAGTGCGTAAGAACGTGCCACTCACAGTTAGGTTGTTAAAAACAGAAATATATAGTTTCATAAATAGTTGAAAAAATTACAACAATGCCGGCCTTGCCGTGCGTACAATAACCATAACTAAAAAAACAAGTTATGTCACAAGTAAAAAACATGCAGTCGCTTGACAAGGTCATTCGGATCTGCACCGGGTTAGGAGGAACCTATAACCCCGGACAACAAAACCTCCGCGTAGAAGCTCTGATCAACTTACTGAACAACGCCAGCAATGCCGATGCGTCTGTAAGCAAAGCCCGGTCGGAGTTTGAGATCGCGACTAACACGCGCGAGGTGATGTTTGAAGGAGTACCCAAACTTGCTGCCCGCATCCTCAGCGAGTTGAAGTCCTCAAACGTATTGGAGCAAACCGTGGCCGATGCGCACACGATAACAAGAAAGATGACAGGCCGGAAAGCCAGTCGCGATCCTGTTCCATCCGAGCCCGCGGCCCAGGAACAAGTGCGGAAGCGCAGGGCACGTGGCCAGGGTTTCGTTTCTGTTGCCAACAACTTCAGCAAGTTGTTGCAGAATTTGAAGAACGAAACCAACTACAACCCCAACACACCCGACCTGAAAGTTGATGCCTTGCAGAGTATGGCCGACCAGCTGCAGGCAGCTAACAACCGTGTTGAGGATGTGCGGGTGAGGTACCTGAACGCACGGATTGAGCGCAACAACGTGTTCTACCTCGCTGCCGGCAATGTGTGCGACACAACCTCGGCAGTAAAACTAAAAGTGCAGGCTATCTGTGGACGTGCAAGCGAAACCTATATGGCGGTAGCTAAAGGCGCAGGTACATAAACGCAAAATGCTATGATCTGTCACAAAACTAAACCCTGCATGGTAACGTGCAGGGTTTTTCAACAAACAACAACTTCCAACCTTACCCGCGGTAACACTTTCAATAAGATTTGGCATTACGGGCGAGGTGAAATTTTTTTAGTTAGAGCTTCATCAACAAGATATGCAATCCTGTGAGGTGAGATAGTGAATAAATTCACTCTTTCTTTCGAACCTTCTTTTTTGGAACCTTTCCGATTCTACTATCACCCTTTAAAATAAAATGACAAGCTTTGAGAACCAGCTCTTCAAAATCATCGGCAGTGGCCGGAATGTTTTGCCATACAGATTCTGCCGAGCCGAGTAAGCGCACGGAGCGCATACAGGGAAAATCTTTTTTTAAACTTGTATGATGTTCGTGCAGGGCGGCCAGCCACACGCCATTGTCGTGAGCGTGATCGGTGCGCTGGCGAAGAATTAAAACGAGCTTCTCAGCAACATATAGGGCATAACAACCAAACATGGGTTTCACCCGCGGTTGAATGCGATCTAATTCTTCGAGTACAAACTCAAAAGGAATTTTCGACTTCATAAAGTGCGGGCAATGTTAATAAATTTCCGGGTTTGCCATGCTACGGTACGGGATTGCAGTTAAAGTGTGTGAGACACTTTCGTTTTTTGTCATCGCGGCCGGGTGGTTGTGTTTCAAAACTTGAGAATCTTTAAGAGAGCCGCGATCCCCGTAAGGGTTATTTTCATATTCATCACCAGCGAGGAGAATATTTTGACTTACAACTTACATCCACGAGATTAGGCCGCGATGACATTTCATAGGGAAAGTGCTACCCAGCCATGACATTTCAATGTGAAGATATTTTACAATGTAAACTGATTCTGATACTTTCTTTCACTAAAACAAAAAAGATTGACACTGCTGTCAACCTTTTTCTTTATGAACGAATGTTCATTACTTCTTTTTCTTAGCAGCTTTCTTTGCCTTCTTAGCTACTTTCTTTTTTGCAGCTTTCTTAGCTACTTTTTTCTTTGCTTTCTTTGCCATAGCAATATTTGTTTAAGTTAAATAATGCTTAAAAGTAATTGTTATGAATGTGAATAACAAATTTTTCACCAAATGATTACATCCTTAAACAAGTTGGCTTGAAATTGTTACGATCTGTTTGCACATACTAACTATCAAATAAGATATTATCTATTTGCATCTAATCATCACTCTCATCTTTCAGTAATTTGTTAGTAACGTTTTGCTTTTTTATATCTTTGATTACTATGAAACTAAAATCAAGTGCCTGTATAGCTCTCGCAATTTCTATATTTTGTTTGGGATGTAAAAAGCATCAACCAGCTTCAGAAATTAATTCTGTACGTGTATGGATCACTACAGCCGACCGCACAAATGAATTAACAGAAATAGCAAGCATGCAATTTAATCAAACACACACTGGTGACGGAGTAATTGAAATTGATACGGCTATTACCTACCAAACGATGGATGGCTTTGGGTTTGCGTTAACAGGAGGCAGTGCCATGCTGCTGCGAACAAAAATGAATGACCAACAACGAGCTGCGTTGCTGCGAGAACTTTTTCTAACAGAAGCAAATGGAATAGGGATCAGTTATCTGCGTGTGAGTATGGGTGCCTCCGATCTGGATGAACGGGTATTTTCCTACAACGATTTGCCAACAGGAAAAACAGATCCGAAACTTACCAGATTTAGCCTCGATTATGACACGCTTCATCTGATTCCGGTGCTAAAAGAAATTCTTGCACTGAATCCCAAGATAAAAATTATGGCCAGCCCGTGGTCGCCACCAGCCTGGATGAAAACAAATAAACATCCGAAAGGAGGAAGTCTGATGCCGGAGTTTTATCACGTATATGCCAACTACTTTGTCAGGTACATTCAAGAGATGGCCAACGAAGGAATAGACATAGATGCTATTACCATTCAAAATGAACCAGAGAATCCAAACAACACCCCCAGTCTGTTAATGACGGCACCAGAGCAAAGTGAGTTTATCAAAAAACATTTAGGCCCTGCCTTTCAAAAGGCAGATCTCAAAACCAGAATTGTCTTGTTCGATCACAATTGCGATCATCCCGAATATCCGATTGCGATACTTAATGATGCAGAAACGAACCCGTATGTCGATGGTTCAGCGTTTCACTTATATCTGGGTGAAATCAGTGCCCTGAGCAAAGTGCATGACGCGCATCCCGACAAGAATATTTATTTCACGGAACAATGGACTTCTGGAAAAGGAGAGTTTGGTGGAGATTTGCGTTGGCATGCAAAAAATTTACTGATCGGAGCGCCCCGCAACTGGAGTAGAAATGTGTTGGAGTGGAATCTTGCCGCAGATAAAAATTTTGATCCTCACACAGACGAAGGTGGATGCACACAGTGTATGGGCGCTTTAACGATAGGTGATTCGGTAACACGTAATGTTTCTTATTATGTTATCGGTCACGCCTCCAAGTTTGTTCCACCGGGTTCTGTGCGGATTTCTTCCACTGTTGTTGATAATCTGCATAGCGTAGCTTTTTTAACGCCCGAAGGAAAGAAGGTATTGATTGTTGTAAATGATAACGATGTGTTAAAATCATTTTCTATTCGGGATAAAGGCAACTTGGCTTCAAGTTCATTGCCATCTGGGGCAGTAGGTACCTATGTTTGGAACTAAATTTAATTCTATGAAAAAAATCTCACTGCTTATTTTTTTGGTCGCGGCTGGTATGTCGCTACGCGCGCAAGACAAACAGTTTCTTAATCCCCTTGGTACCAAGCCACCTGGGTATACCCATGTTGTTGTGGTTAGCGGGCCGGGCAAAACCATTTACATCTCGGGCCAGGTGCCTGTGAATGCAGCGGGTGAAATTGTAGGCAAGGGGGATTTAAAAAAACAGGTCACACAGGTTTATGAAAATCTAACTACGGCTCTGAAAGCAGCCGGGGCTACGTTTGATGACGTGGTGAAAATGAATACCTATGTTGTTAACTATAAGCCTGAAGATGTAGTTGTTATTCGCGAGGTAAGAGCGAACTTCCTTTCACGGGTTAATCCACCAGCAAGCACACTGGCAGGAGTCCAGGCACTCTATCACCCAGATGTGATGATCGAAATTGAGGCGATAGCGGTAATTAAATAACTTTTACGGAAGATCAGCTTTACTTACCTTTGTGGCGATTATAGATTTCTGGCTCCGTATTACAATGCCCGCCCGCACCGAACTTGGGTGGTTCTTAGTTAAAAGATAAAGCGTGCGTTCGGGCGGGGATAGTATTTCAAGTATGTTTATTGTCTATGTTCTTAAAAGCAGAAATAGTGATTTTGTCTATAAAGGTTATTGTAGCAATCTGAAGGAAAGATTGAAACAGCATAACTCAGGCATGACTAAATCAAATAAGGCATATTTGCCATTTGATGTTATCTATACAGAGAAGTTTGAAGGAAGGGAAGAAGCAATAAATAGAGAAAAATATTTCAAATCTGCAGCTGGCAGAAGATATTTGAAGAAAATTTTGGCTCCGTATTACAATGGATAGTATTTCAGATTCCGATTCTGAAGATGCAGGTTCGATTCCTGCCGGGGTCACAAACAACAGAAACCAAAACCGCTTAAGTCGTATGAGCGGTTTTTACTTTTTTAGTCTAACTAAGAAGAGTTAAAAATTTACCTTCATGCATGTGAACACCTCCGTTAAGCTAAAGTTCATAGAGCTTTTCAATCGCCAACCGCTGATTGTGCATGCACCAGGCCGGATTAATCTGATTGGCGAACACACTGACTACAATAATGGCTTTGTAATGCCAGCCGCCATACACATGGGTGTGCAGTTTGCGATGGCACGTTCACCCTTCGATCATTCACTTATTTACTCTTTAAAGTATAATCAATCCTATTCGCTTGATATTTCGAAACCTGATAAAGTTAAGAGCCCAGTCTGGGTTAATTATTTCCTGGGCATTGTAAATCAATTGAATGCGCTTGGGTTAATGATTAAAAATTTCAATTGTGTATTTGATGGCGATTTACCTACCGGAGCGGGTTTGTCATCTTCGGCTGCGATGGAATGTGGTTTTGTTTTTGGATTGAATGAACTCTTTTCGTTGGATCTTGATAAACTAACAATGATTCATATGGCCCAATGGGCTGAGCACAACTATGCCGGAGTGAAATGCGGAATCATGGATCAGTTCAGCAGCATGATGGGAAAGGAGAATCATGCTTTTATGCTGGATTGCGAGTCGCTTGAATATGAATACTTGCCTCTGGAGTTGGGTGATTATACCTTATTGTTGTGTGATACAAATGTGAAACATTCGTTGTCATCCTCTGAATACAATACAAGGCGCAACGAATGTCAGCAAGGTGTTGAGATTATCAGGAAAGATTTTCCTGAGGTAAAGTCTTTACGTCACGTTACGAGGGAAATTCTTGAAGGGGGCAAGAATCAGTTGCCAGAGATAATCTACAACCGATGCAGGTTTGTGGTGGAAGAAAACGACAGAGTGCTAGAAGCCAGTCGCGATTTGAAGCGAAACAACCTCGTTTCCTTTGGAGAAAAAATGTTTGCCGCACACGAAGGGCTCTCCAAACTTTATGAAGTAAGCTGCGAGCAACTTGATTTTTTGGTCGCGCATGCTTCCGCTACTGTGGGCATTTTAGGCGCGCGCATGATTGGCGGTGGTTTTGGCGGCTGTACGTTAAACATCATTCATCAAAACGCGGTAGATCCATTTCTCGAATCGAGCGGGGAGGCTTATCGTAAAAAGTTTGGTATCGAAATAAATTCATACATCGTGAAGCCCGGCATTGGCACAACCCTGCTGGAAGCCTGATGATTATTGATTTTTTCCGCGGAACTTATCTGATAATAAGGCCGTTGTGATGGTGGTATTTTTGAAATGATCCTTTTAAACCGCCAAAAAAACCTTCTGATAACCGCAAGCGTCCTTTCTGGCAAATACTCGGCAAAATTTCGTACCTTTGCGAGGCAATTATCTGAATCCTGCTTAGGGTTAGCATCTTCTTAAAAGATCGTACCTCTACTAGATTTGTTCAATTGAAAATGGGCTTTCAAGGCCCAAAACAGGTGCTCGGAAAACGTTTTGAGTCTGTTTGTGATTTGATTTGTTAACCCTTAATCAATAGAATGTCATTAACTCTTAATCAAAAATCAATAACGTTTGGCTCCACAAATCGGGAGTTTGTAAGCACCTTAAATAAGCGTGTGGGCGATTATTTTAAGGCTAATGATGTTTCAAGGCATGCAGATTCAGAAATGGTTTTCAAAACAGTGTTTATGTTTGCCATGTATTTTGTGCCCTATGGTCTTATCCTCACAGGCGTAGTAACAGGCACGCTTTGGCTTGTAGTCTCAGTAGTAATCATGAGCCTGGGTTTGGCCGGAATTGGGTTATCCGTAATGCATGATGCAAATCATGGGGCCTATTCAAAAAAGAAGTGGATTAACACGCTTATAGGGTATTCGCTGAATCTAGTAGGGGCCAATGCCTTCAACTGGAAAATTCAGCATAATGTTCTTCATCATTCATATACAAACGTGCACGAAGAAGATGAAGATATTAGTCCTCGTGGCGTGCTGCGCATGACTCCTCATTCCGACTGGAAGTGGTTTCATAAATATCAATTTATCTATGCCTGGTTTCTTTATGGATTAATGACCATCGTTTGGATGGTGTTTAAAGATTTTGTGCGGATGGACCGGTACCATAAAAATGGCCTTGCCGTAAAGAATAATGCAAACATCGTTATCGAGTGGATCATCCTGATTGTAACTAAGTTGGTTTATTTCACGTATATTTTTCTAATACCCGTTTTGTTCACTCCACTTGCCTGGTGGCAAATACTTATTGGCATCTTTACGATGCATTATATAGCAGGGTTCCTGCTTGCCATAATTTTTCAGCCAGCGCACGTAATTGAAGGAACAGAATTTCCGTTACCTGATGAAAACGATAAACTTGAAAATAACTGGGCCGTGCACCAATTGCTTACAACCACCAACTTTGGCAACAATAGCCGCTGGTTTTCGTGGTATGTGGGGGGGCTTAATTTTCAAATAGAACATCATTTGTTTCCTAACATCTGTCATGTTCATTATCGAAAAATTTCAGGAATCGTTAAAGATACTGCCAAGGAGTTTGGGCTGCCGTACAAAAGTGCGCGCACATTCTTCGAAGCGCTTTCTGGTCATGCTCGCTTGTTAAAACAATTAGGAGTGCGGCCGGCTTAGAAACCTTACCAAGTTTAGTCATATTCGTTAACACAATTAAATTCGTTCATGCGTCAATTAAAAATCAGTAAGCAGATTACAAACCGGGAGAGTCAGTCTCTGGACAAGTATTTAGTGGAGATCGGAAAAGTGGATTTGATCAGCGCTGAGATGGAAGTGGATCTGGCAAAGAGAATCAGAGCCGGTGATCAGGCCGCCTTGGAAAAACTAACAAAGGCTAACCTTCGATTTGTTGTATCCGTAGCAAAACAATATCAGAATAATGGTCTTACCCTCGGGGATTTGATCAATGAAGGAAACGTGGGCTTGATAAAAGCAGCCATGCGCTTTGATGAAACGCGAGGATTCAAATTCATTTCGTATGCAGTATGGTGGATCCGTCAGTCTATTTTGCAGGCGTTGGCCGAACAATCCAGAGTAGTACGGTTGCCATTAAATCGGGTAGGATCGCTCAATAAAATTTCACGTGCCTTTTCAGAGTTGGAACAAAAATTTCAGCGCGAGCCATCTCCGGCCGAAGTAGCGGAAATCATGGAGGTAACCATTGAAGAAGTGGAAAGCACGATGAGCGTTGGCGGAAGACAAATATCCGTAGATGCTCCATTTGTGCAAGGTGAAGAAAACAGATTGTTGGATGTGTTAGAAAGCAGCAGCGAAGAAACTCCTGATTTTGCATTGATGATGGATTCATTAAAGCTGGAGGTTTCAAGAGCCTTGTCAACACTTTCGCAGCGCGAGTCTGAAGTTATTTGCGACTATTATGGATTAAATGGAACTCATCCTATGACGCTGGAAGAAATCGGTGACAAGTTTAAATTAACCCGCGAGCGCGTACGTCAGATTAAAGAGAAGGCTACTCGCAGACTACGTCACGCTTCACGAAGCAAATATCTAAAAGCTTATTTAGGATAGTACGACCTCAAAAAATATATACTCCTCGCAAATGAACGCCAAATTTTTTAGCTCTAACGGTACCGATACCTATGTGTCTCTCTGGAATAAATATCGTCCTGCTTTGCTGCAACTAATGGTTGCATCTGAAGCTGGGCCACAACAGTATAAATTTTTTGGACACGAGTTCAAGGCATTGAATCCCAAGGAAAAAGGTGGCTACTCTTTTACTCTTCAGGCGCATCAGAGCAAGGCAGTTAATAATATTAAGAAATCAATTGTAGCACAGGACTTACTCTATGTATTGGCTACGTCTAAGAAAGCTTCTGAATTGATGGTAGGCAATACCTACGAGTTTACACTGGATAAGCAGTTCAATCTAAGTATCACCAAGATCAATTCATCGCTGAATTGATCTTGGATACGCTTATTTAATCACTTTTACTTTTACGGCATTAAGACCCTTAAAACCACGTTCGGTTTCGAAGCTGACCATGTCGTTTTCTTTTATGGGTGTAGATAGTCCATTGCTGTGAACGAAAACACTTTCGCCACTCTCAGAATCTTTGATAAAACCAAAACCCTTGGACGTATTGAAGAAGGCAACTTTACCTTTCCGGGGGCCTGCACTCCCCTGATTGGCTGATCCAAAATTGGAAGAGCCAATAACGATATCTTCAGTTTTGATGGTTGATCTTTTTCTTGTTGGATCGGGTGGGGTGGAGGAGATGTTACCATTCTCGTCCACATAGGCAAGCATGTCTTCAAACGACTGGCCTTCTTTAGCGTTGGCTTTGCGTTCTTCTTTCCTTTGTTCTTTTTCCTTTCTCTTCTGGAGCCTCTTTTTTTCTAATTCCTTTTTGTTAAATGTTTCTTGGGGTCTGGCCATGTGTTGTGTTTATGCTGTTGTTTTTCTTAATCCTCGGTGGATTGCGCTTCAGTAGCAGGGCTATTTCTTCGCAAAGCAGAAAGGTCAGGCAAGGTAACGAATTCTTTTAAAAGTAAATGATTGCGAACCGACTTCATCCCGCAGTACGCAAAAGAACAAATGGTTTAGACTAAATTTGATCGTAATTGCTGTTTTTACCCATTGAATTATGAGTCAGAAAATAGTTTCAATAGTTGGCATTCCTTATGATGAAGCATCCTCCTTTTTGCGGGGGCCAGCGATGGCACCTGCTAAAATCAGGGCGGCTTTTCATTCCGACTCGGCCAATTACTTCACCGAATCGGGTAGAGATCTCAAAAACCATCCCGACATAACTGATGAGGGTGACCTTACCATAGCCGATGCGGCAACACCCATCGCAATAGAAAATTCATTCGATAATATCTTATCGCGGTATTCGAAAGTACTTACGTTGGGTGGCGATCATTCAATCTCATATCCGGTAGTAAAAGCATTTGCAAAGAAGCATCGAAATCTCACCATTCTGCACCTCGATGCGCATGCAGATTTGTATGATGTTTTTGAGGGAAATAAATATTCACATGCCTGTCCGTTTGCACGGATTATGGAGGAAGGATTAGCGGGTCGCTTACTACAGGTTGGCATCCGCACGCTCAATACACATCAGCGGCAACAAGCTTCACGGCTGGGTGTTGAGATTATTGAAATGAAGGATTGGAATGATTCTACTGAATTCAAATTTGAAGGCCCCGTTTATCTTTCGCTGGATATAGATGCTCTTGACCCGGCTTTTGCGCCTGGAGTTTCGCATCACGAGCCCGGTGGTTTTACAAGCCGCCAGGTTATTTCGATTATTCAAAAACTAAACGGTAATCTTGTGGGTGCCGATCTGGTAGAGTTTAACCCTACCCGCGATCCATCCGGTATTACTGCAATGCTGGCGGCTAAACTTTTCAAAGAATTACTAGACCGACTCTTGGTGTGAATACATTATCAATCATAAAAGCGCTTCGTGTCACGTTCCTTCTTGCCACAGCAATTTCTTGTGGCCCAAAGCAGGAGTATGATTTAATTATTCGCAACGGAACAATCTACGATGGGGTTGGAGGTAAACCCGTTACCGCGGATGTAGCCATACAAGCGGATACAATTGCTGTCATTGGCGAACTAAAAGATGCAATCGGAAAAAAAGAAATTGATGCTACCGGCATGGCCGTAGCACCCGGGTTTATCAACATGCTTAGTTGGGCCGATGGTTCGCTGTTGAAAGATGGCCGGTCGATGAGTGATATTAAACAAGGTGTAACGTTGGAAGTTTTTGGCGAAGGGTGGAGCCCTGGACCAAGAAAGAAAAATGGTGCAAAGGATACACTTTGGTCTTCGCTGGGCGAATATTTTCAGGTGCTTGAAAAAAAAGGAGTGAGTACGAACTTCGCATCTTTTGTTGGGGCTACCTCGGTGCGCAATTATGTGTTGGGTTTTGAAAATCGCCCCCCCGATTCGGCTGAGTTGCAGCAGATGAAAGCACTCGTTGAAGAGGCGATGAAAGATGGAGCGATGGGGTTAGGTTCGTCTTTAATCTACGCTCCGGCCGATTATGCATCCACAGATGAACTGATTGAGTTAAGTAAAGTAGTTTCAAAGTATAACGGTATGTACATAACGCATATGCGCAGCGAGAGTGATAAAATTTATTCGGGACTGAACGAAGTCTTTGAAATTTCGCGTGAAGCAAATGTGCCGGCAGAGATTTATCATTTGAAAATAAATAATACATGGAACTGGAATAAAATTGATACCGTTCTTTTTAAGATTGACAGCGCACAGCGCACAGGATTAAAAATTACAGCAGATATGTATACCTACAACGCCAGTGGCACTTCGCTTACTGCGCGATTGCCTACGTGGGTGCAGGAGGGTGGCGCTCCGGCTATGCGCAAACGGTTAAAGAATCCGGCAACGAGAAAAAAATTACTCCGCGATCTTGAACTGGGAATTCCATCAAAAAATTCAGACCCTAAAGATGTAATGCTGAATGGTTTTCGGAAAGACTCGTTAAATGAATTATATCGGGGCAAGCGATTGAGTGAAGTTGCGCTGCTTCATGGCAAGAATGCCAACGAAACTATGCTGGACCTTATCGTGGCTGATAAGTCGGGCATTGCGGCAATTTTCTTTTTGATCTCAGAAGAAAATGTAAAACGGATGCTGGCACTTCCCTACGTAAGTATTTGTTCGGATGCCGGGTCTATTGCGGCTGAAGAACCCTACACAAAAGATTCCACACATCCGCGAGCCTACGGAAGTTTTGCGCGTTTGATTGGTAATTATGTGACGAAAGAAAATATTATGACATTGGAAGAAGCCATTCGCAGAATGACTTCCCTTCCGGCCTCTAATCTTAAACTGGGTAAACGTGGTAGTTTGCGCACAGGAAATTTTGCCGATGTTGTCATCTTTAACCCTACTGAATTTAAAGATCGCGCCACATTTAACGAGCCCCATCAATATGCCGAGGGAATGGTTCATGTTTTTGTAAATGGAGTTCAGGTGTTGAATCAAGGGGCGCATACGGGCGCCATGCCGGGTCGTTGTGTGCGCGGACCAGGTTGGAAAAAATAATTAACAATGAAGGATCGGTTCTCTATTCACTCAAAAGAATATGCACAGTTCAGGCCTACGTATCCTGAGACTCTCTATCAGTTTATATTTTCGCATGTAAATGAATTTAATAGTGCTTGGGATTGTGGCACTGGTAACGGGCAAGCAGCACGTGCGTTAGCAACTAGGTTTAAAAATGTGCTCGCTACCGACATCAGTGCTCACCAACTTACTAATGCTTATAAAACTGACAACATCGTTTACTCAAAAGCAGCGGAGCAAACTTCTTTCCCAGATCAGAGCATCGATTTAATTACTGTAGCGCAAGCAATTCATTGGTTTGATCTTATTAAATTTTATCAAGAAGTAGTGCGTGTTGCCAAACCAAAGGCTATTCTTGCTGTATGGGGTTACAGTTTGTTTCGCATCAATGATTCAGTTGATCCACTTATTCAAGCTTTCTATACCAGCACAGTGGGTTCTTTTTGGGATAAAGAAAGACGCCTGATTGACGAACACTACAAAACAATTTCTTTTCCGTTTCAAGAAATCATGACCCCTGAATTTAATTTTTCGTGCACGTGGACCCGAGAGCAATTGGAGGGATATCTGACCACGTGGTCGGCTGTGCAAAAATACATGACTGTGAACAAAACAAATCCTGTCCTCACATTGATGAAGGAAATGAACCCCTTGTTGCAGGATACAATCACCATCACATTTCCGCTTTTTTTACGATTGGGGCGGGTACATCCACACTAACAACCACCCGAAACATTTAACTTCAATAATCTGGTAAGATTGTCTACTTTGAGTGCATAAAATCTATTTCCATGAAACATAAAATTAGTCGCAAAGAGTTTATGGATCGCAGTGGCAAACTCATGCTTGCGGGTATACTGCTTCCTTTTATTAATCAGGCAGGAGAATTTTTTGAGCCTGGTAAAAAAATCAAGATTGCCGTTATCGGATGTGGAAGTGTATCGGGTATGTATTTGCCGCATCTTTCGAAATCAGAGCATGTTGAGTTGGTAAGTCTGTGCGACATCATTCCCGAAAGGGCCCAAAAGGCAGCAAAAAAATATAACGTTGCTAATCACTATCCACATATCGATCAACTTCTAGCAGGGCCCGCATTTGATTTGCTCGTTAACCTTACCAACATGCAGGAACACGGTCGGATTAACAAACAAGCGCTGCTAGCCCGCAAGCATGTGTGGAGCGAAAAGCCAATGGCAAATACCTATGCTGAAGGAAAAGAACTCTTTGAATTATCTAAAAAACAAGGTGTGCGTATCTGGGGTGCTCCGGCTGTTGTTAATAGTCCGCAGTTTGCGTTTATGGCGCAGGCCATTCAGCAAGGAAAGATTGGAAAAGTTTCTGCCGCACATGCACACTATGGTCATCTTGGGCCAACGTGGTCGGCTTTCTTCTATGAACAAGGTGGTGGTAGTTTACCCGATCTGGGTGTATATAATATTGCAACACTTACGGGCTTACTCGGGCCCGCTAAATCGGTAATGGCAATGACGAGCATTATAACACCCGAGCGCACAGTAGATGATAAAGGAAAAGTAATAGTGGTAGCTGAAGACAATGCGATGGTCCTGATGGAACATGCGAATGGAGTTTTATCGCATGTGCAATGTGGTTTTAATTATTTCGATCCCTACGGACACGAGGGCGAAGGCCAGGATAAGCCGACTATTTCTATTTGGGGTACGCACGGCAATTTGCAATTGATTGGATACGATTGGGCGCCCTTTGGGGTGGATATAGCCACACATGATAATGAAAAGACAAGGCGGGAAGCCACAGATACCGGAACCTATGTGTGGGAGCAAGGGGCTTCTGTAATCAGCGAAAGCCTGGTGTTGGGCACAGAGCCATTAATTGCGGCCGAACATGCGTTGCATGTGTTAGAGATTATTGAAGCCGCGCGTGCTTCGCAGGCCGGGGGTAAGCGTATTACATTAAAATCAACGTTTAAATATCCTGTTGTAAAATAATGTTCAGAGGTCTTACCTAAATTTGTCTTAGCATTTAAACAGTCTGCCCGCTTTTATGATCACCGAGTAAATTTTTTCTAATAAATTAAAGTTGATGTAATTCATTTGCTCCTGCAGATACTTATTGTCTAAAGTGTTATCCGTATGAACACAACAGACAATTCGCAGGTAAAAGCTTCTTCATTTAAGTACAACCGATGGGGCTATGGTGCCTTTGTGGTGTTAAGCCTTTATTTTTTCTTTGTTTCCAAAGACCTTGGAAGTGCAGTTTCTAATTTCGGTATTGCGTTAGTGTTTGATCCCTTCGATCAAACGGTTACATGGAATAAACGACCTCTCTACCAGCGCGTCTGGTTAATTGCACACCTGATAATTTTATTGGGTGGCTTTGTGTGGCTGATAGCGAAATAATGGAGTTTTTATCAAAAAAATTCTTGTCACAAAGTCACTAAGACGCGATGTAAATTATATTTCCTGCTTCAAGAGCCTGACCGACTTTAGCTTTAGCAGTAAGCGGTCTGGTCCCTAATATTTTATCTTCGCGCCCTCGCATCTTTGTTGCAAAGAAACATCGACCTTTAAGAATGTATTATGACTTCGGGGCTAAAATATTTTTCTATCTTCATAGAAAATAAACCCCATGAAACGCTTTCCCCTCATTCTGCTCGTATTCATTATTTTCAGTGCTTGTCAAAAAGAAAAATATCAGGTTATCATTCGCGGAGGCACCGTGTATGACGGCTCGGGTAGTCGCGGAGTTGTAACAGACGTTGGCATCAATGCCGATACCGTGGCCGCCATGGGTGATCTTTCAAAAGCCGTTGGTGAAAAAGAGATTGATGCAACAGGTCTGGCCGTTGCACCGGGATTTATCAACATGCTGAGTTGGGCCACCGAGTCGCTCATACTTGATGGAAAATCGCAGGCCGACATCCGGCAGGGAGTAACGTTAGAAGTTTTTGGCGAAGGTTCAAGTATGGGGCCGCTGAATGATCAGATGAAGGTCGACATTCAGGCAGATATGAAACGCAATCCTGATTGGAAATATGATGTGGACTGGACAACGTTAGATGAATATCTGCAATCGCTCGAGCGAAGAGGTGTGGCCCCAAATGTGGCTTCTTTTATTGGCGCCACCAGTGTGCGCATTCACGAGTTGGGTTATGCCAACCGATTGCCCAATACCGAAGAGATGGAGCGCATGAAAGCCTTGGTGAAGACTGCTATGGAAGAAGGTGCATTGGGTGTTGGTTCTTCGTTGATTTATGCACCGGCAAATTATTCTTCAACCGAAGAGTTGATTGAACTTTGTAAAGTAGCCGGTGAATATGGTGGTATGTACATTACCCACATGCGCAGCGAAGGCAATACTATTTTTGGTGCGGTAGACGAAACTATTCGCATAGCACGCGAAGCAAAGTTGCCTGCAGAAATTTATCATTTAAAAATGGCCGGTAATGAAAACTGGTGGAAGCTTGATTCTGTTCTGGCAAAAATTGATGCTGCTAATAGAGCTGGTTTAAAAATTACAGCCGACATGTATACCTATCCGGCCGGAGCTACCGGTCTGGATGCTTCCATGCCACCCTGGGTGCAGGAAGGCGGAATCAAAGAATGGATAAAGCGATTGCAAGATCCTAAAGTAAGAAAAAAGGCATTGGATGAAATGCGTAAACCATCCGACAAGTGGGAGAACCTGTTGCTGATGGCAGGCAGCCCCGATCGTGTTTTGTTGCTGGGTTTTGCGAATGATTCACTGAAACGTTTTACAGGAAAGACTTTGGCAGAAGTTTCAAAAATTTATGGTAAGAGTCCGGAAGAAACAGCAATGGATTTAGTGATTGCCGATAGCACACGGGTGGGCACCGCTTACTTTATGATGAGTGAAGAAAATATAAAAAGACAAATAGCCTTGCCGTACTTAAGTTTTGGATCGGATGCTGAATCGCCAGCAACAGAAGGTGTGTTTTTAAAATCGAGTACACACCCACGTGCGTATGGAAATTTTTCCCGACTGCTAGGCAAATATGTGCGCGATGAGCAGGTGATTTCTATGGAAGAAGCTATTCGTAAGCTTACTTCACTTCCGGCATCTAATCTTAAAATTAAAAAACGCGGCTTGCTTACTCCGGGCTATTATGCCGACCTGGCAATTTTCGATCCCGCAGCCATACAGGATCATGCTACATTCGAAAAGCCACATCAGTACAGTACGGGCATGGTGTATGTGTTTGTGAATGGCACGCAGGTGCTGCAAGATGGAGAACATACAGGCGCCACACCGGGAAGAGTGGTGCGAGGACCGGGATGGAAGGGGAAGTGATATGCTTAATAAAACCATTAAACGAGAGCTAGAGGTTGCGTTTTCAAAACATTCTCAGCCTATTTGGTTCAGAGTGCTTAAGTATCTTTTATTGGGCTCTGCCCTCTATTTATTTTGGGGAAGTGAATGGCTTTGGATTTCTCTACTTATCATGCTTGCTTTTTCCTTGCTGTTACATTTCTGGTATCGGTACAAAACCAGTGGCTGGACAAAAAGTTACGGACTCTGGAAGTATGACAAGGCAGACAAAAACTAGTAAGCTTCTAATTTGAACAACCATTTCGCAACAGCGCCTCGCTTTAAACTCTATTTGAAAAAAATCTGAGCTTTCACTTTGAATGATTAAACCTTATATGGCGGTCGTAGTCTAATGCCGTGGAATTATTCTGACGAAAGTCGCTTAGTATCTGATTCGATTAAACAAGTCAGGTATAAATCACTACCTTGGTTTTAAGATAAGTAATGAAGATGAAATTATATCGGATAACAAGTAAGCGTCTCCTTTTGCTCCTCCTGATTTTATTTTTTGGTTGCAAGGATGACCCTCAACCTGATCCTGAAGAAACCATGTATTTTCCTTCCAACTCAGGAACGAGTTGGGAAACAAAAACTGCTTCAAGCCTGGGATGGAATGAGAGCGCTATTCAACCGCTAAAAGAGTATTTGATTGAGAAGAACACCAAATCTTTTATGATTCTGGTAAATGGCAGAATTGTAATGGAAGAATATTTTGATGGCCATACGAGCAGCACCTCGTGGCAATGGAATAGTGCCGGCAAAACTTTGGTGGCTAGCGCAACAGGAATAGCACAACAAGAAGGTTTGCTGGGTATCAATAATAAGGTTTCTCAATATTTGGGTACGGGCTGGACGAGTGAATCTTTAGAAAAAGAAAATCTCATTACTTCACTTCACTTACTCACCATGACATCGGGTATCAATGATGAAAGTGAATTGGTTATTACCAACAACTTGACATACTTAGCCGATGCCGGTACGAGATGGTCGTATCACAATGTGTTTCAAAAACTAATGGATGTTGTTGCCGAAGCGAGTAATCAGGAATTTGAATCCTATTTCAATGTGAAATTGAAGGATAAAATTGGAATGGATGGCTTTTGGGACAATGGAATCATCTTTAAAATATATAATAGTAATACCCGAAGCATGGCAAGGTTTGGGCTATTGGCGCTCAACAATGGCAAGTGGAAAGACGAACAAATAATTAATGAATCTTTCTTTACCGAGAGTATAAGCACATCGCAAAGTATAAATCCATCGTATGGATATTTATGGTGGCTGAATGGTAAAAGCAGTTTTATGGTACCCGGTGGTCAAACCGTTTTTACTGGAATGCTTGTGTCAGCCGCTCCGGCTGATATGTATGCGGCCATGGGTGCAGAAGACCAACGAATCTATGTAATTCCAAGCAAGAAGATGGTTGTTATCAGAATGGGTGATGCTTCCGATCCAGCCAATCCTAGTTTTGCAGTTTCTGGTTTTGACAATGATCTGTGGCAAATGATCAATGCCGTGATTGAATAATAGAATCAATCAGGTCAAAAAAACATTTGACTGACTCAATACCTCTAACTTAATTTCACTTAGCTGGAGTAATTATAATATTGCGAAAGTCTATCGGCCCATGATCGCCTTGAAACATGAGTGGGCCCGGTTCACTTTCTTTATTGTCGATGGCGCCACCTGTAATGCCTGGAATCTCCTGATTGCTGATGATGGTTATACCATTCGCTACAACAGTAATCATCCTACCCACAAGAGTAATATCGTACGTCTGCCATTCACCTGCAGCTTTAGCAGCCATTACATTGGGAGTAAGAAATCCATACACTGCCCCGAGATAGCCCTTCCAGGGCTCTTTGCCTTTATCATCTTCAATTTGTACTTCGTAGCGACCGCGAAGGTACACGCCACTGTTACTTCCTTTTTCGTAACGAAACTCCACATGCAATTTGAAATCAGTAAAGTTCTGTTCACTCATCAGGTTGCTGCCAGATTTTAAACTGCGCAAAACTCCATTCTCAACAATCCACTGGTTAAGGCCCATCGCCTTCCAGCCTTTCAGATCTTTTCCATTAAATAATGTAATGGGTTGGCCCCATGTCGGTTCAGTAGTTCGTTTCAACAAAGGAGCGCGGGTGCCTGTCCAGGCATATTGTTTTCCATCGGTGTAAGTCATGGTTCCTTTCAGAGTTTCACCGGTTAGCTCACCTTCAAAGTCCATGTTGCGCTCGCCCGGTTCCCACTGGGGTGGGATGGAGAAATTAAATTTTCCATTTGTAACATTCACCACGGCCACAGGTCGTGCGCTTCCAAATGCATAGACAAACCGGCCAACTAAAGTTTTATGACCGGAGTGTTCAATCTCAAGCCACGAAGGAAGTTGCTGACCATCTTTTTCTATTAGCAGGTTCCAGCGGCCTTCGAGTTTATTTTGTGCTTGTAAAGAATCACCTGCAATAAGAACGAAGAGCGTAATCGCGAGACGAAGGTAGATTTTCATAGAAAAAGATTTAAGCATGAGTTAAACAGAGGTTGAAATTAATGAATAGCATGCACAAAATGGCAATCTTTGAAAAAGCATTTTCAAATTATACTGACGGCACGTAAGCAATAGATTGAATTTATTATCTTAGCTACAATGAAGCCTGCATCAGAATTTTATAAGCTTGCACCGCAGTTGGTTGTTAGTGATGTAGTAAAAACAGCTGAATACTATCGCGATGTGTTCGGTTTTAAAATTTTAGGCTACTGGCATGATCCACCTGTATTTGCAATCATTGGCCGAGGTGCAGTAGAAATACAATTGGGTCTTGCGGATACTACAAACATCGTACAAAACTCTAACCTTGCTCAGCGAAAGAATGGCCTTGATATTTACATCCGGGTAAGCAACATTAATTCTCTTTTGATTGAGATAAAAAGCAAAGGGGCAAAGATTGTTGAACCGTTATGCGAGCGTGAATACAAGATGATTGAATTTGCTGTGGAGGACTGTAATGGATTTAAACTGGTATTTGGTCAGGATACGTCAAGATAGAGCCTGACTTACAAACTCAAATGCTCTTACCTCCATCCAGTTTTCATTCTTGCCGCCCAGCGTAAACCCCACGTGCCCACCTCGTTCCGGAGTTTCTAAGTAAACATGCGCATGCGATTTCGCAATCTCAATCGGGTAACACTCCGGTGGAAGAAAAGGATCGTTAATTGCATTAACAATAAGGGTTGGAATTTGAATAGAAGAGATAAAAGGTTTTGAAGAGGCCTGCTCATAAAAATCATCGGCATCCTTAAATCCATGCAGAGGTGCTGTATAGCGATTGTCAAACTCCCGGAAGGATTTTATCTGATGAAAGTCTGAAGCTGTAATCAGTTCAGGAAAGAGGAGTGACTTTGTGTGGATTTTCTTCTCAAGCTTTTTTAAAAACCGATTAAGATAAAATTTCTTGTTTGGCTTATCCAACTCGCGTGCACTTGATCCTAAATCGCACGGAACAGAAAAGACGGTGGCAGATTTTATAGCAGGATTCACCACACCTTTTCGCTCGCCCAAATATTTCAATGTCAGACTACCGCCCATGCTAAAGCCAATCAAAACAATGTGCGAATATTTTTTTTGAGCATGTTCAATTACTGCGGCAAGATCTTCAGTTGCGCCATGATGATAAAACTTCGGCAACCTGTTCATTTCACCACTACAGCCACGACAGTTCCAGGCCACAGCATCCCAGCCATGGTTGTGAAAGTATGTGGCCATACCTTTTGCATAGTGACGTTCACTGTTACCCTCCAGTCCATGCGAAATAACTACCAGCTTGTCATTCTCCCTGGCCAGCCAATCAAGGTCAAGAAAGTCGCCATCTGATAATTCTAAGCGTTCGCGATTATAAACTCCTTGCAGTTGCCGGAAGATGCTCGGTATAATTGTTTCAACATGACCATTGAAAAGGTAAAAAGGGGCGTGGTAAGTAGAAGTTGAAACAAGTGGCATGAGTAGTAAAATTATGAACTCAGCACATCCTCAAACTCTGGAGTTTTATCGAAGATTGCTTTGGCAAAAGGGCAGAGCGGAAGAATTTTTATTCCCTGCTTTCTGGCAAATTCAACTGCGGCTACAACCATTTTTTTTCCGGCTCCTTTGCCACGCAGTGCGTCTGATACTTCTGTATGATCAATGATAATAAGTTTATCTCCGGCTTTTGAATACGTCATCTCAGCCAGTCGCTCGTTATTTTCTTTAATGACAAAAGCACCTTTTGATCCATGTTCAATCTGAGTAATATTCATACTGTTGATTTTAAGATTTATAGCGGGCACTTAAAACAGTCATGATGACAAACAGAACTACCACCAGGCCTAGTGAGATTCGTAGCGAATGCAGGTCGGCAATTAAACCGATCAACGGTGGGCCAAATAGAAAACCCGAATAGCCTACCGTAGTTACCATAGCCAGACCCACACCGGGCGATAAGTCTTTTGTATTGCCAGCTATGCTATAGGCGATGGGTACTAACGAGGACAGACCCACGCCAGTAATGAACAACCCAAAAATTACTGCATAAGGATGTGTAAACATAAGAGTGAACGAAAGGCCGAGTGTTGCAATAACACCACAAGCAATCATCAATGTGCGATCGCCCAACTTAACCCGAGCCGAATCGCCAAAGAAGCGGCCGATTGTCATTGCTAACGCAAAAGCGGATAAACCAAGTGGCGCCAATGCCTTATCGGCATGCGCAATGTTTTCCATGTAATTTGTACTCCAATCGGCCATAGCACCCTCGCCCAGCATACAACAAAAGGCAATAACACCTATGCTTACCATTGCGGCATTGGGCAACCGAAAAGCGGGGCCTTCTGATTTTTTTTCTTGTGGTTTATCGTGAATGAGATGATAGCGAGCCCACGCTGCACCTGCTAAACTTAAGACTGTAATAATACTCAGATGTGTAAGCAGCGTTGTGCCGAGTTTAATAAACAATGCGCCAAATCCTGCACCGGCTACCATGCCAACACTGAAGAGTGCATGAAAAGAAGTCATGATAGGTTTGTTATGTTGTTGCTCAACCATCACTGCCTGCGAATTCATAGACACGTCCAACATGCCTGCGGTAAGGCCCATAGTAAAAAAAATTGCAACCAGTCCGGCAATTCCGGGTAGCAAGGGTACCAGTGGCACGAAAAGACAATAGAGAAATACAGAGAAGATTGTTATACGCCTGCTTCCATTTCGAATGATGAGCCACCCAGTAAATGGCATAGCGATAAGTGCGCCAACTGATGTGGCTAACAGAACAAATCCAAGAATACCATTGTCAATGGAAAAGAGTTCTTGAATTTTTGGGAACCGAGCCGCCAGGTTGGCATGTACGAAGCCATTGATAAAGAAGATGAGCTTGACTGCGATGCGTGGGGTAGTCACGAGGGTACAAATAGTTTATCTAAATAACGGATAAAGCTACGGGTTAAGAAATACGGGTGTAGATTTCTTTTCTACAACGATTGAAAAAAAGATCTTCTATCGCGATAAGACTTTAAAGGTGTACCGTTTTGAAATCGGCTGGCCATTTTGCGTTATCCCCTGAAGTATTACCTGATACGTTCCGGGAACGTCAGAAGAATAGAATTCAACACTTGTCTTACCATTTGTAAGGTTTATTTCAGGGGCCCACTGCAAAAGAGTTCGCTGATCGGGCAGTCGACTTGATCTCTGACTTTCATTTTCATAGCGAGGTGAATAAAACTCACGCTGAAGTTGTAGCCCTTCATAAATAAGTGTCATGTTTTTACCTTCAGACTGTAATCCGGCCATGTCGCCTTCGTAGCTCGTAAAGCTGACAATTCCAGGGAATGATTGGCTGCCGAGATAATATTCGCGCGTCATTACTTCAATCTTTTTAATCTTTAAAGGATTTAGTTCCATAATTTGATTAATGTCCACTACCGGAACCCCGTCCAGCAATACAAGAGGATCTTCGTTAAATACTGTTTTGTTTATATTATCTAATACAAGAAAATGAAATCCATCTTTCCGTTTTCGTATCCAGACACCTTTCACGTATTCACGCATCACCTCTTCCATTACCGGAAATCGTGTATACTCATCCAGTAAATACTTTTCATCAGCTTCACCATAGAAGGCTGTACTGTCTCGTATCATGATTTTATATTTGTTCAAAGTTTCTTCATAAAATACATCCTGCACCTGCATCGAAATAGACCGACTCAATAGATTTTTAGAAAGAGAGGCGTTCAGTATTAGCGGAACTGCTGAATAGATAGAAAATTTTTCAGAGAAAGGAGTGTTTATTTTCAGCGTATGTATGGTATCTGAGTTGTCGTGTTGAGCAGAAATTTTCTGCGAGCCAAAGAAATTTTTTACTTCAAACATTACTTGCCCATCATTTCCGCTCTTGGCAAAATAGAGACGATTATTTTTACCGGAAGCAGAAAGAAATGTACCAATATCAGGCACAGGTCGGGCTGATAATTCGGCAACTGTGCCCGTGATAATAGGGCCTCTGTATTCGGGAATAAATTTAAAAGATGACGAATTTGAATCTAATATCGTTTTCCAACTAAACCTTCGCCAACCCTGTGTCAGTAGCAAATTGTCTGTTGCCTCCTTTACTAGACCATCGTCTTTAGAAAAATAATATTCTGGAGATTCTATGTATCCCGTAAGCTCTGAGGTAAGGTAGAGATAGTTTATAATATCAGAATGTTCGAGTGCAGAAAGTGAGTCCAATTTGAAAACACTCAACGACAAATTGATTTTTATTGGATCCTTTTCATATGATCTTAGAATATCAAGCAAGATTTTTTTCCGGGCACTATATTCTAATTGATCGGTACTTATTGTAATCTCTGACTCTTTTTCAGGCTGTGTAAAGTAGAGCCGCTCACATAAAGGAGTGATGGCTTCGTTAAAAAGAGTGAAGTGTGTTATTCCTGCGGGTAACAAATTCTTGGAAATGGAGAAAGACGTATTTCCATTCACTAAAAACTGAGTTTCAGTTTTTAGTGTCAAGTACCGACTGTGCGTGAAGAGAATGAGATTTTCAGGTGTCTTTTTGGTGGAGGTAACCGTTATGGTAAGGTGTGTGATTGAATCTTTCAAAGACATCACATACCCGTCAGAATAGATCTTAGGAAATGGAACCGAATGCAGACCTCCGCTTTCATCCTTGATCAAAGCCTTGTATGAATGTTTATCAGAGGGAGTAAGTGTAAAATTGCCCATCCCATATTTGAGAGATTTAAAGCTGGTTATTGTATCATTCTTTTCATTGACAATTACACCGCTACACGAAACAGATCCTTCACGATTAACTGATTTGAAGGCCACTTTACTTTTTAAACCAGCAACAAGATTTCCGCCTTCAGGAAAAAATTGCACATCCAATTCAGAAGCAAGATTGGTCGACTCAATTTCTGAGTTCTTGAATGTGTTTATAATCGTAATTGGTCGATGAAAGTAAAAATCCGGGCTAAAATTCTTCATCCAATTAGTATAGGCACGCACAATATAATTGCCTGAAGGAAGTGATGCGGGTAAATAGAGAGCCCCACTACCAACACCCTCTTTAAGGTCTATCTTTGCTTGCAGAAGAGAGCCGTTGTCTTTTATGATCTCTAGGTAAGCCACCTTACTTAAATCCACCGGCTTGTGAAAGCTACCATCCACCAGGTAAAGTTTAAACCAAAGGGTTTCACCTGTAATGAGAAAGGAACGATCAAGATGCACGTAGATTTTTTCTTGCAGCGTTTTCTGTCGGAAGTTATTGAATTGATTTTGTAGTGTTATTGTCGCGTTGTTTTGAGAATAGACTACCGTGTGAAGCCCTAGGGTAAGTGCGACCAGTAAGATGCTTTTGCGGAGTATTTTAAATGCAAATAAAAATGAATTCATCAGATATTAAAATTTACTTCTTACCAGAAATCAGGTGGAGTTGTGGTTCCTCCTTTCAATCTGCAATCAACACATGCATTAGACGAATATCTAAATCCGATAAGAAGAATACCACCTTGTGTAACTGGGGCTGTAAGGATCTTGGTGGTTGCTTCAAAGTTTGGTAAGTCAGCTAAGAATATAGTATCTTCTTTACACCCAGCAAAATCCCGAAGAAAGGGAAATCCTTTTGGTAATTCTGAGTTCCTTATGAAAAGTCTCTTTTCAGAAGTGTAACTTGAACTGAAGTATCCTAACACCGGCTCGTTGGCATCAGCGCTATTGGAAATATTACCCAACACTTGCGAGGGCTGAGGATCGAACAAAGTTCCAAGGTTCTCCGTATTTTTCTGAAGCTCACTCCAGTAATTGAATGCTTCTTTTGAAAGAACCCGCTGCGTAACAATAATACTGTATCGGATTTGATACTTATCTGTTGTTTGGCTAAGGGTTGTAATTGGTTTTTTATAAATTATATCTTCTACCAGTTTATCCGAAGAGCCAATAATAATAGTTGAAGAGTTTTTTTCTCGCCAGCAATTGTAGATATCCTCGTTTCGAAGAACACCTACACCATTTTCAAACTTTACGGATGAATAGAATGCCGAAGTATATTGCCAAGTTTCAACAAATGTCCATTGATAGTATCGTGAATCGCCATCATCATCATGAGTGGTTGCATAGATTTCAACACCATTGTCGGTGGCTTCCCAGGTAAGACTATCAATCGGTTGAGAATGCTTAAGTGCTGAATATTCTGAAACGTACTCTTTTCCGTCTGCTGTTTTTACATTAATCCGATATTCGTTAGTGCCGCTGATTGCAAGATTAGCAATACTATACTTACCGTTGACGTTATCAGTTAATAAAAAAACATCCCCATCTTTTTCCTGTAGAGAAACCACGGCTCCTATTTCAACCTGCACAGATTCATTGTTACCAAGCCTTTGGGTTCGTGAAAGACGGACAATACATTCACCCTTAGTTCCATCAAGAAATCCATCAACAACAAGTATGTTAGGGTTGATTTCAATTTCCGGAGGTGTATAGGGTTCAATACAACCTATCAGGAGGAGAAGCAACCAGATATTTTTATGTCCCTTTAAAACAATCTCCATAATCCTAAAATTTGAAGTTATAGGTGATTGTTGGAATGGGGTTAGCAAAGACTGAGAGTTTGTAGCCCTCAATTTTACCCTCTTTAGCGACAAAGAAAACAGAATACGCATTATTACGGCCCGTTAGGTTATACACGGCAATCGTCCATGAACTGTGAGCAAGTTTTTTAATTTTATGATTGCCTTCAAAATTTATGGAAATGTCAGTGCGGAAGTAATCTGGAATTCTGTATTTGTTTCGATCTGAATAATAAATTCGTTTGGTGTCATTTAATTCATATTGCGCTAACGGAATCGTTAACGGACGCCCCGTACTGTATGTCATATTAAGTGAAAAATTTACTCTGCGATTAAATTTATAGTTACTAATAAAATTAGCTGCGTGTGGTTTGTCGTAATTACTTGGGTAATATTCTCCGCCATTGATGATTTCAGTTGAATAGGAATTTTTTGTTTGCAGTAAAGAGCGCGAGTAGGTGTAACTGATCCAACCATTTATTTTACCAGCACCTTTTTTTAACATTAGTTCAACTCCATAGGCTTTTCCATCTGCATTTAACACAGCCGTCTCAATCTGATGATTTAGTAGTAGTACTGCTCCACCTTTGAAGTCAAGTGCGTTTTGAGTGGCTTTGTAGTAAACTTCAGCGGAGGCTTCAAGTTGTTTTTTGCCAATGTTTTTATAAAGCCCGATTGAAAGCTGATCTCCAATCTGCGGCTTTACATAGGGATCACTTAGTTTCCAGATATCAGTTGGTGCGATGGCGGCCGTATTTGATAACATTTGAATATATTGACGCATCCTGTTGTAACTAAATTTTAATGAAGCATTTTTTTGAAGACTGTAACGTAAAGAAAATCGTGGTTCAAGTCCGTGATAAATTCTAATAGTTTCCCCGCGGCCATATCGAATAGAGTCTGTTGTATTCCTCTCTTCTAGCGATAAATTGTCTGCGTACTCGTAAACTTTTTTCGGGCCTAGGTATTGATACAGGGAGTATCGGGCACCTACATAAATGGATAGTCTTGGATTTACTTCGAAATTTTCCCCCAAGTAGATGGCACTTTCCAAGCCTTGTTCGGGTTCCAGTTTATCCGGAATTATTATCGACTGTGATCCGTTAGGTTGTCGATTGCCTGGCGAAAGAGTATAGTGTGTTGTGCTAATTCCACCTGAAAGAGTTTTTTTTGGAGTTAAGAAATAATTAAAGTCTGCTTTGGCATTTAATTGGTTTACGGCAAAGTCTAGAGTAAAGGCATTAACAGGATTTTTATCACTTGAGATATCATATTTATATTCACTAAATCCTCCTGTAAAGACGCCAAACATTTTATTATTAAACGTGTGTCGCCACTTCAATGAGGCATTCCTATCACTGTAGCTATAGAGAGTATCACTATTTAGTTTGAACTTATCTTGGCTGAGGTAGTAGGAAGCGTATAAATTATTTTTATCATTAATCTTATGGCTAAGATTGGCGGTTATGTCATAAAAGGAAGCAGTACTGTTTTCAAATTCTCTCGAATCGACCTGTTTTAATAACCAATCTGAATAGGTTGATCGCAACCCAATTATAAAAGAAGTTCGTTCTTTGATAATAGGACCTTCGAGGGTAAGTCTGCCAGTTATAGGACTAATTCCCCCCGATCCTGAAAATTTCTTAAGGTTCCCTTCGCGCGATTTAACGTCAAGCACAGATGATAATCGACCACCATACTCGGCATTAATACCGCTTTTATAAAGTTCAACAGTTTTCAGCACATCCGGATTAAATGTGGAGAAAAAACCAAAGAGATGAGAAGGATTGTAAACCGTTGCGTCATTGAACAGAATCAAGTTTTGATTGGTAGCGCCACCTCGTACGTTTATTCCATTTGCCCCCTCACCAACACTTTGTACACCTGGCAAAGAAAGCATCACCTTTAACACATCAACTTCTCCGAGTGCCGAAGGCATTTGCTTCATCGTTTTGATATCCAGCTTTTCAAGCCCCATTTGCATACCCATAACCCGAATATCACGATCAGCCTCAACAACAACTTCTTTTAGCGGTGTAACTTCCTCATAAACATCAATATCCAGTTTGCCATCACTGTACAGCATGATTTGGCGTTGACCAGATTTCATGCCAATGCTTTTTATTTTTAAATCGTGCCTTCCTTTAGGTAGAGAAATAGAATAATACCCATATTGATCTGTAGCCACACCTATGGTTGGGTTTTCTACAAATACAGAAGCTCCAATAAGGGGCTCTCCTGAGAGAGCGTTGCGAATGAAACCCGCCAGGATTGCTGAGCCCTGAAGAGAACTTGATTTGGTACCTATACTATAAAGCTTGTTTTCGATCTGGTCTCGCTTCTTTTCTTTTTTCTCGTAATCGGCAATATCAAAAGTTGAAATTGCTTGCTTGTTTTCCTGCGCAGGAAAACCAAAAAAGTCATCAGGTAACGAGCTTATTATTTGTCTGCCTTTTGTGATAAAGATATTATTGCTCTGATCTATTGCAAATTGAAAATCAGTCTTATCAAAAACCTGAGTAAGAATTTTGTCGATGGATTGATTTTCAACGACCAGGTTAACAACAACTGTATCTACGGCTCTGGAATCATAGAAAAAGCGAAAGCTCGTTTTAGATTCTATCTGATTTACAAATTGCGGAAATTTAAGTGCCGAGAAATTGCCAGTGATTAATTCGCTATGTTGACCAAAGGCACTAGAGGCAATAATGCTTGAAAAGCAGAAATTCAGAAAGATAAGCCGAAACCTCATAGTGACATCTTTGAATCGTAGAACTCAACAAGCTGTATTAATGAGTTCTCAGCCTTATTCCCAATTAGAATCCTGTTTTGGGGTGAGTATTTGGGTAGTTTCTTTTTGCCACCAAGGGCTTTTATAACAGATGCTTTATTGGTGACTTTAATGTATTGAGAGCCTGTAAACAGGAAATATTTATTCTTTTCATCAAACTCTGCAAATAGTATATTTCCTTTGATCCGCTCTTGAAATTTTTTGCTTCTTTTGGCATAAAGTTTCAGTTGACCATTGTAAAGTCGATCATAAAAGCCGACTTCCATCTCTGAAGTGAGCGAGTCATAAACTGTCAGATTAACAAAGGTATGCTGATGGATTTGAAATAGTTCAATCTTACTGGTAGCCAATTCCATCTTCCTTCCATTGGTGGGATTTTCGATCAACACCTTTTCAGTGGCCAAATCAAATAACAATGGAACATTAGTATAGAGGTCAGTTTCGTACAAAATTATCCCCTCAAACCAATCGTGATTTATGAAGTATGGGTGTTCATCCCGAACAGAAACATACTCTTTATATCCTCGGCCATTATAAATATTGGACTGTTTGGCCATTGCAGAATGGTAAGTATTTTCTGCTTGCAATACAGAGGCTCTGAGAAAAGTTGTATCCTGACGAGGTTGAGTATATGTACTGGTTGAAATAAAGAACAGACTAAGCACAAAGAGATTTTTTTTCATCAAGCCGTGAAAGTTTTTTCAGTTTATTAAAAGTAAATAATTTCGCAAAGACTGAGCTCACCGTTCAGATAATTAATCTGAACTTAGATAATCCTAGAAATTGTTAGGTTGATTACTTTGCGTACGCAACACTCCGCATCTCGCGGATTACTGTTACTTTGATTTGCCCAGGATACTGCATGTCCTTTTCAATTTTTTGTGAGATGTCAAAGCTTAGCTGAGCGGCCCGTTCGTCAGAAGCTTTTTCAGCATCAACCATCACACGCAGTTCGCGGCCTGCCTGAATGGCGTAACATTTCTCAACACCATCAAAGCTTAAGCCCACACTTTCAAGTTCTTTCAATCGCTTGATGTATTGCTCCATTACTTCGCGTCTTGCACCAGGGCGGGCTCCCGAAATTGCATCACAGGCCTGCACAATGGGCGAGATGATACTCGTCATTTCAATTTCATCGTGGTGAGCACCAATAGCATTGCAGATTACGGGATGTTCTTTGTATTTCTGCGCAAGCTCCATGCCTACAATGGCATGCGGCTTTTCTAATTCTTCGGGCCATACTTTTCCAATATCATGTAATAAACCGGCTCGCTTTGCTTGTTTAACATTCAGGCCGAGCTCGGCCGCCATAATTGCGCACAGGTTTGCCACTTCGCGCGAGTGTTGCAGAAGATTCTGACCGTACGAAGAGCGATAGCGCATACGACCTACCATCTTTACTAATTCTGGAGCCAGACCGTGAATGCCCAAATCGATTATCGTACGCTCCCCGATCTCTACAATTTCATCTTCAATGTTTTTAAAAGTTTTAGCTACAATTTCTTCGATGCGGGCCGGATGAATGCGACCATCCTGCACAAGCCTGTGCAAGGAAAGCCGAGCCACTTCTCTGCGCACTGGATCAAAACCTGAAATTATGATGGCTTCAGGAGTATCGTCTACAATAATTTCTACACCCGTTGCGGCTTCAAGCGCGCGAATGTTTCTTCCTTCGCGACCTATTACTTTTCCTTTAATGTCATCACTTTCAATATTGAAAATGGAAACACAGTTTTCTACAGCATGTTCGGTGGCTGTGCGCTGAATAGTTTCTACTACTATTTTTTTAGCTTCTTTGGTGGCCGTTAGCTTGGCCTCCTCCATAATATCTTTTATGTATGAGCTGGCTTTGGTCTGCGCTTCTTCTTTCAGTGATTCTATGAGTTGATCGCGAGCCTGATCGGCCGTAAGTTTAGAGATCCCTTCCAGGATGGCCACCTTCTGTGCATTGAATTTGTCAAGTTCTTCTTTGCGTTTCTTTACCAACTCATGCTGCTGGGCCAGACTTTGTTTTTCTTCGTCTACTTCACCCTCTTTTCTTTTTAAGGTTTCGAGTTCCTTTGAAAGTTGAGCTTCCCGCTGTTTGATTTTTTGTTCGTTGCTGATGATCTGATTTTTCTTGCGGTTAGACTCGTCTTCAAACTCCTGTTTCATCTTAAAGAGTTTGTCTTTGGCTTCAATGATTTTGTCTTTTTTGATGTTTTCGGCTTGCAGCTCAGCTTCCTTCAAAATCAATTTCGCCTTTTCAGAAGCCGCTTGCTCGTTGCGCGAAATCTTTCTTTTGTAAAGAAGGCTGCCAACTAGAATTCCAATCAGAATAATAAGAATGAGGGATATCAGTATGGTGATTATCAGACTTCCAACTCCTAGTGTTAATACATCCATGATATAGGTATTTTATAAGTTAAAACACCCGGGGCCAACCGGCCAGAGACTAAAAGATGGGAATTAAAAAGAATGAATCAGAGCGATTGGGAAACCAACTGATTGATGTGGTTTACCTTTTCAATCACGGTTTGGTCTAGTACCTGCAGATTTTTTTCTTCATCTGCTATTTTGTCTACCAAACAATCGAATGCCACCATGGCCAGCAGGTCTTGTTTATCGTCAATTCCAAACTGTTCGCGGTAATACTTTATTTTCTCGTTGATGACTTTGCCAGCCGCACGCACTTTTTCTTCTTCCTTGCGTTTTACCTTCATCGGGTATTCGCGGTCTGCAATTTTTATTTTTACTGATAATTCGTCCATCAACTTTACCGGTTATCTGCTCAAGTGAGCAATACACTTATCGATTTCGCGGATATACTCGTCAACTTTCCTTTTCAACTCCGAAACACCTCCGTCCTCCGGGTTTATATGGTCTACAATCTTAGTGATTTTAATCTGATTTTTAAAATGATAGAGTTGCTCGTCTCGCTTTTTAAGGTCGGTCTTGAGTTCGTAGTTCTCCAATTTCAACCCTTTTAACTCGTCTTTTACAGACTTATGTTCATTCAACAACACAAGTACTTTACGTTCTAATCCGTTTAGACTTGATTTTAATGCTTCCTGGTCCATGCGTTATTATTTTGGGTTCTGAATTTGAAGTTAATCCGAAACCGGTTCTTTATTTTCTAATTACAGCCCCCATCGTTCCTTCAAAGGCACTCATCAAACGCGTCATCACTTTTTCTATCTCCTCATCGGAGAGGGTTTTGGTTTCATCCTGTAGGGTAAAGCCTAAAGCATAAGCTTTTTTTCCTGTTGGGATTTTGTCGCCCTCATACACATCAAACGCAATTATTTCTTTTATAAGTTTCTTTTCGGTTCGCAATACATGCTCTCTGATTTCGTCAAAGGTTACTTGCTTATCCAATACCAACGAAAGATCGCGTCTTACTTCCGGGAACTTCGGCACGTCCTTCACAACGAACTTAGGGGTTGCCGCCTTGAAAAGCAAGGCAGTACTTAGGTCGGCATAAAATATTTCCTGCTTGATACCAAAATCCTTGGCTAATGCTGTTTTTACCTTTCCCAGCCTGGCAATTTCTTTTGTCCCCTTCATTAATCGCATACCGTAATCAAAAAGCGGGTCGATAAGTTTTTCTTGCTTTGTCGTTTCAATAGATGATCGTTCAAGCAGTTGAACCACCTGCTGGGCAAGATCAAAATAGGTTATTGATCGGGTTTTATGTTGCCAGTTTTCGGTTTCAAAATTTCCACTCATGTATAAAGCCAGTCTTTCTTCCTCTTTATAGCTGGTTTTTGTTTCGCCCGAGTCACTCGATTCGTTTTTCCAATAGATTTTACCAAACTCATAAAGCTTAAGATCTTTTTGTTTGCGATTAATATTATACCCGCAAACTTCCAATCCTGTAAAGAGCATGGTTTGACGCAAAATTCCTTGCTCCTCGCTGAGCTTATTCAAAATTTCAACGGGCGATCCTGAAAAACCCAGATTGTGTTTTTGCTGATAGGCTGCATTGGTTAATGAGTTGGTTAAGATCTCGTAAAATCCGTTGCCCACCAGCATGCCGCCCAGGGTGCGCTTAAATTTATTGATGTCCTTTTCAGGAAACTCAGCGAGGTAGTCTGTTCTTGCAATTTCAGAGAGTTCAATATTATTAAATCCATAAATGCGAAGAATTTCTTCTGCCACATCAGCCTCCTGAGTGACATCAACCCGATAGGGTGGAACGGACACTGTAAAATCGGACTCTTGTTTAGTGACGATCGAAATATCAAGGCTCTCAAGGATCGAGAAAATTTCTTCCCTTGGAATAATCTTACCAATCAGCCGATTGATGTTCTTATCTTTTATAGCGATCAGTTTGCTCTCGATTTTGGATGGATATACATCAACTACTTCAGATGATACAGAGCCACCCGCAATTTCTTGAATCAATAAGGCTGCGCGTTTCAAAGCATAAATCGTCATGTTTGGATCGGTGCCACGTTCAAAACGAAACGAAGCATCCGTTTTTAATTGATGATGCATGCCTGTTTTGCGTATAGAATCCGGAGCGAAACAAGCGCTCTCCAAAAAGATGTTTTTCGTTTTTGACGAAACGCCTGATTTGATACCGCCAAAAACTCCAGCAATACACATGGGCTCTGCTGCACTGCAAATCATCAAATCATGAGCTGCCAGGGTTCGCTCTTTGCCGTCAAGCGTTTTGAATTTTGTTCCGACTGGCAAAGTCTTTACAATCACTTGTTTGCCTGTTATCTCATCGGCATCAAAAGCGTGTAACGGCTGACCAGTTTCGTGTAAAACAAAATTTGTGATATCAACAATATTATTAATGGGAGACAGGCCAATTGCCTTCAATCTGTTTTTTAGCCAATCGGGCGACTCGTCAATCGTAACTCCGGTAAGTGTAACGGCTGAATAGCGTGGGCAGGCCGTTGCGTTTTCAACCACAACAGGAATAGACAAGTTTTTATTCTCTACTTTAAATGCATCTACCGAAGGCAAACAAATTATTCGCTTGCGCGATGCTTTGATATCCCGGGCTACACCAATGTGGGAGGCTGCATCTGCGCGGTTGGGTGTTAAACCAATTTCGAGCACATAGTCGTTTTCAACCTTAAAAAATTTTGCAGCGGGTGTTCCATTGGCAACATCGGTGGTAAGCACCATAATGCCTGCGTGGCTTTCCCCCAGACCAATTTCATCTTCGGCACAAATCATTCCTTCTGAAACTTCGCCCCGGATTTTTGATGTCTTTATCGTGAACGATTCGCCCTTGATTGGAAATACGGTTGTTCCAGGTAAGGCCACCACTACCTTTTGTCCGGCTGCTACATTGGCAGCACCACACACAATAGGCAGCACCTTGTTGCCAACATTCACGGTAGTAATCGAAAGTTTATCAGCGTTAGGATGTTTAGCGCATGTAAGCACTTCTCCAATAACAAGTCCCTGAAGGCCACCCTTTACGGTTTCAAAAGCTTCCACACTTTCTACTTCCAAGCCTGTAGCGGTTAATACTTTACCAATTTCTTCTGCCGATTCGGGAATATCGATGTATTGCTTGAGCCAGCGGTAGGAGATCTTCATAAGGCTAAAATCAGGGCTTCAAATGTACGGGTTTGGAGATTCTTTTCTAAACTACATTTGGATTATCCGGATCATTGGTGATACGTTTTTTCTCCTGCTTTTACGGCAATTTTCAGAATGTTTTCGCGAGGTGGAAAAGGACATGAGAAGCCATCGTTGTAAGCACAATAGGGATTGTAAGCCAAATTAAAGTCAAGTATGATTGAAGTTGCCGCGGGCACTTTTTTGATATCGAGATACCGACCGGCCCCATAGGTTTCCTGGCCACTGGTTTCATCTGCGAAAGCAAGAAACAGTTTTCCGCGCTGTGGTCCCATATCCATTAGCTCTAGTATGAGCAGACTGTTTTCAACACCTTCTAAGGTAAATATTGCGAAGGCGTATTCAAGATATTTTTGTTCTTTACCATCACTAGTAGAAAGAACAACAACTTTTTTATCGTCAATTGATTTTAGCTTTGCTTTGACTTTAAATTTTTCATCTATTGGGTAATAGTGTAATCCGGCAAACGGAAGACTATCTTTTAAAATCGGTGACGTCTCATCCGATTTCATAAATTCATCTTTATCAACTCTTTCTTTTTGAATGCTGGCAACATAACCTTCATCCGTTGCTTTTCCACGCATGGAATAAATAACAAAGGCAGCTACAGCCAGAATTAGTATACCTGCCACAACGCGCGAACTTTTCATAGCTAATTAACTATAGGAGAACTGAGGTCTGAATTTTTAACAAGGATCAACTTGTTTCGGGCTTCCCAAAAATTGATTGAATCGACATGTTGCGAATACCGTTTAAAGAATTCTGGGATAGATAAGTCTGCTAGATTTCCGGGAGAGTTGGTGAGCACACAAATCGCAATTCGGTTTTTACGGTCAAGGGCTACTTCACTTCGATATCCATTTACATAGCCACCATGATATTCAAGAGTTTGGTTCTGGAAGTTAATTACCCGCCAACCCATAGCATAATAGGAAGACTGCGGCCGCTTCCATCGTCTGAAATTTCTGTTTTTTGAAATGGCTTTTACCTGTGGTTCAAAGATTTCGTTAAGGGTTGTGTCTGCCATCAAATCAGAAGAGCCATCAACGAGTGCACGAAGCCAAAGCGCCATGTCGGCAATGCTTGCATTTACACCTCCGGCTGGTGCTACATTATAATACGTATCAGAGATAGGAACGCTAACCCATCGCTTGCGCGAAAAATGATGTGGTTTTGCTACGTTGGTATTGCTCATAATTGCTTCGTAGGAAGCAGAGCTATTGCGCATGTCGAGTGGTTTGAAAATATTTTCTGTCAGTGCCCGTTCAAACGTTTGGTGTGTGGCAGACTCTACAACTTTCTCAATCAGGCTATACCCTACATTTTGATAACTATAAATCTGACCGGGTTCGCCAAAAAGTTTTACGCTTTTTAAACTGGCCAACAAAGTATCGAGTGGGATGTGTTCTTCAATCATATTGGTATAGGCATGATAGGGGAGCCCGGTGGTGTGCGACAACACATGTCGGATCGTTACTTTCTCGGCATGCTCTTTCGATTTCAACTGAAACTCAGCATAATATTTTTGTATGGGATCGTCCCAGTTTATAAGTTGATTGCTTACCAAGGTGCCTGCCAGCACGGAAGCAAAACATTTTGATACGGAACCCAACCTAAAAACAGTGTTAATATCAATGGAGTCGGTAATGCCCACTTGCCTCAGCCCAAAGCCACGCAAAAAAATTATGGAAGTATCGCGAACGATGGCTACGGCTGCACCTGGTGCGGTTCCGTGTTTGATTGCCTGTTGTATAAAATCTTCGTAGCTGTTTACAACCTGCTGCACAAAGGGATTAGGGTCGGGATAGGCCACGGTCTCTTTAGCTGGTGGCAGGTTGATGAGTTGATCGCCTTGTGGCACAGCTTCGGTTTGCACCGAATCGGACATTGATAGTATCCGGGCATCGGTTTCATTCTCTTGTGGCGAGTAAACGAATGCCACCAAAAGAATCACCAACACACCAAATACAATACCGTAAACTATTTTCATTTCTGATTATATCAGCCCTTCATCTGCAAAGCTAAAGTATTTCTGGTTAGTAATAATCAGATGATCAAGCAACTGGATTTCGAGAAACTTACCCGACTCTTTTAGTTTTCTTGTTAAATCCAGATCGCTCTGGCTTGCACTCAGATTTCCGGAGGGATGATTATGTGCTACAATAACCCCGCTTGCCAGGTCTTCAAGAGCAAGTTTGTAGATTATTTTCGGATCGGCTACCGTACCCGAAACACCACCCTCGCTAATTCTTTTTTTCTTTACTACCCGATTGGCCCGGTTTAGCAACAACACCCAAAACTCTTCATGCGGTAAATCCATAAAATCACCTTTCAATAGATCAAACGCATCTTTCGAGGAGTTTATTTTAGGTTTCTCTTCGGGGTCTTGTTCTTTTCGTCTGCGCCCAAGTTCAAGTGCTGCAACAATAGTGATGGCTTTCGCTTCGCCTATGCCCTTGATTTTCATTAAGTCCTTTATACTCAGCCGGGCGACTTCATTCAGGTTATTGTTGCCTTGCTGAAGAATTTTCTTCGCTAACTCAACCGCGCTGGCTTTTACAGTGCCCGATCCAATCAGGATTGCGATAAGTTCGGCTTCGGTTAGTGCTGAGGTTCCTTTCAACAAAAGTTTTTCGCGGGGCCTGTCTTCTGGCGACCAGTCTTTGATGTTTAAAGGTTTGCTGTCTTCGATTTTCACAGAATCTAAGGTATGAATTTTAAGGTGGCAAGGCGCCAACTCATGCCAAGGCATAAAAAAACCCTCCCCAACAAAAGCAGGGAGGGAAAAATAAATACTTATAAAACTTAAGCCAGTGCGTTTACGCGTTTGGCAAGTTTTGATTTCTGATTTGCGGCCTTTTTCCAATGAATAACATTTTTCTTGGCCAATTTATCAATCATACCCGACACCTCTTTCAGAAGAGCCTGCGCTTCATCTTTCTTGGTGATAGCACTCAATTTCTTAATTTGAGTACGGGTTGTTTTAGCCTGATAGCGGTTTCTTACGCGCTTTGTTTCGTTGGCCCGGATTCTTTTCTCTGCTGATTTGTGATTTGCCATAATGCTTTTTTCAAACGGACTGCAAAAATAAGGGCAATTGCCTGATTTGCAAGACTGCTTTCCTCATTTCTTTTGAATACTTCCTTCAAAAAGGAGCCAGGTTTCCGGGTCGAGAACCAACGAGGAGGGTTCAGAAAGTGTATTTAAATCAAATTTTGAATGCTTTGCGCTGATTTCCACGGTTTTGAGCTCACGATTCCCCACTTTGTCAATCACGGCTATTTGCAGTGGAAAATTGAAGAAAGCCCCTTGCTGCACTTGTTCAATCTCTAAAGCGACTACTTTTCGTTTTGCATCATAGCGCCAGGTCGCTGCCAGCGTAGGATGCCCCCCTGTATAAAGCCATTGATTAAAGAAAGAATTCAAGTCTTGCCCGGATACTTCTTCCATGATTCTTATGAAATCAATCGTCATGGCATTGCTGTTTTTGTAGGTAGCATAATATTTACGCACCCCTTTCCAGAAAGTAGCATCCCCTAATTTATGCCGCAGCATATGCAACACCCAACCCGCTTTTTGATAGGTGTTGGTACTCAAAACTTTATTTATGTCGGTAATAGTTGTGTCAATAACCGGTGCTTGATTCTTTTTATAAAACTCAATTACCTGATCTCGGTCTTTACTTGCTTCAGATACTAATCGGTCGTGGCCATAGGCATATTCCAAATAGAGACTTGCGAAATAGGTGGCGAAGCCTTCGCTTAACCATACATGATGCCAGTCGTTTTCGGTTGCCGAGTTGCCAAACCATTGATGTGCCTCTTCGTGTGCAATCAACCCTTCGCGCTCTGCTTTTCCGGTAACGGAACTTTCAGAATAAAAGATAGCGCTTGCATTTTCCAATCCGCCCCAGCGCGTTTTGGATTGCACGTTGGCTAATTTTTTATATGAGTACGCACCGATATGATTGTGAAAATAATCGAGCACCTTCACGGCTACTGCATAATCGTAAAACCCTTCGCTTCTGTTTTGCGGATACACCCAACTCTCTACCGAAATATCATTCACCTTGCCTACATACTGAACCGCAAAGCGTGCAATGCCGGCCACCATTACCTTTACAGGAATAGGAACTTCTTCATGCCAATGCGTGAGTTTTCTTTTTGAATCAAGCGGACTCTCTTCAATCTTTAATCCATTTGCAATCACGCTATAGTGCAGCGGGGCAATGATAATGAAATCAACTGCGGCCTTATCGCTTGGATGATCGACTACCGGAAGCCAATGCTGACCGCGATTGGGCCAATTGTCGCCAAAGAAACCACGATCGCCAAATTTATTATTGCCAATGATCAGGCCGTCTTGCGGAATGCCACTATACTCAATTTGAAAAGTCAATACATCGCCTGCTGCCGTTGAAGCAGGAAGGATAATTTTTAAGCGATTGTTTTTATGTTCGAAAGCCACGGACTTTTCGCCCAATGAAACCAGAGTCACCACCATACCTTTGCCTGAAGCATCTTTATTAATAAGGTCAAGATCAAACTCAGCAAGTGAGTTTTTAAAGCGGATCGAAACCGATGCTTTACCAGCGATCACATCAGTAGCATCATTCACCTCCAACTGAAAAATGTAGTGAACTACATCAATAGCAGGATTTTTTGGATAGGGATCGGTTGCCAGCGCAAACGGAGTGATAAAATACAGGATGATGAAAATCTTCTTCATGATGCTTAACTTTATTGGAAAGGTAGCACGGTGTCGAGATTTATTAAAGTCATTTTGGTAGGAATGGTTTTGCTGTGCAGCAGTTGGGGATTTTTTGCGCATAGAAAAATCAATCAATTGGCTGCGTTTACATTGCCACCCGCTATGGCGGGGTTTTATAAAAAAAACCTTGAGTACATTACCGAGGCGGCTGTTAACCCAGACCGCAGGCGTTATTCCGTGCCCGAAGAAGCGCCACGCCACTACATTGACTTAGATGACTATGGCGATAGTGCGGCACATAAACTTCCACGCTATTGGAGTGATGCCGTGAAACAATTTGGTGAAGATTCCCTGCAGGCTCGTGGTATTCTTCCGTGGCACATTTACAGAACGTATTTTCAATTGAAGGAAGCTTTTCTTTTAAAAGATCCGGATCGTATACTTCGGGTATCAGCCGACTTAGGTCATTACATAGCCGATGCGCACGTGCCGTTGCACACAACAAAAAATTATGATGGTCAGCTTACTGGCCAGGTTGGCATTCATGGCTTTTGGGAATCGCGCTTGCCTGAATTGTATTTTGAGCAATACGATTTTTTTGTTGGCTCAGCTGCCTACTTGCCTAATGTGCAACTTGCTGCCTGGGAAATTGTAATTCAATCTAACCTGGCTGTTGATTCAGTATTGGTTTTTGAAAAGAATCTTTCTGTGGCAGAGGGCGAACGCAAGTTTAATTTTGAAACTAAAGGCAAGCAGACTGTAAAAGTATATTCTCAAGATTATGCAGAAAAATATCATCGGCAACTTTCCGGCATGGTAGAACGATTGTTTCGCCAGAGCGTAAAAAGAACTGGGGATGTTTGGTACACTGCCTGGGTTGATGCTGGCCAGCCCGATTTAAAATCGTTGATAGAGTACAAACCTTCGCACGAAGAATTAGAAAAGAGAAAAAAGGAATTACTACTTTGGAGGGAGAAAAATTTAAAATCACGCGATCATGAAACTAGCGAAAATGAATAAGGGTTTATTTCCAGTGTTATTTTTTGTAGCACTGGCGGCTTGCACTTCTCAAAAACCAGTTGAACAAACAACCGAACAAAAAATAAGCGATGATTCTTTGTTTACACTCGTGCAATATAAAACCTTTCAGTATTTCTGGGATGGAGCCGAACCTGTGTCAGGTGGCGCGCGCGAACGGTTTCATGCAGACAACGTATATCCTGAAAACGATAAGCATATTATAACCAGTGGTGGAACCGGTTTTGGTGTGATGGCTATTCTGGTAGGTATTGAACGCAACTTTATTACACGCGAACAAGGCGTGGCGCACCTTGAAAAACTTACTACATTTTTAGAGAAGGCCGATCGCTTTAAAGGTGTGTGGCCGCATTGGATGAATGGGGAAACCGGAGAGGTAAAACCCTTTAGTCCGAATGATAACGGTGGTGATTTAGTGGAGACTGCTTACCTCGTTCAAGGCCTGTTGTGTGTACGCCAATATTTTAAAGATGGTGATGATCGGGAGAAAGCATTGGCAGCACGCATTGATAAACTCTGGCGCGAAGTAGAATGGGATTGGTATCGCAGAGGCGGCCAGAATGTAATTTACTGGCATTGGTCGCCCGATAAAGAATGGAAAATGAATTTTGCGCTGGAAGGTTATAATGAATGTTTGATAACGTATGTGTTGGCGGCATCTTCGCCCACGCATAAAGTGCCAGCTGTTGCGTATCATGAGGGTTGGTCGCGGAAAGGAAATATGAAGAACGATTCCACGCATCAGCAATATGGTTATCATCTTGATCTGAAACATAATGGAGCGCCTCAGTTTGGCGGGCCGCTGTTTTGGTCGCATTATTCATTTTTGGGGTTAGATCCGCGTAAGCTGAAAGATAAATATGCCGATTACTGGCAACACAATGTAAACCACACCCTCATCAACTACCAATACTGTGTTGAAAATCCAAAAGGCTTTAAAGGCTATAGTAAAGACAATTGGGGATTAACCGCCAGTTATTCAGTAAAAGGGTATGCAGCACATAGTCCAAACGAAGATTTAGGCGTGATATCGCCTACCGCATCGCTTTCATCTTTCCCCTACACGCCTGAACAAAGTATGGCTGCTATGAAGCATTTTTATTTTGAATTAGGCGATAAAACTTTTGGTGAGTATGGATTTTATGATGCTTTCAGCGAGCAGGATAATTGGTTCCCCACACGCTACCTGGCTATTGATCAAGGCCCGATTGTGGTGATGATGGAAAACAACCGCACAGGCTTGCTCTGGAAATTATTTATGAGTTGCCCCGAAGTGCAGGATGGTTTGAACGAGTTGGGGTTTGAGTATTGATTTAAATCTGCTGTTCTTCAACTTATTTTAACCATAAATCAATGAAACCGTTCCTTATACTTTTTTTTCTGACTCTCACAAGTGCAGGATTTGGTCAATACAATAATGGGTTTACGTTTGGCAAAGTTACCTATAATGAACTAGACATGAGGATCTATTCGGCTGATACAAGCGCCAACGCAGTTATACTCAATGAATTTGGAGAAGCTTATATCGACAATAGCGGTGAAAATAATTTATTGTTGGAATATCATGTTAAAATAAAAATTCTGAATAAACAGGGTTTGGATCAAGCAAACTTTGTACTTTTTTTGCGAAAGGGTGAGCGAGGCAAAGAGATGATTCGCTCTGTTGAAGCAATCACATTTAACAGCGATAATACCAAGATCAAAGAAACCCACATGACTAAGAACCAAGTTTTCACCTCATCAACTAATCAGTATTGGGATGAGTATAAATTTACATTGCCGGATGTAGTGGTTGGCAGCGTTCTGGAGGTGAGGTACGTGTTGGAGTCTCCATTCATATTCAATTTTTGGCCTTGGAAGTTTCAATCCGAGATACCCAAAATGAAAAGCGAATTTTGGGCGAGGATTCCGGGCAATTACATATATAACATGTCGCTGAAAGGATTCTTCAAATTAAATATGAATGAGTCCTCGATCATCAAAGATTGTTTCACCCCCGGTGCGTACAAAGCAGAGTGTGCCTTGTATAAATATAACATGGTTGCCATACCTGCCTTTGTTGAGGAGGACTACATGACAGCTAAAAGTAATTTCATTTCGGGTATAGAGTATGAACTATCGGAAATAAGACATTTTGATGGGCGTGTTGTAAAGTATACAAAGACATGGAAAGATGTTGATAAGGAAATGAATCAGCATGAAGACTTTGGAATACAAATAAAGAAGGGTAGAAGAGAATGGGAAAGCAAAGTACTTGCAATAGCCTCAAGTGAGCAAGATCCTTTGAAGAAAGCTTCTCAGATATATTCCATGATTACAGATTGGTTTACATGGAATGAAAACTATGGAAAGTATTCTGAGTTGGGGGTAAAAAAGGCGTATGAAACAAGAAAGGGTAATGTAGGCGATATTAATTTGTCGCTGGTTGCTGCCTTGCAAGAGGTTGGGTTTGAGGCAAGCCCAGTAATTTTGGCAACGCGCGCTGCCGGACTCCCCAATCAGCTTTACCCTGTTATATCAGAGTTTAATTATGTGGTTGCCTATCTTGAATTGAATGGAGAAAAATATTTGCTGGATGCGACTGAGCCATTCCTACCCTTTGGAGTATTGCCAGAGCGTTGCTTAAACGGGATGGGAAGATTGATTGGAAATAAAGAAGAAGGAACCTGGGTAGATCTTTTACCAAGAGAAAAAGAGAAACAACAAATTTCTATGAACCTTATCCTGGAGGGTACTAAGTTTAAAGGTGAAATGAGTGTTAAATCTTTTGGTTATAAAGCGTTTGATAAACGGATAGAGATAAAATCAGAAGGGAGCGTGGAAAAGTATAAATTAAAACTGGAAAATAATTCGGACGATTTTGAAATTCAGGATTACAAAGTTGAGAATCTGGACGACCTATCAAATCCGCTGATTGAAGTGTATACTGTAGAAACTTCGCTGGACGGTACAGATCCAAATACACTTTACTTGAACCCATTCTTTGTAGGGCGATGGACAAAAAATCCATTCGTGTCTAATGAGCGGCTTTATCCGGTTGATTTTGGAGCACCTCTGGAAAGTACTTTTATATTGAGTCTGCAATATCCGGATACCTATAGAATAGATGATATGCCAAAAAGCGCAGCCTTAACATTACCTCAGAACGGAGGCAGATATTTATTTAACATTTCTAATCAGGCCAATAAAATTTCGATGACCAGTATTATTAACCTTCCCAAGGTCGTTTATTCCACTACAGAATATCATGCACTGAAAGAATTGTTTAATCGGATTATTGATACTCATCAAGCTCAAATTGTTTTTAAAACAAAATAGCCAGTTTTTTAGTCCCGTCTGCTGACTTTTCGAAGACCTAAGAGAGCTTTTGATTCAAGACAAGAATTCTTTAGCTATCTCTTCCCATTCCCTTTCCAGCGGGTAAGTCGACATTTTTCTTTTTGCACGTGTATACCAATACTTAGCATTGCCATTATCTCCTTCTTTGCGATGCAGGTAAGCATGCACCCACGAACCATCAGGTGTTTCAACATCTTGTGCAAGGTTGTGGGCTTTTGCCCAATCACCTTTAGCATCGTACCACAAGGCTTGTAACAAAACAGCAACCTTTGGAGGCTGCTGTTGGTTAAGTGAGTTTTTAAATTCTGGTAAGGTCATGCACGTGAGCTTAGGCGTCTGAGGGCTTTGAGCCGTCCTGACACCTGAGAGATTAGTTTTTCTTAACAGGATAATATATTTCGGTTATCCACTTGGTGGTGTCTTTCTCCAACATCGGGTCGGTTACATAAACTTCTATAGGCGCACCATTCATAGTAAGTTTTTTGTATTGCAGATACTGATCAAGTTCCATGTGCAAGGCCATCAGGTTATTGTAATCGCCTTTATAAATTCCTTTTATGGTGCTACCGCCTTCAAGTGTTTCAACTTTATACTTCGCGGGTAACTTGGCATCGGCAGCTACAGGCATGGCACAAATCATATCCATCGATTCTTCGGTGTAAGAGGGATAAAGTGCGAAAGGATAACCAGTAATCTCAACTTTTGCTTTCTTTAACATAGTTTCCAGTTCGCCATACATCTTCGCCATTTGCGCACTGATGGCAACCGGATCTTTCGGACTCATCGTATGCAGTAACCCTACATAGCTTATAGCTGAGAGATTTTCTTCGGTGATGGCATAGGTAAATTTTGGTTTTGCCTCTGCAATGCCTTTGATCTTTTCTCCGGCATAGTCAAACGATTTTTCAATCTCCCCTTTCATAAAGACGTTAATCCAGTGCCCGATCGGATTCATGCCAGCATCATTGGTGAAATTCAAAATTAACTGTGTGTTTTCACCGGCTGGTTCGAGAGAATAAAAACCTTTTGCAGCATTCCCTCCAAAGTCCATATCAATGGCAACAGATTTATCAGGAATGCTTTCTGAAATGGATAGCGAGCCCTTGTCAAGGATTTCACTTTCCCATGAATAAGAAGCGCCAGTGCCTTCTTTCTTTTCTCCATAAACAACTTTCATGGCGGGGTCAAGTGTGTTCCAATATTGCCAGGCTTCCCAGCGCTGAAGGTTGTTTATTTCTTCAAAAACTGCTGGAGCCGGGGCGTTGATGGTATAACTTTTTGTTATATCAAGTTTAGCTGGAAGCACAAAGCCAACCAGCACAAGCAGGACAATAAGCCCTGCGATAACAAACAGAATTTTTTTGATCATGGCTGTAGGGGTATGGATTTTGAGGAATAAAAACTGTTATTTTCAATACGGTAACGAAGTTATAAAATATTAAAGGACATAAAAGGTTGTAATTGTGTTAAAAAATTTAAAAATTACCCAAGCTTAAACCCTTAAAATCCATGAGCCTGTTCACAAATCCAAATCGTATTCCTGAAAATTATGGTTTAAAAATAGCGGGTGGCCTGATCGCTTTTTTTCTAATCATGAAACTAGTAGGGCTTGAGCATCACTACGAGCTCCGGTTTCTAAATGTTTTTATACAAGTAGGAGGTATCTATTTTGCTCTCAAGAAGTTTAAGGAAACGCATGGCCAACACCTTAATTATTTCAGGGCACTGGTAACGGGTGTGGCTACGGGCGCAATCTCTTCCGCTATTTTTGCAATTTTCCTGTTTGGGTATCTATCCATTGACAGCAACCTGATGCAAGGTGTAATTGAAAACGAACCTATGGGGCGATATCTTAATCCATACATCGCGGCCTTTATGGTTGCCCTTGAAGGATTGTTTTCAGGATTGCTATTCACCTTCATTATCATCAACTATGTTGATACGGACGATGTGAACGATCCGCAGGGAGAATCTAATTAATGAATAATTTATAATTGACTGTTGACAATCTAGGCTGGCCTGATTTTCATTGTCAACTGTCTGTTAATTTATTTCACCTCCAGTTCAATTACTGTATCAACATCATTCATTTTATCCTTAGGTATTTTAATACTTAAGCCAAAATCATTTTCTAAGAACTTAACAGGTGTTTTATCGATAAAGATTTTTGCGCTCACTACTTTTTTGCCAAGCTTGGGCAAGGTAAGGGTTTCGTCATGCCAGTTTAAGATGTGTACATAAATCTTATTTTCTTTTTGTGTCATCACGCCCCACTCGCGCGCGCTGAGCGGTCCGCCCCGGGTGCCATAGATAGTTTCACCATACTGTTTATTCCATTCACCCATTTGTTTCAATAGTTCAACATGTTCAAGTTGGATTTTTCCATTTGGCATAGGGCCAACATTCAATAGAAAATTTGAACCATAACCCGCTGCTTTTACGAGGTATTGAATCAAATCCTTGCGGCTTTTATTACTGGCATCACGTAGGTTAAAACCCCACGAGTTATTGATGGTTTCGCAGGTTTCTTTGGGCAGTTCTCCAATTTTTTGTTCGGGAGCAAAACCGGTTGTGTTGTGGCCGGGTAAATCTTTTTCAAACATTTGAAAGTCTTCGCCTTGGTACGGTGCACGGTGATGATTGCTTCCTACTAAAGCTGCAGGTTGAAGTTTATGAATAAGGGAATAGGTTTTTTCCAGGCGCCAATCATCATCTTTCTTATCCCACATGCCATCAAACCAAATGCCTGCAACATCGCCATAGTTTGTAAGTAGTTCAGCAAGTTGGGCATCCATATAGTCAAGGTATTTATTCATATCGCCTTTTTCTTCACGACCGGTGTAGTTTCCTCCGGTATTGCCACGCGGAAAATAATCAGGGTGATGCCAGTCGAGCTGCGAGTGGTAAAAGAAGAGCTTTATACCTTGCTTGCGACATTCGTCAGCAAGCATTTTAAGAACATCTTTTCCGTAAGGAGTTTTCTTTACTATGTTGTAATCCGAAACTTTCGAATCGTACATGGCAAAACCATCGTGGTGTTTGCTGGTGATGGTGATGTATTGCATGCCGGCCTCTTTTACCATTTTCACCCACTCGGCAGGATTAAATTCGGTGGGATTGAAGAAAGCGGGAAGCTTTTCGTACGTCTTGATAGGAATCTGCTGAGTATTCATCACCCATTCCCCATCGCCCAACACGCTATACACCCCCCAATGAATAAACAAGCCAAACTTGGCGTCCTGAAACCATTCCCGGTTTTTAAGGTTTTCGGGTGTTGGTGTGTATTTTTTATCCTGCCCCGATGCCGCGAGCGTAATCAGCAACAGGAATACAATTACAAAAGTTTGTTTTTTCATGTGAAGGGGTATTTATAACTTTCCAAAATCTATCGGAAGTTATTGGATTAATCAAGCAAATCTTTGAAACTAATGCGACACGAACCCATCGGAAAGGAATTATTTATCTCAAACCGCAAGCGACTGGTTAAAAAACTCAAGCCCGGTTCGCTGGTGGTGCTAAACTCCAACGACATTATGCCCAGTAATGCCGATGGCACACTGGGCTATATTCAAAACAGTGATTTGTATTATTTGAGCGGCATTCATCAGGAAGAGAGCATGGTGGTGATCTGTCCGGATTTTCCAGATAAAAAATATCGCGAAGTTCTTTTTTTGCGTGAGCCCAACGAGCTTATGGAAAAATGGGAAGGCCATAAGTTGACAAAGAAAGAAGCCTCGGAGATATCCGGTATTGAAACCGTGGTGTGGGTATCGGGCTTCGAAAAACTTTTTCATCACATGATGACGATGGGCCGGGTCGAGAATGTTTACCTGAATACCAACGAACACTATCGATCCGAAATTCTTGTTCAAAGCCGCGATGCGCGGTTTATTGAGTGGTGCCAGAGAACATACCCGTTGCATAAATACAAAAGAATTGCTCCGGTAATGGGTGAGTTACGCAGAGTAAAACAACCACGCGAAATAGAATTGATACAGAAAGCGTGCGACATCACCGAGTGTGGTTTTCGCAGGGTGTTGAATTATGTGCGGCCGGGTGTAATGGAATATGAGATTGAAGCAGAATTTATTCATGAATTTAAACGATTAGCCTCAAAGGGTTTTGCATACACACCCATTATTGCTTCAGGAGAAAATAACGTGATACTCCACTATGTAGAGAACAGCCACCAGTGCCATGCCGAAGATTTATTATTGCTGGATGTGGCAGCTGAGTATGCAAACTATAATGCAGATTTGACGCGCACCATTCCGATAAGTGGAAAATTTACAAAACGACAGAAAGAAGTTTATAACGCTGTGCTTCGTATTCAGTGGGCCGCCATTAAGATGCTCAGACCTGGGGTTATCTATTTCGAATACCAGAAGGAAATTGAGAAGTTGATGGAGTCGGAATTGCTGAAACTTAAATTGATTGATAAAAAAGATATTAAGAATCAAAATCCGGACAGCCCGGCATTTCGTAAGTACTTTTATCATGGCACTTCGCACATGCTGGGCTTGGATGTGCACGATGTGGGCAATATGCATGATAAAGTACAAATTGACTCCGTCTGGACGATTGAGCCAGGCATCTATATCAAGGAAGAAAAATTCGGAATTCGTTTGGAGAACAATGTGGTGATTGGAAAAAGTAAGAATCATGATTTGATGAATAATATTCCGATTGAAGCAGAAGAGATTGAAGAAATAATGAATGCCAGGAAGAAGTAAGGTTGACAACCTTTGTTTAATTAAATAAGAACTATGAAACGATTAATTACTACAACCCTGGTCTTAATAGTCGCATATCTTGCAAATGGTCACGAATTCTGGCTGCAGCCAAAAAAATTCAAGTATGCTTTGGACGAAGAGATCAAACTTGATTTTATGGTGGGCGAAAGTTTTACCGGTGAGTTTTGGGATCTAAAAAAGCATAAGGCTGAGAAAATGCAATTGCATCGCCTTAGTGGAGTAAAGGATCTGGTAAAGGAAGTGAAGCCGACAGATGGAAATAACCTGACGGTTAAAGCCGATCAGGAAGGTACCTATCTGTTTGCCTTGCAAAGTAATGCCGCTTACATAGAGTTGGAAGGTGAAAAATTTAATGAATATCTGAAGGAAGACGGACTCGATTATATTCTGGAGGAAAGAACCAAGGCTGGTATTTTAGGGAAACCATCGCGCGAGTTTTACAGCCGTTTTGCCAAAGTGTTGGTGCAGACAGGAAGTAAAACCGATGATACTTTTAAAAAGAAACTGGGTTTGCGGTATGAAATCATTCCCGATCAAAATCCTTACACATTAAAGGCAGGCGATCAGTTGCAATGCCGGATTTTGTTTGAAGGCAAGCCTGCAGCCCATGCGTTGGTCAAAGTCTGGAACATCGTGAACAACACTACGTTTCTGCAAAATATTTATACAGAGAGCGATGGCACCATCCGGTTTCCGATCAGTGCTTCAGGTTCGTGGATGGTAAGCAGCGTTAGGATGATAAAATCTGAAAAGGAGGGTGCCGACTATCATAGCTTGTGGGCTAGTTTGGTTTTTGGAATTTAATCTATGGATGAAATAATTTCTTCTGATAAAGCCCCCGAACCCGTTGGTTCCTATCCCCACGCACGCAAAATTGGTAATTTACTTTTTCTTTCTGGCGTTGGTCCACGTAAGCGTGGATCAAAAGAAATTCTAGGTGTAACACTGGATGAAAATCGAAATGTAATTGCATACAACATTGAGGAACAATGCCATTCGGTATTTCAGAATGTAAAGTATGTGCTGGAGGCTTCAGGCTCGCGATGGGAAAACCTTGTTGACATCACCGTCTATCTTACAAACATGAAAGACGACTTTCCAGTGTTTAATAAAATCTATGCAACCTATTTTCCCGATAAGGAAAGCCAGCCTTGTCGCACTACGGTGGAGGTAAATGCATTGCCTACCCCAATTGCTATTGAGTTGAAGTGTATAGCAATAATTTGAATTGGTTAAACCGAAAAACTCTCCCCGCAGCCACACGTGCGCGATGCATTGGGGTTGATAAACTGAAATCCCTTGCCATTCAGGCCATCTGAAAAATCAAGTGTGGTTCCTAGCAGATATAACAAGCTTTTCTTGTCCACCAGAATTTTTACTCCTTTATCTTCAAATACCTGATCGACAGGGTTAATCATATCGTCAAAACCTAAATCGTACATCAGGCCCGAACAACCACCACCTTTTACTGATACACGGATGTTATGATTTTCGGATTTGCCTTCTTCAATGCGAAGATTGGTAATTCTTTCTTTTGCTTTATCGGTTACGCTGATCATAGTTTTCTAAGATATGGGATTCATTACAACACTAAACACGGTAATTGTGTTCCTGTCGCGGGCATAATATAATTTTTCGAGGGCATCCAATATGTTGCTGGCCCGAAAGTAAGAAGTGTGCAATTCGCGGTCGTTTTTGGTTACCCACTGAATGGTATAAGAGTTTTCCCTCTCTTTATAGCTCTGCACATACTCCCACATTTTTTTCAAGGCATCTACCTTATCGGCTCCGGTTTCGGATCGAAAAAGAAATGATTGATTGTGGCGTGGGTTGATGGTTATCAGGTCCAGCTTGGTTTTGCCATCCTGATTGCTGTATTCAAAAATGAGGTCGCTGGTGCGCAAACCCAGATAATCTTTAATCTGTTGCTGCACCTTGGCGGCTTCTACATGCACGTCACTAGTTGTTTCTGTGTTGATTTTTGGCATTTCGTTTTTAAAACTTTCGTAAACCCTGAAAAGTTTCCCAATTTTCTGTCAAAATTAGTAAAATCAGCTTAATTGAAAGATATGAATAAACTGGAGCATATTGGCATTGCAGTCAAAAACCTTGATGAGTCAAACAAGGTTTTTGCCAAACTGCTAGGCAAACCTCACTATAAAATTGAAGAAGTAGAATCAGAAGGTGTGCGCACCTCTTTTTTTGAAGTGGGTGGAATTAAAATAGAATTGTTAGAAGCCACCCGATCCGATTCAGCTATTGCAAAGTTTATTGAGAAACGTGGCGAAGGCCTCCATCACCTGGCCTTTGATGCCGATCCTATTGAGAATAAAATGAATGAATTAAAAGCGGAAGGCTTCGCATTATTGAAGGATAAGCCATTTCCCGGTGCGGATAATAAAGAAGTTGTGTTTCTGCATCCTAAAACAACCAACCATGTGTTGATAGAACTTTGTCAGGAAAAGCGCTGATCAGAACTTCATTTTTGGATGCGCATTTTTACCATATTGAATGTCGTTATAATATTTCTGTTTTCTTTTTCCCTCTTTGGTTTCGTAATATGCTTTAGGGGTAGCACAGGAAGCAAACATGATTAAGGCGACAATCAATACAACACTTCTTTTCATACGAGTTAAGTTTAGTATCTATAAATACACGTGCTTGAGCATTGCTGTGCGGATGTGAGTGTCAAATAGTACTTTTGCCGGACGAACCAACAATCTGGCCGACCAACGGCCCTTACCATCATGAGTGAAACGCGAACCGAACTTTCAAACCTGGGCGAATTTGGTCTTATCGACCGTATTCAAAGTAAGTTTTCAATCTCTAATCAAAACACAGTACATGGAATAGGTGACGATGCCGCCATCATTAATGCCAGTGAAGATTCATTGTTAGTTTCAACGGATATGCTACTCGAAGGCATTCATTTTGATTTATCGTACATGCCCTTGCAGCATTTAGGGTATAAAGCGGTGGCTGTAAATGTTTCTGACATTGCAGCTATGAACGGCAAGCCCGAGCAGATTGTAATTGGGTTAGCGATAAGCAACCGATTTTCATTAGAGGCAGTTGATGCGTTATTTGAAGGTATTCATGCGGCCTGTGAAAATTATAAAGTCGATCTGGTTGGTGGCGATACATCCGCTTCTGCTTCTGGTCTTGTAATCTCGATTACTGTGTTAGGTCGAGTGGCAAAAGATCAGGTAGTGAAACGAAGTGGAGCAAGGGTGAATGATATTATTTGCGTCACGGGCGATTTAGGTGCTGCTTATATCGGCTTACAGGTATTGGAGCGTGAGAAGCAGGTTTTTTTATCCAATCCGGAAATGCAGCCTGATATTGAAAAATATGAATACCTGGTGGGTCGACAATTAAAACCAGAAGCGCGCATGGATATTATTCATGAATTGCGCGAGAAGGGTTGTGTGCCCACTTCAATGATCGATATTTCGGATGGCCTTGCTTCCGAACTGCTTCATCTTGGCAAACAATCCAACGTGGGTATCAAAATCTTTGAAGACAAAGTGCCGATTGATCATGATACATACGAGACGGCTATAGAATTTAAAATGGATCCAATCACCTGCGCGTTGAATGGTGGTGAAGACTATGAACTTCTATTCACCATCAAACCGGCTGATTATGAAAAATTAAAAAATCACCCCGACATTCATTTTATTGGTCATATCCACAACGACCCAACGCAACATGTGTTGGTGACCAAGCAGCAAACTGTGGTGCCAATAACTGCGCAAGGGTGGAATCATTTCAAAGGAGAATAGCCTATTCTACTAATTTTGAAATACCTTTAATCATTTCTAATATCGTGTAATTAAAATCCTAAGGTTATGATCAGCCAAACCCTCCGCAGAATTTCTTCCCTCTTTGTTTTTTTAATTCTTGTCGCATCGCTTACAGCACAAGACCTTCCCGTTGGCAAACCCGAAGAGTTAGGTTTTTCGCCAGAGCGACTTCAACGCCTAACTACCGTTTTTCAAGCATATGCTGATGATAAAAAAATGTCGGGTAGTGTTGTGTTGATTGCGCGGCACGGTAAGGTGGCTTATTTCAATGCCTTTGGAAAGCGAGATATTGAAGCAAATGTTCCGATGCAAAACGAAGCAATTTTTAGAATTGCCTCCCAAACCAAAGCGTTGATAAGTGTTGGGATTATGATTTTACAGGAAGAAGGGAAACTGCTTATTGCTGATCCGGTAGGAAAATACATTCCGGAATTTAAAGAAACCACAGTAGCAGAACCCAGAACAGGTGGCGGATATGATATTATAAAAGCCAAGCGACCAATTACTCTTCGTGATTTGCTCACGCACACGGCCGGTATTGGTTATGGTGGTGGCCCGGCCGCTGATAAATGGAAAGAAGCCGGCATACAAGGTTGGTATTTTGCCGATCGCGATGAACCGGTTGGCGCTACCATTGCAAGAATGGGCAAGCTTCCGATGGATGAGCATCCGGGTGAGAAATTTGTTTACGGATATAACACCGACATATTGGGTGTTGTGATTGAAAAAGTTTCAGGTAAATCCCTGGATGAATTTATCACTTCGCGAATTCTTACTCCGTTGGGTATGAAAGACACCCATTTTTATTTACCGCAAAACAAAGTGAATCGCCTTGCTGCTGTGTATTCCGCATATGCAGATAAGCCTCTTGAGCGCGCACCCGATCCGGGCGGTATGGTTGGCCAAGGTGCTTATGTTACAGGACCAAGAAAAAGTTTTTCAGGTGGAGCAGGGTTATTGTCAACTGCTGCAGATTATGCGAAGTTCCTTCAAATGATGTTGAACAAAGGTACGTTCAATGGCAATCGTATTCTTGCACCGGGCACGGTAGACTTAATGACGGTGAGTCATTTAGGAGAAATCAAATACTCGGGTGCAGGCATAGGTTTTGGCCTTGGTTTTTCTGTGTGCGAAGACCTGGGCGATCGTGGAGTTCCTGGTTCTATTGGTGAGTATGGCTGGGGAGGCGCGTATGGTTCCAGCTATTGGGTAGATCCCAAAGAAGATATGATCGTGGTTTACTTTAAACAGTTAATACCAACCAATAGCCTGGACGATCAAAACAAACTTCGCACGCTGATTTATCAGGCGATTGTTAAATGATGAATCTTAGTCTTCGGGAAACGGAATGTAAACGAAACTGGCAAACTCTTTATCGACAACAAACAGGCAACAAAATTCATCGGGGTCTTTGTAATTGGTTTTAAATTCTTCTTCCTTAACGGTAGCCACTAACTCGCGCTGAACAAATTCATTCAAGAAAGAAGCGTAATAATTCCAAACCAGATTTAGCGGTTCGCTGGGGATTAACAACTGCCCGATTGGTAATTCTTCTTTCGAGATTGGAAAGATTGGAAAGTCAAAACCACCCTTGCGGATTTGATAGGATGCTTCCTTTAGCGTGTCGCATACTTTCACAAAGTCTTGCGAAATAGTGCCCAGGTATTTTCCGCTTAGCTCGGGATCGTTGACCATTGGGTGACTCTTAAGCCGTTAATATAATTTGTAACATCGTATTTCTCCCGTCAAGGTAGGAATTCCCTATTTTTAGCAAAATTATATTTATGAAAAACTATTTTATTGTTCTGCTCCTGATGGTATCGACTGTGGCAGTGGCACAACCTACCTCGGTTTCAGATCTGGAAGCCGCGTACAAAGCCAGAAAACAAAAGGAAAATAATTCAATACTTAAAGAGTTGCCTGTTCGCAGCATCGGCCCAACTATTCAAGGTGGTCGCATTGTAGATGTTGAGGTAAACCTCAAAAACACCAAAGAATTTTATGTGGGCTATGCGTCAGGCGGAATTTTTAAGACAGTTAATAATGGAATCACCTTTGCATCGGTTTTTGATCAGATTGATGCCTTAGGTGTAGGAGACTTTGCCCTTTCACAATCCGATCCAAAAATTTTATATGTAGGAACAGGTGAGAAAAATGGAAGCCGATCGAGTTATGCAGGTTCAGGAGTGTATAAAACAGCAGATGCTGGAAAAACGTGGAGCCATCTTGGCCTTGCAGGTACGCAGCATATCAGTCGCGTACTCATTCATCCACAGGATAATAATGTTGTCTGGGTAGCTTCTTTGGGCGCGCTTTATTCAAACAATATCGATCGAGGTGTATTTAAATCGAGCGATGGTGGAAAGACCTGGAAGAAGACGTTGTTCATCAATGATAGCACAGGTATTTCTGATCTGGTAATAAATCCACAAAATCCAAAACAACTTCTTGCTGCTACGTGGGAACGCACCCGCAAAGCGTGGGACTTCAAAGGTAATGGTGTTGGCTCGGCTATCTATCGATCAGAAGATGGTGGTGAAACCTGGACTCTTTCGTCAGAAGGATTCCCCAAAGGGAAATTTGTAGGTCGTATTGGTTTAGATGTTTGTTGGAGTAAGCCAAACGTAATGTATGCTGTGTTGGACAATCAGGAAGAGGTGAAAGAAGAAAAGAAGGAGAAACCTGCCGATGGAAAACTGAAGCTTCAGGATTTAAAAGAGATGACTACCGAGAACTTTTTAAAGCTGGAAGATAAAAAGCTTGATGAGCTCTTAAAAGAGAGTCGTTTCCCGACTAAGTACACTTCGCAGGTGGTTAAGAAAGATGTGCGCTCGGGCAAGTATAAGCCACAAGCACTGGCCGAATATTTTGGAGCCGATGCAAACTCAGATTTATTTGATACCAAAATAAAAGGTGCCGAAGTATATCGTTCGGATGATGCTGGAAAATCATGGAAGCGAACACATAGTGTTGATATTGAAGGGGTGTATTACACGTATGGTTATTACTTCGGTGAGTTGCGTGTTTCTCCATCCAACAGCGAAGATGTTTTTATTTATGGTGTGCCGATGCTCAAGTCGGAAGATGGTGGAAAGAATTGGGTAGAGATTGATACGGTAGGTACGATGCACAGCGATCATCATGCCTTGTGGATAAATCCGCAAGATGCTGACCACATGTTGATGGGTAACGATGGTGGGTTGTATCAAACGTATGATAAAGGTGATACATGGCTGCACATTAATAATATGGCTGTGGGCCAGTTTTATACGGTGAATGTAGATATGGAAACTCCGTACAATGTATATGGTGGTCTTCAGGATAATGGCGTGTTGAAAGGTTCGTCCAAATCAATCCCTAATCAAACCAAACATTGGGAGCCCATCTTTGGTGGTGACGGAATGTACGTTGCTCCGGATCCACGCAACAGCAAATTAGTATATACAGGTTTTCAATTTGGAAATTATTTTAAACTGGAGTTAGATAAATCAAAAACAACCCGCATCACACCTTCGCATGAAATTGGCGAAGCACCTAATCGATGGAACTGGCGTACGCCACTTATTCTTAGTAAACATAATCCGGATATTGTTTACATGGCCTCGCAGCGTGTGTATCGCAGTTTGAATAAAGCTGAGAGTTGGGAATCGATCAGTCCGGATTTAACAAAGAATAAGAAACAAGGCAATGTTCCTTTCTCTTCAATTTCTACGCTTGCCGAATCGCCCATACAATTTGGATTGCTTTACGTTGGCACAGATGATGGAAATCTTTGGGTAAGTAAGAACGGTGGCGGAAACTGGGAGGCAATAAATCCCGGATTGCCTGCTAATCGTTGGGTGAGTAGTGTGTTTGCATCTCCGCATGATAAAGCTACGGTGTTTGTGTCGTTAAATGGCTATCGTGAAGATGAATTTAAAACTCATCTATACATGAGCGCAGATTATGGAAAAAACTGGAGCAGTGTTAAAGGTGATTTGCCCGAATCCGTTGCTAATGTCATTATCCAGGATCCGGTTAACGCCAATCTTTTGTATTGTGGTCTTGATAATGGCACGTATGTGAGCATGGATTTGGGTAAGTCATGGTATTTGTTGAACAATGCATTGAATGTAGCCAGTTATGATCTGATCGTGCACCCGCGCGAAAACGAACTCGTAATCGGTACGCATGGTCGCAGTATTTTTGTTGTCGATGTTAAACCATTGCAATCGTTGCGCGATGCCACGAAAGGAGTTGTTGCCTTTGCATCGGAAAGCATCCGCTACAGCGAACGCTGGGGACAAAAACAATATGCATGGTCGAAAGTGAATGAGCCTGAGATAAGTATTCTATATTTTGTTGGTAAGCCTGCATCTGATATTAAAGTAGAAGTCTATGATGAAAAAAATAATTTAGTGCGAACATTAACAGGGGTTGGGTCAGCAGGATTTCATTCTCTTGAGTGGGATCTGAAAGTGAATGAAGTTGCAGTGTCTCCAGCTAAAGGCAAGTCAAAACCTGTAGCTACCACAACTATGAAGTATGCAACAAAAGGCAAGTATAAACTGAAATTCATCAATGTTGCGGAAAGTAGTGAAGTAACACTTGAGATTAAGTAAAAGAATTAAGCCGTTCCTTTTTAAAGCCCGCTCATCCCAGCGGGCTTTTGTTTTTATTCACTTTTTCTCCGCTTAGCAAAAAATAAATCAGCCGATGCTCGATATGTACGTGGCTACGTATACTATCTAATAACACTAACACTATGAGCGTGCCAACAAAAATCGATCGCCATGATTTCCTTAAACAATCAGTATTAGGAGCTGCTGGTGTTTTTATTCCGATCTCATTTCTTAATGCTCAAAGCCAGCAACAAGATAAACCTACGCCTCTCAATCTGGAAACGGTAAAAGAGTTTGTGGGTGTTTGTCATGGAAAATTTGACCGGGCTAAGGAAATGTTGGAAGGCAATCCCTTGCTTCTTCATGCTTCATTTGATTGGGGTGGCGGTGATTTTGAATCAGGCATTGAAGCGGCAGGCCATGTTGGAAACAAAGAGATTGCGACTTATCTTACCAGCAAAGGCGCCCGCTATAATATTTATCTTGCGTGTATGTTGGGTCATTTTGATACGGTTAAAAATGTTCTAACATTTAACATAGGTTTATTAAATTCAAAAGGTCCGCATGGGTTTACGATGCTTCATCATGCACAAAAGGGAGGTGAAGAATCGAAACAGATTGTTGACTATCTTCAGTCGCTGGGAGCTAAAGAAACAAAGCTTCCGTTTTATACCGGCTAGTTTAATTTCCTTTTCAGGAATTCGGTACTCATGGCTTGCAATTCAGGAAAGAACCGTGTGAATTCATCTTCGAATTCGGAATAATACTTTTGAAGATCGAGCGAGGCTTCATTCATCTTAGAATCATAAGGAGTTCTTTGTGACATTCCACTTAAGGCTCCGTGAATTCCTTCTATACGCGAGTAATTGAATAACCAATTTCCTTTTATAATATGGGGAAGCAACCCCTGAACACGCTCAGGAAGTTGATCGTTGAATTTGTTCAGGATCGCATAAGCTTCTAAGGAATAGCGATCTAAAGGTTCCTTATGATAGACTCGCCAGTTTTTTGCCAGAAAGTGATCGTAAAACATATCAACGATTACGGGCGAATAGTGTCGGTATGTTGGCCTTAATCGTATTTTGCTTTCCATCACTACCGAATGGCTGTCGGTGAATTCGTCAATCTCGCGGTGCAGTTCAATGCCGAGTGCTATGGCAGGTTTAAATTGATCGTAAATATTTTTGCCACGCACAAAATCGCCAATAAAATTCCCCACCATTATTTCGGGATCATCGCCAGACAGAAAAAGATGGGCAAGAAAATTCACGTTGAAATACTATTTAGACGGTATGTAAGATAGTCGGATTTTCGGTTATTTTTACTTTCATTGATTTATTCAATTTGGTGTATGATTGTCCTGGAGCAACTTAAACTGTTGGTTAACCTTTCGCGCATTGATGGCGACATGGCCACAAAAGAAAAAGATTTTATTATCAGCATTGGTAAAGCTCATGGTTTTCCGGAATCTTCGGTGGAAACTCTGTTTTACGCCACACACGAGTTAATCATCCCCAACGAGTTATCCGCAGATCAAAAGTTCAATTACCTTTTTACTTTAGTGCAGTTAATGAAACTCGATGAACGATTGTATAGCGAAGAAATGAAATTCTGTGCTGGTATTTCGACCAAGTTGGGGTACAAACCGGAAGTTATGGTTGAATTACTTTTAAAAGTAAAATCCGGAACGATGGATAAAGAAGAAACGGATGCGTTGAAGGAGTTGACAGCCCGATTTTTCATTAACCAATGAACTGATTTGAATCATTTTTCTCACAATCAAACACAAATCTAAGAATGAAAAAATTTATACTGATCGTTTTTGTGTCGGGCTTTACAACATTTGCATGGGCACAACGCACACTTATACACTGTGGTAATCTGATCAATGGAAAATCGAAAGACATTCAAAGTCAGGTTACCATTATAGTAGAGGGGAACAAAATACTTTCTGTAGAGAAAGGTTTTACAAAGACTGGGAAGGATGATAAATTGATTGATCTGAGCAAGAAGACTGTAATGCCAGGACTGATTGACATGCATGTGCACATCGAAAGTGAAACGAGTAAGGATGCTGTGGCAAAACGGTATACACAGAATGAGGCTGATGTTGCCTTTCAATCAACCATTTATGCGCGCAGAAACCTGATGGCTGGCTTTACTACAGTGCGAGATTGTGGCGGATCGGGTGTAAATGTTGCATTGCGAAATGCGGTTAATGCCGGAACAGTTGTAGGTCCACGAATTTTTACAACGGGTAAAGGGATTGCAACAACCGGAGGCCACGGTGATCCTACCAATGGAAGCCGCAGGGATTTAATGGGAGACCCCGGACCGAAAGAGGGAGTTATTAACGGACCGGATGATGCGCGAAAGGCGGTGCGCCAGCGCTATAAAGACGGGGCTGACTTTATTAAAATTACTGCTACGGGTGGAGTGTTAAGTGTTGCTAAAGATGGCAGCGGTCCGCAGTTTACGCAAGAAGAAGTAAATGCCATTGTTGAAGCTGCAAAAGATTATGGTTTCCATACGGCAGCACATGCACATGGTGCCGAAGGTATGAAGCGGGCCGTGTTGGCTGGTATCACAACCATTGAACATGGAACCTTAATGACCGAAGAAGTAATGGATCTGATGAAGAAAATGGGAACCTACCATGTACCCACCATTATTGCCGGAAGATCGGCCGCAGAGTATGCAAAGATTCCAGGTTACTATCATCCTTTGGTAGCGCCCAAGGCCATCGAGATCGGTTCTAAAATTCAGGAGAACTTTAATAAAGCCTATAAGCGTGGCGTAAAGATGGCGTTCGGTACAGATGCGGGAGTGTATCCGCATGGTGAAAATGCCCGCGAATTCGGCTACATGGTAGAAGGTGGCATGCCGGCTATCGAAGCGTTGCTTTGTGCGATGCAGGTGAATGCAGATATTTTAGGGTATGGCGACAAGATAGGCTCGGTGGAAGCAGGTAAGCTTGCGGATTTGGTAGCCGTAAATGAGGACCCAACTAAAAACATTAAAACCATGGAGAAGGTGACCTTTGTGATGAAGGATGGGGTGGTGTATAAGAATGAGTAGGTGACAAACTGCAATGAGGCACAAGATTTTGAGTTGATTTTTATCCACCACGTAGGCATTTTAAGTTGTTGACCCAAACTTCCTGAATCTGAATCCAGTACTATGCCAGCATGTGTGTGAAGTCGATTTTTTTGATGTGATCTAAGTCTTCGGGCAAAATGCCGAGCGTTTCTAACACAGGAATGAGCTTATCTCTATTTTTATTCTGACTTCAACCATACGTCCATATCGCCTGTGGTTCGGCCATAGCCATGATAGATTACTGCATAGCATCCTACCAGAATGAAATCAATTTTTGATTAGATCAAATCGATCAAAATAACCTTGTGCTCATCTAATGCAATTTTCATTGGGTATCGAATATGATTCGCTTGGTTTTAGAGATAATTGTCTTGCTCTTGTTCTGCAACGGTGGAGGCAATAAGCTTTTTTGTTGTTTGGAATAAGCAATTGCCGACTCTTCAGCTTTTTGGGTGCCGGAAGTTGATTCCGTGAAAGCCATACCGTCTTGTGGTTTTTCCATTCGATTTCAAATTATAGCGTTACAAAGACCCCTCCAAATTTTTGGTAAAGGCATTCATTTGTCCACAGGCATCCACATAATATCATTTGTAAACCCTCCTTTTTGCTACCTTTGCGCCCAAAATCTCATAGAAAGAAATGACGGGAATGGAGAACATCCGCAATTTTTGCATAATAGCCCACATCGACCATGGCAAAAGTACTTTGGCCGACCGATTGTTGGAATTTACAGGCACCCTTACCGGTCGCCAAATGCAGGCTCAGGTACTCGACAACATGGATCTGGAGCGTGAAAAAGGCATTACTATTAAGTCGCACGCCATTCAGATGGCTTATAAGTTTGGGGGTAAAGAATACATTCTAAATTTAATAGATACACCGGGCCACGTAGACTTCTCGTATGAAGTATCGCGTTCCATCGCTGCCTGCGAAGGCGCTTTGCTGATCGTGGATGCCGCTCAGGGTATTCAGGCCCAAACCATTTCCAATCTGTACCTGGCACTTGATCATAATCTCGAAATCATTCCGGTACTCAATAAAATTGATTTGCCAGCGGCTATGCCCGAAGAAGTAACCGATCAGATCGTAGATTTGATTGGCTGCGAGCGGGAGTCGGTGTTGAAAGCCAGCGCCAAAGAAGGCAAGGGTATAGAAGAAATTTTGAAAGCAGTAATTGAACGGGTGCCTTGCCCTAAAGGCGATCCGAAAGCACCGCTGCAAGCGATGATTTTTGATTCGGTATTTAATTCTTTCAGAGGCATTGAAGTAATCTTCCGCGTGTTTAATGGCACTATGCGCAAGAATGACTTAGTGAAGTTTGTAAATGCCGATAAGCAATACGGGGCGGATGAAATTGGAGTTCTTAAATTAGATAAGTTTCCTCAAAACGAAATCAGTGCCGGCAATGTTGGCTATCTGATTTCAGGAATTAAAGTAGCGAAGGAAGTTAAGGTGGGTGATACCATAACACTCGTTAGCAATCCGGGCGAAGCCATCAAAGGTTTTGAAGATGTTAAGCCGATGGTGTTTGCAGGTATTTATCCGGTGGAAACTTCTGAGTTTGAAGAGTTGCGTGCCTCCATGGAAAAACTTCAGCTTAACGATGCTTCATTAGTCTGGGAACCAGAAACGTCTGCTGCTCTTGGGTTTGGATTCCGTTGCGGCTTTCTGGGCTTGCTACACATGGAAATTATTCAGGAACGTTTGGAGCGCGAGTTTAACATGACGGTGATCACCACCGTGCCATCAGTGCAGTTCAAAGCGATGCTCACCAACGGAAAGATGATTGAAATCAATGCGCCATCCGAAATGCCCGACCCCACCACGATGGACTATATTAATGAACCTTTCATTCGCGCACAGATAATTTCGAAGTCTGAGTTTATTGGGCCCATCATTGGTCTTTGCATGGACAGGCGCGGGTTGATTAAAAACCAACAATATTTGACATCCGATCGAGTTGAGCTAACATTCGAAATGCCGTTGGCAGAAATTGTTTTCGACTTCTTCGATAAACTAAAAACGATCTCAAAAGGATATGCTTCTTTGGATTATACACTGATCGATTGGCGCGAAAGTGACATGGTGAAATTAGATGTGCAATTGAATGGTGAGAAGATTGACGCTCTTTCAGCCATTGTTCATCGCGGCAAAGCGCAGGAGTGGGGCCGCAAACTTTGCGAGAAGCTCAAAGAACTTATTCCGCGCCACATGTTTGAAGTGGCAATACAAGCCGCCATCGGGCAAAAAATTGTGGCCCGCGAAACATTGAGCGCCATTCGCAAAAACGTATTGGCAAAATGTTACGGTGGCGATATTTCGCGTAAGCGTAAGTTGCTGGAAAAGCAAAAGAAAGGTAAGAAGCGCATGCGGCAGGTGGGTAATGTGGAGATTCCGCAAGAAGCGTTTATGGCAGTATTAAAAATTGATTAACAGGTTTAGTCGATGACTGAAACACAAAACTATACACTCATTGATGGTCGCAAGATCTCGACCGACATTAAGAAGGAAATTTCTGATAAGGTTGCCTTGCGTAAACAAGCCGGAAAGAAAATTCCGCACCTGGCAATTATTTTGGTTGGCGATGATGGCGCCAGCCAAACGTATGTAGATCATAAAGTAAAAGCCTGCAAAGAGGTTGGGTTTCATTATTCGATGCTACGGTTTGCAGACACCATCAGCGAAGATAAATTGATGAAGCACATTGATCAGGTAAATCGTGATGAAGATGTGGATGGGTTTATTGTTCAGTTGCCGCTGCCTGCAAATATTTCTGTTGAAAGAATTACAGAGAAAATTCGCCCCGATAAAGATGTAGATGGATTCACAAACCGCAACTTTGGAAGCATTGTTTCCAAACAACCTTTACTCTTACCGGCAACTCCCTTTGGTGTGATTGAGTTGTTGAAGCGATACCAGATCTCTACGGAAGGAAAAAATTGTGTAGTGGTAGGCGCGAGTCGCCTTGTGGGTGCTCCATTAAGTATGATGTTGGTGGAAGAAGGCAAAGCAACTGTTACTATTTGTCATAAGTACACAAAAGATATTTCCATCTTCACAAAGCAAGCAGATATACTTATTGTGGCAGTCGGCAAACCAGGAATTATTACGGCCGACATGGTGAAGCAAGGAGCCGTTGTTATTGATGTAGGCACTACACGTGTAGAAGGCCCACAATATAAAAATGGATACGCCCTTAAAGGTGATGTGGAGTTTAAGGAGGTGGCACCAAAAACTTCTTTTATTACTCCTGTGCCGGGAGGAGTTGGTCCCATGACGATTGCTTCGTTATTATTGAATACACTTCGTGCTACGGAATTACGCAATCCGTAATTCAATCTCAATTTGCCTTTAGGACTCTCATGGAGAATCTGAAACAAGAAATTTTAAATGCACCTCTTCCGTTGATGGAAGATTTTTATACCATTCAAGGGGAAGGGTTTCATCAAGGCAGTGCTGCCTATTTTATTCGGCTCGGTGGGTGTGAAGTAGGGTGCGTTTGGTGCGATGTAAAAGATTCCTGGGATGTTGAGGCGCACCCAAAAATTGAGGTTAATAAAATTGTAGAGAAGGCTAAAGCAAGCGGGAGCAAAATTGCCGTAGTTACCGGAGGTGAGCCAGCCATGCATGATCTTCATTCTCTTACGAATGAGCTTAAACAGGCGGGTTTAAAAACGCATATCGAAACATCAGGGGCTTATCCACTCAGCGGCCATTGGGATTGGGTTTGTTTCTCACCCAAAAAATTCATGGCCCCTCATCCTTCAGTGGCTGAAAAAGCACATGAGCTTAAAGTGGTAGTATTTAATAAAAGTGATTTTGCGTGGGCCGAAGAATTCGCTAAGCGAGTCAACACTTCGTGTCTGTTATTTCTACAACCAGAATGGTCGAAGGAGAAAGAAATCCTCCCACTACTCATCGAGTATGTAAAGGCAAACCCAAAGTGGAGGATTTCGTTACAAGTACATAAGTACATGAACATCCCATAAATATCGGTGTCGCTAAATAGATTTATTAGTCAGCTCAACGATTGGGCTCATTGCAAAGCCCCATTTTTGTTTCTTATCGATTTTGAATTAGAGAAACCCAGAGCCTGGCTTCTTGATCAGATTCAGCCTGAAGATCTTCTCTATTCCATTAATGGATTTTCGAACGCGCCTGAGAAAAGAAACCCGGGTAGCATTGAAATGATTAGTCATCCGATTCCGTTTGAGGAATACAAAAGCAAATTTGATTTAGTGCACAGACACTTATCGTATGGCGATTCTTTCTTAGTTAACCTGACGATGAAATCCCGTATTGACCTCAATTACTCCTTACAGGATTTATTTTATTTTAGTGATGCCCGATATAAAGGTTGGCTTCGCAACGAGTTTCTTTTCTTCTCACCAGAAACCTTTATTCAAATCAAGAATGGAAAAATAATTTCCTATCCCATGAAGGGAACCGTTGATGCTTCGATACCAAATGCAAAGCAAATTATTTTGAAAAACGAAAAGGAGTTGGCCGAGCATGTTACCATTGTTGACCTTATCAGAAATGATTTAAGCCAGGTTGCATCGAATGTGTCAATAACACGATTTCGATACGTAGAAGAAATTATTACTCATGACAAAAAACTTTTGCAGGTAAGCTCTGAGATCACGGGCGACTTGCCCGAGGACTACCTGAAAAATTTAGGCAGTCTAATTGTTTCTCTGTTGCCGGCAGGTTCAGTAAGTGGGGCTCCGAAAGTAAAAACCTGTAAGGTTATTCGTGATGCTGAAGGAGAGAAACGTGGCTATTACACGGGAGTTTTTGGTTATTTTGATGGTGAAAATCTGGATAGTGGAGTAGCCATTCGGTTTCTTGAACAAGAAGCCAACGGTTTAGTTTACCGAAGTGGAGGTGGCATCACTACACAGAGTTTAGCGGAAGACGAATACGAGGAAGCAATTCAAAAGATTTATGTCCCTGTTGCTTGAGTCTATTTATTTAAAGGACGGCAAGTTTCGCAACCTTGCCTATCACGAAGCGAGAATGAGAAACTCTTCTCATGTTTTGTTTAGGGATTTCGCTATCAATCTTACAGATTCATTCTCGCGACTGGCCATGCCAACATGCGGGCTGTTTAAAACCCGAATAATTTATGATACAGAAATACAGCGTGTTGAATATGTTCCTTACACAATGCGCAGTACGCAATCGCTAAAACTTATTAACCAAAATGCTATTTCATATTCGCACAAGTTTATTGACAGATCGAATCTTGAAAATCTTTTTGAGCAACGCGCAGCTGCGGATGATATTTTAATTGTGCGGGATGGATTGATTACCGATACGCACTATGCAAATGTTATTTTTAAAAAGGATGAACAGTGGTTTACACCTGAATCGTACCTACTGAAGGGCACCATGCGACAAAGTCTATTGGATGCTGGTATAATCAAAGAAGCTCCCATAGATATTGATAATTATAAAAGTTATCAATCGGTGAAGTTAATCAGCGCGATGGTTGGGATGGAGTCGCCCGAAATCCCAGTTACTTCGATTTTTTAACTATACCAGCAACTGGTTTATTACGTTTAGGTAACAACTTCTTTTTACTTCCCTGTAAGGGAGTTAACTTGCTTTATGAATATAATGAAATCCGGATGGTTTATTCTTTTCTATGTTGGTTGTTCTTCTCTGTTTGCCCAGTCACTAAGCTCCAAAAACAAGAAGGCGCTTGATCTTTATGTGCAGGCTGACAATTATCGTGTGCGCGGACAATTTAAAGAAGCAATAGCATTTTTGAATGAGGCCATTGATAAAGATAAAAAATTTGAGGAGGCTTACTATCGACTTGGTTTAATTTACAAGGCGCAGGAAAACTACGCGCTTGCAAGTGCTACGTTTGAACAAGGGCTTTCCTTGGTGAAGGAAGATGTTAGAAAAAAAATGTATTTGTATGACCTTGCCAATGTTAATTTAGGGAATGCCAATTATACAGTAGCGGCTCAGTATGCTGCTCAGTATTTGCAACTTGAAAAAACGGATAAACGAAAGATAGATCTGGTTAAGGTTTGGAAATCGCAGGCAGACTTTTCAATAGCAAACCCTCTTGAACTGCCATATAAGATTACACCCTTGAGCGACACCGTCAACGCATTTCCAATTCAATATTTCCCAGCGCTCACAGCCGATAATACGCAATTGATTTTCACAGCCCGCTTTGGGGGTGCCCGAAATGATAATGAAGATCTTGTGGTATCGCGAAAGGAGAATGGAAAGTGGTTAGCTCCCGTTTCTATTTCATCAGCTATAAATACGTTGCAACGTGAAGGAGCATGTACTATCTCTGCCGATGGAAGGCATTTAATTTTAACAATTTGTGGTTCGTTTGGATGCGATTTATTTGAGACCAGAAAAACAGGCGACACATGGTCGCAACCCAAAAATCTTGGACCTTCAGTAAATAGTTCAAGTTGGGATTCGCAACCTTCTTTGTCAGCCGATGGAAGAGAATTGTATTTTGCTTCCGATAGAAAAGGAGGGTTGGGCGGATATGACATCTGGTATTCGCAATTGACTGAAACGGGCTGGACTAAAGCAAAAAATTTAGGTCCTGATATCAACACTCCGTTTGACGAAATCTCGCCCTATATCCATGTGAATAATCAGACTCTATATATAGTGTCGAATGGATACCCTGGATATGGGGGTTATGATATTTATGACTCACAAAAAAAAGATGGTTGGTCAACCCCCGTAAACATGGGTAAACCTTTGAATGACCATAAGGATCAATACTCGTTTATGGTAGCCAGTGATGGCGCGTTGGCATATTATTCCAGGGAGGAAAGTAAAAACCGAAGTCGGTTGTATAGGATTGATCTCCCCGAAACAAAAATTGTTAAATCGAAAGGAAATGTAGTAAAGGGATCGGTCTCAGATTCAAAAACCAATGACTTACTGAAAGCAGATGTTGAGTTGTTTGATTTGAAAGCTAACAAGATGATCGCCAAGGTATCTTCCGATTCAATTTCTGGTGAATATTTAATGGTGCTTCCTGGAGGTTCTGAATATGCTTTGTATGTGCGAAAGTCTGGTTATCTGTTTAACAGTCTTCACTTCAATTACGAAGAAACTGAAACAGCAGGACCAGTAATTAAAGATGTGTCGTTATTGCCGCTACAAAAAGATGCAACGGTGGTCTTAAATAATTTATTTTTTGATTTGAATAAATATGACCTTAAGCCACAGTCTGTAACGGAACTTGCGGCCGTGGTAGATTTCTTGAATCTAAATCCAAAATTGAGAATTGAAATTGGGGGCCATACCGATAACTCAGGCACCGAACAGCATAATCAGCAGCTTTCAGAAAAGCGGGCTAATTCGGTAGCCGAATTTTTGAAAACTTACCAAATTCAGCCCAGTCGGGTTATTATTAAGGGGTACGGTTCTCAAAAGCCTCTTAAACCCAATAATTCCGATCAAAACATGCAATTAAATCGCAGAATTGAGTTCAAAATCATAGCCCATGAGTAAATTTTCGGGTGGGTCGGCTTCCAACCAATAGGCAGTTTTACAGTATCGGCATAAATCACCCACAAGGGGTTATTTTTAATGATGATTAGCGGCTTGCAACGTATTAATCATTTTATGGTTACATATTTTATTCTATGTTTGTAGACTATTAAGAAATATTCTAATCATTTAAACCAAAACAGTATGAAGAAAATTTTACAGTTAAGTATTTTCTCGCTGCTCATGATCACTCAGTTGAGTGTAATGGCGCAAGATCGTACGGTTTCGGGTAAAGTGACATCAGCAGATGATGGATCCACTTTACCAGGAGTTAACGTTGTTGTTAAGGGAACAACAACTGGAGCTGTTACTGATAGTAACGGTACATACACATTATCTGTTCCACAGTCTAGTACTTTAGTTTTTTCATTTATTGGGTTAATGACTCAGGAAATTGAGGTGGGGGCCAGATCTATAATTGATGTTCAAATGGCATCAGATATAACCCAACTTCAAGAGGTTATTGTGACAGGTTACGGAATTGAGCAAAAGAGGGATGTGACTGGTTCCGTGAGTTCAGTTAAAGGTACTGCGATTCAAAACCTTCCGGTTCAGTCGTTTGACCGAGCCATTCAAGGAAGATTAGCAGGTGTTCAGGTTTCTTCTACCTCTGGTGCACCAGGTGGTGCTCTAAATATTCTTGTTAGAGGTGCAGGATCTTTAGCCAATAACACTCCACTGTATATAGTGGATGGTGTTCAGGTTCAGGCAGGCGGTGCAACCTTTGGTGGTTCAAATAACGCCTTGGCTTCAATTAACCCAAATGATATTGAGTCAATTGAGGTTTTGAAAGATGCTGCCGCATCTGCTATCTACGGAGCCCAATCAGCCAATGGTGTAGTTATCATTACTACCAAACGTGGAAAAAAAGGAAAGAGCACAATTGACATTAACTTTCAACAAGGATATGTTCAACCTCTTAATTTGTATGATATGATGGATGCACAGCAATTTGCAACCATTAAAGAAACAGCTCACCTTAATGCTGGTTTGAATCCTGCACTTAATACTGCCACCTTACCGGCCAATAATAGTCCATATGCAATTTTCGGAAATCCAAATGATGCTTCAACTCTTACAAACATGGATTGGGTTGATGGAGTTTTTAGAACCGGAAAATTGAATTCTATTAATGTTTCTGTTAACGGAGGCGATGAGAAGACATCCTTCTACGTTTCGGGTGCTTATGAAAAACAAGAAGGCCAGATTATTTCGTCTTATTGGAGTCGTGCAAGTTTGAGAACAAACTTTGAACACAAGGCAACGGATCGATTAACTGTAAAGTTGAATTTGGGTATTACAAGGCAAGACAATTTTGGATCGATTGCGGATGGTAATTTTGTGAACGGTCCGTTTCAATCGGCTTTCGTTTCCCAGCCAAACTCTCCTGCAAGGAATGAAAATGGAAGCTTTAATCCCTACCCAGCAGCTCTACCAATAACAGGTGCCGGTCATAATTTTAACTACAATATTATTCAAGGTGTTGAACTTGAAAGAAGACAAGGTATTACTGCCCAAACTCTGGGTACGTTGTCTTTGAATTATAAAATATTTAGCTGGTTGACTGCTGCTGTTACTGCTGGTATGGACTATTCTGATACGGAATACATAAATGAAAGACCTCAAACAATCCCGGCATTTGCTTCATCACTAGGGCAAGTAACTGAAATTAATAGACGTCTTATGAATTGGAACGCTTTTGGAACTCTTAATTTTGCAAAGAAATTTAATGATGTTCACAATGTTTCAGCAATTGCAGGTTGGGAGTTTAAAGACAATAACTCACGTCAACAAACGGCTGTAGGGTTTAATTTCCCTTATCCTGAAATTAGAGTATTGGATCTTGCTGCAGTTAATCAGGATGTGGCAGGAACTAATACTGGATATAAGCGGGTTGGTGGTTTTTTTAGAGGGAACTATGACTACGATGGAAAATACTATGCGAATTTTACTTTTCGCAGAGACGGTAATTCAAGATTTGGATCTAGTGTTCAATTTGGAAATTTCTGGGCTGTAGGAGCAAGTTGGAGGATTACCAATGAATCCTTTATGAAAGGGATAACAGTTCTAAGCGATTTAAAACTAAGAGCCAGTTACGGTGAATTAGGAAACGCAGAAGGGATCGGAAATTTTGAATCCCGTACCCGTTATGGTGGAGGAATTCAATATCTAGGCGGAGCAGGAACAAGGCAAACATTGGGTAACAATGCTCTAAGTTGGGAGCGTGCTCTTCAGACTAACATAGGACTTGATTTTGCTTTGTTTTCTAACCGTGTATATGGTTCAGTTGACGTTTTCAGAGAAGATACTCAGGATCAATTGTTGAGCATTCAATTACCAGAAGATGCCGGTTATACCTCAATCCGAGGAAATATTGGTAATGTTAGAAATGAAGGAATCGAAGTTGAATTAGGAGCTGTTGTGTTCGATAAAGCTGGATTTCAATATAGAACTTCGCTTAACTACACATTAATTAAAAATGAGGTTACAGATTTGGGCCCTGGAGTGGATCGAATAGGTAATACCTACATCAAAGGTGAGCCAATTGGTTTTATTTGGGGTGTACCTTATGCAGGTGTAAATCCTTCAAATGGTAAGCCAATGTGGTATGATATCAACGATGTTCCTTCCTATACAACAACAGCCGCTGACGGTAGAATTATTGGTTATACACTTCCTAAGAGTTTTGGAGGGTGGACAAACTCATTCTCCTATAAGAGTATTAAACTCGAAGTATTTTTCCAATATCAGTTAGGAGCAGACGGCATTTTGGGTGACATGTACAACTTAGCGTATGCAGGATCGTCTTCAGATAATCAATTGGTAAGCCAATTAGATCATTGGAAGCAACCTGGAGATATTACCAATGTTCCCGCTCCTTGGCAAGGTGGTGTTAGAGATGGCTACGACTTAAGATTCCCAAACAACACTCCTTCTCAATATGTATCTGATGCAGGATATATTCGTCTAAAGCAAGTATCACTTTCATATGACTTACCAGCAGCTTTACTCAGCAAAGCAGGTATTAGAAAGGTGAATGTATTTGCTCAGGCAATGAATTTACTAACCTTTACCAAGTTTGCTGGAATTGATCCAGAGGTTGTTGTGGCAAATAATTTCCAGAATGTGTCTACATATGGAAACTATCCTAATGGAAAACAGCTTACGCTAGGTCTAACTCTCGGATTCTGATCATTAAAAGAAATTAATTATGAGACTAAATAAATATATAGCTATTGTTCTTACAGCCATCCTCTTGGTAGGTTGTACGGAAGAGATAATTGATATTCAGCCGCAGGATGCAGTACTTCCTGAGGTGGCATTGAAACGAGTATCGGGAATTAATGCTTTAGTACTTTCAGCCTATCGCAGAATTCATGAATTCGGTTATTATGGTCAGAACCAGATATTAAATGCTGAGGCTTTAGCAGATAATCTGATTATTGCCAACAATACAGGCCGTTATACAGGTCAGGTAGTAAATGGTGTTGGTAGCCATTTTGGAACATGGTCTTCAGCACCTTATAGAATGATCAATGATGCCAATTTGATCTTAAAGTATGCTGACGATTCTGAGCCAGCGTTGGCTGTATCAGGATTATTGGCCGGTCTACCCGAAAGTGAAACACTAACAGCCCCAAGAAGACTTCGTTATAAAGGTGAAGCTTTGTTTTTGCGTGCTTTAGCATTACATGATTTAGCAAAAGTGTATGGTTATGAGCCGGGCAGAGAAGTAAATAGCTTTAATTTGTCGGCAATTCTAAGGACTACCCCAGTTGAAGGAGTTACTGATGCTGACAAACGCGCTAGGTCAACCAATGTTGAACTTTATCAGCAGATAGAGGCTGATCTTTTAGAGGCTATCAATTTATTGCCTGCTGAAGGAGATTTCCTGGGCTCCACAACAAATCCTAACCAGCAATGGCCAACAACGGAACGGTGGTTTAGAGCCTCTAAGCAAGCAGCTAAGGCATTGTTAGCACGTGTTTATCTTTACGAAGGTAACTTCGCAGAGGCAAACAATTATGCTACTCAAGTTATAGCCGAAACTTCGCGCACACTGGTAGCATCAGGAGCTTATGCTGCTTCTTGGTCAACCGCTACACATCCAGAGTCATTGTTCGAAGCTGAAATTAGAACTGCAGATTGGAGTACAGTAGATGGCGTGAATAACTCAATTGCCTCTATTACTAACTCTAGCCCATCAGGTGCATCGAATGCACAGTTTGCAGTTGCGGGCAGCGCAGAATTAATTGCTGCCTTTGAAGCTGGTGACGCAAGAAGAAATGTATGGGTAACTAATGCGGGCCGTTTTGAATGTAAAAAATGGCAAGGTGAAAAGGGAACTTTCCTTGAAAACATACCGATGATTAGAATCTCAGAAGTTTTTTTAATTGCTGCTGAGGCTCGTGCCAATTCAAGTAATGAACCTGGTGCACTTACTGTTTTGAATACGCTCAGAGCTGCTCGTGGTTTAGGGGCCAGTGCTGCTACCGGTCAGGCTTTGTTAGATCTAATTCAAAATGAAAGAAGAGTTGAGTTAGCCTTTGAAGGTCATCGCTTTTTTGACCTTAAGCGTTTAGGTAAGGACATTACAAAACCTGCATCATTGGGGATAAATAATGTTCCATATACTGACTACAGGATTTTAGGTAACATACCAAATGCTGAGATTACTTATAACGAGTTGCTAGTGCAAAACCCTAATTATTAATTGAATTATGAAAGCAATAAATAGATTTTTAATTGTCATTGCAACGTTTACGCTGATCTCATGTTTTGATGATCCGGGAACAGAAATTGTTTGGGGTGACGAGGCATTTTTTGAGTTGGACAGAGCAGGTCAACCCAACCCAACTGTTAACAATACTTTTGAAAGATTGAATAATGGAACAACATATCCGTTCAGCGCAAAAGTAAATTTGATGGGAATACCTCGTTCTGAAGCCGTTACTGTGAATTACACAATAACGGGGACTGCAGTTGAAGGTGTTCACTATAACAAGTTAACAGCTGGTAATTCTGTTACTATTCCAGCCGGCTCCAATTCAGCTAATATTGAATTTGAGCATTTGGCGGATAACTTGAATTCGGGTGAACTCTGGACGATTATTATAACGCTTACTACAGGCGACCTACCTCTTTCAAAATATGTAGCGGTTACGCATAACTTAAGAATAACGTGTGCATTCAACCGGGCCAATTTTGTTGGAACCTATAACACATTGGAGCCAGGGTATGGAACGTATACAAACGTAAGTACCGCAGACGGTACAAATCCTAATGCTATCCGAGTTGATAATTTCTGGGACTTTGGCGGAAACGTTCAATACGTATTTACTCCAACATCTAATGTTATTACATTACCAACTCAAGATGTAGTAATGGGCGGAGTCACCTACGTTGTTGCTTCAAATGGACCGGCAACATATGATCCTTGTACTAGAGGATTTATTGTTCCTTATAAGGTTAACAGGAAGTCCGATGGCGCGTTATTTGACACGAACGTTCATACTTTTACAAAGCAGTAAGTTTAAAGTTTTTTAGATACTTAAAAAGATAGAAACCGAGAGGTTTCTATCTTTTTGGTTTTTTACAGTTCACATAATTTAACAATGAAGACGGTCATGAAGAGGGTATTTATTTTGTTTGTTTGCCTAATAAAAATTTCATTCTCAGGAGCACAATTTCTTTCAGCAACGGGGGCCGGCAATGGCGTTTTACTAGAGACCAAATATTCCAGTGTAGAAGGTTCACCCTATCTTTTTGGGGATTGGAAAAATGGATCTATAAAGGATAGGAGCGGTGTTTTATCTGAAAACTTAATGATTAAGTATGATAGTTATCGCGATGAAATCCAATTTCTGAAAGATGGAAGAACGTTTGTAGTAGAGCCGGCAAATGCTTCCGAATTTTATTTTACAATACTTGATCAAAATTCGAATTCAGTAGAACGTATCATTTTTAAAAATGGATTTACTATTGAGGGGTTTACCTTACTTAATTATTTTCAAGTATTATACGAGGGAAAAATAACTTACTTAAAAAAAGTTAAAACCAATTATCTTGAAGAGACCGTTACCAGTTATGGAACTAATGAACAAGTTAAGAAGTTTACTCGTACCGAATTTGAGTTCATGATTCGAAATGGTAAAGTAATACCCATTGGTAGAAATAGAAAAGATTTCTTATCAAATTTCAGCGATCAAGAGTCTCAAATCAAGGCGTTTATCAAAACAAATAAATTGTCAATCAAAAATGATAAAGACCTGGCGGAAATTCTTTCCCGAATTGATGAGTTGAATGTTGAGAGTAATTAGAAGTTAGAATTTACTTTTTTTAGCTTGTTGGATCAGAGATAAGGTTACATTACCATCAGCATCAGGATGGAATCCAAAGAATTGATTATGAGAATTGCTCTTCTTGCCTGCCTGCTTCTAATCGCAAAAATAGGTAATGGCCAGAATCCTGAAGAAAAATCTTTAGAGCTCAAACAATTATTAACAGAAGGTCAGACGCGATTTGAAACTCAATCAAAGCGTGCAGAATTATATGCGGCTAAAAATGGAGTCCCTATTTCGTATCGAGATAGTAACGGTAATTTAGTTTTATTAGTTGATGTTAGTCCAAGCGGCACTCCCCTATATAAAACTTCTGAGAATAGCGGGGCCGCAGTCACCACGGGCGTTGATAACCTTCAAATTAACGGTGGGTTAGGCCTTAACCTTGAAGGTGAAGGAATGGTGGTAGGTGTATGGGATGAAGGATTTGTGAATCACATTGAATATGAGGGACGTATTCTGTCTCAACAAGGAACGGATGCAGTTCATTGCAATCATGTTACAGGAACGATCATTGCCAGCGGATTAAATCCCTCATCAAAAGGAATGGCACCTAAAGCAAGCGCATACACATTTGATTTCAATAATGATGAGGTTGAGATGCTAACATTAGCAAAACCCGATCAAACAAGCTTGTTGCTTTCTAATCATTCGTATGGATTAATTTCTGGCTGGCATTTCAATAACAATAATTGGCAATGGTTTGGAGATATTTCTATAAGCGGAGATGAAGATTTTAAGTTTGGACACTATAGTTCAAATGCGGCTTTCTGGGATCGCATAGCCAAGAATGCTCCATATTATTCGATTATTAAATCTGCCGGAAATGATAGAAACAATGTTGGCAATGGTAGTCGGCCTCCAGATTGTAACGGTGGACAAGGATACGATTGTATTAGTGACGTAAGTGTAGCAAAAAATATTATTACGGTTGGCGCTGTTTCTAAAGTTCTGGACTACACTGGCCCGGCAAGTGTACAGATGAGTTCTTTTAGTTCTTGGGGACCCACGGATGATGGTAGAATTAAACCAGATTTGGTTGCTGCAGGAGTTAACTTATTATCAACGTCTACTTCGAATAACTACACTTCATTGAGTGGGACTTCAATGGCTTCTCCTAATGCTACAGGATCCCTTTTGTTATTGCAGGAGTTGTATAAAAATTTGAATGCCGGCAGTGTTATGAAAGCCGCAACCTTAAAAGCGCTGGCTATTCACACTACAAAGGAGGCTGGTTTTAATCCGGGTCCCGATTATCGTTTCGGCTGGGGGTTGTTAGATGTTGAATCCGCAGCTAAGATACTGTTGACACAGGATGATGTAAACGTGATGGTTAAAGAGTACACCTTAAGTCAGGGGGAGGTTTTTGAACTAATATTAACCCCAAAGTCAAATGAGAAGATTTCAGCGACAATAGTTTGGACTGATCCAGCAGGAACTCCCACTGCGCCAGTATTAGATGGAGTTGATTTGAATTTAGTGAACGATCTTGATCTGAGAATCATTGATGAAGCAAATCAAGAACAAAGACCCTGGGTCCTGGATCCGTTTAATCCTGATTTGGCTGCCGCGCCTGGTGATAATATTCGCGATAATGTGGAAAAAATTGAGTTTGGGAATCCTGAACCAAGATCGTATAAATTAAAGGTTAGCCATAAAGGGGTATTGGTAGATGGAGCTCAGGATTTTTCTCTTGTTTTGACGTATACAGCAGTTAATGAACCTCTTATCTCTTATTATTGGATTGGAGGATCAGGTGATTTTAATGATATTAATCATTGGTCTTTGTCAAGTGGAGGACCAAGTGCAGGAAGTACACCAACAGAGACGAGCAAAGTTATAGTTGACGAGAATTCACTTTCACCAGAAGATGTCATTTCGATTACTGGTGACGCCACGATTGGTTCCTTAACTTGGCTTTATAAATCCTCAAGCCATATCTCATTGAATGGTTATAACCTGACTGTAAAGGGTGGGTTAACCTTTGTTTCGGGAGGTGTTTCTTTTGCATCAGCTGGTAAAATTATTATGACGGGCGAATTATCTACTGAAACAAAACTTTTATTCAATAGCAACAACCTTTCAAATGTTGATATTGATTTCAATGGTGAGTCTAATTTTATAGTGATTGGAAATCCTGATTTTGGCTCAATTTCATTATTTTCTGGAAACCTTAATTTATCTGGTAATACCCTGAGAACTAAGAAGATAATCGGTCAAGGTCTGAATTCCAAAAGTCTTGATCTTACAGGGACTTCGGTATTTGGAGTATCAGCCATTGATTTTGATTTTTCCTCATTAGAATTGACAGATGAGGGGGTTTTGTTTGAGTCGGCAACTTCAGCTGTCTTTAAATTAGGAAACAGAAAAATTAATGGCTCAGTAATAGTGCCTTCGGTTTCAAATCTTGTTATTCAAGGATCGAATACCCTGGGTCATTTGTCGGTAGAGGGTATAGTTACATTATTATCTAACAATACCTTAGAAGAGTTGACTTTAAAAGGCGGCTCTAAATTGCTTTTAAACGCTGCAACTGTTCAAACTCTTTTTGAGTCAACTGATATCAGCTCAGAAGAACTTAAACGTGTTGAAATCAGCGCAATTTCCGGGACATCATCACTAAATTTTGATGGCCGTTTTAAATTGTGCTTTAACTATCTCGATGTATCTAATGTGTCAACAGTTGGGGAAGGTATAATTAATGCAGGTCTTTCGAGCAATTTAATAAATGCCGATAATTGGGCTCAAGATGAATGTGAGAATATTTTATTCCCTGAATTCGAAATAAAATATAACTGCGTTTCATCACTTATAGAATTAAATGATAAGAGTACTGGACTTATTCAAGCCTGGGAATGGTCAACAAGTAATCCTACAGCATCACTGATTGATATTGATAAACAAAACGCCAGGATGATGTTCAACTCTTCAGGCCTGGAAACAATAACCTTAACGATTTTCAATAGTAATGACTCCAGAAAATTAACCAAACAAATTGAGATACTGGAGAACGAACTTGTCGAAAATCAGATAATTATTAATGGTTTGAATTTGTTTAGTTTCCAATCTGCAGAAGGATACGAATGGTATAGAGATTATGAGCTAATTCAAAATGCAACTGAACGAAATTATGTTTATAACGGAGAGCCTGGGTCATACTTTATACTTACGAAAAACGATGAATGCAATAGAATGTCAAATATGGTTTTGATTACAGACTTGAATGAAGAAAAATCGTCCTATTCTGTTTATCCTAACCCAGCCTCAGATAGACTAGAGACGAGAGGTCTTCAAGAGGATGTACTAACAAATATTAAAATTATATCAGCTACTGGCTTGGTTGTTTATGAAAAGTCATCCTTTGGCAATCAGACAATTTTAACTGACGGATTTTCTAAAGGGTTATATATGATTGTCATTTCTAATGAGCTAAACTGGGTGACTCAAAAATTAGTAATTCGATAACTTAGTTTGGGTTTTGTTTAGATAGGATGCTAGAATATTCCTGGATACCAGATTCCAGATTGTGGAATTCCCTATCAAATCCTATCTCCTTCAACTTACTCATATTCGCCTCCGTAAAATATTGATACTTGTCGCGGATGTCACCAGGGGTATCTACGAATTCAATGTCCTCCGGCTTGTTCAAGGCTTTAAACACTGCTTTTGTCAAATCTAAAAAAGTGCGCGCCTTTCCAGATCCCAGATTATAGATACCTGAATTCTTACGGTGATGCATTAGAAACATGCAGACCTCAGCTACATCCTTCACATACACAAAATCACGCATCTGCTCCCCATCTTTGAAATCAGGATTGTGCGACCGGAATAATTTCATCTTTCCTGTTTTGAAAATCTGATTATAAGCATGCCAGATCACAGAAGCCATTCTACCTTTATGGTATTCATTTGGTCCGTACACATTAAAAAATTTAAGACCCACCCAAAAGAATGGTTTCTGTTTTTGATCAAGAGCCCAAACGTCAAAATCTTGTTTTGATTGACCGTAAGGATTAAGGGGCTTAAGTTTATGAATTTGTGTTTCATCATCATCGTATCCATGTTCGCCCAAGCCATAGGTAGCGGCAGACGAAGCGTAAACCAGAGGAATTTGATACTTGCAGCATCGTGCCCAGATTTCTTTTGTGTATTGTGTATTTAATTTGTTAAGTAGATCGGCATCGAATTCAGCTGTGTCGGTGCGCGCACCAATGTGAAAAATGAATTCTACGGTTTCGTAATTTTTATCCAGCCAGGGTAAAAAAACATCGCGGTCTACCTTTTCTTTAATTTTTGAGCCCGTCAGGTTTTTGTTCTTTTCTTCATTGTTGAATTTATCAACAGCAATTATTGCATTGAAATTATCATGGTTAAGTCTCTGGATAAGATAACTGCCAATAAATCCTGCGGCTCCGGTAACTACAATCATAGTCGTTTTTTCAGCAATTTACATAAAACTGCAATCTGTGAATGGACTTAGGACTATTGTATATTTGTGGAAGTTTTTAAAAAATGGTATACGTAAGCAGAAAAGAGCACTTCAACGCGGCCCATAAGCTTTACAATCCGGGTTGGAGCAAAGAGAAGAATAATGAAGTTTTTGGGCCTTGCGCCAATGAAAACTGGCATGGCCATAACTTTGATTTGATTGTAACGGTAAAGGGAAATCCCGATCCGGATACCGGATTTGTGATTGACTTAAAGAAATTAAGTTCACTCATCCGAAGTGAGGTCACCGATAAATTAGATCATAAAAACATCAACCTTGATGTAGATTTTATGAAAGACAAATTAGCCAGTTGTGAGAATCTGGTTTTCGAAATCTGGAACATCCTGTCACCAAAGATATCCTCGATCAGTAAATTTGGTATTCTGCATTCAATTCGTTTATATGAAACTCCCCGCAATTATGTTGAGTATTTTGGCGAGTAATCAAATCATACTTTTGTGAAGTACTACATCATCGCGGGCGAGCGGTCTGGCGATTTGCATGGAAGCAATCTGGTTAAGTCGCTTAAGGCAGTTGATACCGCAGCGATTTTAAAGGGATTTGGGGGCGATGAAATGCAGCAAGCTGGTGTTAGTTTATCAGTTCACTATCGTGAAATGGCTTTTATGGGATTCATCTCCCTCACAACTAGTCTCTATAAAATTTTTCAGTTCATTGCGTTTTGCAAAAGAGATATTCTTGCATTTAAACCCGATGCAATAATCTTAATCGACTATGGCGGATTTAATATGAAGATTGCCAAGTTTGCCAAGGCAAAGGGTATTACCGTATTTTATTATATTCCTCCTAAGGTGTGGGCTTGGTATCAAAGTCGTGCCTGGAAACTGAAGGCACGTGTTGATCGCATGTTTGTGATACTTCCATTCGAGAAGGATTTTTATACTCAGTATGATTGTGAAGTTGACTATGTGGGTAATCCGGTTTTAGATGCGATCAAAGCCTTTCAACCAAGGGTTGATTTTCTATCGAGGCATGCCTTGAGCAAGAATAAAAAGATAGTAGCCTTGCTGCCGGGTAGCAGGAAGATTGAATTGAAACTTATTGTTCCGTTAATGGCAGAAATTGCTGCAGTCAATAAGGAAGTGCAGTTTGTGGTAGCCACTGTAAGTAATCTGCCAAAAGAGCTTTACCTGGCGTTGAGGGGATTAGAGAATGTAAAATTTGTTGAAGAAGAAACATACGACTTGTTGAGCAATGCAGATGCAGCTATTGTTACCTCTGGAACAGCAACACTTGAAACGGGAATTTTTAAGGTACCACAAGTGGTGGTCTATAAAACCAGTTTTATCGAATATTTGATTGCCAATTTTTTGGTGAAGGTGGAACACATTTCACTCGTCAATCTTATTGCAGGAAAAGAAGTTATCAAAGAACTTATTCAGGATAAGGCCACCCGCGACCAGATACAACATGAGCTAACCCAGCTTCTTAACGACACAACTCATCGGTTACGTATGCGGGCAGAGTATGAGGCAGTGTACAAAAAGTTAGATACGGGATCGGCTTCTGAAAATACAGCCACTGGTATAGTTGGGTTTCTTTTGAAAAAGTAGAATTTTACTACGCTACCTTCAATTTACTATAATGTGATTTGTTGAACTTTTCTTCAGCGTAGGCCCGATTGATTACGAGCTTGTCGGTGGTTTTATCAGACGGAAGTTCAAACATGGCATCGTTGATAATGGCCTCGCAGATGGAGCGTAAACCACGGGCCCCTAATTTATAATCAACAGCTTTTTCAACAATAAAATCGATAGCGCCATCTTTAAACTCTAACTCGATACTCTCCATTTCAAACAGTTTCTTATACTGTTTCATGAGGGCATTCTTAGGCTCCGTTAAAATCTTGCGCAGAGCATCATGATCTAACGGATTTAAGAAAGATAGCACAGGCAAACGACCAATCAGTTCAGGAATTAACCCAAAGCTTTTTAAGTCTTGAGCCGATACAAACTGAAGCAAGTTGTCCTTATCAATATCATTAGGACTTAAACTATCGGCTGATGCCGTAAAGCCCAGCGGTCGTGTATTTAATCTCTTTCCAATCAATCTGGAAATGCCCTCAAAAGCTCCGCCACATATAAATAAAATATTCTCCGTGTTTACGGTAATCATTTTTTGGTCAGGATGCTTTCGGCCACCTTGCGGAGGCACGTTTACTGATGTGCCTTCCAATAATTTCAGCAACGCTTGTTGAACACCTTCGCCACTTACATCGCGTGTGATGGATGGATTGTCAGATTTGCGGGCAATCTTGTCAATTTCATCAATATACACGATGCCTCTTTCTGCCGCTTCGGTATTGTAGTCAGCGGCCTGAAGAAGTCTTGTTAAGATACTTTCAACATCTTCCCCTACATAGCCAGCTTCAGTTAGTACAGTAGCATCAGCAATGCAGAAAGGAACTTGTAAAATTTTAGCAAGAGTTCTTGCCAGATAGGTTTTTCCGGTGCCGGTTTCACCCACCATAATGATATTGGATTTTTCAATCGTAATATCCGTATCGATTTTGCGCTGCATAAGTCGTTTGTAGTGGTTATACACAGCCACAGACATTACGCGTTTCGCTTCATCTTGCCCGATCACGTATTCGTCCAGAAACTTCTTTATCTCGCGTGGCTTAATCAATTTGAAGTTTGGCAAGGAGCCGGCTTCTACCTTGTTCTTTTTCTCTTCGGATAGAATTTGATTTGCCTGGGTTACGCACTTATCACAAATGTGGGCGTGTATACCAGATATCATCAGGTCTACATCTTTTTTATTTCTGCCACAAAAAGAGCATGTAACTTCAGCCATGGAACGAGGTTTAAAACACAAATGTACCCACGAAACGGCTAATCTTCAATTCCGGTTCAGTGGGTACATGTTCACCCTTAAATCAGGGTTATTTCTTATTTTTTCTTACGCTCAAGCACCTCGTCAATTAAGCCATACGCTTTAGCTTCGCTGGCGCGCATCCAGTAGTCGCGGTCTGAGTCTTTTTCAATACGCTCGAAGGTCTGACCACAATGATTCGATAGGATCGTATATAAATCCTGACGCAATTCAATAGTTTGCTTTAGGGAAATCTCCATGTCTTTGGATGTGCCCTGCATACCAGCCGAGGGTTGGTGAATCATAACACGGGCATGAGGCAATCCAGATCTTTTCTTTGGAGAACCGGCAGCAAGAAGCACAGCACCCATAGAAGCAGCCAGACCTGTGCAAATAGTTGCTACGTCTGGATTAACATATTGCATGGTGTCGTAGATTCCTAACCCGGCATGTACCGACCCGCCTGGGCTGTTGATATACATGATAATATCTTTCTTCGGATCGGAAGACTCAAGGAAGAGAAGTTGAGCAGTAATAACATTGGCAACATAATCATCCACGGCAGTGCCAAAGAAGATAATGCGGTCGGCCATCAGGCGCGAGAACACATCAATTACGGTGGCTCTCATCTGGCGCTCTTCCACAACGTTTGGGGTCATGCCCGTTACCGTATAGGGATTTTCGTTCAGGTATTTTGTGTAACTGTCTAGTGCGTTACCGCTCATGCCCATGTGATGCACGGCATATTTTCTGAATTCATTCGATTCTGACATAGCTATTAAAATTAGGTTGATTACAGTTCTACAAGAGTCGGTTTAAGACTGGTTTTTATTGTTTCCAATACCAATGTTACTAAGAAAATTTCAATAAAAAAGCCCCATTGGTATGAGGCTCTGTTAATAACCCGTTAAGGCTAAAAATGGTTCTGAATTTTAATGACGGTGCGCTTCGGTAATTTTTTTGAATTCTTCAAGGGTCACCTTTTTCTCAGTGATGGTGATCGATTCTTTAATCACTTTCATTAATTTTTCTTGACGAAGCTGGTTATAGATCTTCATGAAGTTTTCACCTTTACCGTCCTGACCAGACAGATAATTGTTAGCAATGTCGTTCAATTTATCGCCCAACTGAGCCGCAATAGCGGCACCGCCAAACTGTTCTGCAATAAATTGTTTAGCTTTTTCACGTACCTCATCACCCTCTACCTTAATTTCTCTTTCCTCAGAGATTTTATTTTTTATCAAATCCCATTTAATGGAATCCTTGTAGGAGGTGAACTCCTTTTCCAAAATATCATCGGTTACTTGCCCGTTGCTGGTGTTCTTAAGCCAGTTTTTCAGAAAGCCTTCAGGCATGGTTATTTTGGTATTGTCTACATAGTAGTGCTGAATCTCATGCTCGAGTAAATGCTCAGTTTCGCGATTGTAATTTTCGCCAATGGTGGATTTTACTTTCTCTAAAAACTCCACTTGGTTAGTCACCACATCTTTGCCAAACACTTTATCAAAAAACTCCTGGTTAATTTCAGATGGAACTACGTTACTAATGGTGGTAATTTTGAATGAATAATTGCCAGTAGCTTTTTTAGCTTCTTCTTCAGAAATATTTAACGCTTGAGCAATGGCGGCATCGTCAGTAAAAGTTTTTTGGATATCAAATTCCAGTGTATCGTCTTTCTTTAAACCGATAAATTTCTTTTGTTCTTTTTTTGCAATTTTATCGATGGAGATATAAGAGCCTTTCTTATCGTCTTCACCCACCTTGCAAATCTCACCATAAAGATTGTTACCGACTTCACTTATTTCCGGATAGCTCACAGCACCAAAGCGTGTTTTCAAATCGACAAGGGTTTCGTCAATCACCTTTTGATCTACTTCAATGGAGTGTGATTTCACTTTTACTTTTGGTGAAATATCAACGGTGAAATCTTCTACCAGCCCGATTTGAAATTCAAACTCAAAATCGCGCTGCGAATCCCAGTCAATGGTAAAAGCTTTCTCCTGGTTAGGCATCGGGTCGCCAAGGATGCGTAGTTTTTGATCGCGAATGAAATCAGAAACTGAATGCGACACCAGATGATTTACTTCTTCAACCAAAATCGATTTGCCAAACATTTTTTTGATTACACCGGCTGGCACCTTGCCCTGACGAAAGCCTTTAATGTTGGCTTTACGGGCATAATCCTTCAACTTTCCTTCTACTTTAGGTTGATAATCACTTTCACTTAGTTTAACTTTAATCAAACCGTCAGTAGTGCTTTGCTTGTCTAGTGTGATATTCAAGGTTTTTGTATTTAGTATATGTTACTCATTTTTAACCGACTCATGCAGGTAAGAATTAATGAACCCTCCGGTCAGTCATTATTTAACCGACCGGAGGGTTCAGATTCAGTGCGGATGAAGGGACTCGAACCCCCACGCCTTGCGGCACCAGATCCTAAGTCTGGCGCGGCTGCCAATTACGCCACATCCGCATTTTATTGCCTCTGCCTGAGTGAGATTGTCTGCATTGGCGATGGCAGGTCACATTCTCAGATAGCCCCCTTGATTAAAAAAAACGGGCTTTTTTACCAAAGGGAGTGCAAATTTAGGGATTATTCGTTATGATTAAAGGCATGTTTAAAAAATCGATTTTTAAAAAATAATATCCGGTGGTAATTGACGCAGTTGAAGAGAAGAAGGAGATAATAGGGCGCTACCGCAGATTGCTGCGTAAGGCAAAACCCATACTAAATGAGGGAGACGCGAAGCTTATTAAGCGGGCCTTTACTATTGCCATGGAGGCGCATAAAGACATGCGCAGAAAATCTGGCGAGCCGTACATTTTTCATCCCTTGTCAGTAGCCGAAATATGCGTGGAGGAAATTGGTCTGGGAACTACCTCAATAATAGCTGCTTTGCTACATGATGTAGTGGAAGACACCGACATTCAACTTAAAGATATTGAGCGGACGTTTGGAAAGAAGATTGCCAAAATTGTAGACGGCCTTACCAAAATCAAAGGAGTTTTTGAATACGGAACTTCTGCGCAGGCAGAGAACTTCCGCAAAATGCTTTTCACACTTTCGGAAGATGTAAGAGTAATTTTGATCAAGCTGGCAGATCGACTGCATAACATGCGCACATTGGATAGCATGCCGCGCAATAAGCAACTCAGGGTTTCCTCTGAAACGATCTATCTCTATGCACCGCTCGCTCACAGGCTTGGGCTCAACGCAATAAAAACAGAGCTTGAAGATTTGTATTTGAGGTTTACTGATTATTCAGTCTTTCGCGATATTGTTAATAAGATAGATGAAACGCGTGCCTCCAGAAATAAATTCATAAAGCAATTTGTTCAACCGCTTAACGATGAGTTGGACAAGCTCAATATTGAATATGAAATTAAAAGCAGGCCAAAATCAATTTTTTCAATTTATAATAAGATGCGAAAGCAGAACATTCCTTTCGAGGAAGTTTTTGACTTGTTCGCAATCCGGATAATACTGGATACACCCTTGGAGCATGAAAAATCATTTTGCTGGCAGGTTTATTCCATCGTTACGGATTATTATACGCCCAATCCTGATCGCTTGCGCGATTGGATAAGTACCCCAAAAGGAAATGGTTACGAGTCGTTACATACCACAGTAATGGCAAAAAACGGTCAGTGGGTAGAGGTTCAGATTCGCACCAGGCGCATGGATGAGATTGCAGAGAAAGGCTATGCAGCCCACTGGAAGTATAAAGATAATGCATCTAACCACGAATCAAATCTTGAAAAATGGCTGGTGCGGGTTCGTGAACTTCTCGAAAAGCAAGACCTCACGGCACTTGAATTTGTAGATGACTTTCGAGGCAATCTTTTTAGTGATGAAGTATTTGTTTTCACGCCAAAAGGAGAATTAAAAACCTTGCCCAACGGAGCCACCGCATTGGACTTTGCTTTTGATATTCATACCGACATAGGAGCAAAATGCATTGGAGCCAAAGTGAATCAAAAACTGGTTCCCATAAATCACGTGTTAAAAAATGGCGATCAAATCGAAATCCTTACTTCATCCAAGCAAAAGCCGAATGAAGATTGGCTCCGGTTTGTGATTAGCCCCAAGGCGAAATCCAAGATCAAAGAATTACTTAAAGAAGATAAACGAAACGTTGTTGACGAAGGCAAGGAAATCCTACTGAGAAAACTAAAGCAACTAAAGATTGATGCCAACAGCCAGGTGTATGAACAAATGAGAGCATATTTTAATGTTCCATCTCAGTTTGAATTATGTTACCGGATAGGTAAAGGACTAATTACGCTAAATGATTTAAAGCGTTTTAAAGAATTTAAGCCATCGTCACCCCTTAAATCAAGACCCAATGAGCACGCACCCGATGTAAAAACAATTGAACAGGAAATCAATAAAGTAAAAGGTCGCTATGAGGATACTTTATTAATTGGCGAAGATATGGATGTGGTGGAGTACAAACTGGCAAAGTGCTGCACGCCCATACCCGGAGATGATGTTTTTGGTTTTGTTACGGTAAATGAAGGCATTAAAATCCATCGCACAACATGCCCCAATGCCACCGAGCTTTTGGCAAACCATGGCAATCGGGTTATCAAGGCAAAATGGACCTCACAGCACGAGGTTGCATTTCTTACCGGGCTTAAGGTTATTGGTACCGATCGGGTAGGGTTGATAAACGATGTTTCAAAAGTAATTTCGGAGGAGCTTAAAGTGAATATGAGTTCGCTGTCATTTAAATCTGATCAGGGAATATTCAGCGGAGAGATTATGCTTTATGTAAACGACACACGGCATCTTGAAATGCTAATCACAAAACTGGAGAAAGTAGAGGGCGTAGTTAAGGTTTCTCGGTTCGACTCGAGAAATAACTAATACTATGAGAGAGATAAATTTTTACCCAACCTGTTGGCGAAATAGTATATTTGCCGTCTGATAACAATCATGGCATTAAATCAGAAAGTATTTGAGGAGGTAAAGCAAATCTTTACAGCTTATTTGGAAAACAAAGTGCTGCGCAAGACCCCCGAACGTTATGCCATTTTAGAAGAGATTTATTCTTTATCAGGTCATTTTGATGTTGAGTCACTATACATCAACATGAAGAATAAAAATTACAGAGTCAGCCGGGCTACTGTGTATAATACGCTCGATTTATTAGTTGAATGTGATCTGGTAAGCAAACATCAGTTTGGAAAAAATCTGGCACAATACGAAAAATCATACGGGTATAAGCAACATGATCATTTGATTTGCACCGAATGTCATAAAGTGGTTGAGTTTTGTGACCCCAGAATTCAAACAATTCAAAATACAGTAGAAGAAGTAATGCACTTTAACGTGATGCATCACTCTTTGATTTTATACGCTTCATGTACCAAAAAAAGTTGTGAAAATAAAAAGTCATGAATTTTGCACAGGAAATTAAAGGTAACTCACTGATCGTAAGAATATCGGGAGATTTAATTGGAGAAGATACCGGCACCCGGCTCATAGCAGCTGTTAATGACGCCATGAGTCACCGTGTCAACACCTGTATCATCGATATCTCTGATTTACGATATATAAAT